>NZ_CP041779.1:0-3538138 GCF_016899445.1 Burkholderia sp. MS455
GCGCCCCGCGCGCGCCGCTGCAAACCGGGCGGCCCGGCCGCCACGGTGGCCGCGATCGCCGCGAACCTGACTGCCCATGCCGCGGCTGCGCCCGCCGCGCCGGCCGACGTGCCGATGACGCCGTCGGCGGCCGCCGCGCACCACCTGAACGCCGACGACGCCGACATCGACCTGCCGAGCCTGCCCGCGCACGAAGCGGCCGCCGGCCGCCGCACGTGGCGCCCGGGCCCCGGCGCCGCGCCCGCCAACGGCGAAGCCGATTCGATGTACGAACGCTCGAAGCTGAACCCCGTGCTCACGTTCGACAACTTCGTGACCGGTAAGGCCAACCAGTTGGCGCGCGCCGCCGCGATCCAGGTCGCGGACAACCCCGGCATCTCGTACAACCCGCTGTTCCTGTACGGCGGCGTCGGCCTCGGCAAGACCCACCTGATCCACGCGATCGGCAACCAGCTGCTGCTCGACAAGGCCGGCGCGCGGATCCGCTACATCCACGCCGAGCAATACGTGTCGGACGTGGTGAAGGCATACCAGCGCAAGGCGTTCGACGACTTCAAGCGCTACTACCACTCGCTCGACCTGCTGCTGATCGACGATATCCAGTTCTTCTCCGGCAAGTCGCGCACGCAAGAGGAATTCTTCTACGCGTTCGAGGCGCTGGTCGCGAACAAGGCGCAGGTGATCATCACCAGCGACACGTATCCGAAGGAGATCTCGGGGATCGACGATCGCCTGATCTCGCGCTTCGACTCGGGCCTCACCGTCGCGATCGAGCCGCCCGAGCTGGAGATGCGCGTCGCGATCCTGATGCGCAAGGCGCAGTCGGAAGGCGTGAACCTGTCGGAAGACGTCGCGTTCTTCGTCGCGAAGCACCTGCGCTCGAACGTGCGCGAACTCGAAGGCGCGCTGCGCAAGATCCTCGCGTATTCGAAGTTCCACGGCCGCGAGATCTCGATCGAGCTGACCAAGGAAGCGCTGAAGGACCTGCTGACCGTGCAGAACCGGCAGATTTCGGTCGAGAACATCCAGAAGACCGTCGCCGACTTCTACAACATCAAGGTCGCCGACATGTATTCGAAGAAGCGTCCGGCGAACATCGCGCGGCCGCGGCAGATCGCGATGTACCTCGCGAAGGAACTCACGCAGAAGAGCCTGCCGGAAATCGGCGAGCTGTTCGGCGGGCGCGATCACACCACCGTGCTGCACGCCGTGCGCAAGATCGCCGACGAGCGCAGCAAGGACGCGCAGCTCAACCACGAGCTGCACGTGCTGGAACAGACGCTGAAGGGCTGAGCGCGCAGGCGCGCTTGATAATTCGGCATCCGCCCCAAATTAAGGGGGGCGGTTCGGTTTTGAGGCACAATACTGGTTTGACCGCTCCGGCGGTGGCGGGCCAAGAGCCCGGCCGGCGGGGCGCTGCGTGGCTGCTGCGCTGCAGGCCGTTACTCAACGAAGGAACTCTATGCAACTGGTCAAGACCGAACGAGACACACTCCTCAGGCCGCTGCAAAACGGTCAGCGGCAATCGTCGAACGCCGCCATACGTTGCCGATCCTCGCCAACCTGCTGATCACCAAGAACGGCCCGGACGTTTCATTCCTGTCGACCGACCTGGAGCTGCAGATCACCACGCGCGCCGATTTCGGCGTCGGCGGCGACCAGGTGGCCACCACCGTCGCGGCCCGCAAGCTGCTCGACATCCTGCGCGCGATGCCTGACGGCCAGGTCACGCTGTCGCTCGCCGACAAGCGCCTCACCGTTCAATCGGGCAAGAGCCGCTTCGCACTGCAGACGCTCGCGGCCGACGAGTTCCCGACCGTCGCGCAGGCGAAGGATTTCGGCGCCACCCTCACCGTCCCGCAGAAGTCGTTCCGCCAGCTGCTCGGCATGGTGCACTTCGCGATGGCGCAGCAGGACATCCGCTACTACCTGAACGGCATGCTGCTCGTCGTCGACGGCGACCAGCTGATGGCCGTGGCCACCGACGGCCACCGCCTCGCGTTCCTCGTCGATGAAGATCGAAGGCGGCACGTTCGGCCGTCAGGAAGTCATCGTGCCGCGCAAGACGATTCTCGAGCTGCAACGCCTGCTCGAGGACATCGACGACACCGTCACCATCGACATCGCGCAAACCCAGGCCAAGTTCACGTTCGGCCAGGTCGAGCTCGTGTCGAAACTCGTCGAGGGCAAGTTCCCCCGACTTCCAGCGCGTGATCCCGAAGGCGCACAAGAACACGTTCGAGATCGGCCGTGAAGAACTGCAGCGTTCGCTGCAGCGTGCGGCAATCCTGACCTCGGACAAATTCAAGGGCGTGCGCTGCATCATCGCACCGGGCCAATTGAAGATCATGTCGACCAACGCCGATCAGGAAGAGGCGCAGGAAGAACTGGAAATCGCGTACCAGGGCGACACCGTCGACATCGGCTTCAACGTCACGTATCTGCTCGACGTGCTCGCGAACCTGAAGGTCGACACCGTGCAGGTGAGCCTCGGCGACGCCAGCTCGAGCGCGCTGATCACGGTGCCCGAGAACGACGAGTTCAAGTATGTCGTGATGCCGATGCGCATCTGACGCGCTCGACATAGCGACACACACCAGGGGGCGGCAAGCCCCTTTGGCGTTTTTATGGCGAACCGACAACCCGTCCCTTTGGTGCCCTAACGGCACCTCGGACGGGCCAGGAAACTGGAGCGGCCCGGCGATTTCTCGCTGAAACGCACCGCGCCGCCACGAGAGTGGCCTCGCAGAACCGGAAGATATCCATGAGTGAACAGCACAATTCGCAACCCGATAACAGCAGCTACGGCGCCTCGTCGATCCAGATCCTCGAAGGTCTGGAGGCGGTGCGCAAGCGCCCCGGGATGTACATCGGCGACACGTCGGACGGCACCGGTCTGCATCACCTCGTGTTCGAGGTGCTCGACAACTCGATCGACGAAGCGCTGGCCGGGTACTGCAACGACATCCAGGTGACGATTCACGTCGACAACTCGATTACCGTGACCGACAACGGCCGTGGGATTCCGACCGACGTGAAGATGAACGACAAGCACGAGCCGAAGCGCAGCGCCGCCGAGATCGTGATGACCGAGCTGCACGCCGGCGGCAAGTTCGACCAGAACAGCTACAAGGTGTCCGGCGGCCTGCACGGCGTGGGCGTGTCGTGCGTGAACGCGCTGTCGAGCTGGCTGCGCCTCACCGTGCGCCGCAACGGCAAGAAGCATTTCATGGAGTTCCATCGCGGCATCGCGCAGGAGCGTGTGCTCGAGAAGGTGGACGGCGTGGAAGTGTCGCCGATGCTGGTGACCGGCGATACCGAGAACCGCGGCACCGAAGTGCACTTCATGGCCGATCCGACCATTTTCGGCACGGTCGAGTATCACTACGACATCCTCGCGAAGCGGATGCGCGAGCTTTCGTTCCTGAACAACGGCGTGCGGATTCGCCTGACCGACCTGCGCAGCGGCAAGGAAGACGATTTCGCGTTCGCCGGCGGCGTGAAGGGCTTCGTCGAGTACATCAACAAGACGAAGACCAACCTGCACCCGACGGTTTTCCACGCGATCGGCGAGAAGGACGGCGTGGGTGTGGAAGTCGCGATGCAGTGGAACGACAGCTACAACGAGAACGTGCTGTGCTTCACGAACAACATTCCGCAGCGCGACGGCGGCACGCACCTGACCGGCCTGCGGGCCGCGATGACGCGCGTCATCAACAAGTACATCACCGACAACGAAATCGCGAAGAAGGCCAAGGTCGAAACGACCGGCGACGACATGCGCGAAGGGCTGTCGTGCGTGCTTTCCGTGAAGGTGCCGGAGCCGAAGTTCAGCTCGCAGACGAAGGACAAGCTGGTTTCGTCCGAAGTGCGGGCGCCGGTTGAGGAAGTCGTCGCGAAGGCGCTGGAAGAGTTCCTGCTGGAAACGCCGATCGACGCGAAGATCATCTGCGGGAAGATCGTCGAAGCCGCGCGTGCGCGCGATGCGGCACGCAAGGCGCGTGAAATGACCCGCCGCAAGGGCGTGCTCGACGGCGTCGGCCTGCCGGGCAAGCTCGCGGACTGCCAGGAGAAAGACCCGGCGAAGTGCGAAATCTACATCGTCGAGGGCGACTCGGCAGGCGGCTCGGCCAAGCAAGGGCGCGACCGCAAGTTCCAGGCGATCCTGCCGCTGCGCGGCAAGGTGCTGAACGTCGAGAAGGCGCGCTACGACAAGCTGCTGTCGTCGGAGCAGATCGTGACGCTGGTCACGGCGCTCGGCTGCGGGATCGGCAAGGACGATTACAACCTCGACAAGCTGCGCTATCACCGCATCATCATCATGACCGACGCGGACGTCGACGGTGCGCACATCCGGACGCTGCTGCTCACGTTCCTCTATCGCCAAATGCCGGACATGATCGAGCGCGGGTATGTGTATATCGCGCAGCCGCCGCTTTACAAGATCAAGGCGGGTAAGGACGAGCGGTATCTTAAGGATGACGTGGAGCTCAACGCGCATATGCTGCGGTTGGCGCTGCAAGGGTCGGAGCTGGTGCCCGGAGAGAATGCGGCGGCGATTTCCGGCGATGCGCTCGGGGAGCTGGCGCGGTCTTATCTGCTTTCGCAGAGCGTGATCGATCGGTTGAGCCGGTTGTATGACCCGGCGGCGCTCGAGGCGATCATGGATGGCGTGGCGATCGATCTTTCCAACGAGGCTTCGACGGAGGCTTCGGCGAAGGCTCTTCACGCTGCGTTGCATGACGAGGCTTTGAAGAACGAAGTGCGCGTGGTGCCTGCGTATGACGCCGTGCGCGAACAGCGGTCGCTGCATGTCGAACGTACTCATCACGGGAATGTGCGGGTTTCTGTTATCGATCAGGAATTCCAGCACACGGCGGATTATCAGCAACTCGTGGCTACTGCGAATACGTTTACGGGGCTTATTGGGGAAGGGGCGGTTATCAAGCGTGGTGAGCGCAGTATGGCCGTGACGGACTTCAAGAGCGCGATGAAGTGGTTGCTTGCGGATGCCGAGCGGAACGTTTCGAAGCAGCGGTATAAGGGGCTTGGGGAGATGAACCCCGGGCAGCTGTGGGAAACGACGATGGATCCGGCAGTGCGGCGTCTGCTGCGCGTGCAGATCGAGGACGCGATTGCTGCGGATGGGATCTTTACTACGCTCATGGGGGATGATGTGGAGCCGCGGCGGGCGTTTATTGAGTCGAATGCGTTGAGGGCGGGGAATATTGATGTTTGATGCGGCTGTAACTGTTGAATGTCATTACTAGTGGAAAAACGTCATAAATAGTGACAACCGGGATCGCATTTAGTGGAATATCCTTCGGACGCCATCTAGCCCACTGACACGCGTTCATCGGACTCGATGACAGAAAGCAGTTTTGCGCCAAAACAACAAAGCCGGTCTTGTACCGGCTTTGTTGTTTTGGCGCAATGATCCAAATCCCGATTTTATCTTCCAGGCAGTTGCGCAATTGCAGCAGCAACGTGGATAATGGTAGTTTTCATGTATTGCATGCCACAATACAAAAAGTCACTCATGAAGAGCGTCCGAAATCAGCCTGCCGCGTTCCGCTTCGACCCGACCGTGAAGGCGTCCCTATCTCTCATTGCTAAACGCGACGGTCGTAGCATGGCCAACATGCTCGAATGGCTTATCCGAAAGCATTGCGAAGTTGAGGGCCTCGGGTGGCCGCCTCAGGGCTGTGAGGCGCTCGTCACGAACACCAAATCGACTCCGCTTACAGAAATTTCCAAACGGGGCGACACAGGTAAGGAACAGAAAAGGAAAAGCGATGCTTAACGACAGGACGGCGGAGGCCGCGAAGGAACGGGAAATATCCGTGGCATTGGGCGATTGCAACAAGGCCGAACCAGCACGGGCGGTCCTAATTAAAGGTGGACCCAAGGTCGACCCAGCGATGATGCTCACCGAGACTCAGGCTATTTGGCAGGGCGACACTCTGAAGTTTCTCTCCCGGTTACCGGTAGAGCCGATCTTCGACTTAGTGGTCACGTCCCCTCCCTATAACATCGGCAAGTCCTACGAGGTCCGCAAGAAGCTTGATGCCTATCTGCGCGAACAAGAAGCGATCATCGACCAGATTATCCCGCGACTTAAACCCGGCGGCAGTGTTTGCTGGCAAGTAGGAACTTTCCTTGAACACAACGAGGTGTTCCCTCTGGACATCGAGTTCGCACCTCTCTTTCGAAAGCACGGGCTGAGGATGCGCAATCGAATCGTTTGGACTTTTGGCCACGGCTTGCACAACCAGAAACGGTTCTCTGGTCGGCACGAAACGATCCTGTGGTTCACAAACACACCGAGACGAGACGACCCGTACACGTTCAACCTAGACGCGGTACGAGTGCCTGCGAAATACCCTGGCAAACGCCACTCGAAGGGGCCCAATACCGGCAAGCTGTCTGGACATCCACTGGGGAAAAATCCAGAGGACGTTTGGGATAACATCCCGAATGTGAAAAACAATCACATCGAGAAAACCGAGCATCCCTGCCAGTTCCCGGTGGGGCTTGCGGAACGCTTGATTCTCGCCCTCACCAATGAGGGTGACTTGATATTCGACCCCTTCGCCGGCGTCGCCTCCGCCGGAGTCGCGGCGACCATACATGGGCGACGCTTTTTGGGCTGCGAACTGAAGGCAAAATATGCCAAGACGGGAGTGCGCCGCATGCAGGACGCACTCGACGGGAACGCCGTCTACCGCCCACATGACAAACCAGTCTACGACCATACGAAAAGCTCTCTATCAAAGCTACCGGAAGGAGCAGAACACTCACGCCATGTGAGCAAAGAGCCAGCAGCCGAAGAGGGGGTGAAGTGAAGTACCTGTACTTTAGTCATTGCGACGGTGATAAAGCAGTACCTAAACCGTTGCAGAAGTCAGTCGCCGACGCGATCGCCGCGGTCAAGACGAAGCTCGCTCAGGGCGCGAGCGCCAAGATCCGGGACGAAATCATGAACAAGCTGACGGCTGAGGGTTGGTCGGTCGAGGTGCGGGTTGCTCCCGATTCGGAAATGACGATTACCTCGATTCGAGACCATATCGGTCTCTGCTTGCAGACAGGCAACATGGCCCGCGCGCCCTATGACCTCCTGAAGCTACAAGCACTTTACTACGATGGCCACATAAAGGCCGCCGCCATGATCGTACCCTCCCGCGACGCAGCAAAAAAGCTAGGCAAGGGCCTAGTAGACGCTTCGCGGCTTGAGCGCGAGATGACGATCTTCAAGAAGGCCTACAACGTTCCCACCGTCGTGTTTTCACTGGAATCCTGAAATGTCGAGTGCCGATATCCCCACGAATCCGAAGAAATCCCGTTTCGGGTATCCGCGAGTCGAGCGGCTCGAGGCATTCAAGAACGCCACCAATGGCAAGTCGGACGCAACTGAGCGTGTAAAGCTGCAAGGCCAAATAAGGACGCTCCCAATCGTCACGGTGCCAGTCAACGTGCCCAAATACCGCCTGGAGAACGGGCGGACCGCTTCGGCGCAAGTTGAATACTTAGCAAAGAATAAAGATGTTAGGTCGGACCTCTTCACCGGGGATACGGAATTGCTAGATGCACAGGAGGCACAGCATAAGTTGCTCGTGAAGCTCGCCGACAAGGAGGATCTGCGTAAATTCTTCGAAGATCCGAAGAACAAGCAGGAAAAGGTGATCTTGCTTGACCATAACGGCTTCGTCGTCAATGGAAACCGGCGTCTAGCCACCTGGCGCGAATTACATCACGAGGACCCCGTCAAATATAGCCATTTCGAATACATCGAGGTAGTTATTCTTCCGCAAGTCGACGACAGGGCGATCAACCGGCTCGAAGCGGAGCTGCAGATCGAGCCCGACATCAAGGCGGACTATACGTGGGATGCTGAGGCAAACATGATGCGCGCCAAACAGGTGCGCGAGAAGTACACGACCAAAGAACTCGCGGAACTCTACGGTAAAAAGGATGGCTACGTCGAAGAACTGCTCGACATGCGCGAATACGCAGACGAGTGGCTCAAATCGCGCGCCAAAGAGAACATGTGGTCAGAAGTATCGGGCTCCGAGCTTGCATTCCGACGCATCGTGAGCACGCGCCCCAAAGTTGGAAATGCTGGCAGGCAAGACCTGTTCAAGAAGGCGGCCTTCGTCTTGATTGACGATCCGAAGAGCGCGGGTGATAGTTTGCACGACGCCATCAACAATCTGGCCAACTACCTTGAACCCATCGTAGGCAAACTGCAAAACGCATTCGACGTAAAACCACCACCTAGTGACGACGCAGTGGAGGAGCTCTTTGGCGGCGGCCGACATGGGATATCTGAGTCGCTAGATTTGGCAATCGCACTGGAAATATCTAAGGAAACCAACTCGGCGAAGGCCCGAGAAATCATCGTTGATCATATCGAGAGCGAGCGCCAGAAAAAGAGGGAGACGAAGAGCGCCAATAAGCTCTTTGACTGCTGCACGAAGGCCAACAGTATGTTGCAAGAAGCATGTATGTCGCTGACGCCTGAGGCGAAGATCATCGGCGTTGAAAAGCAGCTAGATCAAATCGAGCAGTCAATCTCGAAAATTCGGGCACACTTAATCAGAGGCAAAAAATAGACGAGAAACGGCATGCTGCGCATCATTTATCGAGAGAGTGATCTGTCCGCGGTCGTGTCGTGGGGTCCCGACGACGACATGCAGCCCTGGCCGGCTATGATTCGTCGTATTGCGGCCGACCATACGCCAAACTCCCGCCAGGAGGACGCTAGGTCCTTTTCCGTGCCGTGGTGGAACTTTGCCGCCCTGCGCATCGAATTGGGAGCGATCTTCCAGGCCTATGGCCTACGACCAGGCGATGGCCTGGAGATTGGAAGCTCGGCTCAAGCGCTGCTACGACAATCCAAGCGTTCGCTGGATTCCTACGCAACTGCGAGTGCAGCTGAATCAGTCTCTCGCGAGCAACTCGAGGCACGACTGGCCAAGGTCGGGTTTGCGCGTAACCTCACCGAAAACCAAGCTCGCAACGTCGGCAAGCTCGTCGCGCTGTCTGCGGCTGCTACGTTTTCGGTTCCTGGTGCGGGAAAGACCACCGAGGCGCTAGCGTTCTTCGCGTATAAGGCACGCGAGAGCGAACGCCTTCTAGTACTGGGCCCGAAGAACGCGTTTGCCGCGTGGGATGAGCAAATTCAAAAGTGCCTTCCTCAATTCGGCAGCGATCCGTTCGTGCGCCTCCGTGGAGGGCGCGACAAGATCGAGAAGTTGCTGTCGGCGGACCCGAAGCTTATGCTGCTCAGCTACCAGCAACTTGCGCGCGTCCCAGACCTCATCGCCGCGCACATTGCGCGGCACAAAACGTTCGTTTATCTCGACGAGAGCCATCGGATCAAAAGCGGTACAACCAAGCAAACGGCTCGGGCCGTACTGGGCCTGTCCCATTTGCCGGCGGGAAAGCTGATCATGTCAGGCACCCCAATGCCCCAGGCCTTCGACGACTTGGTACCACAGTTTGCTTTCCTCTATCCTGAGATTGAGGTCACGCCCGTCAACGTCATCGACAAAATCAAGCCTGTCTACGTACGCACAAACAAAAAAGAGCTAGGGTTACCGGATGTAACGCGTCGCGCCATCGTGCTACAGATGGCACCATTACAACGCGAGCTTTACAAATTGATGAGATCCGAAGTCGCACGCGAGGCACGATCAGCGCTAACCATCCGCAACAAGCAAGCACTTCGAGCACTAGGACGCTCTGTCTCGCGCCTATTGCAATTCGTCTCCAATCCCTCACTGCTCGCCGCCGACCTCTCTTTCGTTAAGCCCGAGTTGTATCAAGCGGTCCTTGCCGAAGGGGACGGCCCCAAGCTACGCTACGTGATCAAACGAACGAGAGAACTGACCGCGGAAGGTCATAAAGTACTAATTTGGTCTTCGTTTGTGCGCAACGTCGAGTATCTTGCCGAGAAGCTTATTGACTTGGGTGCGGTCTACATCCATGGCAAGGTCGACGCCGGCGAGGACGACGATGATGAGACCCGCGAAGGCAAAATCAAGCTGTTCCACCTCGACTCGAATACCCAAGTCATGATCGCCAACCCCGCAGCCGCTAGCGAGGGAGTGAGCCTACACAAGGTTTGTCACCATGCGATCTACCTAGATCGGACATTCAACGCAGCCCATTACTTGCAATCAGAGGACCGCATCCACCGACTCGGCCTTGAGCCAGATGAGAACACCTTCGTCGAGATCGTCCAGTGCGAAGACACCGTCGACGAGACTGTACAGAGCCGCTTGAACGTCAAGATCGAACGCATGGCGAAGGCACTGGAAGATTCATCACTGATGATCGACCCTATCGCAATCGATCCAACTGACATTGAGGACTACGATTATTATTCTGTAGGCCTAGGGGAGGGTGACATCGAAGCACTGCTCGGCGACTTGGAGCGATTCTAACGTGATCCCACTGTCGCCTGGCGTTGCCTATGGTTGTTTCAACCTGCTCAGGATCGTGGCCGAGCATCGTATGCCGTTGGCCCGCTTGCCCTCTGAAGTGCCCCGTTTCGAAACGCTGCGTACCGAAGACTTACTAGACGCCTGCCAATGCCTGAACTGGATTCGTGCGGGCGATGCGGGAGAAGCAGTGCTCACGTCATCGGGCGAGTATATCCTTACGCTGAGCTCAGAACGACAGAGGTTACGCCAAGCCGTGATTCATTACGTGCAAGTCGAACGTCCCGATTGGCTGCAACTCTCGCTTGACGGCAGATCGCGTTGTATGAAGTTCGGCCCTACCGGCATCATCCAGACTATCTCGGAAGCATACCTTGCCGAAGGCTACGATTCAGACGTAATCGCATTCTGGGATCTGCTTGCCGCCATCGCACGAGGCCAGCGTAGCGCTGCACTGAATACCATCGGCCGGCGTGGTGAGCGGCTCAGTCTAGATTTTGAGAAACAGCGCACAAGCCGAGAGCCTGTGTGGCGATCCATCGAGAGTAACTCCGATGGCTATGACGTATTATCTATTGTATCGGCATCGAATCAAGTCCGTATGCAGATCGAGGTTAAAACCTCAACTAGCGGTATTCGAGGCATGGCCCATCTCACTCGCAACGAGTGGGACCAGACCGAGCTAATGTCCCACCATACCCTGCATTTCTGGGACTTGCACGACGAGATTCGACCGAGACTTGCAATTGTGCCGCGAGCCGATATCGCTGCGCACGTGCCCAACGATAGAACGCTCGGACGCTGGACGGAATGTGAAGTCCCATTTTCGGCATTCGAAGACCTATTCGCATATCCGGCCACCTTGTTGACGCATTTCGCTTCGGAAACTTCCGACAGCTTATAACAGCACGAGCATTCGCTCCAATCCGCAGGACATGAAAGAGCAGTACGAGCGTCAGATCAAGGACCTGCAGAAGCGTACGGCGAAGCGATACTGGAACTGCGTGCACGAAAAAATAGCAGTCCCTGCTGAGCAAGGACGACAAGTAATTGAGACGATCCGCCAAGGACTTAAGCGTAACCGTTTCGATCTCAAAGCTGTACCGTTGGTTCGAAGTGCCACGCCGCACGGTGTATTACCGCCCGGTCAAGTCTGAGCGGAAGGTGCAAGCCCGGTTTGCGGAGCCGATCAAAGCACTGATCGAGGAGTCGCCGTCGTTCGGCTATCGGACAGTGGCGCATCTGCTTGGGTTGAACAAGAACATCATGCAGCGGATATCCCAACTGAAGGGCTGGAAGGTTCGCAAACGGCCGATTGGCTTGCGGCCACGAATCCAAGCCATGTCGTCAGTAACCGCAGCGCCGAACGAACGGCGGTCGACCAATATGTGCCGTGTCTGGGCGAGCCGTGACGGTTGGGCAACGCTGGCGCTGGTGATCGACTGACATACGAGCGAACTGTTTGGGTGGCATCTGTTCCAGGACGAGGTGAACCGCGCATGCAAACGGCCTCGAGCGTCCAAGGCCAACATGGACCAGCCAACAGTCCTGCAGATGCGCGAAAACAACTGTGAATGCGATGGCAAGTATCTGATCAACAAAAAGTGCTTTTCTAGTGGGTATGCAAACCATCGTAATGAAGCACTTGAAGCGTGGGCGAATGTTGCAAAGTGCGAAGGATTATTGAAATGAGTTTTTATTCTTCACTGTTTCCGAACGCGCCCTTCCCAAAGGGTAAATCGATCACCGACAGATCGGGAATCGAGTCGTGCGCCGTCGATGATTTCTTCCGAGGAAAGAAGCGCTTCGACATCACCCTCAAGGAATTGAGGAAAGGCTACGAATACGATGAGTCAGCATGCCTCACATTTATGGAACCGGAGGCGTTTGCGTTCTTTCTTCCATTATTCATGAAGATAGCGACCCGCGACTACGATGAGGCAGACAATATCCCCGACTCTCTCGTATATAAGCCGCACCGGATGACAACCAGTGGAGCGAAAGACTGGCTTAGCGAAATATTGAAGACATATTCAAAGGATCAACGAGACAGTATCGTTGATTTTCTCGATGAGATGAGTCGAATCGAGTGGCGACATCAGAATCCTGACCTCGCAGCAGATGCTGCACGTCTACTGCGTGAAATTTTTTGATTAGCGCTTTTCGATCTTCACCCAATCGATCAGGGAACCCATCTTCATCTTTGTGAAGCGTACCATGGGTTCTTTCCCGAGCCAAAGTGACAAGAAGCCGGCGGCGACATCCGAGAAGCTTCTAAAGGCAGTGTTCGAGAAATACTCAACTCACCCCGAATTCTTGGGGCAGGAGCTGATCGATCCCGATCAGCGCGGTGCGATAGATGACACCGTTCTACACGTCGCCTCTCGAACAGGTGCGATTGAAGACATGAAGGTCCTAATCGATGCTGGCGCCGACGTGAGCATCGCAGGCGACCTGGGCAATACTCCGCTGCACCAGGCCGCCATGATGGATTAATTTGATGCGGTCAAATTTCTCTTGAAGTGTTGCGCCGAGAAGCATCTGAAGAATGAATTTGGACAGATATCGCTCGAAGTCGCAGAGCTTAACGGAAATACCGAGATAATTCACCTCCTCAGAACAGGCGAATGTGTGTGATTCATGGACATCGTTTCAACTAATATGGGACGATGGAGCGCGAAATCTCGATGCGATTACGTTGGGTGCACATGTATCACGAGACCGGCAACGCCGGTCTCGTGTGCACGCGTTGTGGCATCTCTAGGCCCACGCTTCGCAAGTGGCTGCGCCGCTATCAGGAAGCGGGAGATGACGGTCTTCGCTCTCAAAGCCGTCGCCCTCTGACCAGCCCGAATCGAAAGGTCTCTGACGCAGATAGGGCAACGATTCTTCGCCTGCGGGCTGAGCGCAAGGGGGCACGGCGGATTCAGAACGAATTGCGTCTGCACGAGCAAAGAGAACTATCCCTCGCGACCATTCATAAAGTTCTGTGCGAAGCGTCCGTGAAGCCGTTGGTTCGCCCCAGGAGGCCGGTACAACCGAGGCGCTACAGTCGTCCGGTTCCTGGAGACCGCATCCAGATGGACACGATGAAGATTGCGCGCGGCGTCTACCAGTACACGGCCATCGACGACTGTTCACGGTTTCGTGAGCTATCGTTGAAAGTGGTGTATGCGGCGTAGGGTTGAGGCAGGAGAAGGCGGTGGCGATTGAAGGAGAATGTTGCTTCTCACGGTAACACTTCCTCAATCGAACTCCACCACCATGGCGAAACTTACGCAGGATACGAGCGGCAGTCAAACAACAGAAGCAGACATCAAGGGTACGCCCGGCCTGGACGATCTGATCCAGCAAGGGGCGCGGCGGATCATCCAGCAGGCAATCGAGGCGGAACTGGCGGCAATGCTCGAACAGTATTCGAATGTGAAGACGATCGATGGCCGGCGCGCTGTCGTGCGCAACGGGTACCTGCCAGAGCGCGAGATCGTCACGGCAGTCGGTCCGGTGCCCGTTCAGGTGCCGAAGGTCCGCGATCGTTCGGGCTCCGGCATCAAGTTCAATTCGACGATCGTGCCGCCCTATGTGCGCAAGTCGCCGCGCGTGTCATCGTCGCTGCCGTGGCTGTACCTGCGAGGAGTCTCAACCGGCGACATGGGCGACGCACTGTCCGAGCTGCTCGGCGAACAGGCTAAAGGGCTGTCAGCGAGCGTCGTGAGCCGCCTGAAGGCCGCCTGGTCAGAAGAGTACGAGAAGTGGAACAAGCGCGACCTGTCCACCTCGCGCTGGGTCTACTGGTGGGCCGACGGCATCCATACGCAAGCCCGCGCAGAGGATTCGGACGGGCAGTGCCTGCTGGTGATCATCGGCGTGAAACCGGACGGCAGCAAGGAGCGCGTGGCGCTCAACGACGGCTATCGCGAATCGAAGGAATCCTGGAAAGAGCTGCTGCTCGATCTGAAGAAACGAGGTCTGCAGGCGCCGCCGCTGCTTGCCGTCGGCGATGGCGCGATGGGGCTGTGGGCGGCGCTTGAAGAGGTGTTCCCGCAGACACGGCACCAGCGCTGCTGGTTTCACAAGATCGGCAACATACTCAACGTCATGCCCAAATCGCAGCACGGCAAGGCCAAGGTTGCGCTCGCCGAGATCTGGAATGCCGCGACAAGAGCCGACGCAATCGCCGCGTTCAACCAGTTCGTCGACACGTACGCGGCCAAGTACCCAAAGGCCGTCGAGAAGCTCACGAAAGACCGCGACGCACTGCTCGCGTTCTACGACTTCCCGGCCGAACACTGGCAGCACGTGCGGACCACGAATCCGATTGAATCGACGTTCGCGACGGTGCGCCACCGCACGAGCCGCACGCGCAACTGTCTGTCGCGCTCGACCTTCCTCGCGATGGCGTTCAAGCTGATCGAAGCGGCCGAGCAGACCTGGAGGAAGATCCGCGGCGTCGACAGGATCGAACCGCTTCTGAAGGGCATTCCCTTCAAGGACGGCACCCCGGTGATGGAAAGCACACCGGCTCCTCAAGCGCTAGCCGCCTGATCATGCCGCCCGACCCGCGTACACCAGTCTTGACGATTGCTCCGGTTTCGTGTACTGGCCGTCTACTCCCGAAGAAATGCCCGAAATACGCTGCTTTTCCTTGATCGTGTCATCGAGGAGATGCCGTTTCCGATTCAACGTATCCAGACCGACCGCGGCGGCGAGTTCTTCGCTGAATCTGTACAGCGGCGCCTGATGAGCGAGTACATCAAGTTCCGGCCAATTCCACCACGCTCGCCGCACCTCAATGGCAAGGTTGAACGCTCGCAGCTTACTGACTTGAACGAGTTCTGGTTCCACCATGCCCCGACAGAGCAGGCAATCGACTTGCGAATCGAAGAGTGGCAGTTCGACTACAACTGGCGTCGGCCACACGGCTCACACGGTGGGAAGACTCCTGTTGATCGCATTGCGGAGCTGGGTGAAATCACACCTCTCGCGGACGAGGTGGTAAGTGCGTACGACGAGCGGAAAGAGCGAATTCGGCACCGCGAATGGCGGGTCGACATGATCCTCGGCGAACATCATCGGTGCGCGTCGGAACCCGTGTCTCCTATCGGTACCACCGGTTCCGACGCGCCAAAGAAACGGCCTTCAAGAAAGTGAAACGATGTCTGCGAATCTCACAGCTAATGAAACCTATTACACATTAGTGTGGCGGCCCCTTCCTAGATCACTTGGATAAGTGGGTCAACCTAGTAGACGAAAGCTTCTTGCCGGAAAATACCAGCGAAGAAACTCACTGGGCATATTTCAATCGGCGTTGGTAGCTAGTACTAGCTACCAACCTCATCACCGCCCGCCTGCAGGTACTCATCCTTCAACTTCTGTCGATAACGAGCGTCCCTAGTTCGAATCGCATCGATCCATTCCGCCCACTCCTCCTTGCCCAGATAGGCGTGGGCTGACGATCGCCGTCCATCGATAAAAGCATCCTGGTCAGCCAGACTCAGACTCTCCCAATACCGATCCCACACATCCTCATACCAATACTGCGCATCGCTCTGCAGGTTGTATATCAACGACCCGAGTTCGTACCACGCAAGCCACGGCGGAGGCGGATTGAATCCGGCTGCCGAAACTAAGCGGACAAGCTCGACATCGTTCGTCAGCAAACTGACCTGCTTCCCAGAATAGTGATCGACACCGGAAAAGAACGCATGAATCGACCCGTCTCGGGCGAACTGGCGCGGCCCCACTCGCACCATGCCAGCGGCCACAAGATTGACGTAGACCGGGAACTGCTCGACTTCGACATCCTGCGTCACGTAGAACGCTTTGACGCCAAGGCCCCCCATCCATACCGCCCCGGGATAGTCCGGAAACGACTCCGATTGAAATGTCTCCGGCGTCCCTGCAAACGTCTCGCGCAAGTACGTCAGATCCGCCTCGAAAAGCTCCTCAATTGCCATCTGTTGCTGCTCGAACAGCTCTCGCGACGCACGCCTGCTATGGCGCCCATCCATGAAGTCGGCAAACATTCTCTTCAAGCTCGACACATCAACTCCCGTCATTTGCCGACGATCTCGTCAGCAGCAAGCCCGCCTCCGAAATATCCGATGGACCCGAAAACCAGGCCACCGACAAGTCCCGTGATCACTGCACCCGGTCCAGTCTCAATGCCGACCAGCGCTCCGGCAGCTGCGCCCATCTTCCAGCCAGCAATAGCACCGCCCCAACCGCCCATCTGACGAATCACCTCTTTCTCAATTGGCTTCACGGACTTCGCCTTGAACGACTCGTTTGTAGCAACGGAAAGATCGTACGCGGTGAATCCGATTCCGATGACTTGAACCACGCGCGCGAACTTGACCAGACCGAGTGTGACAGCCAGCCCGCGCGTGGTGTAAATCCCGGACGGCGGAACCATCGGATTCGGCTTGACGAGCACCTCCTTGTCGAGCCCTTCCGCGTAACTCTTGATACGGGCAATCCTGTTTTTCAGGTGAGGGTACTCCTCCGCGTATCTATCCAACGCAAGTCTGATCTCCTGCGTCGTTACAAGCTTGACGCCTGCACGCTTGGCTCGCGCGATGTCGACATAAAGCACCTTGCCCTTGAATCGATCGGCTCCACCCGGAAAGTCACTGCTAGTGGAAATGTAGCTCGTCAGCTTGTCGTAGCCCATCACGTGCTCGGCGATACTCGCGCTCGAACCCGGCCCCCTGGGCCACAACCCGTATTTTTCCGGGTGCACTTCCCGCATCGCCTCGAGCGGCCCCAGGCGAAGTGCCTGCAAGTACGGATCGTGAATAGTCGTGTAGCAACGCCGAACGAGAAACCCGTCTTTGCCCGGCTCGTCTACCACCACAAGCACGAACACGCGCGCGGGCATCAAATGCCCGAGGACGTCGTATTGCGATCCCGATCGATCGTTTGTCGGCGCTCGATAAATGTAATCGCTCATCGCTCCCACCTTTCCAGAGCTTGAACGCCTACCGCAATGTCGAGCTGTTGAGGGTTGTCTGTATAGACGCGAGGACAGTACCCCTGGCTATCGGGAGCAATCGTCAAGACTGGTGTACGCGGGTCGGGCGGCATGATCAGGCGGCTAGCGCTTGAGGAGCCGGTGTGCTTTCCATCACCGGGGTGCCGTCCTTGAAGGGAATGCCCTTCAGAAGCGGTTCGATCCTGTCGACGCCGCGGATCTTCCTCCAGGTCTGCTCGGCCGCTTCGATCAGCTTGAACGCCATCGCGAGGAAGGTCGAGAGCTAATGTCGGAAGTGGTGTACGGCGGTGTGGAGCGGAATCGGCGGGAGGCGGTGGCGATTGCAGGAGAATGTTGCTTTCCAAGGTAACGAACCCAGCAACCAATCCACCACCATGGCGAAACGTAATCGGGAAGCGAACGACAGTCAAGCAACGGAAACAGAATTCAAGGGGCCCGTCGGCCTGGACGAGTTGATCCAGCAAGGCGCGCGGCAGATTATCCAGCAAGCGATCGAGGCGGAATTGAAGGCATTGCTCGAGCAATATTCGAACGTGAAGACGCTGGACGGCCGGCGGGCGATCGTGCGCAACGGCTATCTGCCTGAGCGAGACGTTGTCACGGCAATCGGACCGGTAACGGTCCAGGTGCCGAAGGTCCGCGATCGCTCGGGCTCGGGGGTAAAGTTCAACTCGGAGATCGTGCCGCCCTACGTGCGCAAGTCGCCGCGTGTGTCGTCGGCGCTGCCGTGGCTGTATCTGCGCGGCGTCTCGACCGGCGACATGAGCGAAGCGCTCAGCGTATTGCTCGGCGACCAGGCGAAAGGCCTGTCGGCAAATACCGTCATTCGTCTCAAAGCGATCTGGGCGGACGAATTCGCGCAATGGAACAATCGGGACTTGTCGGCGGCCCGCTGGGTCTACTGGTGGGCCGACGGCATTCATACTGGGGCGCGCAGCGAGGATTCCGACGGGCAATGTCTGCTGGTGATCATCGGCGTGAAGCCAGACGGCAGCAAGGAACGCGTCGCGCTCGCCGACGGCTACCGCGAGTCGAAGGATTCGTGGGTCGAGCTACTGCTCGATCTGAAGGCTCGCGGTCTACAAGCCGGCCCACTGCTAGCCGTCGGCGACGGCGCGATGGGCTTGTGGGCGGCACTCGAGGAAGTGTTCCCGCAGACGCGGCACCAGCGCTGCTGGTTTCACAAGATCGGCAACGTGCTCAACGCGTTGCCGAAGTCGCAGCAGGGCAAGGCCAAGGCCGCGCTCGCGGAGATCTGGAACGCCGCGACGCGCGCCGATGCGATCGTCGCCTACGATCAGTTCGTCGCGACCTATACGGCCAAATATCCGAAAGCTGTCGAGAAGGTCACGAAGGATCGCGACGAGCTGCTCGCGTTTTACGACTTCCCGGCCGAGCACTGGCAGCATGTGCGCACGACGAATCCGATCGAGTCGACCTTCGCGACGGTCCGCCACCGCACGACCCGCACGCGAAACTGTCTGTCGCGCGCGACCTTCCTCGGCATGGCCTTCAAGCTCATCGAAGCAGCAGAGGAATCATGGCGCCGCATTCGCGGTGTCGACAAAATCGAACAGATCTTGAACGGCGTGCCCTTCAAGGACGGAACACCGGTGACCGAGAGCACACCGGCTCCTGCTCAACCGCTTGCCGCTTGATCATGCTGCTCGACTGTCGTACACCACATTTGACATTAGCTCGAAGGTCGAGCGCGACAGACAGTTGCGCGTGCGGCTCGTGCGGTGGCGCACCGTCGCGAACGTCGATTCAATCGGATTCGTGGTCCGCACGTGCTGCCAGTGTTCGGCCGGGAAGTCGTAGAACGCGAGCAGTGCGTCGCGGTCTTTCGTGAGCTTCTCGACGGCCTTTGGGTACTTGGCCGCGTACGTGTCGACGAACTGGTTGAACGCGGCGATTGCGTCGGCTCTTGTCGCGGCATTCCAGATCTCGGCGAGCGCAACCTTGGCCTTGCCGTGCTGCGATTTGGGCATGACGTTGAGTATGTTGCCGATCTTGTGAAACCAGCAGCGCTGGTGCCGTGTCTGCGGGAACACCTCTTCAAGCGCCGCCCACAGCCCCATCGCGCCATCGCCGACGGCAAGCAGCGGCGGCGCCTGCAGACCTCGTTTCTTCAGATCGAGCAGCAGCTCTTTCCAGGATTCCTTCGATTCGCGATAGCCGTCGTTGAGCGCCACGCGCTCCTTGCTGCCGTCCGGTTTCACGCCGATGATCACCAGCAGGCACTGCCCGTCCGAATCCTCTGCGCGGGCTTGCGTATGGATGCCGTCGGCCCACCAGTAGACCCAGCGCGAGGTGGACAGGTCGCGCTTGTTCCACTTCTCGTACTCTTCTGACCAGGCGGCCTTCAGGCGGCTCACGACGCTCGCTGACAGCCCTTTAGCCTGTTCGCCGAGCAGCTCGGACAGTGCGTCGCCCATGTCGCCGGTTGAGACTCCTCGCAGGTACAGCCACGGCAGCGACGATGACACGCGCGGCGACTTGCGCACATAGGGCGGCACGATCGTCGAATTGAACTTGATGCCGGAGCCCGAACGATCGCGGACCTTCGGCACCTGAACGGGCACCGGACCGACTGCCGTGACGATCTCGCGCTCTGGCAGGTACCCGTTGCGCACGACAGCGCGCCGGCCATCGATCGTCTTCACATTCGAATACTGTTCGAGCATTGCCGCCAGTTCCGCCTCGATTGCCTGCTGGATGATCCGCCGCGCCCCTTGCTGGATCAGATCGTCCAGGCCGGGCGTACCCTTGATGTCTGCTTCTGTTGTTTGACTGCCGCTCGTATCCTGCGTAAGTTTCGCCATGGTGGTGGAGTTCGATTGAGGAAGTGTTACCGTGAGAAGCAACATTCTCCTTCAATCGCCACCGCCTTCTCCTGCCTCAACCCTACGCCGCATACACCACTTTCAACGATAGCTCATCGGTCAGCCCTTTGTACGTGGCACCGGTTGCGGAACGAATGTGATACGGCACGCCGGATATTGGATTTCCAGCACGATCCACAACTCGCACCTGCTCGTCGTACGATTCGCGACGACTCTTCGGGAGCGGATTTCCTGCAGGGCCGAAGCCCATCTCGACGAGTTCGCCTGATGTGAAGTCCAGAGAAGCGGTATCTTGAGATGCCCGCATCACTGGGCGGGGATGGCAGCGGCAAGCACACAGATCACCATCTAGCGCAGCGTGCTTGCCCATGATTGAGTCTGGCCGTCGTGGCCCGTGACCAACGATGACACCAATCGAGTCGCACGCCGAGCAGTAAACTTCTGCCCCCAGAAACGTCACCGGCGTACCGTGATGTATGAAGAAGTCCATGCCCTCCAGGACGACTCCGCCGTTAGACGAACGGTCTCCTTTCTTGAGATAGAACCGTTTCATTCTTCTTCGCCTTATTTTATTAGGTATACGAAGTCATATCATGCAGATCATCACAAAACTATTGGACAGGTACGAAACCCTATCTATGGCCGGCGCAGATCAACTCGCCACATCTACCAATCGGCCAATCCGCACATCACGATGATTTATGAGATGCGACAAACACTACACTGTCCATACACACTGACTGACGTATCCACCTCGCACCTCTTCGACTGTTGCATTACACCTATGGCTTTTTCGAATCGACTCGCAACCTTCCGCAAGCAGAGAGGGTTCACCCAACAGCAACTGGCCGATCGCGCAAAGGTGCACACGGTGCAGATCAATCGATATGAAGCCGGGCTGACGCGTCCGAATCTCGATGTGATGAAACGCCTCGCAATTGCTCTGTGTGTAAGCACCGATTCGTTGCTGTTTGATTCGAGCGAACTTCGACTGGACGAGGACTTTCGCCCGATTTTTGAAGGCTTGCGGGCACTCGGCCCCGACGACAAGCTCGTTGCCAAATCGGTACTTGAGGCGCTGCTTCTCAAGCATCGAATGTCTGTCGGCGGTCCCGTCGCACCAGCGGTGGGGAAGATCGTTTCTCTCTGAAACGCGAATCCAATGAAAGACTGAAGAGAGCAAAGCAGTAGAAGCGCGGGCCGCATGGGCTGCCACCCATACGACCCGCTGACCACCACCAACTCGCACAAGGAGTCGGAAATGGCTGACGCCAATAGTAAGACACGTCGCAAGAAGAACAAACCGGTCAACATGCAAAAAACGTTTGAACTGGTCCTCCGCAACTACCCGGACCTTCCCAAGCGCGGCTGGCCTTACCTGCCGTGGATGAAGGCAATCGATCTGGATTTCAAGATCTTTGGATTCAAACCGGGCGATCGCGTCTACCTCGACGTCAACTACGTCACCCGGAAAATCACGATCTCGCCGGACTACAGCCAGCTAGCGCTGCGAGAGCAGCCTTACCACGATCCTGAACCGGAAGACTCGCCGGCATAACCAGCAAGGGCCGCTTTATGCGGCCCTTGTTGCCTCGGTGGTTGACTCGGCGTTCAGCGGATCTCTGCGCACCATTCCTTGGCTCAGCTAGCACCGCGGCTCTTCTACGGCCACCGTCAACAACCGTCACAACAGCGGAACGCAACCTTCCGTCATCACCTCCGCATCGGCAGCCCTCACGGCTCCGCTTACTCTCTCGCCGAAAGCACCGCCTATCCGATCGAGTGGAATTTCAAACAGCACTGGCAGTCAAACTCCGCAACGGTGACCGATGCCCGGCAATTTGCCAGCGTGCTAACGTATGTTTAAGCGAGCCCACCCCGAAAAGCACCGGTAGCAGGTCACAAAACTATCACGACGGCTCACCCAAAATCACGGAAATCAGCTAAAGTTTTCGGAATATCGACCGTTGATATTGGCAGGTGAATTCTTTCGAAGCCTCCCTAAAGCTTTTTGAAAAATTACCCGACCCAACAAAATTGAAAAACTTGGAGTCGTCATGGATGAAGAAATTAACTCATTTCTGTCGTTGCTTCGACAGGATAGTTCAACAGCGTGGGTGGCAGACCAGCTAACTCAGACATTTTCACAAGGAATATCGATGAGCGTCAAAGAGGCATCTTCAGACGCGCAATTTTCTGGAATGGAACCACTCGGCTTGAGCAGCAGAGAAAGACAAAAGAGAGAAAAATACGAAACAACCCGGCCATATTCCGACGTTGAGAAAATCGAACTTTTGAGATCAGCGCTACGAACTCTATTCATAGAGCTTCCCGAGATTCAAGCTACTGGAATCGAATTACTTCGTAGTTTTGGTGCACAGGCAGATCGCATTGAGTTTATTCCACCGGATGAACCAGAGCAAGGTCAATTTAACTACTCACTCGAATTTGGAATTATCGAAAAAAATCGCGAATATTCACGCAATATTTTTACGGAATTCGATAAGGAATTCGACTCATGACTTCATTTGCAGACCTTGTGACCGCCTACAATCGATTGTTAGCTGCTCACCCTCCCGTTATATCTGCAGGACAAGCAAACGATGCATTTGAAATCTATGTTCTGACACTTGTACTACGTGCAGCTGAAGAGGAAGGCGCGATGATTAGTTTCCGCTCCTCGATGGGTATTACCAATCCATCTCCACTTCGCTTTCGCACGGCGCCCGGTCGAATTTTTTCCACAACAAATGATTATAGTCACGCATACATCAGATTTTCAAACGGATTAACGTTCGAAGCTCATATTGGAGTATATGTTGAAGGATTGGCGGGGGTGCTTCATGAATGCGACGTCATGGTAGTAGAAGCATCCGAGGGAGAGTTCTGCCGCATGAACCATGTTCACCCCAAAAAAATGAACGTTGTATTAACTGCCGAATGCAAATTCTATACTGGAAAACTGGGGATAGATCTCGGTCGTCAATTTTTAGGCGTGACCGCTGACTTAGGCAGCGAAGGACGATTTTTTCTAAGCAATAGTGACGGCCGATCAGTTGATCGGGTTTTAGCGCACCACAAGCGTCAACGTTTTTTTGGACTTACTCCTCTAACCAAAGACACGGAAGATCAAGTCGTCGCTCAATTTCGCACCACCTTCAGAAATCTCAAAGCCAAACGTCGATAACCTTGCGCCGAGAGGAATACGAAGTATCCAGGTGAAGCGCTATGACGTCGTGAAAGGTGATACCACGACGGTGGGCGGCGCAGGATGGTGAGGGCAACGATCGGATTGGTACCGGCGAACAGGCTTACGCAGGCAATCCAGTCTTCTGGTGCCCCGTATGCAAGACGGTCGGGAAGATTCTGCGGGACGGGCCGCGCATCACCACGATTGACCCAGAGGGAGAGCAGGCATCACTCAATGACGACGTGTTTGCCTGGGAGTGTTCACCGTCGCCGCGTCTGGTTCTTCCAGGTATCGTCATCCATCGAAATCTAGACCTGCGTAGTAGATTTCCTGCGTTGAAAATCTGCCGTGCCAATGCAAAAACCCCCGCCTGTTCGGGCGGGGGTTTCTGGCTTAGGGAGCCTGACGATTACCTACTTTCACACGGGAATCCGCACTATCATCGGCGTAGAGTCGTTTCACGGTCCTGTTCGGGATGGGAAGGGGTGGGACCGACTCGCTATGGTCATCAGGCAAAGGGGGTTGTTCTGCTGGCGTGGCCAACAGAACCAATCTGGGAAGAAGCAGTAATCTTGAGTTGTGAGCTGTATCTCACACGTACGCGGTACTTCAACCGCAGTACGTCGAGTGCCTCGCACTCGACGTTCGACATTCGTAAGCGCTGAAGCGCTAACGACTGTCGAAACAGACTTGTTATAGGATCAAGCCTTACGGGCAATTAGTATCAGTTAGCTGAACGCATTACTGCGCTTACACACCTGACCTATCAACGTCCTGGTCTCGAACGACCCTTCAAGGGGATCTAGTCCCCAGGGATATCTCATCTTAAGGCGAGTTTCCCGCTTAGATGCTTTCAGCGGTTATCTCTTCCGAACATAGCTACCCGGCGATGCCACTGGCGTGACAACCGGTACACCAGAGGTTCGTCCACTCCGGTCCTCTCGTACTAGGAGCAGCCCCCTTCAAATATCCAACGCCCACGGCAGATAGGGACCAAACTGTCTCACGACGTTTTAAACCCAGCTCACGTACCTCTTTAAATGGCGAACAGCCATACCCTTGGGACCGGCTACAGCCCCAGGATGAGATGAGCCGACATCGAGGTGCCAAACACCGCCGTCGATATGAACTCTTGGGCGGTATCAGCCTGTTATCCCCAGAGTACCTTTTATCCGTTGAGCGATGGCCCTTCCATACAGAACCACCGGATCACTATGACCTGCTTTCGCACCTGCTCGACTTGTCGGTCTCGCAGTTAAGCACGCTTATGCCATTGCACTATCAGCACGATTTCCGACCGTACCTAGCGTACCTTCGTACTCCTCCGTTACGCTTTGGGAGGAGACCGCCCCAGTCAAACTGCCTACCATGCACTGTCCCCGACCCGGATCACGGGCCAAGGTTAGAACCTCAAACAAACCAGGGTGGTATTTCAAGGACGGCTCCACCGAAACTAGCGTTCCGGTTTCATAGCCTCCCACCTATCCTACACAGATCGGTTCAAAGTCCAATGCAAAGCTACAGTAAAGGTTCATGGGGTCTTTCCGTCTAGCCGCGGGTAGATTGCATCATCACAAACACTTCAACTTCGCTGAGTCTCGGGAGGAGACAGTGTGGCCATCGTTACGCCATTCGTGCAGGTCGGAACTTACCCGACAAGGAATTTCGCTACCTTAGGACCGTTATAGTTACGGCCGCCGTTTACCGGGACTTCAATCAAGAGCTTGCACCCCATCATTTAATCTTCCGGCACCGGGCAGGCGTCACACCCTATACGTCCACTTTCGTGTTTGCAGAGTGCTGTGTTTTTATTAAACAGTCGCAGCCACCAGTTTATTGCAACCCCTTCACCCTCTGCGCGCAGGCGCATCAAGCTACAAGGGCGTACCTTATCCCGAAGTTACGGTACCAATTTGCCGAGTTCCTTCTCCCGAGTTCTCTCAAGCGCCTTAGAATACTCATCTCGCCCACCTGTGTCGGTTTGCGGTACGGTCATCGTTAGACTGAAGCTTAGAGGCTTTTCTTGGAACCACTTCCAATTGCTTCGCTCCCTAAGGAGCTCGCGCCACACCCTTGAATCCTGCGCCCGGATTTGCCTAAGCGCCTTCTCCAATGCAGCGACCGGGACTTCCAACACCCGGACAACCTTCCGCGATCCGTCCCCCCATCGCATCTAACAATGGTGCAGGAATATTGACCTGCTTCCCATCAGCTACGCATTTCTGCCTCGCCTTAGGGGCCGACTCACCCTACGCCGATGAACGTTGCGTAGGAAACCTTGGGCTTACGGCGAGGGGGCCTTTCACCCCCTTTATCGCTACTCATGTCAGCATTCGCACTTCCGATACCTCCAGCACGCTTTTCAACGCACCTTCGCAGGCTTACGGAACGCTCTCCTACCATGCGAGCAAAGCTCGCATCCGCAGCTTCGGTATATAGCTTAGCCCCGTTACATCTTCCGCGCAGGACGACTCGATCAGTGAGCTATTACGCTTTCTTTAAAGGGTGGCTGCTTCTAAGCCAACCTCCTGACTGTTTTAGCCTTCCCACTTCGTTTCCCACTTAGCTATATTTGGGGACCTTAGCTGGCGGTCTGGGTTGTTTCCCTCTTGACACCGGACGTTAGCACCCGATGTCTGTCTCCCGTGATTGCACTCTTCGGTATTCGGAGTTTGCTATGGCGGGGTAATCTGCAATAGACCCCCCAACCATGACAGTGCTCTACCCCCGAAGGTGAGACACGAGGCACTACCTAAATAGTTTTCGGAGAGAACCAGCTATTTCCAAGTTTGTTTAGCCTTTCACCCCTATCCACAGCTCATCCCCTAACTTTTCAACGTTAGTGGGTTCGGACCTCCAGTACGTGTTACCGCACCTTCATCCTGGCCATGGATAGATCACTTGGTTTCGGGTCTACGCCCAGCAACTGAACGCCCTATTCGGACTCGCTTTCGCTACGCCTGCCCTATACGGTTAAGCTTGCTACTGAACGTAAGTCGCTGACCCATTATACAAAAGGTACGCCGTCACCCCTTGCGAGGCTCCGACTGTTTGTATGCATGCGGTTTCAGGATCTATTTCACTCCCCTCCCGGGGTTCTTTTCGCCTTTCCCTCACGGTACTGGTTCACTATCGGTCGATCACGAGTATTTAGCCTTGGAGGATGGTCCCCCCATCTTCAGACAGGATTTCACGTGTCCCGCCCTACTTGTCGCACACCTAGTTCTTTCATACTGTTTTCGCCTACAGGGCTATCACCTGCTATGGCCGCACTTTCCAGAGCGTTCGGCTAACAATACAAATAAAGAGTGCAAGGCTCATCCCATTTCGCTCGCCACTACTTTGGGAATCTCGGTTGATTTCTTTTCCTGCGGTTACTTAGATGTTTCAGTTCACCGCGTTCGCTTCTCTGGACCTATGTATTCAGTCCAGGATGACCCAAAAGGGCCGGGTTTCCCCATTCGGACATCTACGGATCAAAGCTCGTTTGCCAGCTCCCCGTAGCTTTTCGCAGGCTACCGCGTCCTTCATCGCCTGTGATCGCCAAGGCATCCACCACATGCACTTGTTCGCTTGACCCTATAACGAGTCTGTCTCTTCGACAGTCGTTACAGGTTGAGTTCTCGCGTTGTGCCGTATTCCAATTGAGTCGAACATAGAGTTCGAATCATCTTGAGATACATCGATACAATCACAACCCGGATAGTTTTCACGTCCATCTCAAGACGCTTCCGCTATCCAAATTACTTGCTTCTTCCAGATTGTTAAAGAACGACAGCCGATACTTACTACGTATCACTCTGACTGGCTCAATCGCCAATGAAAAAGACTCGAACAAACTTCATTCGAATATTTATCATTGAAGATTGGAAAATGCGGCCGGTATTATAACCGATTCGACCGCAGACAGATAGAGTTTCTGTCTTGACCAACAGCCGATAAGCGTGAGCGCTCAACTTTGCGAGAAGCTCTGGAAAGGAGGTGATCCAGCCGCACCTTCCGATACGGCTACCTTGTTACGACTTCACCCCAGTCATGAATCCTACCGTGGTGACCGTCCTCCTTGCGGTTAGACTAGCCACTTCTGGTAAAACCCACTCCCATGGTGTGACGGGCGGTGTGTACAAGACCCGGGAACGTATTCACCGCGGCATGCTGATCCGCGATTACTAGCGATTCCAGCTTCATGCACTCGAGTTGCAGAGTGCAATCCGGACTACGATCGGTTTTCTGGGATTAGCTCCCCCTCGCGGGTTGGCAACCCTCTGTTCCGACCATTGTATGACGTGTGAAGCCCTACCCATAAGGGCCATGAGGACTTGACGTCATCCCCACCTTCCTCCGGTTTGTCACCGGCAGTCTCCCTAGAGTGCTCTTGCGTAGCAACTAAGGACAAGGGTTGCGCTCGTTGCGGGACTTAACCCAACATCTCACGACACGAGCTGACGACAGCCATGCAGCACCTGTGCGCCGGTTCTCTTTCGAGCACTCCCACCTCTCAGCAGGATTCCGACCATGTCAAGGGTAGGTAAGGTTTTTCGCGTTGCATCGAATTAATCCACATCATCCACCGCTTGTGCGGGTCCCCGTCAATTCCTTTGAGTTTTAATCTTGCGACCGTACTCCCCAGGCGGTCAACTTCACGCGTTAGCTACGTTACTAAGGAAATGAATCCCCAACAACTAGTTGACATCGTTTAGGGCGTGGACTACCAGGGTATCTAATCCTGTTTGCTCCCCACGCTTTCGTGCATGAGCGTCAGTATTGGCCCAGGGGGCTGCCTTCGCCATCGGTATTCCTCCACATCTCTACGCATTTCACTGCTACACGTGGAATTCTACCCCCCTCTGCCATACTCTAGCCTGCCAGTCACCAATGCAGTTCCCAGGTTGAGCCCGGGGATTTCACATCGGTCTTAGCAAACCGCCTGCGCACGCTTTACGCCCAGTAATTCCGATTAACGCTCGCACCCTACGTATTACCGCGGCTGCTGGCACGTAGTTAGCCGGTGCTTATTCTTCCGGTACCGTCATCCCCCGGCTATATTAGAACCAAGGATTTCTTTCCGGACAAAAGTGCTTTACAACCCGAAGGCCTTCTTCACACACGCGGCATTGCTGGATCAGGCTTTCGCCCATTGTCCAAAATTCCCCACTGCTGCCTCCCGTAGGAGTCTGGGCCGTGTCTCAGTCCCAGTGTGGCTGGTCGTCCTCTCAGACCAGCTACTGATCGTCGCCTTGGTAGGCCTTTACCCCACCAACTAGCTAATCAGCCATCGGCCAACCCTATAGCGCGAGGCCCGAAGGTCCCCCGCTTTCATCCGTAGATCGTATGCGGTATTAATCCGGCTTTCGCCGGGCTATCCCCCACTACAGGACATGTTCCGATGTATTACTCACCCGTTCGCCACTCGCCACCAGGTGCAAGCACCCGTGCTGCCGTTCGACTTGCATGTGTAAGGCATGCCGCCAGCGTTCAATCTGAGCCAGGATCAAACTCTTCAGTTTAAACCTGTTACTGTTTTCGGTTCAGTTAAGAACCGGTCGCTCACTCAAAGCTGACAGGAATATGAATCACTTCATAAACCTGACTTACTTTAGTGTGAGACTCTTGATACTTTCGCTATCTGATCCGAGGATCAGCTCGCTTCCATCAAGCGCCCACACTTATCGGCTGTTAATTTTTAAAGAACGTCGCGTTTCAAACGTCTCGTTTGTTTCGCGTCTCAATCAAGAGAGGCCGAATTATGGTTTTCCCCGACTTCGCCGTCAAGTACTTTTTGAAAAATTCTTGAAACATTTTTTTGGCAGGAGGTGGAGCCGGGGATCAACGGGGTTGCAGCCGGTGGCATAGAGGCGGCAACGCGGGTACGCCGGTAGCCCACGAACCGCCCCGCCGCAGCGAACGCAACCGTCCGTCGCTCACCGTCCCACCATCGCCCTCACCACGCCGTCCCGCCGAATCAACCCGTGATACAGCGCCGCCGCAAAGTGCGCGAGGAACGTCGCGAAGAACAGGTAAGCCAGCACCCGGTGCGCAACCCTGAGCCACGCGAACGTCGCCGGGTCGGCCGAAACAATCGCCGGCAACTGCACGCCATCGCCCAGCGTCACCGGATACCCGCCGGCCGAAAGCATCGCCCACCCGATCAGCGGCATCGCGACCATCAGCGCATACAGCACGAGATGCGACCCATGCGCGGCAACCTTCTGCCACCACGGCAGGTCTTCAGGCAACGCCGGCGGCTTCGATAAAAACCGCACCACGATCCGCACGCAAACCAGCACCAGCACGGCGATACCCAGCGGCTTGTGCAAAGCCACCAACACCGCATGCCGCTCGGAGACGGACGAAACCATCCCCACCCCGATAAACAGCATCGCGACGATCATCGCGGCCATCACCCAATGCAGCACCCTCGCCGGCAGACTAAACGTCGTAGAAGTCTTCATCACCGCCCCTCCGAACTCAACTTGGCCACGCCAGCCACCCCAGCCTCTTCACTGGTCCGCCGCAGATACGAATCCGCATAAGCCGCCGACCGCGCCGCCAGCAACGGATCCCCCGACACCTGAATCCCCTGCGGCAGCACCGTCGGGTCGTAATTCACGTCGCGGCACGGCCCGCTGTCCTGCGCCTCCACGCGATCGAGCACCAGCGTCCCCGCATCGATCGTCGTTCGCTGCGCGGGCCAGACCTTCGTCGCGTCGTCCACCGGATCGCCAGGCTCCGCCAAGGTGACCAGCAGCTTCCACTTCTGCGCACCGGCCGCGATGCGCTGCGTCACGTCCTGCTGCAACACGTTCGGATCCGCGGCCGTCGCGACGTCCCCGGCGCCGGCCGTCTGCTCCGGCACGACGCGCCACCTCACCGCCTGGCGCTTGCCCGCCGCATCGACGAAGTAGAACGCGTTCAACCCGTAATAGCTCTCGGTGACGTAACTCGCGCTCGGTTTCGCACCCTTCACCCACTGCAGGAACGCGGCCGTCTCCGGATGTGCGCCGAAAAACGCCTTCGCCTTCGCCTGATCAGGCTTGCCCGTCTTCGGATCGGGCCGGGTCGCCACCGTCAGCTGATAAAACACCTGCGGCGTCGCCACCGGAAACACGGGCATCGCGTTCATCCCGGTCCGCCATTGCTCGCCGTCGGGCGCGGTCAGCTTCAGCGCGAGGCTGCGGATCGGCACGCTGCTGTCCGGCGCATACGGATTCCCGCCCGGCAGCGCGAACCGCCCGACCACTGGCGTGCGCACCGCCTTGAAGAACGGCGCGACCGAATACGCGCTCGCGGCCCCGTTGCCTTCGAAGTAACCGGTCACGCACACGCCCTTCGCGTGATTGCGCCGGTAGCCCGGATGGATGCCGCTGTTGGTCTGCAGCGCGTCGACGAGCCGCTGCGGGGTCAGTCGCGCCGGCGCGAGCCACCCGCCGGCATACCCGAACGCGACGGCCACGCCGGCCACCGCGCCGCCGATCACGGCCCAGCGCCACCACCCGCGCCCGGGCTCGCGCTGCGGCGAAGAAGAGGAAGATTGCTTCATGGATGCACTCCCGATCGTCAGATCATTGTCGAACCCGCGTAGGACGCCACCCGCGCCACTTTATTCCACGAAAATTTTTTTCCTATGCTTGATGGAATAATCGGCGCCGACCGGCGTCCTACGCGACATCTCGACCCTTTCGGCAACCGGCCCGGCCATGCCCTCCACCGCCCTCGACGACGAAGCGTTGCGCGAACTCCTCCCCAGGCTGCGGCGCTTCGCGCTCTGGCTGGCGCGCGACGTCCACGCGGCCGACGATCTCGTCCAGTCGACGCTCGAGCGCGCGCTGTCGCGCTGGACGAGCCGCCGCGACGACGCGTCGCTGCGCAGCTGGCTCTTCACGATCCTTTACCGGCAGTTTCTCGACGGCAAACGCAGCGCGAAGCGCTACGCGTGGCTGCTCGGCCGCATCCGGGACGATGACGAAGCGCACTGGCCGTCCGCCGAACGCGAATTCGCGGCGCGCGCGACGCTCGAAGCGTTCGGCCGGCTCTCCGACGAGCAGCGCAGCCTGCTGCTGCTCGTCGCGGTCGAGGGCTTCACCTATCAGGAAGTCGCCGACCTGCTCGACGTGCCGATCGGCACCGTGATGTCGCGGCTCTCCCGCGCGCGCCAGGCGCTGCGCCAGCTCAGCGACGGCGAGCTTCCCGCTCCTTCTTTGCGCTTGATGAAGAAATGAACACCCCTCCGAACGAACACGACCTTCAGGCCTATGTCGACGGCCAGCTCGACGACGATGCGCGCGCCGCGGTCGAGCGCTATCTCGCGCTGCATCCGGAGCGCGCGGAACAGGTGAAGCAATGGCAGCAGGATGCGCAGCGGTTGAGGGCGGCGCTGGAGAGCGTGCGGATGCCGGCGGACAACCCGGCGCTCGATCCGGCGGCGATTCGGGCGCGGCGCGCGGAGCGCACGCGGATGCGGTTCGCGATGGCGGCTTCGTTCGTGTTCTGCGTCGGGCTCGGGACGTTCGGCGGGTGGCAGGCGCGCGGGTGGAACGCGGCGCCGGCTGTCGCGCCGATGAGCGATGCGGTCGAGGCTTACCGGATGATGGTGGTCGATCAGACGGCAAAGGTGGATTACCGGCCGACGGGTGCGGGAGATTTGCAGGGGTGGCTCACCCAGCGCGTGGGCGCGTCGGCGAAGCTGCCGGATTTGAGCGCGGCTGGGTTCAGGCCCGTCGGCGGACGGTTGTTCACGACGGACAGCGGAGCCACGGCTGCGATGGTGCTCTATGAGGACGGTGCGGGGCGAACGCTGAGCTTCTATCTCCGGCCGGCGGAATCGAAACATCGGCTGCTGCCGGCCGGGCAACGCGTGGATGGCGCGCTGCTGGCACGATATGGGTCGGTGAACGGGCTCAACTATGCGGTGGTCGGGCCGGCCGGGAGCCTTGGGGAGAAGGCGGTTGCGCAGGCGCTCGATCAGCAGACTTGAACGGTACAATGCGCGCCGCGGTGGGGGGCGTTGGTTGCCGCCAGGGCCTCTAATCACGGGGCTTAGCCGGCTTGAATGTGCTCACGCTCACCACTCGAATGCACAGTGTTTCGAGTGACTTTGCTGGGCGGTTGTCCACATCGAAACGACGTTCGGTGCCCTCACCTTTGAAATCACAGGGTTTTGAGTCGGCGCGGAACGGGATATCCACATCGATCAGGGTCATGCCACATGCGGCTATCGGTAGGCTCGCCCACCTTTGGTTGGCACAGTGTTTCGGGTTGTTTTTGCGTGTGATATCCACAACCTGTGAGATAACGCGAACACCTGCACCGAATTCGATTACCCTCACCGATTGAATGCACAGGTCTTCGAGTGCTTTGACTTCTCGATATCCACAAGGCATTCAATCACGACGGATCGCGCGAAAATTATCCGCATCATCTGCTCTATTCCGGCAAATCCCTACCATACAAGACATTCGGGCTGATTCGTGTGGTCGAATGCAAGGCGCTCACCTGTTCGATGCACAGCAATTCGACTGGTTGGGTGTGTGAGTTGTCCACACGTGGCCCGCCGGCAATTGCACGAAACGCGATGCGCATTCCGCAAACGCCCACGTCGTAGAGCAGGCTGCCGTCCGGATATCACGGGTTCGAGCTCGTCTGCGGCACCTGCAGTGACTCAAGGAAATACTGCGATTCGTCGGGGATGACGCCGTCCGTGTATCGCCGGTCTTCCCATAACAATCGCCAGCGCGTCCGGATGAACAATCCGGTGACATCATCCCTCAGGTTCGGCGCACGAATGCCTCGAATGAAATAATTGAAGCAACCGTCGTTGCGAAAACTGCGCTTGCCGATCGGCACGATGCCCAGCCACTTCGATTGCTCGACGGCAACCGGTTCCCAGATGCCGTCGCAAGGCACTTTCTGGCCGGTCTTGATCACCGGGCCTGCAGCCTGCGGAACCTCCGGCAAGCCCTCCGGAAACACCGGATACTGAAGCGTATAGAAGTTGTGCTTATATGCACTCGCGGACAGCAACAGCTCTGCCCAACGCAGATGTGCGAGGTCGTCATATCCCGGCTCGAACGGCGCATGCTCTACCTGGTATTCCGATGCTTGCAGCAGTTGGGCTAGCGCGTCGATCTTCGGCGGGTACGGGGCAGCCTGCGCACCGCGGTCCCAGTAGTCGGGATGAGGGAAGAAATACGCGTTCAAATAGTTATACCGGTCGACTGCGTATTCCAGCGGCCCACCGCGCAGCCAGACGTGCCGGTTCCCTCGGGCCAACTCGGTCAGCCCTCGATCGTAGGCAGCGAGAATCTCGGCGATGAGCGGAAAGTGCTTGTCATGAATTGGCTCCGGATCGTCGTCGGGCCACGTGTTCACTGCATGCTCGTACGCGTTCGCGAATCGCGCAAATGCGTCGCGCTTGCGCGTCCAGAGCGACAGGCTGCTCGAGCGTTGAAGCAGCCAGAAAATTCTGCGCCGCGTCGCGTCATCCGCCATGTCGTACTGCTTGATCGTATCCGTCATCTCTGACCTTCGTTGTTCGCTGCCGATCGAGTCGCTGCGGTCACTTTGCTGTTGGTCGCCCTGGTCTGGATTTCATCACCTACCAGCCGGCGTGTCTTCGTCGAGTAGTGGATGTCGTCCTCGTACTTGCTGTAACCGTACATCATCCGACACACATCACAGCTTGCCGCATCGTCTATCCGTTCACCGCACGCAGTGCATATCCCGCGCGAAGCACAGTCGCCGGACTGTGCTTATCCAAAGGTGTTAACAGGGTTCGTATACATACGTAGTGATACGTTAACAAGCCCTGTGCCTCACAGTGGATAACCTACGTAACGCACTGAATTATCAACACGAAGCAGGATGCATAACCATGGGTGCGTCACGTGAACAGCTCCGCGGAGCACAGAACAACTTTTCGTCGATTCACAGCTTCGACGACATATCCTCAATCGCTCCACTGTGAATCCAGAGGCTTGCAGGACGGTTATCCAGAGGGGCGTGTGGATAACCTCGCGGTGCCGACGCGTTTCGCTGTGACACCAGGCATCAGGCACGCGCAGCAACCAGCAAGACCACACGCCTCTCGATTGAAAAAATCTTCACGAAGGGGCTTGTGCTCCTCAAAAACCCTCTCTATAATTCGCGGCTTCTTAGGCTCGTAGCTCAGTTGGTTAGAGCACCACCTTGACATGGTGGGGGTCGTTGGTTCGAATCCAATCGAGCCTACCAACGAACAAAATGAAGGGGTCGGCAGCGCGAATTGCCTACAGGCAATCCGGCTCGCCAAACATACAAACGCCACGCGGCAACCTCGCGTGGCGTTTTTCTTTTTCCGGCCGAAACAACGCATGTTGCCCCGATGCGTTGCACGCGATCCACGGCATCGCGTCCTCATCGACATCCAGATCTGCCGACCAGCAATACGCACCGAGTAGAATCGTGTGCGCATCGAAGCGCGTGCTCCGCATGCCGCTCGATTTCCAGCGCACCCAAACCGCATCAAAACAACAACGCGCGATTCGCGCGACTGAGAGCAAACGACCATGTCCGAGGTCACGACCACCGCATCATCCGCGAGCAACGACGAAATCGCCGCTTACGTCGGCAAGAAAGCCGCCTGGTTCGAACGAAAGTGGGAGATCGCAGCATCGCGCAAGAACCGGCAGTCCTGGAATTGGGCAGCGTGCTTCCTGGGTCCGGTCTGGATGGCGTATCGATGCATGTACTGGCAGGCGGCCGCCGTGCTGGGCGTCACACTCGGCATCACGCTGGTCGAGCTGCTGTACTTCCCGAAATACTTCGAATCGAGCACGCTCGACCCGATCACCATCGGGATCGCAGTCGCGCTCGGCTGGTGCGGGAACGGCATCTACAAGACGCACGTCGAACGCAAGATCGAAAAACTGCGCCCGAACGCGACGTCGAACCAATCGTTTCTCGCGCTGCTGGAGGCGCAAGGCGGCACGAACTGGCTTGCGGCGACCGGGTTCGCCATCGCGACGCCGCTGCTCGGTTTCCTGATGATCATGATTCGCAACGTCGTGGTCGCGACGCAGTAACCGCGACAGCCAACGATCGGCAAAGCAGGGCGGGAGACGCAGGAAGAGGCGAGCGAGAAGCGGGCGGAGCGCCATCGCATACGACACGCGATGCGCTCCCGCGCCACACTCAATGCAAATGCTTCAACTTGTCAGGATTCCGCACGACATAGATCGCGACGATCTTCCCGTCCTCGATCTCGAGCGCCGTCGTCTGCAGCTCACCATCCGACTCCAGCGTAACGAAACCCGGCAGCCCGTTGATGAACCCGGCCCGCACGAGCTTCGACGCATGCGTGGCGAACAGCTCGGCCAGGTATTCGTGCACCTTCATCACGCGCTCGAAGCCGAACACCGGCTTGCCTGCGGCCGCGCGCTTGCCGCCGCCGTCCGAATGCAGGCTCACGTCCTCGGCGAGCATCGCGCCGAGCGCGCGCATATCGCCGCTGCGGGATGCCGCGAAGAACGCCTCGGCCAATTCGATTCCGCGCTGCTTCTCGACATGAAACCGCGGCCGCGCCTCGCGCACGTGCGTGCGGGCCCGCGCGGCGAGCTGCCGGCATGCGGCCGGGTCGCGCTGGATCGTCGTGGCGATTTCGTCGAACTCGAGGCCGAACACGTCGTGCAGCAGGAACGCCGCGCGTTCGAGCGGCGAGAGCCGTTCAAGCGCAAGCATCAGCGGCAGCGTGACGTCTTCCTGTTCGTCTTCCTCGACGACCGGCTCGGGCAGCCAGGGGCCGATATAGGTCTCGCGCTGGTGCCGCGCAGACTTCAACTGGTCGAGGCACATGCGCATCACCATGCGGCGCAGGAACGCCTCGGGCACGCGCACTTCGGTGCGGTCGACGTCCATCCAGCGGATGAACGCCTCCTGCACCACGTCCTCGGCATCCGCGACGGAACCGAGCATCCGGTACGCGACGCGGATCAGCGTGCGGCGCAGCGGGTCGAAGCTCGCGGCCGCGTCGGCCGGTTCTTCGGCGCTGCCCGCGGCCGGATCGAGGTTCGTCATCAGGCCACCATCTTCGCGGCAGCGGCCTTCGCTTCAGCCGGCTCGACCCACAGCCCGAAGCCGACAGCGAGCCGGTTCCAGCCGTTGATCACGTTGATCATCAGCGTGAGTTTCACCTGTTCCTCCTGGCTGAAGTGGTCGTTCAGCGCCGCATAGGCCGCTTCGTGCGCGGCGTGGCCCTCGGACAGCCGCGTGAGCGCTTCGGTCCAGCCGAGCGCCGCGCGTTCGCGGTCGGTGTAGCAGGGTGCTTCGCGCCAAGCGGACAGCAGGTAGATGCGCTGCTCGGTCTCGCCTTGCTCGCGCGCTTCGACGGTGTGCATGTTAATGCAGTTCGCGCACGCGTTGATCTGCGATGCGCGGATCTTGACCAGCTCGATCAGCGTCGGCTCGAGGCTCCCGGCGGCGGCGACCGACACGGTCATCCAGTTCTTCATCAGCGCGGGCGCGGCGGCAAACGGATTGAGTTTCGCAGTCATGGTTCCTTCTCCTTTCGTGTGGGTTCCGGTGATATGACGAGCGAGCCCCCCGCGCATGTGACATCGACGCAAAAAAATGTTGGAAGGGCGCGGGAACGCGGGTCAGCAGGGTGCCGATGACCACGAACGACCGAACGACGTGACAGCGCTTGTCAGACGAGAACCCCACGCGTCGCCGGGCCATCACGATCGCCGCGCGGATGTCATGGGCCGTCAGTAGTCGCAACAGCCGGCATGTGCGTTGCACACCCCGCAACGCCGCACTCGGGCACGCATCGACGGTCAGTCACGCATGCGACACGCGCACGGCCAATACTTTCATTTTTCTTTCGATCGCGTTTCATCCGCATCCCGATTCGCAGCATTCACATTTCTGGACCATACTGTTCTGCACGGGCAGATGAAGTGAAGCCGCATCAGCGGCCCGGCGCGCGCGCCGGCTGCCCGACGACGCAGCAGCAGGTCGCACGTCAGCCGCGCGCATCACGCGCTAGGCTTTCCCTTTTCCGGCAACGCAACGCAGCGAATTGCGACGTGAACGGTAAACCGATGAGCCTCCTTGCATCACAGCTTCAGCGCCGTTTCCAGGACGTGCGCGCCCATAGCGTCGCGTTGACCGCGACGCTGTCCGCCGAAGACCAGGCCGTGCAGTCGATGCCCGACGCGAGCCCGACGAAATGGCACCTCGCGCATACGACCTGGTTCTTCGAAACCGTCGTGCTGATGCGCCGCGTGCCCGGCTACGCGCCGTTCGACGACGCCTTCCAGTTCCTCTTCAATTCCTATTACGAAGCGCTCGGCCCGCGCCATCCGCGGCCGCAGCGCGGGCTGCTCACGCGGCCGTCGCTCGACGAGGTGCACGCGTACCGGCAGCACGTCGACGAAGCGATGCTGCGCGCGTTGGCCGGCGCCGATCCGGCGCTGCTCGAGGCAATCGCGCCCGAGATCGAGCTCGGCCTGCATCACGAGCAGCAGCACCAGGAGCTGATCGTCACGGACATGCTGCATGCGTTCTCGTGCAACCCGCTGAAGCCGGCGTTCCGGCCGCGCAACGGGGCCGACGCGCAAGCCGCGCTGGCCGCGGGCGACGCAGGCCCGTTGCACTGGCTGCACCAGCCGGGCGGGCTCGTCGAGATCGGCCACGACGGCGATGCGTTCTCGTTCGACAACGAACGGCCGCGCCATACGGCGCTCGTACGGCCGTACGAGATCGCGAACCGGCTCGTGACGAATGCGGAATTCGCGGCGTTCGTCGCCGACGGCGGCTATACGCGCCCCGAATACTGGCTGTCCGACGGCTGGGCCACGGTGCAGCGGGAAGGGTGGCAAGGGCCCGCGTACTGGATGCCCGACGACGATGATGCGGCCGCCACGCGCGTACGACGCACGTTCGGCCTGCACGGCGTCGAACCGCTCGCGCCCGATGCACCGGTGTGTCACGTGAGCTTCTACGAAGCGGCCGCGTATGCGGAATGGGCCGGCGCGCGGCTGCCGACCGAGTTCGAATGGGAAGCCGCGTTCGCCGCGGACGGCATCAGGCAAATGCTCGGGCACGTATGGCAATGGACGCGTTCGTCCTACGAGCCGTATCCGGGCTTTCGGCCGCTCGCGGGTGTCGCGGCCGAATACAACGGCAAGTTCATGGTCGGCCAGCAGGTCCTGCGCGGCAGCAGCATCGCGACGCCGCCCGGGCACGAACGGCCGACGTACCGCAATTTCTTTCCGCCGGCCGCGCGCTGGCAATTCACGGGGGTGCGACTTGCGCGAGACGTCTGACCTCACGGCCACGAGCGGTGGCCAGCAACCCGCCCGCGATTCGCGGCCGAGCGCGTTCGAGCGCGACCTGATCGACGGACTGTCGCGCACGCCGCGCAGCATTTCGCCGAAATACTTCTACGATGCGGCCGGCTCCGCGCTGTTCGACCGCATCTGCGAACTGCCCGAGTACTACCCGACACGCACCGAGCTCGGCATCCTGCGCGATCGCGCGGCGGAGATCGTGCGGCGCGTCGGCCCGCATGCGGACATCGTCGAATTCGGCGCGGGCTCGCTCGAGAAGATCCGCGTGCTGCTCGACGCGTTCGCGGGCAACTACGCGAATGCGCCGGCGCGCTACGTGCCGGTCGACATCTCGGCCGACTACCTGCACGGCGCGGCTGCACGGCTGCGTTCGGCCTATCCGTGGCTCGACGTCGCGCCGATCGCGGCCGACTACACGAAGGCCGAGCAGCTCGCCGAGCTGACCGCGACGCCGCGGCGGCGCATCGGCTTCTTTCCCGGCTCGACGATCGGCAACTTCTCGCCGGAAGAGGCCGACGCGTTCCTGCGCGATGCCGCGCGGCTGCTGCGCGGCGGCGGCTTGCTGGTCGGCACCGATCTCGTGAAGGACGAGCGCACGCTGCATCACGCGTACAACGACGCGCAGGGCGTGACCGCGCAGTTCAACCTGAACCTGCTCGTGCGCGCGAACGCAGAGCTCGGCGCGGACTTCGATCTCGACGCGTTCTCGCATTGCGCGTTCTACGACCGCGAGCGGCAGCGCATCGAAATGCATCTGGTCAGCGACCTCGCGCAGACGGTGCACGTGCGCGGCCATGCGTTCCGCTTCGAAGCCGGCGAGCGCATCCACACGGAGAACTCGCACAAGTTCACGATCGACGGCTTCCATGCGATCGCGCGCCGCGCAGGATTCGAGCCCGATACCGTGTGGACCGACGCGGACAACCTGTTCAGCGTGCACTGGCTGCGCAGCGTCGACGATATCCGCGCGTAACGCGCGCTCCGGCGAACCGCTCGCGCACGGTGCGGGCGGTTCGCACGCCGGGCACACCCGCGCACACCCGCGCACACCCGCGCACACCCGCGCACTCCGGCGCGTTCCGATCGCCCGGTTTCGTGCCGAAAATCCCCTTTTTACCGGCTCGATGCGCCGTTGCAACGGTGCTTGGAATGCCCGCTCTCCCTTGTCCTGCAAGGCTTCGAGGATCGCCGTAAACGCCCGTTACCGGTCTCGCATACCCGTTTCACCTGTGTCGGCGCCCCGTGCCTAGACTCCGAACCGTATTCACATGAAGCACGACACGTGCAGGGAGTCGCGAGATGAGCAAGAAACTTATTCTCGGTGCAGTTCTCGGTGTAGCGACGCTGGCAGCCTCGGGCGTCGCATCGGCCCACGTCGACCTGTCGGTCGGCATCGGCGTGCCGGGCGTCTACGCGGCGCCGGCGCCCGTCTACGTGGCTCCGCCTCCGCCGGTCATGTATGCGCCGGTCGGCTATCGTGGCGACGGTTGGCGCGATGGTTGGCGTGGCGATGGCTGGCGTGAGCGCGAATGGCGCGAACACGAGTGGCGTCGCCGTGAATGGCGCGAGCACGAGTGGCGCGATCGCGGCGGCTGGCGCGGCGGCCGCTGGGATTAAGCGGTTCGAATAATCAATACAAGAGGAGTGTGAACGCATGATGCCCATTCGACACATCAGGCTGTGCGCCACCGCCGCCATCGTTGCGCTCGCAACGATCGGCAGCGCGCACGCGGCGGGCTGCATGAAGGGCGCGGTGGTCGGCGGTGTTGCCGGCCACTACGCCGGGCACCACGCCGTCGCCGGTGCGGTCGGCGGCTGTATCGTCGGCCACCACATGGCGAAGAAGCACGCGCAAGAGCAGGCCGCGCAGCACAAGGCCGCCGTGCAGGGCATGCAGCCGGCGCAGTAAGCACAATCGTCACCGGAGCGGCGCTGCGGCGCCGCGCCGGCCTGCTTCGTTTCCCCGTTCACGCATGACAGGATGGCGGCGCCATCCGGATTGATCTGATGAATGCATGCCACGCGCATCGTTACGATCATTTACAACGTGGTGTGGCGCAAATCGTGCGCGTTCCTAGAATGCAATCACACAAACGCGCTCCAGGGAGCACAAGATGAAAACTCAACGATATCTGTCCGTACTGACGGCCGCGCTGCTCGCGCTCAGCACGGTTTCCGCGTATGCGGCCGCCGGCGGCAATGGCGGTGGCAACGGTGGCGGTCATGGCGCAGGCGGCTCCGGCGGTAACGCTGGCGGCATGTCCGGCGGCCATATGAGCAGTTCGGCGCTCAGCAACTCGAACAGCATTCATGCGGGCGACCGCGACAAGGGCCTGGCGCGCGCGGCCGACCGCTCCGATACGATCGCCGATCGCGCCGGCGTGCAGCCAGGCCAGGGTCACACGCACGGGCATACGCACGGCCATACCGCGCATGCGTCGACGTCCACGCATCATTCGCATCGCAACGCATTCGGCCGCACGCTGTAAGCACGGCACGCAAATGTGATGGAAGGGCGCTTCGGCGCCCTTTTTCATTGCGGCAACGCCATGCCGCTGTCGCGCGAAAACATCGTGCCGCCCCGATTTGCAACCAGCCGTAACCGCGCCGCAAACGCGCGAGAATACGAATCGCTTTCACGCGGGTAACAAACGGGAAATCGACGCCGGTAGCGGGCATCGCACGGGTGCCGGCGCACGGTCCGATCCACGAAAAAACTGCGCGTCGTGAGCCGTTTGCGCGGCAGATCGATCTACTCGCTCTGCGCGACCCTCCGACCCGTTCCTGGAAAAACAAAACCCCACGCTCCGAAAAACGTGGGGTTCGTCAGCAGCCTGGGCGGCTCGTCGCCGCCCTTCGTTTCAGCGCCCGGCGCCCGCCAGCGGCGCCGCGGGTTCGAACAACGCGTCCGCCTGCCTGACGCGCACGAACCGCGCCGCGCCGTCGCCGTCCACCAGTGCACGGAAATGCGCTTCGCCGCACGCGAGCTTCGCGCGCTCGTGCTCGCTCGGCACGTTGCCGTCCGCATTCGGCGTATCGACGACGAAGTACAGCCGCTCGCCGCCGTCCTGTTCCGCGAGCACGGCCCAGTCCGGGTGATAGCTGCCGAGCGGCGTCGGCACGCGAAACCACGCGGGCAGCTTCGCGTACAGCTTCACGCCGTCGTGCGCTTCGAGCGCATCGGCGAACGCGCGCTCCGCGTCCGTCTCGCATACGACCGCTTCGTGGATCGACTTCCGCGCATCGGGCCGCAGGTTGCGCAGATAGCCGGTCAGCGCCTCGCTCTCGAACGATTCGAGCGCATGCACGTGGCGCTCGCCGAGCTTGCGGTACGCGATGCCCGCGACGAGCGCGAGCCGCTTGCAGCGGTTGATCGCCTCGGCCGCGACCGCGATGAACTGCTGCGGATTCACGCGGAAATCGTCGAGCCGGCCGCTGTCGGCCAGGATCGTCGCGAGCGAACGGCGCGTGAGCTGCGTGCGGTCCTGCAGTTCGGTGAGCAGGTCGGGCAGCGGCAACTCGCCTTCGTCGATCAGCACCGTGCCGGCGCCGGCCACCTCGATCGCCTCGATGCCGGCCTTGCCGATATCGATCTCGGCCTTGCGCCATTGCAGCCGCGCACGCGCGATGTCCGGCGCGTCGTGCAACGCGGCCGCGCAGTCGCGCACGAGCTTCGCGTTGTCGAACTCGACGCGGTACACGGTGCGATGGCGGATGCGATCCCACAGCGCGCGGAAATCCTCGCCGAACACCACGGCCTTGCCCGACGCATCGCGCCGCAGCGCGATCGCGCGGCGCTCGTCCGCGTTGCGCACCGCAAAGCGGCCCGACAGCTTGCGCAGCGTCGCGACGATCGGCGCGCGCAGCGTCTCGAACGCGTCGGGCAGCACGAGCGCGCTCTGGCGCAGCGCATCCTTCAGCCGGTCGAGCACCTTGCCCTGCGCGTCGACGTAGCCCTGTTCGTGCAGATGGGTCCACAGCACGCGCGACAGCTCGATGCCGAGCGCATGCGCGGGCCCGTCGCCTTCCTGCACGGGCAGCGCCGCGAACTGATGCTCCTCGACGATCCCGAAACGAATGCCCGTGTCGGCCTCGATTTCCTTCTGCAGGTTCTCCGCGAACGACTCGTACCGCTCGGTCGCGATCACGGTGAGCGTATTGACGCCCGCGTCGCGCACGCGTTCGCCGTCCTGGTCGACGGCGAGGCGCAGCCCGCGGCCGAGCGTCTGGCGGCGCTCGCGTTCGGTCTGGATGTCGCGCAGCGTGCAGATCTGGAACACGTTCGGGTTGTCCCAGCCTTCCTTCAGCGCCGAGTGCGAGAAGATGAACTTCAGCGGCGTGTCGAACGACAGCAGCGCTTCCTTCTCGCGCATGATCAGGCCGTACGCGCGTTCCGCATTCTCGCGGGCCGCGGCGCTGCTCTCGCTCGTGTCGGTCCAGCCGCCCTTGCGGTCGATCGAGAAGTAGCCGTTGTGCGCGCGCCCGACTTCGAGCGCGACGTCGACGCCGTCGAACAGCGCACGGTAGGCCGGCACGCGTGCCGCGCGCGCATATTCCTCTTCGAAGATCAGCGCGTAGTCGCCCTTCACGGGCATCCCGTTCTCGTCGTAGCGGCGATAGCGCTCGACCGAATCGACGAAGAACAGCGACAGCACCTTCACGCCGCGCTCCGCGAGGCGCAGCTCCTTGTCGAGATGCTCGCGGATCGTGCGGCGGATCATCTCGCGCTGCACGGCGAGCGTGTCGATGTCACCGAATGCCTCGCCGAGCGACAGGAACGCCTCGCCTTCCGGATGGCGCAGCTCGACGTATTCGGCGCCCTTCAGCGCATGCACCTCGCCGATCCGCAGCCCCGCGTACAGCGCGCGCTTGGTCAGGCGTTCGAGATCGTCGCCGTCGGTGACCGACACGATCTGACGCTTCACGCCGCCCGTCGTCGCGACGTCGAGCTCGACGCGCGCGCTGATCGCGCCGCGCCGGTTCGACACGCCGACGAGCCGCAGGTACGGCTTGTTGTGTGCATCCTCGACGATCGCCGACGCGATCTCGATCTGCTTGACGAGCTTTCGCTCGTACGCGTCGACCGCGTCGAGCCGGTACACCATGTGGTGACGGTCGACGTGCGTCGCCGAATAGCGCAGCGTGCAAAGCGGCGCCATCGCGGCGAGCGCTTCGCGGCCGCGCCCTTCGAGCCCGCCGTCGACGCTCTGCGGCTCGTCGACGATCACGATCGGCCGCGTCGCGCGGATCAGGTCGATCGGCTTCTCGCCGCCGGTCTTCTCGCTGTCCTTGTAGAGGTTGTTGATTTCCTTCTTGTTGATCGCGGCAACCGTCATCACCATGATCTGGATCGCCGCGCTCGCCGCGAAGTGGCGCACCTGGCCGAGCTTCGCGGAGTCGTACAGGAAGTAGTCGTACGGCACGCCCGCGTACAGCGCGCGGAAGTGATCCTCGGTGATCGAGAGCGTCTTGTGCACGCCTTCCTTGATCGCGATCGACGGCACGACGATCACGAATTTCGTGAAGCCGTAGCGGCGGTTCAGCTCGAAGATGGTGCGCAGGTACACGTAGGTCTTGCCGGTACCGGTCTCCATCTCGACGGTGAAGTCGCGCGAGCCGGGCAGACCGGACGGCGGCAGCCCGCCGCGCAACTGCACGTCGGCGAGATTGCGCGCGAGCGCGTCGTCGGTCAGCGACAGCCGGTTGCCGACGCCCTGTTCGGATACCGCGAAGCCGAGCGAGCCTTGCGCTGCGGCCGTAGTGCCGGGCGCGGCGTTCGCGAGCACGCTGAAGTCGCCGCGATACGATTCCTGGCCGCGAAACAGGTCGCAGACGGCGTCGATCGCGTCGCGCTGGTAGTCGAGATCCGCTTCGAAATGCAGCCGCATCACAGGCTCCGCACGCGTTTCACGCCGTGCTGTTCGAGCAGCGCGGCGAGATTGAGCTTCGCGACGTCGTCGACGAAGCCGCTGTCGCGGAACAGGCACGTCACATCGTGCGACGCGCCGCTCGCGTCAAGCAACCCGACGATGCCGTCGGCGAGCGGGCCCGCGTCGTCGCGCGAGATGCGTGCGTCGAAGCACGCGACGATCGAGCGGCCGATCAGGTGCACGGCCTTGCCGGCGATCTGGTGATGCTCGACCGGCGTGCACAGGTCGAGGCCGAGCTTCAGCGTCAGCTCGGCGAGCAGGTCGTCCTCGGTGCGGCCGGTCTTCACGTGCTCGACGGACGCGAACAGCGCATGGTCGAAATCGTCGCGGCGCGGGTCCCATTCGATCACGTTGGTCGTGTCGAGCCGGTACACGCGGAAGCCGAGGTCGCCATAGCTTTCCGGATAGTCGCGCGCGACCTGCTGCGCGGCGCGGCGCAGGCGCTCCTTGGTGATTTCGGCGAGCGTCGCGGGCTTCTTCAGCTTCGTGCAGAAATCGGCCGCGCTCTGCTGCGTCTTGTCGCGGCGGTCGAGCGCTTCGGGCAATTGCACCATCACGTAGCGGCGCGCGCCGCCGTCGGTCGCGTTCACCTGCATTACCGCGTGGCCGGTCGAGCCGGAGCCCGCGAAGCAGTCGAGCACGATGTCGTCGCCGCGCGTGCACCAGCCGATCACGGCCGCCGCGAAATCGACCGGCTTCGGCTGGTCGAACGGGATCCCGAGCGTCTTCAGCAGCGCGTCGTCGGAGCCCGCGAACGGCAGCACCGACGGCACGTTCTCGTACATGTTCTCGTCGAGGTAGTAGATCCGCTGCGGCTGCGTGGTTTCGTCCGCGCCGAATTCGATCTGGCCGCGCTCGATCAGCGCCTGCATCGTCGCGGGCGGGTTGCGCCAGCCGCGCGCCGGCATCGCGCACGGCTTGCCGGTGACCGGATGGATCAGCGGCGTGAAATACTCTTCCGGCGCCTTCTTCTTGTTCGGCCATGCCATCGACACGAGGCGGTACACGCGCCCATCGGCCGACAGCCGGTCGTACATCACTTCGCCGCCGGACAGGTTGGTCTGCGCCTTCATCCACGCGCGGTATGCCTTCTGCGCATCCTTCGGGTTGCCGCTGCGGTACACCGCGTCATGCGCGGCGTCGAGCATGCGCTGCGCGTTGCGCTTCGGGCGCTTGAGCGGCGCCTGCTCGAGCAGCGTCTCGGCATTGCGCGCGAACAGCACCAGCGATTCGTGCTGGTACGCGACGCCGCGCGCGTCGCCCTTCGGGTTGCGCTTGTCCCACACGGCGACGCCGAGCTCGTTCTCCTCGCCGAAGATCTCGCGCAGCATCAGCACCAGCGCATGCACCTCGTGCTCGTCGATGTGCACGGCGATCAGCCCTTCGTCGGACAACAGCGCGTGCGCGAGCTTCAGGCGCGGATACATCATGTTCAGCCAGTCGGTATGGAACCGGCCGTTCGCCTCGGTGTTGGTGCTGCGCTTCGCGCCGCCCTGGGTCTGCCCGGTCATCGCCAGGTAGTGGCGGATGCTGTCGCTGAAGTCGTCCGGATAGACGAAATCGCTGCCCGTGTTGTACGGCGGGTCGATGTAGACGAGCTTCACCTTGCCCGCGTAGCTCTTGTGCAGCAGCTTCATCACGTCGAGGTTGTCGCCCTCGATCACGAGATGACGCGTGTCGTCCCACGCGACGCTGTCGTCGGGGCAGGGGCGCAGCGTGCCCGTCGACGGCGTCAGCGCGGCCTGGCGCGCGCTGCGCTTGCCGTGCCAGTGGAAGCCGTAGCGCTCGTCGGCGTCGCCGACCGTGCGCTCGCCGATCAGCGCCTTCAGCACGTCGACGTCGACCGACGCGCCGTCAGGGCCTTCGGTCACGAGTTCGGGGAACAGCGCCTTCAGGCGCGCGACGTTGTCGGCGGTGAAATCCGTCGACATCGCCTGCGGGCTGGCCGCATCGAGTTTCTGCATCGTCTTTTCCATCGGAGCCCGGCCGCGCGCGCCAGGACGTCGGGCGCGCTCACGGCACCGGCGGCAATGGCCGCCCGGGCAAACCCGAAACGCTAGCGAGTCGGTCGGCGCAGGTCAAGCGCCGATGTGGGCCGGGCGTGCGCGCATCGGCCGCGATCGCCCGCCGGACGGGCCGCAAGCGGGTTCGGGCCGGTTGTCGCGCGGTCGGCCGGCGGCCGCTTCGCGAGCGTCGAGCGGCACCGCGGAAAGGACGAAAAAAAGGGCACGGTCGGCGCAAAGCGCCGGCGTGCCCGCATGGAGAAGAATCCCGGACGGAGGGAACGGCGGGGCGCGATGGGCCCCGCTTCCGGTCAAAAACGCGTACGGATGCCCGAAGTCAGTTCGAGCTGGTTCTTCGCGCCGAACGTCGACGCCGCCGTGTAGCCGCCATGCAGCTTCATGTAGTCGCCGGCCAGGTACACCTCGGTGCGCTTGCTCAGGTGATAGAACACCGACCCGTAGATCGTCTCCTTGAAGCCGTTGGCGACGCCGTTGGTCAGGCTGAACGCGCCGAGGTTCGCGTTCGGCGTGAAGCCGTCCGCGTTGTTCGCGGCGTTCTTGACGCGCATCTGCTGGTAGCCGAGCTCGTAGTCGAGCGCGCCCTTCGGCGCGATCTTCATCGACACCGTCCACGAATCGTCGTGGCGCTGGCCAAGCGAGCCCTGGTCGCCGTTGTAGCGGAAGTAGCCGGCATTCAGGCGCACGATATCGAACGTGTAGTTGCCGCCGACCGAGAACGTCTGGTTCCTGAAGCCGCCGTGGTTCACGTGGTTGTAGAAGCCCGACACGTTGAACGGGCCGCCGTTGTAACCGAGCGCGACCTGGTACGCGGAGCCGGTCGCGAACTGCGTCGAGTTGCTGAACTGGTAGCCGGCGCTCGCGAAGATGCCGTTGCCGAACAGCTTCTTCCACGCGATGCCGTTGTTGTAGCGCGTGCCGGTCGGGCCGGCCGCATAGAAGATCATCTGCTTGAAGTTGTTCGAGTTGGTCCAGCCGCCTTCCTCGGTCGACAGCTTCGCGGAGCCATACGGGTCGCCGTAGATCGCCGCCGAGTCGCGTGCGATGGTGTTCTGGAAGCCGGCCGTCAGCTTGCCGAAGCGTTCGTCCTCGACACCGACCCACGCGTCGCGGTCGAAAATCTGGCCTTCGTCTTCCATCTGGCCGTTCGCGACCACGAATTCGCTTTCGAGGCGGAAGATGATCTTCGTGCCGCCGCCGATGTCTTCGGCGCCTCGCAGGCCCCAGCGGCTGCCGCTGAACCACGGCTCGCCTTCGTTGCCCATGCCGATCACGTGCTTGCCGTTCGCGTCGGCATGGGTCCGGTAGGTCGGAAAGCTCAGGTCCATCAGGCCATAGAGCTGCACGCTCGACTGCGCATGCGCGTGGGTGCCGGCGCACAGGCCTGCCGCCGCGATGGAAAGGGCAAGGGTTTTTCGTTTCAAGATCGTCTCCTCCGAGCTGCCGCATTGAAATCTGGTCGTTGGCAGTACGCAATGTATGCCGACTCTTGCCGGCCACTGCGAGAGGGCCGACGCGTAGCATCGTAGAGGGTGCAATCCTTCACGACGCTTTCCCCGACGCAAGAATCGGATCGGTGAAAACACCGAACGCGCAACAATCGCGGATGGTGCAGGCGTGCGGACGCGCGCCCGCCGGGTTTCCGGAGACGTTTCGTGCTACGAATCGATGTTCGGGGGCGAGGAGGAACGCCCGTCAATCGTGCGCGCTTTTCGCGCGCAGGATGTAACCGAGCCCGCGCAGCGTGATGATCTCCGCCGTGCTGCCCGCGAGATGCTTGCGCAGCCGGTGGATATAGATGTCGATCGCGTCGGCGCTCGGCTCGTCGTCGAGCGCGAACACGCTGTCCATCAGCCGTGCCTTCGACACCGTCTTGTTCTGCTGCAGCATCAGCGTTTCGAGGATCGCGTGCTCGCGGCGGCGCAGCGCGAGCACCGTTTCGCCGCAGCGGAATTCGCGCGTGCCGAACGCATAGACGAGATCGCCGCACACGAGCTGCGTCGTGCCGACGCCGGCCTGCCGGCGGATCAGCGCGCGAATCCGCGCAACCAGCTCGCGCGACTCGAACGGCTTCACCACGTAATCGTCGGCGCCCGCGCCGAAGCAGTCGACCTTGTCGTCGACCGAGCCGTGCGCGGTCAGCATCAGCACCGGAACGTTGTCGTTGCGGCGCCGCAGCCGCGCGAGCACTTCCTTGCCGCTGATGCCGGGCAGGCGCATGTCGAGCAGCACCGCGTCGTAGCGTTCGGTCTTCAGTACCGTGTCGGCGCGTTCGCCGTCGCCGACGCTGTCGACCGCGAAATCCTCGCCGCGCAGCAGGTTCACGATCCAGTGCGCGAGTTCGGCGTTGTCTTCGACCAGCAGGAGTTTCATGGGGACATCTCGTCAATCATAGGCGGGCAGCCGCACAGTCACGACAATACCGCGATTGCCGGGCCCCGGCGCGAGCGACACGCTGCCGCCGTGCGCCTGCGCGATCTCGCGGACGATCGCGAGCCCGAGGCCCGAGCCCTCGGTGTCGGCCGACACGCGGTAGAACCGCTTGAACACGTGCGGCCGCGCCTCGGCCGGAATGCCGGGGCCGTTGTCGATCACGTCGAGCACGATCGCGTCGCCGTCGCGCCGCGCGGCGACCGTCACGCAGCCGCCCGGCTGCGTGTAGCGCACCGCGTTGTCGACGAGGTTCATCACCAGCGCGGTCAGCAGGCTGTCGCTGCCCGCGACGTCGAGCCGCTCGCCGAGATCGGCGCCGAGGTCGATGTCGCGCCGCTGCGCGAGCACGATCGTTTCCTCGAGCACGCTCGACACCACGGCCGCGAGATCGACGCGATGGGTCAAGAGCGTCGACGGCGTCGCTTCCGCATGCGCGAGCAGCAGCAGCTTGTCGGTCACGTCGGCCATCTTGCGGCTGCTGCGCTGCATGCTGTCGAGCACCGACGCGAGTTCCGGATCGCCGTTGCCGCGCCGCTGCGCGTACTGGATCTGCGTGTCGAGCACCGCGATCGGCGTGCGCAGCTGGTGCGCGGCGTCCGCGATGAAGCGGCGCTGCGTGGCCGTATGCGTGTTGAGCCGCGCGATGCACTGGTTGATCGCGTCGACGATCGGCCGCAGCTCGTGCTGCAGCCGCTCGGGGCGGATCGGCTCCAGCTCCATCGGCCCGCGGTCGGCCACGTCGTCCTTTAATTTCATCAGCGGGCGCAGCTCGAAGGTGAGGCCGAGGTAGACGAGCACCACCGCGAGCATCAGCATCAGCGACAGGCGCACGAGCTGCGGCCGCCAGATCGTGGCGACCATCGCGTTGCGCGAGCGGGTCGTTTTCGCGACGACGACCGTGACCGTCTCGATCTGCCCCTCGTCGTAAAGCTGGCGATCGTAGGCCACCGCGCGCAGCGGCACGCCGTCGAGCGTCGTGTCGTACAGCGTCGGCTCGATGCCGTGCCGCGCGGGCACGTCGAGCGCCGGCGTGCCTGCGAGCAGGCGGTCATGGCCGTCGATCACCTTGTAGAACACCGAATCCTGCGACGGCGATTCGAAGATCTCCAGCGCGGCCGGCGGCACGTCGGCGACCGGCAGCCCGTTGCGCCATTCGACGTCCTCGCCGATCGTGCGCGCGGACGCGACGAGTGCGCTGTCCTGCACGAGCCCGGCCGTGGTCCGCGCGGTGTCGTACGACATCGCGCCGGCGATCAGCACGAATACCGCGAGCGGCAGCAGCAGCCACCACAACAGCCGCCCGCGCAGGCTGTGCGCCATCCCGTTGCGCTCCTTCTCCGAAATGCCGAACCGCGCCGGGGTCGCCGGCGCGGTCGGGAGTGTCATGTCAGGCGTCCGGACGCCGCGTTCAGAACGCCGCGGGGCGCCACTTCAAGAGCCGCTTCTCGAGCCAGGTCAGCAGGTAGTCGGCGGCCAGCGCGACCACGGCCAGCACGATCATCGCCGCGAACACGCCGCTCGCGTTGAACGCGCCCTGGGCGGTGGAGATTAGCAGGCCGATGCCCTGCTTGGAACCCAGGAATTCGCCGACGACCGCACCGACCAGCGCGAAACCGAAGCTCACGTGCAGGCTCGCGAGAATCCAGCTCAGCGCGGACGGGATCACGACCGCCGTGGTGATCTGCCGGCGCGACGCGCCGAGGATCTGTGCGTTCGCGATCAGGTAGCGGTCGGCTTCGCGCACGCCCTGGAACGCATTGCCGAACACGACGAAGAACACCATCACGACGGCCAGCGCGATCTTCGACGCCATCCCGAGGCCGAGCGCGATCACGAAGATCGAGCCGAGCACGACGCGCGGAATCGAGTTCGCGATCTGGATGTAGAGGCCGAACACGTCGGCCATCAGCTTGTTGCGGCCGAGCACGATCCCGCAGATCACGCCGGCGACCGAGCCGATCACGAAGCCGATGCCGGTTTCCTCGAGCGTGACCCATACCTGCGTGAGCAGGGGGCCCTGCGACGTGCCGTTCACGAACCAGTCCTGGAGCTGCGCGAAGATCAGCGACGGCATCGAGAAGAAGAACGGATCGATCCACTTGAGCCGTGCGGCGAGTTCCCACCCGCCCAGCACGAGCACGAGCACGGCGATCCGCAGCGTGACGATCAGGTTGCGCCGGCGGCGCAGCCGGCGTTGCGCGGCGCGCTCGTCGTCCTCGAGCGTCGTCGCCGGAAGGGCGGTGGGGGGAAGCGTCATGTCGGTCATGCTCCTGTCCTTGCTGTTCTTGCCGTGCGGCGTATGCGTCAGCCGATCTGCACTTCTTCGCGCAGGTCGTGCCAGATGTCCTTGGAAATTTCGATGAAGCGCGTGTCGTAGCGAATCTCCGACGTGACGCGCGGGCGCGGCAGGTCGATCTCGTACACGTGCTTGAGCGTCGCGGGGCGCGCGGTCAGCACGAACACGCGGTCGGCGAGCGCGATCGCCTCCTCGAGGTCGTGCGTGACGAACACGACCGAACCCTTGTTCGCCGACCAGAGCTGCAGCAGCTCGTCCTGCATCAGCGTGCGGGTCTGCATGTCGAGCGCGGAGAACGGCTCGTCCATCAGCAGGATTTCCGGCTGGTTGATGAAGGTCTGCGCCAGTGCGACGCGCTTCCTCATCCCGCCCGAGAGCTGGTGCGGGTAATGCTTCGTGAACTTGTCGAGGCCGACCTTGCGGATCCATTCCTCGGCCTGCGCATACGCGACGTCCTTCGAGCGGCCGCGGAACAGCGGGCCCGCCGCGACGTTGTCGATCACGTTGCGCCACGGGAACACGGCGTCGGCCTGGAACACGAAGCCGATGCGCGGGTCGATCCCGTCGACCGGGCGGCCCATCACGCGCACTTCGCCCGACACGGGCTTGAGCAGCCCGGTGATCAGGTTGAGCGTCGTCGACTTGCCGCAGCCGGTCGGCCCGACGATCGCGATGAACTCGCCGCGCGCGACGCTCATGCTGAAGTCGCGCAGCGCGACGGTGGCCTTGCCTTCCGGCGAAATGAAGCGGCACGACACGTTGCGAAACTCGATCGCCGGTGTGCTCGGGGAGACTGCCTGGGTCATCGCATTCGTCCTGCGGGTGAAGAGGGCGTCGCATCGTGACGCAACGCCGGGCCGGTCAACCGGGCCGGAACGGGGAACGCACGGCGGCGGGATCGCCGCCGCTGGCGCCTGACCGATATCGATTACTTCGCGTTCACGAAATCGTTCGTGTAGGTGCGCGCCAGGTCGATGTGCTTGCCCTTCACCGACGGGTTGAACGCCGACAACACCTTCAGCACCGTCGCCGGGCCGTCGGCCGGCATCTTGCCGTCGGCCGTGTACATCGGCAGCGACGCCTTCAGTGCGCTCACGTACAGCGCCTTGTCCTTCTGGTAGTCGGCTGGCATCTTCGCGGCGATTTCCTCGGCGCTGTGCGAGTGGATGAACTGCATCGTCTTCGCGAATGCGTGCGCGAGCTTGGTGGCTTCCGCCTTGTGCGAATCGGCCCATGCCGACTGCACGTACAGGCTCGCGGCCGGGTAGGTGCCGCCGAGCGCCGCGCGCGTGCCTTCCAGCGTGCGCAGGTCGACCAGCACCTTCGCATCGCCCATCTTCTCGAGCGCGGACACGGTCGGCTCGGTCGTCATCCCGGCGTCGATGCGGCCCTGCTTGATCGCGGCGATGAAGCTCGCGTCGGCGCCGACCGGCAGCATCGTGTACTGCGTCGACGGCACGCCGTGTGCAAGCGCGAGGTATTGCGTGAGGAAGCTCGTCGACGAGCCGAGGCCCGTCACGCCGAGCGTCTTGCCCTTCGCATCGGCCATCGACTTGAAGGTCGGCGCGGCCTTGGTCGACACCATCTCGACTTCGCCCGGCACCTGGCCGAACACCGCGATCGCCTTCACGTCCTTGCCCTTGCTCTGCAGGTCGATCGTGTGATCGTAGAAGCCGACGACGCCCTGCACGGCGCCCGCGAGCAGCTCGTTCTCGGCGTCGACGCCGGCCGGCTGCGACAGCAGCTCGACGTCGAGCCCTTCGGCCTTGAAGTAGCCGAGCTCTTGCGTGAGCCGCGCGGGCAGGTAGATCAGCTTCGCGATCCCGCCGACCATGATCGTGACCTTGCCGCCGTCGTCGGCGGCGAAGGCGGGGTGCGCGGCGAGCGCGCAGGTGAGGCCGGCTGCAACGGCGAGGGTGCGCAGGGTGGGTCGCATCGGGTCGTCTCCGTTCGTTGTATTCGTATGGCGCGATGCTTGCTGCATCGTCACGACGAGTATAGGGACGCGAAACCTTCTGCAACCTTTCGCGGGGAGGCGGTTCGTTTAGGGGTTTTCCACGAATGCGGCGCGAATGCTCGACGAGCGTACTTCCGGCCGGATCGCGCCGCGGGTCGGAGTGACAACGGGCCTGTCAAATGCCGGTTTCTCGCCATTACGCTTCGGCATATACGAACAGAGTCATCCATTGCGCGCAGACCAATCACGGAAACATGGCATTTCGACAATATCGTCGGTCGACAGGAAGCATCGCGTTGCGCAGTGTTCCGACTGTGATTTTTCCTTGATCGATTCGGAACAGATTCCGAATCGATATTTCATGTTGACCATCCAATGAATCCAACCACCATCGCCATTGCCGACGACCATCCGGTCGTGATCGAAATGCTCAAGCGTCTGCCGCAGTGGGGGTCGGAATTCCTCATTTCACATTGCTGCAATAGCGGGATGGAGTTGATCGACGCATTGACGCGCTCGCCGGTCGATCTCGTCGTCATCGACTATTCGATGAACCGGGGCGATAAACCGATCGATGGCCTGAGGCTGCTGCGCAGGCTACATGACGTCGCGCCTGGTGCACAATGCGTGATGCTGACCGCGCAGAAAAATCCGAGCGTCTTCGCGGCTGCACTGCAACTGGGTGTGAAAGCCATTGTCAGCAAGGAAGACGGGATTGACGAGATCGTGCATGCGTGCCGGCATGTGCGCGCCGGCCGAACGCGGTATTTTTCCCCGACGGTTCGCGCGATCGTTGAGCAATCCGGCACGATCAGCCATGACTCCCACGCAAAGCTGACACAAAGGGAACTTGACGTCGTGCGCCTGTTCGCGTTGGGCTACTCGCTCGCGAGCATCGCAAAAAAGCTCGGCCGCTCGGTCAGTACCGTGTCGACACAGAAATACACGGCGATGAAAAAGCTGCAGGCCGATACGAATATCAACCTGATCCGCTACGCGTACGAAAGTGGGCTGATTTGACGAAGTGCAATGCTGTACTGCCGGCAGGTGATCGTGAACGTCGCCGTGCCTTCGGCGCGACCTGTCCAAATTGCAAGGTTCTGAACGGGAATCAAAAATATTCGACAACGCGACCGACTCGCCGATTTCTCACGGCGTGTGTGCGGGCACTCTTCATATCCAGCGCATCCATCAAATACAAATTCATCGATAACGTCACGAGAGTATTGATCATGACTTTCATCGCAAGATTAATTGAACACAATTCTCTCGATTATTGCGATTAATTTTATATTGATCAGAAATATTTGATCTTGAATCAAGCTGCATAGCGGATGGGTTTATGCATGAAATAACGAGTAACCCGTTGCGGCGACTTCTGAAGCCGTCGCAAATGGCTGATAGCGGCTTTCTTCAGATGCCCCTTGGTCCGAGCGGGAGCCTGGCGTGTGATGCTGGCCTTCAAATCGGCGTTGAGCATCTCGTCGGGATTGAGCTCCGGGCTGTACGAGGGCAGGTAGAACACTTCGATCTTGTCGGCATGTTCAGCCAGCCACGCCTTGACCAGCTTGGCGTGATGAACCTTCAGGTTGTCGAGGATCAGAAACACCTTTTTGCTCCGCATGTCTTTGATCAGTCGCTTCAAGAAGTCGATCAGGATGTCGGCGTTCATCGCGCCTTCGAACACTTTCCAGCGCACCTGGCCGCGGTTCGTCACGGTCGACATGATCGACAGCCCTTCGCGTTTGCTCATGACACGCCGCTCGGGTGTCTTGCCGATCGGCGCGTAGGAGCGCCCGCGCACATCGTCGGAACGCAAGCCCGTCTCGTCGCCCCACTGGATTTCCGCACCTTCGGTCTGCGCACGGCGCGCAATCTCCGGATACGTCTCGTTCAACCACGTCTGAACCGCCTGCGGCTTTTGTTCGTACGCCCGCTTCAGCGGCTTTTGCGGCGTAAAGCCCCAGCGTGCCAAGTACAGACCGACGCCCTGCAGCGTGAGCGTGCGACCCGTACGTTGTCGAATCAACTCCCGCACGGCGTGGCGGGTCCACAGCGCAAACGGCATCTTCAACTGATCCGGCATTTGATCGCGCATCAACACACGCACCTCGATCTCCTGTTGCTCCGTCAGGGCGCGCTTCTGGGTGACGGCACGCCCGCTCGGCTTGTCACGCAAGGCTGCCGTGCCTTCCTGCACGTAACGCTTGCATATATCGAACACACCCGTTCGCGACAGATCGGTAAGTTGGGCGATCTCGTCGTAGGTCATCCCGCCTTCCCGGAGGGCGATCACCTGTCGACGCCGTTCTTCGCGCGCTTCGCGTGGAAGCGATCTCATGTCTCGTTTTTCCATGCTCAAAACGTGAGGGCTTATTTTCCAATTTCAAGATCAAATGTTTCGAATCAATAAATATCGAATCTATGATCCTGCCGGTGGGAGCGGCGTCTACACTGTTGACCACAGCGATAGGTGTCGCATTAAGCGAGTCGTTTTTTTATATTTTCCGAAGGAGATGATCAAAGCGCATATTCCGTCCGACGGTGAACGATTGCTGGTCGCGGGCGCCGGCAACCCGCCGGCAACCGTTTGGGAACCGTAGTGGGTAGTCTGCAACGCTCCGTTGCATCCGGTGTGCGACGTCGGCCCGGTCGTCCATGGATTTCAACGTCCACCTGATCCGTTACGCGTACGAAAACGGATTGATCTGACCGCTCGCGCGCTATTTGTAGCTGATCGTAAAGGTCGCCGTGCCATTGGCGGTGCCTGGGCGAGTACCGGATTTCGTCTGGTAATAGCGCGCCGCCAGCGGTACCGACAGCGTGCTCGCGGGTGGCGCATCCGTCACCTTCCACGGCTTGCCGAGCGACACCGGGTTGCCGTCGCCCTTGAGCAGCTGGATGCCGACGCCTTGCGCCGTACTCGACGACGACAGCGACAGGATGCCGCTGGATGCGTCGTCCGCGTTGCCGTCGAGCGTCAGGTGGACCGCGAAACTGCCGGCGACTTGGGCATCGCACTTCAGGCCGATCGCGAAGACTTTCGACGTGGACGTCGTGCCAATGCCGGAACCCAGTCCCGACGATTTGCTGAGCTTGTGGGTGCCGAGATCCACGGCCACCTGCGTGGTCGACGGCGCGCAGGTGGCTGCCTGGAACGAGATGTTCTTGAAGCCGTAGGTGACGTAGCGGGCCGCTTTCGAATAGTCCTTGTTCGGGCCGCCGATCAGCGCCGTCAGCACCGACAGGACCGGAAACGTCTTCGGCGTGGACGGCGTCGGCCCGATCTTCACCAGCTCGACGTCGATCGTCGCGGAAACGGTCGTCGGCGTCAACGGCGAACTGATGATCTTCCCCATCGGAAACGATGCGTCCCCGGTGCCGCGATTGCCGTTATAGGTCACGTACAAGCCGAGACCGTTCGCCGTCAGGTCGGGGTCGGCCATCCATCGATAGAGCGTCGCCTCGAAGTTCGCCGATGCAAGGGTCTTCATGCAGGACGCCTTGATCTCGATGCCGGTTTTACTCCAGAGCACCGTGCCGATCGGCGCATCGGCCGCGATCCTGAACGGATCGGGCAGCGTGCCGACTTCCGCCGTACTTGCGTTCTGGCAATTCGCGGCCGCCTGCGCGGTGCCCGCACCCGCCGCGCAGGCCAGCAGGACCGCCGTGCAAGCCAGCCTGATGCGATGGATGGGTGTGTTCCAGTCGTTCATGTGCGATTTCATCCGAGGTTGTCGTGCGCGCGTGCAGGGCGCCGTCATGCAGGCGGGGCCGCGTGCCGCGGCGCATCGCCGGGACCGGGCGGCCGCGCGTCGAATTCGCACGGGGCGTCGACGCGCTGGATGGCGGCCTGCCGCGCGCCGGCGTCGAGCGGCGGCAACGCCACGCGGATCGAACATTGCCACGAGTCGGCGTGCCCCCATTTCACCGTCAGCTTTTCGTCCGGTCCCGCGACGCGCGCATAAATCTGGCCGCCCTGCGACACCACGCCGACGTTGTTGCCGCGCGCGTCGAATACCGGCGCGCCGAACGGCAATTCCCGGCCGGTCGGCGTCGACGCATGAATCAGCAGCGCACGCCCCTTCACGGTCGGGTAGCGCAGCATCACGACGGCGCCCTGACGCGGCGCTACCTGCAGGCTCGTCGTCTGCAGCTCGACGTCGGCGGGCAGGCCGCGCGGGTCGATCTCGATCTGGTTGACCCGGTACGGATTCAGGTACGGCACGACCGCGTAGCCGCGCCCGTCGAGCGCGACGCCGCCGTATCCGACCACCCTGGCGCCACCCGCCGCCGGCGCCGCGACGACGGCAACCGTGTCGGCCGCATAGGGGGACGCCGTTATGCCACCCGGATGCGCGACGATCGCGCCGCTCAATCCTACCGAGCCCGACCCGTAGCGATCGCCCTTGGCGAACGCGCCCTGAACCGTCGTGTACGGCGTGCGGTACTGGCCGGACACGCTGCCCGAATACGTCGCACCCGCGTCGCGCGACGCGGAAACCGAATAGCTGCCCTGGTTCTGCGTACCGACGAAGCCGCTCGCCGTCATCATCGACGTGACCCCGCGCACGCTGTCGTGCGCGACGTTCGCACTTGCGCGCGGCGCTTGTGCCGAGCGACCGAGCGGCAGCGACACGGTCAGCATGTACTGCGTATCGACGTCGCCGCCGATCGCGCGGGCGCGGTTGACCGAGATGCTGTAGTCGACGACGCGGAAACGGTTGCTGTAGCCGATCTGGAATTGCGTGTCGGTGCCGCGGCGCTCCCAGTAATTCTGCGTGTACGCGCTCACGAACAACTGGCCGCCGTTGTCGCCGAATCGCTGCGAGGCGGTGACCGATACCCGGTTGCGCGCGCGCCAGAGCGGCTGTGCAGCGAGGCCTGTCGCGTTGCGCCTGGCGTTGTCGACGTAGGCGAGCGCGTTGTCGAGATCGAGATAGCCGGACGACGAGAAGCGATACGCGGCCACCGACAGGTTGCTGTTCGTCGCTTCCAGCGTCTTGCTGTACGTGATGCGCACGCTCGCGCCGCTTGCCCGCCGGCCGTTCGACGACGTGAATGCGCCCGACACGTCGAGCGCCATCGCGCCGATCGGCGTGTTGAACGCACCGCCGACGAGCAGGTTCTGGTAGTCCTCGTTCGCGAGCACGCCGCCATACAGCGTCAGCAGGTTGGACACGCCACGCGCGTAGGTCGCCTGCACGATGTGCGGCGTATACGACAGATTCCTCTTGCGCACCACGCCCGCGACGAAACCGAACCGGTTCATGCCGGGCCGCAGCGATTGCACGACCGATGCGTACGGCACCTTGAATACCCGCTCGCTGCCGTCCGATTCGGTGACGGTCACGTCGAGATCGCCGCCGTAACCGGTCGGATAGAGGTCGTCGATCACGAACTGGCCGGGCGGCACGGTCGTTTCGTAGATGACCGCGCCGCTCTGGCGCACGGTCACACGCGCATTCGAATTCGCGATACCGCGAACGACCGGTGCATAGCCGCGACGGGAATCGGGCCACATGCGATCGTCGTTGGCGATCTGCACGCCGCGAAACGGAAACGTATCGAACAGCTCGCCGGACGTGTTCGCGTCGCCGAGCCTGACGCGCGCCTTGAGCGCCGTCAGGTCGCGTTGAACGTAGGTGTTCGCGATGCTGTAGTGCTGGCCGCCGCGATTCTGCCAGTTCAGCGCGCCGTCGTGACGGAAGTACCATCCGCCCGCATTGATGCCGGCGTTCAGTCCGACGTATGCCGCACTGTCGCTCCGGCCGTTCGCGACGTTTCCGTAGAGATTCGCGCTGTAGCTGACGAATCCCGCGGTCACGCCGCTGTCCCACATCGACGGATCGACGTAGCCGCGGGCCGTGCGGCGCAACAGCGCTTGCGGGACATGGATGTCGAGGCGCGCCGAGCCGGCGTCGAACGACGCCGACGCGCCCGGCAGCAGCGAATCGAACGATTCGCACGCGGCGGGATCGGCGAGCGGCGCGAGCGCTTCGGGCGCGATCCGGCTCGTATCCGCGTTGATCCTGTCGAGCATGCGGCGGCTGAAGCACACTTGCGGGCCGTTTGCGCCCGATTCGCGCACGGTGACGTCGTCGCGGCCGAGCAGCGCCCCGTTCAGGTACACGTCGGCCCGGTATTCGCCGGGCCAGACCGGGTTGCCCTTCTCGAAACGGGACAGGTCGATTCCGCTGTCCGGCGACGTCAGCACGAAGTCCGGGTCGAACTGCAGCGTCCGGGACGGCAGCCCGTCCCCCCGGCCCGGCCCGCCGATCCGGGGCTGCGGATCGGCGGGCGCAAGCTCGCTCGCCGCTGCGCCGAGCGGCAGCGCCGACCAGGCGAGCAACGCCGTCGCGTACGAGCGCCGGAGCACGAGCGCCGGCCGACCGGTGCGCGGACCGGATGCGGGATGGATGCATTTCATGGGCTTCGTTTCGAATGCTCGAATTGGACGGATCGCTGACGTGCCGCGGGCTCGGTCTGAATCCGACCCGCGTCGCCCGGCAACGCGCGCAGGCGGCTCGAATGCCGAGGTCGAATCAAGGCGTGGCCTCGAGCACCGCCGGCCATTTCACGTCGGTGCCGAAGTCGTTGATCGTCGAATAGTCGAGCTTTGTGCCGGCCGGGAGGCTCGGCAGCGGCATGTTCAGCGCAAACAGACGGTCGGCAGCGGGCGCGATCATCGCGCCGTCGTCGATCGTGTACGTGCGGCCGTCGTGCACGACTTGCGCCGACAGCACGGTGACGTTGAACGGCGACGAATTGGTCGCGCGCAGCAGATGGCCTTTGCCGCCGTCCGGCGCGGGCGCGAGTGACCATTTCACGCCTTTGGCCGCCTCGACCGCCCCATCGGCGTCGAGGCCGGCCGGCCGGAAGAACACCTTGATTCGCGAACGGAACGCGAGCTGCAGCATGGTCGTCGACGGCTGATCGGCGGTTTTCGGCGGAATGTCGAGTACGTTCAGCCAGAACACGGATTCCCGGTCTTGCGGCAGCGGATCGCCGGTATAGACGATCCGCAACGTCTGTCCCTTGCCCGGATCGACGCGAAAGATCGGCGGCATCAACACGAAAGGCACCTTGGCCGTGCCCGGGCGCGAGCGCGGGTCGCCGTCGTCGAGCCATGCCTGCACGAGCGCCGGATCGGTGCCGACGTTGTCGATCTTGGCGGTGATCTCCCGATCGCTGGCCGGATAGACGAGGCGCGTGCCGGAAATGATCACGCCCGCGATGCCGTGCTGTACGGTGCAGGCCAGCACGACGCATACGCAGATCGGCAACCGGCGGAAGAGAAACGAGAGGAGCGAGTACATCGTTCGATGAAGAGGGAAGGGGAAGGCCGCGCGACGGGACGCTTCCCCGGAGCGGCGGTACCGCAGGCCGGAATGGCCCGCGTCGCGCGAGTCGTCGATGCCGGCCGTACGAGACGGCCGGCATGACGGCTTACAGATAGTCGATCGAATACGTGACCGACGTGCTTACACTGCCGGCCGTCGCCGCGCCGAGCGAGTAGTACTGCGCGCCATAGACCATCGAGGCTGCGTTGTTGACGAGGTCGACCGGACGACCGTTGCGCTGGCTGACGTCACCGGCCTTCAGCGCTTTGCCGTCCATGTCGAGAAGCTGCACGGCGACGTTGGTCGCGGCGTTGGTCAGTGCGCGGTTGTAGAGCGTGCCGTCCCCGCCGTTGACGTTCGGGCCGGCCTCGAAGAACGCGCGCACCGATTTGCCCGCGTTCGTACAGTTGCTGAGCGCGATGGTGAAGTTCGTCGCACCCGTTACCGCGCCCTTCGACGCCAGCGAAGCTGCGCCCACGCTCGGAAGCTGGACCGTACCGTTGTTGTCGGCATCGTTGACCTTGATGGTGCAGCTGGCGCCGCTCAGCGCACCCGTGATGTTCACGGTGCCGTCGTATGCATGCGCCGCGAGCGGCATGAACGACATCGCCGACGCCGTTGCTGAGGCCAATAGAATTTTCTTCATCATGATCCGGTATCCTTTTTAATCGCTCAAAAATTCCCACCGGGCACGCAAGCGTGTCGGGAGGGATAAAATTAACTTGCTCGATTCGTTCCGACTATCGCAATCCATCCAAAAACGGCTCCCGTTCACGATCCCGTTGGCCGATGCGGGCCGCGGGGTCGAGTGGCGTGCCGAAGCGACCGAAGCAATCGGCACGCATGTCGTCCGGATGGCGAGTCGTCGCACCGAACGCTTGCCTATCGGCCGGTCGGGCGAGCCGCGGCGGCGAGGACGGCGAGGACCGACACAGTCGCCGCGGCCGCGATTGCGACGCCTGTCGCGAAGACGACCTTGCCGAGCGTCTCGACGGCGCCCGTCTGGGTGTTGTCCGAAGGAAACGGATTGACCCAGGGTTCGCGCGGCGCGGCCGGCTTGAACAGGCTGTTGATCCAGTCGGCGATGGCGCCGCCCGAAACGGTCGCGAGTTCCATCTTGCTGATTTCACGCATGATTCACCTTCTGACGAAATCGGATTGGCATGGCCGGCATCGCGTCGCGCGTGCCGGCCCGTGCTATGACGGCAGCAGGCGCCGCCGGAACGGCGCCCCCGCCTCGCATTACTTCGGTGCCGGCAGGTTCGGGTCGAACAGGCCTTCCATCACGCGGTTGAAGACCTTGAGCGTCTGCTGTGCCCCATTGACCCAGCCGTAGATCTTGCCGCCGACCAGGCCCAGGCCGGCGCCGACGAGCAGGCCGACACCGGCGCTGAGGATGCCTGCGCCCAGGATGCCGCCGGTGCTGCCGCCGGTTGCGGCCCCCTTGAAGCCGCCGGCAACCAGACCTGCAACGCCGCCCAGCACCCCCGCCCCCAGGTTGCCGAAAAGGCCGCCGCTTACTTCATTCAATTCCATCGTGGTCAACTCGCGCATTTGAAGTTCTCCCTACAGTTACGCACTGCCGATCGTCGAAAGCCGGATCGGCATCGGCTCTCCCGTCGCGCATCGCGCGCGACGGGCACTCCACTTGCGGCGGCGCTAGGCGACCGCCGGATCGAACCGCGCGTCGACGCCCATTTCGCGTGCGCTGCCTCGCGCGAGCTCGACGACGCGATCCGCGCTCCGGATCGTCTCCGGCCGGTGCGCGATGATGATCCGCGTGATGTTCATCGCGCGCACCGCATCGTTGATCAGCCGCTCGCGTTCGACGTCGAGATGGCTGGTCGCCTCGTCGAGCACGAGAATCGCGGGTTTCCGGTAAAACGCGCGGGCGAGCAGCACGCGCTGGCACTGGCCGCCTGACAGCGACGAACCCATGTCGCCGACGAGGCTCTGATAGCCCATCGGCATCGCCGCGATGTCGTCGTGGATCTGTGCGAGCCGCGCGGCTTCCTCGATGCGCGCCTGGTCGGGCTGCGGATCGAAGAAGCCGATGTTGTCGGCGATCGAGCCGGCGAACAGGATGTCGTCCTGCATCACGCAGCCGATCAGCTCGCGGTGCTGATGGAGCCCGAGTTTGCGGATGTCGATGCCGTCGACGCGCACGCTGCCGTGCTCGGGCGTCAGCAGGCCGAGCAGCACCTTCGCCATCGTGGTCTTGCCCTGGCCCGACGGGCCGACGAGCGCGACCGATTCGCCCGGCGCGATCGAGAACGAGCAGCCGTCGAGCACCCACGGTTCGGTCTCCGTGTAGCGAAAGCGCACGTCGCGCACGTCGATCGCGGGCGCCGCCGCGTGGCCGCCCGCCGCCGGCGCGCGCGCGGCCTTCGCTTCCATGTCGGATTCGGCGTCGGTCAGCACGATATCGGCGAGCCGCTCGCCGTGCAGCCGCAGCATCCGGAAATCGATCACCGTGCCGATCAGGCCCGCGCCGCGCGCCATGAACTGATCGGCAAAGCTGACGAACGCGACCAGCATCCCCGCCGAGAACTGCCCGTCGATCACCTGTTTCGCGGCCAGCCACACGAGCGCCACGCGGCCCGCGCCGGAGATCACGCCCTGCAGCGTCGAGAAGCCGATCGACAACCGCTGGATCACGACGTTCTTGTTGGTGGTCTCGACCACGGCATTCGCATAGGTCGCCACGCGCGCCTCCTGCTTGTTCGCGAGCTTGATCGCCTGCACGCCGCGGATCGACTCGAGCAGGTTCGATTCCGCGCGGGCCGCGTACACGATGTGTTCCTCGTTCGCCTGCCGGAACGGCCGGTACGCAAGCCAGCGGATCGCGCCGTACGCGGCGAACAGCCCGAGCACGAGCCACGTGAGCGTCGGGCTGTAGACGAACAGCATCGCGAGCGTGACGATTGCCATCGCGCCGTCGAGCAGCGCGCCGACGAATTGCGTCGTGAGCGTGCCCTGGATCGTGCCGATCGCGCCGAACCGCGACACGACGTCGCCGATGTGGCGCTGCTCGAAGTACGTCATCGGCAGCCTGAACAGATGCGAGCAGACGTTCGCCGTCCACTGCACCCCGAGCAGGCTCGAGAACCACGTGACGACCCACGAGCGCAGCGCCGCGACCGCGTTCTGGAACAGCACGACGAGCAGGAAGCCGATGCCGAGCAGCGTCAGCAGGTCGGCGTCGGCCGACACGAGTACCTGGTCCATCACCCACTGCATGTAGAACGGCGTGACGATGCCGAACACCTCGAGCGCGACCGACAGCAGCAGCACCTGCGCGAACGCCGCGCGGATGCCGGTGACGCCGCCGATGAGCGTCGCCATCGAGATCGATTCGCGCTCGCGCGCCCGCGCGAACGACGGCGACGGCATCAGCTCCAGCGCGACGCCCGTGAAGTGGTCGGACACCTCGGCAAGCGGCACGTCGCGCACGCCGCGCGCTGGATCGTGGATCGTGATCCCGCTGCGCGACACCGACTTCAGCACGACGAAATGATTCATGTCCCAGTGCAGGATGCACGGGCGCCGCAGCTTGCCGAGCTCGTCGAGTTCGAGCCGCAGCGCGCGCGACGCGAGGCCGAGCCGGTAGGCCATCAGCATCACGTCGTTGAGCGTCGCCCCTTTCAGCGACGGGCTGAAGCGTCTGCGCAGGCTGACGAGGTCGAGATCGCGGCCGTGATAGCTCGCGATCATCCCGACGCACGCGAGCCCGCACTCGGCCGCCTGCGTCTGCAGCATCACGGGCAGACGACGGCGCCAGCCGAATTGCAGGGCATCCATCCATTTCATCGTTCAACGGGCTCCATAGCGAATCGAATGCGCGGGGCGTTCATGCCGACGCGCGGCGGCCGAGCGCGTACAGCGGCTCGAGCACCCACTCGATCAGCCGGCGCTGGTCGATCAGCACGTCGGCCTCGAGCGCCATCCCGGGGCGCAGCGTTTCGCGCCTGCCGTACGCGACGATGTCCTGGCGATCGAGCGCGACGACCACGCGGTACAGCTGCTCGGGCACGTTGGTGCGCCCGGTGAGGTTCGCGACTTCCTGAGGCGACAACGCGGTGCGCGATACGTCGGTCACGCGGCCGAACTGCTGGCCGAATTTCTGGAACGGGTAGGCCTCGTAGCGAAGCACGACGCGCGCGCCGGTACGCACGAAGCCGATCGCGCGGCTCGGCACCATCAATTGCGCCTCGAGCAATGCGCCCTGCGGCAGCAGCGAAACGACCGACTGGCCCGCGTTGACGACCTGCCCCGGTTTCGCGAGCAGCGTCGCGACGACGCTCGCCTGGGGTGCGCGCAGGATCACCGCGCGGCGTGCCTCGTTTTCCGCGATCAACTGGTCGACGTCGGCGAGCTTGCGCTCGATGTCGTTCTGCTGATTGCGGGTATTGAGCGGCAATTCGCGCAGCTGCTGGCGGATCTGGTCGAGCTGCTGCTCGACGTCGAGCCGCTGGCGCGCGAGATCCTGCAGCCGCGCCTGCGCATCGAGCAGCGCGGCTTCCTGCTGCTCGACCTGGCTGTTCGACGCGTAGCCCTGCTCGCGCATCGACTGCAGCTTGCCGAGCTGCCGCAGCGAGAGTTCGGCCTGGCGCGTGCGCTGCGTCTTCTGCAGCGCGATCTGCGCGAGCTGGTCGTTCAGCGCCGCGGCGCGCGCATGCAGCCCGCGTTTCGCTTCGCCGCTCAGTTGCGACTGGCTCGCGAGATCGGTCTCGAGGCGCGCACGCTGAAGATCCAGCTGCTCGCGGACCCGCTCGCGCGTGCCGCCGAGCTCGGTCGCGACTTCGGCCGACACGGCCATCAGCTCGGCGCCGGCCGCGACGGTCTGTCCCTCGCGCACGCGCGTGTCGATCACCGTGCCCGTCAGCGGCGGCATGACGGCCAGCAGCCCTTTCGCGGGCAGCAGCTGGCCGGCGACGCGCTCGCGCTTCGTGTAGGTGCCGAGCACGAAGAACGCGACGACCGCAAGCGCTGCGGCCGTCGCGACACCGATCGTCAGCCAGCGCCACGGCGGCGAATACAGGCTGACCGTGCCCATCAGCTTGTGCTTGGTCGCGTCGAGCGCTTCCTGACGGAACAGCGAATCAGTCATGTGTCGCTACCGGTGAGACCGAATGGAGGGAGACGGAATCGCGCATGGTCAGCCTGCCGGGCGGCATGCAATCGCGGCGACGTCCGCTTCGCCGAGCGTGCCGAGCGCGGCCGACAGCTGCAGTCGCGCGCGCAGATAGCGATAGCGCGCGTCCGCAAGATCGCGGATCGCCTCGAAATAGCGCTGCTGCGCGTTGAGTTCGTCAATCTGCGTGCGCAGCCCGACTTCGCGGCCCAGGTGGGTCGACTTCACCTTGCTGTCGGCCGACGCGAGAGCGCGTTCTTGCGCGCGGATCAGCGCGGCGCCGTTGGTGATGCCGAGATACGCGGCACGGGCGTGCTCGCGGGCCTTGCGGCGCGCATCCTCGAGCGCGTCGCGTGCCTGCTCGCGCCGCCGGTAGGCTTCGCGGCTCGCCGACAGCGGGCCGCCGCCAGCGAACAGCGGGATCGTGACCGTCACGCCGATCATCGACGAACGGGTTTTCGACGTCGTGCCGAACACCGTGTCGAGCCCGTTCTCGTTGGCGCCGCGGCTCCAGTTCGTGCCATAGCTCGCCTGCAGGTTCACGACCGGCAGGTGCGCGCCCGTCGCGGCGACGACGTCGGCCTGTGTCTGCTCGGCCAGCTTCTCGGCGATCCGCACCTCGACGTTCTCGAGCGCGGCTTCATCCATTGCGGTCGCGAGATCGACTGGCGGCGTCGGCGGCGTGCACTGCCATGCGACCGGCGCAAGCGTATCCGCCGCGAGGCCCGTGAGCCGCCGCAGCGTGCCGCTCGCGATTTCGAGATCGTTCTGCGCGCTGACCTTGCGCGCGAGCGCTTCGTCGAGGTTCGCGCGCGCCTCGTCCACGTCGGTGCGCGTGCCATCGCCGATCCGCAGCGCTGCCTGCGCCTGGTCGAGTTGCTTATGGAATGCCTGCTGGGCGGTTTCGGCGGCCTGCAACACTTCGCGTCCGAACAGGACGTCGAAATAGGCGCTGGCGACATCGGTGATCAGGGTTTGCGACGCCTTCTCGTACTCGATGTCCGCCTGGTCGGCAAGCGTGCCGCCGCGCTTGAAATCGGCGACGCGGGATACATCGAACAGCGGCTGTGTGACGGTTACGGAAGCGCTGTGACGGCGGACCGCTGCCGCATACGCCGCGGTGGGCTGGTCCTGCTTCGTGTAGTTGCCAGTGAGTTCCGCGCGCGGCAGCAGTCCGGCGAGACCCTGCCAGCGTTTCTCGCGACCGGCGAGCTGCGCGTTGCGAGCCGCGCCGATGCCCGCATCGAAGCGCCGCGCCGCGTTCACCGCGTCGAGCAGGTCGGCCGCGTGCACCGGCCATGCGGCGCCGAGCCAGCCGAGAACGGCCACCAGCCGGAAGGATCGTGTCGAAATCATCTGCCTGTACGCACCGCCGCATGTCGGTCGCGAGAACCGCGGCGAGGTTACGCCGCAAAGCAGAGGATTATTCAGTCATGCGTGACGGCACGATATCGTCGTTTGTCCAATTTTCGGCTCGTACTGGCAGGGGCGCGAAGGGCGGAATGCGACGGAGCACCGAGCGGGGATAGCGGCACGCCGCACGAAGCACAGGCAAGCGCCCCGCGACAAAGGAGAACGCTGAGGAAGTCCGGTCGGAGCGAAATGCCGCCATCAGCCAACAAATCGACAGTTTGACGAGCCTCGCCAGTTGCGACGGCAGCACTAGTGTTCCCATGTTGGTGGCCGTCAATGCCCCGCCTGTTTTCGGCAGGCCGCGACATCGGAAAAAATTGGATGTTTCGCTATAGGTTCGATGTTTATTTAGGACTATTTTTCGAACAATTTCATTGGTGAAATTTTGCCTAGATATTTCCCTTTGAATGAACGGTGAATTGTAATGGAAGACTGTCTTGATAACCGCGTGATTCGCACGATCTCGCGCGGCCCGGTGCTCGTCTCGGTACTTCTGGCTTGGGCTCTCACATACGTCGGCGGCATTTTTTTCTGGGTTGGCCAATTTGTATTCGAACTTCCATTTGGCCCCTCCTCCGGTGCGCTGCCTGAAATAGTGAAGTACGACCTATTGACTCGCCTGTTTGTCGGCTCACTCGTTGCTCCAATAGTGGAAACATTTCTATTCCAGTGGCTTCCCATTCGGTTGATTCGCCGCACATTCGGAGCGAGTGTTTGGTCAGCCATTGGTACTTCAACTCTTGTGTTCAGTGCAACGCACGGCTACAGCATCCTGTACGTGGCAGTCGCTTTATGGGGCGGGCTGATTTTCGCAACGGTCTTCGTGCTGCGTGATTACCCCGGCGGCCGCCCCTTTTTGGTCGTCGCCACCGCCCATGCCGCCCGCAACATGCTGGCAAGTATCCTCATCTGACGCGAACGAATCGTTCCCGGGTCAATCGGGAGAATCGTCGCCAATTGGCCGGATGAATAGGCCCTGAATCCAAATCGGCCGAGGCAGCGCCCGTACCTCGGGACGAATGATCCGCGCGTCAGCGCCAGCCGAGCAGCACACGCCCCATCGCATCCAGCCCCATGTCGAACAGGTGCGACACGAACGGCACGAGGTTCGGCACCATCAGCTGCACGAGCAGCAGCCCGACGAGCATCGTCACCGGAAAGCCGACCTGGAACACGCCGATCTGCGGCGCCGCGCGGTTCAGGATGCCGAGCGCGAGGTTCGCGATCAAGAGCGCCGCGACCACCGGCAGCGCGAGCAGCAGCCCCATCTCGAACACGGTCGCGCCGAACGCGGCGAGCGTGCGCCAGCCGGGCGCGTGCAGCAGGTCGGCCGACACCGGCAGCGACTGGAACGATGCGGCGAGCGCGGCGAACACCTGCAGGTGGCCGTCCACCGCGAGGAACGCGAGCATCGCGACCGCGTTCAGGAAGCGCCCCATCACGGGCGTCGCGCCGCTCGTGTGCGGATCGAAGAAGGTCGCGAAGCCGAGGCCCATCGACAGCCCGATGAAGTCGCCGGCCGCCTCGACGGCCGCGAACACGAGCTGCATCGTGAAACCCATCGCGACGCCGATCAGGAACTGCGTGACGACAATCCAGATGCCCTGCGCGGAGAACACGGTGACGTCCGGCATCGCGCCGAGCGTCGGCGCGACGACCAGCGCCATGAATGCGGCGACGCCGATCTTCACGCGCACGGGTACCGCCGCGTGACCGACGACGGGCGCCGTCGCGACGAGCGCGAGCATCCGCACGAACGGCCACAGGAAGGCGGTGAGCCAGCCGTTGAGCTGCGCGTAGGTAACCGAGAACATCGCCGCCGGGTGGTGCGCGCGGCTCAGCCGGCGCCGAGCGTCGCGACGTGCAGCAGCGTCTGCCGCAGGTAGTCGAGCATCGTCGTCAGCATCCACGGACCGGCAATCACGAGCGTCGCGGCGACCGCGAGCAGCTTCGGGATGAACGACAGCGTCGCCTCGTTGATCTGCGTCGCGGCCTGGAACAGGCTCACGACGAGGCCGACCGCGAGCGCGACCAGCAGCAGCGGGGCCGCGAGGAGCAGGCCGACCATCATCGCCTGGTGCGCGAGGGTCATCACTTGTTCGGGCGTCATCGCGCGTGTTCCTCCGCTGCTTACGTGAAGCTCTGCGCGAGCGAGCCGATCAGCAATTGCCAGCCGTCGACCAGCACGAACAGCATCAGCTTGAACGGCAGCGACACGGTGGACGGCGACACCATCATCATCCCCATCGACATCAGCACGCTCGCGACGACCATGTCGATGATCAGGAACGGGATGAAGACCGTGAAGCCGATCTGGAAACCCGTCTTCAGCTCGCTCGTGACGAACGCCGGCACCAGCAGCGACAGCGGCACGTCCTCGGGCCCCTGCATCGGCGCCGCCTTCGAGATCTTCGCGAACAGCGCGAGATCGGTCTCGCGGGTCTGCTTCAGCATGAAGGTCTTGAACGGCGCGACGCCGCGCTGCACGGCCTGCTCCATCGGCATCGTGCCGTCGGAGAACGGCTTGTAGCCGTCGTTGTACGCACGGTCGAGCACCGGCGACATCACGAAGAAGGTGAGGAACATCGCGAGGCCGACGAGCACCTGGTTCGGCGGCGTCGTCGCGGTGCCGAGCGCCTGTCGCAGCAGCGACAGCACGATGATGATGCGCGTGAAGCTCGTCATCATCAACACCATCGCCGGCAGGAACGACAGCATCGTGAGCAGCAGCATCGTCTGCACGCTCAGCGAATAGGTGGTGCCGCCGTGCGGGCCCGGGCTCGCGTTGAACGCGGGCAGGCCGTTCGCCTGCGCGTATGCGAGCGCGGGAGCGACGCAGAGGATCAGCACGGGCGCGAAGCGCGCCGCGCGACGCAGGAATTCGTGTTTCATCGGAATGCGGGAACGGAAAGAGGGCGCAGCGCCATGTCAGCGGTCCTTGCCGCGACCGAGCCGCTTCGCGGCTTCGCCCGCGAGCGCGTCGCGAAACCGCGAACCGAACGTGCCGGGCAGGCCGCCTTCGGACGAGGCGGCGCCGGCGGGCACGTCGGCCGAACCCGATGCCGCGGCGGCGGTTGCCGCCGCCGGGCCGGCCGGCAGCGTATGCAGCAGCCGAACGTTGCCCGGCGCGACGCCGAGCACGAGCCAGGTGTCGCCGATCTCGACGATCGTCGCGCTTTCCTTGGCGCCGAGCCCGACGCTCGACACGACCTTCAGCGGGCCGCCGCGCCGTGCGGGCTGGAAGCCGAAGCGGCGCGCGAGCCACGCGCACGCGAATACGAGACCGATCACGACCGCGAGCCCGACGAGCGTCTGCAACACCGCGCCGATGCCGAGCGACGGCGCGGCCGAGCCGACCGTCACGCTCGACGCGATCGAACCGGCGTTATTCACCGCGTTCATGTCGGCGGCGCCGGCCGGCGCGCTGGCGAGCGACACGGAAAGCGAAGCGGCGACGGCAAGCGCCGCCGCGATCGCGATGCGCGCGCGGCGGCCGGGCTTCGCGACGTTCATCGATTCAGCTTCCGGATGCGTTCGGCCGGGGTGATGATGTCGGTCAGGCGGATGCCGAACTTGTCGTTGACGACCACCACCTCGCCCTGCGCGATCAGGCAGCCGTTCACGAGCACGTCCATCGGCTCGCCCGCCATGCCGTCCAGCTCGACCACCGAGCCCTGCGCGAGCTGCAGCAGGTTGCGGATCGCGATCTTCGTGCGGCCGAGCTCCACGGTCATCTTGACCGGGATGTCGAGGATCATCTCGATGTCGTTGTGCGTCGAGCTCGCCGCGGCCTTCGACAGCGGCTGGAACACGCCGGCGCCCGTCGCGCCCGGCTGCACCGGCTGATGGTTCTGCTCGGCAAGCGCGGCGGCCCAGTCGTCCAGCCCCTGCTCCTCTTCCGCAGCGGCCGGTGCCGCCTGCGTGTCGGCGGCCGATGCCGCGAGGGCCGCATCGGCGATGGCTTGCACGTCGTCCTCGGGCGTCTGGTTCAGCTCACTCATATCCACCTTCCTTCATCGTATCGCCCGCGCTGATCATCTTCTGCACGCGCAACGCATATTGACCATTGAAAATTCCGTAGCCGCACTCCATCACCGGCACGCCGTCGACCTTCGCGGTGATCGTGTCGGCGATTTCCAGCGGCAGCACGTCGCCCGCGCGCAGGTTCAGGATCTTCTCGAACGTCGACGGGATCTCGGCGAGATTCGCGCACAGCTCGACTTCGGCGGCCTGCACCTGCTGCGACAGCACGCGCACCCAGCGGCGGTCGACTTCGAGCGCCTCGCCCTGGATCGGCGAGCTGAGCACGTCGCGGATCGGCTCGACCATCGAGTACGGCATGCAGATGTGCAGCGTGCCGCCCGTCGGCCCGAACTCGATCGAGAACTGCGTGACGATCACGATCTCGTTCGGCGTCGCGACGTTCGCGAACTGCGTGTGCATCTCCGAGCGCACGAATTCGAACTGCAGCGGCCGCACGCTCTTCCACGCGGTCGCGTAGTGCTCGAACACGAGGTTCAGCAGCTTGCCGATGATCCGCTGCTCGGTGGCCGTGAAATCGCGGCCTTCGACACGCGTGTGAAAGCGCCCGTCGCCGCCGAACAGGTTGTCGACGACGAAGAACACGAGGTTCGGGTCGAACACGAACAGCGACGTGCCGCGCAGCGGCTTCACGTGCACGAGGTTCAGGTTCGTCGGGATCGGCAGGTTGCGGGTGAACTCGCTGTACTTCTGCACCTTCACCTGGCTCACGGAAATTTCCGCCGTGCGCCGCATGAAGTTGAAGATGCCGATCCGCAGCAGCCGCGCGAAGCGGTCGTTGATGATCTCGAGGCCGGGCATCCGGCCGCGGACGATCCGCTCCTGCGTCGCGATGTTGTAGGGGCGGACGCCCGATGTGTCGCGCAGCTCGTCGACTGAATCGGTTTCGCCCGTGACGCCCTTGAGGAGGGCATCGACCTCCTCCTGGGACATGAACTCCTGGTGGCCCATGCGCGCTCCTTTCGCGGCCGCGTTACTGGACGACGAATTCGGTAAACAACACGTCGTCGACCTTCGCGCGCTGGTTGCCCGGCTGCGTCGGCTGCTCGATCAGTTCCCGCAGTTCCTTCGAGAGCGAACGTTTGCCGTCCGGCGTCGCGAGATCCTCGGGATGCTTGTTCGACAGCGCGAGCAGGATCCGGCTGCGGATCTCCGGCATCCGCGCGGTCAGTTGCTCCTGCGCCTTCGGGTCGGTGAGCTTCAGCGACAGGCCGACGCGCAGGTAGTGCTGCGCGCCGTCGTCCGACTGCAGGTTCACGGTCAGCGGGTCGAGCGGGAAGAATACCGGCGCGGCGAGCGGCGCCGGCTCGGCAGGCGCGCTCGCATGGCCGACGCCTTCCTTGCTCAGGAACACGTACATGCCGCCGGCTGCGGCGGCGGCCGCGCCCAGCGCGATGACGGCGATGAGCGCGATGCGCTTGAACTTGCCGGAGGAAGCCGGCTTGTCGGCGGTCGGGTTTGCGGTCGTGGAGGCCATGTGAATGCGTGCGTGATGTCTCGTAGCATGCATTGTTCGGCATCCGGGCCGAGCCCGATGGGCGGAAAAGAGGGGGGAATTGTGGCTATATCTCAGCCGATTGTCGGCCCGGTGCCGGCGGGATGCACGGTGGATGGGGGCGGAAACGGCGACCGGGGCAAGCCCGGCCGGGCGACGGCACAGGAGGCGCCATCGTTACGATGGCGGCCGGCCCGTTGCGCCGAGCCGGCCGACGCCGGCAGGATGGCTCGACGACGTGCTCAGATCGGCAGCAGCGTCAGCAGCGGCGCGATCAGCACCATCGCGACGCCGGCGATCATCATCGTGAGGCTCGACACGACGCCTTCCTCGCTGCCGATCTCGCGCGCCTTCGCGGTGCCGACGCCGTGGGCGGCCGCGCCGAACAGCGCGCCGCGCGCGAGCCGCGTGCGCATCGGCACGAGCGCGAGCACGATCTCGCCGAGCAGCATCCCGCAGATGCCGGTCGCGATCACGAACAGGGCCGTGAGGTCCTTCGGCGCGTGGATCTTGTCCGACACGGCGAGCGCGAACGGCGTCGACACCGAGCGCGTCATCAGCGAGCGCTGCAGTTCGGGCGACAGGTGCAGCAGCTTCGCGAGCAGCAGCGACCCGCACACGCCCGCGCCGATCCCGACCGCGACGCCGACCGACAGCGACAGCCAGTGCCGGCGGATCAGGTCGCGATACTCGTAGATCGGCACCGCGAACGCGATCGTCGCCGGGCCGAGCAGCCACATCAGCCAGCGCGTGTCGCGGAAGTAGACCGAATACGGGATGCCGGTCAGCAGGACGAGCAGCACCAGCACGCCCGGCACGAACACGAGCGGCGAGAACAGCAGCGTCTTCCTGTATGCGTAGAGCCGCTTCGACACGAAATACAGCACGACCGTCAGCACGAAGCAGCCGAACGAGATCGCGGTATTCACCTTGTCGGCGGACAGGTTCGACAGCAAGGCAGGCATGCGCGGCTCCGGCTCAGTGGGCAGACACGGCGCTCAGGCGCGCACGGCGGCGTTCGGCGAACACGCGCTGCGCGGCGAGCCGGCGTTCGAGCTTCGCGGCGAGGTCGACCGCGACGGCCACCGCGACCATCACGAACGCAGTGCCCGCGAGCATCACCAGCGCGATGCGCCAGCCGTCCTCGCGGAACAACCCGCCGTACTGGACGGCCGCGACGGCGGCCGGCACGAAGAACAGCAGCATGTCGGACAGCAGCCAGTTCGCGCCGTCCTTCACCCACGCGGGTGCGACGCGGCCCGAGAACAGCAGCACGAGGAGCACCGCGAGGCCGATCACGCCGGACGGGATCGGCAGTCCGACAGTGCGCACGGCCCAGTCGACCGCCAGCCACAGCGCGCCGAGCGCGGCGGCCTGCAGCGCGATCCGGCCGGTACGCGTCATGCTGCCCGAAGCGGCAGGGCGGGCGGCGAGTGCGGCGGTCGGCTTGGTCATGGCGGGCTCCCTACAGAAATTCCGTTGATGGTGCGAGTATAGGGTTTCCCCTAACCATAAATAAAATGACTTGTCTCTATCCTTGTCATTCCAATTCGGAATTCGTTTTTGATTGCCGCACCAATTTGGGGAGTCATCGATGGAATTGCGCGCGCTGCGGTACTTCGTCGAGGTGGTCCGCCAGCAGAGCTTCACCGCGGCGGCCGACAAGCTGTTCGTGACCCAGCCGACCATCAGCAAGATGGTGAAGGCGCTGGAGGACGAGATCGGTTCGCCGCTGCTGCTGCGCGACGGCCGGCAGATGGTGCTGACCGACGCGGGGCGGATCGTGTTCCAGCGCGGCCAGGACGTGCTCGCCGCGCAGGCGCAGCTGCAGTCGGAGCTGAACGATCTCGGCACGCTCGGGCGCGGCGAGCTGACGATCGGCATCCCGCCGCTTGGCGGCTCGCTGTTCACGCCGATCATCGCCGCGTACAAGCAGCGCTATCCGAACATCGAGCTGAAGCTGTTCGAGCAGGGCGCGCGGATGATCGAGGCGGCGCTGATGTCGGGCGAGCTGGAGCTGGGCGGGCTGCTGGAGCCGGTCGATCCGGCCACGTTCGACGTGCTGCCGATGGTGCGCGCGCCGCTGTGGCTCGTCGCGCCGCGCGAGTCGCGCTGGGAGGATCACGCGGCCGTGCCGCTCGCGGATCTCGCGCGCGAGTCGTTCGTGTTCTATGCGGAAAGCCTCGCGCTGCACGACGCGGTGCTCGACGCGTGCCGGAAGGTCGGCTTCACGCCGTCGATCGTGAGCCGCAGCGGCCATTGGGATTTCATGGCCGCGCTCGTGCATGCGGGCGTCGGCATCGCGCTGCTGCCCGAGCCGTACTGCCGGCGGCTCGACGCGGGGCAGTTCACGTGCCGGCCTATCGTCGAGCCGGAAATCACTTGGGCGATCGCGCTCGGCTGGCTGAAGAAGGGGTATCTGTCGCACGCGGCGCGCGCGTGGCTGGAAGTGGCACGGGCGACGCTGCCCGTCGCGCCCGTCGACGATCTCGCGTTCGGCGGGTTGCGGGCGAGGGAGTGACGGCCGAACGCGGGGACGATCAGACGTGCTGGACGGGGCCCGGATACCGGGCAACGGTGTGATCGTGCGTAAGCAGGGTAACGCCCTCGGAGATCGCCTGCGCGATCAGCAGGCGATCGAACGGGTCGCGATGCACCGGCGGTAGTTGCTCGACGGCGAGGACGTGTGCGCTCGTGATCGGCAGTTCCACATAGCCGGCGTCGAGCAAACTGCGGCGAAGTACATGCGGCTCGACTTGGAAATCGTCACGGTCCAGCCCACGCTTGATGACGATCTCCCAAAGACTCGCCACGCTGAAGAGCAGGGTATAGGCGGAATCCTCGATGAGCGCACGGGCGCGGCCCGGCAGTTCCGCCGCGTCGGCGGCGGCCCAGAGGATCAAATGGGTATCGAGCAACAGCTTCACGCGTCGCCCTCGAACAGTTTCCGGATGTCGTCCCCGCCCATCGAGTCGAAATCGTCCGGGACGCGAATCTGTCCCTTCATGAAACCGATCCGGCTCGGCGGAGCCGGTTCCCGCGTATCGATCGGCACCACCTTGACAAGCGGCTTGCCGGCTTTTGCGATCACGAACGGTTCACCGGCATGGACGGCTTCGTCGATCAGGCGCGAGAGATTCGTCTTCGCGTCGTGCATGTTGTAGGTCTGCATGGCATCCCCAATTAAACTAAGTTTAACAACAAATTGGGCTTAGTTTAATTGAGCAGTGGGATCTGCGCAATCAGTAGGAAGATCTAGGACACACGCCGCTGCGCCATGTCGCCATCAATGCCCCATCGCCGGCCCCGCGCCCTTCCTCGGCTTCGTGATCCACACGAGTGCCGCGAGCGCGATGAACATCACCGCCGACAGGTGGAAGAAGTCGTTGGTCGCCATCATGAATCCCTGCTGCGTGACGAGCTGGTTGAGCTGCGCATTGGCCGTCTGCCCGACGATGCCGAGCTGCGCGAGCGCGCCCTGGTAGTCGGTCGTGTTCTGCGCGTAGACGCTCACCGATTCCGACAGCCGCGCATGGTGGTAGATCGCGTCGTTCTCCCAGAACGTCGAGCTGGCCGCGGTGCCGATCGCGCCCGACAGCGTGCGCAGGAAGTTCGACAGCCCCGACGCGCTCGCGAGCCGCTCGTCGGAGATGCTCGACAGCGTGATCGTCGTCATCGGCACGAAGAAGCACGCGACGCCGATCCCCTGCACGAGCCGCGGCAGGATCACGTGGTTGAACGGCACGTCGAGCGTAAACGTCGCGTTCCACAGCGACACGCCCGCGAACACGATGAACGCGAAACTCGCGACCATTCGCAGGTCGAGCCGGTGCATGTTGCGGCCGATCAGCGGCGACAGCACCAGCGCGAGCAGCCCGACCGGCGCGGTCGCGAGGCCGGCCTTGCCGGCCGTGTAGCCCATCACCGTCTGCAGCCACAGCGGGAAGATCACGACCGAGCCGAAGAACGCCATGAAACCGAACGAGATGATCAGCGCGCCAAGCGCGAAGTTGCGGTCCTTGAACAGCGACAGGTCGACCACCGGCTCCTTCTCGGTCGCCTCCCACACGAGCATGAACGCGAGCGACACGACCGCGATCAGCGCGAGCGCGACGATGAACGACGAGTTGAACCAGTCGCGGTCCTTGCCGAGGTCGAGCATCATCTGCAGGCACGACACGCCGATCACGAGCAGCGCGAGGCCGACCGCGTCGATCCGCTGCTTCGACGTCTTCGTCTCGCGGCCGCGCAGCAGGAAGTACGCGCAGGTCGCCGAGAACACGCCGATCGGCAAATTGATGTAGAAGATCCACGGCCACGTGTAGTTGTCACTGATCCAGCCGCCCAGCAGCGGGCCGAAGATAGGCGCTACGATCACCGTCATCGCCCATAGCCCGAGCGCGAGCCCGCGCTTCGCGGGCGGGTAGCTGCGCATCAGGATCGTCTGCGACAGCGGCACCATCGGCCCCGACACGAGGCCCTGCAGCAGCCGGAATGCGATCAGCGTCTCGAAGTTGGTCGCAAGGCCGCACAGCGCCGACGCGACCGTGAACGCGAGCACCGACAGCGTGAACAGCCGCACCTCGCCGACCCGCCGCGCGAGCCAGCCGGTCAGCGGCACCGCGATCGCGGACGCGACCGAGTACGACGAGATCACCCACGTGCCTTCGCTCGTCGCGACGCCGAGGCTGCCCGAGATGGTCGGCACCGCGACGTTCGCGATCGACGTGTCGAGCACTTCCATGAAGGTGCCGAGCGCGAGCCCGACAGTGAGCAGCGCGAGCGCGCCGCCAGTCAGCGGCGCGGGTTCGGCGGCGGGGGAGGCGGCAGATGCCGTGGTGGCGGACATCGGAATCTCCTAGACGCGGCGCGCGCGACGCGCCGGCACAACGCACGGGCGCGCGACGCAGCGCGGCCCGGCCGGGTGGAACGGATCAGGAAAGAAACGCAGCGCGTGCCTTGTCATCTTCTGCCCAGACAGAGAAATAAACGAATGCTTAACCTAGACATGGGGCCTCCGTGCGCATCAGCAGTCCGGTTCGTCGGGCTTCGGGCAACCGGTCGTGCCGGGCCCGTTGGCGATGAAGCGCTGCAACAGGCCGGTGAGCGTCGCGAGTTCGTCGGCCGAGAAACCGTCGAGCTGCGCGTTGAGTGCGGTCGCGATCAGCGACGGCAGCGCGCGGGCCGCATCGGCGCCGCGTTCGGTCAGCGTCAGCTCGATCATCCGGCGGTCCTGCTCGCTGCGCGAGCGCGCGACCAGCCCCTTGCGTTCGAGCCGGTCGAGCATGCGTGTCATCGAACCGCTGTCGTACGACATCTTGCGAGACAGCTCGAACGGCGTGCGCGCATAGCCGCGCGACAGCAGCAGGATCACGCCGATCTGCTGCGCGGTGAGGTCGAGCGGCTCGAGCGCGCGGTCCATCCGCTCGACGAGCGCCTGCTTCGCCTTCGACAGGTAATAGCCGAGGCTCGTTTCCAGCGCGATGTTCTCGGGATCGTAGAGGCTGCCGGTCATGCGATTGCGCACGCAGCAACAGTGCGTTTCGGGTTAAAACGCGCCCAGTATCTTGAAAAATGATTGCTTAGTCAATATTATTTGAGGCAATCAGTTACGACGTGCATGTTGCACTGCCGGAGACTATGTTCTGACCGATTCGCCCGCGCTGCCGGGCACCCGAGGATGTTCGCGATGCTGTTCCTGAAAAATGCCGCCGGCGCGCTGCGCCGCAACCTGACCGATACCGCTCATCATGTGTTTTCCGGGCCGCACCGCGGCTGGAAGATCGCGCTGTACGTGACGATGCTGGTCGTGCCTGGCGGCTCGCTCGCGGCGCTCGGGTTCGCATGGTTCGATCATCGCCGGCAGCGCAACGCGAAGGGCGGCGCACGCCGCACGAGCCAGCCGGCCGCGACGGAGCCGTCGTCATGGCGGCCCGCCGCCGAGCCCGTCCCGGTGCCGGTGCGCTGCCACTGACACTGTCGCTCCCGCTTTCCCGACTGTCCTGCCTGTTCCGACTGATTGCCGGCCGCGGCCGCCGCGGCCGCCGTCGCGCGCCTGTCTTGCCGCAAGCGATCCGTAATGGCCGGTAACCCGGCCGCTCGCACCGGTAACACATTCCGGCCGCCGCGCACCGTACCCTTAGGGCTGCGCGGCTTCCCCGCCGTCAGTTACCATTTGTCCGCCAGCGGCATGACGACCGCATCGCGCGACGCCGCTCGCCGGCCGTCGCGCCCAGACAGGAAAACCACGATGCCGTACGCCTCCCTCCCGCGCGCCCTTCGCCCGCTGAGCGCCGCCGTCGCCGTTGCGACGGCCGTGCTGCTCGCCGGCTGCGCCGTCGGGCCCGACTATCACCGGCCCGACACGTCGATTCCCGCCGCATTCAAGGAAGCGCCGGCCGGCTGGAAGGTCGCGCAGCCCGCCGATCGCGCCGATCGCGGCCCGTGGTGGACGGTCTACAACGATCCGCAGCTCGATGCGCTGATCGGCAAGCTCAATGCGTCGAACCAGACCATCGCGCAATCGGCGGCCGCATACCGGCAGGCGCGCGCGCTCGTCACCGAGGCGCGCGCCGCGTATTTCCCGACCGTCGGGCTGACCGCGTCGGGCTCGCGCGCCCGTACGCCGCGCACGTCGCTGTCGTCGGGCTCGTCGTCGAGTGTCGGCAGCGGCTCGTCCGGATCGATCGGCAACAGCTACAGCGTCGGCCTCGACGCGAGCTGGGAGCCCGACCTGTGGGGCAAGGTAAGCCGCACCGTCGGCGCGCAGCGCGCCGGCGAAGCGGCGGCTGCGGCCGATCTCGCGAACGCGCGGCTGTCGCAGCAGGCGCTGCTCGCGCAAACCTATTTCCAGCTGCGCACGTCCGATGCGCTGCAAAAGCTGCTCGACGACACCGTGAAGTCGTACGAACAGTCGTTGAAACTCACACAGAACCAGTATGCGCAGGGCGTCGCCGCGCGCGCGGACGTGATCCAGGCGCAGACGCAACTGCAGAGTGCGCAGGCCGCGTCGATCGACAACGGCGTCGCGCGCGCGCAGTACGAGCATGCGATCGCGACGCTGATCGGCGAACCGGCATCGACCTTCTCGCTGCCGCCGAACCCGCTCGCGGCCGAGCCGCCGATCACGCCGGTCGACGTGCCGTCCGCGCTGCTCGAGCGCCGGCCCGACATCGCGGCCGCCGAACGCCGCGCGGCCGCCGCGAACGAACAGATCGGCGTCGCGATTTCCGCATTCTTCCCGACGCTCACGCTGTCGGCCACCGGCGGCTTCCAGAGTTCGGTGTGGTCGCAGCTGTTCACGCTGCCGGCGCGTTTCTGGACGGTCGGCCCGCAACTCGCGGCCACGCTGTTCGACGCGGGGCTGCGCGCCGCGCAGACCGACGCCGCGCGCGCGACCTACGACCAGGACGTCGCCGCGTATCGCCTCGCGGTGCTCACCGCATTCCAGGACGTCGAGGACAACCTCGCGTCGCAACGCATCCTCGCGCAGGAAATCGACGTGCAGCGGCAGGCCGTCGACAGCGCCGAACACTCGCTCGCGATCGTCACGAACCAGTACAAGGCCGGCACGGTCGCATATCTGAACGTGCTGACCGCGCAGACCACCGCGTTCACCGCGCAGCAGAAGCTCGCGACGATCGCCGGGCAGCGGATGGTGTCGTCGGTCGGGCTCGTGAAGGCGCTCGGCGGCGGCTGGGATGCGTCGGACATGACGCGCGAAACGGGCGACATCGCTGCGCCGGCGCTCGTGCCGGCGTCCGGTGCGGCCGCGCCCGCGGCAACCGCGTCGTCGGCCGCCGCGCCGCTCGCGCAGAAGTAGGAAGAGAAGAGGGCGACGCGCGCGTCAGCGCATCGCGTCGCCGAAGATCAGCGACACCTCGTTGTTCCCGATCGGGTGACCGAGCAGGTTCAGCAGCCCCGCGAGGTTCGCCTGCTGCTCGGGCGCCGCATGCGCGGTGCCGCGGAACGATCCCTGGCCTGGGCCGAAGCTGCCGTGTCCGTCGAGGAACAGCGGGCCCTGCGTCGTCGACAGGTCGAGATCGGCGCCCGCCCCCTTCGCCTGCAGCACCGCGCGGTACGAACCGAGCGGCTTCACGCGCGACACGCGCGAACTCATCGAGTCGATCGTCACCGTCAACTGGCCGAACGCGTTGTTGCCGAACAGGCGCCAGTCGGTCCAGCCGAGCCGCACGTCGCCCTGCAGGTCGAGCGTGTTGAACGGCGTGCCGAGCCCCGCGAGCAGCGACGCGGGCACGGCCATCGTGCCCGCCGACAGCACCGCGCCGCGCCACGTCGCATCGAGCGTGACGGCATCGGGCATCGCCTCGGTCTGGCGCATGCGCATCTGCACGCGCCCGGTCAGCAGCGGCCAGAAGCCCGTGGTCCATTCGACCCGGCCCGGCAGCAGCGTCGCCGCGCTCTGGTCGGCGCCCGGCGCGAGCATCAGCGTACCCGAGCCGTGCCACAGCGACCCGTCCGGATCGACGAGATTCACGTGAGCGCCGGTCGCACGCGCGAACTGCGGCGCGATCCACGCGGCCGGCGCGAGCGCGACGAGCGTCACCGCCGTCGCCAGTCCGCCCGCCAGTACCCACGGCAATGCGGCGGCGAGCCGCTTCGTCCATAGCCTCATCGGCCGACCGCCGCTTGCGTCATCCACTGCGTCATTTCTGCGTCGACGGTTGCATCACGGCCGTCAGGTCGACCTGGCCGTCGTCCTTCAGCGCGGTCGCGTGCGCCTCGCCGACCTGCACCTTGAACTGACGGCGCGCATCGTCGAGCCACTGCGTCCACACCGGAAACGACACGTTCTTCATCTGGATCTGCACGCCGTTGCCGACGATCTGCACCTGCGCACCCTGCAGCCCGTGATCGGACAGCGACGCGGTCAGCGCGTCCTTCAGCGCCAGGCCGGTCGGCGCGACGCCCTGCGCGGCGGCCGTCAGCGACTTCGCCTCGTTCGCCTGCGCGGTCATCTGCGCGAGTTCGCGGCGCATCGTCGGCAGCTCGCGCTGGATCCGTGCGCGGCCTTCCTGCGCGGGCGACCACAGCACCGAATACGCGATCGCGACCGCCAGCACGGCGCCGCCCCAGCCGAGCAGCATCTTCTCGCGCTGCGAGCGCTCGCCCCAGAACTGGGTCAGCGTCTGGTTCAGTTGTTCCGTCTTCATGAGCGGCTCCGGATCGTCCATTTGCCCGTGTTGCTGTCGACTTCGCCGGACAGTCCGTTGCGCGCGAGGCGCTGCGTGAAATCGGGATCGACCTTGACCTCCGGCTTGAAGCCGACGTCGAGCCGCCGGTCGTGATAGTCGAGCGACGCGATGCCGTTCAGCGGCAGCGCGCCCATCGAGCGCGTCAACCCGCTCGCCAGCGCGAGGAAATCGTTCGGCGACAGCTCGCCGGCCGCCAGGCGCAACTGATCGAGCTGGCGCTGCATCTGCGCGGGCGGATCGAGCACCGTCGTCGTCTTCGGGAATGCGGACAGCAGCGTTTCGGTGATCTGCGCGGACAGCGCATCGCGCTCGCGCGACAGCTTCCACCAGTGCAGGTTCATCCCGATCACCGCGACGCCGAGCGTCGCCGCGACGAGTGCGATCGGCACGCGCAGGCGCTTCACCGTCGCGCGGTCGAAGCGCCACGGCTGCGACTCGAATTCGAACTGGCACAGATCGAAACGCTCGGTTAGCGCACGCCGCGCGAACGTGTCGAACGACAGCGGCGCGGCGCCCGGCAGCAGCGGGCCGTCGGTGCGGCCGACCGACGCGAGCCGCGGCTCCGCGCCCGGCTCGCCGAGTTCGTACAGTTCGACGTCGCCGCCGCCCGCGAGCGCGGCCAGCGTGCCGGCCGCGCGCGACGCGGGCGCAGCGAAGCCTTCGCCGAGCGCACCGCGCGCAACCGCAAGTTCGAGGCGCGGCGCACCGGCCGCGGCCGGCAGCGCGCCGGCTTCGACGAGCGCCGGTTCGACCGCCGTCGCGAGCCCGAGCACGGCGGCGACCGTCGCCGGGCGGGCGGGCGGCTCGACGGCGTCCGCGACAAGCGCGGCATCGGCCGCGACGGCCGCTTCACCGTCGGCCGGCGCGGCCGAAGCCGTTTCGGCCGACGTGCGCGGCGCCGGCAGGCAGCGGGTCGCGGGCACCGCGCTCAGGTGCCGGTGGCCGGCCGCCGCGAACGCGTCGCAGATCGTGCGGAACCACGCGCGATCGACGACGGCCAGCACGCGGCGCCCGTCGGGCAGCGCGGCCGGATCGAGCGCGATGTGGCAGCCGAGCGGATCCTGGATCAGCTGATCCTCGACGATGTTGGGCAGCGCCTGGCGCAGCTTCGGCCCCTTGAGCGGCGGCACCTTCGCGGCCAGCAGCAGCACGTCGCGCGCGGCGACGATCAGCACCGTCGCATTCGCGCGCGGCAGCAGCGCGAGCGCGGCGCGGCCCGCGCGCTGCACCTGGCCGGCCTTGTCGACGAGCGTGAACGGCAGCTCGGGCCACTGCCATTCCTGCAACGGCACGGCAGGCTCGCGCGGCGGCAAAGAAACAATCAACGTGCTCACAAGAGCTCCTCTCCCGAATGGCGTCGTTATAGCTGGTCGCGGATACGCACGACCCGCGTCGAGTGCGTGGTCGGATCACGATACACGAGCGACGTGCGGTCGACCTCCGCACGTTCGTGCTGGATCCGGCCATGCACGATGAAATAGCTCGAATTGACGTCGACGAGGCTCGAGTCGAGCGTCACGTTCGGCGCGCCGGCGCCGCGCAGCGCGAGCTGCACGTCGCCGACGTTGCGGAAAAACACGGTCTCGCGGCGCGACACCAGCGCCTGCGCGGACGACACGCTCATCCCCGGCATGAGCGCCGCGATCACCTCGGCCGGCGCGGTGTTCATGTTCACGGGCGTCGTGGTCGGCAGCACGGTGACGAACGGGCGCAGCCGCGCGACCATCTCGGGCGTCACGCCGTCGACGTCGAGCAGGCTGTCGACGCTCGTCATCATCAGCGGCGCGGGCCCGCGGTCGCCGCCGGACATGCCGGGATCGTCGGTGAAGCCGCCGGTCTGCTGGTCGCTGGTTACCGGCGCAGTGGCCGGCGCCGTGCCGCCGCCGCCGGGCAGCGTCGGCATCTGGAAGCGTGTCGCCGAATGCAGCAGGCCCGCGCGCACCTGCAACGCGATGCGTTTCGCGAACGCGCCGTCGTAGCCGAGCGTCGTCAGCAGGCGCTGGAACGCCTGCAGCTGCGTGACGTTCAACTGCAGCACGCCGGGCGCCGGCGACGACACGAGGTTGCGCAGGTTGAACTTCGCCTGCGCGTCCTCGATCGAGCCGGAGAGATAGGTGTCTTCGCCGCCGTTGTCGTTGGGCGCGCCGATCCGGCCGAGGAAGTCCGACAGCTTCGTCTTCGCGATCGGCACGCCCCAGATCCCGCCGAGATACGTGATGCCGGGCGCCGTATCGCCTTCGGAGCGCAGGATCATCCGCGTCCAGTCGAGCGCGCCGCGCGCGACCCACTGCGCCTGCGCGATCACGCGCTGGTTCTCGATGCGGCGGATCTGCACCTGCTGGCGCCACAGCATCCCCGAGACGAGGATCGCCGACAGCGCGACGACGAGCAGCGCGGTGATGATCGCGGCGCCGCGCTGGCGGCCGCGTGCATGCGCGCGCGCGGCAGCGCGGTTGATGGTGAGCGGACGGTGAGAGCGCGCGCGCATCGTCATTCCCCGACGAGGAACACGCGCGTGACCGGCACGCGCAGCGACGTCGCACCGATGCTGACCTGCAGCCCCGTCACCGCGCGCGGCGGCGGCGCGTTGCCGATCTGCGGCACCTTGAGCGCATCGTTGTTCTGCGCGAGCGCGTCGTCGGCCGTCTGCAGGTTGGTGGTCCAGCCCACGCGCGGCACGTACAGCTTCGCGTCGATCGCGCCGACGCCGCCCATCAGCGCGACCCAGCTCCAGCCTTCGACGCTGCTGTCCTTCAGCACGCCTTGCAGCCGGTTCGCATCGTCGAGCGGCGGCGACGCATAGCGCACGACGCGCCCGCCGGCGATCCGGTAGCGGACCACCTGCAGCCGCGGCGCCGCGCCCGGCACGTCGAATTCGCGAACGATCTGCAGCGTATTGCCGGCGACACCGATCGCCGGCTGGCCGGCCTCGTCGTCGGTCGCGGCAAGCCGCGCGTCGATGCGCATCTGGTCGAACATCTGCGCGAAGACGCGCTCGTCTTCCATCGCGGACGCCACCTTGTCGCGGCCGCGCATGACCTGGTCGAGCCCGCGCCACGCGAGGATGGCGACCACCGCGAGGATCGCGATCGCGATCATCAGCTCGATCAGCGTGAAGCCCCGGGCGGAGCGCGCGTGCGGGCGCCGCATCGGCGCGTCAGAGCGGACGGCTGGTTTCATTCGCGACCACCGTCACCATCTGCGCGAGCACGCCGGAGCGCCCGGGCATGCTCACCGAAACCCGGACGCGCCGGAACACGGGGTTCGGCGTGGCGCTCACGCTCTGCGTGCAGACGAGCTGCACGTTGCCTTGCGAACAGTCGAAACTCTGGTCGCCGATCTGCGGCCACGCGTGCGTGAGCCGCAACTGCGCGAGCGCGTTGTCGGCGCTCCAGCCGGCCAGCAGCCGGCGGTGCAGTTCGGATGCATTGGTCGCCATCGTGCCGACCGCGCGGATCGACGCGGCGAGCGCGACCGCGATGATCGCGAGCGCGACCAGCACCTCGATCATCGTGAAGCCGCGCGACGAAGAAACGGGGAAGGGCAGGCGACGACGCATCGTCATTGCACCTCGTAGCGGCCGTTGCCGGTGCCGACGATCGTCGCGCTGCCGACGGCCGAATGCAGCGTCACGCGCACCGGCGTGTCGACGCTCTCGGTGCCGAACACGACGCGGTTCGCGCGCGTGTCGGAGCCCGGGTAGTCGATGTCGGCGCCCGTGACGCCGCCATCCCAGTCGCGCGGGCGCAGCAGGTCGTCGCGCAGCGTGCGCCAGCCGTCGGGCGAGCTCACGTCGAAACGGAAGCCATGCGCGGTCGGTTGCCACGCGATCGGGCGCGCGCGCACCTGTGCTTCATCGCCGGCGGTCTCGAACAGCAGCGCGATGCGCTGCGCTTCCTCGCGCAGGTCGGTGCGCGGATTGCGCGTCAGCGACAGCGACGCGAGCGACACGAGCAGCCCCGCGATCACGAGCACGACCAGCATTTCGAGCAGCGTGAAGCCGCGCGCGAGCGAGCGCGAGCGCCGCACGCCGTGCTTCATCGGCCCGCCATCGGCGCGCGCCGATACGGACGGCGCCGTGCCGCGATGCGCACGGCAATCGCGGCCGCGGCGGGAAGTCGTGCGAATGGCGAGCATGAAGAGCGGGAACGAAGCGTCGGGACGATCAGCGCCGGCTTATTGCCACGAACCGATGTCGGAGTCGTTGCTCTCGCCGCCTTCCTTGCCGTCGGCACCATAGCTGAACACGTCGATCTCGCCATGCACGCCCGGATTCAGGTACTTGTACCCGTTACCCCACGGATCGTTCGGCAGGCGCTCGAGATAGCCGCCGTCCTTCCAGTTGTTCGGGATCGGATCGGTGGACGGCTTCTGGATCAGCGCGTTCAGGCCCTGTTCCTGGGTCGGGTAACGGCCGTTGTCGAGACGGTACAGCTTGAGCGCCTGCATGATCGTGCCGATGTCCTGCTTCGCGGCGATGCGGCGTGCCTCGTCCGGGCGGCTCATGATCTTCGGCACGATCAGCGCCGCCAGGATCCCGAGGATCGCGACCACCACCATGATCTCGATCAGCGTGAAACCGCGCTGACGACGCACGGCCGCGTTGCGGCGAGTGATCCACGTTTGCATGACTGACTACCTCTTTCCAAAAAATGTCGTCGATTGAGTGACGCACCCGGCGCACCGGACGATTACCTGACAGCAACCTTCCGGACCCGCGGGCGCGGAGCACGCATTGTAAGGCGCGCGTCGCCGAGGGCTTTCACCCAACGCAAATTTCATATACATCCGTACAATAGCGCGCATGAACGCGCTCTCGATCCGGATCCTTTCCCTAGCCCTCTTCGCGGGTTTGTGCGCGACGGCCACCTACTGGGTCGTCACGCTGTCGGCCCGCGAAGCGCCGCTGCCCGCCGCCGCCGCGCGGCCGCCGATCCGCACCGAGGACGCCGCGGCGCTCTTCGGCGGTCAGCTCGACAAGAATCCCGTGCAGGACATCCACCTGTTCGGCATCCTCGCGCTCCAGCGCGGCGCCGCCGCGATCATCGGCATCGGCGGCGAACCGCCGCGCGCCGTGTCGCTCGGTGCCGAGGTCGCGCCCGGCGCGAAGCTCGCCGAAGTCCGCCCCCGCTCGATCATCGTCGACCGCAACGGCGCCCGCGCCGAAATCCAGCTTCCGGCGAACACGCCGTCCCCCGCGATCTACATGCGCTGAACGGCGACGGCCTCATCGACCATCAGGGGCCGTCACTGCACCATGTTGTTCAGCTCGATGATCGGCAGCATCACGGCCAGCACGATCACGAGCACGATGCCGCCCATCGCCAGGATCAGCAGCGGCTCGAGCAGGCTCGTCAGGAACATCGTGCGGCGTTCGAGCTCGCGCGCTTCGCCTTCGGCCGCGCGATCCAGCATCGTCGTCACGTCGCCCGTCGCTTCGCCGGAACGGATCAGGTGCACGAGCACCGGCGGAAACGTCTTCACGTTGTTCAGCGCGCGCGACAGCGCGGAGCCTTCGCGCACGCGCACGATCGCGTCGTCGATGTTCGCGCGCATCGCGCGGTTCGACAGCGTCTCGCCGGCCGCCTGCAGCGCGCGCAGGATCGGCACGCCGGCCGCGGTGAGGATGCCGAGCGTGCTCGCGAAGCGCACCGTGTTGTAGCCGCGCACGAGCTTGCCCGCGAGCGGCGCGGTCAGCACCCAGCGGTCGAACGCGAGCCGCGGCCCGGCGCGGGACAGCGTCGCCTTCACGAACCAAACGACGAGTGCGACCACGATCAGGATCGCCCACCACCAGTGCCGCACGAATTCCGACAGCGCCATCATCACGACCGTGAGGATCGGCAACTGCTGTTTCGTGCTCGCAAACACGTTGACGACCTGCGGCACCACGTAGCTCAGCAGGAACGTGACGATGCCGAACGCGATCAGCGTGACGATGCCCGGATACGTGAAGGCCAGCAGGATCTTCTGCTTCAGCGCGTTGCTCTGCTCGATGTAGTCGGCCAGGCGCGACAGCACGATGCCGAGCTTGCCCGTGTGCTCGCCCGCCGCGACGAGCGCGCGGTAGATTTCCGGAAAATCGCGCGGATGCTGGCCCAGCGCATTCGCGAGCGAATGGCCGCCGAGCACCTCGGCGCGGATCGCGGCCATCAGTTCGCGGATGTAGTCGCGTTCGGTCTGCTCGGTCAGCACGCCGAGCGCCTCGTCGAGCGGCAGCCCCGCGATCAGCAGGCTCGCGAGCTGGCGCGTGAGGATCGCCTGTTCGCGCTGCGACAGCTTGCGGCCGAACGCGAGCCGCTGCGTACGCGCGCCGCGCGTCGCGCTGGCGGCCGGCTCGACGACGAGCGGCGTGAGCCCCTGCGTGCGCAACTGGCCGCGCGCGGAACGCGCGCTGTCGGCATCGATGACGCCTTTCTGCGCGTGTCCCGCCGCATCGATCGCTTCGAAACGGAATGCCGGCATCGCGCTATGCGCCTCCCGTCACGCGCAGCACTTCCTCGAGCGACGTCGCGCCGGCGGTCAGCCAGCGTTCGGCGTCGTCGCGCAGCGTGCGCATCCCTTCCGCGCGGCTGGTGGCCAGAATCTCCGCGTCGGCCGCATTGCGATGGATCAGTGAGCGGATCGTATCGTCGACCAGCAACAGTTCGTATACACCGCGCCGGCCCGCGTAGCCCGAATGCCCGCACTTGTCGCAGCCGACCGGATGCCACAGCGTGCGGCCATCCTCGTGCCGCTCTTCCTTGCAGACGGGGCAGAGCTGCCGCACCAGGCGCTGCGCGAGCACGCCGAGCAGCGACGATGCGAGCAGGTACGGCTCGACGCCCATGTCGGTCAGACGCGTGACGGCCGATGCCGCATCGTTCGTGTGCAGCGTCGCGAGCACCAGGTGGCCCGTCAGCGACGCCTGCACCGCGATCTGCGCGGTTTCGAGGTCGCGGATTTCGCCGATCATGATCACGTCCGGATCCTGGCGCAGGATCGAGCGCAGCGCACGGGCAAAGGTCATCCCGATCCGCTCGTTCACCTGCGTCTGGCCGATGCCGCCAAGGTCGTATTCGATCGGATCCTCGACGGTCATGATGTTGGTCGTCGCGGTTTCGAGCCGCGACATCGACGCATACAGCGTCGTCGTCTTGCCCGAGCCCGTCGGGCCCGTGACGAGCACGATGCCGTGCGGTCGCGCAATCAGCTTGTCGAACTGGACGAGCGTGTCGCGGCCCATCCCGAGCGCTTCGAGATTCAGGCGCTTCGCATCCTTTTCCAGCAGGCGCAGCACCGCGCGCTCGCCGTGCCCGGTCGGCAGCGTCGACACGCGCACGTCGACCGGCCGGCCGCCGACGCGCAGCGTGATGCGGCCGTCCTGCGGCAGCCGTTTCTCCGCGATGTCGAGCTGCGCCATGATCTTGATCCGCGAGATCAGTGCGCCGTGCAGCGCCTTCTTCGGGCGCACGACGTCGCGCAGCGTGCCGTCGACGCGAAAACGCACGACGGACGAATTCTCGAACGGCTCGATGTGAATGTCCGATGCCTGTTCGCGCGCCGCTTGCGTGAGCAGCGCGTTGATCATCCGGATGATCGGCGCGTCGTCTTCCGATTCGAGCAGATCCTCGACTTCCGGAATGTCCTGCATCAGCCGCGACAGGTCGACTTCGCCTTCGACCTCGCCGACCACCTGCGCGGCGCTGCCGTCATGACGCGAGTAGGCCTGGTTGATCGCCTGCGCAAGCTCGTCGGCCGGCACGCGGTGCACGGAAATCGAGCCGAAGTTGCGCGCGATCTCCGCGAGCGCGGCGTCGCTCGTGCGTTCGCTGATCCACACCTCGAGCGTGTCGTCGAGCTGGTGCGCGATCAGCACCTGGCCGCTCTTCGCGAAGCCGTACGGCAACAGGCGCGCGGCAAGCGGCGACGGCGGCTGCCGGTCGCCCGGCGCGCCGTCGTGGGCGGAAGACGCGAGCATGTCGCTCACTGCGAGGCTCCCGGGGCGGTCAGCGGCTGTTGCGGCACCGCCTGCTGCGGCACGCTCTGCGGCTGCGCGGGCGTCTGCTCCGGCAACGGCTGGGCCGGAACCGGCACGACCTGACGCTGCACCTGCTGGCGGCGCATCTTGTCGAGATCGAACAGGTTCCCTGCCGGTGTGCCACCCTGGCTCGGGCCGAGCGGCATGGGCGGGACGATCGGGTCGTCCTTGTCGCGAATCACGTTGTTGTCCGACTTGTACGCGCCCGTCACGCCCTGGATGTAGTCGTAGCGGTTGGCCGTGACTTCCTGCGCGGTACTGCGATCGGAGATGATCACCGGGCGCAGGAACACCATCAGGTTGGTCTTCTGGCGCTGCTTCGATTCCGAACGGAACAACTGGCCGATCCACGGGATGTCGCCGAGCAGCGGTACCTTGCTGTTCGACACCTGGTAGTTGTCCTGCATCAAACCGCCGAGCACGATGATCTCGCCGTTGTCCGCCAGGATCGTCGACTGGATCGAGCGCTTCGTGAAGGTCGGGCCGGTCTGCGCGTTGGTGGTACCGCTGACGACCGCCGAATCCTCCGTGTAGAGCTGCAGCTTCAGGATCCCGCCGTCGGTAATCTGCGGCTTCACGTGCAGCGTCAGGCCGACGTCGCGACGGTCGTAGGTATTGAACGCATTGCTCGTCGTACCGCTCGTCAGGTTCGAATACGAACCGGTCGCGATCGGCACGTTCTGGCCGACGACGATCTTCGCTTCCTCGTTGTCGAGCGTGATCAGGTTCGGCGTCGACAGCACGTTCGCGTCGCTCACGCCCGCGAAATACTGCAGCAACGCGCCAAGCCCCTGTACGCCGAACATGTTGTGCAGCCAGCCGATGTTGAGGCCTTGGCTCAACGCCCCGAGATTGGAAGCCAGCCCGCCTCCGGTGATCCCGCCGGCGGCGTTGGTCACGCCGCCCGCCGTCAGGTTGACGATGCTGTTGCCCAGGCCCAGCCCGGGGTTCAGGTTCGTGCCGCCGAGAAACTGGCCGCTCGCCACCTGCCACTGGATGCCGAGGTTGCCCTGCGTCGTCGAGTTCAGCTCGACGATCAGCGCTTCGATATAGACCTGCGCACGCCGCGCGTCGAGCTGGTCGATCACCGAGCGCAGGTTCCGGTAAACCGGATCGGACGCGGTGATGATCAGCGAGTTGGTCGCCGCATCGGCCTGGATCATCCCGCCCGGCTGGTTGTCGTCGCTCTTTTCCTTGTCGCCGCCAAGCAGGCCGCCGGAGCCGAGTCCGCCGCTGCCGGACGTGCCGCCGTACGACGACGAGGACGACGAACCGCCGAGGCCGCCCGACGGCAGCGGCGGGGTGCCGGACGACCCGGTCGAGAAGTTGCCGCTCGACGACGAGCCGCCGCTCTGGTTGAAGCTGTTCGCATCGTTGGACGACGCCGACGAGCCGCTGTCGTTGCCGCCCTTGCCGAGCATCCCGCGCAGCGTCTTCGCGAGCTTCACCGCATCGGCGTTGCGCAGCGGCACGACGTGCATGTTGCCGGGCACCGCGCTCGGCGCATCGAGCTGCTGTACGAGGCGCTTCGCGGCCGCGAGGCGCGAAGCGCTCGACGCGCGCAGCATCAGCGAGTTGGTGCGCGGGTCGGCCGTGACCGACACCTTCAGCGTTGCATCGCTGTTGCCGATCGCGCCCGGATCGAGCATTTTCTGCAACTGCGCGGCGAGGTCGATCGCGTTCGCGTTGCGCAGCGGAACGACCTGCACCTGCGCGCCCGCGGCGCTGTCGACGCCCGCGATGATCTGCGCGATGCGGCGCACGTTGTCCGCATAGTCGGTCACGACGATCGTGTTGTTCGCCGGGTAGGCCGTCACCGTGTTGTTCGGCGAGATCAGCGGCCGCAGCACGGGCAGCAGGTTGTTCGCCGATTCGTTGTGCAGCTCGAACACCTGCGTGATCACCTGGTCGCCGCGCGCCTGCGGCGCATTGCCGACATAGGTCGGCACGCCCTGCAGCTTCGCGTCGGCCTCGGGCACGACCTTCAGCACGCCGTGATCCTGCACGAGCGCGAAGCCCTGCATGCGCAGCGCCGACTGCAGCGTCTTCAGCGCCTGGTCTTCCGGCACCGGACGTTCGGCAACGAGGTTGAGCTGCCCCTTCACACGGGGGTCGACGATGATGGTCTTGCCGGTTGCGGCGCCGATCGCCTTCGCGACCTGGTCGATATCCGCATTCACGAAGTTGAGCGTGACCTGAGCGTAGGCGGCCTGCGAGACGATGATGCCGGCGACGACGAGGGTCGTGGCAATGCGCCGCATAACGAAGCGATTTCTTGTCATGGATGAATGGGTCGATGCCGGCTCAGGCCGCTTCCGGCGGTAGTGCTGGGATCCAAGTCCGAAAAAGGCGACATTAGCAGTTTTTCATGTCCGAAATATCACATTGATCCGAAGACTGTCTCACATACGACATGTATCCGGCGAGTCGTATGCAATATGTAAGATTCCGCGCCATACCGGCATGCCGGCCATCGCCCCCGTTTCGCGATGAACCGACACGGAAATGCGGTATAACCCGGCTGTCGTATTTCCGCATGTCGCAACCTGACGGACTGTCGGTATGATACGTGCGACAAGTTTCTCGCCGCACGAATAACAGGCACGGGTTTTCCCGATCCTCGCACAATTCCTTTTCATTTTCGCCCCATGAACAGACGGTTCGCTTCGATTGCGTGGATTGCCGCCGGCGTGTGGTTCGCCAGCGCAAACGCTCGCGCGGATTGTTTCGACGAGGCGGCCAGATACCAGCAGGTCAATCCGCTGATCCTGCGCGCGATCGCGTGGCAGGAATCGCGTAACCGGCCCGGCGCGCTGAACAAGAACACGAACGGCTCGATCGACTACGGCCTGATGCAGATCAATTCGGTTCACCTGTCGACGCTGTCGCGCTACGGGATCGACCGCGGCACGCTGATGGAACCATGCAAGAACGTGTACATCGCCGCGTGGCATCTGAAACAGAAGATGAACCGCTACGGCAACACGTGGCAGGCCGTCGGCGCCTACCATTCCGAAACGCCGTCGCTGCGCGACAAGTACGCGCGGCAGATCGCCGGCATCCTGACGCAATGGAAGCTGCTGCCGCCCGCGCCATGACGTCGCGCCGCATCGCGGCCTGACGCGGCGCCGGCCGCCCGGCGCGCGTTTGATGCACAATGCGGGCTCACGCCGCAGGTTCGCCCGTCCGCGGGCCGATCGCGCCCCGGAAGGGCGCCGCGGCCGCTTTTTCATCTTTTCCGTTGGTGTGTACCGCAATGAACCAGCCGTTGCCCGTCACCGTGCTGTCCGGCTTCCTCGGCGCCGGCAAGACCACGCTGCTCAATCACGTCCTCGCGAACCGTGCGGGCCTGAAAGTCGCCGTGATCGTCAACGATCTCGCGGCGGTCAACATCGACGCGTCGCTCGTGCGCGACGCGCAGGCGCTGTCGCGCGTGGAAGAACGCCTCGTCGAAATGTCGAACGGCTGCATCTGCTGCACGCTGCGCGACGACCTGCTCGTCGAGATTCGCAATCTCGCGTCCGAAGGCCGCTTCGACGCGATCATGATCGAATCGACCGGTATCGCCGAGCCGATGCCGATCGCCGAAACCTTCACGTTCGTCGATGACGACGGCGAGTCGCTGTCGAAAATCGCGCGGCTCGACACGCTCGTCACCGTGGTCGATGCGTACAACTTCCTGCGCGACTACGGCTCCGACGACGCACTCGCGACGCGCGGCATCGCCGCATCGGAAGAAGACGATCGCACGCTCGTCGAACTGCTGATCGAGCAGATCGAATTCTGCGACGTGCTGGTGATCAACAAGGCCGACCTCGTCGGCGCGGACGAACTCGCGCGCCTGCAGCACATCCTCGCGCGGCTCAATCCGCGCGCGCATCAGGTCGTGTCGACGTTCGGCAACGTGCCGCTCGACGAAGTACTGAACACGGGCCGCTTCGATTTCGACGAAGCCGCGAATGCGCCGGGCTGGCTCGCGTCGCTCGATCACGATCACACGCATTGCGACGACCCCGAATGCCATGACGAACATCATGCGCACGTGCACGGCGAAGCCGACGAATTCGGGATCGGCAATTTTGTTTACCGCGCGCGCCGGCCGTTCCATCCGGCACGACTCTGGGCGCTGCTGCACCAGGAGTGGCCGGGCGTGCTGCGCAGCAAGGGCTTCTTCTGGCTCGCGACGCGCAACGACATCGCGGGCTCGCTGTCGCAGGCGGGTGGAGTATGCCGGCATGGCCCGGCGGGTCTCTGGTGGGCCGCGCAGGATCGCGCGGAATGGCCGGACGACGACGAGCTGCTCGCCGAAATCCGCGCCGAATGGCACGGCGATCTCGACGACCGCACGGTCGGCGATCGCCGGCAGGAACTCGTGCTGATCGGCATCGCGCTCGACGCCGATGCATGGCGCGAGAAACTCGACGCGTGCCTGCTCACCGATGCGGAATTCGCCGTCGGCGCGGCGGGATGGAGCGCGTTCGACGATCCGTTCCCGGCGTGGGATGTCGATTCGCACGACGACGACGATCACGGCGACACGCAAATCGTGCACGCGTAACGGCATAGTAACGGCTTGTAAAAACAACCGTTAAATCTTGCAAGAGCGGCGCGGACTGTGGCGAAAATGCCGCGCGCGCCCAACAAAAAACCCGCCGAAAGGCGGGTTTTTTCTGGAACAGGCGCTGGTTTAACGCTTGTTGACGGCGTCCTTGAACGCCTTGCCAGCCGTGAACTTGACCGTCTTGGCTGCCGGGATCTTGATGGTTTCGCCGGTCTTCGGGTTGCGGCCCGTACGTGCTGCGCGCTTGCCCGAACCGAAGCTGCCGAAGCCGATCAGCTGAACCGCATCACCCTTCGACACGGCCTTCTTGATGACTTCGAGCAGCGTGTCCAGCGTTTCGCCGGTTTGAGCCTTGCTGGCGCCCGTTTGGGCGGCGACGGCGTCGATCAGTTCCTGTTTGTTCATTAAGGTTCCTTTATCAGGTTAGGTTGACACGAACAGCGCGAACGCGCCGATTATACGTGCGCGAACCGTGCCGTCGAGAGTCAGACTCCGACGACACAGCGCCGAATCCTGGCCCGCGCGACGCGCCCTCCGGCTTGCCGGCGGCCACCCCGCGGTACGGCGTTGCTATGATAGCGCAGCGCAAACCCAATAACGACAAGGGTTTCAAAGATTTTCATCAGTATTTCGCCGAATGAATCGTCGATTGCCAGTTTTTTGACCTGCGCCAACCGGACAGGATACGCAGCGCCGTCCGCCCGTGCGCGGCCCCGTTGGCTTTTTCCAACGGCCGCTCGGACGACCTCGCGCAATCCCTTGCCAGGCTTGGCTGCCACGTTTTTTGTTTCGCATGCCCGACCGACTTGTTCCCGCCACGCTCGCGCTTCGCGACGACGGCACGCTCGCTTCGCCCGAGTACGGCGACCTCCATCGCGGCGCATCAGGTGCGCTTGCGCATCACCTGTGCGTCTCCGGCAACGGGCTGCCGGCGCGCTGGCAAGGCCGCCGCACGTTCACGATCGTCGCGACGGGATTCGGCGCGGGCAGCCACTTCCTCGCGACATGGGGCGCGTGGCGCGACGATCCGGCGCGCTGCGAGCGGCTGCATTTCGTCGCAGTCGAGCCGCATCCGTTCTCGCGCGACGACCTGCGCCGCGCGGTTTCGCATATCGTTGCGAACACAACCATATCGGCCGACGTCGACGCCCTGGTCGACGCCTGGCCGATGCTCGTGCCGGGCCTGCACCGGCTGGAATTCGACGCAGGGCGTGTGGTGCTCACGCTCGCGTTCGGCGATGCCGTCGACATGCTGACCAAGCTCGTCGCGCGCGCCGATGCGTTCCATCTCGACGGCTTCACGTCGTCGAACGACGCGGATCTCCGCGCGACCGACGTGGTTCGTGCGCTCGCGAAAATCGCCGGCGAAGGCGCGACGTTTGCAACGCATGCGAATTCCGGCGCCGTGAAACACGCACTCGGCGAATCGGGTTTCACGTATCGTGAAGTCGACGATTCGCTCGTCGGCGAATATGCGCCGCGCTGGCGTACGCGCCGGCACGAGCCGCCGCGCGCACTGCCCGTTGCGGCACGCCGCGCGATCGTGATCGGCGCGGGCCTGGCCGGCTGCGCGGTCGTCGAACGCCTGGCCGCGCGCGGCTGGGACGTCACGCTGATCGAGCGGCACGAACGGATCGCGAGCGAAGCGTCGGGCAATCCGGCCGGCGTATTCCATCCGCTGATGACACGCGACGACAACGTCGCAAGCCGGCTCACGCGCAGCGGCTTCCTGCACGCGATCGCACGCTGGCGCGCACTCGAACGCTCGGGCCATGCGTTCGCGCGCAGCACGCACGGAATGATCCATCTTGCCGAATCGGCCGGCGACTTCGCGCGGATGCGCGACGCATTCGATGCGTTCGGCGCACCGTCCGACTATGCATCGCTGCTCGATACCGATGCCGCGCGCGCACATCTGAACCTGCCGGTCGCGCATGGCGGCCTGCTGTTTCCGCACGGCGGCGCCGTCTGGCCGGCCGGGCTGTGCGCGGCGCAATGCGCGGCGGCCGGCGAACGCGTGCGCTTGCTCGCGTCCACCGACGTCGCGCGGCTCGAGCGACGCGGCGACGCATGGCATGCGCTTGATTCGACGGGCGGCACGCTGGCCGAAGCGCCCGTCGTCGTGCTTGCGAACGCGGGCGACGCCGTGCGTCTCGCGGGGCTGCAGCATGTCGTGCTGCAACCGGTGCGCGGCCAGCTCACGCTGCTGCCGCCGGGCAGTACTGCACCGCTGCCGTGCCCGGCGATCGGCGACGGTTACGCAGTGCCGCTCGACGACGGCACGCTGCTGATCGGCGCGACATTCGAACCCGACGACGTCGATCCGGCGATGCGCGCAGCCGGCCACGTCGAAAACCTCGACCGCGTGCGGTACCTGCTGCCGGGCCTGATCGGCGACGTTCCGGATCTCGGCACGCTGCGCGGCCGCGTTGCATTCCGCTGGGTCGTCGCCGATCGTCTGCCGCTGATCGGCCCGCTCGCGGACGAAGCGCAGGCCGTCGCGAACGCACGCGCGCTGAGCGGCGCAAAGGCGCGCGACCTGCCGCGCACGCCCGGCCTCTACGGCGCATTCGGTTTTGGTTCGCGCGGCCTCGTGTGGGCCGCGCTCGGCGCCGAACTGATCGCATCGCAACTCGAAGGCGAACCGTGGCCGCTCGAGCGCGAACTCGCCGAAGCCGTCGATCCCGCACGCTTCCTGATCCGCGCACTGCGCGCACGCCGCATCGGTTCGGCCGGCTGACCGGCCGCGCGAATCGTTCACAGTTTCCCGATTTCCCCGTGCAAGGTTATCCACCCAATGCTGTGGATAACCTTGCGAAATCCACACGCACTTCGTGTGTAATCACAGTGGACGTAAACTGGGCAACTCGGCACAGCTGTGAGGCGGCCCCAAAGTTGCTCATCTCAAACTTCTGTGCACGAACAGCCTGTGCAACGGGTTATGGTTTCGCCAACACATTGATCCATCAGCGTAAACCGAAGTTATCCACAGAACTGTGCGTCCTTTGTTAACTTCTACTACGTATATATACAAGTAAACCTTTGAAACCAAAGACCTGTGGTGCCGCACAGCGCCGCGAGTCGTATTCAATGGGTTCCAGACCGAAAAAGCTGTGGCACAATCGGTTTCCTTCGCGTTCGTCCGGCCAGGCGCCGGACAAGCTTCAATGGAACGGTCGGCACGATTTCGAATCTGAATCTTCGAGACTGCGCAGTCCGTTCACACACCAGGCCGACAATCCAGATCGGCAACCTGTGCGACTTTCCGCCGGATGGCGGAACAGGCGGACCCCATGTCCCGCCGTCGTCGACCACAACAATCACATTCGGGGCGATACCCAGCCGGCGCGCATCCATTTCTGACGCTTGACCCCGCGTCGCTGGCGGTTGCTTCCAAAGGAGAAGTCACCACGATGAAGTCGGCGTTCTCATTTCTGCCCAACTGGCCGCTCGCGCCGGATGCCGTGTTCTGGGCCGGGCTCGCGCTGTTCGCGGCCGGCCTGTGTGGCGAACTGTGCTATCGCGCATGGCGCCTGCCGCGCATCACCGGTTATGCGGTAATCGGCCTCGTCGCCGGTTCGTTCGGATTCGGCGTGATCGACGCAAGCACCGACGAAACGTCGCGGCTGCTGATCGACGTCGCGCTCGGCCTGCTGCTGTTCGAGCTCGGCAGCCGCCTCGACCTGCGCTGGATCCGGCGCAATCCGTGGCTCGTCGCGTCGAGTCTCGCGGAAGCCACGCTGACGTTCGTGCTCGTGCTGTTCGTGATGCTTGCGCTCGGCGTGTCGGGAATGGTCGCGCTCGTGCTGTCGGCGATCGCGATCGCGACGTCGCCGTCGATGGTGATCCAGCTCAAGACCGAACTGCGCGCGGAAGGGCAGGTGTCGCAGCGCCTCATCACGCTCACGGCGCTCAACAGCGTGTACGCGATCGTGCTGACCAAGCTCGTCACGAGCTGGCTGCACCAGGAAGCGTACGGCAACGTGTTCGCGACGATCCTGCAGCCGCTCTACCTGATCGCCGGTTCGTTCATCGTCGCGTATCTCGTCGCGCGTTCGTGCAATTTCCTGTTCCGCCACATGACGTCGACGATGCGCGACGAGCATTCGTTCGTCGCGCTGTTCGGGCTCGTGATGCTGGCGATCGCGGTGGCACAGGCGCTGAAGCTGTCGACGCTGCTCACGCTGCTGCTCGCGGGCATCATCGTGAAGAACCTCGAAGCGCGTCCGCAGCTGTGGCCCGAGCATTTCGGCACGGCCGGCTGGCTGCTGACGGTGGTCCTGTTCGTGCTGACGCTCACGTCGTTCACGTGGGGCGACATCGCACTCGGCGGGCTGCTCTCGATCGTGCTGATCGTCACGCGGCTTGTCGCGAAGCTGGCCGGCGTCGTCGCGTTCGCGAAGCCGAGCGGCATCGGGATGAAGCAGGGCGTCGCGCTCGGCATCGCGCTGACGCCGATGTCCGCACTGTCGTACCTGCTCGTCGACGATACCTACCAGCTCTATCCGAATTTCGACCCGCACCTGCGCGCGATCGTGATGTGCACGATCGTGATCCTGCAGCTCGTCAGCCCGTTCGTGGTCTACCGCTGCCTGTCGGCGGTCGGCGAACGCAGCGACAGCAACTGATTCCGGAACCTGCCATGGCACTCGAAACCTTCGTCAATTCCGAACCGTTCACGTTCGGCGTCGAACTGGAGATCCAGGTCGTCAACACGCACAACTACGACCTGACCAAGGCTGCATCCGACCTGATGCGCCTGATCCAGGGCGAGACCTTTCCGGGCAACATCACGCCGGAAATCACCGAGAGCATGATCGAGCTGTCGACCGGCATCTGCCATTCGCACGAGCAGGCGGTCAGCGAGCTGCATGCGATCCGCGACGTGCTCGTGAAGGCGGCCGACCAGCTCAACGTCGGGCTCGCCGGCGGCGGCACGCACGCGTTCCAGCAATGGAGCGACCGGCAGATCTACGATGCGCCGCGCTTCCAGTACATCTCCGAGTTGTACGGCTATCTGGCCAAACAGTTCACCGTGTTCGGCCAGCACGTGCACATCGGCTGTCCCGATCCCGACAGCGCACTGTTCCTGCTGCACTCGATGTCGCGCTTCATTCCGCACTTCATCGCGCTGTCCGCGTCGTCGCCGTTCGTGCAGAACGTCGACACGGGCTTCCATTCGGCACGCCTGAATTCGGTGTTCGCGTTCCCGCTGTCGGGCCGCGCGCCGTTCGTGCTGACCTGGGACAGCTTCGAGGAGTACTTCATGAAGATGGTGAACACGGGCGTCGTCAACTCGATGAAGGATTTCTACTGGGACATCCGCCCGAAGCCCGGCTACGGGACGATCGAGGTGCGGGTGATGGATACGCCGCTGTCGGTCGATCGGGCAGCGGCGATCGCCTGCTACATCCAGACGCTCGCGCGCTACCTGCTGACCGACCGGCCGTTGAAGCTGTCGGAGGACGACTACCTCGTCTATACGTTCAATCGTTTCGAAGCGTGCCGCTTCGGGCTCGAGGGCACCTGCGTGAATCCTCAGACGGGTGAACGCCGCACGATCGCGGAAGACATCCTCGACACGCTCGACCGGATCGCGCCGCATGCGGCCGCGCTCGGTTCGCGCGCGGCGCTCGACGAGATCGGTGCGCTGGCGAAGGCGCGCGTGAACGACGCATCGTGGTTGAGAACCGTTTTCAAACAGGAAAAATCGCTGAACGAAACGGTCCGGCAGCAGTGCTTACGCTGGCGTGAATGAAAAAATGTTTTGCAGATTGCGGGCTCGACCGCGTTGCGATTCGCTGAACGACAGCCGGCCCGGTTTCAGGCCGAAATCGTTGCCAGTCGCCCCGAAAATCTGTGGATAACCCGACATTCCTCTGCAAAGTCAACGATCTGCGGGCGGGATAACCCGGTGGATCAATGCCATTCGCCCGATGGCCGATCCGAACAGGAAAATGCCGGCGCAGCCCGTTTCGCGGTGCGCGGCATTGCAGGCACAACGAAAAAATTCAGTTATCCAGTGATTTTCCACAGAATGCGGGGGATAACTTAGCTGTGCGATTTTCCGCTCTCGCTTAGAATGTCGGCTTTGCGGACACCGGAACGACGCGTGTCTCACCGGTCGCCGCGAATGCGACCGCCGCGTGTGCCTCGCGACGGCCGTGCTGACGCACTCGCAAGAGCGCGTCTGTTTTGAGATGGACATTCGATCTCCACACTACGGCCGCTCGGCATTCCGGGCGGCGGCAAAGCGAAAAGACTATGAGCGAAGGCGTTTACGGGAACCAGGCTTCGGGACGTGTCACCCACAGCCTGCTGCGGTTGAGTACGGCCATGCGAAGCCAGGCATGGGATTGGGCGGAAGGCGCGGGCCTGACGCCGACGCAGGGCGAAATTCTCGTGCTGCTGCTGCAGCGCAAGGGTCCGATGCGGCTCGGCGAGATCGCGCGCGAGACGCAGCTCACCGCGGCGACCACGAGCGATGCGGTCAGCACGCTCGAGACGAAGGGGCTCGTCGAGAAGCGCCGTGCGCTGGACGACGGCCGCGCACTGGCCGTGCGCCTGTCGGCCCGTGGCCGTACGGCCGCGAAGAAGGCGCTGCAATGGCCTGAATTCCTGACGAAAGCGGTCGGCAAGCTCGGCGCGGACGAGCAGGGCGCACTGTATCGCGCGCTGCTGAAGACGCTGCGCGAGCTGCAGGTGGCCGGCGCGACGCCGCCGCAGCGCATGTGCGTGACGTGCGCCCACTTCCAGCCGGGCAAGCTGTCGAAGAAGACCGTGCATTACTGCGCGGCGCTCGACATCTCGATGTCCGACAGCGACCTGCGTCTCGACTGCTCGGTGCAGGAAGAAGCCGACGCGGCGACGCAGAAGAAGACCTGGAAGATTTTCGCAGGCTGACGTCCGTCGATCGACCGGGAGGCCGATGATGAACGCTGAAGTCGTGGCGATCCGCCATGTGCATTTCGAGGATCTCGGGAGCTTCGAGCAGGTGCTCGGCGAACGGGGCCGGCGGGTGCGCTATGTAGACGTCGGGTCGTCGCGGTTCGAGGTGCTCGACGTGCTCCAGCCGTCGCTGTTCGTCGTGCTCGGCGGGCCGCTCAGCGTGTACGACGATGCGCAGTATCCGACGATTGCGCCGCTCGCGGCGCTCGTGCGCCAGCGCATCGACGCGGGGCTGCCGATCCTCGGCATCTGCCTCGGCGCGCAGTTCATCGCCCGTGCGCTCGGCGCGCGCGTTTATCCGGCTGCACAGCACGAACTCGGCTGGGCGCCGCTGACGCTCACCGATGCCGGTCGCGCGTCGCCGCTGCGCCATCTCGATGGCGCGGCGACATCGATGCTGCACTGGCACGGCGATACGTTCGACCTGCCGGGCGGCGCGATCCATCTCGCATCGACGCCGGCCTGCCGCCACCAGGCATTCGCATGGGGGCAGCACGTGCTGGCGCTGCAGTGCCATCCGGAAATCCGCACCGACCGCTTCGAACCGTGGCTGATCGGGAACGCCGGCGAAATCGCGGCGACGCCGGGCATGGACGCCCGTCAGTTGCGCGCCGATACCGCGCAGCACGGCCCCGCGCTCGAGACGGCCGCGCGGCGCATGTTCGCGGAGTGGCTCGACAGCATCGGGCTCTGACGCCGCGGGCGACGCCGTTCGCCGCGAATCCCTGGCCCGGCCCGCATCCGTTGCAGGCCGGCGCATCGCTGCTTGCAACGCATTTCCCGCCGCGCCGGCAACCTGCTGCCGGCCGTACCTGACCATCCGCTTACTGCCGACCGCGCCATCTGCACGCTTCAAGCCCGCGTGCTACGCTCGTCCGCTCTTTCCCTTTCCAGGCGAGCGGCCTCCATGACTGCGCTGTTTTCCCCGTTCACGCTGCGCGGCGTGACCCTTCCGAACCGGATCGTGATCTCCCCGATGTGCCAGTATTCGGCCGAACGCGGCGAAGCGACCGACTGGCACATGATTCACCTCGGCCATCTCGCGCTGTCGGGCGCGGGCCTGCTCTGCATCGAGGCGACTGCGGTGGAGCCCGACGGGCGCATCACGCACGGCGACCTCGGCCTTTGGGACGATGTGACCGAAGCCGCGCTGAAGCCCGTGCTGGCCGCGATCCGCAAGCATTCGCCGGTCCGCATCGCGATGCAGTTGTCGCATGCGGGGCGCAAGGCGTCGAGCGACGTGCCCTGGCAGGGCGGTCAGCTCGTGTCCGTCGCCGACGGCGGCTGGCTGCCGCATGGGCCGTCGGCCGTACCGCACAAGGAAGGCGAGACGCCGCCGCTCGCGCTCGATGCCGCAGGCCTGAACCGGATCCGCGATGCGTTCGCGGCGGCCGCGAAGCGCGCCGCGCGGCTCGGCATCGACGCGATCGAAGTGCATGCCGCGCACGGCTACCTGCTGCACCAGTTCCTGTCGGCGCTCGCGAACTGGCGCACCGACGAATACGGCGGCTCGCGCGAAAACCGGATGCGTTTTCCGCTCGAGATCTTCGAGATCGTGCGCGCGGCGTTTCCGGAGGATCGGCCGGTCGGCGTGCGCGTGTCCGCGACCGACTGGGTCGAAGGCGGCTGGGAGCTCGACGACACGATCGCGTTCGCGCACGAACTGAAGCGCCGTGGCTGCGACTGGATCGACGTGTCGTCCGGCGGCGTGTCGCCGCTGCAGAAGATTCCGCTGGCGCCCGGCTACCAGGTGCCGTTCGCGCAGGCCGTGAAGCGCGCGGTCGGCATGCCGACGATGGCGGTCGGCCTGATCAACGAGCCCGCGCATGCGAACCGGCTCATCGAGGCCGGCGATGCCGATTTCGTCGCGATGGCGCGCGCGATGCTGTACGACCCGCGCTGGCCGTGGCATGCGGCGGCCGAGCTCGGCGCGCAGGTGACGGCGCCGCCGCAGTACTGGCGCTCGCAGCCGCGCGAGCACAAGGCGTTGTTCGGCGACATCGCGTTCGGCCAGCGTTGACGCGTCAAGCGCGCAATATTGCGCGCGATGTTGAACGAAGCAATATCGAACGTGTAGGATGCGGATGATTCGCCGCATGCCCCGACGCGGCACCGACCGGTGCCGCGTTTTCGTTTGGCGCGCGCCAGGTCGCGATCGCGGCCGTCTTCCATTCATTCGTCTTCACAAGGATTCGTTCGATGAGTTCACGCAGGATCGCGGTGCGCCGCTCGGGAGTACACGGCAAGGGCGTGTTCGCGGTGGCGCCGATCAGGGCCGGCGAACGCGTAGTGGAATACAAGGGCGAGCGAATTTCGTGGAAGGAAGCGCTGCGTCGCCATCCGCACGATCCGAGCGAGCCGAACCATACGTTCTACTTCGCACTGGACGAAGGCGGCGTGATCGACGGCAAGGTCGACGGCAACAGCGCGCGCTGGATCAACCATTCGTGCGCGCCGAACTGCGAAGCGGAGGAGGTCAAGGGCCGCGTGTATATCCACGCGCTGCGCGACATCGGGCCGGAAGAGGAGCTGTTCTACGACTACGGCCTCGTGATCGACGCGAAGCTGACGAAGAAGCTCAAGCGCGAATACGCATGCCATTGCGGCGCGGCTTCGTGCCGCGGCACACTGCTCGCGACGTCGGACGACGGCGAGAAGAAGAAAAAGAAGAAGGACAAGAAGGACGGCAAGTCCGAGTCCAGCGCGAAGGACAAGAAAAACAGGAAGTGACGCAGGCGGCCGCGCATCGTGCGCTGCCGCTTCAGCAGTCCTTCCCGTTTCCTTATCCGTCGGGCGGTCCGGTCAACGCTCGCCCGACGCGAATCGCCCGATGGTCGCTCAATGCGCCGACGCGGCGGCCGGCGTTTCGCTGGCCGGTTTCTCCGTGCGCTGGGCGAGCGGCACCCGCACCACGAAGCGCGAACCGCCTTCCGATGCATCCTCGTACGACACGGTGCCGCCATGCATCGCGATGATGTCGTGCACGATCGCGAGGCCGAGCCCGGCCCCCGTCTCGACGCCGTTGCCGCTTTGCGCGTCGCCGCGGAAGAAGCGCTTGAACAGGTCGGCCTGCTGGTTAGCGGGTACGCCCGGGCCGTTGTCCTCGACGACGATCTCGGCGGCCGGCTGGCCGTCTTCGAGCGCACTGCGCGCGACGTTCACCGTGATCCGCGCACCGTCCGGCCGCGCGAGCGGCACGTATTTCAGCGCATTGTCGAGCAGGTTCGCGATCACCTCGCGCAGCAGCACGGGGTTGCCGCGCACAATCAGCTTCTCGTCGTCGCCGGGGTCGTCGCTGCGCTGGAAGCCGAGGTCGACATGCGACGCGAGCGCACGCGGCACCCACTCGGCACCCGTTTCGAACGCCATCGCCGCGAGGTCGACGTCGACGAACCGCGCGGCCTGTTCGCCCGGCTCCGCGCGCGCGAGCGACAGCAACTGATTCGACAGCCGCACCGCGCGGTCGGCGGCCGCACGCAGCTCGCGCACCGCGGCGAAGGTCTGGTGCGGGTCGCGCGCGACGGCCGCCTGCTCCGCATGCAGCTTCACGGCCGTGAGCGGCGTGCGCAACTGGTGCGCGGCATCGGCGATGAACTTGCGCTGCGCGTCGAGCGCGGTCTTCAGGCGGCCGAGCAGCGCATTCATCGCGCTCGTCAGCGGCCGGATCTCCAGCGGTACCTCGGTTTCGTCGACCGGTTCCAGCGACGTGTGGGTCTGCCGGTTCAGCGAATCGGCGAGATGCGTGAGCGGGCCGAGCTGCTGGTTCACGACACGCCACACGATGCCCCAGCCCGCGAGCAGCAGCAGCAGCAGCGGCATCATGATCGCGACGAGGAATTCGGCCGCGATCCGGTAGCGATGCCGCACCGGCTGCGCGACTTCGACGACCATCGGCTTGCCGCCTTCGACATTGTCGACGCGCACCTGCGCGACGCGCACCGCGCGGTTGTCGTACTCGGCCTCGAACACGTACGCGTGATGCATGCGGCGCACGTTGATGCCCCGCAGCGGCAGCTTCGGATCGCCGGCGAGTTCCTGTTCGCCGTCGCTGATCCGGTAGATCAGCGCTTCGGCGGGATCGGAAAACATCGCCTGCGCGAGCGGCGGCACCGTGAACGGCGCGTCAGGGCCGGCGATCTGGATCTGTTTCGAGATGGCGGTCGCGAGATCGGCGAGCGAGCGGTCGATCACGTGCTGCGTGTATTGCCACGCGAGCCAGTAGGCAATCAGGCCGCTCATCAGCGCGAGCATCGACAGCGGTGCGGCGAGGCGCCGGAGCAGCGAGCGGCGCAGGCTGGTGGTCACAGCCGGATCAGGAGACATTTCGACGGGCAAATGGATAAGCGCCGCTCACGGGGAGCGGCGCGGTCGTGCGCCGGGCGGCGACGCGGAGCAGGGCGCATAACGCCGGCGGCACACGGCCGGCCGGCGCTTGGCCGCTCAGACGCTCGCCGTCTGGCGGATTTCCTGCAGCAGGTAGCCGAAACCGCGCACCGTGACGATTTCGACGCGGCACTGCTCGAGTTTCTTGCGCACGCGGTGCACATAGACTTCGATCGCGGTATCGCCGAGATCGCCGCCGAAATGCGTGAGGTGATCCTGCAACTGGGCCTTGCTGACGACGCGGCCGTGACGCAGCAGCAGCATCTCGAGCACCGCGAATTCGCGCGGTGACAGTTCGAGCGGCTTGTCGTCGTTGAAGATGCGGCGGTCGACGCCCGACAGGCGGACGCCGCCGAGCGACACTTCCGGACGCGGCATGTCGCTGTGCGGGCCGCTGCGGCGCATCACCGCGCGGATGCGCGCTTCGAGCTCGGCCGGCTCGAACGGCTTGAGCATGTAGTCGTCGGCGCCCGAGTTCAGGCCCTGGATCCGGTCGTTCAGCTCGTCGCGTGCGGTCAGCACGATCACGGGCGTATGGCGGTTGGTCTGGCGGAAGCGCGTGAGCAGCGTCATTCCGTCGATGCCCGGCAGGCCGAGGTCGAGGATCACGAGTTCGTGGCGGTTTTGTGCCAGCGCCTGTTCGGCAAAAATGCCGTCATGCACCATGTCGACGGTGAAGCCAGCCTGCTCGAGGCTGCTCTGGATACCGCGTGCGATGGGGCGGTCGTCTTCGATCAGAAGGAGTCGCATGAAGTTCGCTCAAGTACAATGGGTTGGCGGTTCAGGCACGCGGACAGCACGAAGCCGTTTCCACAGGGGCGCCGCATCGCGTGACATCAAGCATGGCGGCCAGCGAACGATTAAATCCAATCATGTCCGATATTTCGATCAACGACCTTGAAGCCGCGATCAATTTCTGGCGCGCCCGCTCGCCGTCGAGCGGCGACGAACTCAAACTCTGCGAAGAGGCCAGCGCGCTCTCCAAGCCGTATGCGCTGCTGATTGTACAGCGCGAAAGCGCGCTGCAACTGGAAGGTTTGGACCCCAAGGCGCGGAAAGCATACGAGACTTACGTGCGGCTTAAGGATGGCTTGGAAAGCTGAAGGCTTTCGCTGACTACATCCTAGAAAACGTTCAGCGAAATGAAAAGTTGACGCCCGCGCGCCGAAAGACGCGCGGCGGCAGAAGAAGGGCTCAGGCGGCCGGTTGCGCGTGCGCGCCGGCGCGGTCGACGAACAGCGCGAGTTCGATGTCGCGTTCGGTCAGGCCGTCGGCGTCGTGGGTCGACAGCGTGACGTCGACGCGGTTGTACACGTTGAACCATTCAGGATGGTGGTTCATTTCCTGCGCCTTGATCGCGACGCGCGTCATGAAGCCGAACGCTTCGTTGAAATCGGCGAAGCGCAGGCTGCGCTGGATCGCGTCGCGGCCCGGCACGGCCGTCCAGAGCGGCAGGCCTTCGAGCCGGGTCTTGCGTTCTTCTGATGTGAGCTTGTGGATCATCTTGCACCTCTCGTTCGGTAACGGCGCCCGTGCGCGGCTGCGCCGCGCGGCGCAGCCGGCACCGGTCATTGTTTCATAGTTGTGGGACGGCCATCAGGCGACGGGTTGGCCGGCATCCGGCGCACGCTGGCGCGTTACGCGTCGGCGTCGTCAGGCCAGCCTTCGCCCGTGCCGCGATGCAACACGCGGTCGGTATCGAGCACCGCGCCAGCCGCGAATTCGGGCAGCGCCGCGAGCCGGTCGGCCAGCGCGCGGCCGTCGACGTCGGCGAGCGCGAACAACTGCGCGAAATCGTCGATCACGAAGTAGGTCTTCTGGAACGTGTCGATCCGGTATTTCGTGCGCATCACGCGTTCGAGGTCGAAGCCGAGCCGGTTCGGCGCCGCGCTTTCGAGGCTGTACAGGCTCTCGCCCTTGCTCGACACGATCCCGGCGCCGTAGATCGACAGCCCGTTCGTGCCGCGCGGGTCGCGGATCAGCCCGAATTCAACTGTATACCAGTAGAGGCGAGCGAGCCGCGCAAGCGCCGCTTCGTCGTCGGCGACCGCGAGCGCGGTGCGGCCGTACGCCTGCATGTAGTCGGCGAACACCGGGTCGATCAGCAGCGGCACATGGCCGAACAGGTCGTGGAAGCAGTCGGGTTCCTGCAGGTAGTCGAGCTGGTCGGGACGGCGCATCCACCACGTGACCGGAAAACGCCGGTTCGCGAGATGCCCGAAGAATACGCGGTCCGGCACGAGGCCCGGCACGGCGACGATTTCCCAGCCCGTCGCGGGCTTCAACTGGCGGTTCACGTCCGCGAACGACGGTACGCGATCGGCCGGCAGGTCGATCTTGCCGAGCCCCGCGACGAACGCGTCGCAGGCGCGCCCGCGCAGCAGCGCCGACTGGCGTGCATAGAGCTGCTTCCACACCGCATGGTCGACCTGGCCGTAACGTTCGAGCGACTGGTCGATGGTGAAATCTGCGCGGGTTTCGAGGCCCGCGTCGAACTGCTCCTGCAGTTTCGCGGTGACGACGGTGGACATGATCAGGCTCTGCACGCTGTGGTTGGGAACCATGCAAGTGTAGAGCGGCCTGCGCGCGGAATGGGCGCAAAGTTGGCGTTGATTTGCCTGATGATGCGATAATCTCGCATCAAATTGCGAATCAATGCGGAGAATGCTCATGCTGGAACTCGATCACTTCGATCTCGCGCTGCTGGACGTGCTGCAGCGCTTCGGTCGCGCGACGCATCAGCAGCTCGGCGAGGAGGTGCCGCTGTCGCCGTCGCAGATCGGCAGGCGGCTGCAGCGGCTCGAGGCGGCCGGCGTGATCGAAGGCTACCGCGTGATGCTGCGGCCCGAAAAGCTCGGGCTCGGCGTCACCGCGTTCACGAGCCTGAAGCTCAAGCACCACGGCGATTCGATCATCGAGCAGTTCCAGCAGCAGATCGACGTGCTGCCGGAAGTGCTCGAATGCCATGCGGTGGTGGGCGATGCCGACTACCTGCTGCGGATCGTCGCGCCCGACCTGAACGCGCTGTCGCAGTTCGTGATGAAGAAGCTGATGCGCGTGCCGGGCGTCGACAGCGTGCGCTCGAACATCGTGCTGACGACCTTCAAGCGCAACGGTGCGCTGCCGCTCGCGCACCTGGCGCCCGGCGCCGCGTGACGCGGCGGCCAGAGCAAGCCTGCTATTAGCGGGAACCGGCCCCAGGCGGCGCGTGCCGCACCGTCGCCGGCGGGGCCGGATCAGGCCGCTTCGTGCGGCGTGTCGGCGTTCAGCAGGTCGACGTACGCGACCGCGACGAGATCGTCCTGCGACACGCCGAGCCTCGTGAACACGTCGTGCGCTTCGGCTTCGCCGCCGGCTTCGTCGTCGTCGGGGCCGAGCACGACTTCCAGTTCGATGAAGTCGCCGAGGCCGTCGACGCGGTCGAGGTGGATGCGCGTGCGACCCGCGAGGTACACGTGCCGTTCCTTCGTCACGATCCCGCGCGTGGTCAGCGCGGTCGCGAGCAGCGCGTGCATCGCGTCGGGATTCGTCACGGGGCTGCGCGTGTAGTACGACGCCTTCGGGCCGTCGCGGTCGTCGCGCTGGTAGAAGATCAGTTCGGCCGGCGTGCCGTCCTCGAAGCGGCGCAGCTTCAGCCGGCCGCGCGGCACGTCATAGAAGAAATCCTGCTGGCGGTAGAACAGCGGCGCTTCGGCCGCGAGCGTCGCCGCGCGTTCGCGCAACTGGTCGAATTCGCGGGCGCGGGCTTTGATCTCGATGTTGCGGGCCATGCGGGTCTCCTTCAATCGGGGTCTCGCGGTGTGCGAACGCACAATCTAGCAAAAAGGCGGGGACGGCGGCGTGACGACGGGCAGGGGGCGGCGAGATGACGCGTGTTGCGCGCGGCGCCGGCGCCCGGCGTGTGGCGGCCGCGCCTTCATCAACATCGCTCATATCGCCCATTGGGCTTCGATCAGCCGCAGCGCGGCCGCAATCGTCGGCTCGTCGCACCGCTCGGCGAGCGTCACGAACGTCAGTTCGGTCGGCACCGTCACGCGTTCGACGATCGTCAGCGCGTGCGCGTGCGCTTCGGCCAGCGCGGTCGAGTCGCGCGCGAGCGTCAACCCGATGCCCGATTTGACGAGGTCGAGCATCGACTGCTCCTGGTCGACCTCGGCGACCTTCACGGGCTGCGCGCCGGCTTCCGCAAAGCGCCGCGACAGCAGCCGGTGATGCGCGGACGCCGGCGGCGTCCAGATCCACGGTAGCGCGGCGAGCGCACGCCAGTCGTGCGCGCGCTGCACGCGCTCCTTCCAGCCGGCCGGCGCGAGCACGCGGTACTGGAAATGCGTGAGCGTGACGGTGTGGAACAGTGCGCCGTCGAGCTGATCGTCCTCGCCCGGCCGGCCGATGTAGTAGCCGACGTCGAGCGCTTGTGCGCGCACCTGTTCGATCACCCAGCCCGACATCCCGTGCCGCAGCGCGGTTTCGATCTGCGGATGGGTCTCGACCAGCGCGCGCAGGAAGCCGCCGAGCCGCAGGAAGCCCGGATCGAGGATCGTGCCGATCCTCAGCCGGCCGCGCACCTCGTGCCGCAGCGCAGCAGCGGCGCGCTGCACGTCGGCGGCCGCGGCGAGCGCGCGTTCCGCGTGCGGCAGCAGCGTCTGGCCGTCGCGCGTGAGCGCGAGCCCGCGCGACGTGCGCGTGAACAGCGTGACGCCGAGCGTTTCCTGCAGATGCTTGATCTGCAGGCTGACGGCCGGCTGCGTCAGGTGCAGTTGCGCGGCGGCGCGCGTCAGATTGCCTTCGCGCGCGACCGTCGCAAACGCGCGGAGCAGGGTGAGATCCATCGTCGTGATATGAGCGCTGCTTATAACGCAGTTCAGCATAACTCATTGGATCGGCGGCCGGCAGCCGGAGTACGCTTCATCGGTCGCGTCGCCCGGCGCGTTCCGGCGGCACCTGGCGGGGAGTATGGCCGGGCAGGCGGGCGCTGCTGCAGACACCCGCCGTGACGCACTATGCTGGAAATGATGCGCGGCATCGCAGCGCGCGGCGCACAACAACGAGATTTGCATGGGATCGGCGTAAGCGCTAACACCATCCAGCCACGCCATGGGACCGGCGTAAGTGCTGAAGCACGAACTTAGGTCGACAGCTTTGCATGGGACCACCGTAAGCGCTAACGTTGGTCGACAGCCGTGGGGATGGAGTAAGCGCTGAAGCGCCAACTCCATCCAGCCACGCCATGGGATCAGAGTAAGCGCTAAAGCGCTAACTCTGATCGACAGGAGACAAGCAGTGACTACTCAACGCACGCTCGAAGGCGATTTCGATTACGTGATCGTCGGCGCGGGCACCGCGGGCTGCGTGCTCGCGAACCGCCTGACCGAGGATCCCGACATCCACGTGCTGCTGCTCGAAGCGGGCGGCAAGGACGACTATCACTGGATTCATATCCCGGTCGGCTATCTGTATTGCATCGGCAACCCGCGCACCGACTGGCTGTACAAGACGCAGCCCGAAGCGGCGCTCAACGGCCGCGCGCTGTCGTATCCGCGCGGCCGCGTGCTCGGCGGCTGCTCGTCGATCAACGGGATGATCTACATGCGCGGCCAGCGCGAGGATTACGACAGCTGGGCGCAGGAAACCGGCGATGCGGGCTGGTCGTGGGACAGCGTGCTGCCGATCTTCAAGCGCAGCGAGGATCACCATGCGGGCGCGAGCGACGCGCACGGCGCGGGCGGCTACTGGCGCGTCGAGAAGCAGCGGCTGCGTTGGGAGATCCTCGAATCGTTCGCGCAGGCAGCGCAGCAGACGGGCATCCCTGCGACCGACGATTTCAACCGCGGCGACAATTCCGGGGTCGGCTATTTCGAGGTGAACCAGAAGCGCGGCGTGCGCTGGAATACGTCGAAGGCGTTCCTGCGGCCTGCGATGGCGCGCCCGAACCTGACCGTGATCACCGGCGCGCAGGCGCAGCGCGTGAACTTCGAAGGGCGGCGCGCGATCGGCGTCGAGTATCACGGCGGCGGCACCGATTATGTCGCGCGGGCGCGTGCGGAAGTGCTGCTGACGTCCGGCGCCGTGAATTCGCCGCAACTGCTCGAACTGTCGGGTATCGGCTGCGGCCGGCGGCTGCAGGCGCTCGGCATCGACGTCGTGCAGGATCTGCCGGGCGTCGGCGAAAACCTGCAGGATCACCTGCAATTGCGGATGGCGTTTCGCGTCGAAGGCGTGCGCACGCTCAACACGCTGTCCGCGCACTGGTGGGGCAAGCTGATGATCGGCGCGGAATACGCGTTGCTGCAGCGCGGGCCGATGTCGATGGCGCCGTCGCAGCTCGGCGCGTTCGCGAAATCCGATCCAGACGATCCCGCGCTCACGCGCCCCGATCTCGAATACCACGTGCAGCCGCTGTCGCTCGAGCGCTTCGGCGAGCCGTTGCACAGCTTCAACGCATTCACGGCATCGGTCTGCCATCTGCGGCCGACGTCGCGCGGCAGCGTGCATGTCACGAGCGCCGATCCGGGCATCGCGCCCGCGATCGCGCCGAACTATCTGTCGACCGACCACGATCGCCATGTCGCCGCCAACGCGCTGCGCCTCACGCGCCGGATCGCGTCCGCGCCGGCGCTTGCGCGCTATCGTCCCGAGGAAATCCTGCCGGGCACACGGTATCGGACCGAGGCAGAACTGATCGAAGCGGCCGGTGCCGTCGGCACGACGATCTTCCATCCGGTCGGCACCTGCCGGATGGGGCGTGCCGACGATGAGCGCGCGGTAGTCGACAGCCGGCTGCGCGTGCGCGGCATCGCGGGGCTGCGGATCGTCGATGCATCGGTGATGCCGTTCATTACGTCGGGCAACACCAATTCGCCGACGCTGATGATCGCCGAGCGTGCGAGCGACATGATTCGTGCCGATCGCCGCGCGGCGCGCGACGCGACGCCGGTGCGAACGGAGGCCACGGTGACGGCCGCGTGACGGAACGCTGACACGCGCGACAGCGGGCCGTCATGCGGGCGCCTGCTGATTCGATATGCGAAACAAGCTGCCGTGCCGTTGCAGCGGCCATGCCGGTTGCGGCGGTTCGAACGGCAAGATCCATGCGGGCCGCGCGGCTTGTTTGATTGCACGCGTGCCGCGCCGTGCGGGCGGTCAACAGCCGATGATGCACGTGTCAAAAAAGCGTGGCGAAAAACCGTGCATGGCCGCATGCGGCATCGCGGCCAGCCCTATAAGTGCAAATCCCGATGATTGCACTGCACCAACGGCGCGACAATGTTGCGCAATGTGCATACGCGTCGGCGCGGGAGACCACCCTCGAGGCGTACCACGGCGCCCGGGGGCAGCCGGCTGATCCGCTGACCTGTTCGCGGCCGCTTGCGCCACGCTTCCCGGTGCTTCGCCTGACTTCGTACGGAAGGGAACATGATTCTCGGCGACACGATTCTGGAAACACGCGGACTGACGAAGGAATTCAGGGGTTTCACCGCCGTGAACGGCGTCAACCTGCGTGTGCGGCGCGGCGCGATTCATGCGCTGATCGGGCCGAACGGCGCGGGCAAGACGACCTGCTTCAACCTCCTCACCAAGTTCCTGACACCGACGGCCGGCCAGATCGTCTTCAACGGGATCGACATCACCGACGAGCGGCCTGCGCAGGTGGCACGGCGCGGCATCATCCGCTCGTTCCAGATCTCGGCCGTGTTCCCGCACCTGACCGCGCTGCAGAACGTGCGCATCGGCCTGCAGCGCGCGCTCGGCACCGAATTCCACTTCTGGCGCAGCGAACGCACGCTGAAGCGGCTCGACGATCGCGCGATGGATCTCCTCACGCAGGTCGGCCTCACCGATTTCGCGCACGTGCCGACCGTCGAACTCGCGTACGGCCGCAAGCGTGCGCTCGAGATCGCGACGACGCTCGCGATGGAACCCGAACTGATGCTGCTCGACGAACCCACGCAGGGGATGGGCCACGAGGATGTCGACCGGGTGACCGCGCTGATCAAGAAGGTCGCCAGCGGCCGCACGATCCTGATGGTCGAGCACAACATGAACGTGATCGCGGGCATCTCCGACACGATCACCGTCCTGCAACGCGGCGAGGTGCTGGCCGAAGGCTCGTATGCGGAAGTGTCGAAGAATCCGCTCGTCATCGAGGCCTACATGGGCAGCGCCGATGCGGCGCTCGCGGGGGCGCATGCATGAAGCACAGCGAACGGGAGGAACGCGAATTGAGCGGCGTCGAGAGCGGTACGCCCGCGCTGGAGATCACGGGCCTGGAGGCCTGGTACGGGGAATCCCACATATTGCACGGTGTCGACCTGACGGTGCATCGCGGCGAGGTCGTCACGCTGCTCGGCCGCAACGGCGCGGGCCGCACGACGACGCTGCGCGCGATCATGGGCCTCACGGGGCGCCGCAGCGGGTCGATCAAGGTCGCGGGCAGCGAGACGATCGGCCTCGCGACGCACCGCATCGCGCATTTCGGCATCGGCTACTGCCCGGAGGAGCGTGGAATCTTCTCGAGCCTGTCGTGCGAGGAAAACCTGATGCTGCCGCCGCCGATCGGGTCGCGCGAGCATGCGATGTCGCTCGACGAGATCTACGCGATGTTCCCGAACCTCGCGTCGCGCCGGCAGAGCCAGGGCACGCGGCTGTCCGGCGGCGAGCAGCAGATGCTCGCGGTCGCGCGGATCCTGCGCACCGGCGCGAACCTGCTGCTGCTCGACGAGATTTCCGAAGGCCTCGCGCCGGTGATCGTGCAGGCGCTTGCGCGGATGATCGTCGCGTTGAAGGCGCGCGGCTACACGATCGTGATGGTCGAACAGAATTTCCGCTTTGCCGCGCCGCTTGCCGACCGCTTCTACGTGATGGAGCACGGCCGCATCGTCGAGCATTTCCGCGCGGCCGAACTGGAAAGCAAGATGCCGACGCTGCACGACCTGCTCGGGGTGTGACGCCGCCCCGTTTCCCTTGCCGCTAGCCGTGGCGGCCCTCGAATAACCACAACGCATCAGAACAACAGGAGACGTCAATGAAAATGAAGACCCTCGCACACGCCTGTCTCGCGCTCGCGACCGCCGCACTCACCGCCGGCGCCGCGCATGCCGCGGATACCGTGAAGATCGGCTTCATCACCGACATGTCGGGGCTTTACGCGGACATCGACGGGCAGGGCGGCCTCGAGGCGATCCGCATGGCGGTCGCCGACTTCGGCGGCAAGGTGCTCGGCAAGCCGATCGAGGTCGTCTATGCGGATCACCAGAACAAGGCCGACATCGCCGCGTCGAAGGCGCGCGAGTGGATGGACCGCGGCGGGCTCGACCTGCTGGTCGGCGGCACGAACTCGGCCACCGCGCTGTCGATGAACCAGGTCGCGGCCGAGAAGAAGAAGGTCTACATCAACATCGGCGCGGGCGCCGACACGCTGACCAACGAGCAGTGCACGCCGTACACGGTCCACTACGCGTACGACACGATGGCGCTCGCGAAGGGCACCGGTTCGGCGGTGGTGAAGCAGGGCGGCAAGTCGTGGTTCTTCCTGACCGCCGACTACGCGTTCGGCAAGGCGCTCGAGAAGAACACGTCGGATGTCGTGAAGGCGAACGGCGGCCAGGTGCTCGGCTACGTGCGGCACCCGCTGTCGGCGTCGGACTTCTCGTCGTTCCTGCTGCAGGCGCAGTCGTCGAAGGCGCAGATCCTCGGCCTCGCGAACGCGGGCGGCGACACGATCAACGCGATCAAGGCCGCGAAGGAATTCGGCATCACGAAGACGATGAAGCTCGCCGCGCTGCTGATGTTCATCAACGACGTGCACAGCCTCGGCCTCGAGACGACGCAGGGCCTCGTGCTGACCGACAGCTGGTACTGGAACCGCGATGCGGCATCGCGCCAGTGGGCGCAGCGCTACTTCGGCAAGATGAAGAAGATGCCGTCGAGCCTGCAGGCGGCCGACTACTCGTCGGTGACGACCTACCTGAAGGCCGTCCAGGCTGCCGGCACGACCGACTCCGACAAGGTGATGGCCGAGCTGAAGAAGGCGAAGGTCAACGACTTCTACGCGAAGGGCTACATCCGTGCGGACGGCAGCATGATCCACGACATGTACCTGATGGAGGTGAAGAAGCCGTCCGAATCGAAGGAGCCGTGGGACTACTACAAGGTGCTCGCGACGATTCCGGGCGAACAGGCGTTCACGACCAAGCAGGAAACGCGCTGCGCGATGTGGAAGTAAGCGCCGCGCCGTGGCGCGCGGCCTGATGCGTGCCACGGCGGCGGGCCGGGCGGTGCGCCGGGCACGCACCTGCCGTGCGCCGCATGCGCGCGCAGCGCCTGACGGTTGCGCGCGCAACGAACCTCATTCTGACAGGCGGCAGATTCGATGGAAATCTTTGGCATTCCGTTGCCGGCGATGCTGAGCCAGTTGCTGCTCGGGCTCGTCAACGGCTCGTTCTACGCGATCCTGAGCCTCGGGCTCGCGGTGATCTTCGGGCTGCTCAACGTGATCAACTTCGCGCATGGCGCGCTGTTCATGCTGGGCGCGATGCTCGCGTGGATGGGGCTGACGTACCTCGGGCTGCCGTACTGGGCGATGCTCTTGCTGGCGCCGCTGGTCGTCGGCGCGTTCGGGATCGCGATCGAGCGCTCGATGCTGCGCTGGCTGTACAAGCTCGATCACCTGTACGGGCTGCTGCTGACGTTCGGCCTGACGCTCGTCGTCGAGGGCGTGTTCCGCTCGATCTACGGATCGTCCGGCCAGCCGTACGACGTGCCGTCGCAGCTTTCCGGCGCGACCAATCTCGGCTTCATGTTCCTGCCGAACTATCGCGCGTGGGTCGTCGTCGCGTCGCTCGCGGTGTGCCTTGCGACGTGGTTCGTGATCGAGAAGACGCGCCTGGGCGCGTACCTGCGCGCGGGCACCGAGAACCCGAAGCTCGTCGAGGCGTTCGGCGTGAACGTGCCGATGATGATCACGCTCACCTACGGCTTCGGCGTCGCGCTCGCCGCGTTCGCGGGCGTGCTGGCCGCGCCGGTGATCCAGGTGTCGCCGCTGATGGGCCAGCCGATGATCATCACCGTGTTCGCGGTGGTCGTGATCGGCGGGATGGGCTCGATCCTCGGCTCGATCGTCACGGGCCTGATGCTCGGCGTGATCGAGGGTTTCACGCGCGTGTTCTATCCCGAAGCGTCGGCCACCGTCGTGTTCGTGATCATGGCGATCGTGCTGCTGTTCCGCCCGGCGGGCCTCTTCGGCAAGGAAAAATGATGCAGAGAAAAGTGCTCTACGGCGTGCTGCTCGCCGCACTGCTCGTCGCGCCGTTCATCGGCGCGTATCCGGTCTTCGTGATGAAGGTGCTCACGTTCGCGCTGTTCGCGGCCGCGTTCAACCTGCTGATCGGCTATACGGGGCTGCTGTCGTTCGGCCATGCGATGTTCCTCGCGACCGCCGGCTACGCGACCGGCTATTCGATGCAGACGCTCGGTTTCACGCCGGAGCTCGGCGTGCTCGTCGGCACCGTCGCCGCGACGCTGCTCGGGCTCGTCGTCGGGTTGTTCGCGATCCGCCGGCAGGGCATCTACTTCGCGATGATCACGCTCGCGTTCGCGCAGATGGTCTACTTCATCTACCTGCAGGCGCCGTTCACGCACGGCGAGGACGGCCTGCAGGGCGTGCCGCGCGGCCACCTGTTCGGGCTGCTCGACCTGTCGAACGACGTCGCGCTGTACTACGTCGTGCTGGCGGTGGTCGTCGTCGCGTGCGCGTTCATCGTGCGGGTCGTCCATTCGCCGTTCGGGCAGGTGCTCGTCGCGATCAAGGAGAACGAGGCGCGCGCGATCTCGCTCGGCTACGACACCGACCGCTTCAAGCTGCTCGCGTTCATCCTGTCGGCCGGGCTCGCGGGGCTGGCCGGCTCGCTGAAGGTGCTCGTGCTCGGCTTCGAGACGCTCTCCGATGCGCACTGGACGATGTCGGGCCTCGTCGTGCTGATGACGCTCGTCGGCGGGATGGGCACGCTGTTCGGGCCGTTGCTGGGCGCGGCCCTGATCGTCGCTTTGGAAGACCGGCTGGGCGACATCGGCGAATGGCTCGCGTCGACGACGGGCGTCGCGTGGTTCCATTCGCTCGGCGAATCGACGACGATCGTCACCGGGCTGATCTTCATCGCGTGCGTGCTCGCGTTCCGGCGCGGCATCGTCGGCGAGATGGTCGCGCGGATCAAGCCGCTCAGGGCGTCCTGAGCGCGTGCCGCGCGCGTCGCGCCACGTTGATGCGAAGCACCATCCGGCGCGCTCCGGAACGGCGTCGCAGCGGGCTCGAGACGGTGCCGCGCGGCAGGCTGGTGCCCCATTTTCGTGCGGCGATGCACCATAGGGGTAAATGCTAAGTTGCCGTGGTGCTTAAGCCTCTTTAAGATTCATTTCAGTTCTGATGCACCGCGAAACGAATTTGCAGGTGGAGAACGAGGAGACAATCGAGGCACAAAGTGCCCGGACCCCAAAGCGCTGTTGGACGGAATCCAACAGCGCTTTTTCATTTGCGTGCACGGATTTCCACCGATGGTGCATCGGCCTGCGCAATTGCCGTATTCCGCGCTTGCATTCGCACCGCGCCTTTTCCGCGCTTCGCCGCGTCCCCCGTTTTTTTCCTTTCTCGCAATCCGGTCGCAGATGGCACGTTGCGATGCGCAGGCCGTCCGGGCTTACCCGGTTGGCGTGCGCGAAACGCGTCCGTTACACTTGGCTTTCGCCGACCGCGCGGTCGGGAAAATCGGTCGGCAGTTCTCCTACAAGCACAATGCAGAAGAGGGAGTACGGTTGGATGAGCAGCGCAGGACGATGGATCGGGGCAGAAAGGGCGGCTGGCGCCGCTCGTTCGTCATTGAGTGCGCATCGGTACTTCCCGGCCTTTCCGAGCCGTCCTGCGGCCGGTACGCGCGCTCCTGCGCGATTCGCCGGCATGGTGCCTTCGCCGGTCGTTGCGCTCGCACCCGTTTCGGCATGAACCGCCGCTTTTCCTATTTTTCGCCGCCGCCGCGCGTGGGCGGGCCGAGCCTGGCCGGCGCACCTTCCGGCAATCGTTGCGCGCGCATCGATCGCGCGCTCGCTCCGGCATTTCTTCGCCTTCTTCATCCTGACGACACTGCTGCTGCGCATCGTGGCGGTCGAACGAACGTGTCGGCCGCGATGTACGCGCACGCGCATGCGCCGCGCCGTCGGGATCCTGCCAGGGTGGCGGCGTTTCACGGGAAAACGAGCGTAGGCGCGGCAAGACGAGATAGTTAAATTATTAACTTGTTTGGGAAACGGGAGCCGCCCGAGCGACCCGCGGATTTTTCGAGCAGCGTTTGGAGACAACATAAATGAAGATGAATCGATGGATGGAGGCCGTGCTTGCCGTGGGCCTCGTGTGCGCGGCGGCCACGGCGTCGGCACAGGTGAAGATCGGCGTGACGCTGTCGGCCACCGGGCCGGCCGCTTCGCTCGGGATTCCGGAAAAGAACACGATCGCGCTGCTGCCGAAGGAAATCGCGGGCAAGAGCGTGCAGTACATCGTGCTCGACGATGCGTCCGACACGAGCCGCGCGGTGCAGAACGTGCGCAAGCTGATCGACGAAGACCACGTCGACGCGATCATCGGTTCGTCCGTCACGCCGAATTCGCTCGCGATGCTCGACCCGGTGTCGCAGGGCAAGACGCCGACGATCTCGCTCGCGGCGAGCGCGCAGATCATCGCGCCGATGGACGCGAAGCGCGCGTGGATGTTCAAGGTGCCGCAGAACGACCAGCTGATGGCCGACGCGATCGCCGGCTACATGGCGAAGCACAGCGTGAAGACGGTCGGCTTCATCGGCTTCGCCGATGCGTACGGCGACAGCTGGTACAAGACGTTCAGCGCGGCGGCCGAGAAGAACGGCCTCAAGATCGTGTCGAACGAGCGCTTCAACCGCACCGATGCATCGGTGATGGGGCAGGTGCTGAAGCTGATGGGCTCGAATCCGGATGCGATGCTGATCGCCGGCTCCGGCACGCCGGCGGCGCTGCCGGCCAAGACGCTGAAGGAGCGCGGCTACAAGGGCAAGGTGTACCAGACGCACGGCGTCGCGAACAACGACTTCCTGCGCGTGTGCGGCAAGGATTGCGAAGGCGAGATCCTGCCGGCCGGCCCGGTGCTCGTGACCGACCAGCTCCCGGATTCGAACCCGGTGAAGAAGGCGGCGCTCGGCTACAAGGCCGCGTACGAGAAGGCCTACGGCGCGGGCTCGCTGGCGACGTTCGGCGGCCATGCGTGGGATGCGGGGCTGCTGCTGCAGCGCGCGATTCCGGAGGCGCTGAAGAAGGGCCAGCCGGGCAGCGAGGCATTCCGCGAGGCGCTGCGCGCGTCGCTCGAAAGCGTCAAGGATCTGCCGGTGTCGCACGGCGTGATCAACATGACGTCGACCGATCACAACGGCTTCGACACGCGTGCGCGCGTGATGGTGCAGATCGTCGACGGCAAGTGGAAGCTGCAGGCCGAGTAAGCATCACGTGAAACCGGCGTGCGTGGCGCGAACGGCGCCGTGCCCGCCGTCGGCAGGGCGCCGGGCCTGACGGGCCGCGCCCGTGCCGCATGGAACCACCGGGGCCCGCCGCGTGGCGCCTGACGCTTCGATCTTGCCGTCCGTGCGCCCCGGCCGTTCCCGTCGCCGTTTCTCCGCAGCATTCTCGATACAAGACACGTATGGATCTCTCGATTGCGGCGATCCTCGCGCAAGACGGCATCACGACCGGCGCCATTTATGCATTGCTGTCGCTGGCGCTCGTGCTGGTGTTTTCCGTTACGCGGGTGATCTTCATTCCCCAGGGCGAATTCGTTGCCTACGGTGCGCTGACGCTTGCGGCGTTGCAGGCGCAGAAATTCCCCGCCACCTGCTGGCTGCTGTTCGTGATGGGCATCGCGTGCTTCCTGCTGGAAGTCGGCGGCCTGATCCGGCATCGCGAACGCCGCCATCAGCTCGGCCGCACGCTCGCGACGCTCGGCAGCCGCTACATCCTGCTGCCGCTCGCGGTGTTCGCGATCACGCGCAGTTTTGCCGTGCAGCCGATGCCGATGCTCGCGCAGATTGCGCTGACACTCGCGATCGTCGTGCCGATGGGGCCGTTCGTCTACCGGCTCGTGTACCAGCCGATCGCCGAAGGCACGACGCTGCTGCTGCTGATCGTGTCGGTCGCCGTCCATTTCGCGATGGTGGGCCTCGGGCTGGTGATGTTCGGCGCGGAAGGCTCGCGCACCAACGGATTCTCGGACGCGTCGCTGTCGATCGGCAGCATGACGGTGTCGGTGCAGAGCATCCTGGTCGTCGTCACGGCACTCGTGCTGATCGGTGCGCTCTACGTGTACTTCGGCCGCACGATCGCTGGCAAGGCGCTGCGCGCGACGTCGGTGAACCGGCTCGGCGCGCGGCTCGTCGGCATCGGCACGACCGAAGCAGGGCGGCTCGCGTTCACGTTCGCGGCGGGGCTCGGCGTGCTGTCCGGGATCCTCGTCGGCCCGCTGACGACGATCTACTACGACTCGGGCTTCCTGATCGGCCTGAAGGGCTTCGTCGGCGCGATCATCGGCGGGCTTGTCAGCTATCCGCTCGCGGCCGCCGGCTCGCTGCTCGTCGGCGTGCTCGAATCGTATTCGTCGTTCTGGGCGAGCGCATACAAGGAGGTGATCGTGTTCACGCTGATCATTCCGGTGCTGCTGTGGCGCAGCTTCGTGACGCCGCACGCGGAAGAGGAAGAGGAGTGACGCGATGAAGACGATGGTACGCAACAAGACCTTCTGGGTGTTTCTCGTGGTGCTGTTCGCGCTGCCGGTGCTGCCCGGCGCGCTGCAGGTGCCCGAGTACTGGATCACGCTGCTCAACTACATCGGCCTCTATGCGATCGTCGCGATCGGGCTCGTGCTGCTGACGGGCGTCGGCGGGATGACGAGCTTCGGGCAGGCCGCGTTCGTCGGCATCGGCGCATATGCGACCGCGTTCCTGACGACGCGCTACGGCGTGTCGCCGTGGCTCGCGCTGATCGTCGGCGTCGTGCTGACGGCGCTCGTCGCGCTGGTGCTCGGCGCGGTCACGATGCGGCTGTCCGGGCACTTCCTGCCGCTCGGCACGATCGCGTGGGGCCTCGCGCTGTTCTACCTGTTCGGCAACCTCGAACTGCTCGGCAAGTACGACGGGATCAACGGGATTCCGGCGCTGAACCTGTTCGGCATCACGCTCGACAGCGGCCGCAGCCTGTATTTCCTGATCTGGGCCGTCGTGCTGGCCGCGATCGTGTCGGTACAGAACCTGCTGAACAGTCGGCCGGGTCGCGCGATCCGCGCGCTGCGCGGTGGCGGCGTGATGGCCGAGGCGATGGGCGTGAACACTGCGTGGATGCGCGTCGTGATCTTCGTCTATGCGGCCGTGCTGGCAGCCGTGTCGGGCTTTCTGTACGCGCACCTGCAGCGCGCAGTGAACCCGACCCCGTTCGGCCTGAACCACGGGATCGAATTCCTGTTCATGGCCGTGGTGGGCGGCGTGTCGCATGTCTGGGGCGCGGTGCTCGGCGCGGCAATCCTCACCGTGCTGCAGGACTACCTGCAGACGCTGCTGCCGAAGCTGCTCGGCTCCGAAGGCAACTTCGAGATCATCGTGTTCGGCGTGCTGATGGTGCTGCTGCTGCAGTACGCGCGCCAGGGCGTGTGGCCATTCGTCGCGAGGCTGTTCCCGCGCGGGCCGCGCGCGCATGTGCCCGAGCATGCCGATCCGTTGCCGCAGCGCGCGAAGCCAGCGGCCGGCGAGCCGCTGCTCGTCGTCGACAACGCACGCAAGCAGTTCGGCGGGCTCGTGGCCGTCAACGACGTCAGCTTCGACGTGAAAGCAGGGCAGATCATCGGGTTGATCGGCCCGAACGGCGCCGGCAAGTCGACCACGTTCAACCTCGTGACGGGCGTGCTGAAGCCGACGGGCGGCACGATCACGTTCCGTGGCGAGCGCATCGACGGGCTCACGTCACGCCAGATCGTCCGACGCGGCATCGGTCGCACGTTCCAGCACGTGAAGCTGCTGCCGGCGATGACGGTGCTCGAGAACGTCGCGATCGGCGCGCATCTGCGCGGACATACCGGTGTCTGGCGCAGCGTGGCGCGGCTCAATGCACACGAGGAAGCGCAGTTGCTGGCCGAAGCCGCACGCCAGATCCGCCGCGTCGGGCTTGAAAAGCACATGTACGACGAAGCAGGCAGCCTCGCGCTCGGCCAGCAGCGGATTCTCGAAATCGCGCGTGCGCTGTGCTGCGACCCGACGCTGCTGCTGCTCGACGAGCCGGCCGCCGGGCTGCGTTACCAGGAGAAGCAGCAGCTCGCCGACCTGTTGCGGCGGTTGAAGGCGGAAGGCATGAGCGTGTTGCTCGTGGAACATGACATGGATTTCGTGATGAACCTCACCGACCGGCTGGTGGTGATGGAATTCGGCACGCGGATCGCGGAAGGGCTGCCGCAGGACGTGCAGCAGGATCCGGCGGTGCTCGAAGCGTATCTGGGCGGGGTGGAGTGATGACGGACACGACGATGCCGATTCTCGACGTGCGCGGGCTGGCAGTCCGGTACGGGAAAGTGGAGGCGCTGCACGGCGCGGCGATCAAGGTCGGTGCCGGGCAGATCGTCAGCGTGATCGGCCCGAACGGCGCAGGCAAATCGACGCTGCTGAACGCGATCATGGGCGCGCTGCCGGTGACCGGGCATGCGTCGGGCGCGGTCGTGTATCGCGGCAACGACGTCGGCGCGTTGCCGGTCGAGCAGCGTGTCGCGCGCGGGATGTGCCTTGTACCGGAAAAGCGCGAGCTGTTCAGCACGATGACGGTCGAGGACAACCTCGTGCTGGGCGCGTATCGGCGCAAGCAGGCAGGTGAGTCGAACTTCCTCGACCAGCTCGATCACGTGTTCGCGCTGTTTCCGCGGCTGAGGGAGCGGCGCAAACAGGCGGCCGGCACGCTGTCAGGCGGCGAGCGGCAGATGCTCGCGGTCGGCCGCGCACTGATGGGCAAGCCCGACCTGCTGATGCTCGACGAGCCGAGCCTTGGGCTCGCGCCGCTGATCGTGAAGGAGATCTTTCATATCATCAGCGCGTTGCGTGGTACGGGCGTTGCAACGCTGCTGATCGAGCAGAACGCCCGGGCCGCGTTGCAGATCTCCGACTATGGTTATGTGCTGGAGACGGGCGAGTTTGCGCTAGAAGGGCCGGCGGCCGAACTTGCGCAGAATCCGCGCGTGATCGAAACGTACCTCGGGTTGGCGAAGAAGACGGCTTGATAGTCGCGGCGGTTGGCGGGAAACGGGCGGCGTGTTTCACGTGAAACACGCCGTTTTTGTTTGTGGGGTTGGAGCAATGTCTCGATGGCCGGTGGTTCGCGGCCAGGGGATAAGTATCTGGGGAATAGTCGGAAGTTCTGTGTGGCGGCGGTGGGTAACGTGTCCACAGAGCGGGTGACGATCCTGCGTCTCGTTCGGGAGTGGGTGGCCGCGTGTTCCACAGGCTGGATTCCTGGTGCATGGATCTCTGCACGGGCTGACGATGTGCCGAATCTCGGGGATAAGTGCCGGACCAACAACAGGGAAGTCTGTGATGAGGCGGTGGCACAGAATCTGGTGCCAAGGCTGTCATGTCGGCCACAGGAGTCGATGTCGGTCTGTCCTCTACGGGCCATTTCCCAACTGATCTATTTTTTGCACAGCCACGACGATGTGCGCCATCCCGGCCGGGAGCCTTGCTAGAGAAGGCACGACCCCACGAATTCACCCAGCCGCAGCCGAAAAAACGACGAAATGAACAGACCCTACCATTCGGACGGCCTTCGAGTGAAAAGCGAACCCGCTATAATTCGGCCCATACATTTCTCTGATAGGTTCGTGCGCAGCCCTGCGTACGGAATCCACCATGCTTTTTCCCACAGAATTTGACGTCATCGTCGTCGGTGGCGGTCACGCCGGCACGGAAGCGGCGCTGGCGTCCGCCCGGATGGGCGCGAAGACGCTGCTGCTGACCCACAACATCGAAACGCTCGGGCAGATGAGCTGCAATCCGTCGATCGGCGGCATTGGCAAGGGCCATCTGGTCAAGGAAGTCGACGCGCTGGGCGGCGCGATGGCCGCCGCGACGGACGAGAGCGGTATTCAGTTCCGGATCCTCAATTCGTCGAAGGGCCCGGCCGTGCGTGCGACGCGTGCGCAGGCCGACCGCATCCTGTACAAGGCCGCGATCCGCCACCGGCTCGAGAATCAGCCGAACCTGTGGCTGTTCCAGCAGGCCGTCGACGACCTGATGGTCGAAGGCGACCGCGTGGTGGGCGCCGTCACGCAAATCGGCATCCGCTTCCGTGCTCGCGCAGTCGTGCTGACGGCCGGTACGTTCCTCGACGGCAAGATCCACGTCGGCCTGAACAACTACACGGGCGGTCGCGCGGGCGATCCGGCGGCCGTGTCGCTGTCGTCGCGCCTGAAGGAGCTGAAGCTGCCGCAGGGCCGCCTGAAGACCGGTACGCCGCCGCGTATCGACGGCCGAACGATCGACTTCTCGAAGCTGGACGAGCAGCCGGGCGACCTCGATCCGATCCCCGTGTTCTCGTTCCTGGGCCGTGCAGAGCAGCATCCGCAGCAGTTGCCGTGCTGGGTCACGCATACGAACGAGCGCACGCACGACATCATTCGCGGCGGTCTCGACCGTTCGCCTATGTATACAGGCGTGATCGAAGGCGTAGGGCCGCGTTATTGTCCGTCGATCGAGGACAAGATCCATCGGTTCGCATCGAAGGAATCTCACCAGATCTTCCTCGAGCCGGAAGGGCTGACGACCAACGAGTTCTACCCGAACGGGATCTCGACGAGCCTTCCGTTCGACGTCCAGCTCGAGCTCGTGCACTCGATGCGCGGCCTCGAGAACGCGCATATCCTGCGCCCCGGCTACGCGATCGAGTACGACTACTTCGACCCGCGCGCGCTGAAGGCATCGCTCGAGACGAAGGCGATCAACGGGCTGTTCTTTGCGGGCCAGATCAACGGCACGACCGGCTATGAAGAAGCGGCCGCGCAAGGCCTGCTGGCCGGCCTCAATGCGGGCCGCTACGTGCAGGAGAAGGACGCATGGTGCCCGCGCCGCGACCAGGCATACCTTGGCGTGCTGGTCGATGATCTCGTGACGCGCGGTGTGGCCGAGCCGTACCGGATGTTCACGAGCCGCGCCGAATATCGCTTGAGCTTGCGTGAAGACAACGCCGACATGCGCTTGACCGAGATCGGCCGCGAACTGGGCCTCGTCGACGACGTGCGTTGGGACGCATTCAGCCGGAAACGCGACGCTGTTTCACGTGAAACCGAACGCCTGAAGTCGACGTGGGTCACGCCGAAGACGCTGCCGCCGGAAGAGGCGACCGCGCTGCTCGGCAAGGCGATCGATCACGAATACAGCCTCGCCGAGTTGCTGCGCCGTCCGGGCGTCAGCTACGACGGCGTGTGCGGCCTGAAAGGCGGCGAATGCGGCCCGGCCGAGCCGTTGACCGACGATTCGGTGCTGCTCGAACAGATCAAGGAGCAGGTCGAGATCGGCATCAAGTATCAGGGTTATATCGAGCGCCAGGCATCCGAGATCGAACGTAACGACGCGAACGAGAACACGCGCCTGCCGGACGGTATCGATTACCGCGAAGTTCGTGGCTTGTCGTTCGAGGTGAGCCAGAAGCTCAACGAGTTCCGGCCGGAAACGATCGGGCAGGCGTCGCGCATTTCGGGCATCACGCCGGCGGCGATCTCGCTGCTGATGGTGCACCTGAAGCGCCGCGGCCTGGGCCGCCGTAATGGCACTGCCGCAGAGGCAACGGAGCAGGGGGACGGCGCCGTCCCGACGCAACAATGACGGCGCGTCGCGCGCCGGCGGTTAATCGGGACGTACTGGAAGGGATGCTCGTCGACGGCACGACGGCGCTCGACCTTGCACTGACGGATGCACAACGCAACCAGTTGCTCGACTATGTCGCGCTGCTCGGCAAGTGGAACGCGGTCTACAACCTGACCGCGATTCGCGACCCGAAGCAGATGCTGATTCAGCACATCCTCGATTCGCTTTCGATCGTCCCGCATCTGCGTGGCCGTGCGTCGCCCCGCGTGCTCGACGTCGGCTCGGGCGGCGGGTTGCCCGGGATCGTGCTGGCGATCGTCGAGCCGGACTGGCAGGTCACACTGAACGATATCGTGCAGAAGAAGTCGGCATTCCAGACGCAGATGCGCGCGGAGCTGAAGCTCGCGAACCTGTCGGTGGTCACCGGGCGAGTCGAATCGCTGCAGCCGGGCGTCGAAGTGCCGGAAAAATTCGACATGATCGTATCCCGCGCCTTCGCTGATCTGTCCGACTTCGTTAAACTTGCTCGACATCTGGTCGCGCCGGGCGGATCGATCTGGGCAATGAAGGGCGTACACCCGGACGACGAGATTGCACGGTTGCCGGAAGGCAGCCGTGTGAAGCAGACGATGCGGCTGGCGGTGCCGATGCTCGATGCCGAGCGGCATCTGATCGAAGTGGCCGTCGACGAAGCGAAATGAAGGCGCGCGGTACGCGCCGTTTGTTTGAAGGTAAAGGGAACACACCAACGATGGCAAAGATCTTCTGCGTTGCGAACCAGAAGGGGGGCGTCGGCAAGACGACGACATCGGTCAATCTCGCCGCAAGCCTTGCAGCGCAGGAGCAACGAGTCCTGCTGATCGATCTCGACCCGCAGGGCAACGCGACGATGGGCAGCGGGATCGACAAGGCCGCGTGCGAATCGACCGTGTACGAGGTGCTGGTCGACGGCGTGTCGGTGACCGATGCGCGCGTGCGTCCGGAAGGCGTCACCTACGACGTGCTGCCCGCGAACCGCGAGCTGTCCGGTGCCGAGATCGAACTGATCAGCATCGACAACCGCGAGCGCCGGCTGAAGGCCGCGCTCGAGCACGTGGCCGACGACTACGACTTCGTGTTGATCGATTGCCCGCCGACGCTGTCGCTGCTGACGCTGAACGGGCTGTGCGCGGCGCATGGCGTCGTGATCCCGATGCAGTGCGAATACTTCGCGCTGGAAGGGTTGTCGGACCTCGTCAATACGATCAAGCAGGTTCACGCGAACATGAACCGCGACCTGAAGATCATCGGCTTGCTGCGCGTGATGTTCGATCCGCGCATCACGCTGCAGCAGCAAGTCTCCGATCAACTGAAAGCGCACTTCGGCGACAAGGTGTTCGACGCGGTAATTCCGCGCAACGTGCGCCTGGCGGAAGCGCCGAGTTACGGGCTGCCGGGCGTCGTGTTCGACCGCAACTCGCGTGGTGCGCAGGCGTATATCCAGTTCGGTGCCGAGATGATCGAACGCGTTCGCGCGTTCGAGGTGTCGTGATCCGGACATGAGCGAAGCGAGGAAGAAAGACATGAACGCGGTACCAAAGAAGAAGGGCTTGGGACGTGGCCTCGAAGCGCTGCTCGGCGGCAGCGCCGATATCACTGAAGCGGTGAAGATCGAAGGGGCGCCGAACACGCTCGCGCTCGGCAAGCTGCAGGCCGGCAAGTACCAGCCGCGGACGCGGATGGACGAAGGCAGCCTGCAGGAGCTCGCGGCAAGCATTCGCGCGCAGGGCGTGATGCAGCCGATCCTGGTACGGCCCATTTCATCAGACAAATACGAGATCATCGCGGGCGAGCGGCGTTTCCGCGCGGCGCGCCTGGCAGGCCTCGACGAAGTGCCGGTGCTCGTGAAGGATGTGTCCGATCAGGCCGCCGCGGCGATGGCGCTGATCGAGAACATCCAGCGCGAGGATCTGAACCCGCTCGAAGAGGCGCACGGCATCCAGCGCCTGCTCGACGAGTTCGGTTTCACGCACGAACAGGCGGCCGAATCGGTCGGCCGTTCGCGCAGCGCGGTGTCGAACCTGCTGCGCCTGCTGAACCTCGCTTCGCCGGTGCAGACGATGCTGTTGGCCGGCGATCTCGACATGGGGCACGCGCGCGCGCTGCTCGCCGTCGATGCGGCAACGCAGATCACGCTCGCCCACCAGGTCGTCAACAAGCGCATGTCGGTGCGCGAAACCGAAAAGCTCGTCGCACATACGACGAAGGAAGCGCCGGCCGTGAAGGCGCGTGCGAAGGACGACGGCGGCCGCGACACGCGCCGTCTCGAGGAGGAGTTGTCTGACCTGCTCGCGTCGACGGTGAAGATCAAGCTCGGCCGCCGCGGGCGAGGGCAGGTGATGATCGACTTCGGTAACCTCGACGCGCTCGAGGGCATTCTCGCGCGGCTGCGCGGCAACGTAGCGACCGAAGAGTAACGAATTGACGATGAAGGAGACGGGCGCACCGGCGCCGCGCCGGTGGCTCGGATGGCTTGCGCAGGAGCCCGTGCTATCGGTGCTCGTGCTTGGCCTGCTCGTGCTGCAATGGGTGCGTCCGCAACCATTTTCCGTACTCGCCGGTCGAGTCGACTGGCAGACGGTCGCGACGCTCGCGGGCCTGCTGATGCTGACCAAGGCGCTCGAGTTGTCCGGCTGCCTGATGTGGCTCGCGCACCGCATCGTGCATCACGTGCATTCCGAGCGCGGGCTCGCGATGTTGCTCGTCGTGTTCGCGGCAGCGCTGTCGATGTGGCTGACCAACGACGTCGCGCTGTTCGTCGTCGTGCCGTTGATGGTGTCGCTGCGTGCGCTGACGCCGCTGCCGTTCCGGCGGCTCGTGATCGTCGTCGCGCTGGCCGTCAACGCGGGGTCCGTCGCGACACCGCTTGGCAATCCCCAGAATCTTTTCCTGTGGCAATTGAGCGGCATGTCGTTCGGCCGTTTCGTGGTCACGCTCGGGCCGCTCGCGATCGCGCTGATGGCGCTGCTGCTCGCGCTGACCGCGTGCGCGTTTCGCGCGAAACCGCTCGACCTGTCCGGCGACGTCGTCGCATTGCCCGTGCAGCGCATGCACGCGCTGATCGCCGCGGTGCTGTTCGCGGCATTCGTGCTGCTCGCCGATGCGCACCATCCGCTGCCGGGTCTGGTTGCGGTCGCGATCATGCTGTTCGCCGTAAAACGTGATGCAGTCCTGAAGATCGACTGGCTGCTGCTGCTGATCTTCGTCCTGATGTTCGTGGTGCTGCGCAGCGCGGCTGCGCTGCCCGTCGTGCACGACGCGATTGCGCATGCGCGCCTCGATTCGCCGCTGCGCGTATTTGCGGCCGGCGCCGTCCTGTCGCAGGGGATCAGCAACGTGCCGGCCGCTATCCTGCTATCGGAATTCACGCACGACTGGCGCGCGCTCGCGTTCGGCGTATCGGTCGGCGGCTTCGGTTTCGCGATCGGTTCGCTCGCGAACCTGATCGCGGTGCGTCTCGCGAAGGAGCCGCGCATGTGGCTGCCGTTCCACCTGGTCTCGATTCCGTTCGCGCTCGTGAGCGCGGTACTCGGCGCGTGGCTGCTCGTGCACGGTTGAGCGTTGCGGCACAGGTGTGCGGTTCGAGAGGCGGGGAGGGTGCACGGCGTTCGCGATGGTTGCGAGGCTGTTGATAAGTGCGGCGATTCACAGTCGATCGTCTGTGGTGGCGCGACAACTGGCTGGATGGTTCGATGCACCGGCATCCGATCGAATTGCGTGTATCGGGTGCGGCTGACTGGCCGCAGTGTTTTGCTTGTCCGGGGATGTCGCGCCGAGTCGTTCCGGGCAGTTGCATCACAGCGGATTTTCGGCGGCGATCGTGCCGTTTCGTTCGATCCCGCGTCGGGCATCGCTTCCACGCCATCCACCGTCACCGGACATTTTTCGAGCAAGAAATGCCGGGGCAAAAATTTGACCTTACAACTGTCATCGTACGTCGTCGAATCGCGTGTTTTTCACATGATGAGGCGTCGTTTTATGCAGGTTTTTGTCGCGTCTAAAGCCTTGAATCACTTGCAACTATCGCTTACAATCGCCCGGATTTGTTAGCTAGGCACCCCTGAAAGCTTTCGGAAAGCTTGGGGCCGGATTCAAGGATTTTGCGGAAGATTGCGATGGCGGGTCAGGCGCCGGACGACAGGCACGATGATCAGCGCACGCAACGCACCGCTTCGGCGGCCGGCGAGCGGCGCGAATCCGACGATGACTGGGATGCCGAGCAGCAAGATAACAACATCGTTCCGCTCACACGGGCAGAGGCCGAAAGGCTGTTCGGCCCGGACGTGAGCAAGCCCTCGCGCGTGACCCCCTACAAGGTGGTGTTCGCGCAAGTGGTCTTGTCCCTGGTTGCAACGCTGGCGTGGTGGCTGTTTTCGAAGTCGCCGGGCGCCGCTGCGCAATCCGCGTTTCTGGGTGGGGCGATCGGCTGGGTACCAAGTGCGCTGTTCGTGGCACGACTGAAGGCAGGTGGTTCGGCCACCGTGATGAGCTGGGTGATGGGCGAAGCCCTGAAGCTCGGCCTGACGATCGGGATGTTCGCAGCAGTGGCGTTCGGCTGGGCCGGCGTGCACTGGGTGCCGTTCCTCGTCACGTACCTCGTCGTGCTGAAGACGTACTGGATCGCGCTGGCCTGGCGGTAAGCAACAAGCAGCGTGCGGTTTCGACAACGAACCGCACCGGCCCGTTCCCGCAATAGCGTGTTGCGGAACAGGCAAAACGATTTTCGACAATTTGGGTGGCATTAACGATATGGCAGCTAGCGAAGGCACGCGCGGTCCGGATCCGTCCGAGTACATTGCGCACCACTTGCAGAATTTCTCCACCTCGCATCAGACGTCGATTTTCGACATCCACGTCTGGAATCTCGACACGCTGTTCTGGTCGATCGTATGCGGCATCGTGACGATCCTCCTGCTGCGTCTGGCCGCCCGCAAGGCGACGTCGGGCGTGCCGGGCCGTTTCCAGTGCGCGATCGAGATGCTCGTCGAAATGGTCGAAGACCAGTCGAAGGCCATCGTCCACGGCAATCGCACCTTCATCGCTCCGCTCGCCCTCACGGTGTTCGTGTGGGTCGCGCTGATGAACTCCCTCGACTTCCTCCCGGTCGACCTGCCGGGCCGCGTCATCGGCCTGCTCGGTCTGTCGGACGTGATTTCCCACCATCGCATCGTCCCGACGGCCGACCTGAACGGCACGCTCGGCATCGCGCTCGGCGTGTTCGTCCTGATGATCTACTACAGCATCAAGATCAAGGGCGCGGGCGGCTTCGTGCATGAGCTGCTGTCGGCCCCGTTCGGTGCCCACCCGCTGCTGTGGATCCCGAACCTCGCGCTCAACATCGTCGAATATCTCGCGAAGACCGTCTCTCTCGGTATGCGGCTGTTCGGCAACATGTACGCGGGTGAGCTGTTGTTCCTGTTGATCGCCCTGCTCGGCAGCATGTGGAGCTTCGGTGGCGACGCAACGTTCCTCGGCTTCGTTGGTCACGTGATCGCGGGTAGCGTCTGGGCAATCTTCCACATCCTGATTGTTCTGTTGCAGGCATTCATTTTCATGATGCTGACGCTGGTGTATCTCGGCCAGGCGCACGACAAGCACTAAGCGCGGCGTGCAAGAAAGAGTCTTCGTTTTAGTTTTTTAAATCTCAGTTCCAAGTCTTTTCACAAAGGAGTGATCATGCAAGCTTACATCGCCAACATCCAGGGTCTGACCGCCATCGGTATCGGCATCATCATCGGCCTGGGTGCAATCGGCGCCTGTATCGGTATCGCGCTGATGGGTGGCAAGTACATCGAAGCCTGCGCACGTCAGCCGGAACTCATCAACCCGCTGCAAACGAAGATGTTCCTGCTGGCTGGTCTGATCGACGCTGCATTCCTGATCGGCGTTGGTGTCGCAATGCTGTTCGCGTTCGCGAACCCGCTCCTGTCGAAGCTCGTCGCAGGCTAAGGTTCCTCGGAAATATGTGTCCGGCGCAAGCCGGCGCAGGGCGGAACGGAGACTTGGGGCGCTGATCGAATGCAACTCGATGAGCGCCTTACCGTTTCATTTTTCCGGAATAGCAGATAAGGAAACACCGTGAATCTCAACGCAACTCTGTTTGCGCAAATGGTCGTGTTCCTGGTCCTCGCGTGGTTCACGATGAAGTTCGTGTGGCCGCCGTTGATCAACGCCCTCGACGAACGTTCGAAGAAGATCGCCGACGGCCTCGCCGCCGCGGAGAAGGGCAAGGCGGAACTCGACGCAGCGCACAAGCGCGTGGACCAGGAACTCGCGCAGGCCCGCAACGACGGCCAGCAGCGCATCGCCGACGCTGAAAAGCGTGCCCAGGCGGTCGCCGAGGAAATCAAGGCCAACGCCCAGGCTGAAGCCGCCCGCATCGTCGCCCAGGCGAAGGCGGAAGCAGAACAGCAAATCGTGAAGGCGCGCGAAGCGCTGCGTGGCGAAGTCGCCTCGCTGGCCGTGAAGGGCGCCGAGCAGATCCTGAAGCGCGAAGTCGATCAAACGGCCCACGCCCAACTGCTGAATCAACTGAAAGCCGAGCTCTGATCATGGCCGAACTTGCAACCATCGCCCGCCCTTACGCAGAAGCGCTGTTCCGCGTGGCCGAGGGCGGTGACATCGCCGCCTGGTCCACGCTCGTGCAAGAGCTGGCCCAGGTTGCGCATCTGCCGGAAGTACTGTCGGTCGCGTCGAGCCCGAAGGTGACGCGCACGCAAGTAGCCGAGCTGCTGCTTGCTGCGGTGAAGTCGCCGCTCGCGGCCGGCGCCGAAGCGAAGAACCTCGTGCAGATGCTGGTCGACAATCATCGCATCGCGCTGCTGCCGGAAATCGCCGAGCAGTTCGAGGCGCTCAAGAACGAACGTGAAGGTGCTGCCGACGCCGAGATCGTGAGCGCGTTCCCGCTGAACGGCGCGGATCTCGAAAGTCTCGTCTCGGGCCTCGAACGCAAGTTCAAGCGCAAGCTGAAACCGACGGTCGAAGTCGATTCGTCGCTGATCGGCGGCGTGCGCGTGACGGTGGGCGACGAAGTGCTCGACACCTCGGTTCGCGCGCGCCTCGCATCGATGCAGGCTGCGTTGACCGCCTGAGCGCCACGCCGGCACGCAACAGAATTGACTATCAGGAGCGAATAATGCAACTCAATCCCTCTGAGATCAGCGAGCTGATCAAGAGCCGGATCCAGGGCCTTGAAGCGAGCGCAGACGTTCGCAACCAGGGCACCGTGATCTCCGTGACCGACGGTATCGTGCGTATCCACGGCCTGTCGGACGTGATGCAGGGCGAAATGCTCGAGTTTCCGGGCAACACGTTCGGCCTCGCGCTGAACCTCGAGCGCGACTCGGTCGGCGCGGTGATTCTCGGCGAATACGAACACATCTCGGAAGGCGACGTCGTCAAGACGACGGGTCGCATTCTGGAAGTCCCGGTCGGCCCGGAACTCGTCGGCCGCGTGGTCGATGCGCTCGGCAACCCGATCGACGGCAAGGGCCCGGTCAACGCGAAGCTGACCGACGCGATCGAAAAGATCGCCCCGGGCGTGATCTGGCGCAAGTCGGTGTCGCAGCCGGTGCAGACGGGCATCAAGTCGATCGACGCGATGGTGCCGATCGGCCGTGGCCAGCGTGAGCTGATCATCGGCGACCGTCAGTGCGGCAAGACCGCGGTGGCGCTCGACGCGATCATCAACCAGAAGGGCAAGGACCTGATCTGTATCTACGTCGCGATCGGCCAGAAGGCTTCGTCGATCATGAACGTGGTTCGCAAGCTCGAAGAAACGGGCGCGATGGAATACACGATCGTCGTCGCCGCCACGGCATCGGATTCGGCAGCAATGCAGTATCTGGCACCGTACGCCGGCTGCACGATGGGCGAATACTTCCGCGACCGCGGCCAGGACGCGCTGATCATTTATGACGACTTGACCAAGCAGGCTTGGGCATACCGTCAGATCTCGCTGCTGCTGCGCCGCCCGCCGGGCCGTGAAGCGTACCCGGGCGACGTGTTCTATCTGCACTCGCGTCTGCTGGAGCGTGCGGCTCGCGTGTCGGAAGAGTACGTCGAGAAGTTCACGAACGGCGAAGTGAAGGGCAAGAGCGGTTCGCTGACGGCACTGCCGGTCATCGAAACGCAGGCAGGCGACGTGACCGCGTTCGTTCCGACGAACGTGATCTCGATTACCGACGGCCAGATCTTCCTGGAAACCGACCTGTTCAACGCAGGCATCCGCCCGGCAATCAACGCCGGCGTGTCGGTGTCGCGAGTCGGTGGCGCCGCTCAGACGAAGGTCGTGAAGAAGCTGTCGGGCGGTATCCGTACCGACCTCGCGCAGTACCGTGAGCTGGCCGCATTCGCGCAGTTCGCATCCGACCTCGACGAAGCGACCCGCAAGCAGCTCGAGCGCGGCCGCCGCGTGACGGAACTGCTGAAGCAGCCGCAGTACCAGCCGCTGCAGGTGTGGGAACTGGCCGTGTCGCTGTACGCCGCGAACAACGGCTACCTCGACGACCTCGACGTGAAGCAAGTGCTGCCGTTCGAGAAGGGCCTGCGCGAAAGCCTGAAGACCAGCAACGCTGACCTCATCAAGCGCATCGAAGACACCAAGGATCTCTCGAAGGACGACGAAGGCGCACTGCGCTCGGCGATCGAATCCTTCAAGAAGTCCGGTGCCTATTGATCCGCGAGTGACACACTGAGGCCGCGCGGGTGCTGATGCGCCCGCGCCGCTTCGGTCAAGGAGCAAGCTATGGCTGGAATGAAGGAAATTCGCGGCAAGATCAAGAGCGTGCAGAACACGCGCAAGATCACGAAGGCGATGGAGATGGTGGCCGCATCGAAGATGCGCCGCGCGCAGGAACGCATGCGCGCTGCTCGTCCGTATGCGGACAAGGTCCGTGCCATCGCCGCGCACATGAGCCGCGCGAACCCGGAGTACCGCCACCCGTTCATGGTGGCGAACGACGGCACGAACACGGCCGGCATCATCCTCGTCACGACGGACAAGGGGCTGTGCGGCGGGCTGAACACCAACGTGCTGCGTGCGACGGTGCAGAAGTTCAAGGAGCTGGAAGAGAAGGGCCAGAAGGTCGAAGCCACGGCGATCGGCAGCAAGGGCCTCGGTTTCCTGAACCGCTTCGGCGCGAAGGTGATGTCGCAGGTCGTGCACCTCGGCGACACCCCGCATCTGGACAAGCTGATCGGCGCGGTGAAGACGCAGCTCGACCTGTACTCGGAAGGCAAGCTGTCGGCGGTTTATATCGCTTACACGCGCTTCGTCAACACGATGAAGCAGGAAGCCGTGATCGAGCAGCTGCTGCCGCTGTCGTCGGAACACTTCGAAGCCGATGACGGTACGCCGGCCACGTCGTGGGACTACATCTACGAGCCGGACGCGCAGGCAGTCGTTGACGAACTGCTCGTGCGTTACGTCGAGGCGCTGGTGTACCAGGCCGTCGCGGAGAACATGGCGTCCGAGCAATCGGCGCGGATGGTCGCGATGAAGGCCGCGTCCGACAACGCGAAGACGGTGATCAGCGAATTGCAGCTCGTGTACAACAAGAGCCGTCAGGCCGCGATTACGAAAGAACTGTCGGAGATCGTCGGCGGCGCAGCCGCTGTTTAAGCGCGCGCCCGGACGACAACTGCGCCTTTGCGCGAGTAAAGAATCAGGTATTTAAAGGAAAAGCGATGAGTACTGCTGCTTTGGTAGAAGGCAAGATCGTACAGTGCATCGGCGCCGTTATCGACGTGGAATTCCCGCGCGACAGCATGCCGAAGATCTACGACGCGCTTATTCTCGATGGCTCGGAACTGACGCTCGAAGTCCAGCAGCAGCTGGGCGACGGCGTGGTCCGCACCATTTGTCTGGGTGCATCCGACGGCCTGCGCCGCGGTCTGACCGTGAAGAACACGGCAAATCCGATCTCGGTGCCGGTCGGCAAGCCGACCCTCGGCCGGATCATGGACGTGCTCGGCCGTCCGATCGACGAAGCCGGCCCGATCGTGAGCGAACACACGCGCTCGATCCACCAGAAGGCCCCGGCGTTCGACGAACTGTCGCCGTCGACCGAACTGCTCGAAACGGGTATCAAGGTCATCGACCTGATCTGCCCGTTCGCAAAGGGCGGCAAGGTTGGCCTGTTCGGCGGTGCCGGCGTGGGCAAGACCGTCAACATGATGGAGCTCATCAACAACATCGCGAAGGAACACGGCGGTTACTCCGTGTTCGCGGGCGTGGGCGAGCGTACCCGTGAAGGGAACGACTTCTACCACGAAATGAAGGACTCGAACGTTCTCGACAAGGTCGCGCTGGTGTACGGCCAGATGAACGAGCCGCCGGGCAACCGTCTGCGCGTCGCGCTGACCGGCCTGACGATGGCCGAGCACTTCCGTGACGAAGGCCTCGACGTGCTGTTCTTCGTCGACAACATCTACCGTTTCACGCTGGCCGGTACCGAAGTGTCGGCACTGCTCGGCCGTATGCCGTCGGCAGTGGGCTATCAGCCGACGCTGGCTGAAGAAATGGGCAAGCTGCAAGAGCGCATCACGTCGACCAAGAAGGGCTCGATTACGTCGGTCCAGGCCGTGTACGTCCCTGCGGACGACTTGACCGACCCGTCGCCGGCTACGACCTTCGGCCACCTTGACGCAACCGTCGTTCTGTCGCGTGACATCGCTTCGCTGGGTATCTACCCGGCGGTCGACCCGCTCGACTCGACGTCGCGCCAGATCGACCCGAACGTGATCGGTGAAGAGCACTACTCGATCACCCGTCGCGTTCAGCAGACGCTGCAGCGCTACAAGGAACTGCGCGACATCATCGCGATTCTGGGCATGGACGAACTGTCGCCGGAAGACAAGCTGTCGGTCGCGCGCGCACGTAAGATCCAGCGTTTCCTGTCGCAGCCGTTCCACGTCGCTGAAGTGTTCACGGGCTCGCCGGGCAAGTACGTGCCGCTGAAGGAAACGATCCGCGGCTTCAAGATGATCGTCGACGGCGAGTGCGACCACCTGCCGGAACAGGCGTTCTACATGGTCGGCACGATCGACGAAGCCTTCGAAAAGGCCAAGAAGATCCAGTAAGGGTCGGGTGTAACGCAGCGGGCGCCGAGCGTTCGCGACGACTGCCGTTCCGGCAGCTTTTCGCGGACAGGCGCCCACGTAATACGCTCAACCCTAGCCGTGCATGGGACGGGAGTCAGCGCAGAAGCGCCGACTCCCGCCGACAGGAGTCGATATGGCAACCATCAAAGTAGACGTCGTCAGCGCGGAAGAGCAGATCTTCTCGGGCGAGGCGAAATTCGTCGCGCTGCCGGGCGAAACGGGTGAGCTGGGTATTCTGCCGGGCCACACGCCGCTGATCACGCGGATTCGTCCGGGTGCGGTGCGCATCGAAGTCGAGGGCGGCAACGACGAATTCGTGTTCGTCGCGGGCGGCATTCTCGAAGTGCAGCCGGGCGCCGTGACGGTGCTCGCCGATACCGCGATCCGCGGCAAGGACCTCGACGCGGCGAAAGCCGAGGAAGCGCGCAAGCGTGCCGAGGAAACGCTGCAGAACGCGAAGTCGGACCTCGACCTCGCGAAGGCGCAATCCGAGCTCGCGACCGCGATGGCGCAGCTCGAGGCGATCCAGCGTCTGGCGAAGATCCGCAGCCGGCACTGAGCCGCGCCGCGTATCCCGCGAAAGAAAGCAGCCTTCGGGCTGCTTTTTTTTCGCCTGTCCTTTGCGTGCCGCGGTGTTTCGTCCGGTCGTGCTATTTCATCCGTCCGCCGCGAATTGATGTCAGAGTGTCGTCAGCGGAGCGCGTCATCATCCGCAGTCAGGCCGCCCGTCGCGAGTGTGGCGACGGAGGCGGGCGCAGCAAGCGCACGCGGGCCGATCGGACAAAAAAGACGGAGACATTCATGGCAGCAGACCTTGGCGTGGGGGCGCTGATCGCGCCCGAAAACGGACTGTCGTACGTGCGCGGCGCGACCGACGTGCCGCTATCCGAAGCGACGATCGGCCGGTTCCTGTGCGATACCGCCGGCCGCTTCCCCGAACGTCCGGCGGTCGTGTTCCGCGAGCAGCAGGTGCGCTGGACCTGGCGCGAATTTGCAGACGAGGTCGACGTGCTCGCGGCCGGCCTCGCCACGCTCGGGATCGTGAAGGGCGACCGCGTCGGCATCTGGTCGCCGAACCGCAGCGAATGGCTGCTCACGCAGTTCGCGACCGCGCGTATCGGCGCGGTGCTCGTCAACATCAACCCGGCCTACCGGCTGTCGGAACTCGAATACGCGCTGAACAAGGTCGGCTGCAAGGCCGTGATCGCGGCCGAGCGCTTCAAGTCGTCGGCGTATGTCGAGATGCTGCAGACCATCGCGCCGGAGCTCGCGACCGCGACGCCGGGCAACTTGCAGGCGGCGCGCGTGCCGAGCCTGCGCACGGTCGTGTCGATGGGCGACGTCGCGCCGGCCGGCATGTTCCGCTTCGCAGACGTGATGACGCGCGGCCGCCAGGCCGTCGACCCCGCGCTGCTCGATGCGATCGGCGCGACGCTCGAGTCCACCGACGCGATCAACATCCAGTTCACGAGCGGCACGACGGGCAGCCCGAAGGGCGCGACGCTCACGCATCGCAACGTCGTCAACAACGCGCGCTCGATTGCGATGGCGATGCGCTTCACCGAGCAGGATTCGCTTTGCATTCCGGTGCCGCTGTACCACTGCTTCGGGATGGTGCTCGCGGTACTCGCGTGCGTATCGAAGGGCGCGGCGATGGTGTTCCCGGGTGAGGCATTCGACCCGGTCGCGACGCTCGCGGCCGTGGCCGACGAACGCTGCACCGCGCTCCACGGCGTGCCGACGATGTTCATCGCGGAGCTCGATCATCCCGAGTTCCCGACATTCGACCTGTCGACGCTGCGCACGGGGATCATGGCCGGCTCGCCGTGTCCGATCGAGACGATGAAGCGCGTCGTGTCGCAGATGCACCTGGCGGAGATCACGATCGCATACGGGATGACGGAGACGAGCCCCGTATCGTTCCAGAGCTCGACCGACGATCCGCTCGAGAAGCGCACGACGACGGTCGGGCGCATCCAGCCGCATCTCGAAGTGAAGATCGTCGATCCGAACGGCGACATCGTGCCGGTCGGCGTGACGGGCGAGCTGTGCACGAAGGGCTATTCGGTGATGCTCGGCTACTGGGACGACGACGCGAAGACGCGCGAGGTGCTGGTCGACGGCTGGATGCATACGGGCGACCTCGCGACGCTCGACGCGGACGGCTACTGCAACATCGTCGGCCGGCTGAAGGACATGGTGATTCGCGGCGGCGAGAACGTCTATCCGCGCGAGATCGAGGAATTCCTGTTTCGGCATCCGAAGATCCAGAGCGCGCAGGTGTTCGGCGTGCCCGATGCGAAATACGGCGAGGAGCTGTGCGCGTGGATCGTGCTGCGCGCGGACGAGCAGATGACCGAGGACGACGTGCGCGCGTTCTGCAACGGGCAGATCGCGCACTACAAGATTCCGCGCTATATCCGCTTCGTCGACGAGCTGCCGATGACGGTGACGGGCAAGGTGCAGAAATTCGTGATGCGCGACCGGATGATCGAGGAACTGAAGCTCGACGTGCAGAAGACGGCGTAAGTTGGCCCGGCGGCCCGGCGGCGGGAAAACGCGGCGGCCAGCGGGCCGTTGCGTTTTCGATGGACGAAAAAAAGCGGGCTTATTAGCCCGCTAAAAACCACACGCTACGGGGTTAGCGCGAGGAGACCAAAGATGAAACCGAGTCCGGCGGGGGCCGGAAACGACTCCAACAGGGATGCCCCTGGGAAGGGCTTCGGTACGTGACCGACTGGCTCGCAGCGCTTCGCGTCCGCTCACACTTGGCACACGAGACCGCATCCGTGTTGAAACCGTTGAGGCCATTGTGGGCGAATTACCGACCCATCGCGGTAACAAAGTGTTTCAGGTTGTAACGCCCGCCAGATAAGGCTTTCCGGGATTTTTTGCTGTTTTCGGGGTCCTGAAAAAGGTCATTTTTACCCATATTTTCCGCACCGTTTTCATCATATGCATACGGCGCGTTTTTCACGCGTATCGGGCGCGATGAATTGCCGATTTACACGTAAGAAAACGCACCGCGCGGCAGATACCGCGGATGACGATTCATTCGTCAGAAAGATTTTGAAACGTGATCGGGATGTGTGGAAGTCGGCCGTTTGGCCGATTCGGGTGATTTCGCGCGGCAGCGGTTCGCCAGGGCAAGGTGGCGATGTGTAACTGCGGCAGGCCGGCCGCCGCCGCGCAGCGATTTCAGCGGGCAGCGGCCACGGGGTCGGTGCCCGTCATCGGCCGCCGCAAAACATGCGCGCTTACTTCAGCCACTTGTCCGAAATCGCCTGGTATTCGCCGGTCGACAGAGCGAGATGCAGCCACTGGTCGACGTACTGCTGGAACGCGACATCGCCGCGCGGCACCATGTACGCCTTCTCGCCGAACTGGAACGGTTTGTCCGGATGGACCGAGCACAGCCCCGGATTCAGTTTTTGCTGCAGCTGCGTCTCGGACGCATCCGTCACCATCACGTCCGCCTTGCCCGCGAGGATCTGCTTGAAGATCGTCACGTTGTCCGGATAGACGGTCAGGTTCGCGTGCGTGAAGTACTGCTTCGCGAAACGTTCGTTGGTGCCGCCCGGGTTCACGATCACGCGTGTTTCGGGCCGGTCGATCTGCGCGACGGTCTGGTATTTGTCGGCGTCCGCGCAGCGCACGATCGGCGTCTTGCCGTCGACGACGTACGGCTGCGTGAAGAACACGCGCTTCTGGCGCTCGAGCGTTGTCGATACGCCGCCCACCGCGACGTCGCATTTCGCGACGAAATCGCCGGTCAGGTTCGACCAGCTCGTCTTCACGTAGTCGGCCTTCACGCCGAGCGACTTCGCGAGCGATTCGGCCATGTCGATATCGATGCCCTCGAAGCGGCCGTCCGCGCGGTAGTACGAATACGGCTTGTAGTCGCCTGTCGTGCAGACGCGCAGCGTGCCGCGCGCGAGCACGTCGTCGAGCCGCGAGCCGGCGCCCGGGGCGGCGGGGGCGCTGCCCGCGCCGGTCTGCGCGTGCGCGGCGGCGCAGCAGAGCAGTGCGGCCGCGGCGAGCGTGGCGAATGTCTTCATCGGTCTCCTCCTTCGTTCGGTTCGATATGAGCGTCCGATCATAACGGAGCCATCGCGCGCGTCATATGGCCGCCATCGCATCGGCATGCGCAGCCTGACGCCGGCTGTCCGGTAAAATGCCGCTTTGCCTTCGCATCGTCGCTCCTACCGTGGCCCATAACCTGCTCAACGACACCTTCCTGCGTGCGCTTCTGCGCGAGCCGACCGACTACACGCCGATCTGGCTGATGCGCCAGGCCGGCCGCTACCTGCCCGAATACAACGCGACGCGCGCGCGCGCCGGCAGCTTCCTCGGCCTCGCGAAGAATCCCGACTACGCGACCGAGGTGACGCTGCAGCCGCTCGAGCGTTTCCCGCTCGACGCCGCGATCCTGTTCTCGGACATCCTGACGATTCCGGACGCGATGGGGCTCGGCCTCGACTTCCAGGTCGGCGAAGGGCCGAAGTTCGCGCATCCGGTGCGTACCGAGGCCGACGTCGCGAAGCTCGCGGTGCCGGACATCGAAGCCACGCTCGGCTACGTGACCGGCGCCGTGCGCGAGATCCGCCGCGCGCTGACCGACGGCCAGGGCCGCCAGCGCGTGCCGCTGATCGGCTTCTCGGGCAGCCCGTGGACGCTCGCGTGCTACATGGTCGAAGGCGGCGGGTCGGACGATTTCCGCACGGTGAAATCGATGGCGTATTCGCGCCCCGACCTGATGCACCGGATCCTCGACGTGAACGCGCAGGCGGTGGCCGCGTACCTGAACGCGCAGATCGAAGCGGGCGCGCAGGCCGTGATGATTTTCGACACGTGGGGCGGCGCGCTGGCGGACGGCGCGTACCAGCGCTTTTCGCTGGACTACATCCGTCGCGTGGTCGCGCAGCTCAAGCGCGAGCACGACGGCGAGCGCGTGCCGGTGATCACGTTCACGAAGGGCGGCGGGCTGTGGCTCGAGGAGATCGCGGCGACCGGTGTCGACGCGGTCGGGCTCGACTGGACGGTCAACCTCGGCGCCGCGCGCGAGCGCGTCGCGGGGCGCGTCGCGCTGCAGGGCAACCTCGACCCGACGATCCTGTTTGCGCCGCCGGCCGCGGTGCGCGAACAGGCGCGCGCCGTGCTCGACAGCTACGGCAACCATCCGGGCCACGTATTCAACCTCGGGCACGGCATCTCGCAATTCACGTCGCCCGATCACGTCGCCGAACTCGTCGACGAGGTACATAACCACAGCCGCGCGATCCGTAGCGGAGCCGCCGGCTGAACGCAAGCGCTGTCATGCTGCACTGCGGGGTGACAGCGTTTCGCTGCCGGCGCTAAACAGGGCGCAACCCCGTACCGGTTGCCGATTCGTTGCTTGTCAAGACTTGACTTATGCACATTTTCCACGTTGCAGCGCGGTAGAGCCCCGTGTCGGTCAAATTGTCTCGCTATGGTTTGGTAATTTGAATAGCAGCCTTATGGAATAAGGCTCCGCGGGGCACCGCCGCAAACGGCGGAAAACCGTGGAAAACACGGCCCGGCGCGCGTTGCGGCCATTGAGCGGCGAGTTCTCAACAAAGTTATCCACAGGCTGGGCAGGGTATACGGCGATTCCTAATGCGAATCCAAAACTTAGCGCCGAATCTGAAGTTTTACTTTAAGTTCGCTGCCGCGATGCGGGCGCGGGTGCAAGCCGCCCATGCGGCACGTACCGCCGCCGGGGCGCCGTGATGAACGGCACCTACCTGCGCGTCGCGCTCGACCATCCGCTCGCGACCCTGTTCGACTACCGCTGCGATGCGCAACCGGCACCCGTGCCCGGCACGCTCGTGCAGGTGCCGTTCGGCAAGCGGCAGGCCGTCGGGCTCGTCTGCGAAGTGACGACTCACACCGACGTGCCGCCGTCCCGGCTGCGCGCGATCGACGCGATCTGCACCGACTTGCCGCCGCTGTCGGCGGACTGGCTCGCGCTCGTGTCGTTCGCCGCCGACTACTATCAGCGCGGGCGCGGCGAGGTCGCGCTGCCGGCGCTGCCGCAGGCGCTGCGCGACGCCGGACGCTGGGGGCGGCTGCTGGCGCCCGAGGTGCGCTACCTGCCGACGGAAGCCGGTCGTGCGGCACTGCCCGATGCGTTGCCCGCACGCGGGGCCGCGCTGCGGCGGCTCGCGCAGGCGCTCGTCGACACCGGCTCGCTGGGACTGCCCGACGCGCGCGCGCTGCATCCGAAGGCGGCCGCGACGCTCGATGACTGGGCGGCGCGCGGTTGGGTCGACGTCGAGGAGATCGGCTGGAACGACGCGCCTGTGCCCAAAGCTGTGGATAACCTGTCGACAACCGGTGGACGAGCTGTGCCGCCGGCGCTTACCGACCAGCAGGCCGAGGCGCTCGACGCGATCCGCGCGGCGCAGGGTTTCGCGCCGTTCCTGCTGCACGGCGTGACAGGCAGCGGCAAGACCGAGGTCTATCTGCATGCGCTCGCATCGCTGCTCGACGCGCGGCCGGACGCGCAGGCGCTCGTGCTCGTCCCCGAAATCAACCTGACGCCGCAGTTCGAGGCCGCGTTTCGCGCGCGCTTCGCGGGTGCGCTCGCAGACGACGCGATCGTCACGCTGCACAGCGGGCTCGCCGAGGGCGAGCGCGCGCGCAACTGGCTCGCCGCGCACACGGGCCGCGCGCGGATCGTGCTCGGCACGCGCCTCGCGGTGCTCGCGTCGATGCCGACACTCGCGCTGATCGTCGTCGACGAGGAGCACGAGCCCGCGTACAAGCAGCAGGAAGGGCTGCGCTACTCGGCGCGCGATCTCGCCGTGTGGCGCGCGAAGCAGCTCGGCATCACGGTCGTGCTGGGCTCGGCAACGCCGTCGCTCGAAACCTGGTGGCAGGCCGAGCAGGGCCGCTACACGCGGCTCACGCTGTCGCGCCGCGCGGTGGCCGACGCGACGCTGCCGACCGTGCGGCTGATCGATCTCGAAGAGGAGCGGCGGCGCGGGCGCGCGTCGATGGGCGGGCTGTCGGGGCCGCTCGTCGCGGCGCTGAAGGCGCGGCTCGAACGCGGCGAACAGAGCCTCGTGTTCCTGAACCGGCGCGGCTACGCGCCGCAACTCGCGTGCGACGCCTGCGGCTGGGTCGCGGGCTGCCCGCGCTGCAGCGCGTACGTCGTGCTGCACAAGCCCGAGCATGCGCTGCGCTGCCACCACTGCGGTTGGGAGGCGCGCATTCCGCGCTCGTGCCCCGAGTGCGGCAACGTCGACATCGCGCCGCTCGGGCGCGGCACGCAGCGGATCGAGGAGGCGCTCTCCGAGGCCGTGCCGGGCGCGCGCGTGCTGCGGATCGACGCGGACAGCACGCGCCGCAAGGGCAGCGCGCAGGCGCTCTTTTCCGACGTGCACGCGGGCGAGGTCGACATCCTCGTCGGCACGCAGATGATCGCGAAGGGGCACGACTTCCAGCGCGTGTCGCTGGTCGGCGTGCTCAATGCCGACACCGCGCTGTTCTCGCACGACTTCCGCGCGAGCGAACGGCTGTTCGCGCAGCTGATGCAGGTGAGCGGCCGCGCGGGCCGCGCCGGGCTGCCGGGCGAGGTGATGGTGCAGACGCGCTACCCGCGTCACGCGCTGTACCACGCGCTCGGGCGGCAGGATTACGTCGGCTTCGCGAATTCAACGCTCGGCGAGCGCCGCGACGCGCACCTGCCGCCGTTCGTCTACCAGGCGCTGCTGCGCGCCGAAGGGCGCACGCTCGACGCGGCGCTCGCGTTCCTGCTGCAGGCCGCGGCCGCGTTGCCGGGGCTGCCGGGCGCCGATCGCGTGACCGTGTACGACGCGGTGCCGATGACGATCGTCAAGGTCGCGAACGTCCACCGTGCGCAGCTGCTGCTCGAAAGCGCATCGCGGGCGGCGCTGCAGCATGCGCTGCGCGCATGGCAGCCGGAGCTGCGTGCACTGAAGGGCGTGCTGCGATGGAGCGTCGAAGTCGATCCGCTGGATATCTGAGCGGCGCCCCGCGCAGCCGTCGCGCGGGGCACCGCGTTGAAGCCCGGGCTGCCGGGCCCTTCCGAACCGCCTCTCGTCGCGCACTCATATCAGGCGACTCACTCGCCGCCACACCCAGTGCAACCCGTTTTCGTCCGCTGCCGTGCGCGCCGGAGGTTGCACGCGCATGTCGAATCGGTTCGATCAGGGAAAACACCGATCCCCGGACCGCGGGCAACTCCTAGGTTGCAACCTTCTAAGTGGCTGATTATATTGGCTAACCAAAGGGTGCAACCCATCTCTCAATTTGGTTGCACCTTTTTATTGCGTGCCGTAGGATTTCGCGCATCCTCTCACACCACATTGCCGGGCTCGCACCGGCGCACGAACCCACCATGGCAAGCACGACTCTCGGCGTCAAGGTCGACGACCTACTCCGCTCGCGCCTCAAGGACGCAGCCGCGCGTCTAGAGCGCACTCCCCACTGGCTGATCAAGCAGGCGATCTTCGCGTATCTCGAGCGGATCGAGCACGGCCAGCTGCCGCCCGAGCTGTCGGGCCACAGCGGCGTCACGGAGCTCGCCGACGGTCAGGCTGCGGACGGCGACGACGACAACTCGCCGCATCCGTTCCTCGAGTTCGCGCAGAACGTGCAGCCGCAATCGGTGCTGCGCGCGGCGATCACGGCCGCGTACCGCCGCCCCGAGCCGGAATGCGTGCCGTTCCTGCTCGGCCAGGCGCGCCTGCCCGCGAACCTGCAGGCGGACGCGCAGGCGCTCGCGACGAAGCTCGTCGAGGCGCTGCGCGAGAAGAGCTCGGGCGGCGGCGTCGAAGGGCTGATCCACGAGTTCTCGCTGTCGAGCCAGGAAGGCGTCGCGCTGATGTGTCTCGCCGAAGCGCTGCTGCGCATTCCCGATCGCGCGACGCGCGATGCGCTGATCCGCGACAAGATCAGCAAGGGCGACTGGCGCTCGCACGTCGGCCACGCGCCGTCGCTGTTCGTGAACGCGGCGACCTGGGGGCTGATGATCACCGGCAAGCTCGTGACGACCAACAGCGAAGCGGGCCTGTCGTCGGCGCTCACGCGCCTGATCGGCCGCGGCGGCGAGCCGCTGATCCGCAAGGGCGTCGACATGGCGATGCGCCTGATGGGCGAGCAGTTCGTCACCGGCGAAACGATCTCCGAAGCGCTGGCGAACAGCCGCAAATACGAAGCGCGCGGCTTCCGCTACTCGTACGACATGCTCGGCGAAGCGGCGACGACCGAAGAGGACGCGCAGCGCTACTACGCGTCGTACGAACAGGCGATCCACGCGATCGGCAAGGCGGCCGGCGGCCGCGGCATCTACGAAGGCCCGGGCATCTCGATCAAGCTGTCGGCGCTGCACGCGCGCTATTCGCGCTCGCAGCAGGACCGCACGATGAGCGAGCTGCTGCCGCGCGTGCGCGCGCTCGCGCTGCTCGCGCGCCGCTACGACATCGGCCTGAACATCGACGCGGAAGAAGCCGACCGGCTCGAACTGTCGCTCGACCTGCTCGAGGCGCTGTGCTTCGATCCGGATCTTGCGGGCTGGAACGGCATCGGCTTCGTCGTGCAGGGTTACCAGAAGCGCTGCCCGTTCGTGATCGACTACCTGATCGATCTCGCGCGCCGCAGCCGTCACCGCCTGATGATCCGTCTCGTGAAGGGCGCGTACTGGGATAGCGAGATCAAGCGTGCGCAGGTCGACGGCCTCGAAGGCTATCCGGTCTATACGCGCAAGATCTACACCGACGTGTCGTACCTCGCGTGCGCGAAGAAGCTGCTCGCGGCGCCCGACGCCGTCTACCCGCAGTTCGCGACGCACAACGCATACACGCTGGCCGCGATCTACCAACTCGCGGGCCAGAACTACTACCCGGGCCAGTACGAATTCCAGTGCCTGCACGGGATGGGCGAGCCGCTGTACGAGGAAGTCACGGGCCGCGACAAGCTGAACCGTCCGTGCCGCGTGTACGCACCGGTCGGCACGCACGAGACGCTGCTCGCGTACCTGGTGCGCCGCCTGCTCGAGAACGGCGCGAACACGTCGTTCGTGAACCGCATCGCCGACAAGACCGTGTCGGTGAAGGAGCTGGTCGCCGATCCGGTCGACGAAGCGATGAAGGTCGTGCCGCTCGGCGCGCCGCACGCGAAGATTCCGCTGCCGCGCAACCTGTACGGCGACGAGCGTCCCAACTCGATGGGCCTCGACCTGTCGAACGAACACCGTCTCGCGTCGCTGTCGTCCGCGCTGCTCGCGAGCGCGCATTTCCCGTGGCGTGCGGCGCCGATGCTCGCCGACGACGCGCTCGCCGACGCACCGGCCCGCGACGTACGCAACCCGGCCGACCAGCGCGACACGGTCGGCACGGTCAGCGAAGCGACGTCCGAACACGTGAGCGCGGCGCTCGCGCACGCAGTGGCCGCCGCGCCGATCTGGCAGGCGACGCCGGTCGACGCGCGCGCCGATTGCCTGGTGCGTGCAGCCGACCTGCTCGAAGCGCAGATGCACACGCTGATGGGCCTGATCGTGCGCGAAGCCGGCAAGTCGCTGCCGAACGCGATCGCCGAGATCCGCGAAGCGGTCGACTTCCTGCGCTACTACGCCGCGCAGATCCGCGACGAATTCTCGAACGACACGCACCGTCCGCTCGGGCCCGTGGTCTGCATCAGCCCGTGGAACTTCCCGCTCGCGATCTTCATGGGCCAGGTGGCGGCAGCCTTGGCAGCCGGCAACACGGTGCTCGCGAAGCCGGCGGAACAGACGCCGCTGATCGCTGCCCAAGCCGTGCGCCTGCTGCGCGAGGCCGGCGTGCCGGCCGGCGCGGTGCAGTTGCTGCCGGGCACCGGCGAGACCGTCGGCGCGGCGCTGGTCGCCGATCCGCGCACGCGCGCGGTGATGTTCACCGGCTCGACCGAAGTCGCGCGCCTGATCAACAAGACGCTGTCCGCGCGCCTCGACCCGGACGGCAAGCCGATTCCGCTGATCGCGGAAACGGGCGGCCAGAACGCGATGATCGTCGACTCGTCGGCGCTCGCGGAGCAGGTCGTCGCGGACGTGATGCAGTCGTCGTTCGACTCGGCCGGCCAACGGTGTTCGGCGCTGCGCGTTCTGTGTCTGCAGGACGATGTCGCGGACCGCACGCTGACGATGCTGAAGGGCGCGATGCACGAGCTGGCGCTGGGCAACCCGGACCGTCTGTCGACCGACGTCGGCCCGGTGATCGACGCCGAAGCGAAGCAGACGATCGACACGCACGTCGCGGCGATGAAGGACAAGGGTCACGCGGTCACGCAACTGCCGGCGCCCGATGCGTGCGCGCACGGCACGTTCGTGCCGCCGACGCTGATCGAGATCGGCAGCATCGACGAGCTCAAGCGTGAAGTGTTCGGCCCCGTGCTGCACGTCGTGCGCTACCGCCGCAACCAGCTCGACAAGCTGCTCGAGCAGATCCGCGCGACGGGTTACGGCCTGACGCTCGGCATCCACACGCGGATCGACGAGACGATCGCGCACGTGATCTCGAACGCGCACGTCGGCAACATCTACGTGAATCGCAACGTGATCGGCGCGGTGGTCGGCGTGCAGCCGTTCGGCGGCGAAGGGCTGTCGGGCACGGGCCCGAAGGCCGGCGGCGCGCTGTACCTGCAGCGCCTGCTCGCGACGCGTCCGTCGGGCCTGCCGCGCTCGCTCGCGCAGACGCTGGTGGCGGACGGCGCGGTCGAAGGCGACGCGCGCGGCAACCCGGCGGCGGCGCTGACCACGCTGCGCGACTGGCTGATCGAGCAGCGCGAACCGGCGCTGGCCGCGCGTTGCGACGGTTATCTCGCGCAGGTGCCGGCCGGCGCGACCGCGGTGCTGACCGGCCCGACGGGCGAGCGAAACACGTATACACTCGGCCCGCGCGGCACGGTGCTGTGTGTCGCGGCAACGCCGGGCGGCGCGCGCGCGCAGTTCGCGGCGGTGCTCGCGACCGGCAACCGCGCATTGTTCGCCGGCGCGGCCGGCGAGGCGCTCGTCGCCGCGCTGCCGGCGTCGCTGAAGCCGCACGCGGCCGTGCGCAAGCAGGCCGACGCGGCGTTCGACGCGGTGCTGTTCGAAGGCGACAGCGACGAACTGCAGACGCTCGTGAAGGACGTCGCGCAGCGGCCGGGCCCGATCGTGTCGGTGCAGGGCGTGTCGGTGGGCGCGTTCGAGAACGGCGACGCGGAAGACTACGCGCTGGAGCGGCTGCTGACCGAGCGCTCGGTCAGCGTGAATACGGCCGCGGCGGGCGGCAATGCGAATTTGATGACGATCGGCTGATCATCCTTGCCGTTCGGATCAAACAAAGAAGCGGCAAGGCGATCCCGAAGCCGCTTCATTTACCCTGGTACCAAGGAGATGCTATGCAACACACGATGAAAAAGGTGGCAGGCGCGACGTTCGTCGCGGTCATGTCGCTGGCGGGGACGGCCCATGCGGATGACGTGAAGATCGGTTACGCAGGGCCGATGACGGGCGCGCAGGCGCACTACGGCAAGGATATGCAGAACGGGATCGTGCTCGCGCTGGAAGACTTCAACGCGACGAACCCGAAGATCGGCGGCAAGCCCGTGAAGTTCGTGCTCAGCACGCAGGACGACCAGGCCGACCCGCGCACGGGCACGACGGTGGCGCAGAAGCTCGTCGACGACGGCATCAAGGGCATGCTCGGCCACTTCAACTCGGGCACGACCATCCCGGCTTCGCGCATCTACGCGAACGCGGGCATTCCGGAAATCGCGATGGCGACGGCACCGGAATACACGCAGCAAGGCTACAAGACGACCTTCCGCATGATGACGTCCGACACGCAGCAGGGCTCGGTGGCCGGCACGTTCGCGTCGAAGGATCTCGGCATGAAGAAGATCGCGATCGTCGACGACCGCACGGCCTACGGCCAGGGTCTCGCCGACCAGTTCGAGAAGGCCGCGAAGGCCGGCGGCGCGACGATCGTCGACCGTGAATTCACGAACGACAAGGCGGTCGACTTCAAGGCGATCCTGACCAAGCTGAAGGCGGCGAAGCCCGACCTCGTCTACTACGGCGGCGCGGATTCGCAGGCAGCGCCGATGGTCAAGCAGATGAAGGCGCTCGGCATGACGGCACCGCTGATGAGCGGCGAAATGGTGAAGACGCCGACGTTCCTGAAGATCGCGGGCAACGCGTCGGAAGGCACGATCGCTTCGCTGGCGGGCCTCCCGCTCGAAGAGATGCCCGGCGGCAAGGCCTACGCCGACAAGTACAAGAAGCGCTTCGGCGAAGAAGTGCAGACCTATTCGCCGTATGCATACGACGGCGCGATGGCGATGCTCAACGCGATGAAGAAGGCCGATTCGACCGATCCGGCGAAGTACCTGCCGGTGCTCGCGAAGAGCGACATGGCGGGCGTCACGTCGACGCACGTCGCGTATGACGCGAAGGGCGACCTGAAGAACGGCGGCATCACGATGTACAAGGTCGAGAAGGGCGAGTGGAAGCCGCTGAAGAGCATCGGCGGCAAGTAAGCAGTCTGTGACTCGCGGGCGGCGGCGCACGTCGCTGCCCGTCCGATCATGCGAAAAAGCCACCGGGCCGTCGGGCCTGGTGGCTTTTTTCATGGGGCGTGAGCGGGCGCTACTCCTTGCGCACGCGCAGCAGGAATTTCTGCAGCTTGCCGGTCGGCGTGCGCGGCAGCGCCTGCGCGAACGCGAACTCGCGCGGGATCTTGTACGCGGCGAGCCGCTCGCCGCAGAACGCGCGCAGCGCGTCCGCGTCGGGCGCCGCGCCCGTGCGCATCACGACGTGCGCGACGACCGTCTCGCCCCAGTCCGGATGCGGGACGCCGACGACGGCCGCCTCGGCGATGTCCGGATGCGCGCCGAGCACGTCTTCCACTTCCTTCGAATAGACGTTTTCGCCGCCCGTCACGATCATGTCCTTCAGCCGGTCGACGATGAACAGGTAGCCATCCTGATCGATTCGCGCGACGTCGCCGGTGCGATACCAGCCGCCCGGTGCGAACGCGGCGCGCGTCGCGGCCGCGTCGTCGAGATAACCGAGCATCATGCTGTCGGCCTTCAGCCAGATCTCGCCGGTCTCGCCCGGCTGCGCATCGATGCCGTCCATCCGCACGACGCGCAGGTCGACGCCCGGGCCGCCGTGGCGGCCGATCGAACCGGCCTTCGCGATCTGCTCGTCCGGATACAGCGTCGTGCCGGCCGGCCCCGTTTCGGTCATCCCGTACACGTGGAAGAACGCGTCGCTGCGATACGCGCGTGCGAGCCGTTCGGCCTGCGCGGCGCCGATCGGGCCGCCGCCGTACAACCATGCGCGCACGCTCGACAGGTCGAACGCCGCGAAGCCGTCGATCGTGTCGAGCGGCAGCGTGTACGACACCGGCGCGCCGAAATACAGCGTCACGCGCTCGCGCTCGACGGTCTGCAGGAAGCGCAGCGGATGGTATTCGCGCAGCAGCACGACGGTGCCGCCCGCGACCAGCGTGCCGCCGAACCAGTTGTTGAGCGGCGACGAATGCCAGATCGGCATCGCCATCAGCGTGCGTTCGTTGCGGCCGATGCCGGTCGCGAGCGCCGCCGACATCGCGGCGAGCGTCACGGTGCGGTGGCTGTGCACGCAGCCTTTCGGGCGGCCGGTCGTGCCGGACGTATAGAGGATTTGCGCGATGTCGCCGTCGGCCGGTTCGATGCCGGCGAGGCCGTCCATCGTCGCGCACATCGTGTCGAAGCACGGCACGCCGTCGAGTTCGCCTTCGGTCACGAGTTGCCGCGCCGGATGAACGATGCGTTCGACCACCGGTGCGAGCGCCACATCGAACAGGAGCGCCTTGCTGCGGCTGTGTTCGAGCACGTAGTCGACTTCCGGCGCCTGCAGCTTGTGGTTGACCGGCACGAACGTCGCGCCGAGCCGCCACGCGCCGAACATCAGGTCGACGAAGGCCGGCGTGTTGAAGCACATCGCGGCGACGCGGTCGCCGGCCGCGATGCCGAGCGCGCTCAGCACGGCCGCTGCGCGGTGCGAGCGCTCGCGCGCGGCGGCATAGGTGATCGTCGCGGATTCGCTGACGAGGAACGGCTTGTCGGGCGTCGCGCGGGCGGCGCGGTCGAGGGCGGCGACGAGGTTCATCGTGGCTCCGGGCGGGGCGAACGAAGGTGAACTCAGGCGAACGAACCGGCGTCAGGCCGGATACGCGCGCTGCAGCAGCGCGGCGACGTCGAGCGCGTGCGGATCGAAGCCGCCCGCGATGCGGCCCCAGTCGGGCGCCGCGATCCGCGTCGCGACGAACGCGTCGGCGACGGCCGCCGGCGCATCGCGGCGCAGCAGGCACGCCTGCGCGACGAGCGCGAGCCGCTGCGCGAACACGCGGCCCGACGCTTCGAGCGTGTCGGCACGCGCGGCGAGCATCGCGCGCAGCGCGTCGAGCGCCGTGCGGATGCGCGGTTCGCCCGCGCCGAGGTCGGCGAGTTCGGCGAACAGCGCGGCGGCCGAGTCGGGCTCGCGCGACACCGCACGCAGCACGTCGAGGCACATCACGTTGCCCGAGCCTTCCCAGATCGAGTTGACGGGCGCCTCGCGGAACAGCCGCGCGATCGGGCCGTCGTCGACGTAGCCGTTGCCGCCGAACACTTCCATCACCTCGCCGGTCAGCTCGACCGCGCGCTTGCAGACCCAGAATTTCGCGGCGGGCGTGACGATGCGCTTCCACGCGCGTTCGCGCGGCGAGTCGTCGCGCTCGAACGCGTCGGCAAGGCGCATCGCGAGTACGAGCGCGGCTTCGCTTTCGAGCGCGAGATCGGCGAGCACGGTGCGCATCAGCGGCTGTTCGGCGAGCGCGCGGCCGAACGCGTGGCGCTGGCGCGTGTACGCGATCGCCTGCACGACGCCCTGGCGCAGCATCGCCGCGCTGCCGAGCACGCAATTCAGCCGCGTGTAGGTGGCCATCTCGATGATGGTCGGAATGCCGCGGCCTTCGTCGCCGAGCATGATCCCCCACGCGTCGTTCAGCTCGATCTCGCTGCTCGAGTTGCTGCGGTTGCCGACCTTGTTCTTCAGCCGCTGGATCTCGACCGCGTTCTTCGTGCCGTCCGGCCGCCAGCGCGGCACGTAGAAGCACGACGGGCTGCCGCCTTCGGTGTGCGCGACGACGAGGTGCGCATCGCACATCGGCGCGGAGAAGAACCACTTGTGGCCGCGCAGCAGGTATTCGCCGCCGCGCCCGCCCGCGCCGACGGGCGTGGCGAGCGTCGTGTTCGCGCGCACGTCGGAGCCGCCCTGTTTCTCGGTCATCCCCATGCCGAACCAGATCGAGCGCTTGTCGGCGACCGGCACGTCGCGCGGATCGTAGTCGTCGCTGTAGAGCTTGTCGCGCAGCAGGTTCCACAGCGCGGGCTCCTTCTGCAGCACGGGAATCGCGGCCTGCGTCATCGTCGCCGGGCACAGCGTGCCGGCCTCGATCTGGCCGTGCAGGTAGAAGCCGGCCGCGGTCGCGGCCCAGCGGCCGCGGCGTGTGTCGCGGAACGCGAGCGATACGAAGCCTTCGTGGCGGTATTGGCCGAGCAGCGCGTGCCACGCCGGGTGGAAATCGACGCGGTCGATGCGCCGGCCGCGCCGGTCGAACGCGTTCAGTTCCGGCGGGTGCTGGTTCGCTTCGTCGGCGAGCCGCGCGGTGTCGGCGCTGCCGAGCCGCGCGCCGTACGCGTCGAGCTGCGGCATGGCCCAGTCGGCGCCGGCGCGGGCGAGCGCGTCGCGCAGCGCGACGTCCGTCGCGAAGAGGTTATAGTCGACCAGTTCGTCGAACTGGTTCGTGACGGCGTGAGTCGATTCGGTCATCGAGGTTGTCTCCGGTCTCATGCTTCGCGGGCGGCCGGCGTCATGCAACACGGATGGCGCTGCGGCGCTGGTTCCGGCTCCCGGTAAACGCATTCCCTGCTGAATTCCAGAGTAGCAAATATGCCGCCGCGACATGTTCAGGTTCCGGCGCCGCCCGGCCAGCCGGCGGCGCAACCCGCGCCCGCGTTGCGCCGCCGGCCGCGCCAGTCGCGCGCGCAGGCGAGCTCCGACGCGCTGCAGCAGGCGTTCGTTCGGCTTTTGCTCGAACGCGGCTACGCGAAGGCGACGATCCGCGAGATCGCGGCCGCCGCGGGCGTGAGCGTCGGCACCTTCTACGAGTATTTCGGCGACAAGCAGAGCCTCGCGGCGCTCTGCATCCACCGTCATGTGCAGGCGATGGCCGACCGGCTGCGCGATGCGGCAGAGCGGCTGCGCGGCGCGCCGCGGGCCGAACTTGCCGTGGCGCTCGTCGACCTGCAGGTCGACGCGATCGGCGCCGACGCCGCGCTGTGGAGCGCGTTCTTCGCGCTGGAGCGGCAGGTGTCGCCGCTCGCCGCATACCGCCGGCATTACGACGCATATGTCGCGCTGTGGCGCGACGCGCTCGCGCACGCGGCCGATCCGCCGCCGGCCGCGCGGCTCGACGGGCTCGCGCGGATGGCGCATGCCGTCTGCTACGGCGGCCTCTCGCAGGCATTGCTGACGCTCGGGCCCGCGCTCGACTTCGCCGCGCTACGCGGCGAATTGCGGGCCGTGCTGCTCGCGTATCTGGCGGCGGCGGGCGCGTAGCATCCCCTACGGGTAATGCCTGATTCGCATATCAGGTCGGCAGTTCAGCCTTGCCGCTGCGCGCTTCACACCGTGAGCCATGAGAAAAATGCATGGCCGCCATGACGAACTTTCGATTGTCCGCCGATATTGGCTGGGGCTAAATCATGCGGCAGATGCAGGGCCGCGCGCGTTGCGCGGGCCAGCCCGAAGGACATCAGAAGGAGGAGTCATGCGAAGCGCCACCGCGCCCCGTTCGAAACTGCCCGACGTCGGCACGACGATCTTCACGGTGATCGGCCAACTGGCCGCGCAACACGATGCGTTGAACCTGTCGCAGGGCGCGCCGAATTTCGCGCCCGATCCGGCGCTCGTCGAAGGCGTCGCGCGCGCGATGCGCGACGGGCACAACCAGTACTCGCCGATGGCCGGCGTGATGGCGCTGCGCGAGCGGCTCGCCGAAAAGACCGAGGCGCTGTACGGCGCGCGCTACGACCCGGCGACCGAGATCACGGTGATCGCGAGCGCGAGCGAAGGGCTGTACGCGGCGATCAGCGCGCTCGTGCATCCGGGCGACGAGGTGATCTATTTCGAGCCGTCGTTCGACAGCTATGCGCCGATCGTGCGACTGCAGGGCGCGACGCCGGTCGCGATCAAGCTGTCGCCCGAGCATTTCCGCGTGAACTGGGACGAGGTGGCTGCGGCGATCACGCCGCGCACGCGGATGATCATCGTGAACACGCCGCACAACCCGACCGCGACCGTGTTCTCGGCCGACGATCTCGAGCGGCTCGCGCAGCTCACGCGCGACACCGGCATCGTGATCCTGTCCGACGAGGTCTACGAGCACGTCGTGTTCGACGGCGCGCTGCACCAGAGCGTGGCGCGCCACCGCGAGCTGGCCGAGCGCAGCGTGATCGTGTCGTCGTTCGGCAAGTCGTTCCACGTGACCGGCTGGCGGGTCGGTCATTGCCTCGCGCCGGCCGAGCTGATGGACGAGATCCGCAAGGTGCACCAGTTCATGGTGTTCGCTGCCGACACGCCGATGCAGGTCGCGTTCGCGGAGATCCTCGCGCGGCCGGACAGCTATCTCGGCCTGTCGGCGTTCTACCAGGCCAAGCGCGACCTGCTCGCGCGCGAGCTGGCCGATTCGCGTTTCGAGCTGCTGCCGAGCGAAGGCTCATTCTTCATGCTCGCGCGCTTCAGGCACTTCTCGGACGAAAGCGACAGCGATTTCGTGCTGCGCCTGATCCGCGACGCGCGCGTCGCGACGATTCCGCTGTCGGCGTTCTATACCGACGGCACCGACGCCGGTGTGATCCGGCTCAGTTTTTCGAAGGACGACGCGACGCTGGTCGAAGGCGCGCGGCGGCTGCGTTCGCTGTAAGCAAGGAAACCGGCGACGAGGACGTCGCATCGACCAGACCAAGGAGATCACGATGAAGCACACGGCAACCCTGAAACTCGCATTCGCACTCGCGTGCGCAATCGGCTCCGGCGCGGCGCTCGCCGATACGCAGACGCTGCGCTTCGGCCTCGAGGCGCAATACCCGCCGTTCGAATCGAAAGCGCCGAACGGCGACCTGCAGGGCTTCGACATCGACGTCGGCAATGCCGTCTGCCAGACGGCGAAGCTGTCGTGCAAATGGGTCGAGACGTCGTTCGACGGCCTGATTCCCGCGCTGAAGGGCCGCAAGTTCGACGCGATCAACTCGGCGATGAACGCGACCGAGCAGCGGCGCCAGGCGATCGACTTCACGACGATCATCTATCGCGTGCCGACCCAGCTGATCGCGCGCACCGGCAGCGGCCTGCTGCCGACGCCCGAATCGCTGAAGGGCAAGCGCGTCGGCGTGCTGCAGGCGTCGATCCAGGAAACCTTCGCGAAGGCGCACTGGGAACCGGCCGGCGTCGCGGTCGTCGCGTACCAGGACCAGAACCAGGCGTATGCGGACCTCGTGGCGGGCCGCCTCGACGCAACGCTCGTGCTCGCACCGTCCGGCCAGCGCGGCTTCCTGTCGCGCCCTGACGGCAAGGGCTTCTCGTTCGTCGGCCAACCCGTGCACGACGACCGGATCCTCGGCAGCGGCATCGCATTCGGCCTGCGCAAGGGCGACGACGCGCTGAAGGCGAAGCTCGACGCGGCGATCGACAAGCTGAAGGCGGACGGCACGGTGAAGTCGCTCGGCCTGAAGTATTTCGGCGATATCGACATCTCGACGAAGTAAGCGGGGCCGCGCGCGATGCAGAACCCGAACCCGGCCGCCGCGGGCGGCGAACAGGGCGGCGCGCTATTGTCGGACGATGCGCTCGGCGCCATGCTCGTCGCCGAACTGGGCGACGCGCTCGTCGTGCGTGCGGCCGACATCGATCCGCGTTACTTCACCGCGTACAACGAGCCGGCCGGCGTGCGGCCGCGTGCGCTGGTGCGCCCGCGCAGCGTCGACGACGTGTCGCGCACGCTCGCGCTATGCACGCGGCTCGGCCAGCCGGTCGTGCCGCAAGGCGGGCTCACGGGGCTCGCGCGCGGCGCGGTCGCGCTCGGCGGCGAGGTCGTGTTGTCGATGGAACGCTTCGCGGGCATCGAAGCGCTCGACGCGGCGGCCGGCACGATGACCGTGCGCGCCGGGACGCCGCTGCAGACGGTGCAGGAAGCCGCGGAAGCGGCGGGCTTCACGTTCGGCGTCGATCTCGGTGCGCGCGGCTCGTGCCAGATCGGCGGCATGCTCGCGACCAATGCGGGCGGCACGCGCGCGATCCGCTACGGGATGATGCGCGAGCAGGTGCTCGGGCTCGAGGCCGTGCTCGCGGACGGCACGGTCGTGTCGTCGATGAACCGGATGCTGAAGAACAACGCGGGCTACGACCTGAAGCAGCTGTTCATCGGCAGCGAGGGGACGCTCGGCGTCGTCACGCGCGCCGTGCTGCGGCTGCATCCGTTGCTCGCCGCGCCGGCCACCGCACTCTGCCGCGTGCGCGATTACGACGCGGTGGTCGGATTGTGGAACCGCGTGCGCACGCTGCCCGAGGTCGTCAGCTTCGAGGCGATGTGGCCGGCGTTCTACGACTACGTCGCGCGCCATACGCCGGGTGTCACTGCGCCGTTCGCAGGTGACGGCGGGTTCGCGGTGCTGATCGAATGCGCGACGAGCGCGCCGGGCGGCGATGCGCATCGAGCGCTGGAAACCGGCCTCGCGGCGGGGATCGAGGCAGGGCTCGTGGACGATGCGGTGCTCGCGACGTCGGAGCGGCAGGCGCGCGACCTGTGGACGCTGCGCGAAGGCCTTGCGATCGATGCGCTGCCGCAGCTCGTCAACTTCGACGTGAGTTTGCCGACGGGCGAACTCGGCGCGTTCGCCGAACGCTGCGAGGCGGCGCTGCGCTCACGTTGGCCGGCGCTCGCGTGCCTGTTCTTCGGCCATGTCGGCGACGGCAACGTGCATATCGGCGTGTCGCTGGCCACGATGACCGACGCGGACGCCGATGCGCTCGATCACTGCGTGTACGCGGTGGTGCGGGACATGGGCGGCTCGGTGTCGGCCGAGCACGGGATCGGGGCGCTCAAGCGTCCTTATCTCGCGCACACGCGCAGCGACGCGGAAATCGGGCTGATGCGGCGCCTGAAGGCTGCGCTGGACCCGCGCGGCATCCTGAATCCCGGCAAGGTGCTTTGACAGGGGCGATTCCCGTTGTCAGCGGGAATCGGCCTTCGTGACTTGTCAGCCGTCCACCCAGCGCAGCGCGCCGATCTTCAGGTGTTCGACGACGCTGCGCGCCCAGTCGAGCTCCGCATTGAGCAGCACGAGCGCGTGCTCGTTCTGCAGCAGGAACAGGCGCGGTACCTGGTCGGCCTGCGCGGCGTTGCGCAGTGCCTCCAGGCGTTCGCGCTCGGCGTCGAGCCGGGCAATCCGGAGTTCGAGCTGGTGCCGTGCATCTTCGGCATCGAGCAGCGGCAGGAACGCGAGGCCGGCGCCGAACACCGGATATTCGCGCGCGGGTTCCGCGAGCAGCGCATGCAGCCACGTTTGGCCCGCCGTGTGCCCGGCCTCGGTCAGCGCATATAGCGTGCGCTCGGGGAAAGCACCGTCGCGCTCGGTGTCGTGCACGGCGATCAGCCCGTCGCGCAGCAGCCGGTCGATCGTCTGGTAGAGGCTCGTGCGCTGCCGCACGTTGACGACTTCGTCGTACCCGCGGGCCTTCAGTTGCTGCAGCATCCCGTACGGATGCATCGGCGTTTCGGTGAGCGTCGCGAGGACGGCCAGTGCGAGCGGGGACGGGCGGCTCGTTGACATGAATAGTTATGTTGTACCTAGTAAGAATATAACTATTTTCAATCAGACTATCTTATTTCACAAGGGTTTCAGCCGAGGTGCGAGCGCTTCGCGGCCGGCGCGACGGTTTCCATCGTCGCGAGACCATGCACGATTCCGCAATCCTCGACCGAATGCTCGCCAACGCATTGGCGGCGCAATTCGGTGAGCTGGTCGCGCAGATGCGTGAGTTCCGCGAGGCGCGCGTCGACGTGTCCGATGTGGTCGTCGAGCAGCGAATTGATCGAATCGCAGCGGTCGGCCGGCGTGTCGGTGAGCCGCAGCAGCGCGCGGATCTCGTCGTGCGCCATGTCGAGCGCGCGGCAGTTGCGGATGAAGCGCAGCCGTTCGACGTGCACGTCGGTGTAGTTGCGGTAGTTCGCGTCGGTGCGCTCCGCGTCCGGCATCAGCCCCTCTTTTTCGTAGAAACGGATCGTTTCGGGGGTGCAGCGGGCCGCTTTGGCCAGTTCGCCAATCTTCATGCCTTTCTCCCGTGTAAGGGTTGACCTTGTAGTGGCTTCAGGGTGTTAACTCTACACCGTCAAGCCATAAAGGAGGTTGTCATGACCGACGCCCAGCGTACCCACGACCCACGACACCGCCATGCCGGCGGCGCCGACACGTGCTGCGCCGACGCGCGCGACACGCACGCGGCGACCGTTGCCAACGCGGCGCCGGCGGCCGGCGAGCACGCGCACGGCGACGCCGCATCGCGCGGCCGCGACCATGATCATGGCGGCGGCGGTGAGGGGCGCGATCACGACCATGCACACGGCGACACACATCGGCACGGTGCCGCGTGCTCGCACGACGATGCGGGCCACGATCATGCACATGGCGACGCGCATGTACACGGCGCGGCGTGCTCGCACGACCACGCCGCGCACGACGATGCCGACCACGACCACGACCACGACCACGACCACGACCACGACCACGACCACGCGGCCGGCGACTGCTGCGCGCCTGCCGCGCTGACGCTCGCACCGCTGCCGGTCGCGCAGGCGACCGCGTCGGGCCGCGTGCGCTCCGCGTTCCGGATCATGCAGATGGACTGCCCGACCGAGGAAACGCTGATCCGCAAGAAGCTCGGCGGGATGAGCGAAGTATCGGCGCTCGAATTCAACCTGATGCAGCGGATGCTGACCGTCGAGCACGTGCCGGGCGCCCAGCCGGCGATCGAAAGCGCGATCCGCACGCTCGGCATGACGCCCGAGGCCGCAGCGGCCGGCGCGCCGTCAGCGCGTGTCGCCGACGTGCCCGCGAAGCCTTGGTGGCCGCTGGCGCTGGCGGGCGTCGCCGCGATCGCGTCCGAGGGGGCGACCTGGGCCGGCTTGCCGGTGTGGCTGTCGGCGGCGCTCGCGCTCGCGGCGGTGCTCGCGTGCGGGCTCACTACGTACAAGAAGGGCTGGATCGCGATTCGCAACGGCAACCTGAACATCAACGCACTGATGAGCATCGCGGTGACGGGCGCGATGGCGATCGGCCAGTGGCCGGAAGCCGCGATGGTGATGGTGCTGTTCACGATCGCCGAGCTGATCGAGGCGAAGTCGCTCGACCGCGCGCGCAATGCGATCCAGGGCCTGATGCAGCTCGCGCCGGACACCGCGACCGTGCAGGATGCCGACGGATCGTGGCGCATGATCGAGGCCGCGCAGGTCGCGCTCGGCGCGGTCGTGCGCGTGAAGCCGGGCGAGCGGATCGGGCTGGACGGCGAAGTCGTCGCGGGCCGCTCGACGGTCAACCAGGCGCCGATCACCGGCGAGAGCCTGCCTGTCGAAAAGACGGCCGGCGATGCCGTGTACGCGGGCACGATCAACGAAGCGGGTTCGTTCGAATACCGCGTGACGGCCGTCGCTGCCAACTCGACGCTCGCGCGGATCATCCACGCGGTCGAGGAGGCGCAGGGCGCGAAGGCGCCGACGCAGCGCTTCGTCGACCAGTTCGCGCGCGTCTACACGCCGATCGTATTCGCGGTCGCGCTGCTGGTCGCGGTGGTGCCGCCGTTCGTGATGGGCGGCGCGTGGCACGACTGGATCTACCGCGCGCTGGTGCTGCTCGTGATCGCGTGCCCGTGCGCACTGGTGATCTCGACGCCGGTGACGATCGTGTCGGGGCTCGCGGCCGCGGCGCGGCGCGGGATTCTCGTGAAGGGCGGCGTCTATCTGGAAGAAGGGCGCAAGCTCGCGTGGCTCGCGCTCGACAAGACCGGCACGATCACGCACGGCAAGCCGGTGCAGACCGACTTCGACGCGCATGCGACCGACGTCGATGCCGAGCGTATCCGGCACCTCGGCGCGAGCCTCGCCGCGCGCTCGGATCACCCGGTGTCGCAGGCGATCGCAGCCGCGGCGCGCGACGCCGGAACGGCGGCGTTCGCCGATGTGCAGGACTTCGAAGCGCTGGTCGGGCGCGGCGTGCGCGGCACGATCGACGGCGCGCGCTACTGGCTCGGCAACCATCGGCTCGTCGAGGAACTCGAGCGCTGCTCGCCGGCCCTCGAAACGAAGCTCGATGCGCTCGAGCGGCAGGGCAAGAGCGTCGTCGTGCTGGTCGACGACGCGCGCGTGCTCGGCATCTTCGCGGTGGCCGACACGATCAAGGACACGAGCCGCGACGCGATCGCGGATCTGCACGCGCTCGGCATCCGCACCGCGATGCTGACGGGCGACAACCCGCACACTGCGCAAGCCATCGCACAGCAGGCCGGCATTGACGACGCGCGCGGCAACCAGCTGCCCGAAGACAAGCTCGCGGCGGTCGAGGAACTGTCGGCTGGCGGTGCGGGCGCGGTCGGGATGGTCGGCGACGGGATCAACGACGCACCGGCGCTCGCGCGGGCCGACATCGGCTTCGCGATGGGCGCGATGGGCACCGACACGGCGATCGAGACGGCCGACGTCGCGCTGATGGACGACGACCTGCGCAAGATTCCCGCGTTCGTGCGGCTGTCGCGCGCGACGCACCGCGTGCTGGTGCAGAACATCGGTTTCGCGCTCGGCGTGAAGATCGTTTTCCTCGGCCTCACGGTCGCGGGGCTCGGCACGATGTGGATGGCGGTATTCGCGGACGCGGGCGCGAGCCTGATCGTTGTCGCCAACGGCTTGCGGCTGCTGTCGTCCTCAGGGGCGTTCGGCGGCGCGCGGGCCACGCGTTGAGGAGCGTGCGATGAGTTTTCTGAAACGGATCCTGGGTGGCCACGGCGGTGGGCGCGGCAGCGGGCACGGCAACAGCAATAGCGGAAGCGGCGGCGGGCATCACGGCGGGCAGCGCCGGGACGGGCACGGCGGCCACGATGCGCGCGGTCGCGATCGTCACGGCTGGGGCTGGCAGGCGCCGGCCGATGGTCAAGTCGGCCAAGGCGGCAACGTGCCGCTGAGCCAGCTCGCCTGCGCGGGCTGCGGCGCGCTCAACGCGGCGGATGCGCGTTTCTGCGCGCAGTGCGGCGCGTCGCAGCGCGCCAAGGCTTGCAGCCGCTGTCACGCGGCGCTGGCCGCCGACGCGCGCTTCTGCCCGGGCTGCGGGACGCAGGCCGGCTGACGCGCAATCGCCGGCCTGGTTGCCGGCATCGGAACCGCCAACGACGGCATGGCGCCCGCAACGGACATCGCCCTGGAACAGCGCGCCGGCTCGCCCCGGCGCACCGGCCCTTCGATCAGCGCAGCGGCAGGTAAATCTCGGTGCGCAGGTCGGCCGGCGCCGCGTCCATCGGCGTGTTGAGGTACAGCTCGAACGGCGGCGCGTCGGCGGCCTCGCGGCCCGAGTGACGCAGCCAGTCGCCGTAGAGCCACTGGTAGGCCGTCTTCAGGTCCGCATACGGCCCCGTATGCAGCAGCACCGCGTATTCGCCGCCCGCTACCGTCGCGCGTTCGACGGGCGGCACGGGCTCGACGTCCGGCGCACCGTCGGCCGGCATGAAGCAGGCCTTCGCGCGCAACTGCGCTTCGGGCGTCGTGTCCGGATCGTCGTAGAAAATGCCGATCATCTTCGCGCCCGGGCCGATCAGCCCGTGTTGCCCGACCCATGCGCCGATCCGCGCGAACGCGTCGCCGACCTTCATGTATGCGCCGGTGTGCGCCACCGCGTAGCCGCGCAGTTCCGGCAGGCGCCGGATCTCGACTTCATGCTTGAACATGTCTTCCTCTCCTCTCTGTAGCGGATAGATGGGCCGGTGGACGCCCGTGCGCCGGTGCTGCGCGGGCGGCACGCCGTATGCGTCGCGAAACGCCCGCGCGAACGCGTGCGTCGAACCGTAGCCCGCGCGCCGCGCGATCTCGTCGATGGGCCGCGCCGTGCAGACGAGATCCTCGGACGCGCGCACGATCCGCATCCGCCGCACCGTCAGCACGATCGACTCGCCGTACAGCGCGCGGTAGACGCGCTGCCAGTGATACGGCGATAGGCACGCGACTTCGGCGAGCCGGTTCAGGTCGAGCGGGCCGTCGAGGTGCGCGCGGATGTATTCGTGGACGCGCGCCACGCTGGCCGCATAGCGGACCCACGCGGGTCTGTCGGTTTTCGTTTCGACTGTCATCGGCGTGTCCGGGCAAGAACCGAAGCCACGGTAGCATGGCCCGAATGGATAAATCTTGCGGAAATGCATAGCGGCCGACAAATCCGCCCCTTTTTATTTGCCGAAATGGGGTCTTGTCCCCCTGCGATCTATGACTAAAGTTAAAGACGGTGAAATCGGGTGAAGGCGTCATTTTTCTCGGGTAAGTTGCTCAAGCGGCAACGCACACCATTCGAAGTACGCAGGTAGTTCGTCGATGTTCAATCGCAACGCCACGTTTTTCGGGAGAACAAGAAATGGATGCTTCCAGCTTCATCACGTCGCTGCAGACCACGCTAGGCGGATATCTGCCGAAGATCGCCGGCGCGATCGGCATCCTGGTGATCGGCTGGCTGATCGCGGTGGTGGCGCGGGCCGGCGCGCTGCGCCTGCTCAGCGCGCTGAAGGTCGATCAGCGGATCAACGAAAGCACCGGCCAGGGCGCGTACGTCGAGCGGATCATCGCCGGCGGCCTGTTCTGGCTCGTGCTGCTCGTCACCGCGGTGGGCATCTTCAACGTGCTCAACCTGTACGCGGTTTCCAATCCGTTCTCGCTGCTCGTCACGCACATCGTCAACTACCTGCCGAACCTGATCGGCGGCGCGGCGCTGACGCTGATCGCGTGGCTCATCGCGTCGCTGCTGCGCAGCCTCGCGAACCGCGCGCTGAAGGCCAGCAAGATCGACGACAAGCTGTCCGAAGGCGCGGGCATGCAGCCGATGAGCGGTTATCTCGGCGACGTGCTGTTCTGGCTCGTGATCCTGATGTTCCTGCCGGCGATCCTCGCGTCGTTCGCGCTGTCGGGGCTGCTGTCGCCGGTGCAGGGGATGGTCGACAAACTGCTCGCGATCGTGCCGAACCTGTTCGCGGCCGCGGTGATCGGCTTCGTCGGCTGGGTCGTCGCGCGCGTGCTGCGCGGCCTCGTGACGAACCTGCTCGTCGCCGCCGGCGCCGACCGCCTCACGCAGCGTCTCGACAGCCCGACGCCGGTGCGCGTGTCGAGCCTGATCGGCACGATCGTCTACGTGTTCGTGTTCGTGCCGACGCTGATCTCCGCGCTCGACGCGCTGAAGATCGACGCGATCTCGGGCCCCGCGACCAACATGCTGAACCAGTTCCTCGGCGCGGTGCCGGACATCGTCGCGGCGATCGTGATCGTGCTCGTCACGTTCTACTTCGCGCGCTTCGTCGCATCGCTCGCGCAGAAGCTGCTGGAAGCCGCCGGCGCCGACGGGCTGCCGGCCGTGCTCGGCGTCGAACGCGTGTTCTCGGGAATCCTGCAGCCGTCGGTGCTGGTCGCGCGGCTGATCGTGTTCTTCGCGATGCTGTTCGCGTCGGTCGAAGCCGCGAACCGGCTCGGCTTCTCGCAGGTGCGCGACGTCGTCACGCTGTTCATCGAATTCGGCGGCCATGTGCTGATGGGCGGCGTGATCCTCGTGATCGGCGTGTGGCTCGCGGGCCTCGCGCGCCGCGTGATCGAGCAGGCCGATCGCGAGCACAGCGTGCTGTTCGCGCGCATCGCGCAATTCGCGATCCTCGGCCTCGTGTTCGCGATGGGGCTGCGCGCGATGGGCATCGCGAACGAGATCGTCCAGCTCGCGTTCGGCCTCGTGCTCGGCGCGATCGCGGTGGCCGTCGCGCTGTCGTTCGGCCTCGGCGGCCGCGAAGCGGCCGGCAAGCTGCTCGACCGCTGGTTCAACCAGCGCAGCGGCCAGTAAGCCCGCCGCGCGCATCCGTCCGGCCGCTTCGCGCGGCCGGCGGCGGTGGCACGCAGGGGCGGTCGGGCGTGCGCGCCCGGTGCATCGGAGCGCGTCGCGCGGCCGGGCTCGGCGTTTCCGTCAGCGAAATGTCAGCCGCGATCTTTGCCGAATTTCGATAACACGTCGTTTAATGACTCTCTAGCATCGATTCTCAGTCGCGCAGGCCGTCAGGCCCGGCGCATTTGAGGAGAGAGTCCGATGAAAGCAGAGTCGAATGGCCGGCCCGCCGCCGGCGCCAAGTCGTCCGGCCAGCCCGCGCTGCAGCAGACGCTCGGGACCTGGCAACTGTGGGGCATCGCGGTCGGCCTCGTGATTTCCGGCGAATACTTCGGCTGGAGCTACGGCTGGGCGAGCGCCGGTACGCTGGGCTTCGTCATCACCGCGCTGTTCGTCGCGGCGATGTACACGACCTTCATTTTCAGCTTCACCGAGCTGACGACGTCGATCCCGCACGCGGGCGGCCCGTTCGCGTATGCGCGCCGCGCATTCGGCCCGACGGGCGGTTATCTCGCCGGCGCCGCGACGCTCGTCGAGTTCGTGTTCGCGCCACCCGCGATCGCGCTCGCGATCGGCGCGTACCTGCACGTGCAGTTTCCGGGGCTCGAACCGAAACATGCGGCGATGGGTGCGTATCTCGTGTTCATGGCGCTGAACATCGTCGGCGTGCAGATCGCCGCAACGTTCGAGCTCGTCGTCACGCTGCTCGCGATCTTCGAGCTGCTGGTGTTCATGGGCGTCGTGTCGCCGGGCTTCACGTGGAGCAACTTCATGAAGGGCGGCTGGTCGGGCGCCGATCATTTCAGCGTCGGCGCATTCCACGGGATGTTCGCGGCGATCCCGTTCGCGATCTGGTTCTTCCTCGCGATCGAAGGCGTCGCGATGGCCGCCGAGGAAGCGAAGAACCCGAAGCGCTCGATTCCGATCGCCTACGTGGCCGGGATCCTGACCCTCGTCGCGCTCGCGATCGGCGTGATGGTGTTCGCCGGCGGCGCGGGCGACTGGACCAAGCTCGCGAACATCAACGACCCGTTGCCGCAGGCGATGAAGTACATCGTCGGCGCGAACAGCGGCTGGATGCACATGCTCGTGTGGCTCGGCCTGTTCGGGCTCGTCGCGTCGTTCCACGGGATCATCCTCGGCTATTCGCGCCAGATCTTCGCGCTGGCCCGCGAAGGCTACCTGCCGGAGTGGCTCGGGAAGGTGCATCCGCGCTTCAAGACCCCGCATCGCGCGATCCTCGCGGGCGGCGTGGTCGGCATCGCGGCGATTTACAGCGACGAGCTGATCCAGTTCGGCGGGCAGACGCTGACCGCGAATATCGTGACGATGTCGGTATTCGGTGCGATCGTGATGTATATCGTGAGCATGGCGTCGCTGTTCAAGCTGCGCCGCTCGCAGCCGAACATGGCGCGGCCGTTCCGCGCGCCGCTGTACCCGATCTTCCCGGCATTCGCGATTCTTGCGGCGCTCGTCTGTCTCGGCACGATGGTGTACTTCAACGGGCTGGTCGCGCTGGTGTTCGTCGGCTTCCTCGCGGTGGGCTACGCGTACTTCCTCGCGACCCGTTCGCAGCGCGCGAGCGCGCCCGGCGACGCGCTGCTGGAGGAGTGAGCATGGCGAAGGTGAACGGCCGTTCCTGACGGCATCCGGCGCGCCCCGTCGAACGGGCGCGCCGTCGGCTTTTGGCAAGGAAGGAGACTCGCACGATGTCCTATACGGAGACGATCGGTCCGCGCACGTACCGCTTCGCGGACCTGAAGATGCTGCTCGCGAAGGCGAGCCCGCTGCGTTCCGGCGACCAGCTCGCCGGCGTCGCGGCGGCGAGCGAGGAGGAGCGCGTCGCCGCGAAGATCGCGCTCGCGGGCGTGCCGCTGAAGGCGTTCCTGAACGAAGCGGTGATCCCGTATGAAGACGACGAGGTCACGCGCCTGATCGTCGACGATCACGATGCAGCCGCGTTCGCGGAAATCTCGCATCTGACCGTCGGCGACTTCCGCAACTGGCTGCTGTCGCCCGTGGCCGACGGCGCGGCGCTCGAACGGATCGCGCCGGGCCTCACGCCCGAGATGGTCGCGGCCGTGTCGAAGCTGATGCGCAACCAGGACCTGATCGCGGCCGCGCGCAAGCGCCGCGTGGTCACGCGCTTTCGCAACACGGTCGGGCTGGCCGGCCGGATGTCGGTGCGGCTGCAGCCGAACCACCCGACCGACGACGTGAAGGGGATCGCCGCGTCGATGCTCGACGGGCTGATGTACGGCTGCGGCGACGCGATGATCGGCATCAACCCGGCGACCGACAGCCTCGCGGCGATCGTGAAGCTGCTCGCGATGATCGACGGGTTCCGCGAACGCTACGGCGTGCCGACGCAGTCGTGCGTGCTCACGCACGTGACCAACACGATCGCGGCGATCGAGAAGGGCGCGCCGGTCGATCTCGTATTCCAGTCGATCGCGGGCACCGAGAAGGCGAACGCGAGTTTCGGGATCTCGCTCGCGCTGCTCGGCGAGGCGCGCGAGGCCGCGTTGTCGCTGAAGCGCGGCACCGTCGGCAACAATCTCATGTACTTCGAGACGGGCCAGGGCAGTGCGTTGTCGGCGAACGCGCATCACGGCGTCGACCAGCAGACCTGCGAAGTGCGCGCGTATGCGGTTGCGCGCAAGTTCGAGCCGTTCCTCGTGAACACGGTGGTCGGTTTCATCGGGCCCGAATACCTGTACGACGGCAAGCAGATCATCCGCGCGGGGCTCGAGGATCACTTCTGCGGGAAGCTGCTCGGCGTGCCGATGGGCTGCGACATCTGCTACACGAACCACGCGGAAGCCGACCAGGACGACATGGATACCTTGCTGACGCTGCTCGGCGCGGCCGGCATCAACTTCATCATGGGGATTCCGGGCGCGGACGACGTGATGCTGAACTACCAGAGCACGTCGTTCCACGACCAGCTCTACGTGCGCGAGGTGCTCGGCCTGCGCCGCGCGCCGGAGTTCGAGGAGTGGCTGGAGACGATGGAGATCGCCGATGCGCACGGCGCGCTGCGCGCCGCGTCGGCCCGCGTGCCGCTTCTGGCCGGCGCGAACGACTGGATGGGGTTGTCAGCATGAGCGATGCCGTCGAAAAGAATCCGTGGGGCCAGCTGAAGTCGTTCACGAACGCGCGGATCGCGCTCGGCCGCGCGGGCAACAGCCTGCCGACCGCGCCGCTGCTGGCCTTCAACCTGTCGCATGCGCAGGCGCGCGACGCCGTGCACCAGCCGCTCGACGCGGACGCGCTGCGGCGCGAGATCGAGGCGGCCGGCCTGCTGCCGACGCTCGGCGTGCTGAGCGCCGCGCCGGACCGCGACCACTATCTGCGCCGGCCCGATCTCGGTCGCAAGCTTTCCGATGACAGCCGCGGGCTGCTGGCCGGTTACGGCGCGGCGCTCGACGATGCGCCCGACGTCGTGTTCGTGGTCGGCGACGGGCTGTCGGCGTTCGCGGCCGCGAAGCAGGCGCTGCCGCTGCTGCAGGCCGTGCGCCCAAGGCTCGACGCGGACGGCTGGCGGATCGGCCCGGTGGTGGTCGCAAAGCAGGCGCGCGTCGCGCTCGGCGACGAGATCGGCGAGCTGCTGCGCGCGAAGGTCGTCGCGATGCTGATCGGCGAACGGCCGGGGCTCAGCTCGCCGGACAGCCTCGGCGTGTACCTGACGTGGGCGCCGAAGGTCGGCTGCCACGACGCGCTGCGCAACTGCATCTCGAACGTTCGGCCCGAAGGGCTGCCGCACGCGGCCGCCGCGCACAAGCTCCATTACCTGATGACGCATGCGCGCAGGCTCGGGCTGACGGGCGTCGGGTTGAAGGACGACAGCGACGCGCTGCTGCCGCCGGCGCAAGCGGAGCGGATCGGGGCGGTGTGACAGCGCGCTGCGCGACTGCGTGCGGGGCGGCTACCTGAACAGCCGCTCGCACAGGAAATCGACGAACACGCGCAGCTTCGGCGACAACTGCCGGCTCGACGGCCACACGATCGAGAACTGCCCCGGCGCGATCCGGTAGTCGTCGAGCACGGTGACGAGCGCGCCGTGTTCGAGCGCGTCGCGCGCGAGGAAATCGGGCATGTAGCCGATGCCGAGCCCCGCGAGCACGGTGCCGCGCAGCGCTTCCATGTTGTTGCAGGTCATTGCGGTGCGCAGCTTCAGCGGCGTGCCGTCGTCGGCCGCGAGCGCCCAGTCCTGCAGCTTGCCGGTGGTCGGGAAGCAGTAGCGCACGCATTCGTGCGCTTCGAGATCGCGCGGCGTGTGCGGCGTGCCGGCCTGCGCGAGATACGCGGGCGTCGCGCACAGCACGAATGCGAACGGGCCGAGCCGCCGCGACATCAGGCTCGAATCCGACAGCGGGCCGCTGCGGATCACCGCGTCGAAGCCGCCTTCGACGACGTCGACCATCCGGTCGTTGAAGTCGAGATCGAGCTCGACGTCCGGATAGCGCTGCCGGAACTCGGGCAGCACCGGCAGCAGGAAGCGGTAGCCGATCACCGGCAGGCTCACGCGCAGCTTGCCGCGCGGGCGCTGCGCCGATGCCGTCACGGTCGCTTCCGCATCGCGGAAATCCTCGAGGATCCGTTGGCAGCGTTCGTAGAAGTGCCGCCCCTCTTCGGTCAGCGTGACGCGCCGCGTCGTGCGGTTGAACAGGCGCACGCCGAGCGACTGCTCGAGTTTCGCGATCGTCTTGCCGACCGCCGACGCCGAGATGCCGAGCGCGCGGCCGGCCGCGACGAAGCTCAGCGCTTCGGCGGTGCGGACGAAGGCGACGATGCCGGTCAGGTTTTCCATCGAATCGAAGTGCATGCGCCGACGGGCGCGGCTCAGGGAATTGCGGAATTTTAGTCCGTTATCTGCGGACCTTCGCGTGGTTTTTCGCGGATTGAATCGGATTTATCTTCTGTCGCTCTGGCGGCGCATCCGCGCCGGCTTTTCGAGGAGCGATGATGGATCACCCGTTTTCAGCCGTATCGGCGGTTTCGGCGGTTTCGGCGCGGCGGCGCGCGTGGGTGCTGGCCGCCGTCTGCATGGCCGCCGTCGCGCTGCCGCTGTCGTTTTCGGGCGGCGCGGTCGCGACGCCGGCGATCGGCCGCGACCTGCATGGCGGCACGGTCGCGATGAACTGGATCACCAACGCGTTCATGCTCGCGTTCGGCAGTTTCCTGATGGCGGCCGGCGCGCTGGCCGACCAGTTCGGCCGCAAGCGGCTGTTCGCGATCGGCGTCGGCGGTTTCACGCTGATGTCGGTTGCGCTCGCGTTCGCGCCGTCGATGCTCGCGGTCGACCTGCTGCGCGCCGCGCAAGGGCTCGCGGCGGCCGCGGCGCTCGCGGGCGGCACGGCCGCGCTCGCGCAGGAGTTCGACGGCGCGGCGCGCACGCGCGCGTTCAGCCTGCTCGGCACGACCTTCGGCATCGGGCTCGCGTTCGGGCCCGTGCTGGCCGGCGGCCTGATCGGGCACTACGGCTGGCGCGCGATCTTCGTCACGAGCGCGGTGGCCGGCGTGCTGTCGCTCGCATTCGGGCTGCCGCGCATGCGCGAGTCGCGCGACCCGCATGCGACGGGGCTCGACTGGCCCGGCACGGCCGCGTTCACCGCCGCGCTGACGCTGTTCACGTTCGGCGTGATCGAGGCGCCCGCGCGCGGCTGGACGAGCGCGCTCGTGATCGTGCTGCTGGCCGGCGCGGCGCTCGGCGCATGCGCGTTCGTGACGATCGAGACGCGCGTCGCGCGGCCGATGCTCGACCTGTCGCTGTTCCGCATCGCGCGTTTCGTCGGCGTGCAGGTGCTGCCGGTGTCGACCTGCTGCTGCTACATCGTGCTGCTCGTCGTGCTGCCGCTGCGCTTCATCGGCATCGACGGCTTCAGCGAGATCGACGCCGGCTGGCTGATGCTCGCGATCTCCGCGCCGATGCTCGTCGTGCCGTTCGCCGCCGCGACGCTCACGCGCTGGCTGTCGGCCGGCGTGATCTCGGCGCTCGGGCTGGTGGTCGCGGCGGGCGGGCTGATGTGGCTGGGTGTCGCGCTGCGCGGCGGCGCGGGGACGGCGGCGATTGCGCCGATGCTGGCGATCGGGGTTGGCGCCGGGATGCCGTGGGGGCTGATGGACGGGCTGTCGGTGAGCGTCGTGCCGAAGGAGCGCGCGGGGATGGCGACGGGGATCTTCAGCACGACGCGCGTGGCCGGCGAGGGGATCGCGCTTGCGATCGTCGGCGCGGTGCTGGCCGCGCTCGCGCAGACGGGGCTGCGGCAGGCGGCCGGTGCCGCCGGCACGCCCGACGCGACGCTGCGTGCGGCCGCGCGGCTCGCGACCGGCGACCTCGCGGGTGCGGCTGCTGCGTTGCCGGGTGTCGGTCACGCGGCGCTGCTTGCGAGTTATACGCACGCGTTTGATCGGCTGCTGACCGGGCTGGCCGTCGTCACGGTGCTGTGCGCGGTGGTGGTGTTCGTGTTTCTCGGCGGGCGGCCGGCGGCTGAAGCGGGCGACGACTCGGACGGGCATGCGCCTGCCGGCGCGCCCGCGCGCAGCCGGATCGAACCGGCTTGTGCGGAGACGCACGGGCGTTGAGCGTTGCGTCGTCGAGCATGGGCGTTCAGGTAATGGCAGCCGGAGCGCCGGCGCATTTCGTCATGAGCGCATCCGCACGCTGACGATCCGCCCATCGCATCACGCCAGCACGAGCGGCGGCAGCGCCGCATCCGTGCGCGCCTGCGCGTGCTCCACCTCGATCACCACATAGCGCCGCGCGTCGGGCCACAGATGCGCGCGGCTTCCCGCATCCTCGTCGATCGTCGCGCGGCCCTGCACGAGCCAGGTCGTCCGGCGCACGAAATCGACGAACAGCAGCGCGATGGCCGGATTCACGAGCAGGTTGCCGATCGTGTTGAACAGGTTGTTGCCCGCGAAGTCGGGCAGCACGAGCGTGCGGCGGTCGGGGATGTCGACGAGCGGCTCGAACGCGCCGTCGGCGCGCGGCTGGCGGCCGCGGTACGAGCAGTCGCTGTCGCCCGCCGCGTCGGCGGTCGCGACGATCAGGAACACCTGCTCGCGGATGAACGCGACGGCGTCGTCGGTCAGGGGGCCGGAGTCGCTCATGGTGTCGGCCGGCGCGAACGCCGCTGCGTGTGAACGGGATGCGCGATTCGCACGCAAGCGACATGCCACGCATCGCGTCCCCGATGCCCGTGTCGTCCGGCACGGCCACTGTGGAAAATCCGAACACCGGCCACGCCGCTGCGCAATCGCGGTGTTCCGAATCGGCACACCCGCCGTGCTGCGTGCGTGAACACCGCACGGCGCGCACGCGGGCCGGCCGTGGTCGTCGTGCTTTCGTTCCGCGCCCGTCCGTTTGGCACGCATGTTGCGTAAACGGATACAGCGCGATCCAACCGGCGCTGCATTCACACAAGCACGATGAACAGGAGACATGTATGAACCCGTTTGACCTGAAACAACTGGGCCTCGACGTCGAATACCCGTACCGTCAGCAGTACGACAACTACATCGGCGGCAAGTGGGTGGCGCCGGTGAAGGGCGAGTATTTCGAGAACGTGTCGCCGATCAACGGCCAGCCGTTCTGCCGCATTCCGCGCTCGGGCGCCGACGATATCGAGCTGGCGCTGGACGCCGCGCATGCCGCGCGCCGCAAGTGGGGCAAGACGTCCGTGGCCGAGCGCGCGAACCTGCTGCTCGCCGCCGCCGACCGGATGGAAAAGAACCTGAAGCTGCTGGCCGTGGCCGAGACGATCGACAACGGCAAGCCGCTGCGCGAGACGATGGCGGCCGACCTGCCGCTCGCGGTCGACCACTTCCGCTACTTCGCGGGCTGTATCCGCGCACAGGAAGGCGGCATCTCCGAAATCGACGACAACACCGTCGCGTACCACTTCCACGAGCCGCTCGGCGTCGTCGGCCAGATCATCCCGTGGAACTTCCCGCTGCTGATGGCCGCGTGGAAGCTCGCGCCGGCGCTCGCGGCCGGCTGCTGCGTCGTGATGAAGCCGGCCGAGCAGACGCCCGCGTCGGTGCTCGTGCTGATGGAACTGATCGGCGACCTGTTCCCGGCCGGCACGATCAACATCGTGAACGGCTTCGGCAAGGAAGCGGGCGAGGCGCTCGCGACCAGCAAGCGGATCGCGAAGATCGCGTTCACGGGCTCGACGCCGGTCGGCAAGCACATCCTGCGCGCGGCGGCCGAGAGCCTGATCCCGTCGACGGTCGAACTGGGCGGCAAGAGCCCGAACATCTTCTTCGCCGACGTGCTCGATCGGGAAGATGCGTTCCTCGACAAGACGCTCGAAGGGCTCGCGATGTTCGCGCTGAACCAGGGCGAGGTATGTACGTGCCCGTCGCGCATCCTGATCCAGGAATCGATCTACGAACGCTTCATCGAGAAGGCCGTCGCGCGCGTCGAGCGCATCAAGTCCGGCCACCCGCTCGACCTGCAGACGATGATCGGCGCGCAGGCGTCGCAGCAGCAGCTCGACAAGATCCTGTCGTACATCGACATCGGCCGCGGCGAAGGCGCGCAATGCCTGACGGGCGGCGAACGCACGGCGCCGGCTGCCGAACTCGGCACGGGCTACTACGTGAAGCCGACGATGCTGCTCGGCAACAACAAGATGCGCGTGTTCCAGGAAGAGATCTTCGGGCCGGTCGCGTCGGTGATGACGTTCAAGGACGAGCAGGAAGCGATCGAACTCGCGAACGACACGTTCTACGGGCTCGGCGCGGGCGTGTGGACGCGCGACGGCACGCGTGCGTACCGGATGGGCCGTGAGATCGAGGCCGGCCGCGTGTGGACCAACTGCTACCACCTGTACCCGGCGCACGCGGCGTTCGGCGGCTACAAGCAGTCGGGGATCGGCCGCGAGACGCACAAGATGGCGCTGTCGAACTATCAGCAGACGAAGTGCCTGCTGGTCAGCTACCAGGCCGAGGCGCTCGGGTTCTTCTGACCTGATCGTCAAGGCAGTGGCGAAGCGCCGGGGCCGGCCGGTCGGCAAAGCAGCGCCGGCCGTACGGTTGCCGGTGTTCTGCGGCGACACGCGTGATGCGCGGGCTGCGTAGAACGTTCGACGGCCGGGCGATGTTTGCCCGACCGTCGAGCGGCGCACACGCGGGTGCGATGTGCTGACTGCCTGCCATCCGGTCACCGGCACTTCGCCATTTTCGACTTCGACATCCGACACCCGGCGCTGGCCTCGCACCGTCGCGGCCAGCGCCGGAAACGATACCGGCAGCCGCGTGTTCGCTGCGGCCCGGTGCGCCGATGCGTTTAACGAAAACCGGCATGGCAGACCTTCCCCGATCCTTTCCGCGCCACCCCGTATTCCACGCGGGCGAACTCGACGCACAGCACCGCTTCGGCGTGGCGGACGAAGCCGAGCGGATGAGCGAGGCCGTCACGACGCGCGTGAGCATCGGCGTGCGGCAGTTCGTCGAAACGCAGCCGTTCATGTTCGTCGGCACTGCATGCGGGGGCCGCGCACCCATGACCTGCGACATCGTGCAGAGCCTGCGCGACGCGAACGGCGACCTGCTGCCCGTCGTCCGCGTGATCGACACGAAGACGCTGCGGTTCGTGTTGCCCGCACCCGGCGATGGCCGGATCGACGCGACAGCGTGCAACGGCAGCGGGGTCGGGTTGCTGTTCGTCGATTTCGTGCGCGGCATCCGCTACCGGATCAACGGCCGCGCGACGCTGCGCGCAGATTTGCCCGAAGCGGAAGCGGCGCCCTGGCCGACCGGCAGCGCGATCGTCGAGCTGGCGGTCGCGCAGGCTTACGGCAACTGCGGCACGAGGGTCGTGCGGCTGAAACCGGCCGGGTAGCCGGTATTCGGCAGCCGGTGGCGACGGCAGCGGATATGCGCGGTCGCAGCGCGGATCGCACCGGCGGCGTGCGCGGCACGCCGCCTCCGGGTGCGCCCGTATCGCGCGAGCCGGCCGGGTAGCGTGAAATGACGGGTTGTGCGCCGGGCCGCGCGGTTCGGCACGGGACTTGCGTGACAGGTACGGTTCCGGGCAGGTGAGGGAGAACACGATGGATCAACACGTGGCGAGTATCGAAGAACCGACGGCCGAAGACACGCGTCGCAACGCGCAAGGCGACGACGCACTGGCCGGGCAGGCGGTCGTCAGCGTCGCGCACGACGCGGACGAGCAGGCGCGCAACCTGATCGGCTGGCGGCAGACCTACGACCAGCTCGCGGCCGGCCGCTTCGTCGGCACGCTGACCGAGCTGCCGCTCGACACGATGAAGCTGTTTCGCGAATCGACGAGCCACCTGCTGCGCCAGGCATGCGAGGTGCGCGGCGATGCGTACTGGTTCGGCATCCCGCTCGTGTGCGACGGCGCGGCACGCGTCGATGCATGCCGGATCGGGCCCGGCGCGCTCGCGTTCCGGCCCGGCAACGTCGAATTCGAACTGCTGACGCCCGCGCAGTTCTCGATCTACGGCGTCGTCGTGCGCGGCGACGTGCTGCGCCGCTATGCGGAGGAGGTCGAACGCTGCGCACTCGACGAGCGGCTGTTCACGCAGCGCGTGATGCAGGTCGGCGATGCGCGGCTCGCGCGCCTGTGCGCACTGCTCGGCCGCCGGCTGGACGGTGCGGTGGCCGTGGCTGGCCCGCTGCCCGATACGCAGCGCGACGAGCTGCAGGCCGAGGTGCTGGCCGCGCTGTTCGATGCGTGTGCGCAACCGGCCGACGACAGCGCCGGCCGCGCGCCGTCGACGCGCCGCTGGATCGTCGAGCAGGCGCGCGACTACGTGCTTGCGCACCGCACGCGCCCGGTCGGCGTGCCCGAGCTGTGCGAACAGCTGCACGTGAGCCGGCGCACGCTGCAATACTGCTTCCAGGACGTGCTCGGGATGGCGCCCGCGACCTATCTGCGCACGCTGCGGCTGAACGGCGCGCGGCGCGACCTGTGCGGCCGCGCGGCCGGCTCGGTGCAGGACGTCGCGGAGGCGTGGGGCTTCTGGCATCTCAGCCAGTTCGCGACCGATTACCGAAGGCTGTTCGGCAAGCGGCCGTCGGAGACGCTGCGCGATCGCGCGGTGATGGTCGCGGCGCGGTGACGACGGCGTTCCGGCTGGCTGCCGCGTGCTGTTCCGTTATCCGGTGGTCGCTGCCGCTTCACGCGGCGTAGGCCACGGAAGCCGGTCCCAGTCGATCGCGCGATACGCGGCCTCGACCGCCGCGAGATCGGCCGGCCGCTCGCTGCGATGCAGCCCGCGCAATTCGGCCGGCACGTCGAGTTCGACCGGCACGCAATGCGGATAGTCGCGCACGCGCAGCGCCGGCCCGATCGTCGTGAAACACGCGAGCGTCGGCACGTCGAAGCCGTCGGCGAGATGCAGCGCGGCCGTGTCGGGCGCGAACAGCAGGCTTGCACCCTTGACCCATGCGATGAAGCGCGCGGTGTCGGTCGCGTCGCCGCTCACGTCGGTGTAGGCCGGATGCGCGACGGGGCCGAACCCGGCCACCGGCAGCCCGTAGCGTTGCGCGAGCCGTTCCACGAACGCCGCGCGCAGCGCGGGCGGCACGCTGCGCACCGCGGTGCTCGCGTTCGGGCAGAACAGCACGTACGGTCGCTGCCATGCGGCCGGCAGCGCGGGTAGCGGCAGCCGCGCGAGCCAGCGGTTGCGCTTCGCGGCGGCCGGCACGGCGGCCGGGTCGGCGCCGAGCGCGTCGAGGAAGAAATCGATCATCGGCAGCCGCGCGAACGCGGGCCAGTACAGGTGATTGCCGACGTCGATGCACGGCGCGTCCGCCGGCAGCGCGTCGACGGGGCACGGCAGCGTGCGCGATGGAGCGACGACGTCGGCCGCGAGCGCATACAGCGCGTCGACATAGCGCGGCGTGCGGGCCGGCCGGTACAGCGTGAAACGCAGGCCCGCGTGCGCCGCGCGCAGTGCGGCGAGCGCGGTCAGCCCGATCACCGAATCGCCGAGCGTGACGCCCATCCCGTTGATCACGTGCACATGCCGTGCGCCGTCGTAGTCGAGCCGGAGCGGCCGGTGCGCGGCGTGCAGCAGGCCGAGCGCGGCCGCGGCCGGCACGTGGCCGACTGCGCGGGCATCGCCGTACTCGACGTCGTAAGGCGCGACGAGCGTGCCGTCCGGCGCGAGCAGCGTGCCGGGGAGCACGAGCGCGTCGTCGTGCGACAGCGCGGTGACGGGCGGCGCGGTGCGCATTTCCACCGTCATCCGCCGCGTGCGCGGCGGCCCTGTTCGCGGATTTGCTCGAGCGTCGCGGCCGGCGTGCTGGCGTCCTGCGGGATGCGGATCTCGATCAGCGCAGGCAGCCCGCAGGTCAGCGCGCGTTCGAGCGCGGGCGCGAAATCGGCGGTGCGCTCGACCGTCTCGCCATGCGCACCGAACGCGCGCGCATACGCGGCGAAATCGGGATTCGTGAGCCCCGTGCCGTGCACGCGGCCCGGGTAGTTGCGCTCCTGATGCATGCGGATCGTGCCGAAATGCCCGTTGTTGACGACGATCGCGACGATGTTCAATCCGTACTGCATCGCGGTGGCAAGCTCGTTGCCGGCCATCATGAAGCAGCCGTCGCCCGCGAGCGCGACGACGGCCCGCGACGGGTACAGCGATTTCGCGGCGAGCGCGGCCGGGATGCCGTAGCCCATCGCGCCGCTCGTCGGCGCGAGCTGCGAGCGGAAGTGCCGATACGCGAAGTGGCGATGCAGCCAGATCGCATAGTTGCCGGCGCCGTTGGTCAGGATCGCGTCGTGCGGCAGGCGCTCGCGCAACTGCACCATCACGTCGCCGAGCTGGACGTCGCCGGGCATCGGCAGCGGCGCATGCCATTCGCGGTACGCGCGATGCGCGTCGGCGGCCGTGCCGGCCCACACAGGGCGCTCGGGCGGTTCGAGCGCGGCGAGCGGCGCGGCGATCTCGGGCATTCCCGACACGATCGGCAGGTCGGCCGCATACACGCGGCCGAGCTCGTCCGCGCCCTGGTGCACGTGGATCAGCGTCTGGCGCGTCTTCGGGATGTCGAGCAGCGTGTAGCCGCCGGTCGTCGCTTCGCCGAGGCGCGGCCCGATCGCGAGCAGCAGGTCGGCGTCGCGGATGCGCTTCGCGAGCGCCGGATTGATCCCGAGCCCGACGTCGCCCGCGTAGTTCGGGTGCGCGTTGTCGATCGTGTCCTGGTAGCGGAACGCGCACGCGACCGGCAGTTGCCAGCGCTCGACGAAGCTGCGCAGGTTCGCGCACGCGTCGGGCGTCCAGCCGCTGCCGCCGATGATCGCGAGCGGCCGTTCCGCGCGCGCGAGCCGCTCGCGCAGTTCGTCGATCTGCGCGGCCGACGGCGCGGCGGCGACGCGTTTCGCAGCCGGCACGACGGGCCGCGGCGCGCACGCTTCGGACAGCACGTCTTCCGGCAACGCCAGCACGACCGGGCCCGGACGGCCCGACATCGCGACGTGGAACGCATGGCTCAGGTATTCGGGGATGCGGCGCGGGTCGTCGATCTGCGCGACCCATTTCGCCATCTGGCCGAACATCCGGCGGTAGTCGATTTCCTGGAAGGCTTCGCGGTCGAGGTGCTCGCGTGCGCACTGGCCGACGAACAGGATCATCGGCGTCGAATCCTGGAACGCGGTGTGCACGCCGATCGACGCATGCGTCGCGCCGGGCCCGCGCGTGACGAACGCGATGCCGGGGCGGCCGGTCAGCTTGCCGACCGCCTCGGCCATGTTCGCGGCGGCCGCCTCGTGGCGGCAGACGACCGTCTGGATGCGCGCGGTGTCGTCCGCCAGCGCATCGAGTACGGCGAGGAAACTCTCGCCCGGCACGCAGAACACGCGTTCGACGTGATTGGCGAGCAACGCATCGACGAGCAGTCGCGCACCGGTGGTGGCGCGCGGCTCGAGATCCTTGGAATGCGACATGGGCTGCCGTCTCCCTGGGTAGCGGGACGTACAGCTTACGCCTGTCGGCGGGGCGGTGAAAAGTGTCGGAACACGGAGTGACTCGGACGGCGCATCGCCCGCGTTCGCCGGTTGCGGTTGGCCGAACGGCCAGCTTGTGCGCGATCGCTTGACAGGGAGAATTGAGGGCTACGGATGTCGACGCGAATACGGGTCTCGAGCCTCGATGTCGTACGTCCCAAGTAATAATAAAATGGGATGCCATTCAATAGTAAAATTTCTGGAATGACTAACGGAATCGAGAATCCAGCATGGCAACCGAAACGATCGATCAAAAGACGCTCGTCCAGCTCGTCGAGGCCGGCGCCGTTCGCGCCGCGCGTGTGATCGGCTGTGGCAACGGCTGGGCCGTTTCGGCCCGTTGCGGCGCAAGCGAGCGGCTCCTGTCGGCCAAACGCGGCGACGTGCGCGTGTTCCGTCGTTTTGAAACGCTGGTCGGGTTTCTGCGCGATATCGGTATCAGCCGGTTCGATGTGGACGCGTCGGATTTCGACCCGGATGCAGCCGGCCGGGCGACCCGGCCCGATCGTGCGGCCGCGCTGAAAGCGGCCCATGAAGCGGCTGTCCACGACCGCTGGTTTCGCGAGCAGGTGCAGCAGGCGCTGGACGATCCGCGCCCGTCGATTCCCGATGCCGAGGTCAGCGCAGAGTTTGCGTCGCGCCGTGCCGCGCTGCGTCAACGGATCGCGGGCAAGCGGGGTAATGCTGTTTGACCCTCGCGCTGCATTGGCATCCGAAGGCGTGCGAGGACCGCGCCGCGATCATGGACTACGTCGCCCAGCACGACCCGCTGGCCGCGCTCGAGCTGGACGAGCGGCTGGAGGAGCGGGCCGCGGCGTTGCCCGCGCGCGCCGAACTGTATCGGCAAGGGCGCGTGGCGGGCACGCGCGAGCTGGTGGTCGCACCGAACTACGTGCTCGTATATCGCATCCGCCCGGCCGACAACATCGTGGAGATTCTCCGCGTATTGCATGCGCGGCGGCAGTGGCCGTGATGCATGGCCCCGGGCTCGGTGCTCGATGCAATTCACCAAGTGTCGGAACGGGGCTGAATCAAGCCCTCGAGCACCGGAGGAACATCATGACGGGAGGGGAAAGATGGGCGTGCAAATGTTCTGCTTACGGATCGAGGCACGATCCCATTGAGCACACCTCTGCCGAGCGGATCATCATGTACACACATGGATTTACAAGAGATCAGAAATGACCTAAAGTACATCCGACGTACATCCGGATGGGAGATCGACATGCATACCACCAGGGTATTTCGGAACGGCAACTCGCAGGCCGTACGGATTCCAGCGGACCTTGCCTATGAGCGCAGCGATATCGAACTGGAAATCGAGCGAGTGGGTGACGAAATCCGTATTCGGCCTACGCGGCGGCCTCTGGCACGAGTGCTCGAGAAGTTCGCGAAATTCGGGCCGGATTTCATGTCCGAAGGACGCGGCGATCAGGAGCAGGCTGAGCGCGAGGGTCTGTGATGCCGCGCTATATGCTCGACACCAACATGTGCATCTATCTGATGAAGAATCAGCCGGAGCAGGTCGCAAGACGATTCGCGCAATGCTACACAGGGGACGTCGTGATGTCGGCGATCACGTATGCCGAACTCGAGTACGGCGTCGCTGCGTGTGCGAGTCCTGCACGGGAGCGCCGCAATCTTGCCGCGCTGATCGACGATATTCCCGTTGCGCCGTTCGACGTCGCGGCTGCGCAAGCGTACGGTCCTGTCCGTGAAGCAACCCGCGAGCGGAAGAAGGATCATCTCGACAAACTGATCGCGGCTCATGCCGTGTCGCTCGATGTCGTCCTCGTGACCAACAACGAGCGGGATTTTGCGAGCTATCCGGGGTTGCGGATGGAAAACTGGCTCACCAATTAGCACGTTGGCTAGGCTCGACGGTAATGCGGGATGTCGATTCGCCCCGCGTTACCGTCGGGTCCTGCCTCAACACTCGACGATATTCACCGCCAGCCCGCCGCGCGACGTTTCCTTGTACTTCGTCTTCATGTCGGCGCCCGTCTCGCGCATCGTCTTGATCACCGAGTCGAGCGACACGTAGTGCGAGCCGTCGCCGCGCAGCGCCATGCGCGCCGCGTTGACGGCCTTCACCGACGCCATCGCGTTGCGCTCGATGCACGGGATCTGCACCATCCCGCCGACCGGGTCGCAGGTGAGGCCGAGGTTGTGCTCCATCCCGATCTCGGCCGCGTTCTCGACCTGCTGCGGCGTGCCGCCGAGCACGGCCGCGAGCGCGCCGGCCGCCATCGAGCAGGCAACGCCCACTTCGCCCTGGCAGCCGACTTCCGCGCCCGAGATCGACGCGTTGAGCTTGTAAAGAATGCCGATCGCGGCGGCCGTCAGCAGGAAGTCGATCACGCCCTGCTCGTTCGCGCCGGGCGTGAAGCGCGTGTAGTAGTGCAGCACGGCCGGGATGATGCCGGCCGCGCCGTTGGTCGGCGCGGTGACGACACGGCCGCCGGCCGCGTTTTCCTCGTTGACCGCGATCGCGTACAGGTTGATCCAGTCGATCATCGACAGCGGGTCTTGCAGCGCGCGCTCCGGGCTTCCCGTCAGCGTGCGGTACAGCTGCGGCGCGCGGCGCTTGACCTGGAACGGGCCGGGCAGATTGCCGTCGGCATCGGGGTTGCCGATCCCGCAGCCGCGCGACACGCACGACTGCATCACGGCCCAGATCTTCAGCAGCCCGTCGCGCGTTTCTTCCTCGGTGTGCCACGCTCGCTCGTTTTCCCACATCAGCTGCGCGATCGACTTGCCGGTCGATTCGGTCAGCGCGAGCAGCTCCGCGCCGGTGCGGAACGGGTGCGTCATCTGCTCGGCCGCGCTCAGCACCTTCGTGTTCGGCGCACCGGCCGTCACGACGAAGCCGCCGCCGACCGACAGGTACGTGCGCTCGACCAGCACCGCGCCGTTCGCGTCGGACGCGCGCAGCTTCATCCCGTTCGGATGCTCGGGCAGCGCCTGGCGGTAGAACGCGATGTTCTCCTTCAGCACGAACGGCACCGGATGCGTGCCGAGCAGCGCAAGTTTCTTCGACTTGCGGACCTCTTCCAGCCGCGCGTCGATCGTGTCGGGATCGACGGTGTCGGGCGCGTCGCCGAGCAGGCCGAGCATCACGCCGCGGTCGGTGCCGTGGCCCTTGCCGGTGGCGCCGAGCGAGCCGTACAGCTCGACCTTCACGTGGGCCGTCGCATCGAGCTGCCCGTCGCGCTCGAGGCCCTGGACGAACATCAGCGCCGCGCGCATCGGTCCGACCGTATGCGAACTGGACGGACCGATGCCGATCTTGAAGAGGTCAAACACGCTGACTGCCATTTCGATACCTGCCTTGCTTATAAGAGTAGTGCTAGCGCGCCTGTAATGGCAGGCACGCGGCGAGCCATGCGGGCGGCGTCGGGGAAAGCTGCTGCGCGACGCGGGCATAGCGCCCGTCCAGCCGCGCGGCCAGATGAAAGAGTTCGGTGGCGTTTTTCGGGTCCCACTGCCCCGTGTAGCCCGGCAGGCCGGCCTCGCGGCGCTTCGCGTCGAACGGCACCGGCGAATTCACGAATTCCTCGTGGGTCTTCTCGCCGAGCGCGTACGGCACGAGCCAGTCGAGCGCGGCCTCGAGCGTCGCGCCGTTCGCGCCGCGCTCGCGCAGCCAGTTGCGGTTGAAGCGGCGCGCGGCAAGCGCGGCCGTCACCAGCGGCTGCAGGTCGTACACCGCGTAGTGCAGCGCATCGCGCTCCTCGAAGTCCCACGTCTTGCCGTCCGGGCCGATGTTGTCGGCGAGATGCTCGACGAACAGCCGCTGCGCGGCGTTCATCATCCTGCGGTCGCCGAGCGTGAACGCGGACAGCGCGATCAGCTTGATCCGGTGGCTCTGCCAGTTGTTGCGCCAGGTGCCGGTGAGCGGGCGCTTCTGCGCGTCGATCTGCGCGACATAGCCGGCGCCGAGCTTCGCGATGAACGCGGCCGTCGCGTTGCGGGTCTTCACCGGCAGCGCGCTCGCGGTCATGTCGTACGCGATGATCAGGCTTTCGAAGCGCGTCTCGTCGATCGGGTTGAAGCTCGGCTGGTAGGTCGCGACCCACGCGGACAGGAAGCGGTCGACGAGTTGCAGGTAGCGCGGCGCGTTCGTCACGCGCCATGCGAGCGCCGCGTCGCGCATCAGGTCCATGTCCTTCAGCGCGGCGGCGCTCTGGTCGTAGATGCCTTCGTGCGGCAGCGTGCCCTCGGTGTGCACGCGCGGCATCGCCTTCGGCTGCTCGCCGACGCGCGCGTCGACGCTGCGGATCAGCGCCTGCACGCCCGGCTCGGCCTGGGTCGTCTCGCTCGCCTGCAGTGCCGGCGCCGCGCAGAAATTCATCGCCGCGCGCGCGCTGCCGGCCGCGCCGAGGCCGGCAGCGGCAAACGACAGCGACGCGACGAGCATCGGCACGAACCGGCGCGCGCGCGGCCGGCTCTGCATTGCACCATGGCCCGGAAACATCGGACGCACCATGCGGAACTCCTTCGTTGGCTGGATCGCGTGTGATGTTAGCCGGATTGGCGGACGAACGCGCACCGGTTCGAGCGGCGAACGCAAAAACCGCACGCAACACGGAGTTGCGTGCGGTGCGATCACCATCGGACAGCTCGGGGCCTGGCGCGCGTTATGCGTACTCCGACATCGGCACGCACGAGCAGAACAGGTTGCGGTCGCCGTACGCGTTGTCCGCGCGGCCGACCGGCGGCCAGTACTTGTTCGTGCCGAGCGACGCGACCGGGTACGCAGCCTGCTCGCGCGAGTACGCGTGCGGCCATTCGTTCGCGGTGACGACGGCCGCCGTGTGCGGTGCGTGACGCAGCGGGTTGTCCTCGCGGTCGGCGCGGCCTTCCTCGACTGCGCGGATTTCCTCGCGGATCGCGATCATCGCGGCGATGAAGCGGTCGAGTTCTTCCTGCGATTCCGATTCGGTCGGCTCGACCATCAGCGTGCCCGGCACCGGGAAGCTCATCGTCGGCGCATGGAAGCCGTAGTCCATCAGGCGCTTCGCGACGTCGTCGACGCTGATGCCGCTCGAATCCTTGATCGGACGCAGGTCGAGAATGCATTCGTGCGCGACCAGCCCGCCCGGGCCCGAGTACAGCACCGGGTAGTGCGGCGCGAGGCGCTTCGCGATGTAGTTCGCGTTGAGGATCGCGGTTTCCGTCGCGGCGGTCAGGTTCTTCGCGCCCATCATCGCGATGTACATCCACGAGATCGGCAGGATCGACGCCGAGCCGTACGGGGCGGCCGACACCGCGCCGATGCCGTTTTCGTCGCGCGCGTAGCCGGTCGAACGCTGGTTCGGCAGGAACTTCGCGAGGTGCGCGCCGACCGCGACCGGGCCGACGCCCGGGCCGCCGCCGCCGTGCGGGATGCAGAAGGTCTTGTGCAGGTTCAGGTGCGACACGTCGCCGCCGAACTGGCCCGGCGCGGTCAGGCCGACCATCGCGTTCATGTTCGCGCCGTCGACGTACACCTGGCCGCCGTGCGCATGGACGATCTCGCAGATCTCGCGGACGTTCTGCTCGAACACGCCGTGCGTCGACGGATACGTGATCATGATCGCCGCGAGGTCCTTCGAGTGCTGCTCGGCCTTCGCCTGCAGGTCGGCGATGTCGACGTTGCCTTGTGCGTCGCACGCGACGACCACGACCTTCATGCCGGCCATGTGCGCGGATGCCGGGTTCGTGCCGTGCGCGGACGCCGGGATCAGGCATACGTCGCGGTGGGCTTCGCCGCGCGATGCGTGGTAAGCGTGGATGATCAGCAGGCCCGCGTACTCGCCCTGCGAGCCCGCGTTCGGCTGCAGCGACACGGCCGCGTAGCCGGTGGCCGCGACGAGCATCTGCTCGAGCTGGTCGATCATCTCGCGGTAGCCGACGGTCTGGTCGGCCGGCGCGAACGGGTGGATGCCGCCGAACTCGGGCCACGTGACGGGCAGCATTTCCGACGTCGCGTTCAGCTTCATCGTGCACGAGCCGAGCGGGATCATCGAGCGGTCGAGCGCGAGATCCTTGTCCGACAGGCTGCGCAGGTAGCGCAGCATTTCGGTTTCGGAATGGTGGCGGTTGAACACGTGGTGCGTCAGGTATGCGCTCGTGCGCTCGAGGCCGGCCGGCAGCGCGGCGACGCCGGCGAGGCCGGCGTCCAGCGCGTCGACGGCCGGCGCGGTGCCGCCCGCGGCCTGCGCGAACACGTCGAGCAGATCGGCGAGGTCGTCGCGCGTCGTCGTTTCGTCGACCGACACGCCGACTTGCGTGTCGCTCACGCGGCGCAGGTTGATGCGCTTTGCCTTCGCGAATTCGTGAACCTGCGCGGTGCGCGCGCCGGTGTCGATCGTCAGCGTGTCGAAGAACGTGTCGTTGACGGTCGCGAAGCCGAGCTGCTTCACGCCGGCGGCGAACAGCGCCGCGATGCGGTTCACGCGCAGCGCGATCGTCTTCAGCCCGTGCGGGCCGTGATAGACCGCGTACATGCTGGCCATGATCGCGAGCAGCGCCTGCGCGGTACACACGTTCGACGTCGCTTTCTCGCGGCGGATGTGCTGTTCGCGGGTTTGCAGCGCGAGGCGCAGCGCGGGCTTGCCCTGCGCGTCGACCGTCACGCCGACGAGGCGGCCCGGCATCTGGCGCTTGAATTCATCGCGCACCGCGAGATACGCGGCGTGCGGGCCGCCGAAGCCCATCGGCACGCCGAAGCGCTGCGTGTTGCCGATCGCGACGTCCGCGCCCCATTCGCCGGGCGGCGTCAGTACCGTGAGCGCGAGCAGGTCGGCCGCGACGACCACGTGGCCGCCGGCCGCGTGGATCGCTTCCGTGAGTGCGCGGTAGTCGCGCACGTCGCCGTTCACGCCCGGGTATTGCAGCAGCACGCCGAACGCGTTCGCCTGCACGGCGTCGGCGGCCGGGCCCGTCTTGACCTCGATGCCGATCGGCAGCGCGCGCGTGCGGATCACTTCGAGCGTCTGCGGCAGCACGTCGTCGGCGACGTAGAACACGTTCGACTTCGGCTTGCCGGTACGCTGCAGCAGCGTCATCGCTTCGGCCGCGGCGGTGGCCTCGTCAAGCAGCGACGCGTTCGAGATCGCGAGGCCCGTGAGGTCGGTCACCATCTGCTGGAAGTTCAGGAGCGCCTCGAGGCGGCCCTGGGAAATTTCGGGCTGGTACGGCGTGTAGGCCGTGTACCACGCCGGGTTTTCGAGCACGTTGCGCAGGATCACCGCCGGCGTGTGCGTGTCGTGGTAACCCTGGCCGATATACGAGCGGAACACCTGGTTCTTGTCCGCGAGAGCCCGCAGCGCGGCGAGGGCTTCGGCCTCGCTCTTCGGCTGCGCGAACGGGCCGAGCGGCAGCGTTTCGGCGCGGCGGATCGAGGCCGGGATCACGGCGTCCATCAGGGCGGCGCGCGACGCAAAGCCGAGCGTGTCGAGCATGGCCTGCTGGCTGGCGGCGTCGGGGCCGATGTGGCGTTCGGCGAACGCGTCGTGCGTTTCGAGCGCGGCGAGCGAGAGGGGCGTGCGGTTCATCAGGCGGTCCGGGTGTTCGAGCTTCATGGCGTGACTCTGGTCCCGCGCGGGACGGGCGGCTGGCCGGCCCCGCGCGGTTCGGGTAAGGAAATTAGTCGATCAGCTTGGTGTAGGCGGCAGCGTCGATCAGCTTGTCGGTCGATGCGCCGGCCGCGAGCTTGATCTTGAAGAGCCAGCTCGCGTACGCGTCGCCGTTGACCTGATCCGGCGCGTCGACGATCGCGCCGTTGACTTCGACGATCTCGCCCGACACCGGCGAGTAGATGTCGGATGCCGCCTTCACCGATTCGACGACGCCGACCGCGTCGCCCGCGGTCACCGACTTGCCGACTTCGGGCAGTTCGAGGAAGACGATGTCGCCGAGCGTGCTCTGCGCGTGATCGGTGATGCCGACCGTCAGCGTGCCGTCTGCCTCGGTGCGGATCCACTCGTGTTCGTCGGTGTATTTCAGATCGGCCGGGACGTTGCTCATCGGATGCTCCTGGATAAAAGGGTGTGATTCGTTTTGCTGGCGCGCCGCCGGGGCGCGCCGGGGTGTGGTTGCGCCGGGCGCCATCTCCCGGCTTCCCGGGAGGAGGCCCCCCGGCCGTTACGCAGCGAGGACCTTGCCGTTGCGCACGAACGGCAGTTTTACCACGCGCGCGGGAAGATTCTTGTCGCGAATTTGCACCTGGATCGTGTCGCCGACCTGGACGGCCGTCGGCACGCGCGCGAACGCGATCGATTCCTGCATCGACGGCGAGAACGTGCCGCTCGTGATCTCGCCTTCGCCGTGCGGCGTGACGACTTTCTGGTGCGCGCGCAGCACGCCGCCCGCCTTGCCGTTTTCCTTCTGCAGGATCAGGCCGACGAACGCGGCGCGCGTGCCGTCTCGCTCGAGCGCGGCGCGGCCGACGAAGTCGCGCGGTGCGGTGAGGTCGACCGTCCACGCGAGGCCCGCGTCGAGCGGCGACACGGTGTCGTCCATGTCCTGGCCGTACAGGTTCATGCCGGCCTCGAGGCGCAGCGTGTCGCGCGCGCCGAGCCCGCACGGGCGCACGCCGCTTTGCTGCAGTGCGTTCCACAGCGCTTCGACATGCACGGCCGGGACGATCACCTCGAAGCCGTCTTCACCGGTATAGCCGGTGCGCGCGACGGTGAGATCGCCGAACGGCGTGCCGGCGACCTGCGCGGCGTTGAACGGCTTCAGCTCGCTCGTCGCGGCGCGCGCGGCGGGCACGGTCGTCCAGACCTTTTCGCGGGCGTTCGGGCCCTGTACGGCGACGATCGCGAAATCGCGGCGCGGCGCGATCGTGACGCCGTAGCCGCCTTGCTCGTTGAGCTGGTTGAACCACGCGATGTCTTTCTCGGCGGTGCCGGCGTTGACGACGACGCGGAAGAATTCTTCGGTGAAGTAATAGACGATCAGGTCGTCGACGACGCCGCCCTGCGGATTGAGCAGGCACGAGTAGAGTGCCTTGCCGGGCGTCTTGAGCTTGCCGACGTTGTTCGCGATCGCGTGCTCGAAGAACGCGCGCACGCGGCTGCCGGTGAAATCGACGACGCACATGTGCGACACGTCGAACATGCCGGCGTCGGTGCGCACGGCTTCGTGTTCTTCGATCTGCGAGCCGTAGTTGACGGGCATGTCCCAGCCGCCGAAGTCGACCATGCGGGCATTGAGCGCGCGGTGCGCGGCGTTGAGCGGGGTGTGATTCAGTGCAGTCATCGAGGCCTCAGGCAAGGCGCTTGCGCGCGGATCAGAACGGCCATGTGCCGACCGCCGCGGCCGACGGGCTGCGAGCGATCAGGTACATGCCCCTCTGTCCTCGATACCTGAGAGATTGCGCTGCGGGCAAAGCCCGGCGAGCGCGCGCCCCTTCGGTGGGCAGCTTGCCCGCGCAGCATGTGCGCAGCGGGCTACTGCCGCTCTCCAGAGTGCGGGGAGTGCGGCCCGCGCAATGCGCGGACGGGATTCCCCGACGCGGTCGGTCCTTTTGCCTGAGAGTTTGCGGGTGTGCCCCTTCGGCGGCGCGACCGGCGTTTCAGCAACGCGGTCACACGCTCTCCCGACGCGTGCGGGCGACTGTACGCGAGCGGTTGGACCTTGTCAATTTGAGCAAAAGAATGTCGCTTCGCGACAAGCGGCGGCAGCCCGTGCCGCCGCTTTTTTCCACTCCGGCGGGCGCCGGTGCGTTACTCGCCGATCGCGCGCGCGGCCGTGTCGAGTTCCTGGTTCAGCACGCGCTGCTCGTCGCCGGACAGGCCGCCGCTGTGCTGCGCGGCCATGTCGTTCGCTTCCTGGCGGATCACGTCGAGACGGTGGTGAAGCTGCGCGCCGTACGGCGGCGGGTAGTAGCCGCCGTTCACGCGCGCATCGATGCGGCGATGCAGGTTGTCGATCCGGCCCTGGATCTGTTGCGTCCGCTCGTTCGCGACGACCTGCGGATTCGGCCGAGGCGGGGGCGCCGGACGAACCGGCTGCTGCGGCTGCACGATACAGGCCGCGAGCGAGGAAACCAGCACGCAGCACGCTGCTGCGCGAATCAACCGTTGCATCAACATTCTCCTGACGGATTGGTGTCGGATCGACTTTTTTGAGAAACGCGTCAGACAGGTCTACCGCTGACTTTCGTTCCCCCGGCATTTGTAACCGAATGTTCCGGCTGATCCAGGCGCACGCGTGCCGGCCGGCCGCAACCGGCCGGCCGGCGGTGTCAGACCGTGCGGCGCACGAACGGCAGCCGGCGGCCGTCGTGCTCGCTCTGCGCGGCGAGCTCGATGATCGTCATCACGTCGACGGCGTCCTGCGCGGTGACGGGGAACGGCGCGCCGTCGCGGATCGACGCGGCGAGCGCGCGGTAGAACTCCGCGTACTGGCCGTCGAGCGTCGGCACCGGGCGCTCGACTTCGACTTCGCCGTCGAGCACGCGCAACAGGCCGGGCGGGTTGCCGCCGCCGAACTCGACGTCGTCCGCGGTGAGGCCGGCCTTGAGCTGGTCTTCCTGCGTGTCGAGCCCGAACTTCTGGTAGCTGCCGCGCGTGCCGTGCAGCGTGAAGCGCGCGGGCTCGATCGCCGCCAGCGCGCTCGCATGCAGCGCGATGTCCTTGTCCGGATAGCCGAGCAGCAGGTGCACGAAATCGGGCGCCGTGCCGTTGTCGCGGCGCGTCTTGACGGTCGCGCTCACCGTTTCCGGCACGCCGAACAGCGCAAGCGCCTGGTCGATCAGGTGCGGGCCGAGGTCGAGCAGCAGGCCGCCGCCGCGTGCGGGCTCCTCGCGCCAGCGCGTGCGCGGCGTCGGCCGGAAGCGGTCGAAGTGCGACGCAAAGTAGGTGAGCCGGCCGAGCTCGCCCGATTCGACGACGCGGCGCACGGTGAGGAAATCGCCGTCCCAGCGGCGATTGTGGAACGGCGCGAACAGCCGGCTGCGCGCGTTCGCGAGCCGTGCGAGCGCGAGCGCCTCGTCGGCGGTGAGCGTGACCGGCTTGTCGACGACCACGTGACGGCCGGCTTCGAGCACCTGGCGCGCGAGCGCGAAATGCGTGTCGTTCGGCGTGGCGATCACCACGCATTCGATGTCGTCGAGGCCGAGCAGCGCGTCGAGGTCGGGGACGACGCGCGCGCCCGGATACGCGGCCTGCGCGCGATCGGGCTGGCCCGTCGCGATCGCGGCGACTTCAGTGCGGCCGCTCGTGGCGATCACGGGCGCGTGGAACGTCGCGCCGGCGAAACCGAAACCCATCAAACCAATCCTGAGCAATGACGACATGGCAATTCCTGGCTGCGAAGGAAGTTAAAGGATGGCGCGCCGAGGCGGCGCGAAGACGACCGGCTATTTTGGCATGGCGCCGCCGCTTGTACTGGCGCGTTGGGCGAAATGCACGGGGAGATGCGGCGCATGCGCAAAGGAAGCCGGCATTTGCGCGAGACCGCGCAGCGTGCGCGCGTGGCTGCCTGCCCGGCATCGAGGCAAACGGCCTGCGCGCGAGCGCTGTGCCGTGTCATGCGGCCGCCCGCTGCCGCACGGCGGCAGCGACCTGTGCGGCCCACACGGCGCATGCCGCTTCGCCTGGGTGGAAGCCGTCGGCGGCCATCAGGTGGCGTTCGAGCGGCAGCGCGACCCGCAGGAACGTGCAATGCGGCTGAGCGGCGGCCCAGCCGGCGAGTGCAGCGTTGAGCCGCTTCGCGCGCAGCCCGAGATACCACGCGAGCGGCTGCGGCAGCGCCGGAAAGCGTTCCATCGGCGGCACCGCCGACAGGATCACGTGCCCGACCCGGAAGCGCGCGGCGAGCAGCCGGACGAGTTCGGCCTGCGCCGCCTGCCAGCGCGCCGGCGGGACACCGCCCGTCACGTCGTTGACGCCGAGCGACGTCACGGCAACGTCGAACGGCTCGGCCGGCTCGGCCGGCTCGGCGGCGAGCCAGTCGACGAGATCCCGGGTGGTCAGGCCCGTGCGCGCGAGCAGTTTCCAGCTCACGCGGTGCGTGGCCGCCAGCGCGCTCGCCAGTTGCCCGGACAGCGCGTCGCGCTGCGTCGCGACGCCGACGCCCGCGGCGGCGGAATCGCCGACCACCAGCACGCGCAGCGGCGGGCCGTCGCCGGCAACGCCGTCGCGCGGGCCGGCCGCCTCGGGCAGCCGCGGCGTGACGCGCCGCACGTAGCGCCCCTGCGCGAACAGCAGCGGGCCGAGGGCGGCGGTGGCGAGCGGGTATCCCATGGTGTCGATCCGGTGGCGTTTCGGGCGGTTCATACGGACTCGGCGCGGGGCGGCGTCGGCGTGTGCGTATTGTGGCCGATCGGTGCGCGAACGGGGCCGGATTGGCCGGACGGACAGGGCGCGGCCGGGCGATCGGCCCGCACGGCCCCGTCCGGCGGCGCTCCCGAAATACGCGCCGCCGACGTGTTAACATGCGCGTCCTGCCCGCGTGTCCGCCTGCTTCGCCAGCCTGCCGCGCACGGCATCCTCCCGGCGTTCCGCCGTCAACCGCAACACCATCCGTCATCATGTCCGCAGGCCTCAATCCCGCCCAGAACGAAGCGGTGCGCTACCTCGACGGTCCCTGTCTCGTGCTCGCCGGCGCGGGCAGCGGCAAGACCCGCGTGATCACGCAGAAGATCGCGCACCTGATCGAAGCGAAAGGTTTCGAGCCGCGCCACATCGCCGCCGTCACGTTCACGAACAAGGCGGCCGCCGAAATGCGCGAGCGCGTGTCGAAGCTGCTCGAGGGCAAGACGCTCACCACGCCCGGCAAGGAAGGCCGCAAGGTGCCCGTCAACCAGCTCACCGTCTGCACGTTCCACTCGCTCGGCGTGCAGATCCTGCGCCAGGAGGCCGAGCACGTTGGCCTGAAGCCGCAGTTCTCGATCATGGATTCGGACGACTGCTTCGGGATGATCCAGGAGCAGCTCGGCACCACCGACAAGGGGCTGATCCGCAAGATCCAGAGCATCATCTCGCTGTGGAAGAACGGCCTGATCATGCCCGACGAGGCGATGGCGATCGCGGCCAACGAGGACGAGCACCAGGCCGCGCTGGTCTACCGCAACTACGTCGCGACGCTGCATGCGTACCAGGCGGTCGACTTCGACGACCTGATCCGCCTGCCCGCCGAGCTGTTCGCGAAGAACGAGCAGGTGCGCGACCGCTGGCAGAACAAGCTGCGCTACCTGCTGATCGACGAGTACCAGGACACCAACGCGTGCCAGTACGAGCTGCTGAAGCAGCTCGCCGGCCCGCGCGCCGCGTTCACGGCGGTCGGCGACGACGACCAGGCGATCTACGGCTGGCGCGGCGCGACGCTCGAGAACCTCGCGCAGCTCGGCAAGGATTTCCCGAAGCTGCACGTGATCAAGCTCGAGCAGAACTACCGGTCGACGGTGCGGATCCTGACCGCCGCGAACAACGTGATCGCGAACAACCCGAAGCTGTTCGAGAAGAAGCTGTGGTCCGAGCACGGGATGGGCGATTCGATCACCGTCACGCCGTGCAACGACGAGGAGCACGAGGCCGAATCGGTCGTGTTCCGGCTGTCCGCGCACAAGTTCGAACGGCGCGCGCAGTTCCGCGACTATGCGATCCTGTATCGCGGCAACTTCCAGGCGCGCATCTTCGAGCAGGTGCTGCGGCGCGAGCGGATCCCGTACGTGCTGTCCGGCGGCCAGTCGTTCTTCGACAAGGCCGAGATCAAGGACCTGTGCGCGTACCTGCGGCTGATCGCGAACGCCGACGACGATCCCGCGTTCATCCGCGCGGTCACGACGCCGCGCCGCGGGATCGGCAACACGACGCTCGAGGCGCTCGGCTCGTTCGCTGGGCAGGCGAAGGTGTCGCTGTTCGAGGCCGTGTACATGGGCGGCATCGAGGCGCGGCTGTCCGCGCGCCAGGTCGAGCCGCTCAGGATGTTCTGCGACTTCATCCAGCGCCTGACCGAGCGCGCGGACAAGGAGCCCGCGACCGTCGTGCTCGACGACATGATGGAGGCGATCCACTACGAGGCCTACCTGTACGACGCGTTCGACGAGCGGCAGGCGCAGTCGAAGTGGCAGAACGTGCTCGAATTCCTCGAATGGCTGAAGCGCAAGGGCACGAAGCCCGAGACGGAGGCCGTCGATGGCGAGGCGGAGGGCTTCCACAACGCGGACGGGCTCGCCGATACGGGCAAGAACCTGCTCGGCCTGATCCAGACCGTCGCGCTGATGTCGATGCTCGAGGGCAAGGACGAAGATCCGGACGCCGTGCGGCTGTCGACCGTCCATGCGTCGAAGGGGCTCGAGTATCCGCACGTGTTCCTGGTCGGCGTCGAGGAGGGCATCATGCCGCACCGCGGCGGCAGCGAGGACGACGGCCCGATCGACAGCGAGCGGATCGAGGAAGAGCGCCGGCTGATGTACGTCGCGATCACGCGCGCGCAGCGCAGCCTGCACCTGAACTGGTGCAAGAAGCGCAAGCGGGCGCGCGAGACGGTCGTGTGCGAGCCGTCGCGCTTCATCCCCGAGATGGGCCTCGACGAAGCGCCGCCGCCCACGCCGGAAGAAGCGCCGATGTCGCCGAAGGATCGGCTCGCGAGCCTGAAGGCGCTGCTGCAGAAGTGATGCGGCGGCGCTGTCGGGCGCACGGCGATCCGGCGGCCGGCGGCCCGGCAAAACAAAACCCCCGCGATGCGTGTGCGCCGCGGGGGTTTTTTACGGGTGGGCCGGTGCTACTTCGACGCGTTGACCATGTAGTCGACGGCCGCCTTCACGTCGGCGTCCGATGCGTTCGCCCCGCCCTTCGGCGGCATCGCGCCCTTGCCGTGCAGCGCGTAGTTGTAGACCGTATCCATCGAGTCCTTCAGGCGTGGCGCCCAATCTTCCTTGCTGCCGAACTTCGGCGCGCCGAGCACGCCCGCCGCGTGGCACGCCTGGCAGGTCGACGTGTACAGCGCCTTGCCGGCGGTTGCCGCATCGGCGCTGGCCGGTGCGGCCGCGGGCTGTTCGCCGGCCTTCGGGATCGCGGCGATCGCGGCCTGCGCCGCGGCGATCTGCGCGCTCGCGGCGTCGGCAGCGCCCGACGCGCCTGCCGCGCCGCTGGCGGGCTGCGCCGCGTTGGCGGCCGGCGCGGCCGGTTCGGGGAAGTTCGCGCCGTCGTTGTTCGCCATGTAGACGATCGCGCGGGCGATTTCATAGTCGCTGACGTCGTCGGGGCTGGTGCCGCCGCGCGGCGGCATCGCGCCCTTGCCGGCGAGGGCCGTCTTCAGCAGCGTGTCGAAGCCTTGCGAGATGCGCGGCGCCCAGTCGTCCTTGTTGCCGAACTTCGGCGCACCGGCGGCGCCCGTGCCGTGGCAGGTCACGCAGACGGCCTTGTAGACTGCCTCGCCGGTCTTGTACGTGCGGGGCGCGTTGGCGTCCTTCACGTCGACCTGCGCGAGCGGCTTGATACGTGCGGCGACCTGCTCGTCGGACAGCGCGTCCGTGCCGGCGCCGGAACGGAACACATGGTTTGCATAGGTGGCGAACAGGACGATCAGGACGATCGGGATCGCGAACGACGCGATGATGACGGCAACCAACTGCCCGGGGGTTTTGACGGGAGATTCGTGGGGTGCTTCGCTCATGCTTGCCTCGTCTCCATGAATAGGAATTGTGAGCGCGGTGCAACGGCAAAATGGCAGTCCAATGAAGCACGGACGATTATAGACGGAACGTTTACATCACGGCGAGCGGCGCGATGGCGCGTGTTTACCCGCACGCAGCGCGGCCCGGCGGCGATTCGGCGGGCAAGGTGGACGCGTCATGGGAAACCGGGTATCCTTGCCGTCTTGCCAATTGTGGACGGCCTGTATATCGGGGTCGTTTCACTGTCAAATGCGCCCGTAGCTCAATGGATAGAGTACTGCCCTCCGAAGGCAGGGGTTGCTGGTTCGATCCCAGCCGGGCGCGCCAAGTCTAGTCAGGCTCTCAGCGGTTTCCTTCCTTCGTCGGACAGTCTCATTGCAGCTGAATTGCAGCTAGCATCGGCACCGGCTCGGCCGTCAGCGGCGTGACCCACTGCGCCAGGTGCGCCACCGACAGGTGCGCGTAGCGTTGCACCATCTCGAACGTTTCCCATCCGCCCAGCTCCTCAACACCTGCAACGGCGTGCCGCGCTGCACATGCCAGCTCGCCCAGGTGTGGCGCAGATCGTGCCAGCGGAAGTCGCGAATGCCGGCACGCTCGAGCGCCTTGCGCCAGGCGGCCGTCCCCGTCTGGTAGACCGGCCGGCCCTGGTACACGAACACGCTGTCGGCGAACTCCGGCGCGCGCTTCTTCGCGAGTTGGCGTCGCAGCACGACAATTTCCGTAACGTGCTCATGGACGCGCCGAACGGGAAGAAGGGCGCCATCCGGCTCATTCCCGTGCCGGAGGTCGCGGCGAAGGACGAGTTCTTCAACATCAAGAACGTGACGCGCGACGATCTGTTCGCCGCGCATCGCGTGCCGCCGCAACTGCTTGGTATCGTGCCGGGCAATTCGGGCGGGTTCGGCACGCCGGACACGGCCGCGCGCGGGTTCGGCCGGAACGGAATCAAACCGCTGCAGGCGCGCTTCGTTATGCAGTTTTATGCGCCTTGGTTATGCAGTCTCGGTGTGTAGTCTTGGCGTTGCAAGCGTTCGCGCTTGCGCGAGATTTCACCAGGAGAAATTACGCGACAACAACACGGTTGCGACCTTGATGCTTCGCGCGGTACAGGCGTTCGTCCGCCTTGCGCAGGATCGCGTCGATCGTCTCTCCGTCCCGGCCGAATTCGGAGGCGCCAACGCTCACGGTGACCTCAATCGGCTTGCCGATGCCGGCCTCAAATGGTGCGCCCGCGATCGCTGCACGGATGCGTTCACCGATCGACTGTGCGGTATCCAGCGCGGCTTGCGGCAGCAGCACCATGAATTCTTCTCCGCCCACCCGCGCAACGCCGTCGTACGGCCGGATCGCATCGAGGCATTTGTTGACGAAGCGCTGCAACACCTGGTCGCCTGCCTGATGCCCGTAGCTGTCGTTGATTGCCTTGAAGTGGTCAAGATCGAGCGAAAGCAATGAGAACGGCGCGCCGTTGCGTTTCGCCAGAGCAATTTCCGCTTCCACGCGCTCGATGAATTGCCGCCGGTTGGCCGCGCCCGTGAGCGGGTCCGTTGCAGCCAGATGCTCGAGCTTCTCGTTGGTCCGCTGCAGCGCCTGCAGGGCCTGCTCCGTCCTCGCCATGGCTTCTCTCAACCGGGCAAACAGCTCTTCCTGGCTGTAGATCTTCGAAAATGAACGCGTCGTGTGAAAGGCCTGCACCACACCGAAACTGAGCAGGAAGAAGCCGGCAGCAAAAATCGCATGCGCGAGCCACCACATGTGATTCCACGGCCGCCCGAGGATGAAGGCGAGCGACGCCAGTGCGAACGACGCCACCGAAATGCCGTAGATCGTCATCAGGGGCGAGCGGATGCGACGCACGACCAGGGCGACAACATTCACGGTGGAGAACACCAGTGCACCCCCCTCCAACGAAAGGCGCACCCACAGGTTGCCGGCCACCGGCGAATAGGCGAGCGCGGCGACCGCCACGTCGATCAGCCCGAACAGCGCGATCCACGTGATCCAGGTGCGGCGATCGACGCGGGTTGCGTCGCTGTCGGCCTTGCGGCTGTAGGCGAGCTGCCCGACAAAGATCAGGATCGACATGGTCAGACGCGAGGCCGGCCCATACAGCAGGAACAGCCAGATATTGTGATGCGCCATGCCGGTGAAGGCGCCATGCAACGCGTAGACGAGGGAGAAGCCAAGAAAGCCTAGCGTAAGCCAACGCAGCAACGGCTCGCCGGACAGGCGATAGCAACGCCAGCAGACATAGGTGACGAACACGCCTTCGAGCGTGGCAGCTGCGATCGCCAGCTCGTGAAAAGCGTGATTCTCGAATTTCAGCGACGGATCCTGGAAGAAGTACAGGTAGGCAATCAGATACGCCGGCACCAACGCGAAGCCAGTCAGCAGGAGCTTGGCGTATATCCGGGTGACCAACTGGGCTGCGCCAGTCGGCTCTTTGGCGGCAACATTGGCGTGCATGTTCAGTCTTCGATTTCTTCGGACGAATTCAGTATAGGCACGGGAACGCATTCGGCGAGACCTTTATGCGTCCCGCTCCGGGAATCTGATTCCGCAGTGGATTTCCTGGCGCACTGTTTTCCTTCCCGTAGTGAAATCGCAGCCAGTTGGCGCCCATCAGCGCCTTTCGGTGTCGTGATCCTCGATCGGCTGTGGCTGAGGCTGCAACTGCGACTGGGACTGCGACTGCGCTTGCCGGGCACACCTCTTCCGAGCCCGTCGTATCGCCCGGCTCAGGGCAGGACCGGTGGACAGGCGTCGCACTGCTGCACCGTTATGCGAGAATCGCCCGCAACGACAACTCCAAGCGTCGATCGCGGCGGCCGTCCGCGCATCGCGCCGACTCCCGATGGCTGCCATTCCGTCTTCCTCGACCGCAGTCGATGCCCGCGCGCTGACCGATGCGCAGCATGCCTTGCTCGCGCGCCTGAACGCGTACTCCCCCGACGATCCGGACGCGCCGCTGCCGTACAGCCGGCGCCTCGCCGACGCCGAAGGCTGGTCGCACGCGCGCGCGCTGGCCGTGATCGACGAATACAAGCGCTTCGCGTTTCTCGCGCAGGTGGCCGGGCACCCGGTCACGCCGTCGGTCGCGGTCGATGCCGCCTGGCATTTCCACCTGCAATACACGCTCGAATACTGGGACGTCTTCTGTGCCGGTGTGCTGCGCGCGCGGCTGCATCACATGCCCGGCTCGGGCGCGCCGGACGAAGCCGCCGTGTACGCGCAGCGCTATCGCGACACGCTCGACAGCTATCGCCGGCTGTTCGGCTGCGAGCCGCCGGAATCGATCTGGCCACCTGCGTGCCTGCACGCCGCGCACGGATCGCCGCCGCCGGACCTGCCGGCCGCGGACGAGCCGGCCGAATCGGATTCGCCTGCCGCCTCGCCGGGCGGCAGGACCTGGCGCAACCGGCTGTCGAAGCTCGTGTGGCCGGCCGCCGCCGCGAGCGTCGCCGCGACCTGCGCATCGGCGCAGGACTTCAACGTGCTGAACTACACAGGGCCGCAGTTTCTCGCGTTCTACGTGCCGGCTTGCATCGTCGCGTTGCTGTTGATCGTGGGCCTGCAACAGATCGAATATCGCTGCCGGCGCTGGGGCGCGCGCGCTCGCGAAGCGCCGCCGAACCTGACGGTCGAGGAAGTCGCGTATCTCGTCGGAGACGAATCGAGGGTCGTGCAAGTCGCGACGCTGTCGCTCATCCAGGCGGGCGCGATCGACCTGAGGATGGCAGGGCGACTGGGCGCGCGCGTGCAGAGCATCGACGTGAGGCGCGCCGGCGCATATGCGGACGAATGCTACTGGCTGGATGGGCAACCGGGCGGAGAGGCCAGCTTCGGCGCGTTCCGGCAGCTGCTGGCGCGTCGGTTCTCCGAATTCGCGGATTCGTTGCGCAACTGCGGCTGGTTTTGGGTGCCCGGCGAGATGCGGACGGCGCGCATGGCCGCGCGCACGATTGCGCTGCTGGTGCTCGGCACGGGCGCGGCGAAACTGGCGGTCGGGCTGAGTCGAGGGCGGCCGGTCCTGTTGCTCGTCATCTGTATGGCGGCGTTCGCGATCGCATACCACTTCGTCGCGCGGCGCCTGACCGGATTCGGGCGCGGCGGCCTGACGGTGGGTGGGCAGGCGTCGCTTGACGCGTACCGGAGCGCACGCCAGGGCGAGTCCGATTCGCCGAATGAGTCGCTCTGGGCTGCTGCGCTGTTTGGTGCGGGAGCGCTGGCCGGCACCGCGTGGGCCGCGCATTCGAGTGCTTTGATGGAGCCGCCGCCGTTGATGCGAGCCCCGGTGGCGGCGCGCACGGGTGGTTCGGATTCGTCCGGCAGCAGCGGCTCGTCGTCGAGCTGCGGTTCGTCGAGTTCGTGCAGCTCCAGTTCATGCAGTTCGAGCAGTTGCGGCGGGTGTTCGTCGAGCAACTGAGCTCGTGGCTTGCACTGCGCATCGCGGGCCGCCACGGGCGGCGCGACCCATCGTCTGAACAGCCGCGCGGAATGGGCTCAGATCGCCGCATCGCCCGCGTGCACGCTTCGGTAAGCTGTCAATCGACGCTATCCGTGCCGAAACGGCCGTCCGGGCGCAGCGCGCCCCGCGCATGCCGGGCCGCAGCCGTGCCGGCCGGACGCGCCGAACGCCCGCCGCTTTGCCCAGCCTTCCATGACGACGCCTGCTTCCGACGTTCCCGCGCCCGTTCAACAAGCCGCGACCCTGTGCCAGACCGGACGGTTCGCCGACGCGCTGTCGCTCGTCGCGCCGCTGCTCGACAGGCCGGCACCGGCCGTTGCGGCGCTGCACGTCGCAGCCGTCTGCGCGCTCGGCCTGAACCGGCTGGCCGACGCGGAAACCTGGTGGCGGCGCGCGATCGACGCGACGCCAGGGTTCGATCCGCCATACGACGGCCTTGGCGCGCTGCTCGTGTCGCAGGGCCGCCTGCCCGAAGCGGAGGCGATCCTCCGCCGGCAACTCGCGTCTGTCACGCCGTTGCGTGCATCTCACCATCACCGGTTCGGCAAGGTGCTCGAAGCGCTTGGCCGGCTCGATGAAGCCGAACAGGCATTCGGGCAGGCGCTGCTGATCGAGCCGCAGTCCGCCGACGTGCTGACCGATCTCGGCAACGTGCTCCGCGTTCTCGGCCGGCCGGCCGAGGCGGAACTCGCGTACCGGCTCGCGATTGCGGTTCGCGCCGACCACGCGCTAGCGCACGCGAATCTCGGCGCGATCCTCGTCGACATGCAGCGGCTGCCCGAAGCGGAAGCGGCCAGCCGGCAGACAATCGCGCTCTGCCCGGACCATCCGGAAGCGCATTACAACCTCGGCATCGCGCTGCAGAATCTCGATCGCCTGCCCGAAGCGGAAGCGGCGTATCGCGATGCGATCCGCTGCCGCCCCGGCCTGCCGCAGCCGCACAACAATCTCGGCTGCGTCCTGCGCGCGCAGGGCCGCCATGACGAAGCGACGGCCGCGTTCAGCGACGCGCTCGCGCTCGCGCCGCAGATGGCCGAAGCGCACTACAACCTGGGCACGACGTTCGCGCATGCCGGGCGCCACGACGATGCCGAACGCGCATACCGCCGCGCGCTCGAACTGCGTGCCGATTACGGCGATGCGCGTTTCGGGCTGGCGACGCTGCTGCTCGGCCTTGGCCGGTTCGAGGAAGGCTGGCGCCGCTACGAATCGCGCTACGAGCAGTCGGCGTTCGTGTGTCGCCGGACGCGCGAGGTGCTGCGGTGCGCGCAGTGGCAAGGCGAGCCGCTTGCCGGCAAGACGCTGCTCGTCTGGCAGGAGGATGGCCTCGGCGACATGCTGCAGTTCAGCCGTTATTTCGCGGAATTTCAAGCGCGGCATGCGGTGCGCGTGGTCTTCGCGTGCCAGCCCGCGCTGCATCGGCTGATGGAGACGGTCGACGGCGTCGACGAAGTGCTCGATCACGATGCGGCCGCCGCGCGTGCGCAGGAATTCGACTACTGGACGAGCCTGCTGAGCGCGCCGCTGCACGTCGGCACGACGCTCGACACGATTCCGCCGCCGGTGCGGCTCGTACCTGATCCCGCCCGCGTCGCGCGCTGGCGCGCGCGCCTCGATGCGCTGCCGGCCGGCCCGCGCGTCGGGCTCGTGTGGAAGGGCAACCCGAAGCATCACAACGATGCGCACCGCTCGCTGCCGTCGCTGGCTTTGCTGACGCCGCTGTGGAGCGTTTCAGGCGTGAATTTCGTGAGCCTGCAGAAGGGGCAGGGCGAGGACGAGGCGCGCGATCCGCCGGGCGGCTTGCTGTTGCTGCATCTCGGCTCGGAGATCGACGATTTCGCGGATACCGCTGCGATCGTCGCGCAGCTCGATCTCGTGGTGTGCGTCGATACGTCCATCGCGCATCTAGCCGCGTCGCTCGGCAAGCCTTGCTGGGTGCTGCTACCGAATCAGGACGTCGACTGGCGCTGGATGCACGACCGCGACGATTCGCCGTGGTATCCCGGCACGGTGCGGCTGTTCCGGCGTGGGCGCGACGAGAACTGGATTCAGGTGGCCGAGCGCGTGCGCGGGGCGTTTGCGGCGTATTTTGCAGCCCGTTGCGCGACGGCGGACGAAACGACACCAACCGTCCTGACGTGATGGCGCGTACCGAATCGACGCGACTACGCGGCATACTGCGTGGAATGCAGCCAAGCCGCACCTGCTTTTCAGATCATTTGAGGCCCTCGTGGAAAACATCGTCATCGTCGGCTCGTCCGGTCACGCAAAGGTCGTGATCGATATCGTCGAACAGGCCGGCCGGTACCGGATCGCCGGGCTGATCGATTCGTTCCGGCCGCGCGGCGAGGAGACACTCGGCTACCCGGTGCTGGGCGCCGAGCGCGACCTGCCGCATCTGCTCGACGCGCACGGGATCGCCGGGCTGCTGGTTGCCATCGGCGACAACCACGCGCGCGAGAAAGTGACGGCCGATCTCGCGGCCCTCGTGCCCGGCCTGCCGTGCGTGTCGGCGGTGCATCCGGCTGCGCGTATCGGCAAGGCGTCGACGATCGGCGTGGGCACGGTCGTGATGGCCGGCGTGGTGATCAATCCGTGCAGCACGATCGGCGACGGATGCATCGTCAACACGAATGCGTCGCTCGATCACGACGGCGTGATGGAGAATTTCTCGAGCCTCGCGCCAGGCGTCGTCACGGGTGGCAACTGCCGGATCGGCCAGGGCGCCGCGATCGGCCTCGGCGCGATGCTGCGGCACCGGATCGCGGTCGGCGAGCACAGCGTAGTCGGTGCGGGCGCGGTCGTGCTGCGCGACGTCGAGCCGTACACGGTCGTGTACGGCAATCCGGCTCGCCGGATCCGCGGCCGCGCGGCCGGCGAGCGCTACCTGTAAGCGTCGTGCGTCAGTAAGCGATCAGATCGACGATACGGCGGACCATCGCGTCGGTGAGCGCCGGGTAGATCGGCAGGCACAGCACCTTGCGTGCGGCTTCCGACGCGACGGGCAGGTTGTCGCGGTTCGCGGACGGCAGCCCGCGGTACATCGGGAATTCCGAAATCAGCGGATGGAAGTAGCGGCGCGCGTACACGTCGTAGTCGCGCAGCTTCCGGTACAGCGCATCGCGGTCGAGCGGATAGTCTTCGTCGACGAGGATCGCGAAGTACGCGTGGTTCGCGACGGTCTGGCCGCCGAGCGGCACGCAGCGGATGCCGCGCACGTCGCCCAGCAGCGCGCGGTACAGCGCGTCGATCTCGCGGCGGCGTGCGAGCGCGCCGTCGATGTGCTGCAGTTGGAGCATCCCGAACGCGGCGTTGATCTCGCTCATCTTGCCGTTGATGCCGGGTGCGACGACCGTGACTTCGTCGACGAAACCGAAGTTCTTCAGGTGATCGATGCGTTGCTTCGTCTTCGCGTCGGGGCAGATGATCGCGCCGCCTTCGAACGTGTTGAAGACCTTCGTCGCGTGGAAGCTCAGCACCGACAGATCGCCGTGGGTGAGCACGCTGCCGGCCCCGGTCTGCACGCCGAACGCATGCGCCGCGTCGTAGATCACGCGCAGGTTGTAGTTGTCGGCGATCTTCTGGATCGCGTCGACGTCGCACGGGTTGCCGTAGCAGTGCACGGGCATGATCGCGGTGGTCTGCGGCGTGATTGCCGCTTCGATGCGTGCGGGGTCCAGATTGAGCGTGCCGGGCGTAACGTCGACGAATACCGGCTTGATGCCGTTCCACAGCAGCGAATGCGCGGTGGCGACGAACGAGTACGGCGTCGTGATCACCTCGCCGTTGATGCGCAGCGCCTGCAGCGCGGTGAGGAGGGCGAGCGTGCCATTCGCGAACAGCGACAGGTACGGCACGCCGAGATACTCGCACAGCGCGCGCTCGAACTGCTGGTGAAACGGGCCGCCGTTGGTTAGCGTGCGGGTTTCCCAGATCTTCTCGAGGTACGGCAGGAAATCTTCGAGCGGCGGCAGGTGCGGTTGCGTGACGTAGATGCGTTCGTGCGGCAGTTGCGCGACAGACGATGCGGGAAGGCTGGCGGTCATGGCGGTCTCTCTTTCTCGATAGCGCGTGGCGTTCAGGCCTCGGCCGCGGCCTGTGCGGTCGCCGTGTCGTCGAACAGCGGCGTGTCGAATGCGGTGACGGGTTCGCCCGCGCACCAGCGCGTCCACATCGTGCGCAGCGCCGACGACAGCCCGGCCGCGACGATGGCCGGCCGGAACGCGGCGGATTCCGTGCAACGTGCACGCAGGCCCATGCGCAGCGCTTGCAGCGCGGCGGTGTCGTGGCCGAGCGCCAGCGCAGTCGCGACGAAATCGTCCTCGCCCGTCGCGATGTATTCGTCGAGTCCGACGTGTTGCAGCCAGCCCGCGCTGCCGCGCCCGGCCATCGTCGCGCCGGGGAGCGTCACGGTCGGTACACCCATCCACAGCGCGTTCAGCGTCGTCGTCGAGCCGGTGTACGGGAACGCGTCGAGGCAGAGATCGACGCCGTGGTGCTGCTGCATGTAGACCGGAATATTCGAACGGCGGTGGAACGTCAGGCGGCCGACATCGATGCCCGCGGCGGCAAACCATTCGGTCAGCGTGCGCTGGTCGCCGTCGTTGCCGATTGCGCCGAGCACCATGCGTGCGGTCGGGTCCGCATGCAGCACGCGCGCCCAGACTTCGATCACGTGCGGGCTCAGCTTGTTCAGGCGGTTGAAGCTGCCGTAGGTCGTATAGCCGTTGTGCAGCGCCGGCAGCACGTTGACCGGCGGGCAGTTCGGCGGCGGCATGTATGGCGCGATCGCGGGCAGCCGCACGATCTGCTCGACGAACTGGTCGTCGAATGCGCCGTGCGGCGCGACGAAGCGGTCCGTCAGGTAGTAGTCCATCGCGGGGAGGCCCGTGGTAGCTGGATAGCCGATCCATGATGCCTGCACCGGTGCCGCGCGCTGCGCCAGCGCGACGAGCCGGTTGCGGCCGGTATGGCCCGACAGGTCGATTACGATGTCGAGCCGGTCGTTGCGCAGACGCTCGAGGAAGGCCTGGTCACTCATTCCGGCGACGTTGCGCCAACTTGTCGCGTGGACCTTGAAGCGTTCGGACGTCCCGTCTTCCTCGACGTGATTGTGATAGAAGTGCATCGCGATGCCGGGATCGGTCGCGAGATGTTCGATCACGGGCACTGCATAGGAGGCGACTGCGTGGCTGAACAGGTCGCCCGACACGAAGCCGATCTGCAACTGGCGGGCCGGGTCGCGCGGGTTCGAGAACGTGGCCGTGCGCTTGCGCTTGTGGTTGTCGTAGCGCTGGCCGAACTTACGGTGTTCGGCAACGAGCGTTTGCGGATCGAAGTCGCTGCTGTGTGCGATGCAGAACAGCATGCTGCTGTGGGTCACGCTGTCGGTCGGGTCGATTTCGATCGCGCGCCGGAGCCAGCCGAGCGCCTCCTGCGTTGACCCTTGTTCGAGCAGCACGAATCCGAGCGTGCCGTTCGGGGCGGCGAGGGCGGGCGCGAGCTCGACCGCGCGCCGGCAGGCGGCGATCGCATCGTTCGGACGGCGCAGCGCGAATAGCACGAGGCCGTGGATCCGCAACCCTTCCGGGTGGTCCGGCCGGAGCTCGAGCAGGCGCCGGCACTGTTCGTCGGCCTCCGCGAGGCGGCTCATCACTCGCAACGTGTCGGCAAGCAGGATGCGCACGAGCACTTCATCTGGCAGCAATTTGATCGCGCGCAGTCCGGCATCAATCATCTCTGCATAGCGACCGTCCTTGTGCAGCGACGCGGTCAGCGCGCGCCAGCATGCGCCGTCGTCCGGATACTCGGTGGCAAGCCGTTGCGCAAGCGTGGTGGCTTCCGCGTATTTGCCCTTTGCGAACAGCGCCGCGTGTTTCTGCAGGAGGTTCTGATTCGCGCGGCGGACCGGCTTGCCGGTGTCGTCCTGTCTGATCGCGGCGGCGGCGGTTTCCTCGACGATCGCCGCGTCGATGCCGCTTGGGTCGACGGCGGCGGTCGCGGCCGCGGTCGCGAGTGCCGTGTCGGGCATCGCCATCTGCGCGATCAACCCGTCGAGCGCGGGGCCGCGCACGCCGCGCTGTTGTGCGATCTCGATCGCGATCCACGCGGCGGGCGTTTGCCCGCTGCGATACAGCGCGTGAATGTAGCTGACCCAGTAGTAGCCGTTGGCCGGATTCGCGCCGATTGCGGCTTCGAAATGCGGCACCGCGTCGGCCGGGCGGCCCGTATCGACCAGCAGCACCGCGAGGTTGTAGTGTGCGTCCGCGTGCGCGGGCACCGCGTCGAGGATGGCCTCGTATAGCGCCTGCGCGTCGTCGAAGGCACCGCTGCGCTGGCGTTCGAGCGCGTTGTCCATGACGAGCGCAATGTCCTGCGCGAGTTGCTGCTCGGGCGTGAGCGTGGCGGTGGCGGACGGATCGGACGGGGGCATGATGAAATCTGCGGAAAGTCGGTCGATACCATTATCGGTAGCGTGCCGCCGCGCCGATGCCGCGAGGTGACGGTAAAAGCCCGGTCAGTTTGGCCGATTGAACGGGCTGCCGCGGCACGGCGACGCGGCCGTCGGCGTGCCAAAAAAACGCCCGCACGAGGCGGGCGGAGGCGAACGAGCACGCCCTCACATCAGCGCGTAGTTCTTGTTGTCGGGTTGGCGAGCGCGGGTTGGCGCGGCGTTTGCGGTGCGTCAGCGGCTCGCGACGTTCTGGTACTGGCCGACGGCCTGCACGCGGCCCATCGCCGCCTGGTATTCGTCGGTCAATTCCTGCTGCGCGCGTTGCGCGTCGGCGAAGATGCGCTCGTTGCTGGCCTGCATGCGGCGGATCGCGGCGATGCCGGCCGGCGGCTGGTCGGCCGCGAGCAACGCGACGAGCGGCTCGCGCGCGTCGACGAGGCGTGTCGCCTCGATCCAGTCGGCCATCGACGCCGCATGTTCGATCGCATCGGTGAGCGCGTCGAGCTGCGCGATCAGTTCGGTCTGTTCCATCGTGGCTCTCCTGTCCGGCCGGCGATCAGCCCTTGTTGTTCGACATCGCGCCAGCGCTGTTCGCGCCGCCGAACAGCTGCGTCAGGTACTGCGAGTTGCTGTTCATCGTCGCCATCAGCTTGTTGAGCGCGGTGAACTGCGCCTGGTACTGGTTGGTCAACTGCGTCGCGTAGTTCGACAGGCTCGTCTGCTGCGTCGTGACACTCTTCAGATCGTTGCTGAGCGCCGTCGTGCGCGCGGCGATCAGCCCATTCGTCTTCGTGTAATTCGTGATGTTCGTCGTCAGCTGCTCGCCGATTCCGTTCGTCGAGTTGAACAGCGACGCAACACCCGACGGGTTGGTCTGCAGCGCGGTGTTGAGCGCCGCGCTGTCGGTCTTCAGCGTGCCGTCGGCCTGCAGCGTGACGCCGATCGACGCGAGGTTGATCGTCGAGCCGTTGTTGTTCACGCCGCTCGCGACGATCGACGCGAGCGAGTTCTTGATCGTGTTCAGCGTCGAATCGCCGAGCAGCGGGCCTTGCGACGACGCGCCGGACGTGAAGCTCGACAGCGAGCTCATCGTCGTGACGAGCGTGTTGTAGAGCGTCACGAAGTTGTTGACCGCGGCGGCCTGGGTTTTCGTGTCGGTGGCGACCGTCAGCGTCTGGGTCTGGCTCGCGTTGACGGCGGCCGTGGTCAGGTTCAGCGTGACGCCGGTGATCGCGCTCGTCACGGTGTTGCTCGCGCTCGTGCCGGCGATGCCGTTGATCGTGAACGCGGCGTCCTGCGCGGCCGTGCTCTGCTTCCACGCGGCGCTGCCGTTCGCGGACGTGAACGTCGACTGGCCGCCCGTCGTGCTGGCCGTCGACGTGACGCCGAGGCTGGACAGGCCGTTGTCGCCGGACACGTTGCTGAGCGCGACGCTGATCGTGTTTGCCGCGCCGGTCGGTGTCGAGCTGAGCACGAGGTGCGCGCCGTCGCTGCCGTTGACGACCGATGCGACGATGCCCGGGTTGCCGGTTGCAGTGTTGATCGCGGCGGCGATGCCGGACAGCGTGTTGTTCGTGCTGCTTACGTTGACCGTGAACGACTGGCTGCCGAGCGACAGCGTCATCGTGCCGGTGCCGAGCGCCGTCGACGAACCGAATGCGGCCGACGACAACGACTGCGACGTCGCGATCTGCGTGACGCCGACCGAATAGCTGCCGGCGACGGAGCCGGCGCCGGCGGTCGCGGTGAGGCCGGTGCCGCTTGCGGTCGCGGTGAAGGTGTTCTGCAGCGAGCCGTTCGACAGCGTCGTGAGGCTGGCCTGCAGCGCGCTCAGCGCCGCCGAAAGGGCGCCGTACGCGGAAATCTGGGTGTTGTCGCTGGCCTGCTTTGCGGTGAGCGCGGCGCTTTGACCGGCGATCTTCGCATTGACGAGCGCCGTCACGAGCGAGTTGACGTCCATCGACGAGTTGCCGGTCGAACCGCTGATGATCGATTGCGCGGCTTGCTGCAGCTGGCTGTTGGCCGCGTTGGTGGCGGAATTGATCGTCGACATCGTGTTGCTCCGTGCGGCGGATGATCCGTGAAATGCTGGGTGAAGACCTGGCCGCGGGGCGAAGCCCCGCGCGCCAAGCGTTTGCGGCCGGGCCGCGCGTTACGCGGGGCCCGGCCGTCGGTTGCTACGCGATTACTGCAGGAGCTTCAGGACCTGCTGCGGCAGCGAGTTCGCCTGTGCGAGCACCGAGATGCCTGCTTGCTGCAGCACCTGGTTCTTCGACATGTTCGCGGTTTCCTGCGCGAAGTTCGCGTCGGTGATCTGCGACTGTGCCGACGACAGGTCGGTCGACTCTGCCTGCTGCGCCGTTGCGATCGCCGTGAAACGGTTTTGTGCCGCGCCGAGTGCCGCCTGCACGTTGTTCACCGTTTGCAGCGCGTTGTCGATCGACACCATCGCGACGTTCGCACCGCTGACCGTGCTGATGTCGAGGCCCGACACCGTTGCCGGCTTGTTGACGGCGTTGATCTGCGCGACGGCGTTCGTGATTGCGGTGAGCGATGCCGACGACATGCTGGAGCTGGTTGCGCTCGTGCTGATCGCGATCTGCGTGACAGTCGCGCCGTTGGATGCGGCTGCGGTCGACGTCGTGAAGATTGCCGATGCCGTTGCACCCGTGATCGCCGTGCCGTTCTGGTCGGTGAACGTGAAGCCGCCCTTGCCATCCGACGTCACGTTGACGGCCGTGATCGCTGCGCCCGACGACGTGTACTTGCCGGTGGAGTCGAGGCTCAGGCCCGTGACCGTGCCGACCGTCTGGCCGCTCTGCACGACGCCGCCGCCGATCTGCGCGGCCGACATGCTCTGGCTCAGGTCCAGCGAAATCGTCTGGCCGACGTTCGCGCCGACCTGGAACGACACGATGCCTGCGTTGCCGTTCAGGATGTTCGTGCCGTTGTACGTCGTTTGCGACGCGATACGGTTCACTTCCTGAACCTGCTGCGAGACTTCCTGTTGCAGTGCTGCCTGGTCGGTCGTGGACATCGTGCCCGTCGACGCCTGGACGGCCAGCTGGCGGATACGTTGCAGGCTGTTCGTCAGCGACGACAGTGCGCTCGATGCCGTTTGGATCATCGACACGCCGTCGTTCGCGTTCGACACGCCCTGGTTCAGGCCGTTGATCTGCGTTTGCATCCGCGTCGAAATCGCGAGGCCGGCTGCATCGTCGGCTGCGCTGTTGATGCGCTTGCCCGACGACAGACGCGTGATGGCTTGCGACAGTGCGCCTTGCGAGCCGTTGAGGTTCTGCTGAGCAACCAGCGAGTTGATGTTGCTATTGATTCCGAGCATGGAAAAATCTCCTGTTTAAGCCGAAAGCCCTGGAAAGCCGTTTTGGCGTCGGCGGAAGCACTCGTTCATTGCTGGCCGCCTCAGAGCAGGATTTCGGCGTACCAAAACAAAACTTGAGGGGTGTGTTGAGATTCGTCCCGATTTTTTATCGTTCTTTGTCATTTCGGACGGGGCGGGCCAGATGCCCGGTTAACGGGGGCAGAGGCCGGACTGTCGACGGAGTTGCAAGGCTGTGCGCACGAAATCGACAAAAGGATGGTTTTGTCTGTGATTCCCTGATATGATGGCGGGCTGAATTGAGATTTCTGTCACGCCTTTGCCGGTTTCGGCATGTCTGCTGGCAGTCAAACGCGGCGCTGCACGCGGTTGTGAAGCGTACTCGCGGTGCTTTCCGCCTCTCTTTTCCGGCCTCCGAGGCCGTATTTCCGCTCGTTTCGCCTGTTGTGGGGACGCTCGGATGGCCGGTGCGTGGCGCTTGGCCGCTACGTTTTTGACCGTTTAAGCAATTTAGGAACGACATGACGACGATTCTTCTGAAAGAAAACGAGCCGTTCGAAGTGGCGATTCGCCGCTTTCGTCGCGCTATCGAAAAAAATGGCCTGATCGCTGAACTGCGCGAACGCCAGTCTTACGAAAAGCCGACCGCAGTCCGCAAGCGCAAGAAGGCAGCAGCCGTCAAGCGCCTGCACAAGCGCCTGCGCAGCCAGATGCTGCCGAAGAAGCTCCACTAAGAGCGTCTTACGGTTCGCCGCGAAACGGCGGAGTGTGCCTCGAAAGAGGCCGCTCCGCCGTTTTGCTTTTGGAAGCCGGGAAAGTTCGTACCGTGGTGGCAGGGATGGCAGGGACGGCGGTCGGTCATGCCGGCGCGGTCACGCGTTGGCGGGGTGACTGGACGGGGTGGAGCCGATGCAGGCTCAGGTGGATGGTTGGCGCTGGTCAGCCCGCCTTGCGCCGGCGTGCCGGCTGCTTGCCGCCGAGCGCCGCGCATTGAGCGTGGCACGGGCAGCCGGCCTCGTGATCGTTGACCATGCCGGTCGCCTGCATCAACGCATAGCAGATCGTCGAGCCGACGAACTTGCAGCCGTATGCTTTCAGCGCCTTGCTGAGCGCGTCGGACTGTTCGGTCGACGCAGGCGCGTCGCGATACGACTCCCATGCGTTCTGGACCGGCGTGTTGCCGACGAACGACCACAGGAACGCGGCGAGCGACCCGTGCTCGTCACGGATGCGCTGCACGGCGCGCGCGTTGGTTACCGCCGATTCCACCTTCGCGCGGTTGCGCACGATGCCGGGGTTCTCCAGCAGTTTCTCGATGTGCTTCGGTGTGAAGCGCGCGACGGCGTCGACGTCGAAATCGGCGAACGCTTCGCGATAGCCCGCGCGCTTGTTCAGGATCGTCGACCACGACAGCCCGGCCTGCGCGCCTTCCAGGATCAGCATTTCGAACAGGTGGCGATCGTCGTGCGACGGCACGCCCCACTCGGTATCGTGATAGTGAGCATCCGCTTCCGTCTTCACCCAGTTGCACCGCTGCGACATCGTCTGCCTCGTTTTCAGTGTCGGTTCGATCGCGCCAGCATAGCGGAAGCCCTTTTCGCGGGATAGCCGGCCGAACGGCAGATGGGCGTGCGGCGCCGATCCGGTTAAGCTTGGCGCCTGTTCGAATCAGCGGGATGGAAGCATGGCGGCATTACTTTTTGCGATCGGCATCGACGGCGGCGGCACGGGCACGCGCGCGGTGCTGGCCGACCGGCACGGGCGCGAGCTCGCGCAGGGGCGCGGCGGCCCGTCGGGGCTCGGTCTCGGCATCGAGCGCGCGTGGGCGTCGATCGGCGCGGCCTGCGCGGATGCGTTCACGCGCGCCGGTTTCGCGTTCGAGTGGTCGCAGTGCGCGCTCGGCTGCGGGCTCGCGGGCGTCAACAATGCGGCGTGGCTCGCCGCGTTCCGCGCGCAGGCGCCGCTCGGCGCGCTCGCAATCGAGAGCGACGCGTATACGACCGTCGTCGGCGCGCACGGCGGCGCGCCGGGGCTCATCGTCGCGCTGGGCACCGGCAGTATCGCGGCGGCGCTCGATGCGGGCGGCGCGTGCCGGATCGCGGGCGGCTTCGGCTTTCCGTCCGGCGACGAGGCGAGCGGCGCGTGGCTCGGCGTGCGTGCGCTCGCATATGCGCAACAGGCGCTCGACGGCCGCGTGCCGCGCGACGCGTTCGCCGACGCGCTGCTCGCGGAAACGGGCGCGCAGGATCGCGACGCGCTCGTCCAGTGGTCGTGCGATGCGAACCAGACGATCTATGCGCGGCTCGCGCCGATCGTGTTCGCGCACCGCTCGCACCCGGTCGCGGGCGCGCTGATCGCGCAGGCCGGCGAAGAGATCGGCAAGATGATCGATGCGCTCGATCCGCAGCAGGCGCTGCCGGTCGCGCTGTGCGGCGGGCTCGCGGACGCGCTCGCGCCGGCCGTGCCGGCGCGCCACGCCGCGCGGCTGCGCGCGCCGCTCGACGATTCGGCGCATGGCGCGCTGCAGCTTGCGCTGCAGGCGCTGCGGGCTGCGGAAGGCGGTTGAAGGCGGGTTGACGGCGCGCCGCAGCGGCGCCGAAGGCGGCGCCTGACCTGGAACCGTCCGGCGTGCAGCCGGGCGCGACGTTAGAATGGCCGTTCCGCAGAGCCCTGAGCGCCATTCTTCCGTCCCATGTACAAAGTCATCGCCACCGATCTCGACGGTACCCTGCTGAACAGCGACCACCAGCTCGATCCGTACACGATCGATACCGTCCGCCGGCTCGAGCGCGACGGCCTGCAGTTCGTGATCGCCACGGGGCGCCATTACGCGGACGTCGCGGGCATTCGCGACGTGCTCGGCATCCGGCCGTACCTGATCACGTCGAACGGCGCGCGCGTGCATGCGCCGGACGACACGACGATCCACGCGCAGGACATCGATCCCGCGATCGTCCGCGGTCTCGTGCAGCCGGACGTCGTCGGCACGCACGGCCGCGTGATCGTCAACCTGTTCACCGACCAGGGCTGGCTGATCGACCGCGATGCGCCGCACCTGCTCGAATTCCACCAGGATTCGGGCTTCCGGTACGACGTGATCGACATGCCCGCGCACGACGGCACGGACATCGCGAAGGTGCTGTACATCGGCGAACCGGCCGATCTGGCGATCGTCGCCGAGCAGATGCGCGTACGGTTCGGCGATGCGCTGTACGTCACGTACTCGCTGCCCGACTGTCTGGAAGTGATGACGGCGAACGTGTCGAAGGGCCGCGCGCTGCGCACGGTGCTCGCGCGGCTCGGCGTCGATACCGGCCACTGCATCGCGTTCGGCGACAACATGAACGACATCGACCTGCTCGAAACCGCCGGTCACGCGTTCATGATGAACAATGCGAATCCCGACCTGGTCGCGCGGCTGCCGCACATCCCGCGAATCGGCAACAACTTCGATGCGGGCGTCGCCCGCCACCTGCGCACGCTGTTCTCGCTCGAGGACAACGTCGCCGCTTCCTGAGCGAACGCCCCGAGCGTGCTTCCCGAGCGGCAATGAAAAACGGGCGCCAAGGGCGCCCGTCGAAATTGCCTGCCTCGATGTTCTTCGACAGCGTGAGGCTCGCTGCTCTGCTCGCGTAACCCCGTAGTGTTTTATTCGCTTGTGCGAGCCGATGCCGGCAGCAGGTCGACGGCGTCGTCGCGCCCTGCGACCAGCGGGTAGATGATCCCTGCGAGTACCGCGCCGATCAGCGGCGCCACCCAGAACAGCCAGAGCTGGCCGATCGCGTCGCCGCCGACGAACAGCGCCGGGCCGGTCGAGCGCGCCGGGTTCACCGACGTGTTGGTGACCGGAATCGAGATCAGGTGAATCAGCGTCAGGCACAGGCCGATCGCGATCGGCGCGAAGCCGGCCGGCACGCCGCGCTTGTCGGTGGCGCCGAGGATCACGAACAGGAAGAAACCCGTCATCACGACTTCGCAGATGAACGATGCCGCCAGCGAGTAATGGCCGGGCGAGCGCTCGCCGAAGCCGTTCGTCGCAAAGCCGCTGCCGACGACGTCGAAGCCCGGCTTGCCGGTCGCGATCAGGTACAGCACGAACGCGCCGAGCGTTGCGCCGACAACCTGCGCGACGATGTACGGCGCGAGATCGCGTGCCGGGAAACGCCCGGCGACCGTCAGGCCGACGCTCACCGCCGGATTCAGGTGGCAACCCGAAATGTGGCCGATTGCGAATGCCATCGTCAGCACGGTCAGGCCAAAGGCAAGTGCGACACCGGCAAAGCCGATGCCGAGGCCCGGAAAGGCGGCGGCCAGCACGGCGCTTCCGCACCCGCCGAGCACCAGCCAGAACGTGCCGAATACCTCTGCAGCGAGACGCTGAGAAAGCTTCATGTAAGGACCTCGTTCAAGTGGGTTGAAAACAACCGGACGACACGACGGATTTATTCCGTCGCCCGGAATTGGTCTGGATTATAGGAAATGAATCGGGTCCGGGAGGGTCAACGATTGTTAAATTTGAATGGCTGACGAATGCCTTTTATTAGAATAAGCCCGCATTCTCGATATAGCCGAATTGGTTAAAGATGACAGTATTTATTTCGAAGGGCAGGGCGGCAGTGCGGATGGCGTAACGGATGTTTGTGTCCCGGTCGGATTCGCCGGGGCCGCATCATCGAAAAGGGAGTCGAAAAAATGTCTCAATACGCGAAACTCAAGGCGCAGATCGCCGATCTGCAGGCCCAGGCGGACGACGTACGCCGCCAGGAAGTGGCGGCGGTGATTGCCGACGTCCAGCGAATGATTGCCGAATACGGCCTGACGGCCCAGGACCTGGGCTTCGCGGAGCGGGCGCGGCGCGGCCGCCCGCCGAAGAAGGCGCCGCTGCCCCCGAAATACCGTGATCCGAAGTCGGGTGCGACCTGGAGCGGGCGCGGCAAGCCGCCGAATTGGATCGTCGGGAAAAACCGCGATCGATTCCTGATCGAATGACTGAGAGCCAAAAAGAAAGAGCCGCATCGTCGATGCGGCTCTTTTGCTTTGCGGTTTTGCGCGCCGATTTCGGCGCGGATTTTACGGAGTATTTCCGCGCGGATTTCCGCGTCAGGCGCCTGCGACCCGGCGCAATGCCGGTTGCCTGGTAGCCGTGCAAAGCGATTCGTAAGTCTCGACATAACGCTGCGCCATGGCCTTCGAGCTGAAACGTGTGTCGAAACGTTCGCGGATCGCGGTGCGCGACAGGCTGTCGATCCGGTGCAATGCGCCGACCGCGCCCTGCACGTCCTCGACGATGAAGCCGGTCACGCCGTCCTCGATCACTTCCGGCACCGAGCCGCGATTGAATGCGACGACCGGCGTGCCGCACGCCATCGCCTCGATCATCACCAGGCCGAACGGTTCCGGCCAGTCGATCGGGAACAGCAGCGCCTTCGCGCCGGACAGGAACGCGGGCTTCTGCGCTTCGTTGATCTCGCCGATGAATTCGACGTGTGCCTGGCCGAGCAGCGGCTCGATCACTTCCTTGAAGTAGTCGGCGTCGGCCTTGTCGACCTTCGCGGCGATCTTCAGCGGCAGCCCGCTTTGCGCGGCGATCCGGATCGCCGTGTCGACGCGCTTTTCGGGACAGATCCGGCCGAGGAACGCGAGATATTCGGGCTTCACGCCCGGCTGCGGCGTGAGCAGCGTGTCGGGCAGCCCGTGGTACACGGTGCCGGCCCACGCGGCCTGCGGCAGCGGCTTGCGCTGGTTGTTCGAGATCGACACGACCGGCGCGTCCGGGAACGAGTCGAACACGGGCTGCAGCTCCGGCAGATCGAGGCGGCCGTGCAGCGTCGTCACGTACGGCGTGTCGAGACGCGACATCAGCGGGAACGGCAGGTAGTCGAGGTGAAAGTGCAGCACGTCGAATTCATGTGCGACGCGGGCGACCTGCTCGAGGAGCCGCATGTGGGGCGCCATCGAATCGCGGATCGACGGGTCGAGCCGCAGTGCGCGCGGCCAGGCCGCCTCGAGGCGGGCCGACGTGACGGAGTCGCCGCTGGCGAACAGCGTCACGTCGTGCCCGAGTTCGACGAGCGCCTCGGTGAGGTAGGACACGACACGCTCGGTGCCGCCGTAGAGTTTCGGCGGGACGGCTTCGTAAAGGGGCGCGATCTGGGCAATTCGCATGGATGTTCTCCGATGTCGATCCGTGTGGGCGCTGCGGCGCCGATGCGGATCCCCTACAAGGTTGCGGAACTCGCCGACGCACGCTGTTGGCGGTACGTGGCCGGGCCCTGGGCGGGGTGCGCGGGGCGCCGGACGGCAAGCTGCGGGGCGGGCCGGCACGGCTCGCGCCGCCGCCCATTGGAGTCCATTATCGATATCGGCCTGAGGGGTTCGAGTGTTTTTTCAAACACTTAAGGCTTGTTACACGATGAAATACGCGAAAACCCCGAGAAAAAGGGCGGGAAAACAGAAATCGAGACAGAATCAACTATTGTTGCGCCATCGTGAAAAACCACTATAATTTTTACCGATCCGATTGTCGGCGGCCTTGCCGGCAAGCCTGCCGCCATTGCGCGGCGGCCATCGGACCCATCTCGGCCGAATTCGCGCCGTCACCCGCTTTCCCGATTGCCCCCTTTCAAATCGCCTTGTCGGAAAAATTCCTACACGGTTTACAGACAAATCCTGCGCGGCATACGCCACTTCGCTGATACCGACATAAATGCCGTTTGGCCAAAATTCGCCCTGTAAGAATATAAACGAGCCGACTGAGCGCCTGGTGCGCCCTGATCGAGCAAACGTTGTCATAACACGAATGGCCAAAGCAAAGCTCTTTAACGGGGGAATCATGAGCGCTACCAGCGAAATGCTCAGTGAGATCAAAGAGGTCAACCTGTCGTACCTCCTCCTCGCGCAACGCCTGTTGCGGGAAGACAAGGCGATGGGCATGTTCCGCATGGGAATTTCCCAGGAACTGGCCGACGTGCTCGCGAACCTCACGCTCGCACAGACCGTGAAGCTCGCCGCGTCGAACCAGATGCTGTGCCGCTTCCGCTTCGACGATCACGCATTGCTGTCGTCGCTCGCCGACAAGGGCCGTAGCGATGTCGTCGCGCATGCCCACTCGGCCATCCTGATGGCCGGGCAGCAGGTCGAAGGCGTCCGCTGATCCATCCCGCCTTGCGTTTGTCCCGGCGTGCCGCGCCGGCCGGCAGCGTATTGGCCATCCATCCGAACCACGTCAAGCGGACGGTTATCACCATGGCAAGCAAAAGCGTCGTGATCGAGGTGAAGGAAATCACCCTCGCCATCGAACTGATCGAACTGGGCGCCAGGCTGCAGTTGCTGGAGGCGGAGACGAGCCTGTCGCGGGACCGTCTGATCAAGCTGTACAAGGAACTGAAGGGCGTGTCGCCGCCGAAGGGGATGCTGCCGTTCTCGACCGACTGGTTCATGACGTGGCAGCCGAACATCCACTCGTCGCTGTTCTACAACATCTACCGGTTCATGCAGGACCACGGCCGCTGCGAGCCGATCCAGTCGATCGTGAAAGCGTACCGGCTCTATCAGGAGCACGTGAACCTGTCCGGCGACGAGGCCGCGCTGAGCCTCACACGCGCGTGGACGCTCGTGCGCTTCTTCGATTCGGGGATGCTGCAGATGACCCCGTGCACGCGCTGCGGCGGCCACTTCGTCGCGCATGCGCATGATCCGCATCAAGGTTTCGTCTGCGGCCTGTGCCAGCCGCCGTCGCGCGCGGGCAAGACCCGCAAGGCCGCCGCGGCGCGCGCCGAACTGGCCGCCGCCGCGGCCTGAGCGCCGCCGGGCGGGGCGCGAGCGGCTGCCGCGGGCCGCGCGAACCGTCTGCCGACTGCTGGTAAACACCGTCGGGCCGCCGCCGGGCGGCCGCGAAAGTTTTCCTGCCGACTGCCGTAAACCTGTTTAACGGCGATCTTCCCGCCGGTCTTTCATGAGGGACAGGCAGTGCTGATTATCGTGGGAACACTCGTGACGCTGTTGTCGGTCTTCGGCGGTTATGCGCTGGCAGGCGGGCATCTGGGCGCCTTGATCCAGCCCATCGAGATCCTGATGATCGTGGGCGCCGGCGTCGGCGCATTCATCCTCGGCAACGGTGGCAAGACCATCAAGGCCACGCTGCGCGTGCTGCCGACGCTCTTCAAGGGCTCGAAATACACGAAGGACGTCTATATGGAGCTGATGGCGCTCCTGTACGTGCTGCTCGCGAAGGCGCGCAAGGAAGGCACGCTGACGCTCGAGGCCGACATCGACGATCCGGAAAAGAGCCCGATCTTCACGCAATACCCGAAGATCCTCGCCGATCACCACATCGTCGAATTCCTGACCGACTACCTGCGCCTGATGGTGGGCGGCAACATGAACGCGTTCGAGATCGAGAGCCTGATGGACGAGGAGATCGAGACGCACCACTCGGAAGGCGAAGGCCCCGCGCACGCGCTGATGCGCGTCGGCGACGCGATGCCGGCGTTCGGCATCGTCGCGGCCGTGATGGGCGTCGTGCACACGATGGCGTCCGCGGACAAGCCGCCCGCGGTGCTCGGCGCGATGATCGCGCAGGCGCTGGTCGGCACGTTCCTCGGGATCCTGCTGTCGTACGGGCTGATCGGGCCGCTCGCGAGCCTCGCGGAGCAGCGCGTCGCCGAGTCGACCAAGATGTTCCAGTGCATCAAGGTGACGATCCTCGCGACGCTGAACGGCTATGCGCCGGCGATCGCGGTCGAGTTCGGCCGCAAGGTGCTGTTCTCGACCGAGCGGCCGTCGTTTTCCGAGCTCGAAGAGCACGTGCGCCGCGTGAAGGCGAAGTGACGCGGAGCGACCAATGAGCAAGAGCAAGGATCGCGCGATCGTCGTCAAGCGGGTGGCCCCGGCGAAGAAGGGCCATCACGGCGGCGCATGGAAGCTTGCATACGCGGACTTCATGACCGCGATGATGGCGTTCTTCCTGCTGATGTGGCTGCTGAGCTCGGTCACGCCGGTGCAGCTGAAGGGGATCGCCGAATACTTCAACACGCCGCTGAAGGCCGCGCTGTTCGGCAGCGGCGACCGCAACTCGCAGGACTCCAGCATCATCAACGGCGGCGGCCGCGACCTGTCGAGCACCGACGCCGGCACGCTGCGCCGCACCGACGGCACGACGTCGCTCGCCGAGCGCGTCGCGAAGCCGGTCGACGAGCATGCGCAAGCGCAGGCGCAGGGCGCGATCGAGCGGCTCGAGCAGGCGCGCCTGCACGACCTGCAGATCAAGCTGATGGCCGCGATCGAGGCCAACCCGACGCTGCGCCAGTTCAAGCAGCAGATCCGCATCGATTCGACGCTGATGGGGCTGCGCATCGAGATCGTCGATACGCAGAAGCGGCCGATGTTCGCGATGTCGAGCGATCACGTCGAGCCGTACATGCGCGACATCCTGCGCGAAATCGGCAAGACGCTGAACGACGTACCGAACCGGATCATCGTCCAGGGCCACACCGACGCCGTGCCGTACGCGGGCGGCGAGGGCGGCTACAGCAACTGGGAGCTGTCGGCCGACCGTGCGAACGCGTCGCGCCGCGAGTTGATTTCCGGCGGCATGGACGAGGCGAAAGTGCTGCGCGTGCTCGGCCTCGCGTCGACGCAGAACCTGAACAAGGCCGACCCGCTCGATCCGGAGAACCGCCGGATCAGCGTGATCGTGCTGAACCGCAAATCCGAAGAAGCGCTGATGCGCGACGACGCGACGACCACGACGCTGTCGGCCGACGCGGCGGGCTCGAAGCTGCTCGCGCAGCAGCTCGCCGGCCCGGCGCCGGCCGTGCGTCCGGCGGTCGCGAGTGCCGCCGCCGCGGCGCCGAAACCCTGACGTTCCCGAGATTCCGAGACAGACATGATCCGAACCATTCTCGCCATCGACGACTCCGCGACCATGCGTGCGCTGCTGCAGGCAACGCTTGCGCAGGCCGGCTACGACGTGACGGTGGCGCCGGACGGCGAAGCCGGCTTCGACATGGCCGCGACCGCGCCGTACGACCTGGTGCTGACCGACCAGAACATGCCGCGCAAGAGCGGGCTCGAGGTGATCGCCGCGCTGCGCAAGCTGACCGCGTATGCGGACACGCCGATCCTCGTGCTGACGACCGAAGGCAGCGATGCCTTCAAGGACGCCGCGCGCGACGCGGGCGCGACCGGCTGGATCGAGAAGCCGATCGATCCGGTCGTGCTGGTCGACCTGGTCGCGACGCTGTCCGAGCCGGCTGCCTCCTGAAATGAACGCGACGAATCCAACCGGTGACCGGGCATGACTCTCGATATCACGCAGTTCTACCAGACCTTTTTCGACGAAGCGGACGAGCTGCTCGCGCAGATGGAGCAGCTTCTGCTGAACCTCGACGTCGACTCGCCCGACCCCGAAGACCTGGCCGCGATCTTCCGCGCCGCGCATTCGATCAAGGGCGGCGCGGCGACGTTCGGCTTTTCCGCGCTGACCGATACGACGCACATCCTCGAATCGCTGCTCGACCGCGCGCGCAACCATGAGTTGACGCTGACCAAGGAGATGATCGACGCGTTCCTCGAGACCAAGGACGTGTTGTCCGACCAGCTCGTCGACTACCGCGCAAGCGCCGAACCGGACGCGGCAGCCGCCGCGACGATCTGCGCAAAGCTCGAACGGTTGAAGGCCGAGAGCGGCGCGGGTGCGCCGGCGGCCGCTGCGGCCGCGCCTGCCGCGCCGGTCGCCGCTGCTGCCGAACCGGCCGCACCGGCCGCGGAGCCCGCCGCCGGCGGCGATCGCGCGCCCGATCATGTGGTCGAGCAGGCCGTCGCGGCCGCGCATCCGGCGGCCGACGCGGGCGAAGACGGCCCGCACCTGAAGATCACGCTGGCGGGCGTCGACGCGAAGGACCGGGAACTGCTCAGCGAAGAACTCGGCAACCTCGGCCGGATCGTCGGCCGCGAGGAAGCGGGCGACGACCTGACGCTGTGGCTCGAATCGGACGTGCCGTCCGACGACATCGTCGCCGTGTGCTGCTTCGTGATCGACGAAAGCCAGATCCGCATCGCGCACGGCACGGCGCCGGCCGCGCCGGCGGCACCGGCTGCCGCGCAGGACGCCGCTGCTCCGGCCGCCGAACCGGCCGCCGCCGCGCAACCCGCCGCGCGGGTCGAGGTATTCGCGCCGCAGGCCGCCGCGCCGCAACAGGCCGCACCGGCACCGGCTCCCGCAACCGTCGAGCCGGCCGCGGCCGCAGCAACGCAACCGCCGCAGCAACCCCAACGGCCGCAGGCCGAACACGCGGCGCAGGCCGCCGCGCATCACGACGACAAGCGTGCGCGCCCGGCCGCCGCGGCCGCATCGGGCGCCGAAGGCAGCTCGATCCGCGTCGGCGTCGAGAAGGTCGACCAGCTGATCAACCTCGTCGGCGAGCTCGTGATCACGCAGGCGATGCTCGCGGAGACCGCGAGCGCGTTCGATCCGGCGCTGCACGACCGCCTGTTCAACGGGATGGCGCAGCTCGAGCGCAACGCGCGCGACCTGCAGGAAGCCGTGATGTCGATCCGCATGATGCCGATGGACTACGTGTTCAGCCGCTTCCCGCGGCTCGTGCGCGACCTCGCAGGCAAGCTCGGCAAGCAGGTCGAGCTCGTCACGTTCGGCCAGGCGACCGAACTCGACAAGAGCCTGATCGAACGGATCATCGATCCGCTCACGCACCTCGTGCGCAACAGCCTCGACCACGGGATCGAGACGGTCGACAAGCGCGTCGCCGCCGGCAAGGACGCGGTCGGCCAGCTCGTGCTGTCGGCCGCGCATCACGGCGGCAACATCGTGATCGAGGTCAGCGACGACGGCGCGGGCCTGAACCGCGAGCGGATCCTCGCGAAGGCCGCGAAGCAGGGCATGCAGGTGTCCGACAACATCAGCGACGAAGAGGTGTGGAACCTGATCTTCGCGCCGGGCTTCTCGACCGCCGAGACGGTGACCGACGTGTCGGGCCGCGGTGTCGGGATGGACGTCGTGAAGCGCAACATCCAGTCGATGGGCGGCCACGTCGAGATCTCGTCGCAGGCCGGCCGCGGCACGACCACGCGGATCGTGCTGCCGCTGACGCTCGCGATCCTCGACGGGATGTCGGTGAAGGTCGGCAGCGAGATCTTCATCCTGCCGCTGAACTTCGTGATGGAGTCGCTGCAGCCGTCGATCGACGACATCTACACGGTCGGCAACGGCGAGCGCGTGGTGCGCGTGCGCGGCGAATACCTGCCGCTGGTCGCGCTGCACGAGGTGTTCTCGGTCGAGGACGCCCGCACCGACCCGACGCAGGGGATCGTCACGATCATGCAAACCGAGGGGCGCCGCTTCGCGATGCTGATCGACGAGCTGGTCGGCCAGCAGCAGGTGGTCGTGAAGAACCTCGAAACCAATTATCGCAAGGTGCACGGCATCTCGGCGGCGACCATCCTCGGCGACGGCAGCGTCGCGCTGATCGTCGACGTCGCGGCGCTGAACCGAGAAACCCGTGCGACGCACGGCGCCCGAGCCGGCGCCGAGCTCGCGATGTTCTGACTCTCGCCATTCAACCGATTGGGGGCAAACGTGTCTGCTGAAGTCCAAATGATCAATCCGGCCGCGGCGAACGCGGCGACGAGCCGCCGCGACGCGGCGCAAGGCGACGCGACGGGCCAGGAATTCCTCGTGTTCACGCTCGGCGACGAGGAATACGGGATCGACATCCTGAAGGTGCAGGAAATCCGCGGCTACGACAGCGTCACGCGCATCGCGAACGCGCCGGACTTCATCAAGGGCGTGATCAACCTGCGCGGGATCATCGTGCCGATCGTCGACATGCGGATCAAGTTCCATCTCGGCCGCGTCGAGTACGACCATCAGACCGTCGTGATCATCCTGAACGTCGCGCATCGCGTGGTCGGGATGGTGGTCGACGGCGTGTCGGACGTGCTGACGCTGCAAACCGACCAGATCATGCCGGCGCCGGAATTCGGCGCGACGCTGACGACCGAGTACCTGACGGGCCTCGGCACGGTCGACGGCCGGATGCTGATCCTGATGGATATCGAGAAGCTGATGTCGAGCCGTGAAATGGCGCTGATCGAGACACTCGGCGGGTAAGCGCGCCGCGCGCGCAGGAATTTCGGGAGAATCTGCAATGTTGCATAACTGGTCGATCCGCACGACGCTCACGGCGGTCGGACTCATCCTCGTGTGCCTGGCCGCCGCGGTCGGCGGGCTCGGCCTCTACGCGCTCGATCACGCGAGCCGCTCGCTCGACGAGATCGCGCACGTCGACCTGCCGGCGATCCACACGCTCGACGACACGGCCGCGCACCTGCTGCGTGCGCGTGTCGCGCTCGATCGTTTCCGTACGCTGACCGAAGCCGGCAATGCGGCCGACGCGACGAAGGTGCTCGACCGCGCGCAGGAGCTGTTTGCGAAGTCGAACCAGAACTGGCAGGCGTTCCAGTCGTTGCCGAAGCTCGGCGTCGAGCAGACGCTCGTCGACGAGCTCACCGCACGCTACACGACGATCGTGAAGGAAGGCGTCGAGCCCGAATTTGCCGCGGCGCGCGCGGGCGACATGGCGGCGTACCACGCGATTGCCGACACGAAGATCAGCCCGATGTTCGTCGCGTTCGACCAGACGGCGGCAGCCGTGATCGTATCGCTGCAGAAGCACGCGGAAGAGCGCCAGGCCGCGACGCAGTCGCAGATCTCGCTGATGGTCGCGCTGATCGCGGCCGGCATCGCGGTCGCGTTCGTCGTCGTGATCGCGATCCGCTTCGCGATGCGCGGGCTGATCGTGAAGCCGCTCGAGGACGCGATCGCGCACTTCGAGCGGATCGCCGGCGGCGACCTCACGCAGCCGGTGAACGTGTCCAGCACGAACGAGATGGGGCGCCTGTTCGGCGGCATCAAGCGGATGCAGGACGCCGTCACGACGATGGTGCAGTCCGTGCATCGCGGCACCGAATCGATCGACGTCGGCGCGCGCGAGATCGCGACCGGCAACATCGACCTGTCGCAGCGCACCGAGGAGCAGGCCGCGTCGCTGCAGGAAACCGCATCGAGCATGGAGCAGCTGACGGGCACCGTGCGGCAGAACGCGGAGAACGCGCGGCAGGCGAGCCAGCTCGCGGTGAACGCATCGGACATCGCGACGCAGGGCGGCGAGGTGGTCGGCCAGGTCGTATCGACGATGCAGGACATCGCGGCGAGCTCGGGCAAGGTCGTCGACATCATCGGCACGATCGAAGGCATCGCGTTCCAGACCAACATCCTCGCGCTGAACGCGGCGGTCGAAGCCGCGCGTGCGGGCGAGCAGGGCCGCGGCTTCGCGGTGGTCGCGGGCGAGGTGCGTTCGCTCGCGCAGCGCAGCGCGAGCGCCGCGAAGGAAATCAAGCAGCTGATCGGCGATTCGGCCGAGAAGGTCGACAGCGGGTCGGCGCTCGTCGCGCGCGCGGGCTCGACGATGGACGAGATCGTGCAGGCCGTGCGCCGCGTGACCGACATCATGGGCGAGATCAGCGCCGCGTCGGAAGAGCAGTCGACCGGCATCGAGCAGGTCAACCGTGCGGTCAGCCAGATGGATTCGGTCACGCAGCAGAACGCGGCGCTCGTCGAGCAGGCAGCGGCCGCGGCCGCGTCGCTCGAGGAGCAGACGCGCCAGATGAAGGCGATCGTGTCGGGCTGGCGCGTGACGGGCGGCATCGTGTTCGCGCCGGCGCGCGGCGTCGCGCGGCCGGTCGCGCATGGATCGGCGGCCGTGCCGGCACTGCCGTCGGAGCCGCGTCGCGACGCCGCGCCGGTCGCCGCGCTGCCGGCGCCGCAGGCTGCGGCACAACCGGCACGGCGCGCCGCGTCGCATGCGGCCACGTCGGCGGCGGCGGGCGCAAGCCAACCGAAGCGCGCGGCGGACCCCGATGTGCGTACGCAGAAGGAAGCACCTACGTCCCGCGGCGCCGCTGCAGGCGGTTACGGGCCGCGTCTCGCGAAGTCGGCGGCCGCCCCGGCGGACAAGCCGGCCGCGAAGCCCGCGCTCGTGCGCCCCGCGCTGAACGGCGAGAAGCCGGCGCTGGCCGCGGCCGGCACGTCCGACGACGACTGGGAGACCTTCTAAGCCATGCCGAACGCGCGCGCGCCGTTTCGACCCGATGCACCGGATGCCTCGCCTCGCGCGGGCGAGCCGGGGCGCGACTTCGCGTTCACCGGCGCGGATTTCGCCCGCATCCGCGCGCTGATCCACCAACGCGCGGGGATCTCGCTGTCCGAGCACAAGCGCGACATGGCGTACAGCCGTCTCGCGCGGCGGCTGCGCGCGCGCGGCCTCGACACGTTCCGCGACTACCTCGACCTGCTCGAGCAGGAAGACGATCCGCTCGAGTGGGAAGCGTTCACCAACGCGCTGACGACCAACCTGACCGCGTTTTTCCGCGAGTCGCATCACTTCCCGATCCTGTCGGCGTTCGTGAAGGGGCGGCCGGCGCCCGTGTCGGTATGGTGCTCGGCGGCGTCGACCGGCGAGGAGCCGTACTCGATCGCGATCACGCTGATCGAGGCGCTCGGCGAATCGGCGGCGCGCGGCGCGTCGATCCTCGCGACCGATCTCGACACGCAGGTGCTCGCGAAGGCGGAAGCCGGCATCTATACGTACGACCAGGTCAAGCACCTGTCGCCCGAGCGGCTGAAGCGCTTTTTCCTGAAGGGCACGGGCGCGCAGGCCGGCCGCGTGAAGGTGCGCCCCGAGCTGCGCGCGATGATCCGCTTCGAGCAGCTGAACCTGACCGATGCGGACTACGGGATCGCGAAGCCGTTCGACGCGATCTTCTGCCGCAACGTGATGATCTATTTCGACAAGCCGACGCAGGGGCAGGTGCTGTCGCGTTTCGAGCCGCTCGTGAAGCCGGGCGGGCTGCTGTTCGCCGGCCATTCGGAAAACTTCACGTACGTCACGCAGGCGTTCCGCCTGCGCGGGCAGACGGTGTACGAACTGACTCGCGACGCCGCGCAGGGTGCGCGGCCGCGTGGCGCGCAGGCGCCCGCCATGCCGTCGCGCGTGCCCGCGCGGGCCGCGGACGCCGCGCCCGCCTATGGAGATCGCGGATGAGCGCGCTGCCGATCGCGACCAATCGCTATTTCGACAACCACTTCGGCCGTCCCGGCGTGAAGCTGTTGCCGAACGAGTTCTACACGACGTCCGAGGACATGGTGCTGATGACCGTGCTCGGCTCGTGCGTCGCCGCGTGCCTGCACGACCCGTACGCGGGCATCGGCGGGATGAACCACTTCATGTTGCCCGACGACGGCACCGATCCGGGCGCGGCCGCGTCGGAATCGATGCGCTACGGCGCGTACGCGATGGAAGTGCTGATCAACGAGCTGATCAAGGCCGGCGGGCGCCGCGAGCGCATCGAGGCGAAGGTGTTCGGCGGCGCGGCCGTGCTGGCCGGGATGACGACCATCAACATCGGCGATCGCAACGCGGATTTCGTGCGCCGCTACCTCGCGCTCGAACGCATCCGCATCACGGCGGAAGACCTGCAGGGCGTGCACCCGCGCAAGGTCGCGTTCATGCCGCACACGGGGCGCGCGATGGTGAAGAAGCTGCGGCTGCAGGTGCCGGGCGTCACCGAGCGCGAAGCCGCGCTCGCGCGCGAGGCCGAGCGCGCCGCACGGTCGCGCGCGCACGTCGAGCTGTTCGCGGCGAAGCGGCCGGCCGCGCCGCAGCCGGCGCGCCCGCGCATCGAGCTGTTCGGCGCGCGCGGCGCGAGCCCGGGCGGTACCGGCGCGGGGAGTGCCGCCGGCGTGCGGGCGGCGAACCCGTATGCCGGGAGCCCGGGCGCCGGAAGCGCGTACGCGGGGAACCTATCGAAAAAGCAGGAGGCATGACCGCAGTGCAGAAGATCAAAGTATTGTGCGTCGACGATTCGGCGCTGATCCGCAGCCTGATGACGGAGATCATCAACAGCCAGCCCGACATGGAGGTGTGCGCGACCGCGCCCGATCCGCTCGTCGCGCGCGATCTCATCAAGCAGCACAACCCCGACGTGCTCACGCTCGACGTCGAAATGCCGCGCATGGACGGGCTCGACTTCCTCGAGAAGCTGATGCGCCTGCGGCCGATGCCGGTCGTGATGGTGTCGTCGCTGACCGAGCGCGGCTCGGAGATCACGCTGCGCGCGCTCGAACTCGGCGCGGTGGATTTCGTCACGAAGCCGCGCGTCGGGATTCGCGACGGGATGCTCGACTACGCGGAAAAGCTCGCCGACAAGATCCGCGCGGCGTCGCGCGCACGCGTGCGCCAGGCGCCGCAGCCGCAGGCCGCCGCGCGCACGGCGGACAGCCAGCCGGCCGCGCCGATGATCAACAACCCGCTCGTCAGTACCGAGAAGCTGATCATCATCGGCGCGTCGACGGGCGGCACCGAGGCGATCCGCGAGGTGCTGACGCCGCTGCCGCCGGATGCGCCGGCCGTGCTGATCGCGCAGCACATGCCGCCCGGCTTCACGAAATCGTTCGCGCAGCGGCTGAACGGCCTGTGCCGGATCGCGGTGAAGGAAGCCGAGCACGGCGAGCGCGTGCTGCCGGGTCACGCGTACATCGCGCCGGGCCATGCGCACCTGCTGCTCGCGAGAAGCGGCGCGAACTACATCGCGCAGCTGTCGGACGAGCCGCCGGTGAACCGTCACCGCCCGTCGGTCGACGTGCTGTTCCGCTCTGCGGCGACGCACGCGGGCAAGAACGCGATCGGCGTGATCCTCACCGGGATGGGCCGCGACGGCGCGGCCGGCCTGCTGGAAATGAAACGCGCGGGCGCTTACACGTTCGCGCAGGATGAAGCGAGCTGTATCGTGTTCGGGATGCCGCGCGAGGCGATCGCGCTCGGCGGTGCGGACGAGGTTGTGCCGCTCGCCGACATGAGCCGCCGCGTGATGGCGCGACTGGCGACGATGGGCGACCGCGTGCAGCGCGTGTGAATGGAATGTCACCGGACGCGTGCCACGATACGCGTCCCGACGGAAACGAATCTGGAAAGGAACGACGATGGACAAGAGCATGAAAATCCTGGTGGTGGACGATTTCCCGACGATGCGCCGGATCGTCCGCAACCTGCTCAAGGAACTGGGCTACACGAACGTCGACGAAGCGGAGGACGGTGCGGCCGGTCTCGCGCGGCTGCGCGGCGGCGGCTTCGAATTCGTGATCTCGGACTGGAACATGCCGAACCTCGACGGCCTCGCGATGCTGAAGGAAATCCGCGCGGACGCGACGCTCACGCACTTGCCGGTGCTGATGGTCACGGCCGAGTCGAAGAAGGAGAACATCATCGCGGCCGCGCAGGCGGGCGCGAGCGGCTACGTCGTGAAACCGTTCACGGCCGCGACGCTCGACGAGAAGCTGAACAAGATCATCGACAAGATGGCGAAGACCGGGAGCTGACGTGAACGAGCCGATCCATGCGGCGCTCGCCGGCGCGGGGTTCAGCGCCGACAGCCACCCCGAAGGCGCCGATTTCGCGAGCGACCGCATTCTCGCGCGCATCGGCCAGGTCACGCGGGCGCTGCGAGATTCGATGCGCGAGCTCGGGCTCGACAAGCATGTCGAGCGCGCGGCGGAAGCCGTGCCCGATGCGCGCGACCGGCTGCGCTACGTCGCGACGATGACCGAGCAGGCCGCCGTGCGCGTGCTGAATGCGATCGAGGTCGCGAAGCCCATGCAGGAGCGCATCCAGAACGAGGCCGAGGCGCTCGACATGCGCTGGGCGCAGTGGTATGCAGCGCCGATCGAGCACGCGGAAGTGCGCGAGCTGATGGACGACACGCGCACGTTCCTGCGCACGCTGCCCGAGTCGACGTCGGCGACCAGCGCGCAGCTGCTCGAGATCATGCTCGCTCAGGATTTCCAGGACCTGACCGGGCAGGTGATCAAGAAGATCATGGACATGGTCTACCTGATCGAGCAGCAGCTCCTTACCGTGCTCGTCGAGAACATCGCGCCCGAGCGGCGCGAGCAGTTCGCGGCCACCGCGGCCGCGCTGGCGGCCGAGCAAATGAGCGCGACCGGCAGCCCCGAGTCGCTGCTGAACGGCCCGCAGATCGCGCCGGAAGGCAAATCCGACGTGGTCCAGGACCAGGGGCAGGTCGACGACCTGCTCGCGAGCCTGGGCTTCTGATCTTGCTGCAGTGCATCGGTGCGACCCGTTTCGCGGGGCCGCCCGATGCGCGCGTCACGCCGTTCCCGCCACGTTTTCCCACGCTCGCCGCGCACGCGCGCGCTGTTCGGGCTGCGTCGAATTGACACTTAGACACACTCAGCAGGCATACTACGCGTCAGCAGTAATGGAGCGTCATTCGTACGAATTCATATGTTGACCGGTGGCGCGGGCACGATGGCTGTGCCGCCGGCAACGAAGCCAGTCCCTTGGGGGGGAACGTGAAGCTGAAACGCTTGGGCTGGGCCGTCGCACACGCGACGGCTGCAATGGGTGTGCTGTGGACCGTCCACGCACACGCGGAACTGGGCGGCGCGCCGATGTCGCCGCCGGCGGACGATCGGGCTGCAACCGTGCGCGCGATGCAGCGCGCGATGCGTTCGGCCGACGGCGTGCAGACGAGCACGGCCGCCTATACCGTCCGCGAGATCACGCTCGGATCGGGCACCGTCATCCACGAATACACGTCGGCCGCCGGCAGCGTGTTCGGCCTCGCATGGCGCGGGCCGACGATGCCGGATCTCGCGTCGCTGCTCGGCAGCTATTTCCCGCAGTACACCGCCGGCGTTCAGGCGGCGCATGCGGCGCGCGGCTGGCGCGCGCCCGTGTCCGTCGACACCAGCGGCCTCGTGATCCGGACGGGCGGCCACATGGGCGCCTTCTCGGGCCAGGCGTGGCTGCCGGCGGCACTGCCTGCCGGCCTCGCCGGCAACGACATCCAGTGACAGCGGGAGAGCGATCTTGAGAATTTCTCGTACATTCAAGCGCTGGCTCGGCGTGCTGGGCCTCGCGGCCGCGACGGCCGTGCTCGTGACGGCATGCGGCGGCGGCGATGACGGCGGCAGCTCCGGCAACAACGGCGGCAGTAACGGCAACGGCAGCGGTTCTAGCGTGTCGGACGGTAATACCGCGAACACGGCCGTCATCACCGTCGGCACCGGCGTCGCGAACGTGATCAACATCCCGACCGTCAACGTGAAGGTCTGCGTGCCGGGCACGTCGAACTGCCAGGTGGTCAACAACGTGCTCGTCGATACCGCGTCCTACGGGCTGCGGCTCGTCGGCAGCGCGGTGTCGGGCGTGCTCGGCAGCCTGCCGCAGGTGACGAGCGGCGGCGCGCCGGTCGCCGAGTGCGGCAAGTTCGTGTCGAGCTACACGTGGGGCTCGGTGCGCACGGTCGACCTGTCGATCGGTACCGAACAGGCGAACTCGCTGCCCGTGCAGATCATCGGCGACCTCGGCACGACGAGCGTGCCGAGCTCGTGCACGAACGGCGGCGCGTCGGCCAACTCGGCGAGCGCGCTCGGCGCGAACGGGATCCTCGGCATCGGGCCGGCGCCGGTCGACTGCGGTACGACCTGCGCGACGTCGACATCGTCGAACAACAACTACTACGCGTGCCCGAACGGCAATGCGAGTTGCGCGGTCGCGCTCGTGCCGGTCGCGCAGCAGGTGGCCAACCCGGTTCATCATTTCGCGACCGACAACAACGGTGTGATCGTGCAGATGCCGACCATCTCGAGCAGCGGACAGGCCAGCGCGAAGGGCCTGCTGATCTTCGGGATCGGCACGCAGGGCAACAACGGGCTCGGTGCGTCGACCGTCATGACGTCGACCACGACAGGCGACGTCAGCGCGTCGTTCCTCGGCAGCACGGTGACGGCTTTCTTCGATACCGGTTCGAACGCGTATTTCTTCAACGATTCGTCGCAGACGGTCTGTTCGAGGAACACGCAGTTCTACTGCCCGTCCTCGACGACCACCTATACGGCGACGCTGACCGGCCAGAACAGCGCGAGCGGCACCGTGTCGATGCCCGTCGCGAACGCGGATACGCTGTTCTCGAACGCGTCGACGTTCGCGTTCAACGACATCGCGGGCCCGTTCGGTTCGCCCGGATGGCTCGACATCGGCATGCCGCATTTCTACGGCAAGACGATCTACTTCGGGATGGACAAGCGCTCGAGCGGCGGCGCGGCGCCTTTCGTCGCGTTCTGACGCGGTACGGCCGCAGGCAGCAAAGAGGGGGCGAGCGATCGCCCCCCTTTTTTTTGTCGGGAGGCCGCGCGCGAACTACGGATCGGATCGCCGCCGTGCGCGCGCGCAGCGCCTACGATGTAAAACCGGCACCGGTGCCGGTACGACATCGAGGAGACAGCGCCATGAGCCCGCGCATACAACGCATCACGCCGTTCCTGTGGTTCGACCGCGACGCCGAGGCGGCCGCCGGTTTCTACGTGTCGGTGTTCGACAACGCGCGCATCGTGCACGTCGCGCGCTACGGCAAGGCCGGCGCGCACGCGTCCGGACAGGCCGAGGGCACGGTGATGACGGTCGCGTTCGAGCTCGACGGGCAGGCGTTCGTCGTGCTGAACGGCGGCCCCGTGTTCCAGATGACGCCGGCCGTGTCGTTCGTCGTCAACTGCCGCGACCAGGACGAGATCGACCGCTACTGGGCGCGGCTGTCCGAAGGCGGCGACGAGCGCGCGCAGCAGTGCGGCTGGTTGCGCGACCGCTTCGGCGTGTCGTGGCAGGTCGTGCCCATGCAGATGTCCGAACTGATGACGGGCGATCCGGCGCGCGCCGAGCGCGTGATGGCGCAGGTGATGACGATGAAGAAGCTCGATCTCGGCGCGCTGCAGCGGGCGGCGGCCGGTTAGGGCCTAGACCGGAGGCCAGCCGGTGCTTACCGCCGTCGTATGGTCGAGAAAGCGGCGGTCGGGCCCGTACGCGGTGTTTTCGATGCGCGCCGCGTCGGCCGGCGCGACGGCGCGGCCGGCGTCTGCGCACCGGGCGGCAGGTCGGGCGTACCCGGTGTGCCCGCGCAGCCGGCGGCGAGCGCGCAGGCGAGCGACAGCAGCGGAGCGAGCGGATGACGGAACACGGTGCGATGCGAGCGGGATCGGGAATGGCGAAGGGTAGCGCGACCGGCGCGCTCGCGTCATGCCGGTCGGCCGGTAAATCGAATGCCGCACGACCGGATCGATTATCGATCGCGTCGGGATTCATTCGGCTGTAATCAAACGCCGGATTATCTGAGGGTGTGGTTTCTGTCAGGTCTTCAAGATTATTAAAATGACGCGGCATGCAAGCCGGCGGCGCCGCATTACGCCATGACAGCCGTTCCAGAGCCGGTGCGACGGGGTTTCGCTTGTCAGGCATGCGAAAAGAGATGGAGCCCGCCGAAATTCAAACATATAATTCCGGCGTTGTTTCCGGGGTCGCCAATATAAAACAGGAGGGTAATAAAATGAATTTTTCCGAGGCTGTTCGTTCCGTACTCAATCAATACGCGAAATTCGAAGGCCGTGCGCGTCGTGCCGAATACTGGTATTTCGCGCTGCTGAGCTGCGTTCTTTCAGTCGCCGCCCAGGTGATCGGCGCGATCGGCCGCGACGCGGGCCTGATCGCGCTGCTGCTGCTGGGCGCGATCTTCCTGATTTCGCTGGCGCTGATCATTCCGGGCATCGCGGTCAGCGTGCGCCGCCTGCACGATACGGGCCGCTCGGGCTGGTTCCTGCTGCTCGGGCTCATTCCGGTCGTTGGCCCCATCCTGCTGCTCGTGTGGATGTGCTCGCGCGGCACCGCAGGCCCGAATCGCTTCGGCTCGGATCCGATCCCGGCGGTCTGAGCGCCGCCTGCCCCGATGCGACGCCGTCGCGTCGGGGCCTGACTTCCCCGTTTTCTTCGTTTCTCCGTTTTCCCCACTTCACCGTTCCCCGCTTCACTCCGCCGCCGTCCCGTCCGGGAACCTTGCCGGAAACCTCGCTCCACCGTTGCGCCGATCGCCGTGTTTTTCCGCCGCATCGCACCACGTCGCGCACCGCTCCGTCCCCCATCCAGCCTCGTTCGCACCGGCTCGCCCGATTCCCCGAAATACCCCCCTTTCCCGGCTTTGCTCGACCGATCGGCGTTTGACGCCTCCATGAATAATCGGTGTCACTGGAAAGCGGCATTCCGCCGTACCCGACTGGAGGCCCCGTGGCAGACGAGAGCGATCTCGACAAGACCGAAGCCGCCACTCCCAGGCGCCGCGAGAAGGCGCGCGAGGAGGGGCAGGTCGCGCGTTCGCGCGAACTGGCTTCGTTCGCGCTGCTCGCGGCCGGGTTCTACGGCGCGTGGCTGCTCGCGGGCCCGTCGGGCGCGCATCTGCAGGCGATGCTGCGCGGCGCGTTCACGTTCGATCGCGCAACCGCGTTCGACACGAACCGGATGCTGTCGGCGGCCGGCAGCGCGAGCCTCGAAGGCTTCGCCGCGCTGCTGCCGATCCTCGCGCTCACCGGCCTCGCGGCGCTGCTCGCGCCGATGGCGCTCGGCGGCTGGCTGATCTCGCAGAAAACCTTCGAGCTGAAGTTCGACCGCCTGAACCCGATCTCGGGCCTCGGCCGGATCTTCTCGATCCAGGGGCCGATCCAGCTGGGGATGTCGCTCGCGAAGACGCTGGTCGTCGGCGGGATCGGCGGCATCGCGATCTGGCGCAGCAAGGACGAGCTGCTCGGCCTCGCGACGCAGCCGCTCGGCGCGGCGCTGCCCGACGCGCTGCATCTCGTCGCCGTGTGCTGCGGCACGACGGTCGCCGGAATGCTGGTGGTCGCCGCGCTCGATGTGCCTTACCAAATCTGGCAGTACAACAAGAAGTTGCGCATGACGAAGGAAGAAGTGAAGCGCGAGCATCGCGAGAACGAAGGCGATCCGCACGTGAAGGGGCGGATCCGCCAGCAGCAGCGCGCGATCGCGCGCCGCCGGATGATGGCGGCCGTGCCGAAGGCCGACGTGGTCGTCACGAACCCGACGCGCTTCGCCGTCGCGCTGCAATACACGGACGGCGAGATGCGCGCGCCGAAGGTCGTCGCGAAGGGCGTGAACCTCGTCGCCGCGCGCATCCGCGAACTCGCGGCCGAGCACAACGTGCCGCTGCTCGAGGCGCCGCCGCTCGCGCGTGCGCTGTATCACAACGTCGAAATCGAACGCGAGATTCCCGGCTCGCTGTACTCGGCCGTCGCCGAAGTGCTCGCGTGGGTCTACCAGCTCAAGCGCTTCCGTTCGGAAGGCGGCGCGTTCCCCGCAGTGCCGGTCGATCTCGACGTGCCGGCCGAACTCGACAAGGGCACGTCGGTGCCCGCCGACGATGAACGTGAAGAGGCCGAAGACACCCTGGGCAACCAAGGAGCCTCGTGATGATTAGCCCCCACGCTCACATTCGTTCGCTGCCCCCCAAGGGGGCGACTGCCTCCCTTGGGGCGGCCCGGCGGGAGGCAGCATGAGCACCCCGACCGGCCTGTTCGCGAAGCGCACGAACCCGTTCGCGGGCACCAACCTGCGCGCGCTCGCGGGCCCGATCCTCATCTGCATGATCCTGGGGATGATGATCCTGCCGCTGCCGCCGATGCTGCTGGATCTGCTGTTCACGTTCAATATCGCGCTGTCGGTGATGGTGCTGCTCGTCAGCATGTACACGATGAAGCCGCTCGACTTCGCGGCGTTCCCGAGCGTGCTGCTGTTCTCGACGCTGTTGCGCCTGTCGCTGAACGTCGCGTCGACGCGCGTCGTGCTGCTCGAGGGCCACACGGGCCCCGACGCGGCCGGGCAGGTGATCGAGGCGTTCGGTCACTTCCTCGTCGGCGGCAACTTCGCGGTCGGCATCGTCGTGTTCGTGATCCTGATGATCATCAACTTCATGGTGATCACGAAAGGCGCGGGGCGGATCGCCGAAGTGTCCGCGCGCTTCACGCTCGACGCGATGCCCGGCAAGCAGATGGCGATCGACGCCGACCTGAACGCCGGCCTCATCAACGAGGAACAGGCGCGCAAGCGCCGCCTGGCCGTGTCGCAGGAAGCCGAGTTCTACGGGTCGATGGACGGCGCGTCGAAGTTCGTGCGCGGCGACGCGATCGCGGGCCTGATCATCATGGCGATCAACGTGATCGGCGGGCTGATCGTCGGGATGGTCCAGCACGACATGAGCTTCGCGGCGGCCGGCACCAACTACACGCTGCTGACGATCGGCGACGGCCTCGTCGCGCAGATCCCGTCGCTCGTGATCTCGACCGCGGCCGGCGTGATCGTGTCGCGCGTCGCGACCGACGAGGACATCGGCACGCAGATCACCGGGCAGCTGTTCACCAACCCGCGCGTGCTGACGATCACCGGCGTGATCATCGTGATCATGGGGCTGATCCCGGGGATGCCGCATTTCGCGTTCCTCGCGCTCGGCGGCGGCGCGATCTGGCTGGCCCGCACGCAGACGAAGCGCGCGGCGGCCCGCAAGGCGGCCGGCGACGTGACCGACATCGCGCCGCCCGCCGTGCTGCCGTCCGACAGCCACGAGGCGACCTGGGACGACGTGCAGCTGATCGACCCGCTCGGCCTCGAGGTCGGCTACCGGCTGATCCCGCTGGTCGACAAGAACAGCGACGGCGAGCTGCTCAAGCGCATCAAGAGCATCCGCAAGAAATTCGCGCAGGAAATCGGCTTCCTGCCGCCGGTGATCCATATCCGCGACAACCTCGAACTGCGGCCGAACGCATACCGGATCGCGCTGAAGGGCGTCGAGATCGGCGTCGGCGAAGTGTTCCCGGGCCAGTGGCTCGCGATCAACCCCGGCCAGGTGACGGCTGCGCTGCCGGGCGCCCTGACGCAGGATCCCGCGTTCGGGCTGCCGGCCGTGTGGATCGACGTCGCGCTGCGCGAACAGGCGCAGGTGTACGGCTACACGGTGGTCGACGCGAGCACGGTCGTCGCGACGCACCTGAACCATCTCGTCGTCCAGCACGCGGCCGAGCTGCTCGGCCGCCAGGAAGTGCAGGCGCTCGTCGAGCGCACCGGCAAGGACGCGCCGTCGCTCGTCGAGGACCTCGTGCCGAAGACGATCTCGCTGACGACGCTGCAGAAGGTGCTGCAGAACCTGCTCGAGGAAGGCGTGCCGATCCGCGACATGCGCACGATCCTCGAGGCCGTGTCCGAACATGCGGGCCGCGGCGACGCGTTCGAGATCACCGCCGCGGTGCGGCTCGCGCTCGGCCGCGCGATCACGCAGCAATGGTATCCGGGCGCGGGCGAGATGCAGGTGATGGGCCTCGACTCGAATCTCGAGCGCGTGCTGTCGCAGGCGCTCGCCACCGGCGCGAATCCGGGCCTCGAACCCGGCCTCGCGCACAACCTTCTGACCGGCACGCAGCAAGCGATGCTGCGTCAACAGAATCTCGGGCTGCCGCCCGTGCTGCTGGTGCAGCACGCGCTGCGCGCGATGCTCGCGCGTTTCCTGCGCCGCAGCCTGCCGCAATTGAAAGTGCTGTCGTATGCCGAAGTGCCGGACACACGCACGATCAAAGTCGTTAACGTCATCGGGGGTTCCGCTTGAACATTCGCAAATTCACCGGCGCAACGAGCCGCGACGCGCTTCGTCTCGTGCGCGAGGCGCTCGGCGCCGACGCGGTCGTGCTGTCGAACCGCACGCTCGATGACGGCAGCGTCGAAATCGTCGCACTCGCCGATTCGGACCTGGCCGCGGTGACGCCGCCGGCCGCCGCACGGCCGCGGATCGCCGCGCCGCGCGTGCCGGAATCCGTGCCGGCCGCCGCGGTGCCGGGCATCGTGTCGCGCCCGGGTGCCGCGTTCGCGCGCCCGAGCGTCAATCCGTATGCGGCGGGCGATGGCGGGCTGCCGGACGTGTTTTCGTCGGTGTTCGGCGCAAGTGCCGAAGCGAACGAAACGGACGACGCGGACGAGACGGCGGTGCAACCTTCGACGATCGATGCGGACGCGGCGGCTGCGGCAGCACCGTCGACCGCCGAACCGGCCCCCGGATGGCCGGCCCCCGGTACGCCGGCCGCCGGATGGCCGGCCCCCGCTTCCGAACCCGCGCCGTGGCTCGTCGAGCACGCGAAGCGCCTGACGCAGCAGCGCGACGCGCTGATCGCGCGCACGCAGGCGACGCCCGCCGCACCGCAAGCGAGCGCACTCGCGCCGCAGGGTGCCGCGAGCGCATCGTCGCCCGACTGGGCACGCGACATCGTGCGCGATGCCGAACGCCGGATGTCGGTCGCTGCTCCGCGCAAGCCCGACACGAACGCCGCGAACGCAGCGAAAGCGGCCGAGCGCACGCGCTTGTCCGCCGATACCGCCGCCGCGGTGGCCGATGCGGTGAAATCGCGCGTCGAACGAATCGTCAACGATACGGTGATGCACGAGCTCGGCGAACTGCGCGGGATGATGGAAGAGCAGTTCGACAGCCTGATGTGGCACGACCGCCAGCGTCGCAGCGCCGTGCACGGCGCGCTGACGAAGCACCTGTTCGCGGCCGGCCTGTCCGCGCAGCTCGTGCGGATGCTCGTCGACAACCTGCCGTCCGGCGACGGCGCGCAGACCTTCGAGCAGGCCGCCGAATGGGCGCAGTCGGTGCTCGCGGCGAACCTGCCGGTGCTCGACAGCGAGGACGCGCTGATGGAGCGCGGCGGCGTGTTCGCGCTGATGGGGCCGACGGGCGTCGGCAAGACCACCACCACCGCGAAGCTGGCCGCGCGCTGCGTGATGCGCTTCGGCGCGAGCAAGGTCGCGCTGCTGACCACCGACAGCTACCGGATCGGCGGCCACGAGCAACTGCGCATCTTCGGCAAGATCCTCGGCGTGCCGGTGCACGCGGTGAAGGATGCGGGCGATCTCGCGCTCGCGCTGTCCGAACTGCGCAACAAGCACATCGTGCTGATCGACACGATCGGCATGAGCCAGCGCGACCGCGCGGTGTCCGACCAGATCGCGATGCTGCACGGCGCGAACGCACCGGTGCAGCGCCTGCTGCTGCTCAACGCGACGAGCCACGGCGACACGCTCAACGAGGTCGTGCAGGCGTACCGCAGCGCGGGCGAGCATCCGGACCTGGCCGGCTGCATCCTCACGAAGCTCGACGAGGCGACCCACCTCGGCGGCGTGCTCGACACGGTGATCCGCTACAAGCTGCCGGTCCACTACGTGTCGACCGGCCAGAAGGTGCCGGAGAACCTGTATGTCGCATCGACCAAGTTCCTGCTGAAGAGCGCGTTCTGTGTGCCGCGCGACGGCTCGCCCTTCGTGCCGCAAGACGAAGACATGCCGACGCTGCTCTCCGCACTGACCGCACGTTCCACCGCCGAGCTGCACGAGGTGCGATTTGGATAAACGAATCATCGACCAGGCCGAAGGGCTGCGGCGCCTGCTGGCCGGGCGCGCGTCGCGCATCGTCGCGGTGACGGGCGGGCCGGCGGGCGTCGGCTGCACGTCCGCCATCGTGAACCTGGCGGCGGCGCTCGCGTCGCTCGGCAAGGATGTGCTCGTCGTCGACGAGCGCGCCGACGTGCATTCGGCCAGCGCGACGCTCGCGGGCGCGTGGCTGCGCGACGGCGAGCGCACGCGGGTGGCCGCCGGCTTCGGCCTGTGCGCGGCCGCGCGGCTCGCGCGCGCCGGCTACAGCGACACGCAGCTGAGCGACTTCATCGACGGCCCGGCCGACATCGTCCTCGTCGACGCGCAGCTCGGCGCCGACGGCTCGTTCTCGGCGCTCGCGCGCGAAGCGCACGACGTGCTGATCGTCACGCGGGTCGCCGCGCAGGCGATCACCGAGGCGTACGCGTGCATGAAGCGGCTGCATTTCGCGCACGCGTTCGCGCAGTTCCGCGTGCTGACCAATCACGTCGGCAGCCATGCGGATGCGAAGACGGCCTTCGACAACCTCGCGGGCGTCGCAAGCCGCTACCTGACGGTGTCGATTGCCGACGCGGGCTGCGTGAGCGCCGATCCGCTCGTCGAACACGCGCGCGAGCTGACGCATGCGGTGGTCGACGCGTTCCCGTCGGCGGCGGCCGCGCGCGACTACCGGCAGATTGCCGCCGACCTGCTGTACTGGCCGATGCGCCCGCGTTCGGGGGCGGACCGCGCCGTCCACGCGGGCGGCAAGCCGTCGTATCAGGCGGGCGCGGCACACGCCGCGTGAGCGCTACCGGAAGGAGAGAGCCATGATGTACAACGCTCAAGGAAAGATGTCCCAGGCCGACGTGCTCGCGCAATATGCGCCGCTCGTGCGTCGCCTCGGGCTGCAACTCGTCGCGAAGATGCCGGCGAGCGTCGACCTCGACGACCTGATCCAGGCCGGCATGATCGGCCTGATGGACGCGGCCGGCCGCTACAAGGAAGACCAGGGCGCGCAGTTCGAGACCTACGCGACGCAGCGCATCCGCGGCGCGATGCTCGACGAGCTGCGCAGCAACGACTGGCTGCCGCGCAGCCTGCGCAAGACGTCGCGCGAGGTCGAGCACGCGGTGCACCAGGTCGAGCAGCATCTCGGCCGCTCGGCGAGCGAGACCGAGATCGCGCAGCACCTGAACATGCCGCTCGACGAATACCAGGGGATGCTGCAGGACCTGCACGGCAGCCAGCTCATCTACTACGAGGATTTCGACCGCGCGGCCGACGACGAGCCGTTCCTCGACCGCTATCGCGTCGATCACGCCGATCCGCTGTCGGCGCTGCTCGACGAGCACTTGCGCGAGGCGCTCGTCGAGGCGATCGAGCGGCTGCCGGAACGCGAGAAGCTGCTGATGTCGCTGTACTACGAACGGGGTCTGAATCTGCGCGAGATCGGCGCGGTGCTCGAAGTGAGCGAATCGCGCGTATGCCAGCTGCACAGCCAGGCCGTTGCGCGCCTGCGCGCGCGGCTGCGCGAACAGGCGTGGGTCGGCGCGGAGTCCTGACCCTTTCCGGACGGCAACGCGCGCCGACGCTGCGCGCTTGCGCATTTTGCGCGCCGATTTGCTACAATCCCTCCCGTTTTCCGAGGAGCGTTGCGACGGACCACTCTGCGTCCGCCAGGCTCGGAAGGCTTCACCAAGCAGCCGTGCGGCACGCGTTTCGCGACCGTCGCGCCGGCTCCGCTTCCTGAACGGCGCTCACGTCACCAATCTAGAACTTTTTTAGAAAGGAGGGCGTGATGAACGCCATTATCGATTCGCAAGCTTCCAAGGATTACGTCGTCGCCGACATGGCGCTGGCCGGCTGGGGCCGCAAGGAACTGAACATCGCCGAGACCGAAATGCCGGGCCTCGTGCAGATCCGCGACGAATACAAGGCGCAGCAGCCGCTGAAGGGCGCGCGCATTGCCGGCTCGCTGCACATGACGATCCAGACGGGCGTGCTGATCGAGACGCTGAAGGCGCTCGGCGCGGACGTCCGCTGGGCCTCATGCAACATCTTCTCGACGCAGGACCACGCAGCGGCCGCGATCGTCGAAGCCGGCACGCCGGTGTTCGCGTTCAAGGGCGAATCGCTCGACGAATACTGGGAGTTCTCGCACCGCATCTTCGAATGGCCGAACGGCGAATTCGCGAACATGATCCTGGACGACGGCGGCGACGCAACGCTGCTGCTGATCCTCGGCTCGAAGGCCGAGAAGGACCGTTCGGTGATCGCGAAGCCGACCAACGAGGAAGAAGTCGCGCTGTACAAGTCGATCGCGAAGCACCTCGACATCGACGCGACGTGGTACTCGAAGCGCCTCGCGCACATCAAGGGCGTGACCGAAGAAACCACGACCGGCGTGCACCGCCTGTACCAGATGGAAAAGGACGGCCGCCTGCCGTTCCCGGCGTTCAACGTGAACGATTCGGTCACGAAGTCGAAGTTCGACAACCTGTACGGCTGCCGTGAATCGCTCGTCGACGGCATCAAGCGCGCGACCGACGTGATGATCGCGGGCAAGGTCGCGGTCGTTGCCGGCTACGGCGACGTGGGCAAGGGCTGCGCGCAGTCGCTGCGCGGCCTCGGTGCGACCGTGTGGGTCACCGAAATCGATCCGATCTGCGCGCTGCAGGCGGCGATGGAAGGCTACCGCGTCGTGACGATGGAATACGCGGCCGACAAGGCCGACATCTTCGTGACGGCGACCGGCAACTACCACGTGATCAACCACGATCACATGAAGGCGATGCGCCACAACGCGATCGTCTGCAACATCGGCCACTTCGACTCGGAAATCGACGTCGCGTCGACCCGCCAGTACCAGTGGGAAAACATCAAGCCGCAGGTTGACCACATCATCTTCCCGGACGGCAAGCGCGTGATCCTGCTGGCGGAAGGCCGCCTCGTGAACCTCGGCTGCGCGACCGGCCACCCGTCGTTCGTGATGTCGAACTCGTTCGCGAACCAGACGCTCGCGCAGATCGAGCTGTTCGTGCGCGGCGGCGAGTACGAGAACAAGGTGTACGTGCTGCCGAAGCATCTCGATGAAAAGGTCGCGCGCCTGCACCTCGCGCGCATCGGCGCGAACCTGTCCGTGCTGTCGGACGAGCAGGCTTCGTACATCGGCGTGCAGAAGGACGGCCCGTTCAAGCCGAACCACTACCGCTACTGATGCGCCGCCGCCGTCCCGGGCGCGCCCCGCTGCGGAGCCCGCGGTGCGGCGGCACGGCGGCGGATCGCCGGCCGTTGCGTTGCGTCTTCGGGCGCACGCGACGGCCGGCGGCGGCCACTGATCGCACAGATCGACAACCGAACCGGAGCACTCCATGAGCGTCATCCTCACCTGGGTCATCAACGCGCTCGCGCTGCTGATCATCACGTACCTCGTGCCGTCGATCCACATCAAGAGCTTCGGCACCGCGCTGATCGTCGCGGTCGTGCTCGGCCTGATCAACACGGTGATCCGCCCGGTACTGATCCTGCTGACGCTGCCCGTCACGATCGTCACGCTCGGGGTGTTCATCCTCGTCGTGAACGCGCTGTGCTTCTGGTTCGCGTCGTCGCTGCTGAAGGGCTTCGAGGTGTCGGGGTTCTGGTCCGCGTTCTTCGGTTCGATCCTGTATAGCATCGTGTCCTGGCTGCTGTCCGCGCTGATCTTCGGCCAGCGCGACATCGGCTGACTCCTTTCGAATCATGAAACCGATCGAACTCTCGTTTGAATTCTTCCCGCCGAAGACGGCGGACGGCGTCGAAAAGCTGCGCGCAACCCGTGCGCAGCTGCTGCCGCTGAAGCCGAAATTCGTCTCCGTGACGTTCGGCGCCGGCGGCTCGACGCAGCAGGGCACGCTCGATACCGTGCTCGACATGCAGAAGGACGGCCTCGAGGCCGCGCCGCACCTGTCGTGCATCGGCTCGTCGCGCGACAGCCTGCGCGCGATCCTCGACCAGTACCGCTCGCACGGCATCCGGCATATCGTCGCGCTGCGCGGCGACCTGCCGTCGGGGATGGGCGCGGTGGGCGAGCTGCGCTATGCGTCCGAGCTCGTCAGCTTCATCCGCGCCGAGCATGGCGACTGGTTCCACATCGAGGTCGCAGGCTACCCCGAGTACCACCCGCAATCGCGCTCGCCGAAGGCCGATCTCGAGAATTTCGCGCGCAAGGTGAAAGCCGGCGCGAATTCCGCGATCACGCAGTACTTCTTCAACGCCGACGCGTATTTCCGCTTCGTCGACGATGTGCGCAAGCTGGGCGTGGACGTGCCGATCGTGCCGGGCATCATGCCGATCACGAACTTCTCGCAGCTGATGCGCTTCTCCGAGATGTGCGGCGCCGAAGTGCCGCGCTGGATCGCGCGCCGGCTCGAGAGCTTCGGCGACGATCGCGACGCGATCCGCGCGTTCGGCGCGGATGTCGTCACCGATCTGTGCCGGCGCCTGATCGACGCGGGCGTGCCGGGGCTGCATTTCTACACGCTGAACGCAGCGACCGCGACGCGGACGATCTGCGAACGGCTCGCCGTGTAAGCGCCGCCGCGCGTTTTGCATGCCCGAAAGCCCCGCCGGTCTTGCCGGCGGGGCTTTTTTTCGATGCTTGCGTCAGCGCTGCGCCTGCATCAGCGGCGGGCGGCGGTCGAACCACGGCCGTGCCTGTTCGAGCTGTCGCGCGAGCCTGAGCAGCAGCGCGTCGTCGGTGTGGCGCGCGGCGAACTGCACGCCGATCGGCAGCCCGCGCGCGTTCCAGTAGAGCGGCACCGACATCGCCGGCTGACCGGTCAGGTTGAACAGCTCGGTGCAGCCGGCCCACGCGAACGCCTTCTCCGACGACTTCGCGAGCATTTCCTTCAGCAGCGGCTTCACCGGCAGCGCGGCGAGCAGCTTCATCTGCGCCGATTCGAACGGCGTCGGCTGCAGTTCGCCGATCTTCACCGGCGGCCCCGCGAGCGATGCGCACAGGATCGCGTCGTAGCGCGACACGAGGCCGGCCACCTGCACGGTCAGCTGGCGCTGCCATTCGAGCACGTCCGGCAGGCGCGTGCGCGCGAGGCGCCGGCCGACCACGGCCATCGCCCACGTCGCCGCTTCGAATTCGCCGCGCCGCGGCGCGCGGCCGGTCAGCGCGCGCGCACCGAGCACCATCTCCTCGGCGATCGTCGCCCACAGCGTGAGAAAGGTTTCGGCCGCGCGCGCGTAGTCGACGTGCAGCGTCGCCGGCTCGACATGGTGGCCGAGCGATTCGAGCAGCGCGGCCGCGTCGTCGAGCGCCGCGCGCGTGTCGTCGGCGAGCGCCGGCGCGAGCATCGGATCGACGACGAGGCCGATTCGCAGCGCGCCGGGCGGCGTATCGAGTTCACCGAGGAACGTGCCGGGCGCGCCGTGCGGCAGCGTCTGGCCGGTCGTCACGTCGAGCAGCAGCGCGCTGTCGCGCACGCTGCGCGAGACCGCATGCTGGACGACGAGCTCGCCGTTCGACGGCTGGTCGACGAGCATCGGGTTGCGGCTCGGCTTCAGGCCGAACAGCCCGCAGCACGATGCCGGAATGCGGATCGAGCCGCCGCCGTCGGACGCATGCGCGAGCGGCACGATGCCGGCCGCGACGGCCGCCGCCGCACCGCCGCTCGAGCCGCCGGGCGTGTGGTCGAGATTCCACGGGTTGCGGCATGCGCCGAACAGTTCGGGTTCCGTGTACGGCATCTGGCCGATCTCCGACGTGTTGGTCTTGCCGAACACGTTGAGGCCCGCCGCGCGGCTGCGCGCGATCACCGGCGAATCGTCGCCGGGCACGTAGTACCGGTAGTGCCGGCTGCCCATCGACAGCGGCAGCCCGGCGACCGCCGCACCGAGATCCTTGACGAGATACGGAACGCCCGCGAACGGCGCGCCGGCGCCGGGTTCGGGCGCGCAGGCCGCACGCTGGCGCGCGGCTTCGTAATCCTGCAGCACGATCGCGTTGATCGCGCCATTGACCGCTTCGGCCTGGCCGATCGCGGCATCGAGCAGTTCGCGCGGGCTGGCCTTGCGGTCGCGCACGAGCGCGGCGAGGCCGATCGCGTCATGCGCGAGATAGTCCGAGTGCATCGCTGTCACCCCCGTTGTGACTCGTGGCGATGAAGGGAGAATAACGCGGGCCCGGCGCGATGGGCCCGCGGCGGGGCGTTTTTACAGGTGCTCGGCGAGGAACGTCAGCGTACGGCCGTGCGCGAGCGCCGCCGCGCGCTGGTTGTACGACGCGCGATCGGTGCAATTGAAGCCGTGCTCGGCGCCCGGATACACGTGGAACGATGCGTGGCCGCGGCCGGCGAACGCGGCCTTCACCTGATCGACGGCCGCGAGCGGGATCCCGTGGTCGTTTTCCGCGTAGTGGAACAGGATCGGCTGCGTGACCTTGCCGGCCAGGTCGAGCGCGTTCTGGATGCCGCCGCCGTAATAGGCGACCGCCGCGTCGAGCTTGCCGGCCGCGGCCGCACGGTAAGCGAGCTGGCCGCCGAAGCAGTAGCCGATCGCGGCGAGCTTGCCGGCCACTTCGGGGCGCGCGCGCAACGCGTCGGCCGCCGCGCCGATGTCCGCGACCGCGAGACCGACGTCGGTCTTTTTCAACAATTCGATGCCCTTGTCGCGATCCGCGCCTTCGTAGGTCAGCTCGACACGCGGCTGCGTGCGCCAGAACACGTCCGGCGCGAGCGCGACGTAGCCGTCGGCCGCGTACTGGTCGGCGACCGCGCGGATGTGCGAGTTCACGCCGAAGATCTCCTGGATGATGATGACGGCAGGGCCCTTGCCGCGCTTGGGCAGCGCGAGATAGCCGCCGAAGCTGTCGTTACCGGTCGGGATGTCGATCCATTGGGCAGTCACGTTTTGAACTCCTGGCGAACGGGGTGCGCCGCGCGCGCCCCGGGTGGAATAGGGCGGCCTAGTGTGCCACCAATCGTCTGGTGTTGCAGCGCACGCGCAACGCGCGCGCCTGCTGCGCGCGCCCGCTTCTCGCGCAGCGATCGTTTCGATCTCGATTATTCATTTTTCGGCGGCGAGCCGCTTCGATAGAGTCGATGTGCCGGCTTTTACAAAGCGCTTTCGCGCATCGTCATCGAAGGATTCGTCATGCCTGCCCGTCCGTATTCCACGCCCTTTTCCGAACGCTTCGGCCTGCGCCTGCCGCTCGTGCAGGCGCCGATGGTCGGTGCGACCACGGCCGCGATGGTCGCCGCCGCATCGAACGCCGGTGCGCTCGGCAGCCTTGGCGCCGGCGCGTTCGAGCCGGATCGTCTCGCGACCGAAGTCGCGGCGATTCGCGCGGCGACCGATCGCCCGTTCGCGGTCAACCTGTTCGTGCAGCCGGACGCCGCGCCCGACGCGGCGACCGTCGCGCGCGCACTCGCGGCGATCGACCCGCTGAACGCGACGCTCGGGCTGCCGCCGGGCGCCGCGCCCGCGCGCTACGCGCCCGACTTCCGCGCACAGCTCGATGCGCTCGTGTCGCTGCGCGTGCCGGTCGCGAGCTTCACGTTCGGCGTGCTCGACGCGGCCGACGTCGCACGCCTGAAGGCCGCCGGCATCTATGTGATCGGCACCGCGACGCACGTGGCCGAAGGGCTCGCGTGGCAGGCGGCCGGCGCCGACGCGCTGTCCGCGCAGGGCGCCGAGGCGGGTGGTCATCGCGGCACGTTCATCGGCGCCGCCGAAGACGCGCTGATCGGCACGTTCGCGCTCGTGCCGCAGCTCGTCGACGCGACGGGCCTGCCCGTACTCGCCGCGGGCGGCATCATGGACGGCCGCGGGATCGCGGCCGCGCTCGCGCTCGGCGCACAGGGCGCGCAACTCGGCACCGCGTTCCTCACCTGCACGGAAAGCGCGATCGCGGCGGACTGGAAGGCACGCTTGCTGGCGAGCGCGGATACGTCGACGCAGGTCACGCGCGCGATCACCGGCCGCCATGCGCGCGGGTTGCGCAATACGCTGATGGCGCGGCTCGGCGAACGCGTGGCCGACGCCGCGCCGTACCCGGTGCAGAACGCGCTGACGCAGCCGCTGCGCCAGGCCGCCGCGCGCGCGAACGACGGCGACTACCTGTCGCTGTGGGCCGGGCAGGGCGCGCCGCTTGCACGGCGGCGCGACGATGCGCTGACGACGTCGCAGCTCGTCGCTGCGCTCGACGCCGAATGGCGCGCGTCGACGGCCTGAACGGGGCGTTTCATCGACCGTCTGAACCATTCGTATCGAACGACGAAACGCGCGTGTTGTCACGCGCGTTTCATTCAATGATCACGGGCACAAAATACCGAATCGAAATGCCCCGGGAATCCTTTGAAGCGACCTTTCGGCGAGCTGCCAAAAATTAGCGGAAACCCTTATCCGGCGCGGCTTGCGGCGACTTTCGAGTCATCATTCCGAAGTGCGCATATCGGTAGTGTTACCACTACCCCAAAAAAGTCCCACAAATTAATTTGATCACCTACACTTGCGCGCAAGTACGGACGGGCGGTTGCTAAAAGCGGCTGTTTAACGTGCTTGAGGCCAAGTGCATGAACGATGCAACCGGCGAATCGTCCAGTGATTGCAAACACAGGGATGGCAGCGGGGCACCGGGCGATGGCGTTTATTGGGACCGAAACTGGAGACTTACATGAATATCAAAATGCAGAAGCTGTTGCCGATCACCGCAGCGGCGATGCTGTGCGTTGCAGCTGCAAGCAACGCTGCCGCCGATCAAGTCGTCAAGATCGGCCACGTCGCGCCCTTGACGGGCGGCATTGCACACCTGGGCAAGGACAACGAAAACGGTGCGCGTCTCGCAGTCGAGGAGATCAACGCGAAGGGTCTCACGGTCGGCGGCCAGAAAATCACGCTGCAACTCGACCCGCAGGATGACGCGGCCGACCCGCGGCAGGCCACGCAGGTTGCGCAGAAGCTCGTCGACGACAAGGTCGTCGCCGTCATCGGCCACCTGAACTCGGGCACGTCGATCCCGGCCTCGAAGATCTACAGCGATGCGGGCATCGTGCAGATCTCGCCGTCGGCGACCAACCCGGCCTACACGCAGCAAGGCTTCAAGACCACGTACCGCGTGGTGGCAACCGACGCGCAGCAGGGCCCGGCACTCGCGAACTACGCGCACTCGAAGGGCATCAAGAGCGTGGCGGTGGTCGACGATTCGACCGCATACGGCCAGGGTCTCGCGAACGAGTTCGAGAAGAAGGCGAAGGCGCTCGGCCTGAAGGTGATGTCGCACGACGCGACGAACGACAAGGCGGTCGACTTCCGTGCGATTCTGACCAAGATCAAGGGTGAGAATCCGGACGCGATCATGTACGGCGGCATGGATGCCACCGGCGGCCCGTTCGCGAAACAGGCGAAGCAGCTCGGCCTGCGCGCGAAGATCCTCGCGGGCGACGGCGTGTGCACGGAAAAGCTGGCCGACCTGGCCGGCGACGCGACCGACAACGTCGTGTGCTCGGAAGCCGGCGCTTCGCTCGAGAAGATGCCGGGCGGCGGCGCGTTCAAGGCGAAGTACGAGAAGCGCTTCGGCCAGCCGATCCAGATCTACGCACCGTTCACGTATGACGCCGTGTACATCGTCGCCGACGCGATGAAGCGCGCGAACTCGGCGGACCCGGCGAAGATTCTCGCGGCGATGCCGGCGACGAACTACACGGGCGTGATCGGCACGACGACCTTCGACTCGAAGGGCGACCTGCAGCACGGCGTGATCTCGCTGTACAACTACAAGGGCGGCAAGAAGTCGCTGCTCGACGAAGTGAAGATGTAACGCAACAGGCGGTCGACAGTAGGGGTGAAAGCGCGCATGCGGCAACGCATGCGCGCTTTCTTTTTGGCCGACGGGCGCGATGCCGTCAGATCTTCAGGTGCGCGAGCACCTTCGGCGCGACGGCCGCGACGAGCGCCGCGCACAGCGCGACGACCGACAGGCCGATCGTCAGGTTCGCGGCCTGGGCGACCGCGCCGATCACGACCGGGCCGAACAGCAGTCCGAAATACGCAAGCCCGGCCACATGCGCGAGCCCTTCGGCCGCGTGGATGCCTTTCACGCGCGCGGCGGCCGCGAACAGGACGGGCATCATGTTCGCGAGGCCGAGGCCCATCAGCGTGAAGCCGGTCAGCACGGTGACCGGATAGGGCAGCAGCAGCGCGCCGATCATCCCCGCGCACGCGAGCGACGCACTCGCGAACACGAGCTGCGGCGCGCCGAAGCGGGCGCGCACGGCGTCGCCCGCGAAGCGCGCGATGGCCATCCCGCCCGAGAACGCCGCGTACGCGGCGCTCGCGAGCGCGGGGCTCGCCGCGACGACGTCGCGCATGTAGACCGTCGCCCAGTCGTACATCGCGCCTTCGGCGATCAGCGCGACGAGCGCGATGCCGCCGAGCATCCACAGCGCGGGCGAGCGCCAGCGGTTGCCGCCGCCGTGCGCGTGTTCGTGGTGCGGCACATGCGGCAGCACGGCCGGGCTCGCGGCCACGAGCACCGCGGCGCTCGCCGCCGCCGCGAGCGCGAGATGCACGGCCGGCGCCATGCCGGCCGACAGCAACGCGCCGCCGGCCGCCGCGCCCGACATCCCGCCGATGCTGAACATCCCGTGCAGCGACGACATGATCGGCTTGCCGAGCGCGATCTCGACCGCGCTGGCCTCGGCGTTCATCGCGACGTCGAGCGTCGCCATCGAGAAGCCGAACAGCGCGAGCACGCCGAGCAGCATCCAGTAGTCGGGCACGACGAGGATCAGCGCCGCGCACGCGGACATCACGAGCCCGCCGGCGAGGCACGCGGTGCGCGAGCCGACGCGCGCGATCCAGCGCGCGATGGTCAGCATCGCGGCGATCGAGCCGCCGGCGACCGCGAACAGCGCGATCGACAGCAGCCCGGGGCTCAGCGCGAACCTGTCGCGCACGGTCGGCACGTGTACGCCCCACGACGCGTACATCATGCCGGCGACGAAGAACAGCGCCATCGACGCCGTGCGCGCACGCTGGCGGGCCGGGAGCGGCAGCACGCGATGCGCGTCGGGCGGCGCGGCGAACGGGGACGACGATTCGGGGGAGGCGGATTCGGACACGGAAGGCTCGTCAAAGGATGCGCGGACGCACGCGGCGTCCGTTGGAATCGTCCGATTCTATCGAACCGCTTACGATCCTGCCGGGCGCTGCCCGTTCGGTGGATGATCCGGCGATCCGGCGATCCGGCGATCCGGCGATCCGGCGATCCGGTCACGTCGCGGAAGCGCACCGTCCGTCCGGTGCCCGGCGCCGTATCGGCCGTTCGGCCGATACGCGGCGCGCGGCGCCCGCGAGTAACATCGAAGCGCACGCGGCGTGCCCGAAGCGCCGCCCTTCGACCGCAGGAGTCCTCTTGAACATCGATCCCGCCTTCGCCCTGCATCTGCTGCACCGCTGCGCGCTCGGCACGCTTGCCACCCATGCGCGCGATCCGCAGGGCTTCCCGTATCCGACGGTCGTCCCGTTTGCACCCGATGCAAGCCATCGGCCCGTGATTCTCGTGAGCGGCCTGGCCGAACACACGCGCAATCTCGCCGCCGATCCCCGCGCGGGCTTCCTCGTCGTCGATGCGCCCGACGGCGACGTGCTGAACGCCGAACGCGCGACGCTGCTCGGCCGCTTCGTGCCGCTCGGCGACGATCCGCACGTCACCGCGCGATACCTGCGCTACGAGCCGGACGCCGCGCGTTATCTCGCGCTCGGCGATTTCACGTTCCGGGCGCTCGATATCGAGCGGCTGCGCTATATCGGCGGCTTCGGGCGCATGGGCTGGGTCGACGGCACGCATCTCGATGCGCTGCCGCCGCTCGGGTTCGACGAGGAGCAGGCACTGTGGGACGCATATGATGCCGGCGATGCGCGCCGCGACGGGCTCGACCTGCTCGGCGTCGATCGCCACGGCGCCGACTGGCGGTGCGACGGCCGCCGCGTACGCACGCCGTTCGACGCGCCGCTGGCCGATGCCGGCGAACTGCGCGACCGGCTGATCGCATGCGCGCGGGATGTGGCGTGACGTCGCGGATTGCCGGTTTGTCCATTTGGCAAGTCGCACCATCCGATTTTCACAAAGCTGTCGTCCTATGAAAGCTTTGATTTTTTGTATGCAGGGTAATTGCGTATATTGATAGATCTAATCGGCAATCGCTAATGTCCTAATCTCTGTGTAGGAACGTAAAAATTTGAGAAAAGGCCGCGGCCGGTCAAAATGACATGTGCGAATTACAATTGATCTCGGGATTTTCATGAATCTCGCTTCTATCAAATCTTTTTTGTGCTAATCTCTGCCTTCGAAAATCCGAGGCACATATATTTCATGAATGGTGAGCTGGCTGCAGACCGGCGCCATTAGTCAGATAGAAAGGGAAACTATGTCTTCTTACAAGGACCTGCTGGCCCAGCGGGAGAAGCTGGAGAAGCAAATCGAAGAAGCGAAGTCGCGTGAATACGCTGAAGTGCTGAATGACGTGAAGCAGAAAATTGCCGACTACGGCTTTTCGCTCGCCGAACTCGGCCTCAACCGCGCGAAGGCAGGTAAGGTTGGCCGTCCGCGCGCTGGCGTGGCCGCGAAATACCGCGATCCGGAAACGGGCGCGACGTGGTCGGGCCGCGGCAAGCCGCCGCGCTGGATCGCCGGCAAGAACCGCGAACAGTTTGCGATTTAAACGTCCGTTTAAGTCGTCTGCCTCAAAAGAGCCGCGTGTCCGTTCAGGAGCGCGGCTTTTTTGTTTCCCGACACTCGTCGGTGCGCTGGGATTTGTCATGAAAATGTAACAATCCAGCGTGAATGAAAATGCGACACGTTCGTATAAGCGATTGATTTGAATGAGAAATTTGTTGATATTGGCGAGTCTCGCGGGGCGCTTTTGATAGAATTCGTATCGCACACCGATATCTCATATTTCATGTCCACGTTTTCCGGCGACGCGCAAAGCGCAGATAAGCACGCAGTTGCGCGCAAGAGCACGCTCGTCAGTATTGTGCTGAATGTCGTGCTTGCGACATTTCAGATCGTCGTCGGCACGATTGCGCATTCGCAGGCGTTGATTGCCGACGGTGTGCATTCGATTTCCGATTTGATCTCGGATTTCGTCGTGTTGGTTGCGAATCGGCATAGCGGCGCATCGCCGGACGCCGACCACAATTACGGACACAGCCGCTACGAGACGGTCGCGTCGCTGTTTCTCGGCGCTATCCTGATTGCGGTCGGAATCGGCATGCTCTGGCGCGCCGGCGACCGCCTCGTTAATCTCGAAAACATCCCGGCCGTGCATTTTTCCGCACTGGTCGTCGCGCTGACGGTGCTCGTGTCGAAAGAAGCGCTGTTTCGCTACATGCTGCGCGAGGCGCGGCGCGTGCGCTCGGCGATGCTCGTCGCGAACGCATGGCATGCGCGTTCGGACGCCGCGTCGTCGCTCGTCGTCGCGATCGGCATCGTCGGCAGCCTGGCCGGCGTGCGGCTGCTCGACCCGATCGCGGCGGCGATCGTCGGCTTCATGGTTGCGCGGATGGGCTGGACGTTCGGCTATGACGCGCTGCAGGATCTGTCCGACCGCGCGCTCGACACGGCCGACACGGCCGAGATCCGCGCGCTGCTCGAGGCGACGCCCGGCGTGCGCGACGTGCACGACCTGCGTACGCGCAAGATGGGCGATGCCGCGCTCGTCGACGCGCACATCCTCGTCGATCCGAAGATCTCCGTGTCCGAAGGGCATTACATCGCCGAGACCGCACGCGCACGCGTGCTGACCGACCCGCGCGTGCTCGACGCGCTGATCCACGTCGACCCCGAGAACGACGCGGCGCGCCGTCCGGCGCTCGCGCTGCCGCCGCGCGGCGAGATCGCGGCGCGGCTCGAAGCCGCGCTCGCGCAGCGTGGGCTGCGCGCGGCGGCGATCAACCTGCATTACCTGAGTACCGGGCTCGAGATCGATGTGACGCTCGCGAGCGATCCGGGCGACACCGATGCGGCGCTGGCCGGCCGGCTCGACGCCGACGCGCTCAAGCGCGAGTTCGGCGCGCGCCGGATCGACTTCACGCGCGCGATGCCCACGCAGGCGTGACGCGATGCCTGCGAGCGCGGGCCGTCCGCACGGGGCCGCGCGTTACAGCGGCAGTTGCGTGTCGAACTTGATTTCGCGCAGCACGACGCTCGTGCGCACCTGCGACACGGCCGGGATCTTGAAGATGCGTTCGTGCAGGAACACGTCGTAGGCCTTGATGTCGGGCGCGACGATCTTGAGGATGTAATCGGCTTCGCCGGTCGTGCTGTAGCACTCGGTGACTTCCGGGCAGGTCGCGATCTCGCGCTCGAACTGCTCGACGCCGCCTTCGTTGTGGCGGGTCAGGTGCACGTGCGCGAGCGCGCACACGTGCAGGCCGAGCTTCTCGCGATCGAGCAGCGCCGTATAGCGCTGGATCACGCCCGACTGTTCCATGTCCTTGATGCGGCGCCAGCACGGCGTGCTCGACAGCCCGACCTGGTCGGAGATTTCCTGTACGGAACGGCGCGCGTCGAGCTGCAACAGGCGAAGGATTTTTTGCGAAAAGGAATCGAGCGTCACCTGCGCCTCCATGCGGCAGCTACAACACGCTGAATGTTAGAGGGCCGGGAAAGGAAAGGCAATCTGGCGTGGCGCTGTTGAGCGGGATTCGCTAATTTGCTCGCGGATCCGTGGGGTTTTGTCCCGTCCCCGCGTTTTCCGATCGATCGGTATCCGACACGGCGAGGCCCGCGAGCGCGGCTTGCTGCCGGCGCAGGTCGGCGAGCATGTTGCAGAACAGCGCGCCTTGCTCGATCGCGTCGTCGAGCGCGACGTGCGTATGCGGATGGTCGTCGAACCAGTGCTTCGGAAAGCGCGGCTTGATCGCCTTGCGGTACGGCAGGCCCGTCATCGCGAACGCGAGCGTCTTGATGTCGAGCGCCGACCACGAGAACGGGCAGCGCCCCGCGAAGCGCATCATGTACCAGAACATGAACGTGAAATCGAAACCGGCCGGCATCGCGACGAACACGGGCTTGCCGGGCAGCGCCTCGACCCAGTCGACATATGCGACCAGCGCCGCCTCTGGCGCCTGCAGGTCGCGCCGGCACGCGGCCCACGCTTCGGGCTCCGTCTTCCACCATGCTTCCTGCACCGGATGCGCCTGTGCACCCGGCAGCGTCTCGAGGTTCGCCGAGAACGTCGCGATCAACTGCTTGTCCTCGGTATAGGCGGCCGATGCGAAGCTCAGCATCGAGTGCGGGCCCGGAATCGGGCCGTCGGCCTCGACGTCGGTGCTGACGTAGATTTCCTGAATGGCAGTCTGGTTCATCCGAATACCTTGTCGGACACGAACGGGTTCGTGCGGCGCTCGTCGCCGAACGTCGACACGGGGCCGTGGCCCGGCACGAACGTGACGTCGTCGCCGAGCGGCCACAGTTTTTCCTTGATCGAACGGACAAGGTCTTCATGATTGCCGCGCGGGAAATCGGTACGGCCGATCGAGCCCGCAAACAGCACGTCGCCGACGATCGCGACGCGATGCGCGCGGCTGAAGAACACGACATGGCCGGGCGTGTGGCCCGGGCAGTGATAGACCTCGAGCGTTTCGTCGCCGAACCGCACGGTGTCGCCGTCGTTCAGCCAGCGATCCGGTTCGAAGGCTTCGGCGGCCGGAAAACCGAAGCGCTCGCTCTGCGTCGGCAGCTTCTCGATCCAGAAACGCTCTTCTTCCTGCGGCCCCTCGATCGGCACGCCGTAGTGCGTCGCGAGCGTCTTCGCGCCCGCGCAGTGATCGATGTGCCCGTGCGTGAGCAGCACCTTCTCGACCTGCACGTTCTGCCGCGCGACTTCCTGTTCGATCCGGTCGAGATCGCCGCCCGGATCGACGACGGCGGCGCGGCCCGTCTTCTCGCAGACGAGCAGCGAGCAGTTCTGCTGGAACGGCGTGACCGGAATGAGCGTGACTTTCATGGAGGCACCGGCGGCTAAAAGGAGCGATTGTACCGGTCGCGCGCGCTGCCTGCCGCCCATGCGGCGCACCGCGCGACGCGCGTCTACGGGCAATCCCGGAGCATGTCGATTGTTACCGCCATAGTGAGAATCAATGGTCCGGCCGGGCCGCTTTTCGAGATGGCGTTTTGATTTATGTATAATGCGCCCCATTGCGCGTGAATTTCACGCAATTCGCTGGTGTTTCGACCCCGTTAAAAGAGGCGTCGAATTCACCGTCAAGCATCAGCCGCCGGGGAGTCCGGCGGTGTATCCAGCACCGAGCATTCGGTGCTCACGTCTTGTCCGGCCGGGTGCTGCGCGCCCGCCTGCGGCCCTGCTGCCGCGCCGCCGGATGAGGCCTGTGCCGCCGTTCCTGTGCGTTGGTCGTATCGACGCGCGCGAACGTGAAGCCATGTTCGATGGCGGCATGTGGGGTCTGGTCAGGCTGTTGGGGACAGGTTGCGCCAGACGTGAAAGCTAATCAGGACGGTTGCGGCATAGACGAAAGCCGCGCCCATGCTAGCCGCCTGCTCGCATTCGAGCGGGGCGTGCACGCATTTGCCGTCCGGGCCGCGTATGTGCGCTGTGAAACAGCGTCGTGAAGGAGCGGCCCGAACCAGAAGGCGACACGTCGATGAACGTACGATTTCCGAGTCGATTCGGGACCATTGCATTATTTTTTGCGCTGACGGGCTGTGCGGTGCCACCCAGCCAGACCACCGGAAGCGCGAACCAGAAGAACGCGGTCGACAAGACGGCCGCTGCCGCGAAGGCGGACAACAACAAGCAGCAACTGAATTTCGATTCCGCACTGGCGTCGATGCCGGCCGCGGACAGCAAGGACGCGAAGAAGCCGTCGCTGGCGGACGCCGAGCCGATCGACGGCAAGGATGTGTCCGACTTCCGCCAGACGGGGCGCGCCTCCTGGTACGGGAGGGATTTCCACGGCCGCCGCACTGCGAACGGCGAGCGTTTCAACATGAACGCGCTCACCGCCGCGCATCGCACGCTGCCGCTGTCGTCGTACATCAAGGTGACGAATTCGTCGACCGGCAAGTGGGTCGTCGTGAAGGTCAACGATCGCGGGCCGTTCAAGCGCGGCCGTGTGCTCGACCTGTCGTACGCGGCCGCCAAGGTGATCGGCCTCGTGCACGCCGGCACGGGCCGCGTGAAGATCGAAGGGCTGTCGCCGCAGGAAGCGCGCGACGCGCGCGACGAAATGCTCGCGTCGGTCTCGGCGAAGTAACGCGGCGGATCGTCCGCTCATGCACAAAGGGCTGCCTTCCGGCAGCCCTTTGTCGTTTCCGCGCGGCGCCGTCGCGCGTCAACCTTCCTTCAGCGCGAGCGCGCGCGCATACAGCGTGTTGCGCGACGCGCCCGTCAGCGCGGCCGCGAGCTTGGCCGCGCTCTTCACCGGCACTTCTTCCAGCAGCAGCCTGAGCAGCGCATCGTGCGCGGTGTCGTCGGCTTCGCCGCTCGCCGCCGGCGCGCCTTCGACGACCAGCACGAATTCGCCGCGCTGCCGGTTCGCATCGCCGGCGAGCCAGGTCTGTCCTTCGGCCAGGGTGCCCTGGAACAGTTGCTCGTGTAGCTTGGTGAGTTCGCGCGCGATCAGCAGCCGGCGCGCGGGGCCGAACGCGTCGGCGAGCGCAGCGACGGTTTCGGCGATCCGGTGCGGTGCTTCGTAGAACACCAGCGCGTACGGATGCGACACCAGCGCCTGCAACGCGGTCGCGCGCTGCCTGGCCTTCGGCGGCAGGAAGCCCGCGAACGTGAACGCGCCGGCCCAGCCGCCGGCCACGCTCAGCGCGGTCACGGCCGCGCTCGCGCCCGGCAGCGGGATCACCGCGAAGCCGGCCTCACGCACTGCGTCGACGAGCCGCGCGCCGGGGTCCGAAATACCGGGTGTGCCGGCGTCCGATACGTATGCCACGCGTTCGCCGGCGCGCAGCAGTTCGATCACGCGCTGCGCGGCTTCGCGTTCGTTGTGCTCGTGCGCGGCGACGAGCGGCTTCGAGATCCCGTAGCGGGCGAGCAGCTGGCCCGTGTTGCGGGTGTCTTCGGCCGCGATGCGGTCGACGAGGCCGAGCACGTGCAGCGCGCGCAGCGTGATGTCGGCGGTGTTGCCGATCGGCGTGGCGACCACGTAGAGTGCGGCGCTCGGGTAGTGCTGCGTATGCGCGAGTTCGAGGAGGGCAGTCATGGCAGGCAATGCGCGCAATCGCGGCGCAGGCGGAACAAGGACGGCATTGTGCCACGCGGCGCCGGCGCGGCCGGATGGCGTGCGCGGTTTGCCGCGCGCGGGCGACAACTTTTCCGGTGCGGCGCGATCCAAACCGGTCGGCGCGGCATTCGAGCAGCGTGCACGGCAGTTTCTCGAACGCCGCGGCCTCGTGTGCGTGGCGGCGAACGTGACGATGCGCGGCGGCGAGCTCGATCTCGTGATGCGCGAGCCCGACGGCATGCTCGTGTTCGTCGAAGTGCGCGCGCGGCGCAGTGTCCGGCATGGCGGCGCGGCCGCGAGCGTCGGCTGGCGCAAGCGGCGGCGCCTGGTTGCCGCGGCGCTCCAGTTCTGGGCGCGGCACGGTGACGGTGCCGCGTGCCGTTTCGACGTCGTCGCGTTCGAGGCCGGGCGGCTCGCGTGGCTGCGCGACGCATTTCGTACCGACGATGCGTAGCGGCGAGCTGTGACGAGATGTAAAGAGTTCTTGCCGGACCGCTGGAGAGGGTGCCGGAGTACGGTAAACTCGCCGCACCCACGATGTCGCGCGATGCGTGCCACGCGCCCAGTTCACCAGGAATCGATGTCAGTCGAACGTATTCAGCAACAATTTCGCGACAGCGCCGCGCTTCATGCCGAAGCGGCCGACGCGCTGTCGTTGCCGATCGCAGCCGCGGTCGACGCGATGTTCGCCGCGCTGGCGAACGGCAACAAGATCGTCGCGTGCGGCGACGGCCCGTCGGCCGCCGCCGCACACTATCTCGCGGTGTCGCTCGTCGGCGGCTTCGAGCGCGAGCGTCCGGGCCTGCCCGCGATCGCGCTGGCCACCGATGCGTCGCAGGCCGGCCTCGCGGGCGCGGCGGCGGAGCAACTGTTCGCGCAACAGGTGCGCGTGCTCGGCCAGACCGGCGACATCCTGCTGGTGCTCGACCCGACCGGCGCGTCGCCGCGCGTGCTGGCGGCCATCGGCGAAGCGCACGAGCGCGAGATGACCGTCGTCGCGCTGACGGGCGGCAACGGCCACGCGGTCGCGGCCGCGCTGTCCGACACCGATATTCCGATCAGTGTGCCCGCCGTTCGCGCGGCGCGCATCCACGAAGTCCATCTGCTGACCATCCACTGCCTGTGCGACGGCATCGACGCGATGCTGCTGGGTGAGGATTGAACGAAGGAGAGCCGTCGATGAATCAAAGCCGCGTCAAACAGACGCTCGTCAGAACCACGCTGCTCGCCGCGCTGACGGCGGGCCTCGCCGTGTCGCTGCAGGGCTGTGTGCTCGGGGTCGTGGGCGCAGCGGCCGGCGGCGGCGCGCTGATCGCGACCGATCGCCGTACGCTCGGTGCGCAGACGGAAGATCGCGAGATCCAGGTCAAGGCGCTTTCGCAGATCAACAACGGGCTGCCCGACCAGTCGCACGTGAACGTGACGGTGTTCAACCGCCGCGTGCTGCTGACGGGCGAAGTGCCGAACAATGCGTCGAAGCAGCGCGCCGAGGAAATCGTGCGCGGCATCAACAACGTGAACGGCATCGTCAACGAGCTGTCGGTCGAGCCGGCGGCGTCGCTGTCGTCGCGTGCGAACGACTCGTACCTCGAAGGGCGCGTGAAGTCCGAGCTGATCGCGACGAAGGGCATTTCGGCGAACTACTACAAGGTCGTCAGCGAGCGCGGCAACCTTTACCTGATGGGTCTCGTAACGGTCGACGAAGGCAATCGCGGCGCCGAGGCCGCGAGCCAGGTGCCGGGCGTCGAGAAGGTCGTGAAGGTGTTCCAGTACGTCAAGCCGCAGGACGCGCAGGCGCTGCAGGCCGCGTCGCCCGCGAGCGACACATCCGGCACGCAGGCTGCCGCCGCGCCGGCGGACACCGCGACGGTCGGCGCGGTGCCCGACGCGTCGGTGCAGTCCACGCCGCTGCAGCCGCCCGCGCCGATCTCGAATTCGTCGAACGTGCACCCGGGCAACCCGAAGGCGCCGCCGCAATGAAGATCGTGCGGATGAAACAGTGGATGGTGCAGGGCGCCGCGGCCGCGGCGCTCGTGGCCGGCATGCTGGGCGCCGCGCATGCGGACGTCGGCGACGGCCTGAAGGTGGCGCGCGGCAACGCATGCATGGGCTGCCACGCGGTCGACCGCAAGTTGGTCGGCCCGTCGTTCAAGGATATCGCCGCCCGCTACAAGTCCGATCCGCAGGCCGCGGCGAAGCTGCAGAAGAAGGTGAAGGAAGGCGGCTCCGGCGTCTGGGGTGCAATTCCGATGCCTGCGCACCCGCGGATGAGCGATGCCGACGTCCGTTCGGTGGTCGAATGGGTGCTGGCCGGCGCGCCGTCAAAGTGACGCTTCGGGGCTACGCGAAACCCCTATTGCCAAGCGCGGAAATGCGTGTGTATGATGGTCGACTGTTGGGGCGGTAGCTCAGCTGGGAGAGCGTCGCGTTCGCAATGCGAAGGTCGGGAGTTCGATCCTCCTCCGCTCCACCAACGGAATTCGAAGGGCTCGGTCGTAAGATCGGGCCCTTTTTGTTTTTGGCGACGCCGGCGCCTCGGATCTATCTCAAAATACAAACGTATACATTTGCATACGGACGCACTATGCTTTGAGCAATCGACTCGAAGGGGCTGAACGTCATGCAAACCGTATCGGTACGAATTCCAGAGGACGATCTCGCGTGGCTGGTCGAACTGCAACTGCCGGATGCGACGAGCCCGAGCGACAAGATTCGCGCGCTGATTGCCGACGCGCGCCGCCGGGGCAGGGGGGCACACGATTTCGTCCGTTGCGCGGCGCTGTTCAGGGAGCAGGTGCGGCCGGTGCTCGACGCGATCGACGCTTACGAACACGCCACGCACCAGCGCTCCGAAATCGTGACCCTGCTCGCGGCGCAACTCCCTGAACTTATGGCCAGCCTCGTGACGGCGGCGCCGCCGGGCAAGCCGATCGCCGAGGCTGCTGGCGAACTTGAAGCGCGGCTGACCGCGAAGAGCATGCGCTTGCTGCTCGGCATGCTGCGCCTTGCCGTGACCGGCAATCCCCCCGTCTATCAACCGGCCGTGCTCGATTCATACGTGCACGAGGTCAAGGAACTGGCGAACCTCATTCAGCCGGCGCAGGCAAATCCGTGAGCAGCCCGCGAAGCCGGCATCTGGTGGCCGGGCCGACCTGGCCCGCCTGAATCCCTGAAGGAGTGACAAGTCGTGACGACAGAACATTTTGGTATCCGGGTCAAAAGGCTGTTGACCGCGAACGTGCATGCGTTGATCGGTTCGCTGGAAAGCCGCATGCCGCAGGCCATCCTCGAGCAGTACCTGCGCGAATTCGACGACGTGATCGCACAGGCGCGGGTGGTGCTGGGGCGGCACGAAGCCGCGCGGTACCAGGCGGCCAAGGCGATCGCGCGCATCAACAACGAGATCGAGCGACTGAATGACCTGCTTGGCACCGCGCTCGCCCGGAACGACGATGCGGCCGTGCGTGCCGGTGCGGAACGGCAGATCGAACTGGAGGACCAACTCGGCGTGCTCCAGCTGTCGCTGCACGAGGCAAGCGAGCGCGCGCAGGTCGCCGAGGCCGACCTGCTGGGAGTGCGCGCGAAGCGGGCGGAGATGGAAGCGGGGCTGCGCGAGTTGATCTCGGCGCGGGCCGCCGCGCCCGGCGACGGCGAGCGCCGTACGGAGGGCGCCGACCCGAGGGCGGAGCAGCTCGAACAGGGTTTCAACCGGACGATGGCCGGCGCGACGGGGACGGCGGGGATGGGCACCAGTCCTTCGTCGGCCAATCCGTCGTTGTTGTATCGTCTCGAAACGCTGCACAAGGAACAGCGGATCGAGGAACGCGTCGCCCGCCTGAAGTCGCAACCCGGAACGCTGCCGGACGACATGTCCTGATGATTCGATTCCGAACCTGAGAGCAAAACGACAATGACTTCTTCACTGATGCTGCCGGGCAACGCACCGTTCGTCGTCGCGATTGCGCTAATGATCGTCATCGGGGTGCTGGAGTGCGTGTCGATGCTGCTGGGGCTGAGCCTGACTGAGCATGCGGGCAACTTGCTCGTCCTGCATTTCGGTCTCGACCACGCCGACGGCGGCCCCGACGCCAGCGTCGTCGGCCAGTTTCTCGGCTGGCTGCATGTCGGCCGGGTCCCGCTGCTGATTCTGCTGATCCTGTTCCTGCTCGGCTTTTCGGTTCTCGGGCTCGCCTTGCAGACGTCGCTGCAGGCCGTGGCGGGCTTCATGCTGCCCACCGCGTTGGCCGTGGGGCTGGCGACAGTCGCGGCACTGCCGTTCGTACGTCACACCGGCAAGTTCGTCGCGCGCTTTCTCCCGCAAAGCGAAACCACGGCGGTTTCCGAAGCCGATTTCATCGGCCGCACCGCGCGGATCGTCACCGGCGAAGCGTCGCTCGGCAATCCGGCCGAAGCGCGGCTCGTCGACGAACACGGTCAGCAGCACTACGTCCGGGTGGAGCCTGACGAGGCAGGCCGGGCCTTCGCGAAAGGCACGACGGTCCTGCTCGTGTCGCGTATTTCGGGTTCGCGCTATCACGCAATCGAAAACCCCCGGCCCGAACTGCTCTGAATCCCGTTTCGCCAGGCAGCCGCCGTTCCGGGCGGCGCGGGCTGGCGCACCTCGCTGTCACCATCCGTATATAGGAGTCGAACAAACATCATGATGAATGCACTCTCATTCTGGGGCGCTGTCGCATTGGCAGTGGTGGTGGGTATCTGCGTGATCGGCATGATTTTCGCGCGTCTATACGTGCGCGCGTCCGCGGAGCGAGCCTTCGTCCGCACCGGTCTCGGCGGGCAGAAGGTGATCATGAGCGGCGGCGCCGTGGTGCTGCCGGTGTTTCACGAGGTGATCCCGATCAACATGAACACGTTGAAGCTCGAAGTGAGCCGGGCGACGCGCGACAGCCTCATCACGAAGGACCGGATGCGCGTCGACGTGGTCGTCGCATTCTTTGTGCGGGTCGCACCGACCGAGGAAGGCGTGTCGACCGCGGCGCAGACGCTCGGCCAGCGCACGCTCGCGCCGGAAAATCTGCGCGCCCTCGTCGACGACAAGTTCGTCGATGCACTGCGCTCGACCGCTGCACAGATGACGATGCAGGACCTGCAAGATGCTCGCGAAAAATTCGTGCAGGGCGTGCAGAACACGGTCGCGGAAGATCTGACGAAGAACGGACTGGAGCTGGAAAGCGTGTCGCTGACCAATTTCAACCAGACGTCGAAGGAGTACTTCGATCCGAACAATGCGTTCGATGCCGAAGGCCTGACGAAGCTCACCCAGGAAACCGAGCGGCGCCGCAAGGAGCGCAACGAGGTCGAGCAGGACACTGAGGTGGCCGTGCGCGAAAAGAACCGCGACGCGCTCTCCCGCAAGCTCGAAATTGAGCAGCAAGAAGCGTTCATGAAGCTCGAGCAGGAGCAGCAGGTCAAGACGCGCTCGGCCGAACAGAACGCCCGTATTGCCGCGTTCGAGGCCGAGCGTCACCAGGAGGCGGAACAAAGCCGGATCGGCGCCGAGCGGCAGATCCAGGAATCCGAGATCCAGCGCGAGCAAGCGTTGCGCACCCGCAAGGTGGAAGCGGAACGCGAAGTGCGCGTGAAGGAGATCGAACAGACGCGGGTTACGCAGATGGCGGCGATCGAGCAGGCGAAAGTGACCGAAATTGCGCAGCAGGAGAAGGAGATCGTGATCGCAGAGAAGTCCGAGGCGCAATCGCAGGCGCAGGCTCGTGCGAATGCATCGCTCGCGGACGCGGTGCGTGCCGAGCAGCTGGTCGAGACGACGCGCAAGACCGCCGAGGCGGATCGCGCGAAACAGGTCGCGCTGATCGAAGCGTCCCAGGAGGCGGAAACGCAGGCGGTTCACATCACGACGCAGGCGCGGGCTGAACGGGACGCGGCCCAGATGCAGGCTGCCGCGATGGTTGAGCTGGCCGAGGCGGCGCGCAAGAAGGGGCTCGCGGAGGCCGAGGCACAGCGTGCTCTGAACGACGCGATCAACGCGCTGTCGTCGGATCAGACGAGCCTCAAATTCAAGCTCGCGCTGCTGCAGGCTCTACCGGGCGTGATTCAGCAGACCGTCGAGCCGATGAAGTCGATCGACGGCATCAAGATCATCCAGGTCGACGGGCTCAATCGCAACGGCGCAACGGACGGCGGCGCGCCGGCCGCGGCTGGGGGCAATCTGGCCGAGCAGGCGATGTCCGCGGCGTTGTCCTATCGCGCCCACGCACCGCTGATCGATTCGCTGCTCGGCGAAATCGGCCTGTCCGGCGGATCGCTGCAAGGAATGGTGCCGGCTGTCCATCCGAGCAAGCCGGCGGCGAGTCCCGTACCGGTGACGCACGCCGTACCGGTGGCGCACCCCGCACCAGCCGCCGCTGCTTCGCGCGAGGGCGGCGCCGAGACCGCATAACGCGGGTCAGCGGCGCATCGGCCGTCTGCCGGGCCGGCGGGAGCCTCTTGCTTCCGCCGGCCGCCGTCACCCCCGCCCGAAACTCGGCCGCTTCGGATCGTACGTCCACCCCGGCACGAGATAGCGCATCGCAACCGCGTCATCGCGCGCCGTGCCGCCCACCTCGTTGTACAGCGCGTGTGCGGCCTCGACCTGCGCCATGTCGAGCTCGATCCCGAGCCCCGGCCGCTCCGGCACGGCCACCTTGCCGCCGACGATCGCGAGCGGCTCGCGCGTGAGCCGCGCGTCGCCTTCCTGCCAGATCCAATGTGTGTCGATCGCGGTGATCGTGCCGGGCGCGGCGGCCGCCGCATGCGTGAACATCGCGAGCGACACGTCGAAGTGGTTGTTCGAGTGCGAGCCCCACGTGAGCCCCCAGTCGCGGCACAGCTGCGCGAGCCGCACCGAGCCCTGCATCGTCCAGAAATGCGGATCGGCGAGCGGGATGTCGACCGCCTGCAGCCGCACTGCGTGATCCATCTGCCGCCAGTCGGTCGCGATCATGTTGGTTGCGGTCGGAATGCCCGTCGCGCGGCGGAATTCGGCCATCACCTCGCGGCCCGAATAACCGCCTTCCGGCCCGCACGGATCCTCCGCATACGCAAGCAGGTGGCCTTGGCCACGGCATAGCGCGACGGCCTCGTCGAGCGACCATGCGCCGTTCGGATCGAGCGTCGTGCGCGAGTCCGGGAAACGCGCCTTGATCGCCGCGATCGCTTCCATCTCGTCGGCACCGGCCATCACGCCGCCCTTCAGCTTGAAGTCGGCGAAGCCGTAGCGCTCGACCGCGGCCTCGGCCTGCCGCGCGATCGCGGCCGACGTGAGCGCCGCTTCGTTGCGCAGCCGGAACCACGCGTCCGATGCGTGCGTTTCGTCGCGATACGGCAGATCGGTGCGGCGCCGGTCGCCGATGTAGAACAGATACGCGAGCATCGGCACCGCGTCGCGCTGCTGGCCTTCGCCGAGCAGCGCCGCGACCGGCACGTCGAGATGCTGGCCGAGCAGGTCGAGCAGCGCGGCCTCGATCGCGGTGATCACGTTGTCGAGCCGCAGGTTGATCTCGTGCGGCTGGCGCAGCACGGCTGCTTCGCCGGCCGACGTCACCTCGTGCCGGATCGTGCGGCCCGCGCCTCCCCCCGCGCCGGACAGCGCCGCGCGCACTGCGTTGAGCGTCGCCTGGTAGCGTCCGATCGACTGGCCGACCACGAGATCCGTCATGCGCTCGAGCGCGTGGCGGATCCCTTCGCCGCCCGGCACCTCGCCGACGCCGGTATGCCCGCTGCTGTCGTCGAGGATCACGAGGTTGCGCGTGAAGCAGGGTGCGTGTGCGCCGCACAGGTTGAGCAGCATGCTGTCGCGGCCGGCGACGGGAATCACCTGCATGCGCGTGACGCGCGGGGTGCCGGCACGGCGGGATTCGGACATCGGTTCGCTCCTGGTTCCGGTGGCGCGCGGGCCGCCGGACGCGCCGGCGCGGCCCGCGCCGTTCAATGAAGCTCGACGCGGCGGATCTCGCCGACGACGAACAGGTAGCAGATCACGGCGACGAGCGCGTGCGCGACGACATAGACGAGCGCACCGTTGAACGAGCCGCTGCGGTCGACGATATAGCCGATCGCGATCGGCGTCGTGATGCTCGACAGATTGCCGCACGTGTTGAGCAGCGCGCCGCTCAGCCCCGCGATCTGGCGCGGCGCGGTGTCCGCGTTGACGGCCCAGCCGAGCGCGCCGAGCCCCTTGCCGAAGAACGACAGCGCCATGAACAGCACGACGAGCACGTGCGAATCGGTGTAGTTGCAGACGATCATCGACATCGACAGCAGCATGCCGAACACGATCGGCACCTTGCGCGCGACCGACAGCGACCGGCCCTGCTTGAGCAGCGCGTCGGATACGACGCCGCCGAGAATCCCGCCGAGGAACCCGCACACGGCGGGGATCGACGCGACGAGCCCCGCGTTGAGGATCGACATCCCGCGCGCCTGCACGAGATAGACCGGAAACCACGTGATGAAGAAATAGGTGAGCGCGTTGATGCAGTACTGCGCGACGTACACGCCGATCAGCATCCGGCTCTTCAGCAGCGCTTTCACGTGACGCATCGACGGGCCGCCGCCGTGCGCGCCCGTCGCCTGGTCGATGTTGACGAGCGCGCCGCCTTCGGCGAGGTAGTCGAGTTCCGCGCGGTTGATGTTCGGGTGGTCCTTCGGGTCGTACATCGTGCGGTTCCACACCGCGACGAACGCGAAGCCGAGCACGCCCATCACCGCGAACACCGACTGCCAGCCGAACGCGTGCACGAGCCAGCCCATCAGCGGCGCGAACACGACGGTCGCCGCGTACTGCGCGGCGTTGAAGATCGCCGACGCGGTGCCGCGCTCGGCGGCCGGGAACCACGCGGACACGATCCGGCTGTTGGCCGGAAACGACGGCGCCTCGGCCGCGCCGACCAGGAAGCGCAGCCCGAACAGCAGCGCGAACGCGGCCGCGCCGCCGAAGAAGCCGATCGCGCCCTGCAGCAGCGTGAACAGCGACCAGAAGAAGATGCTGAACGCATAGACGATGCGTGACCCGTAGCGGTCGAGCAGCCAGCCGCCCGGCAGTTGCGCGACCACGTACGACCAGCCGAACGCGGAGAAGATGAAGCCGATCTGCACGTGGCTCAGGTGCAGCGCGCGGGCGAGGCTTGGGCCGGCGATCGCGATCGCCGCGCGATCCGCGTAGTTGATCGTCGTGACCGCGAACAGGACGGCCAGCACGAGCCAGCGCACGCGTGTGCGCCGGGCCGTTGCCGACGCGGACGCCGGCAGCGCTTGAAGCGGATTCATGACTGTCTCCTCCGAAAGGCGGAAGGTTGCCGTCGTGCGGCAGGCGCATCGGGTGCGCGCGTTATTGGTAGGTGCCGCCGGCCGGAGGCCGGGCGCCGGACGCCGATGCAGGCAGGGCGTCCGGGCCATTCTGTCATGTCGATATTTGCGCTTTCATGCCAATTGCTGACTTGATCGATTCAGCATTTGAATCGATCAAGTCATTCGATCGCTCGGGCATGCGCGTCGTCCGCCCCGACTCGATGATGGCGCGCCACGTGCCGCGCGAGAAACTCGACGGTGGTGCGCACGCCGGGCAACTGGCCGCGCCGGTGCGGCATCAGCAGCGTCGTCGTGACGGTGCCTGCCCGCCAGCCGGGCAGCACGCGTGCGAGCGCGCCGGACGCAAGCGCATCGCCTGCGATCCAGTCGGGCAGGCAGGCGATGCCGAGGCCGGCCGTCGCAGCCTGCAGCAGCAGAGTCGATTCGTCGGCCTGCAGCCGGATGCGCGGCGCCACTTCGACGGTGTCGCCGCCGCGCTGTAGCCGCCACGGCTGCTGACCCGGGTGGAGCCCGTCGTGCCGCGCGAGGTCGGCCGGCTCGTCCGGTACGCCGGCGCGCGCGAGATAGCCCGGCGACGCAACGATGATGATCGGCGACGTCGCGAGCGGCCGTTGCACGAGCGCGGAATCGGGGAGCGGGGCGAAATGGCTGCGCACCGCGATGTCGAAACCTTCCTGCGCGATGTCGACGAGGCGATCGCTCGCATGAATCTGCAGCAGCAGCTTCGGGTGCGCGATGGCCAGCGCCGGCAGGCATGGCGCGAGGATGTGCTGCGCAATCGGCACCGAACTCGTGATCCGCACGATGCCGGCCGGTTCGGCGGCCTGCCGCAGCACCGCGTCGCGCGCGCTGTCGGCCTCGATCACGGCCGCGCGCGCATGCTCGAAGAATTCGGCGCCCACCGGTGTCAGCCGGAAGCTGCGCGACGTGCGATGCACGAGCCGCGCGCCGAGCGTGCGTTCGAGCTCGGCAACGCGCTTGCTCACCGTCGATTTCGGCAGGTCGAGACGGCGCGCGGCCGCCGACATGCTGCCTGCGTCGACCGCCTGCACGAACAGATAAAGATCGTTCAGATTCACTGTCAGCGTCCACAAAAAGAAACGACGGGTTTCGATTCTAGCGGCTACCGCATCATCGTTCGCCATGGGAGCATGATCGCTCGTTCAACTTCCGCGGAATACCACGATGTCCCCGATCCTTCTCTACGGCATTCCCGCCGGCTGCTCGTTCGGCTCGATCGTCGCGCTCGAATGGGCCGGCCACCCGTACCGGCTGTCGCGCATCACGATGCCGGGCCTCGTGACGAGCGACGCGTTCCTCGCGCTGAACCCCGTCGCCGAGACGCCGGCGTTCGTGACCGCGAACGGCGACGTGCTGACCGAAAGCCTCGCGATTCTCGGCCACGTCGGCGCGCAGGCGCTCGACAGCGGCCTCGCGTTCCGCCAGGGCAGCGCGGATTTCGACCGGCTGAACCGGATGCTGGCCTGGTTGAACACGACGTTCTTCAACGCGTTCGGCGCGCTCTGGCATGTGTACGAACACGGCAGCGAAGGCGCCGAGAAAGCGGCCTTGCAGGCATACGGTCGCGGCAAGGTGCTGAAGGCGCACCGGCAGCTCGAGGCGCTGCTCGCGCGAGGCGAGGGCCCATGGCTGCTGGGCGCGCGTCGCACGCTGGCCGATGCGTACTTCGCCGGGATCGCCCGCTGGGCCGACTATCACGCGGTGTTCGAGCGCGATGCGTTCCCGCGCATCGCCGCGCTGCGTGCGCGGCTCGCCGACGACGCAGGCGTGCACTTCGCGCACGCAGTCGAGGAAAACTTGCCGCTGTCGGCGTCGTCGGCGTTCGAAGGCCATGTCTCGCTCGACGACGTGCTCGCAAGCGCGCGCGGCCTGGCGATTCCGGCCCGGACGGTCTGACCGCGCAACGCGGTCGCCCAAACGGAGGGGAGCGGACGATATTTTTTACCCGGGTGATATTGACATTCAATTTATACCCGGATAAAAATAACGCCATTCCGATTCCTGCCTGCGGGCGACCACGATGACAACTTCCACGCTTCTTCCTTCGTACACGGCCTTCGACGGCCATCGGCGGCTCGCGTCGGGCCCGCTCGCGACGGTCGCGCTCGCGGCCAGGCAAGCAGGCGATGCAACGTCCGGCACGATCCTGATCTTCGACGACGCGACGGGCCGCTCGATCGACCTCGACCTGCGCGGCACGGCAGACGATATCCGCGCGCGCTATGCGCCGCTGCCGGGCGACGCGTCCGGTGCCGCCGGCGAGCCGGTGGGCGCGGGCGAACAACGCGGCCGCGGCCGGCCGAAGCTCGGCGTCGTGTCGCGCGAGGTCACGCTGCTGCCGCGTCACTGGGAATGGCTCGGCGCGCAGCCGGGCGGCGCGTCCGTCGCGCTGCGCAAGCTCGTCGAGGACGCGCGGCGCACGCATGCGGCGGCCGACCGGCGCCGCGACGCGCAGGCGCGCGCGTACCACTTCATGTCGGCGATGGCGGGCGACCTGCCCGGTTTCGAGGAGGCCGCGCGGGCGCTGTACGCGAACGACGCGGTAAGGCTGGCCGAGCTGGTCGCCGGATGGCCGGACGACGTACGCGACCATGCGCTCGCGCTGGCGCGCGGCGACTTGCCGCCGTCCACCGAAGACTGTTGACGGAACGCGCGACGCGATGACCACATTCGATCTGAACCGCGGCGCGATCGCGCCGGTCGCCGACGAGGTCGATCTCGTCGACCTGCGCGTGACCGGCGCCATCCCGCGCGAACTCGACGGCACGCTGCTGCGCAACGGCCCGAATCCGCCGGGCGGCCGCTTCGAAGGGAACGACGTGCTGTCGTGGTGGCCGGAAGCCGCGATGCTGCACGCGATCGCGTTCGAACGCGGCCGCGCGGCCATCTACCGGAACCGCTGGGCGCGCACGCGCCGCTGGGCCGCCGTGCATGCGCCCGCGCAGGCGCCGCATCTGCCCGATACCAATCCGAACGTGAACGTGCTGCAGCACGCCGGCGAATTGCTCGCGCTGGCGGAGGGCGGCGCGCCGTTCGCGATCACCGCCGCGCTCGATTCGCTCGGCGTGCCGGAGCGGCATGCGGGTTTCGATGGCGGGATGACCGCGCATCCGAAGGTCGATCCGGAAACGGGCGAACTGATCGCGTTTCGCGCGGACTGGCGCGCGCCGTGGCTGCGCTACGGCGTCGTCGACGCGCAGGGCGTGCAGCGCGTCGACCTCGCGCTCGACGTGCCCGCGCCGTCGATGATGCACGACCTCGCGATCACGGCAACCCGCAGCCTGCTGCTCGACCTGAACGTCGGCTACGACTTCTCGATGCTGAAGCAGGGTCACCGGATGCCGCTGCGCTGGCACGACGACCGGGCCGCGCGCATCGGCGTGATCGCGCGCCACGGCGGCGACGTGCGCTGGTTCGGCATCGAGCCGTGCTTCATCCAGCACGTCGTGAACGCGTACGACTGCGACGAATCGTGCATCGTGCTCGATGCGGTGCGCTATCCGTGGTACCTGCGGCTCGACGCGCGCACGGGCCGCTTTGCCGACAACCCGGTCGGCGAGCTGTGGCGCTATGTGATCGATACGGCGAACGGGCTGATCGACGAAGGGCCGCTCGCCGACGGCGGCATCGAGCTGCCGCGCATCAACGAAAGCCGCACGGGGCGCCGCTACCGCTATGTGTATGCGGCCGAGCAGCCGAACAATACGGAAATGCGCGGCGTGATGCGCTTCGACCACGTGCGCGGCACGACGACGCGCTACGCGGTGCCGGCCGGTGACCAGAACGGCGAGCCCGTGTTCGTGCCGCGCCCGGGCGGCGTCGACGAGGACGACGGCTGGCTGCTGGTGATGGTCTACCGCGCGGCGACGGATACGAGCGACGTCGTGATACTCGATGCGCGCGCGATCGATGCGGGGCCGGTCGCGACCGTGCACCTGCCGCGCCGCGTGCCGGCCGGCTTCCACGGCGCGTGGGTGCCGCGCGTGCGCTGAGCGGCCGTGCGCGTCACTGCGCGCGCAGCGCGTCGACGATCTTCAGCCGCGCGGCGCGCATCGCCGGCAGGAACCCGCCGACGAGCCCCATCACGAGCGAGAACAGCAGCGTCTTCACCACGATCGCGGGCGTCAGCACGAAACGGAACGACAGGTCCGCGAAGGTCTGGAAATTGGTCGTCGAGAACGACGCGAACTGCATCAGCGACGCGCACGCGAGCCCCGCGACGCCGCCGACGAAGCCGAGCAGCAGCGCTTCCAGCAGGAACGCGGCGAGCACGCTCATGCGCTTGAAGCCGAGCGCGCGCAGCGTGCCGATCTCGGCGACGCGGTTCGCGACCGACGCATACATCGTGATCATCGCGCCGATCATCGCGGCGATCGAGAAGATCGTCGACAACGTGATGCCGAGGATGTTGATGAACTTCGACAGCGCCTTCGACTGGTCGCCGTAGAAGGTCTGCTCGCGCTTCGCCTCGTCGGTCAGCCGCGGGTCGACGTCGATGTCGGCCTTGAAGCGCGCGAAGCCGTCGGCGCTCGGGATGCGCAGCACCATCGACGAATAGCTGGTGCGCCGGAACGACTGCATCAGCTGGTCGACGTCGCCCCAGATCTCCGAATCGAAGCCGCTGCCGCCCGCGTCGAAGATGCCGACGATGGTCCAGTCGCGCTGCGCGAAATGCAGGCGGTCGCCGAGCTGCGTGCTGCTGAAGCCTTTCGCGATCGCGCTGCCGACGATGATTTCCGACGAGCCGGGCACGAACATGCGGCCGGCCACCAGCTTCACATGCGGCCGCAGCGCGAGGCCGGACGGCGACACGCCGCGGATCACGACGTTCGACGGCTTGCCGCTCGACGTCTTCACGAGCGAGATCAGCACCACGGCTTCCTTCGACACGAGCGGCCGGCCGTCGGGGCCGAGCGCGACGGCCGGGTGCATCTCGAGCGCGTTGGCCTGCTGGTGGTCGATCGAACTCTGGATCTCGGTTTCGGCGCCCTTGCGGATCACCACGGCGTTGTCGGGTTCGCCGGTCGACACGAGCGTCTGCGTGAGCCCCGCGTCGAGCATCTGCACCGCCGCGAACACGAAGATCACGAGCGCCATCCCGCCTGCGGTGAGCGCGGTGGTGAGCCGCCTGGTCCACAGGTTGCGCGCGATGTAGGTGAGCGGGATTGCCATGCGCGTGTCTACCCGATCGCCCGCAGGCCTTCGACGACGCGCACGCGCGCCGCCTGCCAGGCCGGCACGATCGCGGCCGCGACGCCGACCGCGACCGAGCACGCGGCCTGCAGCACGACCGTCTCGGCCGACACCCTGAACACCGGGAAGATGCTGCCGGCCGCCTGCTTGAACAGGCTCGCGGCGGGCGGCGTCGCGAGGATCCCGAGCCCGCCGCCGGCCACCGCGATCACGACCGATTCGCCGAACACGATCAGCGCGAGGAAGCCGGGGCCGAAGCCGAGCGCCTTCAGCGTCGCGTATTCGGCCGTGCGTTCGCGCGCGCTCATCGCCATCGCGTTGGCCATCACGGCCATGATGATCAGGATCACCACGTACGACACCAGGCGGATAGCCGCGATGATCTGGTTCGACATCGCGACGAAGCCGAGCTGGAACGCCTGCTCGGTCTCGGTCAGCGTCTCGGCGAGCGAGTTCTTGAACACCGCGTCGACGTTGCGCGCGATCGTCGCGCCGTCGTCGGGGTTCGCGACGCCGAGCACGAATACGCCGACCTGGTCGGCCTGTTTCGGCGTGCGCTGTCGCACCGTCTCGTTCAGGTAGTCCCAGTGGAACACCAACTGGCGCGTGATCGTCGAATCGTCGCGGCCGTCGAGGATCCCGCGCACGACGAAGTCCCACGTACCGGGATAGATCGTGCCCTTCAGCGGGATCACGTCGCCGACCTTGAAGCCGAACTGCGTCGCGAGCTGGCGCCCGACCAGGCAGCCGCGGCGGTCGCGGTTATAGTCGGCGCGCTGCTGCGCCGGGATGATGAATTCCGGATACAGGTCGAGATAGTTCTCCGACACCGCGAAGCTCGCGAAGAAGTTCTTCGGGTCGCGGTAGATGCCGCCGAACCAGTTCGAGCGGACCACCGCCGTCACGCCTTCGATGCCGCGTATCCGGTTCTCGTAGCTGACCGGCAGCGGAAACACGAGCGAGATCGCATTGCGCGTGACGAGCCGTCCGCTGGACGCGGCGGCCGCGCCCGCGTACCACGCGTCGACGACCGTGTGCAGCAGCCCGAACGCCAGCACCGCGATGGTCAGCCCGAGCACGGTCAGCAGCGTGCGCAGCCGGTGCCGCAGCGCGTTGCGCGCGATCAGCTTCAGCACGTACATCGCGCGCGCTCCCGCAGCCGGTCAGCCGGCGTACCCATCGATCAGCTCCCCTTTTTCCAGATGCACGACCGACCGCGCGGCGCCGGCCGCGTGCGCGTCGTGGGTCACCATGATGATCGTCTTGCCGAGCTCGGCGTTCATCCGCTGCAGCATCGCGAGCACGTCGGTGGCCGACACGCGGTCGAGGTCGCCGGTCGGCTCGTCGGCGACGATCAGCACGGGATCGGTGATCAGCGCGCGCGCGATCGCGACGCGCTGCTGCTGGCCGCCCGACAGCTCGGACGGGTAATGGGTCATCCGGTCGCCGAGGTTCACCATGTCGAGCACGAGCTCGACGCGCTCGCGCCGCTCGCGGCGCGACAGGTGCGTGAGCATCAGCGGCAGCTCGACGTTCTCGAACGCGGTGAGCACGGGCATCAGGTTGTAGAACTGGAAGATGAAGCCGACGTTCGCCGCGCGCCATTCGGCCAGCTGCGCCTCCGCGAGCTGCGAGATGTCGAGGCCGCCCACGCGCAGCTCGCCGCTGTCTGGCCGGTCGATGCCGGCCACCAGGTTCAGCAGCGTGCTCTTGCCGGAACCCGACGGCCCCATCAGCGCGACGAAGTCGCCTTCGCCGATATCGAGCGTGATGTCGGTCAGCACGGGCACGATCTGGCTGCCGCGCCGGTACGACTTCGCGACGTGGCTGATCTCGACGAGGGGCGGCGGCGCGTCGTTCACGCTGGTGCTACTTCTTCGCGACGGCCACTTTCGCGCCGTCCTTCAGCTTCGCGCCCGGCGCGAGCACGACCGTCTCGCCGGGTTTCACGCCGCGGATCGCGACCAGCTCGCCGATTCGCATGCCGGTGGTCACGGCCGCTGCGCGCACGGTGTCGTCCTGCACGACGAACACGACCGGCCGGCCGTCGCGTTCGACGACCGCGCTCGCCTGCACGGCCGTCACGGGCTGCCGGTCCTGCGCCGACACGGGCTTCGACAGGAATGCGATCTTCGCGCTCATGTCGGGCAGCACGCGGTCGTCGCGGTCGACGAAGCGCACCTTCACGAGCACGGTGGCCTTCGAGCGGTCGACGGTCGGCACGATGCGCGATACGCGGCCCGCGAAGCGCAGGTCGGGCAGCGCGTCGAGCTGGATCTCGCACGGCTGCTCGGCGCGGATCTTCGCGATGTTCGATTCGGCGACGTCGGCCTCGACTTCGAGCGTGTCCATGTCGGCGATCGTCACGACCGCACCCTTGCTGTCCGACGCGGACGAGAACGGCGTGATGTTGTCGCCGACGTTCGCATGCTTCGCGAGCACGATGCCGTCGAACGGCGCGCGGATCACCGTCTGGTCGACCGCGACCTGCGCGGCCTGCGCATTGGCGTCGGCGGACGCGATCGCGGCCTCGCCGCTGCTGAGCGACGCGCGCGCCTTGTTCACGCGGGCCGTGTCGATGTCGAGCTGCGCGGCCGGCACGGCGCCCTTCGGCGCGAGCGCCGCGGTGCGGCGCAACGCGATTGCGGCGTCCTTCAGCTCGGCCTGCTGCACGCCGAGGTTCGCGCGGGCGACCTTCGCCTGCGCGAGCGCCTGTGCCAGCGACGCCTCGACGTCGCGGCTTTCGAGGCGCGCGATGATCTCGTCCTTCTTCACGCGCGTGCCCTCGAGCACGCCGAGCCATTCGACGCGCCCCTGGCCCTTCGACGCGACCGCGGCCTTGCGCTGCGGCACGACGTAGCCGGTCGCATTGAGCTGCGTGTCGTTCTGGTACGGGTAGGCGGACGTGACGGACGTGGTTTCGACCGTCGGCCGGCCGGTGAGCGCGACGCCGGCGACGATCGCGGCGATGACGAGCGCGGCGGCGACCGCATAGCGGACCCACCGGCGCCGCCGTGGCACCGGCGCGATCGGACGCCGGTCGATTTTCAGTTTGTCCAGATTGTGATCGGGCAATTTGAGCGCCTCGCGACGGCGGCGGTCTGGCGACCGGCCGCGATCCGGTTTCCGGGGAAAGGGACGGATGGACGCCCAGTATAGCGTTGCGGGGCAGCGCGCGAGAGCCGGTTTGCCGGGCCGCGCGGGCCGCCGGCGGACGGGCCCCGCGATGCCGGATAGGCATGCCGGGGCGGCCGGAAACCGGCGTCGTCGGGGAAAACCCGCGAGGCGCAAGCGGTGTGTCAACTTGCCGCGAAGGCGGCGCGTTATGGAGCCAGTACGTCAGTCTTTGTCGCGGCGAAACGGCGCAAGCCGGCCGCCCGGCGGCGACCGGAAACCCCGGCGCGACTGGCGTTCCGATGCGAATGCCTCGCATCTCTTACCGGTACGTTTGACTTTTTCTCCGCTAAAGGAAGAACAATGAAGAAGACGCTCGCTTCGATCATGACCGCAGCATTCGCACTCGCATCGGTTTCGGCATTCGCACAGGCGTCCGCGCCGGCAGCTGACGCGATGGCTCCCGCTTCGGCACCGATGAAGAAGGATCACAGCAAGCCGAAACACCAGCTGAAGAGCCACGGTTCGGCGAAGGGCAAGGCGAAGGCCGCCGCCGCTTCGGCTGCTGGCACGAACGACAAGGGCACGCAGAACTAAGCGATTCGCCCGGGGCCGGTGCTGCCGGCCACCCGTCGAAAAACCCCGCATGCTTCGGCATCCGGGGTTTTGTTTTTCAGGCGTCGCCGGGGCTGGCCGGCGGCGCCGGCGCGCGCATCTCGTCGACCACCGAACGCATGCGCCGCCAGTGCGAGCCTTCCCAGAACACGCGCCGGCAGACGTCGCACGCGGCAAAGCGCCGGTGCCGCTGCCGGACCCCGTCCGGCACGCGCGGCGCGGCGGCGGCCTCGTCGAGCGGATGCAGCGGCGCATTGCAGCGCAGGCACAGCCGGAACGGCCGCATGTGCGGGGCGAGATCGAGCCGTTCGAACAGTTCGCGCAACTGGTCGGCCGGCTGCACCGCGTGCAGGTAGCAGCCTCGCGCGACCGCGCGCCGCTTGAGCAGCTCGCGGTCGCGGGTCAGCACGACCCGGCCCTCGCGGCCGGCGAGCGCCGCGAGCTCGTCGTCGCGGTAGTGGTTGTCGTAGCAGGTATCGAAGCCCGCGAGGCGCAGCAGTTGCGCGAGGCCGCCGAGATGCGCGTCGGCGACGAAGCGCCATTGTTCCGGTTGCGGCGCGGTTGCACCGTTGGCTGCCGGCTGCGCGCGCTCCGGAAAGGCCTCGACACGGTCGCCGTCGTCGAGCGGCCGGTCGAGCTCGGCCGGCGCGTCGTTCACGCGGAGCCGGCCGATTTCGGTATGCGGGACGCCAAGCGCCTCGATCGCATGCTTCACCGTCGCATCGCGCGCACACGCGTGTCCGAACGCGCGGTCGCGCTGCGCGCGCGGAAGAAAGGCGTTCAGTTCGCCGTGGAAGCGGAAGGTCGCGGTCGCCATCCGTGCAGTATCGCACCGCGCCCGGCCGGCGGCAGGCGCTGCAGACGGCCGGCATCTGTGTTTAACTCGCGGCTTCACGGAGCGAAGGAGCGGGCAATGGATCTCGGGTTTATCGGGCTGGGCGAAATGGGGCAGGCGATCGCGACGAACCTGCTGAAGGCGGGGCACACGGTGCGGGTCTGGAACCGGTCGCGCGAGCGGGCCGAGCCGCTCGCGGCATTCGGCGCGCAGATCGTCGACACGCCGGCCGACGCATTTCGCGGCGACGCCGTGTTCTCGATGCTCGGCGACGACGCGGCCGCGCGCGCCGTGTTCGACGACGCGCTGCTCGCGCAGGCGCCGCGCGGCCTGATCCACGTGAACATGGCGACGGTGTCGGTTGCGCTCGCCGAATCGCTCGCGCATGCGCACGCGTCGCGCGGCATCGATTACGTCGCCGCGCCGGTGATGGGGCGGCCCGACGTCGCGGCCGCCGCGCGCCTGACGATCATGGCGGGCGGCCCGGCCGAGGCGATCGACCGCGTGCAGCCGCTGTTCGACGCGATCGGCCAGAAGACCTGGCGGTTCGGTTCGCTGCCGCAGCATGCGAACGTCGCGAAGATCGCGGCGAACTTCACGCTCGCGTCGGCGATCGAGACGCTCGGCGAGGCGTCCGCGCTGCTCGGCGCGCACGGCGTCGCGATGCGCGACTTCCTCGACGTGATCACGAGCAGCGTGTTTCCGGGGCCCGTCTACGAAGGCTACGGCTCGATGATCGCCGAGCGGCGTTACGAGCCCGCGCGCTTCAAGGCACGCCTCGGGCTGAAGGACGTCCGGCTCGCGCTGGAGGCCGGCGACGCCACGTCGGTGCCGCTACCGGTGGCGAGCGTCGTGCGCGACAGCCTGCTCGATGCGCTCGCGCACGGCGGCGGCGAGCAGGATTTCGCGGTGCTCGGCGAAGTCGCGCTGCGTCGCGCGGGCCGCTGACCCCGGGCGCGACAGAAGCGCGGCGCGCACGGCATAATCGGCGTTTCGTCTTTCTACTTTCTTTCACGCAGAGGCGGGCATGAACTTGCATACGTGGTGGCTTTTCGTGGCGACGGTGTTCGTCGTGTCGGCGATTCCGGGCCCGAACATGCTGCTCGTGATGACGCATGGCGCGCGGCACGGGCTGCGGCGCTCGTCGTCGACGATGGCCGGCTGCCTCACCGCGCTGGTGCTGATGCTGTCGGTATCGGCGGCGGGTCTCGGCGTGTTTCTCGAAGCGTGGCCGGCGATGTTCAACGCGCTGCGCTTCGCGGGCGCGGCCTACCTGATCTATCTCGGCGTGAAGGCGTGGCGCGCGCGCGTCGACGAAGCGCCGTCGGCCGCCGACGTCGAAACCGTGTCGCGCCAGGCTGCGGCGGCGTCGCGCTGGGTGCTGTTCCGCAACGGCTTCCTGGTCGCGGGCAGCAACCCGAAGGCGATCCTGTTCGCGGCCGCGCTGCTGCCGCAGTTCATCAACGCGGCCGAGCCGACGCTGCCGCAGTTCGGCATCCTCGTCGTCACGTTCGCGGTGATCGAGGTGAGCTGGTATCTCGTCTATGCATCGTTCGGCACGCGCATCGGCGCGACGCTGAAGAGCCAGAGCGTCGCGAAGATCTTCAACCGGCTGACGGGCGGGTTGTTCGTCGGCTTCGGCGCGATGATGGCGCTGATCCGTCACTGATTCCGGACTGATTCAGGCGCGCCGAACGCCCCGCCCCTCGCGAGAGGGCGGGGCGTTCGTCTTTTTGCGTCCGCTTCACGTTCGCTCATGCACGCGGGCGAGTCGACGCCGCCACGCCGGCCAGGCGTCCGGCCGAGAGGCCGAATGCGGTGGCCGCGCCGGCGAACGCGAACCCGACGCCGCACACCGCACTCCATCCGCCCGATGACCACGCGCTGCCCGCGAGCGCCGCGCCGAGCGCGCCGCCGACGAAGAACAGCCCGACGAACAGCCCGTTCAGGCGCCCGCGCGCGGCCGGGTTCAGCAGGTTGATCTCGCGGCGGCCGATCGTCTGGTCGACGATGACCCCCGCGTCGAGTAGCGCCGCGCCGCCGGCAAGCAGCGCCAGGCCGAGGCCGCGATGCGCGTGCGCGTCGAAGCCGAACCAGCCGGCACCCGCAATCCCGAGCACGACGAGCGCCGCGAGCATCGTGCCGTGCGCGATCCGCTGCGCGGCCGGGCCGTATCCGCGGTCGCCGGCGCGGCCGGCGAGCGGCGTGACGATCGCGCCGCTGGCGCCGGCGAACGCGAACAGCGCGATCCCGTGCAGGTCGAGGCCGAACGGCGGCTGCGCGAGCCGCAGCCCGACGGCGGTCCAGAACGCGCTGAACGCGGCCATCGCGAGCGCGGCCGACAGTGCATGACGGCGCAACACCGGTTCGTCGGCGAGCAGGCGCCCCATCGATGCGAGCAGCGCGCGGTAGCCGGCCGTGATCGACGGCGTGCGCGACGGCAGGCGCAGCGCGAGCACGACGGCGATCGCCGCGTTCGCGAGCGCGGCCAACGCGTAGAACGCGCGCCAGCCGGCCGAGCCCGCGATCAGGCTCGCGAGCGGCCGCGACAGCAGGATGCCGAGCATCAGCCCGCTCATCACGTTGCCGACCGCGCGGCCGCGCTGCGCTTCGGGCGCCATCGACGCGGCCATCGGCACCAGCATCTGGATCACGCTCGACGCGGCGCCGGCGGCGAGCGTCGCCAGCAGGAACACGGCGCCCGACCGCGTGAATGCGGGCAGCGCGAGCGCAGCCGCGCAGGCGACGAGCGTCGCGACGATCAGGCGGCGGTTCTCGAGCAGGTCGACCAGCGGCACGAGCAACACGAGCCCGGCCGCGTAGCCGAGCTGCGGCAGCATCGCGACGAGGCCGGCGAGGCCCGCCGGCAGGTGCAGGTCGGTGCTGATCGGGCCGGTCAGCGGTTGCGCGGCGAACAGGTTCATCACGATCACACCGACCGTCGCGGCGAAGAACAGCGTCATGCCCGCGCTCAGCGCGGGCGGCGCGTCGGCGGGCGTGCGAACGGCGGCGGGACAGGAGTCGGCAGGGCAGTTCATCGGAAGCCTGGGGTGCGGGTCGAAGGAACTCCCATCGTAGGCGGCCGATGTTTATGCGACAATTGAAATATGTCTAACATGATTATGCGAGTTTGTTTTGAATACGCGTGATCTCCTGGCGTTCGTCGCGGTGGTCGACAGCGGGTCGATGATCGCCGCGGCCGCAAAGCTCCACCTGACGCAGCCGGGCCTGACGCGGCGCGTGCAGAATCTCGAAACGCTGCTCGGCATGCCGCTGCTCGAACGGCAGAGCAAGCCGCTGAAGCCGACCGCCGCCGGGCGCGACGTCTATGCGCTCGCGCGCAACGTGCTGGGCGCGGTCGATGAACTGATGGCGGCGGGCGCGCCGGACAGCGAGCCGTCGGGCGAGCTGCGCATCGGCGTCCCGCCGTTCCTGTCCGAGCTGGCGCTCGAGCGGCCGATCGACCGGCTGCGCGACGCGTTCCCGCGCCTGACGCTGCGCGTGACGGCCGGCTGGTCGCCGGCGCTGATGCAGGGCATCGAGCGCGGCACGCTCGACGTCGCGGCCGTGATGGTGCCGGCGAGCGCGGCGCTGCCCGACGCGTTCACCGCGACGCTGCTCGCCACGCAGCCGACGGTGCTCGTCGCCGCGCGCGACTTTCCGCTGCCGGATGGTCCGCTGTCGCTCGACACGCTGTCGGGTTTTCCGTGGGTGCTGAGCCAGGACGGCTGCGGGATGCGCTCGGCGCTGAGCCGCGCGCTCGGCGCGGCCGGGCTGCCGTTCGACGTCGCGGTCGAGGCGTTCGGCTCGGAGCTGCAGCTGTCGCTCGTCGCGCGCGGCGCCGGCATCGGGATCGCGGCGCCGAACGCGCTGGCGCGCAGCGCGCATCGCGATGCGCTGAGGGTGGTGGAAACGGCGGGGCTGGAGACTCGGATCAACGTATGGATCGTGCACGGCGCGCTGCCGGGCCGGCTGGTGCGGCCGGTCGCGCTGCTGCGCGACGCGCTGGCCGAGGTGCTGGACGGGGAGATCGGGAAGGGGTCAGAAGCCAGCGAAGCGATTTAGAGTCGGCATTCGAGGGAAAATCCTTATTTTCTCTACGGAAATGTTGCATTGCGGAAACCGATTCGCTATAGTGGCACCTGTCTCCTCCATGTCTCCTCTGATATGGATTCAGCCCGCCTCTTAGGCGGGCTTTTTTTTTGCCTGCGATTTTGCCGCGGCGTTCCAGTCGTCGTCCGTCGCCGGGCTCAGAACTTGTACGTCATCCCGACGTAGCTGATGATCGGGTCGGCCTTCAGGTCCGATTTCGACTCGGCCAGCACCGAACCGTCGGCCGCCTTGATCGTCACCGTCGACGTCGTCTTCAGCGGGATGTACGTCACCGACGCGATCAGCCCGAAATGCTCCGTCATGTTGTACTGCAGGCCCGCGTTGAACACCGGCTGCCATGACGACGACGCCTTCGCCTCCACCGATGTCGTACCCGGCTTGCCCGCGCCCGCCGCGAGAATCGCGCCGAGGTTGTCCTGCGTCTGCTTGATGAAGTTCGTGTTGAGCTGCAGGTCGCTGAACCAGTTGTACGACACGCCGAGGCCGAGGAACGGCCGGAACTTCGCGGTCGCCTGCCCGAAGTAGTATTGCAGCAGCACGGCCGGGCTCCACTGCCGCACGCTCTTCACGATCGGGTTGACCGACGCCAGCCCGATGTTCTGCGTGCCGAGCGCGCCGGCCGGGCCGGGCGGCTTGATCGTGCCCTGGCCCGACACCTTGAACACCGGCGGCACGCCTGCCACCGACGTGACCGCGATATGGTCGGTCAGGAAGTGGCTGACCGTCAGGCCGACGGTGTCGGCGCCGCTGGTGCGCAGCCCGGTGCCCGGCGACGTGAACGACGGCGGCAGCCGCAGCGGCGTGTTGATCGGTGTCGGTGCGACGTTGGTCGTCATCGGCGTGCTGCTCTGCTGCGGCATCACGTGGAACCAGCCCAGCGTGACGACGTTGCTGCCGGCGCTCTGCGCGTGCGCCGCGAGCGGCGCCAGTGCGGCGGCGCCGGCCGCCGCGCAGAGAAGGGTTTTCTTCATCACGGCGTTCCCCTCCGCTTACTGGACGAACGCGCCGATCGTGAAATACGGCGTCGATCCCGCGTTGTCGAGGAAACCGAACACGCCACCCGAGAAGATGAACTTGCCGGTCGGCGACGTGCTGCCCGAACCCGTGTGGATCGTCGTGACCGTGCCCGGCACCTTCTGCGTGTAGTCGAGGTCGAGCACTCTCGTGAGCGACGCCTGGGACGGCTGGAACGGATCGAGCAGCGTTGCCTGGGTGTTGATCAGCGCGGTGGTCCGGTAGTTGAACTCGCTGTCGACGCCGATGTACTCGCCGTTCTGCGAGCCGGCCGCGATCGCCGTCTGCGGCGCGAGGATCGAGATGCTCGATTCGTCGTCGGCGGTGAGGCCCGGCACGCCGTTGCTGTCGGGTGTCGGGTTCGGGTTCGCGACACCCGTGCGCACGAGGATCGGCACGAGCTGGTTGCGCAGCTTGCCGACGATCATGAAGCCCTTGCCCTGCGGCGTGGCCGACAGCGTCGGCTTCAACTGGCTCCGGTAGTTGTTCGACTGGAACGCGCCGCTGCCGTCCGCGGCCGGCACGAAGTTCGTGCCCTGCTGCATGCATGCGCCGCCGGCGAACTGGCCGGTCGTGTCGCACTTGGTCCACGAGCCGTCCGCGTTGATCGTCACCTTCGCGTCGATCGACGCGGGCGCGAAGTTTTGCGACGGCACCTCGCCGAAGCCGACATGGCTGTACGTGCCCGCGACTTTCGCGATGTCGGTCTCGATCGACGAGAAGCCGATGAACGGGTAGTACGGGAATTTCGTGTCCGGCACCGCGGCCTGGCCGAGCACGCCGCCGAACTGGATTTCCTTGCCCGGAATCGTGCCGCCGGCGACGCCGAAGCCGACGAAGATCCGTGCCGGGCGCGTCGAGTCGAGGCTCGCGCCGTTCAGGCGGAACGCGCACTGGTTCAGCTTGTTGGTCGGCAGCAGCGTTTCCTGCGTGAGCGTGCCGCTGTCGACGGTGCCCGCGCGGGTCGGCGTGACGGTGCCGGTCGTGCGCGGTACCGCCGATTCGACATACGTGACCTGCCACGTCATCTTGGTCGTGTCGAGCTGGACCTTGGCGAGTTCGCCGCTGCCCGCGCCGCCGGTAAACACGGTGCTGTAGTCGAGCGACGCGGGACAGAGCCGGTCTTCGACGAGCGGGGGCGGGTTGTCGCTGCCGCCGCCGCAGGCGGAAAGAAGGGGGGCGGCAAAGGCCGCCGCCAGAATGAGGTTGCGCTTCATGTTGCTCCTCCAGATTTGTCTTGTGTGGCGGCCAGCTCCCTGTCGGCCGCTTCTGTTGCTTGTGCTCGTCCTGCGTGCGCGGTGCCGCGCGCTTCGTCCGTCGCGCGGCGGCGGGCGGGCCGCCGCCGCGTCCTCGATCGCTACTTGCTGATCTGCGCGCCCACGCCGAAGTACGGTGTCGACGACGTCGTCGAGTTCGCCGACGTCGACGTGACGCCGCCGTTCACCGTGCCCTGCACGAGTGCCGCGTACAGCCCGCCCGTCGCGATCACCACGCCCGATGCGGACGGGTAGGTCGCGCCGCTCGGCGGCGTCGTCTTCGCGTTCAGCAGGCCCGGCGTCGCCTGGCCGTAGTCGAGCGTGAAGCCGTCTTCCTCGGCCTGCGTGGTCGGGTTGATGAACGATGCGTTGCTGCCGCGGATCAGGGCGGCCGTGTACTTGAAGTTCGAGTCCGCGCCCGCGTAGCCGCCGTCGATCGAGCCCGACGTGATCGCCGTCGCCGCGCCGAGCACCGCGATGCCCGATTCGTCGTCGACCTGCGCGTCGAGGTGCAGCGGCGGCGTACCGAGGTTCACGTTGCCCGTGCGCACGATCACCGGCACCGTCGCGCCGTTGAGCTGGCCGATCACCATGTGCGCGGTCGCCGACTTGCCGGTCGCGCCGACGATCGGCAGTTGCGTTTGCGGCAGCGTCTGCGGTGCCTTCGTGCTGTCGAAGTAGCCGCCGTTCGCGCTCGTCTTCCACGGATCGCCGGTCGTCTGGCAGCCGCCCGAACCGGTCGACGTGCACGCGCCGTTCGCATCGAACGTCTCGCTCGAGTTCGATCCCTTCGTCGCGTAGTTGCCCGACGGCACGAGGTGGTAGATCAGCGCGTTGTACGTGCCCGGCAGCTTCGACAGGTCGGTCGTCGTGTTCGCGAAGCCGAGGAACGGATAGAAATCGAAGTGGCGGTTCGGCACCTGGCCGACGTTCTGCACGACGCCCGGGATGATCGTCAGCCCGTCGTACTGGATCGTCGCGCCCGGAATGCCGCCGCCCGCGACGCCCATCCCGACGAGCAGCATCGGCGGGTTCGCCTGGTTGAAGTCGGCGGCCGTCGAATAGGTCGAGCCGTCCGGCGCGGGGCCCGTGCCCGGCGTGAGGACGAACGCGCAGCGCGTCTGCTCGGCGGTCGGCAGCGCGCCGGTCGGCGGGTGGATGACCTTGCCGGTGATCGTCGTGCCGACGCGGCTGGGCGTGACGGTGCCCGTCTTCAGCGGAATCGGCGATTCGAGCCACTTGAGCGTGTACGTCATCGCGACTGCGTCGATGTTGACGCTGACGATCTCGCCGCTACCGGCACCGCCGAGATACGTGTTCTTCACGATGTCGGCGTTGGCCGGACACAACGAACCGTTGACGGGCTGCGACGGCGGCGGCCCTTGCGTGCCGCAGCTCGATCCGGAACATTGGGGCGCATTGATCGGCGCGAGCGCGCCGCCGGAATCCCCCCCACCACATGCAACCAGGAAAGGGGCAATGGCAAAGGCCGTTGCCACCCCCTTCGATAAGGCGTGCGACATGCCGCTGTCTCCAATCGTTTAATTGTGCGAGCTAATGTCGCCGCCTTGATTTTTGCTGTCAATTGATGAACCCGTCTAAAAAAGGCGATTGAAACGGATGTCGTGTTTTAAATCCTTGTCCGACACGGCATTCAGTAAGAATTAAAACGTGCGAGGGGCTGGCAAAAGCTGCCGAAGTGGGGGATGTGCCACGCGCGGAAGGCTGTCGAAGAACCTTCCCGCGCACAGCGGCAGTGTTTAAAGCGGTGGTATCCGGTTTATCCCTATTCGGGATTGACTGGAGAAATAAGGGGGGAGTTAATTCGCTGGTAATCGCGCAATGGAAAGCTTGTAAATATTTGTAAATGCGCGAACAGGATTTTATTTATTGCGTGATGCGGGTAAATAAAAAGCCGGCCAGCGGCCGGCTTTGCATCGCACGAGAGGATGGTCAGCGCGTGAGGCCCGCATCCTCGGCCGCGCCGATGTTGAGGTTCATGCACTGGATCGCGGCACCCGACGCACCCTTGCCGAGGTTGTCGAGGCGCGCGACCGTGACGAAGCGCTCTTCGTTGCCGAACACGAACAGGTCGACACGGTTCGTGTCGTTGTTCGCCTGCACGTCGAAGAAGCCGCCGTCGAGGTTCGCGTCCGCGTTGAATGGCGCGACGCGCACGAATGCTTCGTCCGCGTAGTATTCGGCGAACACGCGTTGCACGTCTTGCGGCGTCGCACGCTTCGCGAGCTGTTCGGGCGTGAAGTAGGTCGTCACTGCGAGACCCTTCAGGAACGGGCCGACGATCGGCGTGAAGATCGGCGGGTTCGCGAGGCCCGTGTGCGCGGCCATTTCCGGCAGGTGCTTGTGCGTGAGGCCGAGCGCATACGGGCGCGGGCTCGCGAGCTTGCCACCCGGCGCCGCGTTCTCGTAGTCGGCGATCATCGACTTGCCGCCGCCGCTGTAGCCGGTGATCGAGTAGCTGTGCGCGGCGAACGTCGGCGCGACGATGCCCGCATCGACGACCGGACGCATCGCGAGCACGAAGGCCGATGCGTGGCAGCCCGGCACCGCGATGCGCTTCGACGTGCGAATCTTCTCGCGCTGCGCGCGGGTCAGTTCGGGCAGGCCGTAGGCCCAGTCGGCGCTCGTGCGGAACGCGGCGCTCGCGTCGATCAGCGTCGTGTTCGGGTTCTCGACGAGCGAGGCCGATTCGCGCGACGCGACGTCCGGCAGGCACAGGAACGTGATGTCCGACGCGTTGATCAGGCGGCGGCGCTCGTCGACGTCCTTGCGCTTCGCTTCATCGATGCGCAGGATCTCGATATCGTTGCGCGCCGACAGGTATTCGAAGATCTTGAGGCCGGTCGTGCCTTCCTGGCCGTCGACAAAAACTTTGGTGCTCATTTCGCTCTCACTGGATGAAACGGGGGCCCGCGCCCGGAGATCGCCATTTTAAGACGTCATCCGGTGCGTCTGTACCGTGCGGGGCGAAAAAAGACGGCCGGGGCAGGCCGTCTTGTGTCCCTTTGAGGCCCGCCGGCGCAGGCGCGGGCGTCAGGGCGCGCTCAGCGGCTGCCGGCAACCCAGCGTGCCGTCGCTTCGGCGATGCGCCGGCCAAATACCTTCCCGGTCTCGAGGTCACCCGGCAGCGGGCCCTCGTCGGGCGTCGCATCCGCCGGCGACTGCGCGAGCAGGCCCGTGGAGCCGCCGAGGTAGTTGATGTCGTTGCGCGTGGCCGCCTTCGAGTTGGCCGGCATCAGGCTCGTGCCGACCCACACCATCCCATGCTGCATTGACAGCGTGACGAAATATTGAATCGTCGAGAACTTGTCGCCGTTCATCGTCGCGGAGTTCGTGAAGCCCGCGGCGATCTTGTCCTTCCACTTCTGCGTGAACCACGCTTTCGACGTCGCGTCGGCAAACTGCTTGAACTGTGCCGATGGGCCGCCCATGTAGGTCGGCGCGCCGAAGACGATCGCGTCGGCCGCGTCGAGGGCGGCCCAGCCCGCGTCGTCGAGGTCGCCGACGGCGATCAGGCGCACGGTCGCGCCGGCGTCCTGCGCGCCCGCGTGAACGGCCTCGGCCAGTTTCTGCGTGTGACCGTAGCCGCTGTGATAGACGATGACGATGTTCGACATGAAGCGTTCTCCGGAAAGGGACGGGAATGGCGGCCGCAGTGGCCTGCCGCGTCACGCGTCGCCGGCGGGCGGCGCGACCGATGCGCGGCGTGCGATGCCGCGACCGGTGACGACGAGTCTAGCAAGCCGAAATGACGGGAAAACGCGTGCATGCGGCGCACTGAAATTCGCGGCGGCCGGTAATCGCGGCATGGCGGCGTCGCGTGACGCCCGTTACTGCCGTCACTGCCCGTAGCTGACCGTGAATTGCGCGCTGCCGATCGCGAGCGTGCCGATCTCATGCTCGAACATCGGCGCGGGTCGGCCCTGCGCGATGCGCAGGTCGTTGCCCTTCAGCGCGTAGACCGTGATCACGTAGCGGTGCGGCTTGCCGGGCGGCGGGCACGGGCCGCCGTAGCCGTCGATCCCGAAGTCGTTGCGCGCCTCGATCGCGCCGATGCGCCGCAGGAAGCCGGACGCGCTCGCGTCGGTGGGCAGGCTCGTGACCGTGGCCGGGATGCCTGCCACGGCCCAGTGCCACCAGCCGCGCCCGGGTGCGTCGGGATCGAAGATCGTGACTGCGTAGCTGCGCGTGCCGGGCGGCGGGTTGTGCCAGGCGAGCTGCGGCGAGCGGTTCGCGCCCTTGCAGTCGCCGCGGTCGAACACGTTCGCGGCGCGGACGCGCCCGCCGGGCGTCAGGTCGTCGCTCGACATGGTGAACGGGCCTTCCGCATGAACGGGCAGCGCCGCGAAGACGGCGGTGCAAACGAGGAGAGCGATGAACGGAGACGGGCGACCCGATGGCGCAGGCGGAGTGATCCGGCGATCCACACGCATATGGCGCTTCTCCCGTCACGTGGGCCGGGCCGATGCTCCCGGCGTTGTTGGCGTTGTGCGTTGCCCGCGTCGCTGATGGCGGCGATGGATCAAGTCTAGCATTAGGGTTCGATGAGCGATGCACACCGCGACCCGCGGTCGCGACCGGTTCTTGCGCGGAACGACGGACGAAAAAAAGCCGCCTGCGATGAAGCAGGCGGCTTTTTCAGCCAGGGCGCCGGCATGCATGCCGGCGCGGCGTCACTCCTGGGCGCCCGTCGCGCCGCCGTGCGCGGCCGACCACTCGGCCGGCGCGTGCAGGAATTTCTCGACTTCGTCGAGCGTCTTCGTCTCGAAGTAGCCCGATGCCTTCGCGACGCGCAGCACGTCCCACCACGTCGCCAGCGCGTGCAGGTCGACGTCGATGTCCTTCAGGACCGACACGCTTTCCTTGAAGATGTCGTAGTGGAACAGCACGAAGCAGTGGTTCACCGTCGCGCCCGCGGTACGCAGCGCATTGACGAAGTTGATCTTGCTGCGGCTGTCGGTCGTCAGGTCTTCCACCAGCAACACGCGCGAGCCTTCTTCCAGATGGCCTTCGATCTGCGCGTTGCGGCCGAAACCCTTCGGCTTCTTGCGCACGTACTGCATCGGCACCATCATCCGGTCCGCGATCCATGCCGCGAACGGGATGCCGGCCGTCTCGCCGCCCGCCACCGCGTCGATCTGCTCGAAGCCGATGTCGCGCGTGATCGTCGTTTCCGCCATTTCCATCAGCGCACGGCGCACGCGCGGATACGAGATCAGCTTGCGGCAGTCGATATAGACGGGGCTCGCCCAGCCGGACGTGAAGATGAACGGTTTTTCGGCGTTGAAGTGCACCGCCTGCACTTCGAGCAGGATTTTGGCGGTCGTATCCGAGATCGACTGACGATCGTAGCCTGTCATGGGCATTCCTTGGGTGTTGAGCGAGGAGCGGGCGCAGGCCCGGTGGCGCAGCACGGGAACCCGGCCGGGGGCCGGGGGCGCGATCGGAAGGCCGATCGCATCGCTGCGCGCGTAGCCGGCTATTTTACCCGATTCAGGCCGGTTTTCGGCGGAATTCGCGCAGGTTCGCGATGCCGCCCACCACCGGCGAAACAAGCGGGGGCGGATCGCTCCGATGCGATGCCGGGGATGCGGCGCTGCACCAACATGTGTCATGCGCGGGGTGTACACTAGGCGACCCTTAGAAATCGTTCAGTACTTTGTACTTTCCTCTTGCCACCCGCCAAGGTTCGATGGCGTGCCGACCCGGCGCGTCGCGTGCCGTCTCGCAGTCGACCATCCCCTCGATTCAAGCAGACGCGGCCGAAGGTGCTGTGTACTGAACCGTCAAAATTTCGCATGTCTCTCGCAGGTCAATCATGGACGAACAACTGAAGCAAGGTCAATCATGGACGAACAACTGAAGCAGGCCGCTCTCGCTTATCACCTGAACCCGAAACCCGGCAAGATTTCGGTCACCCCGACCAAGCCGCTGTCGAACCAGCTCGATCTGTCGCTCGCGTATTCGCCGGGCGTCGCCGCCGCGTGCGAGGCGATCCACGCCGATCCGCTCGACGCGCAGAAGTACACGTCGCGCGGCAATCTCGTCGGCGTCATCACGAACGGCACGGCCGTGCTCGGTCTCGGCAACATCGGCCCGCTCGCCGCGAAGCCGGTGATGGAAGGCAAGGGCTGCCTCTTCAAGAAATTCGCGGGCATCGACGTGTTCGACATCGAGCTGTCGGAGTCCGACCCCGACAAGCTCGTCGAGGCGATCGCGATGCTCGAGCCGACGCTCGGCGGCATCAACCTCGAGGACATCAAGGCGCCGGAATGCTTCTACATCGAGCAGAAGCTGCGCGAGCGCATGAAGATCCCCGTCTTCCACGACGACCAGCACGGCACCGCGATCATTGCGTCGGCCGCGATCCTGAACGGCCTGAAGGTCGTCGGCAAGAAGCTGTCCGAAGTGAAGCTCGTGTGCTCGGGCGCCGGCGCCGCGGCCATCGCGTGTCTGGACCTGCTGGTGAACCTCGGCCTGACGAAGTCGAACATCCTCGTCGCCGATTCGAAGGGCGTGATCTACGAAGGGCGCGGCAATCTCGATCCGTCGAAGCAGCGCTATGCGGCCACGACCGACGCGCGCACGCTCGCCGATGCGATCGTCGGCGCGGACGTGTTCCTCGGCTGCTCGAGCGCGGGCGTGCTGAAGCAGGACATGGTCAAGACGATGGGCGACCGGCCGCTGATCCTGGCGCTCGCGAACCCGGAACCGGAAATCCGCCCGGAAGACGCGAAGGCCGTGCGCCCGGACGCGATCGTCGCGACCGGCCGTTCGGACTACCCGAACCAGGTCAACAACGTGCTGTGCTTCCCGTTCATCTTCCGCGGCGCGCTCGACGTCGGCGCGACGACGATCACGGAAGAAATGAAGCTCGCGTGCGTGCGCGCGATCGCCGAGCTGGCCCAGGAAACCGACCAGAGCGAGGAAGTCGCGAAGGCGTATGAAGGCCACTCGCTCGAATTCGGGCCGGAATACCTGATTCCGAAGCCGTTCGACCCGCGCCTGATCATCAAGATCGCGCCGGCTGTCGCGCAGGCCGCGATGGATTCGGGCGTCGCGACGCGTCCGATCCAGGACATGGACGCGTACCGCGAGCAGCTCGGCGCGACCGTCTACCGCACCGGCATGGTGATGCGCCCGGTGTTCGCGACCGCGAAGAAGAAGCAGGCCCGCATCGTATACGCCGAAGGCGAGGACGAGCGCGTGCTGCGTGCCGCGCAGTTCGTGCTGCAGGAAAAGATCGCGCAGCCGATCATCGTCGGCCGTCCGTCGGTCATCGAGATGCGCCTGCAGAAGATCGGCTCGAAGCTGAAGGCCGGTGTCGATTTCGAGATCGTCAATCCGGAAGACGACACGCGCTACCACCGCTACTGGCAGGCATACCACGACATCGCCGCGCGCGACGGCGTGACGCCGGAAGTCGCGAAGGCCGCGATGCGCAAGTTCAACACGCTGATCGGCGCGATGCTCGTGCATCTGGGCGACGCGGACGGGATGGTCTGCGGGATGATCGACACGTTCCACAGCCACCTGAAGTTCATCGAGCAGGTGCTGGGCCGTGCGAAGGGCGCCGAGCACTTCGCGGCGATGAACCTGCTGATGCTGCCGGGCCGCAACCTGTTCCTGTGCGACACGTACGTGAACGAGCAGCCGAGCGCCGAACAGCTCGCCGACATGACGATCCAGGCCGCGGCCGAGATCGAGCGCTTCGGCATCACGCCGAAGGCCGCGCTGCTGTCGAACTCGAACTTCGGCAGCGCGCCGTCGTCGTCGTCGCGCCGGATGGCCGAGGCTCGCAAGCTGATCGTCGAACGTGCGCCGAACCTGGAAGTCGACGGCGAAATGCACGGCGACGCGGCGCTGTCGGAAGTGATCCGCAAGCAGGCCTTCCCGGGCACGACGCTGTCGGGTGAAGCGAACCTGCTGATCATGCCGAACGTCGAAGCCGCGAACATCGCGTACAACCTGCTGAAGATGGTCGGCGGCGAAGGCGTGACGGTCGGCCCGTTCCTGCTCGGCGCGGCGCAGCCGGTCCACATCCTGACGCCGGCCGCGACCGTGCGCCGGATCATCAACATGACGGCCGTTGCCGCCGCGAACGTGAACACGAAGTAAGTTCGCGCCCGCGTGTGCCGCGCTTCAGGCGCGGCGCAATGAAAAACGCCACGGAACGCAGGTTCCGTGGCGTTTTTTTATCGTGATCCGCTGCCGGCGCGGGCAGGTGTCCGAACCGCGAACGCCCGCCGCGCGCCGTTACGCGACCTGCTGGTGCGACTGGCCGCCCGTCGGCGAGCGCCACTTCGCGAGCAGCGTGTTCCACTTCTGGCGTACCGCGCGCAGGTTGTTCTCCTTCACGTGGCCGTAGCCGCGAATGCCGTCCGGCAGCGCCGCGAGCTCGAGTGCGAGCGGGCGGTTGGCCGCGTTCAGCTTGGCCGTCACTTCGTCGATCAGCGCTTCGTATTCGCCGATCAGCGCACGCTCGGCGCGGCGCTCCCCGGTGCGGCCGAACGGGTCGAGCCCCGTGCCGCGCAGGAACTTCGCCTTCGCGAGCAGCCGGAACGCCGACATCATCCACGGGCCGTACGCCTTCTTCACGAGATGGCCGTGCGCGTCCGTCTTCGCGAACAGCGGCGGCGCGAGGTGGAATTTCAGCTTCCAGTCGCCTTCGAACTGCGCGGACAGCCGCGCGAGGAACGCGGGATCGGACTGCAGCCGCGCGACCTCGTATTCGTCCTTGTACGCCATCAGCTTGAACAGGTTGCGCGCGACCGCTTCGGTCAGTTGCTCCTGCACCGTATCGCCGTCCGCCAGCGCGCGCTCGGCCGCGCGCACCTTGTCGACGAATGCCGCGTAGCGCGATGCGTACGCGGCGTTCTGGTACGCGGTGAGGAATTCCACGCGCTTTGCGATCAGCGCGTCGACCGCCTTCTTCGTGTGCAGCGCGATCACCGTGGCGCCTTGCGCGGGGCGCGCATCGCCGGCCGCTGCCTGCTTTACGCTTGCCAGGTCGTACGCGGCGCGCCGGCCCCAGTCGAAGGCCGCGCGGTTCTTCTCGACCGACACGGCGTTCAGTTCGATCGCGCGTTCGAGCGATGCGAGCGTGAGCGGCAGCCAGCCCTTCTGCCACGCGTAGCCGAGCACGAACGGGTTCGTGTAGATCGCGTCGCCGAGCAGCGCGACCGCGAAGCGGTTCGCGTCGATGAAATCGACGGCAACGCCTGCCGCCGCGCGGATGTCATTCTCCGCGGACAGGCCGGGGAACGCCCAGTTCGGGTTCTTGATGAACTCGGCGGTCGGCGTCTGCGCGCTGTTGACGACCACGCGCGTCGCGTCGTGCCGCATCCGCGACGTGCACTCGTCGCCTGCCGTGACGATCGCGTCGCAGCCGATCACGAGGTCGGCTTCGCCCATCGCGATCCGCGTCGCGTGGATGTCGGTCGGCGCGTGCGAGATCTGCACGTGGCTCATCACGGCGCCGCCCTTCTGCGCGAGGCCCGTGACGTCGAGCACGGTCACGCCCTTGTTCTCCAGGTGCGCGGCCATTCCGAGCAGCGCGCCGATCGTGACGACACCCGTGCCGCCGACGCCCGTGACGAGCACGCCGTACGCGCGGTTGATGTCCGGCAGCGTCGGTTCCGGGATCGGCGGCAGCGCGCTGCCGTCGACCGAAACCGCCTTCGGCTTCTTCAACTGGCCGCCCTCGACCGTGACGAAGCTCGGGCAGAAACCCTTCAAGCACGAGAAGTCCTTGTTGCAGCTCGACTGATTGATCTGGCGCTTCGTGCCGAACTCGGTTTCCAGCGGCTCGACCGACAGGCAGTTCGACTGCACCGAGCAGTCGCCGCAGCCTTCGCACACCGCTTCGTTGATCACGACGCGCTTGGCCGGGTCCGGATAGGTGCCGCGCTTGCGGCGGCGGCGTTTCTCGGTTGCGCAGGTCTGGTCGTAGATCAGGATCGTCGTGCCGGCGATCTCGCGCAGCTCGCGCTGCACGTCGTCGAGCTGGTCGCGGTGATGGATCGTCACGCCCGGCGCGAGCAGCGCCTTCTGGCCGTCGTACTTCTCCGGCTCGTCGGTGACGATCACGATCTTCTTCGCGCCTTCGGACGCGAGCTGGTGCGTGATCTGCGGCACCGTCAGCACGCCGTCGACCGGCTGGCCGCCCGTCATCGCGACCGCGTCGTTGTAGAGGATCTTGTAGGTGATGTTCGCTTTCGACGAGATCGCCGCGCGCACCGCCAGCAGGCCCGAGTGGAAATAGGTGCCGTCGCCGAGGTTCGCGAACACGTGCTTCTCGTCCGTGAACGGCGCCTGGCCGATCCACGGCACGCCTTCGCCGCCCATCTGGCTGAAGGTGCTCGTGCTGCGGTCCATCCACACGGTCATGTAGTGGCAGCCGATGCCGGCGATCGCGCGCGAGCCTTCCGGCACGTTGGTCGACGTGTTGTGCGGGCAGCCCGAGCAGAACCACGGCTTGCGCTCGGTCTGCACGTGCGGCTTCGCGAGCGCCATTTCCTTCGCGTTGATCACCGCGAGCCGCGCGGCGATGCGCGCGCGCACGTCGGACGGCAGCTCGAACTTCTCGAGGCGCGTCGCGATCGCCTTCGCGATGATCGCGGGCGACAGTTCGTAGTGCGCGGGCAGCAGCCAGTTGCCCATCGGCACCGACCATTCGCCGCCGGCGCCGTCCTTCTCGTCGAACTTGCCGAACACGCGCGGCCGTTGCGCGTCGGGCCAGTTGTACAGCTCTTCCTTGATCGCGTATTCGAGGATCTGGCGCTTTTCCTCGACCACCAGGATTTCGTCGAGGCCGCGCGCGAATGCCTGCGCGCCCTGCGCCTCGAGCGGCCACACGCAGCCGACCTTGTAGAGCCGGATGCCGATCCGCGCGCAGGTTTCGTCGTCGAGGCCGAGGTCGGTCAGCGCCTGGCGCACGTCGAGGTACGCCTTGCCGCCGGTCATGATCCCGAAGCGCGCGCCCGGCGAATCGATCTCGATCCGGTCGAGCTTGTTCGCGCGCACATAGGCGAGCGCCGCGTACCACTTGTAGTCGAGCAGCCGCGCTTCCTGCACGAGCGGCGGGTCGGGCCAGCGGATGTTCAGGCCGCCGTCCGGCATGATGAAGTCGGTCGGCAGCACGATCTCGGTGCGATGCGGGTCGATGTCGACCGACGCCGACGATTCGACGACGTCCGTCACGCACTTGAGCGCGACCCACAGGCCCGAGTAGCGGCTCATCGCCCAGCCGTGCAGGCCGAAATCGAGATATTCCTGCACGTTGGACGGGAACAGCACCGGCAGCCCGCAGGCCTTGAAGATGTGTTCGGACTGGTGCGCGAGCGTCGACGATTTCGCCGCGTGGTCGTCGCCGGCGAGCACCAGCACGCCGCCGTGCTGCGACGAGCCGGCCGAGTTTGCGTGCTTGAACACGTCGCCGGTGCGGTCGACGCCCGGGCCCTTGCCGTACCACATGCCGAACACGCCGTCGTGCTTCGCGCCGGGGTACAGGTTCACCTGCTGCGAACCCCACACGGCGGTGGCGGCGAGATCTTCGTTGATGCCGGGCTGGAAGACGATCTGGTGGGCCGCCAGATACTGCTTGGCCTTCCAGAGCGACAGATCGAGGCCGCCGAGCGGAGAGCCGCGATAGCCGGAGATGAAGCCGGCCGTATTGAGACCGGCGGCGCGGTCGCGTTCCTGCTGGAGCATCGGCAGGCGCACGAGGGCCTGGATGCCGCTCATGTACGCGCGGCCGCGCTCCAGTGTGTATTTGTCATCAAGCGTGACGGACTTCAGCGCGGCTTCCAGCGACGCGCGTTGGCCTGCGTCTAGCGGGGCATTCATTAACAGTCTCCTCCACCCAGTTTGGGATCACCAAAACTCGACTGCTCCGGCGTCTTGTGAACGCGTCGACAGTGGCCGGCATATTGGCCGGTTTTAAGCGATGGTAGCACTGGGGCAAACCCGCCGCCCACCGGCCGGAATGCGGCGGCGCACCAGGGAAAAGGGCTGGATCATGCGTTACATCATGTAAATGCATGTAAAGCGGGCCCCATCTGCGGGCAAATGCCGTTAATCTTGTCGGCCTGCCGGAGGTGCCCGGCCGCGTTGGTTCGTTTCGACGCAATCGGGGAGGCGCCGGCAGTTTTACAGGAGGTGCAATGAACACACGTCATATCCAGAGTTTCCTGATCGTGTCCGCCGCGTTTTTCGCGATGACCGGCCCGGTGCGCGCGCAAGGCGCGAGCGCACTGGCGGCAGCCGGTGTGCAGATGCGTCAGATCGTGCCGGCCCAGGATGCCGTCGCGCAGCCGGCGGCCGAGCGCGTCGTCGAGTCGAAGGCGAACGCGCGTTGATCCGGTCGCGCGGCCTGCGGGCCGCGCCGGAAATGCCAAAAGGGCGGGAATCGTCGGATTCCCGCCCTTTTTCTTTGTGCCACCGGATCGTGCGGCCGGCCCGGTTGCCCCGGGCCGCCGCGCGCCGGACGCGTCAGGCCTTGTCCTGCACGACGCCGCGGCGGATCTGGTCGAGCTCGATCGATTCGAACAGCGCCTTGAAGTTGCCTTCGCCGAAGCCCTGGTTGCCCTTGCGCTGGATGATCTCGAAGAAGATCGGCCCGATCTGGTTCTCGGTGAAGATCTGCAGCAGCAGGTCGTCGCGCGCGCCGTCGATCAGGATCTTGCGCTTCTTCAGTTCGTCCAGCGATTCGCCGTGGTTCGGCACGCGGCGGTCGACCAGTTCGTAATACGTGTCGATCGTGTCGAGCAGCTTCACTTCCTTGCCGCGCAGGCCGTCGACCGCGCCGTAGATGTCGTTCGTGCCGAGCGCGATGTGCTGGATGCCTTCGCCGTGGTACGCGTCGAGGTATTCCTGGATCTGGCCGGCCGTGTCCGAGCCTTCCTCGTTGATCGGGATGCGGATCTTGCCGCACGGCGACGTCATCGCCTTCGACTTCACGCCCGTCACCTTGCCTTCGATGTCGAAGTAGCGCACTTCGCGGAAGTTGAACAGGCGTTCGTAGAACTCGGCCCATTCCTGCATGCGGCCGCGATGCACGTTGTGCGTCAGGTGGTCGATGTAGGTGAGGCCGTGGCCGACCGGGTTCGGGTTCGCGCCGGCGATCGGCTCGAAATCGACGTCATAGATGCTGATGTCGCCGATCGAGCCCGGCTGCGCGCCGTTCTTGCCGCGCCAGCGATCGACGAAGTAGATCAGCGAATCGCCGATGCCCTTGATCGCCGGGATGTTCAGCTCCATCGGGCCAGTCTTGTTGTCGAAGCCCCATGCGCCGAGTTCGAGCGCGTGCTTGTATGCCTTCGCGGCGTCCTGCACGCGGAATGCGATCGCGCAGATCGACGGGCCGTGCAGGCGCGCGAAGCGTTGCGCGAACGAATCGGGTTCGGCGTTGATGATGAAGTTGATGTCGCCCTGGCGGTAGACCGTCACGTCCTTGTGGCGGTGGCGCGCGATCGCGGTGAAACCCATCCGTTCGAACAGTTGTCCGAGCGCTTTCGGGTCCGGTGCCGTGTATTCGATGAATTCGAAGCCGTCGGTGCCGACGGGGTTGTCCCAGTTGGGGATCTGCATGTCGTGTCTCCTGTGCGGGGCGATCGGCCGGGGCGACGTGTGCGTGCCCGGCCCGGTTCGATGTCGAAGGCGGCGCACGCGTCGGCGTGCGCAACGAATCGGTACGTGCGACAAAGTGTAGCGGGCGGCCGCGAGCGGAAACTTGCGAACTTAATCGTCCATGCCTACGATGACGCAATTTCCAGTCTCTAAATAATCATTGGAGGGCAGAAGATGGCGCAAGCCGAATTGGATGCCATCGACCGGCGGATCCTCGCGATTCTTCAGGAGAACGGGCGCCTGTCGAACCAGGAGATCGCCGAGCGCGTGAACCTGTCGCCGAGCCCGTGCTTGCGGCGGATCCGGCGGCTCGAGGAGATCGGCGTGATCACCGGCTATGTCGCGCTGCTGGATCCGCAGAAGCTGGGGCTCGACCTGCTCGCGTATGTGAGCGTGCGGCTCGAGAAGCGCGGCGGCCTGGCGCCGGTCCGGGCCGACGAGACGTCGGCGCGCGCGGGCGCGACCCACGCGGAGCTGTTTCGCGCGGCCGTGCAGACCTGGCCGGAAGTGGTCGCGTGCCACGCGATGACGGGAGACATGGATTACCTGCTGCGCGTGCAGGTCGAGGACATGGCGCATTTCTCCCGTTTCGTGCAGGAGCATTTGCTGCATCACCCGTCGGTGATCGACGTGAAGACGAGCTTTTCGCTCGAATGCTTCAAGGAGACGACGGCGTTGCCGATTCGTTCGGTGCGCTAGCGCGCCCGGCGGCGGGAGGAGGAGGGAATAAAGGGGCCGGGCGCGCCGCTGCGGCGTGCCCGGCCGGCCGATATTACGCCGTCAGCGCGGCGGGCATCAGCGATTCGATGAACTTCGACGTGCGGTGCGCCTGGCGCTTGAGCGCGTAGTCGAACACCGCCGCCTGTTCCTGCAGCATCTCGGCGATGATCGTCGAGTGGTCGGCCGGCGGCAGCGACAGGTACGCGTCGGCTTCGCCGTACGCGTACTCGATGCGCATCCCGGATTTCTTCGCGATGTGCATCATCGTCGCGTTACGCGACAGGCAGTGCATGTACAGCATCGTCACGTGCGTGTTGCGGCTGCGGATCGCCGCGCGCTCGAACAGCTTCGAGCCGACGCCGTGGCCGCGTGCGCTTTCGAGCACCGACACGCCGAACTCGGCCGTGCGCTTGTCGCCCTCGGCCGGCAGGTAGGCCAGGTGGCCGACGCCGATCAGTTCGAGTTCGTGGTCGAACACGCCGAACACGGTGTCGCGACCGAAGTCGATCGTGCGGACATAGTTCTCGATCACGTGGTCGGGCACCATCTGGCCGAAGCGCAGCAGGCGGTCCTCTTCGTCGAGCGAGAGAAAGTGGGTGAGCATCTGCTCACGGTCTTTGGAAGCCAGTTCCCTGACGAGAACCGGCGCACTACCGGCGGTGCCGACGACATCGGCATTGCCGTTCAATTGCGTGTTCATCGTGGGTTCCTCAATATGTGACCGTACAGCGGGTTGTGCAACGCAACAGCATTTTACCCGACCGTCGGCCCCCGGATTGGGGAAAACCCGTATTTAACCTTATTTATGCTGGAGGATGAATTCTAAATCTGCTTAGTTAATCCTATATCTATTTGATTTTTAACGAATTTAAAATTCATCATATGAAATGCGCGACGGGCCGTCGCAGTGTGCCCGTCCCGCAACGCTTGCTGCTATGCGGCAATCAGGCCGCCGTCGACAGCCCGCGTTCGATCAGGTCGATCACCTGCTCGGCGAAGTCTCGGTAGCCGAGACGGCCGCCCGGCTTCAGCCACGTGAACGTCCAGTTGATCATCCCGAACACCATCATCGTCACGGATGTCTGGTTTTCCTTCGAGATGCGGTCAGGGTACGCGCGCGCGAGCTGCCGCGTGAACGCGGCGACGATATCGCGCTGGCGGTCGAGCACGATCTCGCGCTGCGCGTCCTCGAGATACTTCACGTCGTTGAGCAGCGCGACGTGACGGCTGTGCGACGTCTCGTATTCGGAGAGGAACGCGCGCACGAGTTCCGCGAACGCGTCGCGCTCGCTGAGGCCGCGCCGCTGGCTCGCCCCTTCGACCTCGGCGATGATCAGCATCAGCCGCTTCGTGTAGCGGTCGAGCAGGTCGAACAGGATCGCTTCCTTGCTCTCGTAATAGTGATAAAGGCGTGCCTTCGACGTGCCGCTCGCGGTCGCGAGATCGGACATCGACGTGCTCGGGTAGCTCGTCTGCGCGAATTTCTCGGCGGCGAGATCGAGGATCTGCTCGCGCTGGGATTCGTGGTCGGGCGCTCGGGTACGGGCCATGGTCGAATGCGGAAGATTAGCGGTGCGCGATGGCCGCGCGGGCCGCGCGCACCTGCGTGGAAGAGAGGGCGGCGGGTGCGTCGTCCTGCAGCTCGAGCCGGCCGGCCGCCGCGAGTTCGCGACAGCGCCACCAGGCGATCGAGTCGCTGACGAACAGGCCGCCGCGGTCGGCGTCGGCCATGATGCCGCCGACGAGGCGCCGCGCGGGCAGCCAGTCGGTTTCCGCGCGCGCGACGATCAGCGCGTCGAGATCGGCATAGTAGCCGCTCTTGATCGTGTTGCTGACCCAATAGCGAAGTTCGGCGTTCAGGTGCTTCGCTTCCTGCCATTCGAGTGCGAGGCGACCGATGCGCAGCACCGAGATCGGCGCGGCCACCGGCCGTTTCCGCGCCAGTTCCGCGGGCGAGAACATCCCGGTCGTGCATGCCTGGTCGGTGCGCGACAGCGATGCGCGTTGCGCCGAGTCGAGATCGGCGGCCGACAGCCGCACTTCGTTCAGGCGCTGCGGGACATTGCGCAGGTGATAGGCGACGCGGCGCAGCAGCAGCTTGTCGCCGACGCTCGGCGCGTGCCAGACGACCACCTGGCCCGCATCCATTGCGAGCTGGTCGAGGCGCGCGAATTCGCCTTCGATTTCCGCGTTCCAGTCGGGGATCTGGTCGCCGAGCACGCGCTCCCAGAAGGCGGCACGCGTGTCGGGCGTCTCGTCGGCGCCCTTGAGCGGCTCGACGCCGAGATCGTCGAGCAATCCGACGACGCGCTCGTCGCGTCCGGCTTGCGCGAGTGCCTCGCTCAGCGACGCGGCGGCGGTGCCGCCCTGAATCACATGAATGGTACTCATCGGCCTGTCGTCAACAAAAGAAAGCCGCCGGCCGGGCGGACGTTGCGATGTCCAGCCGGCCGGCGGCCCCTAGTGTAAGCGAGATGTGTGACGGCGAGAAACCGTCCGGCGCCGCGACGCGATGCCGCTCAACGCTCGTCGAAGCTCACGACGACCTTGTCGCTGATTGGGTGGCACTGGCACGTGAGCACGAAACCGTCCTTCACTTCGTGCGCCTCGAGCGTGTAGTTCTTCTCCATCCGCACTTCGCCCTCGATCACCTTCGCGCGGCACGTGCAGCACACGCCGCCCTTGCACGCGTACGGCAGCGCGAGGCCCGCGCGCAGGCCGACATCGAGCAGGCTCACCCCTTCGTACGGCAGGCGCAGCTTGCGCTTCTTGCCGTCGAGCACGATTTCCAGGTCGGCGGCCGGCGTCTGGTCGGTGATCTCCACGACCGGCGCTCCGGCCTGCGGCAGCGGCGTGCCGAAGCGCTCGACATGCACCTTCGCCTGCGGCACGCCGGCCGCCTTCAGCGCCGCTTCGGCTGCGTCCATCATCGGCGCGGGGCCGCAGACGAACGCCTCGTCGATCGCGTCGGCCGGCATCAGCGTAGTAAGGAATTCCGCGCATTTCGCCTGGTCGAGCACGCCGTTGAACAGTTCGACGTCCTGCTGGTCGTCCGACAGCACGTGATAGAGGACGAAGCGGTTCATGTAGCGGTTCTTCAGGTCCTCGAGCTCCTCCGCGAACATGATCGCGTCGACGCTGCGGTTGCCGTAGATCAGCGTGAACGTGCTGCGCGGCTCGAGTTCGAGCGTCGTCTTCACGATCGCGAGCACGGGCGTGATCCCCGAGCCGCCGGAAAACGCGACGTACTGCTTGCCGTGGTCGGCATTCAGGTGCGTGAAGAAGCGGCCGTCCGGCGTCATCACGTCGATCGTATGGCCCGGTTTCAGCGTATCGAACGCGAAGTTCGAGAAGCGGCCGCCGCGCACGCGCTTGATGCCGATGCGCAGTTCGCCGTCGCGGTCGTAGTCCGTCGTGCCGACGCAGATCGAATACGAGCGGCGCGTCTCCTCGCCGTCGATGTGGGTCTTCAGCGTGACGAACTGGCCCTGCGTGAAGCGGTAAGCGTCGCGCAGCTCGGGCGGCACGTCGAACGAGACGGTGACGGCGTCGGCGGTCTCGGGCCGCACGTCGCGGATACGCAGCGGATGAAATTGCGGGGTCGTCGACCCCCGCCGGGCCGCCTCGCGCGACGGATCTGCTTCCGGGGGATGGGGGAGCTGCGCCCCCCCAAGCGAATGAAGAGAGCGTGGGGGCTGTTTCATTTCAGTAGGGTTTGAAGTAGTCGAAGGGTTCGCGGCAGTCGACGCAGCGATACAGCGCCTTGCAGGCCGTGGACGCGAATTGCGCGAGACGTTCGGTATGGGCAGAGCCGCAGCGCGGGCACGCCGGCGCCGCGACCGGTCGCGGCACGAAGCGCACGACGTTTTCCCGCGGCGCGGCGCTGCCGCACTGGCCGACCGGCGGCGCGATGCCGTACGCGCGCAGCTTGTCGCGCGCTTCCTGCGTGATCCAGTCGGTCGTCCACGCGGGCGCGAGCACCGTTTCGATCCGGTGCGGCGGGAGGCCGGCCGCCTGCAGTGCGGCGGCGACGTCCTCGGCGATCTGCGACATGGCCGGGCAGCCCGAATAGGTCGGCGTGATCACGACTTCGAGCAGGCCGTCGTCCGTGCGGCGAACGTCGCGCAGGATGCCGAGCTCGCGGATCGACACGACCGGGATCTCGGGGTCGGGCACGGCTTCCAGCACGTCCCATGCGCGGGCGAGCAGCGGATCGTCGTGACGCGCGGCGGGCGCGGCGTCGGCGGGGGCGGCGGTCTGGACGGACATCGTCGGGCTCCGTGGCGTTGGCCGGTTACCAGGTCGCGCCGGGGTGCTGGCGCGCGAGGCTCTGCATTTCCGCGAGCAGGTAGCCCATGTGCTCCGAGTGCTCGCCCTGCTTGCCGGTCGTCACATGCTTCGCGGGCGCCGGCAGCGTGAGCGTCGCCTCGGCGAGCGCATCGTCCACGTCCGCGCGCCATGCGGCTTCGATCGCGGCCGGTGCCGGGCCGATGCCCGGTGCGGCGATCGCGTCGTCGATCGCATCGGCTGCGAAGAATTCGCGCGTGTACGGGGTCAGGTAGTCGAGCGCATCCTGCGCGCGACGGTGCGATTCGTCGGTGCCGTCGCCGAGGCGAATGAGCCATTCGCGCGCGTGTTGCACGTGATAGCGGGTTTCCTTCACCGATTTCGCGGCGATCGCGGCGAGTTGCGTGTCGGTCGACGTTTCCAGCGCGGTCCATACGTGCAGCATCAGCGCCGCGTAGAGGAAGTTGCGCACGATCGTCACCGCGTAGTCCTTGTCGGCGTGCGCGGTGCCGGAGACCGGGCCGTAGTGCGGCAGTTCGGCGAGCGTGAAGTTCGCGAACTCGCGCTCGGTACGGAAGTACGCGTAGTCGTCCTCGGTCTTCGTCGCGCCGGTGAGCTGGCGCTCGAGTTCGGCGGCGTGCGTATACAGCATGCGCGCCTGGCCGATGAGGTCGAGGCTCATGTTGGTGAGCGCGATGTCTTCCTCGAGGATCGGGCCGTGGCCGCACCATTCGGCGTTGCGCTGACCCAGGATCAGCGCGTTGTCCGCGAGGCGCAGCACGTAGGAGAGGTGTTCGGGCGTGATCGTCATGGCGCGGGCGTTACATGTGGTTGACTTCGTCGGGCAGCGTGTAGAACGTCGGGTGACGGTAGATCTTGTCGCCCGCCGGTTCGAACAGTTCGGCCTTCTCGTTCGGATCCGATGCGGTGATCGCCGACGACGGCACCACCCAGATGCTCACGCCTTCCTGGCGGCGCGTGTAGACGTCGCGCGCCATGCGCAGCGCCATCGACGCGTCGGCGGCATGCAGGCTGCCGCAATGCTTGTGGTCGAGGCCTTGCTTGCTGCGCACGAACACTTCCCAGATCGGCCATTCCTTGTTCATCACTTTCTCCTGATTCCCTGATTCCTGAATTCGATGGTGCCGCTCAGGCGGCGTGCTGTTCGGCGCGGGCGCGACGCTTCGCTTCGTGCGCGAGCGCGGCTTCGCGCACCCATGCACCGTCCTCGTGCGCTTTCACGCGGGTCGCGAGGCGTTCCTTGTTGCACGGGCCGTCGCCGTTGACCACGCGCCAGAATTCGTCCCAGTCGATCGCGCCGTAGTCGTGGTGGCCGCGCGCGTCGTTCCACTTCAGGTCGGGATCGGGCAGCGTGACGCCGAGCACCTTCGCCTGGTCGACTGTCGCGTCGACGAACTTCTGCCGCAGGTCGTCGTTCGAGATCCGCTTGATGCCCCATTTTGCGGACTGGCTGCTGTGGACCGAATCGGCGTCGCTCGGGCCGAACATCATCAGCACCGGCCACCACCAGCGGTTCACGGCCTGCTGGACCATCGCGCGCTGCGCGTCGCTGCCCTTCATCATCGACAGCAGCGCGTCGAAACCCTGGCGCTGGTGGAACGACTCCTCCTTGCACACACGGATCATCGCGCGCGCGTACGGGCCGTACGTGCAGCGGCACAGCGGGATCTGGTTCATGATCGCGGCGCCGTCGACGAGCCAGCCGATCACGCCGACGTCCGCCCAGGTCGGCGTCGGGTAGTTGAAGATGCTCGAGTATTTCGCCTTGCCTGCGTGCAGCGCGTCGATCAGCGAATCGCGCGACACGCCGAGCGTTTCGGCCGCGCTATAAAGATAGAGGCCGTGGCCGGCTTCGTCCTGGACCTTCGCGAGCAGGATCGCCTTGCGCTTCAGGCTCGGCGCGCGCGAGATCCAGTTGCCTTCCGGCAGCATGCCGACGACTTCCGAATGCGCGTGCTGCGAGATCTGGCGAACCAGCGTCTTGCGATAGGCGTCGGGCATCCAGTCTTGCGGTTCGATCTTGCCGTCCGCGGCCATCACCGCATCGAACCGTGCTTGCTCGGGCGACTCGGCTGCGGCGTCGAGCGGCGCGACGTTGCCGGGGATGTCGAGGGATTGCGTGTACATGGCGAGATTCTCGTCCGGTTGAATGTGTGCGCAGTATAAACCAACCGACCGGTCGGTTAATAAATTTCTCGCAGATTTGCGGCGAGATTCGGGTAAACGAGGGACGTCGGGGCGCGACCAGGCGGCGCAAGCGTGGACCGCCGCATGAGACTTGCGTCTTCTGCGGCACAATGCCCGCTTTCCGATGAGGATTTTGCCGATGTCATTCCGAAGCAGTTTCGCCGCGGCCGTGCTGGGCGCGGCCGTTTTCGTGTCGCCGTTCGCGGCTTCGGCCGCGCCGGCAGGATGGGTGGCCGCGTGGGCGACCGCGTTGCAGCCGATTCCCGACCTTGCCGCGCCGCCGCCGCTCTATCGCGCACCCGACGTGGCCGGGCGGACCGTGCGCCAGATCGTCTACCCGACGGTGTCGGGACGGGCAGCGCGGATTCGCGTCAGCAATGCATACGGTCACGCACCGCTGGTCGTCGAGGCGGCGAGCCTCGCACGTGCCGGCGACGGCGCCGCACTCGCCGGCGGCGCGGCCGTGCCGGTCAGGTTCGGCGGCAAGGCGTCGGTGGCGCTCGCGCCGGGGCAGGAAGTCGAAAGCGATCCGGTGGCGATCGACGTGACGGCCGGACAGCCGTATGCCATCAGTCTGCAGATGGGACCGAACCAGCGGATGACGGTTTGGCACCGCGTGTCAAACCAGTTCAACTATGTCTCTGCGCCGGGCAATCACGTGAACGATCCGGCCGCCGCCGCGTTCCGTACCCGTTTTACCCAATATGCATGGGTGACCGAGTTGGCCGTCGAGGTTGGTTCCGCGCGAGCCAGCGTGGCCGCGATCGGCGATTCGATCACCGACGGACTGCGTTCGAGCGTGAACCGGAACCGCCGCTGGCCGGACGCGCTGGCGCGTCGGCTGACTGCGTCGGGTGCCGATTCGATCGGCGTCGTGAATCTGGGCATCAGCGGGAACCGGCTGCTTAGCGATTCCGCGTGCTACGGCACGTCGCTGGCGTCGCGGTTCGAGCGCGATGCGCTGTCGCGCTCGGGCGTGAAGGCCGCGGTCGTGCTGATCGGGATCAACGACATCAACTTCGCGGCGATGCCGCCGCGCGCGGGGCTCGATTGCGACCATCCGCACACGCAGGTCACGGCCGCGTCGCTGATCGACGGCTATCGTCGGCTGATCGACGCGGCACACCGCCAGGGTGTGAAGGTCTTCGGCGCGACGCTCACGCCGGCAGGGCTGCCGGCCGGCCGCGAGGCGATCCGGCTCGAGGTGAACCGGTGGATACGCAGCGGTGGCGGGTTCGACGGCGTGGTCGACTTCGACGCGGTGTTGCGCGATCCGGCGCGCCCGAGCGTGCTGCAGCGTCGATACGACAGCGGCGACGGCATCCATCCAAGCGATACGGGCTACACGGCAATGGCTGACGCGGTGCCGGTCGAGCAGTTGCAGGCTGCCGTGGGCGGCAAGTGACGCGCTTCTATATATAGAGGAAGCGTTGCCGGTGGCCCGGACGCCAATAGCAACACCCGGCCCATTCTATTCAAAGCCACCGTGCGCGATAGCGCACGGCGGCTTTTTCAAAATAATTTCACAAAGGGGCTTGCGGAGACGGGGGCGAGTGCATAGAATCACGCCTCTTTCGCGCTAACGGAAACGCGGCGCGGGAGAGGGGAAGCGAAGTCGGCGGTGTGCAGCAGGTTGGGCGCACGGCTGGCGCAGGAAGATGGACCCCGCAGTCGCAACGAAGCAGTTAAAAAGTTGTTGACGAGCTGCGAAACACGGTTCATAATCTCGCTTCTCTGCTGCTGAAAACGCAGCGCTGCTGAGAAACACGAAGTTTCTCGCAGAAATGCTCTTTAAAAATTAACAGCCGATAAGTGTGGGCGCTTGATGGAAGCGAGCTGATCCTCGGATCAGATAGCGAAAGTATCAAGAGTCTCACACTAAAGTAAGTCAGGTTTATGAAGTGATTCATATTCCTGTCAGCTTTGAGTGAGCGACCGGTTCGAAAGAACCGAAAACAGTAACAGGTTTAAACTGAAGAGTTTGATCCTGGCTCAGATTGAACGCTGGCGGCATGCCTTACACATGCAAGTCGAACGGCAGCACGGGTGCTTGCACCTGGTGGCGAGTGGCGAACGGGTGAGTAATACATCGGAACATGTCCTGTAGTGGGGGATAGCCCGGCGAAAGCCGGATTAATACCGCATACGATCTACGGATGAAAGCGGGGGACCTTCGGGCCTCGCGCTATAGGGTTGGCCGATGGCTGATTAGCTAGTTGGTGGGGTAAAGGCCTACCAAGGCGACGATCAGTAGCTGGTCTGAGAGGACGACCAGCCACACTGGGACTGAGACACGGCCCAGACTCCTACGGGAGGCAGCAGTGGGGAATTTTGGACAATGGGCGAAAGCCTGATCCAGCAATGCCGCGTGTGTGAAGAAGGCCTTCGGGTTGTAAAGCACTTTTGTCCGGAAAGAAATCCTTGGTTCTAATATAGCCGGGGGATGACGGTACCGGAAGAATAAGCACCGGCTAACTACGTGCCAGCAGCCGCGGTAATACGTAGGGTGCGAGCGTTAATCGGAATTACTGGGCGTAAAGCGTGCGCAGGCGGTTTGCTAAGACCGATGTGAAATCCCCGGGCTCAACCTGGGAACTGCATTGGTGACTGGCAGGCTAGAGTATGGCAGAGGGGGGTAGAATTCCACGTGTAGCAGTGAAATGCGTAGAGATGTGGAGGAATACCGATGGCGAAGGCAGCCCCCTGGGCCAATACTGACGCTCATGCACGAAAGCGTGGGGAGCAAACAGGATTAGATACCCTGGTAGTCCACGCCCTAAACGATGTCAACTAGTTGTTGGGGATTCATTTCCTTAGTAACGTAGCTAACGCGTGAAGTTGACCGCCTGGGGAGTACGGTCGCAAGATTAAAACTCAAAGGAATTGACGGGGACCCGCACAAGCGGTGGATGATGTGGATTAATTCGATGCAACGCGAAAAACCTTACCTACCCTTGACATGGTCGGAATCCTGCTGAGAGGCGGGAGTGCTCGAAAGAGAACCGGCGCACAGGTGCTGCATGGCTGTCGTCAGCTCGTGTCGTGAGATGTTGGGTTAAGTCCCGCAACGAGCGCAACCCTTGTCCTTAGTTGCTACGCAAGAGCACTCTAAGGAGACTGCCGGTGACAAACCGGAGGAAGGTGGGGATGACGTCAAGTCCTCATGGCCCTTATGGGTAGGGCTTCACACGTCATACAATGGTCGGAACAGAGGGTTGCCAACCCGCGAGGGGGAGCTAATCCCAGAAAACCGATCGTAGTCCGGATTGCACTCTGCAACTCGAGTGCATGAAGCTGGAATCGCTAGTAATCGCGGATCAGCATGCCGCGGTGAATACGTTCCCGGGTCTTGTACACACCGCCCGTCACACCATGGGAGTGGGTTTTACCAGAAGTGGCTAGTCTAACCGCAAGGAGGACGGTCACCACGGTAGGATTCATGACTGGGGTGAAGTCGTAACAAGGTAGCCGTATCGGAAGGTGCGGCTGGATCACCTCCTTTCCAGAGCTATCTCGCGAAGTTGAGCGCTCACGCTTATCGGCTGTAAATTAAAGACAGACTCAGGGGTCTGTAGCTCAGTCGGTTAGAGCACCGTCTTGATAAGGCGGGGGTCGTTGGTTCGAATCCAACCAGACCCACCATTGTCTGGCGGTATGTGGGTACCTGAGGTCTCTGTATACATGGGGGCATAGCTCAGCTGGGAGAGCACCTGCTTTGCAAGCAGGGGGTCGTCGGTTCGATCCCGTCTGCCTCCACCAATCTTCAATGGGAAGCGTTTGGATCACACGAAAGTGACGTGTGAGACGAGCATTTGCCATTGGCGATTGAGCCAGTCAGAGTGATATGAGTAACACCATATCGGCTGTCGTTCTTTAACAATCTGGAAGAAGCAAGTAATTTGGATAGCGGAAGCGTCTTGAGATGGACGTGAAAACTATCCGGGTTGTGATTGTATCGATGTATCTCAAGATGATTCGAACTTCATTGTTCGGCTCGATTTTGGAATACGGCACAACGCGAGAACTCAACCTGTAGCGACTGTCGATGAGACAGACTCGTTATAGGGTCAAGCGAACAAGTGCATGTGGTGGATGCCTTGGCGATCACAGGCGATGAAGGACGCGGTAGCCTGCGAAAAGCTACGGGGAGCTGGCAAACGAGCTTTGATCCGTAGATGTCCGAATGGGGAAACCCACTCCTTTTGGAGTATCCATGGCTGAATACATAGGCCATGTGAAGCGAACGCGGTGAACTGAAACATCTAAGTAACCGCAGGAAAAGAAATCAACCGAGATTCCCAAAGTAGTGGCGAGCGAAATGGGATGAGCCTTGCACTCTTTATTTGTATTGTTAGCCGAACGCTCTGGAAAGTGCGGCCATAGCAGGTGATAGCCCTGTAGGCGAAAACAGTATGAAAGAACTAGGTGTGCGACAAGTAGGGCGGGACACGTGAAATCCTGTCTGAAGATGGGGGGACCATCCTCCAAGGCTAAATACTCGTGATCGACCGATAGTGAACCAGTACCGTGAGGGAAAGGCGAAAAGAACCCCGGGAGGGGAGTGAAATAGATCCTGAAACCGCATGCATACAAACAGTCGGAGCCTCGTAAGGGGTGACGGCGTACCTTTTGTATAATGGGTCAGCGACTTACGTTCAGTAGCAAGCTTAACCGTATAGGGCAGGCGTAGCGAAAGCGAGTCCGAATAGGGCGTTCAGTTGCTGGGCGTAGACCCGAAACCAAGTGATCTATCCATGGCCAGGATGAAGGTGCGGTAACACGTACTGGAGGTCCGAACCCACTAACGTTGAAAAGTTAGGGGATGAGCTGTGGATAGGGGTGAAAGGCTAAACAAACTTGGAAATAGCTGGTTCTCTCCGAAAACTATTTAGGTAGTGCCTCGTGTCTCACCTTCGGGGGTAGAGCACTGTCATGGTTGGGGGGTCTATTGCAGATTACCCCGCCATAGCAAACTCCGAATACCGAAGAGTGCAATCACGGGAGACAGACATCGGGTGCTAACGTCCGGTGTCAAGAGGGAAACAACCCAGACCGCCAGCTAAGGTCCCCAAATATAGCTAAGTGGGAAACGAAGTGGGAAGGCTAAAACAGTCAGGAGGTTGGCTTAGAAGCAGCCACCCTTTAAAGAAAGCGTAATAGCTCACTGATCGAGTCGTCCTGCGCGGAAGATGTAACGGGGCTAAGCTATATACCGAAGCTGCGGATGCGTGCTTTGCACGCATGGTAGGAGAGCGTTCCGTAAGCCTGCGAAGGTGCGTTGAAAAGCGTGCTGGAGGTATCGGAAGTGCGAATGCTGACATGAGTAGCGATAAAGGGGGTGAAAGGCCCCCTCGCCGTAAGCCCAAGGTTTCCTACGCAACGTTCATCGGCGTAGGGTGAGTCGGCCCCTAAGGCGAGGCAGAAATGCGTAGCTGATGGGAAGCAGGTCAATATTCCTGCACCATTGTTAGATGCGATGGGGGGACGGATCGCGGAAGGTTGTCCGGGTGTTGGAAGTCCCGGTCGCTGCATTGGAGAAGGCGCTTAGGCAAATCCGGGCGCAGGATTCAAGGGTGTGGCGCGAGCTCCTTAGGGAGCGAAGCAATTGGAAGTGGTTCCAAGAAAAGCCTCTAAGCTTCAGTCTAACGATGACCGTACCGCAAACCGACACAGGTGGGCGAGATGAGTATTCTAAGGCGCTTGAGAGAACTCGGGAGAAGGAACTCGGCAAATTGGTACCGTAACTTCGGGATAAGGTACGCCCTTGTAGCTTGATGCGCCTGCGCGCAGAGGGTGAAGGGGTTGCAATAAACTGGTGGCTGCGACTGTTTAATAAAAACACAGCACTCTGCAAACACGAAAGTGGACGTATAGGGTGTGACGCCTGCCCGGTGCCGGAAGATTAAATGATGGGGTGCAAGCTCTTGATTGAAGTCCCGGTAAACGGCGGCCGTAACTATAACGGTCCTAAGGTAGCGAAATTCCTTGTCGGGTAAGTTCCGACCTGCACGAATGGCGTAACGATGGCCACACTGTCTCCTCCCGAGACTCAGCGAAGTTGAAGTGTTTGTGATGATGCAATCTACCCGCGGCTAGACGGAAAGACCCCATGAACCTTTACTGTAGCTTTGCATTGGACTTTGAACCGATCTGTGTAGGATAGGTGGGAGGCTATGAAACCGGAACGCTAGTTTCGGTGGAGCCGTCCTTGAAATACCACCCTGGTTTGTTTGAGGTTCTAACCTTGGCCCGTGATCCGGGTCGGGGACAGTGCATGGTAGGCAGTTTGACTGGGGCGGTCTCCTCCCAAAGCGTAACGGAGGAGTACGAAGGTACGCTAGGTACGGTCGGAAATCGTGCTGATAGTGCAATGGCATAAGCGTGCTTAACTGCGAGACCGACAAGTCGAGCAGGTGCGAAAGCAGGTCATAGTGATCCGGTGGTTCTGTATGGAAGGGCCATCGCTCAACGGATAAAAGGTACTCTGGGGATAACAGGCTGATACCGCCCAAGAGTTCATATCGACGGCGGTGTTTGGCACCTCGATGTCGGCTCATCTCATCCTGGGGCTGTAGCCGGTCCCAAGGGTATGGCTGTTCGCCATTTAAAGAGGTACGTGAGCTGGGTTTAAAACGTCGTGAGACAGTTTGGTCCCTATCTGCCGTGGGCGTTGGATATTTGAAGGGGGCTGCTCCTAGTACGAGAGGACCGGAGTGGACGAACCTCTGGTGTACCGGTTGTCACGCCAGTGGCATCGCCGGGTAGCTATGTTCGGAAGAGATAACCGCTGAAAGCATCTAAGCGGGAAACTCGCCTTAAGATGAGATATCCCTGGGGACTAGATCCCCTTGAAGGGTCGTTCGAGACCAGGACGTTGATAGGTCAGGTGTGTAAGCGCAGTAATGCGTTCAGCTAACTGATACTAATTGCCCGTAAGGCTTGATCCTATAACAAGTCTGTTTCGACAGTCGTTAGCGCTTCAGCGCTTACGAATGTCGAACGTCGAGTGCGAGGCACTCGACGTACTGCGGTTGAAGTACCGCGTACGTGTGAGATACAGCTCACAACTCAAGATTACTGCTTCTTCCCAGATTGGTTCTGTTGGCCACGCCAGCAGAACAACCCCCTTTGCCTGATGACCATAGCGAGTCGGTCCCACCCCTTCCCATCCCGAACAGGACCGTGAAACGACTCTACGCCGATGATAGTGCGGATTCCCGTGTGAAAGTAGGTAATCGTCAGGCTCCCTAAGCCAGAAACCCCCGCCCAACCAGGCGGGGGTTTTTGCATTTCGGCGGCGGAAATACAGGCTGCGCAAAGCAACGAGCAGGTGGAGCTGGAGCGCTGACGGTGCAAATCAGGACAGTGCGGGACGGCGCAGCCCATCCGCGCAATCGGCAAAGACGCGCTCAGGCCAACCAGATCGGCCCACATGGTGGCGGCACGAGTTGCCATGACCATCTCGACTCGCCTACTCCCGCCGTGACGGCGACCATATCTTAGGCATGGAGTCGATGCCATCCTGGCGGCATGAGTTACCGGTTTCCCCAACGGTTGGAAGCCATGCGCAGCAGGGTGGCATTGGCAGCACGCAGATCGAACAGTTCGGCGTCGAAGCCGGGGCCGACCCAGGAGCTAATGTCAAATGTGGTGTACGACAGTCGAGCAGCATGATCAAGCGGCAAGCGGTTGAGCAGGAGCCGGTGTGCTCTCGGTCACCGGTGTTCCGTCCTTGAAGGGCACGCCGTTCAAGATCTGTTCGATTTTGTCGACACCGCGAATGCGGCGCCATGATTCCTCTGCTGCTTCGATGAGCTTGAAGGCCATGCCGAGGAAGGTCGCGCGCGACAGACAGTTTCGCGTGCGGGTCGTGCGGTGGCGGACCGTCGCGAAGGTCGACTCGATCGGATTCGTCGTGCGCACATGCTGCCAGTGCTCGGCCGGGAAGTCGTAAAACGCGAGCAGCTCGTCGCGATCCTTCGTGACCTTCTCGACAGCTTTCGGATATTTGGCCGTATAGGTCGCGACGAACTGATCGTAGGCGACGATCGCATCGGCGCGCGTCGCGGCGTTCCAGATCTCCGCGAGCGCGGCCTTGGCCTTGCCCTGCTGCGACTTCGGCAACGCGTTGAGCACGTTGCCGATCTTGTGAAACCAGCAGCGCTGGTGCCGCGTCTGCGGGAACACTTCCTCGAGTGCCGCCCACAAGCCCATCGCGCCGTCGCCGACGGCTAGCAGTGGGCCGGCTTGTAGACCGCGAGCCTTCAGATCGAGCAGTAGCTCGACCCACGAATCCTTCGACTCGCGGTAGCCGTCGGCGAGCGCGACGCGTTCCTTGCTGCCGTCTGGCTTCACGCCGATGATCACCAGCAGACATTGCCCGTCGGAATCCTCGCTGCGCGCCCCAGTATGAATGCCGTCGGCCCACCAGTAGACCCAGCGGGCCGCCGACAAGTCCCGATTGTTCCATTGCGCGAATTCGTCCGCCCAGATCGCTTTGAGACGAATGACGGTATTTGCCGACAGGCCTTTCGCCTGGTCGCCGAGCAATACGCTGAGCGCTTCGCTCATGTCGCCGGTCGAGACGCCGCGCAGATACAGCCACGGCAGCGCCGACGACACACGCGGCGACTTGCGCACGTAGGGCGGCACGATCTCCGAGTTGAACTTTACCCCCGAGCCCGAGCGATCGCGGACCTTCGGCACCTGGACCGTTACCGGTCCGATTGCCGTGACAACGTCTCGCTCAGGCAGATAGCCGTTGCGCACGATCGCCCGCCGGCCGTCCAGCGTCTTCACGTTCGAATATTGCTCGAGCAATGCCTTCAATTCCGCCTCGATCGCTTGCTGGATAATCTGCCGCGCGCCTTGCTGGATCAACTCGTCCAGGCCGACGGGCCCCTTGAATTCTGTTTCCGTTGCTTGACTGTCGTTCGCTTCCCGATTACGTTTCGCCATGGTGGTGGATTGGTTGCTGGGTTCGTTACCTTGGAAAGCAACATTCTCCTGCAATCGCCACCGCCTCCCGCCGATTCCGCTCCACACCGCCGTACACCACTTCCGACATTAGCTCCCGACCCAGTTTCGGTAATGTTCGGCTTCTTCGCTATCCGAATCATCGTATAGCGTGTTCAGGAGCGCTTCGTAGCCTGTCGGGCCACCCACGTCCTCCGGCGGGCATGCCCGAGCACCGTCGATGACCTGGGCCGCGCCCCAGGGTTCGCCCTCGACGGTTTCCATTTCCTCGACGACGATGACGTGAACCCAGCCGTCTCCGAAGTCGTAGCGGTAAAGGAAGCGAGAGCCGGGTTTCAGGATCTTCTGAAGTCGAGACTTACGATCGTCGGCCGTTGTGTTCGGGTCAGCGAAGTCCAGCACGTCATCGACCTCGAACATGGCGTAGGTCACGCCGTCGATCAGAAAGTCATGCAGGTGGGTGTCTTCCCAGCCGAAGGCCGCCTGCAGGATATGGTGCAGCTTGCGCAGCGACTCGGTTCCTTCGACCTCGATCCGGCGCCAGATGGGCGGCTCGATATGTTGAAGCTGCACGTGCAGAGTAAAGCGCTGGAACGATTTCACCATCTGATGTCCGGGGAACGGAAAGCCTGCGGCATTATCACCTTACGATGCCAGGGTGGTCATTTTCCAGGGTTGAAGTCCTTCGATCCGGTTAATCGGATGTTCTGCAATGCGCACAAGCCCGGTGCGCAGATACGCCTCTGCATCAATGCCGTTGAGCTTGGCCGTCCCGATCGGGCTGTAAATCGTGGTAGCACGCTCCCCACCTGAGTCCGCGCTGGTGAACAGGTAGTTTCGGCGCCCCAGGGCCACTCCGCGCAACGCGAGCTCGACCGCCAGGTGCCCGTCGCCCGTCGTCGTAGTAGCGCGAGCGCTTCCCACCGGTTCAACGCGTAGAGGATTGCCCGACTCGTGTCAGATTCGCGTGAGAGCGTCTCCAGTGCGGCGCTCATCCGTCAATGCGAAGTGCGTCTCGCTGGCGTCGATGGCGGGTGCGAGCCAATCCGGTGGCCAGGCGCCGCGTGTCGTTGCAAGGTACCGGATCGGCGGCATGTGAGGCCAAAGCCATGAAGGCAATTGCAACAGCGAACTGGGGCATGAAGAATCGTACGGGGAACGGAAGGATGATTCGAGACGGCTTGTGCCTTTCTGCGAAGTAGGGGCGGGCAGGGGGGGTGCCGTGTTCGCGTCGATAGTATCTTCGCGATACCGGCCGCGGAATCGCCAACGCTGCCGGCACGAAATTTGCGGAAATTTTGCATCTACCCGCTTGGCATTGTGCACGAGAGGTCGTATGATGGCGGTCTTTCGTTTTTAGCGCAGATGCAGATCAGCGCTAAAGGCGGAGTCTGACGAAGATGTGGCGCCGATCGGCAATATCTCGTGCTTGCCTTAGCCGGGCAAGGGCGGAGGATCGGTGGTAGCGCAAGTGTCGGGAAGAGGTTTGAAAATAATCTTCCTGATGTGCTTGACAAGAGTGCGATGCACCCCCATAATCGTCAGTTCTCTACGGAGGGGTGCCCGAGTGGCTAAAGGGGGCAGACTGTAAATCTGTTGGCTTACGCCTACGTTGGTTCGAATCCAACCTCCTCCACCAAGATATCAGCGTAGTTGAGCGGTAGGGAATCGTTAGTGGCCCGTGCGGGTGTAGCTCAATGGTAGAGCAGAAGCCTTCCAAGCTTACGACGAGGGTTCGATTCCCTTCACCCGCTCCAGACCGCGAAGTTGAAGCGTAAAGCGCCCATGTGGCTCAGTGGTAGAGCACTCCCTTGGTAAGGGAGAGGTCGGCAGTTCGATCCTGCCCATGGGCACCAGCAGTAAAAAGTCAGTGTCTTGTTTGCGCGCGGCGCAACCTGTGAAATTCCTTTTGGGAGTTGAAAATGGCCAAGGAAAAGTTTGAGCGGACCAAGCCGCACGTGAACGTTGGTACGATTGGTCACGTTGACCACGGCAAGACGACGCTGACGGCAGCGATCACGACGGTTCTGACGAAGAAGTTCGGCGGCGAAGCGAAGGCATACGACCAGATCGACGCGGCACCGGAAGAAAAGGCGCGCGGCATCACGATCAACACGGCACACGTCGAGTACGAAACGGCTAACCGCCACTACGCACACGTCGACTGCCCGGGCCACGCTGACTATGTGAAGAACATGATCACGGGCGCGGCACAGATGGATGGCGCGATCCTGGTTTGCTCGGCAGCAGACGGCCCGATGCCGCAAACGCGTGAGCACATCCTGCTGGCGCGTCAGGTTGGCGTTCCGTACATCATCGTGTTCCTGAACAAGTGCGACATGGTGGACGACGCTGAACTGCTCGAGCTGGTCGAGATGGAAGTTCGCGAACTCCTGTCGAAGTACGACTTCCCGGGCGACGACACGCCGATCGTGAAGGGTTCGGCGAAGCTGGCGCTGGAAGGCGACACGGGCGAGCTGGGCGAAGTGGCGATCATGAGCCTGGCCGACGCGCTGGACACGTACATCCCGACGCCGGAGCGTGCAGTTGACGGCGCGTTCCTGATGCCGGTGGAAGACGTGTTCTCGATCTCGGGCCGTGGTACGGTGGTGACGGGTCGTGTCGAGCGCGGCATCGTGAAGGTCGGCGAAGAAATCGAAATCGTCGGTATCAAGCCGACGGTGAAGACGACCTGCACGGGCGTTGAAATGTTCCGCAAGCTGCTGGACCAAGGTCAGGCAGGCGACAACGTTGGTATCCTGCTGCGCGGCACGAAGCGTGAAGACGTGGAGCGTGGCCAGGTTCTGGCGAAGCCGGGTTCGATCACGCCGCACACGCACTTCACGGCTGAAGTGTACGTGCTGAGCAAGGACGAAGGCGGCCGTCACACGCCGTTCTTCAACAACTACCGTCCGCAGTTCTACTTCCGTACGACGGACGTGACGGGCTCGATCGAGCTGCCGAAGGACAAGGAAATGGTGATGCCGGGCGACAACGTGTCGATCACGGTGAAGCTGATCGCTCCGATCGCGATGGAAGAAGGTCTGCGCTTCGCAATCCGCGAAGGCGGCCGTACCGTCGGCGCCGGCGTCGTCGCCAAGATCATCGAGTAAGCCAGTTATTCGTTGATCGACAGTTTTGGGGCTGGCAGTAGCCGGCCCCAGCATGGTTTAGGGGTATAGCTCAACTGGCAGAGCGTCGGTCTCCAAAACCGAAGGTTGGGGGTTCGATTCCCTCTGCCCCTGCCAAAAAATAGCCACGTGTCCTACGTGGCATTTGTTTTAAGGTGTTATGGCGAATCCATCCGTCGAAACTGTAAATACCTCCGGCGATAAGCTAGTGCTGGCCCTGGGCGTATTGCTGGTGTTGGCCGGATTCGTGGGCTTCTTCTGGCTGGCCAATCAGCAGTGGTATGTCCGCGGTGCCGCGTTGGCGGTAGGTATCATCGCTGGCGTGGCCGTCGGGCTGATGTCCGCACCTGGCAAGAGCCTCATCGCGTTTGCCAAGGATTCGTACAAGGAAGTCCGGAAGGTCGTTTGGCCCACCCGCAAGGAAGCAACGCAAACAACACTCGTCGTGTTCGGTTTCGTGCTCGTGATGGCGATTTTCCTCTGGTTGAGTGACAAATCGATCGAGTGGGTAATTTTCTCGGCGATTCTGGGTTGGAAATGATATGAGCGATACTCCGGCATCCCCGAGCGGAAAACGTTGGTACGTCGTGCACGCCTACTCCGGCATGGAGAAGAGCGTGCAACGTGCGCTTCAGGAGCGCATCGAACGTGCTGGCATGCAGGACAAATTCGGTCAGATCCTGGTTCCGACCGAAGAAGTGGTCGAAGTCAAAGGCGGCCACAAGGCTGTGACCGAGCGTCGTTTCTTCCCCGGCTACGTGCTGGTGGAAATGGAAATGACGGACGAAACGTGGCACCTCGTGAAGAACACTGCGAAGGTCACCGGCTTCGTCGGCGGTGCGCGTAACCGCCCGACCCCGATTTCCCCGAAGGAAGTCGAGAAGATCATGTCGCAGATGCAGGAAGGCGTCGAAAAGCCGCGCCCGAAGACCCTGTTCGAAGTTGGCGAGATGGTGCGTGTCAAGGAAGGCCCGTTCACGGACTTCAACGGCACCGTCGAAGAAGTCAACTACGAAAAATCGCGCGTGCGTGTGTCGGTCACCATCTTTGGCCGCTCAACCCCGGTTGAACTCGAGTTCGGCCAGGTCGAAAAAGTTTGATCCCGATTCGGTGGGCAGCCTCGGCTGCCCACCTTCGCGCTTACGGCCCGCGTTACGGCCGTTGAGGAGCGTCAGTAGCCAGCGGCGAAAGCGCGTTATCACTCACCGAACGCCGCCTGGCGTTCCAACGAGGTTTTCAAATGGCAAAGAAGATTGTCGGCTTTATCAAGCTGCAGATCCCTGCAGGTAAAGCCAACCCGTCGCCGCCGGTCGGTCCGGCACTGGGCCAGCGCGGCCTGAACATCATGGAGTTCTGCAAGGCGTTCAACGCGCAGACTCAAGGCATGGAGCCGGGTCTGCCGGTGCCGGTGGTCATCACGGCATTCGCTGACAAGAGCTTCACGTTCGTGATGAAGACGCCGCCGGCGACCGTCCTGATCAAGAAGGCGGCGAAGGTGGGCAAGGGCTCGAGCAAGCCGCATACCGACAAGGTCGGTTCGATCACGCGCGCTCAAGCCGAAGAAATCGCGAAGACCAAGATGCCGGACCTTACGGCAGCTGATCTGGACGCAGCCGTTCGCACCATCGCTGGTAGCGCACGCTCGATGGGCATCACTGTGGAGGGCGTGTAAATGGCTAAGATCTCCAAGCGCCGTCAGGCATTTGCCGCCAAGGTTGATCGCCAGAAGCTGTACGCGATCGAAGACGCACTGAGCCTCGTGAAGGAATGCGCGAGCGCGAAGTTCGACGAGTCGATCGACGTCGCAGTCCAGCTCGGCATCGATGCAAAGAAGTCGGACCAGGTTGTTCGTGGTTCGGTCGTTCTGCCGGCCGGTACGGGCAAGTCGGTTCGCGTTGCCGTGTTCGCGCAAGGCGAGAAGGCCGAGCAGGCTCGTGCAGCAGGCGCGGAAATCGTCGGTATGGAAGACCTGGCTGAGCAGATCAAGGCTGGCCAGATGGACTTCGACATCGTGATCGCTTCGCCGGACACGATGCGTATCGTCGGTACGCTCGGCCAGATCCTCGGCCCGCGCGGCCTGATGCCGAACCCGAAGGTCGGTACGGTCACGCCGGACGTCGCAACGGCCGTCAAGAACGCGAAGGCTGGTCAGGTGCAATTCCGTGTCGACAAGGCCGGTATCATCCACGCGACGATCGGCCGTGCATCGTTCGAGCCGACCGCACTGCGTTCGAACCTGTCGGCGCTGATCGAAGCGCTGCAGAAGGCAAAGCCGGCAACGAGCAAGGGCGTGTACCTGCGCAAGATCGCACTGTCGAGCACGATGGGCGTCGGCGTGCGTGTCGACCAGGCTACGCTGGCAGCACAGTAAGCAAGTATTCAGGCCGCTTCGCTTGCGAAGCGGCCTTCATGGGCTTTGGGCGGTTGTTCGTGCAGCAAGGCGGGCAACCGGTTATCAAAGACCGTTGGTGGGACGCAGCAGGCAGGCGATCCCTTAATTCAAGCCAACGCAGATGGCGAACCCGAAAAAGTTTTGCAGTGGTGAAGCCGCAGGCCGTGAAGCGATTCGCGGCGTGAGGTGGAAATACTCCTAACGAGGTCGGACGCCGTTGTTGAACGAGGTACGTGAGGTTTCGTGCCGAACGTATCGTTTCTGGAGGCTAACCGTGCCGCTTAATAGAGAAGACAAGCAAGCCGTCGTAGCTGAGGTTTCCGCGCAAGTCGCGAAGGCCCAGACCGTTGTGCTGGCTGAGTATCGTGGAATTGCGGTTGGCGATCTGACCAAGCTGCGCGCGCAAGCGCGTGAGCAACAGGTTTACCTGCGCGTGTTGAAGAACACGCTGGCGCGTCGCGCTGTCGAAGGTACGCCGTTTGCTCCGCTGGCAGAGCAGATGACTGGTCCGCTGATCTACGGCATCTCGGAAGATGCAATTGCTGCTGCTAAGGTCGTCAACGACTTCAGCAAGAGCAATGACAAGTTGGTCATCAAGGCTGGTTCGTTCGATGGCAAGGTGATGGACAAGGCTGGCGTGCAAGCGCTGGCAAGCATCCCGAGCCGCGAAGAACTGCTCTCGAAGCTGCTGTTCGTTATGCAATCGCCTGTTTCGGGCTTCGCGCGTGCTCTGGCCGCGCTGGCCGAGAAGAAGCAAGCGGAAGCTGCGTAATCGAACGTGCATCAGCGTCATTGATCGCTGGCTGTATCCGAATTCAATTTAGGAGTATTTCAAATGGCAATCGCAAAAGAAGACATCCTGGCAGCAGTCGAAGGGATGACCGTTCTGGAACTGAACGAACTGGTCAAGGCGTTCGAAGAGAAGTTTGGCGTGTCGGCAGCTGCAGTGGCAGTCGCTGGCCCGGCAGGCGGCGGCGCTGCTGCTGCTGCTGAAGAGAAGACCGAGTTCACGGTCGTTCTGGCTGAAGCAGGCGGCAACAAGGTTGCAGTCATCAAGGCAGTTCGCGAACTGACGGGCCTGGGCCTGAAGGAAGCGAAGGACCTGGTTGACGGCGCACCGAAGGCTGTCAAGGAAGGCGTCGACAAGGCTGCATCGGAAGAAGCCAAGAAGAAGCTGGAAGACGCAGGCGCGAAGGTCGAAATCAAGTAAGTTTCGACGCGCTGTGCGAAGGCTGGCGGTATTTTCACCGCCGGCCTTTTTGTGCTTTGTGGGGACGTTATTCTGGCACTCATTCGGGAGCCCGAATAATCGGCCCCAGAAGCCAAAGAAAACCGTCTAATCGTTGTCATTGGTCACGATTGGCGTTTCTCTTTGTCTTCTGAAGCGACTGCAGAAGGCAAGTTTGGTCGGGTAGCGGGCAACACAGGCATCCGCTGCCGTCAGCCAGCGGTTGGTAGCGGCCAACCACCAAGCTTCTCGGCTCGTTCAAGCCGTCGGACGGCCATCGGGTCTCAGTCGGTGAACACTCGGGTTTGAAACGTCCAGGTATTCCGCCTCGATAGCACCCGCCGTGATTCGGAGATCGTATGCAATATTCCTTCACCGAGAAGAAGCGCATTCGCAAGAGTTTCGCGAAGCGCCCCATCGTTCACCAAGTTCCTTTCTTGCTGGCTACCCAGCTTGAATCATTCAGCACGTTTCTGCAAGCCGATGTGCTCGCGACGCAACGCAAGCCTGAAGGTTTGCAGGCCGCGTTCACATCGGTATTTCCCATTGTTTCGCACAACGGCTTCGCGCGCCTCGAGTTCGTGAGCTATGCGCTGTCCGCGCCGGCATTCAACATCAAGGAATGCCAGCAGCGCGGCCTGACGTACTGCTCCGCGCTGCGCGCGAAGGTCCGCCTCGTCATCCTCGACAAGGAATCGCCGAACAAGCCGGTCGTCAAGGAAGTGAAGGAGCAGGAAGTGTACATGGGCGAACTTCCGCTCATGACGCCGACGGGCTCGTTCGTCATCAACGGCACCGAGCGTGTCATCGTCTCGCAGCTGCACCGTTCGCCGGGCGTGTTCTTCGAACACGACAAGGGCAAGACGCACAGCTCGGGCAAGCTGCTGTTCTCGGCACGGATCATTCCGTACCGCGGCTCGTGGCTCGACTTCGAATTCGATCCGAAGGACATCCTGTACTTCCGCGTCGACCGTCGCCGCAAGATGCCGGTCACGATCCTGCTGAAGGCCATCGGCCTGACGCCGGAACAGATCCTCGCGAACTTCTTCGTGTTCGACAACTTCACGCTGATGGACGAAGGCGCGCAACTCGAGTTCGTGCCCGAGCGTCTGCGTGGCGAAGTCGCGCGTTTCGACATCACGGATCGCGATGGCAAGGTCATCGTCCAGAAGGACAAGCGGATCAACGCGAAGCACATTCGCGACCTCGAAGCCGCGAAGACCAAGTTCATCTCGGTGCCGGAAGACTATCTGCTCGGCCGCGTGCTGGCGAAGAACGTCGTCGACGGCGATACCGGCGAAGTGATCGCGAGCGCGAACGACGAAGTCACGGAAAGCGTGCTCGAGAAGCTGCGCGAAGCGGGCATCAAGGACATCCAGACGCTCTACACGAACGATCTGGACCAGGGTCCGTACATCTCGTCGACGCTGCGTGTCGACGAAACGACCGACAGGACGGCCGCGCGCATCGCGATCTACCGCATGATGCGTCCGGGTGAGCCGCCGACCGAAGAAGCGGTCGAGGCACTGTTCAACCGTCTGTTCTACAGCGAAGAAGCGTATGACTTGTCGAAGGTCGGCCGCATGAAGTTCAACCGCCGCGTCAGCCGTGACGAGATCACCGGTCCGATGACGCTGCAGGACGACGACATCCTCGCGACGATCAAGATCCTCGTCGAGCTGCGCAACGGCAAGGGCGAAGTGGACGACATCGACCACCTCGGCAACCGTCGCGTGCGTTGCGTCGGCGAACTGGCGGAAAACCAGTTCCGCGCCGGTCTCGTGCGCGTCGAGCGCGCGGTCAAGGAACGCCTCGGCCAGGCCGAGAGCGAAAACCTGATGCCGCACGACCTGATCAACTCGAAGCCGATTTCGTCGGCAATTCGCGAGTTCTTCGGTTCGTCGCAGCTTTCGCAGTTCATGGACCAGACCAACCCGCTGTCGGAAATCACGCACAAGCGCCGTGTTTCCGCACTGGGCCCGGGCGGTCTGACGCGCGAGCGTGCAGGCTTCGAAGTCCGCGACGTGCACCCGACCCACTACGGCCGCGTGTGCCCGATCGAAACGCCGGAAGGTCCGAACATCGGCCTGATCAACTCGCTCGCACTGTACGCGCACCTGAACGAGTACGGCTTCCTCGAGACGCCGTACCGCAAGGTCGTGGACAGCAAGGTGACCGACCAGATCGACTACCTGTCGGCGATCGAGGAAGGCCGCTACATGATCGCGCAGGCGAACGCCGCGATCGACGAGAACGGCACGCTGATCGACGAACTCGTGTCGTCGCGCGAAGCCGGCGAAACGATGATGGTCACGCCGGACCGCATCCAGTACATGGACGTCGCGCCGTCGCAGATCGTGTCGGTCGCAGCCTCGCTGATCCCGTTCCTCGAGCACGACGATGCGAACCGTGCACTGATGGGCTCGAACATGCAGCGTCAGGCCGTGCCGTGTCTGCGTCCGGAAAAGCCGGTCGTTGGTACGGGCATCGAGCGCACCTGCGCGGTTGACTCGGGCACGACGGTTCAGGCGTTCCGCGGCGGCGTCGTCGACTATGTCGACGCAGGCCGTATCGTGATTCGCGTGAACGACGACGAAGCGGTCGCAGGTGAAGTCGGTGTCGACATCTACAACCTGATCAAGTACACGCGTTCGAACCAGAACACGAACATCAACCAGCGTCCGATCGTGAAGATGGGCGACAAGGTCTCGCGCGGCGACGTGCTGGCCGACGGCGCCTCGACGGACCTGGGCGAGCTCGCGCTCGGCCAGAACATGCTGATCGCGTTCATGCCGTGGAACGGCTACAACTTCGAGGATTCGATCCTGATCTCGGAGAAGGTCGTGGCCGACGATCGCTACACGTCGATCCACATCGAAGAGCTGAACGTCGTTGCACGCGACACGAAGCTCGGGCCGGAAGAAATCACGCGCGACATCTCGAACCTGGCGGAAGTCCAGCTCGGCCGTCTCGACGAATCGGGCATCGTGTACATCGGTGCTGAAGTCGAAGCGGGCGACGTGCTGGTCGGCAAGGTCACGCCGAAGGGCGAGACCCAGCTGACGCCGGAAGAGAAGCTGCTGCGCGCGATCTTCGGCGAGAAGGCCTCGGATGTGAAGGACACGTCGCTGCGCGTGCCGTCGGGCATGAGCGGTACCGTGATCGACGTCCAGGTGTTCACGCGTGAAGGCATCCAGCGCGACAAGCGTGCGCAACAGATCATCGACGACGAACTGAAGCGCTACCGTCTCGACCTGAACGACCAGCTCCGCATCGTGGAAGGCGACGCGTTCCAGCGTCTCGCGCGCATGCTCGTGGGCAAGGTCGCGAACGGCGGTCCGAAGAAGCTCGCGAAGGGCACGAAGATCGACCAGGCTTACCTGGAAGACCTCGACCACTACCACTGGTTCGACATCCGCCTGGCGGACGACGAAGCAGCGGCGCAGCTCGAAGCGATCAAGAACTCGATCGAGGAAAAGCGTCACCAGTTCGACCTCGCGTTCGAAGAGAAGCGCAAGAAGCTCACGCAAGGCGACGAACTGCCGCCGGGCGTGCTGAAGATGGTCAAGGTGTACCTCGCGGTGAAGCGCCGTCTGCAGCCTGGCGACAAGATGGCCGGCCGTCACGGTAACAAGGGTGTCGTGTCGAAGATCGTCCCGATCGAAGACATGCCGTACATGGCCGACGGCCGTCCGGCAGACGTCGTGCTGAACCCGCTCGGCGTGCCGTCGCGGATGAACGTGGGTCAGGTTCTGGAAGTGCACCTCGGCTGGGCCGCGAAGGGCCTCGGCTGGCGTATCGGCGAAATGCTGCAGCGTCAGGCGAAGATCGAGGAACTGCGCGTGTTCCTTACGAAGATCTACAACGAGTCGGGCCGCCAGGAAGATCTGGAAAGCTTCACCGACGACGAGATCCTCGAACTCGCAAAGAACCTGCGCGAAGGCGTGCCGTTCGCAACGCCGGTGTTCGACGGTGCGACCGAGGAAGAAATGGGCAAGATGCTCGACCTCGCGTTCCCGGACGACATCGCGGAACAGCTCGGCATGAACCCGTCGAAGAACCAGGTCCGTCTGTACGACGGCCGCACGGGTGAAATGTTCGAACGTCGCGTGACGCTTGGCTACATGCACTACCTGAAGCTGCACCACTTGGTCGACGACAAGATGCACGCGCGTTCGACCGGTCCGTACTCGCTCGTCACGCAGCAGCCGCTGGGTGGTAAGGCGCAGTTCGGTGGCCAGCGTTTCGGTGAAATGGAAGTGTGGGCACTCGAAGCGTACGGCGCGTCCTACGTGCTGCAGGAAATGCTGACGGTGAAGTCGGACGACGTGACCGGCCGGACGAAGGTGTACGAAAACCTGGTCAAGGGCGATCACGTGATCGATGCAGGCATGCCGGAATCCTTCAACGTGCTCGTGAAGGAAATCCGCTCGCTCGGTATCGATATCGATCTCGACCGCAATTAATCGGACTACGGAGAGAAAGCAATGAAAGCTCTGCTCGATCTATTCAAGCAAGTCCAACAGGAAGAAGTTTTCGACGCGATCAAGATCGGTCTGGCTTCGCCTGACAAGATCCGTTCGTGGTCGTTCGGCGAAGTGAAGAAGCCGGAGACCATCAACTACCGTACGTTCAAGCCGGAACGCGATGGTCTCTTCTGCGCGAAGATCTTCGGGCCGATCAAGGACTACGAGTGCCTGTGCGGCAAGTACAAGCGTCTGAAGCATCGCGGCGTGATCTGCGAGAAGTGCGGCGTCGAAGTGACGCTGGCGAAGGTGCGCCGCGAGCGCATGGGCCACATCGAACTGGCCTCGCCGGTCGCGCACATCTGGTTCCTGAAGTCGCTGCCGTCGCGTCTGGGCATGGTGCTCGACATGACGCTGCGCGACATCGAACGCGTGCTGTACTTCGAAGCGTACGTGGTGATCGAACCGGGCATGACGCCGCTGAAGGCGCGGCAGATCATGACCGAAGAGGATTACTACAACAAGGTCGAGGAATACGGCGACGAATTCCGTGCCGAGATGGGCGCGGAAGGCGTGCGTGAGCTGCTGCGCGCGATCAACATCGACGAGCAGGTCGAGACGCTGCGCACCGAGCTGAAGAACACCGGCTCGGAAGCGAAGATCAAGAAGTACGCGAAGCGCCTGAAGGTCCTCGAGGCATTCCAGCGCTCGGGCATCAAGCCCGAGTGGATGATCCTCGAAGTGCTGCCGGTTCTGCCGCCGGAACTGCGTCCGCTCGTGCCGCTGGACGGCGGCCGTTTCGCGACGTCGGACCTGAACGACCTGTATCGCCGCGTGATCAACCGTAACAACCGGTTGAAGCGTCTGCTCGAGCTGAAGGCGCCTGAAATCATCGTCCGCAACGAAAAGCGGATGCTGCAGGAAGCCGTCGACTCGCTGCTCGACAACGGTCGTCGCGGCAAGGCGATGACGGGCGCGAACAAGCGTCCGCTGAAGTCGCTCGCCGACATGATCAAGGGCAAGGGCGGTCGTTTCCGTCAGAACCTGCTGGGCAAGCGCGTCGACTACTCGGGCCGTTCGGTCATCGTGGTCGGCCCGACGCTGAAGCTGCACCAGTGCGGTCTGCCGAAGCTGATGGCGCTCGAGCTGTTCAAGCCGTTTATCTTCAACAAGCTGGAAGTGATGGGCGTCGCGACGACCATCAAGGCTGCGAAGAAGGAAGTCGAGAACCAGACGCCGGTGGTGTGGGACATCCTCGAAGAGGTGATCCGCGAGCACCCGGTGATGCTGAACCGTGCGCCGACGCTGCACCGTCTCGGTATCCAGGCGTTCGAGCCCGTGCTGATCGAAGGCAAGGCGATCCAGCTGCACCCGCTCGTCTGCGCGGCGTTCAACGCCGACTTCGACGGTGACCAGATGGCCGTCCACGTGCCGCTGTCGCTCGAAGCGCAGATGGAAGCGCGCACGCTGATGCTGGCGTCGAACAACGTGCTGTTCCCGGCCAACGGCGATCCGTCGATCGTGCCGTCGCAGGATATCGTGCTGGGTCTGTACTACGCGACCCGCGAAGCGATCAACGGCAAGGGCGAAGGCCTGTCGTTCACGGGCGTGTCGGAAGTGATCCGCGCGTACGAGAACAAGGAAGTCGAGCTGGCATCGCGCGTCAACGTGCGGATCACCGAAATGGTCCACAACGAAGACAAGTCGGAAGGCGCACCGGCATTCGTGCCGAAGATCTCGCTGTACGCGACGACCGTCGGTCGCGCGATCCTGTCGGAGATCCTGCCGCACGGCCTGCCGTTCTCGGTGCTGAACAAGCCGCTGAAGAAGAAGGAAATCTCGCGCCTGATCAACACGGCGTTCCGCAAGTGCGGTCTGCGCGCGACGGTGGTGTTCGCCGACCAGCTGATGCAGTCGGGTTTCCGACTCGCGACGCGCGCCGGCATTTCGATCTGCGTGGACGACATGCTCGTGCCGCCGCAGAAGGAAACGATCGTCGGCGACGCCGCGAAGAAGGTGAAGGAATACGACCGCCAGTACATGTCGGGTCTCGTCACCGCGCAGGAACGCTACAACAACGTGGTCGACATCTGGTCGGCGACGTCGGAAGCGGTCGGCAAGGCGATGATGGAGCAGCTGTCGACGGAGCCGGTGACGGACCGCGACGGCAACGAGACGCGCCAGGAGTCGTTCAACTCGATCTACATGATGGCCGACTCGGGCGCCCGGGGTTCGGCGGTGCAGATTCGTCAGCTGGCCGGTATGCGTGGCCTGATGGCGAAGCCGGACGGCTCGATTATCGAGACGCCGATTACCGCGAACTTCCGCGAAGGCCTGAACGTGTTGCAGTACTTCATCTCGACCCACGGTGCACGTAAGGGTCTGGCTGATACGGCACTGAAGACCGCGAACTCGGGTTACCTGACGCGTCGTCTGGTCGACGTCACGCAGGATCTGGTCGTGGTGGAAGACGATTGCGGCACGTCGAACGGCGTCGCGATGAAGGCGCTGGTCGAAGGCGGTGAAGTCGTCGAAGCACTGCGCGACCGTATCCTCGGCCGCGTCGCGGTCGCGGACGTCGTGAATCCGGAAACGCAGGAAACGCTGTACGAATCGGGCACGCTGCTCGACGAAACGGCGGTCGAGGAAATCGAACGCCTCGGCATCGACGAAGTGCGCGTGCGCACGCCGCTGACCTGCGAAACGCGTTACGGCCTGTGCGCGGCCTGCTACGGTCGCGACCTCGGCCGCGGCTCGCTCGTGAACGTCGGCGAAGCAGTCGGCGTGATCGCGGCACAGTCGATCGGTGAACCGGGCACGCAGTTGACGATGCGTACGTTCCACATCGGTGGTGCGGCATCGCGTGCGGCAGTGGCCTCGTCGGTCGAAGCGAAGAGCAACGGTATCGTGCGCTTCACGGCGACGATGCGCTACGTCACGAACGCGAAGGGCGAGCAGATCGTCATTTCCCGATCGGGCGAAGCGATGATCACCGACGACTTCGGTCGCGAGCGCGAGCGTCACAAAGTGCCGTACGGCGCGACGCTGCTGCAGCTCGACGGCGCGACCATCAAGGCAGGCACGCAGCTCGCCACGTGGGATCCGCTGACGCGTCCGATCATCACCGAGTACGGTGGTACGGTGAAGTTCGAGAACGTCGAGGAAGGCGTGACGGTCGCGAAGCAGATCGACGACGTGACCGGCCTGTCGACGCTGGTCGTGATCGACGTGAAGCGTCGCGGTTCGCAGGCTTCGAAGAGCGTGCGTCCGCAGGTGAAGCTGCTCGACGCAAACGGCGAAGAAGTGAAGATTCCGGGCACGGAACACGCGGTGCAGATCGGCTTCCAGGTCGGCGCACTGATTACCGTGAAGGATGGCCAGCAGGTGCAGGTCGGTGAAGTGCTCGCACGTATCCCGACCGAAGCGCAGAAGACGCGTGACATTACCGGCGGTCTGCCGCGGGTGGCGGAACTGTTCGAAGCGCGTTCGCCGAAGGATGCCGGCATTCTCGCGGAAGTCACCGGTACGACGTCGTTCGGTAAGGACACGAAGGGCAAGCAGCGTCTCGTCATCACGGATCTCGAGGGCAACCAGCACGAGTTCCTGATCGCGAAGGAAAAGCAGGTGCTGGTCCACGATGCTCAGGTCGTCAACAAGGGCGAAATGATCGTGGACGGTCCGGCCGATCCGCACGACATCCTGCGTCTGCAGGGTATCGAGGCGCTGTCGCGCTACATCGTCGACGAAGTGCAGGACGTGTACCGTCTGCAGGGCGTGAAGATCAACGACAAGCACATCGAGGTGATCGTTCGCCAGATGCTGCGTCGTGTGCAGATCACCGATAACGGCGATACGCGCTTCATCCCGGGCGAACAGGTCGAACGTTCCGACATGCTGGACGAGAACGATCGCATGATCGCCGAGGACAAGCGTCCGGCTTCGTACGACAACGTGCTGCTCGGTATCACGAAGGCGTCGCTGTCGACCGACTCGTTCATCTCGGCGGCATCGTTCCAGGAAACGACCCGCGTGCTGACCGAAGCGGCGATCATGGGCAAGCGCGACGATCTGCGCGGCCTGAAGGAAAACGTGATCGTCGGCCGTCTGATTCCGGCCGGTACGGGTCTCGCGTTCCACAAGGCACGCAAGGCGAAGGAATCGTCGGATCGCGAGCGTTTCGACCAGATCGCAGCAGAAGAGGCGTTCGATTTCGGCACGCCGAGCACGCCTGCTGCGGAAGAGCCGCAACAGCACCCGGCAGCTGAATAAGCGCGGGCGGCGCGAGCCGCCTCGCCTCGCTGTCATCGAAACCGCCCGGTTTTGCCGGGCGGTTTTTTTTATCCGTCGTTCACGCGCATGACGCGCTTGCGCATCGCCGGCACCAGCTGCGAGCGGCGCTCCACATGGCTGCAGGTGCTGTCGCTGGCATTGCGATCGCTTGCGGCGCGGCCGAGGCAGGCCCGTCATGTGCGCGAACGAACCCTGTCCGATCGGCCAACGTTGCACGATTCGCCGCGCGTCGCGCGAGCGGGTTGTTAAAATTGCGGTCATCCTTCCGCCGTCCTCGTTCTCACTCATGTCCCGCGCCCTCGAAATTCTCGACGAAGTCTTTGGTTATTCCGCATTTCGCGGCCAGCAGGGCGAGATCGTCGAGCACGTCGCCGGCGGCGGCGATTGCCTCGTGCTGATGCCGACCGGTGGCGGCAAGTCGCTGTGCTACCAGATCCCGGCGCTGCTGCGCCGCGAGACCGGGCAGGGCGCCGGCATCGTCGTGTCGCCGCTGATCGCGCTGATGCAGGACCAGGTCGCCGCGCTGCGCGAAGTCGGCGTGCGCGCGGCCTACCTGAATTCGACGCTGTCGGGCGCCGAGGCCGCGGCGACCGAGCGCGCGCTGCGCGAGGGCGAGATCGACCTGCTGTATGTCGCACCTGAACGGCTGATGACGGGGCGTTTCCTCGAGTTGCTCGAGCGCGCGAAGATCGGCCTGTTCGCGATCGACGAAGCGCACTGCGTGTCGCAATGGGGGCACGATTTCCGTCCGGAATACATCCAGTTGTCGGTGCTGCACGAGCGGTTTCCGTCGGTGCCGCGCATCGCGCTGACCGCCACGGCCGATGCGATCACGCGCGACGAGATCATCCATCGCCTCGCGCTCGACGACGCACGCGTGTTCATATCGAGCTTCGATCGCCCGAACATCCGCTACCGGATCGTCGAAAAGGACAACGCGCGTTCGCAACTGCTCGACTTCATCCGCGCCGAACACACGAATGCCGACGGCACGACCGATGCGGGCGTCGTTTATTGCCTGTCGCGCCGCAAGGTAGAGGAGACGGCCGAGTGGCTGAAGGCGCAGGGCGTGCGCGCGCTGCCGTATCACGCGGGGATGGAGTTCGAGGTGCGGCAGAAGCACCAGGAAATGTTCCAGCGCGAGGAGGGCATCGTGATGTGCGCGACGATCGCGTTCGGCATGGGCATCGACAAACCCGACGTGCGCTTCGTCGCGCACCTGGATCTGCCGAAGAGCGTCGAAGGCTATTACCAGGAAACCGGTCGCGCGGGCCGCGACGGGATGCCCGCGAATGCGTGGATGGCGTACGGCCTCGGCGACGTCGTCCAGCAGCGCAAGATGATCGACGAGTCCGACGCGGACGACGCGCACAAGCGCGTGCAGACGTCGAAGCTCGACGCGCTGCTCGGGCTGTGCGAGACGATCTCGTGCCGCCGCGTGCGGCTGCTGAACTACTTCGGCGAGGCGAGCCAGCCGTGCGGCAACTGCGACACGTGCCTCGAGCCGCCCGATTCGTGGGACGCGACGCGCGAGGCGCAGATGGCGCTGTCGTGCGTGTTTCGCGCGCAGCGTTCGAGCGGCTTCAATTTCGGTTCGAGCCATCTGATCGAAATCCTGCGCGGCGGGCGCACCGAGAAGGTGCTGCAGCGCGGGCATGACCAGCTCAGCACGTTCGGGATCGGCGCGTCGCTATCCGAGCCCGAGTGGCGCGCGATTTTCCGGCAGCTCGTCGCGTACGGCTACCTGGCGGTCGATCATGGCGGCTTCGGCGCGCTCATGCTGACCGAGGCCGCGAAGCCCGTGCTGAAGAACGAGGAGAAGGTCACGCTGCGCCGCTACGTGAAGCCGCAGCGCACGCGACAGTCGTCGAGCCGCAGCGGCACGCGCGTCGATCCGACGGCCGGCATGGGCACGCGCGAGCGCGCACGGTGGGATGCGCTGCGCGCGTGGCGCGCGGAAACCGCGAAGACTGACGGCGTGCCGGCCTACGTGATCTTCCACGATGCAACGCTCGCCGAGATCGCGCGCAACGCGCCGGAGACGATCGACGACCTGCGCCATATCCCCGGCATGGGCGTGCGCAAGCTCGAGCGCTTCGGCGACGAGATCATCGACGTCGTCGAATCGGCCTGACACAGGTGTTCAGACCCTTCCTGTAAACCGCGCGGCCTGCCGGCAAATCACGCAAGCCGTTGACTTAGTTGGCATTTCCGGAATATTATGTTGGGTTCCGGTATTCGGTGGGCCGAGTCGCGTACGAAGGTTCGCGTCCGTTTCGCCGGTTCGGAAGTCAACTGTGCGCCGATTCTCGCTTTGCCCGAAATCGGTGTGCAGATTTTGTTCAATTTCAGGAATAAACAATGCCAACCATCAACCAACTGGTTCGCAAAGGCCGTCAGTCGGAAACGACGAAGAGCAAGAGCCCGGCCCTGCAGGACTGCCCCCAGCGTCGCGGCGTGTGCACCCGTGTGTACACGACGACGCCGAAGAAGCCGAACTCGGCACTCCGTAAGGTCGCCAAGGTTCGTCTGACGAACGGCTTCGAAGTGATTTCGTACATCGGCGGTGAAGGCCACAACCTGCAGGAGCACTCGGTTGTGCTGATCCGCGGCGGCCGTGTGAAGGACTTGCCGGGTGTGCGTTACCACATGGTTCGCGGCTCGCTGGATACCCAGGGCGTCAAGGACCGTAAGCAAGCGCGCTCGAAGTACGGCGCGAAGCGTGCAAAGGCTGCCAAGTAAGCGGCTTTTGATCAGGGATCGCCTCTGGGCGGTCAAGGCGGGAGTGCCGGATTGCCGGTGCTGTCGAGTAAGTGGTCACCCGGCCAAGCTGGTTAGTCGTGAAGATGTGATCGGGTTTGTTGGTGGCCGCGGAGCTGGATACAGCTCCAACTGAACAAGTAAAGGAAGAATCATGCCGCGTCGTCGCGAAGTCCCCAAGCGGGAAGTGTTGCCGGATCCGAAGTTCGGCAACGTTGATGTAGCCAAGTTCATGAACATGCTGATGCTGTCCGGCAAGAAGTCGGTCGCAGAGCGCATCGTTTATGGCGCATTCGAACAGATCCAGACCAAGGGTGGCAAGGACCCGCTGGAAGTGTTCACGGTTGCGCTCAACAACGTGAAGCCGGTGGTCGAAGTGAAGAGCCGTCGCGTTGGTGGTGCCAACTATCAAGTTCCGGTCGAAGTGCGCCCGTCGCGTCGTATGGCATTGGCGATGCGCTGGCTGCGTGAGGCTGCGAAGAAGCGCAGCGAGAAGTCGATGGCTCTGCGTCTGGCAGGTGAACTCTCCGAAGCGGCCGAAGGCCGTGGCGGCGCGATGAAGAAGCGCGATGAAGTTCACCGCATGGCAGAAGCCAACCGCGCGTTCTCGCATTTCCGTTTCTAAGCGCCTGGCTGGGCTGTTAGCGGAAATAAATTCCGGGCGGGTGCGCTTTTCAGGCGCCTCGCCCGTTTGTGTTGAAGCATGATGCAGCAGGGCTGCATCATGTCATCCCAGTAGAGGATCAAAGTGGCTCGCAAGACTCCTATCGAGCGCTACCGCAATATCGGTATTAGCGCTCACATCGACGCCGGCAAGACGACGACGACCGAGCGCATTCTGTTTTACACCGGTGTGAACCACAAGATCGGTGAAGTTCACGACGGCGCAGCCACGATGGACTGGATGGAGCAGGAACAGGAGCGTGGCATCACGATCACGTCCGCTGCTACCACGGCCTTCTGGAAGGGCATGGGCGGCAACTATCCGGAACACCGCATCAACATCATCGACACCCCGGGGCACGTCGACTTCACGATCGAAGTGGAGCGCTCGATGCGCGTGCTCGACGGCGCGTGCATGGTGTACTGCGCAGTGGGCGGCGTGCAGCCGCAGTCGGAAACGGTGTGGCGCCAGGCGAACAAGTACAAGGTGCCGCGTCTCGCGTTCGTCAACAAGATGGACCGTACCGGCGCGAACTTCTTCAAGGTCTACGACCAGCTCCGTCTGCGCCTGAAGGCGAACCCGGTTCCGGTCGTGGTGCCGATCGGCTCGGAAGAAAACTTCAAGGGCGTCGTCGATCTGATCAAGATGAAGGCGATCATTTGGGACGAAGCGTCGCAAGGCACGAAGTTCGACTACGTCGACATTCCGGCCGAACTCGCCGAGACCTGCAAGGAATGGCGCGAAAAGATGGTCGAGGCGGCTGCTGAAGCCAACGAAGACCTGATGAACAAGTACCTGGAAGAAGGCGATCTGCCGGAAGCCGACATCGTCAAGGCGCTGCGCGACCGTACGATCGCGTGCGAAATCCAGCCGATGCTGTGCGGTACCGCGTTCAAGAACAAGGGCGTGCAGCGCATGCTCGACGCCGTGATCGATTTCCTGCCGTCGCCGGTCGACATCCCGCCGGTCAAGGGCGAACTCGAAAACGGCGATTCCGCAGAGCGCCGTGCGTCGGACGACGAGAAGTTCTCGGCACTCGCGTTCAAGATCATGACCGACCCGTTCGTCGGCCAGCTGATCTTCTTCCGTGTGTACTCGGGCGTGGTGAATTCGGGCGACACGCTGCTGAACTCGACGAAGGACAAGAAGGAACGTCTGGGTCGTATTCTGCAGATGCACGCGAACCAGCGCGAAGAAATCAAGGAAGTGCGCGCAGGCGACATCGCTGCTGCGGTCGGCCTGAAGGAAGCGACCACGGGCGACACGCTGTGCGATCCGGCGAACCCGATCATTCTCGAGCGCATGGTGTTCCCGGAGCCGGTGATCTCGCAGGCTGTCGAGCCGAAGACCAAGGCTGACCAGGAAAAGATGGGCCTCGCGCTGAACCGCCTGGCGCAGGAAGATCCGTCGTTCCGCGTGCAGACCGACGAAGAGTCGGGCCAGACCATCATTTCGGGCATGGGCGAGCTCCACCTCGAAATTCTGGTCGACCGGATGAAGCGTGAATTCGGCGTGGAAGCAACCGTCGGCAAGCCGCAGGTTGCCTACCGCGAGACGATCCGTTCGACGGCGAAGGATGTCGACGGCAAGTTCGTCAAGCAGTCGGGTGGTCGCGGCCAGTACGGTCACGCGGTCATCACGCTCGAGCCGAACGAACAGGGCAAGGGCTACGAGTTCTTCGACGAGATCAAGGGTGGTGTGATCCCGCGTGAATACATCCCGGCGGTCGACAAGGGTATCCAGGACACGCTGAAGTCGGGCGTGCTGGCAGGCTTCCCGGTCGTCGACGTGAAGGTTCACCTGACGTTCGGTTCGTACCACGACGTTGACTCGAACGAAAACGCGTTCCGCATGGCCGGTTCGATGGCGTTCAAGGAAGCGATGCGCAAGGCGAACCCGGTCGTGCTCGAGCCGATGATGGCCGTCGAAGTCGAGACGCCGGAAGACTACATGGGCAACGTGATGGGCGACCTGTCGGGCCGTCGCGGTATCGTCCAGGGCATGGAAGACATGGTTGGCGGCGGCAAGATCGTGCGCGCCGAAGTGCCGCTGTCGGAAATGTTCGGTTATTCGACGTCGCTGCGCTCGCTGACGCAAGGTCGTGCAACGTACACGATGGAGTTCAAGCACTACGCTGAAGCTCCGCGCAACGTTGCCGACGCGATCATCAGCGCGAAGTCGAAGTAAATCTGAAGCTATCAACTGATTATTTTTTGAAAGAAGAGAATCATGGCAAAGGAAAAGTTTGAGCGGACCAAGCCGCACGTGAACGTTGGTACGATTGGTCACGTTGACCACGGCAAGACGACGCTGACGGCAGCGATCACGACGGTTCTGACGAAGAAGTTCGGCGGAGAAGCGAAGGCATACGACCAGATCGACGCGGCACCGGAAGAAAAGGCGCGCGGCATCACGATCAACACGGCACACGTCGAGTACGAAACGGCTAACCGCCACTACGCACACGTCGACTGCCCGGGCCACGCTGACTATGTGAAGAACATGATCACGGGCGCGGCACAGATGGACGGCGCGATCCTGGTTTGCTCGGCAGCAGACGGCCCGATGCCGCAAACGCGTGAGCACATCCTGCTGGCGCGTCAGGTTGGCGTTCCGTACATCATCGTGTTCCTGAACAAGTGCGACATGGTGGACGACGCTGAACTGCTCGAACTGGTCGAGATGGAAGTTCGCGAACTCCTGTCGAAGTACGACTTCCCGGGCGACGACACGCCGATCGTGAAGGGTTCGGCGAAGCTGGCGCTGGAAGGCGACACGGGCGAGCTGGGCGAAGTGGCGATCATGAGCCTGGCCGACGCGCTGGACACGTACATCCCGACGCCGGAGCGCGCAGTTGACGGCGCGTTCCTGATGCCGGTGGAAGACGTGTTCTCGATCTCGGGCCGTGGTACGGTGGTGACGGGTCGTGTCGAGCGCGGCATCGTGAAGGTCGGCGAGGAAATCGAAATCGTCGGTATCAAGCCGACGGTGAAGACGACCTGCACGGGCGTTGAAATGTTCCGCAAGCTGCTGGACCAAGGTCAGGCAGGCGACAACGTTGGTATCCTGCTGCGCGGCACGAAGCGTGAAGACGTGGAGCGTGGCCAGGTTCTGGCGAAGCCGGGTTCGATCACGCCGCACACGCACTTCACGGCTGAAGTGTACGTGCTGAGCAAGGACGAAGGCGGCCGTCACACGCCGTTCTTCAACAACTACCGTCCGCAGTTCTACTTCCGTACGACGGACGTGACGGGCTCGATCGAGCTGCCGAAGGACAAGGAAATGGTGATGCCGGGCGACAACGTGTCGATCACGGTGAAGCTGATCGCTCCGATCGCGATGGAAGAAGGTCTGCGCTTCGCAATCCGCGAAGGCGGCCGTACCGTCGGCGCCGGCGTCGTCGCCAAGATCATCGAGTAACATCGACGATCCGCGGATCCCGACGGGGTCCGCGATTCCGCGGTATGCAGTCGTACCGTCGAAACCGGGTGCCCAGCTTGCGCTGGCGCCCGGTTTTGTTTTTCCGGTGCTCCGTTGCATGGGCCGAGAAACCCGCACCACCGCTCCACAATTTCGTGTAGAATCGCGGGCTTAGCAGTGGAAGTACTGTCCGGAACCTGATGTCTCGCTCCCCGCAGGCGTCATGTTTCACGTTCTTTTAGTGTCCGGCGATGCAACATCGCCTCGCTCTTTTCAAGGAATCGTCATGCAGCAACAGAAAATCCGCATTCGCCTGAAGGCTTTCGACTATCGTCTGATCGATCAATCGGCTGCCGAGATCGTCGATACCGCGAAGCGGACTGGCGCAATCGTCCGTGGCCCGGTGCCGCTGCCGACGCGCATTCAGCGTTTTGACATCCTGCGTTCGCCGCACGTCAACAAGACGTCGCGCGATCAGCTCGAAATCCGCACCCACCAGCGCCTGATGGACATCGTCGATCCGACCGACAAGACGGTTGACGCGCTGATGAAGCTCGATCTGCCGGCTGGCGTCGACGTGGAAATCAAGCTGCAGTAAGGCTTCCAGCGCCGATCGGCTTGCCGGGCGGCGCTAAGTCTTTGTATTGCTTGCGGAAAACGAGAGGTCGGGCTATACTGCTTGGCTTTTCGCGTATTCGCGTAAAAAAGTTGGGCCTTGCGTGCCCGGCATTTTGTAAATCAGCCCCGACCAATCGCAGTCGGGAATGGAGAAAATGATGAGCCTTGGACTCGTAGGTCGCAAGGTTGGCATGACCCGTATCTTCACGGCTGAAGGGGATTCGATTCCCGTCACCGTGCTGGACGTGTCGGACAACCGCGTGACGCAGATCAAGACTGTTGAAACCGACGGCTACACGGCCGTGCAGGTTGCATTCGGCTCCCGCCGCGCCTCGCGCGTGACGAAGCCGCTGGCAGGTCATCTCGCCAAAGCCGGTGTCGAAGCCGGTGAAATCCTCAAGGAATTCCGCATTGACGCGGCCAAGGCAGCCGAGCTGTCGAATGGCGCCGTGGTCGGTGCAGATCTTTTCGAAGTGGGCCAGAAGGTCGACGTGCAAGGCGTGTCGATCGGTAAGGGCTACGCCGGTACGATCAAGCGTTACAACTTCTCCTCCGGCCGTGCCACGCACGGTAACTCGCGCTCGCACAACGTGCCGGGCTCGATCGGTATGGCGCAGGATCCGGGTCGCGTGTTCCCGGGTAAACGCATGACGGGTCACATGGGTGACGTGACCGTGACGGTGCAGAACCTCGAAATCGCTCGTATCGACGCAGAGCGCAAGCTGCTGCTCGTCAAGGGTGCGATTCCGGGCGCGAAGGGTGGCAAGGTTTTTGTCACGCCGGCCGTCAAGACCAAGGGGGCGAAATAATGGAACTCAAGCTCCTGAACGAAAATGGTCAGGAAGGTGCAGTGGTCAACGCATCGGACGTCGTGTTCGGTCGTGACTACAACGAAGCGCTGATCCACCAGGTCGTCGTCGCTTACCAGGCGAATGCTCGCCAGGGTAACCGCGCGCAGAAGGACCGCGAGCAGGTCAAGCACACCACCAAGAAGCCGTGGCGCCAGAAGGGTACGGGCCGTGCTCGTGCCGGTATGTCGTCGAGCCCGCTGTGGCGTGGCGGTGGTCGTATCTTCCCGAACTCGCCGGAAGAAAACTTCTCGCACAAGGTCAACAAGAAGATGCATCGCGCAGGTCTCTGCTCGATCTTCTCGCAGCTGGCCCGTGAAGGCCGTCTGTCGGTCGTCGAGGACATCGTCCTCGAAGCGCCGAAGACCAAGCTGCTGGCCGACAAATTCAAGACCATGGGTCTCGACTCCGTGCTGATCATCACCGACACGGTTGACGAAAACCTGTACCTGGCTTCGCGCAACCTGCCGCACGTGGCAATTGTCGAGCCGCGCTACGCTGACCCGCTGTCGCTGATCTACTTCAAGAAAGTGCTGGTCACGAAGGCTGCGGTCGCCCAGATCGAGGAGTTGCTGTCATGAGCGAGATTCGCAAGAACGATCATCGTTTGATGCAGGTCCTGCTCGCACCGGTGATCTCGGAAAAGGCGACGCTGGTTGCCGACAAGAACGAGCAAGTCGTGTTCGAAGTCGCACCGGATGCCACGAAGCAGGAAGTGAAGGCGGCTGTCGAGCTGCTGTTCAAGGTGGAAGTTGATTCCGTCAACGTGCTGGTTCAGAAGGGCAAGCAGAAGCGCTTTGGCCGTTCGATGGGCCGCCGCAAGGACGTGAAGAAGGCGTACGTTTGCCTGAAGCCCGGCCAGGAAATCAACTTTGAAGCGGAGGCCAAGTAATCATGGCAATCGTGAAAGTTAAACCGACTTCGCCGGGTCGCCGCGCGATGGTCAAGGTGGTCAACAAGAACCTGCACCAGGGCAAGCCGTTCGCGGCACTGCTCGACTCGCAGAGCTCGACCGCCGGCCGTAACAACAACGGCCGCATCACCACGCGCCACAAGGGCGGTGGTCACAAGCAGCACTATCGTATCGTCGATTTCCGTCGCACGAAGGATGGCATCCCGGCAAAGGTCGAGCGTCTCGAATACGACCCGAACCGCAGCGCGAACATCGCGCTGGTGCTCTACGCAGACGGCGAGCGTCGCTACATCATCGCCCCGAAGGGCCTGACCGTCGGCCAACAGCTGATGTCGGGTTCGGAAGCGCCGATCCGTGCAGGCAACACGCTGCCGATCCGCAACATTCCGGTCGGTACGACGATCCACTGCATCGAGATGCTGCCGGGCAAGGGCGCGCAAATGGCGCGTTCGGCCGGCACGTCGGCCATGCTGCTGGCGCGCGAAGGCGTCTACGCGCAGGTTCGCCTGCGTTCGGGCGAAATCCGCCGCGTGCACATCGAGTGCCGTGCAACGATCGGTGAAGTCGGCAACGAAGAGCATAGCCTGCGCCAGATCGGCAAGGCTGGCGCGAACCGCTGGCGCGGTATCCGCCCGACGGTGCGTGGCGTTGCGATGAACCCGGTCGATCACCCGCACGGTGGTGGTGAGGGCAAGACGGCTGCAGGTCGCGACCCGGTGAGCCCGTGGGGTACGCCGGCTAAGGGTTACCGCACCCGCAGCAACAAGCGCACGACGACGATGATCGTCCAGCGCCGTCACAAGCGTTAAGGAGTAGGCAATGGCACGTTCTGTTAAAAAAGGTCCGTTCTGCGACGCCCATTTGCTGAAGAAAGTTGAGGCGGCTGCAGCTTCGCGCGACAAAAAGCCGATCAAGACCTGGTCGCGTCGCTCGACGATTCTGCCGGATTTCATCGGCCTGACGATCGCTGTTCACAACGGCCGTCAACACGTTCCGGTGTACATCTCGGAAAACATGGTCGGCCACAAGCTTGGCGAGTTCGCACTGACCCGTACGTTCAAGGGTCACGCAGCCGACAAGAAGGCCAAGAAATAAGGGGCAATCAAGATGGAAGTGAAAGCAATTCATCGCGGTGCCCGCATCTCGGCGCAAAAAACGCGCCTTGTGGCTGACCAGATCCGCGGTTTGCCGGTCGACAAGGCGCTGAACGTTCTGACGTTCTCGCCGAAGAAGGCGGCTGGCATCGTGAAGAAGGTTGTGCTGTCGGCAATCGCGAATGCGGAGCACAACGAAGGCGCCGATATCGACGAGCTCAAGATCAAGAGCATCTACGTCGACAAGGCTGCATCGCTCAAGCGTTTCACCGCGCGCGCCAAGGGCCGCGGTAACCGCATCGAGAAGCAATCCTGTCACATCACTGTGACGGTCGGGAATTAAGGAGCCATACGATGGGACAGAAAATTCATCCGACTGGCTTCCGCCTGGCTGTCAGCCGTAATTGGGCTTCGCGTTGGTACGCGAACAACAACAATTTCGCGGCGATGCTGCAGGAAGACATCGGTGTTCGTGAATACCTGAAGAAGAAGCTGAAGAACGCTTCGGTCGGTCGGGTCGTCATCGAGCGTCCGGCGAAGAACGCGCGCATCACGATTTACAGCTCGCGTCCGGGCGTGGTCATCGGCAAGAAGGGCGAGGATATCGAACAGCTGAAGACGGAACTGCAACGCCGCATGGGCGTTCCGGTCCACGTCAACATCGAAGAGATCCGCAAGCCGGAAACCGATGCGCAACTGATCGCTGACTCGATCACGCAACAGCTCGAGCGTCGGATCATGTTCCGTCGCGCGATGAAGCGTGCGATGCAGAATGCGATGCGTCTGGGTGCCCAGGGCATCAAGATCATGAGCGCTGGCCGTCTGAACGGTATCGAAATCGCTCGTACGGAGTGGTATCGCGAAGGTCGCGTGCCCCTTCACACGTTGCGTGCCGATATCGACTACGCGACTTCGGAAGCGAAGACGACCTACGGGATCATCGGCGTCAAGGTGTGGGTGTACAAGGGCGACACGCTCGGCCGCAATGACGCACCGGTGGTGGAAGAAGTAGCCGAAGACAAGCGTCCGCGTCGCAATGCGCGTCCGGGCGATCGTCGTCCGCGCCGTGACGGCGAAGGCGGCGCTCCGGGTGCTCGCCGTGGCGCACCGCGCCGTGGCGCCGGCAAGCCCGAAGACGGCAAGACTGGAGAATAACGATGCTGCAACCGAAACGCAGAAAGTATCGTAAAGAGCAGAAGGGTCGTAACACCGGCAAGGCGACGCGCGGCAACGCAGTGTCGTTCGGTGAATTCGGCCTGAAGGCGATCGGTCGCGGTCGTCTGACCGCACGTCAAATTGAAGCGGCGCGTCGTGCAATGACGCGTCACATCAAGCGTGGCGGCCGCATCTGGATCCGGATCTTCCCGGACAAGCCGATTTCGCAGAAGCCGGCCGAAGTGCGTATGGGTAACGGTAAGGGTAACCCGGAGTACTACGTCGCCGAGATTCAGCCGGGCAAGATGCTCTATGAAATGGACGGCGTAACCGAAGAACTGGCACGCGAAGCGTTCCGTCTGGCTGCAGCCAAGCTGCCGCTGAAGACGGCATTCATCGTGCGCCAGCTCGGCGCCTAAGGAGAAAACATGAAGGCTTCCGAACTTCTCCAGAAAGACCAGGCCGCGCTCAACAAGGAGCTGGCGGACCTGCTGAAGGCGCAATTCGGCCTGCGCATGCAACTCGCGACCCAGCAGCTCACGAACACGAGCCAGCTGAAGAAGGTTCGTCGCGACATCGCACGTGTGCGGACCGTCATGACTCAGAAGGCGAACCAGAAATGAACGATAGCGTGAAAACCTCGCTGAAGCGGACGCTGGTCGGTCGGGTCGTCAGCAACAAGATGGACAAGACCGTCACCGTGCTGATCGAGCACCGCGTCAAGCACCCGATCTACGGCAAGTATGTCGTGCGCTCGAAGAAATACCACGCGCACGATGAAGCGAACACCTGCAACGAAGGCGATCTCGTCGAAATCCAGGAAACTCGTCCTGTTTCGAAGACGAAGGCCTGGACGGTGTCGCGCCTCGTCGAAGCAGCTCGCGTCATCTAAGCGGGCCGTGCGGTAGGCAGTAACAGGCACTTCTCCACGAAGTGCTTGAAATCGCAAAGTTTTTGCTTGCGTGACCAGGATTATTTGTTATAATCCTGGTCTTCCCTCTTTATGGGAGCCCCGTCGCGGGCGAAGTTGGTGGGGGAAGCGGACTGGCGCCAGCCTGTCCGAAAGATTCACCGAATTGCGATGGCGGGTTTCGTTTGCCGTCGCTGCTGTTCCAACCCAAGCAGCCGATTGGCTGACGGGACCAAGACTGACCGAATGCATCATGGTGGTGCATCCGGATTAAGTTGGGAAAGACAAACCATGATCCAGACCGAATCTCGGCTCGAAGTAGCCGACAACACGGGTGCACGTGAAGTCCTGTGCATCAAGGTGCTCGGCGGCTCGAAGCGTCGTTATGCCGGCATTGGCGACATCATCAAGGTGAGCGTCAAAGAGGCAACGCCGCGCGGGCGCGTGAAGAAAGGCGAAATTTACAACGCCGTGGTGGTCCGCACCGCCAAGGGTGTGCGCCGTCAAGACGGCTCGCTGATCAAGTTCGACGGCAACGCCGCTGTGCTTTTGAATAACAAGCTCGAGCCGATCGGCACCCGTATCTTCGGGCCGGTGACGCGTGAGCTGCGTAGCGAACGATTCATGAAGATCGTTTCGCTGGCGCCGGAAGTGCTGTAAGGAGTCGCGATGAACAAGATTCGCAAGGGTGACGAAGTGATCGTCGTTACCGGCAAGGACAAGGGCAAGCGCGGCGTCGTGCTGGCTGTCGGTGCTGAGCATGTGACGGTTGAAGGTATCAACCTCGTCAAGAAGCATGTGAAGCCGAACCCGATGAAGGGTACGACGGGCGGCGTGGAAGCGAAGACGATGCCCCTGCATATTTCGAACGTCGCACTGGTCGACGCGAATGGCAAGGCGTCGCGTGTTGGCATCAAGGTCGAGGAAGGCAAGAAGGTTCGCTTCCTGAAGACGACCGGTGCCGTACTGAGCGCCTGACGCAGCGGAGTAAAAAATGGCTCGTTTTCAAGAGTTTTACAAAGAAAAGGTTGTGCCCGGCCTGATCGAGAAGTTCGGTTACAAGTCGGTCATGGAAGTGCCGCGCATCACCAAGATCACGCTGAACATGGGTCTTGGCGAAGCGATCGCTGACAAGAAGATCATCGAGAACGCCGTTGGCGACCTCACGAAGATCGCTGGTCAGAAGCCGGTCGTGACGAAGGCGCGCAAGGCAATCGCAGGCTTCAAGATCCGCCAGGGTTATCCCATCGGCGCGATGGTGACGCTGCGTGGTCGTGCGATGTATGAATTCCTCGACCGTTTCGTGACCGTCGCCCTGCCCCGCGTGCGTGACTTCCGCGGCGTGTCGGGTCGTGCTTTCGATGGCCGTGGCAACTACAACATCGGTGTGAAAGAGCAGATCATTTTCCCCGAAATCGACTACGACAAGATCGACGCACTGCGTGGGCTGAACATCAGCATCACGACGACTGCGAAGACCGACGACGAAGCAAAGGCTCTGCTCGCCAGCTTCAAGTTCCCGTTCAGAAACTGAGGTTACCGTGGCTAAACTGGCACTGATCGAACGTGAAAAGAAGCGCGCCCGCCTGGTCGCGAAGTTCGCAGCAAAGCGCGAAGCGCTGAAGGCGATCGTCGAAGACCAAAGCAAGTCGGAAGAAGAGCGCTACGAAGCACGCCTGGAGCTGCAGCAACTGCCCCGCAACGCAAACCCGACCCGCCAGCGTAACCGCTGCGCGATCACGGGCCGTCCGCGTGGCACGTTCCGTAAATTCGGCCTCGCGCGTAACAAGATTCGTGAAATCGCATTCCGTGGCGAGATTCCTGGCCTGACCAAGGCGAGCTGGTAATAGGAGAAACGTAAATGAGCATGAGTGATCCTATCGCCGATATGCTGACTCGCATCCGCAACGCGCAGATGGTCGAGAAGGTATCGGTCGCGATGCCCTCGTCGAAGGTCAAGGTTGCAATCGCGCAAGTCCTGAAGGACGAAGGTTATATCGACGATTTCGCGGTGAAGGCTGAAGGCGCGAAGGCAGAACTGAACATCGCGCTGAAGTACTACGCTGGCCGTCCGGTCATCGAACGCCTCGAGCGCGTGTCGAAGCCTGGCCTGCGCGTCTACCGCGGTCGTAACGACATTCCGCAGGTCATGAATGGCCTCGGCGTGGCAATCGTGTCGACGCCGAAGGGCGTGATGACCGACCGCAAGGCGCGCGCTACCGGCGTCGGCGGCGAAGTCATCTGCTACGTCGCTTAAAGCCGAGGAGAGAGAAACATGTCTCGAGTAGGTAAGAGCCCGATCGCGCTGCAAGGCGCGGAAGTCAAGCTGGCCGACGGTGCAATCACCGTCAAGGGCCCGCTGGGCACCATCACGCAAGCGATCAATCCGCTCGTGAACGTGGCGAACAACGACGGCACGCTGAATCTGTCGCCGGTCGACGAAAGCCGCGAAGCAAACGCACTGTCGGGCACGATGCGCGCGATCATCGCGAATGCCGTGCACGGCGTGACCAAGGGTTTCGAGCGCAAGCTGACGCTGGTTGGCGTCGGTTACCGTGCGCAAGCGCAAGGCGACAAGCTGAACCTGTCGCTGGGTTTCTCGCACCCGGTGGTGCACCAGATGCCGGAAGGCGTCAAGGCTGAAACCCCGACGCAAACCGAAATCGTGATCAAGGGGATCAACAAGCAACAAGTCGGTCAAGTAGCTGCGGAAGTTCGCGGTTACCGTCCGCCGGAGCCCTACAAGGGCAAGGGCGTGCGCTATTCCGACGAGGTTGTGATCCTCAAAGAAACGAAGAAGAAGTAAGGGTGCGCAATCATGGATAAGACTCAATCTCGCCTGCGCCGCGCTCGCCAGACGCGTATCAAGATCGCTGAGCTGCAGGTCGCGCGTCTCGCCGTGCATCGCACGAACACGCACATCTACGCTCAAGTGTTCTCGCCGTGCGGCACCAAGGTGCTCGCCAGCGCGTCGACGCTCGAGGCAGAAGTGCGCGCCGAGCTCGCCGACAAGTCGGGCAAGGGCGGCAACGTTAACGCCGCGACGCTGATCGGCAAGCGTATTGCCGAGAAGGCAAAGGCCGCCGGCATCGAATCCGTCGCCTTCGACCGCTCGGGCTTCCGCTACCACGGCCGCGTGAAAGCGCTGGCTGAGGCAGCTCGCGAAGCTGGGCTCAAGTTCTAAGGAAGGAATTCGTCATGGCAAAGATGCAAGCGAAAGTTCAGGCTGACGAGCGCGACGACGGCCTTCGCGAAAAGATGATTTCGGTCAATCGCGTGACCAAGGTCGTGAAGGGTGGCCGTATTCTCGGCTTCGCCGCACTGACCGTGGTTGGCGATGGTGATGGCCGCATCGGTATGGGCAAGGGCAAGGCGAAGGAAGTGCCGGTCGCTGTCCAGAAGGCAATGGAACAAGCTCGCCGCAACATGTTCAAGGTGCCGCTCAAGAACGGCACGCTGCAGCACGAAGTGCACGGCAAGCACGGCGCATCGGCCGTCCTCCTCGCTCCGGCGAAGGCAGGTACGGGCGTGATCGCCGGCGGCCCGATGCGCGCAGTGTTCGACGTGATGGGCGTTCAGAACGTTGTGGCGAAGAGCCACGGTTCGACGAACCCGTACAACCTCGTTCGCGCCACGCTGGACGGCCTGCGCAAGCAGTCCACCCCGGCAGACATCGCGGCGAAGCGCGGCAAGTCCGTCGAAGAAATTTTGGGCTAAGCCCGGGTGGTCACCATGTCTGAAAAAACTGTCAAGGTTCAGCTCGTTAAGAGCCTGATCGGGACCCGCGAATCGCACCGCGCGACCGTGCGTGGCCTGGGCCTGCGCCGACTCAACTCGGTCAGCGAGCTGCAGGACACGCCGGCGGTCCGCGGCATGATCAACAAGGTCTCGTACCTCGTTAAGGTCATCGCGTAAGCGGCCCTACGGATCAAGGAGTTGATATGGAATTGAATAACCTGAAGCCGGCAGCTGGCGCCAAGCACGCCAAGCGTCGCGTCGGCCGTGGCATCGGTTCGGGCCTCGGCAAGACGGCTGGCCGTGGTCACAAGGGTCAGAAATCGCGTTCGGGCGGCTTTCACAAAGTCGGTTTCGAAGGCGGTCAGATGCCGCTGCAACGTCGTCTGCCGAAGCGCGGCTTCACGTCGCTGACGAAGGAATTCGTCGGTGAAGTGCGCCTGGGCGACCTCGAGAAGCTGCCGGTCGACGAGATCGATCTGCTCGCACTGAAGCAAGCCGGCCTGGTCGGCGAGCTGACGAAGAGCGCAAAGATCATCGCGACGGGTGAACTGAAGCGCAAGATCGTCGTGAAGGGTCTCGGTGCCACCAAGGGTGCGCGCGCTGCGATCGAAGCGGCTGGCGGTTCGTTCGCCGAGTGACACGCGTAGCGCGTCGTCACTTGCATTCATCGGAGAAGGTACTTGGCTAACAGCCCGAGTCTTGCAAAACCCGGTCGAAGCACGGCGAAATTCGGCGATCTGCGTCGGCGAGCGATGTTCCTGCTCCTGGCGCTGATCGTCTATCGCATCGGCGCGCACATTCCCGTGCCGGGCATCGATCCGGATCAACTGGCCAAGCTGTTCCAGAGCCAGGCGGGTGGCATCCTGGGCATGTTCAACATGTTCTCGGGTGGCGCACTTTCCCGCTTCACGATCTTTGCGCTGGGGATCATGCCGTACATTTCGGCGTCGATCATCATGCAGTTGCTGGCGATCGTTTCGCCGCAACTCGAGGCGCTGAAGAAGGAAGGGCAGGCAGGGCAACGGAAGATCACGCAGTACACGCGGTATTTCACCGTGGTGCTCGCGACCTTCCAGGCGTTCGGTATCGCGGCTGCGCTGGAAAACCAGCCGGGCCTCGTCACCGATCCCGGCATGCTGTTCCGTCTGACGACGGTCGTGACGCTGGTTACCGGCACGATGTTCCTGATGTGGCTCGGCGAGCAGATTACCGAGCGTGGTCTGGGCAACGGTATCTCGATCATCATCTTCGGCGGGATCGCAGCAGGGTTCCCGAATGCCGTCGGTGGGCTGTTCGAGCTGGTGCGTACGGGTTCGATGAGCATCATTTCGGCGATCATCATCGTCGTTCTGATTGCCGCGGTGACTTACCTGGTCGTGTTCATCGAACGCGGTCAGCGCAAGATCCTCGTGAACTACGCGAAGCGCCAGGTCGGCAACAAGATCTACGGCGGACAGTCGTCGCACCTGCCGCTGAAGCTGAACATGTCGGGCGTGATTCCGCCGATCTTCGCATCGTCGATCATCCTGTTCCCGGCGACGATTCTCGGCTGGTTCAGTACCGGTCAGCCGACGGGAAGCTGGATTTCCAATACGTTGCATAACGTTGCGGAAGCGCTGAAGCCGGGCCAGCCGGTCTATGTGCTGCTGTACACGCTGGCAATCGTGTTTTTCTGCTTCTTCTACACCGCACTGGTGTTCAACAGCAGGGAAACCGCGGACAACCTGAAGAAGAGCGGCGCGTTTGTTCCGGGCATCCGTCCGGGCGATCAGACTGCACGATATATCGACCGCATCCTCACGCGTCTGACGCTGGCCGGTGCGATCTACATCGTCTTCGTGTGTCTGCTGCCGGAATTCCTGGTGCTGCGCTGGAACGTGCCGTTTTATTTTGGTGGAACGTCGCTGCTGATCATTGTCGTCGTCACGATGGACTTTATGGCGCAGGTGCAGTCGTACGTTATGTCGCAACAGTATGAGTCGCTGCTCAAGAAGGCCAACTTCAAGGGCGGCAACATCCCAACGCGTTAATAAGGACTATGGCCAAAGACGATGTAATCCAGATGCAGGGTGAGGTGATCGAAAACCTCCCGAATGCGACCTTCCGTGTGAAGCTGGAAAACGGCCATGTCGTGTTGGGGCATATTTCCGGAAAGATGCGGATGCACTACATCCGCATTCTGCCCGGCGACAAGGTGACGGTTGAGTTGACGCCTTACGATCTGTCTCGTGCGCGGATCGTGTTCCGGGCGAAGTGATTTGAAAAAAGGGTATTATCATGAAAGTGATGGCATCGGTTAAGCGCATTTGCCGCAATTGCAAGATCATCAAGCGCAAAGGCGTCGTTCGCGTGATCTGCAGCTCGGATCCGCGCCACAAGCAGCGCCAAGGCTGACCGCGCGTTTGTTTGCGCTTTTTGTTTGAGGAAAAACAATGGCTCGTATCGCAGGGGTTAACATCCCGAATCACCAGCACACCGAGATCGGCCTGACGGCTATCTTCGGTGTCGGCCGCACCCGTTCGCGCAGCATCTGCGTGGCAGCTGGCGTCGATTTTTCGAAGAAGGTCAAGGACCTGACCGACGCAGACTTGGAAAAGCTGCGTGAAGAAGTGGGCAAGTTTGTCGTCGAAGGCGATCTGCGCCGTGAAGTGACGATGAACATCAAGCGCCTGATGGACCTCGGTTGCTACCGTGGCGTCCGTCATCGCAAGGGCCTGCCGATGCGCGGTCAGCGTACGCGTACGAACGCACGTACCCGCAAGGGTCCGCGTCGTGCAGCGCAAGCGCTGAAGAAGTAAGCGGAACTGACAGTTACAGGAAAACGTAATGGCTAAGGCTTCGAACACCGCGGCGCAACGCGTTCGCAAAAAGGTTAAGAAGAACGTCGCTGAAGGTGTGGTTCACGTCCACGCGTCGTTCAACAACACGATCATCACGATCACCGATCGCCAAGGCAACGCGCTGGCGTGGGCGACGTCGGGCGGCCAGGGCTTCAAGGGCTCGCGCAAGTCGACGCCGTTCGCTGCACAGGTCGCAGCCGAGTCGGCCGGCCGCGTCGCGATGGAATATGGCGTGAAGAATCTGGAAGTGCGGATCAAGGGCCCGGGCCCGGGTCGCGAGTCGGCAGTGCGTGCACTGCACGGCCTCGGCATCAAGATCACCGCGATTTCGGACGTCACCCCGATTCCGCACAACGGCTGCCGCCCGCCGAAGCGTCGTCGTATCTAAGAATGCGCTGGCACGTTCGTGCTAGCGCATTGCCTGTCGCCGCTCAGCGTCGACGGGCGTTGCTTTTTTGATTGACTAAGCCCACCGTTCGCCCCAAAGGGAGCGGACTAGCGCGGATTTCGATCCGCGTGACTGATTGATAAAGGAATGCAAAGTGGCACGTTATATCGGCCCCAAAGCCAAGCTGTCCCGCCGTGAAGGCACCGACCTGTTCCTGAAGAGCGCGCGCCGCTCGCTCGCCGACAAGTGCAAGCTCGACAGCAAGCCGGGTCAGCACGGCCGTACCTCGGGCGCACGTACGTCCGACTACGGTACGCAGCTGCGCGAAAAGCAGAAGGTCAAGCGTATCTACGGCGTGCTGGAGCGTCAGTTCCGCCGCTACTTCGCTGAAGCCGACCGCCGCAAGGGCAACACGGGTGAAAACCTGCTGCAACTGCTCGAGTCGCGCCTCGACAACGTCGTGTATCGCATGGGCTTCGGCTCGACCCGCGCCGAAGCGCGTCAGCTCGTGAGCCACAAGTCGATCACGGTGAACGGCGTCGTCGCGAACGTCCCGTCGCAGCAAGTGAAGGCGGGTGACGTCGTCGCGATCCGCGAAAAGGCGAAGAAGCAGGCGCGTATCGTCGAAGCACTGTCGCTGGCCGAGCAAGGCGGCATGCCGAGCTGGGTTGCAGTCGATGCGAAGAAGTTCGAAGGCACGTTCAAGCAAATGCCGGAACGCGCTGACATCGCAGGCGACATCAACGAAAGCCTGATCGTCGAATTGTATTCGCGTTAATCCGATTGACGGCCGAGGTACCCTGATTGCGTTGCGCAAGGAAGGGCCTCGGCTGTTTATTTTCTGGTTGTTACCGGTCAGCCTTATCGGTGTAACGAGCCGAGGGTATTGAAAAGGAAAGCCCATGCAAACCAGTTTGCTGAAACCCAAGATCATCGCCGTGGAATCGCTTGGCGAGAACCACGCGAGGGTGGTCATGGAGCCGTTCGAACGCGGGTACGGCCATACCTTGGGCAATGCGCTTCGCCGCGTGCTGCTGTCGTCGATGGTTGGCTACGCGCCGACCGAAGTCACGATCGCGGGCGTGGTGCACGAGTACTCGACGCTTGATGGCGTGCAAGAAGACGTCGTCAACCTGCTGCTGAACCTGAAGGGTGTGGTGTTCAAGCTGCATAACCGTGACGAAGTGACGGTTACGCTGCGCAAGGAAGGCGAAGGCGTGGTCACGGCCGGCGATATCGAGCTGGCTCACGATTGCGAAGTCATCAACCCGAATCACGTGATCGCGCACCTGTCGAAGGGCGGCAAGCTCGACGTTCAGATCAAGATCGAGAAGGGCCGCGGCTATGTGCCCGGCAACGTCCGTCGCTACGGTGAAGACACGGCCAAGATCATCGGCCGCATCGTCCTCGACGCATCGTTCTCGCCGGTTCGCCGCGTGAGCTACGCTGTCGAAAGCGCACGTGTCGAGCAGCGTACCGACCTCGACAAGCTCGTGATGAACATCGAGACGAGCGGCGTGATCACGCCGGAAGAAGCGATCCGTCAATCGGCCCGCATCCTGGTCGACCAGCTGTCCGTGTTCGCGGCGCTGGAAGGCACGGAAACGGCTGCCGAGGCACCGTCGCGCGCACCGCAGATCGACCCGATCCTGCTGCGTCCGGTGGACGATCTCGAGTTGACGGTTCGTTCGGCGAACTGCCTGAAGGCCGAGAACATCTACTACATCGGCGATCTGATCCAGCGCACGGAAAACGAGCTGCTGAAGACGCCGAACCTCGGTCGCAAGTCGCTCAACGAGATCAAGGAAGTGCTCGCTTCGCGCGGTCTCACGCTGGGCATGAAGCTCGAGAACTGGCCGCCGGCTGGTCTCGACAAGTAAGCCCGGTTGTTGCTGCAGTTGGCAAAGATGCGGATTTTCCTTTAAAATCCGCATCTTGCTTTTTTTCGTTACCGGCCCGTGCACCCTTCGAGGTGCGATAGAAGAGCTGGATCAAAACTTTGAATCAAGGAAACTGAAATGCGCCATCGTCATGGTCTGCGGAAACTGAACCGCACGAGCAGCCACCGTCTGGCTATGCTCCGTAACATGTCCAACTCGCTGATCGAGCACGAAGTCATCAAGACGACGCTGCCGAAGGCGAAGGAACTCCGTAAAGTCGTCGAGCCGCTGATCACGCTCGGCAAGAAGCCGTCGCTGGCAAACCGTCGCCTGGCGTTCAACCGCCTGCGCGATCGTGACTCGGTGGCGAAGCTGTTCGACGTGCTCGGTCCGCGTTTCGCGAACCGTCCGGGCGGCTACCTGCGCGTGCTGAAGTTCGGCTTCCGCGTCGGCGACAACGCACCGATGGCACTGGTCGAGCTGCTCGACCGTCCGGAAGTCGACGAAACGGAAAACGTGCAAGAAGCTGAATAAGCTTCCGGTACGCAGCAGTATCTGAAAGGGGCCGAGCGATTGCTTGGCCCTTTTTGTTTTTGAGGCGCCGGCTGCGATCGATTGTCGCAGGCCGGTCCCGGCAGCGTTGCGCGGGCTGCGCTACGATACGGGGCAGCCAGCGTGGTCCCAGGGTGGGTTGCCGCGCCGGCAGGAGCCGGTAGACCAGCCAGGAGGACGCGGATGATAGTGGTGCTGATGCTGACGACGGTGCCCGACGCGGCGACGGCCGCGGCGCTCGCCGACGGTGCGCTCGACGCGCGGCTTGCCGCGTGCGTGTCGGAGCTCGGCACGATCAAGTCGCGCTATCACTGGCAGGGCAAGGTCGAAACGGCCGACGAGATCCAGTTGCTGTTCAAGACGAGCCCCGTGCGGGCGCTCGAACTGGAGCGATTTATTCTTGCGCATCATCCGTACGAGACGCCCGAAATCGTCTCGTGGCAGGCGACGGCATCGGCCGCGTACGGCCAGTGGGTGACCAGCGAAACTCAACGTCTATTTCATGTTTAACGGTATGGCGCTTCCCGTGCGCGTGCGCGCGCTGCGGTTTCTTGCAGTTCTGTTGTCGTGCGTGCTCGTGCTGGGCGGGCTGTCGGTTGCGCGCGCGGCCGACGATTTCCTCGATCCGTCGGTTGCGTTCAAGTTCAGCGCGAGCGAATCGCCGGGACAGGTGGACGTCCGCTTCAGGGTCGCCAACGGCTATTACCTGTATCGCGAGCGGTTCTCATTCGCAGTGAAGAGCGGGCAGGCGACGCTCGGCGAGCCCCAATTGCCGGCCGGCCACGTGAAGTTCGACCAGACGTTCCAGAAGGACGTCGAGACCTATCGTGACGAAGTCGTGGTGCACGTGCCGGTCAAGCAGGCGTCGGGGCCGTTCGAGCTCGCGGTGACGTCGCAGGGGTGCGCGGACGAAGGGATCTGCTATCCGCCGGCGGAGCACGTCGTGAAGATCGACGGCGCCGCGCTGGGTGCAGCCGCATCGTCGTCCGGTGAAACGGCTGCCGCGGGTAGCTGGTTCGACAAGGTCACGAGCGCCGATTTCGCGCAGTCGCTGCTCGAAGGGCACGGCTTCTTCACGATCGTCGCGCTGTACTTCGTCGCTGGCGTCGTTCTGAGCCTCCTGCCCTGTTCGTACCCGATGATTCCGATCGTGTCCGCGATCATCATCGGCCAGGGCACGCGCGCGACGCATGCGCGCGGCTTCGCGCTGTCGCTGACCTACGTGGTCGGCATGGCGCTGGTCTATACGGTGCTCGGCATCGCCGCGGCGCTGGTCGGCCAGAGTCTCGGCGCGTGGCTGCAGAACCCGTGGGTGCTCGGCGCGTTCGGCGTGCTGCTCACCGCGTTCGCCGTATCGCTGATTTCGGGTAAGGACATCGCGCTGCCCGAGCGCTGGCAGAACGGCGCGGCCGAGGCATCGAGCGCGCGCCGGGGCGGCCACTTCATCGCGGTCGCCGCGATGGGCGCATTGTCGGCGCTGGTCGTCGGCGCATGCATGACGGCGCCGCTGTTTGCCGTGCTCGCGTTCATCGCGCATACCGGCAATGCGTTGCTCGGCGGCGCCGCGTTGTTCGCGATGGGGCTGGGGCTCGGCGTGCCGCTGCTCGTGGTCGGCATCGGTGCGGGTACGGTGCTGCCGCGCGCGGGCGCATGGATGGATGGCGTGAAGGTGTTCTTCGGCATCGTGTTGCTCGCGGCCGCGCTGTGGATCGTGTGGCCCGTGCTCGCGGGCGGTCTGAAGATGGTGCTCGCCGCGTTGTGGCTACTCATCGCGGCCGCGGCACTCGGGTTGTTCACGCCGAATGCCGGCGCCGCGTCGATCTGGCGCCGCCTGGGCCGCGGCGTGGGCGCCGCGCTCGCGATCTGGGCAGCGACGCTGCTCGTCGGCCTAGCTGCAGGGTCGACCGATCCCGTCAAGCCGCTGGCTGTGCTTGCGGCTCGCACGGTTGCGTCGGGCGGTGCGGCGGCGGGCACGGCAGCCGCGCAGGACGGGCCCGCGTTCGCATCGGTGCGCTCCAGCAGCGAGCTCGACGTGCTGCTGAAGACGTCGGGCCGGCCCGTGATGCTCGACTTCTACGCCGACTGGTGCGTGAGCTGCAAGGAGATGGAGCATCTGACGTTTACCGACGCGCGCGTGCAGGCGCGGCTCGCGAAGCTTCACCTCGTGCGCGCGGATGTCACCGCGAACAACCCGGACGATCAGGCGCTGCTCAAGCGCTTCAACCTGTTCGGGCCGCCGGGCATCATCTTTTTCGATCGCAGCGGCAACGAAATCGGGCGCGTGGTCGGCTATCAGGCGGCCGAGGCGTTCCTGCGCAGCCTCGATCGGGCCGCTGTCCCGACGGTATGACGCTGCCCGCTGGGGGCGGCGGTGAACCGGGGCGCTCGCTCGGCATCAGCATGACGATGCGACGTCGGCAGGCAGGTGGCTTCGATCGGCGGCAAAAAAAAACGGCGGAACACCGAGGTGTCCCGCCGTTTTTCCTTACGCCTGCCGGCGCGCGATCAGCGTTGCGCTTTCAGCAGACGCGCGGCGTCGAGCGCGAAGTACGTGAGCACGCCGTCGGCGCCTGCACGCTTGAACGCGAGCAGCGATTCGAGCACGACCTTGTCGTGGTCGAGCCAGCCGTTCATCGCGGCAGCCTTCAGCATCGCGTATTCGCCGCTCACCTGGTACACGTAGGTCGGGAAGCGGAACTCGTCCTTCACGCGACGCACGATGTCGAGGTACGGCATGCCGGGCTTGACCATCACCATGTCGGCGCCTTCGTCGATGTCGAGGCGCACTTCGCGCAGCGCTTCGTCACTGTTCGCCGGATCCATCTGGTAGGTCATCTTGTTGCCCTTGCCCAGGTTGGATGCCGAGCCGACCGCGTCGCGGAACGGGCCGTAGAACGCCGACGCGAACTTGGCCGAGTAGGCCATGATGCGCGTATGGATATGGCCGTCGCTTTCCAGCATCTCGCGGACCGCGCCGATGCGGCCGTCCATCATGTCCGACGGCGCGACGATGTCGACGCCTGCTTCGGCCTGCGCACGCGCCTGATCGACCAGGATCTCGATCGTGTCGTCGTTGATCACGTAGCCGTTCTCGTCGAGCACGCCGTCCTGGCCGTGGCTCGTGTACGGATCGAGTGCGACGTCGGTCAGCACGCCGAGCTCGGGGAAGCGCTTCTTCAGCTCGCGCACCGCACGCGGGATCAGGCCTTCCGGATTGGCTGCCTCGCGGCCGTCAGGCGTTTTCAGCGACGGCTCGATGGCCGGGAACAGCGACAGCACGGGCACGCCGAGTTCGACGCATTGCTCGGCGACATGCATCAACAGATCGACGGACACGCGCTCGACGCCGGGCATCGACGGCACCGGCTGCCGTTCGTTGGTGCCTTCGACGACGAACACCGGATAGATCAGGTCGTCGGTGGTCAGGCGGTTTTCGCGCATCAGGCGCCGGGAGAAGTCGTCGCGGCGCATCCGGCGCGGACGATGAAGCGGATGGAAGCTCATGTCGATTGGGCAGAAATCAGGGCAGTAAGGACCTTACGGAACCCTTAGGTCATTTTCGGGAGCGTTGGTATATGATAGCGATCGAGCGGCACGCGTCGCGTGCAACTCCCCGCTTCTCCTCCCTGAGCGGGTGCCTGTCGTTTTTCGATTAGGCTGTTTGACCCGCCGTTAAACGGCGGGTTTTTTTATGAGCCGGCCGAATCCGCAGGCGCCGTCAGGTGCGCGCCGCCGATTCCGGCCGCGCGTTGCCCGATCATTGTGCTACAGGCTCGCTTTTTTCGTCGGCGACGGACGGCCGCACCCAGCTCTCGATCAGCTCATGCGCCTCGTCGAGCCCCGTGCGCTTCAGCGCGGAGAACAGCTGGACCGTCAGCTTGCCCTGGACGCCCTGGTCGCGATACGCATCCAGCCCCTTTTGCGTGGCCCGCAGCGCGTTGATGCTTTCCTGCCGCGTCAATTTGTCGCACTTCGTCAGCAGCGTGTGGATCGGCTTGCCGGTCGGCGTGAACCACTCGATCATGCGGCGATCGAGGTCGGTGAGCGGACGGCGCGAATCCATCATCAGGATCAGGCCGCAGAGCTGCGAGCGGGTTGCGAGGTAGGACGACAGCAGCATTTCCCAGTGCGCCTTCGCGGCGCCCGGCACTTCCGCGTAGCCGTAGCCGGGCAGGTCGACGAGGTTCGCGACGGGCTCGGCGGCCGGGCCGACGGAGAAGTAGTTGATATGCTGCGTGCGGCCGGGCGTCTTCGACGCGAAGGCCAGCCGCTTCTGGTTGCACAGCACGTTGATCGCCGTCGACTTGCCGGCGTTCGAGCGGCCCGCGAACGCGATTTCCGGCTGTACCGTCGGCGGCAGGTCGCGCAGATGGTTGACGGTCGTGTAGAAGCGGGCTTGATGGAGCAGAAAGGCCATGGGAACCGGAAGGACGGGCGGCGCGAGCCGCTTGGTGGAGGCGGGGTAGCCCCGATAGGCGCGGGAGCTTTCAACACGATATTGTACAATACGGCGGTTTTGCCGAAGGCCACCGGGCGCCTGCCTCGCGCTTTTATGTGGCTTCTGCGGTAGACTGGTCGCCGTCGTTTTTTGCAGAACCTCAAATTCCCACAAGACGAAACAGGGTGTGCGAATGAATCGACTGTGCAAGTCTCTGATGGTGCTTCAGGTTGCAGCAGGGTTCGTAGGTTTCGTAGCGGAGGCAAACGCGGCGGATGCGGCAAAGCCGGATCTCGACCGCGGCAAGGCGATTGCCGGGCAGGTCTGCGCGTCGTGTCACGGCGCCGACGGCAATAGCGCGTCGGGCAGTTTCCCGAAGCTTGCCGGCCAGCATCCCGAGTATCTGGTCAAGCAGTTGAACGACTTCAAGGCGCAGCCGGGCGCGAAGGGGCCGGTGCGTAACAACGCGGTGATGGTCGGATTCGCGAGCGCGCTGAGCGCGGACGACATGCGCAACGTCGCCGCATACTACGGGTCGCAGACGACGAAGCTCGGTACCGCACGCGATGCGGCGACCGTGCCGATCGGCCAGAAGATCTATCGCGGCGGCATCGCGGAGAAGGGCGTGCCCGCCTGCGCGAGCTGCCACGGGCCGACCGGGCAGGGGCTTCCGGTCCAGTACCCGCGTCTGTCGGGGCAGTGGGCCGATTACACGGTCGCGCAGTTGACCGCGTTCCAGCAGGGAGTTGGCGCGCGCAACAACAACGACGCGATGCATCAGATCGCGACGCGCCTGTCGGACAACGAGATCAAGGCCGTCGCGGATTACATCGCGGGCCTGCGTTGAGCGGTCGGTCGCGAATGGAATGACCGGGCGCCCGAAGGGCGTCCGGAGTCAGAACAAGAAAAGGGTGGGGCGCCGCACCGTTGCGGTCGCCTTGCCCTTTTTTGTTGTCAGTCGGAGTTTGAATGAGCGTTACCACGTCGGGGTTGCAGTCGAAGTCGGGTCAGGGTGCGTCGAAGCGCGCGGTCGAGCTGCTGAGTTCGATGCGTTTCGCGATCGCGCTGCTGGTGGTGCTGTCGATCGCGAGCATCGTCGGCACGGTCCTGACCCAGGACGATCCGTATCCGAATTACGTGAACCAGTTCGGGCCGTTCTGGGCGGACATCTTCCGCTCGCTCGGCCTGTACAACGTGTACAGCGCGTGGTGGTTCATGCTGATCCTGATCTTCCTCGTCGTGTCGATCTCGCTGTGCGTGATCCGCAACGCGCCGAAGATGCTCGCCGATGCGAAGAGCTGGAAGGACAAGGTCCGCGAAGGCAGCCTGCGCGCGTTCCACCACAAGGCCGAGTACACGGCTTCTGGCACGCGCGCGACCGTTGCGGCGGCGCTTGCCACCTTCGTCACCAAGGCCGGCTACAAGCACGTCGTGCGTGAAACCGACGGCGCGACGCTGATCTCCGCGAAGCGCGGTGCGATGACCAAGTGGGGCTACATCTCAGCGCACGTCGCGATCGTCGTGATCTGTATCGGTGGCCTGCTCGACAGCAACCTGCCGATCAAATTCCAGATGTGGATGTTCGGCAAGAGCCCGGTCAACACGAGCGCGACGATCAGCGAGATTTCTCCCGACCATCGCCTGTCCGCGTCGAACCCGACGTTCCGCGGTTATGCGTGGGTGCCCGAGGGGCAGTTCGTGTCGACGGCGATCCTGAACCAGCCGAGCGGCTCGCTGATCCAGGACCTGCCGTTCTCGATCCAGCTCAACAAGTTCATCGTCGACTACTACACGACGGGCATGCCGAAGCTGTTCGCGAGCGACATCGTCGTGATCGATCGCGAGACCGGCCAGAAGATCCCGGCGCGCGTCGAGGTCAACAAGCCGTTCACGTACAAGGGCGTGTCGATCTACCAGTCGAGCTTCCAGGACGGCGGCTCGCAGATGCAGATGACGGCCTACCCGATGACGGGCGGCAACGCGAAGACCTTCCCCGTGCAGGGCACGATCGGCAGTTCGGCACCGCTGCAGATGCCGGGCGCCGACGGCGATACGATCGAGTTCTCCGATTTCCGCGCGATCAACGTCGAGAACATGGTCGACGCGAACGGCAAGCCGGACGTGCGCGGCGTCGCGAAGACGGCGTCGCTGAAGGAGGCGTTCGACGAACGGCTCGGCTCCGGCGCGAAGACGTCGAAGCCGATGCAGCTCCACAACATAGGCCCGTCCGTGCAGTACAAGATCCGCGGCAAGGACGGCCAGGCGCGCGAATTCAACAACTACATGCTGCCCGTCGACATGAACGGCGTGCGCGTGTTTCTCGCCGGCGTGCGCGCGAGCCCGAACGACCCGTTCCGCTACATGCGGATTCCGGCCGACAGCCAGGATTCGATCGGCGAATGGATGCACCTGCGCGCCGCGCTCGAGGATCCGGCCGTGCGTGCCGAAGCCGCCGCGCGCTTCGCGCAGCGTTCGCTGCCGGGCACCGACGCATCGCTGCGCGGCCGCCTGCAGGACAGCGCATCGAAGGTGCTGACCCTGTTTGCCGCCAGCGACGACAGCGGCGGCCGCGGCGCCGATGGCCAGCCGATCGGCGGTTTCCAGGCCGTGGCGACGTTCATCGACCGCTCGGTGCCGAAGGCCGAGCAGGAGAAGGCCGCGAGCCTGCTGCTGCGGATGCTCGAGGGCTCGATGTGGGAGGTCTGGCAGATCGCGCGCGAGCGCGCCGGCCAGCCGGCTGCCCAGCAGGGCACCGACACGATCCGATTCGTGCAGAACGCGATCAATGCGCTATCTGACAGCTTTCTGTATGGATCGCCCGTCTATCTGCAGCTAGACTCATTCAAGCAGGTGCAAGCTTCGGTATTTCAGCTGACGCGCGCACCCGGCAAGAATCTGGTGTATCTTGGCAGCCTGCTGCTGGTCGCCGGCATCTTCTCGATGTTCTACGTGCGCGAACGGCGCCTCTGGTTCTGGCTCAAGGATGCCGGCCCGGGTGTCGAGGTGGTGATGGCGATGTCCACGGCCCGCAAGACCTTCGATTTCGAGAAAGAATTCGTGCAGACGCGCGACGCGGCCGGCGCCGCCTTGCGCGCCGCACCTCGCGATGCCGCGCCCGCCGGCGCGGCATCGACGGCCCGCCCGCCTGCCGGCGGCGGTTCCGATTCCGAGAATTCCACCCGGTAACATCATGGATCTCACGCAAGTCTCCTCTTCCCGTCGGGCGTCGGCCCAGGCCCCGGTTTCGGCGCCGCTGTTCGACGATCGTCCGTTCCTCGCGCGCCTGTCGCTGATCGACTGGCTGTTCGCACTGGCGCTCGTGGCGGGCGCGGGTTATGCGCTCGTGCACTACAACGCGCACATGGATTACTACGACAAGGCGGTGATGATCGGCACCGTGCCGGCGCTCGTCGCGCTCGGCTGGCGCTGGAAGCCGGCCCGGCTGATGATGGCGTCGATCGCCGTGCTGTCGCTGCTGTCGATCCAGATCTACCAGGGCGATCTCGCGCGCGCCGATTCGGCGTTCTTCCTCAAGTACTTCCTGTCGAGCCAGTCGGCGATCCTGTGGATGAGCGCGTTGTTCGTGCTCGCGACGATCTTCTACTGGATCGGCTTGCTCGCGCGCTCGGAAACGGGCGCCGCGATCGGCCAGAAGCTCACGTGGGTCGCCGTGCTGATGGGCTTCACGGGGCTGATGGTGCGCTGGTATGAGTCCTACCTGATCGGCGCCGACGTCGGGCATATCCCGGTATCGAACCTCTACGAGGTGTTCGTCCTGTTCAGCCTGATCACCGCGCTGCTCTATCTGTATTACGAAGGCCACTACGGCACGCGTTCGCTCGGCGCGTTCGTGCTGCTGGTCATCAGCGCGGCGGTCGGCTTCCTGATGTGGTACTCGGTCGCGCGCGATGCGCAGCAGATCCAGCCGCTCGTGCCTGCGCTGCAGAGCTGGTGGATGAAGATCCACGTGCCGGCGAACTTCATCGGCTACGGCAGCTTCGCGCTGTCGGCGATGGTGTCGGTCGCGTACCTGATGAAGGAGCGCGGCGTGCTCGCCGATCGCCTGCCGACGCTCGAGGTGCTCGACGACGTGATGTACAAGTCGATCGCGGTCGGTTTCGCGTTCTTCACGATCGCGACGATCCTCGGCGCGCTGTGGGCGGCCGAGGCATGGGGCGGCTACTGGAGCTGGGACCCGAAGGAAACCTGGGCGCTGATCGTGTGGCTCAACTACGCGGCGTGGCTGCACATGCGGCTGATGAAGGGCTTGCGCGGCGCGGTTGCCGCCTGGTGGGCACTCACGGGCCTGCTCGTCACGACGTTCGCGTTCCTCGGCGTCAACATGTTCCTGTCCGGGCTGCATAGCTACGGCAAGCTGTAAGATTTCGGCCGCTCGTCCGACTATAAGACCGCCGGTGCACTGCGTGCCCGGCGGTTTTCTTTTGTAACGGGCGGGCGATCCGGGCGTCGAACGGCGCATGACGGGCCGGGTCGAACGCTCATGAAGCGTGCGCGCGGCGCATGCAGGAGGAGCAGCACGATGTGGATCAAACGCCCTTTGCGGAACGTACTGACCGGCGCCGATATCGCGCACAGCGAGATCACGCCGCGCGCGGTGTTCGAGAACCGGCGGCGCGTCTTGCAGGCGGCCGGCCTCGCGGCGGCGGGCGGCTTGCTCGGCGGCAGCGGTGCGGCATTTGCCGCGTATGCGTCGCCCGACGCGCGGGCGGCGAAGCTCGCGGCGAAAACGAACCCGAAGTTCGTCGCGGCCGACAAGGTGACGCCGTTCAAGGACATCACGTCCTACAACAACTTCTACGAATTCGGCACCGACAAGAGCGACCCGGCGCAGAACGCCGGCACGCTGCGGCCGCGCCCGTGGCGCGTGAGCGTCGAGGGCGAGGTGCTGCACCCGAAAGTGTTCGATCTCGACGAACTGCTGAAGCTCGCACCGCTCGAGGAGCGCGTGTACCGGCTGCGCTGCGTCGAAGGCTGGTCGATGGTGATCCCGTGGATCGGCGTGCCGCTGTCCGAGCTGATCAAGCGTGTGCAGCCGACCGGCAATGCGAAATACGTGCAGTTCATCACGCTGGCCGATCCGTCGCAGATGCCGGGCCTCTCGACACCCGTGCTCGACTGGCCGTATTCGGAAGGGCTGCGGATGGACGAGGCGATGAATCCGCTGACGCTGCTGACGATGGGTGTCTACGGGCAGGTGCTGCCGAACCAGAACGGCGCGCCGGTGCGAATCGTCGTGCCGTGGAAGTACGGCTTCAAGAGCGCGAAGTCGCTCGTGAAGATCCGCTTCGTCGACCAGCAGCCGAAGACGAGCTGGAACACGTACGCAGCGAACGAATACGGCTTTTATTCGAACGTGAACCCGAACGTCGATCATCCGCGCTGGAGCCAGGCGACCGAGCGGCGCATCGGCGAGGACGGCTTCTTCACGCCGAAGCGCAAGACGCTGATGTTCAACGGCTACGGCGATCTGGTTGCGTCGATGTATCAGGGCATGGACCTGAAAAAGAACTTCTGAGCGCGACGGTGAGAAACGACATGCCTCCTTCGACGCTGACACCCGCGCGCGCAGCCGGCAGCGGATCGACCGCACGCGCGGCCCGGGCCGGTGCGATCCGTACCGGCGCGCCGCGCTGGCTCGTGCCGGCCAAGGTGCTGGTTTTCGCGGCCGGCCTCTATCCGCTTGCGCGTCTCGTGCTGTTCGGGCTGACTGACCGGCTCGGCGCGAACCCGATCGAATTCATCACGCGCTCGACCGGCCTGTGGACGCTCGTGATGCTGTGCATCACGCTTGCCGTCACGCCGCTGCGGCGCATGACGGGCTTCGCGACGCTGCTGCGCTTTCGCCGGATGATCGGGCTGTTTGCGTTCTTTTACGCGACGCTGCATTTCACGACCTACCTGTGGTTCGACAAGTGGTTCGACGTCGTCGCGATCCTGAAGGACGTCGGCAAGCGCCCGTTCATCACGGTCGGCTTTGCCGCGTTCGTGCTGCTGATCCCGCTCGCAGCGACGTCGCCGCGCGCGATGGTGCGCCGGCTCGGCCGCCACTGGGCGACGCTGCACTGCGCGATCTACGCGATCGCGCTGTTCGGCGTGCTGCACTTCTGGTGGATGAGAGCCGGCAAGCACGATCTCGCGCAGCCGAAGCTTTACGCGGCGATCATCGCCGCGCTGCTCGGCTGGCGGCTGGCCGCATGGGGATGGCGGCGCGTGCGCGCGTGACGGCACGGCCTGCAAAAACAAAAGGCGATGACCGGGAAGTCATCGCCTTGTTTCGCGAGCTGCGCGGGCGCCGTCGCGTCGTTACTGCGTGACGGCCGAGCCCGACGCCGGTGCGGGCATTTTCGATGCGTCGCTCGACAGTTCGGGCGTCAGCGTGAGCGGCGTGCCGGACGAATCGGGCACACTGTCGGATGACGCGTTTTCATCGGTCGGCTTCACGTCCGACGGCGGCGTGTCCTGCTGCTGGATCGGCTTGGGCAGCGGAGGCACGGTAGGCAGATAGAGCGGGCCGCTTTGACCGCAGCCGGCAAGAATCGCCAAAGCCGCTACAATCGCGCTCATCCGGAAAACGACTCGCATGATCGTCCCTGAACAATTGAACCGATAGAGTTTAGCATGTCCGATACCGAATACCTGACCCGTGCCGAGGCCGTGCTGACGGCCGTCGAGCGTACCGTCGACACCGCGAACGACGGCGACCACGACATCGATCTGGAGCGCAACGGCAGCGTCCTGACGCTGACGTTCGAGAATGGCTCGAAGATCATCGTCAACCTGCAGCCGCCGATGAAGGAAGTGTGGATCGCCGCGAAGGCGGGCGGATTCCACTACCGTTTCGTTGATGGCGAATGGCACGATACGCGCACGGGCACCGAGTTCTACGCGGCGCTCACCGAATACGCGACGCAGCAGGCCGGCCTGCCGATCACGTTCAGCGCGTGACGGCCGGGGCGCCGGGCCCCGGATGTCGTACCAAAAGAAAAAGCGCCCCGCAGTTCATTCGCGGGGCGCTTTTTTCATGTCCGGGGCCGCGGGTCAGTGGCCGCGGAACAGGTTCATGATGTCCTGCTTTTCCTGCTCGTCGACGTGCGGCGCCGGCGCCGCTTCGTCGACGTTCTGCGCGGCCGGCGCCTGCGGCACACCGACCGTCGACACGAAACCGTGCCCCGGCGTGAAGTCGGTGAAGTACAGCTCGCTGCCGAGCGACTCGACGCCGTCCGGCACCGGCGGCTTGAACTCCGGCACGCCCTTCAGCGCCGCGCCCATGTAGTCGATCCAGACGGGCAGCGACAGGCCGCCGCCGGTTTCGCGATCGCCGAGGCTGCGCGGGTTGTCGTAGCCGATCCACGCGATCGCGGCGAGCGTGTGCTGGTAGCCGGCGAACCACGCGTCGTGCGAATCGTTCGTCGTGCCGGTCTTGCCCGCGAGGTCGGTGCGCTTCAGGATGTTGGTCCGCGCGCCCGTGCCGCGCTGCGCGACGCTCTGCAGCAGGCTGTTCATCACGTATGCGTTGCGCGCGTCGATCGCGCGCGGCGCGTTCTGCTCGGCGACGAGCGGTTGCGCGCGTGCGACGATCGCGCCGTTCGGATCGGTGACTTCGGCGATCAGGTACGGATTGACGCGGTAGCCGCCGTTCGCGAAGACCGAGTACGCGCCGGCCATCTGCAGCGGCGTGACCTGGCCCGCGCCGAGCGCCATCGGCAGGTAGGCCGGATGGCGCTCGGCGTCGAAGCCGAAGCGCGTGATGTACTGCTGCGCGTACTTCGTGCCGATGTGGTTCAGGATCCGGATCGACACGAGGTTGCGCGAGCGCTGCAGCGCGGTGCGCATCGACATCGGGCCTTCGAAGCCGCCGCCGTAGTTCTTCGGCTCCCACGGCTGGCCGCCCGTTTCGGCGGCGCTGAAATATAGCGGGCCGTCGTTGATCACGGTTGCCGGCCCGAGGCCCTTGTCGAGCGACGCCGAGTAGATGAACGGCTTGAACGACGAACCCGGCTGCCGCCACGCCTGCGTGACGTGGTTGAACTTGTTCTTGTTGTAGTCGAAGCCGCCGACGAGCGAGCGGATCGCGCCGTCCTGCGGGATGATCGACAGGAACGCGCCTTCGACCTGCGGCAACTGCGTGATCGACCATTTGCCGGTGTCGCTCTTCACGACGCGGACGATCGCGCCCGGGCGGATGCGGCGGTTCGGCTGCGCGTTGGTCGACAGCGCGCCCGACGCGAAGCGCAGGTTGTCGCCTTCGATCGTCGCAGTGCTGCCGTCGATGAACGCGACCGTGATCTGGCGCGGGCTCGCGGCCGTGACGACCGCGGCTATCAGTTCGCCGTTGTCGGGGTGCTCGAGCAGCGCGTCGTCGATCGCCTGTTCGCGGTCGTCCGCACCGGCCGGCAGCTCGATGAAGCCTTCCGGCCCGCGATAGCCGTGCCGGCGCTCGTAATCCATGATGCCCTTGCGCAGCGCGGTGTACGCGACCTGCTGGTCAGCGGAGTCGATCGTCGTGACGACGTTGAAGCCGCGCGTGTAGGTTTCCTCGCGGTACTGCGCGTACATCATCTGTCTGACCATTTCCGCGACGTACTCGGCGTGCACGCTGAAATCGCGGCCCGGGCCCTTGACGACGAGCGGCTGCGCGACGGCCTCGTCGTACTGCTCGCGCGTGATGAAGTTCAGCTCGAGCATCCGCTGCAGGATGTATTCCTGGCGCACCTTCGCGCGCTTCGGGTTCACGACCGGGTTATACGCGGACGGCGCCTTCGGCAGCCCCGCGAGCATCGCCGCCTCCGCGAGCGTGATGTCCTTCAGGTCCTTGCCGAAATAGACCCGCGCGGCGCTCGCGAAGCCGTACGCGCGCTGGCCGAGATAGATCTGATTCATGTAGACCTCGAGAATCTGATCCTTCGTCAGCGCGCGCTCGATCCGGTACGCGAGCAGCATCTCGTAGATCTTGCGCGTGTAGGTCTTCTCGCTCGACAGGAAGAAGTTGCGCGCGACCTGCATCGTGATCGTGCTCGCGCCCTGCGATGCATGACCGTTCGTCAGCGCGACGAAGCCGGCGCGGATGATGCCGGTGAGGTCGACGCCGCCGTGATCGTAGAAGCGTGCATCCTCGATCGCGAGGATCGCCTTCTTCAGCGAGTCGGGCACGTCCTTGAAATGGACGACGTCGCGGCGCTCTTCGCCGAATTCGCCGATCAGCACGTGATCGGACGTATAGATGCGCAGCGGCACCTTCGGGCGGTAGTCGGTCAGCGCGTCGAGCGACGGCATGTTCGGCCACGCGACGACGAGCGCGTAGCCGAGCACGAGGCCGCCGGCCACGACGAGGGCCACGCACATCGCGGCGAAGCCGAGCAGGACTTTTTGCCACCAGGGACGCTTCTTCGGCTCCGGGGCGGGAGGCGGGGACGTAGGAGTCGTGGATTGCATAGGCATACCGGAAAACAGTCTCGCGATTATAGCTGCCCGGTAAGACCGGTCCTGACACGGGGGCTGCCCGCCGGAAAGCCGCGGGTTGACGTGACTTCAGCATAGCCCGCGCACGGCTGTTCCGAGCCGATGCTGGCCGTTCGGCCGACTGTCGGCCGAACGCGCCGCTTTGCAGAATCAGGTCTCGGAAACGCGGCGTGGGCCGCGACGATCGCGGGAGGCCGGGATGGCGGGACGATGGGGGGCGCGGTTCGCGCAGGGCAGGCACGGGGCGACGGGAATCGACGTCGGTGCGGACGAGGTGAGGGTGGTCGCGCTGAGCCGGCGCGCCCGTGCTGTCGATGTGCGCGTCGAGGGGCTCGAGCGGGAGCCGGTCGGGTTGGCGGGCGGGCCGGAAGACGCGCGCTGGGCGGCGGTCGCGCGCTCGCTGTCGGCGGCCGTGTCGCGGCTGTCGGCGGCGAGTGTGCGGTGCGAGGCGTGCGGCGTGATGGCGCTGTGCGATGAAGAGATCCGTACCGCGACGCTCGACCTGGCCGGGCGTGGCGACGTCGAGGATGCCGCTCGGCAGGCGGCCGAGCGCATTTCGGGGCTGGCGCCGGACAGCCTCGCGTTCGACTGGCGGCAGGATGGCGGCGCGCAGTCTGGCGAGATCGAGGTCGCGGTGGCCCCGCTGGCGCTGCTCGAACGGCGGATCGACGTGGCCGCCCAGGCCGGTGTCGACCTGACGGCCGTCGACGGCGAGTCGGCGGCCGCGCTGCGCGCGTTGCGTTATGCGGCGCAGTTCGAGCTCGACGCGCATGGTCCCTATGCCGCGCTCTGGTTCAGCGACTCGGGCGTGCGAGCGTGGCGGGTCGACGGTGCGCTGGCCGCGCAGGTGCTCGCGCTGTCAGGCGGGGCGCCGGAGGCGTTCACCGACGCATTGCGCCAGCGCGTGCTCGGGGCCGTGCGTTGCGTACTCGTGGCCGGGGACGAGCGGTGCATCGCCCGCTTCGGGACGTCCGTCGCCGATATCGGCGACGTGCTCGGCGCGGTTGCGGTGCCGTTCGACTGCACGGGCTGGGATGGGCAGCCGTGCCCGCCCGCCGGCATGCCGGGCGGCCCTGCATTCGCCGTCGCGTTCGGGCTGGCGTTGCGCGGGGTGTGGGAATGATGACCGGTCGCATGCCGGCACGCGCGTCCGGGCCGGCTGAGGTCGTTCGTGCGGGGCTCGGCGGTTTCAACCTGCTGCCGTACCGCGAGCGGCTGGCGCAGGCGTTGCGACGTCGCCGGGCCGCGCAGTGCGGGACGGCAATCCTGCTCGGCGTGCTCGGCGCCGGTTTGTGGACGGGCGCTGCCGCATGGCTGCGGTGGCGTGTGGACGCCGAGCACGTAAGCGTGGAGACGCGGCTGCGGCAGTTGCAGCCGCGGGTGGAAGTTGCGACGCGCGCCGCCAGTGCAGCAGCCGCCGCCGCTCGGCGCGGCGCGCAGGCAGCCGAACTCGCCGCGCCTTACCGGCGCGTCGCAGCGCTGCTGGCGACGCTGGCGCAGGTGCGAGACGACGCGGTTCGGCTCGACACGCTGCGCACGACACCGACGGGTGCCGAACTCGATGTGCGCGCCACGAGTTACCGCGCGGCCGAGCGATGGCTCGCCGGGATGGCGCGCGAGCAGCGGGACTGGCGGATCGATATCGACGCGTTGAAGCCTGCTTCGGATGCACCGGTCGCGTCGACAGGGATGCCGTTCCGGTTCTCGGTCCAACTGCGCTGGCGCGATGCGATGTCGTCGCGGAAGGCGGCGGGAGGCGGAGCATGATGGCGATCGCGCATCGGCCTGCGCCGCGCGGCGAAGCATGGCTGCGCGGCATGCGGCGCGTGTCGCCCGAGGCTGCCCATGCGGCCGGCTGCGCGCTGGCGTTCGCAGCCGTGCTGGCAGGGGGAATTCATCTGGCGAATACCGCCGACTGGAGCGGGCTCGCGCACAGTCGCACGTTGCTGGCAGAGGCGCAGGTGCGTGAGGCCGATGCACGGCGCGTGCTTGCGGCCGCCGGGCAGCGGCGCGACGCAGGTCCGGCACCAGCGCGCGATGACCGCTTGTCGCCTGTGCCGGAATGGGGCGTGCTGATGCTCGAACTGGCCGATCTCGCAGCGTCGAGCGGGCTGCGTCGCGTATCGATCGAACCGCAGCAAGCCGGCGGCGCGGCGCCGGACGGCCGGCGCACGGTGCGTGTCGTCGCGGATGGCGGTTTTCGCGCGTTGTTGCACGTGGTCGGCGGGCTGGCGAGCTTCCCGGTGCTGGCGGTGCCGTCGGCGCTGTCTGTCGAGCGAGGATTGCAGGCGGCGCGCGTGGAAATGTCCGTCGACGTTTTTCCGGCGCTGCCGGCTGCAACGGGCGCTGGCGGCACGGTGGCGGTTCCGGCAGCGGCGCTCGACGAGGACCCGTTCGACACGGCTGGTTTGTCCGCAGCGGATGGTCAGGCTGCCCGCCTGGCCGGCACGATTCGCGACGCGCGCGCCGGTCTCGCGCTGTTCGACGGCGGCGACGGCACGTTCACCGCCGTGGCGCCCGGCGAAGCGCTCGGGGCTGCGCGCGTGGTGCGTGTCGAGCCCGCGGCCGTGACGCTCGCGACGGCGGACGGGGCGCACCGGCTCGTCCTCGATGACGGAGGCCGGCCATGATGAAGTACGGATGTCGGGCACTCGCCGTCGTCTGGGCCGGATTGACGGCGGCCGGGGCAAGCGCGTCATTGCCACCGCTGCCGGCCGTCTGGCCAGCAGCGGCGATGGATGCGCAGGTGCCGGGCCTGCCGCCGCCCGGAGGCTTGGCCGACGGCATGGACGATGCCGTGTCGGCGGGGGGCGGCCCGCAACGGTTCGATCACGCGGCTCACGCGGCGCGTCAGGCAGAAACCGCCGCTCCGGCTCCCCGGCTGGAGGGGCCGCCGATCCCGTTGGCGCCGCCGGCCCGGATGAGCGACGACGCGGCACGGCAACCGGGCGATGCGAACGACGCGCGTCGAATCTCGCTGAATCTGCAGGGCGTCGGTCTCGCAGCTGCATTCGACGCGTTCGCCCGGTTCACGGGGCTCAATATCGTCGTCGGCGAGCAGGTGCGCGGCACCGTCACGTTACGTCTGAACAATGTTCGCTGGCGCGATGCATTCGACACGCTGCTCGACACGCACGGGCTCGCGATGTCGCGGCGCGGCAACGTGATATGGGTCACGCCGGCGGCCGAACTGGCCGCGCGCGAACGCGAGCGCTTCGAGATGCATGCGCGGGCCGCCGATCTGGAGCCGCTCGCGAGCCGTACGTTTGCGCTGCACTACCCGCGCGCGCAGGACGTGCAACGGCTGCTGACCGGCGCGACCGGCCAGCGCCTGCTGTCGAAGCGCGGCGCCGCGGCGGCCGATCCGCGCACGAACCTGTTGTTCGTCACCGATCTCGAACCGCGTATCGTGCAGATCGCGGGCCTGATCGATGCGATCGACCGGCCATCGCGGCAGGTCCGGATCGAGGCGCGCATCGTCGAGGGCGAACAGGGCTTCTCGCGCAACCTCGGCGCACGAGTCGCGCTGCGTGCGCAGGGGCGCCCGCCGTCGGGCGACGGCACCACGTTCACGGCGGACGCGCGCAACGCGCTCGACCTTGCCGCGCGGCCGCTCGGCGGTTTCGAGGCGGCAACCGCCGGCTTCACGCTGTTTGCCGCGCCGCTCAGCCGCGTACTCGACATCGAACTGAGCGCACTCGAAGCGCAAGGGCGGGGACAGATCGTTTCGCGTCCGCGCGTGGTGACCGCCGATCGCGTCAAGGCCATCGTCGAGCAGGGTTCGGAGCTGCCGTACCAGGCGAAGATCGGCAACGGCGTGAGCGGCGTGCAGTTCCGCCGCGCGACGCTCAAGCTCGAGGTCGAGCCGCAGATCACGCCCGACGGGCGCGTGGTGCTCGACCTGGACGTGACGAAGGACAGCGTCGGCGAGCCGACGGCGGCCGGCCCGGCTATCCATACGAAGCACGTGCAGACGCGCGTCGAGGTCGAGGACGGCGGGACGGTCGCGATCGGCGGGATCTACGAGCAGCTGCGCCGGAACGATGTGACGCGCGTGCCGCTCTTGGGCAAAATACCGATTCTGGGCGCGCTTTTCCGGCACCGCGCGCAGCGCGACCAGCGCAGCGAACTGGTCGTCTTCATCACGCCGACCGTCGTCGATGCGCGCTGCGATGCGCGCGGCGCGGCTGGCGCGGATCACGACAAAACGGGGCCGGAAGCCGCCGGCGCAGGCTCGACAAGGCAGCCGCTTTGCCAGTAAGCTGCGCCACACACCAGCAAGATTGAAGCAGAGGAAGCCGTTGCAAGCGCGGGACCCACATGCAAACGTATTTTTCGTCGGCCTTATGGGAGCGGGTAAGACCACCGTGGGCCGTGCGGTCGCGCGTCGTCTCGACAGGACGTTCTTCGACTCCGACCACGAAATCGAGGCCCGCACGGGCGCGCGCATTCCGGTGATCTTCGAGCTGGAGGGCGAGACCGGGTTTCGCGATCGCGAAACGCAGGTGATCGCCGAGCTCACGCAGCGCGAGAACATCGTGCTTGCGACGGGCGGCGGCGCGGTGCTGCGCCCGGAAAATCGCGACTGCCTGAAAAGCAATGGCATCGTCGTCTATCTGCGTGCCAATCCGCACGATCTGTGGCTGCGCACGCGCAAGGACAAGAACCGCCCGCTGCTGCAGACCGAGGATCCGAAGGGGCGTCTCGAAGCGCTCTACGACGTGCGCGACCCGCTGTACCGCGAATGCGCGGATTTCGTCATCGAGACCGGCCGTCCGTCGGTCAACGGTCTCGTCAACATGGTGCTGATGCAACTCGAACTGGCGGGCGTCATCGCCAAGCCGCTACAAGCATGATTACTGTCAACGTCGATCTGGGCGACCGCGCCTATCCGATTCATATTGGCGCCGGCCTGATCGGCCGCGCCGAGCTGTTCGCGCCTCACATCAAGGGTTCGTCCGTCACGATCGTCACGAACACGACGGTCGATCCGCTTTACGGCGACACGCTGCGCGCGGCGCTCGCGCCGCTTGGCAAGCATGTGTCGACGGTCGTGCTGCCGGACGGCGAGGCGTACAAGAACTGGGAAACGCTGAACCTGATCTTCGACGGCCTGCTGACCGGGCGCGCGGATCGCAAGACGACGCTCGTCGCACTCGGCGGCGGCGTGGTCGGCGACATGACGGGCTTTGCCGCCGCGTGCTACATGCGCGGCGTGCCGTTCGTCCAGGTACCGACGACGCTGCTGTCGCAGGTCGATTCGTCGGTCGGCGGCAAGACGGGCATCAACCACCCGCTCGGCAAGAACATGATCGGCGCGTTCTACCAGCCGCAAGCCGTGATCGCGGACATCGGCGCGCTGGCGACGCTGCCCGATCGCGAACTGGCGGCTGGTGTCGCCGAGATCATCAAGACCGGCGCGATCGCCGATGCGGAATTCTTCGACTGGATCGAGGCGAACGTCGACGCGCTGAACCGTCGCGAGCCGGCAGCGCTTGCGCACGCCGTGAAGCGCTCGTGCGAGATCAAGGCGAGCGTGGTCGCGGCCGACGAACGTGAAGGCGGCCTGCGCGCGATCCTGAACTTCGGCCACACGTTCGGCCATGCAATCGAGGCCGGGCTCGGCTACGGCGAGTGGCTGCACGGCGAGGCCGTCGGCTGCGGGATGGTGATGGCGGGCGACCTGTCGGTGCGGCTCGGCCTGCTCGACGAAGCGTCGCGGCAGCGGCTCGACGCGGTGATCGCGGCCGCGCATCTGCCGACCCGCGGGCCCGCGCTCGGCGACGCGCGCTACATGGATTTGATGCGCGTCGACAAGAAGGCCGAGGCCGGCGCGATCAAGTTCATCCTGCTGAAGCGATTCGGCGATACGCTGATCACGCAGGCGCCGGACGAAGCCGTATTCGCTACACTGGCGCAGACAACCCGGTAACGGCGGCCCGGATGCCCCGGCGCCCCTGACATGGAGGAGACGTGAGCGAGACATCCAGCAGCACACTGCCCGAAGCCGGCCGCGCATCCGCTGCGCCGGTGGCCGAGCCGCCGACGCTGGCGGCGCTGGAAGCCCATCTCGCTCCGTATGCCGCACACGCGTCGCAGTCGCGCGGCCGCCGCCATCCGGAAACGCCGCCGGCGGCGCGCACCGAATTCCAGCGCGATCGCGACCGCATCGTCCATTCGACCGCGTTTCGCCGGCTCGAATACAAGACGCAGGTCTTCGTCAATCATGAAGGCGACCTGTTCCGCACGCGCCTCACGCACAGCCTCGAAGTCGCGCAGATCGCGCGCTCGGTCGCGCGCAACCTGCGCCTGAACGAGGATCTCGTCGAAGCGATCTCGCTCGCGCACGATCTCGGCCATACGCCGTTCGGCCATGCCGGCCAGGACGCACTGAATGCGTGCATGCGCGAGCACGGCGGCTTCGAGCACAACCTGCAGAGCCTTGCCGTCGTCGACGAGCTCGAGGAGCACTACGGCGCGTTCAACGGGCTGAACCTGTGCTTCGAGACGCGCGAAGGCATTCTGAAGCACTGCTCGCGCGAGAATGCGCGCAAGCTCGGCGCGCTCGGCGAGCGCTTCCTGCAGGGCCGCCAGCCGTCGCTCGAAGCGCAGCTCGCGAACATCGCCGACGAAATTGCCTACAACAACCACGACGTCGACGACGGCCTGCGTTCCGGCCTGATCACGATCGAGCAGCTCGCGGAAGTCGAGCTGTGGCAGCGCCACTACGAGGCGGCGCTCGCCGAATTCCCGCACCTCGAAGGCCGCCGCCTCGTGCACGAGACGGTGCGCCGCATCATCAACACGCTGATCGTCGACCTGATCGACGAGACGACGCGCAATCTCGCGCGCGTCGCGCCCGCGTCGCTCGACGACGTGCGCGCCGCGCCGCCGCTCGTGTCGCACAGCGCGACGGTCGCCGCGCAGGCGGCCGCCCTCAAGCGTTTCCTCTTCAAGAACCTGTATCGCCACTACAAGGTGATGCGCATGGCGAGCAAGGCGCAGCGCGTCGTCACGGGGCTGTTCGACGCGTTCATCGACGATCCGCGCCTGCTGCCGCCGCCGTACCAGTCGGACGACGCAGCGCAGCAGCCGCGTCTCGTCGCGCACTACATCGCCGGAATGACCGACCGCTTCGCGCTGAAGGAATACCAGCGCCTGTTCGTCATCAACGACAACTGACTGTCACAAACGATCACTAGACTTCGCCGGTTCAATGGCGACGGGAATGTTGCATACGCTGTTGGTAACGTTTTCATAGGAGAGAGGTCGATGAAGAAGAAGCCTGCGGGGACCATGGTTCGTTCGATCGCGCTCGGCGGCGCGCTGATGTTCGGAGTGCAGCACGTGGCGCTCGCCGCGACGGAGATCCAGTTCTGGCATGCGATGGAGGCCGCGCTCGGCGAGCGGGTCAACGCGATTGCCGAGCAGTTCAACGCGTCGCAGAGCGACTACAAGATCGTGCCGGTCTTCAAGGGCACCTACGACCAGGCGCTCGCGGCCGGCATCGCCGCCTATCGCAGCGGCAACGCGCCGGCGATCCTCCAGGTCTATGAAGTCGGCACGGCCACGATGATGCAGGCGAAGAAGGCCGTCGTGCCCGTCTACGACGTGTTCAAGCAGGCCGGCGTGCCGCTCGACGAAAAGGCGTTCGTGCCGACCATCTCGAGCTATTACAGCGACGCGAAGACGGGCCACCTCGTGTCGATGCCGTTCAACAGTTCGACGCCGGTGCTGTACTACAACAAGGACGCGTTCAAGAAGGCCGGGCTCGACCCGAACCAGCCGCCGAAGACGTGGGCCGACGTGCAGGCCGATGCCGAGAAGCTGCGCAAGTCGGGGATGGCGTGCGGCTTCACGACCGGCTGGCAGGGCTGGATCCAGCTCGAGAACTACAGCGCATGGCACGGGCTGCCGTTCGCGAGCCGCAACAACGGCTTCGACGGCACCGACGCCGTGCTCGAATTCAACAAGCCGCAGCAGATCGCGCACATCGCGTTCCTGCAGCAGATGGCGAAGGACGGCACGTTCACGTACGCGGGCCGCAAGGATGAAGCGTCGGCGAAGTTCTACAGCGGCGACTGCGGGATCCTGACGACGTCGTCGGGCGCGCTCGCGAACGTGCAGAAATTCGCGAAGTTCAGCTACGGCACGGGCATGATGCCGTACGACGCGAGCGTGAAGGGCGCGCCGCAGAACGCGATCATCGGCGGCGCGAGCCTGTGGGTGCTGGCCGGCAAGGATCCGGCGACCTACAAGGGCGTCGCGAAATTCCTCGCATACCTGGCATCGCCGGCCGTCGCCGCGAAGTGGCACCAGGACACGGGCTACCTGCCGGTCACGACGGCCGCGTACGACCTCACGCGCCAGCAGGGCTTCTACGCGAAGAATCCGAGCGCCGAAACCGCGATCAAGCAGATGCTGAACAAGCCGCCGCTGCCGTACACGAAGGGGCTGCGTCTGGGCAACATGCCGCAGATCCGCACGATCGTCGACGAGGAGTTCGAACAGGTCTGGGCGCAGAAGAAGTCGTCGAAGGACGCGCTCGATTCGGCGGCCTCGCGTGGCGACGAGCTGCTGCGCCGCTTCGAGAAGTCGGGCGGCTGAGCACGCATCGCTTCGTGCCGCCGGCCGCGCCGCGCTTGCGCGCGTGCGGTCCGGCGGCGCGGTTTCCTTTCCGTTTCGCCTGACCGGATATCCGCGATGCAATCCCGTTCCCGCTTCGGTACGAGCCTGGTGCCGTACCTGCTGATCGCGCCGCAGCTCGCGATCACCGCCGTGTTCTTCCTGTGGCCGGCCGGCGTCGCGCTGTGGCAGTCGACGCAGATGCAGGACGCGTTCGGCACGTCGAGCGAATTCGTCGGCTTCGCGAACTTCACGCACCTGTTCGCCGATCCGCTGTATCTCGATTCGTTCCGCACGACGCTCGTGTTCAGCTCGCTCGTCACGGTGAGCGGGCTCGTCGTGTCGCTGCTGCTCGCCGCGTGCGCCGACCGCGTGACCCGCGGCGCGCGCGCGTATCGCACGCTGCTGATCTGGCCGTACGCGGTCGCACCGACGATCGCGGCCGTGCTGTGGGCGTTCCTGTTCAACCCGAGCATCGGGCTCATTACGTATGCGCTCGCGAAGGGCGGCATCGTGTGGAACCACGCGCTGAACGGCGGGCAGGCGATGTTCCTCGTCGTGCTCGCGTCGGTGTGGAAGCAGGTGAGCTACAACTTCCTGTTCTTCTACGCGGGCCTGCAGGCGATCCCGCGCTCGCTGATCGAGGCGGCGGCGATCGACGGCGCGGGGCCGGTGCGGCGTTTCTTCCACATCGTGCTGCCGCTGCTGTCGCCGACGAGTTTCTTCCTGCTGGTCGTGAACCTCGTCTACGCGTTCTTCGACACGTTCCCGGTGATCGACGCGGCCACCGGCGGCGGCCCGGCGCAGAGCACGAAGACGCTGATCTACAAGATCTTCGCGGAGGGCTTCCAGGGGCTCGACATCGGCAGCTCGGGCGCACAGTCGGTCGTGCTGATGATCATCGTCGTCGGGCTCACGGTGATCCAGTTCCGCTTCGTCGAACGCAGGGTGCAATACGCATGATCGAAAATCGCAAGGGTTTCGACCTGTTCTGCCACGCGGTGCTGGTCGCGGGCATCGTGCTGATCGTGTTTCCTGTCTACGTCGCGTTCTGCGCGGCGACGATGAATGCGCAGGAAGTGTTCACGGTGCCGCTGTCGCTCGTGCCGAGCACGCATCTGTTCGAGAACATCGCATACATATGGGGGCACGGCAGCGGCGGCACGACGGCGCCGTTCGGCCGGCTGCTCGTGAACAGCTTCGCGATGGCGCTCGGCATCGCGGTCGGCAAGATCGCGATGTCGATCCTGTCCGCGTACGCGATCGTCTATTTCCGCTTCCCGTTTCGCAACACGGCGTTCTGGCTGATCTTCGTCACGCTGATGCTGCCGGTGGAAGTGCGGATCTTCCCGACCGTGCAGGTCGTGTCGACGCTGCACCTGACGAACACCTACGCGGGGCTCACGCTGCCGCTGATCGCATCGGCGACCGCGACGTTCCTGTTCCGCCAGTTCTTCATGACGCTGCCCGACGAGTTGATGGACGCCGCGCGCATCGACGGCGCGGGCGCGCTGCGCTTCTTCTGGGACGTCGTGCTGCCGCTGTCGAAGACGAGCATCGCGTCGCTGTTCGTGATCACGTTCATCTACGGCTGGAACCAGTATCTGTGGCCGATCCTGATCACGACGGAGGCGTCGCTGTCGACGGCGGTGGTAGGCATCAAGACGATGATCGCGAGCGGCGACGCCGCGACCGAATGGCAGTACGTGATGGCGGCGACGCTGCTGGCGATGATGCCGCCGCTCGTCGTCGTGCTGGCGATGCAGCGCTGGTTCGTGCGCGGCCTCGTCGATTCCGAGAAATAAATGACGGACGGCAACCGGGAGAAAGACCAAGTATGGCTGCGCTGAGCTTGAAGGGCGTCAGGAAATCCTACGACGGCAAGCAGCATGTGCTGCATGGCATCGACGTCGAGATCGCCGACGGCGAATTCATCGTGCTGGTCGGCCCGTCGGGCTGCGGCAAATCGACGTTGCTGCGGATGATCGCGGGGCTCGAGAGCGTGACGGATGGCGAGATCGCGATCGGCGAGCGCGTCGTCAACGCGCTGGAGCCGAAGGATCGCGATATCGCGATGGTGTTCCAGAACTATGCGCTGTACCCGCACATGACGGTCGCGCAGAACATGGGCTACGGGCTGAAGATCCGCGGGATCGAGCGTGCGGCGATCGACTCGCGGGTGGCCGCGGCCGCGAAGATCCTCGAGCTCGAGCCGCTGCTCGCGCGGCGGCCGCGCGAGCTGTCGGGCGGCCAGCGGCAGCGCGTCGCGATGGGGCGCGCGATCGTGCGCGAGCCGTCGGTGTTCCTGTTCGATGAACCGTTGTCGAACCTCGACGCGAAGCTGCGCGTGCAGATGCGGCTCGAGATCCAGCGGCTGCATGCGCGGCTCGCGACGACGAGCGTCTACGTGACGCACGACCAGATCGAGGCGATGACGCTCGCGCAGCGCGTGATCGTGATGAATCGCGGCTACGCGGAGCAGATCGGTGCACCGGTCGACGTGTACGAGAAGCCGGCGACGGTGTTCGTTGCGGGCTTCATCGGTTCGCCCGCGATGAACCTGATGCACGGCCGGCTGTCGGACGACGGCGCGACCTTCACGGTCGCGGGCGGCGGCCCCGCGCTGCCGGTCGCCGGCGCGCCCGGTATCGGCGCCGCGATCGCCACCGGGCGCGACTGGGTGCTCGGCGTGCGCCCCGAACACATGACGCCGCAGCCGGGCGTCGCGCAGGCGACGCTGCCCGTCGACTCGTGCGAGCTGCTCGGCGCGGACAATCTCGCGCACGGCCGCTGGGGCAATCACGACGTCGCGGTGCGCCTGCCGCACGCGGACCGTCCGGCGCGCGGCACGGCGCTGGCGGCCGCGCTGCCCGCGCACCGGCTGCATTTCTTCGATCCCGAAACCGGCAAGCGTGCCGGCTGAACCTGCTGCATTTGCCGAGAAACCGACGATGATTTCCCGTACCGACTGGCCTTATCCGCGCGTCGTCGCCCATCGCGGCGGCGGCACGCTCGCGCCGGAGAACACGCTCGCCGCGCTCGACGAGGGGGCGCGACGCGGTCACCGGATGGTCGAGTTCGACGCGAAGCTGTCGGCTGACGACGTAACGTTCCTGCTGCACGACGACACGGTCGATCGGACCTCGAACGGCCAGGGGGCGGCGGCGGGCATGCGTTATGCGGCGCTGGCCGCGCTCGACGCGGGCGCGTGGCTCGACGCGCGCTTCGCGGGCGAGCGGATGCCGACGCTCGAGGCGGCGGCGGCGCGCTGCATCGCGCACGGCCTGGCCGCGAATGTCGAGATCAAGCCGTGCCCGGGGCGCGAGCGCGAGACGGGGCAGCGCGTGGCGGCCGATGCGGCCGCGTACTGGCGTAATGCCGAAGTGCCGCCGCTGCTGTCGTCGTTCTCGTTCGATGCGTTGCAGCAGGCGCGCGCGACCGTGCCGGCGCTGCCGCGCGGAATGCTTTACGAGGCCGTGCCGGACGACTGGCATGCTCAGGTCGTCGGCGCGCTCGGCTGCGTATCGTTGCATGCAGACCACAAACGGCTCGACGAACCGCTCGTGCGTGCGATCAAGGCGGCCGGGCTGCGCGTCCTGGTGTACACGGTGAACGACCTCGAACGGGCGCGCGAACTCGCGCGCTGGGGCGTCGATGCGGTCTGCACGGACCGGATCGACCTGATCGCCCCCGATGCGCTGGATGACATCGCGTAGCGGTCGGTCCCGCGCGACGGTGGGTGCGGGAAGACCCTGAGGCAAAAAAACGACGCCCCGGCGGGAATCCCGCCGGGGCGTTTTGCATTGTGGAGACGTTACGTCACGAAAATTCCGCTACAAATTGCAGCAGGATTAACCATTCCCCAAATATTCGACTACGCTTAGAAGCGGTAGCCGACGTTCAGGTACGTGACGATCGGATTGAGCGAGATCTTCGCTTTCGACGTTTCGGTCAGGGTGCCGACCGGCGTCCGGCGGGCCGTCGTGAAGGTTGCGGTCACGCTGACCGGGATGTACGAGATCGACAGGCCCGCGAACCAGTGTTTCGTGAAGTTGTACGTGAAGCCGGCGTTGAAGACGGGCGCCCACTGGTTGCTGGTCGTTGCGCTGGTCGGGCCGCCGAGCACGCCGTTCTCGAACGTGCCGTTCGTGATCTTTGCGCCGGTGAACCAGATATACGTCGCGCCGACGCCGACATACGGACGGAACTTCGCGTTGGCGTCGTTGAAGTGGTAGCGAAGCAATACGGCGGGGCTCCACTGATACGCACGGCCGAGTACGCCGAACTTTTCGAACTGACCCTTGCCTGTAATGTCGAACTTCGGCGGTATCCCCATGACGAGCTCGGTGGAGATGTGGTCGGTGACGAAGTAGCCAGTTGCGAGTCCAAGCGTGTCGGCGTCGTTGATGCCGGCGCCCGTGTTGGGAATCGATTGGTTGATGGGCGTGCCGCCGACGCCGTACACGAACAGCGGGTCGCTGCTGTCCTGCGGGGCCAGATGGAACCAGCCGGTACTGACGTAGAAATCACCTGCGGATTGTGCATGTGCCGTACCGCCCGCAAACGTGAATGCGAGCGCTGCGGCCCCCGTAATGGCCAGTTTTCGTTTCATTGTGTCTCCTCCGATCAAAGGCGTGCTCATTATGACGACTGCGTTTAAAACCAAACAAGCTCGTAAGTTAGAGTTTTCACCCTAGGATTAGTACGACCGTACGTATCCGCGCACCGACAGGGCGGGCATTCTACGCAGGTGTGCATTTTCGGACCTCCGGGTATTTCCTAACGCGTTCAAACGGACATTCAGCATGGCACGGCTAGCACGACTCTACGTTCCCGACCAGCCGCAGCACGTGATACTGCGCGGCCTGGATCAGCAACCCGCGTTCGTCGACGACCAGGACTACGAACTCTTCATCGATTGCCTGAAGGCCGCCGCGCGCGATCATCACCTGTCGGTGCATGCCTATGTGCTGCTGCCGCGCCAGGTGCAACTCCTCGTGACGCCGAGCGACGAGGCGAGCCTGCCGAAAGCGATGCAGGCCGTCGGTCGCCGCTACGTCGCGCATTTCAACCGGCGCTATTCGCGGCGCGGCACCCTGTGGGAAGGCCGCTATCGCGCGACCGTGATCGAAGGCGAGCGCTATTTCCTGCTCGCGAGCCGCGTGGTCGAGATGAGCCCGGTGCGCTCGCAACTCGTCGCGACGCCCGAAGCCTATCGCTGGTCGAGCTACCGGCATCACGTCGGGCTCACCGTCGACAGCCTGATCACCGACCATCCGCTCTACTGGGCGCTCGGCAACACGCCGTTCGACCGCCAGCGTGCGTACAAGGAGCTGTGCGAGCAGCCGCTCGACGAGCGGCAGGCCGACCAGTTGCAGCAGGCGACGCTGAAGGGCTGGGTGCTCGGCGGCGAGAACTACCGCGAGTGGGCGGCGCGCACCGCGAACCGGCGCGTGTCGCCGCTGCCGCGTGGACGCCCCAGAAAGGTGCGTGAGAACACGCCGCCGATCCAGCAGTAACGCGGGAACGGCAGCCGGGAAGCGGCGCTGCGGGCGCCGCTTCTTTTTGCACCAAAACTATACGGCCCCAATAAAACAGCACCAGATCGAAGCATCCGTTTAATTGGGGTTCGATCAATCGGTTTTTGTTGCTATTCCTTTGATTCGTCGCGTATATTCCGAATTCCGGTGGCCCGGGCGAAGCATGCCCACCCACTGTCGGCCGTGCCGTCTCCCGTCGGGAGCGGGATCGACGGCAACAACAAAACGGTTCAACGGCCCTCCAGGCCCCCTTTACGACGGTGTCCCCATGAACGACCACCAGCAGCCGCTCGCCGCGGTGCCCGCCGCACAAGGTCTGTACGACCCGCAAAACGAACACGACGCCTGTGGCGTCGGCTTCGTCGCTCACATCAAGGGCAAGAAGAGCCACGAGATCATCCAGCAGGGTCTGAAGATCCTCGAGAACCTCGATCACCGCGGCGCGGTCGGCGCCGATCCGCTGATGGGCGACGGCGCGGGCATCCTGATCCAGATTCCGGACGCGTTCTATCGCGAAGAAATGTCGAAGCAGGGCGTGATGCTGCCGCCCGCCGGCGAATACGGGGTCGGGATGATCTTCCTGCCGAAGGAAAACGCGTCGCGTCTCGCGTGCGAGCAGGAGCTCGAGCGCACGGTGAAGGCCGAAGGCCAGGTCGTGCTCGGCTGGCGCGACGTGCCGGTCGACCATGCGATGCCGATTTCGCCGACCGTGAAGGCGAGCGAGCCGCTGATCCGCCAGATCTTCATCGGCCGCGGCAAGGACATCATGGTGACGGACGCGCTCGAGCGGAAGCTGTACGTGATCCGCAAGACGGCGAGCCACCGCATCCAGGCGCTGAAGCTCAAGCACGGCAAGGAATACTTCGTGCCGTCGATGTCGGCGCGCACGGTCGTCTACAAGGGGCTGCTGCTCGCGGGCCAGGTCGGCGTGTATTACCGCGACCTGCAGGACGCGCGCGTCGTGTCGGCGCTCGCTCTCGTGCACCAGCGCTTCTCGACCAACACGTTCCCGGCGTGGGAACTGGCCCACCCGTACCGGATGATCGCGCACAACGGCGAGATCAACACCGTGAAGGGCAATGTGAACTGGCTGAACGCGCGTACCGGCGCGATCGCGTCGCACGTGCTCGCTGATGACCTGCCGAAGCTGTGGCCGCTGATCTACCCGGGCCAGTCGGACACCGCATCGTTCGACAACTGCCTCGAGCTGCTGGTGATGGCCGGCTACCCGCTCGTGCACGCGGTGATGATGATGATCCCGGAAGCGTGGGAACAGCACACGCTGATGGACGACAACCGCCGCGCGTTCTACGAATACCACGCCGCGATGATGGAGCCGTGGGACGGCCCGGCCGCGATCGCGTTCACCGACGGCCGCCAGATCGGCGCGACGCTCGACCGTAACGGCCTGCGCCCGGCGCGCTACATCGTCACGGACGACGACCTCGTCATCATGGCGTCGGAAGCCGGCACGCTGCCGATCCCCGAATCGAAGATCGTCAAGAAGTGGCGCCTGCAGCCGGGCAAGATGTTCCTGATCGACATGGAACACGGCCGCATCATCGACGACAAGGAACTGAAGGACAACCTCGCGAACGCGAAGCCGTACAAGAGCTGGATCGATGCCGTGCGCATCAAGCTCGACGAGATCGAGCCGAAGGCCGAGGAAGTCGCGGCCGGCCGCACGCAGGGCGCCGCGCTGCTCGACCGCCAGCAGGCGTTCGGCTATACGCAGGAAGACCTGAAGTTCCTGATGGCGCCGATGGCGCAGCAGGGCGAAGAGGCGGTCGGTTCGATGGGCAACGACTCGCCGCTGGCGGTGATGTCGAACAAGAACAAGACGCTCTATCACTACTTCAAGCAGCTGTTCGCGCAGGTCACGAACCCGCCGATCGATCCGATCCGCGAGAACATGGTCATGTCGCTCGTGTCGTTCATCGGCCCGAAGCCGAACCTGCTCGACACGAACAACATCAACCCGCCGATGCGTCTCGAAGTGTCGCAGCCGGTGCTCGACTTCAAGGACATCGCGAAGATCCGCGCGATCGACCAGTACACGGGCGGCAAGTTCAGCGCGTACGAACTGAACATCTGCTACCCGGTCGCTTGGGGCAAGGAAGGCATCGAGGCGCGCCTCGCGTCGCTGTGCGCGGAAGCCGTCGACGCGGTGAAGTCGGGCTACAACATGCTGATCGTGTCGGACCGCAAGACGGACGCCGAGCACGTCGCGATTCCGGCGCTGCTCGCCACGTCGGCGATCCACACGCACCTCGTGCAGCAAGGGCTGCGCACGAGCACGGGCCTCGTCGTCGAAACGGGCTCCGCGCGTGAAACGCATCACTTCGCGCTGCTCGCGGGCTACGGCGCGGAAGCCGTGCACCCGTACCTCGCGATGGAAACGCTCGCGAAGATGGCCGAGGGCCTGTCGGGCGACCTGTCGCCGGAGAAGGCCGTCTACAACTTCACGAAGGCGGTCGGCAAGGGCCTGCAGAAGGTGATGTCGAAGATGGGCATCTCGACGTACATGTCGTACACGGGCGCGCAGATCTTCGAAGCGCTCGGCCTGTCGAGCGACCTCGTCGAGAAGTATTTCAAGGGCACGGCGTCGAAGGTCGGCGGCATCGGCCTGTTCGAAGTCGCGGAAGAGGCGATCCGCCTGCACCGCGACGCGTTCGGCGACAGCCCGGTCCTGCGCGACATGCTCGACGCGGGCGGCGAGTACGCGTACCGCGTGCGCGGCGAAGACCACATGTGGACGCCGGACTCGATCGCGAAGCTGCAGCACGCGACGCGCAGCAACTCGTACCAGACGTACAAGGAATACGCGCACCTGATCAACGACCAGACCAAGCGTCACATGACGTTCCGCGGCCTGTTCGAGTTCAAGGTGTCGCCGGCGAAGGCGATTTCGATCGACGAAGTCGAACCGGCGAAGGACATCGTCAAGCGCTTTGCGACGGGCGCGATGTCGCTCGGCTCGATCAGCACCGAAGCGCACGCGACACTCGCGATCGCGATGAACCGGATCGGCGGCAAGTCGAACACCGGCGAAGGCGGCGAGGACGAAAAACGCTACCGCAACGAGCTGCGCGGCATTCCGATCAAGTCGGGCGAGACGCTGAAGTCGGTGATCGGCGACGAGATCGTCAGCGACATTCCGCTGAAGGACGGCGATTCGCTGCGCTCGAAGATCAAGCAGGTCGCGTCGGGCCGCTTCGGTGTCACCGCCGAGTACCTCGCGTCGGCCGACCAGATCCAGATCAAGATGGCGCAGGGCGCGAAGCCGGGCGAAGGCGGCCAGCTGCCGGGCCACAAGGTGTCCGAATACATCGGCAAGCTGCGCTACTCGGTGCCGGGCGTCGGCCTGATCTCGCCGCCGCCGCACCACGACATCTACTCGATCGAGGATCTGGCGCAGCTGATCCACGACCTGAAGAACGTGAACCCGAGCTCGAGCATCTCGGTGAAGCTCGTATCGGAAGTGGGCGTCGGCACGGTCGCGGCCGGTGTCGCGAAGGCGAAGGCCGATCACGTCGTGATCGCCGGCCATGACGGCGGCACGGGCGCATCGCCGCTGTCGTCGGTCAAGCACGCGGGCACGCCGTGGGAACTCGGCCTCGCCGAAACGCAGCAGACGCTGGTGCTGAACCGCCTGCGCGGCCGCATCCGCGTGCAGGCCGACGGCCAGATGAAGACGGGCCGCGACGTCGTGATCGGCGCGCTGCTCGGCGCGGACGAATTCGGCTTCGCGACGGCACCGCTCGTCGTCGAAGGCTGCATCATGATGCGCAAGTGCCACCTGAACACGTGCCCGGTCGGCGTCGCGACGCAGGATCCGGTGCTGCGTGCGAAGTTCAAGGGTCAGCCCGAGCACGTCGTGAACTACTTCTTCTTCGTCGCCGAGGAAGTGCGCGAGATCATGGCGCAGCTCGGCATCGCGAAGTTCGACGACCTGATCGGCCGCGCCGACCTGCTCGATACGCGCAAGGGCGTCGAGCACTGGAAGGCGAAGGGCCTCGACTTCTCGCGCGTGTTCTACCAGCCGGAAGAATGCGAGGACGTCGCGCCGCGTCACGTCGACGTGCAGGATCACGGCCTCGAGCGTGCGCTCGACCACGTGCTGATCGAGAAGGCGAAAGCCGCGATCGAGAACGGCGAGCATGTGTCGTTCATCCAGCCGGTGCGCAACGTGAACCGTACGGTCGGCGCGATGCTGTCGGGCGTGATCGCGAAGAAGCACGGCCATGACGGCCTGGCCGACGACGCGGTGCACATCCAGCTGAAGGGCACGGCCGGCCAGAGCTTCGGCGCGTTCCTCGCGAAGGGCGTGACGCTCGACCTCGTCGGCGACGGCAACGACTACGTCGGCAAGGGCCTGTCGGGCGGCCGGATCATTATTCGCCCGACCAACGACTTCCGCGGCAAGTCCGAGGAAAACATCATCTGCGGCAACACGGTGATGTACGGTGCGATCGAAGGCGAAGCGTTCTTCCGCGGCGTCGCGGGCGAGCGCTTCTGCGTGCGCAACTCGGGCGCGACGGCGGTCGTCGAAGGCACGGGCGACCACGGCTGCGAATACATGACGGGCGGCACGGTCGTCGTGCTCGGCGAGACGGGGCGCAATTTCGCGGCCGGCATGTCGGGCGGCCTCGCGTACATCTACGATCCGGACGGCATGTTCGCGGCGAAGTGCAACAAGTCGATGGTCGCGCTCGAGCCGGTGCTGCAGCAGGCCGAGCAGGAGCGCACGGTCGATCGCGCACTCTGGCACGCAGGCACGACGGACGAAGCGCTGCTCAAGGGGCTCGTCGAGCGTCATTTCCAGTTCACGGGTTCGCCGCGCGCGAAGTCGCTGCTGGAAAACTGGGACGCGGCGCGCCGCCAGTTCGTGAAGGTGTTCCCGCACGAATACAAGCGCGCGCTGGGCGAGATCGGTGCGAAGAAGGCGGCGAAGGAAGTGCTGGCCGCCTGAGCGACGAACGACATAGCGAATGCCGCGCGCGCATGATTGCCGCGCGCGGCTCCCCCACCCGATACACCGAACAGAAGAGCACCTTATGGGCAAGGCAACCGGTTTTCTGGAGTTCGAACGCCGCCACGAGGCGTACGAAGCACCGCTCACGCGCGTGAAGCACTACAAGGAATTCGTCGCGGCACTGACCGACGCGGACGCGAAGGTCCAGGGCGCGCGCTGCATGGATTGCGGCATCCCGTTCTGCAACAACGGCTGCCCGGTCAACAACATCATCCCGGACTTCAACGATCTCGTTTACCGCCAGGACTGGCAGCAGGCGATCGAAGTCCTGCACTCGACCAACAACTTCCCGGAATTCACGGGCCGCATCTGCCCGGCGCCGTGCGAGGCCGCGTGTACGCTCGGGATCAACGAAGACCCGGTCGGCATCAAGTCGATCGAGCACGCGATCATCGACAAGGCCTGGGCGGAAGGCTGGGTGAAGCCTGAGCCGGCCGCGCACAAGACGGGCAAGAAGGTTGCCGTCGTCGGCTCGGGCCCTGCGGGCCTCGCCGCCGCGCAGCAGCTCGCGCGCGCGGGCCACGACGTGACGGTGTTCGAGAAGAACGATCGTGTCGGCGGCCTGCTGCGCTACGGGATTCCCGACTTCAAGCTGGAGAAGTGGCTGATCGATCGCCGCATGCGCCAGATGGAAGCGGAAGGCGTGACGTTCCGCACCAGCGTGTTCATCGGCAAGGATCCGCTGCCCGAGTCGATCGGCAGTCTCGCGAAGGAAACCATTTCGCCGGACACGCTGAAGGAAGAATTCGATGCGGTCGTGATCGCCGGCGGTTCGGAAACGCCGCGCGATCTGCCGGTGCCGGGCCGCGAACTCGCGGGTGTTCATTTCGCGATGGACTTCCTGCCGCAGCAGAACCGCGTGAACGCGGGCGACAAGCTCGTCGACCAGCTGCTCGCGAAGGGCAAGCACGTGATCGTGATCGGCGGCGGCGATACGGGTTCGGACTGCGTCGGCACGTCGAACCGTCACGGCGCGAAGCAGGTCACGCAGTTCGAGCTGCTGCCGCAGCCGCCGGAAGAGGAAAACAAGCCGCTCGTGTGGCCGTACTGGCCGATCAAGCTGCGCACGTCGTCGTCGCACGAGGAAGGCTGCGAGCGCGACTGGGCGGTCGCGACGAAGCGTCTCGAAGGCAAGAACGGCAAGGTCGAGAAGCTGATCGCGGTGCGCGTCGAGTGGAAGGACGGCAAGATGCAGGAAGTGCCGGGCTCCGAGTTCGAGATGAAGGCCGATCTCGTGCTGCTCGCGATGGGCTTCACGCAGCCGGCGGCGCCCGTGCTCGACGCGTTCGGCGTCGCGAAGGACGCGCGCGGCAATGCACGTGCGGCGACCGAAGGCGATCGTTCGTACTACACGTCGGTCGACAAGGTGTTCGCGGCAGGCGACATGCGTCGCGGCCAGTCGCTGGTGGTGTGGGCGATTCGCGAAGGCCGCCAGTGCGCGCGCTCGGTCGATGCGTACCTGATGGGGCATTCGGAACTGCCGCGCTGAGCTGAATACCGCGAGCGGGTTTCGATGAAAACCGGGCGTCCGAAAGGGCGCCCGGTTTTTTTGTCGCTGGCGCGCGCCGATGCCCATCGGTCAGCCGGTACCGCGCGTTCCCCCGACGCCGTTCGATCCGGCCGCGTCGCTGCGCTGCGCTCGCCATTTTCGCGAAGCGTCGCCTAATCTGATCACATCCGTCGCCGATTTTCCATCATCTTCTTTCCTTTCGTTTTGTAATAATCCTTGGAAACTGTCATATCATGTCGCCCCTCGGGCCGCATTCGCGGTGGTCGCATGTGACCGACCCTATTTACAAGGACTCTGGATGGAAGCACTCCTGCATGGGCTGATCGACGCCGTCAACGGCGTGTTGTGGAACTACGTGCTGATTGCGCTGCTGCTCGGCGCCGGTGCGTGGTTCACGTTGCGGTTCCGGATGATCCAGTTGAAGGCGCTGTTCCTCAGCATGAAACTGGTCGGCAGCAAGGGCGAGCCGGGCAGCATCTCGTCGTTCCAGGCGTTCGCGACCGGGCTCGCGAGCCGCGTCGGCACCGGCAACATCGCCGGCGTCGCGGTCGCACTGACGGTCGGCGGGCCGGGCGCGATCTTCTGGATGTGGATGACGGCGCTGGTCGGGATGTCGTCCGCGTTTGTCGAGGCGACGCTCGCGCAGATCTTCAAGGTGTCGCACCCGGACGGCAGCTATCGCGGCGGCCCCGCGTACTACATCCAGACCGGCCTGCGTTCGCGCGGCTTCGGCGTGCTGTTCTCGCTGTCGCTGATCCTCGCGTTCGGCTTCGTGTTCAACGCGGTGCAGGCCAACGCGATCGCCGACGCGTTCCATACGTCGTTCGGCTGGAGCCGCGAGACGGTCGGTCTCGGTCTCGTGCTGCTGAGCGCGCCGATCATCTTCGGCGGCATCCGTCGCATCGCGAAGGTCGCGCAGGTGATCGTGCCGCTGATGGCGATCGGCTATCTCGCGCTCGCGGTCTACGCGGTCGCCACGCACATCGCATTGGTGCCGGGCGTGATCGCACTGATCGTGAAGAGCGCGTTCGGCTTCGAGCAGGCGGCGGGTGGCCTGACGGGCTATGCGGTCAGCCAGGCGATCGCGATCGGCGTGAAGCGCGGGCTGTTCTCGAACGAAGCAGGGATGGGCAGCGCGCCGAACGCGGCCGCGACCGCGAGCACGCGGCACCCCGTCACGCAGGGGCTGATCCAGATGCTCGGCGTGTTCGTCGACACGATCGTGATCTGCAGCGCGACCGCGTTCGTGATCCTGCTGTCGGGCCAGTACGAGCTCGGCACCGGCATGGAGGGCGCGGCGCTCACGCAGCGCGCGATCTCGAGCCACGTCGGCGACTGGGGCGGCATCTACATGGCCGTCGCGATCTTCTTCCTCGCGTTCTCGTCGGTGATCGGCAACTACGCGTATGCGGAAGGCAACGTCGAATTCATCACGAAGCGGCGCGGCGTGCTGCCGCTGTTCCGCGTCGCGGTGCTCGGGATGGTGATGTTCGGCAGCGTCGGGCAACTGCCGCTCGTGTGGGCGATGGCCGATACGAGCATGGGGCTGATGGCGATCATCAACCTGATCGCGATCCTCGCGCTCGGCAAGTATGCGCACGCCGCGTGGGCCGACTATCGCCGCCAGCGCGCGGCAGGCATCGCCGATCCGGTGTTCACGCGCAACACGATCCCGGAACTCGCGCGCGTGCTGCCGGCCGACGTGTGGGGCGAGCACGGCCCGCTGCCGCAGCGTCCGGTTTCCGCCGAAGCGGCGAGCGCGCCGCGTGCCGCGGTGAGCGAGTCATGACCGGCGACCGGCTCCGTGCGTTCGTCGCGCTGATGCCCGATGCGGCCTCGCGCGATGCGCTGCATGCGTTGCCGGTCGCCCGCGGTGCACGGCGCACGCTGCCCGCGCAACTGCACCTGACGCTCGCGTTCATCGGCGCGATCGAACGGGAACGGTGCGACGCGCTGGCCGCGCACCTGCCCGCGCTCGCAGCCGCGCATGCTCTGCCGCTGCTGCCGGCCGAGCGGATCGCGTGGTGGCCGAGCCTGCCGCGCGCGAGGCTGATCGTCGCGGAACTCGAGGCCGATCCGGCCTGCGTCGCGCTGAATGCCGGGCTGATGGCGCTGCTGGCTGAACTCGGCGTGCCGGTCGACCGGCGGCCGTTCCGGCCGCACGTGACGCTCGCGCGGCTGCCGCGCGACGCGGTCGGACAGCCCGCGCACGGCGGCGCGCCCGGGCGGCCGGTCGTGCTGCGCATCGAAGCGCTGACGCTGTTCGAAAGCAGGTTGTCGCACGAGGGCGTGTCGCATCGGCCGATCGTATCGGCGCCGATCGCATGGGCGGACGGCCGGGCGGTGCGGTGAGCGGCGCTCGAGATGCAATGCGATGGCCGCGCGTTGTGCGGATCAGGCCATCGCGTCGTGTCACACCGCATCGCATCGACGGTGTCGACCGGCGCCGGGTCTACCGTCCGTAGCGCGCGAGCGTCAGGCCCGACAGGTCGATCTCCGGCTCGCGTCCGGTAACGAGATCCGCCACCACCTTGCCCGAACCCATCGACATCGCCCAGCCCGTCGAGCCGTGGCCGACGTTGAGCCAGAGCCCGTCGATCCCGCTCGCGCCGAGCAGCGGCGGCCCGTCGGGCGTCATCGGCCGGCGGCCGACCCAGAAGCGCGCCGACGCGCGATCGGCCGCGTGCGGGAACCAGTCGTCGAGCACCTTCATCAGCGTATCGAGCGCCTGCTGCCGCAGCGCCGCGTGCCGGTTGCCGAGCTCCGCGGTGCCCGCGACGCGCAGCGTCGGGCCGAAGCGCGTGATCGCCGTCTTCAGCGATTCGTCCATCAGCGCGGCGCGCGGCGCCTTTGCATCGTCGACGACCGCGAGCGTCGCCGAGTAGCCTTTCACCGGATACAGTGGCACGTCGATGCCGTGCGGCCGCAGCAGGCCGGCGCTGTCGACGCCGAGCGCGACGACGATCGCGTCGGCGGCGAGCGGGGCGTCACTTCGTGCGGCGGCGCTTTCGTCCGGTGAATCGATCCGCACGCCGCGCACCTTGCCGCCCGCGACGTCGAGCGCGCGGGTCGCGGTGCGAAAGCGGAACGTCACGCCGTTCGACTCGCACAGCGCACGCAATTCGCGCGTGAAGCGTGCGCAGTCGCCGGCTTCGTCGTCGGGCAGGTAGATGCCGCCGACGGGCGCCTGCCGCGCCCAGCGCAGGCCCGGCTCGATCGCCGTGCAGCCGGCCGCGTCGAGTTCGCGAAACGCGATGCCGGCATCGCGCAGCACCTTCAGCGCGGGCTGCACCATCTCGACGTCGAATGCGCCGCGCAACAGTTGCAGGTAGCCGCGGCTCGCGCCGTAGTCGAACGGATAACGGTCGCGAAACGCATGCAGGCACGCGCGGCTGTAATACGCGATGCGCTGCATGCGCTGCTTGTTCACGCGGAACCGCTCGAACTCGCATTCGCGCAGCCAGCGCGCGATCCAGCGCCACTGCGCCGTGTCGAGCGTCGGCCGGAAGATCAGCGGCGACGCGGGCTTGAACAGGTACTTGAGGATCTTGCCGGGCATCCCGGGCGCGGCCCACGGCGTCACGTAGCCGGGCGCGATCACGCCCGCGTTGCCGAGGCTCGTCGCCTGCGCGACGTCGGCCTCGCGTTCGATCACGGTGACGTCGCAGCCTGCTTCGCGCAGGTGCCACGCGGTGGTGACGCCGACCACGCCGGCGCCGAGAACGATCACGTGCATGCGGTTTCCGGAACGAAGAGGGCGTTCACGACGCGACGGCCGGATCGTCGACGAGCGACTTGCCGCGCGTTTCCGGCAGCACGAGCGCGGCGACGATCACGAGCAGGTAGCCGCCGCCCGCGACGAGGCCGATCGCCTTCACGAGCGACATCGATTGCGACAGCGAGCCGACGAGAATCGGGAAGAACGAGCCGAGCCCGCGGCCGAGGTTGTAGCAGAAGCCCTGGCCCGAGCCGCGGATCGCGCCCGGATACAGCTCCGACAGATACGCGCCGACGCCCGCGAAGATCCCCTGCACGACGATGCCGAGCGGGAAGCCGAGCAGCAGCATCGCGGTATCGGTGATCGGCAGCATCGTGTACGCCATGCCGAGCGAGAACGAGCCGATCGCGAACAGGATGAACGACGCGCGGCGGCCGAGCCGGTCGGACAGGATCGCGCCGACCACGTAGCCGACGAACGAGCCGACGATCAGCACGACGAGATAACCGCTCGTGTTGAACACGGACAGGTGGCGGACGGTTTTCAGGTAGGTGGGCAGCCACGTCGTGATTGCGTAGTAGCCGCCGAGCATCCCGGTGCACAGCGCGCTGCCGAACAGCGTCGCGCGCAGGTGCGGCGGCGAGAAGATCTCGAGGAAGTGGCCCGACACGCGGCCTTCGTCGCGCGCGCGGCGCGTGGCCGTATAGATGTCGGGATCGCTGACGTTGCGGCGGATGTACAGGATCCACAGCGCGGGCACGATGCCGATCCAGAAGCACGCGCGCCACGCGACCTGCTCGGGCAGCAGCGCGAAGAACGCCCAGTACAGGATCGCGGCCGCGGCCCAGCCGAACGACCAGCTGCTTTGCACGGTGCCGACGGCCTTCGCGCGATGCTCGGGCGAGCGGATCGTCTCGGCCATCATGATCGTCACGACCGACCATTCGCCGCCGAAACCGAAGCCCTGCAGCGTGCGCGTCGCGAGCAGCTGCCAGAACGAATGCGTGAAACCGGACAGGCACGTGAACAGCGCGAACGTCGCGATCGTCCACTGCAGCACGCGCACGCGGCCGTAGCGGTCGGCGAGGATGCCGGCGGCCCAGCCGCCGACTGCCGACGAGATCAGCGAACTCGTCGCGATCATCCCGGCCTCGCTCTTCGTCATTCCCCACGTGGCGATCAGCGTCGGGATCAGGAACGAGTAGATCATGAAGTCGAACGCATCGACCGCGTAGCCGCCGAATCCGGCGTACAGCGTCTTGCGCTCGCGCGACGACAATTCGTTGAACCACTGGAATGCCTGCATGCTTGCCGCCCTCTCTCGTCTCGTATCGCGCTGCCGCGTGACGGTTATTTTACGGTCGCGATGCGGCCGGCCAAAAAGGCCGATGCAGGTTCGTGCGGGAAAGCGGGTATGCGGGAAGGAGGGGGCGATGCCGCTTCAGAGCGTCAGGCCGCCGTCGACGTGGATGACCTGGCCGGTGATCTGCCGCGCCGCGTCCGACAGCAGGAACGCGATCAATGCGGCGACGTCGTCGGGTTCGGCGATCCGGCCGAGCGGTGTCGCCTGTTCGGCCTGCGCCCACGTGGCGGCGTTGCCGGCGCTCGGCCCGTGGTCCTTGCGTGTGAAGCCGGGCGCGACCGCGTTGACGGTGATGCCGCGCGCGGCGAATTCGGCGGCCGCGGTGCGCACCAGCGATTCAAGCGCGGCTTTCGCGGCGGCGGTGGCCGCGAACGGCGCATCGGCACGGTAGCGGTGCGCGACGAACGAACTGAGCGCGACGATCCGCGGCGCGGCCGACGCTTCGAGCAGCGGCCGCGCGCGGCCCGCGAGCGCGGAGAACGCGCCGGGCATCGCCGCGAAGGCGGACGCGAGCGTGTCCGCGGAAAGATCGGAAAAGGCCTGCCGCGCGGCGAAGCCGGCGTTCGCGACGAGCTGGTCGAGCCCGCCGAAGCGCGTGGCGGTTGCGTCGACGAGCGTGGCGGCGACGCCCGGCGCGGCGAGATCGCCGGTGAGCGTGATGCATTGCGCGCCGGCCGCCGTGCAGGCGCGCGCGACTTCGGCGAGCCGGGCCCGCGCCGCATCGTCCGCGCCGCGCGCGTGCAGTGCCAGCGCGATGCCGGGCGCCGCGAGCCGTCGCGCGAGCGCCGCGCCGATCCCCGAGCCTGCGCCGGTGATCAGCACGATGCGCGCGGCGCGTGCGCTCACGCAGCCACCTTGTCGCCGGCGTTCACGCGCTCGACGTTGATCGTGCCGACGTGGAACGCGGCCAGCGACTCGCGATGCGCGATGCTGACGATCGCGGCCTTCGGCAGCCGTTCGGCGAACAGGTGGTACAGGCGTGCCTCGTTGTCGGTGTCGAGCGCGCTGGTCGCTTCGTCGAGGAACAGGAAGTCGGGCTTGTGCAGCAGCACGCGTGCGCCGGCAAGGCGCTGCTGCTCGCCCGGCGACAGCACGCGCGTCCAGTGCGCGGTTTCGTCGAGGCGCTCGACGTAATCCTCGAGGCGGCATGCGCGCAGCGCGTCGCGGCACGCGTCGTCGCTGAACGTGTCGGGCGTCGCCGGATAGGTGAGCGCGGCCTTCAGCGTGCCGATCGGCAAATAGCTCGTCTGCGGCACGAACATCATCCGCGCGCCGACCGGCGCGTCGATCGCGCCGTCGCCGAACGGCCAGAGGCCCGCGAGCGCGCGCATGAACGTGCTCTTGCCGGAACCCGATTTACCGATCACGAGCCAGCGCGAACCCGGCTCGATCGTCACGTTGCCGATCTCCGCGAGCGCGTTGCCGTTCGGCAGCGCGAGCTTGAGCGACGACGTCGACAGCTTCGCCGCGTCGACGTAGTGCAGGTTGATGCCGCCGTGCTCGGTCGCGGGCGACAGGCTTTCCTTCAGGTGCGACGTGCCCATCACGCGCTTGAATTCGCGCAGACGGTTGACGGTGGCGCGCCATTCGACGAGGGTCGAGTAGCTGTTGATGAACCACGAGAACGAATCGCTGACGGTGCCGAACGCGGACGAGATCTGCATCAGCACGCCGAACGAGAACGCGCCCGCGAAGTACCGCGGCGCGGCGACGACGAGCGGGAAGATGATCGCGATCTGCCCGTAGAAGCTCAGCACGAACGTGAGCCGCTTCGTGTACTTCATCACGCGCCACCAGTTGTCGCGGATGCGCATGAAGAGGTTTTGCGCGTTGCCGGTCTCGGTTTTCTCGCCGTCGTAGAACGCGATCTGCTCGGCGTTCTCGCGCACGCGGATCAGCCCGAAGCGGAAATCGGCCTCGACGCGCTGCTGCTGGTAGTTGATCGACACGAGCGGATGACCGACCTTCTGGATGATCAGCGAGCCGACCACCGCGTACAGCGCGGCCGCCCACACCATGTAGCCGGGAATCGAGATCGGCGTGGCGCCGAGCGTGAACGTCAGCGCACCGGCGAGCGACCACAGGATCGTGATGAACGACACGAGCGTGACGACCGTCGACAGCAGGTCGAGCGACAGCGCGAGCGTCGTGGTCGAGAACGACTGGAGGTCGTCGGTGATCCGCTGGTCGGGGTTGTCCGCGAGGCGGTCGCGTTCGATCCGGTAGAACGCGCGATCGCCGAGCCACTGGCCGAGAAAACGGTCGGTGAGCCACTGGCGCCAGCGGAAGCCGAGCATCTGCCGCAGGTAGCGGCCGTACACCGCGAGGATGATGAACGCGAACGCGAGCGCGGAGAACTGCATCAGCAGGTTCGGGAAGTCGTGCACGTTCTTCGACTGCAGCGCGTTGTAGAACTGCGCGTTCCACTTGTTCAGCTGGACGTTGATCCACACCACGCAGAGGTTGATCGCGATGATCGTGACCAGCAGCCCCCACGCGACTTTCCATTCGGACGATACCCAGTAGGGCTTGATGAGGCTCCATGCGGATACCGGGCGCTCGTCCTGCGGCGCGTCGGAGGCGGCGGAGCGGACGGGGTCGATCGATTGGGTCATGTGCTTCCTGATGAGTAGCCGGCGCGCGGGCCGGGCGAGGCCGGGCGCGCGCCGCGATACGGCATGCCGGGGCGAGGCGCCGACTGACGGCGGGCGTTGCGGATGGTCGCCCGCGCGTCTTAAACGGCGCTTAAGGGCCGGCGGTGACGCGGCAACCGGCCGCTCGTGCGGCCGGCCTGCGGGCATTGTGCCAGAGCGGCGCAGCGCGCCGGCGAATTTGCCGCAGGGGGACAGTTTGCGGCGCTTTCCGCTTTTATGGTCTAATGGCCGACGACGAAACAGGGGTGCTTTGCATGCGGCCGGCGGAAGTTCAGCGCGGTGCGGCGAGGCTGAGAAAGACCCTTCGCACCCGATCCGGGTAATACCGGCGAGGGAAGTTTCTGATCCCGCCGGGCCGCGCTGGCTGCCATCCCACATGGTCAGCGCCCGAGTCCCGCCCGGCCGGCCTTTGCTGCCGGTTTCGTCCTTTTGGGTACGCGTATGCGCGTTACGGAAGGAATGATGACCGCACAATCTTCAGTCTTTTGCATGGCTCCCGGCCCGATGTCGCGTGCGTTCGCACGGGACGGCGCGTGCGCGTCGACGTTCGTCGTGCGCGCCCGCGCGGTTCGCGAGGAGCGTGCGCGATGAACGTCCAGGATTCACGGCCCGCACGGCCCGACTTCGCGGTGCTCGGCGGCGGCCTCGTCGGCCGCCTGATTGCATGGCGGCTCGCGGGCGACGGGCATCGCGTCGCGCTCTACGAGCGCGGCGGCCCGGACGGCGAGCAGTCGGCCGCGTGGATCGCGGCCGCGATGCTCGCGCCGCTCGCGGAAGCGGCGAGCGCGGAACTGCTGATCACCGAGCTCGGCGTCGCGTCGCTCGCGCGCTGGCCCCAGTGGCTCGCCGAGCTGCCCGAACCCGTATTCTTCCAGCATCGCGGGACGCTCGTCGTCTGGCATCACGCGGACCGCGCGGAGGCGCCGCTGTTCGAGCGGCGCGTGCGCGCGAACGCGCCGGCCGACCTGTTCGACGGCGGCTTCGTCACGCTCGCGGGTGCGCAGGTCGATGCGGCCGAACCCGCGCTCGCGGGCCGCTTCGCGCGCGGCCTGCTGCTGCCGCGCGAAGGCCAGCTCGACAACCGCCAGGCGCTGCGCGCGCTCGCGGCGGGCCTCGCCGAACGCGGCGTCGACTTGCACTGGCACGTCACGATCGACGATGCGAACCTTCCCGCCGCGCATTTCACGATCGATTGCCGCGGGCTCGGCGCGAAATCCGCGCTGCCCGCGCTGCGCGGCATCCGCGGCGAAGTCGCGCGCGTGCATGCGCCCGGCATCGGGCTCACCCGGCCCGTGCGGCTGCTGCATCCGCGCTATCCGCTGTATATCGCGCCGAAGCAGGACGATCTCTACGTAATCGGCGCGACCGAGGTGGAGGGCGAGGACATGTCGCCCGTCAGCGTGCGCTCCGCGCTCGAACTGCTGAGCGCGGCGTTCTCCGTGCATCCGGCGTTCGGCGAGGCGCGCATCCTCGAACTCAATGCGCAGTGCCGGCCGACGCTGCCCGATCATCGCCCGGCGGTGATCTGGGACGGCGCGTCGACGCTCGCCGTCAACGGCCTGTACCGGCACGGCTTCATGATCGCGCCGGAAGTCGCGCACGCGGCGGCGGCGTTCGCCGAAGCCGCGCTCGGCGGCGCGTTCGGCGATGCCGACGCGTTCGCCGCGTGGCGCGCCGCCGCCCGCTGGCCGACGCTCCTTCACCACCGCAACGACGCGCGCCAGCCGGCCTGACGCGCGCCGCCGACCGAATCCGACGAAGCATCATGGATATCCAGATCAACCAACAGACCCTGACGCTGCCCGACGGCGCGACGGTGGCCGACGCGCTCGCCGCGTACGGCGCGCGTCCGCCGTACGCGGTCGCGCTGAACGGCAACTTCGTCGCGCGCACGCAGCATGCGGCGCGCGCGCTCGCGGCGGGCGACAAGCTCGACGTCGTGCACCCCGTCGCGGGCGGCTGAGCGCCGCCGGTTCGTCCCCGCACTTCCAGGAAAACGACATGACGTCCCTCACATCCGCCGACGCGCTGACGCTGTATGGCGAAACCTTCGCGAGCCGCGTGCTGCTCGGCACGTCGCGCTATCCGTCGCTGCAGTCGCTGTCCGATTCGATCGCCGCGTCGCGGCCGGGGATGGTGACGGTCGCGCTGCGCCGCCAGATGACGGGCGGCACGGCCGAAGCCGGCTTCTTCGACCTGCTCAAGCGCCACGCGGTGCCGCTGCTGCCGAACACGGCCGGCTGCCAGACCGTCGCCGAGGCCGTGACGACCGCGCACATGGCGCGTGAGGTGTTCGGCACCGACTGGATCAAGCTCGAGCTGATCGGCGACGACTACACGCTGCAGCCCGACCCGGTCGGGCTGATCGAGGCCGCCGCGCAACTGGTGAAGGACGGTTTCAAGGTGCTTCCGTACTGCACCGAGGATCTCGTGATCGGCCGGCGCCTGCTCGACGCCGGCTGCGAGGCGCTGATGCCGTGGGGCGCGCCGATCGGCACGGGCAAGGGCGTCGTGAACCCGTACGGCTTGCGCGTGCTGCGCGAGCGGCTGCCCGACGTGCCGCTGATCGTCGACGCGGGGCTCGGCGTGCCGTCGCACGCGTGCCAGGTGATGGAGTGGGGCTTCGACGGCGTGCTGCTGAACACGGCGGTGTCGCAGGCCACGCACCCCGAGATCATGGCGCGCGCCTTTGCGCAGGGCGTCGAGGCCGGCCGCGCCGCGTATCTCGCCGGGCCGATGGACGCGCGCGAGACCGCGCACGCGAGCACGCCGGTCGTCGGGATGCCGTTCTGGCACCAGGACGGGGGCGGCGCATGAGCGCGCGCTTCGCCGACACATTCTGGCCGCCGGCCGATGAACTGGCCGAAGCGGCCGAGCGGATTCGCGCACGGCTCGGCGACTGGCCGGGCACGGCGGCGCCGTGGCGGCTTTGCGTGGCGGCGCCCGACGTGCCGGCCGACGGCGACGTGCTGATCGTGTCGGCCGGCGACCGCACCGCGCAGGCGCGCGCGTCGGCCGCGTCGCGACCGGCGTCGCCGGACGCGGTCGCGATCGAATTCGACGAGCAGGGCGCGGTGCTGCATGCGGCGGGCGCGCGCTACGCGCTCGACGCCGCGCATCCGCTCGCGGACGACTGGATCGCGGCGCTCGCCGCATTTCTCGATTGCGGCTTCGCGCCGGTCGACGCGCTGGTGCTCGCGCTGGCGTGGCGCGACGGCGACGAGACGCGTGCGGTCGACGCATGGCCGGTCGACGCCGCGCGGTTCCCGCGCGTCGCCGGGCTGCCGGCCGCGCCCGAGCCCGCGTTCGCGCCGTGCCCGGCGCAGCTCGGCCTGTATCCGGTCGTGCCGGACGCGGAATGGGTCGAACGCGTGCTCGATTGCGGCGTGCGGACCGTGCAACTGCGCGTGAAAGGCGCGGCGCCGGACGCGTTGCGCCGGGAAATCGCGCGTGCGGTCGCGGCCGGGCGTCGTTATCCCGATGCGCGCGTGTTCATCAACGATCACTGGCAGATCGCTGCAGATGAAGGCGCATACGGCGTTCATCTGGGCCAGGAAGATCTCGAAACGGCCGATCTGGCCGCGATCGCGCGTGCGGGCCTGCGGCTCGGGCTGTCGAGCCATGGTTATTACGAAATGTTGCGGGCGCTGCACGAGCGCCCGAGCTATCTCGCGCTCGGCCCCGTGTATGCGACCGCGACCAAGGCCGTTGCCGCACCGCCGCAGGGCCTCGCGCGGATCGCCCGCTACGCGCGCTTTGCGGGCGCGCGGGCGCCGCTCGTCGCGATCGGCGGGGTGGGGCTCGATACGCTGCCGGACGTGCTGGCGACGGGTGTCGGCAGCGTCGCGGTGGTCAGCGCTGTCACGGCCGCGGCCGACTATCGGACCGCGCTTATTGCATTGCAGCAATGTTTTCCCGGACAATTTGACAATCATTGACCGCAGGGCCCGGAACGGCGTCACGACATCATTCCAATGCAGGCCCTATAATTCGGCGTTCTGCGTAAAAGGACTGTCCGCTCCGTGAGCCCCACTCCTACCGAGACCCTGCTGGAACTTCGCGACGTCGACTTTGGCTACGGCGACCGCCTCGTCCTGTCCAACCTGAACCTGCGCTTCGGGCGCGGGCAGGTCGTCGCGGTCATGGGCGGGTCGGGTTGCGGCAAGACGACCGTGCTGCGCCTGATCGGCGGCCTCGTGCGCGCGCGCCGCGGCCAGGTGCTGTTCGACGGCGCCGATGTCGGCGCGCAAACGCGCGACGGCCTGTATGCGCTGCGCCGCAAGATGGGCATGCTGTTCCAGTTCGGTGCGTTGTTCACCGACATGTCGGTGTTCGAGAACGTCGCGTTCGCGCTGCGCGAGCACACCGACCTGCCCGAAGACCTGATCCGCGACCTCGTGCTGATGAAGCTCAACGCGGTCGGCCTGCGCGGCGCGCGCGACCTGATGCCGTCCGAGGTGTCGGGCGGGATGGCGCGCCGCATCGCACTGGCGCGCGCGATCGCGCTCGATCCGCAGCTCATCATGTACGACGAACCGTTCGCGGGCCTCGATCCGATCTCGCTGGGCATCACCGCGAACCTGATCCGCACGCTGAACCAGGCGCTCGGCGCGACGTCGATCCTCGTCACGCACGACGTGCCGGAATCGTTCGCGATCGCCGACTACGTGTATTTCCTGGCCAACGGCGGCGTGCTCGCGCAGGGCACGCCCGACGAGCTGCGCGCGTCGACCGACCCGAGCGTGCGGCAGTTCATCGACGGCGCGCCGGACGGCCCGTTCAAATTTCATTACACGAGCCCGCCGCTTGCAGCGGATTTCGGGCTCGGCGGAGGGCGCGCATGATCAGCGCGATCGGACGTTACGTCATCGGCGGCCTCGAGCGCACGGGCTACGGCACGCGCCTGTTCGTGCGCCTCGTGCTGGAATTCTTCCCGCTGCTGCGCCGGCCGCGGCTCGTCACGAAGCAGATCCACTTCCTCGGCAACTATTCGTTCGTGATCATTGCCGTGTCGGGGCTGTTCGTCGGCTTCGTGCTCGGCCTGCAGGGGTATTACACGCTGAACCGCTATGGGTCCGAGCAGGCGCTCGGCCTCCTGGTCGCGCTGTCGCTCGTGCGCGAGCTTGGGCCCGTCGTCACCGCGCTGCTGTTCGCGGGCCGCGCGGGCACGTCGCTCACGGCCGAGATCGGCCTGATGAAGGCCGGCGAGCAGCTCACCGCGCTCGAGATGATGGCGGTCGACCCGATCAAGACGGTGATCGCGCCGCGCATGTGGGCGGGCATCATCGCGATGCCGCTCCTGGCCGCGATCTTCAACGCGGTGGGCGTGCTCGGCGGCTACGTCGTCGGCGTCCTGCTGATCGGCGTCGATCCGGGCGCGTTCTGGTCGCAGATGCAGGGCGGGGTCGAGGTTTGGGCCGACGTCGGCAACGGCGTGCTGAAGAGCATCGTGTTCGGGTTCGCCGTGACCTTCATTGCGCTGTACCAGGGGTATGAAGCGAAGCCCACGCCCGAAGGCGTGTCGCGCGCGACCACCAAGACGGTCGTGTTCGCGTCGCTCGCCGTACTCGGCCTCGATTTCCTGCTGACCGCGCTGATGTTCAGCTAGGCCTCAGCCAAGCCATATTTTGGGATGACGATGAAAAAGACTGCTCTCGACTTCTGGGTCGGCCTGTTCGTGGTGGTGGGCTTCCTTGCGGTGCTGTTCCTGGCGCTGAAGGTCGGCAACATGAGCTCGCTGTCGTTTCAGCCGACCTATGCGGTGAGGATGAAATTCGACAATATCGGCGGGCTGAAGCCGCGCGCGGCCGTGAAGAGTGCCGGCGTCGTGGTCGGCCGCGTGAAGTCGATCGGCTTCGACACGAACACCTACCAGGCGCTCGTGACGATCGATGTCGACGGCCAGTATCAGTTCCCGAAGGATTCGTCGGCGAAGATCCTGACGTCGGGCCTGCTCGGCGAGCAATATATCGGTCTCGATCCGGGCGGCGACACCGAAATGCTGAAGGCAGGCGACACGATCACGATGACGCAGTCGGCGATCGTGCTCGAGAACCTGATCGGCCAGTTCCTGTACAGCAAGGCCGCCGATGCGGGCGGCGCGAAGCCGGCGGCCGGCGCGCCGGCCGCACCCGCACCGGTGGCGGTGCCGGCGTCCGCCGTGTCCGCCGCGCCCGGTTCGGCAGCGCAATAACCACACGAGAGAATACAAGAGGGGAATGACCATGCAGACGATCCGCATCAGGCACGCCGCGCTCGCGGTGGCGGCAGTCGCCGCGTTGAGCGGTTGCGCGACCGTGCAGACGCCGACCAAGGGCGATCCGCTCGAAGGCTTCAACCGGACGATGTACAAGTTCAACGACACGGTCGACACGTACGCGCTGAAGCCGGTCGCGCAGGGTTACCAGAAGGTCGTGCCGCAGCCGGTGCGCGACAGCGTGACGAACTTCTTCTCGAACATCGGCGACGTTTACGTTGCGGCGAACAACATCGTGCAGTTGCGGATCGCGGACGGCGTCGGCGACATCATGCGCGTCGTGATCAACACGGTGTTCGGCGTCGGCGGCCTGTTCGACGTCGCGACGATCGCGAAGCTGCCGAAACACACCGCCGACTTCGGGGTCACGATGGGCCGCTACGGCGTGCCGTCGGGCCCGTATCTCGTGCTGCCGCTGCTCGGCCCGAGCACGGTGCGCGACACGGCCGGCCTTGGTGTCGACTACGTCGGCAACCCGCTGACCTATGTGAAGCCGGATGGCCTGAGCTGGGGCCTGTTCGGCGTGAATCTCGTCAACACGCGCTCGAACCTGCTCGGCGCGGGCGACGTGCTGGATGCCGCGGCGCTCGACAAGTATTCGTTCGTGCGCAACGCGTACCTGCAGCGCCGCCAGATGCTGATCGACAACGCGCGCGGCGAGGCAGGCTCGACGGCAAGCAACGATGCGCTGCCGAAGTACGACCTGCCGGACGACGGCGCGGCGCCGGCGGCCGCCGGCGCGGCCGGTTCAGCGGGTGCAGCGGCGGTGGGTGGTGCGGTGGCACCGGCGGGCGCATCGGGCACGGCGGTTGCTGCCCCGGCATCGGGCACGGCCGTTTCGCCGAACCCGGCCAGCGAAACGAACGTGCCGGCGATGCAGGTGGCGCCGCCGTCTCCGGGCGGGTTCCGCTTCCCGAGCATCCGGCTGCACTGACGGAATTACATTCGTTACAGCCGGAAACGATTCAGTCGGTAGCGCACGCGAACTTGCGCGTAAGCTACCTGCTCCAATCTTCGCATCGACTCATTCATGCAGGTCACTATGATGAAAAAACTGTTCCTGATCCCCGTTTTCGCGGCGCTGTTCTCGTTCGGCGGCGCAGCTCACGCGCAAGTCGACCAGTCGAACCCGCAGGCGCTGATCAAGACGGCGACGCAGCAAGTGCTCGACGAAGTCAAGCAGCAGACGATCAAGCAGGGCGACACCAATCGCATCATTACGATCGTCAACAAGGACATCCTGCCGTACACCGATTTCCGCCGCACCACGCAGCTCGCGATGGGCCGCAATTGGCGCACTGCGACGGCCGAGCAGCAGCAGCAGATTCAGGAGCAGTTCAAGCTGCTGCTGATCCGCACGTATTCGGGCGCGCTCGCGCAGCTGAAGCCGGACCAGCAGATCCAGTACCCGCCGTTCCGCGCGGATCCGGCCGATACCGACGTCGTGGTCAAGACGGTCGCGATGAACAACGGCCAGCCGGTCCAGATCGATTACCGCCTGTACAAGTCGGCGAGCGGCTGGAAGGTGTATGACCTGAACGTGCTCGGCGCATGGCTGATCCAGACGTACCAGCAGCAGTTCAACGAGAAGATCCAGCAAAGCGGCGTGGAAGGCCTGATCCAGTTCCTGACGCAGCGCAACCAGCAGCTTGCCTCCGGCAAGCAAGCGTCGTGAGCGGCTTCGAAGCCGGCTCCTCGCTGACCGTCGCGAGCGCGAAGTCCGCGCTCGCGGACGGTCTGGCGCGCATCGTCGCGGGTGCGACCGCCGTCGATTGCGCGGCGCTGACGCAGTTCGATTCGTCCGCGCTCGCCGTGCTGCTTGCATGGCAACGTGCCGCCAAATCGCGCGGCGCGCCCCTCGACATCCTCAATCTCCCCCCGAAGCTCGCCAGCCTCGCGCGCGCCTATGGCGTCGACGCACTCATCGAAGGCGCCGAGCGACATTGACCCTGTCCGACCGGAGCCTGCCGCGCCAGCCGGCGCGCGCAAGCTTCAGGCCGCGCGCCTTCCGCGCCGGCTCCGCCAGCCGGTTTGCCCTATAATCAAGCGTTTTGCGGGGCAGCCAATCGGCGTCCGGCCCCCATTTTCTTTCGCAGCAAGCACAGAATAGGCGTCGCGGCCGTTGCGTCGCGCACAGTCATGTCAGCCATAGAAATCCGTCACGTCAAGAAGCGCTACAAGTCGCTTCAGGCGCTCAAGGGCGTCAGCCTGTCGGTCGAGGAAGGCGAGTTTTTCGGTCTGCTCGGCCCCAACGGCGCAGGCAAGACCACGCTCATCAGCATCCTCGCCGGGCTTGCCCGGGCCGACGAAGGCAGTATCTCGGTGCGCGGCCACGACGTCGTCAAGGACTTCCGTGGTGCGCGCCGCGCACTCGGCGTCGTGCCTCAGGAACTCGTTTTCGACCCGTTCTTCACCGTCCGCGAGACGCTGCGCATCCAGTCCGGCTATTTCGGGCTGCGCCGCAACGACGACTGGATCGATGAAGTGATGGCCAATCTCGACCTCACCGAGAAGGCCGACGCGAACATGCGCGCGCTGTCGGGCGGGATGAAGCGCCGCGTGCTCGTCGCGCAGGCGCTCGTGCACCGGCCGCCCGTGATCGTGCTCGACGAGCCGACCGCCGGTGTCGATGTCGAATTGCGCCAGACGCTGTGGAAATTCATCTCGCGCCTGAACCGCGAGGGTCACACAATCGTGCTGACTACCCATTACCTCGAGGAAGCCGAGTCGCTGTGCGACCGCATCGCGATGCTGCGCCGTGGCGAAGTGGTCGCGCTCGACCGCACCGACGCGCTGCTGCGCCGCTTCGCGGGGCTGCAGCTCTACCTGCGCCTGGCGACCGGCGCGCTGCCGGCCGAGCTGCGCGGGCTGGAGACCGATCCGGCCGCACGCGCGCCGGGCGAGCACCTGCTGCGCCTCACGAGCTACGACGATGTCGAGCGCATCCTCGCGCAGTGTCGCGCGGCGGGCGGCACGTTCGACGAGATCGAGGTCCGCAAGGCCGACCTCGAGGATGTGTTCGTCCAGGTGATGAACGGGGCCGAGGTGATCGAGGGATTGGCATGAAACAGGAACCCCCACGCTCTCTGCGTTCGCTGCCCCCCGAGGGGGCGCCCGGCACTCTTGGGGCGGCCCGGCGAGTGTCGGGAAGCGGTTTTCAAACGCTGTTCTACAAGGAACTGCTGCGCTTCTGGAAGGTGTCGTTCCAGACGGTGTGCGCGCCGATCGTGACGGCGCTGCTGTATCTGACGATCTTCGGCCACGCGCTGTCGGGCCGCGTCGAGGTGTATCCGGGCGTCGAGTACGTGAGCTTTCTCGTGCCGGGCCTCGTGATGATGAGCGTGCTGCAGAACGCGTTCGCGAACAGCTCGTCGTCGCTGATCCAGTCGAAGATCACCGGCAACCTGGTGTTCATGCTGCTGCCGCCGCTGTCGTACCGCGACATCTTCGGCGCGTACGTGCTCGCGTCCGTCGTGCGCGGGCTCGCGGTCGGCGCGGGCGTATTCGTCGTGACGATCTGGTTTATCCCGATGCATTTCGCGGCGCCGCTGTTCATCATTGCGTTCGCGCTGCTCGGCTCGGCGATCCTCGGCACGCTCGGCTTGATCGCCGGGATCTGGGCCGAGAAGTTCGACCAGCTCGCCGCGTTCCAGAACTTCCTGATCATGCCGCTGACGTTCCTGTCCGGCGTGTTCTATTCGACGCACTCGCTGCCGCCCGTGTGGCGCGAGATCTCGCGTCTCAATCCGTTTTTCTACATGATCGACGGCTTCCGCTTCGGGTTCTTCGGCGCGTCCGACATCAACCCGTTCGCGAGCCTCGCGATCGTCGCCGGTTTCTTCGTGCTGCTCGCGATGGTCGCGATGCGGCTGCTCGCGACCGGCTACAAACTGCGTCATTGATATCGACAGGCAGCGGCCGCCCCGGGGCGGCGCGCGCCGACAGGAGCCTTACACCATGTTGCCGACTCCCGAACAGGTCAAGCAATACATCGCCGGCGGTCTCGCCTGCACGCATCTGGAAGTCGAAGGCGACGGCCAGCATTTCTTCGCGACGATCGTGTCGGCGGCCTTCGAAGGCAAGCGGCCGATCCAGCGGCACCAGCTCGTCTATGCGGCGCTCGGCGATCGCATGAAGCAGGAAATTCACGCGCTCAGCATGAAGACGCTGACGCCCGCCGAATGGCAGAACGCATAACCGGAAATCACTGAGTGCAAGTCACCGTCAACGAGCGCGACGCCGTCCAGAGCGTCGCCACGGCACACCCGGCCGCCAACGGGGAATCGCACGGACATGGGATGGACAAGCTCGCGATCGAGGGCGGGCGCCGCCTGTCCGGCGAGATCGTCGTGTCGGGCGCGAAGAACGCCGCGCTGCCGATCCTGTGCGCGGGGCTGCTCACCGCCGATCCGGTCGATCTCGACAACGTGCCGAACCTCAAGGACGTGCGCACCACGCTGAAGGTGCTGAACCAGATGGGCGTGAAGAGCGAGACCGACGGCTGCCGCGTGCAGCTCGATGCGTCGCGCGTCGACAACCTCGTGGCGCCGTACGAGCTCGTGAAGACGATGCGCGCGTCGATCCTCGTGCTCGGGCCGCTGCTCGCGCGCTTCGGCGAGGCGAAGGTGTCGCTGCCGGGCGGCTGCGCGATCGGCGCGCGTCCGGTCGACCAGCACATCAAGGGCCTGCAGGCGATGGGCGCCGAGATCAGCATCGAGCACGGCTTCATCGAAGCGCGCGCGAAGCGCCTGAAGGGCGCGCGCATCGTGACCGACATGATCACGGTGACGGGGACGGAAAACCTGCTGATGGCCGCGACGCTCGCCGACGGCGAAACGGTGATCGAAAACGCGGCCCGCGAACCGGAAGTGAGCGATCTCGCACACTTGCTGGTCGAGATGGGCGCGAAAATCGACGGCATCGGCACCGATCGCCTCGTGATCCAGGGCGTCGAGCGGCTGCACGGCGCGCGCCATTCGGTGATTCCCGACCGCATCGAGGCCGGCACGTTCCTGTGCGCGGTCGCGGCGGCGGGCGGCGACGTGATGCTGACGGGCGTGCGCCCGCACATCCTCGACGCGGTGATCGACAAGCTGCGCGAAGCCGGCGTATCGATCGAGGAAGGCGACAGCTGGCTGCGCGTGAAGATGGACCGCCGGCCGTCGGCGGTGACGATCCGCACGTCGGAATACCCGGCGTTCCCGACCGACATGCAGGCGCAGTTCATGGCCCTCAATACGGTCGCGACGGGCACCGCGCAGGTCGTCGAGACGATTTTCGAGAACCGTTTCATGCACGTGCAGGAGCTGAACCGGCTCGGCGCGAACATCACGATCGACGGCAACACGGCGCTCGTGACGGGCGTCGAGAAACTGTCGGGCGCGAACGTGATGGCGACCGACCTGCGCGCGTCGGCGAGCCTCGTGATCGCCGGGCTGCGTGCCGACGGCGAAACGATCGTCGACCGCATCTATCACCTGGACCGTGGGTACGACCGCATGGAAGCCAAACTGACCGCCGTCGGCGCGAACGTGCGCCGCCTCTCCGGGAGCCAAGCATGAGCGTGCCGCTGACCCTCGCCCTGTCGAAGGGCCGGATTTTCGAGGAAACCCTGCCGCTGCTCGCCGCAGCCGGCGTGCAGGTGGCCGAGGATCCGGAAACGTCGCGCAAGCTGATCCTGCCGACGACCGACCCGAACCTGCGCGTGATCATCGTGCGCGCGAGCGACGTGCCGACCTATGTCGAATACGGCGCGGCCGATTTCGGCGTGGCCGGCAAGGACGTGCTGGTCGAGCACGGTGGCTCGGGCCTGTACCAGCCGATCGATCTGAACATTGCGCGCTGCCGGATGTCGGTGGCCGTGCCGGCCGGCTTCGACTATGCGAACGCGGTGCGCCAGGGCGCGCGCCTGCGGGTCGCGACGAAGTACGTCGAAACGGCACGCGAGCATTTCGCGGCGAAGGGCGTGCACGTCGACCTGATCAAGCTGTACGGCTCGATGGAACTCGCGCCGCTGGTGGGCCTGGCCGACGCGATCGTCGACCTCGTCAGCTCGGGCGGCACGCTGAAGGCGAACAATCTGGTCGAGGTCGAGGAGATCATGGCGATCTCGTCGCGCCTCGTCGTGAACCAGGCTGCGCTGAAGTTGAAGCGCGCGGCGCTCAAGCCGATCCTCGACGCGTTCGAACGCGCGTCGCAGAATGGCGGTTGAGCGCATCACCGTAACGGAACTCCCATGGCCATCACCATCCGCAAACTCGATTCGACGAGCGACGGCTTCGACGCCGCGCTGCGTGCGGTGCTCGCATTCGAAGCGAGCGAAGACGAGGCGATCGAGCAATCGGTCGCGCAGATCCTCGCCGACGTGAAATCGCGCGGCGACGCCGCGGTGCTTGAGTACACGAACCGTTTCGACCGGCTGAACGCGGACAGCGTCGCCGCGCTCGAACTGCCGCAGGATGCGCTGCAGACGGCGCTCGACGGCCTCGCGCCGAAGGCGCGCGCGGCGCTGGAAGCGGCCGCGGCGCGCGTGCGCGCGTACCACGAGAAGCAGAAGATCGAGTGCGGCACGCATAGCTGGCAGTACACGGAAAGCGACGGCACGGTGCTCGGCCAGAAGGTCACGCCGCTCGACCGCGTCGGCCTGTACGTGCCGGGCGGCAAGGCCGCGTATCCGTCGTCGGTGCTGATGAACGCGATTCCCGCGCGCGTTGCGGGCGTCGGCGAGATCGTGATGGTCGTGCCGACGCCGGACGGCGTGAAGAACGACCTCGTGCTCGCCGCGGCGCTGCTCGGCGGCGTCGATCGCGTGTTCACGATCGGCGGCGCGCAGGCGGTCGGCGCGCTCGCGTACGGCACGGCAACGGTGCCGCCCGTCGACAAGATCTGCGGGCCCGGCAATGCATACGTCGCGTCGGCGAAGCGCCGCGTGTTCGGCACGGTCGGCATCGACATGATCGCGGGGCCGTCGGAAATTCTCGTGCTGTGCGACGGCACGACCGATCCGAACTGGGTCGCGATGGACCTGTTTTCGCAAGCCGAGCACGACGAACTCGCGCAGTCGATCCTGCTGTGCCCGGACGCCGCGTTCCTCGAGCGCGTCGAGAAGGCGATCAACGAGCTGCTGCCGTCGATGCCGCGCCAGGACGTGATCCGCGCGTCGCTCGAAGGCCGCGGCGCGCTGATCAAGGTGCGCGACATGGCCGAGGCATGCCGGATCGCGAACGACATCGCGCCCGAGCACCTGGAAATCTCGGCACTGGAGCCGCAGCAATGGGGCCAGCAGATCCGCCACGCGGGCGCGATCTTCCTCGGCCGCTACACGAGCGAGAGCCTCGGCGACTACTGCGCGGGGCCGAACCACGTGCTGCCGACGTCGCGCACCGCGCGCTTCTCGTCGCCGCTCGGCGTGTACGACTTCATCAAGCGCTCGAGCCTGATCGAGGTCAGCGCCGAAGGCGCGCAGACGCTCGGCGAGATCGCGTCCGAACTCGCGTACGGCGAGGGGCTGCAGGCGCACGCGAAGAGCGCCGAGTTCCGGATGAAGGGGTAACCCGCGCGCTCTGCGCGGGGCCGGGGCGGGCGCTGACGCGCCGCTCTCGGCTGAGGAGACGCAGCGCAGGGCGGCAGCCGCCGCCTTGCCGACCATTTGATGCCGGCGCGACGCACGCCGGCTTGAAACCATGACGACGCCACAAGACATCATCCGCCGCGACGTGCTCGCGATGACGAGCTACCCGGTGCCGGACGCGAGCGGATTCGTGAAGCTCGACGCGATGGAGAACCCGTATCCGCTGCCCGAACCGCTCGCCGCGGCGCTCGGCGAGCGTCTCGCGCAGGTCGCGCTGAACCGCTATCCGGCGCCGCGCCCGGCCGCGCTGCTCGACAAGCTGCGCCACGCGATGGGCGTGCCGGCCGCATGCGACGTGCTGCTCGGCAACGGGTCGGACGAAATCATCAGCATGATCTCGGTCGCGTGCGCGCAGCCGGGCGCGAAGGTGCTCGCACCGGTGCCGGGCTTCGTGATGTATGAACTGTCCGCGAAGCTCGCGCAGCTCGAATTCGTCGGCGTGCCGCTGAAGGCCGACCTGACGCTCGACGTCGACGCGATGCTCGCGGCGATCGCAGAGCACCGCCCGGCGATCGTCTATCTCGCGTACCCGAACAACCCGACCGGCACGCTGTACGACGATGCAGACGTCGAGCGGATCGTCGCGGCCGCGCGGCACAGCCTGATCGTGATCGACGAGGCGTACCAGCCGTTCGCCGAGCGCTCGTGGCTGCCGCGCGCTGCCGAGTTCGACAACGTCGTCGTGATGCGCACGGTGTCGAAGCTCGGCCTCGCCGGCATTCGCCTCGGTTATCTCGTCGGGCGGCACGCGTGGCTGACCGAATTCGACAAGGTGCGTCCGCCTTACAACATCAACGTGCTGACCCAGGCGACCGCCGATTTCCTGCTCGACCACCTCGACGTGCTCGACGCGCAGGCGGCCGAACTGCGCGCGGAGCGCGCGCGCCTCGCGCAGGCCGTGGCCGCGCTGCCGGGCGCGACGGTGTTCCCGAGCGCCGGCAATTTCCTGCTGGTGCGCGTGCCGGACGCGGCCGCCGTGTTCGACGCGCTGCTCACCGAGCGGGTGCTGGTCAAAAACGTGAGTAAAATGCATCCGTTACTGGCCGAATGCGTGCGGCTGACCGTCGGTTCTCCCGACGAAAACGCCCGCCTGCTGGCTGCTTTGAAACTCGCGCTGCCCGGTTGAGCCCAGGGCGCGGCGGCGCGCGACGATCAATCCCCATTTACATCAGACTCAATCAAGGAATTGCCATGCGTGTGGCGGAAGTCGTTCGCAATACCAGCGAAACGCAGATCCGTGTGAAGCTCGATCTCGACGGCACCGGCCGGCAGAAGCTGGCCACCGGCGTGCCGTTTCTCGACCATATGCTCGATCAGATCGCGCGACACGGTCTGGTCGATCTCGAGGTCGAAGCGCATGGCGACACGCATATCGACGACCACCACACGGTCGAGGATGTCGGCATCACGCTCGGGCAGGCCGTCGCGAAGGCGATCGGCGACCGCAAGGGCATTCGCCGCTACGGCCATTCGTACGTGCCGCTCGACGAGGCGCTGTCGCGCGTCGTGATCGACTTCTCGGGCCGGCCGGGCCTCGAATTCCACGTGCCGTTCACGCGTGCGCGGATCGGCACGTTCGACGTCGACCTGTCGATCGAGTTCTTCCGCGGTTTCGTGAACCACGCGGGCGTCACGCTGCACATCGACAACCTGCGCGGGATCAACGCGCACCATCAGCTCGAGACGGTGTTCAAGGCCTTCGGCCGTGCGCTGCGCGCGGCGGTGGAGCTGGACGAGCGTGCGGCGGGGCAGATCCCGTCGACGAAGGGCAGCCTCTGAACTTCCGAACGGACGGACGCTAAGGACAACCTCACGGCTTCGGCGCGCGGCGCCGGCTTGCGATGGATCTGCTCAAATCGTTCATTTCGCTGCTTGCGCTGATCAATCCGATCGGCGCGGTGCCGTTCTTCCTGAGCCTGACGGCGCAGCAGACGGACATCGAGCGGCGCCGCACGATCCGGATCGCGTCGGTGTCGGTGTTCTGCGTGATGACGGTGACGACGCTGCTCGGGCAGCAGATCATCGACTTCTTCGGCATTTCGGTCGGCTCGCTCGAAGTGGGCGGCGGGATCATCATGCTGCTGATGGCGATCAACATGCTGAACGCGCAGATCGGCAACACGCGATCGACGCCGGAGGAGCGCCACGAGGCCGAGCTGAAGGACAACATCGCGGTCGTGCCGCTGGCGATTCCGCTGCTCACGGGCCCCGGCTCGATCAGCACGGTGATCATCTATGCGGCGAACTCGCGTCACTGGTATGAGCGGGCCGGGCTGGTCGCGATCGGCGCGGTCCTGGCTTTGCTGTGTTTCGTCGCGATGCGGCTCGCCGAGCCGATCGCGAACTGGATCGGCCGCACGGGCATCAACATCGCCACGCGGCTGATGGGTCTGATGCTGTCGGCGCTGGCGGTGGAATTCATCGTCAATGGACTGAGGGCGCTACTGCCTGCACTGAGATGAAAACTTCGATTGCGATTGTGGATTATGGGATGGGCAACCTGCGCTCGGTCGCGCAGGCGCTCAAGAAGGCCGAACCGGCCGCCGACGTGGCGATCGTCGACACGCCGGCCGCGATTCGCGCGGCCGACCGCGTCGTGCTGCCCGGCCAGGGCGCGATGCCCGACTGCATGCGCTGCCTCGGCGAATCGGGCCTGCAGGAGGCCGTGATCGAGGCGTCGCGCACGAAGCCGCTGCTCGGCGTATGCGTCGGCGAGCAGATGCTGTTCGACTGGAGCGCGGAAGGCGACACGAAGGGCCTCGGCCTGCTGCCGGGCAAGGTCGTGCGTTTCGAGCTCGACGGCCGGTTGCAGGACGACGGCTCGCGCTTCAAGGTGCCGCAGATGGGCTGGAACCGCGTGCGCCAGTCGCAGCCGCACCCGTTGTGGGACGGCGTACCCGACGACGCGTATTTCTACTTCGTGCACAGCTATTACGTGTGCCCGGACAACCCGGCGCATACGGTCGGCGAAACGGCCTACGGCGCGCCGTTTACGTCCGCGGTCGCGCGGGATAACCTCTTCGCGACCCAATTTCACCCCGAGAAAAGCGCGGAGGTCGGGTTGCGTCTGTATCGCAACTTCGTACACTGGAAACCGTGAACGTCGCGTGCGTGCCACAATCGGCGGGCCGGAGAGGCCCGTCTTGCGGGGCTCGCGCGCCAATGCGCCGAAAGAGTTGTACTAAACTAGCGAGACGGCGCGGTACCGGATTGGCCGGTACGCGCCGGATTCTTTTCTTCTTCCACGACGATACCCGATTGCTATGTTGCTGATTCCGGCCATCGATCTCAAAGACGGTCAGTGTGTGCGCCTGAAACAGGGCGATATGGACCAGGCCACGATTTTCTCCGAGGACCCGGCGGCGATGGCCCGCAAGTGGGTCGATCTCGGCGCCCGGCGGCTGCATCTGGTCGACCTGAACGGCGCGTTCGCCGGCAAGCCGAAGAATCTCGAGGCGATCGAAGCGATCCTCGACGAAGTCGGCGATGAAATCCCCGTACAGCTCGGCGGCGGCATCCGCAGCCTCGAGACGATCGAGAAGTATCTCGACGCGGGCCTGTCCTACGTGATCATCGGCACGGCGGCCGTGAAGGATCCGGGCTTCCTGCAGGATGCGTGCACCGCGTTCGCCGGCAACATCATCGTCGGGCTGGACGCGAAGGACGGCAAGGTCGCGACCGACGGCTGGAGCAAGCTGACGGGCCACGAAGTGATCGATCTCGCGCAGAAGTTCGAGGATTACGGCGTCGAATCGATCGTCTACACGGACATCGGCCGCGACGGGATGCTGCAGGGCATCAACATCGAGGCGACCGTGAAGCTCGCGCAGGCGGTCGGCATTCCGGTGATCGCGAGCGGCGGCCTGTCGAACCTCACGGACATCGAGAATCTGTGCGAAGTGGAAGAGCACGGCGTCGAAGGCGTGATCTGCGGCCGTGCGATCTACTCCGGCGATCTCGATTTCGCGGCCGCGCAAAAGCGCGCGGACGAACTGAACGGCGAGCTCGACAACGCGTAAGCGCGGTTGTCCCGTTCGCCGGGGCTGCCCGCAGGGCGGCCCCGACCGGAAGCCTCGCGCGAGGCTTCCGTAACCGGCCGTCCCATCGCGGCATTTGGCGCAACATCATGGCTCTAGCTAAACGCATCATCCCCTGCCTGGACGTGACCGCCGGGCGTGTCGTCAAGGGCGTCAATTTCGTCGAGCTGCGCGACGCGGGCGACCCCGTCGAAATCGCCCGCCGTTACGACGACCAGGGCGCCGACGAACTGACGTTCCTCGACATCACCGCGACGTCCGACCAGCGCGACCTGATCCTGCCGATCATCGAGGCGGTTGCGTCGCAGGTGTTCATTCCGCTGACCGTCGGCGGCGGCGTGCGCGCCGTCGAGGACGTGCGGCGCCTGCTGAACGCGGGCGCGGACAAGGTCAGCATGAATTCGTCGGCGGTCGCGAACCCGCAGCTCGTGCGCGACGCGGCCGACAAGTACGGCTCGCAGTGCATCGTCGTCGCGATCGACGCGAAGCGCGTGTCGGCCGACGGCGAGACGCCGCGCTGGGAAGTGTTCACGCACGGCGGCCGCAAGGGCACGGGCCTCGACGCGATCGAATGGGCGCGCAAGATGGCCGAGCTCGGCGCGGGCGAGATCCTGCTCACGAGCATGGACCGCGACGGCACGAAGTCGGGTTTCGACCTCGCGCTCACGCGCGGGGTGTCGGACGCGGTGCCGGTGCCGGTGATCGCGTCGGGCGGCGTCGGCTCGCTGCAGGATCTCGCGGACGGCATCAAGGATGGCCGCGCCGACGCGGTGCTGGCCGCGAGCATTTTCCACTACGGCGAGCACACGGTCGGCGAGGCGAAGCGCTTCATGGCCGACCAGGGCATTCCGGTGAGGCTGTGATGAATACGGAAACGAAATCCCTGCCCGAGTGGCTCGACAAGGTCCGCTGGGACGACCACGGCCTCGTGCCGGTGATCGCGCAGGAAGCATCGACGAACGACGTACTGATGTTCGCGTGGATGAACCGCGAGGCGCTGGCGAAGACGATCGAGACGCAGCGCGCGGTCTACTATTCGCGCTCGCGCAAGCGCCTGTGGTTCAAGGGCGAGGAGTCGGGCCACGTGCAGCACGTGCACGAGGTGCGGCTCGACTGCGACGAGGACGTCGTGCTGCTGAAGGTCGAGCAGGTGTCGGGCATCGCGTGCCACACCGGCCGGCATTCGTGCTTCTTCCAGAAATTCGAGGGCACCGTCGACGACGGCGACTGGGTCGCGGTCGAACCGGTGCTGAAAGATCCCGAACACATCTACAAATGACGCAATCGACCGAAGACACGCTGCTGCGCCTCGCGGCGGTGATCGATAGCCGCAAGGGCGGCGATCCCGATCAATCGTACGTATCGCGCCTGTTCCACAAGGGCGACGACGCGGTGCTGAAGAAAATCGGCGAAGAGGCGACGGAAGTCGTGCTGGCCGCGAAGGACGTGCGCCAGGGCGGCGCGCCGACCGCGCTCGTCGGCGAGGTGGCCGACCTGTGGTTCCACTGCCTCGTGATGCTGTCGCACTTCGACTTGAGCCCGGCCGACGTGATCGCCGAGCTCGAGCGTCGCGAAGGGTTGTCGGGCATCGAGGAGAAGGCGCTGCGCAAGCGCCGCGAGCGCGAGGAAAACGGCGGGTGACACGCATCGGCCCGCCGCGGTGGCGACAGTGCGGTAAGCTGTAAGAATTGTCATCTAACGGGGGTAGCATCATGACCGATACGCCAAGCCAGTTTCCGCCGCCGTCGGTGCCGGGGGCCGCGGACGCCGAACGCCTGAACGGGTTGCGCACGCTGACTCACGTGCTCTATGGCCTCTATGCGTTTCATTGGCTGACGGGCGGCGTCACGGGCATCATCGCGATCATCATCAACTACGTGAAGCGCGGCGACGTGGCCGGCACGCCGTACGCCGATCACTTCGAGTGGCAGATCCGCACGTTCTGGCGCGCGCTGATCGCCTACGTGATCGGGTTCGCGCTGATGTTCGTGGTGGTCGGATTCGCAGTGATGTTTGTCACATGGATCTGGACGCTGTACCGTATCATCAAGGGTTGGCTGTACCTGAACGACAACAAGACGCTCGATCCGCAGGCGTGGTTCTGACCGGCCGCGCGCGGGTGTCTGCAGGAGCAACATGAGTCACGATCCGAATTGCCTGTTCTGCAAGATCGCCGCAGGCGAGATCCCGAGCACGAAGGTGCATGAGGATGACGAATTCGTCGCGTTTCGCGATATCCGCCCGGCGGCCGAGACGCACGTGCTCGTGATTCCGCGCCGGCACCTGCCGACGCTGTCGGCGGCGAGCGATGGCGATGCGCCGATGCTCGGGCGGCTGATGCTGCTCGTCGCGCGTCTCGCCGACCAGCTTGGCGTCGCGTATACGGGCGGTGAAAGCGGTTTTCGCACGGTGATCAACACGGGCCCCGGCGGCGGGCAGGAGGTTTACCACCTGCACGCGCATATCCTGGCCGGCCCGCGTCCGTGGCATCGGATGGGTTGACGGCGCGGGGCGTTCTCCCCGCATCGATAGTCGAAGCCGGCGCGTCGCCGGCGATTTGCGCCGCGCAGCGGCGTGGTTGAGGAGAGGTTTCATCATGGGTGGATTGAGCATTTGGCACTGGCTGATCGTGCTGCTGATCGTCGCGCTGGTTTTCGGTACGAAGAAGCTGCGCAACATCGGCAACGATCTCGGCAGCGCGGTGAAGGGCTTCAAGGACGGCATGAAGGAAGGCGAAACGCCGGCCGACGCGCAGCAACTGCCGCGCTCGGGCTCGGTCGACGTCAACGCGAAGGAAACGACGCGTTCCGATTCGAACAAGGCGTAATGCCGGCACGCTGACAGGCATTCTCGATGCTGGATCTCGGTCTTTCGAAGATGGCGCTGATCGGCGTCGTCGCGCTCGTGGTGCTCGGCCCCGAGCGCCTGCCGCGCGTCGCGCGTACGGCAGGCGCGTTGTTCGGCCGCGCGCAGCGGTACATCAACGACGTGAAGGCCGAGGTCTCGCGCGAAATCGAACTCGACGCGCTGCGGACGATGAAGACCGATTTCGAGTCGGCCGCGCGCAATGTCGAGACGACGATTCACGACAACCTGCGCGAGCACGAGAAGGAACTGAACGACACGTGGCATTCCGCGGTCGGCGGTCTTAACGAGGCTTCCGGCGATGCCGGGTCGTACGGTTCCGACACGCCGGCGGCGCCGTCGTGGCGCGGCAGTACGGCCGCGCTCGCGCCGAAGCGCCGCAACTGGCGTGTCAAGCAGGCGGCGACGCCTGTCTGGTACAAGCGCGCGATTACCCGCCGCACGCACGTGCAGTCGGGCGCCGCGCGTGTCGCGCGCCACCAGCCGGCCAGCCTGCGCCGGCCGACGCGCTTCTTCTGAGTCGAGCGCATGCTCGCTCGTCAATCCTACCGAGGGCCGGTGTGAGCGACCCCCAGCAGAACCCGGGCGACGCCCCGGAAGAAACCTTCATTTCCCATCTCGTCGAGCTTCGCGATCGCATCATTCGCGCGGGGCTGGCCGTGATCGTCGTGTTCCTCGGGCTCGTCTACTGGGCGCCCGACATCTTCAAGCTGCTCGCGCGGCCGTTGATGCAGAACCTGCCGAAGGACGGCAAGATGATCGTCACGGACGTCACGGGCTCGTTCTTCGTGCCGATGAAGGTCACGATGCTCGTCGCGCTCGTGATCGCGCTGCCGGTCGTGCTGTACCAGATCTGGGCATTCGTCGCGCCGGGGCTGTACCAGCATGAGAAGAAGCTCGTCGTGCCGCTCGTCGGCAGCAGCTACTTCCTGTTCCTGTGCGGGATGGCGTTCGCGTACTTCTTCGTGTTCCCGACGATCTTCCGCGTGATGGCGCATTACAACGCGCCGCTCGGCGCCGAGATGACGACCGACATCGACAACTACCTGAGCTTCGTGCTCGGGATGTTCGTCGCGTTCGGGGTCACGTTCGAGGTGCCGATCGTCGTCGTGCTGCTCGTCCGGATGGGCGTGCTGACGGTGAAGAAGCTGAAGGAGATCCGGCCGTACGTGATCGTCGGCGCGTTCGTCGTCGCCGCGGTCGTCACGCCGCCGGACGTGTTCTCGCAGCTGATGCTCGCGCTGCCGCTGATCGTGCTGTACGAGGCCGGGATCCTGGCCGCGCGGTTCTTCGTACCGAAGAAGCCGGCCGAAGAGGGTGAGGCGGAGAACGGCGAAGCCGCGAGTTGACGACGGTGCGCCGGGCGGCGCGCGGCGGGTGGCCTTCTTTCGGCCATGCCTGTGCGGCCCGGTGGCGTTGGGGAGCAAAGCAAAGTGGGGTTGAGGTCACATCCGCGGCAACACGGTCTTCGACGCAAAGCAAAAGGGCAGCCATCGGCTGCCCTTTTGCGTTTCCGCTCACGGCCGGCGCGCGTCGGCACGCCAACCGTGAACGTCATTCGGTATCGCTGTCCTGTTCGTCGAGCGTCTGCTTCGGCGGCGGCGGGCGCTTGCCGATCACGACGTTCACGTTGAACTCCTTGCCCTTGCGCACGACGTGCACCTTGGTCGGCGTGCCCGGCTTGATCTGCGCGACGACGTTCAGCAGCTTCGTCGTATCGGTGATTTCCTCGCCGTTGACCGTGACCAGGATGTCGCCCGGCTTGATGCCGGCCTTGTCGGCCGGGCCGCCCTGCAGCACGCCCGCAACGATCGCGCCCGATTTCTGCTGGAGCCCGAACGACTCGGCGATCTCCGGCGTGACGTCCTGCGGCTCGACGCCGATCCAGCCGCGCGTGACCGAACCCGTCGTGATGATGCTTTCGAGCACGGTGCGCGCGGTCGATACCGGAATCGCGAAGCCGATGCCGAGCGAGCCGCCCGAGCGCGAGTAGATCGCCGTGTTGATGCCGAGCAGGTTGCCGTTCACGTCGACCAGCGCGCCGCCCGAGTTGCCGGGGTTGATCGGTGCGTCGGTCTGGATGAAGTTCTCGAACGTGTTGATGCCGAGGTGGTTGCGGCCGAGCGCGCTGATGATCCCCATCGTAACCGTCTGGCCGACCCCGAACGGGTTGCCGATCGCGAGCACGACGTCGCCGACCCGCGACTGGTCGGAGCGGCCGAGCGTGATCGTCGGCAGGTTCGTCATGTTGATCTTCAGCACGGCGAGGTCGGTCTCGGGATCGCTGCCGATCACCTTCGCGGTGGCCGTGCGGCCGTCGGCGAGCGCGACCTCGATCTGGTCGGCGCCGTCGACGACGTGCTGGTTCGTTAGAATGTAACCTTCAGGGCTCACGATAACGCCCGAGCCAAGGTTGGCTGCCGGTTCGTCCTGCTGCTTGCGGGCGTTGCGGTCGCCGAAGAAGTAGCGGAACAGCGGATCTTTCGCGCGCGGGTCGGGCGGCAGCGAGCCGTCCTTGCTGGAGAATACGTTGACGACGGCCGGCATCGCCTTCTGCGCGGCTTCCGCGTACGACGTGGTCGCCGGTGCGCCGCCGATGCCCGGTGCGACTTCCCGCAACGCAACGATCGGCGTCGCGAGCTGCTTGCCGAGCTGTCCTTGCCGTTGCAGCCATTGCGGCTTGAGCGTCACGACGATGAACATCAGCGCGAGCAGCACGGTAACCGCCTGCGCGAAGAACAGCCAGAAGCGTCTAAGCATCTGAATGGATTAGAGGTTTATATGGATCGGATCGAACTTGAATTGTACTTGAACAATACCCTTGAAACCGCGCGCTTCAAGGACTATTGCCCGAACGGCCTCCAGGTCGAGGGGCGCCGCAAGATCGAGAAGATCGCCACCGGCGTGACGGCGTCGCTCGCGTTCCTCGAAGCCGCGCTCGAATGGGGGGCGGATGCCGTGCTCGTTCATCACGGCTATTTCTGGCGCAACGAGGCGCCGCAGATCACGGGCCGCAAGTACCAGCGCCTGAAGCTGCTGCTCGCGAACGACCTGAACCTGTTCGCGTTCCACCTGCCGCTCGACGCGCACCCCCGGCTCGGCAACAACGCGCAGCTCGGCGAGAAGCTTGGGCTGATCGGCGAGCAGCGTTTCGGCGACGGCGACCTCGGCTGGATGGCGACGCTGCCGATGCCCGTCACGCTCGAGCACTTCGTCGCGAAGGTCGAGCACACGCTCGGCCGCACGCCGCTCGTGCTTGGCGATCCGGACCTGCAGCTGCGCCGCATCGCGTGGTGCACAGGCGCCGCACAGAGCTATTTCGACGCGGCGATCGACGCCGGCGCGGACGTATACCTGACGGGCGAGGTGTCCGAATACGTGACGCACACGGCCGCCGAAAGCGGTGTCGCGTTCGTTGCGGCAGGGCACCATGCGACCGAACGCTACGGAATCCAGGCGCTTGGCGCCCACTTGTCGGAAGAATTCGATCTCGAACACCTTTTTATCGATATTCATAATCCGGTCTGAACGCCGGATTTGCGGCAGCGCATCGAAATTCCGAAATGTAGCAGACGCTTAAAAGAGAAATGATTTAATCGCTCCGATAGTGGGGGATAACCCTTAACTATCAATCACTTCGAAGGGATTTTCATCTCCGGGCCTTGTAAATGACGACTCCATTCGAGCAAACTAGCGGCGGAATGGAAAGTCGTGACGGAAAATCCAACTCAGAAGTGGGGCGTGTGATGCGAGACAAGGAAGAGAAACGCGTCGACAGCGGCCGCCGTACCTGGCTGATTGCGACATCCGTAGCAGGTGGCGTAGGAGGCGTAGCCACCGTCATACCTTTCGCGGCGTCGCTTGCGCCGTCCGCGAAAGCGAAAGCGGCCGGTGCACCGGTCGAGGTCGACATCAGCAGCCTGAAGCCCGGCGAGATGGTCACCGTGCCGTGGCGCGGCAAGCCCGTCTGGATCCTGAATCGCACCGATTCGATGCTGGCCGACGTAGTCAAGGCCGACAAGGAAGTGGCCGATCCGACCACGAAGTCCCCGTATTCGATGCCGTTGCCCGCGTATTGCGCGAACGAATATCGCGCGCGGACCGATCGCAAGAACATTCTCGTCGTGATGGCCGTATGTACGCACCTCGGCTGCACGCCTAGCCAACGCTTCACGCCGGGGCCGCAGCCGAACCTGCCGGACGACTGGCCGGGCGGTTTCCTGTGCCCGTGCCACGGTTCGACCTACGACCTCGCCGGCCGTGTGTTCAAGAACAAGCCGGCGCCTCAGAATCTCGACATCCCGCCCTACATGTTCACGTCGGCGACGACCCTCGTGATCGGCAAGGACGAGAAAGGAGAAGCGTGATGGCCGCCGACAACAAGGAAGTCTCCACGACAGGTCTCACCGGCTGGATCGACCAGCGCTTCCCGCTCACGTCCACGTGGAAGAAGCACGTTTCCGAGTACTACGCGCCGAAGAACTTCAACTTCTGGTACTTCTTTGGTTCCCTCGCGCTGCTCGTGCTCGTCAACCAGATCGTCACGGGCATCTTCCTGACGATGAACTACAAGCCCGACTCGACGCTCGCGTTCGCGTCGGTCGAGTACATCATGCGCGAGGTGCCGTGGGGCTGGCTGATCCGCTACATGCACTCGACCGGTGCATCGATGTTCTTCGTGGTCGTCTACCTGCACATGTTCCGCGGGCTGCTGTACGGGTCGTATCGCAAGCCGCGCGAGCTCGTGTGGATCTTCGGCTGCGCGATCTTCCTGTGCCTGATGGCCGAGGCGTTCTTCGGTTATCTGTTGCCGTGGGGCCAGATGTCGTTCTGGGGTGCGCAGGTGATCGTGAACCTGTTCTCGGCGATCCCGTTCGTCGGCCCGGACCTGTCGCTGTGGATTCGCGGCGACTACGTCGTGTCCGACGTCACGCTGAACCGCTTCTTCGCGTTCCACGTGATCGCGATTCCGCTGGTGCTGGTCGGCCTCGTGATCGCGCACCTCGTCGCGCTGCACGAAGTGGGGTCGAATAATCCGGACGGCATCGAGATCAAGGCGAAGAAGGACGAGAACGGCATTCCGCTCGACGGCATCCCGTTCCATCCGTACTACTCGGTGCACGATTTCCTCGGCGTGTGCGTGTTCCTGATGGTGTTTGCGCTGATCGTGTTCTTCTCGCCGGAGATGGGCGGCTACTTCCTCGAGGCGAACAACTTCGTTCCGGCGAATCCGCTGCAGACGCCGCCCGAGATCGCGCCGGTCTGGTACTTCACCGCGTTCTACGCGATGCTGCGCGCGACCACCGACCCGTTCAAGATCGTGCTGATGATCGTGATCGCGGTGCTCGGCGTGCTTGCGCTGATCCGCGCACGCGGCAAGTGGAAGGCCGGGCTGCCCGTGCTGGCCGCGGCGATCGTCGTGTTCATGTACCTGACGGAGTCGAAGTTCTGGGGCGTCGTCGTGATGGGCTCGGCGGTGATCACGCTGTTCTTCCTGCCGTGGCTCGACCGCAGCCCGGTGAAGTCGATCCGCTACCGGCCGCTGTTTCACAAGGTGTTCCTCGGGATCTTCGTCGCGGCGTTCCTGACCCTCGCGTTCCTCGGCACGCGGCCGCCATCGCCGGCTGCGACGCTGATCGCGCAGGCCTGCGCGCTGATCTACTTCGCGTTCTTCCTCGGCATGCCCGTCTGGACGCCGCTTGGCACGTTCAAGCAGCCGCCGGAGCGGGTGCGCTTCAAGCCCCATTAACGTGAGCGAGGAGAGAACGACATGAAGAAACTGCTTTCGACACTCGCGCTGATCGGGGCGACCGCGTGTGCGCTGCTGGTGGCGCCAGCCGTGCGGGCGGAAGGTAATTTTCCGCTCGACCGGGCGCCCGATAACACGGAAAATCTCGTTTCGCTTCAGCACGGCGCGCAATTGTTTGTAAACTATTGCCTGAACTGCCACAGCGCGAACCTGATGCGCTACAACCGTCTGACGGATCTGGGCATATCCCAGAAGGAGATCGAAACGAATCTCCTGTTCACGACCGACAAGGTCGGAAACACGATGTCCGTCGCGATGCGGCCCGAAGACGCGAAGAATTGGCTCGGCACCTCGCCGCCCGACCTGTCGGTCGAGGAGCGCGCGCGCGGCCGCGATTGGCTGTATACGTATCTGCGGAGTTTCTACCGCGACGATACGCGGCCGTCCGGCTGGAACAACGCGGTGTTCGAGAACGTCGGCATGCCCCATGTGTTGTGGCAACTGCAGGGGCAGCGCATCGCCAAATTCGAAGACAAGACGGACGAGGAGACGGGCGAGAAGGTCCACACGCTCGTCGGCTTCCAGCAGGTCACGCCGGGGACGTTGTCGTCACCGGACTATGATGCTGCGGTTGCCGACCTGGTGGCCTATATGACATGGATGTCCGAGCCGGCCCAGCATACCCGCAAGCGCCTCGGCGTGTGGGTGCTGGTCTTTCTCGGTGTCCTGACTTTCCTGGCCTGGCGGCTCAATGCCGCGTACTGGAAAGACATCAAGTAAACACGCCTGACCGGCGTGGGGCCGGCGCAACGCGGAACCCGTGAAAGGGGTTTCGCCGCGTGCCGGCCCTCGGCTTTTTTGAGGAAACGCAAATATGATGGTTCTGTATTCCGGCACAACTTGCCCGTTCTCCCAGCGTTGCCGGCTGGTGCTGTTCGAGAAGGGCATGGACTTCGAAATCCGTGACGTCGACCTGTTCAACAAGCCGGAAGACATTTCGGTGATGAACCCGTATGGTCAGGTGCCGATCCTGGTCGAGCGTGACCTGATCCTGTACGAATCGAACATCATCAACGAGTACATCGACGAGCGCTTCCCGCATCCGCAACTGATGCCGGCCGACCCCGTGCAGCGCGCACGCGCGCGCCTGTTCCTGCTCAACTTCGAGAAGGAACTGTTCGTTCACGTCAGCACGCTCGAGAACGAGAAGGGCAAGGCAGCGGAGAAGAATCACGAGAAGGCACGCCTCGCGATCCGCGATCGCCTGACGCAGCTCGCGCCGATCTTCGTGAAGAACAAGTACATGCTCGGCGAGGAGTTCTCGATGCTCGACGTCGCGATCGCGCCGCTGCTGTGGCGCCTGGATCACTACGGCATCGAGCTGTCGAAGAACGCTGCGCCGCTGATGAAGTACGCCGAACGGATCTTCAGCCGTCCGGCCTATATCGAAGCACTGACGCCGTCCGAAAAGGTCATGCGTCGTTGATGATGCAATGAAGGCAAGACGGAGAGGGCGGCGCGGCGTGCCGCGCGCCCGCTCCGGGTTCGAGGATTGTGATGCAAGAGATTTCAACGAAGCCTTATCTGCTGCGCGCGTTGTACGAGTGGTGCACCGATAACGGTTACACGCCGCATATCGCGGTGAGGGTCGACAACTCGACGCGCGTGCCGCGTCAGTTCGTGCGTGACGGCGAGATCGTGCTCAACATCAGCTTCGAGGCGACGAGCCAGTTGCAGATGGGCAACGAGTGGATCGAGTTCACTGCCCGGTTCTCCGGGAAGGCGCACAAGATCGAGATTCCGGTTGCCAACGTGCTCGCGATCTATGCGCGCGAGAACGGGCAGGGGATGGCGTTCCAGGTCGATGCGGTCGCGGGCGAAGGCGAGGATTCGGGCACGTTCGACGATGAAGCCGCGCAGGCGGATGACGTGCAGCGCGACGAGTCGCCTGCCGCACTGACGCCGGTCGCGGAGCGAGGCGCGAACGAGGAACCCTCCGAAGGTGCCGACGAACCGCCGAAAACCGACGGCGACGGCTCGAAAGGCGGCTCCAGACCTCGCCTCAAGATCGTGAAATGAGGTAGAATCTCGCGCTTACGCCGGCTTAGCTCATCTGGTAGAGCAGTTGATTTGTAATCATCAGGTGGCGGGTTCGAGTCCTGCAGCCGGCACCATATCTGACAAGGGGTTACGCGATGTTTGCGTAGCCCCTTCGCGTTTCCAAAACACCCCTCACGTTTCCAAAAACGTGCGGCGGTGCTCGCAGACCAGCTCGTCTACGATGGCGAGTGCGCACGAATGGACCGTCGTGCGAGGTCAAACTGTCGCCTGGCCGGCGCAGTCCACAACGACAAATCCAACAACAACCGACCGTGAAAGAATCTCGTATTCCCGAGCTTGACTTGCTTCGCTTCGTCGCCGCAATCGCCGTCGTGTTCTTTCACTACGCGTTCCGCGGCAACGCGGCCGACGATCTGACGACCATGCACTATCCGGCGCTCGAACCGGTCGCGCAGTACGGTTTCCTCGGCGTGCACCTGTTTTTTATGATCAGCGGCTTCGTGATCCTGATGACGGCAGGCGACGGGAGCATCAAACGGTTCATTGCGTCGCGCGCGTCGCGCCTGCTGCCTGCCTTCTGGGTCTGCTGCACGATCACCTTTCTCATGACGCTCGCATTCGGCGGCGATCGATTCGTCGCGACCTGGCCGCAATACTTCGTGAACATGGTGACGCTCGGTGGCGGATTCGGTGCCGATCCGATCGACGGTGCGTACTGGTCGCTCGGCGCGGAGTTGCGGTTCTATCGCCTGGTCGGGATTCTGCTCATCATCGGCCAGATCCATCGGGCCGAACGCTGGCTGTTCGCCTGGCTGATAGCTACGGTGCTCGTGGAACTGTTCCCGTTCATCAAGCTGAAGGGCTTCCTGGTGACGGACTACGCCGGCTTCTTCATCGCCGGCGCGGCGTGTTTTCTCATTCGTGCGCGTGGCCTGTCGCGATCGCGCATCGCGCTCGTCTGCGCGGCCTGGGTGCTTTCGCTGTACCACGAGTTCCAGCTCCTGCCGCACTTCGGCGAGAACTTCGGGAAGGCGCTGGACCCCGCGATCGTGGCGGTCGTGATGACCTCGTTCTTTGTTGTGATGCTGACGCTCGCGTTGCGCCGCACGCCCATGCTCTCCAGCCCGCGGTGGGTCTGGTTCGGAGCGGTCAGCTACCCCCTGTACTTGATCCACCAGAATGCCGGCTACATGCTGTTCAATCAAGTCGGCCTGGCCGTCAACCAGGTTGTGATGTTTTGGGCCGTTTTTGCTGCGGCGATCGGCGCTGCGCTGTTGGTGCACGTCACCGTTGAGAAGCCCGCTGCAGGTCCACTGAAACGCGCGTTGTTGCGCATGCTCGACGCGCTACTTCGCCACACGCCGACGCTGCCAGGCCGTCGGCGCCGGCAACAAGGCGATCAGCGCGACGGCTTTACTGGTCGAGCGTCTCGCACGTAGCGCGCCGTCATACCTGGGCCGCTGTGGCCTGCGAGGCGCTGTCCTGCTTCGAGCCCTTCGTCGATCGATCGTCTTGTGCGTTACGCCGCGTGCACGAAGGTCGCGGAACGGAAACTTTGCCTTCTCGATGCTGGCCAGTTCGCGCGCCTTGTCGAACCGCGAGCGCAGCTTGCCCTTGGTGAGCGGATATGCAGTCTCGACGCCGTTGGCTCAGCATTGGCGCCGTGCGGTTCCGCGACTTTGCACCATCGGCGGGATAAATGGATTCTCGGTGAGCCTCTACTCTCATTACCGTCACAGCGAACGATCCGAGAAATTTCGCGGGCGAAAAAAAAGCCGGCGCGAAGCGGGCTTGACTATGGACAGAGCGGGGTTAATTCACGGAAGGCCCACCGAGGCGACAGCCGGGCCTACCCGGATGGCCGCAGGATGCCCCGGATGCTCGCGAACAAAATTTGTCGCTAGCGTTCTAATGCTGGGTCCGCAGTTTGTCCTTCCGGTAATTTCCCCCCGATGTCCCTAGGAACGAACGTAGGAAAGATCCGGTAAGGTGAGGATTGTTCACTGTAGCGCCGCGTTCTGAAATGTAGAGCGCGCGTTCCTTCAGAATATCGAGCATTTTTGTTTGCGAGATTCGGCGTTCTCCACTTTCAACGAAGTCCGGCGCTGCTTGGTACTGTGCCGCCGTGTATTGCTTTTTGTGAAGCTTCTTTGCGTCGTCCACCGAGTACGAAGTCTGCTCACCGCACACAGCAAAGAGGTCCTCAAGGCTCAATATCGCGTTGGCTCGTTAATGAGCCAACGTCGGTCGGCTACCTCGCCCTTTCCGCCACACTGCCGGCGACGGGCCGGGCATGACGATGTTGGACCGCCGGCAGCTTACTCGTTGAACGGCCCGGCTTCAAAGGTGTCGACTCCGTCGGCATATTCTCGCACCCATATATCGCGGTGATCCTCGCCAGAGCCCTTTACTGCGAACGACGCATGCGGCAGACATGAAGCCAACTTGTCGAACAGCATGATGATCGCCATGCTGTTCAGAAAGAAGAGAGTTGAAGTTGGTAGAGCCGAACCACATGCCTCGGTGAGGTTGGTCAATACGTCGTGGCTTAGCGAATATTCGTCAAGAAACTTCAAGAGTTCGTCGCGGACACTGGCAACATTCAACGGCTCGCCATCGAACGGATGAACCCAAACATGAGTGTGAAAGCTCATTCGAACTTACTCCGTTATTTTTCTCATTCAAGCACTGGCTCTTCACAGCGTGCAGAGTGAATCGTGATTGTTGACGATCTACCGCCTGTTGTCGATCGGCCGCACCATATTGAAAGAAGGGCCAAGAGATTTTTCTCTTGACCCTTCGTCGTTTCCGAGCCGTTGTTCAGTCGGCCGGTTGGCCGGACATCCCCTTACCGATCTGCATCACATGTGCGGTGCGCAACGCATCGCCGAACATTTTCCCCATCGCCGCGCCGCATTCTTCGCGAGACTGCCCGATCGAGACACCTCTCCCGATCGGTTCGCGCGTCCTATAAATCGGCGTAATCGCGCAGCGGATACCGGCCGGCTTGTCGTTGTTTGCCGGAAAGTACAAGCGCAGCCAGCGTCAACCCGACGATGCCGCGCATCAAGAACCGGATCACCATCGAGCCGAACGCGCGCCTGTCGCGCCGTTGCTCCCCGTTTTACTGTCACGGTCGCGTCACGATGCGCCCATAAGGTTACGTTCCCGTCGCGGCGACATCGCCGGGGCCGGGGCGTGCGCAACCAGCTTCCGACGACGTGCCCGCGTCGCAGGCGGGCAACCGGGATCTCGCTCCCGGCGGCGCACCGTTCACGCATTCCACCATTTCATTCGAACATTTGAAAACACGATCGACGCCGATTCGACCCGGATCGCGAACGATCAGGAGACTGGGACCATGCTGAGTCCGCATGAATTTTCGATGCTGCTGCGCATTGCGCGTGCGCCTGACAGCGTCGATCAATCGAATCAGGCCTTCGCCGTGCTGGTCGAAAAGCGGCTGGTCGTCGATACGCAGGTGCGCATGAACGCGGTAGCCGTGCGCCCGGCGCTGACGCCGATCGGCCAGATGCTGCTGGCGCGCTTCGACGAAGCGGCCTGAGAGGAAGCGTCACGCCTTCATCGAGACGAAGGGCGTGACGCGCCGAGACGCCGGAAACCGCTTACTGCGCGACCGGCACCGTCACGTCGCTGCCGAACCAGTGCATCGAGATCTTCTTCAGCGTGCCGTCCTTTTGCAGCGACTCCAGCGCGTTGTTGATCGCCTTCTCGAACTTCGGGTTGCCCTTGCGGAACGGGATCGCCATTTCCTGCTTGCCGCCGTTCAGCACCGCGCCCGCGCGCAGCGGCAGGTTCGACGTCTTGATCATGTACGGCAGCATCAGGCGATCGTCGAGCGTCGCCTCGATCCGGCCCGCGGCGAGGTCGCGCAGCTTCTCCGGCGCGCCCGGATACGTCTGCACCTCGATGCCCGGCACGGTGCGCGCCATCTGGTCGTAGTTGGTGCCGAGCGTCACGCCGAGCTTCTTGCCCTTGAAATCGTCGAGCGACTTGAAGTTGCGCGTGTCGTCCTTGCGCTGGATCAGCTGCGCGGCCGAGTACGTGTACGGCTGGCTGAAGTCGAGCACTTCCTTGCGCTGCGGCGTGATCGTGACCTGGTTGACGATCACGTCGAACTTGCCGGCCTGCAGGCCCGCGATGATGCCGCTCCATTCGGTCGGGATGAACTGCGTCTTCACGCCTAGTTTGCCGGCGACCGCGTTCGCGACGTCGACGTCGAAGCCTTCGAGTTGACCCGACGTACCGCGCGAATTGAACGGCGGATACGTGCCTTCGAGGCCGACGCGCAGCACGCCGGCTTTCTTCACCGAATCGAGCAGGTCTTCCGCGTGCGCGGCGACGGCCGTGAAGCCGAGGGCCGATGCGAGCAGCAGGCCCGACAGCAGGAACTTCGAACGTTTCATCGCAGATCTCCAGTGTTCAGTACGGTGTTGTGGTGAGCGCTGGGCGCTGGCCGCGCCCGGTGGGCCGCAATACGGGCACGTAGACACTACTCGCAACCGCGCCGCACCGAAAGTCGAATTGGCCCTGATTGCAATCGATTTCATGGGGAGAGGCGACTGACTTCCTGTGGCATGGACAGGAATCGGTTCGGCTGGGGGCGAGCAATTCGGTGAGCAGTCCCGCCCGGATATTTTCCGATTGCACTCGAAATGTTCTTTTAAATCAGGTCATATCTCGGGTTCGTGCCGTAATTTATCTGTAAAATCGCGCGAGCGGAATCAAATGCCGGCGCCATCCGAGGGCGCGTCAAAAGAAGAAAAGGCCGTTCATGAACATGCAGAACACAATTGCCGCATTGCGCGGCGGGTTGCTTCAGCAGGACCGGCTGCTGAAGCTCGATACGCCGTTAGGAGCCAATGTCCTGACCGTGCATCGGGCAGTCGGCCGCTCGCGCATCGGGCGCGCGTACGAGTTCACGCTCGACGTGCTGTCGACCGATAGCGATCTGGAACTTAAAAAGCTGATCGCGCAGCCCGTCACGTTGTGGATTCAGCAGGGCGACCGCAGCTACCGGCCGATCAACGGATACGTGCATACCGCGCGCCGGCTGGGCGCCGACGGCGGGCTCACGACATATCAGCTCGCGTTCGCCGATTTCACCCATTTCCTGAAGTTCCGCCGCGATCAGCGGCTCTGGAACGACACGACCGTCGACCAGATCATCAGTGACGTGCTGAACAAGCATCCGCAGGCGCAGGGCCATTTCCGCTTCGCATTGTCGAAGCCGCTGCCGAACCGTTCGTACACGCGCCAGCACGACACCGACTGGCATTTCGTGCATCGGCTGATGGAGAACGAAGGGCTCTACTGCGCGTGGCAGCAGGCTGACGACGGCAAGTCGCATACGCTCGTGATCACCGACAACCTGCAGGCGTTCGCGCCGCTGTCGCCGGAGACCGTGCGCTTCTATCACGGCGGCGCGGCAAGCGAAGCCGACGCGTTCACGCAATGGTCGGGCACGCGTACGCTGCAGAGCGTGACGCGCACGACGCGCACGTTCGACTACAAGAATCCTTCGCAGCCGTCGAACCCGAAAGGCACGTCGCTGCCGACGATGGGCGGCCAGGGCGAGTTGCCCGACCAGCTCGAAGTCTACGAGTACACGGGCGCTTATACATACCTGGACCAGACGCGCGGCGACCATCTGACAAAGGTCAAGATGGAGGAATGGGAGTCGCAGGCAAAGCGTTTTCATGGCGCGGGTGGCGTGCGCGCGATCGATGTGGGCAGACGCTTCACGCTGGCCGACCATCCCGAGCACGATCGCGATCCCGCCGATCAGCGCGAATTCGCCGCGATCGAGGTGGCGTGGTGGATCGAGAACAACCTGCCCGTCGCGAGCGACAGCGCGGACTTTCCATACAGTCTGCGCGAGGCATTGACGCAGGCGCAGGAGCGCTACGGCGCCGATCCCGCATTTCGCGTGCCGCACGATGATGGCTCGACCGGCTTCTATCTCGTCGAAGTCGAAGCGCAACGCGCGAGCGTGCCGTATCGCAGCCCGTTCGAGCATCACAAGCCGGAGATGCATCTCGAGACGGCGATCGTCGTCGGGCCGCAGGGCGAGGAAGTCTATACGGACGCGTTGAATCGGATTCGCGTGCAGTTCGTCTGGGACCGCCTGAACCCGGGCAACGAGAACGCGTCGTGCTGGGTGCGCGTCGTGCAGTCGGATACGGGGGGCGGCTACGGCGGCGTGCACGTGCCGCGCATCGGCGAGGAAGTGCTGATCGACTACGTCGGCGGCGACTGCGACCGGCCGCTTGCGGTCGGGCGCGTGTACAACGGCGCGAACCAGCCGCAGTGGCATACCGACGGGATCCTGTCCGGATATCGGTCGAAAGAGTATTCGGGCAGCGGCTACAACCAGCTCGTGATGGACGACGCGACCGGGCAGAACCGCGTGCAGCTGATGAGCAGCAGCGCGAACAGCCTGCTGCATCTCGGTTACATCATTGACCAGAGCGGCAATTCGCGCGGCGCGTATCTCGGCAGCGGGTTCGACCTGCGCTCCGATGCGTACGGTGCGGTGCGGGCGAGCCAGGGCCTGTACGTGACGACGCATCCGAAGCCGGCGAACAGCCAGCCGCTCGACGTGAAAGAGGCGCAGCAGCAGCTCGTGACGGGCGAGAGCCTGGTCGAGGCGATGTCGGGCGTGAGTGAACAGCATCAGGCGGAAAGCCTGAAGGACGCGCAGGACACGATGCGCGCGTTCACGGACGCGACGCAGGACAGCGCATCGGGCAGCGCGTCCGGCGGGCGCACGGCAGGTGGCGGCACGGGCAATGCGAACGCGTTCAAGGAGCCGGTGATGCTGTTCGGCAGCCCTTCTGGGATCGGGATGTCGACGCAGCAGTCGGTGCACATGGTTGCGAACGATCACGTGAACGTCGCCAGCGGACAGAGCGTACACGTCGCGGCGGGCAAGTCGCTGATCGGCAGCATCGGGCAGAAGCTGAGCCTGTTCGTGCAGAACGCGGGGATGAAGCTGTTCGCGGGCAAGGGCAAGGTCGAGATCCAGGCGCAGTCGGACAACGTCGAAGTGACCGCGCAGAAGGCGGTGAAGATCGTGTCGGCGACCGACCGGATCGAGATCGCGGCCGATCAGGGAATCTTGCTGACGAGCGGCGGTGCATACATTCGGATCAAGGATGGCAACATCGAAGTTCATGCCCCCGGAAAGATCGATGTGAAGGGCGCGTCGCATACATTCGCTGGGCCGGCGAGCATGGGATATCCGCTGCCAAGTCCGCGGCCGGATCAGCCGGGGCAGCTGGAGTTGCTGCACAAGTACGCGAACGGCGAGGCGGTGAAGGGCGGCTTGTTCACCGTGAGGGACGTGAACGGCGCGGTGCTGAAGAAGGGCGCGCTCGACAACAGCGGTCAAACGGTCGTGAGCGGGCTGCCACCCGGTGCGGTGCGTGTCGAGTTCGGCAAGGACCCGCGCGAGTCGGATCAGGCGGCGAACTACTTCAATCAGGCGAAGTGGCCGGCGCAGCCCGTCGAGCCGTCGCCGGAAGCCGCGCAGGCTGCGGCGACAGGGCAGCTTGCGAGCCAGCTGCAGGGGATGGCGCCTGCAGCGGCAACGGCTGCCATGGGGCTTGCGAGCGGCGGTGGCGCAGGCGCTGCGTTGGGCGGGCTGGCGAGTTCCGCGTTGCCGGCTGCGGCGAGTGCGCTGGGTGGGGCGGGCGCGGCGTCGGCGTTGCAGACGGCCTCAAGTCTGAGCGGCGCCGCGAAGCAGGTGGCCGGGATGGTGCAGGCTGCGCGGCAAGGCGGTTTCGCGGCGCTGGCCGCGCCGGCTGCGAACGCGGCATCCGGAGCTCTGCAGAGCGCGCTGCCCGGTGTTGCCGGGATCGCGGGCAAAGGCGCGACGACGGTGGCGTCGGCGGCCGGTGCGACCGGCATGAAGCTGCCGACAAGCGGGTTCGGCGGACCGCTGAAGTCCTGAGAGGGCGGCGCATCAGCCGTCAAGAACAACTAAATCGCGATTCGAACGAAAAACGACATGGCACAACAACTACCACCGGGCGCCGAGAAGGAGCAGGCTGTTTCCTGGCTCAGTGATATTTCGCCGAAGGATGTGGCGCAGGGCGGCAATCGCTTCGACGCATGGCTGCGCAAGATCAGCGGCAACCACGTGACATTCGAGGACGTGAAGACGGTTGCCGGCGCAGTGCCGATCGTCGGCAACATCATGGCGGCGCTCGATGCGCTTGGCGATATCGCCCATATCATCGAGAAACGCGGCGGGCAGGTGCTCGATTACATGGGCCTCGCGATCAATCTGATCGGCATCATTCCGATTCCGCCGACGCTCGCGCCATTCCGGATGTCGGCGCGTCCGCTGCTCGCGCTCGTGCGCAACCAGTTGCTGATCACGCGCGGCAATCTCGGTGCGGCGATCATTTCCGTGCTCATTACGCATATCAACGCGACCTGTGCGACGGAGATCGAGGACTTCCTCGACAAGCTGAAGAACGGTCTCGTGAAGCTGCTCGACGGATGTGCGTCGAAGGCGGAAGAGTTGATGAGTGCGATTGCGACCGGCATGGACAAGGCGTTGCACGGTCAGCTGTTCGACAACAGCGGCAACCTGAAGCGCGCGGAGCAGCTCGCGAAGAAGATGCGCGACAACCGTCCGTGGTACAGCGCGAGCCGGGTGGGTGACGGGCTCGCGTTTGCGTATGAGGGTTACAAGGCGCTCGGCAAAACGGTCGGCAATGCGACAGTCGGGACGGCGGCGAAGCTAGCGCCGGATTCGTGGCTCGAGCCGTTTCGCAGTACGGTGACGTTTCTGAGGACGGAGGCGCCGAAGGTTGCGTCGTCGATCCGCTCGCTGGCCGGCAGCGAGGAGGGCAAGATGATGTGGCTTGTCTTGCAGTTGATCGAGGCGGTCGGGCGCGTGAAGGCGCGTGCGAAGCTGCATGAGCAGAGTACGGACGTCAAGTCGGCAGGGAGGAGCCAGTCTCGGAAGACGCGGGGGCAGGAAGGGTTGGAGGCGAACACAGGGCAGGCGCCGGTGGAGGGGCCGGGGAAGAGTGGCTGTCAATGGTGCCCGATTGGGTCGTCGCCCGCGTCTATCGACTTTGCGTTCGGGGACGAAACGTTCTCGCACAAGGATTTTGACTTGCCGGGTGCATTGCCTCTCGTGTGGGAGCGCAGGTACCGCTCGAGGCTCTCCGCATACGATGGCAGTGAGTTGGGGGCGCGATGGATCACGCCCTATACGACCCGCATCGACATCAAGGGTGATCAATGGATCTATCGCGACGCAGAGGGGCGCAGTATCGAATATCGTGCGCTCGCGGCCGGCGAAGTACACGATGATTTGTCAGAAAAACTGACGTTGTCGCGTCTCGACGATACGTGGTTGACGGTTGCATACGGTCACGTAGCGTTGCATGTGTACGAGCGCCGTGGCGATGTCTTTCGGCTGGCGATGCAGAAGGATCGCGCCGGAAACGCGATTACGCTCGACTACGATGCACTCGATCGTCTTGCGCGACTGATCGATGCGAGCGGCAATGTGCTCGCGTTCGAGCACGACAGGCATGGCCGGATCGTGCAAATCGAACAGGTACTCAAGGACGGCGAGCGCCGCACGCTCGCGAGCTATGAATACGACGGGATGGGGGATCTCGTTCGTGCGGTCGATCGTCATGGCAATGCGCGCACCTATCAATACCATCGACATCTTGTTACGCGCTATACCGATCGCACGGGGCGTGGGATGACGCTCGAATGGGACGGCGCGGATGCGGACGATAATGCGAACGCGAAGTGCGTCCGCGAGTATGCCGATGACGGCAGCCTCGACATCCGTCTTGCGTGGAATCCGAACATTCGCCTCACGTACGTGACCGATGCGCTTGGTCAGATGACGCGGTATTACTTCAATATCCACGGATACGTGTACCGGGTCGTGTATCCGGACGGCAACGAGGAATGGTTCCGGCGCGACGAGCATCACAACCTGGTCCTGCATATTCGACAGGACGGCAGCGTCGAGCGGATGGAATATGACGCGCGTGGCAATATGGTCCGGCATGAGCGTGTGGACGGCACCGTCGTTGAAATGGCATACGATGACAAGAATCAGATGATTCGTGTCGTCGATCCGAGCGGGTACGTTTGGCACCGCAAATACGACGACGCGGGCAATCTTGTCGAAATGCTCGACCCTCTGGAGCAGGCCACCGCATACAGCTACAACGACAAGGGGCTGCCGACTCGTGTTATCGATGCCAAGGGCGGATCGAAGGCGATCGAGTACAACGATGCCGGGCAACTGACGAGCTACACGGATTGCTCCGGAAAGAAGACCGAGTGGCGATATGACGACATTGGCAGAGTGATCGAGGCGAAGGATGCGTCGGGTGGCGTGACGGCCTATGGCTATGGCCAGAATGGGCAATTGGCCGAGATACGTTCGCCTGCCGGTCTCGAACAGATGCATCACGACGCCGAGGGCCGGTTGTTGCGGCATACCGACCAGTTGAATCGATCGATACGATACAGCTATGACGCGGTCGGCCGGATCGCGAGCCGCACGGATGCACTTGGGCAGATGCTGGCGTATCGCTATGACCCAGTGGGGCGGTTGTCGGTGCTGACGGATGCCAATTTCGCGACGCATCGGTTTCACTACGATCAAGCAGGGCGCTTGACCGAGCAGGTCGGCTTCGACGGCAAGTCGACTCGCTACGAACGCGACAAGGAAAGCGGGAGCCTCATTGCGGTCGATGATGCGGGGTGCGTGACCTCGCTGGAAGTCGACGTAAACGGTCGTTTGCTGAAGCGGATTTCCGGGGAGAGTGAAGAACGCTTTGCCTATGATCCGAGCGGCCGACTGATCGAGGCGGTGAACCGATACAGCCGCGTGCAGTTTTTCTTCGATCCCATTGGCAATATGGTGCGCGAGCATCACGCGTACGATCTGTTCGGCGAGCGACGCAGCTACGTCTGGCATCACGAATACGATGAACTGGGCAATCGGCGCCGGACCGTGCGACCGGACGGCCACGCGATCGACTGGTTGATATACGGCTCGGGACATGTGCACGGCATGCTGCTCGATGGCGAGGAGCGCGTGCAGTTCGAGCGCGACGACCTGCATCGCGAGACGGGGCGGGTGCTGTCGAGCGAAGTCGGGCAGCGCACGACCTATGACCCGGCTGGACGGATACTGCAGCAGACGCTGCAGCGGGCGACGTCGCAGGCGCCTTTCGCGGAGCGTCGGTATCGTTACGATGCGGCCGGGCAGTTGTCGCGAATCGAAGACAGCCGCAAAGGGGGAGTCGACTATCGATACGATCCGGTCGGACGCCTGATCGAAGCCGTCAGTCCGGTCGCGAAGGAGCGATTCGCGTTCGATCCGGCCAGCAACATCATCGATCCGGCGCAGCCGGTGACCACGGCTTCGCGACCGAGTCCGGTCAGGCCGGAGAATACGTTGCCCGGTGAAATGTCGAAGGTGCTCGGCAACCTGCTGAAGGCCTACGCCGGGATGCATTTCGAGTACGACGCGCGCGGGAATCCGGTGCGCAAGCGTACGCCGGCAGGGGAGCAGGAATACGAGTGGGACGATTTCAACCGTTTGCAGGCGTCGAGGGTTGCCGAGACGTCGCGGCAGAGCCAATCGCGGTATTTCTATGACGCGTTGGGTCGCCGGATCGCGAAAGAGGTAAACGGCGAGAGGACCGTGTTCGGGTGGGATGGCGATATGCTCGCGTACGAAAGTAACGCGGAGCGCGGTACGCACTATATCTACGAGCCGAAAACGTTCGTACCGCTTGCGCAGTACGTGGCCGAACCCGTGGACGGCATCGCGACGCCGGAATGGAAAGACACCGATCGCTACGTGCCGGAAGACGATCCGCTGCAGAAGGTGCCGCAGCGACGATCGAACGCCAAGCTGTTCCATTACCACTGCGACCAGATCGGTACGCCGCAATTGCTGACCGACGACTACGGCGATGTGGTGTGGGAGGCCTCGTACAAGGCTTGGGGCGAAGCACGCGAGGTGATCGCGCAGGCGTCGAAGGCGGCCGGGATTGTGCCGAAGAATTCACTTCGGTTCCAGGGGCAACAGGTCGACGAGGAGACGGGACTCGCCTATAACCGGCATCGGTACTACGATCCGCAAATCGGCAGATTCGTCAGCCGAGATCCGATCGGATTGGCGGGTGGCATCAACGTTTATCAGTATGCGCCGAACCCGATTCAATGGACCGATCCGCTCGGGCTTTGTCCGGGGAAGGCCATCATTCGGCAGTCGCGCAATGAGCACGGGCCACATTTCGATGTTGAAGTGGTTCCGGATTCAGGGCGCACTTTGCGAACGCACCAGGTGATTGTGGACGATGAGCACAACACTATTATTACGGGGCAGTATCTCGCGCCTGCATCTACGGTTCAGAATACAATTCACGTCGATTTGCCGGACGCTACCGCTGCCTACCAGGCCCAGGCCAGCCGCTTGGGCCGTGACGGCAAGGTGTATGACAAAAACACCAACAGTTGTGTGACGCACGTCGGAGACATTCTGCGAGCCGGTGGGGCGCAGAATGTACCAACCACGACGCGCGAAACCATTAAATGGCTGATTGCGAACGGACGACGTCAATAGGATCTGATATGGGCAGGATACTGTGTAAGTCGCATGGCGCATCCGGAGTGGTGCATGTTTCGAGCGATATCGCGGCCGATATGAAAAAGGACGGCGTCCGGTTGGAGATGTTCCGGTACGACATCGACTGGCTGGGCGATGGGCTCCCCAACATCTCGTACTTTGTCTCGACGGATATCGCGAAACGGTTCGGGTTGCCTGAGCCTGGTGACGCGCCATTTGACCCGGATTTCGAAGAAAAGCATGCGGCTGTCTTCGACGGGCTGACCGCTGTTTGCGAAAAGTGCTTTGACGAATATCTGAGAAGAGCCGCCTGACCGGCTCGGCAATTCCGGCGCAACCCGGATGGTTGAGGCGTGTGCAGGTGTTCGTCCGGTACGGCGGGCGAGCGCTATGCGCATCGCCGTGATCTCGCGGCGAGCATTGCCGTCATCTTCATTCCCGAGCAGTGCGTCGGATCGAAATTCGCGTCGATCCGAGCCTATCCGGAACTTTGTGTGTGAGGCATAAACTGATGGCCAAGGAGCCACTTTATGCCACGCAAACGCAAGGAAGAAGTGACGATTGAGCCGGGCAAGGGCTTGAACCTGGACCCGGAACTGATCAAGCAACTGGTGCCCGGGACGCTGGACCGCGCAACGATCAACGAGCAGCTCGCTGCGCTCAAGAAGGCGATCTTCGAGCGCGCGCTGGGCGGCGAGTTGACGCACCACCTGGGCTACGAGAAGGGCGAAGCCAAGCCGGTAGGCCGCACGAACCATCGCAATGGCACCAGCCGCAAGCGCATCGCGACCGACGACGACCTGCTCGACGTCGAGATTCCGCGCGACCGCGAAGGCACCTTCGATCCGGTGCTGATCGCCAAGGGCGAGCGACGCTTCACCGGCTTCGACGACAAGATCATCGCGATGTACGCACGCGGCATGAGCGTGCGGGAGATTCAGGGTTTCCTGCTGGAGATGTACGGCATCGAGGTGTCGCCGGACTTCATCAGCACGGTGACCGATGCCGTGATCGACGAAGTGCGCGAATGGCAGCAGCGGCCGCTCGAGCCGATGTACCCGGTCGTGTTCTTCGACGCCTTGCGAGTCAAGATCCGCGACGAAGGCGTCGTGCGCAACAAAGCGATCTACCTGGCACTGGGCGTGCGCCGCGACGGCACACGTGACGTGCTGGGCCTCTGGATCGAGCAGACCGAGGGGGCTAAGTTCTGGCTGCGGGTGGTGAACGACCTGAAGCTGCGCGGCGTGCAGGACATCCTGATCGCCGTGGTCGATGGCCTGAAGGGCTTCCCGGAAGCGATCAACACGGTGTTCCCGGAAACGACGGTCCAGACCTGCATCGTGCATCTGATCCGGAACTCGCTGGACTTCGCCAGCTGGAAAGACAGGAAATCGGTCGCAGCGGCGCTCAAGGAGGTCTACCGGGCACCGTCGGCCGAAGCAGCCGCCGTGGCGCTGGATGCGTTCGATACGAGCCCGTGGGGTACGAAATACCCCCCGATTGCCGCACTCTGGCGCCGGGCCTGGGATCAGGTGATTCCGTTCTATGCCTTCGCGCCCGACATCCGGAAAATTGTATATACGACCAACGCGATCGAGTCGCTGCACATGCAGCTTCGGAAGATCATCAAGGCGCGCGGCCACTTCCCGTCGGACGAGGCCGCGCTCAAACTGATCTGGCTGGCCCTGCGCAACGTCGTTGCCAAGTGGACCGGCTCCCGGCACGATTGGAAGAGCGCCATGACCCAGTTTGCGCTGCTTTACCCGGAACGATTCAACATTGGAGTCTGAATCTCAACCCGCCTCACACACGAAATTCCGGATACCTCCGTCGATCCGACTGCGTTTCGATTGATGCGCATCGAGCAGATCGATCACAACAACAGCCGACCGATCTCACAGGCGTGGAATTGGCATAATCACGGTTTTCCGCCGCGATTTCACGACCACCGCGACGGATTCACCCAGTTACAACCGCAATACTCATGTCGATCTCCACCGCGACCGAAGTGTCGCTGAAACACATTCTCGAACACCCCGGCGATTTCTCCGGATGGCTCTGTCTGCCGCCGATGCCGTGGACGCTCGATACCGAGGGAGCATTCTCCGACGACACGAAGGACGCTGACGAAGACACGGCGCCTGTCATAGCAACCCAACCCGGCTGGCAGATCACATTGGACAGCTCAACGATCGAGGACATCGTGATCAACGCGCATGACCAGATAGACGAACCTACGCTTGCGCAGTTGTTCGATGCGTTCGTGTTCTATGTCGAAAACGACGCATTCATTCTTTTCTGACGACACGCAACGAGCGCGCCGAAACAAAAAAGGACCGCTCGGCGGTCCTTTTCCTCATGAGGCGACGCTCTCGCGAAGCACCCCTCAAGGCAACGAAATCGTCAAATTAGCCGACTCCGGGCCTACCTTGATCACCTGCGAATAAGGCGCCAGCGCCTGCAGCGTCTTGTCCTTCAGATACGTATTGAGCCCAAGGAACCCCAGCAGCGCCACCAGCGCAAACACCGCCCCGATCGCCCAAACCGGCACCTCGCGCTTCAACCGGTGCGCGATCTGATCCGGCAACGGCCAATGCGGCGCGAACTGCGCCCGCTTGCCCTTCATGTGCGCGATCTCATCCCCCAGCCGCGCCGTCAGATAAGCGAGCTTCTCCGGCCCCTCGAGCAGATACTTCCCCTGGAATCCGAGCAGCAGGCACATATGAAACACCTCGAGCGATTGCAGCCGCGCCGCGCCCTGCGCACGACATTCCTCGAGATACTGAAAGAACTTCTCGCCCGCCAACTGCTCGCCGAACAGCACGAGCTGCAGCGGCCGCCGCTCCCAGTCCGTGCGAATCTTGTACTGCGACGACAGCACCATCTCGTCGATGGCCGCGCAGAACGCGAACTTCGCGGCGTACACATCCTCGGCGGCGATATTCAGCTTCTTCGCGCCGCGCTCGAAATCCGACAGGAATTCCTGGATCCGCGTGCTGAACTCGCTCGCGCTGTCCGGCTCGCGGCCGTTCTTGAGCAGGAACAGCATGAAGAAGCCGTCGTACAGCAGGTCGAGCAGCGAACGGGCCTGGAACGCGGAGTCCGTCGACGCCGGGGTATGCATGGGTGCCGGCGCATTGTCGCCGAACAGGGAAGGCGCGTAGCTCATGATGTGACCGCGATCAGTTCGAACTTCAGGTCATTGATGCCAGTCGGCGCGTAGATCATCGCGGACTGGGCCTGCAGCATGCGCTCGTACAGCGCGCCGCGCGAATCGAGCGAGAAGTAGCACGCGCCCGGCCGCACCGGAATCGCGGGCGGCACCTGCGGCGTGTACGACAGCCGCACGCCGGGCATCGCCGACAGCACGAGCTTGTCGACGTCGTCGGGTGCGCCGACCTTGAAGCGGGCCGGCACGGCATCGACGAGCTCGACGCTCGGCATGTCCGCGGACACCGCCAGGTAGAACTCGGTCTTGTCGTCGATCTTGCCCGAATCGAGGCGGCCGAGGTGGAACGACGGACGCACCTCGTCGAGCGTGATCGCGAAGTAGCGCGTCGAGATCACGGTGTCGAGCAGCTCGCGCAGCATCAGGTCCAGACGCGCAAAACTCGGCCCCGGATCGTCGTGGCGGTACACGGGCAGATCGGCGAGCGTATAGCCCTTCGAGAACGTCATCAGCTGGCCCGCGAGGCGCAGCAGTTCCTGGAACAGCCGCTCCGGATGCAGCGCCGCGTGCTGGTGCAGGTGCGCGAGCGTCGCGAACGCGGCGTTCGCGGTATGCAGCAGCCAGAACGACGCGATGTCGCCCGAGCGAAATTCGATGATGTTCTTCGACGGCTCGCGGTGGAAGCCGTACAACGCGTTCACCTTCGCCTGCAGCGCGTCGACCAGCTGGCGCAGCCGCTGGTGCAGGATCGGCGACGCGTCGATCGCGAGGCACGGCGGCACGAAGCTGTCGTCGATCTCGAAACCGGACGTCGCGGTGCGGCGCACGCGCACGAGCGGCACGGACAGCAACTGATCGCGCGGTTCGCTGTGCGCGATCAGCTTGACCTGCGTCTTCAGGAACGTGATGTCGGCTTCGGCCGCGTCGGTGAAGTTGTCGGCGACGCTCGTCTGCTCGCTGACGAAGCGCGTCATGAAGCCGGCGGCCGGATCGTCGCTGTAGTTGGTGCCGTTTTCGCGCAGCGGGTGCAGCGCGAGATAGAACACGAATTCGTTGATGCCGTCGGGCAGCGTGTCCAGTGCGATCGGCGGCGGCAGGTCGTCGGCCTGCGGCGCGGCATACAGCGCGCCGTCCGGGAACACGAGCGCGAGATCGGCAACCCGCAGCACGTTGCTGCCGAGTGCGTCGCGGTCGATGCGCACGGAGCGCACGCCCCAGTTGTACGGCTGGATCGCCTGGATGGACTCGAACAGGCGCGCCTCGTGGTACGCGTCCTGTCGCTGAAAGTGTTGAGGCCGGAGGAACAGCCCTTCCCCCCACAGCACCTTGGCCGAATAACTCATGTCAAATCCGGTTAATGTGGCGTTGCGATGTAATCGATTTGTTCGTGCCCGAATTAAATCGCCAATTGTTAACTCTTGTTAATTGACATTCGCGCGTCATGCTTAACCGCAGGAGACCGAAGACAGCATATTCAGCGGTTGTGAAGGCGCACCCTGTTGCGGTGCGATGACGGTGCCGTCGGTGACCGTCATCGCGCAATTATGCAGGCCGATGATTATGCCGGATTTCTCCGACTTCGCCGGATCGAACGTCAGTTTCCATCGTTGCAGTGCGGGATCGCGGAACAGCGCGACGATGCCGAATGCCTGCGCTTCGCGCGAGACTTTCTCGGTCGCCGTATAGCGCTGGCCCGGAATCAGCGTGATTTCACGCACATTCAGCAGGTCGGCGCCGAGCGCGGCCTTTTCCTTGGTCGGATCGGTGAACGCGTCGAACGGCGCCTGCTGGAACGACGTCGGATCCTTCAGCGCGTAGAGCCGCACGACGAGCGCGAGCGGCTTGTGGTCGGTCGCGGCATTCAGGTTCGGCGCGGCAGCCAGCGTGATCCCGAGATTGCGCGGCGGCTTCTGTGCGTCCGGCAGCTCGGGCTTGCCGATGCCGGCGGCCGACATCACGGCGCTCGCAGCCGAGCCGAGCAGCGGGGCGGCCGCGCATCCGGCCAGAAGGGCGCAGGCAACCAGCGGCAGCGCGTAGCGAATCATGGACGATCTCATCGTGTTTCCGGCGTGCCGCCTTTATCCCTGTCAAAACTGCCGGGTATTTCCGCGTTCGCCGCGTATCCCCGACATTGCATCGCTCAATTATTAAGCACGCCTGCGTCGCGGCAAGCGCCCGGAAATTTTTTCCGCCACCCGGGCGGCGCGTCGTGCGGCCAGTAAAACTTGCGCGTCCCGGCCGAAGGAAAAACCGCCGCGAGCCCGCAGCGAGAGGTCATTCGAGGGGGTAGCGCCCGGTTTTAAAAGGAATTACTCTTCACACGACGATTGAATTATGAAAAATTGATCGGTACTATACCCGCGCGCTTCTTGCAAAGCAAAAGAACCAGATTCTCAACGATTTTAAAACTCACGCGCCGGTGGATATAACGATGAAAGACCGTCTCTTCGCAAAACTGTCTGGGGTAGTGCTGGCTTGCGGCGTGATCGCCGGCTGTGCGAGCCAGTCGACCACGCCGCCGAGCGCCGAGGTTTTCAACAAGTCGCTGGCCGATGCGGACGCCGTTGCGAAGTCGGGTGATCAGGACAAGGCTCTCGGCCTGTATCAGCAGCTCGCGAAGTCGGATCCGACGCGCGAGGAGCCGTGGTCGCGCATCGCGCAGATCCAGTTCGCACAGAACCACTACGGCCAGGCGATCGTCGCCGCCCAGGAAGCGCTGCAGCGCGATGCGACCGACCGGCAGGCGAAGAGCGTGCTGGCCGTCGCCGGCCTGCGGATCGCGACGCAGTCGCTCGGCGAATTGCGCCAGGATGCGTCGCTCGCGGGCGACGCGAAGTCGGACGCGCAGACGCTCGCGAAGCAACTGCGCGACACGCTGGGCGAATCGGCGCTGTTCCCGCCGGAGCAGAAATCGCAAACGAGGAAGATCCGCCGCCCGATTCACCGCCCGAAGGTGGCAGCCGGCGCGGCGGCACCAGCGGACAGCGGCGCCACGACGCCGCCTCCGCCCCCGCCGACGTCGAGCGGCAGCGCGCCGCAGAAAGGCGGCGCCGACCCGTTCAGCGCGCTGCGCAACTGACGCGAAAGCAACTGACGCGAAAACCACAACTAACCTGGGAGCCGTCGATGGCCAAGAAAGAAAGCATTCAGAAAAGCTTGCAGAAAATACGGCCGCCGCGCGTCCAGCTGACCTATGAGGTCGAGAAGGGCGACGCGATCGAGGTGAAGGAGCTGCCGTTCGTCGTCGGGGTCGTCGGCGATCTGGCGGGCCAGTCCGAAATCGAGCAGCCGAAGCTGCGCGACCGCAAGTTCGTCAATATCGACCGCGACAACTTCGACGACGTGATGAAGGCGATCGAGCCGCGTGCCGCGTTCCAGGTGGAAAACCGCCTGAGCCCGGAAGGCGGCAAGTTCGCGGTCGACCTGAAGTTCCGCTCGCTGTCGGATTTCAGCCCGGACGAAGTCGTCGAACGGGTCGAGCCGCTGCGCCGCCTGCTCGAGGCGCGCTCGAAGCTCGCCGACCTGCGCAACAAGCTCGCCGGCAACGACAAGCTCGAGGATCTGCTGTCCGAGGTGCTGAAGAACACGCAGCAGCTGCAGGAGCTCGCGAAGGGCACCGGCGGCGACAAAGACGGCGAATGACGACGGAGTGTTGAGATGAACCAGCAAACGGCTGCGGCCCAAACCAGCGGCGCGGAATACGCCGCCGGGACCTCGTTGCTCGACGACATCGTCGAGAAGAGCAAGGTCGCGAAATCCGATTCCGAACATGCGCGCGCGAAGGACCTGATCGGCGAACTCGTGCACCAGGTGCTCGACGGCACGGTGATCGTGTCGGACAACCTGTCGGCCACGATCGACGCGCGCGTCGCGGAACTCGACCGCCTGATTTCCACGCAGCTTTCCGCGGTGATGCACGCGCCGGAATTCCAGCGCCTCGAAAGCACGTGGCGCGGGATGGATTACCTGGTCAAGGAAAGCAATACGGGCCAGACGATCAAGATCAAGGCGCTGCACGCACCGAAGCGCGACCTCGTGCGCGACTTCAAGGGCGCGAGCGAGTTCGACCAGAGCGCGCTGTTCAAGAAGGTCTACGAAGAAGAATTCGGCACGTTCGGCGGCTCGCCGTTCGGTGCGCTGATCGGCGATTACGAGATCTCGCGCCAGCCGGAAGACATGTACTTCATCGAGCAGATGTCGCACGTCGCGGCGGCCGCGCACGCGCCGTTCATCGCGTCGGCGTCGCCCGAGCTGCTCGGCCTCGAGTCGTTCTCCGACCTCGGCAAGCCGCGCGATCTCGGCAAGGTGTTCGATACCGTCGAATACGCGAAGTGGAAGTCGTTCCGCGACGCCGAGGATTCGCGCTACGTCGGCCTGACGCTGCCGCGCTTCCTCGGCCGCCTGCCGTTCAATCCGAAGGACGGCCAGACCGCGGAGAACTTCAACTTCGTCGAGGACGTCGACGGCACCGATCACGACAAGTACCTGTGGTGCAACGCCGCGTGGGCGTTCGCTGCGCGCCTGACGGCCGCGTTCGACGACTTCGGCTGGTGCGCGGCGATCCGCGGCGTCGAGGGCGGCGGCCTCGTCGAGGACCTGCCGACCCACACGTTCAAGACCGACGACGGCGAAGTCGCGCTGAAGTGCCCGACCGAGATCGCGATCACCGATCGCCGCGAGAAGGAGCTGAGCGACCTCGGCTTCATCCCGCTCGTCCATTGCAAGAACTCAGATTACGCCGCGTTCTTCGCTGCGCAGTCGGTGCAGAAGCCGAAGAAATACAGCACCGACAGCGCGAATGCGAACGCCGTCCTGTCCGCCCAGCTTCAGTACATCTTCTCGGTATCGCGCGTCGCGCACTACCTGAAGGCGATGATGCGGGACAAGATCGGCAGCTTCGCATCGGCGCAGAACGTGGAGACTTTCCTCAACCGGTGGATTTCGCAGTACGTCCTGCTCGACGACAATGCCTCGCAGGAACAGAAAGCGCAATTCCCGCTGCGCGAGGCATCCATACAAGTGTCGGAGATTCCGGGCAAGCCGGGCTCGTATCGTTCGGTCGCATTCCTGCGCCCGCACTTTCAGCTCGACGAACTCTCGATTTCTCTGCGACTTGTCGCTGATCTGCCCAAACCGGCAAATTCATAAGCGAGTAAATCGCCCGGGCGGGCCGCCTGGGTAGGACGTTAAAACCACCTCTTTGGGGAGTCGAAGGGCCATGTTACATATGCACTTGCAGTTTGGTAGTCCGGCGGTGAAGGGCGAATCCGCGGACAAAGACCATCAGGGCTGGATCGAACTGAAATCGTGGGATCACTCGATCGTTCAGCCGCGTTCGGCAACCGCATCGACCGCTGGCGGTCACACGATGACGCGTTGCGAGCACGGCGACATGATTTTCACGAAGGAAATCGATTCGTCGAGCCCGCTGCTGTACCAGCACGCCTCGGGCGGCACCACGTTCGACGAGGTGACGGTCCATTTCTCGCGCGCAGACGGTGAAGGCAAGCGCGTGCAGTATCTGGAAGTCAAGCTCAAGTACGTGATCATCTCGAGCATCGCCCCGAGCGTTCGCGAAGAAGGTCTGCCGCTCGAGACGTTCTCGCTGAAGTACGCGGCCGTGCAGTGGAAGCAAACCCAGCAGAAGATCGGCGGCAACCAGGGCGGTAACACGCAGGGCGCCTGGAGTCTGACGAAGAACGACAAGACCTACGCGGTCTAAGGTCGGTTGCGGCAACGGGGCGCACGGCGTCCCGTTGCCGTTTTCGTAGTTCATACCGGCCGATGAAACGATTCGAACCCAGTTTTCTCGACAAGCTGTTCGACGACGAACCGCACCTGCCGGCCTCGGCAGCGATGCGGCAATTGTCGCTGGACGAGCTCAAGACCACGGTCGCCCGCGACGTCGAGGCGATCCTCAACACCCGTATCGCACACACCGAGAACGAGCTGGCCGAGCTGCCGGAATGCCAGAAATCGGTGCTGACCTACGGGCTGAACGATTTCGCGGGGTTGAGCCTCGCGAGTCACTACGACCGCGCGTTCATCTGCAAGTCGATCCAGCAGGCCATCGCGCGCCATGAGCCGCGCCTGCAGCAGGTGCAGGTGACGTTCGAGCTGAACGAGCAGGCGACCAACGCGCTCTACTTCGCGATCCAGGCGCTGCTCGTCGTGCACCCGGCCGAGGAGCCGGTGAATTTCGACGCGATGCTGCAGCCGTCGACGCTGCAGTATTCGGTCACGCGCGCACGCGCCGCGAGAATGCAGTAAATCAAGCCGCCGAGCGGGCCGGACCGCCCGGTGGTCGATCAGGTCCGGCAGGAAATATTGAGGTTCGGGGTCGTCGATGGAAGAATTGCTGCCGTATTACGAGCGCGAATTATCGTTTTTGCGGCGCTATTCGCGAGATTTCGCCGAACGCTATCCGAAGATCGCGGCGCGGCTCGCGTTGTCCGGCGAGCATTGCGAGGATCCGCACGTCGAGCGGATGATCGAGTCGTTCGCGCTGCTCGGCGCGCGCATCAACAAGAAGCTCGACGACGACTACCCCGAATTCACCGAAGCGCTGCTGGAAGTGCTGTATCCGCACTACCTGCGGCCGTTTCCGTCGTGCTCGATCGCTCAGTTCACGCCGGCTTCGCCCGGCCAGCAGACCGAACCGGTCGTGATCGACCGCGGCACCGAGCTGAAGAGCCGCCCGATCCGCGGCGTGCAGTGCCGGTTCCGCACCGCCTACGACGTGACGCTCGCGCCGGTCCGCATCTCGGAAGCGCGCTACACGCCGGTCGCGCTCGCGCCGAGCGCGACGGTGCTGCCGTCCAACGCGACGGGCGTGATCTCGATCACGTTCGAGTCGCTCGCCGCGCAGCTCGATCTCGGCGCGCTGAAGGTGCCGACGCTGCGCGCGCATCTGCACGGCGAGCAGTCGTTCGTCGCCGCGCTGACCGACTGCCTGTTCGTCAACGTGCTCGGCGCGTATGTCGAGCCCGAACGCAACGGCCGCTGGACCGCGCTGCGCAAGCTGCCGATCGAGCAGGCCGGCTTCGACGAGGACGGCGCGCTGATCGATTACCCGGCGAAATCGCATCCCGCGTATCGCCTGCTCACCGAATACTTCGCGTTCCCCGACAAGTTCGATTTCGTCGATTTCGACCTCGCGGCGATCGCGCGCGCGTCGGGCCGCTGCCAGCGCGCGACGCTGCATCTGGTGCTGCAGGACGTGCGCAGCGATTCGCACGTCGCACGGCTGCTCGAGCTGCTGACGGCAAGCCACTTCCGGTTGTTCTGCACGCCGATCGTCAACCTGTTCCGCCAGCACGGCGAGCCGATCCGCATCACGCACCGCGCGGTGTCCTACCCGGTGATCGCCGAGGCGCGCCGCGCGTTCGCGTACGAGGTGTACTCGATCGACTCGGTGAAACTCGTCAGACAGCAGGCGCATGAAGAATCGGTGATCGAGTTCCGGCCGTTCTATTCGCTGCATCACGGCGAATCGGCGCGGATCGGTCACTACTGGTTCGCGCGCCGCAACGACTGGGTCGCGCAGAAGAGCCCCGGCTACGAAACCGAGATCTCGATCGTCGACATCGACTTCGAGCCGACGTCGCCGCAGACCGACACGCTGAGCCTCGACCTCACCTGCACGAACCGCGACCTGCCGGCGATGCTCGCGTTCGGGCTCGAAGGCGGCGACCTGTTCCAGGAAGGCGGCGCGCAGACCAGCGGCATCTCGATGCTGCGCCGCCCGACGCAGAGCGTGCGCTTCGAGCGCGGCCGCGCCGCGCACTGGCGGCTCGTGTCGCATCTCGCGCTCAATCACGTGTCGCTGGTCGCGCACGGCCTCGCGCCGCTGAAGGAAATGCTGACGCTGTACGACCTGCGGCGCACCGCCGTGTCGATGCGCCAGATCGACGGCCTCGCCGGCATCGAGCAGCGCGGTGCGGTGCAGTGGCTGCCCGGCAAGCCGTTCGCGACCTTCGTGCGCGGCATCGAGATCCGCCTGACGATCGACGAGGAGCACTTCGTCGGCGCGAGCCTCGCGTCGTTCGTGCGCGTGCTCGACAGCTTCTTCGGGCTTTACGTCCACCTCAACAGTTTCGTTCAACTAGTCGTCGTGTCGAAACGCACCGGCGAGGAGATCATCCGATGCAAGCCCCGGACCGGCGAATCGATCCTGGCGTAGTCGACGCGCTGCTCGACGAGCCGCACCGCTTCGAATTCTTCCAGGCGGTGCGCGTGCTCGAAGGGCTGTTCGCGCGGCAGGCGTCGGATGCCCCCGGCGCATGGCGGCAGGGCGATGTGGTCGCGCAACGCATCGAATTCCGCAACACGCTGTCGCTCGGCTTTCCGCCGAGCGAGATCGAGGGCGCGCGCTCGTTTGACGACGACGGCACGCTGCTTGATTCGGGCGAGCAGCGCGGCGCCGCGCTCGCGGCCGGCGAGCTCGGCCACGTCGAGCTGACGCCCGCGTTCTTCGGGCTGCTCGGTGGGCAGGGCGCGCTGCCGCTGCACTACACCGAGCAGATCGTCGCGCGCGAGCACCTGAAGCGCGACCACGCGGCGCGCGCGTTCTTCGACGTGTTCTCGAACCGTGCGACCGCGCTGTTCTATGCGGCGTGGAAGAAATACCGGCTGCCGTTCCATTACGAGCTCGACCGCGACGAGCGCTATTTGCCGCTGCTGCTCGCGATCGCGGGCGTGCCGAGCGACGAGGTGCGCGACAGCCTCGCGGCCGGCGCGGGCGGCGTACTCGACGAAGCCGTTGCCGGCTACGCGCTGGCCGCGCGGCACCGGCCGATGTCGGCCGCGTACCTGCAGCGCACGCTGTCCGACTATTTCCGCGTGCCGGTGAAGATCGACCAGTTCGTCGGCAAGTGGTATGACGTGCCGCCCGACCAGTTGAGCGTGCTCGGCGAAGTCAACGCGGTGCTCGGCGCGACGGCGCTCGTCGGCGAACGCGTATGGCAGCGCGACATGCGCGCGCGGATCGTCGTCGGCCCGCTGTCCAAGCGCGACTACGAGGCGTTCCTGCCCGGCGGCCCGCAGGCCGTCGCGCTCGAACGGATGCTGACGCTGCTCGCCGGCGTCACGCTCGAATACGAGGTGAAGCTGGTGCTCAAGCGCACCGAGGTCGGCGCGAGCGTGCTCGGTGCGGGCTCGCGGCTCGGCTGGGACGCGTTCCTCTGCACGCGCGACGCGATCGACGACCGCTCGGACGCCCGCTACGAACTGCACGTGATTCACTGATTCCTAACGACAACAAACACGCAATCGAACCTGAGATCGACGCCATGAGCACGCCTCTGAAGACCCTGATCACGAAACTGAACCCGCTGTGCCGGCACGCGGCCGAGCGTGCGGCGAGCGCGTGCCTGGCGCGCGGCCACTACGAGGTCGATCTGGAGCACCTGTTCCTCGCGTTGCTCGAGGAGCCGGCCGGCGACCTGCCGCTCGCGCTGCGCGCGAGCCGCGTCGATCCGCATGCGCTGCGCGCGGACCTCGAGCGCGAGCTGACGCGCCTGAAGACCGGCAACACGCGTACGCCGGTGTTTTCGGTGCACCTGATCGCGCTGTTCGAACAGGCGTGGCTGATCGCATCGCTCGATTCGCAGCTCGGCCGCATCCGTTCGGGGCACCTGCTGCTCGCGCTGCTGACCGCACCGGACCTTGCGCAGTTCGCGCAGCGGATGTCGTCGCAGTTCGCGGAAGTGAACGTGACGGACCTGAAGCACAAGTTCGACGAGATCGTGGCAGGGTCGAGCGAAGCCGAGCCGCGCCAGGCCGATACCGACGACGGCGGCGTGGCGCCGGCCGCCGACGGTGCCGCGCCCGCGGCCGGCCCGTCGAAGACGCCCGCGCTCGACACGTACACGACCAACCTCACGCAGCGCGCGCGCGACGGCAAGATCGATCCGGTGATCGGCCGCGAAGCCGAGATCCGCCAGGCGATCGACATCCTGATGCGCCGCCGCCAGAACAACCCGATCATGACCGGCGAGGCCGGCGTCGGCAAAACGGCGGTCGTCGAGGGCCTCGCGCTGCGGATCGCGGCCGACGACGTGCCGCCGCCGCTCTCCGGCGTCGCGCTGCACGTGCTCGACATGGGGCTGCTGCAGGCAGGCGCGAGCGTGAAGGGCGAGTTCGAGAACCGGCTGAAGAGCGTGATCGACGAAGTGAAGAAGAGCGCGCATCCGATCATCCTGTTCATCGACGAGGCGCACACGATCATCGGCGCGGGCGGCCAGGCCGGCCAGAACGACGCGGCGAACCTGCTGAAGCCGGCGCTTGCGCGCGGCGAGCTGCGCACGATCGCCGCGACGACGTGGAGCGAATACAAGAAGTACTTCGAGAAGGACGCGGCGCTCGCGCGGCGCTTCCAGGTCGTGAAGGTCGAGGAGCCGGGCGAGCCGCTCGCGGCCGCGATGCTGCGCGGCATGTCGGGCCTGATGGAGAAGCACTTCAACGTGCGGATTCTCGACGATGCGATCACCGAGGCCGTGCGCCTGTCGCACCGCTACATCAGCGGCCGCCAGCTTCCCGACAAGGCGATCAGCGTGCTCGACACCGCATGCGCGAAGGTCGCGCTCGCGCACAGCGCGACGCCGGCGGCGATCGACGACACGAAGAAGCGGATCGAGCGGATCGACGCGGAAATCGCGTCGCTGGAACGCGAGGCAGCAGGCGGCGCGCCGCACGACGAGCGGCTCGGCGAGCTGCGCGGTGCGCGCGACACGGCGCTGGAGCAACTCGCGAAGGACGAAGCGCGCTACGAGGCCGAGCGCGCGATCGTCGCCGAGATCACCGAATTGCGCGAAACGCTCGACAAGGCGCGCGGCCCGTCCGAGGACGGCCAGCCGGTCGACGTGCAGGCGTCGCGCGACAAGCTCGCGGAACGCGTCGCGGCGCTGCACGCGCTGCAGGGCGGCGAGCCGATGGTGCCGCTGCAGGTCGACGGCCACGTCGTCGCCGAGATCGTCGCCGCGTGGACGGGCATTCCGCTCGGCCGGATGGTGAAGGACGAGATCGACACCGTGCTGAACCTGCAGCCGCTGCTGACCGCGCGCGTGATCGGCCAGGACCACGCGCTCGACGCGATCGCACAGCGCGTGCGCACCGCGACCGCGAACCTCGAGGATCCGAACAAGCCGCGCGGCGTGTTCATGTTCGTCGGGCCGTCGGGCGTCGGCAAGACCGAGACGGCGCTCGCGCTGGCCGACATCCTGTATGGCGGCGAGCGCAAGATGGTCACGATCAACATGAGCGAGTACCAGGAAGCGCACAGCGTGTCGGGCCTGAAGGGCTCGCCGCCCGGCTATGTCGGTTATGGCGAAGGCGGCGTGCTGACCGAGGCCGTGCGCCGCAACCCGTATTCCGTCGTGCTGCTCGACGAGGTCGAGAAGGCGCACCCCGACGTGCTCGAGATGTTCTTCCAGGTGTTCGACAAGGGCACGATGGACGACGCGGAAGGGCGCGAGATCGACTTCCGCAACACGCTGATCATCCTGACGTCGAACGTCGGCTCGTCCGCGGTGATGGCGGCGTGCCTGAACAAGCCGGCCGAGGAGCTGCCCGATCCGGACGCGCTCGCCGAGACGCTGCGCCCGCAGTTGTACAAGACGTTCAAGCCCGCGTTCCTCGGCCGGATGAAGGTCGTGCCGTACTATCCGATTTCCGACGACGTGCTGGCCGAGATCATCGAGCTGAAGCTCGAGCGGATCCGCCGCCGGATCGACGCGAACCACAAGGCCGCGTTCGAATGGGACGAGTCGCTCGTCGATGCGGTGCTCGCGCGCTGCACCGAGGTCGATTCGGGCGCCCGCAATGTCGACCATATCCTGAACGGCACGCTGCTGCCGGAGATCGCGGGCCACGTGCTTGGCCGGATCGCCGACGGCGAGGCCATCGCGCGCATCGCGGTGCGTGCGGACGAGGCCGGCGAATTCGCCTATACGGTCGAATGAGCCCCCGCGCGCGACATCTGATGCATCAACGGATTCACTGAACCATGCCGATCAATCTCCCCGAGCTGCTGACGCCGATCAGCGACGCGTCGCCCAGCGGCGACGACCTGCTGTTTTCGAACGAATTCGACGCGATCCAGGACGCGCGGCGCTACGACGATCCGACGCTCGACCAGGGCGAATGGGTGACCGAGATCAAGGAGGCCGACTGGGGCTTCGTCGTCGACCATGCGGGCGAGCTGCTGCGCGCACGCACGAAGGACCTGCGGCTCGCCGTATGGCTGACCGAGGCGCTCGCGCTCGAGGACGGCATCACCGGCCTCACCGAAGGCTATGCGCTGCTCGAGGGCCTGTGCCGCGAGTTCTGGGACAGCGTGCACCCGCTGCCCGAAGGCGACGACACCGAGTACCGGCTCGGCAACGTCGCGTGGCTGGCCGGCCGCACGGCCGAGCTGCTGCGCGCGGTGCCGCTGACGGACGGCGCGTCGAACGCGTTCAGCACGCTCGACTGGGAAGTGGCACAGCACGTCGCGCAGTCCATCAAGCGCGACCCCGAACACGCGGACGACATCGCGCGCGGCAAGCCGTCGATCGACCAGATCGATGCGTCGCGGCGCGTGACGCCGATCGCGTTCTACACGGCGCTGCTGGCGAACCTGAAGGCGTTCGAATTCGCGCTCGATGCGTTCGAGGAGCGGCTCGTCGAGCGTGCGGGCGATTCGGCGCCGAGCTTCCGGCAGGCGCGCGACGCGTTCGAGACCGTGTACCGGCTCGCCGAGCGCTTCGCGCGCGAGCAGGGCTATACGGGCAGCGCGCCGCACACGCAAGCGGCGCAGCAGGCGCAGCCCGAGCGCATCGAGCCGGTGTTCGGCAATTCGATCCAGACCGAGGAGACCCACGTGCAGTCGCAGACCGCTCCGCGTCCTCCGGTGACGCAGATGATCGCCGGCATCCAGAACCGTGCGCAGGCCGTCGACCAGTTGCGTGCGGTGGCGCGTTATTTCCGCCAGACCGAGCCGCACAGCCCGGTCGCGTATCTCGCCGACAAGGCGGCCGAATGGGCAGACATGCCGCTGCACAAGTGGCTCGAGAGCGTCGTGAAGGACGACGGCTCGCTGTCGCATATTCGAGAACTGCTGGGCGTGCGGCCGGACGAGCAGTCGTAATGACCGTGTCGGGCCAAGGTTACTCGGGGGTGTCCGAGGTGCCGTGAGAGAAAGGCTGTTTCCTGAGAGCGCGGGCCCACGCGGGATCGCGGTAGCAACAAGATGGATGACGCATGAACGTGACCGAACTCGCACAGGCGATTCGCGGTGGCCTGATTCAACAGGATCGTCTGTTGAAGACGGACATTCCGTCGTTGCCGAACAATGCACTCGTGCCGCGTCGGGCCGTGACCCATTCCGAACTGGGGCGCGATTTCAGCGTCACGCTCGATCTCGTTTCCACCGCGAGCGACATCGAGCTCAAGACGCTGATCGCGAAGCCGATGACGCTGTGGATCCAGCAGGCGAACCAGTCGTACCTCCCGATCAACGGCTATATCCATACGGCGCGCAGGCTCGGCGCGGATGGCAGCCTGTCGAGCTACCAGCTGACTTTCTCGTCATGGATGCACTTCCTCAAGTTCCGCAGCGACATGCGGTACTGGCAGGACCAGAGCGTCGACACGATCCTTGCCGACGTGTTCGGTACGCATCCGCAGGCCAAGGGGCGGTATCAGTTCGCGCTGTCGAAGCCGCTGCCGTCGCGGTCCTACTGTCGACAGAGCGAAACCGACTGGAACTTCGTGCATCGCCTGATGGAAGACGAAGGGCTGTTCGGTTTCTGGCGGCATGGCGAGGACGGCAGCGCGCACACGCTCGTCATTACCGACGACCTGCACGCGGTCGACGAACTGTCGCCGAATCTTGTCAGGTTCGACCGCTCGGGAACGGGTAGCGAAACCGCCGGTTTCACGCAATGGGCCGCGTCGCGGACCTTGCAGAGTTCGCTGCACACCACACGCACGTTCGATTACAAGTCGCCGTCCTCGGCGGCCAATCCGAACGGCACGACGTTGCCGACGAAGGCCGGCCAGGGCGATCTGCCGAACCAGACGGAAATCTACGAGTACACCGGCGCATATACGTATGCGGGCCAGGACCGCGGCGAACATCTGTCGAAGATCCGCCTGGAGGAATGGGAGTCGCGCGCGAAGCGCTTCTTCGGCGTGGGCGGCGTGCGCGGGATCGACGCCGGGCGGCGCTTCACGCTGGCGGATCACCCCGAGCACGACCGCGATGCGGCGCAAGACAGGGAATTCGCGGCATTGAAGGTGTCGCGGTACATCGAGAACAACCTGCCGATCTCGGACCACGAAGCGAATTTTCCGCACAGCCTGCAGGATCGGCTGGCACGGGTGAAAGTCGGCCACGGTGAGGCGGGCGCATTCGAAGTCGGGCATGACGACGGTTCGGCCGGGTTCTATCTCGTCGAAGTCGAAGCGCAGCGCGCGGCCGTGCCGTATCGCAGCCCGTTCGAGCACCGGAAACCCGCGATGCAGCTCGAAACGGCTGTCGTCGTCGGACCGAAGGGCGAGGAGGTTTATACGGACGAACTGAACCGGATCAAGGTCATGTTCGTCTGGGATCAGCAGAGCGCCGGTCGCGAAAACGCGTCGTGCTGGATGCGCGTCGTGCAGTCGGATACCGGCGGCGGTTATGGTGGCGTTCATATTCCGCGGATCGGCGAGGAAGTGATGATCGGCTACATCGGCGGGGATTGCGACCGGCCGATCGTGATGCATCGCGTCTACAACGGTGCCGCCAAGCCGCAGTGGCATAGCGACGGGATCCTGTCGGGGTTCCGGTCGAAGGAGTATGCGGGATCGGGTCACAACGAGATGGTGCTCGACGATGCGACCGGGCAGAACCGTGCGCGCCTGTTCAGCAGCAGCGCGAATTCGCTGCTGCATCTCGGCTATCTGATCGAACAGAGCGGCAACACGCGCGGCGCGTATCTCGGTTCGGGTTTCGATCTGCGCACGGATGCTTACGGTGCGGTGCGTGCGGCACAAGGGCTGTATGTCACGACGCACCCTAAGCAGGCGAACAGCCAGCCGCTCGATGTGAGCGAAGCGCAGCAGCAGCTCGCCAATGCCGACGGGCTGCTCGAGTCGATGTCGCAGGTCAGTGAAATGCATCAGGCCGAAAGCCTCGGTACCGGGCACGATGCGCTGAAGCAATTCACCGACGCGACGAAGAACAGTGTGGCGGGTGCGTCGTCGGGCGGTAGGACCGCCGGCGGCGGGACGGGGAGTGCGAATGCGTTCAAGGAACCGGTGATGCTGTTCGCGAGCCCCGCGGGGATCGGGATGGCGTCGCAGCAGAGCACGCACCTGGCTGCGGACCGGCACGTCAATCTTGTCAGCGGTCAAAGCACGATTATTGCCAGTGGGAAGTCATTGATCGCCAGCGTAGCAGACAAAATCAGTTTTTTCGTGCAGAACGCCGGAATGAAGCTTTTCGCCGCGAAGGGAAAGGTTGAGGTGCAGGCGCACATGGGCGATATCGAGCTCACGGCGCAGAAGGCAGTGAAAGTGTTGTCAGCAACGGAGAACATTGAGATTGCCGCCAAACAGGAAATCCTGCTGACGTCGGGTGGCGCCTACATCAAGATCAAGGATGGCGAAATCAAAATTCATGCGCCAGGAAAGATCGATTTCAAAGGGGGCGCGCACAGTTTTTCGGGGCCGGCTCAGGCGAACTATCCTTTTCCACATCTTCCCATCAATCACCTTTACGATCGACCAGTCTGGGTCGTGGATGATCAGGGTTTCTCCATTCCCGACAGGCCAATCCGCGTCCATCTCAAGAACGGCAAGACTATTGCGGGCAAGACGGACCATGACGGTGTTGCGCAGCTCGCAATCAGCGATCAGGCGGATATTCTCCGCATCGAGATTCTGAAGAAACTGAGCGGGAAGAACATATGACTCTCAATAACGATCCATCCGGATACCCATATCCGCCGACTAACGATGATGTTTTTCCGCCCTTTGTTCGACCAATGGCGGAGCCAGACGCTGATCACAGTACTGATGGCCTGGACGCGATGCCGTACGCATATGAAATGGGCAATATCTGCAAGATTGATCTTGCAGATTCGGTGCTGGAGGCGCTCCGCCGGAACGGCGAGTTGAAGGAAGCACAGCACGAAGACGATGTGCCTCTGACGAAGAAGGCGGATCCTTCTCCGCCCACGGCGTCACCACCAGCAGCTCCTGCGGCACCACCCAAAAAGAAGAACAAGAACGACAGTGCTGATCATCAGGCTCTGCTCGATCGCCTGAACAAGAAGCCGCACGTGATCGAGTTTAAGGGCGTTGTGCTGGACCGGAATGAGCGTCTCAAGATCATTGCAGCCGTCGCAGTCTGTGAGAGTGGCAAAGATCCGTTTACGGCCGAAAATCTGGACTCTGAATTTCACATGAAGATTAGTCCAAATGTGTCGTACGCACATATTGTTCATATCGGACTTTCATACGGCATCATCCAGTTTACTCAAGATAGTGGTGCGCTTGGTAGGCTGCTGCAGAAAATGAAAGGGAAGGATCCTAATACTTTTGCAGTGACGTTTGGCGATAACAACGACGAATTGATTACGCTGACTACGTCTGGGATTGACGTCAAGGGTGTTGATTATGCCTCAGGGCAGGCACATTGGAATTCGATTCGCAAGTCGTCGGAGGGCAGGAGGTTAAGTGAGCTCGCGCGAATGAATAAGCTGCCGGTTAGTAGTGAAATTCGCGGAAAACGGGTGCAGCCGATCTCAACGAATATTGGTGGCCCAAAGCAGGATCTGTGGGAGGGGGCTTGGAAACAGCGCTTTATTACTGCTGGTAAGATTGATGTTTTTCAGGAGGCGCAACTTGAATTCGCGGTTGAAGGTTACATGAATCCCGCATTAAAATTTTGCAAAGAAAACAACATTCGATCTGCGCTTGGAATCGCCTTTGTCGCCGCATGTGCTATCCGTGGCGCACCCAAGAATTTCATTACCGGGGCCGCTGCAGCGCTGGGGTTGACCACGCCTTTCTCCGACGGCGCGGATGAGAAGAAGGCAGTTCAATATATCGCGGATCTGAATTTGAAAAAAAATAATAGCATCGGTGGTAAGCTGGTGCAGAAGGATGAGATTGTTCGAGCAAAAAAACTCATAAAGGATGAGACGGGCTTTTTGGCCGAAGATCTCTATTGGACGGAGACGTATACAGATGCATACGACAAGCAATGAGTGAGGTGGAGATGAGGTCTTTTTTATTGGTTGGTGCGGTAATTTCTTTGGTGGTATCGGTGAATGCATTTGCGCTCGATTGCAACAATCCGCCAGGAGGAATCGATCCCGAAAGTGCGCAGGTGAATTATCAATGCGCCGAGAAGAGCCGGCGCGCCGCAGATTCGACTCTGAATCAAACGTATAAAAAGCTCCTGAGTACCCTCAAGGATGACCCGGACAGCGGAATCATTCCCAAGACGCAGATCGTTTCAGCTCAACGAGCCTGGGTAGCATTCCGGGACGCAGAGTGTGATTTCCGAACAAGCGTGAACGGAGGTGCGCGTCAGTGGCTGACTGTAAATCACGCCCAATGTCTCACGGAGTTGACGGCGGAACGAACAAAGGTTCTTCAGGATTACCTGAAACAGGTGCTGGATCAATGAGCATCGATGCGTTGGGCTTGCTTGATCGCTTTTGACGTAAACGCAACGGGCGGCGCCTCAATTGCCGCCGCCCGCGCACGACTCCATTCGGTTCCAGATGCTCGTTCGGCCTCGCGCGCTTACTGCCCCACCCGGAACTCGATCCTCCGATTCCTCGCCCTTCCATCCGCCGTATCATTCGGCGCGATCGGCTGGTCCGGCCCGACGCCCGTCGTCGTCATCTGCTGCGGCGGGATGCTCTTCGTGATCAGGTAACCCTTCACCGCGTCCGCGCGCGCCTGGCTCAGCGCGATGTTCGACGTCCGGTTCCCCGAGTTGTCGGTGTGGCCGATGATGTCGACCGTGCGGTTCTGCATCTTCGCGAGCGCGGCCGCCATCTGGTCGAGGATCAGCCTGCCCTGCGGCGTCAGCGTCGCGCTGCCGGTCTCGAACTCGATCGTCCGGTTCGCGAGCGTCTGGTCGAGCACGCCCTGCTCGGACGCCGACACGCGCAGCCCGTTCTTGATCGTGTAGGTCGGGTTCAGCGTGTTCGCCATGTCGCTCGCGAGCTGCTGGCGCTGCGCCTCGTTGTGCACCTCGCCCTTCATCTCGATCTGCGTGCCGTTGATCTTCAACTGCCCCTTGCTGATCTGCTTGAGCTGCGCGCCGAGCAGCTTCTGCACGTTCGCGCTCCAGTTCGGCGGCGTCGCGACGTCGCCGACCTCGATCTGGTCGACGACGTTCGTCGCGCCGTAGGTATCGCGCAGCTTCTGCAGCACGGCGGCCTTGGTCGCCTCGTCGGGCACCTTGCCGCCGACGACGACCTGGCCGGGCGCCGCGTTCGCGGGCGGCGGCGTGATCGTGCCGGCCGTGCCGTGCACCACCGTGCCGGACGCGGTCGCAGGCGCGGCGCCGGGATTCGTGTTCGACGACGGCAGCGCGGTCGTCGCGACCGAGCCGTTGCCGACCGGCGTGACGGTCGCGCCGGTGTTCTGCGCGAAGGCTGCGCCGCTGGCAACGAGGCCGGCGGCGAAAAGAGCAAGGAGGGTGGAGCGGGCGGGCGAGAGCCGCGGGCGCCGGGCGTGAATCGTGCGATGCATCCCGTCAGCCTCCGATGAACGCTTCGCGGAACGCGTCGATGGCGACGCGCAGCGAGAGTTGCGGTTGGTCGAGGTAGCTGACGAGCTTGCTGATCTGGTGATCGTTTTGCGCATGGGCGTCGATCCACTCGGGATCGTCGATGTCGATGTTGTGGGCGGCGTAGGTCTGCGGATCGACAACGCTCAGCAGTGTCTTCGCCGACGCGCCGTTGAAGCCGATGATCAGGCGTTCGCGTTCGGCGATCGAGCCGATGAAGATCGCGAGCTCGAAGTCGGCCTGTGCGACGAACGGCGCGATCAGTTCGAGCCAGAACGCGGCGACGAGGCTTCGATAGAACGGATCGACCGGCAGCGGCAGCGTGAGGCCGCGCTCGATGTGCGACGAGCCGCTTTGCATCACCGGCCGCAGCAGCGAGCCGAGCGCGAGCATCGCGCCGCGCAGCCGCACGGGGTGGCCGCTTTCGAGCAGCATCTGCTGCAGGCCGTACAGCGACTGGTGTTCGACGAAATCGTTGAAGGTGCCGTCATGCGACGTGCCCGGGCCGCCGACGTCGATCGGCACCTGCGTGTCGCCGAGCGCCTGCAGCGCGCCGGGCGGCTCTTCCTTGCCGAGCAGCGGCGGGATCTGCGTGGCGACGCGCGACCACAGCCGCGCGAACGCGAGCGGGCTGCGCGCGAGGAACGCGAGCGGCCGGTCGACCTCGAGCGCGGTTGCACCGAGGAACGGGAAGCGGCGCATCGACACGTCGTGGCTCGCGACCATGTGGCCCGCGATCGCGAGCTTGCTGCGCGAGCCGAGGAACGCGAAATGCATCGGCTTCGCATCCTCGTAGACGAGCTTCCAGCGCGGGTCTTCCGCGAGCAGTTCGAGCGCCTGCGCGATCCAGCGATCGAGTGTCTGCAGCAACTGCGGATTGTGCGGGCTCTTCACGAAGTCGCCGCGCGACGGAATCTTGCCGAAGTAGGCGATTTGCGCCTGTACGGTTTGCGTCATTGCGCCCCCTGTGCATTCGTTGCGTTGGCGGCCGCGATGGCCGGCGCTGCGCCCGGCGTGCCCGTGCCGGACTGGGTCGCGTTCTGCGCGGCGCCCGCGCTCGCGTCGGCGACCGACGACGGCAGTTGCAGGCCGCGCAGGCTCTGCTGCTGCGGCTGGTCGCCGCCGCCACCCGTCGGTTGCGACGTGCTGATGATGCGCATCGTCACCGACACGTTCACGCTGCCCTGTACCCACGTCAGGTCGAAGGTGCCGTCCGGACGGCGCTTGCGCTGCGCCGAGTTGATCAGCTTCTCGAGGCCGTATCGGCCCGGCTCGTTGACGAGCTGCACCGTGCGGCCGTCGAAGGTCGTCGCGGACAGCGTCGCGCCCGGCGAGCCCTGCGGGTTCGGCCACACGAAGTTGGTCCACTGCGGCGGCGTGTTGCGGTAGCGCAGTTGCTGGCCGTCGATCGCGATCGTGTATTCCGTCGTGCCCGTGCTCGGCTGCGGCAGGATCTGGAACACCGTCTGCGGCTCGGACGCCGCGGCCGCGCCGCCTGCCGCCCCGCCCGCGAGCGGTGCGACCCAGCGCGCGAAGCCGTTCGTGAAGTCCGGCGTGAGCCCGATGCCCATGTCGCCCCACGTGCGGGCGGCGAGCGTGTCACCGCGGCGCACCGCGAGCGGCCCCAGCGTCGTGCCGACGAACTTCGCGATCGAGCCGTCCGGACCGAACACCTGCGCGATCTCGCCGGCGCCGGCCTCGACCTTCGCGTTGGCCGCGAACGGGTACTTCGTCGCGAGCGAGTTCTGGAACGGCTGGTAGACCTGCGCGTTCCACACCTTGTTGACTTCGGCGCTGGCCGGCTGGATCACGACCGCGAACGCCTGCATCAGCGGCCGCACGAGCAGCGGACGCAGCGACTTGCGTTGCGAATCGGTGAGGCCCGTCAGCATCTGCTCGTCGACGAGCTTCAGCGACTCGGCGAGTTCCGAACCGTTGCCGTCGAGCGTCTGCTGCATCAGCTGGCGCGCGCCGGGGCCCGGGTCGCCCTGGTTCTTGATCACGTTGAAGCGGGTCCGGACCTTCGACAGCGAATCCATGTAGCCCTTGAGCATCGACGTGCCGTCATGCGTCGCGACGATCCGCGCGAGGCCGATGAACTCCTGGCCGACCGGACCCATCGGCACCTCGGCCGGATTGCCGTTGATGTCGATGTTGGCGGCCGCCACCTGGCCGGCCTGCGAGCGCGAGAACAGTTGCTTGACCCAGTTCACGACGCCCGTCTGCGCCTTCTTGATCGCCACGTTCGCGAGCGATGGGTTGTCCCACGACGTCTGGTCGTACGCGGTCTCGAGGATCTTGCGGATCGGCGAATCCTGCGGGTCGCCGAGGCGGTTCATCCCGTCGACGGCCTGGCCGAAGCTGCTGAAGCCCTGCACCGCGATGCCCTGCATGAACTTCTGCCAGTGCTGCGCGTACTCGGTCTTGTACATGCCGACCAGCGTCTTCTGGATCTGCTCGGGGCTGCCCTCGAGCGTCAGGTCGTCCTGCGTCGACGTGTTCAGCACCCAGTCCTTCGCCTGCAGTTCCTTGGTCGCCGCGTCGCGGATCGCCGGCTGCACGTAGTCGAACCACGCTTCGCGCGTGAACGTGCCCGGAATCGCGTAGCTGCCGGCCACCAGCCCCTGGTTGCCGTCGCCGACGATGCGCGCGATGGTCATCGGCGCGAAGCGGGTCGACGCGCGTGCCTTGATTTCCTCGTAGACGCGCTGGCGGGCCGGCATCCCGCGCACCACGCGGCGCAGGTTCTCGCGGGTCTGGTCAACGAGCGCGAGGTTCGCGTCGATCATCGGCCAGTCGTTGTCGTTCACGCGGGCGAGGTAGAACGAGATCATGCGCTCCGCGCTCTTGATCATCTCGTCACGCGGCATGTTGCCGCGATTCGTCTCGAGCCAGCCGCGCCAGAAGCGGGCGAGCTGGTCGGTCAGGTGCGCCTGCTCGACGTGGCGCTTGTCGGACAGCATCAGGTACGTCTTGAGCGCGTTGTACGCGTCCTGCACGTTGGTCGGCGACGCGTCGCTGTAGAGGCCGCCCTGCGGCGCGGCCGGCTGTTGCGGCGCGGCGGCCGGCGCGGTGCCGGACGCGGCCGGTGCGGCACCGGCCTGCGGTGCGGCGCCTGCCGGGTTCGTCGAGACCGGCATCGTGCCGCCCTGCACGGCGCCCGATTCGGGCGGGCGGGTCATCGGCACGAGCTGCTCGGGGTGCGCGTTCACGTCCTTCATGAACGACGCGAGGTTCTGCGACACGGGGGCCAGCAGGATCTGGCGCACGCCGTTGTAGTACTCGGTCAGCAGGTGCTGCTCGAGACGGTCGCCCTGGTACAGGCCGAGCGACACCGACAGCGGTTTGTCGCGGCGGAACTGCTCGAGCTGCTCGATCCGGTCTTCGAGGATGTCCATCGCCTGCAGGCGCGACTGCAGGTCGTTGCGACCCTGCTGCAGGCGCGTGACGTTGTCGAGGTCGGCCTGCACGTTCGAGACGAGCTGCTGGTTGCCGATCGTCGACCAGGTCCAGCCGCCGAGCGCGAGTGCGAGCGCCGCGACGAAGCCGAAGAAGGTCGCGTAGCGCAGCCGCGTCTTGGTCGGGCTGGCGAACTGGCGCACCGTCTGGCGGTCCGCGAAGATCACCTTCGAGAACAGGTCGCGCAGGAAGAAGCCGTTCTTCGAGAACGCGCTGTGCGGCTTCGGCAGCGCGGTCGCGTCGAGGCCGAAGCGGTGCGCGATGCGCTGCGCGGCCGCGCTGTTGGTTTCGCCTTCCTGCAGCGCGCTGGTGAAGTAGAAGCCGCGGAAAATCGGCTTGTACTGGAACGGATTGTTCTCGAACAGCGTCGCGAGGAACGCGCGCAGCGACGGCTTGATCGTCGAGAATTCGAGCGGGAAGCTCAACTGGCCCGGCGACAGCTGGTTGCCGCGCGACAGCGAAAGCTGCGCGACGCTGATCTCCTTCAACCCTTCGTAGAGTTCCTCGAAGTGCGTGTCGAACTGCGCGACGACGTCGCGCTTGTCGTCGGGCTCGTAGGGCAGCGTGGCGCCCCACACGCGGTCGTACTCGTGCTTGTCGCTGCTGCTGAAGAATTCGGTGAAGCCGGTGATCAGGTCGGCCTTCGTGAACATCACGTAGACCGGCGCGAACACCTCGAGCTTTTCCGTCAGCTCCTGGACGCGCTGGCGAAGGTTTTTCGCGAGGTTGATCGCGAATTCGGGGCGGTTGCCGGTGAGTTCGGCGATGCTCGCGGTGACGATGATGCCGTTGATCGGCGCCTTCGGGCGATAGCGCTTGAGCAGGCCGAGGAAGCCGAGCCACTCGCTGCGGTCTTCCTCGTGCACCGAATAGCGGCCTGCCGTGTCGAGCAGGATCCCTTCGGTCGTGAAGAACCAGTCGCAGTTGCGTGTACCGCCGATGCCGTGGATCACGGCGCTGTTCTTGTCCGCGAACGGGAACTGCAGGCCGGAATTGAGCACGGCGCTGCTCTTGCCCGCGGCCGGGTTGCCGATCACGATGTACCACGGCAGTTCGTACAGCGCGGAGCCGCCCGAGACCTGGCCGATCTTCGACGTCTTGATCGTCTTCACCGCGTCCGACAGGCGCGTGCGCAGCACGTCGAGGTCGGCCGTCTTCGCGTCGGGCGCGAGCGCGGCGGCGGCGGGTGCGGCGATCTTGCCGGTTTCCGCCTGCTCTTCCAGCACCTGGCCGAGCTGCTGGTTCGCGCGCTTCACGCGCCAGCGGCGCCACAGCGCGACGACGAGCCACAGCGCGAGGATCGCCGCGAAGGCGATCGCCGCCCACAGGAGCGGCAGCTGCAGCATGTCGGCAACGATGAAGAGGATGGCCGCTAGCGCGACGATCCCGACGATCGAGAGCGTACGCGGATGAGTCAGCACGTTGAGGATGCGTTGCATAGGACGTTCAGGTTCCGGTGCGATTCGGTGAGGCGACGCAGGCGCGCCGAGCGGCAAGGGTGGCGCCGCGATGTGTCGCCATGCTGTCAAACGGGATGAAGGGGGCCGGCATCAATGCGCCCGCGGCATCGGAGAAGGCGCGCGCATTAATGAAAGGACGCTGTGAGATTTAAAACGGAAGCGGCGGCCGCAAAAAATCGCGCACCGGAATGCCCGATCGATTGCGCCGCCCGAATCGTTTCCTGCCGGATGATTAAAAAGCCCCATGCCGCCCTCATTATTTCTTGTCCGGCAGCCCTGGCTAGCTGCCGCGTCCCAGTTTAAAACCGGGTTTATGGTATTCCACGTGCCCGAGATCCATCATTTTCCAGCGGCCCCCCCAGGTCAGGCCGACCTGCTCGGCGACCTGGCCGTACAACTGGTAGCCGCGCATCGCCCACGGATCTTTCTCGGAAATGACCAGCTTGCCGTCGCGCAGGAATGCGTTGTCGGCCGCCAGCCCGAATTGGTGATAACTCTGGAAGGCGGCCGCATTGGTCACGTTGCTGCCCATCTGCGCCAGCCGGTTTTGCCGTTCCGGGCTCCGGTAACCTTCCAGCAGCGCCATTTCATAACCATATTGTTCGTGCATGATCTTGTAGACCAGCAGCAAACGCGTACGGAAATCCGGGTCCAGCAGGTTCCAGTCGCGGCTCGCATCCTTCAGCGCCGGGCGCACCTGTTCGACTTCCCGGGTGGCAAAGACTTCCGGCGGCAGCGGCGGAGGCGGCACGAGCTGTTCGCCCTGCAGCAGCGCGGCGATCTTCTCGTCGGGCACGCGCGCCGTGTCGTCGTACTGGAACAATTGCCGGCCGCGTAACGCAATGGCGACCAATGGCGGCGTCGCAAGAATACCTGCCGATACCGTAATCATCAAGCGCCGCCGAACCAGTAAATTTTGCACATCGTTTAATGCGCCGCGCGTAGCGCTTGCCGATTTAACAATCTGACTCCGCGTACGCGCGGCGCGATCGTTCGCACGGCGCGTAAGACGGCCGTGAAACTGGGCGACGGATTCGAAAACCGTCGCGCGGATACCCGGTAAAAGCAACAGTGCCGCAACCGCGACGGCAAGGGCGAAATAGGCGACGAGTGCGACGGCAATCAACGAAATCCCCGGAAATTGGAATTGATTGTGTTTTGCAATGCTTGCTCTTAGAATCAGGCTGCTTTGAGAGGCCGGGCTATATTATCGCGGTGAATTAAACCAGGATTCAATGAGACGCTGAATGAGTGCGCCGGAAAATTCAAATTCGAAAACTCCACCCAGCCTGCTGTCCGATACTAAACCGGAAGGCAACGGAGGAGCTCAGCAGTCTCGCATTCTCGCGAATCTGGAAGGGCGTGTCACGCCGCCCGCCGAGCCGGCGCGCCGTTCGCTGAAGGCACCGATCGCGGCCGTCGTCGCATTGGTGGTTGCCGTCGGCGGCTGGGGCGCATGGCGCATGCAGCAGCATTCGGGCGAGCAGGCCGTCGCTGTCACGGCTGCCGCCGCGCCCGCAGCGGCCGAATCTGCGAAGGCCGCACCGGCCAGCGGTGCCGCCGCGCAGGTCGCGCAGAATGGCGCGTCCGCCGCGCAGCCGGCCACGATCGTCAACGACGATTCGGCTTCCCGGACCGTTGCATCCGCATCGTCCGCGTCCGGTGCGGACAACAGCCGCCTGTCGCGCGCGCTCGCCGATGGCGCCGACGACGCATCGGGCGCAGCCACGGCCGGCGCTGCCGCAGCCGCCACGGCCGCCGCGGCTGCGACGACGAAAACCGCGAAGGCCGACGCCGCGAAGAGCACGAAGGTCGCGCAGGGCAAGGCCAACACGAAGGCCGAGACGAAGGCCGAAGCTCGCAAGCATCGCAAGGAACAGGAAGCCGAGCTCGCGCAGGCGAAGAAGCGCCGCGATGCGGCGTCCACGCGTACCGCGAGTGCGAAGGCGGCCGGGAAGGACGATCCGGATGCCGATCTGCTCGCGGCGCTCGTCGCGCGCACGAAGCCGGCCGACAAGAAACTCGCCGCGCAGAAGGCGCAGGCCGTGCCGACCAAGACGGCGGCGGCGACCGGTTCGCTTGGGGCGCGTGTGAAGGAGTGTTCGGAGCGCGGCTTCTTCGAGGATCAGTTGTGCCGCTGGCGCGTCTGCGACGGCCACTGGGGCAAGGACCCGGCGTGCCCGAACGCCGCGCAGTCGGAGACGCGGCAGTAACGCGTCTTGCACATGCCGCGATGCCGTATCTGCGCCGCCCGTTGGGCGGCGCGTTGCTTTTGGGGCACGGAAGCTGCCGGTATCATGCGGTGCGACACTGTCACGAGTGCGTCACGCCCGTCGGGCATACGTCTCCTTTCTTTTCCCGGCGCGGGCCCGCGACCCGCGATGTGCGGCGCGCCGCGCATCGCACGACTTTCGACACGATGGACCTGATCGTACAGACTTACGGTGCCGATACGTCCGGCATGGTGTGCGGCTTCCGCTTCGTTCCGGGCGGATCCGGCGCAATGCTCGACGCCGATGCGGCCGCCGCGTGGCTGCGCACGTGCCGCGAGCGCGACGCGGTCGCGTCGGACGATTTCGTCTGGCTGCACTTCAATCTCGCGCACGGCGCGAGCGAGCGCTGGATGCGCACGCATCTCGGGCTGCCGGACAGCTTCTTCGCATTCCTCCACGAAGGTTCGCGCTCGACGCGCATCGAGCAGGAAGACGGCGCGTTGCGCGCGATCGTCAACGACGTGATGTTCAACCTCGAGCTGACGCCTTCGGAGATCGCGACGCTGTTCGTCCATGTCGAGCAGCGCATCATGGTCACCGCGCGGCTCAAGCCGCTGCGCTCGGTCGACACGCTGCGCGCATGCGTGCGCGACGGCGAGCAGTTCCGGTCGCCAGCGGAACTGCTCGTGCACCTGCTGCGCGACCAGGCCGACCTGCTGATCCAGATCATGCGGCGCACGAGCATCGACGTCGATCGCATCGAGGATCGCTTTTTGTCGCAGCGGCTCACGTCGAGCCGCATCGAGCTCGGCGCGATGCGCCGGACGCTGACACGCCTGCAGCGCATGCTCGCGCCCGAGCCCGGGTCGATCTTCCGGCTGCTCGCGAAGCCGCCCGCGTGGCTGCACGTGGAAGACACGCAGGAGCTGCGCGAATCGACCGAAGAGTTCTCGCTGGTGCTCGGCGATCTGGCCGGGCTCAACGAGCGGATCAAGCTGTTGCAGGAAGAGATCGGGTCGCGTCTCGACGAGCAGAACAACCGGACGCTGTTCACGCTGACGCTCGTGACCGTGATCGCGCTGCCGATCAACATCGTCGCCGGCTTCTTCGGGATGAACGTCGGCGGCGTGCCGTTCTCGGAGAACAAGCACGGCTTCTGGCTGATGGTGCTGCTCGTCGCGGGCTTCACCGCGCTCGCCGCATGGTGGGCGTTCCGACGTCGCGACGATCGCTAGCGCTAGCGCCGGCGCCGTTTCAGCGCGTCAGCGCAGCAGCGCGATCGCGCGTTCGCCGATCACCATCCCGAGCAGGCCGACGAGCGCGACGAGCGGCGGGGCCGGCGAGCGCACGTGCAGCAGCGCGTACACCACGCCGACGCCGAGGCCCACCGCGAGCGAAGTCAAGTAATCCATCATGGCGGTCTCCCGTGCGGTCCGGCGTCAGGGCTTGAGAATGACGCGCTCGCGCGCACCGGCCAGCACCGCGCGATATGCGTCGTGCGCACGTTCGAGCGGGTACACGTAGTCGTTGCCGATCGGAAACGGGCGCAGCGTGCCGTTGCCGAAGCCGGGTGCGAGCGTGTCGAGGATCTGCGCGACCGCGGCGCCGCCGAGCTGCAGCGAATCGATACCCACGTACGTATGCTGGCCGCGATAGAACGCGAAGATGTCGAACGGCACGCTGCGGTCGATCGTCGAGATGAAGATCTGCCGCGCACCGATCGCCATCGATGCGTTCGCGGCTTCGAAATACGGGCTGCCGACCGTGTTGTAGACGATGTCCGCGCCGCGGCCGCCGGTCGCCGCGTGCACGGCGTCGGCGACCGGCAAGCTCGACGCGTCGATCATGTGCACGTCGCCCGATGCATGGCCGCGATAGCCGCCGGGGCCGCGCTCGACGCCGATCACGGTCGCGCCGCGCGCGCTCGCGAGCTGGATCGCGGCCTGGCCGACCTTGCCGTTCGCACCGAACACCAGCACGACGTCGTCGGCCGTCGGCATGCCGGCCCGGCGCAAACCCTCGTACGCGGTGACGAACGGCACTCCGACGCCGGCCGCTTCGTCGAGCGTCAGCACGGCCGGCTTGCGACGCACCAGTGCCGCGTCGAGCACGAGGCATTCCGCGTGCGAGCCGTCGCGCCCCACGCCGAGATCGCCGCCCGATCCCCACACGGGCGCACCGATCCACTCGGCAGGGCCGCTGCGCACGATGCCGGCCCAGTCGCGCCCCGGTGTGCGCGGCCACACCGCGTGCGGCATGCGGCCGAGCGCGGCCTTCACGTCGCTCGGGTTGACGCCGGCCGCGCGCACCTCGATCAACATCTGGCCGTCGGCCGGCACGGGTTGGTCGATTTCCCTGACGCGCGCGTCGAGCGACTCGATGTCGGCGGCGGGGGCGTCGAAGCGGATGCTGCGCATGATGATCTCCGTGGCGGATGGTTGCCGCGCTGCCCGGCGGGCCGGCGCGTGCAACGGGTGGAAAGGATGAATGCAGTCTAGTCGGGGCGATTTGACGTGGAAATACGCAAAGGCGGATGATTGTTTTGCGATTTACGCATAGCAAAACCCGAGGCCCCTGAATGGACGACTTCCTTTCCCCGCATCTGGCGCTGTTCGTCGACGTGGTCGACCAGCAGAGCTTCTCGGCGGCCGCGCGCCGGCTGGGCGTCGCCGCGTCGTCGGTCACGCGGCGCATCGACCGGCTCGAGGCGCAGCTCGGCATCCGCCTCCTGCATCGCACCACCCATGCACTGCGGCCGACCGAGGCCGGGCAGTTGCTGTACGGGCGCGCGCAGCGGATGCTGGCCGAGCTGCGCGGCCTGCAGGAAGACCTGCACAGCCAGCACGACGAGCCGAGCGGGCTGCTGCGCGTCGACTGTCCGGCGCCGTTCGGCCGCCTGCACCTGATGGCCGCGCTGGCCGCGTTCATGCAGCGTCATCCGGCGCTGCAGGTCGACCTGGTGCTGACCGACAGCATGGTCGACCTGCAGGGTGCGCGGCTCGGCTCCGACGTCGATCTCGCGGTGCGCGTCGGTCCGCTCGAGGACACGCGCTTCGTCGCGACCGTACTGGCGCCGCAGCGGCGCGTGCTGTGCGCGAGCGCGGCCTACCTCGCGCGGCGCGGCGAGCCCGAATCGCCCGACGCGCTCGCCGGACACGACTGTCTCGCGTGGCATGGCGCGCCGCCGCCGGGCGCCTGGCGCTTCGGCGACCGCCGCCACGCGCCGGCGCAGCCGAGGTTTCGCAGCAATCATTCGGAGGCGTTGCTCGAAGCGGCGATCGACGGGCTCGGTCTCGCGCACCTGCCGACCTGGCTCGCCGGGGATGCATTGCGCGACGGACGGTTGCGCGCGGTGCTGCCGCAGTATGCGGCGGCGCCCGAGCACGCGACGATCCACGTATTGCGCCAGCAGGCTCGCGGCAGCGCGCGTGCGTCGCGGCTCGTCGCGTTCCTGGCAACGTGGTTCGCGCAGCCGGCGTGGGATGCCGCGTGGGCGTAAGCGCAGGAAGAGGCGTCGGGCGATAGCGCCGCGCCGAAAGAAAAAAGGGCCTCGCTCGCGAGGCCCGTCAAAGGTCGGGAGGCGGTACGCCGGCCGGCGCCGCAGGCTGCGCGGCGCCGGCCGGACGCGCACCGTTACTGCGTCACTACCTTGCGCGGCTTGAAGATGCCCTGGTATTGCAGGGCCGGGCGTTCCTTCGTCGCCGGCGCGATGCCGCCGAAGGTCGGCGTCTGGCGCAGCTTCATCGCGGCCGGCGAAGCGACCGAACCGATCGACGTCGAGCGCGAAGCCGGCGCGAGGTTGTTCGCGACCAGCAACGCGGCCTCGCTCTTCAGGTTCGACAGCAGCACCGGATCGGACGAGCCGTTGACCTGCGTGAGCAACCCGCTCCAGGCCGCGTCGCTATAGTTCACGACGTAGTAGTCGAGCCCGCTCGGGTCCGCGACCACGCCCGTGCAACCGTCGATCCGCGTTTGCGTCTGCGTGTCCTTCAGCGCGAGCGTCGTGCGTTTCGCGAGACCCTGGCCGTACGCGAGCGTGATCGGCACCGTCCACTGCAGGCCCGGATACGCGTTCTTGTTCGGGAACGGCTGCTGTTTCAGCGTGACGACCGTCTGGTTCTTCGTCATGTCGCACTGCGTGTCGAGCGAGATCAGCGGCACGCCGGTCTGGCGCACGTAGCTGTCGCCGATCGGGCCGACCGACTGGCCGCTCTCCTTCGACAGCGCATCCCACAGGCGCTTCGGCGTGCCGTTGCCGAACGAGTAGTCGACCAGGTACTGTTGCAGACCCTTGCGCAGCGTCTGTTCGCCGAGATAGTTCTCGAGCGTCTTCAGCACGTGGCCGCCCTTGTCGTACGTGAACGCGCTGGCGCTCAGCACGAAGTCGTTCGACGCCCAGTCGTTGAAGTTGGGTGCGACCGGGAACGCGTTCGGGCCGATGTCACGATTGATCACGCGGTACTTGTTTTTCACCTGGTCGAGCCAGCTGAACTCGTCGGGGAAGAACTGGATCGTCGTCTTCGTCTCGAAGAACGTCGCGAACGATTCGTTGAGCCACACGTTGTCCCACCAGTCGGTCGTGACGAGATCGCCGAACCACTGGTGCGCGACTTCGTGCGTCAGCACCTCGTTGCCGTAGCGCGACATCGGCTGGCCCGGCTGCGGCAGGATGTCGTCGGCGAACTCGAGGATCGACCCCCAGTTCTCCATCCCGCCGAAGTTCAGGTCCTTCTGCTCCTTGAACGCGTCGTTCGCGGCGACCGTGTCGAACTTCGTCAGCGGCAGCGCGATGCCGGTGTAACGGTAGTAGTAGTCGAGCGCCTGCTTGGTGCGGTCCATCGCCGGCTTCGCCCAGTCCTTCATGCCCGGCGGCGTGAACACGCGCAGGTGCAGGCCGCCCTTGCCGCCCGGCAGCGGGCTCGTGAAGTCGTCCTCGTAGGTGTCGAACAGGCCGCCGCCGAAGAACAGCAGGTACGACGGCATCGGCGGGGTCTTCTCGAACTGCACGAGCTTGTAGCCGCCGCCGACGCTGGTCGACGGCTTCTCGGCCGCGTTCGACACGACCCGCCAGTTCTGCGGCACTTCGGCCGTCACTTCATAGGTCGGGCGGAATGCCGGCTCGTCCCAGCCCGGGAACCACTGGCGCGCGAGGTTGGTTTCGCCCTGCGTGAGGATCGCGCCGCTCGTCGTGCCGTCGGTGCTCTTCAGGTCGACGCGGAAGATGCCTTCCGCCGCCGAGCAGCCCGGATACGGATCGTCGCCGCAGCTGCCGCCGGTGTGGTTGACCGGATCGTCATACGACTTGAAGTTGATGATGCCCGACCACTCCATGTGCAGCGAATAGTTGCCCGGCGCGATGGTCCCGCTCGGCGGACGCAGCTGATAGAAGTCGCCCTTGTCCTGCGGCGTCGCGATCAGCTGGATGTTGCCCGGCTGCAGCGTGATGCGGCCGTTCGTGAACTTGATCCGGTGGCCGGCGATCACGATGTTGTTGACCGGCTTCAGCACCTTGATCTCGACGTCGGCGCGGCCGTCGAACGCGTTCAGCGCTTCGTTCGGGCGGAACCACAGCCGGTAGTTCACGGGTACGACGGTGTCCGGCAGCTCGACAGGCGACACGCTCTTGTCGACGTTGGATGCGCTCGGCGGCGCGGTGACGGCGGGCGACGAGCCCGAGTGCGGCGCGCCGGCGGAGCTGAGCGCGGAAGCCGAGCCCGCGCCGCCGTCGTCGCCGCCGCACCCGGCGAGCGCGAGTGCGGCGACGAGCGGCAGATAACGCATCTTGCGAATGTTGATCGACATGACTGAAACCTCGATTGTTGAAAGAATCGTTCAGTGCTGCGAAAACGCCGGCAAAAGCAATCCCCTCGCCGTTAATCAACAGCGATGAAAATGCCAATGACGGATTATTCGAAAAAGACGGCGGCCGACTACGTGAAGGTAATCATGGTTTACTGCCCCCTCTGGATTTCCGGATGTCGGTTAACTTGCCGGTTCAAAATGGACGGGCGCGTGTTGTACTGAATTGATTTCGCGCGCACGACACGGGGCCGCACGCCCGGCACGGGCGCGCAATCCCTTTGAACCGACGACCTACGGGGCTGGCCGGGCCAGTCCGCAGGACGGAAGGAAGGCGGGTTGCCGTTCCGTAAATTCGCCGTCATGCGGTTTCAAGGTTTGTCGGCCAGCTCGAAGGATGCGTAAATATACTTGATGGTTTTAGGTAAAGGAAACGAAAAATTTAGAAGATGCATCTATTGAATTTTTCCCGCTTCATTGAATGCTGGAAGTCATTAATACGCTTTCCGTTTGGCTGGCGGCTTCGTAGTTTTAATCTATTAACGATCTGGCGAGGCTGCGAAAACTACGAAACCCGGCGTGCCACGGCACGCTCGGTACAATGCATCGACGACCCGTTCACCGATTGCCGCGAGGAGACCTTCCGATGCCACGAGCCCTGTTCCGTATCGCGCCGCTGCGCGCCGTGCTGCTGCTGTTTGCCGCCGTGTTCCTGCTCGGCGGTTGCGCGGGGCTGACGCGCGACCCGGTGCGCGTGTCGGTCGCCGGGCTCGATCCGCTCGTCGGGCAGGGGCTCGAGATGCGTTTCAGCCTGAAGCTGCGCGTGCAGAACCCGAACGATGCGCCGATCGAGTACGACGGCATCTCGGTCGCGCTCGACCTGAACGGCACGCCGTTCGCGAGCGGCGTCAGCGATCGCTCGGGCACCGTGCCGCGTTTCGGCGAGGCCGTGCTCGACGTGCCGGTTTCCGTGTCGGCATTCGCCGCCGCGCGGCAGGCGTGGAACCTGCCCGGCGCGGCTGCGAACGGCGAGCTGCCGTATGCGCTGCGCGGCCGGCTCGCCGGCGGCGTGCTCGGCACCGTGCACTTCAACGACGCGGGCACGCTGCGCCTGCCCGCGATGCCGGGATGGGGCGGATAGCCCGCGCGCCGCGCGGATGCCGGCGTCATCCCGGACGAAGCGGCGCGCGCCGGCCCTGACGATTCCTGACGATTGAATTGCATCGGCCTTGCGTTTTCCCGGCGGGATCGCGCTTAAACTGGCCGGGTCCGGAGGGCCGGACGAACTTTCACTCGAGGGGATCCCAATGGCAGCGAAATTCGTCATCAAGAAAGCGAGCGACGGTCAGTTCCTGTTCCACCTGAAGGCTGGCAACGGCGAGATCATCCTGCGTAGCGAGCTTTACAAGACCAAGGCGTCGGCGGAGAACGGCGTCGCGTCGGTGCGCAAGAACGCGCCGGACGACGCGCGCTACGAGCGCAAGACCGCGAGCAACGGCCAGTTCATGTTCAACCTGAAGGCCGGCAATCACGAGGTCATCGGCACGAGCGAGCTGTACAAGGCCGAAGCGGGCCGCGAGAACGGCATCGCGTCGGTGAAGCAGAACGCGCCCGACGCGGCGCTCGACGACGAGACCTGACGCGCGCGTCCCGGGCGGCGGTGCGTGCCGCCGCCCGCGCTTTGCCGCGCGGGCAAAGCGCGGTATGGTGTGAGCCGCGCGGCGCCCGCAATCCGGTCGCGCCGCCCGTTGAAGCCAACCGTAACCGAGTTCGCGTGACCGATTTCCCCGTTTTCCACTGGACCGACGCCGACGGCGCCGATCATGCCGTGCGCTGGCGCTCCGAAGCCGGTGTGCAGCCGCCTAAGCGCGCGGTGCCCGCCGACGACCGCCTCACTGCCGACGCGGCCTACCGCCTTGCGTGCGAGGGCACCGCGCTCGTCTGGCAGGGCGACTTCCAGAATGCGCGCCAGCTCGTGCAGGCGATGGCGCGCCGCGTCGAGCGCAAGCCGAAGAAGGCGCAGGCCGCGGCCGGCGTCGACGCATTCAACCTGCATCGTCTCGCGCAGTCGCAGCGTGCCCGCACGCTCGGGATGCTGCTGATCCCCCTCGACGCCGACTACACGATCCCGCTGCGCCGCGCGCCCGACGTGCGTGCCGCATGCGAGGAGGCGTACGGCCCCGGCGGCGCGCCGTCGGTCGTGTCGCTGCGCGAACTGCTCGGCCTCGTCGGCGCGCATGAATGGCGCAAGAAGGGCGTGCCGATCCCGGCGCTCGGCGGCGCGCCGATCCATCCGCACTACGGCGTGTTCTCGCCGGTGCGCGGCGAATATGTCGAGCTCGTCGCGCGCGCGCCGCTGCCGGCGACGTCGCTCGCGTTCGACATCGGCACGGGCACCGGCGTGCTCGCGGCCGTGCTCGCGTCGCGAGGTGTCGAGCGCGTCGTCGCGACCGACCAGGATCCGCGTGCGCTCGCCTGTGCGCGCGAGAACGTCGCGCGGCTCGGTCATGCGGATCGCGTCGACGTCGTCGAGGCCGACCTGTTTCCGGCCGGCCGTGCGCCGCTCGTGGTCTGCAACCCGCCTTGGGTGCCGGCCCGGCCGAGCGCGCCGATCGAATACGCGGTCTACGATCCCGACAGCCGCATGCTGCGTGGTTTCCTCGCGGGGCTCGCCGCACATCTCGAGCCGGGCGGCGAGGGCTGGCTGATCCTGTCCGATTTCGCCGAGCACCTCGGCCTGCGGCCGCGCGACACGCTGCTGCAATGGATCGACGAGGCGGGCCTCGTCGTGCTCGGCCGCGACGACATCCGCCCCGCGCACCCGAAGTCGGCCGACGCCGACGATCCGCTGCATGCGGCACGCCGCGCCGAGGTCACATCGTTGTGGCGGCTCGGCGCCCGAGCCTGACCGCGCATTTTCGGTAAACTGTCACTCTCCCTCACGAATTCCCGCCGCCGGGCCGTGGTCGACCGACCGTGGCCCGGCGCCGCATCACGATGTCGAACAAGACCCACGAAATCCGCCCGGAGCAGTCCGTCGAGCTGCTGAAGGAACTGCACATCCTCACCCGCGACGGGAAGCTGAACCAGGACAGCCGCCGCAAGCTGAAGCAGGTCTATCACCTGTTCCAGTTCATCGAACCGCTGCTTGCCGGCGTGCAGGCCGACAAGGGCAGCGTGACGCTCGTCGATCACGGCGCCGGCAAGTCTTATCTCGGCTTCATCCTGTACGACCTGTTCTTCAAGCAGCAGCCGGGGCACGGCACGCCGGCATTCGCGTCGCACGTGTACGGGATCGAGACGCGCGAGGAGCTCGTCACGCGCTCGGCCGAGCTCGCCGCGCGGCTCGGGTTCGGCGGCATGTCGTTCCTGAACCTGTCGGTCGCCGATTCGATCACGTCGCCGCAGCTTCCCGAAACGGTCGACGTCGTCACCGCGCTGCACGCGTGCGATACGGCGACCGACGACGCGATCCGCTTCGCGCTCGCGAAGCGCGCGCAGCACATCGTGCTGGTGCCGTGCTGCCAGGCGGAAGTCGCGGGCGTGCTGCGCCGGAACAAGGGCAAGTCGCTCGCGAACGCGCTGACCGAGGTGTGGCGGCATCCGCTGCATACGCGCGAATTCGGCAGCCAGATCACAAACGTGCTGCGCTGCCTGCAGCTCGAGGCGCACGGCTACCAGGTCAGCGTGACCGAGCTGGTCGGCTGGGAGCATTCGATGAAGAACGAGCTGATCATCGCGCAGTACAAGAACCTGCCGCGCCGGCGGCCAGGCGAGCGGCTGAACGAGATCCTCGGGATGTTCGGGCTCGCCGAACTGAACGAGCGCTTCTTCGTGCCGGAGGCCGCGGCAGCGGGGGGCGAGGCCGTCGAGCCGGCCGAAGGCTGACGCGCGCGCGGGCCGAACCGCGTAGCGGCCGGCGCGAGCGCGCGGCGCATCAGACGTCGTCTCCCGGCCGGCGCATCCATTCGCGCCAGCCGTCGTGGCCGAGGCGGCGCAGCGTTTCCTGATTCTTTTCGTAGATCGCGGACGCGTCCGGGAACGCGTCGACCGCGCGCGCGATGCTGTCTTCGCGCAGCAGGTGCAGGATCGGATACGGCGCGCGGTTCGTGTAGTTCTCGATGTCGTCGGGTTCGCTGCCTTCGAACCGGTATTGCGGATGGAAGCTCGCGATCTGCAGCACGCCGTCGAGCCGCAACTGCTGCACGAGCCGGTCGGCGAAGAACAGCGCATCGTTGTAGTCGACGAAATCGGCGAACGCATGCGGGAAGATCACGAGCGTCGTGTCGACCTGCTGCGGGTCCGCCGCGTCGAGCGCGCGCAACTCGGTTTCGAGCTCGGCGAGCGCGTCTTCCAGCGTCGTCGCTTCGCTGATCGCATAGCGCACCTGTTCCTTCACATAGACGCTTTTCGCGAACGGGCACAGATTGAGCCCGATCACCGCGCGCGCGAGCCAATGCCGCGTGGCGGCGAGGATATCGTCGTGCGATTCGGGGCGGGTGTCGGTCATCGTGAAACCAGTTGGGCGGTGGAGCGGAGAGGGCCGCATTGTAGCGGGCACGCCGGGTTCGGGCGTGCGCCGCCCGTCATGCGCACGCGGCTTCGATCAACTGCGTGACGAGCGCCGGCGCGATGCCGATCGGCGTTTCGCCGTGCCGGTAGGTCTGGCTCGCCGCGTAGATGCCTTCGACCACCAGCGCGAGCGCATCGGCGAGCGCCTGCGGCTGCCGTGCGCCGGCGTCTTCGCACAGCGCGACGAGCCGCTTCATCAACTGTTCCTTGTTCTGCGCGACGCGCTCGCGCGCCGGGTGCGACGCATCCGGGAATTCCGCGGCGACGTTGACGAACGGACAGCCGCGATAGTCCTTCTGCGTCGCGCGCTCGGCAAGATCGACGAAATACTGGATCAATTGCGCCTTCGGCTGGCCCGGATGCTTGGCGACGCTCGTCTCGAGGCGCTCGAAGAAGCACGTGTCCATCCGCTCCAGGTACGCGAGGATCAGCTCGTCCTTCGACGAGAACTGGCGGTACAGGCTCATCTTGTTGACGCCCGCGCGCTCGACGACCGCCTCGACGCCGACCGTGCGAACGCCTTCCCTGTAAAACAGCTCCTCGGCGGCGCGCAGCAGGTGCTCGTGCGCGGTGGCCCCGTCGATCGGACGGCGCGTGCGGCGCGCCAGCGGCGGTTTGGCGGCTTCGATGCCGGACATGATGACCCTCGACTACGTGATGAATTGCTTGACATGTTACCGACTGGTAACTACGATCGCAACACAGTTGTGACCGGTCGGTAACAATGTTGGCCGGATCGACAGACAAATGCCAAGCGTCGGCCCGGGTCAGCCGATGCAGTGTGCGGCGGAGGTGGCCTGGCTGGGTGAGGCGGAGCAGGTGCGATGGCGCCGGAGCCGCCAACTGGAGAACATGACGATGAACTGGGCGGTGACACGAATCGGCGGGCGCTTCCACTACGGATGGCTCGCGGCAGCGGTGGTATTCCTGATCCTGCTGGCGGCAGCCGGCACGCGCGCGACGCCGAGCGTGCTGATGGTGCCGCTCGAGCGCGAACTCGGCTGGAGCCGCGCGGCGATTTCGCTGGCGATCTCGGTGAACATCGCGCTGTACGGGCTGACGGGGCCGTTCGCGGCCGCCGCGATGCAGCGCTTCGGGCTGCGCCCGACGATCCTCACCGCGCTCGTGACGATGAGCGCGGGCGTCGCGCTGTCGTCGATGATGACGCAGAGCTGGCAGATGGTCGTGATCTGGGGCCTGATGGTGGGCTGCTCGACGGGCGTCGTCGCGCTGACGCTGTCCGCGACCTTCGTCACGCGCTGGTTCCATGCGCGGCGCGGCCTCGTGATGGGCATCCTGACCGCGAGCACGGCCACCGGCCAGCTCGTGTTCCTGCCGATGCTCGCGGCGATCGCGCAGCGCCATGGCTGGCGCCCGGTCGTGCTCGTCGTCGCGGTGGCGGCCGCGATCGTGATTCCGCTCGTCGCGTTCCTGCTGCCCGAACGGCCGACCGACGTGCAGTTGCGCCCGTACGGCGAGCCGGCCGATGCGCCGCCCGCGCCCGACGCGACGAAGGAGAACCCGCTCGCGGTCGCGTTCCGCACGCTGCTGATGGCGAGCCGTTCGCGCGATTTCTGGCTGCTGTTCTTCAGCTTCTTCATCTGCGGCGCGAGCACCAACGGCTATGTCGGCACGCACCTGATCGCGATGTGCAGCGACTACGGGATGACCGAAGTGCAGGGCGCGTCGCTGCTCGCGGCGATGGGCGTGTTCGACCTGTTCGGCACGACGCTGTCGGGCTGGCTGTCCGATCGCTACGACAATCGCGTGCTGCTGTTCTGGTATTACGGGCTGCGCGGGCTGTCGCTGATCTACCTGCCGCATGCGTTCGGTATCGATTTCTTCGGGCTGCCGCTGTTCGCGATGTTCTACGGGCTCGACTGGATCGCGACCGTGCCGCCGACCGTGCGCCTCGCGACCGACGTGTTCGGCAAGGCTGCGGCGCCGGTCGTGTTCGGCTGGATCGTCGCCGGCCACCAGCTCGGCGCGGCATTCGCGGCGCTCGGCGCGGGGCTGCTGCGGGCGAGCCTCGGCACCTACACGATCGCGTCGATGATCTCGGGCGGGCTGTGCATCGTCGGTGCGCTGATCGTGCTGCGAATCAACCGCGGCCCGTCGCGTGCGGCAGCGCAGGCAGCCTGAGCACGGTGGCCCGGCCGGCCGCACCGCATGCGGCCGGCCATTGCAGGTACGGTGATTTGCATAGCCCGGGAGGATCGGGCGCGCAACCGCTCAAGCGGGTATGCTTGCGGTTCGCCAGGCGTTCGCGCCCCTTCATCGATGTCAGCGAGGAACTGCATGTCCGTCAAACCTGCTCCCACCACTGTTTCGATTCACGATCTGATCGCGGGCCGCTGGAGCCCGCGCGCCTATTCGGATGAGTCCGTCAGCGCCGGCGATCTGCACGCGGTGCTCGAAGCCGCGCGCTGGGCGCCGTCCGCGTACAACGCGCAGCCGTGGCGCTTCATCGTATTCGAGCGCACGCAGGACGAAGACGCATTCAAGCGCGCATTCGCGACGCTGGTGCCGTTCAATCAGGGCTGGAATGCGCCGGCGCCCGTGTTGATCGCGGTGACCGCGCATACGCTCACGCCGAAGGGCGAACCCGCGCCGACCGCGCTGTACGACGCGGGCGCCGCCGCGATGTCGCTGGTGCTGCAGGCGCACGCGCTCGGCCTCGCCGCGCACCAGATGAGCGGTTTCGACGTGAAGGCGTTCCGCGACGCGTTTGCGATTCCGTCCGACGTCGCGATCCTGTCGATCATCTCGCTCGGCCACTATGGCAACGTCGACAAGCTCGATCCCGTGCTGCGCGATCGCGAGAAGGCGCCGCGTACGCGCCATGCGATCGGCGAGGTCGTGTATGCGGGCGCGTGGAAGAAGAGCTTCGACGCGGCAGCCTGACCTGCCGGGCGGGCGGGCGGCAGCATCGCCGCACCTCGTCCGCGCATATCCGCGGCGCGCCAGGCCGCGCGCCGTCGTCGCCGAAGCCCGTTCCGCGGCACCGGTGGCGGGCCCCGGTTGTGATCCCGCGGGCTTCATGTTAAAAAGCCCGTCCTTTCCGTTTTCGCGCCGGCCCTGCTGCGGCAACTTCCCATGACTTACTGCGCGATCGATTTCGGCACGTCCAATTCCGCCGTGGCGCTGCCCGACGGCGACGGCATGCGCCTCGCGCCCGTCGAGGGCGACCACCTGACGCTGCCCACCGCGATCTTCTTCAACAACGACGAGGAGACGGTCGAGTACGGCCGCGCGGCGCTGGCGTCCTATATCGACGGTTTCGACGGCCGGCTGATGCGTTCGATGAAGAGCATCCTCGGCTCGCCGCTCGCGGAAACGACGACCGATCTCGGCGACGGCAGCGCGATCGCGTACACCGAAATCATCGCGCGCTTCCTGACGCACCTGAAGCGCAAGGCCGAAGTGCGCGCGGGCGCGCCGATCGGCCGCGCGGTGCTTGGCCGGCCCGTGTTCTTCGTCGACGACGATCCGCGCGCCGACCGTCTCGCGCAGGATCAGCTCGAGGCGGCCGCGCGGTCGGTCGGCTTCGCGGACGTTCACTTCCAGTACGAACCGATTGCCGCCGCGTTCGATTACGAATCGCGCCAGCAGGCCGAACGCCTCGTGCTCGTCGCCGACATCGGCGGCGGCACGTCCGACTTCTCGCTGGTGCGCGTCGGGCCCGGGCGGATGGCGCGGCTCGAGCGCAAGGACGACGTGCTGGCTCACCACGGCGTGCACGTCGCGGGCACCGACTACGACCGGCGTGTCGAGCTGGCGGCGATCCTGCCCGCGTTCGGCTACCGTTCGCTCGACCCGGAAGGGCGCGAACTGCCGAACAAGATCTACTTCGATCTCGCGACCTGGCACCTGATCAATACGGTCTACACGCCGAAGCGGCTCGGCGAGCTGAAGCTGATGAAGCACCTGTACCAGGATCAGCAGCAGTACGACCGGCTCACGAGCGTGGTCGAGCAGCGGCTCGGGCATGCGCTGATGGCGCGCGCGGAAGAGGCGAAGATCGGCGTCGCGGCGGGCGGGGAGACGATGATCGACCTGAACGACGTGGAAGAAGACCTGCTGATCGCGTTCGACGCCGATCGTCTCGTCGATGCGAGCCGCGACGACACCGCGCGCATCGTCGATGCCGCGCGCGAGACGGTGCGGCTCGCGGGCGTTGCGCCGCGCGACGTCGGCGCACTGTATTTCACCGGCGGCTCGACGGGGCTCGCGTTCCTGTCGGGTGCGCTCGCGGGCGCATTCCCGGATGCGCAGCCGGTATTCGGCGACCGCCTCGCGAGTGTCGCGACGGGGCTCGGCATTCACGCGCAGCGGCTGTTCGGTTGAATGTAGACAGCCGCGTTCCACCGTGCCGGATTGGCGCGGAAAAACAAAAAGCCCCGCCGAAGCGGGGCTTTTTTACATCAAATCTCGCGCAGAACTTACAGCGGCTTGATGTTCGCAGCTTGCAGACCCTTCGGGCCCGTCTTCACTTCGAATTCGACCTTCTGGTTTTCTTGCAGCGTCTTGAAGCCTTCGGTGCGGATTTCCGAGAAGTGCGCGAACAGATCGTCGCCGCCGCCTTCCGGGGTGATGAAGCCGAAGCCCTTTGCGTCATTGAACCACTTGACGGTACCGGTTGCCATGTTACTTGTTCCTAAAAAGATAAAACGGGGCCGAAGCCCATGGGGTGCGGAAAATCAAGGAAGGGGGTAATAGGACCAACCGGAGTACCGTTGATGGGCGAACTACGAAAGAACCAATTCACTCGCCGCTTGAAATCCTGCGAAGTCCTTTATACGGCTAATCGATCGTGTGGTCAACCGTATTTCCATGCTCTCAGGGTTATTGCGTAGATCAGGTTTACAAAGCTTGCGAGCGATGCGAATTTTTTGTAGGGGACGAACGATTTTGGCGCCACGTTCGAGGTGCAACCGTTAAACTACGCGCCGCGCGGACGGGTTGCCCCGATCGGATGACTCGTCCCCCCAAGAATGCGTGCGCGGTGCTGTCCGAGCCGATCCCGGACTGCGGGCCGACCATGCTTTTTGAGACACAGGAGAGGATGTGAAGAGTTCTATTCAACGGAACATCGGCCCGTTTGCATTGATGCTGACGGGGCTGGGTTCGATTATCGGCTCGGGCTGGCTGTTCGGCGCCTGGAAGGCCGCGAAGATTGCCGGTCCGGCGGCGATCTGCGCATGGATCATCGGCGCGGTCGTGATTCTCGCGATTGCACTGACTTACGCCGAACTGGGCGCCATGTTCCCCGAGTCGGGCGGCATGGTGCGCTACGCGCGCTATTCGCACGGTTCGCTGGTGGGCTTCATCAGCGCATGGGCCAACTGGATCGCGATCGTCTCCGTGATCCCGATCGAGGCCGAAGCGTCGATCCAATACATGAGCACGTGGCCGTATCCGTGGGCGCACAGCCTGTTCGTGAACGGCGAGTTGACGACACCAGGGCTGCTGCTGTCGGCCGTGCTGGTCGTCATCTACTTCATGCTGAACTACTGGGGCGTGAAGGCCTTCGCGCGTGCGAACACCGCAATCACGATCTTCAAGTTCCTGATCCCCGGCCTCACGATCCTCGGCCTGATGCTGACGAGCTTCCATTCGGAGAACCTCGGCACTGCATCCAATGCAAGCTTCGCGCCGTACGGCTGGTCGGCGGTGCTGACCGCGGTCGCGACGAGCGGCATCGTGTTCGCGTTCAACGGCTTCCAGAGCCCCGTGAACCTCGCGGGCGAAGCGCGCAATCCGTCGCGCAGCGTGCCGTTCGCGGTGATCTCGTCGATCCTCATCGCGCTCGTGATCTACGTGCTGCTGCAGGTGGCCTACATCGGCTCGGTGAATCCGGCCGACGTCGCGCAGGGCTGGTCGCACTTCAATTTCTCGTCGCCGTTCGCGGAACTCGCGATCGCGCTGAACCTGAACTGGCTTGCGATCCTGCTGTACGTCGACGCGTTCATCAGCCCGAGCGGCACCGGCACGACCTACATGGCGACGACCACCCGGATGATCTACGCGATGGAGCGCAACAACACGATGCCGAAGATGTTCGGCAACGTGCACCCGCTCTACGGCGTGCCGCGCCAGGCGATGTGGTTCAACCTGCTGGTCTCGTTCATCTTCCTGTTCTTCTTCCGGGGCTGGAGCTCGCTCGCGGCGGTGATCTCGGTCGCGACGGTGATCTCGTACCTGACCGGCCCGATCAGCCTGATGGCGCTGCGCCGCGCGGCGACCGACATCGAGCGCCCGCTGTCGATTCCGCTGATGAAGCTGATCGCACCGTTCGCGTTCGTCTGCGCGTCGCTGATCCTGTACTGGGCGAAGTGGCCGCTGACGGGCGAAATCATCCTGCTGATGATCGTCGCACTGCCGGTGTATTTCTACTTCCAGGCGAAGTCGGGCTGGACCGGCTGGGGCGCCGACCTGAAGGCCGCATGGTGGCTGGTCGCGTACCTGCCGACGATGGCCGTGCTGTCGCTGACGGGCAGCAAGGAATTCGGCGGTCACGGCTATCTGCCGTACGGCTGGGACATGCTGATCGTTGCCGCGATTTCGCTCGTGTTCTACTTCTGGGGCGTGAATACCGGCTACCGGACCCAGTATCTCGACGAGCGCGAGTCGCACGACGAGATCCTCGAAGGGGTCGGTGTCTGACGCGTGACCTGCCGCCGGATCCGGCGGCGGCAGGAAGCAGCGAAAAAAACCCGCCCGGGCAATGCCCGGGCGGGTTTTTTGTTTGTTGTCGCCGGTTGTCTCGCGGAATTCAGGCGGCCGCGCTCGCGAACACGTAGTTCGTCATCGCGAGCACGCGCTGGTAGGTGCCGAGCGACTGGATGCCGAGCTGGTAGTCGTCGTCCGCCGCGCCGAGCGCCGTGAACACCGGCAGCAGATGTTCGTCGGTCGGATGCATCAGCGCCGCATGCGGTGCCTGCCGGCGGTAGTCGAGCAGCGCGTCGACGTCGCGCGCGGCGAGCTTCGCCTCGAACCAGTCGGTGAATTCCGCCACGCGCGGGTCCGCATCCTCGGGCGCCGCGCCGAAATCGGCGGCACGCAGGTTGTGCGTGATCTGGCCCGAACCGATCACCATCACGCCTTCGTCGCGCAGCGGCCGCAGCGCGCGGCCGAGCGCGAAGTGATGGGCCGCGTCCGCGCGCGGCTGGATCGACAACTGCGCGACCGGCACGTCGGCCTCCGGGAACATCAGCAGCATCGGCACCCACGCGCCGTGGTCGAGCCCGTGCTCGGTCGTCGCGGTCGCGATGCCCGCCGCGTTCAGCAGCGCGGCCGCGCGCTCGGCGACGTCGGGGGCGCCCGGCGCCGGATAGCGGATCTCGTACAGTGCGCGCGGAAAGCCGTAGAAGTCGTGGATCGTTTCCGGGTGCGCGGCGACGCTCGCGACCGGCTGTTGCGTGCCCCAGTGCGCGGACAGCATCAGCACCGCGCGCGGGCGCGGCAATTCGGCGCCGAGGTGCGTGAACGCACCGGACGGCAGCGTCGGGTCGATCGGCAGCGTCGGCGCGCCGTGGGACAGGTACAGCGAAGGCAAGCGGTTCATGGCGGTGGCCTGCAAAAGGGTTTGCCTGTGACTATAGGCGTGCACCGTGCATTGATAAATCTGCGCCGCGGAATTTGATTGATGCTTGTTTGTTGATAATCGTCGCGATGCAACGCGCTCTGGTGCGGATGGACGTCAGTACGCGTGAATTCTAATGAGTTGACGATTGAATCGGCGAAGATGAACGAAGAAGCGGGGGCGGCGATCGGCTTACTGCGCGTGCCGGATGCCGGCCCACGGCGTCGTCAGCGGTGCGCTGAGCGCGAACAGGTCGAGCACGCGGGTGACGGTCTGATCGACGAGCTCCTCGATCGTCTTCGGCATCGCGTAGAACGCGGGCAACGGCGGAAAGACGATGCCCCCCATTTCGGTGACGGCGGTCATGTTGCGCAGATGCGCGAGGTTGAACGGCGTTTCGCGCACCATCAGCACGAGACGGCGGCGTTCCTTCAGCGTGACGTCGGCCGCGCGCGTGATCAGGTTGTCGGACAGCCCGTGCGCGACGCTCGCGAGCGTCTTCATCGAGCATGGCGCGATCACCATCCCATCGGTTGCGAACGAGCCCGACGCGATCGTCGCACCGACGTCGCGCACCGAATGCACGACGTCCGCACGGCTTTCGACATCGGCCTTCGGCAGCTTCAGTTCATGCTGGATGTTGAGCCAGCCGGCGTTCGAAATCAGCAGATGCGTTTCGACGCCGCCGGCGGCGCGCAGCAGATCGAGCAGCCGCACGCCGTAGATCGCACCGGTGGCGCCGGTGATCGCGACGATCAGCCGGCGTGGCGGCGCGCTGGGAGATGCCATCGAAAGGGGAGCGGGTGGGGCGTGTTACGCGGCGGCGAACAGTTGCTGCAGCTCGCCCGACTGGTACATCTCCATCATGATGTCCGAGCCGCCGATGAATTCGCCCTTCACATAGAGCTGCGGGATGGTCGGCCAGTTCGAGAATTCCTTGATGCCCTGGCGGATTTCGTCGTCCTCGAGCACGTTGACCGTCTTGAACTGGTCGACGCCGCAGGCCTTCAGCACCTGCACCGCGCGGCCCGAGAAGCCGCACATCGGGAATTGCGCGTTGCCCTTCATGAAGAGCACGACCTGGTTTTCGTCGACGATTTGCTTGATACGTTGTTGGGTGTCCATGACTGACCTTGCGTTTGCGGGGCGTTAGATCGAAATGATAGCGGATTTCAACCGGGCGGGCCGGGCATCAGCCCGGCAGGCGGCCACCGGTCGTGCGTTCGATCGCAGCCAGATCGGCGAGCGATTCGACCGCGACGAAACCGTGCGACGACAGCACCGCGCGGACTGCTTCGGCCTGGTCGTAGCCGTGCTCGATCCACAGCGTGCCGCCCGGTTTCAGGTAGGCGCCGGCGCCCGCGACGATCGTGCGGATCGCACTGAGGCCGTCGGCGTCGTCGGTAAGCGCGCCGCGCGGCTCGAAACGCAGGTCGCCCTGCGCGAGGTGCGGATCGTGCTGCGCGATGTACGGCGGGTTGCTGACGATCGTGTCGAATGCGAGCGCCGGATCGAGCGCCGTGTACCAGTCGCTCTGCAGCCAGTGCAGTGGGCCGCCGGGGCGGTGCGCGTCGAGCAGCTTGCCGGCGTTGCGTTGCGCGACTGCGAGCGCGGCCGGCGAACGGTCGAGCGCCCACACGCGTGCGTCGGGACGCTCGGCCGCGATCGATACGGCGATCGCGCCGCTGCCGGTGCCGAGATCGAGCACGGCCGGATGCGGCAGCCCGTCGATCGCGTCGAGCGCGGCTTCGACGAGCAGTTCGGTTTCGGGGCGCGGGATCAGCACGTCGGGCGTCACGTCGAACGGCCGGCCGAAGAATTCGCGCATCCCGACGAGCTGCGCGACCGGTTCGCCGGCCACGCGGCGCGCTTCGAGCGCGCGATAACGTTCGACCGCGGCAGCGTCGAGCGGTGCGTCGCCACGCGTGATCAGTTGCGTGCGGGTCCAGCCGAGCGCGTGCGCGAGCAGCACGCGCGCATCGACCGCGTCGAGCGGCGACGCGCGCAGCAGTTCGTCGGCGGTGGTGTCGGGCATCGCGGCCTCAGTCGGCGTCGCCGAGCGACGCGAGCAGTTCGGCCTGGTGCTCGCTGACGAGCACGCCGATCAGTTCGTCGAGATCGCCGTCCATGATCGCCTCGAGCCGGTACAGCGTCAGGTTGATCCGGTGATCGGTCATCCGGCCTTGCGGGAAGTTGTACGTGCGGATCCGCTCCGAGCGGTCGCCGGAGCCGATCAGGCTCTTGCGCGTCGCCGCTTCCTTCGCGTGCTGCTCGTGATACTGCTTGTCCTTGATGCGCGCGGCGAGCACCTTCAGCGCGCGATCCTTGTTCTTGTGCTGCGAACGGTCGTCCTGGCACTCGACGACGATGCCGGTCGGGATGTGCGTGACGCGCACCGCCGAATCGGTCTTGTTGATGTGCTGGCCGCCCGCGCCGGACGCACGGAACGTATCGATCCGCAGGTCGGCCGGATTGATCTCGACCTCGCCGATCTCGTCGGCTTCCGGCATCACCGCGACCGTGCACGCGGACGTATGGATGCGCCCCTGCGTCTCGGTCGCCGGCACGCGCTGCACGCGATGGCCGCCCGATTCGAACTTCAGGCGCGAATACGCGCCCTGGCCCGCGATCCGCACGATCACTTCCTTGTAGCCGCCGAGATCCGACGCGCTCTCCGACATCATCTCGACCTGCCAGCGATGGCGTTCCGCGAAGCGCAGGTACATGCGCAGCAGGTCGCCCGCGAACAGCGCCGATTCGTCGCCGCCCGTGCCCGCGCGGATTTCGAGGAAGATGTTGCGATCGTCGTTCGGATCCTTCGGCAGCAGCATTTTCTGCAACTCGACCTCGAGGCGGGCCATGCTTTCTCGCGCGCTGCGGATCTCGTCCTCGGCGAAATCGCGCATCGACGGATCGGCGAGCAGCTCCTGCGCGGCCGTTTCGTCGCTGCGCGACTGGCGCCACAGCGCGTATTGCTCGACGACCGGGCCGAGTTCCGCATGTTCGCGCGTCAGCTTGCGGTACTGGTCGAGATCGGCCGTGACGTTTTCGCGGCTCAGCAGGTCGTTCAGTTCGGCCAGCCGTGTGGACAGCTGGTCGAGCTTGCGTTGCATGCTCGTCTTCATGGTGTGGAGCGGCGCTCCCGGGCAAGGGTATTCGGAAAGGATAGGCCGGCTCGCGGCCGGCGGCAGGGCGACCGGCCGGCGCTAGTGGCCGGACTGGTCGTTCGACCGCGGCGCGTGCTGGTAGAAGCCGCGCATCAGGTCGATCAGCGAATCGCGATCGGCGCCGTTCACGCGGTTGAGCGCGCTCGTCGGGCCGTGGATCAGCTTGTTGGTCAGCGCCTGCGACAGCGCTTCGAGCACGGCGGCCGGATCGTCGCCGCGCGCGAGCAGCTTCTGCGCCTTGTCGACTTCGGCACGGCGCAGCGCGTCGGCCTGCGTATGCATGTGACGAATCACGGGCACGACGCTGCGCGTGTCGAGCCATTGCATGAAATTCTGCACGCGCGTCTCGATGATCGCTTCTGCCTGCGCGACCGCCGCCTGGCGCGATGCGTTGCCTTCGCGCACGATCGCACCGAGATCGTCGACGGTGTAGAGGAACACGTCCTTCAGCTTGCCGACTTCGGGCTCGATGTCGCGCGGCACCGCGAGATCGACCATGAAGATCGGCCGGTGGCGGCGCGCCTTCACCGCGCGCTCGACCGCGCCGAGGCCGATGATCGGCAGCGTCGACGCCGTGCACGACACGATGATGTCGAATTCCTGCATGCGGGCCGGCAGATCAGCGAGCGGCATCGCGCGGCCGTTGAAGCGTTCGGCGAGCCGTTGGCCGCGTTCGGCCGTGCGGTTCGCGACGACGAGTTCGCGCGGGCTTTGCGCGGCGAAGTGCGTCGCGCACAGCTCGATCATCTCTCCGGCGCCGATGAACAGCACGCGCTGATCCGATACCTTTTCGAAGATCCGCTGTGCGAGGCGGACCGCGGCGGCGGCCATCGACACCGATTGCGTGCCGATCTCGGTCGTGCCGCGTACTTCCTTCGCTACCGCGAACGTGCGCTGGAACAGCTGGTTCAGATAGGTGCCGAGCGCGCCGGCTTCCGTCGCGGTGCGCACGGCGTCCTTCATCTGGCCCAGAATCTGCGTTTCGCCAAGCACCATCGAATCGAGGCCGGATGCGACGCGGAATGCATGGCGGACCGCTTCCGACTGAGGCAGCGCATAAACATGCGGGGCGAACTCGTCGACCGGAATCCGGTGATACTCCGACAGCCAGCGGAGCGCGCCTTCACGTGCCGCGCGATCGTCGGTCGCGCAATACAGTTCGGTGCGGTTGCAGGTGGAGAGGATCGCCGCTTCGGGCGTATTGGGCGCCTGGGGCCCGAGAAACACGTTCTTGAACGTGACGAGAGCCGGCTTGATCTGCTCGAGCGGAAACGCCACGCGTTCGCGCAGGGCGACAGGCGCAGTGTGGTGATTGATTCCGATCGTGAGGAGTTGCATATCGAGGGCTATCGTTTAGCCCCATATTATAGCGTTTCAGCGATTTCCTCACTCGCCGCATACCGGGCATCGGCGTGGCGCGGCCGGGAATTGGGGGGCTCGATCGGCACGCGGTCGAGCTGGTAGCCATAGCCGTAGAGCGGCAACAGGCGGTAGCCATGCTCCGGAAGCAGCTGTAACTTGCTGCGCAGCCGGGACGCATGCGTATCGAGCGTGCGCGACTTCATGTCGCGGCGGCGGGCCCACACCGTTTCGAGGATATGGGCGCGCGACACGGGCCGCGACAGGTTCGCGAACAGCAACTGCGCGAAGCGGAACTCCTTGGGCGTGAGGGAAACGATTGCGTTGCCGAAGCGCACAAGGCAATGCGTGGCGTCGAATGCGTATTCGCCATACATTTCGCGCGAGCGGGTCGGCGGCCGGCGCACGCCGGCGCGCCGGCTCAGCGCGTTGACGCGCGCGAGCAGTTCGGGCCCGCTCACGGGGCGCACGAGGCAATCGTCGGCGCCCGCGTGCAGGCACGATACGATTTCGCTTTCGCGCGGCAACTGCATCACGGCGATGGCCGGCAGCCCGGGCAGGATCGTCTGCGCGCGCGGTATGACTTCCTCGGCAGGCTGGTCGCCGGCCCAGTTGCCGGTGATCAGCATGTCGCAGGTGTCGGTGGCGAGCCATTCGAAGAACGCCGTGCTGGACGAAAACGCGTGGCACACATGACCGCCTGCAAAGAGCAGGCGGTTCAGGAGCGCGGCATGACGCGCCTCCGGATCGATCAGAGCGATTCGCATGAGAGTTTCTTCAATACGGTAGCCGGTGCGCGCTTGCCATAACGTCGAGTCGGCCCCTACACTCGAACGTTCGCGGCGCCCGGCTGGTCTCGGGTTCGATGGATGAATCGATGCTAGCCGCTGGCAACGTTCACGCCTATGGGACGAATCCGAATTTATAGAAGGCGTCGAATGAACTGGTTTGGAATCCTTGTCCTGGGAGCGGCCATCGGGCTGTTCGGCCGATGGCTGCACCCGATGCGGCGCACGGGCCGGCCGGCGTGGTGGGTCGCGGTACTCGTCGGCATCGTGGGTGCGGCTGCCGCCCGCATGGCCGGCAATCTCTCGGGACTGTTTTACGATGGCGAGACGCTCGAATGGCCGGTCTGCACCGGCGTCGCGTTCCTTGCCGTAGCCGTGACGGTCGCGCTGTCGGCCCGTCGCTGAATGCTCTCAGGTGAAATCATGAATGCCCGTCTTCCCGAAGTCTCGTCGGTGCCGGCCCGCCTCGCGCTGCTGCGCGGCGCCATGGCCCGCGAGGACCTGGCCGCCTATCTCGTGCCGTCCGCCGATCCCCATCTGTCCGAATACCTGCCCGAGCGCTGGCAGGCCCGCCGCTGGCTGTCCGGCTTCACGGGCTCGGTCGGCACGCTGGTCGTGACCGCGGATTTCGCGGGGCTGTGGGTCGACAGCCGCTACTGGGTGCAGGCCGATGCCGAACTGGCCGGCACGGGCGTGCAGTTGATGAAGATGACGGGCGGGCAGCAGAGCGCGCCGCACGTCGACTGGCTCGCGCAGAACGTGGCGGCGGGCGCGACGGTCGGCGTCGACGGCGCCGTGCTCGGCGTCGCGGCCGCGCGCGGGCTGACGGCCGCGCTGAGCGCGCGCGGCATTGCGCTGCGCACCGATCTCGACCTGCTCGACGCGATCTGGCCCGAGCGGCCGGGGCTGCCCGATGACGCGGTGTTCGAGCACGCGGCGCCGCAGGCGGACACGACGCGCGCGAGCAAGCTGGCGGAAGTGCGCCGCGCGATGCACGCGCAGGGCGCGCAGTGGCATTTCGTGTCGACGCTCGACGATCTGGCCTGGCTGTTCAACCTGCGCGGCGCCGACGTCAACTTCAATCCCGTGTTCGTTGCGCACGCAATGATCGGCGCCGATCGCGCGACACTGTTCGTCGCCGACGGCAAGGTGTCGCCGGCGCTGGCCGCGTCGCTCGCGCAGGACGGCGTCGACGTCCGTGCATATGATGCCGCGCGCGCATCGCTCGCGGCATTGCCCGACGGTGCGACGCTGCTGGTTGACCCGCGCCGCGTGACGTTCGGCACGCTCGAGGCCGTGCCGGCCGGCGTGAAGCTCGTCGAGGCCGTGAATCCGTCGACGTTCGCGAAGTCGCGCAAGACGTCCGCCGAGATCGAGCACGTGCGCGTGACGATGGAGCACGACGGCGCCGCGCTCGCGGAATTCTTCGCCTGGTTCGAGCAGGCAGTGAACCGCGAGACGATCACCGAACTGACGATCGAGGAGAAACTCACGGCCGCGCGCGCACGGCGCCCCGGCTATGTGTCGCCGAGCTTCGCGACGATCGCCGGCTTCAACGCGAACGGCGCGATGCCGCATTACCATGCAACGCCCGAGTCGCACGCGACGATCGCCGGCGACGGCCTGCTGCTGATCGATTCGGGCGGCCAGTACGTGACGGGCACGACCGACATCACGCGCGTCGTGCCGGTCGGCACCGTCGGCGACCTGCAGCGGCGCGATTTCACGATCGTGCTGAAATCGATGATGGCGCTGTCGCGCGCACGCTTCCCGCGCGGCATCCGCTCGCCGATGCTCGACGCGATCGCGCGCGCGCCGATGTGGGCGGCCGGGCTCGACTACGGCCACGGCACGGGGCATGGCGTCGGCTATTTCCTGAACGTGCACGAGGGCCCGCAGGTCATCTCGCACTACGCGCCGGCCGAGCCGTACACGGCGATGGAAGAGGGGATGATCACGTCGATCGAGCCGGGCGTGTACCGCCCCGGCCAGTGGGGCATCCGGATCGAGAACCTGGTCGTGAACCGCGCGGCCGGGAAGACCGAGTTCGGCGATTTCCTCGCGTTCGAGACGCTGACGCTGTGCCCGATCGACACGCGCTGCGTGCTGATCGAGATGCTGCACGACGAAGAGCGCGCGTGGCTGAACACGTATCACGCGACGGTGCGCGAGCGCGTCGGCCGGCACCTGAGCGGCGACGCGAAGGCATGGCTCGACGCGCGCACGCAGCCGATCTGACGCGGCGTGCGATAACGGCCGGGCGGCGGCCGAACCACAACAGCGAGGGTAAAACATGGCGGACACCGCAGTGATCGTGGTCGACATGCAGCGCGGGCTGGTGGAGCGGGCACAGCCCGCGTACCGGCTCGACGACGTGGTGTCGGGCATCAACCGGTTGACGGCGGCGGCACGCGCGGCGAATGCGCCCGTGTGCTTCGTGCAGCACGACGGCGACGCGGACGACGACATCGTGCCCGGCACGCCGGGCTGGGAGCTGCATGCGGGGCTGGTCGTCGGGAGCGACGACTGGCGCGTGCGCAAGCAGGTGAGCGACTCGTTCCACGACACGCCGCTCGCGGCGCAGCTCGACCGCCACGGCATCCGTTCGGTGCTGATCTGCGGCTATGCGACCGAGTTCTGCGTCGATTCGGCCGCGCGCCGTGCGGCACTGCTCGGCTACCGGACGACCGTCGTGTCCGACCTGCATACGACGAACGAGCGCGCGCACCTGTCGGCCGCGCAGATCGTCGCGCATCATCACTTCGTCTGGGCAAACAATTCGCTGTCGGGCAACGCGGTCACGCCGCGTCCTCTCGCCGACGTGCTCGCCGCGGAGTTCGCATGACGATCAAGGCCGTGGTGTTCGATTTCGGCGGCGTGCTGATCGACTGGAGCCCCGACTACCTTTACCGGCAACTGATTCCCGACGAGGACGAGCGACGCTGGTTCCTCACGCATGTCTGCGCGATGGACTGGGTGATTCGCCAGGACGGCGGGCAGACGATCGAGGAAGGTACGGCCGAGCTCGTCGCGAAGTTTCCGGAGCACGACGCGCTGATCCGCGCGTTCTACGCACGCTGGTACGAGATGATCGGCGGCGTGCTCGACGAAGGCGCCGCGCTCGTCGACCGGCTCGACGCGCAGGGGATGCCGCTGTTCGGGCTGACGAACTGGTCCGCGCAGACGTTTCCGTATGCGTGGGACAACTTCCCGGTCCTGCGGCGCTTCAAGGACATCGTCGTGTCGGGCCGCGTGAAGCTCGTGAAACCCGATCCGGCGATCTACCGCGAGATGCACGCGCGGATCGATCCGCACCTGCCGGGCATCGCGCCGCATGAGCTCGTGTTCATCGACGACAACGCGAAGAACGCCGCGGCCGCGACGGCGCTCGGCTGGCACGGCATTCATCACACGAGCGCGGCGCAGACCGAGGCGCGGTTGCGCGAGCTGGGCGCGCTCGCGTAGGCGGCGGGCGGGCGCCCGGCAGATAAAAAAAGCGGGCCACGGGCCCGCTTTGTCGTTTTGCCTCCTGGAGCGGCCACCTACGGCATCCGGCCCCGCGTTGCCGCAGTGCCGGGCCCCCGGGGCCGCGCCGGTCAGCGGCTGATCGGCTTGTAGCGCAGTCGGTGCGGCTTCGCGGCTTCCTCGCCGAGGCGCGCGCGCTTGTCGGCTTCGTACTCCTGGTAGTTGCCGTCGAAGAACGTGACCTGCGAATCGCCTTCGAACGCGAGGATGTGCGTCGCGATCCGGTCGAGGAACCAGCGATCGTGCGAGATCACCATCACCGAGCCCGCGAATTCGAGCAGCGCGTCTTCCAGCGCGCGCAGCGTTTCGACGTCGAGGTCGTTCGACGGTTCGTCGAGCAGCAGCACGTTGCCGCCCGAGATCAGCGTCTTCGCGAGGTGCAGGCGGCCGCGTTCGCCGCCGGACAGGTTGCCGACGATCTTCTGCTGGTCGCCGCCCTTGAAGTTGAAGCGGCCGATGTACGCGCGCGACGGCGTCTCGTACTTGCCGACCGTCAGCACGTCGGCGCCGCCCGAGATTTCCTCGAACACCGTCTTCGAGCCGTCGAGCGCATCGCGGCTCTGGTCGACATATGCGAGCTTCACCGTCGGGCCCATCACGACCTCGCCCGAATCCGGCTGCTCCTTGCCCGTCAGCATCCGGAACAGTGTCGACTTGCCGGCGCCGTTCGGGCCGATGATGCCGACGATCGCACCGGCCGGGATCTTCAGGTTCAGGTTGTCGATCAGCAGGCGGTCGCCGAACGCCTTGCTGACGTTCTTGAACTCGATCACTTCATTGCCGAGGCGGTCGCCGACCGGAATGAAGATTTCCTGCGTCTCGTTGCGCTTCTGGTATTCCTGGCTGTTCAGCTCCTCGAAGCGTGCGATACGTGCCTTCGACTTCGCCTGACGGCCCTTCGGGTTCTGGCGCACCCACTCCAGTTCCTTCTTGATCGCCTTCTGGCGAGCCGATTCCGACGCTTCTTCCTGCTTCAGGCGCTCTTCCTTCTGGTCGAGCCAGCTGCTGTAGTTGCCCTTCCACGGAATGCCGTGGCCGCGGTCGAGTTCGAGAATCCACTCGGCCGCGTTGTCGAGGAAGTAGCGATCGTGCGTGACGGCAACGACGGTGCCCGGGAAGCGCACCAGGAACTGTTCGAGCCAGTCGACCGATTCGGCGTCGAGGTGGTTGGTCGGTTCGTCGAGCAGCAGCATGTCGGGCTTTTCGAGCAGCAGCTTGCACAGCGCGACGCGGCGCTTTTCGCCGCCCGACAGGTGCTCGATCTTCGCGTCCCACGCCGGCAGGCGCAGCGCGTCGGCGGCCACTTCAAGCTGCTGCTCGGGGCTGCCGCCGTCGCTCGACGCGAGGATCGCCTCGTACTTCGCCTGTTCGGCCGCGAGCGCGTCGAAGTCGGCGTCCGGCTCGGCATACGCCGCGTAGATCTCTTCGAGCTTCTTGTTGGCCTGGAACAGGTCGCCGAGGCCTTCCTCGACGGCTTCGCGCACGGTCTTCGTCGGGTCGAGCTGCGGTTCCTGCGGCAGGTAGCCGATGTTCAGGTTCGGCATCGGCGTCGCTTCGCCTTCGATGTCCTTGTCGACGCCCGCCATGATGCGGATCAGCGTCGACTTGCCCGAGCCGTTCAGGCCGAGCACGCCGATCTTCGCGCCCGGAAAGAACGACAGCGAGATGTCCTTCAGGATCTGGCGCTTGGGCGGCACGATCTTGCCGACCCGGTTCATCGTGAAAACGTATTGGGCCATTTGGGTGTGAAAGTCAGAAGTTGAGACGGCCGCGCAGCGCGCTGGCATGGCGGCGTCGGGTGATTCGGTACGGAGCGTGCCGCGCAAGGCGCGGCGGCGTCGCCGTGTGGCGGCGGCGCGAGCGGCTATTGTACTTCGCCGCCGGGTGTCGCTGGCACGACGCAGGCATTCTGGCGCGCGGCGTTCATAGCCACGCGGCGACGCCGCCGTGCCCCGAGCACGTGCCGCGCCGGTGGCGGCTGAAGCTGTACGTGCCGTCGCGGCAGCGCGCGCTTGCGCCGTCGGGCACGCGGCCCGATTTCGAATGTGCGGGCGCATGCACGGTTTCGCCGTCGCGGTTGTGATACGTGTCGTGACGGTCGAGATCGGCTTCGTTGCCGTAGCCGGGCGGTGCGCGGTACGCATATGCGGAAGGAGGCAGGGCGGCGCACGCAACGAGGAGCGCGATCGACAGCGTCGCGACGTGCGTCGCTCGGCGGGGCAGGGCAGGCATGGTCTCTCTCGGTCTGTTGTTATCGATGTCGGGCCGATGGCCCGCGCCGCATGTTAGCTGATCGGCCATGGATCGGCGCCGGCGCCTCGCGGTCGAGCGACGTCAAGCCGTGCCGGACATCGATGCCGCGCCGTCGGCCTGCGCGGCGTCGAGAATCCACCGGCGGAACGCGGCGACCTTCGGCCGTTCCGCGTGATGCGGCGGATAGACGAGGTAGTACGCGAAATCGTCGAGCCACGCGACGTCGGCGAGCTGCACGAGCCGGCCGCTTTCGAGCTCGCCGCGCACCATCGCGGCCGGCAGCAGCCCGGCGCCCTGGCCGGCGACGATCGCCTGCAGCAACAGGCCGGAGTCGTCGAACGCGGGGCCGCGGGGCGGGCCGAAATCGTCGATACGCTGCGCGCCGAACCAGATGTGCCAGCCCTTGCGCTCGGCATCGTGCAGGTGCGGCCAGCCGACGAGATCGGCCGGTGTCGCCGGCATGCCGAGCCGCGCGACGAGTTCGGGCGACGCGAGCGCGACGATTTCCACCGTCAGCAGGCGCTCGCTGCACAGCCCGATGTAGCGCCCGAGGCCGTGACGGATCGCGACGTCGACGCCGTCGCGGGCGAAATCGGCGAGTGCATGGCTCGTGACGATCTGCAGGTCGACGTCCGGGCACGCGTGCCGGAACTGCGCGAGGCGCGGCACGAGCCACGCGGACGCGAAGAACGGCGTGACGCTCACCGTCAGCACGCCGCTGTCGGCGGCGCCCGACACGCGCTGCGACGCATCGGCGATCTGCCGGAACGCATTGCGCACCGGCGGCAGGTAGTCGCGGCCGGCGGCCGTCAGCAGGATGCCGCGGTTGACGCGCTCGAACAGCTGCACGCCGAGATGCGTCTCGAGCGTGCGGATCATCTGGCTCACCGCGCCGGGCGTGACCGACAACTCCTCGGCCGCCGACTTCACCGACAGGTGGCGGGCGGCCGCTTCGAATGCACGCAGCGCGTTGAGCGGCGGCAGGCGGGAACGATTCATTCAGATTTTCTAAAGCGAAAGGCCGACGAAATATCGTTTGAGACGACGCGTACGCGCGAGTACCGTTGTCGCATCGGATCGCATTCTTCAGGGCTGCCTTGCGGCGGCCGATGCGATCAACATAGTTCAACTATATCCATGAGGCAATCCGGACGCCGCGCGGCGTCCGAAGGGACCTGAGAGGAGCATCGTCATGAACCGCCCGGGCGCATCGCGCCACTTCTACGGCTGGTACGTGGTCGCGGCCGCGTTCGCCGTCACGTTCGTCGGGTTCGGCAGCGCGTATACGTTCAGCGCGTTCGTCGAGTCGCTGCAGCGCGATTTCGCCGCATCGCGCGGGCAGATCTCGCTCGTGTTCTCGCTCGCCGGCTTCCTGTATTTCGGCTTCGGTATCGTCAGCGGGCCGCTGGCGGATCGCTTCGGCTCGCGGCGGCTCGCCGTCGCCGGCATGCTGCTGACGGGGGCGGGGCTCGCCGCCGCCGGCGCCGCGCACACGCTGCTGCAGGTCTATGTCGCGTACGGGCTCGGTGTCGGTCTCGGCGTCGGCTGCGCCTATGTGCCGGCCGTCGGCGCGGTGCAGCGCTGGTTCGTCCGCCGGCGCGGCTTCGCGTCGGGGCTCGCGGTCGCGGGGATCGGCGTCGGCACGCTCGTGATGCCGCCGCTCGCGTCCGCGCTGATCGCGCATGTCGGCTGGCGCGGGGCTTATTTCACGCTGGCAGCGCTCGCGGTGGTCCTGGGGGCAGGCATGTCGCTGCTGATCGAGAACGATCCGCGCGGCCGCGGGTTGTTGCCGGATGGCGATGCGGCCGGCGGCGGCGGCCGGAATACCAGTGCTTCCGTAGCCGCCACGACCGTGCACGCTGGCGCGACGGTGCGCGAGGCCGTCACGTCGCGGCCGTTCGCGAGCCTCTACGCCGCCTGTCTCGTATGCTCGTTCGGCGTATTCGTCCCGTTCGTCCACCTCGTGCCGTATGCGCTCGATCATGGCGTCGCGCCATCGACGGCCGTGCTGCTGCTCGGCGCGATCGGCGTCGGCAGCACGGCCGGCCGCTTTTTCCTCGGCGGCATCGCCGACCGCTTCGGCCGCCGCGTATCGCTGCTCGCGATGTTCGCGGGCATGGCCGTCGCGCTCATTGCGTGGGCGGGCGCCGGCACCGTTGCGACGCTTGCCGCGTTCGCACTCGTGTTCGGCGTGTTCTACGGCGGTTGGGTCGCCGTGTTGCCGGCGGTCGTGATGGACTATTTCGGCGGACGCAACGTGAGCGCGATCATCGGCATCCTGTACACGAGCGTCGCGTTCGGCACGCTGATCGGGCCAGCCGCCGCCGGCTTCATCTACGACGCGGGGGGCGGCTATCTCGTGCCGATCCTCGCGAGCGCCGTCGCCAATGCGATCGCGTTCGCCATCGTCGCGACCACCGGACGTGCGCCGGTGTCCGCGCGCGCGGCCGGCGGATAGCGCACGCCGCTGGGCGTGCCGCGCGATTTCCGATAGGGTGGCCGGACCGTCAACCGTCGACCAACGGTCGGGGAGGCATCGTGACATTCGACGAAGTCCGGCAGATCGCGCTGGCGTGGCGCGGCGTCGAGGAAGGCACGTCGTACGGCACGCCCGCACTCAAGGTGAAGGGCAAGCTGCTCGCGCGGCTGCGCGAGGACGGCGACACGCTCGTCGTGAAGGGCGTCGGCCCCGACGAACGCGCGTGGCTGATCGAATCGGAACCCGACGTGTATTACGTGACCGATCACTACGCGGGCTGGCCGATCGTGCTGGTGCGCCTGTCGGCCGCGCATCCCGACGCCGTGAAAAACATGCTTCTGCGGGAATGGCACGCCATCGTGCCTGCCAAATGGCGTGACGAAGCCGCGCGCGGCCGGAACTGAGCGTCCGGCGCGCCACACTGCCGGATTGCCTTTGACGGAAGCGCCCTGACGGCGCCGAGCCGGCGCCGACCGGACCACTTGTTGCATCGGTTCGCATCGATGCAACAAGTGGTCCCATCGAAATTCTTCAATTGGTTCTTAGTGAAGAACCGTTTGATGCTTACACTCCTTCGCTTCGAAGGCGGCTGACGAAAGCCGACGGAACGGGCGCACGCGATGCGCCGGCGCCTCGTGCGCCGCATCGCCCACGCAGCTTCGCAGACTGCGCGGCGTACCGACCCGAACGGCCCCATCCGGCCCCATGCCCGCGTGCGATGCGTGCGCGGTCGCAGCCGGATTCAAGAACGACAACTCCCCGCGCCGCCTTCACGCGACACCCGGTCGTATCGGAACCGTTTTTTGGAGAGAGACAGATGAGTGGAAGCAACACAGGCCTCGGCACGGGCCTGAAGCAGCGTCACGTGACGATGATGTCGATTGCCGGCGTCATCGGCGCCGGTTTGTTCGTCGGCTCCGGCCACGCGATCGCGGAAGCCGGTCCGGCGTCGATACTCGCGTATGCGATCGCGGGTGTGCTGGTCGTCCTGGTGATGCGCATGCTCGGCGAGATGGCCGTCGCGCATCCGGACAGCGGCTCGTTCTCGACCTATGCCGATCGCGCGATCGGCCACTGGGCCGGCTTCTCGATCGGCTGGCTGTACTGGTGGTTCTGGGTGCTCGTGATCCCGATCGAGGCAACGGCTGCGGCAACCATCCTCAATGCATGGTTCCCGGGCATCGCGACCTGGATCTTCGCGCTCGGCATCACGCTGCTGCTCACCGTCACCAACCTCTTTTCCGTCAAGAACTACGGCGAATTCGAATTCTGGTTCGCGCTGATCAAGGTCGTCGCAATCGTCGTGTTCCTGTGCATCGGCGGCGCGGCAATCGTCGGGATCATACCGGCGCCGGCCGTATCGGGCGTGTCGAACCTGTTCGCGCATCAGGGCTTCATGCCGAACGGCGCCGGTGCGGTGCTGGCGGCGATGCTGACGACGATGTTCTCGTTCCTCGGCACCGAGATCGTGACGATCGCGGCCGCCGAATCGGACAATCCGCAGCGCCAGATCGTGCGTGCGACCAACTCGGTGATCTGGCGCATCACGCTGTTCTATCTCGGCTCGATTCTCGTCGTCGCGGCCATCGTGCCGTGGAACGACCCGCTGCTGCCGAAGCACGGCTCGTATCAGCGCGCGATGGAGCTGATCGGCATCCCGAACGCGAAGGCGATCATCGACGTGATCGTGCTCGTATCGGTCGCGAGCTGCCTGAATTCGGCGCTGTACACGGCGTCGCGGATGCTGTTCTCGCTGTCGAAGCGCAAGGACGCGCCTGCGTTCCTGCATCGCACCGATTCGACCGGCACGCCGCGTGCGGCCGTGCTCGCGTCGACGGCATTCGGCTTCGTGACCGTGATCGCGAACTACCTGATGCCGGAGCAGGTGTTCGGCTTCCTGCTCGCGACGTCGGGCGCGATCGCGCTGCTCGTGTATCTCGTGATCGCGATCTCGCAGTTGCGGATGCGCAAGACGCTCGAATCGGGCGGCGCCGACCTGACGCTGCGGATGTGGATGTTCCCGTGGCTCACGTGGGCCGTGATCCTGTTCATCTGCGGCACGCTGACCGTGATGTTCGTGAGCGAGGAGCACCGGATGGAAGTCGGTGCGACGGCCGTGCTGGCGTTGATCGTGCTGTTTGCGTCGTGGCTGAACAAGCGCGGCCGCGATGCGCAGGCGAGCGCGGGGCGGCGGGTGTCGGCGACGTGATGCAGTGATGTGACGGCGTGGCGGCGGGCGTAAGCGTTCTGCGCCGGCTGACAGAGTGGCTCCTGCAATTAAACAGGGCCAGACCGACATTTGCCGGTCTGGCCTTTGTTTTTTCCAGCGGGTAGGCGGCCGCGGATAAGCAATATGTATGGACTGCGGCATCAATATGCACAGACGCGCTATGAGGCCTTGACCGGCTGGGAAGCACCCGCAGCCGGAGGAGTTCGTTATTCGGGCATGTCCGCTGATCAGCGCCTCTACAAGATCAACAAGTTCGATAGCGCATCAGTCTTGAACTAGGACATAAGAGGATCGGTGTAGTCTCGATTTATCTGGGCTGATAGCAATACTCAAACTGCCTGTCCCAGGGGGAGCGCGTTCAGTTCCGCACGAGCATCCCGCCAGGCGGGATAGTGATGATCGAGCAAGGCGATGAAATGCTCATTGTGCGTCGGCTCGACCAGATGGATCATCTCGTGCACGATCACATATTCGAGCAAGTCACGAGGCTTCTTGACCAGTTCCGTATTGAGCCGAATATGAGCCCGCCGGTGATTGCAACTGCCCCATTTGGTTTTCATTCGCTGTAGAAAATATCCTTCAACTTTCACGCCGATACGTCGTTCCCAATGCGCGATCAAAGCTGGAATCGCTTCATGCAACAAGGATCGTTGCCAACGTTGATAGATAGCTTCGCGCCTGCCTGCATCGGCTCCAGGACGAACGTTCAGTGTGATGCGTCGGTGATCCATCTTCACGATAGGCGGAGCATCGCGCTCCACCACTGTGAGCAGATAGCGGCGTCCCCAGATGTAATGGCTTTCCCTGGTAATAAATCGACGAGGCGTTTCGCGTGCCTGTGCCAGCAATTGCGCCTGTTGCTGGCGAATCCAGCGTAATTTGGAAACGGCATAGGCACGCGCCACTTCCAGCCGTGTACCTGTTGGCGCTACCAGCGTCACCTTACCCTCGGGCGGATGCACGGAAAGATGAACATTCTTCACGGCCTTGAATGTGACGGTGATGTCCAGTTCCCCCAGGCGTATGTGCGTCTGTGCCATCAATAGCCCGGCTGATTTTTTAGCAGATCAAACAGCTTGAGCGTGGCCTCGCGGTTGCGGCCTGTCAGTGGGTACAGGATGTTCTGAACAATGCGTTCTTTGGCTTCGTCGCCGCGCCATCCCGCCGGGGCTTCGTCACGCATCAGGCGGTCGATCTTCAGTGCCAAAAAGGCCAACGGGTCACCGTAATCCGCCTCCGGCTCTTTGACGATGCTATCCCCAGGCTGGGCGTCATCGGAAATGATGTCTGGCAGGTTGCGATAAATCACCAGCGCACTGGTATTGTCGCGCAGGATGGCGGGTTCATCACTGTCGTGCTGTTTCTCGTGCACCTTCTTCACCAGGGCTTCTGCATTACGCAGGAATGCTTCGTAGGCTTCGGTGCTTTCGCGGCTTTGCTGGATCAGGTCATCAAGCAGCTTGGACATCTGTTCGTAAAAGCGCGGATCGGTCAGGCGGTCACGGATGATGGTCTTGCGGACGTTATTGATGATGGTTTCCGCAATGGCGTTTTTCGACAGCTTGCCCTTCTCATTGAGCTTTTTGGCGATGGCGTCGTGGATGCCGGTCTCGATGATCAACTCGGTCAGCGACAGTTCGGCCAGTTCACCCAAGCCTTTCACCCGCTCGGCCTGGATATAGGTGTTGATGAGGTGGCGCATGTCAGCCTCGTAGGGCTTGATGTCCAGTTCTTCGCCGCTGTAGTGCTTGATGGCCGAACGCACCTCGGCATAGAACTCGGTTTCCCGCCGCAAGGTATCTGCTTCGCTATCGGCGTAACCCGCCTCGGCCAGGTTTTGGGCGATGGCCGCGAAGGCACGCAGGTAGGTCGCCACCGCCTTGTAAAAGGTAATGCGCAGCGCCTCGCTTTCCAGCAGTGCCTCTGGATCACCGGCATGGCCGCAGAAATAGTGGATGAAATGCTCCAGGTCACGCGGCTGCAGAACCGGCTCGCACAGGTAATGCAGCGCTTCCCGGGCCTCGTCCAGTTGCTTGCGGCCTTCTTCCAGCCAGTTCTTCAGATGAACGTTGTTGTCGCCACCGTTGCCCGCGTCGATGTCCAACTCGTCGGAGCTGTACACCGCAATGGCCTGCTGCACGTCACCGAACAGTTCCTTGTAATCGACGATATGGCCATAGTCCTTGTCGTCACCATCGAGCCGGTTGGTACGGCAGATGGCCTGGAACAGGTTGTGGTCGTGCAGTTCGTTGTCTAGGTAGATGTAGGTGCAACTGGGCGCGTCGAAGCCGGTGAGCAGCTTGCTGACCACGATCAGCAGCTTCGTGCTGGCTGGTTCCTCGATGAAGCGGCGCTTGGTTTCGTCCTCGTACTGTTTGGTGGTCTGGCCGTTGCGTAGCACGTACTGCTTGTAGGTGTCGTACTTGTAGCGTTCGTCGCTGCCGGAGGATTCCTTCGAGATGGCCGCCGGGTTGGGTTCGTACGAGGTGATGACGCCCACATGGGGGCCAAAATGGGTGTTCTGGAACAGCCGGAAGTAATGGCAGGCATCGTAGATTGAGGCAGCCACCAGAATCGCCGTGCCACGATCATTGTCCAGGCGGGGCTTGAGGCTGAAATCTTCGATGATGTTGGCGACGATGCGGTCCTTGCGCTCTTTGGCGCTCATCAACTCCTCCATCGTTGCCCAGCGCTTGCGCAAGATGGATTTCTGGAAGTTGTTCAGCCCGCGCGTTTTCTTCTCGAACCAGGCGTCGATGGCCTCGCGTGAGGTCAACCGCTGCGGCACGTCGCGCGCCTCGTATTTCAGATCCAGTACCACTCTGTCAGCCACCGCTTCGTGGAACTTGTAGGTGTGGATATAGGTGCCGAACACATCCCGGGTGGTTTGCCTGTCCTTGCGCAGCAGCGGTGTGCCAGTGAAACCGATGAAAATCGCATCGGCCAGCCAGCGCTTCATCTGCTTGTTCATGTTGCCGCCCTGGGTGCGGTGGCACTCGTCCACGAATACGTAGAAGCGTCCGTGAATTGGCGGCGGCTCGCCCTTGAGGTCGGCGGCATCGAACTTGTGGATCAACGCACACAGTAGGCGCGGCGTGGTGGCGCCGAGTTTCTGCACAAAGTCCGCCCGCGAGGTGATGCGCGGTGAAGGGGACTCCTCGCCGATCACCCCGGCGTTGCGCATCACACCTTCAATCTGCTTGTCCAGTTCGTCGCGGTCGGTCACCACCAGCACCCGCGCCTGCGGGTCATGTTCCAGCAGCCACTTGGCCAGCAGTACCATCAGGATGCTTTTTCCGCTGCCCTGAGTGTGCCAGATCACGCCGCCCTCGCGTTTGGCAATGCGCTCCTGAGCGGCCTTGATGCCCTGGTACTGGTGCTGCCGGGGTACCTTCTTGAAGCCCGCGTCGAAGATCACGAAGTTGCGAATCACGTTCAGCAACCGCGCCTTGCCGCATATCTGTGCCAACGGGCGATCCAGCAAGGCACCTTCGGTGGCCGTGGCTTGTGGTTCCTCGTCCTTCCACTGCACGAAGAACTGCTCCGGTGTGCCAGTGGTGCCGTAGCGCAGGCCCTGCGCATCGCTGCCCGCCAGCAGTAACTGCACCGTGCTGAAGAAGCCCTGGTTGAAGGCTTCCTCCTGATTGCTTATGAGCTGGCGGATGCCATCGCCCACATCCACCGAACTGCGTTTGAGTTCAATCACTGCCATTGCCAGGCCATTGATGTACAACACGATATCCGGCCGGCGGGTGTTCTCGCCCTTTAGTGTCACTTCTTCAGCCAGCGCGAAATGATTGCGCTCGGGTTGTACCCAGTCGATCAACTGCACCGTCTCGTGCGACTGTCCCGCCGCGATCTGCACCGGTACGCCATAGCGCAGCAGCTGGTAGGTGCGCAGGTTGGCCTGATAGGGCGTGATGCCAGTGACATCCGCCGCGACTTCCAGTTTCTGCAAGGCGGCGCTGATGTGGGCAGGCGAATAGCCGCGTGCGGCCAGATTGGCGCGCAGCAGGTCGACTTCAATGGCGCGGTTGTTGTCGCGTTTGCTCCAGTTGCCCAGGTGTTCGTAGCCCTTGCCGCTATCGGCCAGCGGGGTAGTAAACAGCCGCGCCACGCGGTTCTGTGAGTTGCGCTCGGAGCGCGGCAGGGGTTGGCTCATCGCATCACTCCTCTTCGCCATCATCCATAGGCTTGCCCAGCTCCCGCTCAATCTGCTCAATGCTAGGCAAGCTGGTCTGCAATTCGGCGGGCAGGGACTCGACCAATTGGTACTCGGCCACACCCAGCGGCTGGGTGTTGTTGCGCAACGCATACTCGGCCACCACCTTGTTCTTGCCTTTGCATAGCAGCAGGCCGATGGTCGGGGCGTCATCTGGGTGCTTCACCTGTGTGTCCACTGCCGTCAGGTAGAAGCCCAACTGCCCGAGGTGCTCAGGCTTGAACTTGCCGCCCTTCAACTCGATCACCACATAGCATCGCAGCTTGAGGTGGTAGAACAGCAGATCGATGAAAAACGAGCTATCGTTGAAAGTGGTGTATGCGGCGTAGGGTTGAGGCAGGAGAAGGCGGTGGCGATTGAAGGAGAATGTTGCTTCTCACGGTAACACTTCCTCAATCGAACTCCACCACCATGGCGAAACTTACGCAGGATACGAGCGGCAGTCAAACAACAGAAGCAGACATCAAGGGTACGCCCGGCCTGGACGATCTGATCCAGCAAGGGGCGCGGCGGATCATCCAGCAGGCAATCGAGGCGGAACTGGCGGCAATGCTCGAACAGTATTCGAATGTGAAGACGATCGATGGCCGGCGCGCTGTCGTGCGCAACGGGTACCTGCCAGAGCGCGAGATCGTCACGGCAGTCGGTCCGGTGCCCGTTCAGGTGCCGAAGGTCCGCGATCGTTCGGGCTCCGGCATCAAGTTCAATTCGACGATCGTGCCGCCCTATGTGCGCAAGTCGCCGCGCGTGTCATCGTCGCTGCCGTGGCTGTACCTGCGAGGAGTCTCAACCGGCGACATGGGCGACGCACTGTCCGAGCTGCTCGGCGAACAGGCTAAAGGGCTGTCAGCGAGCGTCGTGAGCCGCCTGAAGGCCGCCTGGTCAGAAGAGTACGAGAAGTGGAACAAGCGCGACCTGTCCACCTCGCGCTGGGTCTACTGGTGGGCCGACGGCATCCATACGCAAGCCCGCGCAGAGGATTCGGACGGGCAGTGCCTGCTGGTGATCATCGGCGTGAAACCGGACGGCAGCAAGGAGCGCGTGGCGCTCAACGACGGCTATCGCGAATCGAAGGAATCCTGGAAAGAGCTGCTGCTCGATCTGAAGAAACGAGGTCTGCAGGCGCCGCCGCTGCTTGCCGTCGGCGATGGCGCGATGGGGCTGTGGGCGGCGCTTGAAGAGGTGTTCCCGCAGACACGGCACCAGCGCTGCTGGTTTCACAAGATCGGCAACATACTCAACGTCATGCCCAAATCGCAGCACGGCAAGGCCAAGGTTGCGCTCGCCGAGATCTGGAATGCCGCGACAAGAGCCGACGCAATCGCCGCGTTCAACCAGTTCGTCGACACGTACGCGGCCAAGTACCCAAAGGCCGTCGAGAAGCTCACGAAAGACCGCGACGCACTGCTCGCGTTCTACGACTTCCCGGCCGAACACTGGCAGCACGTGCGGACCACGAATCCGATTGAATCGACGTTCGCGACGGTGCGCCACCGCACGAGCCGCACGCGCAACTGTCTGTCGCGCTCGACCTTCCTCGCGATGGCGTTCAAGCTGATCGAAGCGGCCGAGCAGACCTGGAGGAAGATCCGCGGCGTCGACAGGATCGAACCGCTTCTGAAGGGCATTCCCTTCAAGGACGGCACCCCGGTGATGGAAAGCACACCGGCTCCTCAAGCGCTAGCCGCCTGATCATGCCGCCCGACCCGCGTACACCAGTCTTGACGATTGCTCATGAAAAACTCATCACCACCTACGTCCAGCAGCACTTGTCGGCCCACGAAGGCAAAGCCTGCACCCAGCTCCAACAAGAATTCGGTGACATGCCTGACTAGCGCACCCTCGATTTCCCTCTCCTGGGCTTCGTCGGTCAGGCCAAGAAAATCGAAGCGATACGGGTCTTTGATCGACTCTCGCGCCAGATCCGATTGTGGCGCTGGCAGTGTCGCCGGGAAGTTGGTCACGGCCTTGCCGCTACGCTCCAGCAAACGGGATTCGATCTGCATCACCAGGACATTGCGCGACCAGTTGTGCTCGATGGCCTTGGCGGCGTACCAGCGACGGGTCTCAGGACCGGGCAGCTTGTCCAGCAGGGCCAACTGGTGATACCAGGGCAATTGTGCAAGTACCTCTTGCACAAATGATTCATCCGGCCAGGCCTCGGCAAACGCCCGCATGTACTTGAGGTTGCGCGGTGAAAAGCCCTTCATGTCCGGGAAGACTGTACGCAGGTCGTGCGCCAGCCGCTCGATCACCTTCGCCCCCCAACCCTGCTCGGCCTGCCGCGCCAGAATGTCGCGGCCGATCTGCCAGTACAGCCCCACCAGTTCCCGATTGACAGTCAGCACCGCACGTTGCTGCGCGGTGTGAATGCGGCTCTTCAGGTCGGCCAGCCAGTCGGCGTAGCCTTGTGGGGTTGAAATTAGGGAGGCAGGCTTGTCGATCATGGCAATGTCACTCCTTTGGGCACAAATCCTTTTTCTCGCATCCAGCCAAGAGCCGCCAGCCAACGATCCTCAGGTATCCGCTGCTTCGCTTCGTGCCAGTTGTTCAGCACCTCATGCACGATCATTTCATCGGAGACAGCTTCTTTTTCTCGCAGCAAATCGCTCCACGCCGCCAACAAAGTGGCGACGATTTCGCATTGCACCGTTTTCGCCGTCTTGAAGGTGTGCAGAATCTTCTCAAGGGACGCAGATATCCCAGAGAAATGCCGTTCAAAATATGGCCTGTGCCCACCACGTTTCGCCAGCGGCACGTACTGGTAACGTTCACCTTCCTTCCGCGCCTCGAACCATTGTTGCTTCTGCAACTGGCTGTCTATCGAGCGAAGCGCCCGATTGTCATAGGGACCTGCCGCTTTGCGATGATAAGTGGAGCCAGTATCCACCTCGCACAGATGCTCGGCGAGGAACATCATCTTCTCGAACTTGACATGGCCGAAGGTCGGCTGGTCATGCAATTGATCGATGATTTCGGCAGCCAACACACTTCGCAGGAAATGGACATTCGCTTTGCGTCCCTCCGTTTGCTTCACCACCTCACCAGCCGTATTAGGCTTAGACGTTACCAGCCGAGTCCGGCCCGTCAGCAGTTCCTGCATCATGGCCTGCTTGAGGGCATGGGTCTTAGTGCGGCGGGTTTCGAGGGCGGTGATTTCGGTGTCCATGTCGCTGAGAACTTCCGCAATAGCGGTTTGCTCTGCCTTCTCTGGCAGATAGACTTCAATTTCAGCGAGCGCTTTTGCGCTGATATGCACAACCGCATCGCCTTGTCCCAAGCTGGCTTTCTGGCTGGCTAGGCTCGAAGTGTTGCAGCAGTAGCCCATATACATGGGGTCAGCTTCACTGAGCCGCAAAATCACTATATCGCCGCCGGCATACGCTTCTTGAGCACCAGTGAAGGCAGCGCATTTTCCGATTTCTTCCTTTGTCTCTCCAGATCCAGCGAACAGCAAGTCTCCTGCCTTGATTCGGGTGGCTGACTGTGCAACTTCTTGCGAAATGTATGAATTGAACGAGCGGATTACATCAAGATGGTGCGTATACAGCTCACCATAGCGAACGCAAGGCAGCAAACCGCTCTGTGCTTCATCTTTGCGTACACCAGAACCTTTCAGAAATGTTCCAAGATCCCCCAGCCGCTTCACCACCCACTTTCCACTGAACCCCAGCAGGCGGATTCGGCCGGTGAGAAGTTGCTGCATGGTGGCCTGTTTGATGGCGCGCTTTTTGGCGATCAGGCGGTCCAGTCCGTCCAGCAGCGCGTCCATATCGCTGAGGGCGGTGGCGATGGCGCGTTGTTCCTCAACCGGAGGAAGTGGAATTTTCAATGCCTTGAATACAGGCATGTAGATGGTGTTGTGGATGCTACCTGCCATCAGGCTGCGCCACACACGATCCATGTTTCGGAATAGGTAAACAAGGAAGTAGTTGTTTAACGATGGTCCGCAAACATAGCAAGCGAAATCCTGACTAGTCGCCATGGATCTAGCCATTACGCAGCACTTTCCCACAGTGGCTGTTCTAGAAAAAACAACTGTTCCAGCGGATAATAAGCGAGCAGATGAATTTTTCAATCCATCTTCAGTAATGGTTTGCGTAGTGGAGTATATTTCTAAGGCATCTAATTTATCTGTGTCGTGCAGTGATATCCACTGTACGGCGCCGTTCCAATAGTTCGAGTTTTTCTTGCTTGGAGTATGCCCGCTCTCAAGTCTTGCTATAGATGTGATCTTCACATCCGACCAATCCTCCGGAATCACCCCTACTTCCGTCTGTTTGTACCCCGGCTTCACTTCCATACCGCCCCCATCTGTTCCAGGTGTTCTTTCACCTTGGCACTGAGGGCTGCCACCTCACCTTCCAGCTTCGGCAGCGGGCTGTCGTAGCGCTCGGCCAATTCGCGGATGCGCTGGGCCAGGGTTTGCGAGATGCGATCCAGTTCCTGTTGCACATCGGCTTGCAGGCGGGCCAGCCATTTGTCTTGCACGACAAGCGTTTTGACCTCGGCTTCGCTGAGGGTGAAGTAGTGGTCATGGGCTTGCTGGTAGAGTTCCGCCTCCAGCGTTTTGACGGTGTTCTTCAGTGCAGCTTCACGGGCACTGAGTTGCTGCCATTGCTTGAGCACGGCACGTTCGTCGGCGCTGTCGGGGTCATCGCCGATCTCTGCAATGCGGTCTTTCACCTGCGCGGCGTTGATCCTGTCGAAGCCTGCGAAGGCACCGTCTTCGCCGCTGTGTTCTTCTTCCAACTCGGTGATCTGGCTGGCGAGGCTTTCCAGCTCGGCCTGTTTGGCCTCCAGTTTGTCCTGCTCGTCGGCCAAATAGCGGGCGACGATGTATTGCTTGGGCAGCAGGTCGCAGATCCAGCCCTTGTCGCGGGTCTTGCCCTTCTTGTCGATTTCCACGATGCGCCGGGGCAGGGCCACCCAGCCGTCGGCGGCGATCAGGTAGGCGTCGTCCTGCATGGTCTCAGCCCAGTAGTCCATCAGATGCTGGTAGATGTCGTAGGGGTCGAGCAGGGGCACGGCGTGGAAGGTGGCGAGCAGGGTTTCGGAGACCCGTGCGATCAGCGCCTTGGGCTTGTCGCCGGGCTGGATGCCGGTGAGCAGCGGCGTGACGGCCTGCTGCCATTTGTCGAACAGGGTTTCGACCTTGCTGCGAAATCGCTGGAATTGCGGATGGTCGAGGATGACAGCGCGCACTTCGGCCATCGGCTGGCGCAGCCGCGCATAACCGGGACGCTCGGCCTCGAACAACGCCTGACGCAGGGCTGGCATTTCCTGCCAGTCGGCGGCGAAGGCGTCGATGTCGCATTCGGGGATGCCGCCGTTGAGGTGGGCGTCGATGTCGTGCAGGTCTTCCGGTTCGCTGCTGTCGATGTAGCGTGGCAGGTTGAGGTTGTAGTCGTTCCTGTCGCTGGCGATTTCATCGAGCGGCACCATGGCTGCATAGCGCGGCACGTCCACCCCGCGGCGGAAGGTATCGACGATGCGGTGGATGTCCTGCTCGCGCAGGCGGTTCTTGGGGCCGTCCTTGATGAAGCCTTTGCTGGCGTCGATCATGAAGATGCCCTTGCGACTGCTGGCGTTTTCCTTATCCAGCACCAGGATACAGGCGGGGATACCAGTGCCGTAGAACAGGTTGGCCGGCAGGCCGATGATGCCCTTGAGGATGCCGGAGTGCACCAGTTGCCTGCGGATATGGGCCTCGGCATTGCCACGGAACAGCACGCCGTGCGGCAGAATGACGGCCCCCTTGCCGGTGGTGGCCTTCATGCTGCGGATGACGTGCAGCAGGTAGGCGTAGTCGCCCTGTTTGGCGGGCGGTTCGCCCCAGGTAAAGCGTTGGTAAGGGTCATTCGCCGGGTTGAGGCCGGTCGACCATTTCTTGTCGGAGAACGGCGGATTGGCGACCACATAGTCGTAGGTGCGCAGTTGTTCTCTGCCTGATCGGTCGCCGTCCTTGAACTTGGGGTTCACCAGCGTGTCGCCACTGAGGATGGTGGCGCTGGGGAAGTCGTGCAGGATCATGTTCATCCGCGCCAGACCGGCAGTGGTCACGTCCTTTTCCTGCCCTTCCAGGGTGATCTGCCGGCCTGCCTCGGCGGCCACTTTCAGCAACAGCGAGCCCGAGCCGCAGGTCGGGTCATACGCGGTGGTGGAGCCTCGAGTGTTGGCGTGCGAGATGCCGATCACCTGGGCGATGACGCTGCTGACTTCAGACGGCGTGTAGAACTGGCCCTTGCTCTTGCCGGAATCCTGCGCGAAGTGGCGCATCAGGTATTCGTAGGCATCGCCGAGCAGGTCGTCGTTGTCGGCCCGGTTGTTGGCGAAGTTCAGTTCGGGCTTTTCGAAAATGGCGATCAGGTTGCCCAGCCGCTCGACCATCGCCGCGCCTTCGCCGAGCTTGTTGGGATCGTTGAAGTCCGGGAAGTCGCTGCGTGCCAGCTTGGTGTTGGCATCGATCAGTTTCTGGATGACCTGGGTATTGATCCTGTCGCCGATGTCAGCCTTGCCCTTGAGCGCAACCATATCCTTAAACGAGGCACCGGGCGGGATGACCACGGGCGGGGCGAAGTCGTCGCTGTTGCCGTACTTGTCGCTGATGTACTTGATGAACAGCATGAACAGTACGTAGTCCTTGTACTGGCTGGCGTCCATGCCGCCGCGCAGTTCGTCGCACGAGGCCCAGATGGAACTGTAGAGGTCGGATTTCTTGACGACGCCGTTGCGCGGGGTAAACGTCTTGGCGGCAGGGGCAGCAGTCGCCTGGTCCCGCGATGACGAACCTGCTTTCGCCTTTGTCTCCAGGTACGGCACGGAGGCTTCGGGTGCCTTCAGCGATGGAGCAGATTGTTTATTGGCCGCATAGGCTGTCGTGGCCAGCGCAACCGAGCCGCCGCGCCCTCGGCCGGGAACGATCCGGCTTTCCTCAAGCAATTGCTGCTTGATGCCGTCATAGGTGGATTCTTGCCATCCCAATGCCTCTCGCAGTCGATGGTTCCCGGCGGAACCACCCATGGCTTCGAGCATGCTGATAAAGCGGTCGATCTTCTGTTCGGTACTTGTCACTTCAATATCCATCGTTGTTGCCGGCTTGGCTGGATGCCGGCGCGCTGTTTTCTGCGGTGCCCAGTATTTCGGCGGTACGGCGCCATTTCGCCCCACGGCCTTTACCGGTTGATTCGATCAATCCTTCCGACTTCATCGCCCGCAACACCAGCCGCACCATGTCTCTGCTCACACCTGGGCAGGCCTCTTCAATCTCCGAAATCGAAAACGGTAGGCCGCGCCCCAGGACTTCCGCCCGCACCCGGTCCCCCTTACTGCCACGCCTCCGCTCGATAGTGCCGACACGGTCCTCGAATTCACGATAGGCCCGCAGCAAGGCACCCCAGAAGTAATCAAGCCAGGGCTTGACGTCGTGCTGCCCCTGATGCCAGCCCTGCGAACTGGCTTCCAGAGTCTCGTAATAGCCTTCCTTGGTGTCCTCGAAGATGCGTTCCACGCTGATGTAGCGGCCCACGGCATAGTCGAAGTGGTAGAGAAGCAGCAGGGTCAGCAAGCGGGACATGCGGCCGTTATCATCCGGGAAGGGATGGATGCACAGGAAGTCGAGCATCGCCAGCGGCACCAGCACCAGAGGGTCGGCCAAGTGTCGATCCAGTGAGGTCGCGTAGTATCGGGTCAGATCGGCCATGGCCATCGACGTCAGGTGCGCAGCGACCGGCTGGAAGCGCAACAGTGAAGTGCCGTCTGGATGACGTTCTATGATGTCGTTGTTGGTGGCTTTCCAACGCCTGCCTGCCGGTGGCATGTAGCGGTACAGGAGGGTGTGCAGTTGCAGCACCACGCCCTCATTGAAGGGCATGTGTATGGCGGACTCGTGGATCAGTGCCAAAGCATCGCGGTAGCCGGCGATATCCTGTTCGGAGCGACTCTTTGGCGTTGAGTTGCGGATGACCAGGGACTTCAGCCGTGAGGGAGCCACGACAACGCCTTCCAGGCGGTTGGACGACTCGGTGGACTCGACTACCGCGATCTGGTGTAGGCGTTTTAGGGCTTCAGGCGACTGCGCGGCATAGAGCTGTTGCTTGCCCTGGTACTCGCCCAGTGAGCGCAACGTGGCAGCCTGGGTGCCATCGAAGCGAAGCGCGGCGAGGTACTCGGGTGTGAGCGAGTGCATGAAAATGTAAGCAACGGCTATGTAAATGGGGTAATCATAGCCATTAAATGGGGCATTGTGTCGAAAAATACCTCATTGCCATGATTGGGCTACCTCGTTTCTTGAACACAAAACAAGGAAGTAGGAGGCTTGAGGAACCGCATGGCTGGTCAAAAAGAAAGGGGAGTCCTGAGCCAGAAAAAATGAGGAAATTCATAATCAAATTACCCCTATTTCTCTCTTTATTATCCTAAGCTCTTCATCTGAAGTAACTCTATCTTTCGGCGACCCGTACAGTCCCAGCAGACAATGGTCTGACAGGTAATGTTGCCAAGACAGACTTCCCGTGAAGAGCTTATTTCCAGCATCAAGCCCTCGGCAAAAGCAAACGGCATGATAAACGCTCGGTTAGCGGATACGAAATTCGCGGGCAACGTCAGTGCTCGCGTTGATCGTGCTGCTCGCGTCGTGGCGCGATGCGCAGGCGAGCGCGGGGCGTCGGGTGTCGGCGATGTGATGCAGTGATGTGACGGCGTGGCGGCGGAGCCGCCTGTCATGAAAGTGGCCCGATCGGCGTTTGCCGGCCGGGCCATTTGTTTTGTCGGGGTAAACGGATGCACTTGCCGATGGCAACGCAGGGCGTTCGGCAATGGGGTGCGGCATCTGCATCTGCAATCGGCGGTGCCGACGAAGATGACGAACAGGCTCTCCGCGGGCACTTCCCGCAAGCCTTCACGAGTCGCTCCGGAATAAAGAAAGGCCCGCTGTTCGCGGGCCTTTCCGGGCTACTCTGACACTGCACGAAACAGCGTCGTTTGACGCGTCAGACGTTGAACAGGAAGTTCATCACGTCGCCATCGTGCACGACATATTCCTTCCCTTCCGCGCGCATCTTGCCGGCTTCCTTCGCGCCCTGTTCACCCTTGTACGTGATGAAATCGTCGAACGCGATCGTCTGCGCGCGGATGAAGCCGCGCTCGAAGTCGGTATGGATCACGCCGGCCGCCTGCGGCGCCGTGTCGCCGGTATGGATCGTCCACGCGCGCACTTCCTTCACGCCCGCGGTGAAGTAGGTCTGCAGGCCGAGCAGCTTGAAGCCCGCGCGGATCACGCGGTCGAGGCCCGGCTCTTCCATGCCCATGTCGGCTAGGAATGCTTCCTTGTCCGCGTCGTCGAGATCCGCGATTTCCGCCTCGATTGCCGCGCATACGGCGACCACCGGCGCATTCTCGCTTTCCGCGTACTTGCGCACCGCATCGAGGTGCGGATTGTTCTCGAAGCCGTCGTCCTTCACGTTGGCCACATACATCGCCGGCTTCGCGGTGATCAGGCAGAACGGCTTGAGCAGTGCCTCTTCGTCGTCCGACAGTGCGAGACCGCGCACGGCCTTGCCCTGGTCGAGCTGCGCGCGCACCTTGTCGAGCACCGCGACGAGCTTGGCCGCTTCCTTGTCGTTGCCCGACTTCGCGGCCTTCGAATAGCGCGTGAGCGCCTTCTCGACGGTGCCGAGGTCGGCGAGCGCGAGTTCGGTGTTGATTACCTCGATGTCGTCGATCGGGCTGACCTTGCCGGCGACGTGGATGACGTTCTCGTCCTCGAAGCAGCGCACGACGTGCGTGATCGCATCGGTTTCGCGGATGTTGGCGAGGAACTGGTTGCCGAGGCCTTCACCCTTGCTCGCACCCGCGACGAGGCCCGCGATGTCGACGAATTCGACGACGGCCGGTACGACACGCTCCGGCTTGACGATCTCGGAGAGTGCCTTCAGGCGCGTATCGGGCACTTCGACGATGCCGACGTTCGGCTCGATCGTGCAGAACGGGTAGTTCTCGGCGGCGATGCCGGCCTTGGTCAGCGCATTGAACAGGGTGGACTTGCCGACGTTGGGCAAGCCGACGATGCCGCATTTGAGGCTCATGGAATCCTTCGAACGGGTAAAGCGGCGCGGCCGGACAGGGCACGGCGGCGCGGGAATAAAGGGCGGCCGGCGCTTGGGGTGCGGCGGGCCGGCGGTCAAAGGCGCTATTGTACCGTGCCGACGCCCCGGATTCCGGGCTTGCGCCGAACGGCCGATGCGGCGGGCCGCCGCGCCGCCGCGTCCACCTGCGATTCTGCTGATTTCCCGCAAAGTCCGGCCGCGTAAGGGTTTGGCCCCGCGGCTATAATGCCCGCCATGACTGCCCACCACTCCTTCGACGTCGCCGTGGTCGGCGGCGGGCTCGTCGGCAAGACGGCCGCGCTCGCGCTGACCCAGTCCGGCTACAAGACTGCCTTGCTTGCCCAGCCGGCCACGCCGCGCCCCGCCGATCTCGCGTTCGACACGCGCGTCTACGCACTGTCGTCCAGTTCGCAGGCCCTGCTCGAGCGGCTGCGGGTCTGGCAGGCGCTCGACCACGGCCGGCTCGCGCCTGTTTACGACATGCGTGTGTACGGCGATGCGCACGCCGAACTGCATTTTTCCGCGTACCAGGCCTCCGTGCCGCAACTCGCGTGGATCGCCGAATCGTCGCTGGTCGAGGCGTCGCTCGATGCCGCGCTGCGGTTCCAGCCGAACCTCACGTGGTTCGATGCGCGTGCGCAGGGCTTCGACGTGCGCGACGATGCGGCCGTGCTCACGCTGTCGTCGGGGCAGGTGCTCGAAGCGGACCTCGTCGTCGGCGCGGACGGCGCGCATTCGTGGGTACGGTCCCAAATGGGGGCCAAAGTCGAACGGCGCGACTACCGGCAGACGGGCGTCGTCGCGAACTTCAAGGCGTCGCTGCCGCACCGCGAGACGGCTTACCAGTGGTTCCACGAAGGCGAGATCGTCGCGCTGCTGCCGTTGCCGGACGGCCACGTGTCGCTCGTATGGTCCGCGCACACCGCGCATGCGGACGAACTGCTCGCCCTCGATCCGGCGCAGCTCGCGGCCGAGGTCGAGCGCGTGTCGCACGGCCAGGTCGGCACGCTCGAATGCGTGACGCCGGCCGCCGGCTTCCCGCTGGCGCTGCAGACGGTCGACAAGCTGATCGCGCCGCGCGTCGCGCTCGTCGGCGATGCCGCGCACCTGATCCACCCGCTCGCGGGGCAGGGGATGAACCTCGGGCTGCGCGACGTCGCGGCGCTCGCCGACGCGATCGCCGGCAAGGAAAGCTTCCGCAATCTGGGCGATACGGTGCTGCTGCGCCGCTATGAGCGTTCGCGCCGCGAGGACATCCGCGCGCTGATGGTCGCGACCGACGGCCTGCAGCGGCTGTTCGCGGTGCCGGGCCCGCTCGCGAAGGCCGTGCGCAACGCGGGCATGGCGTTCGTCGGGGCGCAGCCGCTCGTGAAGCGCTGGCTCGTGTCGGCCGCGCTCGGCTGATCGAACCTTCGGCCGGTTCGCCGGTCGGACTCGGTTCCGTTACGGCGTACACTGTGCCGTGCACACCGATTGAGCTGAAGGAAGATTTCGATGAAAAAAACGATCCGCATCGCGTCGCTGGCGCTGGCCGTCACGATGGCGACGCTGGGCTGCACCGCGCAGGCCGACCAGACCACCGACAAGCTGAAAGCCACGCTGCAGGCCCGTCTCGGCAACGACGCGCCGATCAAGAGCGTGTCGAAATCGCCGGTCGCGGGCCTGTACGAAGTGAACCTCGGCTCGCAGATCATCTATAGCGACGCGGCCGGCGACTACGTGCTGCTCGGCGATCTCGTCGACACCAAGACGCACAAGAACCTGACCGACGCACGCCTGTCCGAAATCAACAAGATCGACTTCGCGAGCCTGCCGTTCGCGAATGCGATCAAGGTCGTCAAGGGCAACGGTGCACGCAAGATCGCGGTGTTCTCCGATCCGAACTGCCCGTACTGCAAGAAGCTCGAGACGACGCTGCAGTCGGTCGACAACGTCACCGTCTACACGTTCCTGTATCCGGTGCTGTCGCCGGATTCGACCGCGAAGTCGAAGGCGATCTGGTGCGCGACCGACCGCGCGAAAACCTGGCAGGGCTGGATGCTCGATCACCGTGCGCCGTCCGGCGCCGGTACCTGCGATACCAGCGCGCTCGACAAGAACCTCGCGCTTGGCCGCGGGATGAACGTCACCGGCACGCCGACGATCTTCCTGCCGGACGGCCGCCGCCTGCCGGGCGCGGTATCGGCCGACCAGCTCAACCAGGCGCTCGCCTCGAGCAAGTAACCGACCGACACGCCGGGCCGCATGGCCCGGCCAGCGAGGGGCGCCCGCATGATCTGCCGGCGCCTCTCTTCGTTTTCGCCGCCGTATTCGACCGATTGCCACGATGACCCAGCCGATCCGCTATTCGATTGTCCCGAAAGATCTTGCCGCGCACCTGTTCGAAGTGTCGGTGACGGTTGCCGACCCCGACCCCGAAGGCCAGCGCTTCTCGCTGCCGGTATGGATTCCGGGCAGCTACCTCGTGCGCGAGTTCGCGCGCAACATCGTGACGCTCGGCGCGTTCAACGACGCAGGCCGCAAGGTGCGGATCGCGAAGACCGACAAGCACACGTGGCAGGCCGCGTCCGTGAGCGGCGCGCTGACGCTGCGCTACGACGTGTATGCGTGGGACCTGTCGGTGCGCTCCGCGTATCTCGACGAATCGGGCGGCTTCTTCAACGCGACGGCCGTGTTCCTGAGCGTCGCCGGCCGCGAGGACGCGCCGTGCGAAGTCGACATCGCGAAGCCGGCCGGCCCGGCATTCCGCGCGTGGCGCGTCGGCACCGCGCTGCCCGAGGCGCGCGGCACGAAGCGCTACGGCTTCGGTGCGTATCGCGCAGCGAACTACGACGAGCTTTCCGACCATCCGGTGACGATCGGCGAATTCGCGCTCGCGACGTTCGACGCGCACGGCGTGCCGCACGACATCGTGGTCGCGGGGCGCGTGACGCAGCTCGACCTGGAGCGGCTGCGCACCGACCTGAAGCGCGTGTGCGAAGCGCAGATCGCGCTGTTCGAGCCGAAATCGAAGAAGGCGCCGATGGACCGCTACGTGTTCATGACGCTCGCGGTCAGCGACGGCTACGGCGGCCTCGAGCATCGCGCATCGACGGCACTGATCTGCAACCGCACCGACCTGCCGGTGAAGGGGCGGCCCGAGACGACCGAAGGCTATCGCACCTATCTCGGCCTTTGCAGCCACGAGTACTTCCATACGTGGAACGTGAAGCGCATCAAGCCGGCGGCGTTCGTGCCGTACGACCTGACGCGCGAGAACTACACGTCGCTGCTGTGGCTGTTCGAAGGCTTCACGTCGTATTACGACGACCTGATGCTGGTGCGCAGCGGACTGATGTCGCAGGACGAGTATTTCGCGGCGCTCGGCCGCACGATCGGCGGCGTGCTGCGCGGCACCGGGCGGCTCAAGCAGAGCGTCGCGGAAAGCTCGTTCGACGCGTGGATCAAGTACTACCGCCAGGACGAGAACGCGACCAACGCGATCGTCAGCTACTACACGAAGGGTTCGCTCGTCGCGCTCGCGTTCGATCTGGCGATCCGCTCGCAGACGCGCAACCGGAAGTCGCTCGACGACGTGATGCGCCTGCTGTGGCAACGCTACGGTCGCGATTTCTATCGCGGCAAGCAGGCGGGCGTCGCGGAAGATGAAGTCGAGACGTTGATCGAAGAAGCGACGGGCGTTGCGCTCGGCCGTCTGTTCGCCGACGCCGTGCACGGCACGCGCGACCTGCCGCTCGGCGAGCTGCTCGCGCCGTTCGGCGTCACGCTCGCGCCGGATGTCGCGAACGGCGCGGCCGCGAAGCCGACGATCGGTGCGCGCTTGCGCGGCGGCGCGGACTGCACGTTCGCGGCTGTCTATGAAGGCGGCGCCGCGCATCGCGCGGGGCTGTCGGCCGGCGATACGCTGATCGCGGTCGACGGGCTGCGCGTCACGGGCACGAACCTTGACGCGCTGCTCGCGCGCTACCGGCCGGGCGACAAGGTCGAGGTTCACGCGTTTCGCCGCGACGAGCTGCGTACCGCGAAACTGAAGCTCGACGGCCCGGAGGTCACGCGCTACCGGTTGACGGCGGCAGCGAAGCCGGCCGCGGCATCGAAGGCCCGGGAGGCCTGGCTGAAGGGCTGAGTGCACGGCTGCGGCAATCGGGGCGCGATCGAGGATTGTTCTGCTGCTGCAACAATCCGTCGCCCTGAACCCGCTTTTTCCGGCAAATGCGGCCACGCACAATGGCGTCACTCGCGCTACCGAAGCGCAACCCAACCGGAGCCTGACATGACGACCATTCTGCAAATCAATTCCGCGGCGCGTTCGCAAGGCGCGCAATCCACGCTGCTGGCCAACGAACTGACGGCAAAGTTGCAACAATCGAACCCCGGCGCGAAGGTCGTGGTTCGCGACCTGCTGGCCGATGCGCTGCCGCACCTCGACGAATCGGTGCTCGGCGCGTTCTTCACGCCGGCCGACCAGCGCAGCGCGGAGCAGAATGCGATCGTCGCGAAGAGCGATGCACTGATCGTCGAGCTGCAAGCCGCCGACATCATCGTGATCGGCGCGCCGATGTACAACTTCGGCATCTCGTCGCAACTGAAGACGTACTTCGACTGGATCGCACGCGCAGGCGTCACGTTCCGCTACACCGAGAACGGTCCGGAAGGCCTGATCAAGGGCAAGAAGGTTCACGTGGTGACGGCTCGCGGCGGCAAGTACGCCGGTACGCCGAACGACAGCCAGACGCCGTACCTGCGCACGTTCCTCGGCTTCGTCGGCATGACCGACGTGAGCTTCATCTTCGCGGAAGGCCTGAACCTCGGCCCGGATGCGCAGAGCGCCGCGCTCGCCAGCGCACGCGAAGCGATCGCCGCCGCGTAAGGTCGATGCGGGTGCGACGCACCCGCTGCATCGTCCGAAAAAAACGCCGCGTCCCCGAAGGGGCGCGGCGTTTTTGCATTCCGGCCGGCGACAAAGCCGGCGCGGCCGTTACGCGAGCGTTTCGGCCACTTCCGGCAGGCGCCAGTCGATCGGTTCGCGGCCAGCTTCGACCAGATAGTCGTTCGCGAGCATGAAATGGCGGCAGCCGAGGAAGCCGCGGTGCGCGGACAGCGGCGACGGATGCGGCGCCTCGAGCACGCAATGCGCGCTCGCGTCGAACAGCGCGCGCTTCGCCTGCGCGTGTGCGCCCCACAGCATGAAGACGAGCCCGCGGTGGCGGCCTGCGAGTTCGCGGATCAGCGTGTCCGTGCATTGCTCCCAGCCGCGCTTCGCATGGCTCGCGGCCGCGCCGCGCTCGACTGTCAGCACGGTGTTGAGCAGCAGCACGCCCTGGCGCGCCCACGTGTCGAGGCAGCCGTGGCGCGGCGTGTCGTGACCGAAGTTCGCGGCGATTTCCTTGAAGATGTTGCGCAGCGACGGCGGCGTGCGGACGGCCGGCGGCACCGAGAACGCGAGGCCGTGCGCCTGCGGCGTGCCGCGATCGTCGCCGTGGTACGGGTCCTGGCCGAGGATCACGACCTTCACGTCGTCCGGGCTCGTCAGGCGCAGCGCGCGGAACACGTCGGTCGGGTAGACCGCCTTGCCGGCCGCGCGCTCGTCGTCGACGAAGCGGCAAAGTGGCGCGTACGCGTCGCTGTCGGTAAAGGGTTTCAGCACGTCGCGCCAGGCGGCCGGCAGCGCGTCGAATTGCGCGGCGAGATGCGGGACGTCGGCGGCAACGGGCTGCGGCGCTGCGGAGGCCGGGGCCGAAGCGGCGGCTTTCTTTGCGGGCTTGCGCTCGGAGGAGGGCGACGCGGAAGTCGGGGACGGAATAGCGGCCGGTGCCGTTTCCGGCACGGGATCGTCGAACAGCGACGCCTGTTGCGGCGCGCGGGAAGTCTTGCGGGTTGCCATGCGTGATGCGTGTTTATTGCGCGCGCAGCCGGTAGCCGCGCTGCGCCTTGCTGATGTTTTCGGGAGCGAGGCCCGGCAGCGCCTGCTGCAGTTCGGCGGCGAGCGTCGCGAGCGCCGCTTCCGGGCCGTCGATCAGTTCGAGTTCGATTTCGCTGATCGGTTCGCGGCGCGTTTCGTGTTCCGCCTGGACGACGATCTCGCCGAGGTCCACCGCGGCTTCGACGGTTGCGCCGCCGATTGCGATGCGCCACAGCGTACGCGAAAAATCCGTGCGGAACAGTGCGCGCAGCGCGCTCGCCGCGTCACGCAGCGCAGCGGCGGCTTCCGGCACGTCGCAGGCCGCGACGAGCGCATCGATCTCGAGCGCGTCGCCGGCCACGGGTAGTTCCCATTCGTGGCGGCGATGCAGGCCGCCTTCCGCGCTGCCGACCGTCTTGAACGTCTGCAGCCAGCCTTGCGGCGCGCGGCGCACGCGCACCGCGCTCTTCGAGCGGGCCAGCGCGAGATCGGGCGTGTCGTAATAGACGTTCGCGAGCGTGATGTCGCGGCCGGGTTCGCCGGTCAGCGTCTCGAAGAAGCGCCGCGCGGCACCGGCCTGGCCGGCCGGCAGCGCGAGCTTGATTTCCTTTTCGATCGCCATCAGAAGAACATCCGTGCGAGCTCCTCGCCTGGCTGATCGGCGCGCATGAACGCTTCGCCGACGAGGAACGTGTTCACGTTCGCCGCGCGCATCGTGTCGACGTCGGTGCGCGACAGGATGCCCGATTCGGTCACGACAATCCGGTCCGGCGGAATCATGTCGAGCATGTCGAGCGTGGTCTGGATCGACGTCTCGAACGTGCGCAGGTTGCGGTTGTTGATGCCGAGCAGCGGCGTCTTGAGCGTCAGCGCCTGCTCCATCTCGTTGCGGTCGTGCACTTCGACCAGCACGGCGAGGCCGAGCGAGTGCGCATATGCTTCGAGGTCCTGCATCAGCGGCGTGTCGAGTGCGGCGGCGATCAGCAGGATCGCGTCGGCGCCCATCGCGCGTGCCTCGAGGATCTGGTACGCGTCGACGATGAAGTCCTTGCGCAGCACCGGCAGCGTGCAGGCCGCGCGCGCCTCTTCGAGGTAGCGGACGCTGCCCTGGAAGAACTGCTCGTCGGTCAGCACCGACAGGCATGCGGCGCCGTGCGCCGCATACGAGCGCGCGATGTCGGCCGGCACGAAATGCTCGCGCAGCACGCCCTTCGACGGGCTTGCCTTCTTGATTTCGGCGATCACGGCGGCGTCGCCGGCCGCGTGCTTCGCACGCAGCGCGCCGACGAAGTCGTGCAGGTCGCGCGCGGATGCGTCCAGCTTCAGTGCCTCGAGCGGCGTGCTGCGCATGGCCGCCGCGACTTCTTCGCGCTTGACGGCGATGATTCGGTCGAGAATGTCGCTCATGTGGGTTCCTGCTTGAGTCGTAAGGGGAGTCAGCGCTTGAACTGCTGCGTGAAGCGCACGAGTTCGTCGACCTTCGCGCGCGCCTTGCCGCTCGCGATCGCTTCGCGGGCGAGCTGGATGCCGTCCGCGATCGATTCGGCGACGTTCGCCGCATAGAGTGCAGTACCCGAGTTCAGCGTGACGATCTCGCGGGCGACGCCCGGCTGGTTGTCCAGCGCGCCGAGCAGCATCGTGCGCGATTCCTCGGCATTTTCCACCTTCAGCGTGCGGTTCGACACCATCTGCAGGCCGAAGTCTTCCGGATGGATCTCGTATTCGTGCACCTTGCCGTCGCGCAATTCGCCGACGAGCGTCGCGGCGCCGAGCGACACCTCGTCCATCCCGTCCTTGCCGTATACGACGAGCACGTGCTGCGCGCCGAGACGCTGCATCACGCGCACCTGGATGCCGACGAGGTCGGGGTGGAACACGCCCATCAACTGGTTCGGCGCGCCGGCCGGATTGGTCAGCGGGCCGAGGATGTTGAAGATCGTGCGCACGCCGAGCTCGCGGCGCACGGCCGCGATGTTCTTCATCGCCGGGTGATGGTTCGGCGCGAACATGAAGCCCATGCCCGTTTCGGCGATCGACGCGGCGACCTGGTCCGACTGCAGGTCGATGTTCACGCCGAGCGCCTCGAGCACGTCGGCGCTGCCTGACTTGCTCGACACACCGCGGTTGCCGTGCTTCGCGACTTTCGCGCCGGCCGCCGCCGTGACGAACATCGACGCGGTCGAGATGTTGAACGTGTGCGAGCCGTCGCCGCCGGTGCCGACGATGTCGACGAAGTTCGAGTTGTCCTGCACGTCGACGTGGTTCGCGAATTCGCGCATCACGGTCGCGGCGGCGGCGATCTCGCCGATCGTCTCCTTCTTCACGCGCAGCCCGGTGATGATCGCGGCGGCCATCACGGGCGACATGTCGCCGCGCATGATGAGCCGCATCAGGTGCAGCATCTCGTCGTGGAAGATCTCGCGGTGTTCGATCGTGCGCTGCAGCGCTTCCTGCGGGGTAATCGTCATCATGAGGCTCCCGTCAGGCGGCTTGCGCGGCCGCGGCGCGGGCCTGCTTCAGGAAATTCTCGAGCAGCGCATGGCCGTGCTCGGACAGGATCGATTCCGGGTGGAACTGCACGCCCTCGACCGGCAGCGTCTTGTGGCGCACGCCCATGATTTCTCCGTCGTCGGTCCACGCGGACACCTCGAGGCAGTCGGGCAGCGATTCGCGCTCGATCGCGAGCGAATGGTAGCGCGTGACGTCGAAATGCTTCGGCAGGTCGGCGAACACGCCGCGGCAGTCCGTTTCGATCCGGCTCACCTTGCCGTGCATGATGGTCTTCGCGCGCACGACGCGGCCGCCGAATGCTTCGCCGATCGCCTGGTGGCCGAGGCAGACGCCGAGGATCGGCTTCCTGCCCGAAAATTCGCGCAGCACGTCGAGCGTGATGCCCGCGTGCTGCGGGTTGCTCGGGCCCGGCGACAGGCAGATCGCGTCGGGATTCAGGCGCGCGATCTCGTCGAGCGTGATTTCGTCGTTGCGGTACGTGTGCACGTCCTCGCCCAGTTCGCCGAAGTACTGGACCAGGTTGTAGGTGAACGAATCGTAGTTGTCGATCATGAGCAGCATGGTCAGTCTCCGGTCAGAAGTCGCTATCGAGGCCGTCCTGGACCTGTTCGGCCGCACGCAGCACCGCGCGCGCCTTGTTTTCGGTCTCTTGCCATTCGGATTCGGGCACCGAATCCGCGACGACGCCGGCCGCCGCTTGCACATACAGGTTGCCGTTGTGGATCAGGCCCGTGCGGATCGCGATCGCGAGATCCATCTCGCCCGAGAACGACAGGTAGCCCACCGCACCGCCGTACAGCCCGCGCTTGATCGGCTCGAGCTCGTCGATCAGCTCCATCGCGCGTACCTTCGGCGCGCCGGACAGCGTGCCGGCCGGGAACGTCGCGCGCAGCACGTCGTAGTTCGTCATGCCGGGCTTCAGCTTGCCTTCGACCGAGCTGACGATGTGCTGCACGTGCGAGTACTTTTCGATGACCATCTTGTCGGTCACCTGCACCGAGCCGATTTCCGCGATGCGGCCGACGTCGTTGCGCGCGAGGTCGATCAGCATCACGTGTTCGGCGATCTCCTTCGGATCGTTGAGCAGCTCGGTCGCGAGTTCCGCGTCGCGCTCGGGCGTGTTGCCGCGCGGGCGCGTGCCGGCGAGCGGGCGAATCGTGACGATCTGGTCGTCGCCGCGCTTTTCCTGGCGCACGAGGATTTCCGGCGATGCGCCGACCACGTGGAAATCGCCGAAGTTGTAGTAGTACATGTACGGTGACGGATTCAGCGAACGCAGCGCGCGATACAGCGACAGCGGATTGTCGCGGTACGGCTTGGTCAGCCGCTGGCCGACCTGGATCTGCATCAGTTCGCCGGCCGCGATGTATTCCTTCGCCTGGCGCACGGCGGCCAGATAGTCTTCCTTCTTGAACTCGCGGAACGTCTCGGTGCGCACGCTCGCCGACGTGACGGGCGGCTGCACGGTCGTGCGCAGGCGCTGCTTCAGTTCGCGCAGGCGCTGTTTCGCCTTCGCGTAGGCTTCCGGCTGGCCCGGGTCCGCGTAGATGATCAGGTACAGCTTGCCGGCGAGGTTGTCGATCACCGCGACTTCCTCGGTCAGCAGCAACTGGATGTCGGGCAGGCCGAGATCGTCGCGCGGCGCGGTGTTTGCGAGCTTCTTCTCGATGTAGCGCACCGCGTCGTAGCCGAAGTAGCCGGCGAGACCGCCGCAGAAGCGCGGCAGGCCCGGACGCTGCGTCACCTTGAAGCGCGCCTGGAACGATTCGATGAATTGGAACGGGTCGCCGTCATGCGTCTCGACGACCTGGCCGTCGCGCACGACTTCCGACACGCCGTTGCGGGTGCGCACGAGCGTGCGGGCGGGCAGGCCGATGAACGAGTAGCGGCCGAAGCGTTCGCCGCCGACCACCGATTCGAGCAGGAACGAGTTGGCGCCCGCCCGTTCGGGCTGGGCCAGCTTCAGGTAGAGGGACAGCGGCGTTTCGAGATCGGCGAGGGCTTCCGCGATCAGCGGGATACGGTTGTAGCCTTCGTTCGCGAGCGATTGGAATTCGAGTTCGGTCATGTTCCGGTCCTGTTCGGGACGAGCGGCGCGTGCGCCAGGGATCACTTGACGCTGCGCGGGTTGCCGTCGGCGAAAGGGCGGTCGATCGAGAAGTGCCTGTTGCCGGCCGGCACTCCGGGCGTGAACGTCGCGAGCCTGCGGCCGATCCTGAACGCAAGCGTTCGGACGCGGTGGAACTCGAGGTGGTGCGACGATCGGCGCGCGGATGCGCAGCGAGATAAAAAACGGCGCTGAAGACGTGCTTCAGCGTACCTCATCGAAGAGGTTAGCGCGACCAGCGACGCCAGGGCCAGGCTCCCCGGTCGATGCTGCTCAGACTCCGTTTTTTATTCAGAAACATGCGGATGGAAGAAATAATCAGATGGTTGGCCGGCCGGCGTTGTGCGCGGTGATCGCGCGGGCCGCGACCAGCAACGAATCGACTATACCATCCGAATTTATCGTTTGTATAGCTTTGCCGTGGTTATAGCCATACGGCACCGTCAGTGTCGCCATCCCGGCTGCGCGGCCCGCCAGCGCATCGTTTTCCGAGTCGCCGATCGCGACCGCCGCGTCCGGCGCGACGCCGAGCGCGTCGCAGGCCGTCAGCATCGGCAGCGGGTCGGGCTTCTTGCGTGCGACGCTGTCGCCGCCGAGCACGATGCCGAAGCAATCGGCCAGCCCGTATTGTTCGAGCAGCTCGACCGCGAAGCGGTGCGGCTTGTTCGTCACGCACGCGAGCCGGATGCCGGCCGCGCGCAGCGCGTCGAGACCGGCGGCCACGTCCGGATAGAGGCGCGTATGGCGGCCGTTGATCTTCGCGTATTCGGTCTGGTAGATCGCCAGGGCGTCGTCGAAGCGCGCGCGCGCCTCGTCGGCCGGGAAGCGCGGCTTCAGCACGCTGTGGATCAGGTGCTCGGAGCCCTTGCCGACGTAGCCGATCACCTCGTCGCGCGATGTGGCCGGCGCGTCGAGCCGCGCAAGCATCCCGTTCAGGCCGGCCGTGAAATCGTCGGCCGTGTCGACCATCGTGCCGTCGAGATCGATCAGCGCCGCGTCGATGCGCGGCGCGGCGAAGCGGATCGGGGCGGCGTTCGTTGCGGCCCCGGCCGGCGCACGGCCGGCGAGCGACGATTCGGCCACGGCGTCAGCTCCGCTCGACGGTGGCGAGCGCGGCGCGCATCTCGTCGATCACCTTGCGGTAGTCGGGCTTGCCGAAGATCGCCGAACCCGCGACGAAGGTGTCGGCACCGGCCGCCGCGATTTCCGCGATGTTGTCGGTCTTCACGCCGCCGTCGACCTCGAGCAGGATCTCGCGGCCCGTGCGCTCGGTGTACGCGTCGATACGTGCGCGTGCTTCGCGCAGCTTGTTCAGCGTTTCCGGAATGAACGACTGGCCGCCGAAGCCGGGGTTGACCGACATCAGCAGCACGAAGTCGAGGCGGTCCATCACGTGGTCGAGATAGTTCAGCGGCGTGGCCGGGTTGAATACGAGGCCGGCCTTGCAGCCGTGGTCGCGGATCAGCGACAGCGTGCGGTCGATGTGATCGGAGCCTTCCGGGTGGAAGCTGATCAGGTTCGCACCGGCCTTCGCAAAATCGGGCACGATCCGGTCGACCGGGCGTACCATCAGGTGCACGTCGATCGGCACCTGCACGTGCGGGCGGATCGCTTCGCACACGAGCGGGCCGATCGTCAGGTTCGGCACATAATGGTTGTCCATCACGTCGAAGTGGATCCAGTCGGCGCCGGCGGCGACCACGTTGCGGACTTCTTCGCCGAGCCGTGCGAAATCGGCCGACAGGATGCTGGGAGCGATGCGGAATTGGGTCATGGCAGGGGGAGCGGGGACGTTGCGGCGCAAAACCGACATTCTACCGCCCGGCGGCCGGCTCGCGGCGGCAGGCCGTGCGGTTGCGGCCCGATTCCGCATCAAGCAGAATGCCGAACCAAAGCGGCGCGTCCGCGGCCCCGTCGCCCATGCCGGCACGGACAGTCACCCTCCAGTGGAAACACCATGAGTCAGTATCAGTTCACCGTTTCGGTGAAAACCAGCTACTTGCCGGAACAATCCGACCCCGATCGCCGTCAATACGCATTCGCGTACACGCTGACGATCCGCAACACGGGGCAGGTCGCGGCGCAGCTGATCGCGCGTCACTGGATCATCACGGACAGCGAGAGCCACGTGCAGGAAGTGAAGGGGCTCGGCGTCGTCGGGCACCAGCCGCTGCTGCAGCCGGGCGAGCAGTTCGAATACACGAGCTGGGCCGTGATCGCGACGCCGGTCGGTACGATGCGCGGCGCGTACTTCTGCGTGGCGGAGGACGGCGAGCGTTTCGAGGCGCCGGTCGACGAGTTTGCACTGCACATGCCGCGCACGCTGCATTGAGCGCGCGGAGCGCGTCAGCGCGGCTGGCGATCGTTGTTGCGGGCGTGCTTCTTTCTGCCCGACGACGTCCACACGACGATGAAGATCAGCAGGGCAAGCGCTACGAAGGCTTCGAGCGCGAAGATGAGCATCGGATATTGGTCGAGAAAATCTGACATGGCGGTTTCCATCAAGAACGGACATTGTATGTGGTTTGGGCCCCGGCTGGCCGGCTGGGTTGCGGCGGCCGCGGCGGCGGCGCTGCTTGCCGCGTGCGGCGGCGCGCCGACGCGAACGTCTGCGCTCAAGCCGCCGACCGGCGCGGCGATCGTGCCGGGGCAGGTTGCCGCGAAGCGGCTCACGCCGGTTGCGTGGCAGCAGGTGCCGGGCTGGCAGGACGATTCGCTGCTCGGCGCGACGGCCGCGCTGCGGCAAAACTGCGCGCGGCTCGCGCGTCAGCCGGCCTGGCAGCGCGCTTGTGCGGCCGCCGACCGGCTCGACGAGCTCGATGTCGGCAGCGCACGCACTTTCTTCGAAACGTATTTCACGCCGTTCCAGCTCGCGAATACCGACGGGACGCTCGACGGGCTCGTGACCGGCTATTACGAGCCGCTGCTGCATGGTTCGCGCGTGCGCCGCGGCCCGTATCAATACGCGCTCTATCGCTGGCCGGCCGGTTATCGCGCGGGCGCCGCGCTGCCTGCGCGCGCGCAGCTCGAGCGTGCGGGCATCCTGAACGGCAACGAACTCGTGTGGGTCGACGATCCGATCGAGGCGTTCTTCCTGCAGGTGCAGGGCTCGGGGCGCGTGCTGCTCGACGATGGTTCGGTGATGCGGGTCGGCTTCGGCGGCACCAACAACCAGCCGTACCGCTCGATCGGCAAGTGGTTGCTCGATCGCGGCGAGCTGGCGCCCGCACAGGCGACGATGCAGGGTATCAAGGCGTGGGCGAAGGCGAATCCGAACCGTGTCGACGCGTTGCTCGACACGAATCCGCGGTTCGTGTTCTTCCGCGACATGCCGATCAAGGAGGACGCGCCGCACGGCGGCGCGGACGGCCCGATCGGCGCGCTCGGCGTGCCGCTGACGGCGGAGCGTTCGATCGCGGTCGATCCGTCGTCGATCCCGCTCGGCACGCCCGTGTTCCTGCAGACCACGCGTCCGCTGACGAATACGCCGATGAACCGGCTCGTGTTCGCGCAGGATACGGGCTCCGCGATCAAGGGCGGCGTGCGGGCCGACTATTTCTGGGGACTCGGCGACGACGCAGGCGACCAGGCCGGCCGGATGAAGCAGGTCGGCCGGATGTGGCTGCTGTTCCCGAATTCGTGACGTGAGGCGGCATCGGCTTCTCGGGAGCCGCCCGCGCATGAGGCGGGGTATTCGTGGGCGCGACGGTGCGCGTGGAGTGCGTCGGTTCGAGAGCGGTGTACCCGTGTGGTTTCAGTTCGTGTGATGCGCCTGTCGCGTTGAACGACGTCGTGGAACACAATAAATAGCCCGATTGGCGTTGGCCGATCGGGCTGTTTCGTTTGTTGCGCAACGGGATTGCCTCTGCGCGCGACGCACGCGCAGCGTCTGCCGTCAGCCCTTGCGCTTGTCGACGACGCGGCGTGCCTTGCCGACCGAGCGCTCGATTCCGTTCACGGGCAGCACGTTGATCACGGCAGTCACGCCGATCAGCGACTTGATGTCATGCGCGAGCGCTTGTTTCGCCGCGTGGATCGCCGCCGTATCCGGAGCAGTGTCGGGACAGGGCTCGACGCTGAGCGTCAGCACGTCGAGCGGGCCTTCCTTCGTCAGTACGATCTGATAGTGCGGTGCGAGCGCGCGCTGCTTGAGCAACTGTTCCTCGATTTGCGTCGGGAACACGTTGACGCCACGCACGATCATCATGTCGTCCGAGCGGCCGGTGATCTTTTCCATCCGGCGCATCGTGCGAGCGGTGCCGGGTAACAGGCGCGTGAGGTCGCGTGTCCGGTAGCGGATGATCGGCAGCGCCTCCTTCGTCAGCGACGTGAACACGAGCTCGCCGAATTCGCCGTCCGGCAGCACTTCGCCGGTTTCCGGATCGATGATTTCCGGATAGAAGTGATCTTCCCAGATGGTCGGGCCGTCCTTGGTCTCGACGCATTCGGACGCGACGCCGGGGCCCATCACTTCGGACAGCCCGTAGATGTCGACCGCGTCGATGCCCATCCGCTGCTCGATCGCGACGCGCATGTCGTTGGTCCATGGCTCCGCGCCGAAGATGCCGATGCGCAGCGAGCTTTGCACGGGATCGAGGCCCTGGCGCTCGATTTCGTCGGCGATCGACAACATGTAGCTCGGCGTCACCATGATGATGTCGGGCCGGAAATCCTGGATCAGTTGTACCTGCTTCTCGGTCTGGCCGCCGCCGAACGGGATCACGGTCAATCCCGCACGTTCGGCGCCGTAGTGCGCGCCGAGCCCGCCGGTGAACAAGCCGTACCCGTAGCTGACGTGTACCTTGTCGCCGCGACGTGCGCCGGCGGCGCGGATCGAGCGCGCGACGAGATTCGCCCACGTGTCGATGTCGCCGGCCGTATAGCCGACGACCGTCGGCTTGCCGGTCGTGCCCGATGATGCGTGGATGCGCGAGATCTGGTCCTGCGGCACGGCGAACATCCCGAACGGGTAACTGTCACGCAGGTCGCCTTTCGTCGTGAACGGGAAGCGTGACAGGTCGGCGAGCGTTTTCAGGTCGTCGGGATGCACGCCCGCGTCGTCGAATTTGCGACGATAGACGGGAGAGTGGTCATACGCATGCCGGAGCGACCACTTGAGGCGTTCGAGCTGCAGCGCGGTCAGCTCGTCGCGTGAGGCGGTCTCGATCGGCTCGAGCGGTAGCGGGGTAGTCATGCATGTCTCCAGTGTTTGTTATGTGCGAGCCGTTGACGTCAGCGGTCTTCCGGTATGACCGTGCCCTTGATCTGGGCGGATTTGCCGCGAAACATCGCGACCGTTTCGCCTGTCTGGTTCGTGACGCGGATGTCGTAGATGCCGTGGCGGCCGGCGCGCGCCTGTTCGATCGCCTCGGCCGTCAGCACGTCGTTGCCGTGCACGGGGCGCAGGAATTCGATCGAGCAGCCGGCAGCGACCGTATTCAGGTTGTACGAGTTGCACGCGAACGCGAACGTCGAATCGGCGAGCGTGAAGATGATCCCGCCGTGGCAGGTCTGATGTCCGTTCAGGAACTCTGGCCGCACGCGCATCTGCAGGCGTGCGTAGCCCGCGCGTACTTCAGCGATTTCCATGCCGAACGCGCGGCTGCATGCGTCGGCGTCGTACATCGCCTGCGCGGTGGCGCGGGCGAGCGAATCGGGATCGAGTGTGGCGGTGGCGTCCGTCATGTCAACGTCCCTCGAAGCGCGGTGCGCGCTTCTCGATGAATGCCTGCACGCCTTCCGCGTAGTCGTGCGACTGGCCCAGCTTGCGCTGCATGTCGCGTTCCAGGTCGAGCTGCTGGTCGAGCGTGTTCGTGACGCTGTCGCGCATCGATTGCTTGATCGATGCGATCGCGAGCGTCGGCTGCTGCGCGAGCTGGGTTGCGAGCTGGCGGGCTGATGCGGCGAGTGCGTCGTCGTCGACCGCACGCCAGATCAGGCCCCACTGTTCGGCCTGTTCGGCGCCAAGCTTGTCGCCGGTCAGCGCGAGCCCCAGCGCACGTGCCATGCCGACGCGTTGCGGCAGGAACCACGTGCCGCCTGAATCGGGTACGAGCCCGATCTTGACGAAGGCCTGGATGAAACTGCTCGAGCGGGCGGCGAACACGAGATCGCATGCGAGCGCGAGATTCGCGCCGGCGCCGGCCGCCGTGCCGTTGACGGCGGCGATCACCGGCAGCGGCAGACGCTGCAGGCGGCGGATCAGCGGATTGAAATGCTCGTCGATCAGCGTGCCGAGGTCGGTGGACGCGCCGGGCGTGAAGTCGAGGTCGGCGAGGTCCTGGCCCGCGCAGAAGCCGCGCCCCGCACCCGTCAGAATCAGCGCGCGTGCGCCGGCCGCTTCGACTTCATCGAGAGCCGACTGCAGTTCGCGATGCATCGCCCGCGTGAAGCTGTTCAGCTTGTCGGGGCGGTTGAGGGTGATCGTGGCCACGCGCGCGGCCTGATCGATATCCAGCTGAATCGCCTGATAGGACATGCAGTGTCTCCTTCATGACTTCGTTATAGGCGCGCGACGCATCGGTTACACGCGTTCGATCGCGAGTGCGATGCCCTGTCCGACGCCGATGCACATCGTACAGAGCGCAAAGCGGCCGCCCGTACGCTCGAGTTGATGGAGCGCAGTGGTCACGAGCCGGGCTCCCGATGCACCGAGCGGATGACCGAGTGCGATCGCGCCGCCGTTCGGGTTCACGCGCGGATCGTCGTCGGCGACGCCGAGCATGCGCAGTACCGCGAGACCCTGCGACGCAAACGCCTCGTTCAACTCGATCACGTCGAACTGGTCGATGGTCATGCCGAGCTGGCGCAGCAGTTTCTGCGTGGCCGGCGCGGGGCCGATGCCCATCACGCGCGGCTCGACGCCTGCCGTCGCCATGCCGATGACGCGCGCGCGGCGGCGCAGGCCATACTGATCGGCTGCCTGTGCATTGGCGAGCAGCAGCGCGCACGCGCCGTCGTTGACGCCCGATGCATTGCCGGCCGTTACAGAGCCGTCCGGGCGCACGACGCCCTTCAGCTTCGCGAGTGCTTCGAGCGACGTTTCGCGCGGATGTTCGTCGCGCGACACGACCACCGGATCGCCCTTCTTCTGCGCAATCGTGACGGCGACGATTTCCTCGGCGAGCGTGCCGTCCTGCTGCGCACGCGCGGCCTTTTGCTGGCTGCGCAGCGCGAACAGGTCCTGGTCGGCACGGCTGATGTTGTAGTCGACCGCGACGTTCTCGGCCGTCTCCGGCATCGAATCGACGCCGTGAAGCTGTTTCATCAGCGGATTGACGAAGCGCCAGCCGATCGTCGTATCGTAGATGTCGGCCTGGCGTGCGAACGCGCTCGCGGCCTTGCCCATCACGAACGGCGCGCGCGTCATGCTCTCGACGCCGCCGGCGATCATCAGGCGCGCTTCGCCCGACTTGATCGCGCGCGCGGCCGTGCCGACCGCGTCCATCCCGGAGCCGCACAGCCGGTTCAGCGTCGTACCCGGCACGGCGGTCGGCAGGCCCGCGAGCAGCGCCGACATGCGCGCGACGTTGCGGTTGTCTTCGCCGGCCTGGTTCGCGCAGCCGTAGATCACGTCGTCGATCGCCGTCCAGTTGACGTGGCGATTGCGCTCGATCAGCGCCTTGAGCGGCACCGCGCCGAGATCATCGGCACGGACATCTTTCAGGGCACCGCCGTAGCGGCCGATGGGGGTGCGAATCGCGTCGCAGATGTAGGCGTCTGTCATGGGCGTATCGATGAGCAACGAACCCGCCGGGTGGCGGATTCGTTCATGGTAGAGAACGTGGCGGCGTTTGCACGTCCGCCATTCGGGTTATGCCGTTTGGCCAGCTTCCGCGGGTACCGCCTTCGGGGCAACATGGACGCGGCTTTGCACCACGCGGAACCGGTTGGCGACGAACGCCGGGTCGGCCAGCGCCGCGTTGGCAGCCGGGTTGGCTCCCGTGCCGTGGAAATCGGAGAACGCGGCCGACTGGTTGACGAACACGCCGCCCGTCAGATTGATCGACAGCGCGACACCGCCGCGCACCGCTGCGTCGTGGGCGGCGTCGACGATTGCGTCGTCGGTGCTGTAGACGGAGAGGGTCAGCGCGCCATGTTCCGCCGCGATTTCACCGGCGAGATCGAGCGACTGCGCGGTCGAGTCGGTCGCGATCACGAACGAGATCGGGCCGAACCACTCCTGCGTGAATTTCTCGCGATCGGTCACGTCGAGTTGCAGCACGAGCGGTGTGCGCACGCGGGCATCGGGGAACGCGGGGTGCTGAAGGGCCACGCTGTCGGCGAGTACGCGGCCGAGCTGGCGGGCGTCGTCGATACGTGCGGTCACGCCGTCGTTCTGAATTGCGCCGATCAGTTCGACCGAGCGTGCCGGGTCTCCGGTGAGTTTTTGCACGGCAACCGCGATGGCTTGCGCGACTTCGTCGAAGCTCGCATGGCCGTCCGCCGTCTGGATGCCGTCGCGCGGCACATAGATGTTCTGCGGCGCCGTGCACATCTGGCCGGAGTATAGCGCCAGCGAGAACGCGATGTTCTTGGCTGCGGCCTTCAGGTCGTCGGTCGAGTCGATCACGATCTGGTTGACGCCGGCCTTCTCGGTGTAGACCTGTGCCTGGTGGGCATGGCGTTCGAGCCACGTGCCGTTCTGCGTGCTGCCCGTGAAGTCGATCAGCTTGATCTCGGGGCGCAGCGCGATGTCCTGAACGAGGGCGCCGTCGTTGGGCTCGGTCGCAAGGAGCGTGACGACGTTCGGATCGAACCCGGCTTCGCGCAGCACGTCGCGGGCGATCCGGACCGTGATCGCGAGCGGCAGGATCGCACCCGGATGTGGTTTGACGATTACGGTGTTACCGGTTGCCAGATCGGCGAACAGGCCCGGGTAGCCGTTCCAGGTCGGGAACGTGCAGCAGCCGAGCACGAGCCCCGTGCCGCGCGGGACGATCGTGTAGCGCTTGTGCATCGCGAGCGGCGGGTTCTTGCCTTGCGGCTTTTCCCAGTGCGCATCGGCCGGGATGCGGCGCAGTTCGTCCCATGCATAGGCGACAGCCTCGAGCGCACGATCCTGCGCGTGCGGGCCGCCGGCCTGGAACGCCATCATGAATGCCTGCCCCGTGGTGTGCATCACGCTGTAGGCGATCTCGAAGCTCGCGCGGTTCAGGCGCGCGAGGATTTCGAGGCTGACGCCGATCCAGGCGCTGGGGCCGGCTTCGCGCCACGCGCGTTGCGCGGCGGCTGCGGCGGCGATCAGTGCGTCGGGCGTCGACTTCGGATACCGGATGCCCAGTGCGATGCCGTACGGCGATCGCTCCGCGCCGACCGTTTCGCCGGACGCCGGCTGGTCGAGCGCGAACGTCTTGTCGAGGTGCGACTTGAAAGCTGCTTCGCCGTCTGCGTTCGCGCTTTCCCCGTACACTTTGGGACTCGGCATTTCGGCGAACGGGCTCCAGTACCCGCGGCTCTCGATGGCGGCGAGTGCGTGCTTCAACGTGTCTTCGTGCTTCGTGAACAGTGCATGGGTCATGGCGGCGGCCTGATGGACGATGAGAGGGGTTGGATCGATTAATTAACCGACCGGTTGGTCGGAGAATGTTAGCATCAAACTATTCGCATGTGCGAGGCGTTTCTCATTTCATTGATCGAGGAGAAATAGATGGCTTACGAGAACATCCTGGCGGAGACCCGGGGGCGTGTCGGGCTGGTTACGCTGAACCGTCCGAAGGCGCTGAACGCGCTGAACGATGCGTTGATGGATGAGTTGGGCGATGCGCTGAAGGCGTTCGATGCGGACGACGGCATCGGCGCGATCGTCGTGACGGGGAGCGAGAAGGCGTTCGCAGCCGGCGCGGACATCGGCATGATGGCGACCTATTCCTATATGGATGTTTACCGGGGTGACTACATCACGCGCAACTGGGAGACGGTCCGTCAGATCCGCAAGCCGATCATTGCCGCGGTGTCGGGCTTTGCGCTGGGCGGCGGTTGCGAGCTCGCGATGATGTGCGACATCGTCTTCGCGGCGGACACGGCCAAGTTCGGCCAGCCGGAGATCAAGCTGGGCATCATGCCGGGCGCGGGCGGCACGCAGCGTCTGCCGCGCGCGGTATCGAAGGCGAAGGCTATGGACATGTGCCTGACCGCGCGCTTCATGGACGCCGCCGAAGCGGAGCGAGCCGGGCTCGTGTCGCGCGTGCTGCCGGCCGACAAGCTGCTCGACGAGGCGATTGCGGCCGCGGCGACGATTGCCGAGTTCTCGCTGCCGGCGGTCATGATGGTCAAGGAGTCGGTGAATCGCGCGTACGAGACGACGCTGGCAGAGGGTGTCCACTTCGAGCGCCGGCTGTTCCATTCGCTGTTTGCGACTGAGGACCAGAAGGAAGGGATGGCGGCATTCGTCGAGAAACGGAAGCCCGAGTTCAAGAACCGCTGAGTGGGCTGCGCCGCGGCAGGTGTCTTGCGACTGGTTGGCGCTGGTTGCAGCGCGGTCGCCAGACCCGTCGAGCCCCAAGCCACCGTGCGCGATAGCGCACGGCGGCTTTTTCAAAATAATTTCACAAAGGGGCTTGCGGAGACGGGGGCGAGTGCATAGAATCACGCCTCTTTCGCGCTAACGGAAACGCGGCGCGGGAGAGGGGAAGCGAAGTCGGCGGTGTGCAGCAGGTTGGGCGCACGGCTGGCGCAGGAAGATGGACCCCGCAGTCGCAACGAAGCAGTTAAAAAGTTGTTGACGAGCTGCGAAACACGGTTCATAATCTCGCTTCTCTGCTGCTGAAAACGCAGCGCTGCTGAGAAACACGAAGTTTCTCGCAGAAATGCTCTTTAAAAATTAACAGCCGATAAGTGTGGGCGCTTGATGGAAGCGAGCTGATCCTCGGATCAGATAGCGAAAGTATCAAGAGTCTCACACTAAAGTAAGTCAGGTTTATGAAGTGATTCATATTCCTGTCAGCTTTGAGTGAGCGACCGGTTCGAAAGAACCGAAAACAGTAACAGGTTTAAACTGAAGAGTTTGATCCTGGCTCAGATTGAACGCTGGCGGCATGCCTTACACATGCAAGTCGAACGGCAGCACGGGTGCTTGCACCTGGTGGCGAGTGGCGAACGGGTGAGTAATACATCGGAACATGTCCTGTAGTGGGGGATAGCCCGGCGAAAGCCGGATTAATACCGCATACGATCTACGGATGAAAGCGGGGGACCTTCGGGCCTCGCGCTATAGGGTTGGCCGATGGCTGATTAGCTAGTTGGTGGGGTAAAGGCCTACCAAGGCGACGATCAGTAGCTGGTCTGAGAGGACGACCAGCCACACTGGGACTGAGACACGGCCCAGACTCCTACGGGAGGCAGCAGTGGGGAATTTTGGACAATGGGCGAAAGCCTGATCCAGCAATGCCGCGTGTGTGAAGAAGGCCTTCGGGTTGTAAAGCACTTTTGTCCGGAAAGAAATCCTTGGTTCTAATATAGCCGGGGGATGACGGTACCGGAAGAATAAGCACCGGCTAACTACGTGCCAGCAGCCGCGGTAATACGTAGGGTGCGAGCGTTAATCGGAATTACTGGGCGTAAAGCGTGCGCAGGCGGTTTGCTAAGACCGATGTGAAATCCCCGGGCTCAACCTGGGAACTGCATTGGTGACTGGCAGGCTAGAGTATGGCAGAGGGGGGTAGAATTCCACGTGTAGCAGTGAAATGCGTAGAGATGTGGAGGAATACCGATGGCGAAGGCAGCCCCCTGGGCCAATACTGACGCTCATGCACGAAAGCGTGGGGAGCAAACAGGATTAGATACCCTGGTAGTCCACGCCCTAAACGATGTCAACTAGTTGTTGGGGATTCATTTCCTTAGTAACGTAGCTAACGCGTGAAGTTGACCGCCTGGGGAGTACGGTCGCAAGATTAAAACTCAAAGGAATTGACGGGGACCCGCACAAGCGGTGGATGATGTGGATTAATTCGATGCAACGCGAAAAACCTTACCTACCCTTGACATGGTCGGAATCCTGCTGAGAGGCGGGAGTGCTCGAAAGAGAACCGGCGCACAGGTGCTGCATGGCTGTCGTCAGCTCGTGTCGTGAGATGTTGGGTTAAGTCCCGCAACGAGCGCAACCCTTGTCCTTAGTTGCTACGCAAGAGCACTCTAAGGAGACTGCCGGTGACAAACCGGAGGAAGGTGGGGATGACGTCAAGTCCTCATGGCCCTTATGGGTAGGGCTTCACACGTCATACAATGGTCGGAACAGAGGGTTGCCAACCCGCGAGGGGGAGCTAATCCCAGAAAACCGATCGTAGTCCGGATTGCACTCTGCAACTCGAGTGCATGAAGCTGGAATCGCTAGTAATCGCGGATCAGCATGCCGCGGTGAATACGTTCCCGGGTCTTGTACACACCGCCCGTCACACCATGGGAGTGGGTTTTACCAGAAGTGGCTAGTCTAACCGCAAGGAGGACGGTCACCACGGTAGGATTCATGACTGGGGTGAAGTCGTAACAAGGTAGCCGTATCGGAAGGTGCGGCTGGATCACCTCCTTTCCAGAGCTATCTCGCAAAGTTGAGCGCTCACGCTTATCGGCTGTAAATTAAAGACAGACTCAGGGGTCTGTAGCTCAGTCGGTTAGAGCACCGTCTTGATAAGGCGGGGGTCGTTGGTTCGAATCCAACCAGACCCACCATTGTCTGGCGGTATGTGGGTACCTGAGGTCTCTGTATACATGGGGGCATAGCTCAGCTGGGAGAGCACCTGCTTTGCAAGCAGGGGGTCGTCGGTTCGATCCCGTCTGCCTCCACCAATCTTCAATGGGAAGCGTTTGGATCACACGAAAGTGACGTGTGAGACGAGCATTTGCCATTGGCGATTGAGCCAGTCAGAGTGATATGAGTAACACCATATCGGCTGTCGTTCTTTAACAATCTGGAAGAAGCAAGTAATTTGGATAGCGGAAGCGTCTTGAGATGGACGTGAAAACTATCCGGGTTGTGATTGTATCGATGTATCTCAAGATGATTCGAACTTCATTGTTCGGCTCAATTGGAATACGGCACAACGCGAGAACTCAACCTGTAACGACTGTCGAGAGACAGACTCGTTATAGGGTCAAGCGAACAAGTGCATGTGGTGGATGCCTTGGCGATCACAGGCGATGAAGGACGCGGTAGCCTGCGAAAAGCTACGGGGAGCTGGCAAACGAGCTTTGATCCGTAGATGTCCGAATGGGGAAACCCACTCCTTTTGGAGTATCCATGGCTGAATACATAGGCCATGTGAAGCGAACGCGGTGAACTGAAACATCTAAGTAACCGCAGGAAAAGAAATCAACCGAGATTCCCAAAGTAGTGGCGAGCGAAATGGGATGAGCCTTGCACTCTTTATTTGTATTGTTAGCCGAACGCTCTGGAAAGTGCGGCCATAGCAGGTGATAGCCCTGTAGGCGAAAACAGTATGAAAGAACTAGGTGTGCGACAAGTAGGGCGGGACACGTGAAATCCTGTCTGAAGATGGGGGGACCATCCTCCAAGGCTAAATACTCGTGATCGACCGATAGTGAACCAGTACCGTGAGGGAAAGGCGAAAAGAACCCCGGGAGGGGAGTGAAATAGATCCTGAAACCGCATGCATACAAACAGTCGGAGCCTCGTAAGGGGTGACGGCGTACCTTTTGTATAATGGGTCAGCGACTTACGTTCAGTAGCAAGCTTAACCGTATAGGGCAGGCGTAGCGAAAGCGAGTCCGAATAGGGCGTTCAGTTGCTGGGCGTAGACCCGAAACCAAGTGATCTATCCATGGCCAGGATGAAGGTGCGGTAACACGTACTGGAGGTCCGAACCCACTAACGTTGAAAAGTTAGGGGATGAGCTGTGGATAGGGGTGAAAGGCTAAACAAACTTGGAAATAGCTGGTTCTCTCCGAAAACTATTTAGGTAGTGCCTCGTGTCTCACCTTCGGGGGTAGAGCACTGTCATGGTTGGGGGGTCTATTGCAGATTACCCCGCCATAGCAAACTCCGAATACCGAAGAGTGCAATCACGGGAGACAGACATCGGGTGCTAACGTCCGGTGTCAAGAGGGAAACAACCCAGACCGCCAGCTAAGGTCCCCAAATATAGCTAAGTGGGAAACGAAGTGGGAAGGCTAAAACAGTCAGGAGGTTGGCTTAGAAGCAGCCACCCTTTAAAGAAAGCGTAATAGCTCACTGATCGAGTCGTCCTGCGCGGAAGATGTAACGGGGCTAAGCTATATACCGAAGCTGCGGATGCGAGCTTTGCTCGCATGGTAGGAGAGCGTTCCGTAAGCCTGCGAAGGTGCGTTGAAAAGCGTGCTGGAGGTATCGGAAGTGCGAATGCTGACATGAGTAGCGATAAAGGGGGTGAAAGGCCCCCTCGCCGTAAGCCCAAGGTTTCCTACGCAACGTTCATCGGCGTAGGGTGAGTCGGCCCCTAAGGCGAGGCAGAAATGCGTAGCTGATGGGAAGCAGGTCAATATTCCTGCACCATTGTTAGATGCGATGGGGGGACGGATCGCGGAAGGTTGTCCGGGTGTTGGAAGTCCCGGTCGCTGCATTGGAGAAGGCGCTTAGGCAAATCCGGGCGCAGGATTCAAGGGTGTGGCGCGAGCTCCTTAGGGAGCGAAGCAATTGGAAGTGGTTCCAAGAAAAGCCTCTAAGCTTCAGTCTAACGATGACCGTACCGCAAACCGACACAGGTGGGCGAGATGAGTATTCTAAGGCGCTTGAGAGAACTCGGGAGAAGGAACTCGGCAAATTGGTACCGTAACTTCGGGATAAGGTACGCCCTTGTAGCTTGATGCGCCTGCGCGCAGAGGGTGAAGGGGTTGCAATAAACTGGTGGCTGCGACTGTTTAATAAAAACACAGCACTCTGCAAACACGAAAGTGGACGTATAGGGTGTGACGCCTGCCCGGTGCCGGAAGATTAAATGATGGGGTGCAAGCTCTTGATTGAAGTCCCGGTAAACGGCGGCCGTAACTATAACGGTCCTAAGGTAGCGAAATTCCTTGTCGGGTAAGTTCCGACCTGCACGAATGGCGTAACGATGGCCACACTGTCTCCTCCCGAGACTCAGCGAAGTTGAAGTGTTTGTGATGATGCAATCTACCCGCGGCTAGACGGAAAGACCCCATGAACCTTTACTGTAGCTTTGCATTGGACTTTGAACCGATCTGTGTAGGATAGGTGGGAGGCTATGAAACCGGAACGCTAGTTTCGGTGGAGCCGTCCTTGAAATACCACCCTGGTTTGTTTGAGGTTCTAACCTTGGCCCGTGATCCGGGTCGGGGACAGTGCATGGTAGGCAGTTTGACTGGGGCGGTCTCCTCCCAAAGCGTAACGGAGGAGTACGAAGGTACGCTAGGTACGGTCGGAAATCGTGCTGATAGTGCAATGGCATAAGCGTGCTTAACTGCGAGACCGACAAGTCGAGCAGGTGCGAAAGCAGGTCATAGTGATCCGGTGGTTCTGTATGGAAGGGCCATCGCTCAACGGATAAAAGGTACTCTGGGGATAACAGGCTGATACCGCCCAAGAGTTCATATCGACGGCGGTGTTTGGCACCTCGATGTCGGCTCATCTCATCCTGGGGCTGTAGCCGGTCCCAAGGGTATGGCTGTTCGCCATTTAAAGAGGTACGTGAGCTGGGTTTAAAACGTCGTGAGACAGTTTGGTCCCTATCTGCCGTGGGCGTTGGATATTTGAAGGGGGCTGCTCCTAGTACGAGAGGACCGGAGTGGACGAACCTCTGGTGTACCGGTTGTCACGCCAGTGGCATCGCCGGGTAGCTATGTTCGGAAGAGATAACCGCTGAAAGCATCTAAGCGGGAAACTCGCCTTAAGATGAGATATCCCTGGGGACTAGATCCCCTTGAAGGGTCGTTCGAGACCAGGACGTTGATAGGTCAGGTGTGTAAGCGCAGTAATGCGTTCAGCTAACTGATACTAATTGCCCGTAAGGCTTGATCCTATAACAAGTCTGTTTCGACAGTCGTTAGCGCTTCAGCGCTTACGAATGTCGAACGTCGAGTGCGAGGCACTCGACGTACTGCGGTTGAAGTACCGCGTACGTGTGAGATACAGCTCACAACTCAAGATTACTGCTTCTTCCAAGATTGGTTGCGCTGCGAAGCAACGCAACAACCCCCTTTGCCTGATGACCATAGCGAGTCGGTCCCACCCCTTCCCATCCCGAACAGGACCGTGAAACGACTCTACGCCGATGATAGTGCGGATTCCCGTGTGAAAGTAGGTAATCGTCAGGCTCCCTTAGCCAGAAACCCCCGCCAACCAGGCGGGGGTTTTTGCATTGGCGCGGCCAAAATGCCGGGCGGCCAAGCAACGGCACCGCAGTCGGGGCCAGAGCCGGAGCGCCGATGGCGTCCAAGTCGTCCCTCCCTACGTGCCCGATGGCAGTGCCGCATTCTGTCAATAGCTGATATCTTTAGCGGTTCATCGGCTTATTGGTTGCATCTTCGATCAAAGGCACAACTCCCTCCACCTCACGTATCGACAGGCACGGTCGGACGTGATCAATTTTCCACCGTCCACGTCGAATTCAAAGCAGGAGGCACAGTTCTCCTTCCGCGAACGGTGCGCATAGCCACTAAGGCCCTTCGGCTCCCGCAATCGCTCTTCGACTAAATAACCCAGGATCCGTACGAAACAAGCGCGTTATCTGGCGTGCCCACGTAAAATTTGCGAATCCCCATCTCTGCATTCAAAACGATGAACGCCGCCACACAGGTAGCCCGGGCCGTTTGCCCGCACGATTGTCCGGACACGTGCGCCATGCGTGTGACCGTCGAAAACGGCAAGGCGATCAAGGTCACGGGCGATCCCGACCATCCGCCGACGCAGGGCGTGTTGTGCACGAAGGTCAGCCGGTATGCCGATCGGGTTCATCATCCCGATCGCCTCACGGTTCCGCTCAAGCGTGTCGGCGCGAAGGGGGAAGGGCACTTCGTGCCGATTAGCTGGAGCGACGCGTTCGACGAGATCGGCCGCCGCCTCGGTGAAATCGCCGCGCGCGGGCCGGAAGCGATCGTGCCGTACAGCTACGCGGGGACGATGGGGCTTGTGCAGGGCGAGGGCATCGCCCAGCGGTTCTTCCACAAGCTCGGCGCATCGAGGCTCGAGCGCGCGATCTGTTCGGCGGCCGGTGCAGCGGGGCTGCGTTACACGTATGGCGGTAGCCTCGGCATGCACCTCGAGCATTTCGAGGAAAGCGAACTCATTCTGATATGGGGCGCGAACCCGATCGCGTCGAGCCTGCACTTCTGGACACGCGCGCAGGAAGCGAAGCGCCGTGGCGCCCGTCTTGTCGCGATCGACCCGTATCGTTCGCTGACAGCGGAGAAATGCCATCAGCACATCGCGTTGAAGCCGGGTACCGACGGCGCATTTGCGCTCGGCATGATGCACGTACTGATTACCGAAGACCTGCTCGATCACGACTACATCGCCAGCCATACGTTCGGCTTCGACGCACTCAAGGCGCGGGCGATGTCCTATCCGCCGGAACGCGTCGCGCAGATCTGCGGTATCGATGCGTCGGAGCTGATCGACCTTGCGCGTCGTTACGGCGCAACTCGCAAGGCGTCGATTCGCCTCAACTACGGCATGCAGCGCGTCCGCGGCGGTGGCAACGCCGTGCGCGCGATTGCGAGCCTGCCGGCGCTGACAGGGGCCTGGCGGGATCGGGCTGGCGGGCTGTTGCTCTCGTCGTCGGAATCCGCACCGGTCAACCAGCAGGCGCTGCTGCGCCCGGATCTGATGCCGGGTTGGCCGCACAAGCTGCCGCGCATCATCAACATGAACGCGATCGGCGATGCGCTGTTGCACACGGGTGATGCAACGTTCGGGCCGAAGGTCGAGGCGGTGATCGTGTACAACTCGAATCCGGTGGCAGTCGCGCCGGATTCCTCCAAGGTTGCCGCAGGGTTTGCGCGCGACGATCTGTTCACGGTCGTTCTCGAACATTTCAAGACGGATACCGTCGATTTCGCCGACATTGTGCTGCCGGCGACCACGCAGCTGGAGCACCTGGACGTCCACAAATCGTACGGCCACACCTATGTGATGGCAAACCTGCCGTCGATTCCGCCGGTCGGGGACGCGCGGCCGAACACGGAGATCTTTCGCGGCATCGCGCGCAGCATGGGGCTCGACGAGCCCGCGCTTTATCACAGCGACGAAGAGGTCGCGCGCGCGGCGCTCCGGTGGGACGATCCGGCGCTCGACAGCGACTGGGACACGCTGAAACGGGAAGGCTGGCTGAAGTTGAAGCTGCCGGACGCGCCGTTCGCGAATGGCGGTTTCCGCACGCCGTCCGGCAAGTGCGAGTTCTACAGCCCGCGACTCGAGCAGATGGGCATGGACCCCATTCCCGACTACCTGCCGCCGTTCGAGTCGGCCGAGGCCGCACCCGAGCTCGCCGCACGCTATCCGCTCGCGATGATTTCGCCGCCGGCCCGCCACTTCCTGAACAGCACGTTCGTGAACGTCGACAGCCTGCGCACTACGGAAGGCGAGCCGCATCTCGACATGCACCCGGCCGACGCCGATGCGCGCGGCATCTCGGAGGGCGACATCGTACGCATCTTCAACGACCGCGGATCGATGCAGGCGCTCGCGAGAATTACCGATCGCGCACGTGCAGGGCTCGTTGTCGGGTTGTCGATCTGGTGGAAGAAGCTGTCGCCGGACGGCAGGAACGCAAACGAAGTAACGAGCCAGGCGCTGACCGATCTCGGCAATTCGGCGACGTTTTACGACTGTCTTGTGGAGGTTGAGCGAGTTTGATCGAATATTCCCGTATGATCAGACGATTTTCCGCGAAAGTTCGAAGTGGACATCTAACCCTGTTGTCTCGGGACGGGCGAGCCGTTACGATGCGTTTTAGCACGACCATTCGAAAATCTGTGAGGAGACGCGCAGTATGGAAAAAATTTGGCTGAAATCGTACCCGCCCGGCGTTCCAGCCGAAATTGATGCGTCTCCTTATCCGTCTGTCCCGGACCTCCTCGACGAAAGCTTCCGGCTGTATCGCGACCGCACGGCGTTCGTCTGCATGGGCAAGGGCATCACGTACGGCGAACTCGACAAGCTGTCGCGCCAGTTCGGCGCGTGGCTGCAATCCCGTGGTCTCGCGCGCGGTGCGCGCGTCGCGATCATGATGCCGAACGTGCTGCAGTACCCGGTGACAATCGCCGCGGTACTGCGCGCCGGCTATACCGTCGTCAACGTCAATCCGCTCTACACGCCGCGCGAGCTCGAACATCAGTTGAAGGACAGCGGCGCCGAGGCGATCGTCATCCTCGAGAATTTCGCGTCGACGCTGCAGGCAGTCATTGCGAATACGGCCGTCAAGCATGTCGTCGTCGCGTCGATGGGCGACTTGCTGGGCATCAAGGGATGGCTCGTCAATTACGTCGTGCGCAACGTGAAGAAGATGGTGCCTGCGTGGCAGTTGCCGTCGTTCACGCGCTTCAAGGCAGCGTTGTCGGAAGGCGCGCGGCAGGCGTTCAAGCCGCAGAAGATCGGCCCCGACGACGCCGCGTTCCTGCAATACACGGGCGGTACGACCGGCGTCGCGAAGGGTGCGACGCTGCTGCACCGGAACATCGTGTCGAACGTGCTGCAGGCCGGCGCCTGGCACCATCCGGCTCATGAGAAGTACCCGGAGGTGAAACAGTTCGTGACGGTTGTCGCGCTGCCGCTGTATCACGTGTTCGCCCTGACCGTCTGCGGTTTCCTGACGATGCGCACGGGCGGGATGGGCATCCTGATCCCGAACCCGCGCGACATCGGCGGGATGATCAAGGAACTGAAGGGCTACCAGATCTCGACGATTCCGGCCGTCAATACGCTGTACAACGCACTGCTGAACCATCCCGAATTCAGTCAGCTCGACCTGTCGAAGCTCGTGATCGCCAACGGCGGCGGCATGGCGATCCAGGAGGGCGTCGCGAAGCGCTGGTATGAAAAGACCCATACCGCGATCATCGAAGGATACGGTCTGTCCGAGACGTCGCCGGTGGCGACCTGCAACCCGGTGACGGCGACCGAATACAGCGGGACGATTGGCTTGCCTCTGCCGTCGACCGAAGTGGCGATTCGCGACGACGCCGGCAACGACGTCGCGCTCGGCGAGCCCGGCGAGATCTGCATCCGTGGGCCGCAGGTGATGGCCGGCTACTGGAACCGGCCGGACGAGACCGAGAAGGTCATGTTCCCGGACGGCTTCTTCAAGACGGGCGACGTCGGCGTGATGGATGCGCGCGGTTACGTGAAGATCGTCGACCGGAAGAAGGACATGATTCTCGTGTCCGGCTTCAACGTGTATCCGAACGAAGTCGAGGACGTGGTGGCGTCGCATCCGGGCGTGTTCGAGGTGGCGGCGGTCGGCGTTCCGGACGAGCATTCCGGCGAAGCGGTGAAACTGTTCATCGTGAAGAAGGACCCGGCGCTCACCGACAAGGACATCCTCGCCTACTGCAAGGAGCGGCTCACCGGTTACAAGCGGCCGAAACTGGTCGAGTTCCGCACGGAGTTGCCGAAAACGAACGTCGGCAAGATTCTGCGGCGCGAACTGCGCGACGGACGCGCGTAACGTCGAAATCGACCGCGAAAGCCCGGCTGTGTGCCGGGTTTTTTATTTGCTGCGCCGCGTGGGCGCGAAATTCGACGCCGCCGGATCCAACCGCGCGCAACAGGCGTCCGACGAAGGGGACTCCCTCCGGCCGGGACGATTCGGTCGAGTGGCCGGCGGGAGCGCCGAGGTCGGATGGCACGGCATTTCGGCGCATGCGTTGGCAGCGCCCGGCATTTGCGTATGCTTTGCCGCAGGACCATGCAGATGGTCGTGAATCGCACCGAGATCGTCCGGCACGCCGCTTCCGTTTTCATCGCCGGCAAAGAAAAAGGCGCCCGAAGGCGCCTTCAATATGCTGCGGCTTGTCAGGCAAGCTGATTAGAACTTGTGACGGATGCCGACGCGTGCTGCGACCTGGTTGCTGGTGCTCGAACCTGCGAGACCGTTGATCGCTGCCGTTGCCTGAACGACATTGCCTTTCGCGTCGAGCACGTTGCCCGATGCGTGCTGGTACACGCCGATCACGTAGACGTCGGTGCGCTTCGACAGGAAGTAGTCGACGCCCAGCGAGCCCTGGTGGTACTTGGCTGCCGAGTTGCCGTCGATCTTGCTGCCTTGCGTGTAGTCGTACGCTGCGCCGAGAATCAGCGCCGGGGTCAACTGATACTTGAAGTTGATTTCGCCGTTGTTGAACGTCGCGGTCTGGTTCACGAACGGACCGACCGAGAAGCCCTTGAACTTCGTGTTCGAGTACGTCGCGCCGATCGTCGCCGCGCCGAACGTGTAAGCGCCGCCTGCACCGATGACCTGGTACGTGTTCGCGTTGTTCGCGTATGCGCCGTAGACCGGCGACGATACTGCCGTCGTCGCAGCCGTCGAGCCGTTGTTGAACATGCCGCCGAAGTTGCCCGGCGTGCGTGCGTTCAAGTAGCCGACACCCAGGACCAGCGGGCCGTTGTTGTAGCCTGCGCCGAGCGACCAGACCTGGTTCTTCGAGAACTGGCCTGCCTGACCGCCGAAGCTGTACAAGCCGCCGAACGTGAGGCCGCCGTACGATGGGCTCGTGAACTTGACCGCGTTGTTTACGCGATAGGCGTTGTTGAAGTTGTCGAGGTCGCCCGGGTGAGCGGCGATGTAGCCGCCCCACTGGTCGCCTGCCTCGAGCGGGCCGACGAAGTCGACGACGGAGTCGTACTGACGACCCAGCGTGACCGTGCCGTACTGGCTCGACAGGCCGACGTAAGCCTGACGGCCGAACATCAGGCCGCCCTGACCGAGCTTGCCGCTGTTCACGTCGAAACCGTTTTCGAGGGTGAAGATCGCCTTCAGGCCGCCACCGAGGTCTTCGGTGCCGCGCAGGCCGAAGCGGCTGCCTTGCATCACGCCGCTGGCCATGCTGTACAGGTGCTTGCCGCCCGCGTTGTTGTTGAAGAGCAGGCCTTCATCGATGATGCCGTAAAGCGTCACGCTGCTTTGCGCATGAGCAGCGCCAGCGAACGCGCCCAGCGCGACGAGCGCGAGAAGCGACTTTTTCATTAACGGATCTCCAAGAATCACTGAATTTTTTTGGCGGGGCGGATAGTTATGTTCTGTTGACGGGCCCCATCAACTTCGCAAGAAGTCGCACGTAATGTAGCAAAACCGTTTTTTGCCACAAAGCGAAATGCCGCAGCTCAAGGTCGCCATGTTTCCTTTATGCAACAATGGTTAAAATCACGGGTTAACCGCAATTTCCGCTGAATAATCAAGTCGGTTACGCAGCGGACTCGTGCTCTCGCCGCTCGCGGCGGCACATGCAGCCAGGAGAACAGGATGGTGTTGGATGAACTGATCAGCGAATTCGATCGCGGCCTGCGATCGCTGACCGGCATTAGCCGGATGAGCCGGCCGGTGCCCGCGCCGGCCGCCGCGCCGGACGTCGAGCTGACGCCCGCGGAGCGTACGCATGCCGCAGGGCTGATGCGCGTGAACCACGTCGGCGAAGTCTGCGCGCAGGCGCTCTACCAGGCGCAGAAACTCACCGCGCGCACGGCGTCTGCGAAGGCGATGTTCGAGGAGGCCGCGCGTGAGGAGGAGGACCACCTCGCGTGGACCGCGCACCGCCTGAAAGAGCTCGATTCGCGTCCTAGCCTGCTGAACCCGCTGTGGTATGCCGGCGCGCTCGCGATCGGCGTGGCGGCCGGCACGCTTGGCGACAAGGTCAGCCTCGGTTTCATGGCCGAGACGGAGCGGCAGGTCGAGAGTCACCTGGAAGGTCATATGTCGGAACTGCCGGCGACCGATACGGCATCGCGCGCGATCGTCGACCAGATGCGCATCGACGAGGTGAAGCACGGCAAGGCCGCGACCGACGCCGGCGGAATCGAACTGCCGCTGCCTGCGCGGATGCTGATGCGTGCCGCGTCGAAAGTCATGACGAGCACTGCATACTATCTCTGAGATTTGCGCCGGGCGACGCATGACGTCGCCCCGGCTCACCGCCTCCGATACCGCCCGTTTATTCCACGTTTTCCCGCCCCCGAAAGCCCCGTCCGCACGCCCGTCTGGCCCGCCTTTCTCATGTATCACCTTCACATGTTGCACTAGCTCATTCATTTATAACGGTTTTTGGAATGAGGGGGCGCATGAGCATGTGCGCGTAAGTCCTTGTTCTAACTAACAAAATTCGTCAAAAAAGCGGGCCGCTCCCTTGACCGTGCCACACCCTTCCTCTAAAGTGGGAGACAGTGTGAGAAAGTGTATTTTTGTGTGATTTGGCGGGCTATTCCGGCTAAATTCTCAGCATTGGTCGGGTACTTCGGTGCCCTGAACGGGAGAGCGGAAAGTGTTCCAAGGGGCGTCGGCGCTGACGCTCGATGCGAAAGGGCGGATGTCGGTGCCGGCTCGCTATCGCGAAGCGCTGCAAGGACAGGCAGAAGGACGGGTGACTGTGACCAAGCACCCGGACGGCTGCCTGTTGCTGTTTCCGCGCCCCGAATGGGAAGTGTTCCGCGCCAAGATCGCCGCGCTGCCGATGGACGCGCACTGGTGGCGGCGAATTTTTCTCGGCAATGCGATGGACGTCGATCTCGACAGCGCGGGCCGGATTCTTGTATCGCCCGAGCTGCGCATGGCAGCCGGACTGGAAAAGGAAGTCATGTTGTTGGGAATGGGTAGTCACTTCGAGCTGTGGGATTCGCAGACCTACAACGCGAAGGAGCAGGCGGCGATGGCGCAGGGCATGCCCGACGCGCTGAAGAATTTCACGTTCTGATTGCGGTGACGGAGACGCCCGCGATGGGAAACGAATTGCAGCATCGGACAGTGCTGTTGGATGAAGCGGTCGAGTCGCTCGTGACGCGGCCGGACGGCGTTTATGTCGACGGCACGTTCGGGCGCGGCGGCCACAGCCGCGCGGTGCTCGCGCGGCTGGCGGCGGCCGGGCGGCTGATCGCGTTCGACAAGGATCCGAGGGCGATCGAGACGGCGCAGGGCATCGAGGATGCGCGCTTCTCGATCGTGCATGACAGCTTTGCTTCGATGCGCGACGCGCTTGCGGCGCGCGGCGTCGAGAAGGTGTCGGGTGTGTTGCTGGACCTGGGCGTGTCCTCGCCGCAGGTGGACGATCCGGCGCGCGGCTTCAGCTTCCGCGCCGATGGTCCGCTGGACATGCGAATGGATCCGACGCGTGGCGAGTCGGCAGCCGAATGGCTCGCGCGGGCTTCGGTGCAGGAATTGACGGAGGTGATACGAGATTATGGGGAAGAACGGTTTGCTTTTCAGATTGCAAAGGCGCTTGTTGCTCGCCGGGCAGAGTCCGACCGTCTTGGGCCTCTCGACACCACGGGCGAGCTTGCCCAAATCGTGGGTCACGTCGTCAAAACCCGTGAGAAGGGCAAGGATCCGGCAACCCGCACCTTTCAGGCTATACGGATTCACGTCAATCAAGAGCTTGCGGACCTGCAAGTCGTACTAGACGCGGCACTGTCGTTGCTGGAGCAAGGGGGGCGGCTGGTGGTCATCAGCTTTCATTCACTCGAGGACCGGATCGTCAAGCGATTCATGCAGGCGCACGCCAGTGCGCCTGCGGTCGATCGTCGCCTGCCGATCCGTGCCGTCGATCTCCCGAGCCCGCCGCTCAAGATCATCAGCCGCCAGTTTCCGAGTGAAGCGGAGGTCGCCGCGAATCCGCGCGCCCGGTCCGCCGTGATGCGCATTGCGGAGCGCGTCACGCCATGAGCCGCTTCAATATCTTCCTGCTGATCATCGTGATGGGCTGCGCGCTGTCGGTCGTCAACTCGACGAACCAGCAGCGGCAGATCTTCATCCAGCTGCAGCGCGCGCAGTCGCAGGAGCGTCAGCTCCAGCAGGATTATGCGCAGCTTCAATATCAGCAGAGCGCGCTGTCGAAGACGTCGCGCATCGAGCAGCTTGCGAACGATTCGCTGAAGATGCAGCCGATCACGACCGGCCGCACGCAATACCTGACGCTGCCGCCGGGCGCCGCGAAGGCGATCGACGCGCCGATCCCTGCTTCGGCCGACACGGCCGGCAAGGGCAAGGGGGGCGCGCGATGAAGCCGTCGCAAAAGCGCCAGAACGTGAAATTCACATCGAGCCCCGTGCTGGGTGTGCACCTGCCGATGTGGCGCTCGAAGCTCGTCGTGTTCATGCTGTTCATGGCGTTCGTCGCGCTGGCCGCGCGGGCGTTCTGGATCCAGGGGCCCGGCAACGCGTTCTACCAGAAGCAGGGCGAAAGCCGCTACCAGCGCACGCTCGAGCTGCCCGCGACGCGCGGCAAGATCCTCGACCGTAACGGGCTTGTGCTCGCGACGAGCCTCCCGGTGCGTGCGATCTGGGCGATTCCCGACGCGGTGCCGGACGATCTCGACGCCGACAAGGTCAACCAGCTCGGCAAGCTCCTCGGCATGACGTCGAAGGAGCTGCGCGTGAAGCTGTCGCAAGACAAGGGTTTCGTCTACGTAAAGCGCCAGGTGCCGATCGACATCGCGGACAAGGTCGCCGCGCTCGACATTCCGGGCATCTATCAGCGCAACGAATACAAGCGCTTCTATCCGGAAGGCGAGATCACCGCGCACTTGATCGGCTTCACGAACGTCGAGGATGAAGGGCAGGAGGGCGTCGAACTGGGCGACCAGAAGATGCTGTCCGGCACGTCGGGCGTGCGCCGCGTGATCAAGGACCGGATGGGGCACATCGTCGAGGACGTCGCCGAGCAGATCCCGCCGCACAATGGAACCGATGTCGACCTGTCGATCGACAGCAAGATCCAGTACATCGCGTACGCGAACCTGAAGGCCGCCGTCGAGAAGTTCAAGGCGAAGGCCGGCGCGGCGATGGTCGTCGACGTGCGCACGGGCGAGGTGCTCGCGCTCGTCAACTACCCGACGTACAACCCGAACGACCGCTCGCGCATGACGGGCGAGCAGTTGCGCAACCGGATCATGACCGACGTGTTCGAGCCGGGTTCGATCATGAAGCCGTTCACGGTGTCGCTCGCGCTCGACCTGCATCGCGTGACGCCGAACACGCTCGTCGAGACGGGCAACGGGCATTTCGTGCTCGACGGCGCGCCGATCACCGACGACGCGGGTTTCGGCACGCTGACGGTCGGCGGCGTGATCCAGAAGTCGAGCAACATCGGCGCGACGAAGATCGCGATGACGATGCGGCCCGAGGAAATGTGGAATATGTATACCAGCATCGGCCTCGGCCAGGCGCCGAAGGTCGGCTTCCCGGGCGCGGTGGCCGGCCGCTTGCGGCCGTGGAAGAGCTGGCGCCGCATCGAGCAGGCGACGATGTCGTACGGCTATGGCCTGTCGGTGTCGCTGTTCCAGCTCGCGCGGGCGTACACGGCGATCGCGCACGATGGCGAGCTGATGCCCGTGACCATTTTCAAGACCGACCCCAACCAGCAGGTCGCGGGCACGCAGGTGTTCAACCCGACCACCGCGCGCGAAGTGCGCGCGATGCTCGAGACGGTGGTCGCGCCGGGCGGCACGTCGCCGGATGCGGCCGTGCCGGGTTATCGCGTCGGCGGCAAGAGCGGTACCGCGTACAAGCATGAAGGCCATGGCTATACGCGCAAGTACCGCGCATCGTTCGTCGGCATGGCGCCGATGCCGAATCCGCGCATCGTCGTCGCGGTGTCGGTCGACGAGCCGACCGCCGGCAGCCACTTCGGCGGTCAGGTGTCCGGCCCCGTATTCTCGGCGATCGCCGGCGACACGATGCGTGCGCTGAACGTGCCGCCGAACATGCCGATCAAGCAGCTTGTCGTGTCTGACGATTCGCCGGCAGCACCTTCCGCAGCGGGGCCGCAAAAGCTGGCCGCGGGGGGCGGTGCGAAGCATATGATCGTGTCCAGCACGACGCGTAATTCACCAGGAGTTGTTCGATGAGCGCCGCCCGCAGTTCCCATCCGGCGCATCAGCAGATCGCAGCCGCGCTTGCGTGGCTGCGTCAGCATGTGGCCCCCGCGGCACAACTGCATGCCGACACGCGCAGCCTCGAGGCTGGCGACGTGTTTGTCGCGTATGCGGTCGACGGGGCAGACAACCGCGCCTTCATTGCCGACGCCGTCGCACGCGGTGCGGCCGCCGTGCTGTATCAACCGGAAGGGCTGGCCGCCGCGCCGGCCGTGCCCGTCGCGCTGGCGGTGCCGGCGCTCGACCAGCTCGCCGGCGAGATCGCCAGCGGCTGGTACGGCGATCCGAGCGACAGCCTGCTTGCGGTGGGCGTGACCGGTACGAACGGCAAGACCTCGTGCACGCAGTGGATCGCCGCCGCGCTGACGGCGCTGCACCAGCCGTGCGCGGTGATCGGCACGCTCGGCAGCGGGATGCCAGGCCAGCTCGTGCCGACGGGCTTCACGACACCCGACGCGTCGCAGCTTCAGCGCAGCCTTGCGCAGTTGCGCGACGCGGGCGCGCGGGCCGTGGCGATGGAAGTATCGTCGCACGCGCTGCATCAGGGGCGCGTGAACGGTACGGCGTTCGACATCGCGGTATTTACGAATCTCACGCAGGATCACCTCGACTATCACGGCACGTTCGACGCGTACGAGGCGGCGAAGGCGAAGCTGTTCGCATGGCGTGGCCTGCGCGCGGCGGTCGTCAACCGCGACGACGCAGCCGGCCAAAGCCTGCTCGAGAAGCTGGCCGGCCGCGTGCGCACGATCGGGTACGGGATCGGCGACGCGCAGGCGCCCGACGCCGATCGCGAGCTGGTTGCGCTCGACGTGCGCGCTACCGCGACCGGCACGGCATTCCGCCTGCGTTCGTCGTGGGGCAACGCGGACGTCGAAGTCGGCACGCTCGGCACGTTCAACGTCAGCAACCTGCTCGCCGTGCTCGGCTCGCTGCTCGCGGCCGACGTGCCGTTCGACGCGGCACTCGCCGAGATCGAGCGGCTCGAGTCCGTCAACGGCCGGATGCAGCGGCTTGGCGGGCGGCTGCAGAACGACGAACCGCTCGTCGTGATCGACTACGCACACACGCCCGACGCGCTCGAGAAGACGCTCGACGCGCTGCGCCCGATCGCCGCGGCGCGCGGCGGCCGGCTCGTGTGCATGTTCGGCTGCGGCGGCGACCGCGACGCGACGAAGCGGCCGCTGATGGGCGCGATCGCGGAGCGGCTCGCCGACGAAATCGTCGTCACGAGCGACAACCCGCGCAGCGAAGATCCGCAGCGCATCATCGACCAGATCGTCGCGGGCATGACCGTGCCCGCTCGCGCACGCCGGATCGAGGATCGCGCGAGCGCGATCCTGCAGGCCGTGCGCGGCGCTGCACGCGAGGATGTCGTCGTGCTGGCCGGCAAGGGCCACGAGGCGACGCAGGAAATCATGGGCAAGAAACGTACGTTCTCCGACCAGGATCACGCGCGGCTCGCGCTGGCAGCGCGAGCGACGCACGGCAAGGGAGGCGGCGAATGACGATGCTCAGCCTCGACGAAGCCGCTCGCCTGATTCCCGGCGCAACCGTTCACGGCGACGCGGGCGTCACGTTCGACCGTGTGTCGACGGACAGCCGCACGGTCGGCCCGGGCGACCTGTTCGTCGCGCTGAAGGGCGAGCGCTTCGATGCGCACGACTTCCTCGGCGATGTCGCGGCGCGCGGAGCTGCCGCGGCGCTCGTCGCGCACGTGCCGGCGGGCCTCGCGATGCCGGCGATCGAAGGCGGCGAAACGCGCGCCGCGCTCGGCGCGCTCGCGCACGGCTGGCGCAAACGATTCCCGCTGCCGCTCGTTGCGGTGACGGGCAGCAACGGCAAGACGACCGTCAAGGAAATGATCGCGTCGATCTTCGCGGCGGCGGTCGGCACCGACGCGCGGCTCGCAACCGCCGGCAACCTGAACAACGACGTCGGCCTGCCGCTGACGCTGCTGCGCCTGTCGGCCGCGCATCGCCTCGCGGTGATCGAGCTCGGGATGAACCACCCGGGCGAGACCGAAATCCTCGCGCGTCTCACGGCGCCGACGGTCGCGCTCGTCAACAACGCGCAGCGCGAGCACCAGGAATTCATGGCGACGGTCGAAGCCGTCGCGCTCGAACACGCGGCCGTGATTCACGCGCTGCCGCCGGACGGCGTCGCGGTGTTCCCGGCCGACGATGCGTACGCGGGCATCTGGCGCGTCGCGGCGACGGGCAACCGGATCCTCGATTTCGCGCTGAACGATGCCGACCGGCAGACCGAAGCGCAGGTCACGGGCCGTCTGCAAGGCGGCGAACTCGCGATCGACACGCCGGCCGGCGCCGTCACGGTGCGGCTGCGTGCGCTCGGCGAGCACAACGCGCGCAACGCGCTGGCCGCGACGGCCGCGGCGCTGGGCGCCGGCGTCGCGCTGTCGGCGATCAGGCAGGGCCTCGAATCGTTCGAGCCGGTCAAGGGCCGGCTGCAGGTGAAGCAGGCGATCGCCGGCAGCCTCGCGGGCGCGACGGTCGTCGACGATACGTACAACGCGAACCCCGATTCGATGCGTGCCGCGATCGACGTGCTCGCCGCGCATCCGGCGCCGCGCGTGCTGGTGATCGGCGACATGGGCGAAGTCGGCGACGAAGGGCCGGCATTCCATCGCGAGATCGGTGCCTATGCGCGCGAGCGAGGGATCGACGCGCTGTTCGCGCTCGGCGATGCGTCGCGCGATGCCTGTACGGCATACGGCGACACGGCCCGCCATTTCGACGACGTCGGCGCGCTCGTGTCGGCGCTGCTCGCGGCGGGCTACGGCGCGCAGGCGACGGTGCTCGTGAAGGGCTCGCGGTACATGAAGATGGAGCGCGTGGTTGACGCGCTGACGAACCAACCCGCAGCGGGCGCGACGCCCGCTGCCCACTGAGTAGAAGGAAGGAAGCATGCTGCTGGCGCTGGCGCAATGGCTGCAAGGAGACGCAAGCTTTTTGCGCTTGTTCACGTACCTCACGTTCCGGGCGGTGATGGCCACCATCACCGCGCTGGGGATAGGGCTCGTGTGCGGACCGTGGGTGATCCGCAAGCTGACGCAAATGAAGGTCGGGCAGGCCGTGCGCAAGGACGGTCCGCAGACGCACCTCGTCAAGTCCGGCACGCCGACGATGGGCGGCGTGCTGATCCTGATCGGCATCGCGGTCGCGACGCTGCTGTGGGGCGACCTGACGAACCGTTTCATCTGGATCGTGATGCTCGTCACGTTCGGTTTCGGCGTGATCGGCTGGGTCGACGATTACCGCAAGGTCGTCCACAAGGATCCGCGCGGGATGTCGTCGCGCGAAAAGTATTTCTGGCAGTCGGTGATCGGTCTGTTCGCGGCCGTCTACCTCGCCTTCAGCGTGTCCGAGGCGAACAACGTGCGCGTGTTCGACCTGTTCATGGCGTGGGTGCGCAGCGGGTTGTCGATGGGGCTGCCGGCACGCGCCGACCTGATGCTGCCGTTCCTGAAGTCGATCAGCTACCCGCTCGGCGTTTGGGGCTTCATCGTGCTGACCTACTTCGTGATCGTCGGCGCGAGCAACGCGGTGAACCTGACCGACGGCCTCGACGGCCTCGTGATCATGCCGGTCGTGCTGGTCGGCGCGTCGCTCGGTGTGTTCGCGTACGTGATGGGCAGCGCGGTGTATTCAAAATACCTGCTGTTCCCGCACATTCCCGGCGCGGGCGAGCTGCTGATCTTCTGTTCCGCGATGGGCGGGGCAGGGCTCGCGTTCCTCTGGTACAACACGCACCCCGCGCAGGTGTTCATGGGAGACGTGGGCGCGCTGGCGCTCGGCGGCGCGCTCGGCACGGTCGCGGTGATCGTGCGCCAGGAAATCGTGCTGTTCATCATGGGCGGCATCTTCGTCGCGGAAACGCTGTCGGTGATGCTGCAGGTTTCGTGGTTCAAGTACACGAAGAAGCGCTACGGCGAAGGGCGGCGCTTGCTGAAGATGGCGCCGCTGCATCACCATTTCGAATTGTCCGGCTGGAAGGAAACGCAGGTGGTGGTGCGTTTCTGGATCATCACGCTGATGCTGTGCCTGTTCGGTCTGACCACCCTCAAGCTGCGGTAAAGGAAAGGTAACAAGGATGTCTGGCGAGATGTTTGGAGATCGGCAACGGCCGATGGTGCTCGTACTGGGGCTCGGGGAATCGGGTCTCGCGATCGCGCGATGGTGCGCGAGGCACGGGTGCCGGCTGCGGATTGCCGATACCCGCGAGGCGCCGCCCAACCTTGCCGCGCTGCAGGCAGAAGGCATCGATGCGGAGTTCGTCGGCGGGCCGTTCGCGCCCGCGTTGCTCGACGGCGGCGTCGAGATCGTCGGGCTGAGCCCCGGCCTGTCGCCGCTCGAACCGGCGCTCGCGGCGCTGGTCGGGGCCGCGAACGAGCGCGGGATCGCGGTGTGGGGCGAGCTGGAATTCTTCGCGCAGGCGCTGCGCGCGCTCGGCACGAGCGGCTACCAGCCGAAGGTGCTCGCGATCACCGGCACCAACGGCAAGACCACGACGACGAGCCTCACGGGCCTGCTGTGCCAGCGCGTGGGCAAGAAGGTTGCCGTCGCAGGCAACATCAGCCCGGCGATGCTCGACCGGCTCGCGGGCGCGATCGACGAAACGGCGCTGCCCGACGTGTGGGTGCTCGAACTGTCGAGCTTCCAGCTCGAGACCGCGCGCACGTTCGCGCCCGATGCGGCCGCGATCCTCAACATCACGCAGGACCACCTCGACTGGCACGGCAGCTTCGATGCGTACGCGCATGCAAAGGGCCGGATCTTCGGCGCGACGACGACGCGCGTGCTGAACCGCGACGACGCGGTCGTGATGAAGTTCGCGCCGGTAGCGGGCGTGGCCGACGCGCCGCGCACGGTCACGTTCGGCCTGAACGAGCCGACCCAGGACGGCGACTACGGGCTGTCGCGCGACAACGGCATCGCATGGCTGGTGGAAGCCGTCGATCGCGACGCGCCGGAGGAAGCGGCGCCGACCCGCCGGCGCAAGCGCGACGCCGCGCATACGCCCGACATCGCGCAGAAGCGCTTGATGCCGGCCGACGCGCTGCGGATTCGCGGGCTGCACAACGCGGCGAACGCGCTGGCCGCGTTCGCGCTCGCGCGTGCGATCGACCTGCCGGCTGCGCCGCTGCTGCACGCGTTGCGCGAATACCGCGGCGAAGCGCATCGCGTCGAAGTGATCGCGACGATCGACGACGTGGACTACGTCGACGACAGCAAGGGCACGAACGTCGGCGCGACGGTCGCCGCGCTCGACGGGCTCGCGCAGAAGATCGTGCTGATCGCCGGCGGCGACGGCAAGGGGCAGGATTTCGCGCCGCTGGTCGCGCCGGTCGCGCGCTGGTGCCGCGCGGTGATGCTGATCGGCCGCGATGCGCAGGCGATCCGCGACACGCTCGCCGAAACGGGCGTGCCGCTCGCCGATCACGCAACGCTAGAAGGTGCGGTGCATGCAGCGGCCGACCTGGCGGAGCCGGGCGATGCGGTGCTGCTGTCGCCCGCGTGCGCGAGCCTCGACATGTTCAGGAACTACGCCCATCGCGCGGATGTGTTCCGTGCGGCGGTCGACGAAATCGCCATCGACAAAGGAGCGACGCCATGAGCTGGTCCGATCGCCTCGTCTCCCGTTTCAACGACCGGCGCGATGCCGGCGGCAACGCCGCGGGCGGTCGCGTCGCGTCGGCCACGCGTGCCGCGACGGGCGGCCTCGCGAGCGTCGTCAACGGCGTGCGCCCGAGCCGCTCGCGGATGCTCGACTTCGACTATTCGCTGCTGTGGGTGGCGATCGCGCTGCTCGGGCTCGGCGTCGTGATGGTGTACTCGGCGTCGATCGCGATGCCCGATTCGCCGAAATACGCGTCGTATCACGATTACGCGTTCCTGATGCGCCACTGCGTGTCGCTCGTCGTCGCGTTCGTCGCGGCGGTCATCGCGTTCCGCGTGCCGGTGTCGACGTGGGACAAGTACGCGCCGCATCTCTTCCTGATCGCGCTCGTCAGCCTCGTGATCGTGCTGATCCCGCACGTCGGCAAGGGCGTGAACGGCGCGCGCCGCTGGATTCCGCTCGGCATCACGAACATGCAGCCGTCGGAAGTCATGAAGCTCGCGGTGACGATCTATGCGGCGAACTACACGGTGCGCAAGCAGGAGTACATGCAGAGCTTCGCGAAGGGCTTCCTGCCGATGGCGTGCGCGGTCGGCCTCGTCGGCGCGCTGCTGCTGCTCGAGCCGGACATGGGCGCGTTCATGGTGATCGCCGCGATCGCGATGGGCGTGCTGTTCCTCGGCGGCGTGAACGGCAAGCTGTTCGGCGGCCTCGTCGCGACGGCGGTCGGCACCTTCACGATGCTCGTGTGGCTGTCGCCGTGGCGTCGTGAGCGGATCTTCGCGTATCTCGATCCGTGGGACGAGCGCTACGCGCAGGGCAAGGCCTACCAGCTCACGCACTCGCTGATCGCGTTCGGCCGCGGCGAGTGGTTCGGCGTCGGCCTCGGCGGCAGTGTCGAGAAGCTGAACTACCTGCCCGAAGCGCATACCGACTTCATCCTCGCGGTGATCGGCGAGGAGCTCGGTTTCGTCGGCGTGATGGTCGTGATCCTGCTGTTCTACTGGATTGTGCGTCGCGCTTTCGAGATTGGCCGCCAGGCGCTCGCACTCGACCGCACGTTCGCTGGGCTGACGGCGAAGGGAATCGGCATCTGGTTCGGCGCGCAGACGTTCATCAACATGGGCGTGAACCTCGGGCTGCTGCCGACCAAGGGCCTGACGCTGCCGCTGGTGAGCTATGGCGGTTCCGGCATTCTGCTGAACTGCGTCGCGCTCGCGGTGCTGCTGCGGGTCGACTACGAAAATCGCGTACTGATGCGGGGAGGGAAGGTATGACCGCGTCGCGACGCACGCTGATGGTGATGGCAGGCGGCACCGGGGGCCACGTGTTCCCGGGGCTCGCGGTCGCGCACCGGATGGAAGCGGCGGGCTGGCGCGTCGTGTGGCTCGGCAATCCGGCCGGGATGGAAGCGACGCTCGTGCCGAAGCACGGCATTCCGATGGAATACGTGCGGTTCGGCGGGTTGCGCGGCAAGGGCCTGAAGACCAAGCTGACGCTGCCGTTCAACCTGCTGCGCGCATGCTGGCAGAGCCTTGGCGCGCTGCGCCGCGTGCGGCCGGACGTCGTGCTCGGGATGGGCGGCTACATCACGTTCCCGGCGGGCGTGATGACAGCGCTGTCGGGCCGTCCGCTCGTGCTGCACGAACAGAATTCGATCGCGGGCCTGACGAACAAGGTGCTCGCGAAATTCGCGAAACGCGTGCTCGTCGCGTTCCCCGGTGCGCTGCCGCACGCGGAATGGACCGGCAACCCGATTCGCACGGAACTTGCACGCACGGAAGCGCCCAAAGCACGCTATGCATCGCGCAGCGGCCCGCTGAACGTGCTGGTCGTCGGCGGCAGCCTCGGCGCGGCCGCGCTGAACGAAGTCGTGCCGCGCGCGCTGGCGATGCTGGCGCCGGGCGAACACCCGCGCATCGTGCACCAGGCCGGCGCGAAGCATATCGACGCGCTGAAGGCGAATTACGAAGCGGCCGGTTTCGCGGCCGGCGATGACGTGCGGCTCGTGCCGTTCATCGACGACATGGCAGCTGCGTACGCGGCAGCGGATCTCGTGATCTGCCGCTCGGGCGCGATGACGGTGTCGGAGATCGCGGCGGTGGGCGTGGCGGCGCTGTTCGTGCCGTTCCCTTACGCGGTCGACGATCACCAGACGACCAACGCCGCGTTCCTCGCGGATGCGGGCGGGGCGGTGCTGGTGCAGCAACGCGACCTGTCGGCGGATTTGCTCGCCGACTGGCTGCGCGGCCAGACGCGGGCGTCGCTCGCGGACATGGCGGAGCGTTCGCGCTCATTGGCGAAGCCCGAGGCCACCGATGAAGTCGCGCGCGTTTGCGCGAAGGTGGCCGGCGCGAACCTGGAAATATTGCAATGAAACATATCGTCAAACACATTCATTTCGTCGGGATCGGCGGCGCGGGCATGAGCGGCATCGCCGAAGTGCTCGTCAACCTCGGCTACGAGGTCAGCGGCTCGGACCTGTCGCGCAATGCGGTGACCGATCGTCTTCAGGCGCTCGGCGCACGGATCGCGATCGGCCACGACGCGGCGAACATCGAGGGCGCGAACGCGGTCGTCGTGTCGACGGCCGTGCGCTCGGACAACCCGGAAGTGCTGGCCGCGCGCCACCAGCGCGTGCCGATCGTGCAGCGCGCGGTGATGCTCGCGGAGCTGATGCGCCTGAAGCAGGGGATCGCGATCGCCGGCACGCACGGCAAGACCACGACGACGAGCCTCGTCGCGAGCGTGCTCGCGGCAGGCGGCCTCGATCCGACCTTCGTGATCGGCGGGCGGCTGATCAGCGCCGGCGCGAACGCGCGGCTCGGCACGGGCGATTTCATCGTCGCCGAGGCCGACGAATCGGACGCGTCGTTCCTGAACCTGTATCCGGTGATCGAAGTCATCACGAACATCGACGCCGACCACATGGACACCTACGGCCACGATTTCGCGCGGCTCAAGCAGGCGTTCATCGAATTCACGCAGCGCCTGCCGTTCTACGGCAGCGCGGTCGTGTGCGTCGACGATCCGAACGTGCGGCAGATCATCCCGTTCATCTCGAAGCCGGTCGTGCGCTACGGCCTGTCGCCGGACGCGCAGGTGCGCGCGGAAGACATCGATGCGCGCGACGGCCGGATGTATTTCACGGTGATCCGCGAAGGGCGCGCACCGCTCGCGGTCGTGCTGAACATGCCGGGCCTGCACAACGTGCAGAACGCGCTCGCGGCGATCGCGATCGCGACCGACCTCGGCGTGGCGGACGACGCGATCCAGCAGGCGCTGGCGGAATTCAACGGTGTCGGCCGGCGCTTTCAGCGTTACGGCGAGGTGCCGACCGCGGACGGCGGCCAGTACACGCTGATCGACGACTACGGCCATCACCCGGTCGAGATGGCGGCGACGATCGCGGCCGCGCGCGGCGCGTTTCCCGGCCGCCGCCTCGTGCTGGCGTTTCAGCCGCACCGCTACACGCGTACGCGCGACTGCTTCGACGATTTCGTCAACGTACTGTCGACGGTCGATGCACTGGTGCTGACGGAAGTCTACGCGGCCGGCGAGGCCATGATCGCGACGGCCAACGGCGACGCGCTGTCGCGCGCGCTGCGCGCGGTGGGGAAGGTCGACCCGGTGTTCGTCGCGACGGTCGACGACGTGCCGGACGCATTGGCGAAGGTCGCGCGCAACGGCGACGTGGTGATCACGATGGGCGCGGGTTCGATCGGCGGCGTGCCGGCGAAGCTCGTGCAGAACACACAACAGAAGGCATGACATGAGCGGGATCGATCCGAAACGTTTCGGCAAGGTGGCAGTGTTGTTCGGCGGCGAATCCGCCGAGCGCGAGGTGTCGCTCACCTCGGGCCGCCTCGTGCTGCAGGGCCTGCGTGACGCGGGCGTCGATGCACATCCGTTCGACCCGGCCGAGCGGCCGCTGTCGGCGCTGAAGGACGAAGGCTTCGTGCGCGCGTTCAACGCGCTGCACGGCGGCTACGGCGAGAACGGCCAGATCCAGGGCGCGCTCGATTTCTACGGGATCCGCTACACGGGCAGCGGCGTGCTCGGGTCGGCGCTTGGTCTCGACAAGTTCCGCACGAAGCTCGTGTGGCAGCAGACGGGTGTGCCGACGCCGCCGTTCGAGACGGTGATGCGCGGCGACGATCTCGCGGCGCGCGCGACCGACATCGTCGCGAAGCTCGGCCTGCCGCTGTTCGTGAAGCCGGCGAGCGAAGGCTCGAGCGTCGCGGTGCTGAAGGTGAAGACGGCCGACGCGCTGCCGGCCGCGCTGGAGGAAGCCGCGACGCACGACAAGATCGTGATCGTCGAGAAGAGCATCGAGGGCGGCGGCGAATACACCGCGTGCATCGCCGGCGATCTCGACCTGCCGCTGATCAAGATCGTGCCGGCGGGCGAGTTCTACGACTACCACGCGAAGTACGTTGCCGACGATACGCAGTACCTGATCCCGTGCGGCCTGCCGGCCGAACAGGAAGCGGAGCTGAAGCGCATCGCGCGCCGCGCGTTCGACGTGCTCGGCTGCACCGACTGGGGCCGCGCGGATTTCATGCTCGACGCGGCCGGCAATGCGTATTTCCTGGAAGTGAACACGGCCCCCGGGATGACCGACCACTCGCTGCCGCCGAAGGCCGCGCGCGCGGTCGGCATCAGCTATTCGGAGCTGGTCGTGAAGGTGCTGTCGCTCACGCTCAACGACTGACGCAGGAACGAAACGACGTATGTGGAACAACGTTCGCCAACTCAACCTTGCCGCCAGCGCGCTGTACGCGCTGCTGCTGCTCGTGTTGGCGGCGGCCGGCTGCTACTGGCTGATCCAGCGCCCGACGTTCGCGCTGCGGGAAATCCGGATCGACGGCGACACCGAGCACATCAACTCGCCGACGGTGCGCGCGGGCGTGGTCGGCCGGCTGAAGGGCAATTTCTTCACGGTCGATCTCGACACGGCGCGTGCCGCGTTCGAGCAGATGCCGTGGGTGCGCCACGCGAGCGTGCGCCGGGTGTGGCCGAATGCGCTGGCTGTCACGCTCGAGGAGTACAAACCGCTCGGGACCTGGGGCAGCGACCAGCTGGTGAGCGTCGACGGCGAGCTGTTCACCGCGAACCAGGGCGAACTCGACAAGGAACTGCCGGCGTTCGACGGCCCGGAGGGCAGTGCGAAGGAAGTCGTCACGCGGTATCGGGACTTCGGGAAATGGTTTGCGCCGCTGAAGGCGGCGCCGGAAGAAGTGACGCTGTCGGCGCGGTACGCGTGGACGGTGAAGCTGTCGAACGGCATGCAGGTCGAGCTGGGCAAGGAACGCAACAGCGACACGCTGCATGACCGGAGCCAGCGCCTTGTCGCGGCCTGGCCGGCCGTCACGGAGCGTTGGGGCAACGACATCGAGTACGCGGATCTGCGCTATCCGAACGGATTCGCGATTCGCGCGGCAGGCATGCGGTTCCTGACCGATACCGACAAGCGCAAGAAGTAACGAGAGATCACACGCAAGAGCACTTTATGAGCAAAGACTACAAGGATCTGCTGGTTTCCCTCGACATCGGCACGTCGAAGGTGGTGGCCATCGTCGCCGAGCTGAAAGGCGAGGGTCACTACGAGGTGATCGGCCTCGGCCAGAGCGAGTCGAAGGGTCTGAAGAAAGGTGTGGTGGTCAACATCGAGGCCACCGTGCAGTCGATCCAGCGCGCGCTCGAGGAAGCCGAGCTGATGGCCGACTGCAAGATCACCAACGTGTTCACGGGGATCGCGGGCAGCCACATCCGCAGCTTCAACTCGAGCGGCATGGTCGCGATCAAGGACAAGGAAGTCACGCAGACCGACGTCGCGCGCGTGATCGAGACCGCGAAGGCGATCAACATCCCGACCGACCAGCAGGTGCTGCACATCCTCACGCAGGAATTCATCATCGACGGCCAGGAAGACGTGCGGGAGCCGATCGGGATGAGCGGCATCCGCCTGGAGGTGAAGGTGCACATCGTGACGGGCGCGGTGAGCGCTGCGCAGAACATCGTCAAGTGCGTGCGCCGCTGCGGGCTGGAAGTGAACGACCTGATCCTGCAACCGCTCGCGTCGTCGCTGGCCGTGCTGACGGAAGACGAGAAGGATCTCGGCGTGGTGCTGGTCGACGTCGGCGGCGGCACGACGGACATCGCGATCTTCGCCGAAGGCGCGATCCGCCACACCGCGGTGATTCCGATCGCCGGCGACCAGATCACGAGCGATATCGCGATGGCGCTGCGCACGCCGACGCCGGACGCGGAAGACATCAAGGTCGGCTACGGGATCGCGAAACAGGCGCTCGCCGATCCGGACGAGATGGTCGAAGTGCCGGGCCTCGGCGAGCGCGGCCCGCGCACGCTGTCGCGCCAGGCGCTCGCGGCCGTGATCGAGCCGCGCGTCGAGGAACTGTTCTCGCTCGTGCAGCAGGTCGTGCGCGAGTCGGGTTACGAAGAACTGCTGAGCTCCGGCGTGGTCATTACCGGCGGTGCCGCGATGATGCCGGGCATGGTCGAGCTCGGCGAAGACATTTTCCTGAAACCGGTGCGCATCGGCGCGCCGGAGTATGCAGGCGGCCTCTCCGACGTCGTGCGCAATCCGCGCTACTCGACGGCGATGGGGCTGCTCGTCGAAGGCAGTGCCCAGCGCATGCGCGGCCGCAAGGTCGCCGTGCAGTCCGGCAACGCGGGGCAGGTGTTCTCGCGTATGAAGGAATGGTTCCTGAGCAACTTTTGAGCACCCCCACGGCTCGGCATGCCGAGCCTGCCCCCCGAGGGGGCCAAGAAAACTTGGGGCGGCCCGGCGTTTTCTTGGGGACAAACCGAATCGAAATTCGCGCTGGTGCCGGCGGCTGGCGCGCGACAGGGGGTTGCCCGATCTCCTGCCGAATAACGGCCGATTAGCAGTCATTCTCTTGACGGAGGCAACATGGAATTCGAAATGCTGGAAACCGAGACCAACGGCACCATCATCAAGGTGGTCGGCGTTGGCGGCGCTGGCGGCAATGCCGTCCAGCACATGATCAACCGCGGCGTGCAGGGCGTCGACTTCATCGTGATGAACACGGACGCCCAGGCGCTGTCGCGTTCGCGTGCATCGTCGGTGATCCAGCTTGGCAACACGGGTCTCGGCGCCGGTGCGAAGCCGGAAATGGGCCGTGCGGCAGCGGAAGAAGCGCGCGAGCGCATCGCCGACGCACTGCGCGGCGCGCACATGGTGTTCATTACGGCCGGCATGGGCGGCGGTACGGGCACGGGCGCGGCACCGGTGGTCGCGCAGATCGCGAAAGAGATGGGCATCCTGACGGTCGGTGTCGTCAGCAAGCCGTTCGAGTTCGAAGGCGGCAAGCGGATGCGCGTCGCTGAAGCAGGCTCGCAGCAACTGGAGGATCACGTCGACTCGCTGATCGTCGTGCTGAACGACAAGCTGTTCGACGTGATGGGCGACGACGCCGAGATGGACAAGTGCTTCCAGTGCGCGGACGACGTGTTGAACAACGCGGTCGCAGGCATCGCCGAAATCATCAACGTGGACGGCCTCGTGAACGTCGACTTCGAAGATGTGAAGACGGTGATGGGCGAGCAGGGCAAGGCGATGATGGGCACGGCAACGGTCGCCGGCGTCGATCGCGCACGCCTCGCGGCGGAACAGGCCGTGGCGAGCCCGCTGCTCGAAGGCGTCGATCTGTCGGGCGCGCGCGGCGTGCTGGTCAACATCACGTCGAGCCGTTCGCTGCGCCTGTCGGAAACGCGCGAAGTGATGAACACGATCAAGAGCTACGCGGCGGAAGATGCCACGGTGATCTTCGGTGCGGTGTACGACGACGCGATGGGCGATGCGTTGCGCGTGACGGTCGTGGCGACGGGTCTGGGCCGTGCGGCGAAGAAGCAGCAGTCGGCTCCGATGACGCTGCTGCGCACGGGTACGGACAACCAGCCGGTCAGCGCGGTGTCGCATGGCTATGCGCAGCCGCATCACGTCAGCACGGCCGACTACGGCGCGCTCGATACGCCGGCGGTGTGGCGCAACTCGCGCGAAACCGCGGCATCGCACGTGCAGGCGCTGCAGGAGAAGGGTGTCGACACCTACGACATCCCGGCTTTCCTGCGCAAGCAGGCTGACTGACGCAAACACAGGCGAAGCCGCGGCGGAATCGCCGCGGTATCGCCGGCGTGACGGATGCTGCGGACCACGACAGGCCGCGTCGGATGCGACGCCGGGCCGGGAAACGTGCCCTCTTCGCTTCGGCGGGGCGGGATGGGCCGTGCTGTCCGCAACACGCTGAAAAACCGTATCGCTATGAGGGACCAGCCATGATTCAAGTGGGCGACGCGCTGCCCGACGCGCAGTTGTTCGAGTTCATCGACGACGCGCGCGAAGGGTGCACGCTGGGGCCGAATGCCTTCAGCGTGCGCGACCAGGTCGCGGGAAAGCGGGTGGTGATCTTCGGATTGCCGGGCGCTTTCACGCCGACCTGCTCGGCGCAGCATGTACCGGGCTACGTCGAACACGCCGGGCAACTGCGCTCGGCGGGGATCGACGAGATCTGGTGCGTGTCCGTCAACGACGCATTCGTGATGGGCGCATGGGGACGTGATCTGCACACCGCGGGCAAGGTGCGCATGATGGCGGACGGCAGCGCGGCTTTCACTCATGCGCTGGGGCTGACGCAGGATTTGTCCGCGCGTGGCATGGGAATTCGTTCCCTGCGCTACGCGATGGTGATTGACGGCGGTGTGGTCAAGACGCTGGCCGTCGAGGCGCCGGGCAAATTCGAAGTGAGCGATGCGGCGAGTGTTCTCGCAACGTTGACGTCCTGATCGCGCGGTGCGCCGTTGCCTGCCGGCAACGCTGCTCACCGGCCTCAGGACAGTTGTAACACGGGCTGATGACCGGAAACGCCTCCGTTCCGGGCATCGGCCCGTCCCGTATCTGCGCGGGTAAACTGCCGAAACAGATTGATACGCAGTTTCAAACAGCGTTGAATAGGGAATTACGCTATAATCTCATCTATCGAATATAACTCCTGATTGATATCTTCAATCAAGACGAAGAACACCATGCTGAAGCAGCGCACCATCAAATCGATCGTGAAGACCGTGGGCATCGGTCTCCACTCGGGCCGCAAGATTGAACTGACGCTCCGTCCCGCCGCGCCGGGCACGGGCATCGTCTTCTCGCGCATCGACCTGCCTACGCCCGTCGACATTCCCGCATCGGCGATGTCGATCGGCGACACGCGGCTCGCGTCGGTGCTGCAGAAGGATGGTGCGCGCGTGTCGACGGTCGAGCACCTGATGTCGGCATGCGCTGGCCTCGGTATCGACAACCTCTATGTCGACGTGACGGCCGAGGAAATCCCGATCATGGACGGCAGCGCGGCGACCTTCGTGTTCCTGATCCAGTCCGCCGGCATCGAGGAGCAGAACGCGCCGAAGCGCTTCATCAAGGTGACGAAGCCGGTTGAAATCCGCGACGGCGACAAGTTCGCGCGTCTCGATCCGTATTTCGGATTCAAGCTGAAGTTCTCGATCGACTTCCGCCACCCGGCCGTCGACAAGACGGGCCAGGAGCTCGAGGTCGACTTCGCGAATACGTCGTACGTGCGCGAGATCGCACGCGCGCGCACGTTCGGCTTCGCGCACGAAGCCGAGATGCTGCGCGAGCTGGGCCTGGCGCGCGGCGGCAGCATGGACAACGCGATCGTGCTCGACGAGTACCGGATCCTGAACAACGACGGGCTGCGCTACGATGACGAGTTCGTGAAGCACAAGATGCTCGACGCGATCGGCGACCTGTACGTGGTCGGCCATCCGCTGCTGGCGTCGTACACCGCGTACAAGTCGGGGCATGGGCTGAACAACGCGCTGCTGCGCGAGCTGCTCGCGCACGAAGATGCATACGAGATCGTCACGTTCGACGATCCGCAGGCCGCGCCGAGCGGCTTCGCGTTCGACGCGCAGACTGCGTTCGCCTGACCGGCGTTCGGTATCGCCAATAAAAAAACGGCCCGCGGGCCGTTTTTTTATTGGCCGGCCGCCGCCGGCGGCGCGCTCAGCGCGGCGATTTCGCGCCGTGCCGGGCCGCCATCCGCGCGAGCGCGGCCTGCAGCGGCGACGGTTCGAGGTGGTCGGCGAGGTCGCGCAATGCGGCGGCTCCGACCGAGGTCATCCGCGCCTGCTTCACGTGCGGCGGCTCCGGCGCGTCCTTCGGACGCACGCGCACGCGCAGCGTCGCGACGGGCCAGCCGCGCTTCTGGAGATCGCCGAGCAGCCGCGGTTCGACCTGCCGCAGCCGCGCGGCCAGCGCATTGTGCGCCGCAAAGAGGGTCAGGGTGCCGTCCTTGATGAAGCCCGGATCGACATGATTCGCAAGATAGTCGGGCAGGAGCGCGGACAGATCGCGCTGCAGCGACGCGATCTGCTCGACGCCGGCGCGCAGCGCAGTGAACGCGTCGGTGCGGCCGAGCACTTCGGACACGGGTTGCGGGCGATGCGCGGCGAGCGGGCCGAAACGCTTGGAAAATCGGTTCATCGAGGCATTCTTCGGGCGCGCACGCGCGCGGACGTTGACGCCGATTGTACCCGCGCCGGCTCGTGCACGGGCGGCTTTCGCCCCGTCCGCGCGGCCTCGGCGCGCAATGCCCGTCCGGCCGAGACACGGGCGCACGCGTCCCCGCGTGCTAAAATTCACTGTTTGAGTCCACTAATTCGCTAAGCCGCCGAGGCTCGGGCGCCGGGGCGCGCAACACGCGCCGGGCGCCGGTGCTGCGACGCAGGATCCGATCCGATGACAACCGGTTTTCTCCAGAAAATTTTTGGCAGCCGCAACCAGCGGCTCGTCAAGCAATACCAAAAGACCGTCACGACGATCAATGCGCTCGAAACGCAGATCGAGAAGCTGACGGACGACCAGTTGCGCGGCAAGACGGATGAATTCCGCCAGCGGGTCGCGGCCGGCGAGTCGCTCGACAAGCTGCTGCCCGAAGCGTTCGCGGTCTGCCGCGAGGCGAGCCGTCGCGTGCTGAAGATGCGGCACTTCGACGTGCAGTTGATCGGCGGCATGGTGCTCCACTACGGCAAGATCGCGGAAATGCGCACCGGCGAAGGCAAGACGCTCGTCGCGACGCTGCCCGTGTACCTGAATGCGCTGGCCGGCCGCGGCGTGCACGTCGTGACCGTCAACGACTACCTCGCGCAGCGCGACGCCGAATGGATGGCGCGCCTCTACAACTTCCTCGGTCTGTCGGTCGGCATCAACCTGTCCGGCATGGAGCACGACCAGAAGCAGCAGGCCTACGCGGCGGACATCACGTACGGCACGAACAACGAGTTCGGCTTCGACTACCTGCGCGACAACATGGTCTACGAGACCGACGCGCGCGTGCAGCGGGCACTGAACTTCGCGGTCGTCGACGAAGTGGACTCGATCCTGATCGACGAGGCGCGCACGCCGCTGATCATCTCGGGCCAGGCCGAGGACCACACCGAACTGTACGTGCGGATGAACGCGCTGCCGCCGCTGCTCGAGCGCCAGATCGGCGAGGAGAAGGCCGACGGCACGGGCGTCGAGAAGCCGGGCGACTACACGCTCGACGAGAAGTCGCGCCAGGTGTTCCTGACGGAATCGGGCCACGAGAAGGCCGAGCGGCTGCTCGCCGAATGGGGCCTGATCGGCGATGGCGAGAGCCTGTACGCGCCGCAGAACATCACGCTGATGCACCACGTGTACGCGGCGCTGCGCGCCCACACGCTGTTCCACAAGGACCAGCACTACGTCGTGCAGAACGGCGAAGTGGTCATCGTCGACGAATTCACGGGCCGCCTGATGGCCGGCCGCCGCTGGTCCGACGGCCTGCACCAGGCCGTCGAGGCGAAGGAGCACGTGAAGATCCAGAGCGAGAACCAGACGCTCGCATCGATCACGTTCCAGAACTACTTCCGGATGTACGCGAAGCTCGCGGGCATGACGGGTACCGCGGACACCGAAGCGTACGAATTCAACGAGATCTACGGTCTCGAGACGGTCGTGATCCCGACCAACCGTCCGCCGAAGCGGATCGACAAGCAGGACCAGATCTACAAGACGGCCAAGGAGCGCTACGACGCGGTGATCCGCGACATCCGCGACTGCTACGAGCGCGGCCAGCCGGTGCTGGTCGGCACGACGTCGATCGAGAACTCCGAGCTGCTGTCGCACCTGCTGAAGCAGGCCGGGCTGCCGCACGAAGTGCTGAACGCGAAGCAGCACGAGCGTGAAGCCGCGATCGTCGCGGAAGCCGGGCGTCCGAAGCGCGTCACCATCGCGACCAACATGGCCGGCCGCGGCACCGACATCGTGCTCGGCGGCAACGCCGAGAAGCAGGCCGCGTTCATCGAGGCCGACGAAGCGATCCCGGCCGACGAAAAGGCGCGCCGCATCCAGCAGCTGCACGACGAGTGGGAAACGCTGCACGAGCAGGTGAAGGCCGCGGGCGGCCTGCACATCATCGGCACCGAGCGCCACGAATCGCGCCGGATCGACAACCAGCTGCGCGGCCGTGCGGGCCGCCAGGGCGATCCGGGCTCGTCGCGCTTCTACCTGTCGCTCGACGATCCGCTGCTGCGCATCTTCGCGGGCGATCGTGTGCGCTCGATCATGGATCGCCTGAAGATGCCGGAAGGCGAGGCGATCGAGGCCGGCATCGTCACGCGTTCGATCGAATCCGCGCAGCGCAAGGTCGAAGCGCGCAACTTCGACATCCGCAAGCAGCTGCTCGAATACGACGACGTGTCGAACGACCAGCGCAAGGTCATCTACCAGCAGCGCAACGAACTGCTCGAAGCACACGACATCACCGAGACGATCACCGCGATGCGCCACGGCGTGATCGCCGAAGTCGTCCGCCAGTTCGTGCCGGAAGGCAGCATCGAGGAGCAGTGGGACGTGCCCGAGCTCGAGGAAGCGCTGCGCAACGACTGGCAGCTCGACCTCGCGATCCAGGAAATGGTGAACGAGTCGACGTCGATCACGGCCGAGGAGATTCTCGATGCCGTGATGACGGCCGCAGACGAGCAGTACGACGCAAAGGTCGCGATGGTCGGCCGCGAATCGTTCAGCGCGTTCGAGCGTTCGGTGATGCTGCAGACGGTCGACCGCCTGTGGCGCGAACACCTCGCGGCGCTCGATCACCTGCGCCAGGGCATCCACCTGCGCGGCTATGCGCAGAAGAACCCGAAGCAGGAATACAAGCGCGAAGCGTTCGAGCTGTTCGCCGCGATGCTCGACGCGATCAAGCAGGAAGTCACGCGGATCGTGATGAACGTGCAGATCCAGTCGCCGGAGCAGCTCGAGGAGGCGGCCGAGCAGATCGAGGAGCGCAGCGGCCATCTCGAGAACGTCGAGTACCAGCACGCCGAGTTTGCCGAAGCCGCCGCGCCGGTGGCCGGCGGGGCGGCCGTTGCGGCTGCCGCTGCGACGGCCGACATGGTCGGCAGCGCAATGGCCCACAGCGGCCCCGGCGGCGAGCTGCCGAAGGTCGGCCGCAACGATCCGTGCCCGTGCGGCAGCGGCAAGAAGTACAAGCACTGTCACGGGAAGCTGTCATGATCGACGGCGGCGCGCGTCACGCGTGCCGCTTCGTTCGCAGCTTCGAGTGCTGATGTGAGTTGCGGCGGCCCGCGCGTGCGGCCGCTGGTTCTTCCAATCGATGCCGGCATGTGCCGGCATTTTCCATCCGGCAGGTGTGCCCCATGGCTGTCAATTTTCCGTCGATCGATCCCGCCCAACTGCATCCCGTCGCCGGCGTCACGCTCGGCTGGGCGGAAGCGAACATCCGCAAGCCGAATCGCAAGGACGTGCTGGTCATCTCCGTCGACGAAGGGGCGACGGTCGCGGGCGTGTTCACCGAAAACCGTTTCTGCGCCGCGCCGGTCACCGTCTGCCGCGAGCATCTGGCGAAGGTGCGCGCGGGCGGCGCGAGCATTCGCGCACTCGTCGTGAATACGGGCAATGCGAACGCCGGCACCGGCGAGCCGGGCCTCGTGAACGCACGCGAGACCTGCACGGAACTCGCGCGCCTCGCGGGCATCGAGTCGGCGCAGGTGCTGCCGTTCTCGACCGGCGTGATCCTCGAGCCGCTGCCGATCGACCGCCTGAAGGCCGGCCTGCCGTCCGCGCTCGCGAACCGCAAGGCCGCGAACTGGTTTGACGCCGCGCAGGCGATCATGACGACCGACACGCTGCCGAAGGCCGCGTCGCGCCAGGTCGCGATCGACGGCCATACGGTCACGCTGACGGGCATCAGCAAGGGCGCCGGCATGATCAAGCCGAACATGGCGACGATGCTCGGCTTCCTCGCGTTCGACGCGAATGTCGCGCAGCCGGTGCTCGACACGCTCGTGAAGGAAGTTGCCGACCGCTCGTTCAATTGCATCACGATCGACGGCGACACGTCGACGAACGACTCGTTCATCCTGATCGCGTCGGGCAAGAGCACGCTGCCTGCAATCACGTCGACCGATTCGCCGGCCTATGCGGCGCTGCGCGATGCGGTGACGGAAGTCGCGCAGGTGCTGTCGCAACTGATCGTGCGCGACGGCGAAGGCGCGACGAAATTCATGACGGTGCAGGTCGAGGGCGGCAAGAGCGTCGCCGAATGCCGCCAGATCGCGTACGCGATCGGCCATTCGCCGCTCGTGAAGACGGCCTTCTACGCATCCGACCCCAATCTCGGCCGGATTCTCGCGGCGATCGGCTATGCGGGCGTCGCGGATCTCGATGTCGGCAAGATCGACCTCTATCTCGACGACGTGCTTGTCGCGAAGGCGGGCGGCCGCAATCCGGCCTACCAGGAAGAGGACGGCCAGCGCGTGATGAAGCAGAGCGAAATCACGATTCGCGTGCTGCTCGGCCGCGGCGATGCGCAGGCCACCGTGTGGACGTGCGACCTGTCGCACGATTACGTGAGCATCAACGCGGATTACCGTTCCTGATCGGGAGCGTTCGAACGACATGGACAAGCTTGAACAGTTTCTGACGCGCGCGGAAGCGCTGCTCGGCCGGCTCGAGGGGATGCTGCCGCCCGCGCCGGCGGCCATCGACTGGAACGCCGCGCACGCATTCCGCTGGCGCAAGCGCCAGGGGCGCGGCTACCTGCAGCCGGTGCCGGCCGTATCGTCGATCGCGCTCGGCGACCTGCACAACATCGATCGCCAGAAGGGGCTGATCGAGCAGAATACACGGCAGTTCGTGCAGCAGAAGCCGGCCAACAACGTGCTGCTGACGGGCGCGCGGGGCACCGGCAAGTCGTCGCTGATCAAGGCGTGCCTGAACGCGTATGCGAAGGACGGGCTGCGCCTGATCGAAGTCGACAAGGACGACCTGCACGATCTCGGCGACATCGTCGAGCTGATCTCGCAGCGTCCCGAGCGGTTCATCGTGTTTTGCGACGACCTGTCGTTCGAGGAAGGCGAATCGGGCTACAAGGCGCTGAAAGTCGCGCTCGACGGCTCGATCGCCGCGCAGTCGGACAACGTGCTGATCTACGCGACGTCGAACCGCCGCCATCTGCTGCCCGAGTACATGAGCGACAACGAGTCGTACAAGCATCTCCCGGATGGCGAGATTCACCCTGGCGAAGTCGTCGAGGAGAAGATCTCGCTGTCGGAGCGCTTCGGCCTGTGGGTCAGCTTCTATCCGTTCAAGCAGGACGACTACCTCGGCATCGTCGCGCACTGGCTGCGTCATTTCGGCTGCGCGGACGCGGAGATCGAGTCCGCGCGCGGCGACGCGCTCGTGTGGGCGCTCGAACGCGGTTCGCGGTCGGGCCGCGTTGCGTGGCAATTCGCGCGTGACTGGTCGGGTCGCAAGGAGCAGGCATGAGCACGGATCTCGCACAGGGCGCCGTGCGCGCGCCGGATGGCCGCAAGGTGACGGAAGTCGCGGTCGGGGTGATGGTGCAGCCGGATGGCCGGTACCTGCTCGCGCAGCGGCTGCAAGGCAAGCCGTATGAAGGCTACTGGGAGTTTCCGGGCGGCAAGCTGGAGGCCGGCGAAAGCGTCGAGGACGCGCTGGCGCGCGAACTGCACGAGGAACTCGGCATCGTCGTCACGGCCAGCCACCGCTGGCACACGCTCGAACACGATTATCCGCATGCGTACGTGCGGCTTTATTTCTGCAAGGTGACGGGCTGGACCGGCGAGCCGCACAGCAAGGAAGGGCAGGCGTTCGTATGGCAGCAACTGCCGGTCGACGTCGCGCCGCTGCTGCCGGCGGCGCTGCCGGTGCTCGAACTGCTCGAAAAGGAAGCGGCGTCGCACTGATGCCGCGGCGGCCTGCCTGAAAGGCGGGCCATATCGCCGGCGGGCGGTGCCGCGCGCCGCTCAACTGTCGCGGCGGTCGTCCGTGCCGTCTTCTTCCGACGAAGGGCCTTCGTCGGACGTACCGCCGATCCGGTACTTTTCCGCAGCCCAGGCGCCGAGGTCGAGCTGCTTGCAGCGAGCCGAACAGAACGGGCGGAACTGATTTTCAGGGGCCCAGCGCACTTGGGCGCCGCAGGACGGGCATTTCACAACGGTAGTCATACGAAAGCGTCGATCCGGCACGCGGCCGTTACAGATTGCACAGTGTCAGATGGAACGGCACGTCGATGTCCACCGCGCGCGGCCGCACATCGCCGTCCTGCATGGTGAACCGTACCCACAGCATGTATTTGTTCGCGCTCGCTTCGGGAATGACGCGCAACTCCGGCGGCACGCGCACCTGCATCAACTGGTACGTGCGGCCGGACAGCATCTGCTGGTAGCTGCCCTGCATCGCCATGACCTTCGACGCCTGGCCCGATTCGCGCGCGAGGCGCAGCACGATCGACGCGGCGTCGCGCAGCGGCAGCATCGGCATGATCCACTTCGCGATGTCCTGGCGCCGCTGCTCGGCGGGCCATTGCTGCCACGCGTAGTACGACGGCAGGTCGAACTTGCAGGTGCCGCCGGGAATCACCGCGCGGCTGCGGATGCTGGCGAGCCACTCGTTGTCGATGAGGTGCTGCCCGGTTTTGCCCTGCATCTGCGCGAGATTCGCGAGCGTCTGCTCGATTTCGCCGAGCACGGCTTCGAGCGCGTTCTGCTCGATGCCCGGATTGCCGCGAAAGGGGGCGAGCGTCTGGCGCTGACGTTCGAGCTCCTTCATCAGATCCGATTTCAGGTCCGCGCGGCCGGTTACCTCGGCGATTTCGAACAGCGTCGTCAGCGCGACGTGGTGTTCACGCGGGTCCTCCTGAGCCAAAAAGAACGCGAAGCGCTCGAACAGGTCTTCGAGGCGCAGCAGCGTGCGAATTCGCTCGTTGAACGGATACTCGTAAAGAATCAAGCGCGCTCGCCTCTAGGGTAGGAATTGAAACAATGCAGCACATTCTAATGCTCACTCTCTACCCTAGCAACGCACCAATTTCGTACGCCATCACGATCGCGCGCGAGGGTCAGTGCGCGGCGGCCGCGAACCCGAGGTAGCGTTGGTGCAGCGCATCGACCTGCGCGGCGAGCGCATCGGGCGTCGTCGCGTCGTTGACGATCACGTCGTCGGCCGCCGCGAGACGGGCTTCGCGCGTCGCCTGTCTCGCGATGATTGCCTCGACCTGCTCGCGCGTGAACCCGTTGCGCTGCATCACGCGCGCGATCTGCGTCTCGACCGGGCAGTCGACGACGAGCACGCGATCGCTGCGCGCCTTCCAGTTGCCCGACTCGACGAGCAGCGGCACGACGAACATCACGTACGGGCCCTGCGCTTCGCGCGCGTCGCGATCGGTTTCCGCGCGGATCAGCGGATGCGTGATCGCTTCGAGACGCCGGCGCGCGTCGTCGTCGCTGAAAATCAGTGCGCGCATCTTCGCGCGATCGAGCGAACCGTCCGCGGCAACGAAGCCGCGGCCGAACGCCTGTTCGATCGCAGGCATCGCGAGGCCGCCCGGCGCGGTGATGCGGTGGGCGATCAGATCGGTATCGACGAGCGATGCGCCGCGGGCGCCGAACAGGTCCGCGACGGTCGTCTTGCCGCTGCCGATGCCGCCGGTGAGTCCTACTGCGAACATGTCAGCCTCCGAGCGCCGCGTAGAAAGGGGTGCCGAAAAACAGCGTCGCGACGCCGCCCGCCGCGAGGAACGGGCCGAACGGAATCGGCTCCTCGAAGCGCATGCGGCCGCGCCAGGTCGCGACGAGCCCGACGATCGCGCCCGTCACCGCGGCGAACAGCACGACCTGCGGGAGCGCGGCCCACCCCATCCATGCGCCGAGCGCAGCGAGCAGCTTCAGGTCGCCGAAGCCGATGCCCTCGATGCCGCGCAACCACTTGAACAGCCAGTAGATCGACCACAGGAACAGGTAGCCGGCCATTGCGCCGATCACGGCCGAGCGCAGCGACGTGAACGTGCCGCCGAGGTTCAGCACGAGCCCGGCCCACAGGAGCGGCAGCGTCATCGAATCGGGCAGGTAGCCGGTGCGGATATCGATCGCGCTCATCGCCAGCAGCGCGGCGCACAGCGCGAAGGCGGCGAGCGCGGCGACGGTCGGGCCGAACGCGGTGAGCGAGCCGGCGGCGAGCAGCGCGCACGCGAGTTCGACGAGCGGATAACGGATGCCGATCGCGTGGCCGCAGCGGCGGCAGCGTCCGCGCAATATCAGGTAGCTGACGAGCGGGATGTTTTCCCATGCGCGCAGCACGTGGCCGCAATGCGGGCATGCGCTGCGCGGGCGCCACAGATCGTAGCGCAGCGGATAACCGTCGTCGGGGACGGTGCTGGCGTTGCCGGTCGCTTCGGCGATCTCGGCCTGCCATGCGCGCTGCATCATCACGGGCAGCCGGTGCACGACCACGTTCAGGAAGCTGCCGACGCAAAGGCCGATGACGACCGCGAACGCATACTGCAGCGCGGGCGGCAGCATCGCCAGCGCGAGCAGCGTGCTCTCGGGCGAATCGGGAACGGCGGACAGGGGCGCGGGTGTCATGAGGCTCAAGGTTCGGACTAAAAGGCGACAGAATCGGTTGCGATGCTACACCACGTTGCCGAGCTGAAGGATGGGCAGATACATCGCGATCACGAGGCCGCCGACGAGTGCGCCCAGTACGATGACGATCAGCGGTTCGCCGAGAGCCGCGAGCGTATCGAGACGCGCGTCGAGCTGGCGTTCGCACAGCGCGGCGAGGTCGGCGAGCATCGTGTCGAGCGTGCCGGTCTCCTCGGCGACGGCGATCGGCTGCACGACGTCGTCCGGAAAGCAGCCCGCCGACTGCATCGCGTCGGCGAGACGCGCGCCGCGCAGCACGCGTGCCGCGATGTGCGTGGTGGCCAGCTCGAACACCGGATGGCCGGCAGTGCGCTCGAGCGTGGCGAAGGCATCGGCGAGCGGCACGCCGGCGCCGAGCAGCGTCGCAAGCGAGCGGCACCAGCGTGCGGCTGCGAACCGCGTGAGCGCGCTGCCTGCGAGCGGGGCGTGCAGCAGGCATCGCGCGAGCGCATGGCGCAGCGGCGCCGAGCGCCGAAGCGCGTGATGAGCGGCAAGCCCCGTTGCCGCGGCACCGGCCACGAGCACACCGCCCCACGCCGACAGCGCGGAGGACAGAGCAAGCAGTGCGCGGGTCGGTGCCGGCAGTGCGGTGCCGAATCCGTCGAAGATCTGCCGGAACGTCGGCACGACCCACACCATCAACGCAGCCGAGATCGCGAGCGCGAACAGGATGACGGCTGCCGGATACGCGAGCGCGGCACGCAGCTTGCGCCACTGCGCGTCGGCGCGCTCGCGGTGTTCCGCGACCCGTGTCAGCACGATGCCGAGCGAGCCGGACGCTTCGCCGACCTCGATCAGTTGGCGATACAGCGTGCCGAACTGCGTGGGATAGCGGGCGAGCGCATCGGCGAAGCGCTGCCCGCCGACGATCTCGCGGGCGAGACCCGCGGCGATGCGCGGCACGCCGTCGCGCGTGCGCGTGCGCGCGAGCATCTCGAGCGACGGCGCGAGCGGCAGCCCGGCCTGCAGCAGGCTCGCGAGCTGGCGCGTGAAACGCGTTATGTCGCGTGCGCCGGCCGTCGGCGGCCGGGCCGGCCCGCGGACGTCGAGCGACAGCACCGCGATGCCGTCGCGTGCGAGCGCGGCGCGCGCAGCCGCGGCGTCGAAGGCGATGACGGTCCCGCGGCGCGGCGCGCCGTCACGGCGGCGGCCGCGCCACACGAAGCGGGTTTCGCGCGGCGGTGTGCGCATGCTCAGGCCACCGGTGTTGCGGCGACGGCTTCCGCGATGCTCGTCGTGCCGTCGCGGACGCGCGCGAAGGCCGCGTCGCGCAGATTGCGCACGCCTTCGGCCGCCGCGCATTGAGCGAGTTCGCCGACGCTCGCCCGCGCGACGATGCGTTCCGCCAGCGCGGGCGATACCGGCATCGTCTGATGCAAGCCGATGCGGCCTCGATAGCCGATACCGTGACACGCGGAACAGCCGCGCGCGACGAACGGCCGCCATCCGGCAGCCAGGGCCGCCGGGTCGCAGCCGGCTTCACGCAGCACGCGCGCAGGTGCGTCCGAGTGCATGCGGCACGCGACGCACAAGCGCCGGACGAGGCGCTGCGCGGTGACGAGGTGCAGCGCGGCCGCGAGGTTGTACGGCGCGACGCCGATGTCGAGCAGCCTCGCGACGGCGGCCGGCGCGTCGTTCGTGTGCAGCGTCGACAGCACGAGATGGCCGGTCTGCGCGGCCTTGATCGCGACGTCGGCCGTCTCCGCATCGCGAATCTCGCCGACCATGATGATGTCCGGATCCTGTCGCAGCAGCGCGCGCAGCGCCGTCGCGAACGTGAGCCCCGCCTTTTCGGCGACACCGACCTGGCTGATCCCGTCGAGCTGGATCTCGGCGGGATCCTCGACCGTGCAGACGTTGTGTGCGTCGCGATCGAGCATCTGCAGCGCGCAGTAGAGCGACAGCGTCTTGCCGCTGCCGGTCGGGCCCGTGACGAGCACGAGGCCGTGCGGTGCGCGTATCGCGGCCTCCATCGCTGCTGCCTGCTGCGCGTCGAAGCCGAGGCGAGCGAGCGTGAGATCGGGCGGCAGCGTTTCGAGGCGACGCAGCACGAGCTTTTCGCCGAACAGCGTGGGCAGCGAACTGACGCGGTAGTCGCCGCGCGTGCCGCCGTCGATCGCGATGCGCAGCCTGCCGTCCTGCGGCAGCCGTCGTTCGGCGATGTCCATGCGCGCGAGGACCTTGATCCGCGTGACGAGCGCATCGCGCAGGTGTAACGGCGGCCGCGCATGTTCGTGCAGCACGCCGTCGATGCGCAGGCGGATGCGCCAGCCGGCTTCGAACGGTTCGACGTGGATGTCGGATGCGTCGCGCACGCGTGCCGCGTGAAGCGTGTCGGTCAGCAGCCGTACGGCCGGTGCGTCGTCGAGCTGGGCCGCGTCGAGCGCGTGTGGTGCGGCGGCGGGCGACGCATCGGAGTGGGCGGGCGGCGGCTGCGTGCGCAGCGGCGCCCCGGGAGGAGGGAAATGCATGTGAGCCGGCGCGTCGGCCGCCTGTTGAACGTGACCTGCAGATGGTCGCGCATTGCGGGCGGTGCCGGCAGTCGGCCGTTCGGCTAGCGTAATGCGGTGCGTGCGGTGCGCGTGCCGCGCGGCTTGAAGAGCTTGACGGTGCGCACGGCCTGGTCGTCGCTGCGCATCACCTCGAGCATCACGTCGCCGATTTTCAGGCACACGTCGTCTTCCGGAATTTCCTCGAGGGTTTCGAGAATCAGCCCGTTCAGCGTCTTTGGCCCGTCGGTCGGCAGCTTCAGGTGCAGCCAGCGGTTCAGTTCGCGCAGCGGCATGCCGGCCGTGACGATGCATTCGCCGTTCTCGTCCCAGCCGCCCGCGCGTTCGCTGCGCGGCATCGACGTCGTGAATTCGCCGATCAGCTCCTCGATGATGTCTTCGGGCGTGACGAGCCCTTCGAGCTCGCCGTATTCGTTGACGACGAGCGCGGTACGCTGCCGGGTCTCCTGGAAATACTGGAGTTGCTGAACCACCGGCGTGCCCGACGGCACGTAGTACGGCTCGGCGAGCAGCGAGCGCAGCGTTTCGCGGTCGAACTCCTGGTTGTGCAGCGCGGTCAGCGTCTTGCGCACGTGCAGCACGCCGAGCACCTTGTCGATGTCGCCTTCGTAGACGACAAGCCGGTTGTGATAGCAGGTTTCGAGCTGGTGCAGGACGTCGTCGAGCGGCGCATAGAAGTTGAGCGATTCGATCTGGCGGCGCGGCACCATCACGTCGTCGACCGTGATGTTCTCGAGGTCGAACAGGTTGAGCAGGATGCTGCGGTGCTTGGTCGGCATGAAGCTGCTCGACTCGAGCACGATGGCCCGCAGTTCGTCGGCCGACATCCGCTGGTCGCGACCCTTCTTCGTGTTGATGCGTAGCACCCACAGCACGCCGTTCGCGAGCGCGTTGACGAACCAGACGACCGGCTTGAACACGCGCATCAGCGGCGCGATCACGAGGCTCGCGGGCAGGGCGATGCGTTCGGGGAAGGTCGCGCCGACGATCTTCGGCGCGATCTCCGCGAACACGATGATCAGGAACGCGACGATGCCGGTCGCGATCGACAGCGCGAGATTGTTGCGGCCGAACGTATGGAGCGCGAGCGACGTCGTCAGGACCGGGATGATCGTGTTGAACAGGTTGTTGCCGATCAGGATCACGCTGAGCAGCAGGTCAGTACGCGTGAGAAGCCCCTGGGTGGTCTTCGCGCCGAGTGCGCCCTGGCCGGCGAGATGCTTCAGCCGATGGCGATTGAGCGCCATCATCGCGGTCTCGGAAATGGAGAAGAAGCTGGAACAGAGGAGAAGCAGGAAGACGGCGCCGATTTGCGCCCATAAGGGAATTTGGTCCACGCGTCGGAAAGGGCAGTGAAGGACAGGAATGGAGGGAATATAGCAGAGGCCGGCGACCGCGATGTGTCGTGCGCGACACGATGGGCCCGCAACGGCCGGACGAAAAAAAACCGTGCACGCGGTGCACGGTTTTTTTACAAATCTGGTCGGGGTGAGAGGATTCGAACCTCCGGCCTCTACGTCCCGAACGTAGCGCTCTACCAGGCTAAGCTACACCCCGATTTTTGCTCTTCGGACTTCGCCGTCTTCGTGAAGATCGTTGCGTCGTCACAAGCAAGAACGTAACTATAACGATGTTTTTTCTAAAAGGGAATACTTTGCTGAAGAAAATTTTCGAGACAACGCATCGCCGCGGTTCGCGACGTGTTTACGACTGCCGCGACGTCGAGTACGAGCACAGCGCGAGCAGGCTCTCCTTATAGATCGAATCGGGGAATGCGGCGATCGCTGCCGCTGCCGCCTGCGCTTCCTGGCGTGCGCATTCGAGCGTGTGATCCAGCGCGCCCGAACGCGTGATCGCTTCGAAAATCGTGTCGAAGCGATCGGTGCCGCCCTGTTCGATCGCCTCGCGTGCAAGCGCCGACTGTTCCGGCGTGCCGCGTTCGATCAGATAGATGAGCGGCAGCGTCGGTTTGCCTTCGCGCAGGTCGTCGCCGGCGTTCTTGCCCATTGCCTCGACGGTGCCCGCGTAGTCGAGCCAGTCGTCCATGATCTGGAACGCGGTGCCGATCCGGCGGCCGTATTCGGCGGCGGCGGCTTCGGTCGGCGCATCGGCGCCGGCGAGCACCGCGCCCAGGCGCGCCGACGCCTCGAACAGCTTGGCCGTCTTGTAGCGGATCACCTGCATGTAGCGCGTTTCGTCGACGTCCGCGTCATGCATGTTGAGGAGCTGCAGCACCTCGCCTTCGGAAATGATCGTCGTCGCTTCGGACAGGATCTCCATCACGCGCATCTTGCCGACGCCGACCATCATTTCGAACGAGCGCGAATAGAGGTAATCGCCTACCAGCACGCTCGCCGCGTTGCCGAACAGCGCGTTGGCGGTCTGGCGGCCGCGGCGCAGCTCGGATTCGTCGACGACGTCGTCATGCAGCAGCGTGGCGGTATGGATGAACTCGACGACGGCGGCCAGCACGTGCCGCTGGTGCGACGTCTCGCCGAGCGCGCCGGCGACGAGCAGCAGCAACGCCGGACGCAGCCGCTTGCCGCCCGCGCCGATGATGTACTCGGCGATCTGGTTGATCAGCAGCACGTCGGACGCGAGGCTTTGCCGGATAACGCGATTCACCTGCTCCATGTCGCTGGTGATCGGAGCGAGCAGGTGGGCGGCGCTGAGGGTGGGGGAGGCGGTGGACGACGACATGATGATGGAATTGGGTGATGCCGCGGATTATAAGTCGAATCCGAGATATCCCGGTCTGTCGGACGTGCCGGAGCCGCGATTTTGGCCGTCCGGCCGAGGCCGCTGCGCGGCAATCGTCGATCGGTTTTGACTTCGGTGCTAACCCCATGTATAATCACGTGTTTTCCGCGCGTGGTGTGCGGAAAAATTGGATCCAGAGTGAGGTTCTCAATGTACGCGGTCATAAAAACCGGCGGCAAGCAGTACAAGGTTGCCGTTGGCGAAAAACTCAAAGTAGAACAGATACCGGCTGACATTGACGCTGAAATCACGCTCGACCAGGTTCTCGCAGTGGGCGAAGGCGAATCGATTAAGTTCGGTACGCCGCTGGTCAGTGGGGCTTCCGTCAAGGCCACCGTTGTGTCGCACGGTCGTCACGCCAAGGTCACCATCTTCAAGATGCGTCGCCGGAAGCACTACCAAAAGCACGGCGGCCACCGCCAGAACTACACTGAGCTGCGCATCGACGCGATCAACGCGTAAGCGCCTCGGTTAAGGAGCAATCAGATGGCACACAAAAAGGCAGGCGGCTCTTCCCGGAACGGCCGCGACTCCGAGTCGAAACGTCTCGGCGTGAAGGTGTACGGCGGCCAGGCAATCAATGCCGGCGGCATCATCGTGCGTCAGCGCGGCACGCGCATGCACGCAGGCGAGAACGTCGGCATGGGCAAGGATCACACCCTGTTCGCGCTGGTCGACGGTCACGTGAAGTTCGCGACGAAGGGCGCGGACAAGAAGCATCTGGTCATCGTCGTCCCGGCGGCTGCCTAAGTTCAGGCACCCACGGGCTTCGAGCCGAAAGGCCCCGCAGTCTTCGCGGGGCCTTTTTTATTTGGCCGCCGGGCGCATGTGCGTTCCGGCGACCGTCGTGCAACCGGCGTACGATCGGCCGAAAGGCAGATTGTTCAAGCGCGCCGGCGCGCGGCACAATAGCGGAAATACTGGGCGGAGTGACGAATGAAGTTCATTGACGAAGCACGAATCGAAGTCATCGCCGGCGACGGAGGCGATGGCAGCGCGTCGATGCGCCGCGAGAAATTCGTCCCGTTCGGCGGGCCGGACGGCGGCGACGGCGGCCGGGGCGGTAGCGTCTACGCGATCGCCGACCGCAACATCAACACGCTGATCGACTACCGTTACGCGAAGAAGCACCTGGCGCGCAACGGCGAAAACGGTCGCGGCTCGGATTGCTACGGCAAGGGCGGCGACGACGTCACGCTGCGCATGCCGGTCGGCACGATCATCAGCGACATGGATACCGGCGAGCTGATCGCCGACCTGACCGAGCATGACCAGCAGGTGATGCTCGCCCAGGGTGGCGCCGGCGGCCTCGGCAACCTGCATTTCAAGTCGAGCACGAACCGCGCGCCGCGTCAGAAGACGGACGGCAAGCCCGGCGAGCGGCGCATGCTGAAGCTCGAGCTGAAGGTGCTCGCCGATGTCGGCCTGCTCGGCATGCCGAACGCGGGCAAGTCGACGTTCATCTCGTCGGTGTCGAACGCGAGGCCGAAGATCGCCGACTACCCGTTCACGACGCTCGCGCCGAATCTCGGCGTGGTGCGCGTCGGCCCGAGCAAGAGCTTCGTGATCGCCGACATCCCGGGGCTGATCGAGGGTGCAGCCGAAGGCGCGGGCCTCGGGCATCAGTTCCTGCGTCACCTGCAGCGCACCGGCGTGCTGCTGCATCTTGTCGATCTCGCTCCGTTCGACGAAAGCGTCGATCCGGTCGCGGAAGCGACCGCGATCGTCGGCGAGTTGCGCAAGTACGATGAGGCGCTCTACGAGAAGCCGCGCTGGCTCGTGCTCAACAAGCTCGACATGGTGCCGGAAGACGAGCGCGAGGCGCGCGTCGCGGATTTCCTCGACCGCTTCGGTTGGGACGGCCCCGTGTTCGAGATTTCGGCGCTGACGGGGCAGGGCTGCGAAGCGCTGTGCTACGCGATCTACGACTACCTGTCCGAGCATTCGGATGCGCATCGCGCGGCGGAGGCGGAAGATCTCGCGGCGGACGTGCGTTTCCGCGATGCGCCGCCCGCGAACGGCGGTGCAACGCCGGGCGACGACGCCTGAGCGGTTCCGGAACGCGCCGGGTGTGCCGCCCGGCGTCGGCGTTCAATCGCGCCCGGCCGGGCAGGCATCAGATACAGGAGACAGTGCAGGATGCGTTCGATCATCGCGGATTCGAAGCGATTGGTGGTGAAGGTGGGCTCCAGCCTCGTGACCAACGACGGCAAGGGGCTCGATCATGATGCAATCGGCCGCTGGGCCGCCCAGATCGCCGCGCTGCGCGCTCAGGGCAAGGAAGTCGTGCTCGTCAGTTCGGGCGCGATTGCCGAAGGGATGCAGCGGCTCGGCTGGAGCAAGCGGCCGCGCGAAATCGACGAGCTGCAGGCCGCCGCCGCAGTTGGCCAGATGGGGCTCGCGCAGGTCTATGAGAGCCGTTTCACCGAACACGACATCCGCACCGCGCAGATCCTGCTCACGCACGCCGACCTGGCGGATCGCGAGCGTTACCTGAATGCGCGTTCGACGCTGCTCACGCTGCTGCGGCTCGGCGTCGTACCGATCATCAACGAGAACGACACGGTCGTTACCGACGAAATCAAGTTCGGCGACAACGACACGCTCGGTGCGCTCGTCGCGAACCTGATCGAAGGCGATGCGCTGATCATCCTGACCGACCAGTCGGGGCTGTTCACCGCCGATCCGCGCAAGGATCCGAACGCGACGCTCGTCGCCGAGGCTAATGCCGGTGCGCCGGAACTCGAGGCGATGGCGGGCGGTGCGGGCTCGAGCCTCGGCCGCGGCGGGATGCTGACGAAGATTCTCGCGGCGAAGCGTGCGGCGCACAGCGGCGCGAACACCGTGATCGCGAGCGGTCGGGAGTCCGACGTGCTCGTGCGTCTGGCGGCCGGCGAGGCGATCGGCACGCAACTGATCGCACGTACCGCGCGGATGGCGGCGCGCAAGCAATGGATGGCCGATCACCTGCAGGTGCGCGGCCATGTCGTGATCGATGCCGGCGCGGTCGAGAAACTGACGGCCGGCGGCAAGAGCCTGCTGCCGATCGGCGTGACCGGCGTGCAGGGGGCGTTCGCGCGCGGCGAGGTGATCGCGTGTGTCGGCCCCGACGGGCGCGAAGTGGCGCGTGGGCTCACGAACTACAGCAGCGCGGAAACGAAGCTGATTCAGCGCAAGCCGAGCGGCGAGATCGAGACCGTGCTCGGCTACATGCTGGAGCCTGAACTGATCCATCGCGACAACCTCGTGCTGGTGTGACTGTCCGCTCCGAATCCGGTAGCCAAATAAAAAGCCCGCGTGATGCGGGCTTTTTGCATGGTGCGGGACGGAGCAGGCGGGTCGTGCCGCGTACCGTCAGCGCAGTTGGCTCATCGCGGTGCGGTGAAACCGGATGTTCTCCAGAATCTGTTTGGTCGAGCCTTGCGGCATCTTGTTCGCGCAGAAGTAGTCCTGATAGAGCGACGAGTGGTACGCATTCAGTTCGCCGTTCTCGATGCGCCGCCAGTCGTTCTCGACCGTGCGGTCCCAGCCGTCGTGTTCCGCATTCAGGCCGGCGTACTGCCGCCATTCGTAGGTGTCGCAGCGGATGCCTTCGTAGTTCACATTGCGCGCGCCGGCCGGGCTCGTGATGACGACGGCGTAGCGCACGACGCCATCGGTGCCGACCGCGAGCGACTTCGCATCGACGAAGAACTTGAGCGGCGTGTTCTGCGATACGTTGAACGGCAGCAGGTCGCCTGTCTGCGGCAGCGGCGGCAGCGTGTCGACCGCGTTTTCCTTCCAGGTGCCCTGGCGGTCCAGCAGATACACGAACTCGCTGTCATCCTTGTTGGTCGGCGTCTTCGAATTCGCGCAACCGGCCAGCACGGCCGCTGCGGCAATCGATGCGAGCGCGAGAGCAATCGCTTTCAATATGCATTCCTCGTAAAAAAAGGGCGCGACACCAAGGTCGCGCCCGGTCATGCAGTCCGACTCGTCATTTGCCGACGATCACGTGGGGCGGCATCTCGTCGAGCGTGCCCGCTTCCACTTCGATCTCCGAACAGACTACCGATGTGTCGACAATCGTCAACGTCTGCTGGGCCTGTGCGCCGATGACGCGCGGATAGCGCGACAGACGCGGCCCGCGCGGCTTTTCGGCTCGCTGCGCCGGGCGGCGCAGGAAGCGCGACAGTTCCGTCAGCGCCAACTGATAGACATCCCGCTTGAACTCGATCACCGCATCGAGCGGCACCCAGTACTCGTTCCAGCGCCACGCATCGAACTCCGGGTGATCGGTCGCGCGCAAGCAAATGTCGCAATCGCGTCCAACCATCCGCAGCAGGAACCAGATCTGCTTCTGGCCGCGGTAATGACCGCGTACTTCGCGTTTGATGAACTTGTCAGGCACCTCGTAACGCAACCAGTCGCGAGTGCGGCCGATTATCTTGACGTGTTCCGGATGCAGGCCCGTTTCCTCGTGCAGTTCCCGGTACATCGCCTGCATGGGGGTCTCGCCGTACTTGATCCCACCTTGAGGAAACTGCCAGGAGTGCTCGCGGAGCCGCTTGCCCCAAAACACCTCGTTGCGCGCGTTCAAGAGGATGATGCCGACGTTCGGGCGAAAGCCTTCACGATCCAGCATACAACCACCTTCGAATCCTTTAAAATTGCTTTGATTATAAACAGATAACGGGCGCTGCGCACCGTGACGGAGCGAATCCGCGCGGGGCGCACCGGCTGAATTGTCCCTGATTAGTCTGCTACGTCATCTGCGCCATCGTCGTTCGTCGCGCGCAGCTTTTTCACCTTGAAACTTTTTCGGGCGCCCCGCCTGGGGGCGCCGTTTTTGGAACCGTCCGCATGAAAGCTTCCCGTTTCTTTATCGGCACCCTGAAAGAAGCACCCGCCGACGCAGAGATCGTCAGCCACAAGCTGATGGTACGCGCCGGCATGATCCGCCGCGTCGCCGGCGGCATCTATAACTACCTGCCGGTCGGCCTGCGTTCGATTCGCAAGGTCGAGGCGATCGTGCGCGAGGAAATGAACCGGGCGGGCGCCATCGAGCTGTTGATGCCGGCCGTGCAGCCGGCCGAGCTGTGGCAGGAATCGGGCCGCTGGGAACAGTACGGCCCCGAGCTGCTGCGCTTCAAGGACCGCAAGGACAACGATTTCGTGATCGGGCCGACGCACGAGGAAGTCGTCACCGACATCGCGCGCAACCAGATCAAGAGCTACCGGCAGATGCCGGTGAACTTCTACCAGATCCAGACGAAGTTCCGCGACGAGATCCGTCCGCGCTTCGGCGTGATGCGCGGCCGCGAATTCATCATGAAGGACGCGTATTCGTTCGACAAGGATGCGGCCGGTCTGAACGAGTCGTATCGCAAGATGTACGACGCGTACGTGCGCATCTTCACGCGCCTCGGCCTCGAATTCCGCGCGGTCGCGGCCGACAGCGGCTCGATCGGCGGCAACTTCTCGCACGAGTTCCACGTGATCGCCGACACCGGCGAGGACGCGATCGCCTACTGCCCGACGTCCGAGTTCGCGGCGAACATCGAGGCGGCCGAAGCGCTGCCGCTGATTGCCGAGCGCGCGGCGCCGGCCGAAGCGATGGAAAAGGTCGCGACGCCGGGCAAGGCGAAGTGCGAAGCCGTCGCCGAACTGCTGGCCATCCCGCTCGAGCGCACGATCAAGTCGATCGTGCTCGCGACCGACAACGAAGGCGCCGAGCCGACCATCTGGCTCGTGATGCTGCGCGGCGACCACGACCTGAACGAGATCAAGGTGTCGAAGCTGCCGGGCCTGAAGAATCACCGCTTCGCGACCGAGCAGGAAATCGTCGAGTGGTTCGGCACGCCGCCGGGCTACCTCGGCCCGGTCGGCACGAAGAAGCCCGTGAAGGTGATCGCGGACCGCACGGTCGCGAACATGAGCGATTTCGTCGTCGGCGCGAACGAGGTCGACTATCACATCGCGGGCGTGAACTGGGGCCGCGACTTGCCGGAGCCGGACGTCGCCGACGTGCGCAACGTGCAGAAGGGCGACCCGTCGCCGGACGGCAAGGGCGTGATCGACATCTGCCGCGGCATCGAGGTCGGCCACGTGTTCCAGCTCGGCACCAAGTACTCGGAAGCGCTGGGCGCGACGTTCCTCGACGAGTCGGGCAAGCCGCAGCCGATGCTGATGGGCTGCTACGGCGTCGGCGTCACGCGCATTCTCGGCGCGGCGATCGAACAGAACTTCGACGATCGCGGCATCATCTGGCCGGAGTCGATCGCGCCGTTCGAGGTCGTGCTGTGCCCGATGGGCTATGACCGCAGCGAAATGGTGCGCGAGACCGCCGACAAGCTGTACGCGGAACTCGTCGCGGCCGGCATCGACGTGATCCTCGACGACCGCGGCGAGCGCCCGGGCGTGATGTTCGCCGACTGGGAGCTGATCGGCGTGCCGCATCGCCTCGTGATCGGCGAGCGCGGCCTGAAGGACGGCAAGATCGAGTACCAGGGCCGCCGCGACGCCGAAGCGACGCTGCTGCCGGCGGACGCGGCCGCGGCGACGGTCGCGGAGAAGATCCGCGCCGCGCTCGCGCACTAAGCGCGGCGACCGGGGGACACGATGGAATACACGTTCCTGTCGGCCACCGTGCTCCTCGTGCTGATCACCGATCCGCTCGGCAACATCCCGCTGTTCATTTCGGCGATGCGGGACGTGCCGCGCGAGCGGCGCGTGAAGCTGATCCTGCGTGAAGTGGGGATCGCGTTCGTGATCCTGCTGTTCTTCATGGTGGTCGGCGACCGCTTCCTGCGGATGATGAGCCTTACCGACCTGTCGTTGCGGCTCGGCGGCGGGATCGTGCTGTTCCTGATCGCACTGCGGATGATCTTCCCGCATCCGGACGGCGCGCTCGGCAGCGATCCGCGCGCGGGCGGCGAACCGTTCATCGTGCCGCTCGCGATTCCGGCACTCGCCGGGCCGTCGGCGCTCGCGACGGTGATGCTGCTGACGTCGCAGGCGCCGGGCAAGATGTTCGAGTGGGTCGGCGCGCTGACGGTCACGATGCTCGTCTGCGCGGTCACGCTGGTATTGGCCGAAAGGATCCAGCAGTGGCTCGGCGAGCGGACGGTCGCGGCGTTCGAGCGGCTGATGGGCCTCGTGCTCGTCGCGATTTCGGTCGAGATGCTGCTGGCCGGCATCCGCGCGTTCGTGCACCAGCTGTAGGGCGGCGCGCGCACGAAAAAAGCGGCGCTCCGGGAAACCGGAGCGCCGCTTTCTTTTATATAGCGGGCAGGGCGGCGATCAGACGTTCGCGGTCAGCGCGCGGATCGTCGGCAGGTTGCGCCAGTAGCCCTTCGCATCCATCCCGCAGCCGAACACGTAGCGGTCCGGCACCGAGAAGCCGCAGAAGTCGGGGTGCAGCGGTTTCGCCTTCGCGAGCGTCTTCTCGCACAGCACGGCCGACATGAAACGCTGAGCGCCCATGTCGAGGATGCGGTCGCGGATCGCGGCCATCGTTTCGCCTTCGTCGAGGATGTCGTCGAGCACGAGCACGATCCGGTCCTTTACCGACTCGCGCGGCGCGACGCGCCAGTGCATCTCCGGGCTGCCCTGCGTCGTGTTGCGGTAGCGGGTCAGGTGGATGTAGTCGAATTCGAGCGGGAAATCGAGATGCGGCAGCAGCATCCCGGTAAACACCGCGGCGCCGCCCATCACCGAGAGAACGAGCGGGAACGCATCGCCGATCTCGGCGCGGATCGCGTCGGCCATCCGGGCGATCGACGCATTGACGGCGTCGGCCGAGACGATCTCTTCGGAGTGGTCGAAAATGTGGAGGGCTTCTTCGCGGTTCATGTGTTGTGGCGGGCAGTCGGTATACAAATAAGGATGAAGCAGAACGGACGGCGCGCGCTACAGCAAAAACCCGCGCGCCGGCCGACGGGCGGAATCAGCGCATGCCGGGCATCATGCCCTTCAGGCCGCGCATCATCTTCTGCATGTTGCCGCCCTTCAGCTTCTTCATCATCGTACGCATCTGGTCGTACTGGTTCAGCATCCGGTTGACTTCCTGCACCGGCACGCCCGCGCCGGCCGCAATGCGGCGCTTGCGCGTCGCCTTGATGATTTCGGGTTTCGCGCGCTCGGCGGGCGTCATCGAGCTGATGATCCCTTCCATCCGGCGGATCTGCTTTTCGGCCTGGCCCATGTCGGCGCCGGCCGCGGCCTGCTGGAATTGCGCGGGCAGCTTGTCCATCAGCGACGACAGGCCGCCCATGTTCTTCATCTGCGAGATCTGCGCGCGGAAATCGTTCAGGTCGAAGTCGCCGCCTTTCTTGACCTTGTCGGCGAGCTTCTGCGCGGCCTGCACGTCGACGCCGCGCTGCGCTTCCTCGACGAGCGCGAGGATGTCGCCCATGCCGAGGATCCGGTTCGCCATCCGGTCGGGGTGGAACACCTCGAGGCCGTCGAGTTTTTCGGCGACACCGACGAACTTGATCGGCTTGCCCGTGATGTGGCGCACCGACAGCGCGGCGCCGCCGCGCGAATCGCCGTCGAGCTTGGTCAGCACGACGCCGGTGAGCGGCAGCGTGTCGTTGAACGCCTTCGCGGTGTTGACCGCGTCCTGGCCGAGCATCGCGTCGACGACGAACAGCGTTTCAGCCGGCTTCAGCGTGCCGTGCAGCGCGGCGATTTCCTGCATCATCGCCTCGTCGATGCCGAGGCGGCCGGCCGTGTCGACGATCAGCACGTCATGGTAGTGGCGCTTCGCCCAGTCGACGGCCGCGATCGCGATGTCGACGGGCTTCTGGTCCGGCGTCGACGGGAAGAAGTCGGCGCCGACCTGTTCGCTCACCGTTTTCAACTGCATGATGGCGGCCGGGCGATACACGTCGCACGACACGGTCAGCACCTTCTTCTTGTACTTCTCGCGCAACAGCTTCGCGAGCTTGCCGACGGTCGTGGTCTTGCCTGCGCCCTGCAGGCCGGCCATCAGGATCACGGCGGGCGGCGTGACCGCGAGATTCAGCTCGGCGGCCTTGCCTTCATAGTCGCCGCCGATCACGGCGGTCAGTTCCTTCTGGACCACGCCGACGAGCGCCTGACCCGGCGACAGGCTGCTGATCACTTCTTCGCCGAGCGCCTTTTCCTTGACCTTGGCGATGAATTCGCGGACGACCGGCAGCGACACGTCGGCTTCCAGCAGCGCGAGACGCACCTCGCGGAGCATCTCCTGCGTGTTCGCCTCGGTGAGCCGGGCCTCGCCGCGCAGCGTCTTGACGACGCGCGCCATCCGTTGAGTGAGATTGTCGAGCATGGGGAGCGATGGACAGTGGGGCCCGAAGGCGCGGCGGAACCGAACAAAGGGAGCCGTCGCGGGAAGGGGGCCTAGTGTAAACTTCGAACATGGATATTGTACTGTATGCCCTCACCGCATTCCTGTACGGCGGCCTCGCCGTCGCAGGCTGGCGCACGCACCGCCAGGGCGCGACGCCGCTCGTCGCGAGCGTGCCGGCCGTGCCGGTTCCCGCGTCCGCCGCGTCCGGGATGAGCGGGGCCGGCCGCGCGCTGCTGTTCGCCGCGCTCGTCGCGCACGGCGTGCTGCTCCACATGACGATTTTTCCGAACGACGCGATGGTGTTCGGCTTCGCGTTCGCGCTGTCCGCGATGTTCTGGCTCGGCGCCGGCATCTACTGGATCGAGAGCTTTTTCTTCCCGCTCGACAGCCTGCGCCTGCTGGTGCTGCCGCTCGCGTGCGGCGCGTCGCTGCTGCCGCTGGTGTTCGGCGGCGTGCGGGTGCTTCCTTATGCCGCAGCGCCGTTGTTCAAGCTGCACTTCCTGATCGCGAACATCGCGTACGGCCTGTTCGCGATCGCGGCGCTGCACGCGATCCTGATGCTGATGGTCGAGCGGCGCCTGCAGTCGCTGCGCAACGGCGGGCGCGACGGCTCGACGGGCTGGATCGCGAGCTGGCTCGAAACGCTGCCGCCGCTGCTCACGCTCGAGAAGCTGCTGTTCCGCCTGATCGGCGCCGGCTTCGTGCTGCTCACACTGACGCTCGCGTCGGGCATCCTGTTCAGCGAGCAGGTCGACGCGCGCGCGCTGCGGCTCGACCACAAGACCGTGTTCGCGATCCTGTCGTGGCTGATGTTCGGCGGCCTGCTGGTCGCCCGCAAGACGTCGGGCTGGCGCGGGCGCGGCGCCGCGCGCTGGGTGCTCGTGTCGTTCGCCGCGCTGCTGCTCGCGTATGTCGGCAGCCGGTTCGTTTTCGAGGTGCTGCTGCACCGTTCCGTGGTTTGACCGCAGGCTTACGATGCGACAGATTCTTCTCCTGATTCTTCTCTTCTTCGCCGGTTCGTGGCTCGCGCGCAAGCTGCGCCAGGCCCAGGAGCACGCGCAGGCACGCACCGGCCGCGGCGCGGGTGACGGCGGCGCGCCGGGTGCCGGCGCCGCGCGCCCGAACGGCGACACGCGGTCGCTGCCCGAGCCGATGGTGCGCTGCGCCGAATGCGGCGTGCATGCGCCGAAGGGCGACGCCGTCGCCGCGGGCGGCGAATACTTCTGCAGCGCCGAGCACGCACAGCGCCACGCCGCGCGCGCGAGCGGTCACGACGCACGATGAGCGACAGGCCGCCGTTGTCGGTCGACGCGAACGGCTGGGTGCGCGAAGCGCGCCATGCGCCGTCGCCGAACTTCGAGGCGCGGCCCGCGGGTGCGGTGCCGACGCTCGTGGTCGTCCACAACATCAGCCTGCCGCCCGGCGAATTCGGCGGCGACGCGATCGAGGCGCTGTTCCTGAATCGCCTCGACTGCGATGCGCACCCCTATTACCAGAGCCACCTGCGCGGCGTGCGCGTGTCCGCGCACTTCCTGATCCGCCGCGGCGGCGAGCTCGTGCAGTTCGTGTCGTGCGACGAGCGCGCGTGGCACGCGGGCTCGTCCGAGTTCTTCGGCCGGGCGCGCTGCAACGATTTCTCGATCGGCATCGAGCTCGAAGGCGCGGACGACGTGCCGTTCGACGACGCGCAGTACGCGATGCTCGCCGCGCTCTCGCGCGCGCTCGCCGCACGTTATCCGGTCGACGCATTCGCGGGGCACTCGGACGTCGCGCCGGGCCGCAAGACCGACCCGGGCCCGCATTTCGATTGGCAACGCTTCGCGAGCGATGCCGGTTTTTCCGCCGAATACTTTCCTTTCCGTCAGCACTGATCGCGGGGTTTTTTGACCGGAGAAAGTTTTTTCTCCGACCAATGCCTTGTCGTGTCGGCGCGCGAGCGATGTCAAGACCTCTATCGCAAATTATCCGTTTGGACGTCGTCCGAATGTCCACTATACTTGGTGCCAGTTGAGCAGTTCTGTACTAGATATAGTGTGTGTCGCAGGGGAAACCCGAGCGGCACCGGCCGGCGGGCAACGCCGGCGGACAGGGTTCTCAGGGCGGCGCGTCAGGCCGGGCGGTCAGAGCGTCGCGATCAGCGCAGCGAATTTCGACGGGGCGGGGTACACATGACGAAGCACACGACCGGCTCGGTTGTCGCGCATCGACCGAACCGGCTTCCCCGACGCATCGCTCGCCTCTTACCGCTCGCGCACCGCATTGCGCAGCGTTCGTTTTAATCCGCGGTTCTCTCCGCACCATCCAACACCAGGAGCTTTGCACATGCAAACCACCGACAACGCGACGTCCCAGTACGAGAGCGCCTCGAGCCGTCCGCTCGGCGGGACCGAACAGGGCGCGCAAGCGCTCGCGCCGCAAGCCACGTTCGCCGACTACAAGGTGATCCGTCGCAACGGCAGCGTGGTGTCGTTCGAGCCTTCGAAGATCGCGATCGCGGTGACCAAGGCTTTCCTGGCCGTCAACGGCGGGCAGGGCGCGGCATCGGCGCGCGTGCGCGAGCAGGTCGAACAGCTGACGCACAACGTCGTGCGCGCGCTCGTGCGCAGCCGCCCGAACGGCGGTACGTTCCATATCGAAGACATCCAGGACCAGGTCGAACTCGCGCTGATGCGCGGCGGCGAGCACAACGTCGCGCGTGCGTACGTGCTGTATCGCGAGAAGCGTCACCTCGAGCGCCAGCATGCGGGCGAGGAAGCAGCGGCGGCAGGCGGCGAGTCGAGCACCGGCATCAACGTCGTCGACAACGGCGTCTCGCGTCCGCTCGACATGAACGCGCTGCGCGCGCTGATCGTGTCGTCGTGCGATGGCCTCGGCGCTGCGGTTAACCCTGAGCCGATCGTCGCGGAGACGGTGAAGAACCTGTACGACGGCGTGCCGATGAGCCAGGTCTACGACTCGGCGATCCTCGCTGCGCGCACGATGATCGAGAAGGACCCGGCATACAGCCAGGTCACGGCCCGCATCCTGCTGCACACGATCCGCCGCGAGATCCTCGGCGAGGAAGTCCTGCAGGCGGAGATGTCGACCCGTTACGCGGAGTACTTCCCGCAGTTCCTGAAGCGCGGCGTCGACGCCGGCCTGCTCGACGACAAGCTGCTGCAGTTCGACCTGAAGCGCCTCGGTGAAGCGCTCGACGCGAACCGCGACCTGCAGTTCGGCTACCTCGGCCTGCAGACGCTGTACGACCGCTACTTCCTGCACGTCGACGGCACCCGCATCGAAATGCCGCAGGCATTCTTCATGCGCGTCGCGATGGGTTTGTCGCTGAACGAGATCGACCGCGAAACGCGCGCGATCGAGTTCTACAACGTGCTGTCGAGCTTCGACTTCATGAGCTCGACGCCGACGCTGTTCAACTCGGGCACGCACCGCTCGCAACTGTCGTCGTGCTACCTGACGACGGTCGCGGACGATCTCGACGGCATCTATGAAGCGCTGAAGGAAAACGCGCTGCTGTCGAAGTTCGCCGGCGGTCTCGGCAACGACTGGACGCGCGTGCGCGCACTCGGCTCGCATATCAAGGGCACGAACGGCAAGTCGCAAGGCGTGGTCCCGTTCCTGAAGGTCGTGAATGACACGGCCGTCGCGGTCAACCAGGGCGGCAAGCGCAAGGGCGCGGTCTGCGCGTACCTCGAATCCTGGCACCTCGACATCGAGGAATTCCTCGAGCTGCGCAAGAACACGGGCGACGATCGCCGCCGTACGCACGACATGAACACGGCGAACTGGATTCCCGACCTGTTCATGAAGCGCGTGATGGAAGGCGCCGACTGGACGCTGTTCTCGCCGTCGACCTGCCCGGACCTGCACGACAAGTTCGGCGCCGATTTCGAGAAGGCTTACACGGCTTACGAAGAGAAGGTCGCGCGCGGCGAGATCAAGCTGTTCAAGAAGATCCCGGCGCAGCAGCTCTGGCGCAAGATGCTCGGCATGCTGTTCGAGACGGGCCACCCGTGGATCACGTTCAAGGATCCGTGCAACATCCGCTCGCCGCAGCAGCACGTCGGCGTCGTCCACTCGTCGAACCTGTGCACGGAAATCACGCTGAACACGAGCGACACCGAAATCGCGGTGTGCAACCTCGGCTCCGTGAACCTGCTCGCGCACCTGGTGAAGCAGGCCGACGGCAGCTACGCGCTCGACCACGACAAGCTCAAGCGCACGATCAGCGTCGCGATGCGCATGCTCGACAACGTGATCGACATCAACTACTACGCGGTGCCGAAGGCGCGTAACTCGAACCTGAAGCACCGCCCGGTCGGCATGGGCATCATGGGCTTCCAGGACTGCCTGCACCTGCTGCGCACGCCGTACGCGTCGGAAGCGGCGGTCGAGTTCGCCGATCGCTCGATGGAAGCGGTCTGCTACTACGCGTACTACGCGTCGACCGAGCTGGCCGAAGAGCGCGGCCGCTACTCGAGCTACCGCGGCTCGCTGTGGGATCGCGGCATCCTCCCGCAGGACACGCTGAAGCTGCTGACGGAAGCGCGCGGCGGCTACGTCGAGGTCGACACGTCCGAGTCGCTCGACTGGACGACGCTGCGTTCGCGGATCGCCGCGCACGGCATGCGCAACTCGAACTGCGTCGCGATCGCGCCGACGGCGACGATCTCGAACATCATCGGCGTGTCGGCGTGCATCGAGCCGACCTTCCAGAACCTGTACGTGAAGTCGAACCTGTCGGGCGAGTTCACGGTGGTGAACGAGTTCCTCGTTCGCGACCTGAAGGAACGCGGCCTGTGGGACGAAGTGATGGTCGCCGACCTGAAGTACTTCGACGGCATGCTGTCGCGCATCGACCGCATCCCGGCCGACCTGCGCGCGATCTACGCGACCGCGTTCGAAGTCGATCCGACGTGGCTGGTCGAAGCCGCATCGCGTCGCCAGAAGTGGATCGACCAGGCGCAGTCGCTGAACATCTACATGGGCGGCGCGTCGGGCAAGAAGCTCGACGAGGTCTACAAGCTCGCCTGGCTGCGCGGCCTGAAGACGACCTACTACCTCCGCACGATGGCGGCGACGCACGTCGAGAAGTCGACGGTCGCACACGGCGCGCTGAACGCGGTGCCGACGGGTGGTGCGAGCGGCGGTGGTTCGAGCAGCGGCGGCGCGCAAGGCGCGGCAGGCGGCTTCGGTGCGGCAGGCGGCGATGCGTCGTCGGGCGCGATCGGCGCAGCGGCGGCACTCGCGCCGGTCGAGGCCGACGGTCCGGTGTGCACGATGCGTCCGGGCGATCCGGGCTTCGACGAATGCGAAGCGTGCCAGTAACGCAGCGCGCCTGACCTGAAGATGTGCCGTGCGGCGCGCACGACGACCGATCGAGGTTGAAGTGTGCGCCGCTCTCAACTAAAAAAATGATAAGGAATCTGTAACGCGGCACCAGCGTTGCAGGCAGCGACAAGCGATCGAAACATCCCCGACGACGTCGCGTTTCGATCAGCGTTCGATGCGTCGAGCGCACCTCGCGATACACGCGCGACACACGTCGCGCTCTGCATGAACGACGATGCGTTGCTCAAAGTGTTGTATCGAGGTCGCAACGCGAATCGAAAAAAGGATTTTTCGTGAGCGAACCCTTTTATCGCTCAGGAAAAGATGGTACAAACCGTTCTAAATTGATGGTGAGAATTTATGCTCAACTGGGATGACGAGAAGACTGCCGTAACTCCCGCGAGCGGAGCGCAGCACAATGCGATGCGCGCCCCCGCAGGAGTGGCTGTCGGAATGCAGGCTGCGTCGCCTGCCGCCCATCAGGTCCGTGACATTTTCGAAGGCGATCTTGCGGTGCCGCCGCAAGCATCGGCTGTTCCCGCCGGCGGTTCGGAAGCGCGGGTCAATGTCGCCGACAAGCGCATCATCAACGGCCAGACTGACGTCAATCAGCTGGTGCCGTTCAAGTACAAGTGGGCGTGGGAAAAGTATCTGGCCGGTTGCGCGAACCACTGGATGCCGCAGGAAATCAACATGTCCCGCGACATCGCTCTGTGGAAGGACCCGAACGGTCTGACCGAGGATGAGCGCCGCATCGTGAAGCGCAACCTTGGCTTCTTCGTGACGGCCGATTCGCTCGCGGCGAACAACATCGTGCTCGGCACGTACCGCCACATCACGGCGCCCGAGTGTCGGCAGTTCCTGCTGCGCCAGGCGTTCGAAGAGGCGATCCACACGCACGCGTATCAATATATTGTCGAATCGCTCGGTCTCGACGAAGGCGAGATCTTCAACGCGTACCACGAGGTCGCGTCGATCCGCGCGAAGGACGAATTCCTGATCCCGTTCATCCACACGCTGACGGACCCGGCCTTCAAGACCGGCACGCTCGAAGCGGATCAGAAGCTGCTGAAGTCGCTGATCGTGTTCGCCTGCATCATGGAAGGCCTGTTCTTCTATGTCGGGTTCACGCAGATCCTCGCACTCGGCCGCCAGAACAAGATGACGGGTGCTGCAGAGCAATATCAGTACATCCTGCGCGACGAGTCGATGCACTGCAACTTCGGCATCGACCTGATCAACCAGATCAAGCTCGAGAACCCGCATCTCTGGACCGCGGAATTCCGCGCGGAGATTCGCGAGCTGTTCAAGCAGGCTGTCGAACTCGAATACCGCTACGCCGAGGACACGATGCCGCGCGGCGTGCTGGGTTTGAACGCGTCGATGTTCAAGAGCTATCTGCGCTTCATCAGCAACCGCCGTTGCCAGCAGATCGGCCTCGATCCGCTGTACCCGAACGAGGAAAACCCGTTCCCGTGGATGAGCGAGATGATCGACCTGAAGAAGGAGCGCAACTTCTTCGAGACGCGTGTGATCGAGTATCAGACGGGGGGCGCGCTGTCCTGGGAATGACCCGCAGCAGCGAACCCGTTACATGATGGAGCAGCCGGCGGCCTCTCGGCCCCGGCCCAAGGTTTAGGAGCAAGAACGCCTGATGCAAAGCATGCCCGGTGCCTTAGCGGCCCAACGACACGACCGGCACTTTGCGAACCCTTCAGTGGGATGGGCAAACTTCCCTCCGGATAAAGCGGACGGCCGTGTGGCGGTCCGCTTGATCAAGCGATTAGGGGTAGCGGCGCGAGGCGCGCCGGCTACCGACTTGATTTGGCGCGCGAGGCCGGGTGGTCACGCGCGCCATACCGTATTCATTAGCGTAAGCGCGCGGTATCCGCGTACGCCGATGAATAGCCCGCTTCGAAGCGCACGTCCTGAACAGCGTCCGCGGGAAGCGGGTTTTGACGAAGGGTGTAGTTTGAACTGACTCTCATCTGAACCTGAAGGAGAACAACATGGCTACCGCCAAGAAAAAACCGGCTGCTAAGAAAGTTGCTGCCAAGAAGACCGTCGCGAAGAAGGCCGCTGCTCCGGCGAAGAAGGCCGCCGCAGTGAAGAAGGTTGCTGCGAAGAAGGTCGCGGTGAAGAAGGTTGCCGCGAAGAAGGCAGCACCGGCGAAGAAGGCCGCTGCGAAGAAGGTCGCGGCAAAGAAGGTCGCAACGAAGAAGGTTGCAGCCAAGAAGGTCGCAGCGAAGAAAGTCGCAGTGAAGAAGGTTGCTGCGAAGAAGGCAGCGCCGGCCAAGAAGGCTGCTGCGAAGAAGGTTGCAGCGAAGAAAGTCGCAGTGAAGAAGGTTGCTGCGAAGAAGGCCGCGCCGGCCAAGAAGGCTGCTGCCAAGAAGGCTGCGCCTGCGAAGAAGGCTGCTGCCAAGAAGGCTGCGCCTGCGAAGAAGGCCGCTGCGAAGAAGGCTGCGCCCGCCAAGAAGGCTGCCCCTGCGAAGAAGGCTGCCGCGCCGGCGAAGAAGGCTGCTGCTCCGAAGAAGGCCGTCGTGAAGAAGGCTGCACCGGCAACGACCGCGTCGACCGCATCGGTCGCGCCGGCATCGGGCGTGAAGACCGCGCTCAACCCGGCAGCGGCATGGCCGTTCCCGACCGGCAGCCGTCCGTAATCGCGGCTGACCAGCATCACCCGGGCACTCACGTGGTGTCCGTGGGTTGAGTAGCGCTACTCAATCAGTCCCGCCATCTGGCTCAGGTGGCGGGATTTTTTTCGTCCGTATTCGCCCATGTACCGGCCGCGGCGAGGACGGACGAAAAAAAACGCATGTGCAGCTTCGCACATGCGTTCGACTGCGGCTTGCGCCGCATGCTGAGGTACCCGGTTAGTGCGTGACGCGCGTGACGCCGCCGCTCGACAGCAGCCGCACACGCTCGCCGGTGCGGAACGCTTCGCCGTTTGCTGCCTGCGTGATCGAGCGCAGGTCGCCGTTGTCGAGGCGCACGGTGATTTCGACACCGTTCGCCGTGCTGAGGTTTTCGCCGACCGCGTTGCCCGCGACCGCACCGACGAGGCCGCCGGCGATTGCCGTCAGGATCGATCCCTTGCCGCCGCCGATCGCGCTGCCTGCGACCGCGCCGAGTGCGCCGCCGCCGAGCGTGCCGATCGCGCTGCCGCCGCCGTCGGACTGGATGCGCACCGCGCGGACGCTTTCGACCGTGCCCATGCGGACCGTCTGTTCGCGCTGCGCCTGGCCGACGCTATAGACATCTGCCGAACCGGGTGCCGTGAAGCAGCCGGCGAGGGTCAGCGTGGCAGTCAGCATGGCCGCGAGCGTGAGGTTTTTTTTCGTCAACATTTTGGCTCTCCCACAATATTCATTTGAGACTGTAACCGAATGCAGCCTCGAAGCGCGCGTCGATTTCGGCGCGCGTCAGTACGTAAGTCTGGGGCCCCTGGTGAGCGATCTTGATCGAACCCATCAGGCTCGCGAGGCGGCCCGTGGTTGCCCAGTCGAGGCCGTTCTCGATACCGAACAGCAGGCCGCCCCGGAAGGCATCGCCGCAGCCGGTCGGATCGACGACACGCTCGGCCGGCACAACCGGAATCTGATCCGTGCCCTGCTTGTGGCGGATGGTCGCGCCGTGCTCGCCACGCGTAATGACGAGGGCGTCGACCCGGCTGGCGATTTCGTCTTCGGACCATCCCGTTTTGTCGCTCACCAGCTTGGCCTCGTAGTCGTTGACCGCGACATAGGTCGCAAGTTCAATGCTGCGGCGCAGCGTCGCGCCGTCGAACAGCGGCAGGCCCTGGCCCGGATCGAACACGAACGGCACACCGGCCTTGGCGAGCTCTTCCACGTGCTGCACCATCCCGTCGAAGCCGTCGGGGCCGACGATCGCGAGCTTGATGTCCGGCGCGTCGCCCGCGTGGTTCAGGTGCGACTGCATCATCGCGCCGGGGTGGAACGCAGTGATCTGGTTGTTGTCGAGATCGGTCGTGATCATCGCTTGCGCCGTGTACGTGTCGGGCAACACGCGAACGTGATCGCAGCGCAGGCCGAGCTGATCGAACCGGTCGAGATACGGCTGCGCGTCGAGCGCGCCCATCGTCCCCATCATGCGCGCATCGCCGCCGAGCAGGTGCAGCGCGTACGCGATGTTGCCCGCGCAGCCGCCGAATTCGCGGCGCATCGTCGGCACGAGGAAGCTCAGGTTGATGAGGTGCACCTGGTCGGGCAGGATGTGCTCGCGGAACCGCCCTTCGAAGGTCATGATGGAGTCGTAGGCGATCGAGCCGCAAATCAGCGTAGCCAAGGTGTGCGTTCCTGTAGAAATGAAAGGCCCTGCGCGACAGCGCCGCGCGAAGGGCGCGGCGCGGCAGGGGACAGCGGGGGGAAAGCTTACTTCAGTGCGGCGAGCGCGGCGTCGTAGTTCGGCTCGTCCTTGATCTCGCCGACGAGTTCCGCGTGGATCACCTTGTCCTGCGCGTCGAGCACGACGACGGCACGTGCGGTCAGGCCGTTCAGCGGGCCGCTCGTCACGTCGACGCCGTATGCGTTCGCGAACGCGCGGCCGGTGCGGAACGTCGAAGCCGTCACGACGTTCGCGAGGCCTTCGGTCGTGCAGAAGCGCGTGGCGGCGAACGGCAGGTCGGCGGACACGACGACCACGACCGTGTTGTCGAGCGACGACGCGGCTTCGTTGAACTTGCGGGTCGACGTCGCGCAGGTCGGCGTGTCGAGGCTCGGCACGATGTTCAGCACCTTGCGCTTGCCGGCGAAGCTGGCGAGCGACAGGTCGGCGAGGTCCTTGCCGACCAGCTTGAAATCGGCGGCTTGGGCGCCGACGGCCGGGAACGTGCCGGCGAGATCGATCGGGTTGCCACCCAGCGTAACTTTGCTCATGTTCGTGCTCCGAAATAGCGCGCCGCTCGGGCGCGCGGGTTGAGACGGGCGCGCAGGCGCGCGCCGCGGCGCGTCACGGATAGAAGATCTGGACGCGGAAATTCGAGGCGGGCGTGCCGTTCGTTTCGACGCGGACGATCATCGTCTGCGTCTTGCCGGGCGGCAGCCCGGCGTCGATCGGCGTACCCGGGCGCACGTAGTCGCGCGGCGCGAGCACGCGGCGCACGGTCACGTGATTGGTGTCGTCGAGCAGCGTCAGTTCGAGCGACGGGTACGCGAGCGCGACGCGGTAGCGGTTCGTCAGCGGCACTTTCAGCTCGAGCACGCGCGGGCCGTCGAGCTGGCGCAGGTCGGTCGCGTCGAGCCGCAGGCCGTCGATCGCGCGCGGCGGCGCGACCGTGCAGCCGAGCGGCGCGCAGGCCTGACGGAACCAGCCCTGCGTGACGGGCCAGTAGATCATCAGCGTCTCGCGCTGCCACCATGCGAGTTGCGCGACGAGCAGGAAGGCCAGTACCGCGGCGACGAGGCCGCCGAAAAAGCCGCCGAGCACCCCCCGCCGCTGCGGCGCGCGCGTCTCGCGCGTGACGGCGAAGGGCGGGCGATCGTCGTCGGTCGGCGCGGCGGGGAACGGCGCGGCGGTGACCGCGGCCGGTGTTTTGTCGTGCCGGGCGGCGGCGTCAGGTTCGGATCCGGTTTCGGGTGCGGTGACGGCCGGCGCCGGAGCGAACGCAAAACGCGGTTCGCGCGGCGCGCGCTCGTCGTCCGGTACGGCGAAGTGCGCGTTGCCCACGGGTTCGGTGTCGTCGGTAGCGGTTTCTGCTTCCGACGGAATGTGGGCGACGAAGCGGGGCTCATGCGGGTCGCGTTCGACGGGGGACACGACGGGCGCCGGCGATGCTTCGATTTCCTGTTCCGTCTGCGTCGAATGCGGTTCGGCCGGTTGTGCGGCGTCGGCGGATGCATCGAGCTCGGTCGGGGACGGGAACGGCGCGGGCGTACCCGACAGGTGAACGATGCCGGCTTCGGTGGACGGGAGCGCGAGCGGCACCAGCGGCGCAGTGCGCACGGTCTGCACGTTGTGCTGCAGCGACGGATCGACGCCGGCGTCGAGCCATGGCGCCCACATGTCCCAGCCTTCCGGCTTGTAATCGGTGTCGGACGGCAACCCGGCCGGCGCGTCGGCGGCGAACAGCCGCGCGGGCGCGGCCTGGTGGTGCGCGTCGCCGTTCTCCGGCGCGGCAGCCGTTTCGGTCAATGCCGGTTCGGGCTGCTGCGCGTGCTCGGGAACGAGCGATTCCGACGCGTTGAAGACTTCGTGGCAATGCCCGCAGCGCACGAGCCCTTCATGCAGCGAGAGCTGTTCCTGCTGCAGCCGGAAGACGGTTTCGCAATGGGGGCAGCGCGTCGCAAGAAGCATGTCGAGCCGGGCGGCCTGCTGGCCAGAGTAAAGGACAGCGCTATTCTAATGGCTTTCCCGCCGGGTTCCGGCAAGGCATACCCAACCTTCGTGTTCGCGCCAGACCGAGATGTCGATGTAGCGCGCATAGACGGCCGCGACTTCGTCCGCCTGGCGCGCGAGCACGCCCGACAGCGCGATGCGCCCGCCCGGTTTGACCTTCGACGCGAGCATCGACGCCATCAGCTTCAGCGGGTTCGACAGGATGTTCGCGACGACGATGTCGAATTCGCCGTCCGGGCATGCATCGGGCAGCCCGTACGTGACTTCCGCGCGGTTGCGTTCGCTGTTCTGCCGTGCCGATTCGACCGCCTGCGGATCGATGTCGATGCCGATGACGGGGTTCGCCCCGCATTTCTTCGCGAGGATCGCGAGAATGCCGGAGCCGCAGCCGTAGTCGAGCACCGACTGGCCGGGCTTCACCGATTGTTCGAGCCATTCCATGCAAAGGCGCGTGGTCGGGTGGCTACCGGTGCCGAACGCGAGGCCGGGGTCGAGTTCGAGTACGAGCGCGTCGAGATCGGGCGCGTCGTGCCACGACGGCACGACCCAGATCCGCTCGCCGATCGGGATCGGCTCGAACTGCGATTGCGTGAGCCGCACCCAGTCCTGTTCCTCGACTTCGCGGACGTCGAATTTCGGCGTCCCGGCGAGGCCGATCTCGTTCGCGGCCGCCGCGAGCAGCACGGCCGGATCGTGGTCGGGCGACAGCAGTGCGACCACGCGCGAGTGCTGCCACGCGGTGCGGTCGGGCACGAGGCCGGGCTCGCCGAAGAGCGGCTGTTCGTCGGGCGTGTCGGCGTCGGCGTCCTCGACGGACACCGACAGCGCGCCGAGGTCGAGCAGCGCGTCGGACAATGCCTCCGCGTGCTCACGGGCCAGTTCGACGACGAGTTCGCGATAGCTCATGCTTACGCTTCTTCCGGTGCGACCTGCTGCTTCTGTGCGAGCCGGTTTTCGAGGTAGTGGATGCTGGTGCCGCCTTCGACGAACTTCGAGTCGATCATCAGCTCGCGGTGCAGCGGGATGTTGGTCTGGATGCCTTCGACGACCATTTCCGACAGCGCGATGCGCATCCGGCTGATCGCCTGCTCGCGGGTCGCGCCGTAGGTGATCAGCTTGCCGATCATCGAATCATAGTTCGGCGGCACGAAATAGCCATTGTAGGCATGCGAATCGACGCGCACGCCGGGGCCGCCCGGCGTATGCCACGACGTGATCCGGCCCGGCGACGGCGTGAACTTGAACGGATCTTCCGCGTTGATCCGGCATTCGATCGCATGTCCGCGGAACTGGATGTCGCGCTGGCGCAGCGCGAGCTTCTCGCCGGCCGCGATGCGGATCTGTTCCTGCACGATGTCGACGCCCGTGATCAGTTCCGACACCGGGTGCTCGACCTGCACGCGCGTGTTCATTTCGATGAAGTAGAACTCGCCGTTTTCGTACAGGAATTCGAACGTGCCCGCGCCGAGGTAGCCCATCTTCTTGCACGCGTCCGCGCAGCGGTCGCCGATGCGGTCGATCAGGCGGCGCGGAATGCCGGGTGCCGGCGCTTCCTCGATCACCTTCTGGTGGCGGCGCTGCATCGAGCAGTCGCGCTCGCCGAGCCAGATCGCGTTCTTGTACGCGTCGGACAGCACCTGGATCTCGATGTGGCGCGGGTTCTCGAGGAACTTCTCCATGTACACCTGCGGGTTGCCGAACGCGCGGCCGGCTTCCTCGCGGGTCATGTTGACCGCGTTGACGAGCGCGGCCTCGGTGTGCACGACGCGCATCCCGCGCCCGCCGCCGCCGCCCGCCGCCTTGATGATGACCGGGTAGCCGATCGTGCGCGCAATCTTGACGATCTCCTTCGGATCGTCCGGCAACGCGCCTTCCGAGCCCGGCACGCACGGCACGCCGGTCTTGATCATCGTCTGCTTCGCGGTGACCTTGTCACCCATCATGCGGATCGTTTCCGGGCGCGGGCCGATGAACGTGAAGCCCGACTGCTCGACGCGTTCCGCGAAATCGGCGTTCTCCGACAGGAAGCCGTAGCCGGGGTGGATCGCCTCGGCGTCGGTGACTTCCGCGGCGCTGATCAGCGCCGGCATGTTCAGGTAGCTCAGGTTCGACGGGGCCGGGCCGATACAGACGGCTTCGTCCGCGAGGCGTACGTACTTGGCTTCCTTGTCGGCTTCCGAGTAGACGACCACCGTCTTGACGCCGAGCTCGCGGCACGCGCGCTGGATGCGCAGCGCGATTTCACCGCGATTGGCAATGAGGATTTTTTCAAACATAGCGAGTATTCGTCTCTTCGAGGGGCGCGCGAACGGCGCCTGGCGAGCATCGGCGGCGCGCGGCTGGCTTAGCCGCGCGGCGGACTTAGCCGATCACGAAAAGCGGCTGGCCGTATTCGACGGCCTGGCCGTTCTCGACGAGGATTTCCTTGATCACGCCGGCTTTGTCGGACTCGATCTCGTTGAGCAGCTTCATCGCTTCGATGATGCAGATCGTCTGGCCTTCCTTGACCGTGTCGCCGACCTGGACGAACGGATCCGCGCCCGGCGACGGCGCGCGATAGAACGTGCCGACCATCGGCGACGTCACGACGTGGCCCTGCGGGACGGCCGGCGCGGCTGCGGCGCCGGCTGCCGGCGCAGCGGCACCGTCCGTCGGCAGCGCGGCCGACGGAGCGGGCGCGCTGAATTGCGGGGCATACCCAGCCGTCGGCTGTACGTAGACCGGCGGTGCGTTCTTGACGATGCGCACCTTGCCTTCGCCTTCCGTCACTTCCAGCTCGGAGATGCCGGATTCGGAAACGAGGTCGATCAGAGTTTTCAGCTTACGAAGATCCATCGGGAATTCCCCTTTCAATACGTGAAAGCGCCGGTTAGGGGCCGGCGCTGAATCTAGATCGCGAAATCAGCCGCGCGACGTGCCTTGCAGCTTGTCCAGCGCGTACTCGAGCGCGTACAGATAACCTTTCCAGCCGAGCCCGCAGATCACGCCTTCGGCCTGGTCGGAAAAGTAGGAGTGGTGCCTGAACGCTTCGCGGCGATGCACGTTCGACAAGTGAACCTCGACGAACGGGATGCCAACGCCGGCGATCGCGTCCCGGATCGCGACGCTCGTGTGCGTATACGCGGCCGGATTGATCAGGATGAAATCGGTCTGTTCCTCCCGCGCGGCCTGGATGCGGTCGACCAGCGCGCCTTCATGGTTGCTCTGGAACGACGACAGTTCGGCGCCGGCTTCCCGGGCACGCGCGGCAAGCGCCTGATCGATCTGTGTCAGCGTGACGCGGCCGTACACCTCCGGTTCCCGGGTGCCGAGAAGGTTCAGGTTGGGGCCGTGCAGCACCAGCAATCGTGTCATGGTCGCTTCTATTTCTGCGGAATTGCGCGAACTTTAGCGCTATTTAGAGAAATTTGTCTAGTTTTGCCGAACGGCCGAGTTCGTCGGACCTGCAAGAATTACCGGTGCGGATGCAAAGTATCGGCGAATTCACGCGAAATTGCGGCGATCGACGGACAAATTGCTGCGAACGTGCGGGCCGGCGTTCGGGCAGCTTACAGCGCGTCGAGCGTCTTTTTCAGCTCGGACGGCTGGATTTGTCCCAATTTTGTCTCGCGAATCTTGCCGGTTTCGTCGATGACGACCGTAAACGGCAACGCGCCAGCGGTGTTTCCGAAATTACGGGCCAGATCGGCGCCCGCATAACCGCTGATGAAAACCGGATAGTCGACCTTCACTTTCTGCAGAAAGTTCTTCACGTTCTGCTCGGAATCGACGCCGATCCCGATGAAACGGATGCCTTTCTGTTTGTACTGATGCGACAGCGCGACGAGTTCGGGCATCTCTTCGACGCACGGGCCGCACCATGACGCCCAGAAATTGACGACGACCTTCTGGCCCTTGAAGGCAGCCAGCGTGGCCGGCTTGCCGTCGACACCCGTCAGCGCCGCTGCCCACAACTGGTCGACCGGGCTGCCCGCTGCGGCGGGCGAGGCGACGGCGACGCCGTCGTCGGCATTGTCGCGGAACCAATGGCCGGCGGTAATCCCGCCGGCGACAGCGGCGGCTGCGACCACTGCGAGCGCCAACATGCGTTTCATCATCATCGTTGAATCATTCAGGTTCGGAAGGGGCTTTGCCTGCTTCGACGAGCGTGCGCAGTGCGGCGGCATCCGCGCGGGCGACCCGGCCGCGCGAGTCGGCCTTGACCGCGCCGCGCAGGTCGTCGCTCGCATAGAGCGCGAGGTGGATGCCGATCGCGTCCACGTCGCGCCGCGGGCGCCACAGGAAGCTCAGCGTCTCGACGTCGCCGCGGCCCGCGAAGTGCCGCGTCTCGGACACGTCGTACTGGATGTTCTGGTTCAGCAGGTAGATCGCGACGTCCTTCGGGTTGTCGGTGAATGCCTGCAGATGGATATCCGAATGCGCGTTTGCGGTGCCGTTCAGCACGGCGCCCGTCACATACGGACGGAACTCGGCGAGCCGGCGCATCCAGTCGAGCGCGATCTCGCGCAGCAGGCGCAGTTCGTCCGGCTGCGTGTCGCTCTGGAATAGTGCGAGGTACTCGCGCAGTTCTTCCTCGATCTGATCGTTATCCGGCAGCCATTCGCCGGCAACGCGCGAATCGCCGAGCAACTGGCGCGCGGCCTTGCGTTTCGCGCCGGCATAGTCCAGCCCGTCCTCCGCGATCAGGCGGGCGGCGGACTGGGCGATTTCCTCGCGGACGCGCCGCGGGTCGACAAGAGGTTTGCGAGACATGATCCGGCAATCATACTAGATCGCCGCGGCGCCCGAACACGGGTGCGGCGGCCTGCCGCCCGGTGCGCCGGCGGCGTTCGCGCGCATCGTTCGGGCCGCCGGGCACGGCAGGCCGTCAGTTACAATACTGCTCTTTGTGTCGCGGCGACGAGCGCCGGTCGCACGGCCTGTCCGGCGCGCCGCAGACGCATCTTTTCCGAATCGACGGCGCCCGGCGGCGCGAAAGCATTCATCTATGCACATCCACATTCTTGGCATCTGCGGCACCTTCATGGGCGGTCTCGCCGTACTCGCGCGCGAGGCGGGCCACACGGTGACGGGTTGCGACGCGGGCGTCTATCCGCCGATGAGCACGCAGCTCGAGGCGCAGGGCATCACGCTGATCGAGGGCTACGGCGCCGAACAGATCGACCTGAAACCGGACCTGTTCGTGATCGGCAACGTCGTCACGCGCGGCAATCCGCTGATGGAGGCGATCCTCGATCGCGGCCTGCCTTACGTGTCGGGCCCGCAGTGGCTCGGCGAGCACGTGCTGGCCGGCAAATGGGTGCTCGCGGTCGCGGGCACGCACGGCAAGACGACCACGTCGTCGATGCTCGCGTGGCTGCTGGAAGACGCGGGCCTGAACCCGGGCTTCCTGATCGGCGGCGTGCCGCTGAACTACGGCGTGTCGGCGCGGCTCACCGATTCGAGCTTCTTCGTGATCGAGGCCGACGAATACGATACGGCGTTCTTCGACAAGCGCTCGAAGTTCGTCCATTACCGGCCGCGCACCGCGGTGCTGAACAACCTTGAATTCGATCACGCCGACATCTTCCCGGATCTCGCCGCGATCGAAACGCAATTCCATCACCTCGTGCGCACCGTGCCCGGTGTCGGCCGGATCGTCACGAACGGCCGCTCGGACGCGCTCGAGCGCGTGCTGGCGCGCGGCTGCTGGAGCGAGGTCGAGCGGTTCGGCGTCGACGGCGGCTGGCAGGCGCTGCCGGCCGAGGACGGCGTGCCGGTCGACGAGCGTTTTGCCGTGTATTCGCACGCGGAGCGTGTCGGCGAAGTCGCGTGGCAGGTGCAGGGCGATCACAACCGGATGAACGCGCTCGCGGCGATCGCCGCCGCGCGCCACGTCGGCGTGCCGCCCGCGCAGGCCGCAGCCTCCCTCGCAGCGTTCCGCAACGTGAAGCGCCGCATGGAAGTGCGCGGAAGCGTGGACGGCGTGACCGTCTACGACGACTTCGCGCACCATCCGACCGCAATCGAAACCACGATCGCCGGCCTTCGTGCGCGCATCGGTAGCCGGAATGCCCGCATCCTCGCGGTACTCGAGCCGCGCTCGAACACGATGAAGCTGGGCGTGATGAAGGCGCAATTGCCCGCGAGCCTGGCCGATGCCGATCTCGTGTTCGGCTACGGCGCGCCGACCGGGCGCGACGCGCTCGGCTGGAATCTCGGCGAGGCGCTCGCGCCGCTCGGCGGCAAGGCGCACGCGTTCGACGATCTGCACCTGCTGGTGAAGGCCGTCACCGAGGCCGCGCGCCCGGGCGACCACGTGCTCGTGATGAGCAACGGCGGCTTCGGCGGCGTGCACCAGAAGCTGCTCGACGCGCTCGGGAGCCGCACGTGATCCTGTATCTGCACGGCTTCCGGTCGTCGCCGGAATCGCAGAAGTCGAGGCTGCTCGCCGCGCGCATGGCCGAACTCGGCCGCACGGCCGAGTGGCGGTGCCCGTCGCTGTCCGTGTCGCCGCTCGACGCGATCGCCGTCGCGGAAGCCGAGGTTGCCGGTGCGCGCGACGTGACCGTCATCGGCAGCTCGCTTGGCGGCTATTACGCCACGTGGCTGGCCGAAAAGCACGGCTGGAAGGCCGTGCTGCTGAATCCGGCCATCGTGCCGCAGCGCGATCTCGAGCAGCATCTGGGCGAACAGCCGCTGTGGCACGGCGGCGGCACGATCGTCGTCGAGCGCCATCACCTGCACGAGCTCGATGCGCTGCGCGTGCCGGCGATCACGCGTGCCGAGCGCTACTATCTGTTCGCGGCGACCGGCGACGAAGTGCTCGACTACCGCGAGATGCTGGCCCATTACCCGGGCGCGAAAACGCGCGTGATCGAAGGCAGCGATCACGGCATCAGCGAATTTGCCGACTATGTCGACGACGTTCTCGCGTTTTGCGACGGAAAAGCGCGATAAACCGGCCGCGTGCCGATCGAATCCCCATCATCATGCGGCGCCGCCGATGCGGCGTCCGGCAGTCTGAACGAGAGTACTGAGTGAACGTTTTCTTCGAGGAATCGGGCAGTTTCAAGGCGGGCAGCGTGCTGTCGCGCCAGGGCGACGCATTTCAGGTCGAGTTGCCCGGCGGGCGGCGTGCGAAGGTGCGCGCGAAAGACGTGCTGATCGAATTCGACAAGCCGGCCGCGGGCGAACTGATGCAGGAGGCCGACACGGCCGCGCAGCAGATCGATCTGGATTTCCTGTGGGAATGCGCGCCGGCCGACGAGTTCGCGTATACGGCGCTGGCCGAGGAGTACTTCGGCGCGGCGTACGGCCCGGTCGAGCGCGCGGCGCTGGTGCTGCGGCTGCACGGCTCGCCCGTCTACTTCCGCCGCAAGGGGCGCGGCCAGTACCAGCGCGCGCCGGAAGAGCAGCTCAAGATGGCGCTTGCGTCGCTCGAGCGCAAGCGCCAGCAGGCGCTCGTCCAGGCGCAGTATGAAGAGGAGCTGAAGGCCGGCAAGCTGCCGGAAGCGTTCGCGGGCAAGGTGCTCGGGCTGCTGACGCGGCCGGACAAGAACGCGATCGAATACAAGGCAATGGAAGCGGCCGCCGGCGCGCGCGGCGTGTCGCCGGCGCGGCTGATGCTCGACTGCGGCGGCATCGCGTCGCCGCGTGCGCTGCACGAGGCGCGCTTCCTCGCGGAATTCTTCCCGCACGGCACGGGCTTTCCGCCCGTCACGGTCGGCGCGCTGCCGGACGACCTGCCGCGCGCGAACGTCGAGGCGTTCTCGATCGACGACATCACGACGACCGAAATCGACGATGCGTTCTCGGTCGAACACCTGTCCGACGGCCGCGTGCGGATCGGCGTGCACATCGCGGCGCCGGCGCTCGGCATCGTGCGCGGCGACGCGATCGACGCGATCGCGCGCACGCGCCTGTCGACCGTCTACATGCCGGGCGACAAGATCACGATGCTGCCGGACGACGTCGTCGACGTGTTCACGCTGAAGGAGGGCGATTACCGCCCGGCGCTGTCGCTGTACATCATCGTCAACCGCGAAACGCAGGACATCGTCGCGAACGAGACGCGCGCCGAACTCGTGTTCGTGAAGAACAACCTGCGTCACAACACGCTCGACGAGCTCGTCAACGAAGAGACGCTCGCGGCCGGCACCGGCGACTACCCGCACAAGGACGACATCGCCGTGCTGTGGCCGCTCGCGCAGGCGCTGTTCGAGAAGCGCCAGCTCGCGCGCGCGGGCTACGGCCTGAAGCGCGAAGTGCAGCGCAACACCGACTACAACTTCTACGTCGAAGGCGAGCACGTGTCGATCACGCCGCGCCGCCGCGGTTCGCCGCTCGACCTGATCGTGTCCGAGCTCGCGATCCTCGCGAACTCGACCTGGGGCGCGTTCCTGCACGATCATACGGTGCCCGGCATCTACCGCTCGCAGCGCGGCTTCGGCGCGCCGGGCCCGAAGCGCACGCGGATGCAGACGACGGCCGCGCCGCACGAAGGCCTCGGCGTGCCGCAGTACGCATGGAGCACGTCGCCGCTGCGCCGCTACGTCGACCTCGTGAATCAGTGGCAACTGCTCGCATGCGTGCAGCATGGCGTCACCGCCAAGCTCGCCGCGCCGTTCAAGCCGAAGGACGCCGACCTGTACGCGGTCGTGCAGGGCTTCGACGACACCTATACCGCGTACGCCGACTACCAGCGCCGGATGGAATATTTCTGGTGCCTGCGCTGGCTCGCGCAGGAGCAGAAGAAGCACGTCGTCGCGAGCGTCGTGAAGGGCGATCTCGTGCGCCTCGAGGAAATTCCGCTGCTGCTGCACGTGCCGGGGCTCGGCGTGCATGCGCGCGGCACGCGCGTGCTGCTCGACGTGATGTCGCTCGACGAGCTGACGATCGAGGCATCGGTGCGGCTGCTGAACGTGCTCGATGCGCCGACCGTGACCAGCGGCGATGCGGCCGAGGAAGAGGATGATGCCGAAGGCGGCGACGACACGCTGATCGACGCGGAAGACGCCACGGCGGAAACCGAGGCGGAAGCGCTGGCCGAAGCGGACGGTGCGGCGGCAGGTGCGGGCGGCGAAGCCGCGAGCGGCAACGACGGCGACGAGGGGCGCGCATCATGAACGCGGTTGCGTCGACGAGCGGCGCCGACCGCTACGTGGTGTTCGGCAACCCGGTGGCGCACAGCAAGTCGCCGTTCATCCACGCGCAGTTCGCAGCGCAGACCGGCGAGGCGATCGAGTACGCGCACCGGCTCGCGCCGGTCGACGGTTTCGAAGCGGCCGTGCGCGCGTTCGTTGCCGAAGGCGGTCGCGGCGCGAACGTGACGGTGCCGTTCAAGCTCGAAGCGCATGCGCTCGCCGACACGCTGTCGCCGCGCGCGGCGGCGGCGGGCGCGGTGAACACGCTGCGCATCGAAGCCGACGGACGCATCCACGGCGACAACACCGATGGCGTTGGTCTGGTGCGCGACATCGAAGCGAACCTCGGCGTGTCGCTCGCGGGCGCACGCATCCTGCTGCTCGGCGCGGGCGGCGCCGCGCGCGGTGTCGTGCTGCCGTTGCTCGAGCGCGCGCCGCTGTCGATCACGATCGTGAACCGCACCGCCAGCAAGGCCGAGGCGCTCGTCGGCCAGTTCATGCAGGCCGCGCACGATGCGGGCTGCACGCTCGCGGGCGGCGGCCCCGACGTGGTACGCGCGGAGCCGTACGACGTGATCGTCAATGCGACGGCCGGCAGCCTCGATGCCGCGCTGCCGGCGTGCGACGCGGCCGCATTCGGCGCGGGCACGCTGGCGTACGACATGATGTACGGCGCGCAGCCGACCGTGTTCATGCAGCATGCGGCGTCGCTCGGTGCACGCACGGCCGACGGGCTCGGGATGCTCGTCGAGCAGGCGGCCGAATCGTTCTTTATCTGGCGCGGCGTGCGGCCGGACGGTGCACCGGTACTTGCCGCGCTGCGCCAGGCGCTCGCGGCGAGCTGAACGGAGCGCGGCACGTGGTGGCGGTAAGCAGCACGCAGCGCACGCGGACGGTGAGCCCGGCCCGCTGGATCGTCTACGCGGGTGCGGTGTTCGCGGGCGCGTGGCTCGCGACGCAGTTGTTCTACCTCGCGCAGATTGCGCTGTGGTCGTTCGTGAACCCGGGTTCGACCGCATTCATGCGCACCGACGCGTGGTGGCTGTCGCGCGACAAGCCGCCCGCGCGGATCCAGCACCAGTGGGTGCCGTACGACCAGATCTCGCGCAACCTGAAGCGCGCGCTGATCGCATCCGAAGACTCGACCTTCGCGACCAACAACGGCTACGACGTCGACGCGATCCTGCAGGCGTGGGAGAAGAACAAGGCGCGCGGCCGGATCGTCGCGGGCGGTTCGACGATCACGCAGCAGCTCGCGCGCAACCTGTTCCTGTCGCGCGAGAAGAGCTATATCCGCAAGGGGCAGGAGCTCATCATCACGTGGATGCTCGAAACGGTGCTCGACAAGGAGCGGATCTTCGAAATCTACCTGAATTCCGTCGAATGGGGCCGCGGCGTGTACGGCGCCGAAGCGGCCGCGCGCTATTACTACAGGATTCCCGCGAGCCGGCTCGGCGCGTGGCAGTCGGCGCGTCTCGCGGTGATGCTGCCGAAGCCGCGCTGGTTCGACGCGCATCGCGGCTCGGCCTACCAGGCACAGCGCGCGGCCATCATCGCCCGCCGGATGGGCGCGGCCGCGCTTCCGCAATCGGAGTGAGCGGCGCGCTCGCGCCGCCGCATTGTCCGTTCTGCCGTCAATGCGCCATTGGTGCGCGATTGGTGCGCCGCAGCGCATTCGCGTCGCGCGCATTTCGGGCCACATCCTTTAGACGAATTCGTCTATTTCGCTTTGCTGAGCAATGCCGGCGACCGCGCGATTTTGTTGGCCGATAGGGCGCGAAATCCGCGCTTTTTTAGTATTCCCGGGTAAACGCGAAAGGCGTTGAAAGCGGCGCGAAATGCAACGTTTCGCGAACCGAAGCATTCCTGAAAGGTGTGCGCCGCACCGGCCGCCGGCCAAATATTTCAAAATTTTTCAAAGCCGATGTGCTCGCGTATATTGGCCAGCGCCTCGGCTTATCGGCCGCAATCGAGGCGGGGGGCGGCTTATCCGGCTGCTCGACACAAAAAACATCCGAGAGAAGGAAAGCAACGATGCCAGCGAGCAAAGCGAAGCTGTTGTTGGGGGTGGTTTTTTCTTCGCTGATTCTGACGGCCTGCAACGACGACGTGACATCGTCCGCCGCTGCCAGCGCCGACAACTCAGCCGATCCCGCCAGTCAGGTGGACAGGGCGTACAACGATCCGAACAGTTATTCGTCGAGCGCGAACGCGTCGCTCGACGCATCCGCCGCGGTCGAAAAGGCCGCCGTCACGCATCACCAGATCACGCTGAACGGCAAGACGATCCGCTACACGGCCACGGCCGGCCACCTCGTCGCGCGCAATCCGCAGACGGGCGCGCCCGAGGCATCGTTCTTCTACGTGGCCTACACGGCCGACAACCAGCCCGCGGCGAAGCGGCCCGTCACGTTCCTGTACAACGGCGGCCCCGGTTCGGCATCGGTGTGGCTGCACCTCGGCTCGTTCGGCCCGCGGCGGGTCCAGACGGGCGACCCGAACGCGAACGCGTCGACGTTCCCGTTCGTCGACAACCAGGAAAGCCTGCTCGACACGACCGACCTCGTGTTCGTCGACGCGATCGGCACCGGCTTTTCCGAAGCGATCGCGCCGAACACGAACCAGACGTTCTGGGGCGTCGACCAGGACGCCGGCGCGTTCCGCGATTTCGTGACGCGCTACCTGACCGTGAACCAGCGCAACGATTCGCCGAAATACCTGTTCGGCGAGTCGTACGGCACGCCGCGCACCGACGTGCTCGCGAACCTGCTCGAGACGGCCGGCGTGAAGCTTGCCGGCATCGTGCTGCAGTCGTCGATCCTGAACTACAACACGAACTGCGACATGGCGAGCGACTATATCGGCAACTCGAACAACGGGTCGAGCCCGGTGAGCTGCGCGGGCTTCGCGCCGTCCTACGGCACCGTCGGTGCGTATTACCAGCTCGACAATCCGAACCCGTCGAACCTGCCGCAGTATGCGGACCAGATGCGCGTGCTGACGGCCGGCAGCTACGCGCCCGCCGTGAACGCGTACCTGGCGAGCCATACGCCGCCGCCGCCGAGTCTCGTCACGACGATGGCGAACTCGACCGGCGTGAAGCAGGCGCTGTGGAACGCGGACTTCAACGTGATCCCGACCTTCTTCGACAACAGCTTCCAGCTGTCGCTGATCCCGGGCACGCTGATCGGCCGCTACGACGCGCGCGTGAACGTGCCGGTGTCGAGCCCGCTGGCGGCGGACGGCGATCCGTCGAGCACGTTCATCACGAAGCCGTTCACCGACACGATCGGCAGCTACCTGCCGAACGAGCTGAAGTACACCGCGCAGTCGGCCTACTCGTTGAGCAGCAATGCGATCAACACGTGGGACTGGACGCACGACGGCCTCGCGATGCCCGACACGATCCCCGATCTGGCCGCTGCGCTGACGTTGAATCCGTCGTTGAAGGTGCTGTCGCTGAACGGGTATCACGACATCGCGACGCCGTTCTACCAGACCGAGCTCGACCTCGCGCGGCTCGGGACGCAACCGAACCTGACGATCAAGGACTATCAGGGCGGCCACATGGTCTATCTCGACGATACGTCGCGTCCGCAGGAGAAAGCCGATCTCGTGACTTTCTACAACGCGGCCGCGCACTGATGCTGCGCCGGGCCGGCGACAGGCGCCCCCGGCGGCGCCTCGCCTGCCGTCGACGACCTCATTCCAGACTGGAGCCTGATATGAAGAATCGTTTCATCGTCGTTGCCGCGGCGCTCGCATGCGCCGCCGCTGCAGCATCCGTATCCGCGTTCGCGCAGGCGAGCGACGCCGCCGCACCGGCGCGTGCGCGCCAGGCGCAACTCGGCGATCCGTACGTGCCGCCGGCCGCGCGCAAGCCGACCGCCGGCACGCAGACGACGGGCGCCGCGCTGCATGCGCAGGTGGTGCGCAAGCTCGCGCGGCAGTTCGACTCGGCCGATACGCAGAGCACGGGTTCGATCACCGAGGCGCAGGCGCGCGCGGCCGGGCTCGGTTATGTCGCGAACCACTTCCGGCAGATCGATTCGGGCGGCAGCGGCCGCGTGTCGTTCGCCGACGTGCAGCGCTACATGCAGGCACGCAGCACGAGCCAGCAGTAAGCGCGGTACGTAGTGAACAAACGGGGGCGGAACCTGCTGCGCGGCGGGTTCCGCCCCCGTGCACATGGCGTTGCCGTCGCGCCATGCGCGCAGCGTACCTCGTCTGAATTCTCATTATCTGGACAACGCATTCAAATATTGGAGACGAGTGCGTGCGCTCCTACAATCCGAAGCACATCGACAGCTTCGGACCCACGCATCGCGCGGCGCCCGACGCACACGGAGACATATTCCATGAAGTTCGCCGGGCGCTTTACTCGGTGCATCGACCGCCGCCACGCCGCAGCACCGGACGCAGTTCCGGCGCCGCGCGAGCGGCTTCACCGATTCCGTTGAAGAAGCCCGCCCCATGACCAAGATGCCCGTATCCCTTGCCCTCGACGCCCGGCGTGCGACGCCGGACGACGGGTCGCTGACCGACAGCATCGGCGCGACCAGCACGCCGCTCGATCTCGCCGCGCAGCAGGCCGGCACGCAGACGCTGCTGCGCGGTCTCGCGATCCTCGAGGCGATCGCGAACGGCGCGCGCGACATGCGCGCGATCGGCGCCGCGCTCGGCACGACACGCAGCACGACGCACCGTCTTGTCAGCAGCCTCGTGCAGGCGCGCTACCTGCGCCAGGTGCAGGGCGGCTACCTGCTCGGCCCGAAGCTGATCGAGCTCGGCACGATCGCGCTCGAGCAGATGCCGCTCACCGCGGTGGCGCGGCCGCATCTCGAAGCGCTCGCGGAAGCGACGCTCGACACGATCCATCTCGGCGTGCGCGACGGCGACGACGTGCTGTACATCGACAAGATTCCCGGCACGCGAGGCCTCGAGATGCGCTCGCGCGTCGGCCACCGGATGCCGCTCGCATCGACGGGCATCGGCAAGGCGATGATGCTCGACCTCGATCCCGACCTGTGGCGCTCGCTGTTCGAGGCCGCGCGGCGCGCGCTGGCCGGCGTCACTTTCAAGCCCGACAACCGGCCGGAGACGAGTGCGTTCCTGCAGCGCATGGCCCATTACGCGGCCGGCGGCTATACGTTCGACCTCGAGGAGAACGAGGCGTCGATCCGCTGCGTGGCCGCGCCGATCCGCGACGCATCGGGTGCGATCGTCGCGGCCGTGTCGGTCGCGAGCACGATTCCGTACATGCCGCATGACCGGATGGACGAACTGATTCCTCTCGTGCAGCGCGAAGCGCGAGCCATTTCCGCGGAACTGGGCTGGAGCCCGCCGCAGGGTACCCGCAGGATCAAACGATGACGACTTCGATCCGGGCCGTTCCGGTTGCCAGCTCCGCCACCCCGTCGCTGATCGCGCTCGACTGGGGCACGACGTCGCTGCGCGCGTATCTGTACGACGCGCACGGCGCGCTCATCGACACGCGCAGCCGCGCGGCAGGTGTCATGCACGTGCCGGGCGGCGGCGCGCGCGCGTTCGATGCGGTGTTCGAGGACGCCTGCGGCGACTGGCTCGACCGCACGCCCGGGCTGCCGGTACTCGCCGCCGGGATGGTCGGCAGCGCGCAGGGCTGGCGCGAGGCGCCGTACGTTGCGGTGCCGGCCGGCGCCGACGCGCTTGCCGCGGGTCTCATTACAGTGACGACGTCGCGCGGCGCGACGGTATCGATCGTGCCGGGCGTGATCGCGACGGGCGAATTGCCCGACGTGATGCGCGGCGAAGAAACGCAGATATTCGGTGCGCTCGCGAGCGATCCCATGCTTGACGCCGATCGTTCAGGGCTACTGATCGGCTTGCCGGGCACCCATGCGAAATGGGCATGGGTGAAGGACGGGCTGATCGAACGCTTCCAGACCTTCATGACGGGCGAGCTGTTCGCGGCGCTGCGCGACCACACGATCCTCGGCCGCACGATGCGCGCGGGCGCGTCGCCCGATCGCGCGGCGTTCGCGCGCGGCGTGTCGGTCGCGCGCGGCGCGCAGCGCACAGGGCTGCTCGCGACGATTTTCAGCACGCGCACGCTCGGCCTGACCGACCGGCTCGCGCCCGACGCGCAGGGCGACTACCTGTCCGGCCTGCTGATCGGCCATGAACTCAATGCGCTCGACGCGATGCTCGCGGAGCGCGGCATCGCGCTCGCGGACCAGCCGCTGCTGCTGATCGGCGACGACGTCTTGTGCGCACGCTACGTCGATGCGCTCCGCGTATTCGGCCACACGCACGCGCGGGTCGTCGCGCATGCGACCGAGCGCGGCCTGTGGCGGATCGCGGCGCGCGCCGGGCTCGTGCGCGCGGACGGCGAGCCTGTCCTGGCCGACCAATGAACCGATTGCAGAGGAACCCAGTCATGCCGTCCGACCTTACGTTGCCCGCACCGTACACGCCCCACGCCGCACTGATGCGCGCGTTCGACGCGTGCCCGCTGATCGCGATCCTGCGCGGGATCACGCCAGCCGACGCGGCCGACCACGGGCATGCGCTGTACGAAGCCGGTTTCCGGATCGTCGAGGTGCCGCTCAACTCGCCGGATCCGTTCGACAGCATCGCGAAGCTGCGGCGCGCGCTGCCCGACGATGCGATCGTCGGCGCGGGCACCGTGCTGCGCGCCGAGTACGTCGATCGCGTGCAGGACGCGGGCGGCGCGCTGATCGTGATGCCGCACAGCGACGCGGCCGTGATACGCCGCGCACGCGAGCGCGGCCTCGCGAGCGCGCCGGGCGTCGCGACGCCGACCGAAGCGTTCGCTGCGCTCGCGAACGGCGCCGACGTGCTGAAGATGTTCCCGGCCGAGCAGCTCGGCGTGACGGTCGTGAAGGCATGGCGCGCGGTGATCGACCGCGCGGTGCCGCTGATCCCGGTCGGCGGAATTTCGCCGGACAACATGCAGCCGTTCCTCGCGGCCGGCGCGAACGGCTTCGGGCTCGGCTCGGCGCTGTACCGGCCCGGCCAGGCGGCCGACGCGACCGCGGCGAACGCGCGCGCGTTCCAGGCCGGATTGCGCGTCGCGCGCGGCGGAGCCGCATGATGGGCCGCCTCGCGGGCAAGGTCGCGATGGTGACGGGCGCGGGCCGCGGAATCGGCGCCGCGATCGCCCGTGCGTTCGTGCGCGAAGGCGCGGCCGTCACGCTCGTCGATCTCGACTTCCCGCAGGCGCAGCACACGGCCGCCGCGATCGCGCACGACGTCGACGGCGCGCGCGTGCTGCCGCTGCAAGCGGACGTCACACGGCAGGAGGCGGTGCGCGATGCGCTCGCGCAGGCCGAAGCGGCATTCGGCCCGCTCGACGTGCTCGTGAACAACGCGGGCATCAACGTGTTCGCCGATCCGCTGACGATGACCGACGACGACTGGCGTCGCTGCTTCGCGGTCGATCTCGACGGCGTGTGGCACGGCTGCCGCGCGGCGCTGGAAGGCATGGTCGAACGCGGCCGCGGCAGCATCGTGAACATCGCGTCGACGCATGCGTTCCGGATCATCCCGGGCTGCTTTCCGTACCCGGTCGCGAAACACGGCGTGCTGGGTCTCACGCGCGCGCTCGGCATCGAATACGCGGCGCGCAACGTGCGCGTGAACGCGATCGCGCCGGGCTACATCGAGACGCAGCTCACGCGCGACTGGTGGGACGCGCAGCCCGATCCCGCCGCGGCGCGCGCCGAGACGCTCGCGCTGCAGCCGATGAAGCGGATCGGCCGGCCCGACGAGGTCGCGATGACGGCCGTGTTCCTGGCGTCCGACGAGGCGCCGTTCATCAATGCCGCGTGCATCACCGTCGACGGCGGGCGCGCGGCGCTGTATCACGACTGACGCAACGATTCGAAAGACCGCACGTGCGACGGCCGCGCGCACGCTGCGTCGAAACCAACAAGCGGCTGCATCCTGTTCGATGAAAACAAGGAGACACTGGAGATGAAACGCAGAACGTTCGTAACGCTGGCCGCGGCAGCCGCGGTGGTGATGGGTAGCCCGGTTGCGCACGCGGCCGACCCGGTCAAGATCGGCTTTCTGGTGAAGCAGCCGGAAGAGCCGTGGTTCCAGGACGAGTGGAAGTTCGCCGAGATGGCGGCGAAGGAAAAGGGCTTCACGCTCGTGAAGATCGGCGCGCCGTCGGGCGAAAAGGTGATGAGCGCGATCGACAACCTGTCCGCGCAGAAGGCGCAGGGCTTCATCATCTGCACGCCCGACGTGAAGCTCGGGCCGGGCATCGTCGCGAAGGCGAAGTCGCACAACCTGAAGATGATGACGGTCGATGACCGCCTCGTCGACGGCGCGGGCAAGCCGATCGAAGCGGTGCCGCACATGGGGATCTCCGCGTACAACATCGGCAAGCAGGTCGGCGACGGCATCGCGGCCGAGATCAAGAAGCGCGGCTGGAACGTGAAGGAGGTCGGCGCGATCGACATCACCTACGAGCAGCTGCCGACCGCGCACGACCGCACGAGCGGCGCGACCGACGCGCTGGTGGCCGCCGGTTTTCCGAAGGCGAACGTGATCGCGGCGCCGCAGGCGAAGACCGACACCGAGAACGCGTTCAACGCGGCGAACATCGCGCTCACGAAGAACCCGCAGTTCAAGCACTGGGTCGCGTACGGCCTGAACGACGAGGCCGTGCTCGGCGCGGTGCGCGCGGCCGAAGGGCGCGGCTTCAAGTCGGACAACATGATCGGCATCGGCATCGGCGGTTCCGATTCGGCGCTGAACGAGTTCAAGAAGCCGCAGCCGACGGGCTTCTACGGCACCGTGATCATCAGCCCGAAGCGCCACGGCGAGGAAACCTCGGACCTGATGTACTCGTGGATCACGCAAGGCAAGGCACCGCCGGCGCTGACGCTGACGACGGGCATGCTCGCGACGCGCGACAACGTGTCGAAGGTGCGCGAGGAGATGGGGCTCGCGTCGAAGTAAGCGGCCCGCCGGCTGCCGCGGCGATGCGGCGGCCGGCGGTCGATCGATCAGGAAGTAGGAGACGACGTGTCAGCGGCACTGCGTTTTGACAATATCGGCAAGGTATTTCCCGGCGTGCGCGCACTCGACGGCATTTCGTTCGACGTGCATGCGGGCGAGGTGCATGGCCTGATGGGCGAGAACGGCGCGGGCAAGTCGACGCTGCTGAAGATTCTCGGCGGCGAATACCAGCCCGATGCGGGCAGCGTGTTGGTCGACGGTCGGCCCGTGCAGTTCGCGAGTGCGGCCGCGTCGATCGCGGCCGGCATCGCGGTGATCCACCAGGAGCTGCAGTACGTGCCCGACCTGACGGTCGCGGAAAACCTGCTGCTCGGCCGCCTGCCGAACGCGTTCGGCTGGGTGAAAAAGCGCGAGGCGAAGCGCTACGTGCGCGAGCGGCTCGCCGCGATGGGCGTCGATCTCGATCCCGACGCGAAGCTCGGGCGGCTGTCGATCGCGCAGCGGCAGATGGTCGAGATCTGCAAGGCGCTGATGCGCAATGCGCGCGTGATCGCGCTCGACGAACCGACGAGTTCGCTGTCGCATCGCGAGACCGAGGTGCTGTTCAAGCTCGTCGACGACCTGCGTGCACAGGGCCGCGCGCTGATCTACATCTCGCACCGGATGGACGAGATCTACCGGCTGTGCGATGCGTGCACGATCTTCCGCGACGGGCGCAAGATCGCGTCGCACGATGCGCTGGCCGACGTGCCGCGCGAGAGGCTCGTCGCCGAGATGGTCGGCCGCGAGATTTCGGACATCTACCATTACGCGCCGCGCGCGCTCGGCGACGTGCGGTTCTCCGCCGAAGGCGTCGACGGCCCGGCGCTGCGCGAACCCGCGAGCTTCTCGGTGCGCGCGGGCGAGATCGTCGGTTTCTTCGGGCTGGTCGGCGCGGGCCGCAGCGAACTGATGCGGCTCGTGTACGGCGCGGACCGCCGGCGCGCGGGCGTGCTGACGCTCGACGGCGCGCGCATCGACGTGAAGCGCACCGGCGACGCGATTCGCCACGGCATCGTGCTGTGCCCCGAGGACCGCAAGGAAGAAGGGATCATCGCGATCGCGTCGGTCGCGGAGAACATCAACATCAGCTGCCGCCGCCATTCGCTGCGCGCAGGGCTGTTCATCGACCGCAAGACCGAAAGCGAAACGGCCGACCGCTTCATCCAGCGGCTGAAGATCAAGACGCCGAACCGGCGGCAGAAGATCCGCTTCCTGTCCGGCGGCAACCAGCAGAAGGCGATCCTGTCGCGCTGGCTCGCGGAGCCCGACCTGAAGGTCGTGATCCTCGACGAGCCGACGCGCGGGATCGACGTCGGCGCGAAGCACGAGATCTACGACGTGATCTACCGGCTCGCGGAGCGCGGCTGCGCGATCGTGATGGTGTCGTCGGAACTGCCGGAAGTGCTCGGCGTGTCCGATCGCATCGTCGTGATGCGCGAAGGCCGGATCGCAGGCGAGCTGCCGCGCGAACGGGCGAACGAGCACGCGGTGCTGAACCTCGCGCTGCCGCAGACGAGCGCCGCCCAGGCGGCCTGACGCGGCGCACGACATTCGAATCGACCAGGCGCGGCGTGGGCCGCGCGATGCAGGAGCAGGAGACACAATCATGCAAGTCAGGGAAAACCTCGCCGGCGCAGCCGTGAAGCAGTCGGCCGACGCGCTGGTTCCACAGCAAAGCGACCGGCAGAAGTGGTGGCAGCACCTCACCGAGTACAGCCTCATCGCGATCTTCGCGGTGATGTTCATCACGATGTCGCTGACGGTCGATCACTTCTTCTCGATCGACAACATGCTCGGCCTCGCGCTGTCGATCTCGCAGATCGGCATGGTCGCGTGCACGATGATGTTCTGTCTCGCGTCGCGCGACTTCGACCTGTCGATCGGCTCGACCGTCGCGTTCTCGGGCGTGCTGTGCGCGATGGTGCTGAACGCGACCGACAACACGTTCGTCGCGATCGTCGCGGCGGTCGCGGCCGGCGCCGCGATCGGCTTCGTGAACGGCGCGGTGATCGCGTACCTGCGCATCAACGCGCTGATCACGACGCTCGCGACGATGGAGATCGTGCGTGGGCTCGGCTTCATCGTATCGAAGGGGCAGGCGGTCGGCGTGTCGTCGGACACGTTCATCGCGCTCGGCGGGTTGTCGCTGTTCGGCGTATCGCTGCCGATCTGGGTCACGCTGCTGTGCTTCATCGCGTTCGGCGTGCTGCTGAACCAGACCGTGTACGGCCGCAACACGCTCGCGATCGGCGGCAACCCCGAGGCGTCGCGGCTCGCGGGGATCAACGTCGAACGCACGCGCGTATACATCTTCCTGATCCAGGGCGCGGTGACCGCGCTCGCGGGCGTGATCCTCGCGTCGCGCATCACGTCGGGCCAGCCGAACGCCGCGCAGGGATTCGAGCTGAACGTGATCTCCGCTTGCGTGCTCGGCGGCGTGTCGCTGATGGGCGGCCGCGCGACGATCTCGGGCGTCGTGATCGGCGTGCTGATCATGGGTACCGTCGAGAACGTGATGAACCTGCTGAACATCGATGCGTTCTACCAGTACCTGGTGCGCGGCGCGATCCTGCTCGCGGCCGTGCTGCTCGACCAGCTGAAGAACCGCGGCGTACGCGACTGACCTGATTTCACGGAGACGAACCGCATGACCATCGACACTTCCGCGCACGACCCGCACGCCGCGAGCCATGCGCGCTTTGCGCGATACCCGAGCCTCGAGGATCGCGCGGTGCTGATCACGGGCGGCGCGACCGGCATCGGCGCGTCGTTCGTCGAGCACTTCGTGCGGCAGGGCGCGCGCGTCGCGTTCGTCGACCTCGATGCGGCCGCGGGCACCGCGCTGGCGGAAAGCCTCGCGCATGCGCCGCACGTACGCCACGCGCCGCTGTTCATCCAGTGCGACCTGACCGACATCGACGCGCTGCGTCATGCAATCGACGCGATCCGCGCGCGCATCGGCGCGATCGCGGTGCTCGTGAACAACGCGGCGAACGACGCGCGCCACGCGATCGGCGACGTGACGCCCGAGTCGTTCGACGCGGGCATCGCGGTGAACCTGCGCCACCAGTTCTTCGCCGCGCAGGCGGTGATCGACGACATGAAGCAGCACGGCGGCGGCGCGATCGTCAATCTAGGCTCGATCAGCTGGATGCTGAAAAACGGCGGCTATCCCGTCTACGTGATGGCGAAGGCCGCGGTGCAGGGCCTGACGCGCGGCCTCGCACGCGACCTCGGCCCGTTCGGCATCCGCGTGAACTCGCTGGTGCCCGGCTGGGTGATGACAGACAAGCAGCGCCGGCTGTGGCTCGACGACGCGGGCCGTGCGGCGATCAAGGCCGGCCAGTGTCTCGACGCCGAACTGCTGCCCGCCGACCTCGCGCGGATGGCGCTGTTCCTCGCGTCCGACGACAGCCGGATGATCACCGCGCAGGACGTGATCGTCGACGGCGGCTGGGCCTGACCGTTCGCACCGACCCGCATCGCTTCTTCGACGAAGGAAAGGAGCTCATCATGACCGCCACGTCCTCGCGCGCATCGTCGTCCACGAGCCAGTCGCGCCGCGCCCGCCTGGCCGCCGCCGCGCAGCCGGTCAGCCCCGGCCCGCAGACGGCCGCATTCGCGCAGGGCGTGGGCGCCGCGCATGCGGCGGCCGTATCGCTGTCGAATGCGTCGCTGCGGCTCGACGTGCTGCCGCATCTGGGCGGCGGCATCGCACGCTTCGACTGGCGCGGCGACAACGGTGCGCTGGTGCCGGTGTTTCGCCGCTGCGAGCATCCGGAGACGGCGACGGACCCGAACGAGCTCGCGTGTTATCCGCTGCTGCCTTACTCGAACCGGATCGGCGGCGCGCGCTTCGAATGCGACGGGCGCAAGGTCGCGGTGCCGCGCAACCGGCGCGACGAGCCGCTGCCGATCCACGGCGACGGCTGGCTCGCGCCGTGGCAGGTGGACGATGCGACCGACACGACGCTGCAACTGTCGCTCGATCGCGCGGGTGGCGCGCCGTATGCGTTCCGCGCGATCCAGTCGTTCGAACTCGACGACACGACGCTGTCGATCGCGCTGACGATCGAGAACGCGGGGCGCGCCCGGCTGCCGTTCGGGCTCGGCGTGCATCCGTTCCTCGTGCGCGACGCGGTGACCGAGCTGGCCGCGGCGGCCGGCGGGCTGTGGCTGTCGGGCGCCGATTTCCTGCCGGTGCGGCACGTGAGCGTGCCGCCGGCCTGGCAGTTCGGCGTCGCGTATCCGCTGCCGGGGGCGCTCGTCAATCACGCGTTCACCGGCTGGGGCGGCCACGCGACGGTGAGCTGGCCGCGCCGCCGGCTTTCGCTGACCGTCGCGGCCGACGCCGACGCGTACGTGCTCTATACGCCGCCCGGCGAGGATTTTTTCTGCTTCGAGCCGGTCGATCATCCGATCAATGCGGTGAACCTGCCGGGCGGCGCGGCCGCGCACGGAATGACGCTGCTCGCGCCGGGCGAGCGGCTCACGAGGCGTTTCGCGTTCACCGTCGGGCGCGCCGATGCGCGCGGCAACGCCGCGACTCGCGAGGCGCGCCGGAGACGCGGGTAAAATACGCGGTCTACCAACGGTTTGCCGCGAGTACCCGCCATGTCTTCCCCGCTTACTTTCATCGAATCGCTGCGCGCCGCGTGGCAGCGCACGAATTCGCTGCTGTGCGTCGGCCTCGATCCCGAGCCGTCGCGCTTTCCCGTGCAGTTCGACGGCCAGCCCGACGCGATCTTCGAATTCTGCCGGCAGATCGTCGACGCGACCGCGCAGTACGCGAGCGCGTTCAAGCCGCAGATCGCCTATTTCGCCGCGCATCGCGCGGAAGACCAGCTCGAACGGCTGATCGCGCACATCCACCTCCAGCATCCGGGCCTGCCCGTGATCCTCGACGCGAAGCGCGGCGACATCGGCAGCACGGCCGAGCAGTACGCGCGCGAGGCGTTCGAGCGCTATCGCGCGGACGCGGTCACGGTGAACCCGTACATGGGCTACGACTCGGTCGAGCCGTACTTCGAGCACGAAGGCAAGGGCGTGATCGTGCTGTGCCGCACGTCGAACCCGGGCGGCTCGGACCTGCAGTTTCTGGAGACCGGAGGCCGGCCGCTGTACCAGGTCGTCGCGGATCTCGCGGCGAACAAGTGGAACGCGAGGAACGGCCAGCTCGGCCTCGTGGTCGGCGCGACGTTCCCGAAGGAAATCGAGATCGTGCGCGGGATCGTCGGCGACATGCCGCTGCTGATCCCCGGCATCGGTGCGCAGGGCGGCGACGTGCAGGCGACCGTCAACGCCGGCCGCACGGCCGACGGCACGGGCATGATGATCAACTCGTCGCGCGCGATCCTGTACGCGAGCAACGGCGAGGATTTCGCCGAAGCCGCGGCGCTCGCCGCGCAGAAGACCCGCGATACGATCAACGCGCATCGCTGAAACGCTCCGGCCGCCCCTCCGGGCGGCCGACTTCGGCAGGCCCGAACCGGCGGGCCGGTGCCGCTTTCCCGCTCAACTTTCCCGCTTCGTCCGCTTGTCGGCTCAGCGTTCGCGCTCGTCGAGCAGTTTCAGCAGCCCGCGCAGCGCATGCACGGCCGCCTGCGTGCGGATCTGTTCGCGGTCGCCCTTGAACACGAGCGTTTCGACGTCGGTATGGAGCCGGTTGCTCCAGCCGAACGACACGGTGCCGACCGGCTTTTTCTCGCTGCCGCCCGCCGGGCCCGCGATGCCCGTGACGGACAGCGCGACCTGCGCGCGGCTGTTGCGCAGCGCGCCTTCGGCCATCGCGCGCGCGACGGGCTCGCTGACGGCGCCGTGCTTGTCGATCAGGTCGGGCGGCACGCCGATCATGTCGATCTTGGCCTGGTTCGAATACGTGACGAAGCCGCGCTCGAACCACTGGCTGCTGCCGGAGATGTCGGTGATCGCCGCGGCGATCATGCCGCCGGTGCAGGATTCGGCGGTGGCGAGCGTCAGGTGCTCGTCACGCAGCTTGTTGCCTGCGCGGATCGCAAGCTGGTGGACGACGGAATCGGTTGGCATGCGCGTCGGGAAACGAGAGTCGGGAAATCGGTCAGCCGACGACGGAGCGCCACAGGGCGATCACGAGCAGCGTCATGAACGCGGCGACCAGGTCGTCGATCATGATGCCGAGCCCGCCTTTCAGGCGACGGTCGAAATAGCGGATCGGCGGCGGCTTGAGCATGTCGAAGAAGCGGAACGCGACGAACGCCCACAACTGGCCGATGAAGGTCGCCGGCGTGACGAACAGCATCACGAGCCAGATCGCGACGATCTCGTCCCAGACGACGGCGCCCGGATCGGACGTGCCCATCTTCCTCGCGGTGAAACCGGTGATCCACGTGCCCGCCGCGAAGCCGGCCGCGATCAGCATCCACCATTCGGGTACCGTCAGGTAGCGGCTCAGCACGACGAACGTGAGCCAGCCGAGCAGCGAACCGAACGTGCCGGGCATGATCGGCGCGAGCCCGCTGCCGAAGCCGAGCGACACGAGGTGCGCCGGGTGCGACAGCATGAAGCGCGCGCTCGCGCGCTTCGGGGCATTCCCGTTCGGTGCGGCGCCGGGTTCGGCCGCGGCGTGCGCGGGCGTCGGGTCAGTCTGCATGGAAGTGGTCGAAGCCGTGCAACGTGAGAGCCAGGGGCGCGCCGGCGGCGTCGCGCCACGCGATCGCGGGCCGCTCCGACGGCGCGGACAACGCGCGTATTGTACCGATTCGCGTGACCGGCACGCCGGCCGTCGCGCCGGCCGCTTCGACCGCCGCGCGGGCGGCAGCCGGTGCCGTGAAGCACAGCTCGTAGTCGTCGCCGCCCGCCAGCGTGCAGCGGCGCTGCACGTCGGGCGGCAGCGTCGCGAGCGCGGCCGAGCGCGGTACCGCGTCGGCGTCGATCTCGGCGCGAACGTTCGAGCGTGCCAGGATGTGCTGCAGGTCGCCGGCGAGGCCGTCGGAGAGGTCGAGCGCCGCGTGCGCGACCCCCGCGAGCGCGAGGCCGAGCGCGACGCGCGGTTCGGGGCGCTCGAGCGCGTGCCGGAACGCGGCCGCTTCGTTCGCGCCGGCCGCCCATTCGCCGCGTGCGACGCCGAGGCCGGCGCGCGCGTCGCCGAGCGTGCCGGACACCCAGACGTCGTCGCCGTCGCGCGCGGCATCGCGCCGCAGCGCCGCGTCGGGCGCGACTTCGCCGAATACGGTCACGCACAGGTTCAGCGGCCCGCTTGTCGTGTCGCCGCCGACCAGCTCGCAGCCGAATCGCTCGGCGAGCGCGAACAGCCCGTTGCTGAACGCCTCGAGCCACGCCGCGTCGGCGCGCGGCAGCGCGCACGCGAGCGTGAACGCGCGCGGCTCGGCGCCCATCGCCGCGAGGTCGGACAGGTTGACCGCGAGCGTCTTGTGGCCGAGCGCGTCGGGCGCGACGTCGGGGAAGAAGTGGCGGCCCTCGACCAGCATGTCCGTCGAAATGGCCAGCAATTTCCCGGATCGAGGTGCGATCAGCGCGCAATCGTCGCCGATGCCGAGCGTCGACGCGCGTGCGCCCTGTGCCGCGCGGCGCGCGAAGAAGCGATCGATCAGCGAAAACTCGGAGAGGGCGGCTGGCACGGCGGGCGGATCCGATACGGTTCAGGGAACGGCATTGTACGAGGCGAACGGCGGCGTTCCTGCACCGTTCGGTTCATTTTTGTCGCGGCTGTCGCACCCGAATCGCCGGTCTGGCGGCCTTCGATTGGCGCTACAATGCCGTCGAACAGTTATTCTAATCCGCCCGTCACGAGACACATGTCCACCCAAGCCTCCTCCAAAGCCAAGCTCCGCGAAGCCGCCCTCGACTATCACGAATTCCCGACCCCCGGGAAGATCGCGATCGCTCCGACCAAGCAGATGATCAACCAGCGCGACCTCGCGCTCGCGTATTCGCCGGGCGTGGCGTATGCGTGCGAGGAGATCGTCGAGAACCCGCTCAACGCTGCGCGTTTCACCGCGCGCAGCAACCTGGTCGGCGTCGTCACGAACGGCACGGCGGTGCTCGGTCTAGGCAACATCGGCCCGCTCGCGTCGAAGCCGGTGATGGAAGGCAAGGCCGTGCTGTTCAAGAAGTTCGCCGGCATCGACGTATTCGACATCGAGCTGAACGAGTCGGATCCGCACAAGCTCGTCGACGTGATCGCCGCGCTGGAGCCGACCTTCGGCGGGATCAACCTGGAAGACATCAAGGCGCCGGACTGCTTCATCGTCGAGCGCGAAGCGCGCAAGCGGATGAAGATCCCGGTGTTCCACGACGACCAGCACGGCACCGCGATCGTCGTGGCCGCGGCCGTCACGAACGGCCTGAAGGTCGTCGGCAAGGACATCAAGAAGGTGAAGCTCGTCGCGTCCGGCGCGGGCGCGGCCGCGCTTGCGTGCCTCGACCTGCTGGTCGACATCGGCCTGCCGATCGAGAACATCCTGGTGACCGACCTGGCCGGCGTCGTCTACAAGGGCCGCACCGAACTGATGGACCCGGACAAGGAGCGTTTCGCACGAGAAACCGAAGCGCGGACGCTGGCCGAAGTGATCGAAGGCGCGGACATCTTCCTCGGCCTGTCGGCCGCGGGCGTGCTGAAGCAGGAGATGGTGAAGGGCATGGCCGAGCGCCCGCTGATCCTCGCGCTCGCGAACCCGACGCCGGAAATCCTGCCGGAACTCGCGCTCGAAGTGCGCCCGGACGCGGTGCTGGCCACGGGCCGCACCGACTACCCGAACCAGGTCAACAACGTCCTGTGCTTCCCGTTCATCTTCCGCGGCGCGCTCGACGTCGGCGCGACGACGATCACGCGTGAAATGGAGATCGCGGCCGTCAATGCGATCGCCGAGCTCGCGCAGCAGGAACAGAGCGACATCGTCGCGACCGCGTACGGCATCCAGGACCTGTCGTTCGGCCCCGAATACCTGATTCCGAAGCCGTTCGACCCGCGCCTGATCGTGAAGATCGCGCCGGCCGTCGCGCAGGCCGCGATGGACGGCGGCGTCGCGACGCGTCCGATCGAGGACATGGAGGCGTACCGCGTCCATCTCCAGCAGTTCGTGTATCACAGCGGCACGACGATGAAGCCGATCTTCCAGATCGCGCGCAGCGCGCCGGCGGAGAAGAAGCGCGTCGTGTTCGCGGAAGGCGAAGAAGAGCGCGTGTTGCGTGCCGTTCAGATCATCGTCGACGAAAAGCTCGCGACGCCGATCCTGATCGGCCGGCCCTCGGTGATCGAGCACCGTATCCAGCGCTACGGCCTGCGCCTGAATCCGGGTGTCGACTTCACGGTTGTCAACACCGAGCACGACGAGCGCTACCGCGACTTCTGGCAGTCGTACCACAAGCTGATGGCGCGCAAGGGCATCAGCGAGCAGCTCGCGCGCGTCGAGATGCGCCGCCGCACGACGCTGATCGGCGCGATGCTGGTGAAGCGGGGCGAAGCGGACGGGATGATCTGCGGCACGATCAGCACGACGCACCGCCACCTGCACTTCATCGACCAGGTGATCGGCAAGCGCGCCGGCTGCAGCGTCTATGCGGCGATGAACGGCCTCGTGCTGCCGGGCCGCCAGATCTTCCTCGTCGATACGCACGTCAACGTCGATCCGACCCCGGCGCAGCTTGCCGAGATCACGATCATGGCGGCTGAAGAAGTGCGCCGCTTCGGCATCGAGCCGAAGGTCGCGCTGCTGTCGCATTCGAATTTCGGCACGAGCAACGCGCCTTCGGCGCAGAAGATGCGCGATACGCTCGCGATCCTGCATGAAACCGCGCCTGACCTGAAGGTCGACGGCGAGATGCACGGCGACGTCGCGCTCGACGCGGCGCTGCGCAAGGAAATCCTGCCGGAATCGACGCTGGAAGGCGACGCGAACCTGCTGATCCTGCCGAACATCGACGCCGCGAACATCGCGTACAACCTGCTGAAGACGGCCGCCGGCAACAACATCGCGATCGGGCCGATCCTGCTGGGTGCTGCCCAGCCGGTGCACGTGCTGACCGAATCGGCGACCGTTCGCCGCATCGTCAACATGGCGGCGCTGCTGGTCGCCGACGTGAACGCCGCGCGCTGAGCGAAAACGAACGCGCCAGGCCGGTCGAACCGGCGTGGCGCGTCGGGCGAAATTGTAAACAAAAGCAAAAAGAGGCGTGCCCGCAATGGGCACGCCGTCGGGCAGGGCGCAAACGCGCTTCCCTCAAAGCAACAGCAGCATCTCTCCACTCCGGGTAGCGAGCGTGGCAAGGAGGCAGGGTCTTGCCATACGAGAGATGCCGCCCGCATTTTATCGTATGTAAGATAAATGTAGTGTGATTTCGGTAAGAAATACGTCAATCCGCGCGTCGTCGGGCTTTCGATTCCCAAACGGACATTGATTCGCGCGGACAATAACGCTACGCTAACGCCTTTGTTGGTCGTCAACTACTTGATTTAACAGCGGGAACCCTGGTTCATGGCACGCAAGTGGCTCCGCAACGGCGCGCTCGCGTCCGTCTTCGCGATGTTCGCGATGGGTATCGTCGGCACGCCGACGGGCAGTCTGGTTTCCGCCGCTTACGCACGGGAGGCCGTTTCGGCCGACGTGGCCGCCAGCGGGCTCGATACGATCCCGACCGCCCGTCTTCCGCGCGAGGCCGTGACCACGCTGGGCCTGATCGGCGCCGGCGGCCCCTATCCGTACGAGAAAGACGGCGTCGTGTTCGGCAACCGCGAGCGGATTTTGCCGAAGGCGAAGCGCGGCTACTACCATGAGTACACGGTGCCGACGCCGCGTGCCCGCAATCGCGGCGCGCGCCGGATCGTCTGTGGCGGGCCATTGCGCCGGATCGACAACTGTTATTACACGGGCGACCACTACAACAGTTTTAAACGTATTGTTGAATGACTTCGGGACGAATGGCATGAGCGACTCCATCTACGCGCACGATTCGGCGGCGGCGGAACTGTTCGCGGCCGGCGACGGCAATCTGTTTCAGCGCGTGATTCAATTGAACGCGGCGGCACAGGCCGTCGGCGCGCCGGAGCAACAGGAAGCCGAGCCCGGGCTTTCATCGAACGAGGAGCCTATGAGCCTTTTCACGACCGTGCGACCCAATCTCGTGCAGTCGATCCGCGCGTTCCGCGTGCAGGATCTCGCCGACGAAGCCGGTCGGCTCGGCCAGCACTTCCTGTACGCGTATTGCGGCGCCGCGCAGTCGAAGCAGGAAGTGATGGAAACGATCGCGACGTCGTTCCTGTTCCCGAAGCATTTCGGGAAGAACTACGACGCGCTGTACGACTGCCTGACCGACCTCGTCGCGAAGGCCGGCGCGCAGCCCGGTTTCGTGATCGTCCTCGAAGGGCTGCCGATCGCGCAGAAGTTCGACAAGGAAGGGCGCGAGACGCTGCTCGACGTGTTCCGCGAGGCGGCCGAGTTCTGGGCCGAGCGCAAGGTCGCGTTCCGCGTGTTCTACTCGTTCGCGTAAGCGCGAATCGGCCCGCGGCTCTGCGCGGCCGGCCCGGCGAAAAGCCCGCCTCGAGCGGGCTTTTTTACGTGTGCGCGGCGCATACAGGCCGGCACGGCATGAACGCGGCAATCCGTGCCGCGTCATTCTTCAGGCGACCGTTGCCAGGCAAGGCGATCTTCTCCGGCATGGCGCAGGTCTTGGACGCGGCGCCGGTGACGCGCCCCGTGACGGTCAAGATCGACCTCTACAGCCTGGACGGAGGCTGGGCAACCGGAAGCCCGCAAGACGTGCTGAGCCCGGTTCTCGATTTCGATGCCGCACGGATCGTCGAGCGACAAGCCGCGATAAGCCGCAGCGTGGAAACACGCGCATTCCTGCCGTGACGCAGGCCGCACATCGCGCCGCGGCAGGGTGACGTGTGGGCCGGGAAGTGTCGTGCCGCCTCGCGGCGGCACGCCCATTTCGTCACCATCCGCCCCAGCGCGCTGCCAATGCCGCGAGCACGGCCGCGCCGGCCGTCTCGGTGCGCAGCACGCGGGGCCCAAGCGACAGCGCGGTGAAGCCGCGCGCGCGGGCCGCGTTTTCCTCGTCGGGCGACAGTCCGCCTTCGGGGCCGATCAGCAGCGTGACGGGCGCTCCGGGCGGCGTGTCGGGCAGCGACGCGAACGGGATGCTCGCGCGCGGCGACAGCAGCAGCCGAAGTTCGCCGTCGGCCGGCGCGGCCGGCAGCGTATCGAGCCACGCGTTGAAGCCGAATACCGGCGCGACCTCGGGCAAGCGGTTGCGCCCGCACTGTTCGCACGACGCGCGCACGACGCCGCGCCAGTGCGCGACGCGCTTGTCCGCGCGTTCGCCGGCGAGCTTCACGACGCCGCGCGCGGTCGACAGCGGCACGATCGCCGCGACGCCGAGCTCGACGGCCTTCTCGATCACCCAGTCCATCTTGTCGCCGCCGGCGATCCCTTGTGCGAGCGTCACGCGATAGGGCGGCTCGGCCTCGGCCGGTTCGAACGCATCGATCTGCGCGAGCGCGCTGCGCTTGTCGATCTCGACGAGCCGCGCGCGGTATTGGCCGCCCGTGCCGTCGAACAGCGCGAGCACGTCGCCGGGCTGCAGGCGCAGCACCTGAGCGTGGCGCGCGACGTCGGCCGGCAGCGCGAGCGTGGCGTCGGCGCGCAGTGCCGCATCGACGAAAAAGCGCGGCACGGCCGCGGTGGTGGTGGCTTCGTTCATGCGTGTGGCGGTTTCGGTCATGCGTCGAGGCGGCGCGCGAGCGCCCAGCGGTAGCCGTCGAGATCCTCGATCTGCGCGAACCGGTCGCCCCAGAACTGGTCCTGCGGCGCGCTCAGCGATTTCGCGCCCGCGTCGAGCGCGCGCTGCCAGGTTGCGTCGACATCGTCGACGTACAGATAGAACGACTGCGGTGCGGTGGCGTGCGCGCTTTTCGGCGTGAGCGCGATCGAGCCGAATGCGCCTTCGGGTGCGAACATCACGATCAGCCGGCCGTGATAGGCCATCTCGACGTGCATGATCGCGCCGTCCTCGTCGTGCACGTCGCGCAGCTCGAAGCCGAATGCGGCCTTGAAGAAATCGATGGCCGCGCGCGCGTTGCGTACGGCCAGATAGGGCGTCAACCAAGGCACGTTGGCCGGACGTGGATCGGTCATCGGTCATTCTCCTGCGTGGGGGGAAAGCGGAACGGCTCGGCCGCCCGGACGCTCAGCGGCGAGCGCCCAGTGTATCGCGCAGCGCGTGCGGCAGGGCAAAGAGGGACGGATGCAGCCGCGCGTCGTAGTAGCGCAAGCCCTGGACGTGGCGCGCGGCGAGCCGTTCGTCGATGTCGTGCGCGAACAGCGCGGCCGCATCGAGCGTGTCGCTCGCGATCGCCATCAGCCACTGCGAGCCGTACAGCGGCACGTGCGCGGACAGCGGATCGACGACCGCGAAGCTCGCGCGCAGGTCGTCGAGCAGCGCGGCGATGCGCGCGGCGTGGAACACCGGCGAGCCGAGATGCATCGAGATCGCGCCGCACGGCGTGAGAATCCGCTTGAGCCGCGCGTAGAACGCGCGCGTATAGAGGCCGGCCGCCGGCGAATCGGGCGGCGTGAGGTCGAACACGACGAGATCGAAATGCTCGACGGTCGACTCGACGAAATGCGCGGCGTCGCCGATCACGACCTCGACGCGCGGGTCGTCGAGCGCGCCCTGGTGCACGTCGTCGAGATAACGACGCGCCATCCCGACCACCTCGTCGTCGAGCTCGGCGATCACGATCCGCTCGATGCACGCGTGCTTGAGCAACTGGCGCGCCGCGCCGCCGTCGCCGCCGCCGAGCACGAGCGCCTTCTTCGGCGACGGATGCGCGAGCGCGGCCGGGTGCGTCATGCACTCGTGATAGACGTACTCGTCGCCGACCGACGTCATCGGCCGGCCGTCCAGCGTAAACAGCCGGCCGAGCTGCGGGGTTTCCCAGACTTCGATCTGCTGGTGCGGGGACGCGACGCGCGCGAGCCGCCGAGCATTCGGGAAGCCGTAGGTGGCGTCGGGCGCAGGGTGAAAGAGTAGTGTGGTGCTCACGGGCGGGCCGCTAAGGGCAGTCGGTTCTGACGTCTGAATTATAGGAGGCGCGCGGTTTGACGGAAAACCGTGCCGGAACACCGCGCGCCGACAAGGGAAATGTCGGCCCATCTGTTAAAATGACGAGCTTTGCAGCCCCGTCCGTAGGCTCCGTCCGCTTCGCGTCCGTCAGGCGCCGCACCGCGCGCCGGGAACGATTGACGCTCGAGCTTCCGGATGCCGCCGTGCCCCCGTTTCCTCGACTCGTTCTCCGGACTCGACATGACGACTTCGTCTCCCGCCTCCACCACCCTGATGGCCAACGCGATCCGTGCGCTCGCGATGGACGCCGTCCAGCAAGCGAACTCCGGCCACCCCGGCATGCCGATGGGCATGGCCGAAATCGGCGTCGCGCTCTGGTCGCGCCATCTGAAGCACAACCCGACGAACCCGCACTGGGCAGACCGCGACCGCTTCGTGCTGTCGAACGGCCATGGCTCGATGCTGCTGTACTCGCTGCTGCACCTGACCGGCTACGACCTGCCGATCGAAGAGCTGAAGAACTTCCGCCAGCTGCACTCGAAGACGCCGGGCCACCCGGAATACGGGATCACGCCGGGTGTCGAGACGACCACCGGCCCGCTCGGCCAGGGTCTCGCGAACGCGGTCGGCATGGCGCTCGGCGAAGCGCTGATGGCCGACGAGTTCAACCGCGACGGCGCGAAGATCGTCGATCACCACACGTACGTGTTCCTCGGCGACGGCTGCCTGATGGAAGGCATCTCGCACGAAGCCTGCTCGCTCGCGGGCACGCTGAAGCTGAACAAGCTGATCGCGCTGTACGACGACAACGGCATCTCGATCGACGGCGACGTCGTGAACTGGTTCCACGACGACACGCCGAAGCGCTTCGAAGCGTACGGCTGGAACGTGATCCCGAACGTGAACGGCCATGACGTCGACGCGGTCGACGCGGCGATCGCGAAGGCGAAGCTGTCGGACAAGCCGACGCTAATCTGCTGCAAGACGGTGATCGGCAAGGGCGCGGCGACCAAGGCCGGCGGCCACGACGTGCATGGCGCTGCGCTCGGCGCGGAAGAAATCGCGAAGACGCGCGAAGCGCTCGGCTGGAAGTGGGAGCCGTTCGTGATTCCGCAGGAAGTCTATGCGGCATGGGACGCGAAGGAAGCCGGCAAGCGTGCCGAGACCGACTGGGACGCGACGTTCGCGCAATATCGCGCGAAGTTCCCGGCAGAAGCCGCCGAATTCGAGCGCCGGATGGCTAACCAGCTGCCGGCCGACTGGGCGCAGAAGGCGGCGGCGATCATTGCCGGCGCGAACGAGCGCGCCGAGACGGTCGCGACCCGCAAGGCGTCGCAGCAGGCGATCGAAGGGCTGGCCGCGGCGCTGCCCGAGTTGCTCGGCGGCTCGGCCGACCTGACCGGCTCGAACCTGACCAACTGGAAGGCCTCGAAGGCTGTCCGCGCGAATCCGGAAGGCGCGGGCGTCGTGCTGGGCAACCATATCAACTACGGCGTGCGCGAATTCGGCATGAGCGCCGCGATCAACGGCCTCGCGCTGCACGGCGGCCACAAGCCGTTCGGCGGCACGTTCCTGACGTTCTCCGACTACAGCCGCAACGCGCTGCGCGTGGCCGCGCTGATGAAGGTGCCGTCGATCTTCGTGTTCACGCACGATTCGATCGGCCTCGGCGAAGACGGCCCGACGCACCAGTCGATCGAGCACGTGTCGAGCCTGCGCCTGATCCCGAACCACGACGTGTGGCGTCCGGCCGACACGGTCGAGACGGCCGTTGCATGGACGCACGCGGTTGCCGCGGATCGTCCGTCTAGCCTGATCTTCAGCCGCCAGAACCTCGCGTTCAACCCGCGCACCGACGCGCAGATCGCGAACATCGAGAAGGGCGGCTACGTACTGAAGGACTGGGACGAAGAAATCGTCGCGCGCAAGATCATCCTGATCGCGACGGGTTCGGAAGTCGAGCTCGCGATGAAGGCCGTCGAGCCGCTCGCGCAGCAGGGCATCGCGGCGCGCGTCGTGTCGATGCCGTCGACCAACGTGTTCGATCGCCAGGACGCCGAATACCGCGAACGCGTGCTGCCGCACGGCGTGCGCCGCGTCGCGATCGAAGCCGGCGTAACGTCCTTCTGGCACAAGTACGTCGGCCTCGAAGGCGGCGTCGTCGGGATCGACACGTTCGGCGAATCGGCGCCGGCCGGCGTGCTGTTCAAGTACTTCGGCTTCACCGTCGAGCACGTCGTCGAGACCGCGAAGGCCGTGCTGGCCTAAAAGCATTCGCGACGCGCGCCACCCGTTGCGCGCGTCGCACCGTGAAGCTGCACGAAACGAATTTTTTCAGCCATCAGGAGATAGACCATGACGATTCGCGTCGCAATCAACGGCTACGGCCGTATCGGCCGCAACACGCTGCGCGCGTTTTATGAAAACGGCAAGAAGCACGATCTCGAGATCGTCGCGATCAACGACCTGGGCGATGCGAAGACCAACGCGCACCTGACCCAGTACGACACCGCGCACGGCAAGTTCCCGGGCGAAGTGTCGGTCGACGGCGACTACCTCGTCGTGAACGGCGACAAGATCCGCGTGCTGGCGAACCGCAACCCGGCCGAACTGCCGTGGGGCGAGCTCGGCGTCGACGTCGTGATGGAGTGCACGGGCTTTTTCACGACCAAGGAAAAGGCGAGCGCGCACCTGAAGGGCGGCGCGAAGAAGGTGATCATCTCGGCGCCGGGCGGCAAGGACGTCGACGCGACGATCGTCTACGGCGTGAACCACAACGTGCTGAAGGCCGAGCACACGGTCATCTCGAACGCATCGTGCACGACGAACTGCCTCGCGCCGCTCGTCAAGCCGCTGAACGACAAGATCGGCCTCGAAACCGGCCTGATGACGACGATCCACGCATACACGAACGACCAGGTGCTGACGGACGTTTATCACGAAGACCTGCGCCGCGCGCGTTCGGCCACGCACAGCCAGATCCCGACGAAGACGGGCGCTGCTTCGGCCGTCGGCCTCGTGCTGCCGGAACTGAACGGCAAGCTCGACGGTTACGCGATCCGCGTCCCGACGATCAACGTGTCGATCGTCGACCTGTCGTTCATCGCCAAGCGCGACACGACGGTCGAGGAAGTCAACGCGATCATGAAGGAAGCATCGGAAGGCGCGCTGAAGGGCATCCTCGGCTATAACGACGCACCGCTGGTGTCGATCGACTTCAACCACAACCCGGCTTCGTCGACGTTCGACGCGACGCTGACCAAGGTGTCGGGCCGCCTCGTCAAGGTGTCGAGCTGGTACGACAACGAGTGGGGTTTCTCGAACCGCATGCTGGATACGGCTGTCGCGTTCGCGAACGCGAAGTAATCCCGCACGTCGAGCGGCCGCGGCAACGCGGCACGCGCGGCGAACGAGCCCGGCCCGGTTTTCCGGCCGGGCTTTTTCATTGCCCCGACTTCGTCATCGCCTGTCCGCCGTCACCTGCTCGAGTGCGTCGACGAACGCACGCTTAAGCGGGCTGTCGACGTCGGTCCACGCGAGGCCGATGCCGCTTCGGTGGCCGGCCAGGTCGAGCGGCCGCGCGAGCACGTTCGGCGGCAGCGCGCTGGCGGCCTCTGCCGGGATCAGCCCGATGCCCATCCCCGCCGCGACGAGCGCGAGCATCGTCGTGAATTCCCCGAACTCCTGCGCGATTTCGAGCGTCGTGCCCGCGCGGCTCAACGCGAGCAGCATGTCGTCGTGAAAGCCGGGCGCATAGCGGCGCGCGAGCACGAACGCGGGCTGGCCGCGCAGTGCGGCCGGCGGGATCGTGTCGTGCGCGGCGAGCGGATGGTCGAGCGGCAGCGCGACGACGAAGCCTTCTTCCAGCACCACGCGCGTGTCGATGCCCGCATACGCGGCCGGCAGCCGGATCATTCCGAAATCGATCCGCCGGTCGCGCAGCGCGGCGATCTGGTCGGGCGTCGGCATGTCCTTCAGTTCGAGCGCGATCAGCGGATAGCGCTCGCGCATCGTGCGCAGCACGGCCGGCAGCAGCGTAGGCAGCACCGACGACACGAACGCGATCCGCAGCGTGCCGATCTCGCCGCGGCTCGACAGCCGCGCCATCTGTTCCGCACGCGCGGCCTGCTGCAGCGTCGCGCGCGCTTCCGGCAGGAACACGCGCCCCGTGTCGCTCAGTTCGACCTTGTGGCGGTCGCGCTCGAACAGCCGCGCACCGAGTTCTTCCTCGAGCGCCTTGATCTGCATGCTCAGCGCGGGCTGCACGATGAACAGGCGCTGCGCCGCGCGCCCGAAATGCAGCTCTTCCGCGAGCGTGACGAAGGCGCGCAATTGCTTGAGTTCCATGGGCGGCGGGCAGGAGAGGGCGGTAATCAGATTTCATGATAACCGGATCAAAAAAGACCATTGGCGCGGCATCGGGCCGGCAGCCGAAGATACCGTCAACGCGAGACCGGCCGCGACGGGCAGCCGGCTCCACTGGCACGAGGAGACATGCATGACCAACGCGCTTGACCGGTTCCGCCTTGACGGCCGCCGCGCACTGATCACGGGTTCCGGACGCGGGATCGGGCTGACGCTCGCCCGCGGGCTCGCGGAAGCCGGCGCGGCGATCGTCATCAACGATCGCAATGAAGAGAAGGCCGCGACGCTCGCGCGCCGTTTCCGCGACGAAGGCTTCGCGGCCGACCATGCGGTGTTCGACGTCGCCGAGCATGCGCAGGTGCGCGCGGCGATCGACGACTTCGAGGCGCGCGTCGGCGCGATCGACATCCTCGTGAACAACGCGGGCATCCAGCGCCGCGCGCCGCTCGACGCATTCGAGCCCGACGACTGGCATGCGCTGATGCGCGTGAATCTCGACGGCGTGTTCAACGTCGCGCAGGCCGTCGCGCGTCACATGATCGCGCGCGGCCACGGGAAGATCATCAACATCTGCTCGGTGCAGAGCGAACTCGCGCGGCCGACGATCGCGCCGTACGCGGCGTCGAAGGGCGCGGTGCGGATGCTGACGAAAGGGATGTGCGCCGACTGGGCGCGCCACGGCATCCAGGCCAACGGCCTCGCGCCCGGCTATTTCGAAACGGAGCTGAATCGCGCGCTGGTCGACGACGCGGCGTTCTCGGACTGGCTGTGCAAGCGCACGCCGGCCGGCCGCTGGGGGCGCGTCGACGAGCTGTGCGGCGCGGCGATTTTCCTTGCGTCGGCCGCATCCGATTTCGTCAACGGTCAGACGCTGTTCGTCGATGGCGGCCTGACCAGCGCCGTATAGGGAGGAAGGTCATGCGTATGCGTTGCATGTGTGTCGTGATCCACGGGCCGAACGACCTGCGGGTCGAAGAACAGGACGCGGGCGAAATCGGCCCGGGCCAGGTGCGCGTCGATGTTGCGATGGGCGGCATCTGCGGGTCCGACCTGCATTACTTCCGGCACGGCGGCTTCGGCGCGATCCGGCTGCAGCAGCCGATGGTGCTCGGCCACGAGGTTGCCGGTACGGTCGCGGAGGTCGCGCAGGACGTGACGTCGGTGAAGGTCGGCGATCGCGTCGCGGTCAACCCGAGCCGGCCGTGCGGTGCGTGCCGCTACTGCCTCGAAGGCTTGCCGAACCAGTGTCTGGACATGCGCTTCTACGGTAGCGCGATGCGGATGCCGCACGTGCAGGGCGCGTTTCGCAACGCGCTCGTGTGCGACGCGGCGCAGTGCGTGAAGGTCGCCGATCATGTGCCGCTGTCGCTCGCGGCACTCGCCGAGCCGTTCGCGGTCGGGTTGCATGCGGTGTCGCGCGCGGGCCCGCTGATCGGCAAGCGCGTGCTCGTGTCGGGCTGCGGGCCGATCGGCGTGCTGGCGATCGCGGCGGCGCGCGTGCACGGCGCGGCGGAGATCGTCGCGACCGACGTCGTCGAAGCGCCGCTGGAAGTGGCCCGCGCGCTCGGCGCCGACCACACGATCAATGCGGCGGCCGATGCCGGATGGGTCGCGCGCTACGGCGCCGACAAGGGCACGTTCGACGTGATGATCGAGTGTTCGGGCAATGCGCGCGCGTTGCGCGACGGGCTGGACGTGATGCGTCCGCGCGGCGTCGTCGTGCAGCTCGGGCTCGGCGGCGATGTCAGCCTGCCGCAGAACGTCGTGGTCGCGAAGGAGTTGTCGATCTGCGGATCGTTCCGCTTCCATGCGGAATTCGCGCTCGCGGTGCAACTGATCAACGCGGCGCGCGTCGACCTGCGGCCGGCCATCACGCGCGTGTTCCCGATGCGCGACGCGAACCTCGCGTTCGAACTGGCCGGCGACCGGCAGCGCGCGATGAAGGTGCTGATCGATTTCGCGGGCGAGGCCGCGTGATCGTCCGGCGCCAGCGCGTGCTTTTTTCGTGATCGACGCGAATCCGGTCGCTGCGGCGTGATGCTCGTGCGGCGCGCGCCGCACGGCCGTCAGGCGCCCGGCGTCGGGAAGAAGATGCCCGCGCGCTGCGCGGCGTTCGCGATGTGCGTTTCGATCGCGCTGCCCGCGGCGGCGGCATCGCGCGCGATCAGCGCATCGACGATCGCGCGGTGCTCGTGCCACGTCGACAGCAGCAGCTCGCGCCGGTAGAACGGCATGCGCTGGCTTTCCTTCATGATGTCCGCGCTGCCGCGCAGGATCGATTCGATCGCCGCGTTGCCGGCGAGATGGACGATCCGCATATGGAAGTCGAAGTCGAGCTGCGACGCCTCGTCGAGCGCGTTTTCGGTCAGCGCGACGTGCAGGTCGGCGAGATTGTCTTCGAACCACGCGATGTCGTCGTCGCTGACCACGCGCGCGGCCATCCGCGCGGCGAACCCTTCGAGCGCGTAGCGCATCTGGTAGGTATCGGGCGGCGACGACTGCTCGGCAAACTGCCAGGCATGCGCGGCAGTTGCCTGCGCGCTTTCGACGTACACGCCCTTGCCCGCGCGGATGCGCAGCATCCCGAGCGCCTCGAGCGTCGACAGCGCCTCGCGCAGCGACGCACGGCTGATCTCCAGCTCCTCGGAGAGCTGACGCTGGGCCGGCAGCAGGCTGCCGACCGGATAAACGCCTGCCTCGATCCGGTCGCGGATCGTCGCGATGGCGGCGTCGGTCACGGTGTGCGGAACATTTTTCATGATGTGAACGATGGCCGGTCTGACCGGCATTGTAATCCGCACGGGCGCAGTGCATGACCGCACTACGGGAAAGCCACGATCCGGCCCGCTTTCGGGGCCGCCGGACGCATGCCAAGGGGCGGGAAATCCCTATTTTGTCCGTCCTTGACGTCACTATATCGGCTTCCTACTATCCACCATAACATCACTGGTCTTACCAGTATGAACAGACGAAACTGCAACCGTTGGATCGGGAGAGCGCCGTGTCGAAATTCCTCAATTCGCTGTTTGGCCGGGTAGTCGTCGCATTGATCCTGGGGGTCGCGCTCGGCGCGTTCTTCCCGCATTTCGCCGAGTCGCTGCGACCGCTCGGCGACGGCTTCCTGAAGCTCATCAAGATGGTCATCGGCCCGATCGTGTTCTGCGTCGTGGTCAGCGGGATGGCCAACGCGGGCGACCTGAAGAAGGTCGGCCGGGTCGGCCTGAAGGCCGTCATCTACTTCGAGATCATGACGACGCTCGCGCTCGGCATCGGCCTCGTGCTCGCGTGGGTCACGCGCCCGGGCGTCGGGATGAACATCGACCTGCATTCGCTCGACGCGTCGTCGCTCGCGTCGTACGCGAAGAACGCCGAAAGCCTGAAGGACACCGCCGGCTACCTGATGAAGATCATCCCCGACACCGCGATCGACGCGTTCGCGAAGGGCGACATCCTGCAGATCCTCGTGTTCGCGGTGCTGTTCGGCTCCGCGCTGTCGCTGCTCGGCGACAAGGCGCAGCGCGTCAACTCGCTGATCGAGGAACTGTCGCACGTGTTCTTCCGGATCATCGGCTTCATCATCAAGCTCGCGCCGCTCGGCGTGCTCGGCGCGATCGCGTTCACGACCGGCAAGTACGGCGTCGCGTCGCTCAAGCAGCTCGGCTACCTCGTCGCGGTGTTCTACCTGAGCTGCTTCGTGTTCGTCACGGTGGTGCTCGGCATCGTGATGCGGCTCGCGGGTTTCTCGGTGTTCAAGCTGATCCGCTACCTGCGCGAGGAACTGTCGATCGTGCTCGGCACGGCGTCGTCGGACGCGGTGCTGCCGCAGGTAATGCGCAAGCTCGAATACATGGGCGTCAAGGATTCGACGGTCGGCCTCGTGATCCCGACCGGCTATTCGTTCAACCTCGACGGCTTCTCGATCTACCTGACGCTCGCCGTGCTGTTCATCGCGCAGGCCACCAACACGCCGCTGTCGACGCATGACCTGATCGTGGTGCTGCTCGTGTCGCTCGTCACGTCGAAGGGTGCGCACGGGATTCCCGGTTCGGCGATCGTGATCCTCGCGGCGACGCTGTCGGCGATCCCGGCGATTCCGGTGCTCGGCCTCGTGCTGATCCTGCCGGTCGACTGGTTCGTCGGCATCGCCCGCGCGCTGACCAACCTGATCGGCAACTGCGTCGCGACGGTCGTCGTCGCGGTATGGGAGAACGATATCGACAAGGTCCGCGCGAAGCGCGTGCTGAACCGCGAGCTGCGCTACGTACCGGCCGAAGAGGAAGGCCGCGCGGCGCCGGTCGCCGGCGACCAGGCCCACGCGCTCTGAGCGCCGCGCGGGGCGCCTTCGCCCCCGGTTGACCCGCGCGATCGATTTACATGCGGCCGGCGCCCCGATGCGCCGGAACTTGATCAGAAATTGCTTTGCATGGGATGAGAGTAAGCGCTGAAGCACTAACTCCCATCGACCGCGAAGCATGGGATGGGAGTAAGAGCTAAAGCGCTAACTCTCATCGACCGCGAAGCATGGGATGGGAGTAAGTGCTAAAGCACTAACTCCCATCGACAGGAGACGACATGGCAGCCCCCATCCTCGATCCGAACGCGCCGGCCTTCACGCGGCGCTACATGAACCTCGCCGACCCGCGCCTCGGTGCGCAGGCATTGTTTGCGAGCGACGAATTCTTCGCGCCGAAAGAGCGCATGCTGAATCCCGAGCCGGCCGTGTTCATTCCCGGCAAGTACGACGACCACGGCAAGTGGATGGACGGCTGGGAAACGCGCCGCAAGCGCACGACGGGCCACGACTTCTGTGTGGTGCGGCTCGCGCGGCCGGGCGTGATTTTCGGCGTCGATCTCGATACGAGCCACTTCACCGGCAACTTCCCGCCGGCCGCGTCGATCGAGGCGTGCGTCGCCGACGGCGACACGCCGCCCGACGACGCCGAATGGCGCACGATCGTTCCCGCGACGACGCTGCAGGGCAATTCGCATCACTACGTGAGCGTCGACGACGCGCAGCCGGTCACGCACCTGCGCGTGAACCTGTATCCGGACGGCGGGCTCGCGCGGCTGCGCGTGTACGGCCAGCCGCAGCGCGACTGGCGCCATGTGCCGGCCGGCGAACTCGTCGATCTTGCCGCGATCGAGAACGGCGGTTATCTGGTGGCCGCGAACAACCAGCACTTCGGCCCGGCATCGCAGATGCTGATGCCGGGGCGCGGCGCGAACATGGGCGATGGCTGGGAAACGCGGCGCCGCCGCGAGCCCGGCAACGACTGGGCGATCGTCGCGCTCGCGCGGCCGGGTATCATCCGGCGCGTCGAGGTCGATACGGCGTTCTTCAAGGGCAACTTCCCCGACCGCTGCTCGCTGCAGGCCGCGCGGGTTGCGGGCGGCACCGACGATTCGCTGGTCACGCAGGCGATGTTCTGGGCCGAATTGCTCGGCGAGCAGAAGCTGTCGATGGACCACGTGCATACGTTCGACCAGCTCGCGGCGCTCGGCCCCGTCACGCACGTGCGCTTCAACATCTTCCCGGACGGCGGCGTGTCGCGCCTGCGTCTGTGGGGCGAGCCGGCTTGAAGGAGGGCGACGGCGTGAGCGGACCCCATATCCTGCGCGTCGAGCGCCTGACCCGCGAAGCGTTCGCGCCGTTCGGCGACGTGATCGCGCTCGAGGGCGCACGGCATTTCCCGATCAACGGCGGCACGACCGAGCGCTTCCACGATCTCGCGACGATCGACGTCTGCGCGGACGGCGGCCGGCCGCTCGTCAGCGTGTTTCGCGCGCAGCCGCGCGCGCTGCCGGTCGCGGTCACGCTGATGGAGCGCCATCCGCACGGCAGCCAGGCGTTCATCCCGCTCGCGGCCGTGTCGCGCTATGCGATCGTCGTCGCGCCGGCCGGCGAATTCCGGCCCGACGCGATGCGCGCGTTCCTGGCCGAAGGCTGGCAGGGCGTGAACTATGCGAAGGGCGTCTGGCACCATCCGCTGCTCGCGCTCGACGCGGTCAGCGATTTCGTGATCGTCGATCGCGGCGGGCCGCAGCCGAACTGCGACGAGATCCCGCTCGACCGTGCGTGGGCGCTCGAGTTCGAGCCGGCCTGCACGAGCACGGCCTGACGCGGCGCGAGGCAGGCGTCCGGTTCCCGGCGCCGGTTTCGCGCGCGCCGAAGGGCTTTCGTAAGATTTTCGAGCCGGCACGCGCGCGGCGCGGAGCATGATCCCGAAAAGAACACGGCCCGGGCGGCGAGATGCCGGCCGGGCCGTGCTTCGTGCGCGGGTGGCGCGATTCAGTGCTTGCGGTGCGGGCAGTTCTCGGTCGTGCAGGAACCGTACATCGCGAGCGAGTGCTCCTGGAGCCGGAAGCCGCGCTCCTTTGCGATCGCCTGCTGGCGGCCTTCGATCTCGGCGTCGAAGAATTCCTCGACGCGGCCGCAATCGAGGCACACGAGGTGGTCGTGGTGCGAGCCTTCGTTCAGTTCGAACACGGCCTTGCCGGATTCGAAGTTGCTGCGCGTGAGCAGGCCGGCCTGCTCGAACTGCGTCAGCACGCGGTAGACGGTGGCGAGCCCGATGTCGAGCTGCTCGTTGAGCAGGTTCCGGTAGACGTCTTCCGCCGTCAGGTGGCGCACGGGGCTCTGCTGGAAGATCTCGAGAATCTTGAGGCGCGGTAGGGTGGCCTTTAGCCCGATATTCTTGAGATCCGTCGGATTGGTCATGGCTAGGCATCCCTAGAGTACAATGCAGGGCTTCAATGTTACCGGCTTTTCGCCGTTCCAGATACACGCGCGGCCTGCGACGCAGGCCAGCACGGTGAAGGAAATGATCCCAGAAACGCTTTCGCACTTTCAGAGGAGTCGCATGCGGAGTGCCATCATCGCTGCCGCCGCCGTTGCGGCGCTGGCTGGTTGTTCGTCGTACGACAGCGTGACGCAGCGCATCGCGCAGAGCATCACGCCCTATCGGATCACCGTCGTGCAGGGCAACTTCGTGTCGCAGGAGAAGGCCGCACAACTGCAGGTCGGCATGACGCGCGAGCAGGTGCGCGCGTTGCTCGGCACGCCGCTGCTGGCGGACATGTTCCACGCCGACCGCTGGGATTACCTCTTCTACTTCAAGCGCGGCTCGACATCGATCGTCCAGCAGCGCGATCTCGTCGTGACCTTCTCGGGCGATCGCCTCGCGGGCTGGACCGGCGCCGAGAACCTGCCGTCCGAGCTCGACCTGCTGGCCGACATCGACGGCGACCGCGGCGGCAAGAAGGCGAAGGCGGCCGCGGCGGCGAAGGCCGCTTCCGAGGCGGCTGCCGCGCGCGCTGCACAAGCGGCGAGCGCGCCGGCGCCGGAGGCTGTCGCCAGCCCGTCCGCCGTGCCGGCGTCCGGCGCGGTGGTCGACCAGGATGCGAACGCGCAGGCCGCCCGCGCGGCGAACCGCGCGACCAACCAGGTATCGGGTCAGGGCTCGAACGCGCGCCGCTTCGCGCCGGCCGCGCAGGCTGCCGCCGGTGCGCCGGTGCCGGGCGGCCAGCCGCCGGGCGCGGTGCCGGCGATCCAGCCGCAGTTCCAGTTCCATCGTCCGCCGCAGCCGAACGCGTCGAGCGAGGCGTCGCCGCCGGTCGGCCCGCAAGGCTCGGACACGCTGCAGAACCAGCCGCTCACCGCGCCGGCCCAGTCGCAGTAAGCGGCCGGCGTGCGGAAACGGGGCGGCTTGCGCCGCCCGCCTTTAGACCTGTCGTGTAGAAAGCCATGAAGATTGCGATTGCCGGCGCATCGGGCCGAATGGGCCGGATGCTGATCGAAGCCGTTCTCAACGATCCCGACGCACAGCTCGTCGGCGCGCTCGACCGCGCCGATTCGCCGTTCCTCGGCCAGGACGCCGGCGCGTTCCTCGGCAAGGAAACCGGGATCAAGCTGACCGACGACCTCGACGCGGTGTTCGCGCAGGCCGACTACCTGATCGATTTCACGCGCCCGGAAGGCACGATCGCGCACGTCGAGGCCGCGCTGCGCCACGACGTGAAGCTCGTGATCGGCACGACCGGCTTCACCGCCGAGCAGAAGGCCGAACTGCAGGCCGCCGCGGGCAAGATCGGCATCGTGTTCGCAGCGAACATGAGCGTCGGCGTGAACGTCACGCTGAAGCTGCTCGAATTCGCGGCCAAGCATTTCTCGCACGGCTACGACATCGAGATCATCGAGGCGCATCACCGCCACAAGGTCGATGCGCCGTCGGGCACCGCGCTGATGATGGGCGAAGCCGTCGCCGGCGCGCTCGGGCGCTCGCTCGACGATTGCGCGGTGTACGGCCGCCACGGCGTGACGGGCGAACGCGATCCGTCGTCGATCGGCTTTGCCGCGGTGCGCGGCGGCGACATCGTCGGCGATCACACCGTGCTGTTCGCCGGGATCGGCGAGCGCATCGAGATCACGCACAAGTCATCGAGCCGCGTGTCGTACGCGCAGGGCGCGCTGCGCGCGGTCCGCTTCCTGTCGGCGCGCGGCGCCGGCCTGTTCGACATGCAGGACGTGCTCGGCCTGCGCTGACACCCAACGGGGAAACTCCGATGGCGATTCCCACCGGCGTTGTCCACTACCTCGAAAGCGGCGATGCGATCACGCATGCCGTCGCCTATGTGCTGCTGGCGATGTCCGTCGCCAGCTGGTGCTTCCTCTTCATGAAAGCCTGGCTGCTGGTCCGCGCGAAGCGGCAGGGGCCGCGCGCGCTCGCCGCGTTCTGGCGAGCGCCGTCGCTCGACGCGGGCATCGCCGCGCTCGCCGGCGCCGATCGCGAGCGCGTGTTCGTGCCGCTCGCCGAAGCCGCGCGCGATGCGGCCGACGATCACGATCCGGCTGCGCTGGCCGCGCGCGTCGAGCGCGGCGAACGCGTGCTGCGCGCGTTGCGCCACGCGATGCTGCGCTCGCAGCGGCGTCTCGAATTCGGCCAGGTGCTGCTCGCGTCGATCGGCAGCACCGCGCCGTTCGTCGGGCTGCTCGGCACCGTGTGGGGCATCTACCACGCGCTCGGCAGCATCGCCGCGAGCGGGCAGGCGCAGATCGAGAACGTCGCGGGGCCGGTCGGCGAGGCGCTGATCATGACCGCGTTCGGGCTCGTCGTCGCGATTCCGGCCGTGCTGGCCTACAACATCCTCGGGCGGCTCGTGCGGCAGCTCGCCGAGGAACTCGACGGCTTCGCGCGCGACCTGCACGTGTTCGTGTGCGCGCAGGGCGCCTGACGCGCCGGCCCGGGAGGAACGACCATGGCATTCGGCGGACTCGAGCACCACAAGACCTCCGCGCCGATGGCGGAGATCAACATGACGCCGCTGATCGACGTGATGCTGGTGCTGCTCGTCATCTTCATCATTACCGCGCCGCTGATGACGCACGCGATCCGGCTCGACCTGCCGAAGGTCGCGGCCAGCGTCGCGCGCGACACGCCGCAATCCGTCACGCTGTCGATCGACGACGCGGGCAAGCTGTACTGGGACGACGCGCCGGTTGCGCTCGACGCGCTGCCCGCGCGCTTCCGGGCCGCCGCCGCGGGCGGCGCGCCGCCCGAGCTGCGGCTGCGTGCGTCGCGCGCGACGCGCTACGACGTGATCGCGCAGGTGATGGGTGCCGCGCAGGCCGCGGGCCTCACGCGGATCGGCTTCGTGACCGACGTGCCGCCGCAGGCGGGCGGTTCCGCCGCGCCGTCTGCCGTGCCGGCGAACCGCTGAGCGGATCTTCCGGCCGGTCCACGCCCGCCGCGGGATCGGCCGACCGCCGCGAGACCGGCCGTACGGGCCGGCGCGGGCGGTATAATCATCGTTTTTCCCGGTTGGCAGGCTTTTTCAGGTAACCCGGAATTTTCCAGGCTACCCGGGCATGCTGCGGGTTACCCGGAAAATACCCGGAAACCGTGAACAGGTCCGGCAACAGCGAACCTGCAGGTCCGCCGGGCAAGCACGAATTTCGATCCACTCCTGCGCGCGAGCCGTCGCGCCGCTTAAAGCCTAGTCCGAACCACACCATGCACGAGAGATACGTACCCGCCGACGTCGAAGCCGCCGCCCAGGGCGACTGGCGCGCAGCCGATGCCTACAAGACGAAGGAAGATTCGCAGAAGCCGAAGTTCTACTGCGTGTCGATGCTGCCGTACCCGTCCGGCAAGCTGCACATGGGTCACGTGCGCAACTACACGATCAACGACGTGATGTACCGCTATCTGCGGATGAACGGCTACAACACGCTGATGCCGATGGGCTGGGACGCGTTCGGGATGCCGGCCGAGAACGCCGCGATGGCGAACGGCGTGCCGCCCGCGAAGTGGACCTACGACAACATCGACTACATGAAGGGCCAGATGCAGTCGATGGGCCTCGCGATCGACTGGTCGCGCGAGATCGCGACGTGCAAGCCCGACTACTACAAGTGGAACCAGTGGCTGTTCCTGAAGATGCTCGAGAAGGGCATCGCGTACAAGAAGACGGGCACCGTGAACTGGGATCCGGTCGACCAGACCGTGCTCGCGAACGAGCAGGTGATCGACGGCCGCGGCTGGCGTTCGGGCGCGCTCGTCGAAAAGCGCGAGATCCCGATGTACTACCTGCGGATCACGCAGTACGCGGATGAGCTGCTGAACGATCTCGACGGCCTCGGCTGGCCCGAGCGCGTGAAGATCATGCAGCAGAACTGGATCGGCAAGAGCTTCGGCGTGAACTTCGGCTTCCCGTACGAACTCGACGGCGAGAAGAAGCTGCTGCGCGTGTTCACGACGCGCGCCGACACGATCATGGGCGTCACGTTCTGCGCGGTCGCGGCCGAGCACCCGCTCGCCACGCGTCTTGCACAGGACCAGCCCGAACTGCTGGCGTTCATCGACGAATGCAAGCGCGGCGGCGTCGCCGAGGCCGACGTCGCGACGATGGAGAAGAAGGGCGTCGCGACGGGCTTCTCGGTCACGCATCCGCTGACGGGCGAGCCCGTCGAGGTGTGGATCGGCAACTACGTGCTGATGAGCTATGGCGAAGGCGCGGTGATGGGTGTGCCCGCGCACGACGAGCGCGACTTCGCGTTCGCGAAGAAATACGACCTGCCGATCAAGCAGGTGATCGCGGCCGAAGGCCAGACGTACTCGCTCGACGCGTGGCAGGAGTGGTACGGCGACAAGGAAGTCGCGGCCTGCGTCAACAGCGGCAAGTACGACGGCCTCGCATACGGCGCGGCGGTCGACGCGATCGCGGCCGACCTGAAGGCCGGCGGCTTCGGCGACAAGCAGGTCACGTGGCGCCTGCGCGACTGGGGCGTATCGCGCCAGCGCTACTGGGGCACGCCGATCCCGATCATCCACTGCCCGTCGTGCGGTGACGTGCCGGTGCCGGAGAAGGATCTGCCCGTCGTGCTGCCGGAAGACCTCGTGCCGGACGGCTCGGGCAATCCGCTCGCGAAGTCGGAAGCGTTCCTGAACTGCACGTGCCCGAAGTGCGGCGCGGCCGCGAAGCGCGAAACCGACACGATGGATACCTTCGTCGATTCGTCGTGGTACTTCTCGCGCTACACGGCGCCGGACGCCGAGACGATGGTCGACGCACGCACCGACTACTGGATGCCGATGGATCAATACATCGGCGGCATCGAGCACGCGATCCTGCACCTGCTGTATTCGCGCTTCTGGACCAAGGTGATGCGCGACCTCGGCCTCGTGAAGTTCGGCGAGCCGGCGAAGAACCTGCTCACGCAGGGGATGGTGCTGAACGAGACGTTCTACCGCGAAGACGCATCGGGCAAGAAGACCTGGTACAACCCGGCCGACGTGACGGTCACGCACGACGACAAGGGCCGCCCGGTCGGCGCGACGCTGAACACGGACGGCCAGCCGGTCGTGCTCGGCGGCATCGAGAAGATGTCGAAGTCGAAGAACAACGGTGTCGATCCGCAGGTGCTGATCGACCTGTACGGCGCCGATACCGCGCGCCTGTTCACGATGTTCGCCGCACCGCCCGAGCAGCAGCTCGAGTGGTCGGGCGCCGGCGTCGAGGGCGCGAGCCGCTTCCTGCGCCGCGTGTGGAGCTTCGGTTACGCGAACCGCGAAGCGCTCGCCGCGCGCGCGGGCTTCGATGCGGCCGCGCTCGGCGAAGCCGACAAGGCGCTGCGCCGCGAGATCTACAGCGTGCTGAAGCAGGCCGATTTCGACTACCAGCGCCTGCAGTACAACACGGTCGTGTCGGCCGCGATGAAGATGCTGAACGCGGTCGACGGCGCGAAGGGCGCGACGCCCGGCGTGCTGCGCGAAACGTACGGCGTGCTGCTGCGCGTGCTGTACCCGGTCGTGCCGCACGTCACGTTCGAGCTGTGGAAGGCGCTCGGCTACGCGGACGAATTCGGCCCGCTGCTCGATGCACCGTGGCCGAAGGTCGACGAAGCCGCGCTCGAGCAGGCCGAGATCGAACTCGTGCTGCAGGTGAACGGCAAGGTGCGCGGCGCGTTGAAGGTCGCGAAGGACGCGAGCCGCGAGGCGATCGAAGCCGCGGCGGTGGCCGACGACGCGTTCGCGAAGTTCAGCGACGGCAAGCCGGCGAAGAAGATCGTCGTCGTGCCGGGCCGCCTCGTGAACATCGTCGTCTGACGGCCGCCGGCCGTCGGACGTACCCAGAAGGAGCGAAGGTGATCCGCAGATCGTTTTTGATGCTCGTCGGCAGCGCGGTTGCGCTGTCGGCATGCGGCTTCCAGTTGCGGGGCCAGCAGGACTATGCGTTCAAGCACCTGCTGGTGGCCGGCGCGCCGGCGCCCGTCGAGGCGCGGCTCACGCGCCTCGTCGAGGCCGGCAGCGACACGAAGATCGTCAAGTCGGCGGACGACGCCGACGCCGTGCTGCGCATGTGGGAGTCGCGTGGCCAGAACACGCTGACGCTCAACAAGTACGGTTCGGCGCAGGAGTACGCGCTGTTCTATACGCTGAACTACACGCTGACGAGCAAGGACGGCACCGTGCTGATCCCGCCGAGCGCGATCGCACTGAACCGCGCGATGACGTACAGCGACCAGTACACGAACGCGAAGGCGCAGGAAGCCGACATCCTGTACGGCGACATGCAGAACGATGCGGTCGACCAGTTGATGCGGCGTCTCGCGATCGTCCACTCGCTGACGCCGGCGCCGGAGGACGTGGTGCCGGGCGTCGCGCCGCGCGCGCCGCTGCCGCCGCCGCCGCTCTGATCGACGGCGCACGCACCGATGCAATTGCGACTTGATGCGCTGGAGCCGCACCTCGCGAAGGGGTTGGCCGGGCTCTATACCGTCTACGGCGACGAGCCGCTGCTCGCGCAGGAAGCATGCGACCGCATTCGTGCGGCCGCGCGCGCGGCCGGCTTCACCGAGCGTTCGGTGCATACGGTCGAGCGCGGCTTCGACTGGAGCGTGCTGCTCGGCGCGACCCAGGCGATGTCGCTGTTCGGCGAGCGCCAGCTGATCGAGCTGCGCATTCCGTCGGGCAAGCCCGGCAAGGAAGGCGTCGACGCGTTGAAGACGCTCGCGGCCACCGCCAACCCCGATGCGCTGATGCTCGTCACGTTGCCGCGTCTCGATGCGGCCACGCAGAAATCCGCGTGGTTTACCGCGCTGCAGAACGGCGGCGTCGCGCTGAAGATCGATCCGGTCGACCGCGTGCAACTGCCGAACTGGATCGGCCAGCGTCTGTCGATGCAGGGCCAGCGCGTCGCGGCCGGCGACGACGGGCGGCGCGCGCTGCAGTTCATCGCGGAGCGCGTCGAGGGCAACCTGCTCGCCGCGCACCAGGAAATCCAGAAGCTCGGGCTGCTGTATCCGCAGGGCGCGCTGTCGTTCGAGCAGGTACACGATGCGGTGCTGAACGTCGCGCGCTACGACGTGTTCAAGCTGAACGAGGCGATGCTCGCCGGCGACGCCGCGCGGCTCGCGCGGATGATCGACGGGCTGAAGGGCGAGGGCGAGGCGATCGTGCTCGTGATGTGGGCCGTCGTCGAGGAGCTGCGCACGCTGCTGCGGATCAAGCGCGGCGCGACGGCCGGCAAGCCGCTGGCGACGCTGTTGCGCGAAAACCGCGTGTGGGGCCCGCGCGAACGGCTGATCGGCCCCGCGCTGAACCGCGTGTCGGAACCCGTGCTCGAGAAGGCGCTCGCGTTCGCCGCGCAGCTCGACCGGCAGGTCAAGGGGCTCACGGCCGTCGTGCCGGGCCGCCGCACGCAGGACCAACCGCCGCCCGATCCGTGGGACGGGCTGTTCCAGCTCGCGATGACGGTCGCGGGCGCGCGCGGCGAGCGACCGCCGACCGCGGGTCGCGTGCGACGCTAAGTCCCGTTCGGGCCTTCAGCGCGCGCTGCGCAACCCGCTTACAATGCTTCGAAAGCCGGGGCGGCCATCCGCGGCGCGGCCTTCCGGTTGCCGCGCCCCACGGATGGCCACCCGCGGATGGCCGCCCCACGGATGGCCGCCCCCTCGCTTCCCCACGAATTCATGCCGCCCAGCGCGGCTTGCTTCTCGAGTCACACGATGGATATCGATCAGTACATGACCGACCTGGGCCGTCGCGCCCGGCACGCTTCCCGCGCGATGGCGCGCGCCAGCACGGCCGCGAAGAACGTGGCGCTCGACGCCGTGGCCCGCGCGATCGAACGCGACGCGCAGACGCTGAAGGACGCGAATGCGCGCGACGTCGCCCGCGCCCGTGAAAAAGGGCTCGATGCGGCGTTCGTCGACCGCCTGACGCTGTCGGACAACGCGTTGAATACGATGGTCGAAGGCCTGCGCCAGGTTGCGTCGCTGGCCGATCCGATCGGCGAGATCGGCAACCTCAAGTACCGCCCGAGCGGGATCCAGGTTGGCCAGATGCGCGTGCCGCTCGGCGTGATCGGCATCATCTACGAATCGCGCCCGAACGTGACGATCGACGCGGCCGCGCTGTGCCTGAAGTCGGGCAACGCGACGATCCTGCGCGGCGGCTCCGAAGCGCTCGAATCGAACACGGCGCTCGCGAAGCTGATCGGCGAAGGGCTCGCGGCGGCCGGCTTGCCGCAGGACGCGGTGCAGGTCGTCGAAACCGCCGATCGCGCGGCGGTCGGCAAGCTGATCACGATGACCGAATACGTCGACGTGATCGTGCCGCGCGGCGGCAAGAGCCTGATCGAGCGCCTGATCAACGAGGCGCGCGTGCCGATGATCAAGCACCTCGACGGCATCTGCCACGTGTATGTCGACGATCGCGCCGATCTCGACAAGGCGTTGACCGTCTGCGACAACGCGAAGACGCACCGCTACGGCACCTGCAACACGATGGAGACGCTGCTCGTCGCGAGCGGCATCGCGGCGAAGCTGCTGCCGCCGCTCGGCAAGCTGTACCGCGACAAGCAGGTCGAGCTGCGCGTCGATGCTGCCGCGCGCGCGGTGCTCGCCGACGCGGGCGTCGGCCCGCTCGTCGACGCGACCGAGGAAGACTGGCACACCGAATATCTCGCGCCGGTGCTCGCGATCAAGGTGGTCGACGGCCTCGACGCCGCGATCGAGCACATCAACCAATACGGCTCGCATCACACGGATGCGATCGTCACCGAGGATCACGACCGCGCGATGCGTTTCCTGCGCGAGGTCGATTCGGCGAGCGTGATGGTCAACGCGTCGACGCGCTTCGCGGACGGCTTCGAATTCGGTCTCGGCGCGGAAATCGGCATCTCGAACGACAAGCTGCACGCACGCGGCCCCGTGGGCCTGGAAGGGCTGACGTCGCTGAAGTACGTCGTGCTCGGACACGGCGAAGGCCGCCAGTAAAGCGAGGCGCACAACCGATGGCAATGCTCTGGGTCAAGACGTTCCATATCGTTCTGATCGCCGCGTGGTTCGCGGGGCTGTTCTACCTGCCGCGCATCTACGTGAACCTGGCCATGGAAACCGATCCGGCCGCGGTGCGACGCCTGCTGCTGATGGCGCGCAAGCTGTTCCGCTTCATGACGATGATCGCGGTGCCGGCGCTGGCCTGCGGGCTGTGGCTCTGGCTTGTAATCGGCATCGGCCAGGGGCAGGGCTGGATCCATGCGAAGGTGACGGTCGTGCTGCTGCTCATCGTCTATCACGCATACTGCGGGTACCTGCTGCGGGTGTTCGAGCGCGGCGAGAACCGCCGCACCGACAAGTGGTACCGCGTGTTCAACGAGCTGCCGGTGCTCGGCATGCTCGCGGCGGTCGCGCTGGTCGTGATCAAGCCGTTTTGAGCGGTGCGGCCGGCGAGGCTGCCGGCCCGATCCATGCGCAACGGCGCCCCTTGGGGCGCCGTTGTTCGTGTGCGCGCTGCTTCCGTGTGGCGCCTGTTCAATCCTTCGTGCCGTCGTCGATCCGCCGGCGCGTGATCGCTTCCTTCGCGCGGCCGACCCGTTCCATCAGCGCGGGGCCGCGCGACAGCGCGACGCCGACCGCGAGGATGTCGCCGATCGCGAGATGCGACATCCGCGACGTCATCGGCGAGAACACGTCCGTTTCCTCGGCGACGTTCGACGCGAGGCTCACCGTCGCGAGCTTCGCGAGCGGCGAATGGCTCTGCGTGATCGCGACGACTTTCGCGCCGCACGCGAGCGCGGAGCGCGCGGCGTCGACGATGTCGCGCGTGCGGCCGGTGTTCGAGATCGCGACGACGACATCGTGCGGCCCGAGCAGCGCCGACGACATCGAGAACGTGTGCGGATCCGAATACGCGACGCTCGGCACGCCGAGCCGGAAGAACTTGTGCTGGATGTCCTGCGCGGCGATGCCCGAGCCGCCGGCGCCGTAGAACTCGATGCGCGACGCGTTCGACAGCAGCGCGATCGCCTCGGCGACGCTGCCCGCGGACAGGCTGTTGCGCACCTCGATCAGCGCGCCGATCGTGCGGTCGAACACCTTGCCGATGATGCCGGGCGCCGGTTCGTCGGGCTCGACGTCGCGATACACCGACGACACGCCCGGCGCGACGCTCTGCGCGAGCCGGATCTTGAATTCGCGAAAGCCGCTGCAGCCGAGCGCCTGGCAGAAGCGCGCGATGGTCGGCTGGCTGACGCCCGCGCGCGTCGACAGCTCGGTCATCGCGAGGTCGAGCACCTCGCGCGGCGCGGCGAGGATGTAGTCGGCGAGCTTGCGCTCGGACGGGCGCAGCTCGGCGCGGATCGCTTCAATGCGAGGCAGCATGGGACAGTGGCTGGAAATCGGGTTCGGATGAGCGAGTGTATCGCAATCGAATTGTAGAAAATCTACATGAAAATACTAGCGTTATTGCAGTGCTTGCGACACGATGACGGTACGGGTAATTAGGGTTTTCACTGAGTAAAGCCTTGCTGGTGGCGGGAACGAGGGTTGCGCGCGAATCGATCTGCATTGCACGCTTGTAGTTTTTCTACTAGACTTGCTTCGTTCAGTCGATGCATTCGACCGTCCCCACGATTCCAACCGCCGGTGTCGGCCGGCATACAGGAGCGCCCAGCATGACGTCGCTGCACCCCACTCTGGCGAAGGTCACCGAACGCGTGATCGCCCGCAGCCAATCGACCCGTTCCGCCTATCTGCACCGCATCGACGGCGCGCAGGGCAAGTTCCCGGCGCGCGGCGCGCTGTCCTGCGCGAACCTCGCGCACGGCTTCGCGGGCCTCGAGGGCAGCGACAAATTCGCGATCAAGACAATCCGCGAGCCGAACATCGGCATCGTGTCCTCGTACAACGAGATGCTGTCCGCGCACGCGCCGTACAAGGATTTCCCCGACATCATCAAGGCCGCCGCGCGCGAGAACGGCGGTGTCGCGCAGTTCGCGGGCGGCGTGCCGGCGATGTGCGACGGCGTCACGCAGGGCAACCCGGGGATGGAGCTGTCGCTGTTCTCGCGCGAGGCGATCGCGATGGGCACGGCGATCGCGCTCACGCACAACATGTTCGACGCGGCGCTCTGCCTCGGCATCTGCGACAAGATCGTGCCGGGCCTCCTGATCGGCGCGCTGCAGTTCGGCCACCTGCCGACCATTTTCGTGCCGGCCGGCCCGATGACGAGCGGCCTGTCGAACGACGACAAGGCGAAGATCCGCCAGCAGTTCGCGACCGGTCAGGTCGGCCGCGACGCGCTGCTCGAAGCCGAATCGGCCGCGTATCACGGCCACGGCACCTGCACGTTCTACGGCACCGCGAACAGCAACCAGATGCTGATGGAGCTGATGGGCCTGCACCTGCCGGGTTCGGCGTTCGTCCATCCGCACACGCCGCTGCGCACCGCGCTGACGGCCGAGGCCGCGCGCCGCGTGCTCGACCTGACCGTCGAGCGCGGCCGCTACACGCCGATCGGCCATGTGATCGACGAGAAGGCGATCGTCAACGGGATCGTCGCGCTGCTCGCGACGGGCGGCTCGACCAACCACACGCTGCACCTCGTCGCGATCGCGCGCGCGGCCGGCATCCTGATCGACTGGAACGATTTCGACGAACTGTCGGCCGTCGTGCCGCTGCTCGCGAAGATCTACCCGAACGGCAAGGCCGACGTGAACCACTTCCACGCGGCGGGCGGCGTCGCATTCCTGGTGCGCAACCTGCTCGAAGGCGGGCTGCTGCACGAGGACGTGACGACGGTCGCCGGCAAGGGGCTGTCGCACTATACGAAGGAGCCGAAGCTGATCGACGGCAAGCTCACGTGGGTCGACGGCGCGGCCGAGAGCCACGACACGAAGGTGCTGCGCGGCATCCGCGACCCGTTCCAGCCGGACGGCGGCCTGCGCCTGATGCAGGGCCGGCTCGGCCGCGGCGTGATCAAGATTTCGGCGGTCGCGCCCGAGCACCGCAAGGTGACGGCGCCCGCGATCGTGTTCGATTCGCAGGAAGCCGTGCAGGAAGCGTTCGATCGCGGCGAGCTGAAGCGCGATTTCGTCGCGGTCGTGCGCTTCCAGGGCGCGCGCGCGAACGGGATGCCCGAGCTGCACCGTTTGACGCCGCTGCTCGGCGTGCTGCAGGATCAGGGCTTCCACGTCGCGCTGGTGACCGACGGCCGCATGTCGGGCGCGTCGGGCAAGGTGCCGGCCGTGATCCACGTGTCGCCGGAAGCGCTGCTGGCCGGCCCGCTCGGCAAGGTGAAGACGGGCGACACGCTCGTGATCGACGCGGAAGCCGGCGTGCTCGACATCGAGGTCGACGACGCCGAGTGGCACGCGCGCCCGGTCGCGCAGCCGCTGCACCAGGCCGAGAACGAGGTCGGTTTCGGGCGCGAACTGTTCGGCGTGTTCCGCGCGGCCGCGGCGCCGGCCGAGCAGGGCGCATCGGTTTTCGGGACGCTGGTCGGCGAAGCGGCCGTCCGCGTCGACGCATGAATTTCAAGGAGCGAATTTGATGAAGACGATTGCTGAAATCGTGAAGCTGGGCCCGGTCATTCCGGTGCTCGCATTCGACTCGGTCGAGCAGGGCGAGCACGTGTCGCGCGCGTTGCACGCGGGCGGCGTGAAGGTGCTCGAGATCACGCTGCGCACGCCGGCCGGCCTGGAGGCGATCCAGCGCGCGAGCCAGCTCGCGGACGACATCGTCGTCGGCGTCGGCACGATCACGAAGCCCGAGCACTGCGCGCAGGCGAAGAAGGCCGGCGCGAAGTTCGGCGTGTCGCCGGGCCTGACGAAGGACCTGCACCTCGCGTCGCTCGACGCGGGCCTGCCGCTGCTGCCGGGCGTGATGACGCCGAGCGACATCATCCAGGCGCTCGAATTCGGCTACGAGATCGTGAAGTTCTTCCCCGCGCAGCAGGCGGGCGGCGTGCCGATGCTGCAGGCGTTCCACGGCCCGTTCCCTGCGCTGAAGTTCTGCCCGACGGGCGGCATCACGGTCGACACCGCGCCGAATTTCCTGAAGCTGCCGAACGTCGTGTGCGTCGGCGGCTCGTGGCTCACGCCGAAGGCGGCGCTCGCCGCGCAGGACTGGGCCGAAGTCACGCGCCTCGCGCAAGCTGCGAGCCAGCTGCCCCGTTAAGATTTGTACGGAATGACGGTTTGACCCTCGGAAGACAAGCGCTTAGTGCTTGTTTTACCGAGGGTTTTTGCTGATGGAACCGGTTCTATCCGCGAACCCTAAAGATAAGTAAAATTCAGCGTCCTGACGGTGGGGGTCTCCCCGCTGTTTCGGAGACCTGCATAGCCGGGCATACTCGCAACGATCCGCCCGGTTCGAATAATCCCAAGGAGGAGTCCACATGGGGGCTGTCCAAGGCAGCATGCTGCTCATCTATACCGTGATCGCGATCGTGGCGTTGATCGTGATGATCGCGCGGTTCAAGATCTATCCGTTCCTGGTGCTCATCATCGTATCGCTCGGCCTCGGCCTGGTGGTCGGGATGCCGATGGACAAGATCGTCAAGTCGTTCGAGACGGGCAACGGCAATACGCTCGGCCACATCGCGATCGTCGTCGGCCTCGGCACGATGCTCGGCAAGATGATGGCCGAATCGGGCGGCGCCGAACGGATCGCGACCACGCTGATCGACTGGTTCGGTGAAAAGAACATCCACTGGGCGATGATGTTCGTCGCGATCATCGTCGGCCTGCCGGTGTTCTTCGAAGTCGGCTTCGTGCTGCTGATCCCGATCGCGTTCAACGTCGCGAAGCGCACCGGCAAGTCGCTGCTCGTCGTCGGCCTGCCGATGGTGGCCGGCCTGTCGGTCGTGCACGGGCTGATCCCGCCGCACCCGGCCGCGCTGCTCGCGGTCCAGCAGTACGGCGCCGATATCGGCAAGACGATCGCATTCGGCCTGATCGTCGGCGTGCCGACCGCGATCGTCGCGGGCCCGCTGTTCGCGCTGACGATCTCGAAGTTCGTGAAGCTGCCGGAGAACAACCCGCTCGCCGCGCAATTCGTCGACACGCACACCGAAGGCAAGAAGCGCGAGCTGCCGGGCTTCGGCATCACGCTGTTCACGATCCTGCTGCCGGTGATCCTGATGCTGGTCGGCAGCTGGGCCGACCTGGTCTTCGCGCCGAAGACGCTGCCGAACAACCTGCTGCGCTTTGCCGGCAACTCGGACGTCGCGCTGCTGATCGCCGTGCTCGTGAGCTTCTTCACGTTCGGCAAGCTGCAGGGCTTCAACCGCGACCAGATCCAGAAGTTCTGCGGCGAGTGCCTGGCACCGATCGCCGGGATCACGCTGATCGTCGGCGCGGGCGGCGGCTTTGGCGGTATCCTGCGTGATAGCGGGATCTCGCAGCAGATCGTCGCAACGGCCACGCAGGCGCACCTGTCGCCGCTGCTGCTCGGCTGGTTCGTCGCCGCGCTGATTCGTCTGGCCACGGGCTCGGCGACGGTCGCGATGACGACCGCCTGCGGCATCGTCGCACCGATCGCGGCGGCATCGGGGGCGGCGGTTCGTCCGGAACTGCTGGTGCTCGCGACGGGCTCGGGCTCGCTGATCTTCTCGCACGTGAACGACGGCGGCTTCTGGCTGATCAAGGAATATTTCGGGATGACGGTCGGCCAGACGTTCAAGACGTGGACGCTGCTCGAAACGATCATCTCGGTGCTCGGCCTGAGCTTCACGCTGCTGCTGAGCATGGTTTTGTAACAAGGGGTAGTCAATGATTCTGATCGCAATGGGCGTGTCGGGCGCGGGCAAGTCGCGAATCGGCGAAATGCTGGCGGAACGCCTGTCGTGCAGCTATACCGACGGCGACGCGTTTCACAGCGCGGCGAACAAGGAAAAGATGCACCACGGCATTCCGCTCACCGACGACGACCGCTGGCCGTGGCTGCGCTCGATCCGCGAGGCCATCGAGGAAAAGCAGCGCGCGGGCGAGACGGCCGTGTTCACGTGCTCGTCGCTGAAGCGTTCGTACCGCGACGTGCTGCGCGGCACCGACACCGACGTGCGGTTCGTGTATCTGCAGGGTTCGTTCGACGTATTGCGCGAGCGCCTGAAGACCCGCACCGGCCATTTCTTCGATCCGTCGCTGCTGAAGAGCCAGCTCGACACGCTCGAGGAGCCGGGCCCGGACGAAGCGATCGTGGTCAGCATCGAGCTGACGCCCGAACAGATCGTCGATCAGGTGATGGTGAAGATCGGTCTCGCGCAGCAGCACTGAGCGCGATTCGCAGCAATCGTGATGAAAAAGGCGCCCTTCGGGGCGCCTTTTTCGTTGGCGGCGCGCCAGCCGGTCAGGCCGCGTGCGCGCGCTTCGCGATGCCGTCGAGCAGCACGTCGAGCATCGTGTCGTGCACGATCTCCGGATCGAGCTGCGCATAGAGCGGGGCGGCCGACCTGACGAGCGGATGCTCGGTGTCCGGCAGCGCGTTCATTTCCGCCAGCTCCACGTCGTTCGCGGGCCGCGTGAGGCCGCCGGCCTCGGCGGCGGCGAGCCCGATCACGCTCGCATACCAGCCGACGCACACCGACGGCAGCGCCGCGCGCGGAATGCCGGCGTCGACCAGCGCACGGTGCACGGCCTCGATGTGCGCGAGATCGGCCGGCCCCGTGCTCATGTGGCGCTGCAGCAGCGCGAACGCGGCCGGGTGGCGCAGCGCGAGCGCGCGGTACTGGCGCGCGAGATCGCGCAGCCGTTCGCGCCACGGCAGCGTGTCGTCGACCGGCACGAGCGAGCGCGACAGCGCGTTCGCGATCGCGCGGCTCAGGCCGTCCTTCGACTTGAAGTGATACAGCACGCTCATCGGGTCGCAGCCGACCGACTGCGCGAGCTTGCGTACGCTGAATGCGGCTTCGCCGACGTCTTCGAGCAGCGCGAGCGCGGCCGCGACGATCGCGTCCTTGTCGAGGCCGCGCGGGCCCTGGGCGGGTTTGTCTTTCATCGATGCGGGCTGGCGGCCGGAGCGGATCCGGCCGTAAACTTGACGAAAGCTTATTCTACACTGTAGAATTATTTCTGCGATGTAGAAATTGGGTGTCCCGGCACCTTTCAATGCGTGCTTTCGCACAGTCCGGGATCCAGGCGGCACGAGCGTGTCCGCCGTCAACACGGGCCATCGCGCCCCTTTTCTCGTTGACACCCATGTGGAACCGGCTGCCCCACACGCAAAGCCAGAAGGCTTCGACAGGCGGCCCAAGACCATGCAAGTGCAATCATGACTTCCAATCACCAACCCCTGATCCAGGGCGAATCGCGTTTCGAGCAAACGCAACTGAACATCGAGAAAGACAACTGGAACTGGTGCAACCCGGCCCGCTACGACGGCGAGCGCCCGGCCAACTGGTACGAGGCGTCGCTGTCGCACCACGCGAATGGCGCGCCGCTCGCACACGACGCCGTGTGCGACGTGCTCGTGATCGGCGCGGGCCTGCTCGGTGCATCGGCCGCGCTGCATCTCGCGGAAGCGGGCGTCGACACGATCCTCGTCGACAAGCATCACGTCGGCTCGGCCGCATCGGGCCGCAACGGCGGGCAGTTGACGCCAGGCCTCGCGCGCTGGGAAGCGGCCGACATGATCGACCATCTGTCGCACGACGATGCGAAGCGGCTGTGGCGCTTCGCGTCGACCGAATCGATGGACCTGATCGATGCGATCGGCGCGCGTTACGCGCTCGATCTCGACCGCAAGCGCGGCCACGTCACGGCGGCGGTCCACCCCGGCCACATGAGCGCGCTGCTCGACGGTGCGGATGCGCGCCGTCATCTCGGCGACGCGGGCGTGACGCTCGTCGGCCGCCATCAACTGCACGACGAATACGTGCGCTCGGGGCTGTACCACGGCGCGGCGATCGACGCGATCGGCGGGCAGATCCATCCGCTCGCGCTCGTGCGCGGCCTCGTGCACGGCTTCCGGCTGAACGGCGGCGCGCTGTTCGAGGGCACCGAGGTGCTCGAGCTCGACGAAACGCCTGCGGGCGTCGTCGCGACGACGCCGGGCGGCACGATCACCGCGCGCCGCGGCGTCGTGCTCGCGCTGCACAACACCACGTTCCGGCTGCTCGACGACGGCGGGGCCACAACGGTGCCGTTCTTCACGTACGTGAGCGTGACGGCGCCGCTCGACGTCGATGTCGCGACGCTGATGCCGGCCGGCATGCCCGTGTACGACACGCAGTTCCAGATCGACTACTACCGGCCGGTGCGCGGCAACCGGCTGCTGTTCGGCGGGCAGGGCACCGGCAGCTGCTGGGCGCAGCCCGACGTCAATGCGTATCTGCTGACGCGGCTGAACACGGTGTTTCCGCAGGCCGACGGCAGCTTCGCGCTCGACTACTGCTGGAGCGGCGTCAGCGACTTCACGCTGAACGGCGCCACCGACAGCCGCAAGACCGACAGCCGCGTGCCGATGTACATGGTGCAGGGCTGGAGCGGCCACGGCGTTGCGCAGACGGTGCGGATCGGCAAGGCGATCTGCGACGATTTCGTCGGCCGCAACGACGATTTCTCGATGCTGACCGGCATCGACCATCGCGAGATTCCGCTCGGGCGGCAGTTGTCGCCGATCGCGATCCCGGCTGCGAAAGCGGCGATGAGCGTGATGAGCGCGCTCAACCCGGGCCGGATGATTTCGTTCTGAGCACTTGAAAGGAAAAAGCCCGCTGCGATTGCTCGCAGCGGGCTTTCGTTCGTCCGGGGGAGGCGGCGCTTACGCGATCCGCTTCGCGAGTTCGACGGCCTTGCCGATGTACGACGCGGGCGTCATCGCGAGCAGGCGGTCCTTCGCGTCCTGCGGGATCGCGAGCGTGCCGACGAACTGCTGCAGCGCTTCGCGCGTGATGCCCTTGCCGCGCGTCAGTTCCTTCAGCTGCTCGTACGGGTTCTCGATGCCGTAGCGGCGCATCACCGTCTGCACCGGCTCGGCGAGCACTTCCCAGCAGTTGTCGAGATCTTCGTTCAGGCGCTGCGGGTTCACCTCGAGCTTGTCGAGGCCGCGGATCAGCGAGTCGTACGCGAGCAGCGAGTAGCCGAGCGCGACGCCCATGTTGCGCAGCACCGTCGAGTCGGTCAGGTCGCGCTGCCAGCGCGACACCGGCAGCTTGTCGGCGAGGTGGCGCAGCGTCGCGTTCGCGAGGCCGAGGTTGCCTTCCGAGTTCTCGAAGTCGATCGGGTTGACCTTGTGCGGCATCGTCGACGAGCCGATTTCGCCGGCCTTCGTCTTCTGCTTGAAGTAGCCGACCGAGATGTAGCCCCACACGTCGCGGTCGAGGTCGAGCAGGATCGTGTTCGCGCGCGCGACCGCGTCGAACAGCTCGGCCATGTAGTCGTGCGGCTCGATCTGGATCGTGTACGGGTTGAACGTAAGCTTCAGGCGGTTTTCGATCACGTCGCGCGAGAACGCTTCCCAGTCGAATTCCGGATACGCGGACAGGTGCGCGTTGAAGTTGCCGACCGCGCCGTTCATCTTGCCGAGGATCTCGACCTTCTCGATGCGTGCGATCGCACGCGCGAGACGCGCGGCGACGTTCGCGAGTTCCTTGCCGAGCGTCGTCGGGCTGGCCGGCTGGCCGTGCGTGCGCGACAGCATCGGCTGTTCGGCGTGCGCGTGCGCGAGCGCGACGAGGCGCTGGTGGACCGTGCGCAGCGCCGGCACGATCACGTGTTCGCGCGCGCCGGCGAGCATCATCCCGTGCGACGTGTTGTTGATGTCCTCGGACGTGCACGCGAAGTGGATGAATTCGCTCGCCTTCTCGAGTTCGGCCTGGCCCTTCACCGATTCCTTCAGCCAGTATTCGACGGCCTTCACGTCGTGGTTCGTCACGCGCTCGATTTCCTTGATGCGCGCGGCGTCGTGCGCGGTGAAGCGCTCGGCGAGCTGCAGCAGGAATTGCTCGGACGCGTCGGAGAAGCGCGGGACTTCCGCGAAGCCGGCGCGCGACAGCGCGATCAGCCAGTGCACCTCGACGGTGACGCGGTGGCGCATGAAGGCGGCTTCGGAGAGCCAGTCGCGCAGCGCTTCGGTCTTGCTGGCGTAGCGGCCGTCGATGGGCGAGAGCGCGGTGAGGGCGAAAAGCGTATCGGGACGAGTGTCGGACATGGTCGGGCGGGCCTTGGGGCCGGGTCGAGCGAGGGGAGGGAGAATCCGGCATTTTACCATCGGCGCGCGACGATCCCGGCCGTGCGCAGCCGGCGGGCGCCGCCGCGTGCCGACGCCGCCCCGGAGCCGGTGCGCAGCGGGCCGCCGGGCCGGGCGCGCCGCCGCCGGCCGGGCCCGCCCGCCGGTAGAATGCAGGCTTCTTCCCGACCGCCGCCCGCCGCGCCCGCCTGCATGGAACTGAAATGGCTCGAAGACTTCGTTTCGCTCGCGGAAACGCGCAGCTTTAGCCGGTCCGCCGAACTGCGGCACGTTTCGCAGCCGGCGTTTTCGCGGCGCATCCAGGCGCTCGAAGCGTGGCTCGCGACCGAACTGATCGACCGTTCGGTCTATCCGACGCGGCTCACGCAGGCCGGGCAGATCTTCTACGAGCAGGCGCTGACGATGCTGTCGCAGGCGCACGAGGCGAGGACGCTGTTGCGCGGCCACGTCGGCGCGCCGGTGCCGACGATCGAGTTCGCGGTGCCGCACACGTTGTCGCTCACGTATTTCCCGCGCTGGCTGCAGCGGATCGAGGCGAAGATGGGCCAGGTCCACACGCGGCTGCGCGCGCTGAACGTGCACGACGCCGTGCTGTCGCTCGTCGAGGGCGGCTGCGATCTCGTGATGGGCTACCACCACCCGAGCCACCCGGTCGCGCTCGATCCGGCGCGCTACGACATGCTGATCCTCGGCAGCGAGCCGATCAGCCCGTTCTCGGCGCCCGGCCGCGCGGGCCGGCCGCGCCATACGCTGCCCGGCACGGCCGACGCGCGCGTGCCGTACCTGTCGTATACGCCGAACGCGTATCTCGGCCGGATGACGGAAGTCATCATCGCGAACGCGCCGACGCGGCTGTTCCTCGATCGCGTCTACGAAACCGACATGGCCGAAGGGCTGAAGGCGATGGCGCTCGCGGGGCACGGCGTCGCGTTCCTGCCGCACAGCGCGGTCGAGGACGCGGTCGCGAGCGGCCGGCTGATCCGGCTCGACCGTGCGGCGCGCGGCGGCGCGCATCCGTTCACGCTGACGATGGAGATCCGGCTGTACTGCGACAAGCTCGCGCTGCAGGGCGACGATCCGCGGCAGAAGCTCGTGCGCGCGCTGTGGGAGGTCGTGCGCGACGAACTGCGCGAGACCGCCGGTTAGCAACTGGCCTGCAGCCGGCGACTGCGCACGATCGACCGCGACCGGCTGACGGCGGGCTTGCCGCGCCTGTCGGACGGCTGTCCGGCGGCCGGCCCGCGCGCGGGCAACGCGATTGTTCGCGGATGCGATGCACGGCCGATCGCGTGCGTTCTTGCGCAAATCGACCGCAGATTTGCGAAAAATCGCGATCATGCAAGAAACGCATAATCGAATAAGCAAACGGCATTGGATAAAAAAAACGGGTTTTTCGACAATGTGCGCACCTGTTGACCGTTGGAGCATCCATGTCTTCGCAATTGCAGTCCATCCCGTCCTACCTGCACGCCGACGATCTCGGCCCGTGGGGCAACTATCTTCAGCAAGTCGATCGCGTCGCGCCGTATCTCGGCTCGCTGTCGCGCTGGCTCGAAACGCTGAAGCGCCCGAAGCGCATCCTGATCGTCGATGTGCCGATCGAGCTCGACAACGGTACCGTCGCGCACTTCGAAGGCTATCGCGTGCAGCACAACGTGTCGCGCGGCCCGGGCAAGGGCGGCGTGCGCTACCACCAGGACGTGACGTTGTCGGAAGTGATGGCGCTGTCCGCATGGATGTCGGTGAAGAACGCGGCCGTGAACGTGCCGTACGGCGGTGCGAAGGGCGGCATCCGCGTCGACCCGCGCAAGCTGTCGCGCGGTGAGCTCGAGCGCGTGACGCGCCGCTACACCAGCGAAATCGGCATCATCATCGGCCCGAACACCGACATTCCGGCGCCGGACGTCAACACCAACGAACAGGTGATGGCGTGGATGATGGACACCTTCTCGATGAACCAGGGCCAGACGTCGACCGGCGTCGTGACCGGCAAGCCGATCGCGCTCGGCGGTTCGCTCGGCCGCAAGGAAGCGACGGGCCGCGGCGTGTTCGTCGTCGGCTGCGAAGCGGCGAAGAAGAAGGGCCTCGAGATCGAAGGCGCGCGCATCGCGGTGCAGGGCTTCGGCAACGTCGGCGGCATCGCGGCGAAGCTGTTCCAGGAAGCGGGCGCGAAGGTGATCGCGGTGCAGGATCACACGGGCACGATCTACCGGCCGGCCGGCCTCGATTCGAACAAGCTGCTCGACCACGTCGCACGCACGGGCGGTGTCGCGGGCTTCGAAGGCGCGGAGCCGATGCCGAACGACGAGTTCTGGACGGTCGAGACCGACATCCTGATCCCGGCGGCACTGGAAAACCAGATCACCGAGAAGAACGCGGCGAAAATCCGCACGAAGATCGTCGTCGAAGGCGCGAACGGCCCGACGACGACGGCGGCGGACGACATCCTGAGCGCGAACGGCGTGCTCGTGATCCCCGACGTGATCGCGAACGCGGGCGGCGTGACCGTGTCGTACTTCGAGTGGGTGCAGGATTTCTCGAGCTTCTTCTGGACGGAAGACGAGATCAACCACCGTCTCGAGCGCGTGATGCGTGAAGCGTTTGCCGGCGTGTGGGCGGTCGCGGAAGAGCACAAGGTGACGGTGCGTACGGCGGCGTTCATCGTCGCGTGCACGCGCATCCTGATGGCGCGCGAAATGCGCGGCCTCTACCCCTGATCATTGACTATGATCTAGCCATGACGCAATCCATCCGGTTGCGTGCATGAACCCTCGCGGGCGGTGCCGAATCCGGTGCCGCCCGCGCGCGCATTGGGGCGCGGAAAGGGTGCCCGGAGCCGGGAGGAGGGCGCCGGACAGCGCGATTCGTAGTTCGGTAAACAACCAGTACTTTCAAAAATATTACTTTGATACACTGGCGCGGGTTTTAGCCAAGGAGATGACCAAAATGAAATACCACAAGGCAGTCCTGATGGTCGCGGCGCTGTGCGCGTTCGCAAGCGGCGCGCAAGCACAGGAGACGGGCACGCTGAAGAAGATCAAGGACACGGGCGTGATCGCGCTGGGCCACCGCGAATCGTCGATTCCGTTCTCCTACTACGACCAGAGCCAGCAGGTGGTCGGCTATTCGCGCGACTTCCAGATGAAGGTGGTCGACGCGGTGAAGAAGAAGCTGAACCTGCCGAACCTGCAGGTGAAGAACATCCCGGTCACGTCGCAGAACCGTATTCCGCTGGTGCAGAACGGCACGGTCGACATCGAGTGCGGCTCGACGACCAACAACACCGAGCGCCAGCAGCAGGCCGCGTTCTCCGACACGATCTTCGTGATCGGCACGCGCCTGATGACGAAGAAGGATTCGGGCGTCAAGGATTTCGCGGACCTGAAGGGCAAGACGGTCGTGACCACCGCCGGCACGACGTCGGAGCGCCTGCTGCGCAAGATGAACAACGACAAGCAGCTCGGCATGAACATCATCAGCGCGAAGGATCACGGCGACTCGTTCAACACGCTGGAATCGGGCCGCGCGGTTGCGTTCATGATGGATGACGCGCTGCTCGCGGGCGAGCGCGCGAAGGCGAAGCAGCCGGGCGAGTGGGTGATCGTCGGCACGCCGCAATCGGAAGAGGCGTACGGCTGCATGATGCGCAAGGGCGACGCGGACTTCAAGAAGGTCGTCGACGACGCGATCTCGCAAGTCGAGAAGTCGGGCGAAGCCGCGAAGATCTACGCGAAGTGGTTCGAGAACCCGATCCCGCCGAAGGGGCTGAACCTGAACTTCCCGCTGTCCGATTCGATGAAGAAGCTGTACGCGAACCCGAACGACAAGGCACTCGACTGACCGCACGGCCGTTGATGCAGAAATGACGCTAATGAGACGGAAGAGGCCACGCTTCTTCCGTTTCTTTTTGCTGGAGTCTTGCCCATGTCTTACCACTGGAACTGGGGCATCTTCCTGAGCCCCGTGTCGACCGGCGAGCCGACGACTTATTTCGGATGGCTGATGTCCGGCTTCCGGGTGACGATCGAAGTGTCGCTTGCCGCCTGGGTCATCGCGCTGATCGTCGGTTCGCTGTTCGGCGTGCTGCGCACGGTGCCGAACAAATGGCTGTCCGCGATCGGTACCGCGTACGTGTCGATCTTCCGGAACATTCCGCTGATCGTGCAGTTCTTCATCTGGTATCTCGTGATACCGGAACTGCTGCCCGCATCGATCGGCACCTGGATCAAGCAGTTGCCGCCCGGCACGCAGTTCTTTACCGCGTCGATCGTCTGTCTCGGCCTGTTCACGGGCGCGCGCGTGTGCGAACAGGTGCGCTCGGGGATCAACGCGCTGCCGAAGGGCCAGCGCGCCGCGGGCCTCGCGATGGGCTTCACGCAATGGCAGACGTACCGCTATGTGCTGCTGCCCGTTGCGTACCGGATCATCGTGCCGCCGCTCACGTCGGAATTCCTGAACATCTTCAAGAACTCCGCCGTCGCGTCGACGATCGGCCTGCTCGACCTGTCCGCGCAGGCGCGCCAGCTCGTCGACTACACCGCGCAGACCTATGAGTCGTTCATCGCGGTCACGCTCGCGTACGTGCTGATCAACCTCGTCGTGATGTCGCTCATGCGCTGGATCGAAGGCCGTACGCGGCTGCCCGGCTATATCGGAGGCAAGTGATGCATCAGTTCGACTGGAGTAGTATTCCCGGCGCGCTGCCGACGCTGTGGACGGGTGCGATCGTCACGCTGCAGATCACGCTGATCGCGATCGTCGTCGGGATCGTGTGGGGCACGCTGCTGGCGCTGATGCGGCTGTCGGGCGTCAAGCCGCTCGCGTGGTTCGCGCAGGGCTACGTGACGGTGTTCCGCTCGATCCCGCTCGTGATGGTGCTGCTGTGGTTCTTCCTGATCGTGCCGCAGCTGCTGCAGGGCGTGCTCGGGTTGTCGCCGACGATCGACATCCGCCTCGCGTCGGCGATGGTCGCGTTCTCGCTGTTCGAAGCCGCGTATTATTCCGAGATCATCCGCGCCGGCATCCAGTCGGTGCCGCGCGGGCAGGTGAACGCCGCGTTCGCGCTCGGCATGAACTACTCGCACGCGATGCGCCTCGTGATCCTGCCGCAGGCGTTCCGCGCGATGGTGCCGCTGCTGCTCACGCAGGCGATCGTCCTGTTCCAGGATACGTCGCTCGTGTACGTGATCAGTCTCGCGGACTTCTTCCGCACGGCCGCCAATGTCGGCGATCGCGACGGCACGACCGTCGAGATGGTCCTGTTCGCCGGCGCATGCTATTTCGTGATTTGCTCGTTGGCGTCTGTTCTCGTCAAGAGTCTCCAGAAAAAGGTCACACGATGATTTCCATCAAGAACGTTTCCAAGTGGTACGGCCAGTTTCAGGTTCTCACCGACTGCACGACCGAGGTCAAGAAAGGCGAAGTGGTCGTCGTGTGCGGCCCGTCGGGCTCCGGCAAGTCGACGCTGATCAAGACCGTCAACGGCCTCGAGCCGTTCCAGCAGGGCGAGATCCTCGTGAACGGCCAGTCGGTCGGCGACAAGAAGACGAACTTGTCGAAGCTGCGCTCGAAGGTCGGGATGGTGTTCCAGCATTTCGAGCTGTTCCCGCACCTGTCGATCACCGAGAACCTGACGCTCGCGCAGATCAAGGTGCTCGGCCGCGGCAAGGACGAGGCGGCCGACAAGGGCATGAAGCTGCTCGATCGCGTCGGCCTGAAGGCGCATGCGCACAAGTATCCGGGCCAGCTGTCGGGTGGCCAGCAGCAGCGTGTCGCGATCGCGCGCGCGCTGTCGATGGACCCGATCGCGATGCTGTTCGACGAACCGACGTCCGCGCTCGATCCCGAGATGATCAACGAAGTGCTCGACGTGATGGTCGAACTCGCGCAGGAAGGGATGACGATGATGGTCGTCACGCACGAGATGGGCTTCGCGAAGAAGGTCGCGCATCGCGTGATCTTCATGGACAAGGGCGCGATCGTCGAGGACGACCGCAAGGACGATTTCTTCTCGAATCCGAAATCGGAACGCGCGAAGGACTTCCTCGCGAAGATCCTGCACTGAGCGTTTCACGCGCGCCAATGCGAAACCGCCCGGCCCAGCGCCGGGCGGTTTTTTTTCGTCCGCCGTTACCAGCTATACCGGTAGCCGACCTGCCCGACGATGCCGCGCCGGTACGCGCCGCCGATGTTGCGCGCGATCTTCGCGTTCGCGTACAGCTCGCCCGACTTGCCGAAGCCCGCGGTCACGCCGACGCCGAGCTCGTACCACGTGCGGCCGAGATGCGTCGCGAACGGCGTGCCGCCGACGACGGTCTGGCCCGGCGACAGGAAGTCGTGCAGCACGTCGGCCGTGAAGTACGGCGTCGCGGCGCCGCCGCCCGAGCCCGCCTCGAGGTTCGGCCGGAAGATGCGTACGCCGACGCGGCCGCGCAGCGCATTCGTCGTCGTGCCCGACACGGCCGACACGTTGTCGTTGAACCCGTTGAGCTTCAGGTACTGGTACATCAGTTGCGCCTGCGGCTCGATCGCGATCGGCGTGCCGCCGATGCCGAACGGCTTGCCGACCTCCTGCGACAGCGCGAAGCCGAAGCCGTTCTGCGACGCCTCGTTGCCGTAGCTGTCGCGATAGCGGTTGCCGTAGTGCGTGACCTGCCCGACGCTGTCGAAGTACGTGCCGTCCGTCAGGTAGCGCGTCCAGTAGCCGCCGACGCTCTGCGCATGCATCTCGACCGAGCCCGTCGACGTCGACAGGTTCGGCGAGCCGGCGCGCGCCATGTCGCTGAAGCTCGCGTTCGACACGCCGATGCTGGCCGTCACGCCCGCATGCGTGCTGCCGCCGCCGGGCGCCTGAGCGAGCGTCCAGTCCTTGCCGAACTGCGCGAAGAACGTGCGCTCGTCGGCCGCGAAGCGGCCCGCGTTCGCATCGAGGCTCTGGCCGCCGATGCGCCCCCACACGCCATCGCGGTTGCCGGGCTGCTGCTTGCCGAGGTTGTAGATGTCGCCGACGCGCTCGTGCAGCTTGCCGAGCGTCGAGAAGCCGTAGTCGGCGTTCAGCAGCGGCGTCAGCGCATAACCGGCGACGCCCGGACGGTACGCGAGCGTGCCGCCGCTGCCATTCCCGTTGCCGTCGCCGCCGCCGCCGCCGGACGGGTGGATCGGGTCGCCGGGGTCCGTCGGATCGAGCTGCGAGCGCAGGTACCAGCCGTTCGCGTCGCCCTGGCCGCCGCGATAGAGCCGGTATTCGTATGCGCCGGCCTGTACCGGGCCCGCGAGATGGAACGCCGACGCGGTGGTCGTGCCGCCGTTGGCCGTGACGACCACGGGAATCCCGTCGCCGGTCGTCTGCGCGCCGGTGCCGGCCGTGTTGGCGATCTTCAGGCCGGTCGTGCCGCTCGCGGCGCCGCCGTTCACGATCAGCCGGTCGGTCGGCGATGCATCGGTGCCGAGATACGTGTTGAGCGCGATCGTGCCGCCGTTGCCGACATAGCTGCCGGTCGTCAGCGTCTTGTAGCTGCCCGTGAGCGTCGGCGAGCCGGCCGGCGCGGCGAACGCGACCAGGCCCGCGTTGTTCAGGCTGCTCAGCACGGAGCTGCCCGTCATGCGCCACGTGCTCGTGCCGTCGATCGTCAGCGCGACCGGGTCGATCGTGCCGCTCAGCGTCGTGCCGTTCGCGAGGAACACGTTGCCGGTGCTCGACGCGTCGGAGACGATGTCGCCCGCGAGGTTCACCGCCGATGCGCTGAACGTCACGTTGCTGCCGTTCGCGAGGCTCAGCAGCGTGCCGTTGCCGGCCGTCACGACCGTGCCGTTGCGCACCGCGATGTCGGCCGTGCCGCCGCGCGCGGCGAATGCCGGCCCGGCGGCGGACGTCACGCTGCCGCCGTCGACGAGCACCGAGCTCGTCGCGCCGTTCGCGAGCGTGTCGGATGTCAGCACCCCGGCCGTCGCGCCCTTGAGCGTCGTGCCGGTCAACGCGAGCACACCGCCGCTGTCCGCGGTCGCGCCGTTGCCGGCCGCGCTGGCGATCGACGATCCCGTATCGCCGATGCGGCCGCCGTTGCGCGCGACGACGCCGTCGGCCGCGGCACCCGATGCGGTGACTTTCGCGCCCGACAGCAGCGCCGTCGCGCCGCCGTCCATGACGACCGCATGCGCGCCGGCGCCCGTCGTCGCGACGGTCGTGCCGTTGGCCGTGAGCGTCGAATCCGCGCCCGATACGAACAGGCCGCGCGCGCTGATGCCGGCGGTGCGGACGACCGTTGCCGCATCGGTTGCGATGCGCGCGCCCGCGCCGGTCGATGCGAGGCCGTCGGCACCGTTGCCGGTGGTCGCGACCTGCGTGCCGGACAACGCGATCACCGTGTTCGTGCCGAGGTTGTGGATCCCGCTTCCCGAGCCGCCGACCGCGATCGACGTCGCGCCGGCCGCGAGCCCGCCGCCCGATACGGTCGAGTCGATCAGCACACCGTCGGCGCTGCCGTTCGCGACGACGGTGCCCGCGCCCGACAGCGCGACCGATGCGCCGGCACCCGTCAGGCGCACGCCTGCAATGCCGTCGTCTGCTTCGATCGAACCCGTGTTGGCGAGCGTCGCCGACGCACCCTGCACGAGCGCGCCGGTGCCGTCGGCTACGCGGATCGTCGACGCGTTGTTCACCGTGCCGAGCGTGCCGGCCACGACGCCCGTCGAGCCGGCGCCCGTCAGCAGCACCGTGTCGCGGTTCTCGAGCGTGCCGAGGTTTTGCGCGACGAAGCCCGTCACGCCGGCCGTCGACGACGAGACTGCGGCGTCGTTGATCAGCGTCGTCGCGACCGGCGCGCCGGCATTCGCGCCGGCGAGGTCGTGCGCCTGGCCGTCGACGACGCCCGCGATCGCACCGGCCGCGTTCAGGTTGATCGTCGCGCCCGCATCGATCGTGCCCTTCGCGCCGCCTTCGACCGCGATCGCGATGCCGTTCGCGCCGTTGACGTTGTAGATCGCGTTGCCCGTCGACAGCGTGGTGCCGGCGTCGGTCGCGAGCACGCCGCGCGCACGCTGGCCGTTGACGTCGGTCGTGAGGGTGCCGGCGGCCGACTGGCCCGTGTAGGTCGCGCCGCCCGCGACGCGGAACAGCGTCGAGTCGTCGGTGTCGACGCTGAGGTGCCGCGCGGCGACGTTGATCTTCGAGCCTGCGCCATACGCGTAGAAGCCGATCTGGTTCGTGCCGGACATGAAGGCCGGCACCGCGTTGGCGCCGACGTCGATCGTCGCGCCCGAGCGCGCGTGCACGCCGATCGCGCCGGTGCCCGTCAGGTTGAGCGCGCCGTCGAGCGTGGCTTTCGCGAGCGGCCCCTCGGCCCAGACGCCGTAGTTGCGCGTGCCCGATGCCGGATCGAGGCCGCCGGCCACGTCGATCGTGCCGGTCGACGTCACGGCCGTCGCGTTCGTGCCGGTCCCGACGACCATGATGCCGATGCCGTTCACGCCATTCAGCGTGATCGTGCCGGTGTTGGTCACGGTCGCGGCGCTATCGACCGCAAGCATGCCGACGTTCGCGAGCGGCGTGCCGGGCGCCGCGCCGTTGACGACGATCGAGCCCGCGTTGGTCAGCGTGCCGGACGACGAGCCGATGCTCGCCAGCGCGGCGCCGTTCTGCGTCTGCGAGCCGATCACGATCGTGCCGAGGTTGGTCGCGGTGCCCGATGCGCCGAGCAGGATGCCGTACGCGTGCGCGGACAGCGCGACGTCGTTCGCGGCCTCGGGCGACGCGGCATCGTACTGGGCCGCGCGGCCGAGATAGATCGTGCCGCCGGCTTCGTTCGTGAAGCTGCCGCCGGCGACGAGGCCGCCGATCACCTGGCTGTCGAGCGTCGTCGCGTTGACGCCGACGTTGATCGTGCCGGCGTTCGACCCCGTCGCGCCGCCCGTCACGGCTACCGCGTAGTTTTGCAGGTCCGGCTGGTTGCCGTCGAGCGTCCACGCGCCGACGTTCATCATGCCGTTGTTGACGAACGAGGTGCCCGCACCGTTCGCATACACGCCGTTGCCTTCCGTGTACGCGTTGAAGCCGAAATTGCCCGGCTGCGCGCTGCCGGCCGTGTTGAAGTTGTCGCCGGACGCATAGCCGGACGAGATCGTGCCGTTGTTGACGCCGCTTGCGCCGCTCAGCAGGCGCACCAGCGTGAAGTCGCCCGACAGGCGCCCGTCGTTGATGAAGTGCGCACCGCTCTCCGCGAGGACGGCCGAACTCGAGACGATCGTGTTGGTGCCGCGGAAGTCGATCTGGCCGTCCTTGTCGATATGCAGCGTCGCGTTCGCGCCCATGCCGTGCATCGCCGACAGGAAATCGATCGGCAGCGTGTTCTTGTCGCCCGCGGACACGTTGTTCTGGTACTGGAAGGTTTGCTGCGAGAACGTGACGGCCTGGCTGAATGCGTTGTCGTAGGCGGCCTGCGAGCCGAGCGCGCCGCTTTGCACCGAGCGCACGAGAAAGTCGTTGTATGCGGCGAGCGATGCGGCGTCGGTGACCTTCCATGTGCTGCCGTCGAACGCGGCGAAGGTGCCCGCGTAGGCTGGCACGTCGAGCTGGACGTTGCCGACTGCGCCGCCGTCCGCAAGATAGTTGCCGGCAGTGAACAGGATCTGGTTGCGCGAATTCCAGTTGACGGTGCTTTTCGCGGAGCCCGTGCCGTCCGCGAGGGTAAGGTCGGTCTCCTTCGCGGCCATCGAGATTGCGTTGCCGGCTGCATCGGGCGCGTTCGACGCGTTGCCGATCGACACGTTGAGCGCGCCGCCGGTGCGGCCGACGGTGCCGATGCGCGTGTTCACATACTGATTGCCGTTCACGTCGTTGTAGACGGGCACGGTCTTCGCGCCGGCCGTCGACGCGGAAAACGCGGACGAGTTGTAGGTGGCGACCGACGTGCGGGTGCCCGTGATCGAGTCGGGCGTGCTGATGCTCTGTGTCTTGCCGCCGAGCGACAGCAGCGGCTGGTTCGGGTTGCCCGAGACGACGGTCGCGTTGCCGATCGGCGTGAGGGTGTAGCCGGGGTCGCCGCCGACGCCGGTCCAGGCACCCGTCACGCCGACCGTGTCGCCGCCCGACACGGTGGTTGCGCCGGCCAGGTTGTCGTTGACGGTCGGGCTGAAGCCGCCGAGCGCGCAGGTGCCGCCGCTCGCGACGGCCGAGCCGCTGCCGCAGGTCGACGCGTACGCGGAGCCCGCCGACAGCGCGGCCAGCGCGGCGCCAAGCGCCACGACACGAAGCGGCGACGGGCGTGTTGCCGTGCGGGCGGCGCCGCGGCTTGCGCCGGATTCGCCGCCCGAGCGCTTGCCGCGCGCCCGTGCTGTTTCCGCAACCGCGACCCAGCAGCCGGCGGTTTCGCTCCATATCGATCGAAATGAGTGATTCACGACAAGCCCCTCTCTCTTTTTTGAAATGGTATTCACCGCGATGCAGTGAAATCGCAATCCGCGGTGGAGTAATGGCCTGAGTGGACGTGCAGCGGCGGTGGCCGCTTCTGTGCCAATCGTGATTCGTTACACCGAGGATGGGTGGAGTCTAATGATCGGAAGGGCAGCCGATTATCAAAAAAATAGTGAATGTGGCGATAATGCCGATTTCATTCTGATTTTTTCAATTGTGTGGCGAATCGAACTGAAGGCTTTGATAGGTAAGGGTTTGGGCGATTTTTTCGGCGAGAACCCATGATTGCCGGATCGGTGGGGTGGCGCACGGTTCGCAGAGGGGCAGTGCGTTAGAATGCGGTTTCCGGATTATATATGCTAAGGATTGCCCGGTTTATTTATTTTGGATTTGAATCATTTTCGCTTGGATATTAATAAAATCAAGCGAATGTTGTGTGGCGTCGATTCGAAATGCCGGAATGTGGTCCGGATGAAACGGAACCGGTATTCGGGAAGTGATTTTCTCCGACGATGAAAATCGCCGCAGCGCGTGCGCGCGAAATCGCCTGCCACGCCCGAACGTTGCGGACGACGGTCTTGCCGTGCGGGAATTGGAAAGCGGAAAGGGCGCCGGCGCGGCGCTCAGAAGTCGATCGCGTCGTCGGAATCGCCGTCGGCGGCGGTTGCGAACGTTTCGCGCGATTCGCGCGGTGCCGAGGCCGACGCGTCGAGCGCCGGATTGCGCAGCTTCTCGAGCACGCGTTCGGGCACCGGGATCTGCATCCGTGCGGCGACGTCGCCGCACTGGAACATGATCAGCTCGCCCGGCTCGAACGCGGTCCAGACCTCGTTGTCGGTGAGCGGCTGCGTCGCGATCACCGCGACGCGATCCTCGGGCGTCGTGTATTTCGCGAAGTCGATCGACAGGTCTTCGTCGACGAGATGCGCGGTCGAGAACGGCCAGCGCCGCACGAGATAGTGCAGCCGCGTCGAGCAGTGCGCGAACAGCGCCTGGCCGTTCGACATCAGGAAGTTGAACACGCCGTGATCGGTGATGCCGCGCGTGAGCTCGCCGACGCGCTCGAACAATTCGGGCAGCGGCGGCTGCGCGCCGGGAAATGCCTCGCGCAGCCCCTGCATCAGCACGCAGAAAGCCTGTTCGCTGTCGGTCGTGCCGACCGGGTGGTAGACGCTGCCGTCCATGTTCGGCGCGTAGTCCTGCAGGTCGCCGTTATGCGCGAAGATCCAGTGCCGCCCCCACAGCTCGCGCATGAACGGATGGCTGTTCTCGAGCAGGATGTGCCCTTGCGTCGCCTTGCGGATGTGCGCGATCGTGTTCTTGGACTTGATCGGGTAGCGCTTCACCATCTCGGCGATCGGCGACGTGGCCGATGCCTGGTGATCGATGAACAGGCGGCAGGCCTTGTCTTCGAAGAACGCGATGCCCCAGCCGTCGGCATGGTGATCGGTGAGCCCGCCCCGGGCCGCGAAACCTGTGAAGGAGAATGTGACGTCCGTCGGCGCGGCGCAGTTCATTCCTAGGAGTTGGCACATTTTACTTGGGGCGGCAGGCAGAAGCGGGGGGTAACGAACCGGGCGAACCCCGGTACAATGCGGCTTCTAGCATATCACCGAGCCCTGAGCGGTAAAAAGCGGATTCCGCTGGCCAAAGGCCTCGTGTTGCGGTTTGCCGTCAGTCGGCCCGCGCACGCGCGTTCCGGCCCCGCTGATGGCCAGTCCGTTCCTCACGACGCCTCCTATGACTGCCTCGAACGCTTCCTCCCCGGCGACGCTTTCGCTCGCCCGTCCCGATGACTGGCACCTGCACCTGCGAGACGGCGACATGCTGGCCGCCGTGCTGCCGCACACCGCGCGCCAGTTCGGCCGCGCGATCGTCATGCCGAACCTGAAGCCGCCGGTGACGACCACCGCACAGGCGCAGGCCTATCGCGAGCGCATCCTCGCCGCGCTGCCGGCCGGGATGACGTTCGAACCGCTGATGACGCTGTACCTGACCGACAACACGCCGCCCGACGAAATTCGCCGCGCGCGCGAAAGCGGCTTCGTGCACGGCGTGAAGCTGTATCCGGCAGGCGCTACGACGAACTCCGACCACGGCGTCACCGATCTCGCGAAATGCGCGAAGACGCTCGAGGCGATGCAGGAAGCGGGCATGCCGCTGCTCGTGCACGGCGAGGTGACCGATGCGTCGATCGACCTGTTCGACCGCGAGAAGGTCTTCATCGACCGCGTGATGACGCCGCTGCGCCGCGATTTCCCGGGCCTGAAGGTCGTGTTCGAGCACATCACGACGAAGGACGCGGCCGACTACGTGCGCGACGCCGACGCGGCGCCGGGCCTGCTTGGCGCGACGATCACCGCGCATCACCTGCTGTACAACCGCAACGCGATGTTCGTCGGCGGGATTCGTCCGCATTACTACTGCCTGCCCGTGCTGAAGCGCGAGACGCATCGCGTCGGGCTGGTCGAGGCCGCGACGTCGGGCAGCCCGCGCTTCTTCCTCGGTACCGACAGCGCACCGCATGCGCGCGGCGCGAAGGAAACCGCGTGCGGCTGCGCGGGCTGCTACACGGCGCTGCATGCGCTCGAACTGTATGCGGAAGCGTTCGACCACGCCGGCGCGCTCGACAAGCTGGAAGGCTTCGCGAGCTTCTTCGGCGCCGATTTCTACGGGCTGCCGCGCAGCGCCGAGACGGTCACGCTGCGCCGCGAGGCGTGGGAACTGCCGCGCGAGATCTTCGCGGGCGACACGCCGGTCGTGCCGCTGCGCGGCGGCGAGACGATCGGCTGGAAACTCGCGTGACCGGCGCGCCGCCGCGCGAAGCAGGCCACACGGCCGGCAGCGGGGCGGCGGATTTCGCACGGATCGACTGGTCCGCGCCGTGGCTTGCGCAGTACGCGGAGCCCGGCCGCGCCGCGCAGGCGGTCGCACGGGCGGGCGATGCCGCGCTGCTCGACGCGCTGAACGGCGTTTTGCGCGACGGCGGGCGCGTCAGCGGTCGCGGCAGGCCGCTGCGGTTCGTGCCGCAGGCCGAACTGCCGCCCGGTGTCGCGTACGAGACCCATATCGCCGACACCGGCGGCGTGCCGACCCGCCACAATCTTCACGACTTCTTCAATGCGCTCGTCTGGTTCGCGTATCCGCACATCAAGGCCGCGTTGAACGCGCGCCAGTCCGCCGCGATCGACGCGGCGGGCGGCGTCGGGCCCGTGCGCGGCACGCTGCGCGATGCGCTCACGCTGTTCGACGAGAATGCCGCGCTGTTCGTGACGGCCGACCGCGCGCTCGCCGATGCGCTGCGCGGCTTCGACTGGCCGCGGCTGCTGGTCGCCGCACGCGACGCGTGGGGCACGCGCTGCGAAGCGCGGCTCGTTGGCCATGCGCTGCTCGAGAAACTCGTCGAGCCTTACAAGTCCTGCACTGCGCATACGTGGATCGTCGAAGTGAGCGCCGACTATTTTTCGTGGCCCGACGCGCAGCGCACTGCGCATGTCGATGCGCGTGTCGCTGCCGAACTCGCGACGCGCGAGTTCACGAGCCGCGATTTCTCGCCGCTGCCGGTGCTCGGCGTACCGGGCTGGTGCGACGCGAATGCCGACGCCGCGTTCTACGACGATCCGGCCGTATTTCGCAGCGGCCGCCGCACGCGCGCAGCCGGCGGCGGCGCGCAGTGCTAGAATGCGCGTCGCAAAGCAGGCTAGGCAGTCGCGGCCTCGCCGCCTTCGGGCGCGCGGGGGCGAGGAAAGTCCGGACTCCACAGGGCAGGGTGATGGCTAACGGCCATCCGTGGCGACACGCGGAACAGGGCAACAGAAAGCAAACCGCCGATGGCCCGGCGCAAGCCGGGATCAGGTAAGGGTGAAACGGTGCGGTAAGAGCGCACCGCGGCGACGGCGACGTTCGCCGGCACGGTAACCTCCACCCGGAGCAATTCCAAGTAGGCAGGCGCGCATCTTCGGATGCAGGACGGGGCCCCCGTCTCGTCTGCGGGTAGGAAGCTTGAGCGCGTCAGCAATGGCGCGCCTAGAGGAATGGCTGCCACGCGTTGTGCGCTTCGGCGCGCAGCGTGCACAGAATCCGGCTTATCGGCCTGCTTTGCCGTTCGAATGCGAAAGGGCCGGCGTCTCCTTGCGGAGCGCCGGCCCTTTTTTCATGCGCGCGCCGTGCGTTCAGGCGGCGACGATGTCGAACGAATGCGTGAGTTCGGCCGTCTTCGCGATCATGATCGACGCGGAGCAGTACTTGTCGTGCGACAGGTTGATCGCGCGTTCGACCGTGGCCGGGTTCAGGTTGCGGCCGGTGACGGTGAAGTGGAAGTGCACCTTCGTGAACACCTTCGGGTCTTCGCTCGCGCGCTCGGCCTTCAGCGTGACCGAGCAGCCGGTGACTTCCTGGCGGCTTTTCTTCAGGATCAGCACGACGTCATAGGCCGTGCAGCCGCCGGTGCCGAGCAGCACCATTTCCATCGGGCGCGGCGCGAGGTTGTGGCCGCCGCCTTCGGGCGCGCCGTCCATCGTGACGAGATGCCCGCTTCCGGTCTGGGCGGAAAACGCCATGCCGTCCTGACCCATCCAGCTTACTTTGCATTCCATGCTTGCACTCCAGCGTTGCCTGATTCGGATTCGATCCGGCATTGTAGCCCGCAGCGCTTCGGTCGGCTGATGCGGTGCACGACGTGCAGTACCGGAGCCGCGCGAGCGGCGCGCAACAGCGTGCCGAACGGCGATTTCCCTGCTGATTTTAGGGGTTTTACTCTAGGTGCGGGCTATTTTCGCTCGCTCTGGTCGAATCTATGTGATTGATTTTAAACAGGAAATTGAATTTTTCTGTCGATCGCCTGAAATTCCGCATTATGGTGTTTGATTTCGTAATGCAAATTTTCTTGTGAAGCCGGCGGCGCGTTCGTATAATGAGCCTCATTGGTTGTCGCGCTGCGGCAACCTCCGAATGTCTCCTCCACCCTCCTCCTAAGGTGGATTAAGCCCGAACCAGCCGTTCGGGCTTTTTTTCGTCCCATGCAAACATCGGCGCGCGGCTTGCGCGCCTCGGTATCCGTTACGCGGGCTGCCGTGCGGCCGGCTGCGGTGTCGCGTCGGGCAGCGTGCCGCGCAAGCGTGCGTCGGGTGCCGGCGCGGTCACGGCCGACGCATGGCCGTGGCCGCGTGCGCAGAAGTGGCGGACGCGTTCGCGCACCGCACGCAGGCGGGCGACGCGATCCTCGGCATGGGCAGTCCGGGCTTCGGCAATGCGCGCATCGAGCGCGTCGAGCTTGGCTTCGCAGCCGACCTGGGCGGCGACGGCAGGCACCGCGGCGGCCAGCAGCGCGGCCGCGAAGAAGGGCGTAAGTCGTTGTTTCATCATGCTTGTTTGTTGTTTTCCGTGTTCGGCCGGTCTGGCGCGGCAAGGTCATGTGCCGCGCGTCGATGGGTGCCTCCCCGGGCGCTCGGATCGCCTGGCTTGTCGGGGCACGACCGAATTTTCGCCCATTTCGGGCGCCGCGGACACGGGGCGAGGATTCCCTTTGACCGCGTTGCCGTATTTCCTTTATAATTCAGGGCTTTTCCGCATTCATGCCCACGGAAAAAGAACAGGGAGAGCCTGCACCGCGCCTCGAAGCGCACACAGACAAGCAGGAAGAACACATCGGGCAAAGCATTTTTTTTGGATCGATCATGAAGACGTTTTCCGCAAAAGCCCATGAGGTGACGCGCGAATGGTACGTGATTGACGCGACGGATAAGGTTCTCGGCCGTGTTGCCAGCGAAGTGGCACGCCGTCTGCGCGGCAAGCACAAGCCTGAGTTCACCCCGCACGTCGACACTGGTGATTTCATCATCATCATCAACGCGAGCAAGTTGAAGGTCACGGGCAACAAGACGCTGGACAAGAAGTACTACCGTCACTCGGGCTACCCGGGCGGTATCTATGAAACGACGTTCGGCAAGATGCAGGAACGCTTCCCGGGCCGCGCGCTCGAGAAGGCGGTCAAGGGCATGCTGCCGAAGGGCCCGCTCGGCTACGCGATGATCAAGAAGCTGAAGGTCTACGCAGAAGCGACGCATCCGCATTCGGCTCAACAGCCGAAGGCGCTCGAGATCTAAGGGGACCCACATGATCGGTAACTGGAACTACGGTACGGGCCGCCGCAAGAGCGCAGTCGCACGTGTCTTCATCAAGGCTGGCAAGGGCGACATCATCGTCAACGGCAAGCCCATCGCTGACTACTTCTCGCGCGAAACGTCGCTGATGATCGTGCGTCAACCGCTGGAACTCACGAACCACGGCCAGACGTTCGACATCAAGGTGAACGTGAACGGCGGCGGTGAAACGGGTCAGGCAGGTGCAGTGCGCCACGGCATCACCCGTGCACTGATCGACTACGATGCGACGCTGAAGCCGTCGCTGTCGAGCGCAGGCTTCGTGACGCGCGATGCGCGTGAAGTCGAGCGTAAGAAGGTCGGTCTGCGCAAGGCACGCCGCGCCAAGCAGTTCTCGAAGCGTTAATTCCGCTTCATGGCCGCGCCGCTTCCGGGCGGCGTCCGCCGGAAAAACCGCCAGCTTTCGTGCTGGCGGTTTTTTTATGTCCGCTTCCAGGCTCGTGCTGCGGCGGCTCGCACGGGCAGGTTTGATGAAATCGACAAGAACCTATTGATTTCATGGACTTCAGCACGATCTTCTGATCGGCCCTACAATAGCGGCTAAAGCTTCTTGGAGAGTTCGCAATGAACGCTGTTACCGAATCCGCAGCAACGACGACCGAAATGCCGCTTCCGTTCGTCTTCACCGACGCAGCGGCCGACAAGGTCAAGCAACTGATCGACGAAGAGGGCAATCCCGACCTGAAGCTGCGCGTGTTCGTGCAGGGTGGCGGCTGCTCGGGCTTCCAGTATGGCTTCACGTTCGACGAGGAAGTCAACGAGGACGACACCGTGATGGACAAGAACGGCGTCCAGCTCCTGATCGACTCGATGAGCTACCAGTATCTGGTTGGCGCCGAGATCGACTACAAGGACGACATCAACGGCGCCCAGTTCGTGATCAAGAACCCGAACGCGACCACCACCTGCGGGTGCGGTTCGTCGTTCTCGGTCTGAGCGCACGACAGATCAGCGCCGGTTCGCCGGAATGAAAAACGGGGCTTCATGCCCCGTTTTTTTATGCCCGTGCGCGGCGCCTGCCGGGGGCAGGCTTTGCGTCAGCCCGGATAGAGCGCGCCGAGCACGCGGTTGCCGGCCGCACCGGTGACCGTCGCGAGATTGCCGGGCTGGCGCGCCGTGAAGCGGTACGCGAGCCACGCGAACGCGAGCGCCTCGACCTGTTGCGGCGGCACGCCGAGCGCGGCCGTCGTATCGACCGTGGCCGGCACGCCGGCCTCGCGCAGCGCGTGCCGGAGCGCGTCGAGCAGCACCGGATTGCGCGCACCGCCGCCGCACACGAAGACTGCCTTGCAGCCGGGTGCGTGCTGCGCGATCTCCCGTGCGACCGAGACCGCGGTGAGTGCCGTGAGGGTCGCCTGCACGTCCTCCGGCGCGGCCTGCGCGAACGCGGCGAGCTTCGCGTCGAGCCACGCGGGATTGAACAGGTCGCGTCCGGTGCTTTTCGGCGGCGGCGCGGCGAAATACGGTTCGTCGAGCAGCGCATCGAGCAGCGGCACGTGCACGGTGCCGCGCGCGGCGAACTTGCCGCCGTCGTCGTAAGGCTTGCCCAGATGGCGGGTCGCCCACGCGTCGATCAGCGCATTCGCGGGACCGCAGTCGAAGCCGCGCACGTCGCCACCTTCGCCGGGCAGGATCGTGATGTTGCTGATCCCGCCCAGATTGCAGACGACGCGCGTCTCGCCCGGCGCACCGAACACCGTCGCATGGAACGCCGGCGCGAGCGGCGCGCCGTGGCCGCCGGCGGCCACGTCGCGGCTGCGGAAGTCGGCGATCACATCGACATGGGTCAGCTCGGCGAGCAGCGCCGGGTTGTTGAGTTGCCGCGTATAGCCACGCTCGGGGCGATGGCGCACCGTCTGGCCGTGCACGCCGATCGCGCGGATCTCGTCGCGCGACAGCCCTGCGGTGCGCTGCAATTCGTGGCAGCACACCGCGTAGCGCGTGACGAGCGCGTTCGCCGCGAGCGATTCGCGGTCGATCTCGTTGTCGCCGGGTTGCTGCAGCGCGAACAGCGCGTCGCGCAGCGATTGCGCGAAGCCGACGAACGCTTCCGCGAGCACGGCCGGCGCCTTGCCGGCCTCGAAACGCACGGCGACGCCGTCGACGCCGTCCATGCTGGTTCCCGACATCAGCCCGAAGTAGATGCCGTCGGCCGGATGGACGTTTTGCGGCTGTCGTTGCGGCACGTTGGGTTCTCCTGGATCGTACGGCGCGGGCCCGTGCCGCGCACCTTGCGCCCGATTATCCGCGCAACGTGACGCGCCGTTAAGCGATGCGCGCGCAAGTTATGGGAAAATCCCTGTTTTTGCGACATTCTTCCTGGCACCGATGAGCACCGAACCCAGTTCCAAGCCCGTTTTCCCGATCACCGACGAAGTCCGGCATGCGCTCGCCGTCACGAAGCGCGGCGTCGACGAGCTGCTGATCGAGGAAGAGTTCGCGCAGAAGCTCGCCCGCAGCGCGGCCACCGGCACGCCGCTTCGCATCAAGCTCGGCCTCGACCCGACCGCGCCCGACATCCACATCGGCCACACGGTCGTGCTGAACAAGATGCGTCAGCTGCAGGACCTCGGCCACACGGTGATCTTCCTGATCGGCGATTTCACGTCGCTGATCGGCGATCCGTCGGGCCGCAACGCGACGCGCCCGCCGCTCACGCGCGAGCAGATCGAGTCGAACGCGAAGACCTACTTCGAGCAGGCCGCACTCGTGCTCGATCGCGAAAAGACCGAGATCCGCTACAACAGCGAATGGTCGATGCCGCTCGGCGCGGACGGGATGATCAAGCTCGCGTCGCGCTACACGGTCGCGCGAATCCTCGAGCGCGAGGACTTCACGAAGCGCTTCCAGAGCGGCGTGCCGATCTCGATCCATGAATTCCTGTACCCGCTGATGCAGGGCTACGATTCGGTCGCGCTGAACGCCGATCTCGAACTCGGCGGCACCGACCAGAAGTTCAACCTGCTGGTCGGCCGCGAACTGCAGAAGCAGTACGGCCAGGAACAGCAGTGCATCCTGACGATGCCGCTGCTCGAAGGCCTCGACGGCGTCGAGAAGATGTCGAAGTCGAAGGGCAACTACGTCGGCATCAGCGAGAAGCCGACCGACATGTTCGGCAAGCTGATGAGCATCTCGGACACGCTGATGTGGCGTTACTTCGAACTGCTGTCGTTCCGCAGCATGGACGAGATCGTCGGCTTCAAGCGCGAAGCCGAGGGCGGCCGTAACCCGCGCGACTTCAAGGTGCTGCTCGCGCAGGAAATCGTCGCGCGCTTCCATTCGCAGGCCGACGCCGAGCGTGCGCTCGAAGACTTCAACCACCGCGCGAAGGGCGGCGTGCCGGACGACATTCCGTCGGTCACGCTCGCGGGCGCACCGCTGGCGATCGGCCAGTTGCTGAAGCAGGCCGGCCTCGTGCCGTCGACGAGCGAAGCGCTGCGCAACATCGAGCAGGGCGGCGTGAAGATCGACGGCGCGACCGTGTCGGACAAGGGCCTGAAGGTCGAGGCCGGCGAGTTCGTCGTGCAGGTCGGCAAGCGTCGCTTCGCGCGCGTCACGCTGACCGCATGATCGCGCTGATCCAGCGCGTGAAGCGCGCCGACGTGCGCGTCGGCGACCGCACGACGGGCGAGATCGGCGCGGGCCTGCTCGCGCTGGTCTGCGCGGAGCGCGGCGACACCGACGCGGCGGCCGACAAGTTGCTGGCGAAGATGCTCGGCTACCGCGTGTTCAGCGACGCGGCCGGCAAGATGAATCTCCCGGTGTCGAATATCGACGGCGCGGGTCGCGCAGGCGGCCTGCTGCTCGTGTCGCAGTTCACGCTGGCGGCCGATACCAACAGCGGGTTGCGCCCGAGCTTCACGCCGGCCGCGCCGCCCGATGAAGGCGCGCGGCTGTTCGACTATTTCGTCGCGGCCGCGCGGGCGCGCCATCCCGTCGTCGAGACGGGCGAGTTCGGCGCCGACATGCAGGTGTCGCTCGTCAACGACGGCCCCGTGACGTTCTGGCTGCAAGTGCGGCCCTGATTCTTCCCCGGAGACGCGCCGCGATGGCCACCACGCAGATTCTTTTCATCCGCCATGGCGAGACGGCCTGGAACCGCATCAAGCGCATCCAGGGGCATATCGACATCCCGCTGGCCGATTCGGGGCTCGCGCAGGCGCAGCGACTGGCCGCGCGGCTCGAGCGAGAGGCGCGCGAGGGTGCGCGGCTCGACGCGGTCTATTCGAGCGACCTGATGCGCGCGCAGCAGACCGCGCAACCCTTTGCCGATTCGCTCGGGCTGCCGCTGCAGTTGCGGGACGGGTTGCGCGAGCGTTCGTACGGCGCATTCCAGGGGCACGACAGCACCGAGATCGAGGCGCTGTTTCCGGACGCGTATGCGGCCTGGCAGACGCGCGATCCGGGCTTCGCGCCGGAGGGCGGCGAGTCGCAGCGCGCGTTCTATCACCGCGTGCTGCATGCGCTCGAGCCGATCGTCGCCGCGCATCCGGGCGGCCGGATCGCATGCGTCGCGCATGGCGGCGTGCTCGATTGCGTGTATCGTTTTGCGAATGGTCTCGATCTGTCGGCGCCGCGCAACTACCAACTGCTCAATACGAGCATCAACGTCGTCGATTACGTGGATGGCCGCGCGCAAGTCGTGCAGTGGGCCGACGTGTCGCACCTGGACGCCGACAGCGACGACGACGGCTATCGCAAGGTGCTCTGAGCACGCGGGGCCGCCCGGCATGGCCGGCCGGGATTCCCCTGAAGGGCGGAACGGGCAGCACGTGCGACCGTGCGCCGGTGCAAGCCCGTCAGCTTGCACAGGTATTCGACGGTAAATTGAAATGATCTGAAGAGGCGAATCGTCAGGCGGAAGGTGCGCCGTCGGGCGGGGGCGCGGTCGCGCGACGGCGCGCACGCTTCGACGCGCCGTTGACGAGCGCCCAGCGCAGCACGGGTGCGACGGCCCGTACGCCGGGCCGGACCACCGCGCGCCGCAACGGCGCGAACGTCGACACGCGGAGCATGCGCTGCGCCCACGGCGGCAGCAGGTCGATCCCGGCATGCATCATCAGCGACGCGGCCGGCCGCAGCGCGGGCTTCGCGACCGGGACATTCAGCAGGATGGCCATCACGTCGAAGGTATGCGGCCCGGCCTCGAGTTCGGGCTGCATGCGCGCGAGATACGCGGCGACCTCGGCGCGCGAACGAGGCACCTCGTGCGCGCCGAGCAGTTCGGCGACCAACGCCGTTTCGGCGTAATAGCGGTCCTGCAATTCTCCCGACAGCGCCGGATTTACGTAGCACAGATGCGCGGCGAGGAAGCTCGATACTTCCGCGATATGCACCCAGGTCAGCAACGCAGGATCGTCGGCGCGGTACGGCCGACCGTCGGGCGCGGTACCCGATACGCGCGAGTGGATCGTTTTCACGCGCTCGATCAGTGCGAGCGCGTCCGCGCGACTGCCGAACGTCGTGCCGGTGATGAACGTGGCGGTGCGCCGCAAGCGGCCGAGGATGTCGGTGCGAAACGACGAGTGATCCCAGACGCCCGCGAGCGCGAGCGGATGGAGCGCCTGCAGCAGCAGCGCGGCGATGCCGCCCGTCATCATCGACGTGAAGTCGGCATGCACGCGCCAGCAGACGGCGTCGGGGCCAAACAGCCCGGGATCGCCGGGCGGCGAAGAGAGATCGAGCGTCGGGCCGCCGCCGCCCGCGGTCAGGTGCGTGATGCCGGCCACGAGGCGCTTGCGGATCGGCTCGGCCCAGCGCGGGCCCGGTGCGGGTGCGGCGGGGTGGCGGCTAGGCGGCGTCGTCATGGCTGGCGTGGCTCGGGCGGCCGGTTACTTCCCGGCGGGCGTATCCCACATGCCGCGTTCGGTGCTGCCGGCGTCGGGCGCGGAGAGCCCGAAGTGGCGATATGTGAGCAGCGTCGCGACACGCCCGCGCGGCGTGCGCTGCAGGAAGCCCTGCTGGATCAGGTACGGCTCGAGCACGTCCTCTATCGTGTCGCGTTCCTCGCCGATCGCGGCCGCCAGGTTGTCGATGCCGACCGGGCCGCCGTCGAACTTGTACAGGATCGCTTCGAGCAGCTTGCGGTCCATCAGGTCGAAGCCGACCGGATCGACGTCGAGCATCGCGAGCGCGGCATCGGCCACCGCCGCGGTGATCTGGCCGTCGGCCTTCACTTCCGCGAAGTCGCGCACGCGGCGCAGCAGCCGGTTCGCGATCCGCGGCGTGCCGCGCGAGCGCTTCGCGATTTCCAGCGCGCCGTTCGGATCGATCTGCGCGTTCAGCAGCGACGCCGAGCGCCGCACGATGCGCGACAGTTGATCGGCGTCGTAGAACTCGAGGCGCGAGACGATCCCGAAACGGTCGCGCAGCGGGTTGGTCAGCATCCCCGCGCGGGTGGTCGCACCGACCAGCGTGAACGGCTGCAGGTCGAGCTTCACGCTGCGCGCGGCCGGACCTTCGCCGATCATGATGTCGATCTGGTAATCCTCGAGTGCCGGATACAGGATTTCCTCGACGACCGGCGACAGCCGGTGGATCTCGTCGATGAACAGCACGTCGTTCGCTTCGAGGTTCGTCAGCAGTGCGGCGAGATCGCCCGCGCGCTCGAGCACGGGGCCCGACGTCTGCCGCAGGTTCACGCCCATCTCGCGCGCGATGATGTGCGCGAGCGTGGTCTTGCCGAGACCCGGCGGCCCGAACAGCAGCACGTGGTCGAGCGGCTCGGAGCGGCGCTTGGCGGCTTCGATGAAGATCTCGAGCTGGCCGCGCACCTTTTCCTGGCCGACGTAGTCGTCGAGCTGGCGCGGCCGCAGCGCGCGTTCGAACACCTCCTCGTGCGACGAGGTGGGCGTGGCGGCGATGATCCGCTGCTCGGTGGCGAGTTTGTCGGTTTCAATCATGCGGCCATTGTACCGCGCGCCGCTCGCGGTCCGAACTGGCCGGACGGCCGACTGGCGCGCGCCGCGCGGCGGCGCGACACTGCGTCCGACAGTCGGTTCTCGCGGGCGTTACGCCTTCGACAGCGCCTTCAGCGCGAGCTTGATGCCTTCGGACACGCCGGTGCCGGCCGGCACGTTCTTGATCGCGGCGAGGCCCTCCTTTTCGGAGTAGCCGAGCGCGAGCAGCGCGTTGAGGATGTCGGTCGCATGGTCGGATGCCGACGCGGCGCCGGCGAGCGCGCCGAGGTCGGCGCCGAGCTTGCCCTTCAGCTCGAGCAGCAGGCGCTCGGCCGTCTTCTTGCCGATGCCGGGCAGGCGCGTGAGGCGTGCGGCGTCCTGCATCGTCACGGCCTGCGCGAGCTCCTGCACGCTCATGCCGGACAGCACGGCAAGCGCCATGCGTGCGCCGATGCCGGTGATCTTCAGCAGCTCGCGGAAGGTCGTGCGCTCCTGCGGTGTCAGGAAGCCGTACAGCAGGTGCGCGTCCTCGCGGACGATCTGCTGCGTGAGCAGCACGACGCGCTCGCCCGTCTGCGGCAGGTTGTAGAAGGTGCTCATCGGCACGTCGATTTCGTAGCCGACGCCGTTGCAGTCGACGAGCAGGTGAGGCGGGTTCTTTTCGAGCAGGATGCCGGCGATGCGACCGATCATGGATGGCGGGATGCAAGGAAGAAAGCGCGAGTGTAGCGCACGCGCGGCGCAATGCCGATGGGCTTGGCCGTCAGGTCGAGGCGGTGCGTGTCGCGTATGCGCCGCGCGCGGGCAAGACAGTCGGTCCGGTGTGCCGGGCGATGGCGCGCGCCGGCATCAGCCGACCAGCCGCCCGCGCCGCACGCGCAGCCCTTTCTTCGCGAGCGCCGGCGCAAGGCCGCCGAGCGTGCTGAGCGTGTTGCCGCCGTGCGCATGGCAGATCGCCATGCCGAGCGCGTCGGCCGCGTCGGAGCCCGGTTGTCCGGAGAGGTTGAGCAGCCGCGTGACCATTTCCTGCATCTGCGTCTTGGTCGCGCGGCCGTAGCCCACCACGGCCTGCTTGAGCTGCAGCGCCGTGTATTCGGCGACCGGCAGCCCGCCCGCGACGAGGCCGCAGATCGCGGCGCCGCGTGCCTGGCCGAGCAGCAGCGTCGACTGCGGGTTCACGTTGACGAACACCTTTTCGATCGCGGCCTGGTCGGGCGCATGTTCGCGCACGATCGTCGACACGCCCTGGAAGATCGTGCCGAGCCGGGTGGCCAGGTCGGCCGTCGGCGTGCGGATCACGCCGCTCGTGACATAGGCGAGCCGGTGGCCGCTGACGTCGATGACGCCGAAGCCGGTGACGCGCAGGCCGGGGTCGATGCCGAGAATTCGCATGAGTGAGGAGAGAGGCGTGATGCAGCGATACTACAACGAATGGTGCGGCGAGCCGGTCGCACAGTCGCGCGACGGCGCCGCGCAATAAAAAACCCGGCGGGTGCGACGCCGCCGGGTTGTCGTACTACGGCCGCGCGGGCCGCGTGCGATCAGTGACGGAAGTGGCGCACGCCCGTCAGGATCATCGCGATGTTGTGCTCGTCGGCTGCCGCGATCACTTCGTCGTCGCGCACCGAGCCGCCCGGCTGGATCACGCAGGTCGCGCCGGCCGCCACGACGACGTCGAGGCCGTCGCGGAACGGGAAGAACGCATCCGACGCGACGGCCGAACCGGCCAGCGTCAGGCCCGCGTTCTGCGCCTTGATGCTCGCGATGCGCGCGGAATCGACGCGGCTCATCTGTCCTGCGCCGACGCCGAGCGTCATGCCGTTGCCGCAGAACACGATCGCGTTCGACTTCACGTACTTCGCGACGCGCCACGCGAACAGCAGGTCGTCCATTTCCTTCGGCGTCGGGTGGCGCTTCGTGACCACGCGCAGCTCGTGCGGCTGCACGTTCTTCGAATCGAGCGACTGCACGAGCAGGCCGCCGCCCACGCGCTTCAGGTCGAATGCGTTATGGCCGTCGCCCAATGCGATTTCGAGCAGGCGCACGTTCTGCTTCGCGGCGAACACCTGCTTCGCGGCGTCGGAGAACGACGGCGCGATCAGCACTTCGACGAACTGCTTCGCAACAGCCTGCGCGGCCGCTTCGTCGACTTCGCGGTTGAACGCGATGATGCCGCCGAACGCGGAGGTCGGGTCGGTCTGGAACGCCTTCGCGTACGCGTCGGCCGAGTCGTTGCCGACCGCGACGCCGCACGGGTTCGCATGCTTGATGATCACGCAGGCCGGCGCGTCGAACGTCTTCACGCATTCCCACGCCGCGTCCGAATCCGCGATGTTGTTGTACGACAGTTCCTTGCCCTGCAGCTGGCGGTAGTTCGCGAGCGCGCCGGCCGGCGTCGAGATATCGCGGTAGAACGCCGCGCTCTGGTGCGGGTTTTCGCCGTAGCGCAGGTCCTGCACCTTGTCGAACGCCATGTTCAGCGTCGCCGGGTACGCATTGCGCGACGCGTGCTTCAGCTCGTCGGTCAGGCTCGTCAGGTAGTTCGTGATCGCGCCGTCGTATTGCGCGGTATGCGCGAACACCTTCGTCGCAAGGCGGAAGTTGGTCGGGTAGCCGACCGTGTTGCCGTTCGCCTTCATTTCATCGAGCACGACCGCGTAGTCCGCCGGATCGACGACGACCGTCACGTCGCGGTGGTTCTTCGCAGCGGAGCGCAGCATCGTCGGGCCGCCGATGTCGATGTTCTCGATCGCGTCGGCGAGCGTGCAGTCGTCCTTCGCGATCGTCGCGACGAACGGATACAGGTTCACGACGAGCAGGTCGATCGTCGGGATGCCGTGCTGTTCCAGCGCCTGCATGTGCTCGGGCAGGTCGCGGCGCGCGAGGATGCCGCCGTGCACCTTCGGGTGGAGCGTCTTCACGCGCCCATCGAGCATTTCCGGAAAGCCCGTGTAGTCGGCCACTTCGGTAACGGGCAGGCCCGCGTCGGCGAGCAGTTTCGCGGTGCCGCCCGTCGACAGCAGCTTGACGCCGAGGTCGGACAGCGACTTCGCGAAGTCGACGATGCCGGTCTTGTCGGAAACGGAAATGAGCGCTTGCTTGATCATGATGGAACCACCAATAGCCAGGGAAACGGGGACGGGACGGCCGACTACAGCAGGCCGTGCTGCTGCAGCTTCTTGCGCAGCGTATTGCGATTGATGCCGAGGTACTCCGCGGCGAGCGACTGGTTGCCGCCTGCCTGTACGAGCACGACCTCGAGCATCGGCTTTTCGACGCAGGACATCACCATTTCGTAGACGTCGTGCGGATTGGAGCCGTCTAGATCCCGGAAATACACGTCCAGGCTCTCGCGGACACATTGTTCGATGTTGTGCTTGCTCATGCTGCTAACTGGTTATGGTCGTCCGACTCGCCCTGGCCGTTTTCCTCTTCGTCATCGACGTAGACGAGATGGTCCGACAGCGCTTTTTGCGCCTCGAAGAATGCATTGACGGCGGCGAGCTGCTCGCGGGAGGAATCGAGCGTGTTCATCCTGTGCCGGAACCCGTTGGCACCGGAAAGGCCGCGAGTGTACCAGCCGATGTGCTTGCGCGCAGTACGGACTCCCGTGAATTCACCATAGAAAGCGTAGTGGTCTTCCAGGTGTTCGTTCATCACGTGCTGGATCTCGTCGATCAACGGCGGGGGCAGCAGCTCGCCGGTTTGCAGGAAATGATCGATTTCGCGGAACAGCCACGGCCGTCCTTGCGCGGCACGACCGATCATCAATGCGTCGGCGCCCGTTGCATCGAGCACGGCCTTCGCTTTTGCGGGCGACGTGATGTCGCCGTTCGCGACGACCGGAATCCGCACGGCCGCCTTCACGGCCGCGATGGTGTCGTATTCTGCGTCGCCGCGATACAGGTCGGCGCGCGTGCGGCCGTGCACGGTGAGCATCGAGATGCCGGCGGCTTCGGCCAGGCGCGCGACCGTGATCGCGTTCTTGTGCTCGCGGTCCCAGCCGGTGCGGATCTTCAGCGTGACGGGCACCGCATCGGGCCCCGTGCCGACCGCCGCGACGACGGCCTCGACGATCCGCTGCACGAGCGGTTCGTTCTGCAGCAGCGCGGAGCCGGCCGCGACGTTGCAGACCTTCTTCGCCGGGCAGCCCATGTTGATGTCGATGATCTGCGCGCCGTTGTCGACGTTGTAGCGGGCCGCTTCGGCCATCATCGCCGGATCGGCGCCGGCGATCTGCACCGCGATCGGCTCCACTTCGCCTTCGTGGTTCGCGCGCCGCATCGTCTTCGCGCTTTTCCACAGCTGCGCGTTGGACGCGACCATCTCGGACACGGCGTAACCGGCCCCCAGCCGCTTGCAGAGCTGGCGGAACGGACGATCCGTCACCCCGGCCATCGGGGCGACGAACAGGTTGTTACGCAATACGTGAGAGCCGATAACGGGCATCGCAATGGCACCGCCCGCGACCGGCGCGGGCATGAAAAGGGCGGAGGGAAACGCGTATTTTACCGTATTCCCATGCCCCGCCGATTTGACCCGGTTTGTGTGGTCCGGCTGAGCGCACCGCGCGGTGCGCCCGCGCGTCAGTTGCGCTGGCCGAACATCATCTGGCGCGCGATCGCCTTCTTGAGCGGCGGCACGAATTCGAGCGCGGTGAGCGCGGCGCCGCGCAGCAGCGGGAGCGGGCCCGAGTCGATCGTAAACAGCCGCGCCAGCGTGTCGGTCGCGCCGATCGTGAAGCGCCGGTCGAGCGCGCGGCGCGCGTTGAAGGTCGCGAGTGCGGTCGCTTCGAAGCCCTGCGCGGACAGCGTGTCGACGAGCGTATGCGCATCGCGCAGCCCGAGGTTGAGCCCCTGGCCCGCGACGGGGTGCAGGGTCTGCGCGGCATTGCCGACGATCGCGACGCGGCCGCTGACGAGCGTCTGCGCGGCGTTCAGCCCGAGCGGGAACGACGCGCGGCCCGCGATCGCGACGAACTGGCCCATGCGTTCGCCGAACGCGCTGCCGAGCTCGCGCAGGAACGCGTCGTCGGGCAGCGCCGCGCGGCGTGCCGCTTCGTCGGGCGTGCAGCACCAGACGAGCGCGTAGTCGGCCTGGCGCGGCCCGCCGAGCGGCAGCAGCGCGAGCGGGCCTTCGTGCGTGAAGCGTTCCCATGCGACGTTCGGGCGCGGCGCCGATACCGTGACCGTGCCGACGAGCGCGGTCTGCCCGTAGTCGCGGCGATGCTTGCCGGCGTCGGCGTGCTGTTCGTGGAACAGCCCGCCTTCGGCGTTGATGACGATGCGCGCGCGCAGCGTGCGCTCGCCCTGCGGGCCGTCGAGCGTCAGCGTGACGCCGTCGGCGTCCTGCCGCGGCGCGCGCGCGGTGGTCGACGTGAGCCAGTCGACGCGGGTGCCGCGCACGGCACCCGCGAGCGCCTGCACGAGCGAGCCGTAGCGCACGACATAACCGAGCGCGGCGAGGTCGTGCTCGTCGCGGTCGATCAGCGTGCGGCCGAAATGGCCGCGCTGCGATACGTGGATATGTTCGATCGGCGTTGCGTCGGCAGGCCACGCGAGCGTGTCGAGCAGCACGCGGCTGCCGTGCGAGACGGCGATCGCGCGCGGGTCGTTCGCGCTCGCGGCCGGTTCGCGCGCATCGATCAGCGCGATCGACGCGTGCTGCGTTGCGCTGCGGCGCGCGAGCCAGCCGGCGAGCGCGAGCCCGACGGGGCCCGCGCCGACGATGGCGAGGTCGTAATCCGGTATGGCCGGGGAGGAAGCGGTCGTCATCTTGATTCGTGAAACGGAGGTAACGGTCGGCAGGCCGGTCATGCGCCCGCGCGCATCAGCGCTTCGATCTCGGCGGCGTCGACAGGCACGCCGCGCGTGATCAGCTCGCAGCCGTGCTCGCGCACGATTGCGTCGTCCTCGATGCGGATGCCGATGTTCCAGTACTCGGGCGGCACGTCGTCGGCTGCGCGCACATACAGGCCGGGCTCGACCGTCAGCGTCATGCCGGGCTTCAGCGTGCGCCACGGCAGCGCGCCGTTGCCGTCGCGCTCGGCGAGCCGCTCGCGGTAGTCGCCGCAGTCATGCACGTCCATGCCGATCCAGTGGCCCGTGCGGTGCATGTAGAAGCGCGTGTACGCGCGCTCGGCGATCACGTCGTCGACGTTCGAGAAGCGCGCTTTCGGGATGATGCCGGTATCGAGCAGCCCCTGCGCGAGCACGCGCACGGCCGCATCGTGCGGCGCCTCGAACGGCACGCCCGCGCGCGTCGCATCGATCGCGGCCTGCTGCGCGGCGAGCACGATGTCGTACAGCGCCCGCTGCGCGGGCGAGAAGCGCCCGTTGGCCGGGAACGTGCGCGTGATGTCCGATGCGTAGCCGTCGAGTTCGCAGGCGGCGTCGATCAGGATCAGGTCGCCGTCCTGCGCGGCCGCGTTGCCGGCCGGGTAGTGCAGCACGCACGCGTTCGCGCCGGTCGCGACGATCGAGCCGTACGCAGGCGCCTGCGCACCGTGCTTGCGGAACGTATACAGCAGCTCGGCCTCGAGTTCGTATTCGCGGATGCCGGGGCGGCACGCCTGCATCGCGCGGCGGTGCGCGAGCGCGGAGATGTGTGCGGCGCGCATCATGATCGCGAGTTCGTGTTCATCCTTCACGAGCCGCATGTCGTCGACGAGCGGCGTGAGGTCGAGCATCGCGTCCGGCGCGGCGACGCCCGTGCGCGCCAGCGCGCGCACCGCGTCGAGCCAGCCCGCGAGCTGCCGGTCGAAGTCGGCCGACGCGCCGAACCGGTAGTGCACGGTGCCCGCGTCGGCGAGCAGGCGCGGCATCTCGGTGTCGATCACGTCGACCGCGAACGCCGCGTCGAAGCCGAACGCGTCGCGCGCGGCTTCGGGCCCGTAGTGAAAACCTTCCCAGATCTCGCGGTCGACGTTCTTGCCGCGGCAGAACAGGATCGACTCCGGCGCGCCGTGCGGCGCGGCCGCGTTCAGCACGAGCACGGCATCCGGTTCGGTGAAGCCCGTCAGGTAATGGAAGTAGCTGTCGTACCGGTACGGGTAGGCCGTATCGCGGTTGCGCAGCAGTTCCGGCGCGGTGGGGACGATGGCGACGCCGCCGCCGGCGGCGCGCAGTGCGGCAAGCACGCGTTCACGGCGCTGGCGGTAGACGTCGACGGCGATGGCGGTATCGTGGGGCGCATTCATCGTGCGATTGTAGCGCCGGCGGACGCGGCGCGTGAGAGAGGGGCGGGAAGTCGCGCCGGAAGGACCGCTACGGCGGCTGTTGCAAACCATCCACAGGCCGGCCGGGCGATTTTCTACCGCGCGCCGCTGGCCGGTTATGATCGGCGACAACGTATACTCTCGGCGGTTCCCTTAAAAAGGCAGATGATGAAATTAATCGGTTCGCTCAGCAGCCCGTACGTCCGAAAGGCGCGGATCGTGCTTGCTGAAAAGAAGATCGACTACAAGCTGGAGCTCGAGAACGTGTGGGCGCCGGAGACGGATATTCATGCATCGAATCCGCTCGGCAAGGTCCCGTGCCTCGTGATGGAAGATGGTGCCGCGGTGTTCGATTCCCGCGTGATCTGCGAATACGTCGATACGCTGTCGCCGGTCGGCAAGCTGATTCCGCCGTCGGGTCGCGAGCGCGTCGAAGTGCGCTGCTGGGAAGCGCTGGGCGACGGCGTGCTCGACGCGGCGGTCGCGATTCGTCTCGAACACACGATGCGCGACGAGGTGCAGCGTAGCGCGAGCTGGATCGCGCGCCAGCAGCGCAAGATCGACGATGCGCTCGTTGCGATGTCACAGGGTCTTGGCGGCAAGACGTGGTGCGTCGGTAATCATTACTCGCTCGCCGACATCGCGCTCGGCTGCGCGCTCGGTTATCTCGACTTCCGGATGCCCGAGGTCAACTGGCGCGATCGCCACCCGAACCTCGACAAGCATTTCGTGAAGCTGCTGCAGCGGCAGTCGTTCGCCGACACGCAGCCGCAGAACTGAGCCGCTGCCGGCAACGCAGTCACGCCACGCAGCCACACATTCGGCAGACGAAAGAAAAGCGCCCCGCGGGGCGCTTTTCTTTTTGCCGGGCCGCCCGGAGCGGGGCGGTTGCGAGCGTCACTCGATCGACGCGTAGACGGTCTCGCCGAGCGTGAACGAATCGCTGCGCGCAATCGGCCACCACTTGTCGTACAGCGAGAAGCCGCAATGGTTGCCGTCGAGCAGCGCGCCGGGCTTCAGGTATTTCAGCAACTGCGACATCAGCCGGACCTCGTGCGGCGCGATGCGCTGCACGATGTGATGCGCGCGCAGCTCGGACGGATGCGCGAGGCCGGCCGCCTGCACGAGTTCCTGCAGCGCGTGCAGCGTATTGCGGTGGAAGTTGTACACGCGGTCGGCCTTGTCGGGCACGACGAGCGCGCGCTGGCGCACCGGGTCCTGCGTCGCGACGCCGGTCGGGCAGCGGCCCGTGTGGCAGGTCTGCGCCTGGATGCAGCCGACCGCGAACATGAAGCCGCGCGCCGAGTTCACCCAGTCCGCGCCGATCGCGAGCGTGCGCGCGACGTCGAACGCGGTGATGATCTTGCCGCTCGCGCCGATCTTCACGCGGTCGCGCACGCCGATCCCGACGAGCGTGTTGTGCACGAGCAGCAGCCCTTCCTGCAGCGGTACGCCGACGTGGTCGGTGAATTCGAGCGGCGCCGCGCCCGTGCCGCCTTCCGCGCCGTCGACGACGATGAAGTCCGGCACGATGCCGGTCTCGACCATCGCCTTCGCGATCCCGAAGAACTCCCACGGATGGCCGACGCACAGCTTGAAGCCGGTCGGCTTGCCGCCCGACAGCGTGCGCAGCCGTTCGACGAATTCGAGCAGCCCGCGCGGCGTCGAGAATTCGGAGTGCGTCGCGGGCGAGATGCAGTCCTTGCCCATCGGCACGCCGCGCGTCTCGGCGATCTCCGGCGTGATCTTCGCGGCCGGCAGCACGCCGCCGTGGCCGGGCTTCGCGCCCTGCGACAGCTTCACCTCGATCATCTTGACCTGCGGATCGGTGGCCTGCTTCGCGAACTTGTCGGGGTTGAACGTGCCGTCGTCGTTGCGGCAGCCGAAGTAGCCCGACGCGATTTCCCAGATGATGTCGCCGCCGTTCTCGCGGTGGTACTTCGACAGCGAGCCTTCGCCGGTGTCGTGCGCGAAACCGCCTTTCTTCGCGCCGAGGTTCAGCGAGCGGATCGCGTTCGCGGACAGCGAGCCGAAGCTCATTGCCGAGATGTTGAAGATCGAGATGTCGTACGGTTGCGCGCGATTCGCGCCGACGCGGATGCGGAAATCGTGGTTCGGCAGCCTGGTCGGCGCGAGCGAGTGGCTGATCCATTCGTGCGCGACGGCCTTCACGTTCAGCTCGGTGCCGTACGGGCGATTGTCGGCGACGTTCTTCGCGCGCTGGTAGACGAGGCTGCGCTGCGCGCGCGAGAACGGTTTCTCGTCGGTGTCGTCCTCGACGAAGTACTGGCGGATCTCGGGGCGGATGAACTCGAACAGGAAGCGGAAGTGGCCCCAGAGCGGGTAGTTGCGCAGGATCGCGTGGCGGTCCTGCTTCAGGTCGTACAGGCCGAGCGCGACGAGGGCGGCGGGGATCAGGATCCACAGCCAGGAGAGTGCGTGGATCGACGCGAGCGCGGCCGTCGCGGCGAGCAGCAGGACGGCACACCACATCGCCAGATAGCGTCGTGAAAGCATGGGGACTCCGTAAGAATCTTGAAATGCCGCCATGCGTACGCTGCGCGGCGGCACGCCGACCGCGGTGGAATCGTGTTCCGCCGGGCGCGGCGTGCCGCAAGTCTAAACCGAATAGGTGTCAGCGTGCTTCGGCGAGCGCCGGTGCGCGGCCTTCCGCGGGCGCTGCCTGGCCGGGCTGGCCGGTTGCCGCGAACTCGATGATGCCGCCGCCGAGACAGATCTCGCCGTCGTACAGCACGGCCGACTGGCCGGGCGTGACGGCCCATTGCGCGTCGTCGAACGCGAGCGAGAAGCGCTCGCCGCCGGCATGCGCGAACGTGCACGCGGCATCGGCCTGCCGGTAGCGCGTCTTCGCGCCGCACGCGAAGCCTTCCGCCGGCGGCTCGCCGGCGACCCAGCTCACGTTGCCGGCGACGAGCTGGCGCGACAGCAGCCACGGATGATCGTGGCCCTGCACGACATACAGCGTGTTCGACGCGATGTCCTTCGCGGCGACGAACCACGGCTCGCCGCTGCCGCTCTTGCTGCCGCCGAGGCCGATGCCCTTGCGCTGGCCGAACGTGTAGAACGCGAGGCCGATGTGCTCGCCGACGACCTTGCCGTCGGGCGTCTTCATCGGGCCCGGTTTCGTCGGAAGGTAGCGGTTCAGGAAATCGCGGAACGGCCGTTCGCCGATGAAGCAGATGCCGGTCGAATCCTTCTTCTTCGCGTTCGGCAGCCCGATCTGCGCGGCGATCTCGCGCACCTTGGTCTTCGGGATCTCGCCGAGCGGGAACATCGTCTTCGACAGTTGCGCCTGGTTCAGCCGGTGCAGGAAGTACGACTGGTCTTTCGTATGATCGAACGCCTTCAGCAGTTCGAAACGCCCGTCGCGCTCGCGCACGCGCGCATAGTGGCCGGTCGCGATCATTTCGGCGTCGAGCGACATCGCGTGATCGAGGAACGCCTTGAACTTGATCTCGGCGTTGCACAGCACGTCGGGGTTCGGCGTGCGGCCGGCCGAGTATTCGCGCAGGAACTCGGCGAACACGCGGTCCTTGTATTCCGCCGCGAAGTTGACGGCTTCCACGTCGATGCCGATCAGGTCGGCCACCGACACGACGTCGATCCAGTCCTGGCGCGTCGAGCAGTATTCGCCGTCGTCGTCGTCTTCCCAGTTCTTCATGAACAGGCCGACCACGTCGTAGCCCTGTTCCTTCAGCAGCCACGCGGTCACCGACGAATCGACGCCGCCCGACATGCCCACCACTACACGGCGCTTGCTCATTTGTTGACCGCCTGACGTTCGAATGCTTCGGGGCGCGGTGCGACCGAATGCGTGTGCACGAAATCGAGCGGAATGCGCCGCCCGGCGAGATAGTCGTCGACGCAGCGCATCACCGCGGGCGAGCGATGGCGCTCGCTGCATGCGCGCAGTTCGTCGGCCGTCATCCACAGCGTGCGGACGATGCCGTCGTCGAGCACGTGGCCCGCGACCGGCTCGCCGGCCGTGCCGCAGAACGTGAAGCGCAGGTAGGTCGCGCCGGCGGTGCCGGGGCGGTCGTAGTGCGCGAGATAGACGCCGACGAGCGCGTCGGGCGTGAACGGGTGCGCGGTTTCCTCGAGCGTCTCGCGGATCACGGCGTCGGCCAGCGTTTCGCCTGCTTCGAGATGGCCGGCCGGCTGGTTGATGCGCAGGCCCGTCGAGGTTTCTTCCTCGATCACGAGAAAGCGGCCGGCGTGCTCGACGAGCGCGGCGACCGTCACATGCGGGGTCCAGATTTCGGGTTTCATGGTTCGGCATTTTACCGGTTGCGCCCGAACGCTGCCCGGCGTCTGATCTGACGATAGGCGAATCCGACCCTCGCAAATCGATCGTCCCGGCGATGCGTGGCGCAATGAGCCGAGTTAATGTCGCATTCGAGCACGATCGTGCGGAATGTGCTGGCGCGACCGTCGCTTTCGGTTAAAGTGCAGCGTGAATGCCGTTGCCCGTGAGCCGGTAAGTCAGCCTGTCCGGCTCGTTGTGCAGTAAAAATCGCAAGAAAAGAAATACTGACAATGACTGGAGGAACTGACGATGCATATTGGAGTGCCTGCTGAAACGCGGGCGAACGAGGCGCGTGTGGCCGCGACGCCGGAAACCGTGAAGAAATACGCGGCTGCCGGCCATCGCGTCAGTATCGCGAAAGGGGCCGGCGTCGCAGCCAGTTATCCCGACCAAGCCTATGCGGCCGCCGGTGCCGAATTGACCGACCAGTCGGCTGCTTTTGATGCCGACATCGTGTTGAAGGTCCAGGCGCCCACCGACGCGGAACTGCCATCGCTGAAGCGCGGCTCCGTGCTGGTCGGCATGCTCGAGCCGTTCAACGGCGAGCAGGCGGCGAAACTGGCCGCGGCCGGCGTGACAGGCTTCGCGCTCGAAGCCGCACCGCGCACGACGCGTGCGCAGAGTCTCGACGTGCTGTCGTCGCAGGCGAACATCGCGGGCTACAAGGCCGTGCTCGTCGCCGCGGCGCTGTATCCGCGCTTCTTCCCGATGCTGATGACGGCCGCGGGCACTGTGAAGGCCGCGCGCGTGCTGATTCTCGGCGCGGGCGTCGCTGGCCTGCAGGCGATCGCGACCGCGAAGCGGCTGGGCGCCGTGATCGAGGCTTCCGACGTGCGGCCGGCCGTGAAGGAGCAGATCGAGTCGCTCGGCGCGAAATTCCTCGACGTCCCGTTCGAAACCGACGAAGAGCGCGAGGCCGCGCAGGGTGTCGGCGGTTATGCGCGCCCGATGCCGCCATCGTGGCTCGGCCGCCAGGCCGCGCTCGTGCACGAGCGCGCGAAGCAGGCCGACATCGTGATCACCACCGCGCTGATTCCCGGGCGCCCGGCGCCGACGCTGATCTCGGTCGAAACCGCGCAGTCGATGAAGCCGGGCTCGGTGCTCGTCGATCTCGCGGCCGGCCGCGGCCCGGAATTCGACGGCAGGAAGAGCGGCAACTGCCCGCTGACGGTCGCCGACCAGGTGATCGTCCACAACGGCGTGACGATCGCCGGCTATACGAACCTCGCATCGATGGTCGCGTCGGACGCGTCGGCGCTGTACGCGCGCAACCTGCTCGACTTCATGAAGCTGATCGTCACGAAGGAAGGCACGCTGAACATCGACCTGACCGACGACATCGTCGCCGCGACGCTGTTGTGCCGCGACGGTGAAGTCACGCGCAAATAACGGGGGAGACCATGGAAGTCATCAATCACACGGTGATCAACGTGATCATCTTCGTGCTGGCGGTGTACGTCGGCTACCACGTCGTCTGGAACGTCACGCCGGCGCTGCATACGCCGCTGATGGCCGTGACCAACGCGATCTCGGCGATCGTGATCGTCGGCGCGATGCTTGCGGCAGCGCTCACCGTCGGCTTGACCGGCAAGTTCTTCGGCACGCTCGCGGTCGCGCTCGCGGCCGTCAACGTGTTCGGCGGTTTTCTCGTGACGAGGCGAATGCTCGAGATGTTCCGCAAGAAGGAGCCCAAGCGTGTCGAGGGCGGCAAGGAGGGCGCGCGATGAGCATGAACGTCGTTACCCTGCTGTACCTCGTCGCATCGGTGTGCTTCATCCAGGCGCTGAAGGGCCTGTCGAACCCGAAAAGCGCGCGGCGCGGCAACCTGTTCGGGATGGTCGGGATGGCCATCGCGATCCTCACGACGGTCGCGCTGATCGTCAAGCAGGCGGCCTGGCTCGGCGCGAACCTGCCGCTCGGCATCGCGCTGGTGCTCGGCGCGCTGGTCGTCGGCGGCGGTGTCGGTGCGTTCGTCGCCGCGCGCGTCGAGATGACGAAGATGCCGGAGCTCGTCGCGGCGATGCACTCGCTGATCGGTCTCGCGGCCGTGTGCATCGCATATGCGGTGGTGTCGGAGCCGGAAGCGTTCGGGCTCGTGCCGCAGGACGCCGTCGCGTCGAACTTCATCCCGTACGGCAACCGCGTCGAGCTGTTCATCGGCACGTTCGTCGGCGCGATCACGTTCTCCGGTTCGGTGATCGCGTTCGGCAAGCTGTCGGGCAAGTACAAGTTCCGGCTGTTCCAGGGCGCGCCGGTCGTGTATGCGGGCCAGCACCTGATCAACCTGATGCTTGCGATCGCGATGCTCGGCTTCGGCATCCTGTTCGTCATCACGCAGGCGTGGCTGCCGTTCATCATCATGACGGCGATCGCGTTCGTGCTCGGCGTGCTGATCATCATCCCGATCGGCGGCGCGGACATGCCGGTGGTCGTGTCGATGCTGAACTCGTACTCGGGGTGGGCTGCGGCCGGCATCGGCTTCTCGCTGAACAACGCGATGCTGATCATCGCCGGCTCGCTGGTCGGCTCGTCGGGCGCGATCCTGTCGTACATCATGTGCCACGCGATGAACCGCTCGTTCTTCAACGTGATCCTCGGCGGCTTCGGCGGCGAGGCGGCGGCCGGCGGCGCGGCGGGCGCGCAGGAACAGCGCCCGGTGAAGTCGGGGTCGGCCGACGACGCGGCGTTCATGCTCGGCAACGCGGAATCGGTCGTGATCGTGCCGGGCTACGGGCTGGCCGTCGCCCGTGCGCAGCACGCGCTGAAGGAACTGACCGACAAGCTGATCGAGAACGGCGTCGACGTGCGCTATGCGATCCATCCGGTTGCCGGGCGGATGCCGGGGCACATGAACGTGCTGCTCGCGGAAGCGGAAGTGCCGTACGACATCGTGTTCGAGATGGAGGACATCAACGGCGAGTTGGGCCAGGCCGACGTGGTGCTCGTGCTCGGCGCGAACGACGTGGTGAACCCGGCCGCGAAGAACGATCCGAAATCGCCGATCGCGGGGATGCCGATCATCGAGGCGTACAAGGCGCGCACGGTAATCGTCAACAAGCGTTCGATGGCGGCCGGCTACGCGGGCCTCGACAACGATCTCTTCTACATGGACAAGACGATGATGGTCTTCGGCGATGCGAAGAAGGTCATCGAGGACATGGTGAAGGCCGTCGAGTAACGCACGCACCGGCAATGCGGGCGCCTGCTTCAATGCGCGGGCGGCCCGCCCGGACGGGCCCGACCGGCGCAAGCCGGCCGGGCCTTTTTCATGGCGCGACGAAGTTCGCGATGCGCGCGGAGATCGCGTCAGCGCATCGGCGCTTCAGCGATCCGCATGTAGTCGGCGATCCGCCGTCCTTCCATGTCCGGAAACTGCTCGTTCACGGTGATGTCGCCCATCCGCGCGATATCGAAGGTGCGGAAATCGTCGCGCAGCTCGCACCACGCGCCGATCGTCCAGCGCCCGCCCCAGTAGACGAGCCCGAGCGGCCACACGCGGCGTTGCGAATGCGCGCCGAGCCGGTCGCGGTAGCCGAAGCTGACGATGTGGCGCGTGTCGATGGCCTGGTGGATCGCGTCGACCTTCGCGCAAAACGTCTCGTCGATGTGGAACGACGGCGCGAACACGGGCAGGCGGTCGAGCGCCGTGCGCTTGTCGGCCGGCATCGCCGACGCGATCTTCGCAAGCGCCGAGCGGGCGCCGCTCGCGAAGCGCGCACCGCCCCAGGTCTCGAGCATGCGCGCACCCGTGGCGAGCGCCGCGAGCTCCTCGGCCGTGAACGTGAGCGGCGGCAGGCTTGCGTTGCGGTTCAGCCGGTAGCCGATGCCGGCTTCGCCTTCGATCGGCACCCCTGACAGTTGGAGGTCGCGCACGTCGCGATAGACCGTGCGCGGCGACACCGACAACCAGTCGGCCAACTGCTGCGCGGTCGTGAGACGGCGCCCGCGCAACAGCTCGGCGATCTGGAACAGGCGGTCGGCACGGCGTGTCATGGCAGCACCTCGATTCCAACGGCTAAGGGGACTTCGCGATGATAGCGCCGCACCGCCCCGATGGCCGATGCGCTCAATGGCATTTCGGCGCGTGCAGGCCGACGCGGTTGCCTTCGGTATCGATCAGGTAGCCGATGTAGCCGTAGTTGTTCGGCAGCTCGACGACCGAGCCCTGCACGACGCCGCCCGCGCGCTTCGCGCGCTCGAGCGCCGCGACGACCGAGTCGCCGGCGTTCAGGTAGACGAGCACGCCGTTCGCGCTCGGCTTCATCTGCTGCGGATCGAACACGATGCTGCCGCCCGTGCTCGACGCCTCGTGATCGAACATCGCCATCGGCACGCCGCCGATGACTTCGCGCTGCAGCGTGGTTTGCAGCACGGTTTCGTAAAAGCGGATCGCGCGGTCGAAATCGAGGGACGGAATGTCGAACCAAGCGATTGCGCGTTCCAGGGTTGCGGTGGCAGTTGCGGACGTCATGACGAACTCCTTGTTGCGTTGTTATTCGGGTTCTGTGTGGAAACCAGCGTTGCATTGCGCCGGGATTGCAGTGTGATCGCGGCCTGCTGACACCGTATTGTCAGTAGAGTTGTCATCCTTGACATGCAACCATTTGGTTGCATAATAAGACCATCGACCCGGGAGCGGCATGGACCTCGTTTTCAAGGCGCTGGCCGATGCCACGCGCCGTCAGTTGCTCGACCTGCTGCATGCGAAAAGCGGCCAGACCCTGTCCGGGCTGTGCGACGGACTCGCGATGAGCCGGCAGGCCGTGAGCAAGCATCTCGCGTTGCTCGAGGCCGCGAACCTCGTCGCGACCGCATGGCGCGGCAGGGAGAAGCTGCATTACCTGAATCCGGTGCCGATCCACGACATCGCGGAACGCTGGATCGGCAAGTTCGAGCGTCAGCGCCTGCAGGCGCTGGCGGATCTCAAGCGCGGGCTGGAAGCGGCCCGCGGCACAGGAGACGACGATGGGTAATCCCGCCTTTGTGTACGTGACCTTCATCGCGGCGACGCCCGAGCGCGTGTTCGACGCACTGACCAACGCCGAGCTGACGAAGGACTACTGGGTACGGCATCGCAACGCGTCGCCCGACTGGCGGCCGGGCTCGCGATGGGAACATCAGGACTACGACGATCCGTCGCGTGTCGACATCGTCGGCGAAGTGGTCGAGAACGATCCGCCGCACCGGCTGGTCGTCACGTGGCGTACGCCGTCGGGAGACGGCGAGGAGTCGCGCGTGACCTATCTCGTCGAGCCGTACGAGGGCGTCGTGAAGCTGACCGTCACGCACGACGGGCTCGAGGCCGGTTCGGAGATGGATCGCGGGATTCGCGGCGGGTGGCCGGTCGTGCTGTCGAGCCTGAAGACGCTGCTCGAGACGGGGCAGGCACTGCCGTTCACGATGGGGCGCTGGTCGAAGTCGAAGCACTGACGCGCGCCGGCGGGAGGAGCGCGCGGGTGCCGCGATGGCGGCCCCGCGCGATGGTGTCGCTTACGCGTTGCCTTCCGGCGCGGCCGGGCGCGCCTTCACGCTGCCGGCGATCAGGTCGAAGCGGAACAGCCGGCATTCGAGCGCGCCGTTGAACAGCGGCGTCTTCGCCGATTCGCGCAGCCGCAACTGGCCCGGCAGCGAACGGTCGGACGTCAGCAGGAATGCCTGCCAGCCCGTGAAGCGCTGTTTCAGCGCATCGCCGAGCGCGTTGAAGAACTCGCTGTCCGGCGCGTCGGTGTGCGTGCGGCGGAACGCATCGTCGTTGCCGCGGTTGCGGCCCGTCTCGCGCACCTCGCCGCGCGCGCTGCGGCCGCGCACTTCGATCCGCTCGCCGTACGGCGGGTTCGCGAGGATGATGCCCGGCCCGTCGCACGGCGGCGTCATCCCGCGGGCGTCGACCTGCTTGAGCCACACCGACGGCACGCCTGCGCGCTCGAGGTTCGCGCGCGCCTTCTCGAGCATGTCGCCGGAAATGTCGCTGCCGTACACGCCGAGCGCGTCGCCGCGCTTGCCGCGCGCCGCGCGCTTCGCGTCGAGCGCCGGGACCTTCAGCCCCTGCCACGCGGTGATGTCGTACTGCTTGAGCTTTTCGAAGCCGAACCGGCGCTCGACGCCCGGCGCCACGCCGAGCGCGATCTGCGCGGCTTCCGCGAGGAACGTGCCGCTGCCGCACATCGGGTCGTACAGCGGCGTGCCGGGCGCCCAGCCCGTCAGGCGCAGGATGCCGGCCGCGAGGTTCTCGCGCAGCGGCGCCGCGCCCTTGTCAAGGCGCCAGCCGCGCTTGAACAGCGGCTCGCCCGATGTGTCGAGGTACAGCGTGCACTCGTTGGCCGTCAGGAACGCGAACACGCGCACGTCCGGCGCACCCGTGTCGATGCTCGGGCGGGCGCCGGTCTTGTCGCGCATCCGGTCGCAGATCGCGTCCTTCACGCGCAACGTCGCGAATTCGAGGCTTTTCAGCGGCGACTTGATCGCGGTGATGTCGACGCGCAGCGTCTGGGTCGCCGCGAACCAGCGCTCCCACGGCTGCTCGAGCGCGAGCGCATAGACATCCTGCTCGTTGCGGTACGCGCGGTGCGCGATCTTCAGCAGGATCCGGCTCGCGATCCGAGAATGGAGGTTCGCGGCCATGCCGGCGGCCCAGCCGCCGCTGAAATGGACGCCGCCCGGCACCTGCGTGCCCGCGGTGAACGGCGCGCCGTTCAGGTGGCGGCCGGCGATTTCGGCCAGCTCGGCGGCAAGCGCCGCTTCGAGGCCGCGCGGGCAGGGGGCGAAGAATTCGTACAGGGTGGGCGAGGACATAAGGCGGGTGAGGACGTGCAAAAGTCCACCATTGTACGCGGCGCGGGCGACCGGGGCCGGCGTTTCGGCGCGGCGACGCAGGCGCGACGGCGGCGTTCGCGCGGGGAGGCCGGCGCGACGGCGCCCGGTCGGGCACCGCCGCGCCGCCGCAGGCTCAGTGCGCGCCGGGCTGGCCGGTGCGCGCGGCCTGGCCGCCGGCCGGCCAGAACAGCGCGAGCGGATTCGACAGCACCGTGCGGACGATCGCGGCGACGAGCGCGCGCACCTTGGTCGGGCGCAGGCTGCGCGAGCGCACGGCCATCGTGAACGCGAGTGCGAAGCTCACGAGCACGTTGAGGATCGCCATGCTGAGCACGCCGGCGCCGGCCCACCACAGCTCGGGCGTCCCGAGCGCACCCTTGCCCAGCACGCCGAGCGCGACGCCGATCGAGCCGGCCGACAGCGTCACGTGCCGCACCTCGAACGGGAACATGAACACGGTGACGATCGCCGGAACGAGGCCGAGCATCAGGCCAAGGCCGACGTTCGCGACCACGCCCGCGACGTTCGACCGGCAGAAGTGCGCGAGCTTCGCGGCGCCGGCCGCGCCGAGCGTCAGGCGCAGCCGGCGGTTGTAGGTGAGCGCGTCGCCGACCCGGTGCAGCACGAACCAGTTGTCGGCCCAGCCCGCCAGCAGGCTCGACGCCCACAGCAGCACGCCCGTCAGCGCCGCGTAGAGCGGCGTCGGGCCGAGCAGCGAGAACGAGTGCAGCGTCGCGTGCGCCTTCTCCGGCGAGATCAGGTTCGCGTGCAGCACGTTGCCCGCGAACAGCTGCACGAGCAGGCACACGGGCAGCACGACGAGCACGTTGCCGGAAATCGCGGCCGCCTGCGTGCGGATCAGCGCGATCACCGACGACACGAACGCCTTCACGCCTTCGTCGTGGCCGGTGTCGTCGAGTTCGCGCGCGAGCGTCGGCGCGGTCATCGCGGGCTGCTTGGTCGCGAGCGTGAAGTGCAGGAAGTGCATCAGCATGAAGCTGGCCGCGTAGTTGATGCCCGCGAGCAGCCCTTCGAGCATCGACTGCAGGTGCGCGCCCGTGATCGCAAACTTCACGCACACGGTCACGACCGTGACGAGGCCGCCGCCGGCGGCCATCCGCAGCATCTTCAGGTACTCGGCGCGGCCGCGCGAGATGTAGTGCTCGCCGGTGTCCGCGTTGGTCTCGACGAGCTTGCGCGCGAACAGCGAGAAGTTGCTGCGCACGAGGTGCGTGACGCTCTGGCTGTTCTGGTTCGCGTCGACCAGCTCGGCCGTCAGGCGTGCCATCCCGTGCAGGTCGTCGCGTGCCATCCACGCGTTCAGCAGCGTTTCGGCGCGCAGGATGCGCATGCGCATCCGTTCGACCTGGAACACGATGTCGACCGACACGCCGTTGCGGTACAGGTGCGAGAACACGTTGTCGACCGCGATCCGGCATTCGTCTAGCAGCACGCGCAGGTAGTTCACCTCGTGCAGCAGCTTGCTCGGGTCGCCGCCGTCCTCGACGGCCGCATGTGCGGTCTCGACCGCGAGCATCGCGCGCGTGAGGCGATAGAACGGCTGCGTTTCGAGCGGCTGGCGCGCGTCGTCGTCGGACAGCCGGCTGCGCACCGTCTGCGACAGGCCGGTCGAGCTGATCTGGCAGGTCAGGTTGTGCAGCGCGGCCAGCAGATCGCGCGAGAACGAGCCGGGCTCGTGGCGCTCTTCGTCGGTGACGTCGAACGAGAACAGCTCGGCGAGGCGCGCGAGCAGGTCGTCGGGCAGCGCGTCGATCCATTGCGCGTCCCCGGGGGCCGGGAACATCAGCGTGAACAGCGCCGACAGTTCGCGGCGGTTCGGCGCGGGCGGGATCAGCGACGAGTCGATCCGCTCGAACAGCGCGCCGAAGAAGCCCGAGTGCACGGGCATGCCGGCGTCGCACAGCAGCGAGATGCCGTCGCACTCGCGCAGGATGCCGCGCAGGATGCGTGCGGCATGCGATTTCCATGCGGGGTTGCGATCGAGCACGTGGAACAGGTAGCGCAGCCGCGCATGGGCCGGATACGCGCGTGCGTCGGCGTCGCGCTCGGCCGGCGCGTCCTGCATCGTGCCGTTGCGGCGCAGCCAGTGCGCGAGCTCGATCAGCCATTCGCTGCGCTCGGCGTATGACGCATCGGCGTCGGCGTGCGCGAGCAGCGCATCGAGCTGGTGGCCGGCATTGCGCGACGCGCGCCACTTCTTGATCAGGGTCGTCAGGGAACGAAACATAAACGGAATAGCGAAAGCCCTGGACGGGCGGGTTCGGGATGCCGGCCGGGAATGCGGCACGGCGCCGGGGAGAGCGGGTGAGACGGGGCCGGTTGCCGGACGATCCGCGGCACGGCTGCCCCGCTGCGGTGCACGCCGATCGCGTCCGGGCGCGGGGAGGCACGGCAGTCGGGCCGAATGCGGCCCGGTGCCGCCGGCTCGCGCGCACGACGAGCGGCGCGAGCCTGAAAGTGCGTAGGATCGTCAATCGGGCCGGAAAATGCAAGCCGACCGCGTTGCATGGTGCCGGTTCCGGTCGACTTTGACAAACAATGCAAAGCCGCCGTTCGGCCGATGAAGGCGCGCTGTGCGATCAGCTGCGGCAGCGTCATGCAAGCGGCTGCCGGCAGCCGCGCCGCGTCGGACGAAGCCGCACTGGCGAACGGTTCTTCAGACGTCCGTCAGCGCTGCCGGCTCATGCGCCGCCGGACTTGCCCGTCGCGCCGGCGTCGCCGCCGGACGTCGGGACGGCCGGGCACGGCACGACCGGCGCGGCGGCCGTCTTGCTGCCGGCCGCGGGCGCCGCCGCGGGCGTCGCGCCGCGGCTTGCGGCCATCGCGCGCACGCCGGCCGCGGCCTGCGTGGCGATCACGTCGAGCGCGCGCCGATGGCCGGCGACGAGCGCGTCGTAGCTGTCGGCGACCGGTTCCGCGACGCTCGTGCGGCAGGTCATCACGGCCTGCGTGCCGAGCGGGCGCACGCTCCACACGGCGTCGACCGCTGCGCGCTTGCCGGGCCACGACTCGAAGCGCTGCACGTTCACGCTGACGCGATACACGGGCACGCCGGGCGGGTACGCGGAATTCGCGACGTCGATCGTGCCGAGCTGCGCGGCGAGATCGTCCGACAGCGCACGGCGGATCTCGTCGGCGGGCGGCGACGCCCAGCGTTCCTGCTCGAGCACGTCGACCTGCGCGGCGTTCTTCTGCACGACCAGCTGGTTCTTCGCGACCTGCTCGGGCACGCCGACGGACGGCACCTCGATCAGGAACGCCGGGTTGGCCGGCGCGGTGCGCACCGGGGCCGCGGCGTCGGCCGGGCTGAGCGTATAGAACCGCGCGGGCGGCGAGCTGCACGCGGCGAGCGCGAGTGCGGCGAAGGCCGCCGCCGCGCCGCTCGCAAAACCGTTCACGCGTGTCGTCATTGTTTATCTCCTGGCTTGCCCTTGAGCAGCGATTCGGGGTGACGCTCCAGATAATCGGCGAGCGCGTTCAGCGACTGCAGCGTGCGCGTGAGCTCCTTCAGCGCGCCGCGCACGTCGGACTGCAGCGGCGAATCCTGCTGCAGCGTCGCCTCGGCGGTCGAGAAGGTCTGCTTCGCGGCCGACAGCGTGTCGCGCGCTTCCGGCGCGACCTGCGTGTCGAGCTGCTTGAACAGCTTGTCGGCGTTCGACAGCGCGCTGTTCAGGTTCGCGCCGATCTGGTCGAACGGCACCTTGTCGAGTTTCTTCGCGATGTCGGCGACCTGCAACTGCAGTTCGTCGAGCGTGTTCGGCACGGTCGGCAGCTCGAGCGGCTGGCGCGCCATGTCGATCTTCACGGCCGGCGCCTTCGGGAAGAAGTCGAGCGCGACGTAAAGCTGGCTCGTCAGCAGGTTGCCGGTGCGCAGCTGGCCGCGCAGCCCGTGCTGGACGAGCCGTTCGACGATCTCGCGGCGGGCCGGTTCGCCCTTGCTCTCGATCGTTTCGCGGAAGCGGCGGCCGAGGCGCTCCGGATACACGTTCATCGTCACCGGCATCGTGAAGTTCTTCGTCTTCGGATCGTAGTCGATGCCGATGTTCGTTACTTCGCCGAGCACGATGCCGCGGAAGTCGACCGTCGCGCCGACGGCGAGCCCGCGCAGCGACTGGTTGAAGTTCATCACGACCTGCAGCGGCTGGCCGTCCGGGTCGCGCATCGCGTCGCCCTCGTCGGAGGCCAGACGGAACGTCGTGTTGTTCGGTGCCGTCGCGCCGCTGCCCTGGTTCGGCGGCGTCTGGAATGCGATGCCGCCGAGGATCACCGTCGCGAGCGACTGCGTGTTCAGCTTCAGGCCGCTCGAATCGAGCCGCAGGTCGACGCCGCTGGCCTGCCACCAGCGCGAGTTTACGCCGACGTACTGGTCGTACGGCGCAGTAACGAACACGTTGACCGTGACGCCCGTGCCGTCCTTGTCGAGCGAGAAGCCGACCACCTGGCCGACCTGCACGCGGCGGTAGTAGACGGGCGAGCCGATGTCGATCGAGCCGAGCGAATCGCCGCGCAGCACGTATTGCGTGCCTTTCTGGTCGCCCGTGACGGCGGGCGGCGTTTCGGAGCCCGTAAAGTCGGTCAGCGTATCCTGCCCGTGGCCGGCGTCGACGCCGATATACGCGCCGGACAGCAGCGTGCCGAGGCCCGACACGCCGGTCGCGCCGACGCGCGGCCGCACGATCCAGAAGCGCGAGCCCTTGACCGCGAAGTCCTCGGCTTCCTTCTTGAGCTGCACCTGGACGAGCACGCGCGACAGATCTTTCGACAGCTTGATCGTCTTGACCATGCCGATCTCGACGTCCTTGTACTTGACCTGGGTCTTGCCGGGTTCGAGCCCTTCGGCGCTGTGGAAGCTGATCGTGATTTCCGGACCGCGCTCGCGCACGGACTTGATCACGAGGCCGATGCCGATCAGCGCGGCGATCAGCGGCACGAGCCACACGAGCGACGGCAGCCAGCCGCTTTTCGTCGAGATCGTCGGGTCGGGCGGCCGGGGCTGGTCGTGCTGCGGGCCTTGCGGACTATTCATGGTGATTCCCTGAGGTTTCGACTGGATCCCAGATCAGGCGGGGATCGAACTGCATCGATGCGAGCATCGTCAGGATCACGACCGAGCCGAACGCGATCGCGCCGGGGCCGGCCGTGATGACGGCGAGCGAACGGAAATGGACGAGCGCGACGGTGAGCGTCACGACGAAGATGTCGAGCATCGACCAGCGGCCGATGCGCTCGACGATCCGGAACAGGCGCGTGCGCTGCAGCGGCCGCCACGGCGAGCGGCGCTGCGCGCTGATCACGAGGATCAGCAGCACGCCGAGCTTGAGCATCGGCACGAGGATGCTCGCGACGAACACGACGACGGCGAGCGGCCAGTCGCCCGACACCCAGAAATAGATGACGCCGCTCATGATCGTGTCTTCCTGCGAGCCGACGATCGATGCGGTGCGCATGATCGGCAGCAGGTTCGCCGGAATGTAGAGGATCGCGGCCGCGAGCAGCAGCGCCCAGGTGCGCATGATGCTGTTCGGGATGCGGAAATGCAGCGCGGTGCCGCAGCGCGCGCAGTGCGCATGCGGCCGGTCCAGCGTCTGCACGAGTCCGCACGTGTGGCAGCTCGCATAGCCCTCGCGGGCGGCGGTCGGCGTCGTCATCGGCGGGCGGCCTCGGGCGGCGGCGCGGCGCTGTCGGGCGGCTCCGGCTGTCCGGGCGGGCGCCCGGCGCGCAGGTCGTCGGCGATGTCCCACAACGTGCGCGGATCGAACATCAGCACGACGGCGATCATCAGCGTGAGCGCGGCGAACGCGAACAGCGCGGCATCGGGAACGACACGTGCGAGGCTCACCATCTTCACGATCGTCACGACGATCCCGAGCATGAACACCTCGATCATGCCCCATGGCCGCACGAGCTCGATCGCGCGCAGCACCAGGTTGAAACCGGGCGGCACGACGCTGCGCCGGATCGGCAGCAGCAGGTACAGCAGCGCGGCCATCTCGACGAGCGGGAACAGCACGGTCGAGCAGAACACCATCACGCCGACGACCGCCATGTCCTGGCGCCACAGCGAGTCGATCGCGCCGATCAGCGTCGTCTGCACGCGATTGCCGTTCACGTCCATTTCGAGGATCGGGAACGCCTGCGCGATCGTGAACGTGATCAGCGCCGCGAGCGCGAGCGCGCAGATCCGCTCGATCTGCGTGGTGCTGTCGCGATAGAGCAGTGCGCCGCAGCGCGGACAGCGCGCGATTTCGCGGCGGCCGAGGCGCGGTTTGTGCAACAGTGCGTCGCACTCGTGACAGGCAATCAGGTCGTTTCGTTGCATGGAAAAAGCGGTTGCGCGACGGCGGGAGAACGCGTCGACGGGGCCGGAACCCGCGCCAATCTTACCAAAACGTCTTTTTCGCGGTGTCAACGATCGTGTGTTCAGTGACCGATCGGTAACATGACGGGGAGCGGGCAGCAGGCTGACACGCCTGTTCTCAGAGTCCGCGCAGGTCCAAAGGTTGCGGTAGCATGGCGCCCTTGACAAGCGTCGGACTCATGGCCGGCGCGGCTGTTCGCTGAACTGAGGAATCCAAGATGGTATCGAATTCGCTGCCGGCCAGGCCGGTACGCTATACGCAGAGCGCGATCGCGCTGCACTGGCTGATCGCGCTGCTGATCGTCTGCGCCTTCGCACTGGGCTGGGTGATGACGGACATCCCCGGCTTCACGCCGACGAAGCTGAAGTACTTCTCGTGGCACAAGTGGCTCGGTGTGACGGTGTTCGCGCTGGCCGTGGTGCGCGTGCTGTGGCGCGCGACGCACGTGCCGCCGCCGCTGCCGGGCGGCACGCCGGCGTGGCAGCGTGCGGCGTCGCACGGCGTGCACATCCTGCTGTACGCGCTGATGCTGGTGATTCCGATCACGGGCTACCTGTACAGCTCGGCGTCGAACATCCCGGTCGTGTACCTCGGCATCGTGCCGCTGCCGCGGCTGATCGATCCCGATCCGGTGCTCAAGGAAACCTTCAAGACGCTCCACGTGTCTTTGAATTACATTCTGCTTGCGCTCGTCTCGCTGCACGTGCTCGCGGCGCTCAAGCACCAGTTGTTGGACCGCGACGGCCTGCTGTCGCGGATGCTTCCCTTTGCCAAATGAAGGATTCCATGAAAGTGTCTTTCTCCCGCTCCATGCTGACCGCGTTCGCCGCGGTGTCACTTGTCGCGTCGGGCGCGGCGCTCGCCGATGTCGATCTCGCGAAGAGCAAGGTGTCCGCCGTGTCGAAGCAGATGAACGTGCCGACCGAGGGCGCGTTCAAGAAGTTTTCCGCGCAGGTGAAGTTCGATCCGGCGAAGGCCGCGCAGGGCAGCGCGCAAATGACGATCGACGTCGCGAGTTATGACCTCGGCGACAAGATGTACAACGACCAGGTCGCCGGCAAGGACTGGTTCGACGCGAAGACGTATCCGCAGGCGACGTTCGTGTCGTCGGCGATCGCACCGGCCGGCGGCAACAAGTACAACGTGACCGGCAAGCTGACGATCAAGGGCAAGTCCGAGGCCGTCACCGTGCCCGTCACGGTCACGCAGAGCGGCGCGACGCAGACCTTCGACGGCGTCCTGCCGATCAAGCGTTCGGCGTTCAACGTCGGCACCGGCGAGTGGAAGGACACGTCGATCGTCGCGGACGAAGTGCAGATCAAGTTCCATCTGGTCGCCACGAAGTAAGCGGCGGCCTGTCGCATCACCCGAATGCCGCGCGAGGGCGCGGCGCCGTTCCAAGGAGAATGAGTTGAAAAAGCATCTGATGATCGCCGCCGGCGCACTGGCCGCTTCGCTGTCGTTCTCGGCATTCGCCGACAGCGCGACGTACCAGTTCGACCCGAGCCACACGTACCCGAGCTTCGAGGCCGACCACTTCGGCGGCCTGTCGGTCTGGCGCGGCAAGTTCGACAAGTCGAAGGGCTCGGTGACGCTCGATCGCGCGGCGAAGACCGGCACGGTCGACGTGACGACCGAGATCGGCTCGATCAGCACGGGCAGCACGAAGCTCGACGAGCACCTGCAGACGGCCGAGTTCTTCGACGCATCGAAGTACCCGGAAGCGACCTACAAGGGCGCCATCAAGTTCGACGGCGACAAGCCGGTGTCGGTGGTCGGCAACCTGACGCTGCATGGCGTCACGAAGCCGCTGACGCTGAAGATCGATTCGTTCAAGTGCATGCCGCACCCGATGCTCAAGCGTGAAGTGTGCGGCGTCGACGCGATCGGCGAATTCAGCCGCGACGATTTCGGCCTCGACTACGGCAAGCAGTACGGCTTCAAGATGAAGACGAAGCTGCTGATCACGGCCGAAGCCGTCAAGCAGCAGTAACGCCGCCGGCCGGGCCTGCCGCCGCGCCGGCCCGCCGCGAGCCAACCGCCGCGTTCCCGTTGCCGGGAGCGCGGCGGTATTTTTTTGCGCGCCTATAATCGCCCGAGCGCCGCTCGCGGCGCCCGGCGGGCCGACGGCGCGGGCGTGGCCGCAGCCGCCTCGAACAGAACGTACAACGACAAGGAGATCGCCGATGCATGCCGCCACGCAGTCCCGTTCCATTGCCTCGTCGCCGCGCGTGTGGCGCGCGGTGGTCGCCGCGTCGATCGGCAACGCGCTCGAGTGGTTCGATCTCGTCGTCTACGGCTTCTTCGCGGTGACGATCTCGAAGCTGTTCTTTCCGGCCGGCAACGACACCGTGTCGCTGCTGCTCACGCTCGGCACGTTCGGCGTGTCGTTCTTCATGCGGCCGCTCGGCGCGATCGTGCTCGGCGCGTATGCCGACCGCGCGGGCCGCAAGGCCGCGCTTACGCTGTCGATCCTGCTGATGATGGTCGGCACGCTGATCATCGCGGTGCTGCCGACCTACGAGACGATCGGCGTCGCCGCGCCGGTGATCCTCGTCGCCGCGCGACTGATGCAGGGCTTCTCGGCCGGCGGCGAGTTCGGCAGCGCGACCGCGTTCCTCGCCGAACACGTGCCGGGCCGGCGCGGCTTCTTCGCGAGCTGGCAGGTCGCGAGCCAGGGGCTCACGACGCTGCTCGCCGCCGGCTTCGGCACCGTGCTGAACGCACAGCTCTCGGCCGCGCAGATGGCTTCGTGGGGCTGGCGCGTGCCGTTCTTCTTCGGGCTGCTGCTCGGGCCCGTCGCGTACTACATCCGCACCAAGGTCGACGAGACGCCCGAATTCCTCGCGGCCGAGGGCACCGCGAACCCGCTGCGCGACACGTTCGCATCGCACAAGGCGCGTCTGGTCGCCGCGATGGGCGTGGTCGTGCTCGGCACCGTCGCGACCTATCTCGTGCTGTTCATGCCGACCTACGGCGTGAAGCAGCTCGGCCTCGCACCGTCCGCCGCGTTCGCGGCGATCCTCGCCGTCGGCGTGATCCAGATGGCGTTCGCGCCGCTCGTCGGCCACTGGTCGGATCGTTACGGCCGCGTGCGCGTGATGATCGCGCCGGCCGTCGGCATCCTCGTGCTGATCTATCCGGCATTCGCGTATCTGGTCGCGCATCCGGGCTTCGGCACGCTGATCGCGCTGCAGGTGCTGCTCGCATTCCTGATGACGGGCTACTTCGCGGCGCTGCCGGGCCTGCTGTCCGAGGTGTTTCCGGTGCAGACGCGCACGACCGGGATGTCGCTCGCGTATAACGTCGCGGTGACGATCTTCGGCGGCTTCGGGCCGTTCATCATCGCGTGGCTGATCCGTGCGACCGGCCTGAAGACCGCGCCGAGCTTCTACCTGATGTTCGCGGCCGTGCTGAGCCTCGCGGCGCTGGTCGTGCTGCGCCGGCGATTCGGCTTCCGGTAGCAGGGCGGACGGCGGCGCGTCAGTTGCCGCCGCGTTCGCACACGGGCTGCGCGGGCATCAGTTGCGCCGGCGCGTCGACGGTCCGCACGGGGCGCCCCGCGAGCGCGGCGAGCGCCTGCTGCAACTGCCAGTCGTCGGCGGTGCCGAATGCGCGCTGCGGCAGCGCCGCGCTCTTCGACGTATCGACCTTCGCGCGTACGCGCGCTTCGCGCAGCTTCTGCCGTTCCTTGCGCACGTGCTCGAACGGGTCGGGTGTCAGCCGGTCCGCATACGGCGCGCGTGCGAGATCGACTTCCCGGTACCACAGCAGTACGCCGTCGACGTCCGAGTCGCGGCGCGGCGGCACGAGCCAGTCCGGCACGACGCCGTAGCCGTCCATCGGGCAGCCGTTCGGCCGCAGGTTGCGCGCGAACGTGAAGTTCAGGCGCGTGCCGTCGATCAGGTCGACGCCGGTCTGCGCGAGCCCTTTCCCGTAGGTGGGCATGCCGAGCAGTTTCGCGCGGCCGAGATCCTTCAGCGCCGCCGCGGTCGCTTCGGCGGCCGACGCGCTTTGTCCGTCGACGAGCACGACGAGCGGCACGGTGCGCCACCAGTCGTCGGCCTGCAGCGGCGCGAGCGGAGCCTGTCCGTGCATCACCGGCAGTTCGTAGTCGGGCCAGTTGGTCGTGTAGCGGCGGCGGTTGGCATCGCCGCGCTCGACCGTCACCATCGCGGTGCGGTCGCGTCCGGCGAACAGCGCGGCGATGCCGATCGCCGCATTGAGCGCGCCGCCGCCGTTGATGCGCAGGTCGAGAATCATCCCTTTCACCGGCGGGCCCGCGCGGCGCGCGACCTGCACCGCGTCGATGTAGTCGCCGACCGCCGGCTCCGGAAAGCTCGACAGCCGTGTGTACAGGATGTCGCCGTCGAGCCGCTTCGCGATCGCCGGATGCGGCTTGACGATCGCGCGCACGGGCGCGAAGCTCAGCGCCGCGTGGTTCGGGCCGCGCTGCACCGTGAGCTTCAGCGGGACGCCCGCATCGCCCTTCGCGAGTTTCACGAGCTCGCTGCTGTCGATGCCGACGACGCTCCTGTCGTTCATCGCGACGACGAGGTCGTCGGGACGCACGCCGGCCTTCTCGGCCGGTGCGTCGGGAATCACGTCGATGATGTGCAGCCCGTCGGGCCGCGTCTCGAAGACGATCCCGATGCCCGGCGTGCCGTCGCGCGCGCGCCGCTCGTCGTCGAGCTGCTCCTGGCGTTCCTTCGCGTTGAAGAAGCGTGCGTACGGCAGCGTCTTGATCCCGTCGTGGGTCGCGGCGTCGAGCAGCGCGCCGATGTCGACGTCGGTCAGGTGCTGCTTCTTCAGCACTTCGACGGCGGCCTTCAGTTCGCAGATCTGCGGCTCCCAGTCGGGCGGGCAGGGCGACGGCGATGCGGCGGCAGGCTGGGAGGCCGGGGGAACAGGCGGGGCGACGGGTTGTGAGACAGGCGGTGCGGCGGGCGGCGCGGCTGTTGGTGCGGATGCCGACTGTGCGCCGGCAGGTTGCGTGTACGGCAGCAATGCAGCCGCGACGGCTGCGCAGCCGGCGAGGCGACGAACGACACACATCGGAGGCATCATCGGGGCCGCATGTTCGGACGGGGGCGAGGGTGCATGCCTGCCGGCGCGCGGCCGGCATGTAGCGGGGCAGGGTGGTAACGATTGTAGCCGACGCCCGTGACGGCGCCTGTCGGGCTGGCCGCACGCTGCACGGCGGCGGCCCTCGCATGAAAAAAAGGCCGGTCCAACAGGACCGGCCTTCTTGCGGTTGCCGAAACGGCGCGGCGCTTAAACCTGCGCGCCCGCGTTCGGATCGTCCGGATCGTGCGCGGTCTTCTTGTCCTTGATCAGGTCTTCGCGCTTGATGCCGAGCCACATCGCGAGCGAGCCCGCGACGAACACCGACGAGTAGATGCCGAACATGATGCCGACCGTCAGCGCGAGCGCGAAGTAATGCAGCGTCGGGCCGCCGAAGAAGAACATCGACAGCACCATCATTTCCGTCGACGTGTGCGTGATGATCGTCCGCGACATCGTGGTCGTGATCGCGTGGTTGATCACTTCCTGCACGCTCATCTTGCGTTCGCGGCGGAACGTCTCGCGGATCCGGTCGAAGATGACGACCGACTCGTTGACCGAGTAGCCGAGCACCGCGAGGATCGCCGCGAGCACCGCCAGCGAGAACTCCCACTGGAAGAACGCGAAGAAGCCGAGAATGATCACGACGTCGTGCAGGTTGGCGATGATGCCGGCGACCGCGTACTTCCATTCGAAGCGGAACGACAGGTAGATCACGATGCCGATCACGACGCACGCGAGCGCGAGCAGGCCGTCGGTCGCGAGCTCCCGGCCGACCTGCGGGCCGACGAACTCGACGCGCTGCAGCGTGACGTCCGGGCTCTGCGCCTTCAGCGCGGTCATCACCTGGTCGCTCTGCTGCGCGGACGTGAGGCCTTCCTTCAGCTGCAGCCGGATCAGCACGTTGCGCGACGTGCCGAAGTTCTGCACCTGCGCGTCGGCGTAGCCGAGCTTGCCGAGCGTCGCGCGCACCGGTTCGAGTTCCGCGGCCTGCTGGTACTGCACCTCGATCACCGTACCGCCGGTGAATTCGACGGACAGGTGCAGCCCGCGGTGGAACAGGAAGAACACGGCGGCGAGGAACGTGACCAGCGAGATCACGTTGAACACCAGCGCGTGCCGCATGAACGGAATGTCTTTACGGATGCGGAAAAATTCCATGGTCTCGTCTCCGGGGCCTTATTGGGTCGAGCCCGGTTTCTTCGGCGACACGCCTTGCTGCGCGCGGTTGCGCAGCTGCGGCTTGCCGGCGCGCGGCGCATTGCCCTTCGCGGGTGCGGCGAGCTTCGCGGCGCGCGCGGTGTCGGTCGATTCGTCCGCGTCGGTGAACGACGCGGCGGCAGCGGCGCCTTCCGGCCTCCACACCTGGCCGATCGCGAGCGACTTCAGCTTCTTGCGGCCGCCGTACCAGAGGTTGACGATCCCGCGCGAGAAGAACACCGCGGAGAACATCGACGTCAGGATGCCGAGGCAGTGCACGATCGCGAATGCGCGAACCGGGCCCGAGCCGAACGCGAGCAGCGCGAGGCCGGCGATCAGCGTCGTGACGTTCGAGTCGAGAATCGTCGCCCACGCATGCGCGTAGCCGGCCTGGATCGCGAGTTGCGGCGGCTGGCCCGCGCGCAGTTCTTCACGCACGCGCTCGTTGATCAGCACGTTCGAGTCGATCGCCATGCCGAGCGCAAGCGCGATTGCGGCGATACCGGGCAGCGTCAGCGTCGCCTGCATCAGCGACAGCACGGCGACGAGCAGCAGCAGGTTGACCGACAGGCCGATCACCGAGACCACGCCGAACAGCATGTAGTACGCGATCATGAACACGGCGATCGCGCAGAAGCCCCAGATCACCGAGTGGACGCCCATCTTGATGTTGTCGGCGCCGAGGCTCGGGCCGATCGTGCGTTCCTCGATGATGTCCATCGGTGCGGCGAGCGAACCGGCGCGCAGCAGCAGCGCGAGGTCGGCCGCGGCCTGCGGCGTCGGCTGGCCCGTGATCTGGAAGCGGTCGCCGAGTTCCGACTGGATCGTCGCGACCGTCAGCACCTCGCCCTTGCCCTTCTCGAACAGCACCATCGCCATCGGCTTGCCGATGTTGTCGCGCGACACGGTGCGCACCGCGCGGCCGCCGGCCGAATCGAGGCGGATGTTGACCGACGGACGCTGGTGTTCGTCGAAGCCGGCCGATGCATCGATGATGCGGTCGCCGGTGAAGATCACGTCCTTCTTCAGCAGCACGGGCGCCTGGATGCCCTGCGTGAACAGTTCCTCGCCGGGAGGCACCGGGTCGTTCGGGTTCGGGTGCGTGTTGATCGGGTCGGCGAGGCGTGCCTCGAGCGTCGCGGTGCGGCCGATGATGTCCTTCGCCTTCGCGGTGTCCTGCACGCCCGGCAGCTCGACGACGATGCGGTCGCTGCCTTGCTGCTGCAGGATCGGTTCCGACACGCCGAGTTCGTTCACGCGGTTGTGGAGCGTCGTCAGGTTCTGCTTGAGCGCGGCGTCCTCGACGGACTTCTGCACGGCCGGCGTGAACGTGCCGACGACTTGCGTGCCGCCGCCGCCGGGCTGGGTCGCCCATTGCAGTTCGGTGACCGACTGCGCGAGCACCTTGCGCGCGTCTTCCGCGGTCTGCGCGTCGCTGAAGTTGACGACGACGGACTGGTCGACGCGGCTCACGCCGCCGTCGCGGATGTTCTTGTCGCGCAGCAGCGAGCGCGCGTCGGATGCGTCGGAGTCGAGCTTCTTCGTGAGCGCGCCCGTCATGTCGACCTGGAGCAGGAAGTGGACACCGCCGCGCAGGTCGAGGCCGAGATACATCGGCAGCGCGTGCAGGGCAGTCAGCCAGCGCGGCGATGCGCTCTGCAGGTTCAGTGCGACGACGTACTGCGGATCGTTCGGGTCGGCGTTCAGCGACTTCTGCAGCAGGTCCTTGACGCGCAGCTGCGTATCGGTGTCCTTCAGGCGCACGCGGATATTCGCGCCGGTCGCCGTGTTCTCGAAGGTGACGTCGTCCGGCGTGATCTGCGCGGATGCGAGCGCCGATTCGACCTGGGTCAGCGTGGTCGAGTCGAGCTTGACCGTGGCCTTGCCGCTCGACACCTGCACCGCCGGCGCTTCGCCGAAGAAGTTGGGCAATGTGTACAGAAGGCCGATGGCGAGCGCCACGACCATCACGACATATTTCCAGAGTGGGTAACGATTCATGAGGGGGCCGAACGGGTGGTTGGCGTGAAAGCGTCGCGTCCGGCGCCGCGGCGGCCCGCTCTCTCAGGCGGGCACGGCGCGGGGGGCCGGACGCTCGGTGAAGGGCTTACAGCGACTTGATCGTGCCCTTCGGCAGAATGGTCGTGACCGCAGCCTTCTGCACGGTGATTTCGGTGCCTTCGGCGATCTCGACGCCGATGTAGCCTTCGGTGACCTTCGTCACCTTGCCGACGAGGCCGCCGCTCGTGACGACTTCGTCGCCCTTGGCCATGGCCGCGAGCATGTTGCGGTGCTCCTTCTGACGCTTCATCTGCGGACGGATCATGATGAAGTAGAGCACGCCGAACATCAGGATGAGCGGCAGGAAGCTCATCAGGCTCGATTCGGCGCCACCGGCACCTTGAGCGAAGGCATTGGAAATGAACGGCACGTTGGTCTCTCCGTAGGGGAAGATCGAAAAATAAGCCGGTTATTCTACCACCGGCCCCATGCGCAAACGGCGCAGCAAATGCGCTTTCGGATCAAGCTGTTAAAGCGCGAACCGACACCATTGCGACTTGTTTGGAAAGGCAATTGTAATATTTGGCGGTCGGGTTCGGCAGTTGGAGCGCGTTATTTAGTACACGTCCTATGTGGCGAACCGCCGCGCGGCCCGTCGGCCCGTCAGTCGACGCCTCTGGCGCGGTCCTCCGCGAAGCGCTGGCGGAACGCGTCGAACGTATGGGTCTCGATCGCGTCGCGGATCTCGCTCATCAGCTGCAGGTAGTAGTGCAGGTTGTGGATCGTGTTGAGCTGCGCGCCGAGGATTTCGCCGACGCGGTGCAGGTGATGCAGGTAGCCGCGCGAGAAGTTCCGGCACGTGTAGCACGCGCAGCTTGCATCGAGCGGCTTCAGCGAGTTCTTGTGCGTCGCGTTGCGGATCTTCACGTCGCCGAAGCGCGTGAACAGCCAGCCGTTGCGCGCGTTGCGGGTCGGCATCACGCAGTCGAACATGTCGATGCCGTTGGCGACGCCCTCGACCAGATCCTCCGGCGTGCCGACGCCCATCAGGTAGTGCGGCTTGTTGGCCGGCAGCTTCGGGCCCACGTGCCGCAGCACGCGCATCATGTCTTCCTTCGGCTCGCCGACCGACAGCCCGCCGATCGCGAGGCCGTGGAAGCCGAGTTCCGACAGGCCCGCGAGCGATTCGTCGCGCAGGTCCTCGAACATCCCGCCCTGGACGATCCCGAACAGCGCATTCGGGTTGCCGAGCCGGTCGAACTCGTCGAGCGAGCGCTTCGCCCAGCGCAGCGACATGCGCATCGAGTCGGCCGCTTCCTTGTGCGTGGTCGGCACGCCGTCGGTCGCGTACGGCGTGCATTCGTCGAACTGCATCACGATGTCGGAGTTCAGCACCTTCTGGATCTGCATCGACACTTCCGGCGACAGGAACAGCTTGTCGCCGTTGATCGGCGACGCGAACGTGACGCCGTCCTCGGTGATCTTGCGCAGGTCGCCGAGCGAGAACACCTGGAAGCCGCCCGAGTCGGTCAGGATCGGCTTGTTCCAGCCCATGAAGTCGTGCAGGCCGCCGTGCGCGTCGATCGTGTCGAGGCCCGGGCGCAGCCACAGGTGGAACGTGTTGCCGAGGATGATCTGGGCGTTGATCTCGTGCAGCTCGCGCGGCTGGATCGCCTTCACGGTGCCGTAGGTGCCGACCGGCATGAAGATCGGCGTTTCGACCACGCCGTGGTTGAGCTTCACGCGGCCGCGGCGCGCGTGGCCGTCGGTCGTCAGCAGTTCGAATTCGAGCCCGTTTGCCGGGCGGTCCTGCACGGGGGCGTGCGTATCGTGATCGTGGGATGAGCCTTCGGTCATCGTGTCGTGCTCCTTGCTACCGGAGAACAGTCCGGCGCATGTTGGAAACGCTGCCGGGAGACCGGCAGCGGTAAAAAAACGGGTGCTGCCATCGCGGCGCGCGGGGCGGGCAAACGGCGAATGCGGGCCATGCCTACGCGTGCCGCGGCGCGCTTACGCGCGCGGCACCTCCGGCGTGTCGCGCCGCGTGAGCAGCATCGCGTCGCCGTAGCTGAAGAAGCGGTAGCGTTGGTCGATCGCGTGCCGGTACGCGGCGCGGATCGTCTCGACACCCGCGAACGCGGACACCAGCATCAGCAGTGTCGACTTCGGCAGGTGGAAGTTCGTGACGAGCCGGTCGACCACGCGAAAACGATAGCCGGGCGTGATGAAGATGTCGGTCTCGGCCTGCGTCGCCGCGAGCGGGCGGCCCGCTTCGTCGGCCGCGCGCGCGGCGGCTTCGAGCGCGCGCATCGACGTCGTGCCGACCGCGATCACGTTGCCGCCGCGCGCGCGGGTCGCGGCGATCTTGTCGACGAGCGACTGCGGCAGGTCGTACCACTCGCTGTGCATCCTGTGCTCGGCGATGTTGTCGACGCGCACCGGCTGGAACGTGCCGGCGCCGACGTGCAGCGTCAGCGTCGCGCGCTCGACGCCCATCGCGTCGAGCTTCTCGAGCAGCGGCTGGTCGAAGTGCAGCCCGGCCGTCGGCGCGGCGACCGCGCCCGGATTGCTCGCATAGACGGTCTGGTAGCGCGTTTCGTCGGTCGCGTCGGGATCGTGCTCGATATACGGCGGCAGCGGCAGGCGGCCGTACTGCTCGATCAGCGCGAGGCACGGCTCGGGGAAGTGCAGCGTGAAGAACGGCTCGACGCGCTCGCCGACGGTCACGTCGAACGCATCGGCAAGGCGCAGCGTCGTGCCGGCGCCGGGCGACTTGCTCGCGCGGATCTGCGCGAGCGCCGTGTGCGTGCCCGTCACGCGCTCGATCAGCACCTCGATCTTGCCGCCGCTGGCCTTCTGGCCGAAGAAACGTGCCTTCAGCACCCTGGTATCGTTGAAGACGAGCAGGTCGCCGGGCGCGATGCACGACGGCAGCTCGGTGAAACGGCGGTCGACGAGGCGCGCGGGCTCGACGGTGCGGTCGACCTCGAGCAGGCGGCTCGCGGTGCGGTCGGGCAGTGCGGTTTGCGCAATCAGCTCGGGCGGCAGATTGAAATCGAAATCGGAAAGCGTGAACATGCGGGCTGGTTCGAAGCGGCCGGCGGGCGTCGCCGGCGGGGCGGAAACGCGTAAATGGGGCGCGCGAGCCGCTATGATGACGGGATGCGCGGCCTGGCCGGCGTCGTTCGTTCGGACGACGTGAAAGCCGCTATTGTACTTGCCTTGCGAAGCACCCAGACGATCCGATGCCTGTGTCACCACGCCGTTCCACCGCCGCCGTTGCCGATTCCGCCGATCCGTTCGACACGGAGGATGTTGCGTTGCCTGCGCATCGTGCGGGGGAGCGTGACGCGCAGGAGCCTGCCGAGCCGCCGCGCGCCGCGCCGCGCCGGGCCGGCCCGAAGCGCGGCGCCGACGGGCGGCTCGCACAGCCGGCCGCCGCCGCGCCCGACGCTGAAGGTGGCGCCGCGAGCGACGAGGCGGGCGCAGCCGGCGCGAAGCGCAAGAAGAAGGCGGCCGCCGACAAGCCCGTGAAGACCGCCGACAAGCTCGCGAAGCTCGGTCTCACGCGCTCGATCGATCTCGTGCTGCATCTGCCGATGCGCTACGAGGACGAAACCACGCTCACGCCGATCGGCGAGCTGCTGCCGGGCGGCATCGCGCAGACCGAAGGCGTCGTGTTCGACAACGAGGTCGCGTACCGGCCGCGCCGCCAGCTCGTCGTGAAGATCCAGGACGACGACGGCGAGCAGCTCGTGCTGCGCTTCCTGAATTTCTACGGCTCGCAGGTCAAGCAGATGGCCGTCGGCCAGCGGCTGCGCGTGCGCGGCGACGTGCGCGGCGGCTTCTTCGGGATGGAGATGGTGCATCCGGCGGTGCGCGTCGTCGACGCGGATACGCCGCTGCCGCAGGTGCTGACGCCCGTCTATCCGAGTACGGCCGGCGTGTCGCAGGCCTATCTGCGCAAGGCGATCGAGAACGCGGTCGAGCGCACGCCGCTGCCCGAGCTGCTGCCGCCCGAGATCGATCGCGCGTACCTGCGGCCGCTCGGCGTGCCGTCGCTCGAGCAGGCCGTGCGCATCCTGCATCACCCGGGCGTCGATTCCGACGAAGCCGCGCTGATGGACGGCTCGCATCCGGCGTGGACGCGCATCAAGTTCGAGGAGCTGCTCGCGCAGCAGCTGTCGCTCAAGCGCGCGCACGAGGAGCGCCGCACGCGCGCGGCGCCCGCGATGCCGCGCCGCGCCGCGAGCGATGCCGACGCGCTGACCACACGGCTCTACGCGGCGCTGCCGTTCACGCTGACCGGCGCGCAGTCGCGCGTCGTCGACGAGATCGCGCACGACCTCACGCTCGCGCACCCGATGCAGCGCCTGCTGCAGGGCGACGTCGGCAGCGGCAAGACGGTCGTCGCGGCGCTGGCCGCCACGCAAGCGATCGACGCCGGCTACCAGGCCGCGCTGATGGCGCCCACCGAAATCCTCGCGGAACAGCACGCGCGCAAGCTGCGCGCATGGCTCGAGCCGCTCGGCGTCACGGTCGCGTGGCTGGCGGGCAGCCTGAAGGCGAAGGAGAAGCGCGCGGCGATCGAGGCGGCCGCGCTCGGCACCGCGCAGCTCGTGATCGGCACGCACGCGATCATCCAGGACACGGTCGAATTCGCGCGGCTCGGCCTCGTGATCGTCGACGAGCAGCACCGCTTCGGCGTCGAGCAGCGTCTCGCGCTGCGCGCGAAGGCCGCGAACGCGGCCAACGGCGCGCGCGATTTCCAGCCGCACCAGTTGATGATGTCGGCCACGCCGATTCCGCGCACGCTCGCGATGACGTATTACGCCGATCTCGAAGTCTCGACGATCGACGAGCTGCCGCCGGGCCGCACGCCCGTGCTGACGCGCCTCGTCGGCGACGCGCGGCGCGAGGAGGTGATCGCCCGGGTGCGCGAGGCCGCGCTGACGGGGCGCCAGGTGTACTGGGTGTGCCCGTTGATCGAGGAGAGCGAGACGCTGCAGCTGCAGACGGCCGTCGAGACCTACGAGACGCTCGCCGCGGCGCTTCCCGAACTGAAGGTCGGGCTCGTGCACGGCCGGCTGTCGCCGGCCGACAAGGCGGCCGTGATGGAAGCATTCACGCGCAACGACGTGCAGCTGCTGGTCGCGACGACCGTGATCGAAGTCGGCGTCGACGTGCCGAACGCGTCGCTGATGGTGATCGAGCACGCGGAGCGCTTCGGCCTCGCGCAGCTGCACCAGTTGCGCGGCCGCGTCGGGCGCGGCACCGCGGCGTCGGTGTGCGTGCTGCTGTACACGGGGCCGTTGTCGATTACCGGTCGCGAGCGGCTCAAGACGATGCGCGAGACGACCGACGGCTTCGAGATCGCGCGGCGCGACCTCGAAATCCGCGGTCCCGGCGAATTCCTCGGCGCGCGCCAGTCCGGCGCGGCGATGCTGCGCTTCGCGAACCTCGAGACCGACGGCTGGCTGATCGATCCGGCCCGCGAGGCCGCGACGCGACTGATCGCCGCGTACCCCGACGTCGTCACGCAGCATCTCGCGCGCTGGCTCGGCGCGCGCGAGCAGTACCTGAAGGCCTGATCCACCGGTTGGGGGCCGGATCCTGAGCCGCCAAAAACCGTCAATCGACGCATCGCGATGCAGAGAAACTTGGCGAACCGGTGCCGGAGGGTGTATAAATTAAACCTATCGCATGTATATCTCTGATTGACCCACAATGACGCTGACTGAATTGAAATACATCGTCGCGGTCGCGCGCGAGCGGCATTTCGGCCGCGCGGCCGAAGCATGCTTCGTGAGCCAGCCGACGCTGTCGGTGGCGATCAAGAAGCTCGAAGACGAGCTCAACGTGCAGATTTTCGAGCGCGGCGCGAGCGAAGTGAGCGTGACGCCGATCGGCGACCAGATCGTCACGCAGGCGCAGCGCGTGCTCGAGCAGACCTTCGCGATCAAGGAGATCGCGAAGCAGGGCAAGGACCCGCTCGTCGGCCCGTTCCGTCTCGGCGTGATCTACACGATCGGGCCGTACCTGCTGCCGACGCTCGTCAAGCAGATGATCCAGCGTGTCCCGCAGATGCCGCTGATGCTGCAGGAGAACTACACGCTGAAGCTGCTCGAACTGCTGAAGCAGGGCGAGATCGACGCCGCGATCATGGCGCTGCCGTTCCCGGAAACCGGCCTGATGGTGCGCCCGCTGTACGACGAGCCGTTCGTCGTCGCGCTGCCGGCCGGCCATCCATGGGAGAAGCGCGAGGAAATCGATGCCGAGGACCTGAAGCAGGAAACCATGCTGCTGCTCGGCAACGGCCACTGCTTCCGCGATCACGTGCTCGGCGTGTGCCCGGAGCTGATGCGCTTCTCGCAGACGGCCGACGGCATCCAGAAGACCTTCGAGGGCTCGTCGCTGGAGACGATCCGCCACATGGTCGCGAGCGGCGTCGGCATCACCGTGCTGCCGCGGATGTCGGTCACCGAGGTCGGCCCGCGCGCGAACGGCCCCGATGCCGAGTTGCTGTCGTACGTGCCGTTCCACGAGCCGGTGCCCGACCGCCGCGTGGTGCTCGTGTGGCGCAAGAGCTTCACGCGGATGCCCGCGATCGACGCGATCAGCGATGCGATTTCCGCATGCGAACTGCCGGGCGTCGCGAAGCTCGACATGCCGGCGACGATGAACTGACCGAGCCGCGGCATGCGTGCTGGCAACACGATGAACGGGGTCTTGCGACTCCGTTTATTTTTCTCTATCGCATAGATGAAATTAATTAAATTCAAATAATCGATAGATGAAAATAGAATGTTTTACATGGATCGGCGTCATGTCGACGTTCAATCTGCATGCTGAATGCAAGCGCCAAAGGAGGATGTCATGATGCGGTCGGTATTGCAGCACGCGCAGCGGAACATCCCGTCGCGCGACGGGGTCGTACATCGCGCCAGGGTCGCGGTTCGCAGCCTGCGTCCGATTGCGTTCGCGTACCTGGCGGACCGTGTGTATGGCGGATGAACGTTGCCGCATGCCGGTCCTGCGTGCCCCCGCGTCACCCGCCGTCAAGCCATGAGAGAGCACCGCATGTCCGAAAGCTGGAACACCACGCGCATCACCGGCACGACGCCTGCCGGGGGCCGGTTCCCCGAGCGCCCCGCCTGCGGCGCGTCGCAGCGGGAGCGCGCGGCGAAGGCCACGCACGACATTCCGTAGTACGACAGGAGGGACCCTACCTGTTCCGTTTCCCATCCCCGCAATGACACTCCACAGACAGCGCCCGGCATGCCGCCGGCGCGAGCAGGTGGAGGCATACGAGCAAGCCAAGGAGAAAACGCATGTCGACCGAAACGAAGTGCCCGTTCAACCACACCGCAGGCAGCGGCACGACGAACAAGGACTGGTGGCCGAATCAGCTGAACCTGAACATCCTGCATCGGCACTCGGCGCTGTCCGATCCGATGGACAAGGATTTCGACTACGCCGAGGCGTTCAAGAAGCTTGACCTCGCGGCGGTGAAGAAGGACCTGCACGCACTGATGACGACGTCGCAGGACTGGTGGCCGGCCGACTTCGGCCACTACGGCGGCCTGTTCATCCGCATGGCCTGGCACAGCGCCGGCACGTACCGCACGGCCGACGGCCGCGGCGGCGCGGGCGGCGGGCAGCAACGCTTCGCGCCGCTCAACAGCTGGCCGGACAACGTGAGCCTCGACAAGGCGCGCCGGCTGCTGTGGCCGATCAAGCAGAAATACGGCCGCAACATCTCGTGGGCCGACCTGCTGATCCTGACCGGCAACGTCGCGCTCGAATCGATGGGCTTCAAGACCTTCGGCTTCGCCGGCGGCCGCGTCGACACGTGGGAACCGGATGACGTCTACTGGGGCTCGGAAAAGATCTGGCTGGAACTGAGCGGCGGCCCGAACAGCCGCTACTCGGGCAAGCGCGACCTGGAAAGCCCGCTCGCCGCGGTGCAGATGGGCCTCATCTACGTGAACCCGGAAGGCCCGGACGGCAACCCCGACCCGGTCGCCGCCGCGCACGACATCCGCGAGACGTTCGCGCGGATGGCGATGAACGACGAAGAGACGGTCGCGCTGATCGCCGGCGGTCACACGTTCGGCAAGACGCACGGCGCCGGCCCGGCATCGAACGTCGGCCCCGAGCCGGAAGCCGCGGGCCTCGAGCAGCAGGGTCTCGGCTGGAAGAGCTCGTTCGGCACGGGCAAGGGCGCGGACGCGATCACGAGCGGCCTCGAAGTCACGTGGACGTCGACGCCGACCAAGTGGAGCAACGACTTCTTCAAGCACCTGTTCAGCTATGAGTGGGAGCTCACGAAGAGCCCGGCCGGCGCGCACCAGTGGGTCGCGAAGGACGCCGGCGAAGTGATTCCGGATGCGTACGACGCGTCGAAGAAGCATCGCCCGACGATGCTGACGACCGACCTGTCGCTGCGCTTCGACCCGGCATACGAAAAGATCTCGCGCCGCTTCTACGAGAACCCGGCCGAGTTCGCCGACGCGTTCGCACGCGCGTGGTTCAAGCTCACGCACCGCGACATGGGGCCGCGCGCGCGTTATCTCGGCCCGGACGTGCCGGCGGAACATCTGCTGTGGCAGGACCCGATCCCGGCCGTCGACCACAAGCTGATCGACGACGCCGACGTCGCGGCGCTGAAGGCGAAGGTGCTCGCATCGGGCCTGTCGGTGTCGCAGCTCGTGTCGACCGCATGGGCGTCGGCTGCGACGTTCCGCGGTTCGGACAAGCGCGGCGGCGCGAACGGTGCGCGCATCCGCCTCGCGCCGCAGAAGGACTGGGAAGTGAACCAGCCGGCTGAACTCGCGAAGGTGCTCGCGACGCTCGAAGGCGTGCAGAAGGCGTTCAACGACGCGCAGACGGGCGGCAAGAAGGTGTCGCTTGCCGACCTGATCGTGCTGGCCGGTGCGGCCGGCGTCGAGCAGGCCGCGAAGAATGCGGGCGTGGCGGTGACGGTGCCGTTCGCACCGGGCCGCGCGGATGCGTCGCAGGAGCAGACCGACATCGACGCGATGGCCGTGCTCGAGCCGGTGGCGGATGGTTTCCGCAACTTCCTGAAGCATGCGTACAAGACGCCGGCCGAGGCGCTGCTGGTCGACAAGGCGCAACTGCTGACGCTGAGCGCGCCCGAGATGACGGTGCTCGTCGGTGGCCTGCGCGTGCTCGGCACGAACGTCGGCGATGCGAAGCACGGCGTGTTCACCGACCGTCCGGAAACGCTGACGAACGACTTCTTCGTGAACCTGCTCGACATGGGCACGGAGTGGAAGCCGGTGTCGGCCGCGAACGACGTGTTCGAAGGGCGCGATCGTGCGACGGGCAAGGTCAAGTGGACGGGCACGCGCGTCGATCTGATCTTCGGCTCGCACGCGCAACTGCGCGCGCTGGCCGAGGTGTACGGCAGCGCGGATGCGAAGGAGAAGTTCGCACGCGACTTCGTCGCGGCCTGGAACAAGGTGATGAACCTCGACCGCTTCGATCTCGCATGAGCCTGGCCGCCGCGTAATGCGGCAGTGCGGTAACGCAGTAACGCAGTAACGCGGAACGGCCGGTCGAACGACCGGCCGTTTTTTCTCGAATATCGATGTCTTGTCGAAGGAGTGACGACCATGACGCAAATGATGCTGGACATGCGCGCCGCGTTCGCGGCGCCGGTGACACGGGCGCCGACCGCGATGGTGCGGCGCTTCGTCGGTTTTGCGATCGTTGGCGGCGGCGCTGCCGTGCTGGTCGCGCAGGCACTGCACGCGCTTGCGCCGGTTGCGGGCTACTGATCGCGCGGTTTTTCGCACGACGCTGCACGGGGCGAGCCGCATACGGATGCCGCAAGCGGGCGGCACGCGGATTGCCCGATACATGTCCGCCGGTTCAACGTGATGGGTGAGGAATCCTGAAGGTGGCCGGGAAAGGTAATGCCACGCAGATCAGGATCGGCATCAGCGACAAGGACCACGGGAAAATCGCGCACGGTCGTCTCGCCTGCTGGCCGATACGTCCTCGCCATACCTGAAGGCCCTTGTGGTACGCACGATTGCGCTACCGATGAGCGCTGCAAACCAACGTTCAGGCCGCAAGTTTGCGGTGCCGGGGGGCTATTCTGACGATCTGCGCACAAGACGGCACCGTATCTCGATACTGCCGAGATGGGGCGTTGCCTGTTCGGGCGACAGTTCTGGTCGATCAAAACCATCGCAACGTTCGAGTTTCCACATCGCCGTTTCCAGCGCGTATTCCTGCGCGGTCAAACCGTCTCCGTCGTCGATGCCATACACGCGTGATTCGGGGAGCGGAATTGCGTCATCCGGCTGCTCGTCGGTACGAGCGTCGTGTCTCGGCGGCTTCGCGTGCCGTTGACCGGAGCCGGCATGATCTTCATTGAGCAGCCAGCTGATTTGTGCGAATCTGTATCGCAGACTTCGGCGTTCATCCTTCTCTACCGGCCCGGTACGGGAGACAACCATGGCTCTCGATCGAAGCGCGCGTCCGGAACGGACCGCGTTCGTCTTTGCAGGCGGGGGCAGCCTCGGTGCGATCGAGGTGGGCATGCTGCGCGAACTGCTCAATCACGGTGAACGGCCCGACTTCGTGGTCGGCGCTTCCGCCGGCGCGATCAACGCCGCGTATTTCGCCGGGCAGCCCGACGGAGACGGCGTCGCAAAGCTCGAAGCGCTGTGGTGCAACATCCGCCGGCGCGACATCATGCCGTTTTCGATGCTCGGCCTGTTAAGGACGGTTCTGCAGAACCGCGCACACCTCGTCGAGGCGACCGCGCTGCGAATGCTGCTGGAAAGGCATCTGCGGTATCGGTACGTGGAGCGCGCGTCGCTGCCGCTGCACGTCGTCGCGACCGACATGCTCAGCGGCAACGAAATCGTGCTTTCGTCAGGCCTCGTCGTCGATGCCGTGCTCGCCAGCGCGGCGATCCCGGGCGTGTTCCCGCCGGTACGGATCGACGATCGACTGATGGTCGATGGCGGCGTCGCGAACAATACGCCGATCTCGATTGCCGTCGCGCGGGGCGCGACGCGCATCGTCGTGCTGCCGGCCGGCTTCGCGTGCGCGTTGCGCAAGCCACCGGGAAGCGCAATCGCGCAGGCAATGCATGCGCTGACGCTCGTGATCGCACGCCAACTCGTGCGCGATCTCGAGTTCTACCAAAGTCGCGCCACGATTTGCGTGGTGCCGCCGTTATGTCCGCTCGACGTCTCGCCGTACGATTACACCCGGTGCAAGGACTTGATCGACCTCGCGGCCGAACGGACCCGCGCGTGGCTCGGCGATGGCGGCCTCGAACAGACGTTCATTCCGGGGGCGTTGCACGAGCACACGCACTCGGCTCAGCGGCCGACCTGCGATGCCGGTGCGTAGAGCCCGCCCGACGCGGGCACGGACCCGGGCCGATCCGCCCGTATCGGGCCAAACCGCGGCCGGTGTGCCGAACGGCTCGATCCGCGCTCGCCTCGAATCTGTCCCTTGATATACGTGCATCGCGGCGCGACCATGTGCAGCGGGCCGCGGCGGCCGGTCCGCGCACGGCTGCGGCCGGCTGCGGCCCGCTGCGACATGACGGGAAGCGCCGCTCGGCTCTAAAATGCCGGGATTCTCTTCCCGGTGCTTCGCCATGCTTGCCCGCTTTCCCCTGTATCTGCGGCTCGTCCGGATGGACAAGCCGATCGGCAGCCTGCTGCTGCTCTGGCCGACGCTCAATGCGCTGTGGATTGCGTCGGACGGCCACCCGCGCTGGCCGCTGCTCGTGATCTTCACGCTCGGCACGCTGCTGATGCGCTCGGCCGGCTGCGCGATGAACGACTACGCCGACCGCGATTTCGACCGTCACGTGAAGCGCACGGCCGACCGGCCGCTGACGTCGGGCAAGATCCGCGCATGGGAAGCCGTTGCGATCGCGGTCGCGCTGTCGTTCATCGCGTTCCTGCTGATCCTGCCGCTGAACACGCTGACGAAGGAACTGTCCGTCGTCGCGCTGTTCGTCGCGGGCTCGTACCCGTTCATGAAGCGCTTCTTCGCGATTCCGCAGGCGTATCTCGGCATCGCGTTCGGTTTCGGCATTCCGATGGCGTTCGCGGCCGTGCAGGACACGGTGCCGACGATCGCGTGGGTGATGCTGGTCGCGAACATTTTCTGGTCGGTCGCGTACGACACCGAATACGCGATGGTCGATCGCGACGACGACATCAAGATCGGCATCCGCACGTCCGCGCTGACGTTCGGCCGCTTCGACGTCGCGGCGGTGATGGCGTGCTATGCGGCGACGCTCGGCATCTACGTGTGGATCGGCGTGACGCTCGGCTTCGGCCTGGCGTACTGGGCCGGCTGGGCGGTGGCGGTCGGCTGCGCGCTGTATCACTACACGCTGATCAAGGACCGCGAACGGATGCCGTGCTTCGCGGCGTTCCGGCACAACAACTGGCTCGGCGGCGTGCTGTTCGCGGGGATTGCCGTGCATTACCTGCTGGCCGGCAACTGAACGAAGCCGTGCGCCGGCGCGCATTGCCAATAAAAAAGCGGCCCGATGGCCGCTTTTTTTACGTCCGGTGCCAGGGCAGCCGGCACGACGGGCGCGCTTACGCGCGGCCGAGCTCGTCGCCCATTTCCTTCGCGCGTGCCTCGGCCGCGAGCGCGCCGCGCACGATCGCTTCCTTCACGCCCTGCGCGTCGAACGACGCGAGCGCGGCGGCCGTCGTGCCGCCCTTCGACGTCACGCGCTCGCGCAGCACGCTCGCCGGTTCGCCCGATTGAGCGGCGAGCTGCGCGGCGCCCGCGAACGTCGCGACTGCGAGCGCGCGACCCTGTTCGTCGTTCATGCCGAGGCGGCGCGCGGCTTCCTGCAGCGCTTCGATGAAATAGAACACGTATGCGGGGCCGCTGCCCGAAATGGCCGTGACGGCGTCGAGCTGCGATTCGTCGTCGAACCATACGATCTCGCCGACCGCGCCAAGCACGTTCGATGCGAGTTCGCGGCCTGCCGCGTCGACGCCCGGCAGTGCGGCGAGGCCTGTCACGCCCATGCCGACGAGCGCGGGTGTGTTCGGCATCGTGCGCACGACGCGGGCATAGTCGCCGAGCCAGCGCGCGAGGTCCGTGCCGCGAATGCCGGCCGCGATGCTGATCACGAGCTGCGACTTCAGGTGCGGCGCGAGCGCCTGCGCGACGTCCTTCAGTACCTGCGGTTTCACCGCGAGCACGACCGCGTCGTAATCGGCGAGCGTCGCGTCGACGGCCGCGCCGGTACGCACGCCGAATTGCTGCGCGGCGCGCGCGCGCACGTCCTCGTTGATGTCGATGGCATACAGGCCTTCAGCGGCGACGCCGCGCTTGATCAGGCCGCCGATCAGGGCCGCGGCCATGTTGCCGCCGCCGATGAATGCGATTTTCATGATGTCCGATTGAGCGAGTGAGTGAACGGAAAGGCGGAAAGGGCGCCGCGCTCAGCGCGAATAATCGCGCGCGCCGAAGATCGCGGTGCCGACGCGCACGATCGTCGCGCCTTCGAGCACGGCCGCGTCGAGATCGGCGGACATGCCCATCGACAACGTGTCGAGCGGCAGGCCGCCGGCACGCAATGCGTCGAACAGGTCGCGCAGCGCGCGATGCGGTGCGCGTTGCGCTTCGATATCGCCGGCCGGTTCGGGGATCGCCATCAGGCCGCGCAGCCGCAGCGACGGCAGCGCGGCGACCGCGCGCGCGACGTCGGCCACGTCGGCCGGCGCGACGCCGCTCTTCGACGCCTCGCCGCTGATGTTGACCTGCACGCACACGTTGAGCGGCGGCAGGTGCGCGGGGCGTTGTTCCGACAGGCGCTGCGCGATCTTCAGCCGATCGACCGAATGGACCCAGTCGAAGCGCTCGGCGACCGGGCGCGTCTTGTTCGATTGCAGCGGCCCGATGAAATGCCATTCGAGCGACGCGCGCAGATCGGCGAGCGCGTCGATCTTGTCGATCGATTCCTGCACGTAGTTTTCGCCGAATGCGTGTTGCCCGGCCGCGTGCGCGGCGCGTACGTCGTCGGCTGGAAACGTCTTCGAGACGGCGAGCAGCGACACGGTGGCGGGATCGCGGCCGGCCGCGCGGGCGGCGTCGGCGATGCGGCGATGAACGGATTCGAGACGGGCGGCGAGATCGGACATGACGGGCGCGAAGACAGGCACGGAAGCGGGCATGAAGCCGATGCGCCGCGGCACGCGGCGCATCGATCCGCCCATTATACGGACGCCGCGCGCGCAGCCCGCCTCAGCCGTACAGCAAATGCTCGACGAGCTGGATCCAGTGCACGACCGGAATCTGCGTGCCGCTCTGCAGGTGCGCGATGCAGCCGATGTTGCCGGACACGATCATCTGCGGTTCGAGCGCCTGCAGCTTCAGCAGTTTCTGCTTGCGCAACCGGTACGACAGCGACGGCTGCGTCAGCGAATAGGTGCCGGCCGAGCCGCAGCACAGATGGCTGTCGGCCGGCAGCCGCACGTCGATGCCGAGCGTCTCGAGCAGGCGTTCGACCTTGCCGCGCGACTGCTGCCCATGCTGCAGCGTGCACGGCGGGTGGTACGCGACTGTGTGGATCGCGCGGCGCCGTGCGAGCGTCGCGAGCTCGGCCTCGAATGCGAGCAGCACGTCGGAGATGTCGCGCGTCAGCGAGACGATGCGCTGCGCCCTCTCCGCGTAGGCCGGGTCGTCACGCAGCAGGTGCGCATATTCGAGCACCGTCGCGCCGCAGCCCGACGCGTTCATCACGATCGCCTCGGCGCCTTGTTCGACATGGGGCCACCATGCGTCGATGTTGCGGCGCGCGTCGTCGAGCGCCTCGTCGTGATAGTTCAGGTGCAGGCGGATCGCGCCGCAGCAGCCCGCGTCGGGCGCGACGACCGTCTCGATGCCGAGCGCGTCGAGCACGCGCGCGGTCGCGATGTTGATGTTCGGCAGCATCGACGGCTGCACGCAGCCGCCGAGCATCAGCATCTTGCGCGTATGCGTGCGGTGCGGCCATTCGAGCAGCCGCGTGCGCGGCGGCACCTTGTCGCGCAGCCGCTTCGGCAGCAGCGGCCGCACGTGCTGGCCGAGCCGCATCATCGGCGAGAACAGCGCGGCGTTCGGCACGAGGCTCGCGAGCACGCGGCGCACGATCCGCTGCTGCACGGGGCGCCGCACCTGCGCCTCGACGTGCTTGCGGCCGATCTCGACGAGCCGGCCGTACTGGACGCCGGACGGGCAGGTCGTCTCGCAGCTTCGGCACGTCAGGCAGCGGTCGAGATGCTGCTGCGTGCTGCGCGTGACGGTCGCGCCTTCGACCATCTGCTTGATCAGGTAGATGCGCCCGCGCGGGCCGTCGAGTTCGTCGCCGAGCAGTTGATAGGTCGGGCAGGTCGCGGTGCAGAACCCGCAATGCACGCACTTGCGCAGGATCGCGTCGGCCTCGTCGCCGTCGGGCGTGTTGCGGATGAAATCGGCGAGGTTCGTTTGCATCGAGCCCTCAGAGATCAGGGTAGAGCCGGCCGCGGTTGAAGATGCGCGCGGGATCGAACGCGGCCTTCAGCCCGCGGTGGATTTTCATCATCGGGGCGGGCAGCGGCGTGAACACGCCCGCGCTGCGGTCGTACGTGTCGCCCGCGCGGAACAGCGTCGCGTGGCCGCCGGCCTGCTTCGCGCTCATGCGCACGGTCTGCGCATCGGCGTCGGTGATCCACCAGCGCTGCGCGCCACCCCATTCCATCAACTGGGTGCCGGGCAAGTGCATCGGCTCGGTGATCGACGGCAGCGCGAGGCGCCACAGCGCATAGCCGGGCGGGATGCCGTTGAAGAACGGATCGGTATGCTCGCGCAGGCCGGCCCAGAAGCGCTCGGCTTCGACCGCGTCGACGACTTCGCCGCCGAGCAGTGTCTTCGCGGATTTCACGGCCGCTTCGGCGCCCGACAGGCGCAGCACGAGCGTGCCGTTGCGCCACGCGCTCGCGCTGACGGGCAGCGGATGGCCGCCCCATTCGTTGAGCTTGCGCACCGCGTCGGTCGCGGTCATCTCGAACTTCAGCGTGACTTCGGCGACGGGCATCGGCAGCACCTTGATCGACAGGTCGAGCATCAGCCCGAGCGTGCCGAGCGAACCGGCCATCAGCCGCGACACGTCGTAGCCGGCGACGTTCTTCACGACCTGACCGCCGAAGCGCAGCACCTCGCCGCGACCGTTCATCAGCGTGACGCCGAGCACGAAATCGCGCGGTGCGCCGCAGGTAGCGCGGCGCGGGCCGGCGAGACCCGCCGCGATGCAGCCGCCGACAGTGGCCGCGCGGCCGAAGTGCGGCGGCTCGAACGGCAGCATCTGGCCGCACTCGGCGAGGACGGCTTCAAGCTCAGCGAGCGGCGTGCCCGCGCGGACCGTGACGACGAGTTCGGCCGGGTCGTACGACACGACGCCCTGAAACGCGCGCGTGTCGAGGATTTCGCCCTCGAGCGCCTGGCCGTACCAGTCCTTGGTGCCGCCGCCGCGAATCCGCAGCGGCCGGCCGTCGGCGCTGGCCGCGCGGATGCGCTCGGCCCATCCGGCGACGATGTCGTCCTCTTCCATGTTCTGTTGCTGCCTCGACTTGTTGTTCGGTCGATTGTACCGGGGTGGCGCGATTCCACATCGCGACTATCCCTAAGCCCGGTATTGCGGACCGCATGCCCGTGCCGCCGCGCGAATGGGTCGAGCGGGCCGCGCGGGCACGGCAGCACGGCGCGAGCGGTGCCGCCGGCGCGCGCCGCCCCCCGCGCGACGCTCAGAATCGGGGCAGGTCGGGGTGCGGAAGCAGCCCGCCGCGCACGTGCTGGCGGCCGTATTCGGCGCAGCGCGCGCGGGTCGGGATGCCCTTGTCGGGGTTCAGCAGCCCCGCGGGATCGAATGCGCGCTTGACCGCGAAGAACGCGTCGCGCTCCTGCGGCGAGAACTGTACGCACATCGAATTGAGCTTCTCGATGCCGACGCCGTGCTCGCCCGTCACGCTGCCGCCGAATTCCACGCAGCATTCGAGGATTTCCGCGCCGAACTCTTCCGCGCGGCGCAGCTCGTCCGGATCGTTCGCGTTGTACAGGATCAGCGGATGCATGTTGCCGTCGCCTGCATGGAACACGTTGATGCAGCGCAGCCCGTAGCGCGTCTCGAGCTGCTCGATGCGTGCGAGCAGCGGGCCGATCGCGCGGCGCGGCACGGTGCCGTCCATGCAGTAATAGTCGGCGGAAATACGGCCGGCGGCCGGGAACGCGTTCTTGCGGCCCGACCAGTAGCGCAGCCGCTCCTGTTCGTTGCGCGACACCTGGATGCGCGTTGCGCCGTGCTCGCGCAGCACGGCCGTCATCCGCACGATCTCTTCCGCGACTTCTTCCGGCGTGCCGTCCGATTCGCACAGCAGGATCGCTTTTGCGTCGAGGTCGTAGCCCGCGTGCGTGAACGCCTCGACGGCCTGCGTGGCCGGCTTGTCCATCATCTCGAGCCCGGCCGGGATGATGCCCGACGCGATGATCGCCGCGACGGCCTCGCCGCCCTTGACCACGTCGTCGAAGCTCGCCATCACGAGTTGCGCGGTCTGCGGCTTCGGGATCAGCCGCACCGTGACTTCGGTGACGATCGCGAACATCCCTTCGCTGCCGATCATCACGGCGAGCAGGTCGAGGCCCGGCATGTCGAGCGCGAGCGAGCCGAACTCGACGATCTCGCCGTCGATCGTCACCGCGCGCACGCGCATCACGTTGTGCACGGTCAGCCCGTATTTCAGGCAATGGACGCCGCCGGAATTTTCCGCGACGTTGCCGCCGATCGTGCAGGCGATCTGCGACGACGGATCGGGTGCGTAATACAGGCCGTACGGCGCGGCGGCTTCCGAGATCGCGAGGTTGCGCACGCCGGGCTGCACGATCGCGGTGCGCGCGTACGGGTCGACTTCGACGATGCGCGTGAAGCGCGCGAGCGACAGCACGACGCCGAGCGCGATCGGCAGCGCGCCGCCGGACAGGCTCGTGCCAGCGCCGCGCGGCACGATCGGCACTTCCATGCGGCGGCAGATCTGCACGATCCGCTGCACCTGCGATTCCGTTTCGGGCAGCGCGACCGCGAGCGGCAGGCGGCGGTAGGCGGACAGGCCGTCGCATTCGTACGGCGCCGTGTCTTCGTCGCGGTACAGCAGGCAGTGCGTCGGCAGCACGGCCATCAGGGCCTGCACGACCTCGCGCTGGCGCTGCGCGCGTGCTGCGCTCGACAGTTCGACGGGAGCGTTCATGGAGTCTCCTGCAGCAGCGGGCGCGATGTCGCGCCGCCGTCTCAGCACGTGAAAATCTTGCCGGGATTCATCAGGTTGCGCGGATCGAGCGCGAGCTTGATCGCGCGCATCGTGTCGATCGCGTTGTCGCCGTGCTCCTTCGGCAGGAACCGCATCTTGTGCAGCCCGACGCCGTGCTCGCCCGTGCAGGTGCCGCCGAGGCGCAGCGCGCGCTCGACGATCCGGTCGTTGATGTGCTCGGCTTCGGCGAGTTCCTCGGGTTTGTCGGGATCGATCAGGATCGCGACGTGGAAATTGCCGTCGCCGACGTGGCCGACGATCGGGCAGGGCAGCGACGACGCGCGCAGGTCGACTTCGGTTTCCTCGACGCACGCGGCGAGCTGCGAGATCGGCACGCAGACGTCGGTTGTCACCGCGCGGCAGCCCGGCTTCAATTGCAGCATCGCGAAATATGCGTTGTGACGCGCGGCCCAGAGCCGGCTGCGGTCCTCCGGGCGGGTCGCCCATTCGAAGCCCTGGCCGTTGTTCTGGCCGGCGAGCGCCTGCACGAGTTCGGCTTGTTCCTTCACGCCGGCCTCGGTGCCGTGGAATTCGAAGAACAGCGTCGGCGCTTCGGTGAGCGTCAGGTTCGAGTGGCGGTTGATCGAGCGCACGGCGAGCGAATCGACGAATTCGACGCGCGCGATCGGCACGCCGATCTGGATCGTCTCGATCACGGTGCGCACCGCGTCGCCCATCGTCGGGAACGTGCAGATCGCGGCCGACACGGCTTCGGGCAGCGGGTGCAGCCGCAGCGTGATCTCGGTGATCACGCCGAGCGTGCCTTCGGAACCGACGAACAGGCGCGTGAGGTCATAGCCGGCCGACGACTTGCGCGCGCGCGAGCCCGTTTTCACGACGCGGCCGTCGGCGAGCACGGCGGTCAGGCCGAGCACGTTCTCGCGCATCGTGCCGTAGCGCACGGCGTTGGTGCCCGATGCGCGGGTCGCGGTCATCCCGCCGATGCTGGCGTCGGCGCCCGGGTCGATCGGGAAGAACAGGCCGGTGTCGCGCAGCGCTTCGTTGAGCGCCTTGCGCGTGATGCCCGGTTCGACCGTCACGGTCAGGTCTTCGGCGTTGATCGACAGCACGCGGTTCATTTCGGACAGGTCGAGCGATATGCCGCCGCGCACCGCGAGCAGGTGGCCTTCGAGCGACGAGCCGGCGCCGTACGGAATCAGCGGCACGCTGTAGAGCGAGCACAGCGACACGGCTTCGCGCACGTCGTCCGCGCTGTGCGCGAACACGACGGCATCGGGCAGTTGCGGATCGAACGGCGATTCGTCGCGGCCGTGGTGCTCGCGGATCGCGTCGGCGGTCGACACGCGCTCGCCGAAGGCGGCGCGCAGCGCATCGAGCATGGCGGGGGGAAGCGGGCGGCGCGTGGCGGCAGGCGGGGCGGGGTGATTCACGAATGTCTCCTGACTGCTTGTCGAACTTTCGGTCCATTCTACGCCGTAACGCCCGCTGCGAGCCCCGCCGCGGGCTGCGATAATCGTGTTTCAACCCAACCGGGCCGCGTTGCGGCCGCGCACGAGAGGACATTCGCATGGGCAACCGCTTGAGCAAGATCGCGACGCGCACGGGCGACGACGGCACCACCGGCCTCGGCGACGGACGGCGCATCGGCAAGGACGACGTGCGGATCGCGGCGATCGGCGACGTCGACGAACTGAACTCGAATCTCGGCGTGCTGCTCGCCGAGACGCTGCCGGACGACGTGCGCACCGCGCTCGTCACGATCCAGCACGACCTGTTCGATCTCGGCGGCGAGCTGTGCATCCCCGGCCATGCGGTGCTCGACGACACGCATCTCGCGCGCCTCGACCGGTGGCTCGCCGACTACAACGCGACGCTGCAGCCGCTGAAGGAATTCATCCTGCCGGCCGGCTCGCGCGCGGCATCGCTCGCGCACGTGTGCCGGACGGTGTGCCGCCGCGCGGAGCGCTCGATCGTCGCGCTCGGCCGCGACGAAACGCTCAACGATGCGCCGCGGCGATACGTGAACCGGCTGTCCGACCTGCTGTTCGTGCTGGCGCGCGTGCTGAACCGTGCCGACGGCGGGACGGACGTGCTGTGGGAGCGCGGGCGCGTCCGCTAGCGCGCCGTGGCGCTTTTGCGCACTGCGACAATTTGTCCGGGTGAAGTCGATTTTTAAACATGTATCGTATGAGCATGTTTAACGGAGAACGAACATGACCCAGATCACCGCTGACCAGATGGCTCGCGTGAAGGCCACTGCCCCTGTCCTCGCCGTGCACGGCGCGACGATCACGAAGCATTTCTACCAGCGCATGTTCGCGCGCCATCCGGAACTGAAAAACCTGTTCAACCAGACGCACCAGAAGACCGGCAGCCAGCCGGAAACGCTCGCGAAGGCGGTTTATGCGTATGCGGCGAATATCGACAATCTCGGCGCGCTCGGCGGTGCGGTGTCGCACATCGCGCACAAGCACGCGAGCCTGAACATCCGTCCCGAGCATTACCCGATCGTCGGCGAGAACCTGCTCGCGTCGATCGTCGAAGTGCTCGGCGACGCGGTCGATGCCGACACGCTCGAAGCCTGGCGCGTCGCGTACGGCCAGCTCGCGCAGATCCTGATCGGCGCCGAGGCCGACCTGTACGCGGGCGCCGCATGGAGCGGCTTCCGTCCGTTCAAGGTGGCGAGCAAGGTGCGCGAGAGCGACGAGATCACGTCGTTCTACCTGAGCCCGGCCGACGGCGGCGCGGCGCCGACCTTCGAGCCGGGACAGTACGTCACGGTGAAGCGCTTCGTCGGCGATCTCGGCGTCGACCAGCCGCGCCAGTACAGCCTGTCCGACGCGCCGCACGGCAAGTGGCTGCGTATCTCGGTGAAGCGCGAGTCGGGCCGGCCCGAGGCGATCCCGGCCGGCAAGGTGTCGACGCTGATGCACGACGGCGTGGAGCAGGGCGCGATCGTCGAAGTGACCGCGCCGATGGGCGAATTCTCGCTGAAGCGCGGTGTCGATACGCCGGTCGTGCTGATCTCGGGCGGCGTCGGCCTGACGCCGATGGTGTCGATGGCGTCGACGCTGGTTGCAGAAGGCAGCAAGCGCGAGGTGCGCTTCATCCATGCATGCCGTTCAGGCGCGGTGCACGCGTTCCGCGACTGGCTGAACGATGCGGTGCGCGAGCATGCGAACGTCAAGCGCACGGTGCTGTACGAACTGGTCGGCCCGGACGATCGCGCAGGGATCGACCATGACCTCGAAGGGCGGCTCACGCCGGAACGCGTGAAGGGATTCGCGCTGGTGCCGGACGCCGACTACTACATCTGCGGCCCGATCGCGTTCATGAAGGCGCAACGCGATGCGCTGGTCGCGCTCGGCGTCGCGCCGGAGCGCATCAATACCGAAATCTTCGGCTCGGGCGCGCTCGAGTGATGCGCTGAAGGATGATCTGCGGCAAACGAAAAAGCCCGGCGCAAGCCAGGCTTTTTTATCGCTTGTGATGCCGCGCGAATGACGTCAGGCGCGCAACATCAGGGTCGCGTGGTAGCGCCACACCTTCGGATCGGCGCTGACGAGCGGCATGCCTTCGTGGAGTGCCTGCGCGACCATCACGCGATCGAACGGGTCGGCGTGGTCCGGGAAATCGGGCAGCGCGGCGACTGCTTCGACGTGATCGCTGCTGATCGGCAACTCCGCGAAGCCGGCGAGCCGGAACGCCGAGCGTGCGTCGCGCGGATGAACAGGAAGGTTGCCCTTGCGGTACTTGATCGCGATTTCCCAGATGGATGCGGCGCTGACGTACAACGTGTTATCGGGAGCTTCGATCAGCGCGACCGCAGTCGGCGACAATTGGGGAGCGCCTTCGGCAGCCCAGAGCGCGATATGCGTATCGAGCAACAGCTTCACGGTGCGAGCCCTCGTTCCGCGCTGGCGTCGAAGTCGCTGGCGATCGATTCGTCGCCGGCGTTGAATGCCTCCACCGTGGTCGGGATGTTCAGTCCGGCCAGCAACTGGCGGGCTGCCCCGATCCGCTTAGGCGCCACGTAGGGGACGATTCGCGCGACCGGATGGCCGTTGCGAGCGATAACGACTTCGGATTCGCGCCCCAGCTCGAGCGCTTCGACAAGGCTCGAGAGCCGTGACTTGGCATCGTGCATGTTGACGGTCGGCATGGTCGGCTCCTGATTAGCTAGACAATGTTAGCTAGTCTAGCAGAGCCGAACGCCGACTGCAGGCTGGCCAGATGGCCAGCCTGCCGGCAGGCGGGGGCCGTGCCGATTCAGCCTGCTCGTGCTTGTCAGTTGCCGCTGCCGCGCGCCACGCGCCGCGCCTTGACCGATTCCGCGAGCCCTTCGAGCACTTTCACGCTGTCGTCCCACGCAATGCACGCATCGGTGATGCTCTGGCCGTAGGTCAGCGGGCAGCCTTCCTTCAGGTCCTGACGGCCTTCGACGAGATGCGACTCGATCATCACGCCGACGATCCGCTCGTCGCCCGCCGCGATCTGGCGGCCGATGTCCGCGCACACCGGGATCTGGTTCTCGTGCTTCTTCGAGCTGTTCGCGTGGCTCGCGTCGATCATCAGGCGCGCGGCGAGGCCGGCCTTGCCGATGTCCGCGCAGGCGGCGTTCACGCTGTCCGCGTCGTAGTTCGGCGTCTTGCCGCCGCGCAGGATCACGTGGCAGTCCTCGTTGCCGGCCGTCGACACGATCGCCGAGTGGCCGCCCTTCGTCACCGACAGGAAATGGTGCGGCTGCGACGCGGCCTTGATCGCGTCGACCGCGATCTTCACGTTGCCGTCGGTGCCGTTCTTGAAACCGACCGGGCACGACAGCCCCGATGCGAGCTCGCGGTGCACCTGCGACTCGGTCGTGCGCGCGCCGATCGCGCCCCACGAGATCAGGTCGGCGATGTACTGCGGGCTGATCATGTCGAGGTATTCGGTCGCGGCCGGCAGCCCCATCTCGTTGATCTGCAGCAGCAGCTCGCGCGCGGTGCGCAGCCCTTCGTTGATCTTGAAGCTGTTGTCGAGGTGCGGATCGTTGATGAGCCCCTTCCAGCCGACCGTCGTGCGGGGCTTCTCGAAGTACACGCGCATCACGATTTCCAGTTCGCCCTTGAAGCGCTCGCGCTCCTTCACGAGCCGGCCCGCGTATTCGATCGCCGCCTTCGTATCGTGGATCGAGCACGGCCCGATCACGACGATCAGCCGGTCGTCCATCCCGTGCAGGATGCGGTGCATCGACTGGCGCGAGTTGTAGATCAGCTCGGACGCGGCTTCGGAGCACGCGAATTCGCGGATCAGGTGGGCGGGCGGCGTCAGTTCCTTGAGTTCGCGAATGCGGACGTCGTCGGTATTGTGCGGGGGCATGCTGTTTCTCCTAATTTTGCGGGCGCCGTTCGGTCAGTGTGCGTGCGGCAGATTCATCAATTCAAGCGATTCAGTGGTTTCGGTCGGGGCCGCGAGACCGCTGCGGCGGCGACCGGGTGGCGAAGGGCGAAAAAAAACCGCCGGGTTCGCCGGCGGTTTTTTCGGGAATTTCGGTTGCGCTTTACGCGCCATCAACCCTCTCGATCCGCCAGCGGTCTGAGATGCCAAAAAAAGTAAAAATAAAACTTGGCGGACATGACGGAGATTCGGTTCGTCAAAAAAGTTGATTCGGAATTTATACCCCGTCGCCGGGCGGCTGGCAACCGGGAGGCGTCGAAAATGCGGACAATCCGCGCGTTCTCTTCAAAATACGCGGATTGTCTGCGCCGCGATGCGGTTATGCCGTACCGCCGACGGTCATCTTGTCGATCCGCAGGGTCGGCTGGCCGACGCCGACCGGCACGCTCTGGCCTTCCTTGCCGCACACGCCGACGCCCGTGTCGAGCGACATGTCGTTGCCGATCATGCTCACGTACTTCAGCGATTCGGGGCCGCTGCCGATCAGCGTCGCGCCCTTCACCGGGTAGGTGATCTTGCCGTTCTCGATCATGTACGCCTCGGACGCCGAGAACACGAACTTGCCGTTCGTGATGTCGACCTGGCCGCCGCCGAAGTTCACCGCGTACAGGCCGCTCTTCACCGACGCGATGATTTCCTGCGGATCCTTGTCGCCGTTCAGCATGTACGTGTTCGTCATGCGCGGCATCGGCAGCGCTGCGTACGACTCGCGCCGCGCATTGCCCGTGACCGGCATCTTCATCAGGCGCGCATTCAGCGTGTCCTGGATGTAGCCCTTCAGGATGCCGTCCTCGATCAGCGTCGTGCACTGCGTCGGGTTGCCTTCGTCGTCGATGTTCAGCGAGCCACGGCGGTTCGGCAGCGTGCCGTCGTCGACGACGGTCACGCCCTTCGCGGCGACCTGCTCGCCGATCCGGCCCGCGAATGCCGACGAGCCCTTGCGGTTGAAGTCGCCCTCGAGGCCGTGGCCGATCGCCTCGTGCAGCAGCACGCCCGGCCAGCCCGGCCCGAGCACGACCGTCATCGCGCCGGCCGGCGCGGGGCGGGCGTCGAGGTTCACGAGTGCCGCGTGCACGGCGTCGTCGACGTAACGCGACAGCACTTCATCGGTGAAGTAGCCGTAGTCGAAGCGGCCGCCGCCGCCGCCGGAGCCGATCTCGCGGCGGCCGTTCTGTTCGGCGATCACCGTGACCGACACGCGCACGAGCGGGCGGATGTCGGCCGCGAGTGCGCCGTCGCTGCGTGCGACGAGCACGACGTCGTATTCGCCGGCGAGGCCCGCCATCACCTGCGTGACGCGCGGGTCGCGCCCGCGCGCCATCTGCTCGATGCGCTCGAGCAGCTTGACCTTGGCCGTCGCGTCGAGCGACGCGAGCGGGTCGGACGGCAGGTACAGGTCGCGGCCCGAAATGCCCTTCAGCGACGTCGCCGCCTTGATCTTCTGCCGGCCGCCGCCGGCCGCCGCGATCGCCTTGGTGGCCGCGGCCGCCTGCGCGATCGCTTCCGGCGACAGGTCGTCGGAATACGCGAACGCGGTGCGGTCGCCCGCGACCGCGCGCACGCCGACGCCCTGGTCGATGCTGAAGCTGCCCGACTTGACGATGCCTTCCTCGAGGCTCCACGCTTCGCTGCGGGTCGCCTGGAAGTACAGGTCCGCGTAGTCGACGCGATGCGTGAAGATGTCGGCGATCGTGCGCGTGAGCAGGCTTTCGTCGAGGCCGTACGGCGTGAGCAGGATGTCCTTCGCCAGCGCGAGGTTGCGGATGCCGGGTTCGATGATGTTCATGCGGATATCGGGGTTTCTCAAAAAGTTGTCGGGTGCTTCTGGGCAGATGGGTGGGCCGCGCGGCGTTTCAAGCGGTGCGGCGGATTCAGGTCAGCACGCGGTGCCGCCACGCGGGCAGGCTCTGGCGCACGTCGGCGATGCGCTGTGGATCGATCGCGCCGAGCACGACGCTTGCGCCCACGTCGCGGACCGCGACGACTTCGCCCCACGGGTCGATCAGCATGCTGTGGCCCCAGGTGCGCCGGCCGTTCTCGTGCTTGCCGCCCTGAGCGGCCGCGAGCACGTAGCACTGGTTCTCGACGGCCCGCGCGCGCAGCAGCGTTTCCCAGTGCGCGCGGCCCGTCGTATACGTAAACGCCGACGGTACGACGATCATCGCGCAGTCGCCCATCCTGCGATACAGCTCCGGAAAGCGCAGATCGTAACAGACCGACAGGCCGACCCGCCCGAACGGCGCGTCGAACGCGACGACCGTATCGCCCGCGCGGATCGTGCGCGCCTCGTCGAACGACTCGTCGCCTTTCTCGAAGTTGAACAGGTGGATCTTGTCGTAGCGCGCGGCCTCGTTGCCGGACGGATCGAACACGAGCGTCGTGTTCAGCACGCGATCGGGCTCCGGCGCCTTAAGCGGCAGCGTGCCGCCGATCACCCAGATGCCGTGGCGGCGCGCGGCGTCCGCGAGGAAGCGCTGGATCGGGCCGTCCTGGTAGGGTTCGGCGAGCGCGAGCTTGTCGGTGTCGCGGTGGCCCATGAAGCAGAAATACTCGGGCAGCAGCACGAGCTGCGCGCCTTCGCCGGCCGCTTCCGCGATCAGGCGGCGGGCTTCGGCGAGATTGCGCGTGACGTCCGGCGTGCTCACCATCTGCAGCGCGGCGACCCGAAAGGGCGTGGCGGAACGGGTGTGGTCGGTCATCGCGGGATCGGTTGCGTCATAAATGGGGTGCGGCCCGACAGCGCGCGGAACTCAGTGGTTCGTTGCATCGGCCGGACCGTGATTCATCTTACCCTGATCGCCCCGCACCCGCTCGATGTGCGGGTGCGCCCACGAGCCCGTGATCGCGTAGTCGAGCGCGAACGCGCGCGACAGCGTCTCCGACAGCGCGTAGTTCGCGGCCAGCACGCCGACGCCGAGCAGCGGATTGACGATCGCGGCTGCGATCGCCGCCGTGCCGGCGCCGATCTTCGGTGCGACGTGCGCGTGCAGGTCCTGCGTTTCGGCGCCGAGGTCGACCGCGCCGCGCACCGTCACGTTCGCGGGCCCCGTCGTCATCGAGAAGTCGTCGGTGCGCGCGATCCCGTTAGAGATCCGCCCGGTGCCCGTGATCTTGTCGAACGGCAGCCCCTTGCCGACCACGTCGCGGAAATTCAGCGTCAGGAAGCGCGCGAGGCTCTGCAGGCTCAGCACGCCGAGCAGCTTCGCCGCACCCGGATCGACCTTCAGGATCTGCCCGTGCTCGAGGTCGAGCGCGACCTGGCCGCCGAGCGACGGGAAGTCGACCGCGGTCGGGCCGCCGCGCCAGCCGACCTTGCCCGTTACCGTGCCGTGTCCGTCCGCGAGCGTGCGCGGCAGGCCGACGCGGTCGAGCAGCGCGCCCGCGTTGTCGATGTCGAGCTTGAAGTCGAACACGGTGCGGCGCGGCGCATCGTTTTCGTCGGCGCCGCCGGCGAGCGCGCGGCGCGACGTGCGCCAGTTGCCGGTCGCCGTCAGCTTCGCGGCCGGATTCGACAGTTCCAGCTTGTCGAGCTGCCACACGGGCGTGCCGTCTTCGTCGATGTTGCGCGCGTTGACGACGAGGCGGCCGATGTCGTGGGCGCGCGCGACGACCTGGTCGACGATCAGGTCGATCGACGGTATCGGGCGGTCGGTCGGCGTCGGCAGGTTCATCGCGCGGCCGACGAGGTCGTGCTGCGCGCTGTCCGGAATCACGAGTTTCGCGAGCCGTGCGTTCAGTACGCCCGCGCCGTTGTGGCCGCCGCCCGGCGCCCACGACAGGTAGCCCGATACCTGGTTCGACGCGATGTTCGCCTGCCATAGCTCGTCGACGTGCGATGCACCGACGATCACGTTTTCCCAGTTGCGCTTGAGCAGCTTCAGCGTGCCGAAGTGGAACGCGAAGCGCTTCGGCGCGAAGCTCGCGAGATCGACGCGCGGCGCGGCCTGCGGCTCCGGCGCGCGCGGCGTGTCGGGCTTCAGCGTGCGGGCGAGCGCGAGCCACGCGTCGGCATCGAGTTCGTCGACGTCGACGGCCGCGCTCACGCCGTCCTGCGGCATGTCGGGCATCCGGTGGATGCCCATCGCGCCGCGCACCGCGCGCAGCGGCTGGCCGCGCGTCGCGTCGAGCAGGTAGGTCGCGGACACGGGGCCGAGCGTCAGGTCGGCGTGTTCGAGGCGCCTGCCGTCCGCCTGCGGCGCCGGCTGCAGCGTGAAGCTGAACGGCATCGGCGTGCCGGCCGCTTTCGCGAACGGCGCCGGGAAGTCCAGCGCGACGCCGGTCAGGTCGGAGCGCGCGGCGACGTCGGGCAGGCGGCCCGGCACGCCGCGCACGGCGACCTTGTACGGCGCGTCGCCGATCACATGTTCGAGCAGCGCCGCGGCCGCGCCGTGCAGGTTCAGCCCGCGCGCGGCGTCGAGCGCGAGCCGGCCGTCGACGTCCACCGCGTACGGGCCGTGCGACCGGAAGTTGCCGTTCGCATGTACCGGACCGCCGAGGAATCGGCCCGACAGGTCGTGCAGCGACGCGCCGGCATCGGTGAAGCGGACCTGGCCGCGCAGCGCGGACAGCGGCGGCACGCCGTCGGCCGACAGCGTGTTTCCGCCGAACGCGAGCGCGCCTTCGATGGCCGTGTGCTTGTGTGCGATGCGCTGCGGAATCGTCAGCTTGAGCGACAGCGCCGCGGGGCCCTGCGCGTCGAGCCGCTGCGCCACATGGCCGCTCATCGCGCCGAGCGAGCTGTTGTCCGCGTAGTCGAGCAGGTCGGCGAGCGGGCCGTTCGCATGGCCTTCGATCACGAGCGGCGAATCGGCCGGGCGGCCGAGATCGTCGATGCGGCCCGCGACCTTCGTCAGCGCGACGCGCTTGTAGTGCGCGCGGTCGATGTCGAAGCGCAGCTTGTTCTGCGCGAGCTCGAACACGCCGTCGATCCCGTCGAGCGCCGGCCAGACGCTCGGCGTGCCGTTCGCGAGCTTGCGCGGCGGGTACGGCGTCGGTTCGAAGCGGCCGCCGGTGAACGGCGCGACGATGTGGAACACGCCGGCGTCCGGCTCGTGTTCGAACGGGAATTTCTCGAGCGGGCCGCGGGCGACGATCGATGCGCCCTTGGTCACCTTGCCGTCCTGCAGCGCATGGCCGAGATAGTCGCGCAGGTGCTCGGACATCCCGGTCGGCAGGTAGCGCGGAATGCGCGCCACCGACGCGCGGGCGAAATCGGCGCGCAGGTCGAGCGAGCCGCGGCCGTGGCCGGGGTTCGTGTACGAGCCCGACACCGCGATTTCCGCATCGGGGTTCGAGACGAGCAGGTCGGGCAGCGTCACGTCGACGCGCGCGTGCTTGTCGCCGGGCGCGGGCGTGATCACCCATTTGGCGTTGCCGCGCAGCCGGTCGAACGTCAGGCGCGGCTCGTCGAACTCGCCGGGCACCGTGACGGCCGCGTTGACCGTGTCGAAGTGCGCGGCGCCGCCCGTCTCGTTCGCATCGACGCGGCCCCACAGGTTCTCGACGCCCGGCCAGCCGGCACGCGGGTGGCCGCGCGGCGACAGGCCCGGCGGCGGCTCCTGCGCGGCGAAGCTGATGCCTTGCAGGTCGCCGAGGAAGCGGTAGCGGACGATCGGCGCGGCGCCGGTGCGCCGCTCCTCGTCGGCGAGCTCGGCCCGCGCGGGTTTCGCGCGCTCGACCTCGATGTGATAGTTCGACACCATCCCGCGCGGGTCGATCTTGATCAGTTCGTTGCGCAGGTGCGCCGGCAGCGGCAGCCCGCGGATGAACTCGCTGAGGATGCCGAGATCGACGCGGTCGCCGACGACGCTGATCAGTTGCCCCTGGCTGGCCGTCGGCACGCGGTAGCGGGCCGTCAGCGTCGACAGCGCGAGCGAGCGGGCGAGCGGCGTGCCGTCCGGCAGCGGCGGCTGGCCGAGTTCCGCGTTGAAGCGCGTCAGGTGCAGCGTGTAGTCGTGACCGGCATCGAGCACCATGTCCCAGCCGAAGCCGACCGTCGGCACGTCGAGCCGCGGCTGCGTCGGACGCACGCGCAGCGCGACGTCGGCACCCTGCAGGTCGCCGCCCGCCGAGCGCAGGTGGCCGTCGCTGAAGGTCGCCCAGATCGCGTTGTCGATCCGGCCCGCGTGGATCATGAGCGGTATGTCGAGGTAGCGGGCGAGCGTCTGCAGGTCGACGGGGCCTGTCGACAAGTAAGCGTCGCCGGTCCAGTTCGACGGCTTGCCGACCGGCGCGAGTGCCTTGTGCGTGAAGCGCGCGCGGAAATCGAGCGGGCCGAGCAGCAGCGTGCCGTTCGCGGGCGCCTGCAGCGCGGCCTTGTGTACGCGACCGTCGTTGAGCACCGCGATCCGGATGCCCGACAGCACGAGCTCCGGCGCGTCGTGCTGCGCGTCGCGCCAGCGCAGCGTGCCGCCGCGCAGCACGATTGCTTCCTGCCTCAGCAGCCACGTGCCGAACGTGTCGCTGCCGCCGTGGGTGGTCGCCACGCCGACGCCCGCGACGCTCAGCGAGCCGTCGGCCGCGCGCGCGACGACGAGGTCGGGCTGGTCGACGATCAGGCTCGACAGCGCGGGCGACAGCCGCAGCAGCGACATCCACGACAGCGCGGCCGTCGCGTGCGGCACCGACAGCGCGACCTTGCCGTCGCGGCCGCGGATCGTCAGGTTCGTGAGTTCGACGCCCGGCTGCATGCCGGACCAGTTCGGGGAAAGCTTGCCGATCGAAAGCTGCGTGTGGAGCTTGTCGGACACGACGCGCTCGATGCGCGGGCGGAATTCGTCGATGCGGGGCAGCAGCACGTAGCGCAGCCCCAGGAACGCGCCGGCCGCAACGAAGTAAGTGCCGATCCCGACTGCCAGCGTCACCTTGAACACGCGACGCAGGACCGGATGATCGTGCTTCGGAGGTCCCGCTTCGGGCGCAGCTACGGCGGATTCCTGACGGTCGGACATGCGGCGGACGGGCGGCGATATGGTAGTTTTGCAGATTGACGTTGAAATGTATCACATGGGTTCGTGCCGGCGGCCGTTGCGGCCGCACGGCACGGGCTTTCCGGCGCGCGGTTTCGCGGCGGACGCACGCGCGTCCCGCGATGCCGCGCCGAGTCCAAGGGGCCGGCCGGCAGCGGGGCGCGCACGCGTTTGCCCGCGCCGGCCGGCCTTACCGCCAGGCCCGCTTCTCGATGACCGACGCTTCCGCCCTGATCAGCACGTCCTATTCCCGTTATATCGCGCGCGCGGCCGCCGCGCGGCCCGCGCTGGCCGAGCAGGTCGCCGCGTGGGCCGCCGCGCCGCTCGCCCGCGCGCAGCTCGATGCGCGCCTCACCGAACTGCTCGCGATGCCGGACGGCGCGGCCGCGCCGTCCGAGGAGCAACTGAAGCGCGCGCTGCGGCAACTGCGCGCGGAGGCGTTCGGCGCGGTCGCGGAGCGCGACCTGCGCGGGCTGGCGGACGTCGCCGAGGTGACGTCCGCGATGACCGATCTCGCCGAGGTGGCCGTGCAGCGCTCGCTGGCGCTGCTGTCGGCCGAACTCGAGGCGCAGTACGGCGAGCCGCGCGGCGCCGACGGCCAGCGCGTCGCGCTCGGCGTGGTCGGGATGGGCAAGCTCGGCGGCCGCGAGCTGAATGTGTCGTCGGACATCGACCTGATCTTCGTGTACGAGGACGACGGCGAGACGACTGGCGGCGCGCGCGCGCCGCTGTCCACGCAGGAATACTTCACGCGGCTCGGCCGGCGCCTGATCGGCGTGCTGTCCGAGGTCACCGCCGACGGCTACGTGTTTCGCGTCGACATGCGGCTGCGCCCGAACGGCGATTCGGGGCCGCTCGTGTGCAGCATCGGGATGCTCGAGGAATATTTCTACGTGCAGGGGCGCGAGTGGGAGCGCTATGCGTGGATCAAGGGGCGGCTCGTGTCGGAAGGGGGCAGCGATGCGGCGCGGCGGCTGGAGTCGCAGCTCGAGTCGATCGTCAAGCCGTTCGTGTACCGCCGCTATCTCGATTTCGGCGTGATCGGCGCGATCCGTTCGCTGCACCAGCAGATTCGGCAGGAAGCCGCGCGCCGTGCGTCGATGCGCCCCGACAAGGCCGACGACATCAAGCTCGGCCGCGGCGGGATTCGCGAGATCGAGTTCAGCGCGCAGGTGTTCCAGCTGATCCGCGGCGGCCAGGATGCGGAATTCCGCGTGCGGCCGACGCTCGCGGTGCTGCGCCATGCGCAGGCGCGCGGGCTGATCGGCGAGGACGTGTGCGCACGCCTGACCGACGCTTACCAATTCCTGCGTACGCTCGAGCACCGGCTGCAGTACCGCAACGACGCGCAGACGCACGCGATGCCGGTCGAGCCCGACGAGCGCGCGGCATTGGCCGCGTCGCTCGGCTTTGCCGACTATGCGGCGCTGATGACGGTGCTGGACGAACACCGGAACTTCGTCGAGGCTCAGTTCGACCAGATCTTCGCCGACAAGGTGAACGGCGCGCCCTGCGGCGCAGGCGAAGAGACGGCCGCCGCGTGGATCTGGAGCGGCGCGCTCGCCGACGACGGCGAGGACGACGCGCTCGCGGCCCGCCTCGACGGCCTCGGCTTCGCCGATCCGGCGGCGGTGCTCGCGCGGCTGCGCGCGGTCTGGCAATCGTCGCGCTACACGGGCCTGCCGGAAAAGAGCCGGCACCGCTTCGACCGCGTCGCCCAACGCGCGCTGGAGGCGGCGCCGCGGATCGACGCCGCGCGCCGTGACGACACGATCGTGCGCCTGTTCGACCTGCTCGAGACGGTCAGCCGGCGCGGCGTCTATCTCGCGTTGCTGACCGAATATCCGGCCGCGCTCGACCGCGTGCTGTCGGTGCTCGGCGCGACGCGCTGGGGCGGCGGTTACCTGATCCGCCACCCGCAACTGCTCGACGAACTGCTCGACGACGAGGCGATCGCGAGCCCGTTCGACTGGCCCTCGTTCAAGGACGCGCTGCGCGCGCGCCTCGCGGCGGCCGACGGCCCCGAGCAACAGATGGACCTGCTGCGGCACGCGCAGCATGCGGAGGTGTTCCGGATCCTGCTGATCGATCTTGCCGGGCAGCTGTCGGTCGAGCATGTGAGCGACCGGCTGTCCGAGCTGGCCGACGCGGTGCTCGACGTGACGATCGAAGTCGTCTGGTCGCAGCTCGCGAAGCGCCATCGCGACGTGCCGAAATTCGCGGTGATCGCGTACGGCAAGCTGGGCGGCAAGGAGCTCGGCTACGCATCGGATCTCGACCTGATCTTCCTGTACGACGACCCCGACGAGCGCTCGGCGGACGTCTACACGACCTTCACGCGGCGGCTCATCACGTGGCTCACGACGGCGACCGGCGCGGGTGCGCTGTTCGACATCGACCTGCGGCTGCGGCCGAACGGCGAGGCCGGGCTGCTCGTCACTGATCTCGACGCGTTCCGCCGCTACCAGCTGCGCGAGGGCGACGCCGCGAATACCGCGTGGGTATGGGAGCACCAGGCGCTGACGCGCGCTCGCTACAGCGCGGGCGACGCGCAGATCGGCGCGGACTTCGAGGCGATCCGCCAGCAGGTGCTGACGACGCCGCGCGACGGCGGCGTGCTCGCGAAGGAGATCGTCGACATGCGCGGCAAGGTGTTTGCCGGCCACCCGAACCAGACCGAGTTGTTCGACCTGAAGCACGATCGCGGCGGGATGGTCGACATCGAGTTCATCGTCCAGTACTGGGTGCTGCTGCACGCGTCGAGCGACGCCGAGCTGATCCGCAACACGGGCAACATCGCGCTGCTGCGCGAGGTCGCGCGCTTCGGGCTGATGGGCGAGGACGAGGCCGAACGCGTCGGCGCGGCCTACCGCAAGTACCGGAAGCTGCAGCACAAGCTGCGACTCGACGGGATGGAGAAGGCGCGCGTCGATCCGGCCGTGGTGGCCGACGAGCGGGCGGCCGTGACGGCGCTGTGGACGCGGGTGTTCGGGGCGGTCGAAACGGGCGTTTGAACGAAGGCGGGGCGGGTTGCGGGCGCTTCGTCCGCAGGCGTTTTGCCGTGAAAGCCGAACGGTGCGAGCCCGTTCGGCGTGGACGGGACAGCGGGACAGCCCGACGGCCGCGTCAGGCCGCCAGCATTTCCTTCGCGTGCTTGCGCGTCGTCGCCGTGATCTCGAGCCCGCCGAGCATCCGCGCGACTTCCTCGATCCGGTTGGCGCGGTCGAGCGCGACGACCGTCGATACCGTGCCGCCGCGGTTGTCGGCGCCCTTCGCGACCTGGAAGTGGTGGTCGCCGCGCGCGGCAACCTGCGGCAGGTGCGTCACGCACAGCACCTGGCGGTCGCGCCCGAGCTGGTGCAGCAGGCGGCCGACCACTTCGGCGACGCCGCCGCCGATCCCCGTATCGACTTCGTCGAAGATCAGCGTCGGCGTCGGGCTCGCCGCGCTCGCGATCACGGCGAGCGCGAGGCTGATCCGCGCGAGCTCGCCGCCCGACGCGACCTTCGCGAGCGGCCGCAGCGGCACGCCGGCGTGCCCGGCGACCCGGAACTCGACCTGCTCGAGCCCGTGCGGGCCGCCGTCGGCGAGCGGCACGAGCGCGACTTCGAAACTTCCGCCCGCCATCGACAGTTCCTGCATGCCGGCCGTGACGGCCGTGCCCAGTGCCTTGGCGGCCTGCGCGCGCGCCTTCGACAGGTGTTTCGCGTCGGCGAGATAGGCTTCCCGCGCCTTGGCCTGCACCGCCTCGAGCGCGCCGAGATCGGCGGCCGCGTCGAGCGCGGCGAGCTGCGCGCGGCGAGCCGCATGTTCTTCGTGCAGCGTGTCGGGCGGCAGCCGGAACTTGCGGGCGGTCGAGTGCAGCGCATCGAGACGCGTTTCGACCTGCGCAAGCCGCTCGGGATCGAGATCGACGCGCTGCGCATAGTGCGACAGCGAATAGACGGCTTCCTGCAGCTGGATTTCGGCCGGTTCGAGCGACGCGAGCGCGTCGCCGAGCGCGGTGTCGTAGTCGGCGAGGCTGCGCAGCTTCGACACGATCGCGCCGAGCTGCGCGAGCATCGCGTCGTCGGACTCGGACAGCGCGTTGAGCGCGCCGCGCACGCCTTCGATCAGGTTCGCCGAATGCGACAGGCGCTTGTGCTCGTTGCTGACTTCGTCCCATTCGCCGGCTTGCGGCGCGAGCTTGTCGAGCTCCGCGAGCTGCCACGCGAGCTTTTCGCGTTCGAGCTGCAGCTCGCGCTCGTGCGCCTTCGCGGCGTCGATCGCCTGCGTCGCGTCGCGCCAGACGCGCCACGCGCGCGCGACGTTCGCGGCATCGGCGACGAGCCCCGCGTGCGTGTCGAACAGCTCGCGCTGCGCATCGGGCCGCATCAGCAGCTGGTGCGCGTGCTGGCCGTGGATGTCGACGAGCATCTCGCCGAGTTCGCGCAGTTGCGCGAGCGTCGCGCTGGTGCCGTTGATGAACGCGCGCGACCGGCCGTTCGCGTCGATCACGCGGCGCAGCATCACGGTGTCCTCGGCATCGAACGCGTGTTCGTCGAGCCAGCGCGCGACACGATCGTGCGGCGTGAATTCGGCCGTGATGTCGGCGCGGCCGCAGCCGGTGCGCACGACGCTCGCGTCGGCACGTTCGCCGAGCGCGAGGGCGAGGGCGTCGATCAGGATCGATTTCCCGGCGCCGGTTTCGCCGGAAAAGACGGAAAAGCCGCTGTCGAATTCGAGATCGAGCGCGGCCACGATGACGAAGTCGCGGATCGAGAGGTGGCGGAGCATGGTGTCGGGCGGTGGGGCGTCAGGACGCCGTGTCGTCGTCTTCGTTCGACGCGTGTTCGTTCCAGTGCAGCTTCTTGCGCAGCGTCGCGTAGTAGCTGTAGCCGATCGGGTGCAGGAACGGCACCGTGTGCTTCGAGCGGCGCACCTCGATCGTGTCGTTCAGTTCGAGCGAGGTGAACGACTGCATGTCGAAGTTCACGTTGACGTCGCGCCCGCCGACGATCTGGATCGCGATCTTCGAATCGTCGGGCAGCACGATCGGCCGGTTCGACAGCGCGTGCGGCGCGATCGGCACGAGCACGATGCCCTGAAGCTGCGGATGGAGGATCGGGCCGGCCGACGACAGCGCGTACGCGGTCGAGCCCGTCGGCGTGGCGACGATCAGGCCGTCCGAACGCTGGTTGTACATGTACCGGCCGTCGACCGACGCGCGCAGCTCGACCATCCCGGAGAAGCCGCTGCGGTTCACGACGACGTCGTTGAACGCGAGCGCGTGGTAGATCGGTTCGCCGTCGCGCACGATCCTGGCCTCGAGCAGCGAGCGCTCCTCGCGTTCGAACTTGCCCGCCAGCATCACGGGGACGAGCGCGTGCATGTCGGCCGCCGCGATGTCCGTGATGAAGCCGAGCCGCCCGTGGTTGATGCCGATCAGCGGTGTCCGGTACGGCGCGAGCTGGCGGCCGATGCCGAGCATCGTGCCGTCGCCGCCCAGCACGACCGCCACGTCCGCACGCGCCCCGATTTCGGCCGGGGTGAGCGCCGGATAGCCGGCGATGCCGAACTCGCGCGCGGTATCGCCTTCGAAGACGACCTCGAAGCCCAGCTTCGCCAGGCTGGCAGCCAGGGTGGCGAGCGGCTCGGCGATGCCGGGCGTGTTGCTCCGGCCGACGAGCGCGACGGTGTTGAACTGATTACCGGTTTTCATGCCGGCATTACACCATAGCTCGTTGACGAAAAGAACCGGATGTGCGCGGACGGGGCCGGATCGGGCCGGCCCGCGCAACGGTGGCCGACGCCACTCGCCGCGGTCGCGTGGTTGCGCTAAAATTTTCCACCATGCTAGATCCTCGCGCACGAACCCTCCTGAAAACCCTGATCGAACGGTATATCGCCGACGGTCAGCCAGTCGGATCGCGCACGTTGTCCCGTTATTCCGGGCTCGAGCTGAGCCCGGCGACGATCCGCAACGTGATGTCCGACCTGGAGGAGCTCGGCCTCGTGTCGAGCCCGCACACGTCGGCCGGCCGCGTGCCGACGCCGCGCGGCTACCGGCTGTTCGTCGACACGATGCTGACGGTCGAGGCGCCGATCGATGCCGAGGCCGTCGCGCGGCAGGTGCAGAACACGCTGCAGGCCGGCGAGCCGCAGCAGCGGGTGGTGGCTGCCGCCGCGAGCGTGCTGTCGAACCTGTCGCAGTTCGCGGGCGTCGTGCTGACGCCGCGCCGTAGCCACGTGTTCAAGCAGATCGAGTTCATGCGCCTGTCGGACAAGCGCATCCTGCTGATCATCGTCACGCCCGAGGGCGACGTGCAGAACCGGATGCTCGCGACGCCGCGCGACTATTCGCCGTCGCAGCTGACCGAGGCGTCCAACTACATCAACGCGCATTTCGCCGGCCTGTCGTTCGACGAGGTGCGCCGCCGCCTGCGCGACGAGATCGACCAGTTGCGCGGCGACATGACCACGCTGATGCACGCGGCCGTGACGGCCAGCACCGAGGTGCCCGACACCGAGGACACCGTGCTGATTTCCGGCGAGCGCAACCTGCTCGAGGTGGCGGATCTTTCCTCCGACATGGCGCGGCTGCGCAAGCTGTTCGACGTGTTCGACCAAAAGACGGGCCTCCTGCAACTGCTCGACGTGTCGAGCCACGCCCAGGGCGTGCAGATCTTCATCGGCGGCGAATCGACGCTCGTGCCGATCGAGGAAATGAGCGTCGTCACCGCGCCTTACGAGGTGAACGGGCAGATCGTCGGCACGCTCGGCGTGATCGGCCCGACCCGCATGGCGTACAACCGCGTGATACCGATCGTCGACATCACCGCGCGCCTGCTGTCGCTCACGCTGAGTCAGCAGTAGCCGGCAATCGCCAGCCCGATCCCGCCCCGTCATCGTGCCGCGGCGCCGCCTGCGCCGACAGTCGGCCGAACGGCACCGGGCGGCCCGCTATAATTGAGAGCCGTCCGGTCCCGTGCCCCGAGCACGTTCTTGCCCATGCGTTTCGATCTTGAGCCGCCTTCGAGCACCGCGGCCGCCCATCGTATCGGCGTGCTGCTGATCAATCTCGGCACGCCCGACGCCCCCACGCCGCGCGCGGTGCGGCGCTATCTGGCCGAATTCCTGTCGGATCCGCGGGTCGTCGAAATCCCGCAGGCCGTCTGGCAGGTGCTGCTGCGCACGCTGATCCTGCCGCTGCGCGGCCGCGCGTCCGCGAAGAAATACGCGGCCGTATGGATGCCCGAGGGCTCGCCGCTGCGCGTGCACACCGAGCGTCAGACCGACGGCGTGCGGCATCTGCTCGTGTCGAACGGCTATCACGTGCTGGTCGACTACGCGATGCGCTACGGCAGCCCGAACATTGCGCACGCGCTCGCGCAGTTCAAGCGCTCGGGCGTCGAGCGCGTGCTGCTGATGCCGATGTATCCGCAATACTCGGCGTCGACCACGGCCACCGCGTTCGATGCCGCATTCGACGCGCTCGCGCGCATGCGCAACCAGCCGGAGGTGCGCACGGTGCGGCACTACGCCGACCACCCGGCCTATATCCACGCGCTCGCCGAGCAGGTGCGCCAGTACTGGGCGCAGCACGGCCGGCCCGACTTCGCGGCCGGCGACAAGCTCGTGCTGAGCTTTCACGGCGTGCCGAAGCGCACGCTCGACCTCGGCGACCCCTATCACGACCAGTGCCAGCAGACGGGCGCGTTGCTGATGGCCGCGCTCGGGCTGTCGACGACCGAATGCCGCGTCACCTTCCAGTCGCGCTTCGGCAAGGCCGAATGGCTGCAGCCTTACACGGCGCCGACGCTGCGCGGGTTCGGCGAGGCCGGCGTGCGGCGGGCCGACGTGTTCTGCCCCGGCTTCACGGCCGATTGCCTGGAGACGATCGAGGAGATCGGCATGGAAGTGCGCGACGAATTCCTCGCCGGCGGCGGCAAGGCGTTCCACCGCATTCCATGCCTGAACGGCGCGCCCGCATGGCTCGGCGCGATCGGCGAGATCGTCGCCGAGAACCTGCAGGGCTGGCCCGTCAGGGCCGCGCAGCCCGAAACGGTGAGCTGACATGGAACGAATCGCACGCTCACTTCATTCGCTGCGCCCTGGGGAGGCGGTCGGCCTCCTTGGGGCGGCCCGGCGGAGGCTGACGTGAAACGACCCCCACGCTCTCTTTGTTCGCTGCCCCCCGAGGGGGTGGTTAGCCTCCTTGGGGCGGCCCGGCGGAGGCTGACATGAACTACAAGATTTCCACGGAACCGGGCGCGAAGCTGCGCGTCGACAAATGGCTGTGGGCGGCCCGGTTCTTCAAGACGCGCTCGCTCGCGACCGATGCAGTCGACAAGGGGCACGTGAAGATCGGCGGCGCGGCAGTCAAGCCGGCGAAGGAGGTGCGCGTCGGCGACGAGGTCGAGATTGCGATCGACGGCATCGTCTGGCACATTGCCGTGCTGGGCGTGTGCGACGTGCGCGGACCGGCGAGCGTCGCACAGACGCTTTACGAGGAAACGGAAGCGGGGCGGGCCGCGCGGCTCGTTGAACTGGAGCGGCGCCGCACGTATCGCGAGCCGGCGGCCCAACTGCACGGCCGGCCGACGAAGCGCGACCGGCGCATCATCGACAGATTTTCTGGTGGGAGCTGAACATCTGGTCGAAGGTCGCCCGCGCGCTTCCGTATTCGGTCGTGCGGTCGGTAACGGCTCCCGACAGGCAGATGGTGGTGGTGCCGGCAATGAGTACCAGCGCGACCAACGATATCGCAAAGGTCAGTTTCACGGTACTCCCCCTCGAAAGAAGGGTAAACACGGCGCCAGGTGGATGTAAGGCGACGGTCAGCTAGGGTAAACACGCTTTTCCGACGCTTGAGTGGAGTGTAGTGCAGCGGGCCTGTGCCAAGCTAGTACTTGCCACGTAAGCGTTGTTACAGGCCGTTTCGCCCGATCTGGCGGACTATGCGAGGCCTGCACCGGCGGAGCGAGCGGTTGTTTCGCGGTATTGGAGAATGCCGGCGAATAACCGTCTTGAAATCGCGGTTTTCGCCCTTATTTGCACCAACGATGTGCGGTGCCGCCAGGTATACGATCCGGCGGTTGCCGATTTGGCTTCAACCTCTAATCGACTTTCAGCGACATGGAAAACACGCAAGAGAACCCGTCTACCCAATCGGCCGAAGACATCGGCAGCGAGAAGCAGGCGGCGCAAGGCGCCGCTCCCGCCGCCGAAGCAGCCGACGCGGCGCTCGCGGAGGCTCAAGCCAAGGTCGCCGAGCTGCAGGAGAGCTTCCTGCGGGCGAAGGCCGAGACCGAGAACGTGCGCCGCCGCGCGCAGGACGACGTCTCGAAGGCGCACAAGTTCGCGATCGAGAGCTTCGCGGAACACCTGCTGCCGGTGCTGGACAGCCTGGAAGCGGCCGTCAGCGACACGTCCGGCGACATCGCGAAGGTGCGCGAAGGCGTCGAACTGACGCTGCGCCAGCTGACGAGCGCGCTCGAGAAGGGCCGCGTCGTCGCGATCAACCCGGTCGGCGAGAAGTTCGATCCGCACCAGCACCAGGCGATTTCGATGGTGCCGGCCGAGCAGGAGCCGAACACCGTCGTCACGGTGCTGCAAAAGGGCTATACGATCGCCGACCGCGTGCTGCGTCCGGCGCTCGTCACCGTCGCGCAGCCGAAGTAAGGCTGCAGCGATGGTTCCCGCCGGCGTCGATCCGGCCGCGTTCGACGCGTTCGACATGCAGGCGCTGGCCGCGGACACGTTCGACGCGGGGATCGAAGGCGCGGGCGACGCGCTGGCGGTGGTGTTCTTCTGGGGCGTCGACTGCTTCAACTGCGAGATCGCGAAGAAGGCGATGCTCGCCCAGCCCGATGCAATTCGTGCGCTGGACCTGAAGTGGTTCCATTGCAACGTGTACGAACACCATCAGCTCGGGCGCCGGTTCGGGCTGCACGGCGTGCCGACGTGGTTCTTCTTCCACCGCGGCAAGCGTCTCGGCCGCGCGACGGGCTGGCATGGCCTCGCGCAGTTCCAGGCGGCAGTTTCGGCGGCGCGCGCGAAGATCGCGGCGGCGGGGCATGTTCCGGCGGCCGGCGATCCGGCGACCGGCGATCCGGTAGCCAGCGGCGATTGAAAAAATTTAATATCCGCATCGCTTGTCGGGTCTTGAAAACGGACCGGACGGACGCATTTCGGAAACAGAGTTGAATTCTGGCGCGCGAAACCGCCAAAAAAGGCAGGGTTTCGCGCAGCAAACAGGCATTTCTGGAGATTAGGAAAATGGGAAAGATCATCGGTATTGACCTCGGCACCACGAACTCGTGCGTCGCCATCATGGAAGGCAACCAGGTCAAGGTCATCGAGAACTCGGAAGGCACGCGCACCACGCCGTCGATCATCGCATACATGGACGACAACGAAGTGCTCGTCGGCGCGCCGGCCAAGCGTCAGTCGGTGACCAACCCGAAGAACACGCTGTTCGCGGTGAAGCGCCTGATCGGCCGCCGCTTCGAAGAGAAGGAAGTCCAGAAGGACATCGGCCTGATGCCGTACACCATCATCAAGGCCGACAACGGCGATGCATGGGTCGAGGCACATGGCGAAAAGCTCGCGCCGCCGCAGGTTTCGGCGGAAGTGCTGCGCAAGATGAAGAAGACGGCCGAAGACTACCTCGGCGAGCCGGTCACGGAAGCCGTGATCACGGTGCCGGCTTACTTCAACGACAGCCAGCGCCAGGCGACCAAGGATGCCGGCCGCATCGCGGGCCTCGAAGTCAAGCGGATCATCAACGAGCCGACGGCAGCCGCGCTCGCGTTCGGTCTCGACAAGGCCGAGAAGGGCGACCGCAAGATCGCCGTGTATGACCTCGGCGGCGGCACGTTCGACGTGTCGATCATCGAGATCGCGGACGTCGACGGCGAAATGCAGTTCGAAGTGCTGTCGACCAACGGCGACACGTTCCTCGGCGGCGAGGACTTCGACCAGCGCATCATCGATTACATCATTGGCGAGTTCAAGAAGGAGCAGGGCGTCGACCTGTCGAAGGACGTGCTCGCGCTGCAACGCCTGAAGGAAGCCGCCGAAAAGGCGAAGATCGAGCTGTCGTCGAGCCAGCAGACCGAAATCAACCTGCCGTACATCACGGCGGACGCGTCGGGCCCGAAGCACTTGAACCTGAAGATCACCCGCGCGAAGCTGGAAGCGCTGGTCGAGGATCTGGTCGAGCGCACGATCGAGCCGTGCCGCATCGCGATCAAGGACGCGGGCGTCAAGGTGTCGGATATCGACGACGTGATCCTGGTCGGCGGCCAGACCCGCATGCCGAAGGTCCTGGAGAAGGTGAAGGAGTTCTTCGGCAAGGATCCGCGCCGTGACGTGAACCCGGACGAAGCCGTCGCGGTTGGCGCGGCGATCCAGGGCCAGGTCCTGTCGGGCGACCGCAAGGACGTGCTGCTGCTCGACGTGACTCCGCTGTCGCTCGGCATCGAGACGCTCGGCGGCGTGATGACGAAGATGATCAGCAAGAACACGACGATCCCGACGAAGCACGCGCAAGTGTATTCGACGGCGGACGACAACCAGGGCGCCGTGACGATCAAGGTGTTCCAGGGCGAACGCGAAATGGCGGCAGGCAACAAGCTGCTCGGCGAGTTCAACCTCGAAGGCATCCCGCCGGCACCGCGCGGCGTGCCGCAGATCGAAGTGACCTTCGACATCGACGCGAACGGCATCCTGCACGTCGGCGCGAAGGACAAGGCGACCGGCAAGGAAAACAAGATCACGATCAAGGCCAACTCGGGTCTGTCCGAGGCTGAAATCGACCAGATGATCAAGGACGCGGAAGCGAACGCAGCGGAAGACCACAAGCTGCGCGAGCTGGCCGATTCGCGCAACCAGGGCGACGCGCTGGTCCACAGCACGAAGAAGGCGCTCGCCGAGTACGGCGACAAGCTGGACGCGGGCGAGAAGGAAGCGATCGAAGCGTCGCTGAAGTCGCTCGAGGAAGTGCTGAAGGACACGTCGGCCGACAAGGCGGCGATCGACGCGAAGGTCGAGGAGCTCGGCAAGGTTTCGCAGAAGCTCGGCGAGAAGATGTACGCCGACATGCAGGCCCAGCAGGCGGGTGCCGCCGGCGCGGCGGGTGCAGCGGAAGGCGCGGCCCACGCGGGTGGCGCGCAGCAGGCTGCCGACGACGTCGTCGACGCCGAGTTCAAGGAAGTGAAGAAGGACTAAGCCGGGTTGCAACGGCACCGCACGCCGCGCGCTCGAACGCGCGCGGCGCGGCTGACAAGCGGCTGAAAAGCGGTCTGTCTTTCCTTCCGGATGGCCGGATCGACTCCACGCCTGGCGGGCTTCGCGGCCCTCCGGGCACATTTGTTTTTTGGCGGGTGCTGCGCGAGCCGTCCGCGGACGGGCGCAGCGCCAGACGAGTCGAGAGACTTTACTGCGGGCGAAAGGAGCCGCCGCGTGCGCGATGCGTGGCGGCACAGTGAATCGATATGGCGAAACGGGATTACTACGAGGTTCTGGGCGTCGCGAAGAATGCGAGCGACGACGAAATCAAGAAGGCGTATCGCAAGCTTGCGATGAAGCATCACCCTGACCGCAATCCGGACAACAAGGATGCGGAAGAGCATTTCAAGGAGGCGAAGGAAGCCTATGAAATGCTGTCGGACAGCCAGAAGCGGGCCGCGTACGACCAGTACGGCCACGCGGGCGTCGATCCGAACATGGGCGGTGCGGGCGCACAGGGTTTCGGCGGCTTCGCGGATGCATTCGGCGACATCTTCGGCGACATCTTCGGCCAGGCCGCGGGCGGCGCCGCGCGCGGCGGCCGCGGCGGCCCGCAGGTGTACCGCGGCGCCGACCTGCGCTACAGCATGGAAATCACGCTCGAGCAGGCTGCGCACGGCTACGACACGCAGATCCGCGTGCCGAGCTGGGTGTCGTGCGAGGTCTGCCACGGGTCGGGCGCGAAGCCCGGCACGAAGCCGGAAACCTGCCCGACCTGTCACGGCCAGGGCACGGTGCGCATGTCGCAGGGCTTCTTCAGCATCCAGCAGACCTGCCCGAAGTGCCATGGCACCGGCACTTATATCCCCGAGCCGTGCGTGCACTGCCACGGGTCGGGCAAGGTGAAGGAAACCAAGACGCTCGAAGTGAAGATCCCGGCCGGGATCGACGACGGGATGCGGATCCGCTCGGCCGGCAACGGCGAGCCGGGCATCAACGGCGGGCCGCCGGGAGATCTGTACGTCGAGATCCACATCAAGCCGCACGCGGTGTTCGAGCGCGACGGCGACGATCTCCACTGCCAGATGCCGATCCCGTTCACGACCGCCGCGCTTGGCGGCGAGATCGAGGTGCCGACGCTGGCCGGCCGTGCGTCGTTCCCGGTACCGGAAGGCACGCAGTCGGGCAAGACGTTCCGCCTGCGCGGCAAGGGCATCAAGGGGCTGCGTTCGAGCATCGCGGGTGATCTGTACGTGCACGTGCAGGTCGAGACGCCCGTGAAGCTGACCGACCACCAGCGCGATCTGCTCAAGCAGTTCGAGAAGTCGCTGGCCGAGGGCGGCGCGCGTCACAGCCCGCAGAGCAAGAGCTGGTTCGACCGTGTGAAGAGCTTCTTCGAGTAATGGCATGACTGAAGGCAGCGAGAGCGCGTCGTTCGCGCTCTTGGACGATTGCGACTCGACCGCGTCCGCGCGGTCGAGTCGTTTGTATTCGGGATTCGTGCACGAACGCGTGTGCACGGATCCGGCGCGGCTCGACGAAATCGACGCGGCGGTTGCGCAGGACCTGCGCGACGGGCTGCATGCGGTGGTCGTCGGCGACTACGAATTCGGACGCAACCTGCAACGAGCGCAGCCGGGCGATGCCCCGCTGCGCTTTTTGCTATATGCGCGCTGCGAGCACCTGTCGTGCGACGAAGTCGACGCGTGGCTCGCGCAGCAGGACGGCAGCGGCTCGCCGTCGATCGCGGGCGTCGCGCATGTGACGAAGAGCGTGTCGCGCGACGCGTTCGACGCGGCGATCGCCGCGGTGCACGACGCGCTGCGCGCAGGCGATTCGTATCAGATCAACTACACGTACCGGCTGAATTTCGACGTATTCGGCACGCCGCTCGCGCTGTACCGGCGGCTGCGCGCGCGCCAGCCCGTGCGTTATGGCGCGCTGATCGCGCTGCCTGACGGCGCGTGGGTCGTGTCGTGCTCGCCGGAACTGTTCGTCGAGAAGCACGGCGACGTGCTGCGCGCACGGCCGATGAAGGGCACCGCGCCGCGTTCGGCCGATCCCCGCGAAGATGCGGCAGCTGCCGCGTTCCTCGCGAGCGATCCGAAGAACCGCGCGGAAAACGTGATGATCGTCGACCTGTTGCGCAACGACGTGTCGCGGATCGCGCGCACCGGTACGGTTCGCGTGCCGGCGCTGTTCTCCGTCGAGCCGTATGCGTCGGTGTGGCAGATGACGTCGACGGTCGAGGCCGGCTGGCGCGACGGCACGACGTTCGCGCAGATGCTGCGCGCATTGTTTCCGTGCGGATCGATCACGGGTGCGCCGAAGCACATGACGATGCAGTTGATCGACGCGATCGAGTCGACGCCGCGCGGGCTCTATACGGGCGGGATCGGCTGGCTCGATGCGCCGCAGGAAGGCGCCGGTTCCGATGCGCGCGGCAATCGCGCGGCCGGTTGCGGCGATTTCTGTCTGTCGGTCGCGATCCGCACGCTGACGCTGGACGCGGCCGGCGAAGGTGCGGCTGGAGAGGGTGCGGCCGCCACCGATACCGAAGAAGCACGTGATCAGGCAACGGCAACCGCCGGCCGGCGCCGCGGCATGATGGGTGTCGGCGCGGGCATCGTGCTCGACAGCGTCGCGGCCGACGAATATGCGGAGTGCGAATTGAAAGCGCGATTCCTGACGGACGCCGATCCCGGCTTCCAGTTGTTCGAAACGACCGCCGCCACGCGTGCGGACGGCATCCGGCATCTCGATCGTCATCTCGCGCGGCTGCAGCGCAGCGCGGATGCGTTCGGCTTCCGGTTCTATGCCGATGCGTTGCGCCGCGAGATCGACGCGCGCTGTGCGGCGCTCGACGGCGACGGTGCTTACCGGATGAAGCTCTCGCTCGCGAAGGACGGCACGATCGAGATCGTCGCGGCACCGCTCAAGCCGCTGCCGGCGGGGCCGGTCGGCGTACTGCTGGCGTCCGAGCACGGTTTCGCGCCGACCCGCGCGAGCGACGCACTGCTTTTGCACAAGACGACGCGCCGCGCCGAATACGATCGCGCGTGGCAGGCGGCGGAGGCGCTCGGCGGTTTCGACATGCTGTTCGTCAACGAGCGCGGCGAGGTGACGGAAGGCGGGCGCTCGAACCTGTTCGTGAAGCTCGACGGCCAGTGGGTGACGCCGCCGCTGGCATCCGGCGTGCTGCCGGGCGTGATGCGCGGCGTGCTGCTCGATGACCGCGCGTTCGGCGCGACGGAGCGCGTCGTGACCCGCGACGATCTTGCGCGCGCGCAGGCGCTGCTGCTGACCAATGCGCTGCGTGGCGCGCTCGACGCGGTATTGAAGTGATCAAGTGATGAATCGCGCGCCGTGCTTGCAGCGACGCCGCGAACCTTCACTCTTGCAGCGTACCAACAAAAAGCGCGGCGCCCCGCAAAGGACGCCGCGCTTTTTCATATCCGGGTGCCGGCGAACGCGCTGCCGGCCGTACACGTCAGAACGAATGTTCCGGACCGGGGAACGAACCGTCCTTCACCGCGCGCACGTACGCTTCGACGGCCGCCTGGATGTTCGGCTGACCCTGCATGAAATCCTTCACGAAGCGCGGCCGCTTGCCGGGGAAGATCCCGAGCATGTCGTGCAGCACGAGCACCTGCCCCGAGCAGTCCGCGCCCGCGCCGATGCCGATCGTCGGAACGCGCAGCATGTGCGTGACCTCGGCCCCGACGAGGGTCGGCACGGCCTCGAGCAGGACGACCTGCGCGCCGGCCGCTTCGACCGCGCGCGCGTCGCGCAGCAGTTGCGCGGCGCCAGCCTCGGTCTTGCCCTGCACCTTGAAGCCGCCGAACGCGTGCACCGATTGCGGCGTGAGGCCCACGTGCGCACACACGGGCACCGCGCGCTCGACGAGGAAGCGGATCGTATCGGCGAGCCATTCGCCGCCTTCGAGCTTGATCATTTGTGCGCCCGCGCGCATCAGCTTGACGGCGCTCGCGAACGCCTCGGACGGCGTGCCGTACGTGCCGAACGGCAGGTCGGCCATGATCAGCGCGCGCGGCTGTGCGCGTGCGACACAGGCGGTGTGGTACGCGATGTCGTCGAGCGTGACGGGCAGCGTGGTCGTATGGCCCTGCAGCACGTTGCCGAGCGAATCGCCGATCAGCAGCACGTCGGCGCCCGCGCGATCGAGCAGCGCGGCAAAGCTCGCGTCGTAGCACGTGAGCATCGCGATCTTCTCGCCGGCGTCGCGCATTGCCTGCAGCTTGGGTACCGTCACGGCAGGCCGGCTCGATTCCTGGAGATAGGTCATGGGAAATCCGGTTCGATGGGTGAAGAACGACAGGCGGGACGCGTCAGCGCGTCGTCTCGCCCTTGACGAAGAATTCCTTGCGGCCGCGCATCGTCTCGATGCGCTCGATCAGCAGCGCAAGATCTTCGGGGGAATCCAGCGGGTTCAGGTGTTCCGCGGCGACCGTCAGCACCGGCGTGCGGTCGTAGTGGTAGAAAAATTCGTTGTACGCGTCGACGAGCGAGCGCAGGTACGTGTCGCTGATCTGCAGTTCCATCGGCAGCCCGCGCTTCTGGATGCGCGAGAACAGCACTTCGGGGCTCGCCTGCAGATAGACGACGAGGTCGGGCGACGGCGCCTGCGGCACGTCCACGTGCGTCGCGATCGACCGATAGAGCTGCCATTCGTCTTCCGGCAGGTTCAGCCGCGCGAAGATGTCGTTCTTCTGCGGCATGAAATCGGCGACGACGGGGCGGCCCGTTTCCAGCGCGCCGACCAGTTCGCGCGCCTGCTGCGCGCGCTGCAGCGCGAACGACAGCTGCACGGGCAGCGCGTAGCGCGCGGTGTCGCGATAGAAGCGTTCGAGGAACGGATTGTCCTGCGGGCGTTCGAGCAGCGTCTGCATCGACCAGCGCTCGGCGAGCAGGCGCGCGAGCGTCGTCTTGCCGACGCCGATCGGGCCTTCGATCACGAGATAGCGGTGCGGGGCGCGCAGGTCGGGGGCGGTGACGGTCAGCGGAGTGGGGTTCATCGGCAGCGGTTCTTGTCGGTGTCGTCGCTGGCCGCGAGCGCCTTCTGCATCAGGCACTGGCAGGTCTGCACCTTTTCGACGCGCTGGTCCGCGACGGCGGCGAGGAACGCATCGGCGCGGCCGCGCGCGGGGATGTCGAGTGCCGGCTCGATCTCGACGAGCGGCACGAGTGCGAATGCGCGGTCGGTGAGGCGCGGGTGCGGGACGATCAGGTCGGGTTCGTCGATCGAGTCGGCGCCGAACAGCAGGATGTCGAGGTCGAGCGTGCGCGGCGCGTTGCGATACGGGCGCTCGCGCCCGAAGTGATGTTCGATCTTCTGGCAGAGCGCGAGCAACTCGCGGGCAGACAGCGTCGTGTCGAGCTTGACGGCGCAGTTGTAGTAGTCGTCGCCGCCCGCTTCGAACGGCGCCGTGCGATACAGGCTCGATTTGCCGAGGATCGAGATGGTGCGCTGCTGTGCGAGGCACACCACCGCGTCCTTCAGGGTCTGGCGCGCATCGCCGAGATTCGCCCCCAGTCCGATATATGCAACCGTCATGGCATCACTTCCTACGTCGTTCGCCGGCGCGTGCGTCAGTCGTCGGAACCGCCCGCGGTGTCCGGTGCCTGCTCGGCGGCACCTTCACCCGGCTTGCGGTTTCGCGCGCCGCCGCGGCGGCGCCGCTTGCGGGGCGACTTTTCCTTCGAGCCGCCCTGCGTGAGCAATGCCTCGCGGGCAGCCGCGTCGCCTTCGATGAAATCCGTCCACCACTGTCCGACATCCGCATCGAGCTCGCCGGATTCGCAGCGTAACAGGAGGAAATCATACCCCGCTCTAAACCTTTGGTGTTCCAGCAGCCGCATCGCGCTGCGGCCCGAGCGTTTCTCGAGGCGCAACTGCAGGCCCCAGATCTCGCGCATGTCGGCCGAATAACGCTTGTGGATCGCGAGTTTCTCGGTCTGCATGTCGATCACGTCGTCCATCGCGCGATGGAGCGCCGGCACCGGGATCTCGCCTTCGGCCGTGTATTGCTCGAAGCGCTGGCGCATGTCGTGCCACAGCAGCGTCGCGAACAGGAAACCGGGCGATACCGTCTTGCCGGCGCGCACGCGCGCGTCGGTATTGTTCAGCGCGAGCGTGATGAACTTCTCGCCCTGCGGCTGTTCGAGCACGACGTCGAGGAGCGGCAGCAGCCCGTGGTGCAGGCCTTCCTTGCGCAACTGCTTCAGGCACGCGAGCGCATGGCCCGACAGCAGCAGCTTCAGCATTTCGTCGAACAGGCGCGCGGCCGGCACGTTGTTGATCAGGTCCGCCAGCGCGTTGATCGGCTCGCGCGTATGCGGCTCGATCTCGAAGCCGAGCTTCGCCGCGAAGCGCACGACGCGCAGCATCCGCACCGGATCCTCGCGGAAACGCGTGGCCGGGTCGCCGATCATCCGCAGCAGGCGGGCGCGCATGTCGGCCATCCCGTCGTGGTAGTCGAGCACCGTCTGCGTCGACGGGTCGTAGTACATCGCGTTGATCGTGAAGTCGCGGCGCGCGGCATCTTCGTGCTGCTCACCCCACACGTTGTCGCGCAGCACGCGGCCGCTCGCGTCGACCGCGTGCGTGCGGCGATCGAGTTCGTCGCGCTTCAGGCGCCTCGGCGGTTCGGCCGACGGGGCAGCCTCGGGCGGCGCGTCGACCAGCGCGCGGAACGTCGATACCTCGATCAGTTCCTGGCCGAACTGCACGTGGACGATCTGGAAGCGGCGACCAATCAGGCGCGCGCGGCGGAACAGGCGCTGCACCTCGGTCGGCGTCGCGTCGGTCGCGACGTCGAAGTCCTTCGGCGCGATGCCGAGCAGCAGGTCGCGAACCGCGCCGCCGACGATGAACGCGCGAAAGCCTGCCTGCTGCAGCGTATCGGTCACGCGCACGGCATTCCTCGAGATCAGCGACGGATCGATCTGGTGCACGCTGGCCGGCACGACGGTCGGCTCATGGTTGCTGCGCGGTTTCTTCGCGCCGCCGCGTGCGCTTTTCGTGGGGCGCGGGGCAGCAGGGGCCGCTTCGTCGGCCGGAGCCGCTTCGGGGGGCGTTTGCTGGGCTTCGTCCTGGCCGAGCAGCTTGCGGATGAATTTTTTGATCACGACGTTCAGAATAAATCGAGGATACGCCAGCCGCGGGTGCTTGCATGCGCACGCAGCGTGTCGTCAGGGTTGGTCGCGATCGGGTCGGTGACTTTCTCGAGCAGCGGGATGTCGTTGTGCGAGTCGCTGTAGAAGTAGCTGTGCGCGAAGTCGTCCCAGTGCTTGCCGAGCGACGCGAGCCATGCTTCGGTACGCACGATCTTGCCTTCGCGATAGCTCGGCGTGCCGGTCGGCCGGCCCGTGTACGGCGAATCGGGATGCCCGTCGGTCGTTTCGACTTCGCACGCGATCAGCGTATCGACGCCGAACGCGGTCGCGATCGGGCGCGTGATGAATTCGTTGGTCGCCGTCACGACGCAGCACAGGTCGCCCGCATCGAGATGCTTGCGCACGAGTTCGAGCGCGGCGGGCGTCATCGCGGGCCGGATCACCTCGTGCATGTACTGCTCGTGCCATTCGGCGAGCTGCGCGCGCGAATATTTCGCGAGCGGCGTGAGCATCGCCGTGAGGTACGCATGGATGTCGAGCTTGCCGGCCTTGTAGTCGGCGAAGAACTGATCGTTCTGACGCGAGAAGCTTTCCGCGTCGACGATGCCGAGCTTCACCATGAAGCGACCCCATTCGTGGTCGCTATCGGTCGGGATCAGCGTGTGATCGAGGTCAAAGAGTGCCAGATTAGTCATGGAAGCGCATTTTACTCGAAGCGGTTCGGGCCCGTGCCCGGTGGTGTGATGTCGTCGCCGGGACGCGCAAGCATGCGGCGCAGCAGCGGCAGCGTGACGGCGCGTTTCTGCTCGAGCGAGAAGCGGTCGAGCGCGTCGAGCAGCGCCATCAGGCTCGGCATGTCGCGGCGGAAATGGGTCAGCAGGTAGGCGGCGATGTCGTCGGTGAGCGCGATCCCGCGCTCCTTCGCCGCGAGCTTGAGCACGGCGATCTTGCCGGCGTCGGACGGCGGCGACAGGTGGAACACGAGCCCCCAGCCGAGGCGCGTGCGCAGATCCTCGCGCACGTCGAGCGCGAGCGGCGCCGCGGGGCCCGCCGCGACGAACGCGCTCGACGGATGCGCGCGGACTTCGTTGAACAGGTTGAACAGCGCGACCTGCTGCGTGTCGGTCATCCGGTCGCAGTCGTCGATCGCGTAGATGCCGATGCGCGGGTCGAACGTGAACGCGCCGAGCGGGCTCTGCGGCGTCAGGTAGCGCGCATAGCCGTACGACGCGTCGCTCACGAGCGCCTGCAGCAGGTGGCTGCGGCCGCTGCCGGGCTCGCCCCAGATGTAGAACGACCGGTCCGGCACGGGGCCCGCCGCGAGCGCGAGGTCGAGCTTCTGCAGCCGCGTGACGAGCTCGTCGTTCTCCTCGCTCATGATGAAGTTGTCGAACGTGGCGGGCGGCGGCGTGCCGAGATCGAGCGTCAGTTGACGGGACACAGTCACAATGCGGGTCGGTTGAAAATACGCGCGCCGTACGCCGGGCACGCGCCGGGGACCGCGGCTCCGTGGGCTGCACGCGCGACCGCACGCACGGCGGCGCGCCGGTTTCGGCGCGGCTCGCTGGGCGATGAAAACGGGGACGTGTCGACCAAGATGCAATCCCTGACGATTCGGTGCTGGGAATTCCGGCCAACGGGCCGGCTTCGGGTAAAATCGCATTTTACCGACCTTCTCGCATTCCCCCATGAATCCTCCGAAATCCGCTCCCGACGCTCAGGGTCTGTCCTATCGCGACGCAGGCGTCGACATCGACGCTGGCGACGCGCTCATCGACAAGATCAAGCCTTTTGCGAAGAAAACCCTGCGCGACGGCGTGCTCGGCGGCATCGGCGGGTTCGGCGCGCTGTTCGAAGTGCCGAAGAAGTATCGCGAGCCCGTGCTCGTGTCGGGCACCGACGGCGTGGGCACCAAGCTCAAGCTGGCGTTTCATCTGAACAAACACGACACGGTCGGCCAGGATCTGGTCGCGATGAGCGTGAACGACATCCTCGTGCAGGGCGCCGAGCCGCTGTTCTTCCTCGACTACTTCGCGTGCGGCAAGCTCGACGTCGATACGGCCGCAACGGTCGTCAAGGGCATCGCGCAGGGCTGCGAACTGTCGGGCTGCGCGCTGATCGGCGGCGAAACGGCCGAAATGCCGGGCATGTACCCGGACGGCGAATACGACCTGGCCGGCTTCGCGGTCGGTGCGGTCGAGAAGAGCAAGATCATCGACGGCAGCACGATCGCCGAAGGCGACGTGGTGCTGGGCCTCGCATCGAGCGGCATCCACTCGAACGGCTTCTCGCTCGTGCGCAAGATCATCGAGCGCGCGAACCCCGACCTGTCGGCCGATTTCCACGGCCGCTCGCTCGCCGACGCGCTGATGGCGCCGACCCGCATCTACGTGAAGCCGCTGCTCGCGCTGATGCAGAAGCTGCCGGTGAAGGGCATGGCGCACATCACGGGCGGCGGCCTCGTCGAGAACATTCCGCGCGTGCTGCGCGAAGGCCTCACCGCCGAGCTCGACCAGAACGCGTGGCCGCTGCCGCCGCTGTTCAAGTGGCTGCAGGAGCACGGCGGCGTCGCCGACGCGGAAATGCACCGCGTGTTCAACTGCGGGATCGGCATGGCCGTGATCGTCGCGGCGGCCGATGCCGACGCGGCGATCGCCGACCTGAGCGCCGCCGGCGAACAGGTGTGGAAAATCGGCACCGTGCGTGCGACCCGCGAAGGCGAGGCGCAGACGGTCGTGGTCTGACGCACCGCCAGCAGCAGATGCAGCAGGGAAAGCCGCCCGGAGTCGATCCGGGCGGCTTTTTTTTCGGGCGCGTGCGGCGCCGATGAAGGAGGGACGACGATGACCGAAGACGAACATGCGATCCGCGAGCTCGTGGAAAACTGGTTCGTGTCGAGCCGGCGCGGCGATCTGGCGACCGTGCTCGACCTGATCGCCGACGACGCGATCTTCATGGTGGCCGGCAAGCCGCCGTTCGACAAGGCGGCGTTCGCGGCCGCGTCGCGTGAAGCGAACGCGGGTGCGGAGCATGCACCGAAGGTCGACGGCCGCTACCGGATCGACGAGCTGCGCGTGATCGGCGACTGGGCGTACATGCGCAATTTCCTCGAGATCGACGCGACGCCGCCGGGCGGCGAAACGATCCGCCGCTCGGGCCATACGCTGACGATCTTCCGCAAGGCCGGCGGCCGCTGGCAGCTCGTGCGCGATGCGAATCTCGTGACGCTCGCGCACTGAGCGCGGCAATGCGTATGGCGGCGCCCGCCGCCGCTCAGGCGGACGGCCGCGGTGCGCCCGCCGGCCGCGTGCCGGCCAGCAACGGCGGCACGAGCAGATAGAGCAGCGCGGCCGCGGCCCACACGAGCCCCGGCCATGTCGCGCGCGTCGCCGCATAGGTCGCGGTGACGACCAGCGGGCCCGCCACGCCGATCAGGCTGGCCACGCTCGCGAGCGTGCCCTGCAGTTCGCCCTGGCGCGCATCGTCGACCTGCCGCGCGAGCATCGCCTGCAGCGCCGGCAGCGTCATGCCGCCCGCCGCGAACAGCGGCAGCAGCGCGAACGGCACCCATGCGGCGGTCGCGAACGCGATCGCCGCGAGCCCGAGCGCGTCGCCCGCGAGCCCCAGCGCGAGCGCGCGACGCTCGCCGAGCCGCGCGATCAGCGGCCCGATCGCGAACGCCTGCGCGAGCGCATGGCACGCGCCGTAGCCCGCGAGCGACAGCCCCGCGATCGGCGTCGACCAGCCGAAATGTTCCTGGCCGTACAGGATCCACAGCGTCGCGGGCGCCTGCGACACCAGCGCGACGATCACGTAGATGCCGATCAGCGGCACGAGCGCGGGTGCGCCGCTCAGCCGGCGCAGGCTCGCGAACGGGTTGAGCGCGGCGACCGTGCGGCCTGCGCGGGCCGGGCGCGGCCGCGATTCCGGCAGCGCTCGCCACACGAGCAGGAGATTCAGCGCATTGAGCAGCGCGGCCGCGACGAACGGCGCGCGCAGGTGCAGCGCGCCGAGCAGCCCGCCGATCAGCGGGCCCGCGATGAAGCCGATGCCCATCATCGCGCCGAGCTGGCCGAAGCGCCGTGCGCGGTCGGGTTCGGCCGTGACGTCGGTGACGTACGCGGTCGCGACCGCCACGTTCGCACCCGTGATGCCCGCGATCAGCCGCCCCGCGTAAAGCCACGCAAGCGTCGGTGCGAGCGCCATCAGCAGGTAGTCGAGCGCGGCACCCGTGAGCGACGCGAGCAGTACGGGCCGGCGGCCGAAGCGGTCGCTCAGCGCGCCGAGCAGCGGCGCGCACAGGAACTGCGCGAACGCGTACAGCGCGAGCAATACGCCGTAGTGCGTGTCGGTATGGCCCGCACCGGCGAGCGAGCGCAGCAGGCCGGGCAGGATCGGCATCACGGTCCCGACGCCGATCGCGTCGAGCAGGACCGTGGCCAGGATGGCAATCAGGGACGGATTCAAGAGGGTGACTCTATCGATGATAGAGTGGCGATTATTCCATAGTTCCCCTATCGGTGATAGAGATGAAGGACACAGGGGCGCGATTGACGCGCGATACGGTATTGCGCGCGGCGCTCGAACTGCTTGATGAAGTCGGTATCGACGGGCTGTCGACGCGGCGGCTCGCCGAGCGGCTCGGCGTGCAGTCGCCGACGCTTTACTGGCATTTCAGGAACAAGGCCGAGCTGCTCGACGCGATGGCCGAAGCGATCATGCTCGAGCGCCACGGCGCGTCGCTGCCGCGGCCGGGCGAAGCGTGGGATGCGTGGCTTGCCGGCAACGCGCGCAGTTTCCGCCACGCGCTGCTCGCATATCGCGACGGCGCGCGCCTGCATGCCGGTACGCGGCCGCGCGCGCTGCATTTCGGTTCGATCGAACGCAAGGTCGCGCTGCTCTGCGATGCGGGCTTCGCGCCGGACGAAGCGGTCGACGTGATGTATGCGCTCGGCCGCTTCGTGGTCGGATGGGTGCTGGAAGAACAGGCGAAGCCGGACGGCGAAGCCGATGCGCCGCTGCCGGACGCGGCCGGGTATCCGCTGCTCGCGAAGGGCTGGGCCGCGCTGCGCGAGCGCGGCGGCGACGAAGCGTTCGAGCGCGGCGTCGCGCTGATCGTCGATGGCGCCCGCGCGCATCTGGCAGCGCGCCGGCGCGGCTGATGCGGGCTGCTGGCGGCTCGTTCAGCCTGACGCGCGGCCGTCGAGTACGCGTTCGAGCGCGTCGAGCGCGCGGGCCGTCGAGTCCGGCGCGATGCAGTCGACGACGATCCGTTCCGGCATCGCGCGCAGCCAGGTGAGCTGGCGCTTGCACAGCTGGCGCGTCGCGAAGATGCCCTTGTCGCGCATCGTCCGGTAGTCGGTGTCGCCGTCGAGGAATTCCCACGCCTGCCGATAGCCGACGCAGCGCATCGACGGCAGGTCGGGATGGAGATCGTCGCGACGGCGCAGCCGTTCGACTTCGTCGATGAAGCCCGCGTCGAGCATCGCGTCGAAGCGCTGCGCGATGCGTGCGTGCAGTACCGCGCGATCCGACGGTTCGAGTGCGACCGGCACGAAGCGGTACGCGGCGGCCGCATCGTCCGCGCGCCGCGGCGCGGCAAGCAGCGCCGACATCGGCTGCCCGCTCAGCATGAAGATTTCGAGCGCACGCTGGATCCGCTGCGAATCGTTCGGCGCGAGCCGCGCGGCCGTGTCGGGATCGACCTGCGCGAGCCGCGCATGCAGCGCGGGCCAGCCGTCGCGCGCGGCGTCGGCGTCGAGCTGCGCGCGCACGTCCGGATCGGCGCCCGGCAGGTCGTTGAGCCCCTGCGTCAGCGCCTTGTAGTACAGCATCGTGCCGCCCGCGAGCAGCGGCGTGCGGCCGCGCGCGGCGATCTCGCCGATCAGGCGGAGCGCATCCGCGCGGAATTCCGCGGCCGAATACGCGTCGGCCGGATCGATGATGTCGATCAGGTGATGCGGCACGCTCGCGCGTTCTTCGCGAGTCGGCTTCGCGGTGCCGATATCCATGTCGCGGTAGACGAGCGCCGAATCGACGCTGACGATCTCGATCGGGCGGCGCGCGGCGAGCGCCAGCGCCGCGGCCGTCTTGCCCGAAGCGGTGGGGCCGAGCAGGCAGGCGATCGTCGTCGGGGTGGACTGCGAAGGAGCGCTCATTGCCCGCGCATGAAGAGACGGTCGAGATCGTTCAGCGTGAGCTGATACCAGGTCGGCCGGCCGTGATTGCACTGGTCCGCGCGCTCGGTCGCCTCCATCTGGCGCAGCAGCGCGTTCATCTCGTCGAGCGTCAGGCGCCGGTTCGCGCGCACCGCGTGGTGGCACGCGAGCGTGCCGAGCAGTTCGTGCTGACGCTCGGTGAGCACGCGCGAGCCGCCGAACGCGTGCAGGTCGGCGAGCACCGCGCGCGCGAGCGACTGCAGGTCGGCATCCTTCAGCAGCGCCGGCACCGCGCGGATCGCAAGCGTCGTCGGCGACAGCACCGCGAGATCGAAGCCGAGCGATTCCAGCGTGTCGCGTTCCTCCTCGACCGTGCCGATCTCGACCGGCGTGGCCGTCATCGACACCGGCAGCAGCAGCGGCTGCACGGCGACCGAGCGATCGGCGAGCGCGTTCTTGAACTGTTCGTACAGGATCCGCTCGTGGGCCGCGTGCATGTCGACGATCACGAGCCCGTGCGCGTTCTGCGCGAGCACGTAGATGCCGTGGATCTGGCCGAGCGCGAAGCCGAGCGGCTGCTCGTCGTGCGCGGTGGCGGCGATCGGCGACGCGGTGAAGCCCGGCAGCGGCGCACCCGGCGCGTCGGCCGAATCGCGGGCGACGGCGGTCGTGCCGTCCGGCGTGCCCGCGCCGCTGTCCTTGCGGCCGAACAGCGCATCGTAGAGCGCGAGCGGCTGCGCGACGGGCAGCGTGCCCTGCGTCATCCGCGCCTGGCGCATCCAGGTGTTGCCCGCCGACGATGACGACGGCGACGAGAAGCCGCTGCCGCCGGTGGCCGGGCCGTGGCCTTGGCCGAGCGGCGTGTCCAGGAACGAGGCGGGCCCGCGCGGCGCGGGTTCGATGTGCGCGGCGTGACCGCCCGCGGTGGTTTCCGGCGACGCGCCCGCGTGGCGCGCGAGCGCGCGCTGGACCGCGTGGAATACGTACTGGTGGATCGAGCGCGAATCGCGGAAGCGCACCTCGATCTTCGACGGATGCACGTTCACGTCGACGGCTTCGGGCGGCAGGTCGAGGAACAGCACGTACGACGGGTAGCGGTCGCCGTGCAGCACGTCCTCGTAGGCCGCGCGCACCGCGTGCGTCAGCAGCTTGTCGCGCACGAAGCGGCCGTTGACGAAGAAATATTGCTGGTCGGCGCGCCCGCGGCTCGCAGTCGGCAGGCCTGCGCAGCCGTAGACGGCGAGCGGGCCGGCCTGTTCGTCGAGCGGCAGGTGCGCGGTCGCGAAGCTGTCGCCGAGGATCTTCGCGACGCGCTGCGCGGGCTCGGTCGCATTCCAGTGCTCGACGGCCTTGCCGTTGTGCAGCACCGAGATTGCGACGTCCGGCCGCGCGAGCGCCGCGCGGCGGATCATTTCCAGGCAGTGGCCGAACTCGGTCTGCTCGCTTTTCAGGAACTTGCGCCGCGCGGGCGTGTTGAAGTACAGCTCGCGCACCTCGATCGTCGTGCCGGTCGAGCCGGCGGCGGGCGACAGCACGCCGGTCTGCGCATCGATCTTCATCGCGTGCGCGGCATCGGTTGTCCGGCTCGTGATCGACATCTCGGCGACGGACGCGATCGACGCGAGCGCTTCGCCGCGGAATCCGAGCGTCGCGACCGCCTCGAGCTCCTCGAGCGAGCGGATCTTGCTGGTGGCATGGCGCATCAGCGCGAGCGCCAGCTCGTCGGGCGGAATCCCGCAACCGTCGTCGGTGATCGAGATGCGCTTGACGCCGCCTTCTTCCAGCACGATGCGCAGCGTCGTCGCGCCGGCATCCATCGCGTTCTCGAGCAGCTCCTTGACGACCGACGCCGGGCGTTCGACGACCTCGCCCGCGGCGATCTGGCTGATCAGCTGGTCGGGCAGGGGCTGGATCGCGCGCAGCGGGCGCGGAGCGGGGGCGGGCGCGGCGCCCGCGGCCGTTTCGGTGATATCGGACATGGCCGAATTATAGCGAGGCGGCGGATGCGTGCCGGGGCGGCCGGCAGTTACGTTTTTTCACGGAGCCTTAAGGTAGTTTCGGTATGATGGCTCCGTCGCGCGCGCCGCCTTGGCCGGCGGGTGCTTCCGCCTTTTCCGACCATTCCGGTCCTTTCGCCCTTTCGCCTTCGAGGAATCGCATTTGGATACGCTGCTTCATTTCGTCAACCTTGTCCTGCATATCGACGCATTCCTCGGCGATTTCATCCGGCAGTACGGCGCATGGGTCTACCTCGTTCTGTTCCTGATCGTGTTCTGCGAGACGGGGCTCGTCGTGTTCCCGTTCCTGCCCGGCGATTCGCTGCTGTTCATCGGCGGCGCGTTCGCGGCGACAGGCGAAATGAACGTCGGCGCGCTGATCGTGCTGCTGCTCGTCGCGGCGATCTCCGGCAACACCGTGAACTACCTGATCGGCCGCTGGGTCGGCCCGAAGGTATTCAATACCCATATCCCGGTGCTCGAGCGCTTCCTCGATCGCGCCGCGCTGCAGAAGACCCACTCGTTCTACGACAAGCACGGCGGCAAGACGATCGTGCTCGCGCGCTTCATCCCGGTCGTGCGTACGTTCGCGCCGTTCGTCGCGGGAGCGTCGTCGATGAGCGCCACGCGCTTTCAGCTCTTCAACGTGATCGGCGCGCTGGTCTGGGTGCTGCTGCTCGTGCTGCTCGGCTATTTCTTCGGCAACATCCCGTTCGTCCGCCAGTACCTGAACGTGATCGTGCTGGTGGGCATTGGCGCGGCGATCGTGCCGGTCGCGCTCGGCGCGGTATGGAAGCTCGTGCGCGGGCGGCAGTCGGACAAAGCGCGGGGGACGGGCGGGCGCTGAGCTGGCGCGCTTCAGCTCCTGTTCCGAGCAATAAAAAAGCGTGGCGGTTGCCACGCTTTTTTTCGTCCGGCGCCGCCGTTACGCGTTGCGATGCGAGAGCGGCGTTTCGGGCGTCGGGTATTGCGCGTCGCGGAACGTCTCGATGATCACGCGGTTGGTATCGCAGTACACCTGCCAGTAGTTCTCGGGCGCCGTGGACGGGCGCACGAACAGCAGCGGGCCTTCCGGCGTGAACTGCAGCACGCCGACGTCCGGCGCCGGATTGGTCAGCACGTTCGGGATCTGCTGGATCGACGTCTTCAGGCGGTTGATCGCGTCGACTGCGTCGACGCCGTTCGCGATCTTCGCGGTCAGGTCGACGCGGCGGTGCGACGTCGCGCTGTAGTTCGCGATGTTGTCCGAGAAGATCTTGTTGTTGCCGACGATCGTCACGATGTTGTCGGCGGTGACGATCGTCGTGCCGAACAGGCCGAGCTCCTTCACCGTGCCCGTGACGCCGCCTGCGCTGATCACGTCGCCGATCTTGAACGGGCGCAGCACCTGCATGAACACGCCGGCGGCGAAGTGCGCGAGCAGGCCGCCCCAGGCCGTGCCGATCGCGAGGCCGAGGCCGGCGAGCAGCGCGGCGAACGAGGTCGTCTGCACGCCGAAGATCTGCAGGATCGCGAGGATCAGCAGGATCGTCAGCAGCACGCCGACGACGGAGGTCAGGTAGTCGGTGAGCGTCGGGTCGACCTTGCCGCTGCGGCGTACGACCTTGCCGAGCAGGCGCGTGCCGATGCGGATCGCCCAGCGGCCGATGAACCACAATACGAGCGCGGCGAGGAGGTTGAGGCCGAAGTCGAGGCCGCGGGTCATCAGGAATTGCTGGGCGGTGGCGAGATCGGGCATGAAGTCTCCGGGAGTGGGAAGGGAAAGGGTGAAGATCGAACGTAAGGGGGCTCGATCGATGGGCCCTTTATAGCCGACGCGGCGCCATGAGGCAACGGGCCTGGTGGTTGGCGCGTTGGTCAACGCTTGCCTGACGCGTCGATCCGCAACGATTCTCTTTATCGCTCTTTGCGGTTCGCGTACCGCGCCTGACGACGCGCACGCCTGCGGCCGCTACTTTTGCCGCGGCCCGAACGGCCGCTGCTGCACGTCCGCCCCGTGCGCGACGATTGCCATGCCCTCCGGCACTTCCTCCCACGCGCCGCGCAGGTCGACGAGCGGCTCGGACACGACCATGAACGCGTCGTCGCCGACTTCGGCGATGCGCGGGTCATGCGGATACAGTTCGTGCAGGTGCTTGAACGACGTGCTGTGGAACAGCGAACGCGATTGCCGTTCGCTCGAGTAGCGCACCGCGATGATCCGTTCGCCGTCGGTCGCGCAGACCGTCATGTTGAGCGGGTCGGCCACGCGATGCCGCGCGGCGGTTTCCTCGACCACGCCGGCCATCCGTTCGAGCGCCTGCAGCGGCGTCTGCTCAAGGCCGTACGTCAGCGCGAGGCGGAACATCAGCTCGGAATCGGTCGAGCCTTCGAGCGTCGGGAACAGTGCTGGATCGACCTTCATCGTCAGGTCGCGGCGCAGCTTGTGGAAGCCGCGGATCAGCCCGTTGTGCGCGAACAGCCAGCGGCCGTGGCGGAACGGGTGACAGTTGGTTTCCTGCACGGGCGTTTCGGTCGCCGCGCGGATATGCGCGATGAACATCCGCGAGCGGATCGCGCGCGCGGCTTCGCGCAGGTTGCGGTCGTTCCACGCGGGATGCACGGAGCGATAGCGGAACGGCAGTTCGTCGGGGGGCCCGTACCAGCCGATGCCGAAACCGTCGCCATTGGTGGTCGTGGCGCCGAGCTCCGAATGCAGGCTCTGGTCGATCAGCGAATGCTTCGCGCGGAACAGCACGGTCTCGAGATGGATCGGATTGCCCGTATAGGCGAGCCAGCGGCACATGGAGCGCTCCCTCACGATGAATCGTTCGCGCATGGTAGCCGACTTCGCCGCGCGGCCGCGTCTGCGGCCTGCCGGCACGGTTGTCCGTGCGAGCGCGCTGCCGATACTCATACGTAACGCATCCGCATCCGCGATGCGCAACCGCCCGGCCAGGCGGCCGGGCGTCACGCAGCGAGGCGGCCCGCGACGGCGCCGCCGCATCCGTCACGCTCAGTTGCCGAGCGCGTCCATCACGCGCGCCGAATAGACGAGCGCCGCGCCCGCATTCAGCGCAATCGCGACGCCGAGCGCTTCCGCCACTTCCTCCCTGGTCGCGCCATGCTTTGTCGCTTCGGCCGTGTGAACGGCGATACAGCCGTCGCAGCGCGTCGTGACGGCCACCGCGAGCGCGATCAGCTCGCGCGTTTTCGCGTCGAGATGGCCCGTCTTGGCGCCGGCCCCTGCCAGCGCCTGGTAGCCAACCAGCGTATCGGGCGACAGCTTGGCGATATCGCCGATGCGCGTCGAGAGTTCCTTCCGGTATTCGTTCCAGTTCAGCATGATGCGTCCTTTCGAGTAGAGGTGAGGAGGGCGGCGGGGGCCGCGATCTCGGGCGATGCAGGGCTATTCTGATCGTTCGCGCTGAGGGTTTCGATACGCTAGAGTGTCAATTTTTAGCGCGATCGTCTCATGGATGCATTGAGTCAACTGTTGTCGCTGGGCCGCAGCCATGTCGAACTCGACGTGCGCTGCCTGCTCGACGGGCCGTTCGCGATGCCGCACGACCCGTTGCCGCCCGGCGAGGCGGCGTTCCACCTGCTGCTGGCCGGCACGTGCCGGCTGCGTACCGCCGACGGGCGCACGCTGCAGCTCGCCGACGGCGATTTCGTGCTGCTGCCCGCGGGCGGCGCGCACGACCTGCTCGACGCGGGGGCCGGCCGGTCGCGGCCGGTCGCGCCGCTGCGCGAACCGGACGCCGCCGGCGGCGCGGTGGTGCCGGTCAAGTCGAATCTCGATCCGGCCGAACCGGGCAGTGCGAGCGTGGACCTGCTGTGCGGACGTTTCGTCTATGCGCGCGGCGCGGGCGAACTGCTGATGCGCACGCTGCCGCAGGTGCTGCACGTCGGGTTGCGCGAGGCGTCGGGGTTTGCGCCGCTGCAATTGCTGACGAGCGTGCTGCGCACCGAGGCGTCGAATGTGCAGCCGGGCGCCGGCGCGATCGTGAATGCGCTCGGCCAGGCGCTGCTCGCGTATGCGTTGCGCGCGTACGGCCGCGACGCGCGCGTGCCGTCCGGCTGGCTCGCGCTCGCGGCCGATGCGCGGCTCGGCCCGTCGGTCCAGGCCGTGCTGCAGGCGCCGGAGCAGCCGTGGACGGTCGAGTCGCTCGGCGACGCAGCGGCGATGTCGCGCGCGACCTATGCACGGCATTTCCGCGAGAAAGCCGGGATGAGTGTCGGCGCGTTCGTCGCGCAGATCCGGATGATGCACGCGTGCGCGCTGCTGCAGGATACGCAGCGTGGGCAGGCGGAGATCGGCCAGGCGGTCGGTTATCAATCCGAGGCGGCCTTCGGCAAGGCGTTTCGTGCGGTGCTCGGCACGACGCCCGGGCGCTGGCGGCGAGCACAGCGCGGCATGTAAGACTGCAAGCGCGGCCGTCTTGGCGCGCGCCAAAGCTGCTACCATGCGCGAAACGCAGTTCAACGAAAACGATTTCGAACAAGAAGAAAGAGAGGGCAAAGCAATGAACCAGACCACCATCCAGCAGCCGTCGTTCGCATTCGTGGCCGCGTCGTGGGCCGCACTGATCGCAGGTTTCGCGGCATTCCTGATCGGGCTTTGGAACGCCGGCATGCAGCTCAACGAGAAGGGCTACTACTTCACCGTGCTGGTGTTCGGCCTTTATGCGGCGATCTCGCTGCAGAAAAGCGTCCGCGATCGCGCGGAAGGCATCCCCGTCACCGGCATCTACTACGGCATCAGCTGGATCGCGCTGCTGCTGTCGATCGCGCTGCTGGTCGTCGGCCTCTTCAACGCAACGCTGCAGCTGAGCGAGAAGGGCTTCTACGCGATGTCGTTCGTGCTCGCGCTGTTCGGCGCGGTGGCCGTGCAGAAGAACACGCGCGACCTGCAGAGCGCGAAGCCGCGTTATACCGACGCCGAGCCGTCCACCCAGGAGTGACGGTGCACGGAACGGGCGCCCGCCGAGGCTGCCCGTTTCGCGACGACGCCAGCGGCGCCCCGCATTCGCCGGCGCGCCGCAGGTTCCCCGTCCTTCCGTTTCATCCATGCCGTCGCGCATGACGATGGAGATATTCAGGATGCCAGACATCACCGAAGCCGCATCGTGCACGAGCACGGCCTTGGCCGCCCGTGCCGTTGCGGCGAAGGCCGCGCTCGTGCTGGAGACGAACAACCTGCGCGGCGGCGCCGGCCTCGCACAGGCTGTCGACAGCCTGAAGCGCCTCGTGTCGGCGCTGTCGAAGCAGACCGTGCCGCCCGCGGCGCTCGCGCAATGGATCATCACGCACGACGGCCTGCCTGCCGACGCGTGCGCGCAGATCGCCGCGCTCGCCGGCCGCCCGATCGACTTCGTCGAGATCGGCGCGAGCACCGGCTACTACGATGCGAAGAACGACGGTTTCGATCGCGTCGACGCGGCGCGCTGCGACATCGTCGTGTTCGGCGATGCCGATTGCCGGCCAGCCGACGACTGGCTCGAGCACCTGCTTGCACCGTTCGCACGCGATGCGGGCGACGCACCCGTCGCGGTGGCGGGGCGGACCAGTTATGCGCCGAACGTGCTCGGCATCGCGCTGACGTCGATCGATTTCATGTATTTCCCGAGCCCGCTGCGCGACGGCGCGACACGCAACTTCTACGCGAACAACGTCGCGTTCCGGCGCGACGTGTTCGCGCAATTCCGCTACGAGCCGCTCGACGGCGTCTATCGCGCCCATTGCCAGGTGATGGGGCTGCGGATGCAGGCGGCCGGCGTGGCCGTCGAGTTCGCGCCGGCCGCGCATACCGAGCATCGGCTGCCGGACACGCATCGCGAATCGCTGAAGCTGCGCTGGATGCGCGGCGAGGACAGCGTCGGGCTGACGCCGTATCTCGTGAATGCGTACCTGCCGCGCCAGTGGCAGTGGCTCGGCCGCAGCGGCCCGCTCGGCCCGTTCTGCGTGATGGCGATGCGGCTCGGCTACAGCCTGCGCGCGCTCGATCGCCAGCAACTGCCGCGGCTTGGCGCCGTCCGCTATCTCGCAGCCGTCGGCGTCACGATCGCCGCGTCCGCCGTCGATACGCTCGGCGCGCTCGCACGCGGTTTCGGGCTCGCGGGACGGGCATCGGCCCGGCGCGATCTTGACGCGCTGTCCTATCACCGTCATTGAAACGGCGCCGCGCACCGCGGCCCCGCCACTCCGACTCCCTGCATTCATCCCGACGACGACCATGCCTTCATTCGCCGCCCGTGTTGCCTGCCTCGCCCTGTTTGCCGCCAGCGCCGGCGCCCATGCCGTGCCGGACGATCACGCGGGGCGCCGGATCGTCCACTTCGCGTCGCAAAGCGGCTGCCCGTTCGCGAGCGCGGCCGCGACGGACTGCAATCGCGTCGCGCTCGATGCGCCCGACGTTCACGCGAGCATCGATACCGACGCGCACGCGATCGTCTTTTCGAGCGACGCGAATCGCCGCACGAAGGACGTGCTCGGCGACGTGCTGCTGCAGGGCACGGGCGTCGACGGCGACGGCCGGCGCGTGCCGTTGAGCGTGCACGTGCTGCTGCGTCGCGACGGTGCGAAATGGGATCGCGACGTGTACGTCCATGCGCCGGTGCACGGCAAGTTCACCGATGTCCGGATCGATCCGTATCGCGTGCGCGTGAAGGAGGGCGGCGGCGAGCGCGACGTGCTCACGCCGGACGAAACGCTCGCGCTGTTCGCGCATCCGTCGCTGGCATCGCGGCTCGCGCGGCATCTCGTGAAGGTGAGCGCGACCGATCCGAAGCAGCCGTCAGCCGACGACATCACGATCGCGCTCGGCGTCGGCGGCCTGACGAAGCCGGTCGCACGAGCAAGCTTCACGTCGAACGCGCCGCACGATGCGGACGTCGACCGCGCACTCGCATCCGGCACGTGGTCGATCCGTTTCGATGCACTGAGCAATCACATTCCGGTGTGGGTCGCGCAGCGCGAGCTGTTCCTGTTCGGTCTCGACGGCAGCGCGCTGTCGAAGGAGGTGCGCGAGCGCGGCTTCAGGAAGAACGACCGGATCGAATTCGGTGCGCGCGACGGCAACGGTTATCTGCGCGTGAACGGCCGCGAGGAGGCGTTCGCGGGCGCGTCCGCGTCCGCGCATGCGTTCATGCAGGAAAGCTTCGTCGGCCTGATTCTCGGCTGGCGTCGCGATCCGGCTGCCGCTGCGACATCCGCGACGAAATCCGCGTCCGCACGGGGCGTGCCGGCATGACCGCGGCAGGCGAACTGCCCGCATCGCCGCAGGCGACGCACGGCGAGCGCTTCGACTGTCTCGATGCGCCCGTGCCGCGCGGCGCGGCGCGGGTACGTGCGTATCTCGTCGATCGCATCAAGCGGGCGGCGATCCGGCAGCTTCATCGCAGCACGCATGGCGAGCGCTGGATGCTGCGCATGTACCTGATCGGCGAAGAAGCGACCGAGTGCGCGTTGCACGAGGACTGGGCCGGACAGCCGCCGGACTGGCTCGCGCCGCGGATCGAGCAGCATCTCGCGGACGAGCGCCGCCACGCGGCCGCGTTTGCCGATGCGCTGCGCATGCGCGGCGTGGCGCCGTCGACGAAACCACACGAACCCGATTGGCTGAGCCGGCGCAAGATCATGCGATGGCGCCGGCTCGCGCAGCGCTACGCACCGCATTTCGCGCAAGGCGTGCTTGTGCCGGCCTATGCGACGGGCCTGTGCGCGGAACAGATGGCGATGCGCGTGCTGGCGCGCCACTGCGCGACGATCGGCGACGCGCATCCGCTGTATCCGCTGCTCGCGCGCGTGCTCGCCGACGAGACGCGGCACGTCCGGCTCTGTTCGGACACGCTGCGCCGTCTCGTCGCGCCGTCCGAGGCGGCGCATCTCGCCGCGCTGCTGGACGAGATCCGCGCGATCGACGCCGGTTTCGGCGTGACGGGGGCGCTGGCGATGTACGCGGCCGGCTGGATCCAGTCGCTTCGCCCGCGCGCATGATGCCGCGGATCGTCTATCTCGCGACGGCCGACGCGCGCGGCCACCTGATGCGCGCACAACTGCTCGTCCATGCGTTGCGCACGGCCGGCGCGCAGGTCGACGTGCTGACGACGTCCGATGCGGGGCGGGCATTCCTGTCCGCGTTCGGCATCGACGCTCCCGTGCTGTCCCGCCACTACGCGGTTCAGTTCGACGCGCGGCAGAACATGCTGCGCGATGCGACCGATCGCAACGTCGCGCATTACATGTTCAGGCCGACGCGCATGCTGCGCGACATCGCGCGGCTGCGTGCGATCGTTCGCGATGCCGACCTCGTGATCAACGACTCGTTTCATCCGGCGCTGCTGTTCATGGGCGCGATGCCGGGCTGGCGGCGCCGCATCGTTCACGTGTACGGCGGCAGTCTGCGCCGTGCGCTGACGGCGAATTTCGACGCGCGGCTGCCGCGCGCGCTGGCGCGCGCATTTGCGCGGATCGTCGACTGGCAGATCGATTCGGCACTGTGCTGCATCGAACACGACTTTGCATACGAGGCGGCCGACGCTGCGCAGCGATCGCGCGGGCATTGCCGGTTGCCGACGCCGGTGCCGGTCGTCGCCAAACTGCCGGCTTCGGAGCCGGCCGCCGCCGCCGTTTATCTGAATCCGCATTTTCGCGATGTCGCGCTCGCCGATGCGCTGTCGGCCGGCATGCGCGACGCGGGGCTCGCCGCGCACCGCGTGGGTGAGGGTTACGCCGGGCGCGACGGCTGGACCGGTGTCGATACCGACTGGGCGATGCGTGCCGCGCACGCGCCGCTGATCGTGTCCGCACCCGGAATGGCCGCGCTTTCGATTGCGCGCGTATATCGCCGCCCGATCCTGCTCGTGCTGACCGATCAGCCCGAGCAGGCGAGCAATGCCGCGCGCGCGGCACGGCTGCAACTCGTGCATCGCATCGTCACGTGGCGCGGCGATGCGGCCGCGTTTCGGCAGGAGGTCGGGCAGGCCGCAGCGGACCTGATGCGCAATCCGGGTACGCGAGCGGGAACGATCGCCGGCCGCGAGCATGCGCGTGCGCGCGTGGATGCGTGGACGTCGCACCTCCTCGCGCTGCGGCCGCATGCACGGACGGCCGATGCGAATCCCCGATGCGAAGCGCCGGCGCCGCGATGAACACGATGCTGCTGCGTGACGATTGCCGACCCGATATCCGGCAGATGCTGGCCGCGACGTTCGGCATGGCCGTGGGCCTCGCGATCTTCTTTCTGCTGGAGCGCAGCGTCACGCCGCGCTACGTGTTCGCCACGCCGATCGACGCGCGGATTCCGTTCATCGCATGGTCGTGGTTCGTCTATGTCGGCTTCTTTCCGTTCGTGATTGCGCTGGCCGCATATGCGCGGCCGCCTGCGTTCGCCGCGTTCAAGGAGGCCGTGCTGATCGCGTTCGTGCTCGGTGTCGTCTGTTTCCTGCTGTTTCCGGAAGCCGTGCCGCGGCCCGACGTCGCGGAGATCGGCAATACGTTCGTGCGCGACCGTCTCGCGCGCATGTGGCAGCTCGATCTCGCGGCCAACGGTTTTCCGAGCCTGCATGTCGCGGTGACGTGTCTCGCGTGCCGGATGCTGACGGACCGGAGCCGGAGCCGGCTCGCTGCGACAGCGATCGGTCTGCTGATCTGTGCATCGACGCTCACACTCAAGCAGCATAAGGTCGCTGACGTATTAGGCGGTGTCGCGCTCGCGATGGTCGGCACGCTGTGGGTCGAACGGCGTTCGCTGCGCAGGAGGCTCGCGTGACGGATGCCCAGGTTCATCACGCCGAGCCGAACGCCGGGCTTGCGTCGTTTGTGCCCGATCCCGCGCTGTTTCGCGTGAGCGCGCCGCGTGTCGGCGCGGCGCTGGCAGGCGACTGGCTGATGATTGCCGGGGCGTTCGCGATGGCGATCGCGTTCCCGCATCCGCTCGTATACGCATTCGCGGCGATCGTGATCGCGCGCAGCCAGCTTGCGCTCGCGGTCATGATGCACGAAAGCGCGCACGGGTTGCTGGCACGGAACCGGCGCGTCAACGACGTACTGGGTCAGTTGTTCGCAGCCGGTCCGCTGTGGCTATCGCTGCGCACGTATCGTGCGGGCCATCTGAAGCACCATCGCGCGCCGATGCAGTCGGACGATCCCGTCGCGCTGCTGTTCGGCGTGCACGACTATCCGGTGACGCGCGGCCGGCTGATCGGCCGCCTGCTCGCGTATGCATGCGGGATCGGCTACGTGACGAGCGTCGTGAAGCTCGCGCGCGGGGAGTTTGCGCACGCGTTGCCGAAGGTCGGGAAATCGCGTGCGTATGCGGCATGGGAAGTCGCGTCGATGCTGGCCGGCAACGGCTTGCTGTTCGGCGCGCTCGTGCTGGCCGGACATCCGCTGCTGTACATCGGGTTGTGGATCGTGCCGTCCGTCACGCTGTTGCCGCTCGCCGGGCAGGTGCGCGCGATCTTCGAGCACGCGGGGCTGCCGGCTTGCGAGGACCAGAGCCGCAACGCGCGCACGATCGTCCGGCGTTCGTGGCAGACGTTCCTGTTCGGTCCGCACGCGATCCATTTCCATATCGAACATCACCTGTACACGCGGATGCCGTTCCATAACCTGCCGGTCGTGCATCGACAACTCGCGCAGCGGCAGTTGTTGCGTGAAGGCAATCTGTACGCGGGATACGGTGCGGTGCTGCGCGACGTGAGCGTGCGCTGACTTGCGAGCGGGGATTATGCGGTTGTATGCGCCGGGGCGACGGTGGGCGAGGATGCCGGATGCTTGCGTACACAATCGGATACGAAGTAGAGAATTCGAGCCCGACACGGCAAGAGGCAGACGCAAAAAAGCCTCCGCGCGGGAGGCTTTAATTGCAACTATCGAAAAGATAGATGGTAGGGTGGGAGGGACTCGAACCCTCGACTCTCTGATTAAAAGTCAGATACTCTAACCAACTGAGTTACCACCCCACGTCCTCAAAAACTGCTCGAGAACGAGAAAACGGCTTCAGGCTGTAGCTGATGCGGCTTGCTTGCGACCCAAAGAGCAAAAGATTATAGCGACGGATTTTCGGTGAGTCAACAATCCGCCACGATAATTATTTGATCGTTTCGAGCTTGCCCTGCGCCGTCTGCGCCGCGTTCGACCCGGCGTACTGCGACACCACCTGCTCGAACGTCTTCTTCGCGGCCGCCTTCTGGCCTTGTTCGAGCTGGTTCGTACCGATCGCCACGAGAGCGTCGGCCGCTCGCGGGTGTTGCGGGTACTTGCTGACGATCCCTTGCCACGTCGCCGTCGAACCGCGGTAGTCGCGCAGCGCGTATTGCGCGTTGCCGAGCCAGTACTGCGCGGTCGGCTGGTGGGGGCTCTGCGGATACTTCGCGATGAAGCTGCGGAACGATGCCGCCGCCGCCTTGAAGTTGCCGTTGCGGAACTGCTGCTGCGCCGCGTTGAGCGCATCCGTTTCACCCGGCTGCACGGTGCCTTCGACACCGTCGATCGTCGCCTGCTGCGGCTCGAACTTCTTGAGCCGCGCGTCGAGATCCTGGTAGTACTCCTTCTGCTGCCGCTCGAGCGTCGTCAGCCGGTTCGTCAGGTCCTCGTTCTCGCCGCGCAGCGTCGCGACCTGCTGGTTCAGCTGGTCGAGACGGCCGGATTGATCGAGGATCGTACGCTGGGCGGCGGACAACTGGCTCGCCAGGTTGTCGGTCTTGCTGCGCAGCTCGAGCACGGCGCGGCGTGCTTCGTTGTCGTCGAACACGCCGGCGTGCGCCGGCGCGGCCGACCACGCCGCGCCGGCGACGCAGAATGCTGCGGCAACGCGCAGCCAGGATACACGATGCGTCATACGGCGATTCTTCCGTTACTTACTGTTGGTAGACGAGGTCGGCGCGACGGTTCTGCGCCCACGACGCTTCGTCGTGACCCGTTGCCTGCGGCTTTTCCTTGCCGAGGCTCACGGCTTCCATCTGCGAATCGTTCACGCCGAGCAGCGCCATCGCGCGGCGGACGGCTTCCGCACGCTTCTGGCCCAGCGCGAGGTTGTACTCGCTCGTGCCGCGTTCGTCGGTGTTGCCCTGGATCAGCACGTGGCGCTGCGGATGGCTCTTCAGGTACTGAGCGTGCTGCTGCATCAGCGGCTGGTACTCGTCCTTCACCGAATAGCTGTCGAAGTCGAAGTAGATGCTGCGCTTCGCGAGCGGGCTGTTCGGGTCGTTCAGCGGATCGACGTTCACTTGCGCGACGTTGTCGGCGCTCGGTTGCGTGCTGACTGCACCCGCGTTTGCCTTGTCGTCGAGCTTCACGCCCGATTTGCACGCTGCGAGCGCGCTGATCATCATCACGGCCAGAGCCAGACGAGCTTTATTCGACATCATGGTTACTCTCCTTGTGGTCATTGCATGAAGGGCCCCCAGGACGGCTCACGAACGGAGCCGCCCTGGACGGACAGGATCTGTGGCGGCGCGCTGCCGTCGGAGGGCACTGCAGCCAGAACGTTGCGACCACCCGACTGGGTAGCGTACAGAAGGTACTGGCCGTTTGCCGCGAAGCTCGGCGATTCGTCGTGATTCGTATTCGTGATGGCGTTCGCCGCTCCGGATTGCAGATCCTGAACGTACAGCTTGAAGCCCCCACCGGTGCGGGAGATGTAGGCGAGCAGCTTGCCGTCCGGGCTCACACGCGGGCTCGTGTTGTAGCTGCCGGTAAAGGTCACGCGCTGCGCGGCACCGGCGCTTTCGCCCTGTGCCGGCATCCGGTAGATCTGCGGCGCGCCGCCGCGATCGCTCGTGAAGTAGATCCAGCGGCCGTCCGGCGAGTAGTACGGCTCGGTGTCGATCGAGCTGCTCTGCGTGAGACGGCGCAGGCCGCCGCCGTTCGCATTGACCGTATAGATTTGCGTATTGCCCGTCAGCGACAGCGCGACGGCGAGCGTGTTGCTGTCCGGCGACCATGCCGGTGCGCTGTTGTTGCCCTTCTGGTCCGAGACCATGTAGCGGCGGCCGGTCGGCAGGTCATGGATGTAGACGATCGGCTTCTTGCGCTCGAACGACACGTACGCGACCTTCGTGCCGCTCGGCGACCAGGCCGGCGAGATGATCGGCTCGGTGCTCGACAGTGCGATGCGCGCGTTCTGGCCGTCCGAATCCGAGATCTGCAGCTGGTAGCGATTACCGGTCTTGATCACGTACGACAGGCGCGTGGCGAACACGCCGCGCACGCCGAGCAGCTTCTGGTAGATGTAGTCGGCAATCTTGTGGCCGGCCGTGCGCAGCGTGGTGTCGGTGGCCGTCAGCGACAGGCCGCCGAGGCTTTGCTGCTTCACGGTGTCGTACAGGATGAAGTTGACCTTGTACTGGCCGTTCGCGTCGCGGTTCACGCTGCCGGCGACGAACGCATTCGCGCCCTTGGCCTTCCATGCGCCGAGATCGACCGAGGCGGTCTCGGGCACGGGCGTGCTGCCCGCGTCGATGTTGGTGAATTTGCCGCTGCGGGCGAGGTCGGCGCGGACGATCGACGTGACCTGCTGCGGCAGGCCTGCCTCATTCGCGAAATTCGCTGTGGCAATGGGGAACTGGGTCGAACCGACACCGGTGATCAGCACGTTGACCTGGGCGTTAGCGGCGCTGCCCGCCGCAATCAGACACGAGGCCACGAGTGCCCTGAAACCTAGTTTTGTCATCAAACTCATGCTTCTTGCTTCCCGTATGACTTGGATCGCTGCGCAACCGCAGAGAGACAGTAAAAATACCCGATTCGTTCCCGTCCGACAGCGACGCCCGGAGTGTAAGCGTATTTCCTTTCACTCCGCCGCCTTGAAGGTAATCGTAATGTCCGACGGGGTACGACCGTTAGAATCGGGCGGCAACGGGACCGATGCCTGGATCGCATTGACCACGGCTTGATCCCACCCCGAATTCCCGCTGGAGCGGGAGACCGATGCGCTCAATACGTCACCGGACGGCGTGCACCGAATCTTGACGACGGTGGTCAGGCCTGCTCGCTCGCCGCCCCAAACGATGTTCGGCTTGACGCGGCGGCGCACCTTGTCGGCATAGCCGGGCGATGCGGCATTGCCGCCGGAGCCCGTGCCCGTGCCGCTCTTCGCGAGGCCTTCGCCGCCGCCTTCGCCGGCACCGGACAGGCCCTGCATCTGCGCAAGACGCGCGCTGCGTTCGCGGTCGAGCTTCGCCTTCGCCGCCGCATCGGCCTTTGCGCGCGCCGTGGCTTCGGCCTTCGCCTTGGCCTGGGCTTCCGCCTTCGCCTTCGCGGCCGCGTCGGACTTCGCCTTCGCCGCTTGCTGCGCTTCGAGCTGCGCCTGCTTTTGCTGCTGGAGTTTCTGCTGTTCGAGCTTCTGCTGCTCGGCGAGCTGCTGTTGCTTGAGCTTGTCGGCCTGCTTCTGCCTGTCGCGTTCCGCGGCCTTCTGCGCGGCGAGCGCGGCAGCCTGCTGCGCCGCAAGTTGCGCGCGCCGGGCGTCCTCTTCCTGCTGGGCCTTCAGTTGCTGCGCGCGGCGCTGCTGCTCGAGCAGCGCTTCGCGCGCGGCTGCTTCCTGCTGCCGCTTCTTCTGCTGCAGCGCGATGTCGGCCTGTTCGTCACGCACCGGGGGAGGGGGCGGCGCGACCTTCGCGGGCGGCGTCACGACAGGCCGCGGCGCGGCGACGTCGGGCACTTCGGTCCACAGCTCGGCTTCGGCGCCGGCCGGCGTGCTGTTCTGCCACTGCACGCCGTGATAGAGAAACAGCGCGAGCAGCACGTGCATCAGCGCGGCGAGCGCGAATGCACGCCAGGTGCCGCGCTCGCGAGGCGGCCGAGGCGGATAGCCGGTGCTGCGCAGGGATTGCTGCCGGTTCATTGCGATTTGACGAGGAGGCCGACGCGCTTGACGCCGCGCGCCTTCAGATCCGACATCACGGTCATGACCGCATCGTACTGCACGGTCTTGTCGGCCGCGATCACGACCGGCTGGTCGGGATGATCGGCTTGACGGGCCGAGATGAAGCTGTCGAGCTCGGCCTTCGTCATCGTGTCTTCCTGGGTCGCGCCCGAGTCGCCCTTGTACTTGACGCTCATCGTGCGGTCGGCCTTGATGTTGACGACGACGGGCGGCGTCTGCTCCTGCGGCGCGGCATTGCCGACGGTCGGCAGGTTGATGATCGACGGGGCGACGAGCGGTGCGGTGACCATGAAGATCACGAGCAGCACCAGCATCACGTCGATGTACGGCACGACGTTGATGTCGGCCATTGCGCGGCGCGAGCGGCCGCCGCGCATGCTGGATCGGATGGGACTTCCTGCCATGGCGAGCTCCTTACTGGGCCTGACGCTGCAGGATGTTCGAGAACTCTTCGATGAAGGTCTCGAAGCGGATCGCGAGGCGGTCGATGTCGTGCGCGTAGCGGTTGTACGCGACCACCGCCGGAATCGCGGCGAACAGGCCGATCGCGGTCGCGACGAGCGCCTCGGCGATGCCCGGCGCGACGTTCGCGAGCGTGGCCTGCTGCACGTTCGCGAGGCCGCGGAAGGAGTTCATGATCCCCCAGACCGTGCCGAACAGGCCGATGTACGGGCTGACCGAACCGACCGATGCGAGGAACGCGAGGTTCGCTTCGAGCACGTCCATTTCACGCTGGAACGACGCGCGCATTGCGCGGCGTGCACCGTCGAGCACGAGGCCCGGATCGCTGAGGCGCTTTTCCTTCGCCTTCAGGAATTCGCGCATACCCGATTCGAAGATCCGCTCGAGCGCGCCGATCGTGTGGCGGTTGTTGGCCGCACTCTGGTACAGCGCCTGCAGGTCGCCGCCCGACCAGAAATCCCTCTCGAAGCGTTCGGTCTGCGCGCGTGCGCGGCGGATCGCAAACCACTTGCGGAAGATGAAGGTCCACGACATCAGCGACAGCAGCAGCAGCAGCCCCATCACGGCCTGGGCCAGCACGCTCGCGTTGAGGACGAGGGAAATGATCGACAGGTCTTGAGAAGTGTTCATAGAGGTTTGAGTAACGTCCCTTCGGGGCGCCCGGTATGCGTGCGGCGCGGCGCGCCGGCCAAGCCTGGCGCCGAACCTTGCTTAGTATCGAATCAGGAAGGCAAGTTCATAGGCTTTGTCTAAACGGCGCTCATGCGAGCTTCGTTGACAATACAGTCTGCCCGGCGTCGATGACGGGCCCGCGTTGCAGCGCGTCGAGCACGGCCGGCGGGATGGCCGCGGGCCGGATACCGTTACGGTCGACGCAGCCGAGGCGGATATGTCCGGCCACGAGCAGCGTGTCGCCACACCAGGCTTCCTGCGTGAATTCCACCGATGCGCGGCCGATGCGTCCGGGCCGGCTCGTGATCGCCAGCGTGTCGTCGAGTCGCGCCGGTGCGCGGTAGTCGAGCGACGTGCTGCGGACGATGAAGATCGCGCCGGTATCGTCGGCGAGCCGACGCTGGTCGATGCCGCATGCGCGAAGCCACTCGGTGCGGGCGCGCTCGAAGAACTTCAGGTAGTTGGCATAGAAGACGATGCCGCCTGCATCGGTATCCTCGTAGTACACGCGCACCGGCCAGGTAAAGCCGGAACGCCCTTCCGGGGAGCGGGTAGGCTGAGTCATGGCGCGCATTCTACCGGAACGCAGGAACCGGATTCGTAACCGTTTCGTAACGGAATGTAGTACGACGCGGCACACCGCGGGCCGGCCGGAGGCCGGCCGCGGCTGCGCGCGATGGGTCAGCCGCGATGGATCGTGAGGCCGGCCGGTGCCTGGGCGACCGGCATCATCTCGATCGTGTTGATGTTCACGTGTGCCGGGCGCGTCGCGATCCAGTAGATCGTGTCGGCGATGTCCTCGGACGTGAGCGGCTGGACGTTCTGGTACACGTTCGCCGCCTTCGCGTCGTCGCCGCGAAAGCGGACGTTCGAGAATTCCGTGCCGCCGCACAGGCCCGGCTCGATGTCGGTCACGCGCAACGGCGTGCCGATCAGGTCGGCGCGCAGGTTCAGGCTGAATTGTCGGACAAAAGCCTTGGTTGCGCCGTATACGTTCCCGCCCGGATACGGATAGGTTCCGGCAACCGAACCGAGATTGAAGATATGGCCGCGGCCGCGCTCGATCATGCCGGGCAGCAGCGCGTGCGTGACGGTCACCAGGCCCGAGCAGTTCGTGTCGATCATGGTCTGCCATTCGTCGAGGCTGGCCTTGTGGGCCGGCTCGACGCCAAGCGCGAGGCCGGCGTTGTTGACGAGCACGTCGAGTGCCGCGAATTCGGCGGGAAGGGCGGCCGGCACGGCTTCGACGGCCGCGCGGTCGCGCACGTCGAGCTCGAGCGGCAGAAGCGCATCGCCGAGCTCGGCGGCGAGCGCGTCGAGACGATCCTTGCGACGCGCGGTCGCGACGACGTGGTGGCCTCCTTTGACGAAGGCACGGGCGATGGCGGCGCCGAAGCCGGCGGACGCGCCTGTGACGAACACGATCATTGCTGCTCCTGGTCGATAACAAAGTAGCGGGTGATATCCCGCAAGCCTACTGAGATTGCCGCACCGCGGCAAGGCGGCAAAGCGTTTCGGCACGGGCGCGTAGAGTCTGGCCCCAATTGCTCCCGGCGCGCTGCCGTGCGGTTGCCTATTCATGACGCATCCAATACACTAACGCGCTCATCACCCCTGCGTGACTGGCGATAGAACCCTTCGGGTTCAAGGTGGAGCATCCCACCGTGAAGCGCGGGGCGCCGTTTTTGCCGTTCGCCTGGGCAGCCGTTGTGCGCCGTCGCGTGCATCGCCGGTGGCTGTCCTGCCTCGCGTCATCCGGATTCTTCCGCCACGTCGAGCTGGTCCCGCCAGCAGCGCACCGTACTCGGCCACCCCGGTCAACCTGTACACACTTAACGGAAACCGTATGTTTGACAGAGCCCAAAGCACCATCGCGAACGTCGATCCCGAAGTCTTTGCAGCGATCGAGCATGAAAACCGCCGCCAGGAAGATCACATCGAGCTGATCGCGTCGGAAAACTACACGAGCCCGGCCGTGATGGCCGCGCAGGGCTCGCAGCTCACGAACAAGTACGCGGAAGGTTATCCGGGCAAGCGCTACTACGGCGGCTGCGAGTACGTCGACGTGGTCGAGCAGCTGGCGATCGACCGCGTGAAGCAACTGTTCGGCGCGGAAGCGGCGAACGTGCAGCCGAACTCGGGTTCGCAGGCGAACCAGGGCGTGTTCTTCGCGATGCTCAAGCCGGGCGACACGATCATGGGCATGAGCCTCGCGCACGGCGGCCACTTGACGCACGGCTCGCCGGTGAACATGTCGGGCAAGTGGTTCAACGTGGTGAGCTACGGCCTGAACGAGAACGAAGACATCGACTACGAAGCGGCCGAGAAGCTCGCGCAGGAACACAAGCCGAAGCTGATCATCGCGGGCGCGTCGGCGTTCTCGCTGAAGATCGATTTCGAACGCCTGGCGAAGATCGCGAAGTCGGTGGGCGCGTACCTGATGGTCGACATGGCGCACTACGCGGGCCTGATCGCGGCCGGCGTGTACCCGAACCCGGTGCCGCACGCCGATTTCGTCACGACGACGACGCACAAGAGCCTGCGCGGCCCGCGCGGCGGCGTGATCCTGATGAAGTCCGAGTACGAGAAGCCGATCAACTCGGCGATCTTCCCGGGCATCCAGGGCGGCCCGCTGATGCACGTGATCGCGGCGAAGGCGGTGGCGTTCAAGGAAGCGCTGTCGCCGGAGTTCAAGGCGTACCAGGAAAAGGTGGTCGAGAACGCGCGCGTGCTGGCTGAAACGCTGGTGAAGCGCGGGCTGCGGATCGTGTCGGGCCGCACGGAAAGCCACGTGATGCTGGTCGACCTGCGTGCGAAGAACATCACGGGTAAGGCTGCGGAAGCGGCGCTCGGCGCGGCGCACATCACGGTGAACAAGAACGCGATCCCGAACGACCCGGAAAAGCCGTTCGTGACGAGTGGCGTGCGCCTGGGTTCGCCGGCGATGACGACGCGCGGCTTCGGGCCGGCGGAAGCGGAGCAGGTGGGCAACCTGATCGCCGACGTGCTGGAGAACCCGGAAGATGCAGCGACGATCGAGCGCGTGCGTGCGCAGGTCGCCGAGCTGACCAAGCGTTTCCCGGTCTATCGCTGATCGACGATGCGCTGCCCGTTCTGCCGGCATGACGACACGCAGGTCGTTGATTCGCGCGTGTCCGAAGATGGCGCTGCGATTCGGCGGCGCCGTCGCTGCTCGGCTTGCGACAAGCGCTTCACGACGTACGAGCGGGTCGAGCTGTCCCTGCCGTTCGTCGTGAAGAAGGACGGCAGCCGCACGGAATTCGACCGCCGCAAGATCGTCGCCAGCATGCAACTCGCGCTGCGCAAGCGGCCGGTTGCCGCCGACGCGATCGATGCGGCGGTCGCTCGCATCGAATATCAACTGCTCGCGACAGGCGAGCGTGAAGTGCGTAGCGAGAAGCTCGGCGAACTCGTGATGAACGAGTTGCGCGGCCTCGATACGATTGCCTATGTCCGCTTCGCATCGGTGTATCGCCGGTTCGAGGACGTTTCTGAATTTGCCGACGTGATCGAAGAGTTCCGTCGCGCCTCTCCCGCCAAGACCCCGCGTAAGCGCTGACGCGCTGCGTCCGTTCATCATCTTCTCCGTTGGTTCAGTTCGCGCCGATTGTGTCGGTCGCGATCGCATGTCGCCAGTCGGCCGTTCGGCAAATGGCGTGCGTCCGCACGTGTCGCTACAGTCGTCGCATCACCTTGGCGGAGGACGACTGCGATGGGACTGCGTTATCCATCCTTGAAAAGCGTGGTGCGACGCTCGGGCGGGTTCACGCTCGTCGAGCTGATGGTCGTTATCGCGCTGGCGGCCGGGCTTGCACTCTATGCGGCACCCGCGTTCGACCAATGGCGCATGCGCGAACGCGTGGATGCGCGCTCGCTTGCGTTGCTCGGGGCGCTGTCGTTTGCGCGTACCGAGGCGACGCGTCTCGGCGTGCGCGTCACGCTGTGCCGGGCCGGGGGCGACGGTGTTTGCCTGCGTGCCGGCGAGCGGTGCGATCCGGCCGAATGGTCGTGCGACTGGCTCGTCAGCGGGCAATTCGACGGGCAGTCGCGCGTGCTGCGGCGCTATCCGCGCGATGCCGAAGTGGCCGTCGCGGGCGCCGCGCACGATCTGGCTTTCGCGCCGCCGGTCGGCCAGGCGATCGGCGGAATCCGGCGTTTCGAATTGCGTCCGCGCCGCGACCCGTCCGGAGCCGACGACGCACGCGCTTCGCGTTGCGTGCGGATTGCGGCGGGCGGCCGCGCGCGCGTTGTCGCCGGCCGTTGCGACGCGGCGTGATGACCATGCGCAACGCAATGCACGGCACGTCGCTGATCGAGGCGATGCTGGCCGTCGCGCTGCTCGCGACCGTGATGCTGGCGGTGGCCGGCAGCCAGCTCGCGATGGCGCACACGCAGCGGGCGACGATCTGGCGTGAACGCGCGCTGTGGCTGGCCGATGCGCGTATCGAGGGCCCGCGCGCCGGCGCAGGAGCCGACGACGGTCTCGCGGCGCTGGCGGCTGCATCGTTGCCCGGCGGTGCGATGACGCTCGACGACGGGCCGGCCGGCGTCCGGTACGCGATTGTCGGCTGGAGAGGCGGCAATGCAGCGGTTTCGCCGCGATGCGAAGTTGCAGGTGCGCCGGCGCAGCCGCCGTCTTGCGTCCGGATTCCGTTTCGGGAGGCTGGTGCAGATGAACGCTGATCGCCGCATGCGTGCGCATACGCTGCTCGAAGTGCTGATCGCGATGACCGTCGGCCTCCTCGTGCTCGCGGCGGCCGGTGCGCTGTACCACGCGCAGCGCGTTGCGCAGCGGCGCGCGGAAGACGGGTTCCGGATGCGCGATGCAGCCGGCACCGCGCTGATGCTGATCGGCCAGCAGCTCCAGATGGCAGGATTCCGGCCGCTCGATGCAGAACGCGCGTCATCGTTGCCGCCGGTATTCGGCTGTTCGATGGCGCGCGTGCGCGGCGACGGTGCGCAGGTACGGTGCGAGCCTGCGAGCGCTTCGTCGGACGCACTGCTGATCCGATATGTCGGCGATGCCGTGTCGACGTGGCCGACGGCGAGCGGCCAGGTGTCGGATTGTCTCGGGCAGGGTGTCGGCGTGTCCGGCGAACGGGCACCGGTGGAGAACCGCTTCGATGCGCACGTCAGTCCGTCGACCGGCGAGCCCGAACTGTACTGCGAAGGAAACGGCCGTCCAGGCACGCCACAGCCGGTCGTGTCGGGCATCGATCAGTTGCGTGCGCGCTATCTTCGTCGCGGAGGCATGCAGTTCGTCGATGCCGATGCGATGCGTGTCGACGACTGGCGCGATGTCGTGGCCGTGCATGTCTGCGTGCGGGCACGCGGCGAACCGATGCGCGAGCCGGCCCGCCACGTCGACTGCGACGGTCGAGCTGCGGTTGCACAGGACGGCCGTGCACGTTTGACGCTGCATCGTGTCGTCGCGTTGAGGAATGCAGCGATCGCATTCGACGATACGTTGCGCGACGCAACGCACGCACGCGAGGTGTTGCGATGAGCGAAGCAGGAAGGTACGCGCGGGAGATATCGCGATGTGTTGCGGCAGGCAACCTGCCCGGACACATTGTGGCGAACGGTGACGAACTGCGACAGGGCGTGCGCACGGGAGCCGTGGCAACGAACCGGCGCGAGCCGCGCATACGTTTCCGGTCAGCCGGTCGCGATTGGCGTCGCGACGCGGGCCTTGCATTGCCCGCAGTGATCGCGGTTGGTGCCGCCGTTGCAGCACTGACAGGCACGTGGTTCGAAGCCGCGCTGACGGAATCGCGCCGCACGCGTGCATTGTCTGATCGGCTGATCGCATTCCATGCGGCCGATGCCGCGCTTGCGGCATGTACTGCGCGATTGCTTCGCGGTTCGGCGCCCTACGTGAACGAAGGCGAATCGCACACGGAGCCCGACGCGTGGCGGCGCATGCCGGCGATGGCGGCCGCCGAAGCGTTCGCGCCGTTCGCCGGATGGCCGATGGCCGCACAGCCGCCGCGATGCCTGATCGAGGCGTGGCGCGGGGCAGGGCCGGCCGGTGGCCGCGCTTACGTCGTTACCGCGCGTGGCGTCGGCGCGCATGCGTCGAGTGCCGTCTGGCTGCAACACCAGGTCGCAATACGTGACGGACGCATCGTCGCGCTGCGCTGGCGGCGCGTCGCGGCGGGGCTTCGATGAACGGTCGCGCGTCCGTGTACCGATCGGCGGGATTCACGCTGCTCGAGCTGATGATCGTGCTCGCGATCGTCGCGGTGCTGGCCGGATGGGGCATCCCGTCGTATCGCGAGCATGTCGTGCGCGTTCACCGCGCGTCGGCGGTGTCCGCGCTGTATCGGGCAGCCCAATATCTCGAAACGCTGGACGGCGCACCGCCGCCGGCATTGCCGGACGCGCTCGCGCAGGCGCCGCCGGACGGGCGGGCCGTTTATCGATTGGCGCTCAGGCGGCCGGACGGCGACGACTCGCCGGTAACCTACGAGCTGGAAGCAAGCCCGCTCGACACGGGCCCGATGCACGACGATGCGTGCGGCGCCTTCACGCTGCGTTCGGACGGGACGAAGGGCAATGCGCGAAGGGATGGCGCCGACGAACAGGGTGCTGCTTGCTGGGGCGTGCGTTGAATTCGCACGAAGGGCGCGCAACGGTGCATGGCCGTGCGCGCAGGTCGCCGAGTATCAGTCGTCGTGTGCGTCGAGCTCGCGCTCGTCGCGCGACTGCTTCCAGATCCGGTAGACCTCCCATGCGGCGAAGCCGAGCGTGCCCCACTTCAGCGCGGGGCCGGCGCTCGCGCGCAGCAGCGAGCGAACGGGTTTCGCCAGCACGAGCGATGCGAGCGAACTCAGCATCGGATACTGGTTGACGAGGTGGCCGAGGCTCGCGTTCAGGTTTTTTGCGGACTGGCTGAACTTGCTGCCGGAAAGGCCGGGGATGAATACCTTGAGCCAGCTGAAGCGCGTGACGGCCTGGCGCATTTCGCCGGCGGCCGCCGCGAGTTCGAGCCTCTCGACTTCGGATCGCAGGATCAGCAATTCCTTGCGGAGCGCGCGATGCTGCGACGCGCTCCAGTTCGATCGCGACGAATGGGGGCGGTGTGCATTGCCCGTGACGTTCTGGCTCATGGCGCGTCGGCGAAGTAGGTGGGAAGGGGGAACACGACTGCGTTCACGGCTTGCCGCGGAACAGTTCGCGGTCTTTATCGAGTTCGGCGAGCGTCGCCTCGAACACGGTCGGCGCATCGCGCAGGCCCGAGCGCGCCTTCAGCGCGCACACGATGCCGCCTGCGGCATACAGCGCGGTGATCGCTGCGAGCGATTGCCAGCGATAGGTATCCCAGAACGCGATCGCGACGAGCACGGTCAGGCTCACGAGCGCCATCGTCGCGAGCATCATTGCGGCGAGCCCGAGGAACAGCACGCCCATCAGGCGTTCCTTCTCTTCGGCAAGCTCGATGCCCACCAGTTCGAGGCGCGTTTGCAGAAGCCCGATCGCGGAGCCGACGAGGCGGCGCAGCGGTCCTTGGCCGGATGGCTGCGAGGTGGTGTCTGTCGTCATGGGTGAGGTGCTTGCGCGTGCAGTGAGCAGCTAGGACAAAGCCGGCCGGCGGCAACCGCCGGTCGGCTTCGACGCCCGCGGGCCGCGCGACGCGGCCCACGGGACGGAACGGCGCAGCGCGCGTTACTTGCGGTTGATCAGCAGACCGATCAGCACGCCGACGCCGGCTGCAACGCCGATCGACGTCCACGGATGCTCGTGCACGTAATCGTCGGTCGCGCGAGCGGCCTTCTTGCCTTTCTCGACGACCACGACCTGGACGTCGGCGGCCTTGTCCTTGGCCTGCTTCAGGCGCGACATGGCTTTCTCGCGCAACTCGGCCGCACGGTCGCCCGTGCTGCTGGCGGCTTGCTTGAGCAGGTCTTCGGCGTCCGCGAGAACGGTTTTGATATCCGACATCAGTTTCTCCTTGTTGATTTCCGACATTGCAACTCCCTTCGTGCTGTCATGCTGCAGGTTCACATCGTAGCGAAACGCCTGCCTGCTGGCGAGCCGGGAAGACGTACGGCGGCGTGCAAGACCGCATGGTAAACGATTTGTAATTATCAGCAGAGCGTCAAACGGGGTGAAAAGTTTCCCACGTGGCCGGCCGTCTTGCCGCAACACCGCGTAAAAATGACAAAAAAGTATGAATATCAAACGGAATAATCGTTCGCACGGCCCATTGCTTCCCGTAAGCTGATGGGCTGTCCCGCGCCATACGGCGCGCGGTTTCAACCAGCATCGTTCGAGGAGGGAACATCATGAGTCTGCGTCTTGGCGACATCGCACCGGATTTCGAGCAGGAATCGAGCCTGGGCACCATCAAGTTTCACGAGTGGCTCGGCGACAGCTGGGGTGTCCTGTTCTCCCATCCGGCCGACTACACGCCGGTGTGCACGACTGAACTCGGGCTGACCTCGAAGCTGAAGGGCGAATTCGAGAAACGCAACGTGAAGGTGATCGCGCTGTCGGTCGACGGCGTCGAATCGCACAAGGGCTGGATCAACGACATCAACGAAACGCAGTCGACGGTCGTCGGCTTCCCGATCATTGCCGATGCGGACCGCAAGGTTTCGCAGCTGTACGACATGATCCATCCGAACGCGAACGAAACGCTGACGGTGCGCTCGCTGTTCGTGATCGACCCGAACAAGAAGGTGCGGCTCACCATCACCTATCCGGCCAGCACGGGCCGCAACTTCGACGAAGTGCTGCGCGTGATCGACTCGCTGCAACTGACCGACAACTACAAGGTCGCGACGCCCGGCAACTGGAAGGATGGTGACGACGTCGTGATCGTGCCGTCGCTGCAGGATCCGGAAGAGCTGAAGAAGCGGTTCCCGAAGGGCTTCAACGCGGTGCGTCCGTATCTGCGCCTCACGCCGCAGCCGAACAAGTAAGCATCGGCGCGTGAACGCGGTACCGGGCCGGCGGCCCGGTCCGCGGATCCGATATCGGATGAAAAACGGCCCGCCCGGCAGTCATGCCGGGCGGGCCGTATCTTTTTGCGCGTACGCTGCATCGCTGCCGGGCGCGCCGCATCCGGACGATCAGAAGAATGCCTGGATGCCCGTCTGCGCGCGGCCGAGGATCAGCGCATGGATGTCGTGCGTGCCTTCGTACGTGTTGACCACTTCGAGGTTCACGAGGTGGCGCGCGACGCCGAATTCGTCGGAGATGCCGTTGCCGCCGAGCATGTCGCGCGCGAGCCGCGCGATGTCGAGCGACTTGCCGCACGAATTGCGCTTCATGATCGACGTGATCTCGACGGCCGCCGTGCCTTCGTCCTTCATCCGGCCGAGGCGCAGCACGCCTTGCAGGCCGAGCGTGATTTCGGTCTGCATGTCGGCGAGTTTCTTCTGGATCAACTGGTTCGCGGCGAGCGGCCGGCCGAACTGCTGGCGGTCGAGCACGTACTGGCGCGCGGTGTGCCAGCACGATTCGGCGGCGCCGAGCGCGCCCCATGCGATCCCGTAGCGCGCCGAGTTCAGGCATGTGAACGGGCCGCGCAGGCCGCTCACGTTCGGCATCAGGTTCTCTTCTGGTACGAACACCTCGTCGAGGACGATCTCGCCGGTGATCGACGCGCGCAGCCCGACCTTGCCGTGGATCGCGGGCGCGGACAGGCCTTTCCAGCCCTTCTCGAGGATGAAGCCGCGGATCGCGTCCTTGCCGTTCTCTTCGAGCTTCGCCCACACGACGAACACGTCGGCGATCGGCGAATTCGTGATCCACATCTTCGCGCCGGACAGCGAGTAGCCGCCGGGCGCCTTCTTCGCGCGCGTGACCATGCTGCCCGGATCGGAGCCGTGGTTCGGCTCGGTCAGCCCGAAGCAGCCGATCCATTCGCCGGTCGCGAGCTTCGGCAGGTATTTCTGCTTCTGAGCGTCCGAGCCGAATTCGTGAATCGGCACCATCACGAGCGACGACTGCACGGACATCATCGACCGGTAGCCCGAATCGACGCGCTCGACTTCGCGCGCGATCAGCCCGTAGCTCACGTAATTGAGGCCGGGGCCGCCGTATTCCTCCGGAATCGTCGGGCCGAGCAGGCCGACTTCGCCCATCTCGCGGAAGATGGCTGCGTCGGTGCGTTCGTGGCGGAACGCTTCGGTGACGCGCGGCGCGAGCTTGTCCTGCGCGTAAGCCTGCGCGGCGTCGCGCACCATCCGCTCTTCCTCGGTCAGTTGCTGGTCGAGCAGCAGCGGATCGTCCCAATGAAAAGTTGCAGCACTCATCGTCTCATCTCCTGTCGGTCCGCGTTAGCGCTTCAGCGCTTGCGCAGACCCCATGCTTTGCGGTCGTCCCCGCTTTGATCGGGCTCATGCCAAATGATCGCTTGACTGAAGTTCCGCTGTGCGGAACAATGTTTTGCAAATCGAACCCAGTGTAGCACCAGATGACACTTTCAACCATCGACGAAACCACGATCGACGAACGCAAGTTCGTCGTCGCGCTCGCGCGCGGGCTCGACCTGCTGCGCGCATTCCGGCCCGGCGAGACGATGCTCGGCAACCGCGACTTCGCGGAGCGCACGGGGCTGCCGAAGGCGACCGTGAACCGGCTCGCCTATACGCTGACCGTGCTCGGCTATCTGCGCTACGACGAGACGCTCGGAAAGTATGCGCTCGACGCCGGCGTGCTGTCGCTCGGCTACGCGCTGCTGTCGGGCTCGGGGACGATCGACCTCGCGCGGCCGCACATGCAGGCGCTCGCGCGCGAGATCGGCGCGGCCGTATCGCTCGGCTGCCGCGACGGGCTCGACATGATCTATCTGGAGACGATCCGCAGCGAGACCGCGCTGACGCTCGGGCTCGCGCCCGGTTCGCGGCTGTCGATGCTGACGAGTTCGATGGGGCGCGCGTACCTGGCCGTGCAGCCGGAGGACGTGCGCCGCGCGCTTTATGCGGAACTGCATCGCGCGGCCGGCGGCGCGGCCGACGCCGATGCGCTCGTCGCCGCCGCACGGCATGCGGTGGCCGAGTTCTCGGCGGGCGGTTGCTGCTATTCGTTTCGCGCGTGGCATATGGACGTGAACGCGGCGGCCGTGCCGTTTCGCGAGCCGCGCGAGGGGCGCTGGCTGATCCTGAGCTGCAGCGGCCCCGCATCGTCGATGGACGAGGACGTGTTCCGTACGCAGGTCGGGCCGAAGCTGAAGGCGCTCGCGCAGCGGCTCGGGCAGACGGCGTGAGCAACGCGGCGCGCGGCTATCGCCGTCTCGCCGCAGCGGTTTCGTCTCCGGTGTCGGTGAGAGCCGATGACGGCGCTGCCGCCGTCTCTTGTGCTGCGGTCGAACCGAGCTCATCATCGTTCGCCGGCTTCCCGACGACGAGGTTCGCGATGTCCCACCCAGAAACGATGGAAGGCGGATGCGCGTGCGGCGCGATCCGCTACCGTATCGCCCACGTTCCGACCGACGCCGGCTTCTGCCACTGCCGGCTCTGTCAACGCACGACCGGCGCGGCGGTCGTCGCATCGGCATCGGTGCCGATCGACGCGTTCGAATACCTGCAGGGCGAGCCGACCGTCTACGCGTCGAGCGCGTGGGGCGAGCGGCGCTTCTGCGGCCGTTGCGGCGCGCAGCTCGAATACCGGCTTGGCGACGCGCCGAAAACGGTCGAAATCAATTATGCGACGCTCGACGAGCCGTCGCGGCTGCGCCCGGCGTGGCACGTCTGGTATGGGGATCGGTTCCCGGGCATCGAGATCGACGACGATCTGCCCAAGTACGACGATGGCGGACGAGCGTAAGCGCTAACCATCGGCACCGACGGGCAGGCGTCGGGCAGCGGGTCGCGCCAGGCGGCCCGATCGCCCCATCCCGCAGCAGCACGACACCCGCATCCGGCATGCGGCGCGCGGCTCTCCGCGCGCGCCTGCCGTCCCATCCGTTCAGGCCGTCACGACCTTCGCGAACGCGGGCCCCTGCATGAACCGCACGTCGTGCTGGCGCAGCAGCTCGCACTGCGTCTCGTCGACGACGCCGTCGAAGATCAGCGGAATCCGCACGCGCTGCGCATACGCGACGAGCGCCTTGACCATCCCGTCGCGCAACGCGATGCCCGCATCCATCTTGATGTAGTCGGGCCGCGCCATCTCCGATTCGACCGCGAGGATGCGGCCCGGATCGGGCAGCTTGTCCGCGACCTTGAAGCCGTGATGCTGGTAGCTGCGCGTCAGGTAGCCGAGGAAGGTCTTGTGCGCGACGGCGACCGCCGGCAGCTCGATCACGATCCGCTCGGTCGGCAGCCCGAAGCGCTGCAGCACCGACGAGAAATGCTTGCCGTGGTCGTACTTCACGCTCTTGAGCAGCCGTTCGTGCACGCGCAGGAACAGCAGCCCGTGGCGCTGCGCGCCGAAGAAGTTGATCGCGTGCAGCGCGCGCGACAGGCGGTCGATCGCGACGAGCGTCTGGTCGTCGACGGCCGAGTCGACCGGATCGTGCGCGGCGCCCGTGACGACCGTGACAGCCTGGAAGCCGAGTTCGTCGCCGTAGCGCTCGATCGCGTCGGTGAACGACGTCGATTGCGGCGCGCCGGGCATCGTCACGTCGTAGATCGGTTCGTAGGCGCTGCCGAGCGTGCGCTCGGGCAGATTCGCGCTCGCGGTGCCGCCTTCGGCAAGCGCGAGGTGATCCCGCAGATACGGCAGTTGCCCGGCACGGGCGACCAGCTCGGGAATGGTGGGCGGAATCATCGGCGTAAGAAGGAAAAACGGCGGCCGAACGGGCCGCCTCGTATCTCGATATTAGCAGCGCGCGCCACGCTCGGCTCGGCGTTTCGCTCATATGGTTATCCCGTCCTCGAACCGGCGGCTAGGGTTTACGTTTATTTCACTATTCGTAATTGGTTTTACTATTCGTAAATCCAGGATTTGTCGCCGATCAAGAAATGCGGCATTCGGGCGTCGTTCTACGGCGCCGTTCGCGAATCAACGGGAAGCAAGGAGCGAGACGTGGCGGTTGACAGGAAAGGCGGGCGGGAGCGCCGGCAGGTGACGGGCGGAATGACGGGCGCGCCGGCGCGCGCACGGCAGGGTTGAGGCGCGGATGGCGACCATGAGCATCGATTACCAGACGCTGAAGTTCGAGTACCGTCCGCGCGCGCATGACGCGGCCGTTCACCCGGTGATCGTCGTCGGCGCGGGCCCGGTGGGCCTGTCGGCCGCGATCGACCTCGCGCAGCAGGGTGTGCCCGTCGTGCTGCTCGACGACGACGACACGCTGTCCACCGGCTCGCGCGCGATCTGCTTCGCGAAGCGCACGCTCGAGATCTTCGACCGGCTCGGCTGCGGCGAGCGCTTCGTCGACAAGGGCGTGAGCTGGCACGTCGGCAAGGTGTTCCTGCAGGACGAACAGCTTTACGCATTCGACCTGCTGCCCGAGGAAGGGCATGCACGCCCCGCGTTCATCAACCTGCAGCAGTACTACGTCGAAGGCTATCTGGCCGATCGCGCGTTCGAGCTGCCGAACATCGACATCCGCTGGAAGCACAAGGTGACGGGCGTCGAGCAGTCGGCCGAGCATGCGGTGCTGACGATCGAGACGCCGGACGGCGTCGCGACGCTGCGTGCGCAATACGTGATCGCGGCCGACGGCTCGCGCAGCCCGATGCGCACGATGATGGGCCTCGAAAGCCACGGCCGTACGTTCAAGGACCGCTTCCTGATCGCCGACGTGAAGATGAAGGCGGAGTTTCCGACCGAGCGCTGGTTCTGGTTCGATCCGCCGTTCCACCCGAACCAGTCGGTGCTGCTGCACCGCCAGCCCGACAACGTATGGCGCATCGACTTCCAGCTCGGCTGGGACGCCGATCCCGTCGCCGAGAAGCAGCCGGAGCGCGTGATCCCGCGCGTGCGCGCGCTGCTCGGGCCGGACGCCGCGTTCGAGCTCGAATGGGTGAGCGTCTACACATTCCGCTGCCAGCGGATGGAGTCGTTCCGTCACGGCCGCGTGCTGTTCGCGGGTGATTCCGCGCACGGCGTGTCGCCGTTCGGCGCGCGCGGCGCGAACAGCGGCGTGCAGGATGCGGACAACCTCGCGTGGAAGCTGAAGCTCGTGCTCGACGGCCGCTCGGCCGACCGCCTGCTCGATACGTACGCGAGCGAACGCGAGTTCGCGGCCGACGAGAACATTCGCAACTCGACGCGCTCGACCGATTTCATCACGCCGAAAAGCCCGGTGTCGCGCGTGTTCCGCGACGCGACGCTGAAGCTTGCGCGCGATTGCGAATTCGCGCGCAAGCTCGTGAACAGCGGCCGCCTGTCGGTGCCGGCCGTGCTGGCCGATTCGCCGCTGAACACGCCGGACCGCGGCGGCGACGCATTCGCATGCGCGATGCGACCGGGCGCGGCGGCGGCCGATGCGCCGGTGCGTGTGCAGGGTGCGGCGGGCTGGCTGCTGCAGCACTTGCGCGGCGGCTTCACCGGCGTGCTGTTCGGGTTGCCGGGCGACGCGGCCGCGCTCGCGCAGGCCGTCGACGGCCTCGCGCTGCCGGTGCGGCCGGTGCTCGTCGTGCCCGCCGGGCACGCGCAGCCGGTGGCCGGCATCGACGTCGTGGAGGACGTCGGCGGTTTCGCCGCGCAACGCTATGACGCGAAGCCCGGCACGTTCTACCTGCTGCGTCCCGACCAGCATGTCTGCGCACGCATGCGCACGCTCGACCGTCAGGCGCTTGCCGACGCACTGGCGCGCGCGACCTGCGCACGCTGAATACCGCATTGGACACGATAAAGACACCGGAGACCCCGTCATGCCCTCACTCGACACCCGCCCGCGCCTGGCCGATCCGGACGCGTTCTACGAAGCGCTGATCGACATGCATCGCGATCTGTCCGATGCCGACAGCCAGCTCGTCAACGCGAAGCTGATCCTGCTGCTCGCGAACCAGATCGGCGACATCGACCTGCTGCGCGAAGCGATGGCGCTCGCGCGCCAGGGCGTGACGCCGCCCGTGCATCCGGCCGCCGAGGTCGCGCAATGAGCGCGGCGTCGGCCGATGCGCGCGTGCTCGAAGTCGAGCGCGTGATCGACGAGACCCATCGCCCGGGCTTTCACTGGATGCTGCTCGTGTTGTGCGGGCTGTGCCTCGTGATCGACGGTTTCGATGCGCAGGCGATGGGCTACGTCGCGCCGAGCGTGATCGCCGAATGGGGCGTGCCGAAGCAGGCGCTCGGCCCGGTGTTCAGCGCGAGCCTGTTCGGGATGCTGCTCGGCGCGCTCGGGCTGTCGGTGCTGGCCGACCGGATCGGGCGGCGCCCGGTGCTGATCGGCTCGACGCTGTTCTTCGCGGTGACGATGCTCGCGACACCGTTCGCAAGCTCGATTCCCGTGCTGATGGCGCTGCGCTTCGTCACGGGCCTCGGCCTCGGCTGCATCATGCCGAACGCGATGGCGCTGGTCGGCGAGTTCAGTCCGGCCGCGCATCGCGTGAAGCGGATGATGATGGTGTCGTGCGGCTTCACGCTCGGCGCTGCGATCGGCGGCTTCATCAGCGCCGCGCTGATTCCGGCGCTCGGCTGGCGTTCGGTGTTCTTCGTCGGCGGCGCGGTGCCGCTCGCGCTTACGATCGCGATGGTCGCGCGGCTGCCCGAATCGCTGCAGTTCCTGGTGCTGAAAGGGCGCATCGCGCAGGCGCGCGACTGGCTTGCGCGTTTCGCGCCGCAGGCCGGCATCGATGCGGACACGCGCCTCGTCGTACGCGAGCGGGCCGCGACCGGCGCGCCGGTGGCCGAGCTGTTCAGCCACGGCCGCCTGCCGGTCACGCTGCTGCTGTGGGCGATCAGCTTCATGAACCTGATCGATCTGTACTTCCTGTCGAACTGGCTGCCGACCGTGATGCGCGACGCGGGTTATTCGCCGGGCACGGCGGTGATCGTCGGCACGGTGCTGCAGACGGGCGGCGTGATCGGCACGCTGTCGCTCGGCTGGTTCATCGAACGCTACGGCTTCGTGCGCGTGCTGTTCGCCTGCTTCGCGTGCGCGGCCGTGTCGGTGGGGCTGATCGGCTCGGTCGCGCATGCGCTGCCGTGGCTGCTGGTCGTCGTGTTCGCGGGCGGGTTCTGCGTGGTCGGCGGGCAGCCGGCCGTGAACGCGCTCGCGGGCCAGTATTACCCGACGTCGCTGCGCTCCACGGGCATCGGCTGGAGCCTCGGCATCGGCCGGATCGGCTCGGTGCTCGGGCCGCTCGTCGGCGGACAACTGATTGCGCTGAACTGGTCGAACGGCGCGCTGTTCCACGCGGCCGCGGTGCCCGTGCTGTGTTCGGCGCTGTTCGTTCTTGGCCTGGCGGGCGTAACGCGGCGAAACGGCGCGCAGGCGCCGAATGTCGCGATGAATTGATGGAGAAAGGAAACGATGACGCTTGACCTGTCGAAACCGGCGACCGCCGGCTACCTGAGCGGTTTCGCGAACGAATTCGCGACCGAGGCGCTGCCCGGCGCGCTGCCGCACGGCCGCAACTCGCCGCAGCGCGCGCCGTACGGGCTGTATGCGGAGCAGCTGTCGGGCACCGCGTTTACCGCGCCGCGCGGCCACAACCGCCGCTCGTGGCTGTACCGCATCCGCCCGGCCGCCGTGCACCGGCCGTTCGAGCCGTATGCGGGCCCGCAGCGGCTCGTGTCGGAATTCGGCGACTCGGCCGACGTGCCGCCGACGCCGCCGAACCAGCTGCGCTGGGATCCGCTGCCGATGCCGGTCGAGCCGACCGATTTCGTCGACGGGTTGGTGACGATGGCCGGCAACGGCTCGGCGGCCGCGATGAACGGCTGCGCGATCCACCTGTACGCGGCGAACCGCTCGATGCAGGACCGCTTCTTCTACAGCGCGGACGGCGAACTGCTGATCGTGCCGCAGCAGGGGCGGCTCTTCATCGCGACCGAATTCGGCCGGCTTGACGTCGAGCGGTTCGAGATCGCGGTGATCCCGCGCGGCGTGCGCTTTTCCGTCGCGCTGCCGGACGGCGACGCGCGCGGCTACATCTGCGAAAACTTCGGTGCGCAGCTGCGCCTGCCGGATCTCGGCCCGATCGGCTCGAACGGTCTCGCGAACCCGCGCGACTTCCTGACGCCGCAGGCCGCGTACGAGGATCGCGAAGGCGCGTTCGAGCTGATCGCGAAGCTGAACGGCCGACTGTGGCGCGCGGACATCGGCCATTCGCCGCTCGACGTCGTCGCGTGGCACGGCAACTACGCGCCGTACAAATACGACCTGCGCCTGTTCAACACGATCGGCTCGATCAGCTACGACCATCCCGATCCGTCGATCTTCCTCGTGCTGCAGTCGCAGAGCGATACGCCGGGCGTCGACACGATCGACTTCGTGATCTTCCCGCCGCGCTGGCTCGCGGCCGAGGATACGTTCCGCCCGCCTTGGTTCCACCGCAACGTCGCGAGCGAGTTCATGGGGCTCGTGCACGGCGCGTACGACGCGAAGGCGGAAGGCTTCGTGCCGGGCGGTGCGAGCCTGCACAACTGCATGTCGGGCCACGGGCCCGACGCGGACACGTTCGAGAAGGCGTCCGCGAGCGACACGACGAAGCCGCACAAGGTCGACGCGACGATGGCGTTCATGTTCGAGACCCGCACGCTGATCCGGCCGACGCGCTACGCGCTCGACACCGCGCAGTTGCAGGCCGACTACTTCGAATGCTGGCAAGGCATCAGGAAACACTTCAACCCGGAGCAAAGATGAGCGACACCCAAGACTGGCGCGCGACGCTCGACCCGGCCCGCAAGAGCTGGGTCGATACGGCGAACGATCCCGCCTGCGATTTCCCGATCCAGAACCTGCCGTTCGGGATTTTCAGCGATGCGAAGCAGGCGGCGCGCCGTGCGGGCGTCGCGCTCGGCGACCAGATCGTCGATCTCGCCGAATTGAAGCGAGCCGGGCTGCTGAAGCTGCCGCTGCCGAGCTTCGAGGATTTCATCGAGATGCGCGATCGCGCGTTCGAGCAGCCGACGCTGAACGATTTCATCGCGCTCGGCCGCGATGCATGGCGCAGCGTGCGCGTGCAACTGTCGGACCTGTTCTCGCGCGACAACGCGCGGCTGCGTGACGACGCGGCGCTGCGCGCGCAGGTGCTCGTCGCGCAGCGCGACGCGACGCTGCATCTGCCGGTCGAGATTCCCGGCTACACCGATTTCTATTCGTCGAAGGAGCACGCGACCAACGTCGGGTCGATGTTCCGCGATCCGAAGAATGCGCTGCTGCCGAACTGGTCGGAGATGCCGATCGGCTATAACGGCCGCGCGTCGTCGGTGGTCGTGAGCGGCACGCCGGTGCGGCGCCCGAACGGGCAACTGAAGCTGCCCGACCAGGAGCGCCCGGTGTTCGGCGCGTGCCGCAAGCTCGACATCGAGCTGGAGACGGGTTTCATCGTTGGCAAGGGCAACGCGCTCGGCGAGCCGATCGCGTGCGAGGACGCGGAGGCGCATATCTTCGGGATGGTGCTGCTGAACGACTGGAGCGCGCGCGACATCCAGCAGTGGGAATACGTGCCGCTCGGCCCGTTCAACGCGAAGACGTTCGCGACGACGATCTCGCCGTGGATCGTCACGCTCGACGCGCTCGAACCGTTCCGCACCGCGCAGCCGGAGCAGTCGCCGCAGCCGCTCGCGTATCTGCGCCACGCGGGCAGGCATGCGTTCGACATCGCGCTCGAAGTGACGCTGCGGGCCGAAGGGGCGGCGCATGCGACGTCGATCTGCCGCACCAACTTCAAGCACATGTACTGGACGATGGCGCAGCAGCTCGCGCATCACACGGTCGCGGGCTGCAACACGCGGGTCGGCGACCTGATGGGCTCGGGCACGATCAGCGGGCCGACGAAGGATTCGTTCGGCAGCCTGCTCGAACTGACATGGAACGGCAAGGAGCCGGTTGCGCTGGACGGCGGCGGCAGCCGCGCATTCATCGAGGATGGCGACGAGCTGACGCTCGCCGGATGGTGCCAGGGCGACGGCTATCGCGTCGGCTTCGGCGCCTGCGCGGGCAAGATCATGCCGGCGCGGAGCGCGTAACGCGCAAGACGCAGCACGCAGCACACGGCACGGCAGTACCGGGCGGCCCGCATCATGCGGGCCGTCGTCATTGTGTGGCGGCGCGTGCGTGTCAGACCGCGCGTTGCAACGCGGCGCGGCGCTCCCATAGTGCGGCCCCGACGAACGCCGCGACGCAGACGACCAGCACGCCGACCAGCGCGTTGCTGCCCAGTTGCTCCATCAATGCGCCCGCGACGAGCGGGCCGCCGAAGCTCGCGGCGCTCCACGACGCCGACACGAGCGAGCTCGCGGTGACGAGCGCCGCGCCGCGGAAGCGTTCGCCGCACGCGACGAGCGACAGCGTGTAGATGCTGCCGGCCGCCGCGCCGAGCACGAACAGCAGCGGCCAGCACAGCCACGGGTTCGCGATCACGAGCGGCAGCAGCGGCAGGCCCGCCAGCACGATCCAGCCCGCGCCGAGGTGCACGCGTTCGCGGCCGAGCTTGTCCGCGAGCCAGCCGATCGGGAACTGCATCGCGGTATCGCCGAACAGCATGATCGACGCGAGCAGCACGGCGGTCGCGCTCGCGACGCCGTGATCCATCGCGTAGAGCGGCAGCAGCGACAGCGCGAGCGTATCGAACAGCGCGAAGAACCCGGTGCCGATGATCAGCGCGGGCATGCGCGGCAGCACGTCGAGCCAGCGACCGTGAGCCTCGTGATGCGCGTCGTCGCCCGCGAGCGGCGCGCGCCGGATCGTCGCGAGCGTCGGCAGCGCGAGCAGGAACAGCGCGCCGCACAGTGCGAAGCGGATGCTCGTCGCGCCCGCGATCTGGCTGACGAGCACGGGGCCCGCCATCTGGAACAGCGTGAAATTGGTCGCGTAGATCGCGACGACGCGGCCGCGCGTCGAATCGTCGGCGAGCTGGTTGACCCACGCTTCGCCGATCGTGAACAGCAGCATCAGCGCGGCGCCGCACAGCACGCGCAGCACGCCCCACAGGATCAGGTTCGACGTGAACTGCATCAGCGCGGTGGCTGCCGCGAGCAGCACGACCGACGCGACGATCGCGCGGCGCGAGCCGATGTGCCGCGCGAGCGCGGTGACGAACGGAACGATCGCGAGGCCGCCGAGCGCCTGCGCGGCCGTCAGCATGCCGACGACGTTGGTGCCGTGTCCGGCTTCGGTCAGTGCGAGCGCGGTGAGCGGCAGCGTGGCGCCGGTCCCGAGGCCGACGACCGCGACGCTCAAAATGAGCGCGAGGAAATCACGATTGAGAATGGCTTTCATCGGCCGGGATGCTACACCGCGGACCTTGAAAGGTCCATGAAGGCCGTCAGGATCGAATGCGTTGCGCGCGCAACGAATGCGTGTCGGCGCGTTACACGTATTCAGTCGGCGCGGCCAGCGGGCGGCGTTCGAGCGACGCCGACCACAGCGTGAGCGCCAGCGCCGCGACGGCCATCGCGACGCCGACCCACGGCAGGTTCACGAGCGACACGCCGGAGCCGATCGCCATTCCGCCGAGCCACGCGCCCGTCGCATTGCCGAGGTTGAACGCGCCCTGGTTCAGCGTCGATGCGAGGTTCGGCGCGTCGCTCGCGCGATCGACGATCAGGATCTGCAGCGGCGGCACGATCGCGAACGCGAGGATGCCCCACACGAAGATCGTCGCGAGCGCGGCGAACGGCAAATGCATCGTGCCCGCGAACAGCGCGAGGACGAGGCCGATCAGCGCGAGCGTCGCGATCAGCGACGGCATCCGGCGCCAGTCGGCGAGCCTGCCGCCGAGCGTGCCGCCGACCGTCAGCCCGAGGCCGAACAGCAGCAGCACATAGGTGACCTGACGCGGCGAGAAGCCGGTCACGTCCTCGAGGATCGGCGTGATGTACGTGAACACGCTGAACAGGCTCGCGGACGCGAGCACGCTGATGCCGAGCACCATCAGCACCTGCGGGTGCTTCAGCACGCTGAATTCGCGCGTGATGCTGGTGTCGGGCATCGCGAGGTTCTTCGGCAGGCAGACCGCGAGCGCGGCGGCCGCGGCGATGCCGATGCCGGTGACGGCCCAGAACGTCGCGCGCCAGCCGAACGCCTGGCCGAGCGCGGTGCCGAGCGGCACGCCGAGCACGTTCGCGAGCGTGAGGCCCGTGAACATCAGCGCGATCGCCTGCGCGCGGCGGTTCGGCGCGACGAGGTTGCTCGCGACCACCGAGCCGATCCCGAAGAACGCGCCGTGGCAGAACGCGGTGACGACGCGCGCGGCCATCAGCACCGCATAGCCCGGTGCGATCGCGCAGAACAGGTTACCGGCGATGAACAGCCCGATCAGGCCCATCAGCGCGCGCTTGCGCGGCATCTTCGCGGTGACGATCGCGAGGATCGGCGCGCCGATCGTCACGCCGAGCGCATAGCCCGACACGAGCATCCCGGCGGCCGGAATCGACACGCCGAGGTCGCGCGCGACGTTGGGCAGCAGCCCCATGATCACGAATTCGGTGGTACCGATTCCAAATGCGGCGACGGCGAGGGCGAAAAGAGGCAAGGGCATCGCGGTAGGCTCGGGAAAAGCCGCTGCTCGGGTGGGCGCAGGATGCGCGGGGCGGGCGGCGGGAAGGCGAACGACAGCGCGATTCTACTTCAGTGAAAACCCTTATGCTTGGGGCCAAAACGGATGTTGCCGGCGTGCGACGGGGTAGCGGGCGGGAAGCTCACAATGTGGGATTTGGCGGCGGTTTGCGGCGTGCGAATTCGTCGGGGTCGGAGCGGTGGCGGCTACCGGGCCGCGCTTCAGGCGATGCGTTCGGGCGACCCGTCGGAGGGTGCGGCGGATCGAGCCGGTTCGGCGATGGTGTCCGGTGTGCGTGGCACGCTTGCGTCCGGTTCGGCGTTCGTGTCCGCAGGCGATGCACGCGATGCAGGCGATCCGGCGGCGTCGATCGAGGCCGGATCGTCCCAGCCGTTCTCGAACAGGCATGCTTCGATCGGCATTCGCGCGGCCCAGCGCTCCTGCTCGAGCATCGGCTTTGCATAGAACGCGTCGACGTGCCCGACGCACAGCACGGCGATCGGCTTCGCACCGGCGGGCATCCGCAGCAGCGTGCGCAGCGCATCGACGTCGAACAGCGACACCCAGCCCATCCCGAGCCCTTCCGCGCGCGCGGCGAGCCACATGTTCTGGATCGCGCACGCGGCGGACGCGAGGTCCATCTCCGGCAGCGTGCGGCGGCCGAACACGTGGTGTTCGCGGCCGTCGGCGAGCGCGACGACCAGCAGCTCGCCGCATTCGCGCACGCCTTCGACCTTCAGCCGCATGAATTCGTCCTGGCGCTCGCCGAGCGCGTCGGCGGTCGCGCGGCGCTCGGCCTCGACCAGCGCGTGGATCGCGGTGCGCAGCGCGGGATCGGTGATGCGGATGAAGCGCCACGGCTGCATGAAGCCGACGCTCGGCGCGTGGTGCGCCGCGCGCAGCAAGCGCGCGAGCACCGCTGGATCGACGGGCGCCGGCGTGAAATGGCGCATGTCGCGCCGTTCGAAAATGGCGCGGTAGACGGCGGCGATGTCGGAGTCGTCGAAACGCATGAGCGGCAAAAGCAGGGGATGACGTCGGCGCAACGATAGCAGACCGCGCGCGGGCCGCGTTACATCATTCGAAACAAAATGCGGAATTGTTGATGTAAAAGATCGTGTTTTCAGCGTTGATCAAAAGCAAACGATTGCGGTGGCGCCGGCAACCATGAAATGAGCCGGTTTCGTCGATTTCTCAGCGATTCGCCGTCACGAGGTTCTGCGGCGTGCCGGCATGCCACGCCTCGATGTTCAGCAATGTGGTGTGCGCGATCTCCGCCAACGCCTCGCGCGTGAAGAATGCCTGGTGCGACGTGACGATCACGTTCGGGAACGTCAGCAGGCGCGCGAGCACGTCGTCCTGCAGCGGCAGGTCGGAGTGATCCTCGAAGAAGAGCCCGCTTTCCTCCTCGTACACGTCGAGCCCGAGATGGCCGAGCTGGCCGCTCTTGAGCGCGTCGATCAGCGCCTGCGCATCGACGAGGCCGCCGCGGCCGGTGTTGATCAGCATCGCGCCGTGCTTCATCCGCGCGAGCGTCTGTTCGTTGATCAGATGGTGCGTCGACGGCAGCAGCGGACAGTGCAGGCTGACGATGTCGGCCTGGTGCAGCAACGCGTCGAGCTCGACATAGCGCGCACCGAACGCGATCAGCTCGTCGTTGTACGGCGGCACCGAGTGCGCGAGCACGTGCATCCCGAAGCCCATCATGATCTTCGCGAACACGCTGCCGATGACGCCGGTGCCGATCACGCCGACGGTCTTGCCGTGCAGGTCGAAGCCGAGCAGGCCGTTCAGCGAGAAGTCGCCTTCGCGGGTGCGCGCGACGGCGCGCGGCAGGCGGCGGTTGAGCGCGAGGATCAGCGCGACCGCATGCTCGGCGACCGCGTGCGGCGAATACGCGGGCACGCGCACGACCGCGATGCCGAGCCGCTCGGCGGCCGCCAGGTCGACGTGGTTGAAGCCCGCCGAGCGCAGCGCGATCAGGCGCGTGCCGCCGTCCGCCAGCCGTTCGAGCACGGCTGCGTCGACGGTGTCGTTGACGAACGGGCAGACGACGTCATAGCCGTGCGCGAGGATCGCGGTTTCCGCGTCGAGGTGCGACGGCTGGAAGTGCAGCCGATAGCCGAACTGCCGGTTGGCGGCGGTGAACGAATCGTCGTCGTACTGCCGGCTGCTGAACAGGATCACGCGCACGCTGCACCTCCGATGGCTGACGCGCGCAGTTTACTGCAGGCCCGTGACGATGTCGGAGCGGTCGGGGCCGCGCGACGGACGCAGGAAGCCGTAATCCTTCCGCTCGCGGGCCGTCTGCGCGCTGAAGTGGTCGAGCGCGTGCTCGACGAAGCTGCGCGTGCGGGCGGGCACGTACTGGCGGTTCGGATAGACGAGCGACAGTTGCGCATCCGGGTCGTCGATCCGGTAGCCGGGCAGCAGCCGCACGAGCGTGCCGCTGCTGAGCGCGTCGGCGACGCACGGCTCGGGCAGCACCGCGATGCCGGCGCCGGCAATGGCGGCCGCCTGCACGAGTGCGAGCTGGTTGAGCGTGCAGGCCGGGCGCACCGTGACCGAATGCGCGACGCCGTCGTGGCCGACCAGCTGCCACGCGGGCGCATGCTGGTGCGGCGCGAGCGTGACCCAGTCGTGGCCGGGCAGGTCGTCGGGCGCGCGCGGCTCGCCGCGCCGGTCGAGATAGGCAGGCGCCGCGCAGGCGACGAACGGGTTCGGCGCGAGCGCATGGCCGATCAGCGTCGGGTTGCCGTCGAGCCGGTTGCCCGTGACGATGCCGACGTCGTAGCCCGATTCGAGCACGTCGAGCGGCCCCTCGGCGACGGTCAGCTGCACGCGCAGCTCGGGGTAGCGGTGCCGGAAGCTGCTGACGAGCGGCGTCAGCGCGAGCGGCGACAGCAGGCCCGACGCGATGACGCGCAGCGTGCCGGCCGGTTCGCGCACGGCATGCGCGACGGACGACTCGAGGTGGTCGAATTCCTCTAGCAGCGCGCGGCAACCGTCGAGGTAGCGCACGCCGGCCTCGGTGAGCGACAGGTTGCGCGTGGTGCGGTGGATCAGCCGTGTGTTCAGGTGCCCCTCGAGCATCGCGATCGAACGCGTGACGAGCGCATTGGACACGCCGAGATGGTGCGCTGCGCGCCGGAAGCTCTGCTGCTCGGCGACGCAGACGAATACACGCATGGTCTGAATCTGGTTCATGGCTTGTGTATTTCTGGCCCGGTTGATTGATTATGGTTGTGATTTTTCGCCGCGCAACCTCGAAAATGCATCGCGCGGCACCCAGTTCTCCTTCGTATCGAAAAATCTGTTTTCGATTCCGCAGATGATTGTTAAATATAGTTGCGATATCCGTCAACCTGAGAAAACGGGCGGGTTGCGGAAAATCGAAATCGCGAGTACCGGTTAAAAGTCGGGCTGTCTCGTGTGCCTGCCGTTCAAAGGCGGCAGAGTATTGGAATATGCATCGTGTCGACGAATAATTCGTATGTTAATCAATTGGTTGTTCGTGATTCGATCAGGTTTGCTCCGGTGGTTTGGGGAATCGCGCCCCAATACATGCTGCAGTAATGGATGTTTTTACCCATGCGCAGATTTTGCGTATTGCATTCCGTTCGGCGATTTTTATCGAACATCCGGTCTATTCCGTTCGATACGCAAGTCGCGCTGAACCGTCGGCATCGATGAAACGCGGCGATATTGGCGGAGAAAATCGCGCGCATGGAACCGTTTCACAACCGGCCGGCAATGCCATTCCAATCCGGAACGCCGGCGCGCGATGCCTGGGCGGCCGGCTGGCCCGGTCCGGCGACCGGGCCACCGTCGCGCTGTCCGGCCGCGCGTGCCTCTTGCGCGAGGCCGCGGAACGCGGAATGATCGATCAGTTCGCCATGCAGTTGGGTTTGGCGGGCGTCCGTGTATTTCCCATCCTCACCTTTTGCCAGCCATGTCCATCGATTACTCGCCGATTCCCTGTCCCGTCGTCGTGCCGCTCGACGCGATCCTGCCCGAAGAACCGCTGCTGATGATGGGGGCCGGCCCGGTTCCGATCCCGGCCGCCGTCGCGAAGGCGAACACGATCGTGATCAACCACCTCGGCGCGACGATGGCGAAGATCATCGAGCAGGTGAAGGAGATGGCGCGCTACGTGTTCCAGACCCGCACGAAGTGGGTGCTCGGCGTCGCGGGCCCCGGCTCGGCCGCGATGGAAATGGCGATCTCGAACCTCGCCTGGCGCGGCACGCGCGTGCTGTCGATCCGCAACGGCTTCTTCAGCGCGCGGATGGCCGAGATGGCCACGCGCGTCGGCGCCGACGTCGCGACGCTCGAAGTGGCCGACCGCGCGGTCGCGAGCCTCGACGAGATCGCGGACGCGATCGCGCGCGAGCGGCCCGAGATCGTCACGATCGTGCAGGGCGAGACGTCGAACACCGTGTGGAACCGCGATCTGCGCGACATCGCTGCGCTCGCGAAGGCGGCCGGCGCGCTGGTCGTCGTCGACGCGGTGTGCACGCTGTCGACGATGCCGCTCGACATGGACGCGTGGGGCATCGACGCGGTGATCACCGGCGGCCAGAAGGGGCTGTCGTCGATCCCGGGCGTGTCGCTGATCGCGTTTTCCGACGCCGCGTGGGAGCGCATGAAGCATCGCCCCGAGCCGAACACGCACTGGTGCCTCGACATGGCGCTCGCGGAGAACTTCTGGCACAACGCCGGCTATCACTACACGGCGCCGGTGTCGGGCGTGCTCGCGCTGCACGAGGCGCTGCGGCTGGTTTGCGCGGAGACGCTCGAAAGCCGCTTCGCGCGCCACCTGCGCTGCTCGCTCGCGCTGCAGGCGGGTGTCGAGTCGATGGGGCTCAAGCTCTATGCGCCGAAGGACTGCCGGCTCAATTCGGTGGTCGGGATCGAGACGCCGGAAGGGCTCACGCCCGGGATGGTCTGCGGCCATATCTCGAAGCAGTACCAGGTCGAGATCTCGGGCTCGTTCGGGTTGCCGATCGTGCGGATCGGGCAGATGGGCGAGCAGTGCCGTGAACACAACCTGTTCCGCACGCTGCATGCGTTCGGCCGCACGATGGTCGACCTGAAGGTGCCGGTCGACCTGCCGGCCGGTGTCGCGGCGCTCGAACAGGAACTGTCGCAACGCGGCGTATAACGCCGCAGGGGGCAACCGGCCTCGGGGGCCGGCTGGCCGCGATCGGTCGATCGCGCTCAGCGGCCCTGCATCGCACGCCGGTACGTATTCGGCGTCGTGCCGTGCGCGTCGCGAAAGCGATGGCTGAAGTGGCCCGCGTTTGCGTATCCGCACTCGGCCGCGACCTGCGCGAGCGGTAGCGACGTCGTGCGCAGCAGTTCGCGCGCCCGCGCGAGCCGCTGCTCGGCGACCCACGCGTGCGGCGCGCGGCCGAACGACAGCCGGAACATCCGCGAGAAGTGGTATTCGGACAGCGCGGCGACGTCGGCCAGTTCGCCGAGCGTCAGCGGCTGCGTCAGGTACGTGTCGATGTAGTCGCGCACGCGGCGGCGCACGGCCGGCGCAAGCCCGCCGCGGAACGACGCGTCGGTACGCGTCGTGCTTTGCCCGCGCAGCAGCAGGCTCAGCACCTCGTGCGCGGTCTCGTTCACACGCAGCCGCTCGTCGGCATCGTCCCAGCCGTCCAGCGCGAGCGAGCGCAGCAGCGCGGCGACGCGCGCATCCTCGAAATAGGTGCGGTCGGCGAGCTTCAGCTCGCGCGGCTCGCGGTCGAGTTCGCGGATCGCGCGCTGCGTGAAGTGCTCGGGCAGGAAATAGAGATGGATGAAGTGCATCTCGCCGCGTACCCACCAGCGCGATTCGTGGTCGCCCGGCAGCGCGCACAGCAGGCTCGGCGCGCCGTAGCGCGGCACGCGTTCGCGCTCGGTCCGGTAGCCGCCGTCGAGGTAGCACGACAGCGTGTGGTGGCCGGGTTGCTCGTAGATCGTCTCGCTTTCGTCGGTGATTCGCGTCCATTCGGCGATCGCGAGATGGTCGCCGAGCCACGCGAAGCGCTCGAGCGTCGCGTTCGCGTCGGCGAGCGTGCGGCAGACCGACTGCAGGCCGAACGGCAAATCGCCGCCGGCCAGGGTGGCAGCGTCGACGGGCGGGGCGGAGAGGGAGAAGCTCATGGTGCGACGAGTATAAGCGGGCGCGCCGCACCGGGTGCGGCGGCCGGAAAAAGACCGCAATTCCGGACAATCGGTGCGCGCCGCGCGGCGGCATAGTCGGGATCCCGTTTCATCCGATTTCCGGACGTCGCCACCATGAACCTGTCGCTTTATTTCGTCACCGTGCTGATCTGGGGCACCACCTGGATCGCGATCAAGTGGCAACTCGGCTCCGTGCCGCCGCCCGTGTCGATCGCGTGGCGCTTCTGGCTCGCGGCCGCCGTGCTGTTCGCGCTGCTGCGCGTGATGCGCCGGCCGGTCCGGCCGCCGCGCGAAGCCTGGCGCTACCTCGTCGCGCAGGGCTTCGCGCTGTTCTGCCTGAATTTCCTGTGCTTCTACTACGCGGAGCAGGTCGTGCCGAGCGGGCTGGTCGCGGTGATTTTCTCGACCGCGCCGCTGCTGAACTCGATCAACGGCCGGCTGTTCATGGGCCGCCCGCTGCGGCCGTCGGCGATTGCCGGCGCGCTGCTCGGCCTGATCGGCATCGCGTGCCTGTTCTGGCAGCAGATGGCCGGCCATCTCGACGATCACGCGACCTGGATCGGGCTCGCGATCGCGTTCGCGGGCACGATGTGCTTCTCGGCCGGCAACCTGCTGTCGAGCCGGATGCAGTCGATGGGGCTGCACCCGCTCGCGACCAATGGCTGGGCGATGCTGATCGGCGCGGCGATCCTGACCGTCGGCAGCGCGGTGGCCGGGATGTCGTTCACGCTCGACATGAGCCCGCGTTATCTCGGCGCGCTCGTCTACCTCGCCGTGCCGGGCTCGGTGATCGGTTTCACCGCGTACCTGACCCTCGTCGGCCGGATCGGGCCGGAGCGCGCCGCGTACTGCACGGTGCTGTTCCCGATCGTCGCGCTGGCCGTGTCGACGGTGTTCGAGGGCTACCAGTGGTCGCCGCTCGCGGTGATCGGGCTGCTTCTGGTGGTGGCCGGCAATCTCGTCGCGTTCGACCTGACGCGCCGGCTGTTTCTCCGGACGGCCTGAGCGCGCCGGCCGTCGCAACGGTCTCCGCATAAGAAAACGCCTGCGCGATGCAGGCATTTTCTTTTTGAGGCTGCGGCGTCGCGACTTCAGCGACCGGCCGCTGTGCGGTGAGCAGCGTGATCAGGCGGCCGCGCCGCTCCCCGCCACACGCGCCTGCCGCTGGTACAGCATCATCGACAGCGCGACGCCCGCGGCGGCGGCCACCGCCGCGAACAGGAACACCTGCGGATAGCCGAACGCACCCGCGACATAACCGGCGAGCGGGCCCGTGATGCCGAGCGACAGATCAAGAAACACCGAGTACGCGGACAGCGCCGCGCCGCGGCTCGCGGGCGGCACGAGCGCGACGGCCTCGACGCCGAGCGCCGGGAAGATCAGCGCGAAGCCGAAGCCCGTCAGCGCGGCGCCGACGAGCGCGACGTGCGGCACCGGCGCGAGCCACAGCAGCACGAGGCCCGAGCATTCAAACGCGAACGACACGATCGCGACGCGGAAGCCGCCGTAGGTCTTGATCGTGTTCGCGAACAGCAGGCGCGCGCCGATGAACAGCGTGCCGAACACGGTCAGCGACAGCGCGGCGTTCGGCCAGTGGCGCGCCGCGTAGTACAGCGTGACGAAGGTCGCGATCGAGCCGAAGCCGGCCGAGCCGAGCGCGAGGCCGAGGCCGTGCGGCAGCACGCGCGTGAACACGCTCGCATACGACATCCGTTCGCCGTGCACGAGCGGCACGGAATCGATCAGGCGCGCGAGGTAGAAGCCGAGCGCGGCGAGCGCGATCACGATCACGCCGATCAGCGCCGGATTCAGCGTATGCGCGATCGCGACGCCGACCGGTGCGCCGAGCGCGAGCGCGCCGTAGGTCGCGATGCCATTCCACGAGATCACCTTCGCGTTGTGCGCGACGCCGACCCGGCCGATGCCCCACAGGATCGCGCCGGTGCCGCACAGGCTCTCGCCGACGCCGAGCACGAGCCGGCTTGCGACCAGCAGCACGAGGCTCGCGACCGGCCAGTGTGCGAGCAGCAGCGCGACCAGCAGCAGCACGCCCGACACGCCGCAGCCGACCAGCCCGCGCAGCACCGTCTGCTTCGGGCCGAGCGTATCGGCGAAGCGCCCGGCGAGCGGCCGCGACGCGAGCGTCGCGAAATACTGGACGCTGATCGCGCCGCCCGCGACGATCGCGGAAAAGCCGAGGTCGTCATGGACGAAGCCCGGCAGCACCGCGAGCGGCAGGCCGATGGTCAGGTAGCAGATGAACGTGAAGCAGACGACGGACACGATTTGCAGCGTGACCGCGAACCCGCTGCGTGCTGGTGTGGCGGAATCGGATGACATGGGGTCGGAACGAATGAGCGAAACGGAGCGTGACGGAACGGAAGACGGCGCAAAACGGAATCGGGATTTTCCCATGGAACCGGTTTTCACGCAGGTACCATTTAGTTAATCGCGACCCGTTTTCGCGCGCAACGGATCGGCGCCGGCACGCCGGGAAGGCCGTGCGGAAAAGGCGTCGGGCGGCCCCGGCGCTCATATCGCGGCAGTTATATGGGCCTCATGCGTGATGGGCTATGGGTTGCGAAATTTGATGGTGATAGCGTGCAAACTGTCAGAGAAACGTCGGTCGGGCGCTCCGCGCAGGCCGCTTTACCCCCCCATTTGAAGAATCATCGAGACATGAGTGAGCCGATCCGCTTCTACCATCGTCACGCGATCCGCGAGGTCAGCGGCGCGGACGTCACGCGCACCGTGCTGCAGTACCTGCGCGAGGACGCGCATTGCACCGGCACCAAGGAAGGCTGCGCGGAAGGCGACTGCGGCGCGTGCACGGTCGTCGTCGGCGAGCTGACCGACGCCGGCGCGGTCGAGTTCAAGGCCGTCAACGCATGCATCCAGTTCCTGCCGACGCTCGACGGCAAGGCGTTGCTGACGGTCGAGGATCTGCGCCAGCCGGACGGCTCGCTGCATCCGGTGCAGCAGGCGATGGTCGACTGCCATGGTTCGCAATGCGGGTTCTGCACGCCCGGCTTCGTGATGTCGATGTGGGCGCTGTACGAGAAGCATGGCCACGAAAGCTGCGGCAGCGCGTGCGCGAAGGCGAAGGACGTGCCGACGCGCACCGAGATCGCCGACGCGCTGACGGGCAACCTGTGCCGCTGCACCGGTTATCGCCCGATCGTCGATGCGGCAGTGCAGATGTTCGACGCGGCCGGCGAAGGTGCGCCGGCGCCGTCGGCACCGGTCGACACGGCCGCGCTCGCCCGCACGCTCGCGTCGCTCAGGCGCGACGACACGTTCGACTACGCGACGATCGACGGCGCGCGCTTCGCGGCGCCGCGCACGCTCGACGCGCTGGCCGCGCTGAAGGTCGAACGGCCCGACGCGCGGATCCTCGCGGGCAGCACCGACATCGGCCTGTGGGTCACGAAGCAGATGCGCCGGCTAGACGACCTGATCTACGTTGGCCAGATCGCCGAACTGCAGCGCGTCGCGGAGCGGGGCGACTGGATCGAGATCGGCGCGGGCGTGACGGTCGAGAACGCGTATGCGGCACTGGCCGGCACCTATCCGGAGCTGACCGAGATGTGGAAGCGCTTCGCGTCGCTGCCGATCCGCAACGCGGGCACGCTCGGCGGCAACGTCGCGAATGGCTCGCCGATCGGCGATACGATGCCCGGCCTGATCGCGCTCGGCGCGCGCGTCGTGCTGCGCGGCGGCGACACGGTGCGCGAGCTGCCGCTCGAGGCGCTCTACACGGGCTACCAGCAGAAGGACATGGCGCCGCACGAATTCGTCGTCGGCGTGAAGGTGCCGACCCGCACCGGCGCGCGCGAGAAGCTGCAGTTCCGCACGTACAAGCTGTCGAAGCGGTTCGACTCCGACATCTCGGCCGTCTGCGCGGCGTTCGCGTTCATCGCGGACGGCGACACGATCCGCGAGCCGCGCATCGCGTTCGGCGGGATGGCCGCGACGCCGAAGCGCGCAACGCACACCGAAGCCGTGCTCGACGGCGCGCTGTGGCACGAAGCCACCGCGCAGGCCGCGATGCAGGCGCTCGAGCGCGACTACCAGCCGCTGTCCGACATGCGCGCGACGAGCACGTATCGCCTCGATACCGCGAAGAACCTGATGCATCGCTTCTGGCTGGAGACGCGCCCGCACGACCCGCTGCCGCCGCAAGCCCTGAACGTGCGTGAAGTGGCCGCCGAAGCCGGCGCCGACGCGGCGCGCGTCTGAAGACGGAGAACACCGAAGATGAACCAGCAAGCAGAACCGTTCCTGAGCACCCTCGACCCGCAGGCCGACGCCGCGCAGGTGCACGTATCGCGCGCGCACGAATCCGCGCACCTGCACGTGAGCGGGCGTGCCACCTACACCGACGACATTCCGGTCGTCGCGGGCACGCTGCACGCGGCGCTCGGATTGTCGGCAAAGCCGCACGCGAAGATCGTGTCGATGAACTTCGACGCGGTGCGCGCGACGCCGGGCGTGGTCGCCGTGTTCACGGCCGACGACATCCCGGGCGTCAACGATTGCGGCCCGATCATCCACGACGACCCGGTGCTGGCCAAGGGCATCGTGCAGTTCGTCGGCCAGCCGATGTTCATCGTCGTCGCGACGTCGCATGAAACCGCACGGCTTGCCGCGCGCCGCGCGAAGGTCGAATACGAAGAGCTGCCCGCGATCCTGACCGCGCAGGAAGCACGCCAGGCCGAAACCTACGTGATCCCGCCGCTGAAGCTCGCGCGCGGCGACGCGGCCGCGCGCCTCGCCGCCGCGCCGCACCGCGAGTCGGGCGAAATGCTGCTCGGCGGCCAGGAGCAGTTCTACCTGGAAGGGCAGATCGCGTACGCGGTGCCGAAGGACGACGACGGGATGCACGTGTACTGCTCGACGCAGCACCCGAGCGAGATGCAGCACCTCGTCGCGCACGTGCTCGGCGTCGCGTCGCACAACGTGCTGGTCGAATGCCGCCGGATGGGCGGCGGGTTCGGCGGCAAGGAATCGCAGTCGGGCCTGTTCGCGTGCTGCGCGGCGCTCGCCGCGTGGAAGCTGCTGTGCCCGGTGAAGCTGCGTCCGGACCGCGACGACGACATGATGATCACCGGCAAGCGGCACGACTTCCATTACCGCTTCGACGTCGGCTACGACGACGACGGCCGCCTCGACGGCGTGGCGCTCGAGATGACGTCGCGCTGCGGTTTCTCGGCCGACCTGTCGGGCCCGGTGATGACGCGCGCGGTGTGCCACTTCGACAACGCGTACTGGCTGGGCGACGTCGACATCGCCGGCTACTGCGGCAAGACCAACACGCAGTCGAACACCGCGTTCCGCGGCTTCGGCGGCCCGCAGGGCGCGTTCGCGATCGAATACATCCTCGACGACGTCGCGCGCTCGCTCGACCGCGATCCGCTCGACGTCCGCTACGCGAACCTGTACGGCAAGACCGAGCGCAACGTGACGCCGTACGGGCAGACGGTCGAGGACAACGTGCTGCAGGAGCTGCTCGGCGAACTCGAGACGACGAGCGACTACCGCGCACGGCGCGCGGGCGTGCGCGCATTCAACGCGCGCAATACGGTGCTGAAGAAGGGCATCGCGCTCACGCCGGTGAAGTTCGGGATCGCGTTCAACGTCACGCACTTCAACCAGGCCGGCGCGCTGGTGCATATCTATACCGACGGCTCGGTGCTCGTGAACCACGGCGGCACGGAGATGGGGCAGGGGCTCAACACGAAGGTCGCGCAGGTCGTCGCGCACGAGCTCGGCATCCGCTTCGGCCGGATCCGCGTGACGGCGACCGACACGAGCAAGGTCGCGAACACGTCCGCGACGGCCGCGTCGACGGGCTCGGACCTGAACGGCAAGGCCGCGCAGGATGCGGCGCGCCAGTTGCGCGAGCGGCTCGCGGTGTTCGCGGCGAAGCAGTACGGCGACGGCAACGTCGATGCGGCCGACGTGAAGTTCGGCAACGACGTCGTATGGGTCGGCGGCCAGGGTGTGCCGTTCGGCGAAGTGGTCGCGAAAGCGTACCTTGCACGTGTGCAGTTGTGGTCCGACGGTTTCTACGCGACGCCGAAGCTGTACTGGGATCAGTCGAAGCTGCAGGGCCGGCCGTTCTACTACTACTCGTACGGCGCAGCCGTGTCGGAAGTCGTGATCGACACGCTGACGGGCGAGATGCGCACGCTGCGCGTCGATGCGCTGCACGACGTGGGCGCGTCGCTGAACCCGGCGCTCGACATCGGCCAGGTCGAAGGCGCGTTCATCCAGGGGATGGGCTGGCTGACGACCGAGGAGCTGTGGTGGAACCAGGGCGGCAAGCTGATGACGCATGCGCCGTCCACGTACAAGATCCCGACCGTGAACGACACGCCGCCCGAATTCAACGTGCGGCTGTTCGAGAACCGCAACGTCGAGGACAGCATCCACCGGTCGAAGGCCGTCGGCGAGCCGCCGCTGCTGCTGCCGTTCTCGGTGTTCTTCGCGGTGCGCGACGCGGTCGCGGCGGTCGGCGATTACAAGGTGAACCCGCCGCTCGACGCGCCGGCGACCGGCGAGTCGATCCTGCGCGCGGTGAATGCGGTGCGTGCGGCTCGGGCAGGCTGACATGAACGGGCCCGCACGCTCGCTTCGCACCGCGTCGACCCCGACGTTCGCGCAGGGCACCGGCCGGCGCAACCGCGCGACCGGCGCGCCGGCGCCGATGCACATCGTGCTGTTCGGCGCCGGGCACGTCGGTCACGCGCTCGTCACGCTGCTCGGCGCGCTGCCGTGCGTCGTGCAGTGGGTCGACACGCGCGACGAGCTGTTCCCGGACGAATGTCCGCCGAACGTGCAGCCGGAGCCGACCGACACGCCGGAGGCCGTCGTCGACGCGGCGCCGCCCGGTGCGTACTTCCTCGTGATGACGCACAACCACGCGCTCGACTTCGCGCTTGCCGCTCAGATCATGCGGCGGCGCGACTACGCGTACTTCGGGATGATCGGCTCGCGCACCAAGCGCGTGAAGTTCGAGCGCCGGCTCGCCGCGCGCGGCGTCGATCCGGCGCGGCTCGCGGAGATGGTGTGCCCGATCGGCGTCGCGGGCATCGTCGACAAGGCGCCGGGCGCGATCGCGGTGGCCGTGTGCGCGGAACTGCTGCAGGCGCGCTCGGGCATGCCGGTGGCCGACGCGAAGGCGGCCGCGGCAGGGCGCGCGCGCGACGACGTTTCCTGCGCGCAGTAACGTCGCGCGGCCGGCGCACGGCCGCGCGTTTTTGCATACACTGCACGGCAACGCGCGGCATCGGGCCGCGCATTTTTCCGTGCAGGCGCCATGTCCGATCACCCGATCTATCTCGACGCGCTCGATGCGAGCCTCGTCGCCATCGAGCGCTGGCTGTCCGGCGTCGACACCGCGCCCGCGGCGCTCGACGCGCTGCTCGCGCCGTTCTCCACCGGTTTCACGATGATCCTGACCGACGGCCGCGTAGTCGACCGCGACGGCACGCGCGCGCTGTTCGCGAAGCTCGCCGGTGCGAAGCCGGGGCTGCGCATCACGCTATCGGAAATCCGCGTGCTCGCGGCCGACGCATCGCATGCGGTGATCACCTATCTCGAAGCGCAGCACGCGGCATCGGGCGAGCTGCCCGCACGGCGCGCGACCGCCGTGTTCGAACGCGACGCGGCGGGCGTCGTGCGCTGGACCCATCTGCAGGAAACCTTCTGCACGGCCTGAGCGGCCGCGCCTTGCGCCTTGCATCAGCGCTTGCGAGTGCGGGCGACCGTCAGCTCGTCGGACACGCTCTGCATCAGCGCGCACAGCCACGCGATGTCGGTCGGGCGGTCGGGCTGCGGATGCGTGAGCAGGTAGCTCTTGATGCGCGGGAACGGCACGGGCGGCGTGACGACGACGAGCGGTAGCAACTGTGCGTAGTGCGTCGCGAAGCGGCGCGTCGTCGTGAAGATCAGGTCCGACTGCAGCAGCACCTGCGGCACGATCCCGAAGTAAGGCAGCGTCGTCACGATGCGCCGCGCGAGGCGCGCGCGTGCGAGGCCGATCTCGATCGCGTTGCGCTTGTCGCCGGTGTACGGCGTGGGCGCGACATGCGCGGCCGACGCATACGCTTCGCGCGTGAGCGGCACGTGCGCGAGCGGGTGCGCTTCGCGCATCAGGCACACGATCGTGTCGGAGAACAGGTCCTGGCGCGCGAACTGCGGGTCGGGCTTCGGCCAGTTGCCGATCACGAGATCGAGCGCGCCCGATTCGAGCGCGCCCGCGTGGTCGAGCGCGGGATTCAGCGAATCGATTTCCAGGTGCGCATGCGGCGCCGCGTCGCGAAAGCGTTCGATCAGCGTCGGCATGAAGAAATCGTTCAGGTAGTCGGGCGCGGCGACGCGGAACGTGCGCCGCGCGGACGACGGGTCGAAGTCGCCGTGAGGCGTCGCGATGAAGTCGACCTCGCGCAGCGCGCGCTGCGCGGCTTCGAGCAGCGACGCGCCGTATTCGGTCGGCACCATCCCGGATTTGCCGCGCACGAGGATCGGGTCGTTCAGCGTCTCGCGCAGCTTGCGCAGCGCGGTGCTGATCGCGGGCTGGGTCTGGTTCAGCCGCAGTGCGGCCTGCGTGACGCTGCGCTCGAGCAGCAGCGTGCGCAATACGCGCACGAGCCAGATGTCGAGCGAGGCGGTACGGTCGTCGTCTTCCATCGGTGCGGGTGATTCGGGCGAAGCGTAACCTTACCGCAGCTGCACGTTGCCGTGCGTGATACCGGCCATCAGGCCCGGCCCTTCGGCAGCGTGCTGATCCGCTTGACCTCGCTCGATTCGAGCCAGTTCGGCGTGCGCGCGCAGTACAGCACCATCGGCAGCGCGTCTTCACCCCAGAACAATTGCTTGTTCATCCAGAACGTCGGCACGCCGAACACGCCGAGCGCGATCGCGTCGGCGTTGTTGCGGGCCAGCTGCGCACTCGTCTCCTCGAATTCGATCAGCTCGTCGCCGTGGCCGACGCCGACGCGTTCGCACAGCGCAGCGAAACCGTCGGGCGTCGACGGATCGTTGCCGTCGCGCCAGATGAAGCGGTACATCTCCAGTACCGTCGCGATATCGGCGCGCAGCGCGATCGCGAGGCGCAACACCTTGTCGGAATCGAACGGGTGCGCGGGCGGCATCTTGAAGCGGATGCCGAGCTGTTCCGCGCGAAACAGCGCGTGACGGTACGTGAACACGCGCTTGGCCGGCACGTCGGCGCTGGGGCGTTGTCCCCAGTGGCGCTGCAGGTCGATGAGCGACACGGCGACCGGTTCGAACGGCACGTCCGGCCATTTGTCATGCTGTTCGAGCAGCAGATAGGAGAACGGCGACACGAAGTCGAAGAACCAGGCGGGCTGGGCGGTGTCGAGGCCGGTTGTCATGACGATCTCCAGAGGGTGGGGCGTACGGCGGCCTCCATGGTACGCGGGCGGGCGCGCATGCAGCAATGATCGCGGATCGTCCGCTTACGCGGAACCGGGAGTCGCCCGGGGGGGCTCGCCGGTCGGCGGCGCGGCATCGGTGCGCGCAGGCGGCTGGCCGCCGGCGCCGGGCGACGCCGCCGGCATGTCCTGGTCGTGCGCGGTGAGCCGTTCGCGCACGAAGCCGATGTGCTCGCGCAGCACGTAGAACTGCCCCGCGTAGGCGAGCGGCATCTTCATCCGGTTCACCGCTTCCTCGATGTCGTCGAGCTCGTCGAGCAACCGGACGCGTTCCTCGGCCGTGTGCTCGCCGAGCGCGCGACGCTCGAGCGCGATCAGCGCGCCATACCAGCGATAGATGCGCGAACGCACGCGCCAGCCGTACAGCGATGGCACGAGCCGCAGCCCGGGGATCAGCACGACGATCAGCGGCACGATCACGACGAGCAGCCGGTCGACGAGGCTCGCGACCCAGAACGGCAATCTCCGGTACAGGAAGGTCTTGCCCGACTTGTAGTAGCGCGCGGCATCGTCGGACAGCGGAAAGCCGCGCGTGACGGACGACGGGAATTCGCCTGCGTGCTGCAGGATCGTTGCATGGCCGTGCACCTCGCGCGCGGCCTCGATCAGCAGGTCGGACAGCGCGGGGTGCAGCGAGTCGCGCGCGACCAGTTCGATCGTCGGCGCGACGGTATGGATGTCGGCGGGCGGCAGGTTCCGGCCGAGATCGTAGACGCCCATCGGCAGCGTGATTGCGGTCAGGTACGGGAAGCGCCGCGCGTACGCTTCGGCCTGCGTGAACGAATACACGTGCACGCCGGGCGCGCGGAACAGTTTCGCCATCACGGGGATCTGCGTCGAGTCGCCGGACAGGAACGCGGCGTCGATCTTGCCGTCGAGCAGCGCGGTCGCGGCGTCCTCGCCGGCCGTCGGCAGCAGCTCGGTCGGGCCGCCCGGCACGATGCCGTTCATCTTCAGCAACGCGAGGCTCAGCTCGCGTGCGCCGCTGCCTTCCGCGCCGAGCGCGAGCCGCTTGCCCTTGAAGTCGGACAGGCGCGCGACGATCGGGCCGCGGTACATGATCGCGAGCGGCACGTAGCCGATGCTGCCGAGCGAGACGAGTTGTTCGTCGCGCTCCTTCGGGCCGATGCCGCTCTGCACGAAGCCGACGTCGACCGGCGCGTTCGGGTTCGACAGCCGCACGAGGTTCTGCGCGGATCCTTCGGACGATTCGACGTCGAGCGTGACGCCGTTCTTCGCGAGGATGGCCTTGTATTTCTGCGCGGCGTTCCAGTACGTGCTGCCGGGCGGCCCGGCCGAGATCACGAGCGTGGACGGCGGCGCCGGCTGGATCAGCCTGACCGCGAGCCAGACGGCCGCGCCCGCGAGCAGCACGGTGGGGCCGATCGACAGCGCGAGGTCGCGCCACGACACCGCGACGAAGCGGGCGAGGATGCGGCGAGGCGGACGAGGGAGGGCAGGCTTCATGGGGTCGGCGGATGACGCTGGCGTGACGCATCGATGACGGCCGTCATGGACGATGCGGATTCTCGCGGCGATGGTACCCGGTTTCGCCGCGCATGCGCGAGTCGGGTGCCGCGGCGCGGCGCCGCGACGACAGCGGCGGGCGGCGCTTCGTCAAAAGCTTTGCGCTTCCGCGGGCGCTGGATTACATTGTGCGACGCAGCCGCGCCCGATTCGCGCGCGACCCGGCACGCAATTAGACCGGGCGCGTCCGGCCGGCGGCTGTCCGGCCCGGCCGGCCCGCTATCGCGCGCGCCGGCTGTCGGCCCGCCTCGCCTCTCTCGCATCGCCGTGGAAATCACCGGCTGTCCCGCCCGTTCGCGCGCGGGCCGGCTGTCTTTGGGGGTATCCGGCCGTACTGTGCACGGCCGTTCCGGAGTTACAAGGAGATAGCATGAAGTCGATCGTGTTGAGAGCGTTGGGCGTCGCCGCCGTGGCGGCCTGTTTGTCGGGCAGCGTGTATGCGCAGTCGAGCGATGCGGCGGCCACCGAAGCGCCGGCGGCCGCGACGAGCGCGCCGAAGGCCGCCGCGAAATCCGCGAAGAAGGCGAGCCGCAAGCTCGGCTACGCGGTGCGCAAGGCGATTTCGAAGGAACCCGGCGTGAATGTGTCGAACCTCGTCGTGCGTTCGAAGGGCGGGGCGATCACGCTGGAGGGCACGATGCCCGAACAGGCACAGATCGACAAGGCCGAAGCCGCAGCCAAGGACGTGAAGGGCGTGACGTCGGTCACGAACAAGCTGACGGTCCAGCAGCAGTAATGCCGGGCGGCGGCGCGCGAGCGCCGCGCATGCCCGCTTTCGGGCGGGCTCCGGCATGCCGGAGCCCGTTTGCGCTTCAAAGTCCGCAAGCCGCGTGCGACGCGGCGGCGGACCGATAACGATATCGAGAGGGCGGCGATGGCGAGGCTCGGGTGGGGCAGGCGGATGGTTTTCGGCGCGGCGCTGGCCGCTGTCGCGATGCTCGGCGCCTGCAACGGCGACGAATCGGCCGAGCGCAACCGGCTGCCCGGCTTCGTGTCCGGCAGCGTGCGCACGACGGCCTACGACGGCGCCAGTGACGATTTGTTGACGGCCGGCCTCGGCAAGACGGGGCTCGCGGCGGCGACCGCGCCCGGCTTTGGGAATCCGTCCCGGCCGACGAGCGCCGAGCTGCGCCGCCTCGCGATCTGGTCGAACTACCGCGCGCTCGTCGACATGAGCGCGAACGGCGGCTACGGCCGCTTCTGGGGGCCGAACGTCGACCTCGACGGCAACGACACGCTCGGCGAAGGCAAGATCCCCGGCACCGAATATCTCGCGTATTCCGACGACGGCAGCGGCAGCAAGAACGTGACGCTGCTCGTGCAGGTGCCCGCCAGCTTCGACCCGGCGCAACCGTGCATCGTCACCGCGACGTCGTCGGGCTCGCGCGGCGTGTACGGCGCGATCTCCGCGGCCGGCGAATGGGCGCTCAAGCGCGGCTGCGCGGTCGCATACAACGACAAGGGCGGCGGCAACGGCGCGCACGAGCTCGGCACCGATACGGTCACGCTGATCGACGGCACGCTCGCCAACGCGGTGCTCGCCGGCACTGCGAGCCTGTTCACCGCGAACGTGACGAGCGGCGATCTCGCCGCGTTCAACAGCCGCTTCCCGAACCGCTATGCGTTCAAGCACGCGCATTCGCAGCAGAATCCCGAACAGGACTGGGGGCGCGTGACGCTGCAGTCGGTCGAGTTCGCGTACTGGGCGCTCAACGAGCAGTTCGGACCGCTGATCGACGGCTCGCATCACGGCGTGCGCTATCGAGCAGGCGACATCACGACGATCGCCGCGTCGGTCAGCAACGGCGGCGGCGCGTCGCTCGCGGCGGCCGAGCAGGACAACCGCGGCTGGATTACCGCGGTCGTGGTCGGCGAACCGCAGATCAACGTGCGGATGTCGCCGAACGCGATCGTGCGCACGGGCGGCCAGCCCGTGCCGTCGTTCGGCCGGCCGCTGGCCGACTACGCGACGCTCGCGAACCTGCTGCAGCCGTGCGCGGCCGCGTCGGCGTCGCTCGCTGGTGCGCCGTACCTGAGCGCGCTGCCGGCCGCGACCACGCAGTCGATCCGCACGCAGCGCTGCGCGACGCTCGCCGCGGCCGGGCTCGTGTCGGGCGCCGACCCGCAGAGCCAGGCGGCCGACGCGCTCGCGCAGCTTCACGCGGCCGGCTATCTGGCCGATTCCGACCTGCTGCAGGCGCCGATGTGGGATTCGCAGGCGATTCCGGCGATCGCGGTCACCTATGCGAACGCGTACACGCGCTCGCGCGTCATCGACAACCTGTGCAATTTCAGCTTCGCGACGACGAACGCGGCGACGGGTGCGGTCGCTTCGCCGGCCGCGTCGCCGATGACGGCCGTGTTCGGCGTCGGCAACGGCGTGCCGCCGACGGCCGGCATCAACCTCGTGTTCAACACGGGCGCGGGCGTCGACCACCGGCTAGCGACGCCCGATGCGAGCTTCGCGGGCGCGCTGTGCCTGCGCCAGCTCTGGACCAACGGGATGCTCGGGATGCCCGCGAACGTCGACGCGGTGCGCGTGAACGCGAACCTGCAGGGCAAGCCGGCGATCATCGTGCAGGGCCGCAGCGACGCGCTCGTGCCGGTGAATCACGCGTCGCGCGCGTACGTCGCGCAAAACGGCATCAGCGAGGGCGGGCGCAGCAAGCTCGTGTTCTACGAGGTGACGAACGGCCAGCACTTCGACGCGTTCCTGCCCGTCGCGGGTTTCGACACGCGCTTCGTGCCGGTCCACTACTACAACCTGCAGGCGCTGAACCTGATGTGGCGGCACCTGAAGAACGGTGCGCCGCTGCCGCCGTCGCAGGTGATCCGCACGGTGCCGCGCGGCGGCACGCCGGGCGCCGCGCCCGCGCTGACCAGCGCGAACCTGCCGCCGATCTCGGCCGCGCCGGGCGCGAACGCGATCACGACCGGCGCCGGCGCGATCGACGTGCCGCTCTGACGGCGCCCGCCGCGCCGCCATCACGAAGCCGGATAGCCGTCCGGCTTTTTTTATTGCCTGGAATCGGTCCCGTGCCGCCTTTTATCCGAATGGCGAGTGCCGTAACAAATTATTACTTTACGGCGGTAAATCCGGAACCTATTATGCGCCGGTATTTTCACTTAATTTAATAAATTCCAGATACGAGATATTTCTTTCATTTTAATTAATCGATCCTTTCGATTCTGTTAAATCGGCTCGAGTTGCGATTGGTCGCCGTTCTGCGATTAATCGGCATCTTGCCGGCGGGGATTGTTCGTCTGCTCGAAGCGAGGCGGCCTTGTTGGGCCGGGCTTTGCGGGGTGTGCTTTGGCCGTCGATTTTGTGTGCATGCGAATGCGCGGAATGAATTCGTATTGCTGCGGATTATCGAATTGTCGTTCGCAATGGAATTGATTTCATTGTGCGGTCGCAAAAAATATGGGTGGGGTAAATCGTGCCGATCGGTATTCGCCGATCCGGTAAAAAACTCGGAGTGCGTCGCATAACGAATGCATTCCCGGTGCGGAGCGCCGGCGCAAACGATCCTTTGCGGCCGGCGGTATTTATCGTTCTGTTCGAGAGGCAATAATGACGACACGGAAGTCCTTGAAAGACGGTTTCGCGCTATTCGGAACGACACTGAGCATGCCGCTCGCCGCAGCCGCGGCCGCGGCGCTGCTCGTCACGGGGTGCGGCGGCGACGACGGGCCGAGCCCGTCCGCTTCGGCCGCAACCGCGGCCGCGACGACGTCCGGCGGCAGCACGTCGGCCAGCACCGACGCAACGGCCGCCGCCGCGGCCGACCAGCCGTACGTCGACAACGACGTGTACGGCACCGGGCCGAACGACGCGGTCACGGATTCGACGGAAGGCGCCGCGGTCGTGCACCGCCAGGTCACGATCGGCGGCAAGACCGTCAAGTACACGGCTACCACGGGCCACCTGACGACGATCGATCCGATCACGTCGGCGCCGAACGCGAAGATGTTCTACGTCGCGTACACGCAGGACAATCCCGATCCGTCGAAGCCGCGCCCGGTCACGTTCTTCTACAACGGCGGCCCCGGCTCGTCGTCGGTCTATCTGCTGCTCGGCTCGTACGGGCCGAAGCGCCTGCAGTCGTCGTTCCCGAACTTCACGCCGCCCGCGCCGTACAAGCTGCTCGACAACCCGGACAGCCTGCTCGACCGTACCGACCTCGTGTTCATCAACCCGGTCGGCACCGGTTATTCGGCGGCGATCGCCCCGGCGAAGAACAAGGACTTCTGGGGCACCGACCAGGACGCGCGCTCGATCGACCGCTTCATCCAGCGCTACCTGACCAAGTACTCGCGCTGGAATTCGCCGAAGTTCCTGTACGGCGAATCGTACGGCACCGCGCGCAGCGCGGTCGTGTCGTGGGTACTGCACGAGGACGGCATCGACCTGAACGGCATCACGCTGCAGTCGTCGATCCTCGACTACGCGAATGCGCTGTCCGCGCCGGGTACGTTCCCGACGCTCGCGGCCGATGCGTTCTACTGGAAGAAGACGACGGTCAACCCGACGCCGACCGATCTCGACGCGTACATGGTCCAGGCCCGCAACTACGCGGACAACACGCTCGCGCCGCTTGCGCAGAAGCCGAACCCGCAGGACGGCGGTTTCGTGAACGTGCGGCTGAACCTGAACCTGCAGACGGCGCAGCAGATGGGTTCGTATATCGGCACGGATCCGACGTCGCTGATCCAGACCTTCGGCAACCCGGCCGCGCTCGGCAACGTGCCGTCGTCGAACGACAACCCGCCGTACACGTTCTTCCTGACGCTCGTGCCGGGCACGCAGATCGGCCAGTACGACGGTCGCGCGAACTTCACGGGCAAGGGCATCGCGCCGTACATCCTGCCGAACTCGGGCAGCAACGATCCGTCGATCACGAACGTCGGCGGCGCGTACACGGTGCTGTGGAACAGCTACATCAACACCGACCTCAAGTACACGTCGACGTCGTCGTTCGTGGACCTGAACGACCAGGTCTTCAACAACTGGGACTTCAGCCACACGGACCCGACCGGCGCGAACCGGGGCGGCGGCAATACGCTGTACACGGCCGGCGACCTCGCGTCGACGATGAGCGTGAACCCGGACCTGAAGGTGCTGTCGGCGAACGGCTATTTCGATGCGGTCACGCCGTTCCACCAGACGGAGCTGACGCTCGCGCAGATGCCGCTCGATCCGACGCTCAAGGCACAGAACCTGACGATCAAGAACTACCCGTCGGGCCACATGATCTACCTGAACGACGCGTCGCGGACCGCGCTGAAGGGTGATCTCGCCAGCTTCTACGACGGCATCCTCGCGAACCGCACCGCGCTGCAGCGCGTGCTGAGGCTGCAGGCGCGCACGCAGCAGCTCAAGCAGCAGCAACTGAAGCAGCAGGGGCAGTAAGCGCCGCGGGCGGCTTTGTGCCGCCTGAAGTGACGTAAAAGCGCAGCCCGATCACGCGCCTCGGCTCTTCGCGCGACGTGTGTCGATGGCGGTGCTGCAATTCTCCAAGGTGCCCCCGGGAGTCATGGACCTCGGGGGCATCGTCTTGTCCGAGGACCGACTCGTCGGCCCCGGAAGCTGCCGATGACGGCGTTGCATAATCCTCAAAAAGGGGATGAATGGCCCTCTATTGAGGATTTGTTGAAAAATCCCCATAATGAGGATGTTTATCCCTCTATTGAGGATTTTCGTGAGTCTCGCAGACTTTCTCTTCACACCGGGCATGCAACGGGTGCTTGGCGCCACACTGCTGCAGCCTGATCGTAGTTTTACGCTCCAGGAACTGCTGCGTCTGGCAAACAGTGGGCGCGGCAGCGCCCAAAAGCAGGTGGACCGGCTGGTCGAGGTCGGCGTACTCAAGGAAGACGCCCGACGAGGCCGACAACGGAGCATCCGCGCGAACACGGAATTCATCCTCTATCCGGAACTGGTCAGCATCGCGCGCAAGTCATTTGCTGTTGTGGAGCCGTTGAAGGAAGCCTTGTTGCCTTTTGCCGCGCACATCTCCACGGCGTTCGTGTTTGGCTCGGTGGCCAAGGGTACCGACAGTGGCCATAGCGACATCGACCTGATCGTCATCGGGAACGTCCCCCTCCTCGAGCTATCTGAAGCCCTGCACGTGGCCGAGCAAAGTCTGCTGCGCCCCGTCAACTTCTCTTTGTACGAGCCTGCTGAATGGGCTGCGCTGTTGGACGCGGACCCTGTCATGACCCAGATCGCCCAAGGCCCAATGCTGAGGATACTGTGATGCCGCGCCCGACTGAATACGAAAACCTCATCAAGACGAAAGCCTTCGATGCTGTTGCTCCGACGCCCGGGGCAATCGCGGGCTTCCTGCGCAATGCCGCGGACTATAAGGCCACCGCCGATGAGTTGGATCCCGCCCGACATCTGCAAGTATTTACCTTGGCCTACGAAGGCTATTTTCAGGTGGTCCAGGCCATCCTGGAGTTCTACGAGGTGCGAACCAAAGATGCGGGCCGTAACCTGGCCATCCAGCGTGTGTCGACCTCGCTGGGCGTGAATACCCAGGAATTTGCCTTCATCACGAAGGCCCACGAGCGTCGCAACGGCACGTCGTACGTCTCACCGTTTCCCCCGGTGTCGAAGGCAGAGGCCGCCACCATGCTGAGCATCCTGGCCAAATACTTACCCGTTGCGCATACGCTGACCGGTACGCCGTGAGATCCGCTCGGAAGTCCGTCAAGACAGGAAGTAACGGTTGGGTTGCGAGCCGGGATGGTGTTTTTTCGTTAGGGGAGAGAGGGTATCGATGCGACGCTGCGGGGCGTCGCGAAGTGCCGCTTACGCGAGCACGAGCCGCACGCCGACCGCGACGAGCGTCGCGGCGAGCAGGTTGCGCAGCAGCCGCTCGGGCGCGCGCGCCGACAGCAGGCTGCCGAGCACGATGCCGGGCAGCGAGCCGAGCAGCAGCGACAGCAGCATCGACCAGTCGACCGAGCCGAGCAGCCAGTGGCCCATGCCCGCGACGAGCGTGAGCGGCACCGCGTGCGCGATGTCGGAGCCGACGATGCGGGTCGTCGCGAGCATCGGATACAGCAGCAGGAGCACGGTCACGCCGATCGCACCGGCGCCGACCGACGTCATCGACACGAGCACGCCGAGCATGGCGCCCGTGAGCACGGTCGACCACAGCGTGCGCGCGGGGCTCGGCGCGAGCGGGTTGCGCGCGGCGAACGCGGTGAGCTGCGGCCGGAAGATCAGCGCGAGCGACGTGAGCAGCAGCGCGATGCCGAGCACGAGCTGGATCATCCGCGCGGTGCCCGGCGTGTTCATCCCGTGCGTGTGCAGCCACCACAGCGTGAGCGCCGCGGCCGGGACGCTGCCCGCCGCGAGCCGGCCCGTGATGCGCCAGTCGATCGAACCCTTCAGGCCGTGGACCAGCGTGCCGGTGGCCTTGGTCGCGGCTGCGTACAGCAGGTCGGTGCCGACCGCCGTCGCGGGGTGGACGCCGAACAGCAGCACGAGGATCGGCGTCATCAGCGAACCGCCGCCGACGCCCGTCAGGCCGACGAGGATGCCGACGAACAGGCCGGACAGGGAGTACAGCAGATCGATATGGGGAAGCGACATCGGAAGCAGGCGGTTATGCGGCGTTCGGCGGCGGCGCGCGGCCGCTGCGCGCGCGTCAAAGTCCGCCATTGTCGCAAATGTGGCGGGTGGATGTACGACTGCGTTAAAAATCGGCCGCAAAGGCCCGTGCGGCGGGCGGCCGGACGAGTGTGAAACGCGTGTTCGAGCGAGGGCGGGGCCGATAACGGTGACGGCCCGAAAGGTATGACGAGTATGACGAACCGGGAATGCCTGCCGCGGCGCGGCACCCGCAAAAAAGGGCGCGACACGGCGCGCCCTGGTTCGATGCCGGCGACCGGCTTGGTCGGCCGGCGGTCAGTGCATCGCGGGGCCGACGCCTTCGACGCCGTTCTGCGGCCGGATGCGCAACGCGAGGCCGATCAGCGCGGCCGCGGCGGCGAACGCCGCGCCGAACGCGAATGCCGCGTGGTAGCCGCCGTTCAACGCGTCGAGCGGCGCGGCCTGCGCGGCCGCGAGCGCGTCGGTGCGGGCCGCCGCGAGGCTCGCGAGCACCGCGAGGCCGAGCGCGCCGCCCATCATGAACGCGGTGTTGACGATCCCCGACGCGAGCCCGGAATCGGCCGGATCGACGTCGCTCATCGCGGCGAGCAGCACCGGGTTGAACGCGATGCCCGCACCGATGCCGAGCAGCGTCATGCCGGGCAGCACGTGCCAGACGAAACCGCCGTCGACCGGCGCGCGCGAGAACAGCGCAAGGCCGCAGGCCGCGATCAGCAGGCCGGCCGCGATCGGGCCGCGGATCCCGAAGCGCATCACGATGCGCGCCGACAGCCCGAGCGAGAACGCGGCCATGATCAGGTTCGCCGGCAGGAACGCGAGGCCGACCTGCAGCGGCGCGTAGCCGAGCACGCGCTGCATGTACAGCGCGGACAGGAAGAACCACGCGAACATCGCGGCCGCCCACAGCACGCCGATCACGTTCGCGAGCGCGACGTTGCGCGCGGCGAACAGCGTGAGCGGCATCAGCGGATGCGCGGCGCGCGCCTCGATCGCGATGAACAGCGCGAGCAGCGCGACGGCCGCGCCGATCAGCACGACGGTCTGCGTCGACAGCCAGCCGGCCTCGTTGCCGCCGACGATCCCGTAGACGGCCAGCATCAGCGACGCGGTCACCGTGACCGCGCCCGCGACGTCGAGCCGCGCGGCGCCGGCCGGCGCGCGCATGCGCGGCAGCAGCGCGACGCACATCGCATAGACCGCGATGCCGATCGGCAGGTTGACGAGGAAGATCCAGTGCCACGACAGCGAGCTCGTCAGCAGCCCGCCGAGCAGCACGCCGATGCTGCCGCCGCCCGCGCACACGAAGCCGTAGACGCCCATCGCGCGCGCGCGTTCGCCGGGCTCGGTGAACAGGTTCATGATCAGCGACAGCGAGACGGCCGATACGACCGCGCCGCCGAGCCCCTGCACCGCGCGCGCGGCGATCAGCATCGCCTGCGATTGCGCGAGGCCGCACGCGAGCGACGCGAGCGTGAACACGACGAGGCCGGCGAGGAACATGCGGCGCTGGCCGTACAGGTCGCCGAGCCGGCCGCCCAGTAGCAGGCAGCCGCCGAACGTCAGCAGGTACGCGTTGACGACCCACACGAGGGCCGTTTCGGTGAAATGGAGGTCGGTGCTGATCGACGGCAGCGCCACGTTCACGATCGTGCTGTCGAGCACGATCATCAGCACGCCGAGGCAGAGCACGATCAGCGCGTACCAGCGCTTCTCGCCGTGAATCCCGTGTGTCATGGGCCTGCCGCCTTCTGATAGTTATTTGAAAGGATGCATTGTAGACGCCATCGGCGCGGGCTTCCTGCCGGTTTGTGGCAGCAGCGACGCGTAGTGGCACGTCCGGGCGGGACGCACGGGAGGGGCCGTTGTGCGAGTTACGAACGCGCCGGCAGTTCGCAGCCGTCGGGGCCGCACGCGGCCGCGTCGCTGCCGGCGAGTTCGACGATACCGTCGCGCCACGCGTGGTCGAGCGCCTGCGCGAACGCGTCGGCCGGCTGCGCGCCCGACACCGCGTAGCGGCCGCCGAACACGAACAGCGGCACGCCGCGCCCGCCGATCTGCGCGGCGCGCGCGATGTCGGCTTCGACTTCGTCGCGGTACGCGTCGCTGCGCAGCACGTCGTCGACGGCCGAGCGCTCGAGCCCCGCTTCGACCGCGAATTCCGTGAGTTGCGCATGATCGAACAGCGAACCGTGCTCGCAGAAATACGCGCGGTACAGTCGCTCGGTCAGCGCGTGCGCGCGGCCTGTGGCTTCCGCAAGCTTCACGAGCCGGTGGCCGTCGAGCGTGTCGCCGACGAGCGTGCCGGGCAGGTCGTAGCGCAGCCCGACGCTCGCGGCCGCGTCGGTCACCTGGCGCAGCATCTGGTCGACCTGCGCGGGCGACATCCGGTACTTGTCCGCAAGCATCGCCTCGACCGGCTCGACGGGCTGGCCGGGCATCAGCCGGTACGCGCGCAGCGCAACGTCGACGCGGTCGGCGTGCGCGAACGCGGCGAGCGCCTCGTCGAAGCGGCGCTTGCCGATCCAGCACCACGGGCAGATCAGGTCGGACCAGATTTCGACGGTGAGGGTCGGGCGGGCAGTCGGCGCGGGAGCGGTCGTCATGGGCGGTCCGGGGCGGCAAAAAAAATGTAACCGGGACTATATCACTTTATGCTTCGACGCTTGGTCCTGGCCGGGCCAGTGCGAAACGGGCTCGCGCCCGACGTATCACGAAGCATAGGCACGGAAGGTACGGACCGATAGCGATTGCCGATGCCGATGCCAGATGCCAGATGCCAGATGCCAGATGCCAGATGCCAGATGCCGGATGCCAGATGCCGGATGCCAGATGCCGGATGCCGGATGCCGGATGCCGGATGCCGGATGCCGGATGCCGGATGCGGCGGCGGGGCCCTGCGAACCGGCCTGCGGGGCATGCCGTTTGCCGCTTACGCGTCGCCTTGCGTTTCCTTCAGGTGCTTGAGGTGCTTGTAGACCGTCGCGCGCCCCATCCCGAGCACGTTCGCGACATAGTTGGCCGCGCTCTTGCCGCGGAACGCGCCTTCCGCGTAAAGCGCCTCGACGAGCTCGCGCCGATGCTCGCGCGTGAGCCCGTTCAGCCCGACCTGTCGCTCGCGCAGCCAGCCGTGCAGGAACGTGTTGATGCGCTCCTGCCAGTCGTCGCGGAACAGCTCGTCCGGCTGCGCGACGACGCCCGCGCCCTTGATGAACAGGTCGAGCGTCGCGCGCACCTCGTCGAACACCGCGATGTTGAAGTTGATGCACATCATTCCGGCCGGACGGCCTTCGTCGTCGAACAGCACGTTGCTGACGCAGCGCATCCGCCGGCCGTCCCAGTTCAGCTTCTCGTACGGGCCGATCACGCGCTCGCGCGCCGAATGATCGATTTCCTCGAGTGCGGAATCGTCGCCGACCTCGCGCTTGGACAGGTTGTTCGCGAGATACAGCACGGTCTGGTCGTGCAGGTCGTGGATCACGACTTCCGCGTACGGGAAGAACAGCGCGGCGATACCGTCGGCGATCGGCGCATAGCGGGTGAGCAGCAGGTCTTTGACGGGGGATTTCTTCTTGCGCATCGGTGTCGCCATCTCGGGTGGGCGGGGGCCGGGCGGCACATCGGGCCGGCGTGCCGGCGCGCCGGTGGCCGGCATGCCCGTGCGCCCGCGCGCGGCCGCCGCGGCGGTTGCGCCATTGTATCGGCCCCGCGCTCGCGCGATGCTCATGCGCGCGTCAGGTGCGTGTACAGCGCGTGCGCGATCGCGATGTCCTCGAGCCCGAGGCCGATCGAGCGGAAGAACGCGTGACGCGTGCGCGACGGCGCCGCGCAGGTGCCGGCGACGAGCGCGGGCAGGTCGCCGACGATCCGTTCGGCGTCCCAGCCGTGATCGGCCGCCGCGATCTGCATCTCGCCTGCGCTCGCGGGCGTCGTGTGCCGGTAGTCGCAGTACACGTCCATGTCGGGCAGCCACGCGGGCGGGATCTCGTGCGCACGTGCGACGTTCGTGCTGATCGACGTGACGAGCGCGGGGCGCGTGAGCATCCCGTCGCCGAGCACGGGCGTGCCCGACGACGTGCACAGCATCACGACGTCCGCGTCGCGCACGCAGGCTTCGACGCTCGCAGCCGCGCGTGCGCGCGGGTCGAGCCCGGCGAGCGTCGCCCGTAGCGCCGCGTCGCCGGCGAGCCCGGGCGAATACACGCGGATCGTCTCCCAGTCGCGCAATGCCGCCGTGTGCCGCAGGTGCGCGAAGCCGACCGCGCCCGCGCCGACGATCGCCAGATGGCGCGCATCGCGCGGCGCGAGGCAGTCGACCGCGAGCGCCGTCGTGCCGGCCGTGCGTTCGACGGTCAGCCGCCCCGCGTCGCACCACATCAGCGGCTGGCCGGTGCGCATCGACATCAGCGCGGTCCAGGCGGTGACGATCGGTTTACTGTCCGTCACGACATACGGCGACAGCTTCGCGCCGAACACCTGCTCGTCGGCGAGCGCGCCGAGATACGTGATGAAGTCGCCGGCCTGATCGGGAAACAGCGTGAGGGTCTGCGGCGGCTGCACCGCGCGCGCCGACGCGAGCGACGCGAACATGCGGCGCAGCGTGCCGAGTACGTCGAGCGACGGCAGGGCCGCGCGCACCGCGGCTTCGTCGACGGTCAGCGGCAGGGGCGGGACGGTTTGCGTCATGGGGACATCTCCGGTCGGGGCCGGACAGGAATGTCTCGAAAGACGGTGTCCGGCGGTGTTCGTGATGGACGAAAAGTCTAATATAGACAAGCTAAATATGGAGAATTTTTCTTTTCGAGACTTTGTGTCGTCGCTGGATTTGTGGAAAACACCGGAAAATCAACGGTGTTTTGCATGCTCGATGCAATTTCGACGTGACGCGACGACGCACGATCCTCGTATCCCCTATAGTCCATAGTGGACTTTAAGTCTATATTTCGCGTGCAGGACACGATGTGTCGCCGTGTGGCGGCCGCCTGTGTCGAATGCCGATCCGGCGCCCGGTCGCGGGCGCCGCGCGACCGATCTTCATTGCCTCAATCGAGAACAGAAGGACCGTCTCATGAACTGGAAGCTTTCCCTCTGCGCCGCCGCGGCGCTTGCGTGCACGGCCGTCACGGCCCACGCGGAACAGGCCACGTTGCGCTTCGGGATCGAAGCCGCCTATCCGCCGTTCGAGAGCAAGACGCCGGCCGGCCAGCTGCAGGGTTTCGACGTCGACATCGGCAACGCCGTGTGCGCGAAGCTGAACATGAAATGCGTGTGGGTCGAGAATTCGTTCGACGGCCTGATCCCGGCGCTGCAGGCGCGCAAGTTCGACGCGATCAACTCGGCGATGAACATCACCGCGAAGCGCAAGCAGAGCATCGACTTCACGCCGGCGATCTACGTGGTGCCGATCGTGATGGTCGCCAAACGCGGCTCGCCGCTGCGGCCCGACGTCGCGAGCCTGCACGGCAAGCACGTCGGCGTGCTGCAGGGCTCGTCGCAGGAGGATTTCCTGAAGGCGCACTGGGCCAATGCGGGCGTGGCCGTCGTGTCGTATCAGGACCAGGACCAGATCTATGCGGATCTCGTCGCGGGACGTCTCGACGCGGCCGTGCAGGAAGCGCAGACCGCGCAGGACGGTTTCCTCGACAAGCCGGCCGGCCGCGACTACCAGATCGTCGGCGAGCCGCTGAATGATCCGGCGACGCTCGGCGAGGGCACGGGCTTCGGGCTGCGCAAGGGCGACAAGGCGCTGCAGGCGAAGATCGCCGGCGCGCTCGACGCGCTGAAGAAGGACGGCACGCTGGGTGCGCTGTCGCAGAAGTATTTCAAGCGCGACATCGTCGCGAAGTAAGCACGGCCGCGCCGGCCGCAGCGCCGGCGCGCGTCGCATCGAATCTCGACGCTGGGCGGGGAAGCATGGATTTCGACGTCATCGTTCTGGGGGCCGGCATCGTCGGCGTGTCGTCGGCGCTGCATCTGCAGGATCGCGGGCTGCGCGTCGCGCTCGTCGACCGGCGCGCGCCCGGCGAGGAAACGAGCCACGGCAATGCCGGGCTGATCGAGCGCTCGTCGGTCGTGCCGTATGCGTTTCCGCGCCGGCTCGGCACGCTGCTGCGCTATGCGCGCAACCGCTCGGTCGATCTCTATTGGGACTATCGCGCGCTGCCCGCGTATGCGGGCTGGCTCGCGCACTTCTGGCGCGAATCGTCGCCGCAGCGGCTCGCGGCCGCCGCGCGCGACATGCTGCCGCTCGTCGCGGCGAGTGTCGTCGAGCACGATGCGCTGCTCGCGCGCACCGACGCGCAGCCGCTCGTGCACGACGGCGGGTGGATCGAGGCATTCCGTTCGCCCGCGCTGTTCGACGCGGAAACGCGCGCGCAGCAGCGCGTGGCCGACGCGCACGGGTTGCGGATGACCGTGCTCGACGCGCGTGCGCTGCGCGAACGCGAGCCCGGTCTCGGCGACGCATTTTGCGGTGCCTTCCACTGGCAGGACCCGAAGACCGTGTCGAGCCCGGGCGGGCTGACGAAGGCCTATGCGCGACTGTTCGAACGCGACGGCGGCACGTTCGTGCTCGGCGACGCGAAGACGCTCACCCAGGTGGATGGCGGCTGGCGCGTCAGTACCGAAGATGGGCCGATCTCCGCACGCTCGGCCGTGGTTGCGCTCGGGCCGTGGTCCGATCAGGTGTTCGCGCCGCTCGGCTACCGGATTCCGTTGCGCGCGAAGCGCGGCTACCACATGCACTACCTGCCGACGCGCACGCCGCTGAACGTGCCGGTATGCGATACCGAGGCGGGCTTCGTCGTCGCGCCGATGGAAGGCGGCCGCCTGCGGCTCACGACCGGCGTCGAGATCGCGCTGCGCGGTGCGCCGCCGACCGGCGTGCAGCTCGCGCGTGCCGAGCCGCTGGCGCGCGACGCGTTCGGCATCGGCGAGCGGCTCGATCCCGAGCCGTGGCTCGGGATGCGGCCGTGCACGCCGGACATGCGTCCGGTGATCGGGCCCGCGCCGCGCCATCGCCATCTGTGGTTCGCGTTCGGCCATTGCCACCACGGGCTCACGCTCGGCCCCGCGACCGGGCGCCTGCTCGCCGAAATGATGACGGGCGCGCCGACCTATATCGATCCCCATCCGTACCGGCCGGCGCGCTTCGGCTGAGCCGGCATCGCGGCGATGCGGCGACGGCCCGGGCCGCCGCCCCGCGCGCTGCATCGCGTTCTCCGGCTGCGATGCGGCCGCAACAATTTTTCATTCGGCTATCCGAATTATCGAAAACCGGGTATTCGGAAATGATCTGCGTAATCACCAAGAAAGAAATCGCGCAATAAATAAAATCAGTAAATTCGCGATTTATCAATGCATTTTCATATTGATGAAATGCGCAATGGGCAGCCGCCCATGACGATTCAGGGCACCGTCTCGACCGGGTGTTCCGGCGTTACGCGGAATGTACCGGAACACGTTACTGCGTGGCTCGCAAACGTTACGTTACATCCGCGCTCCGCGGGCCTTTTTCGTCAGACGATTCGGGCTCCGCGACCCGTGTATTTCGCCTGAAATCCATAAAAAATCGTTATTGACAGGCAATTGGCAGATGAATCAATCGGCTTTTTTGAATTGGCACGCTTCGTGCGATCCGTCCCCATGCTTTATCAACGTAGTGCCAACCGAGATGGGGTGAATAAGGATGGGACAAAATTTTAAACTGACGGGTGTGGCGCTGTCGGTCGCGACGGTGTTCGGGGTACTGGCTTCGGGTTCCGCGATGGCGGGGGCCCTCGATTCGTTGCCGATCCCGCAAGTGATCGTCAGTCCGCCGACGAACAGCGTGTCGGTCGGGCTGGTTGCGACGGGAACGTCGCCGCTGGGCTCGGTCATCGTGACGGCGGGCGGCTCGGGCGCGATCCAGACGTCGCTCGGCGATCCCGGCCAGATGCTGTCGGGCGCCGTGGGGGCGGTGACGGGCGCACTCGGCGGTGGCGGCAGCACGGTGCAGCCGCTTGCGCCGGTGCAAGGGGTGCTGAACCAGATGACGGGGGCGCTGGGTGGCGTCGGAGGCGGTGCGAACCCGCTGGCGCCGGTTCAAGGCGTAGTGAATCAGGTGACGGGCGCACTCGGCGGCGGCAATCCGGCTGGCGCACTGACCGGCGCCCTCGGTACGGTAACGGGCGCACTGGGTAACGTCGGCGGCGGTGCGAACCCGTTGGCGCCGGTCCAGGGCGTCGTCAATCAAGTCACGGGCGCACTCGGCAGCGGCAACCCGGCAGGCGCATTGACCGGCGCCCTCGGCACCGCAACGGGCGCCTTGGGCGGTATCGGCGGCGGCTCGAACCCGCTGGCACCGATCCAGAGCGTGGTCGACCAGGTGACGGGCACGCTCGGCAGCGGTAACCCGGCCGGCGCGCTGAGCAACGCGGTCAACACGATCACGGGCACGCTCGGCAATGTCGGCGGCGCGGGGAGCCCGCTCGCGCCGGTGCAAGGCGTCGTCACGCAGCTCGCCGGCACGCTCGGCAACGACAATCCGGCCGGTGCACTGACGAACGCGCTGAACTCGGTGACGGGTGCGCTCGGCAACCTCGGCGGCTCGAACCCGCTCGCGCCGGTGCAGGGCGTCGTGAACCAGGTCGTCGGCACGCTGTCCGGCGCAGGCGGCGGCAGCCCGATCACGCCGATCACGAACCTCGTCAACGGCCTGCAGAACGCGCTGCCGACCGGCGGCAACGCTGCCGGTGCACTGACCGGTGCACTCGGCTCGGTGACGGGTGCGCTCGGCAACCTCGGCGGCAACAATCCGGCTGCGACGCTGAGCAACGCGGTCGGCACGGCCACGGGCGCACTCGGCAATGCAGTCGGCTCCGTTGCGGGCGCGCTCGGCGCGCTGGGCGGCACGAGCCCGCTCGCGCCGGTGCAGGGTGTCGTCAACCAGGTCGTCGGTACGCTCGGCAGCGGCAATCCGGCCGGTGCGCTGACGGGCGCGCTGAACTCGGTGACGGGTGCCCTCGGCAACCTCGGCGGGGCGAACCCGCTGGCGCCGGTGCAAGGCGTCGTGAACCAGGTCGTTGGCACGCTGACGAGCGCGGCGGGCAACAGCCCGATCGCACCGATCACGAACCTCGTGAACGGCCTGACTGGCGGCAGCAACCCGGCCGGCGCACTGACCGGTGCGCTCGGCTCGGTGACGGGCGCACTCGCGAACGGTCCGGCGGCGCTCGGCCAGGCGGCCGGCGCGCTGTCGGGTGCAGCCGGTTCGACGGCAGCGGCAGGCGGCAGCCTGCTCGGTTCGGGTTCGAGCGCGGCCGGCGGCACGGCGGGCGCGGTCGGTTCGCTGTTGACGACGGGTGCCAACTCGACGGCGACGGTCGTCAATGCGGTCGGCACGTCGGTCGGCACGGCGCTCGGTTCCGCGCCGGGCCTGTCGGTGACGCCGCATTCGGGCAACGGCTCGCCGAACAACCCGCTCGCACCGGTGACGACGCTGCTGCAATCGCTGACCGGCGCACTGCCGAGATAACGCGCCGGAAACGCACGGCGGCGCCGTATCGGCCGCCGTGCGAAACGGCCGTGCAGCATGGGTCGCGCAACGCGGCATGACAAGGATGTCATGCCGCGTTGTCTTTTGGGTTTCCCGCTTTCTTTCGTCGTATGAATGGCCGATGCCGGGCCGCCGCCGATCGTCGCAGGGCGGCATGGAATAACCGGCCGCTTTCGTCCGTTTACATACCGAGTCCCGGCACGACCGGCTGGCGGGATAATGGTCTCGACGAAGCCGATCGTCCCGTCCGGCGCCGCCGTGTCGCGATGCCATGTCAAAAGGAGAACGGGAATGAAACGGATGCTTTTCGCCGCCGCGCTGATGGCGGCGATCGTGCGGCCGGCGGCCGCGGAACCGCCACAGGTCGGCGACGGGAAACTGGTCGACGAAGATCACATGACGCTATACGTGTTCGATCGCGACGCACCCGGCAAGAGCGCGTGCGACAGCGCGTGCGCGGCCAACTGGCCGCCTGCGATCGCAGACTCGTACGACAAGGCGTCGGGCGCGTGGAGCCTCGTCACGCGCAGCGACGGCAAGAAGCAATGGGCGTACCACGGACACCCGCTGTATCGCTGGAAGATGGACCACAAGGCCGGCGACGCGGGCGGCGACGGGATCGGCGGCATGTGGCACGTTGCACGTCCGTAACGGCGCGGCGACGCGCGACGCATCGATGAGCTACGAATCGGACCTGCTGGTGTGGCTGCCCCATCTCACGCGTTATGCGCGTGCGCTGACGGGCGACCGGGCCTGGGCGGACGATCTCGTGCAGGACACGCTCGAGCGCGCGCTGAACCGGCCGCCGCGCGACGGCGGCAACCTGCGCGCGTGGCTGCTGACGCTGCTGCGGCACCGCTTCATCGACCAGTTGCGTGCGCGGCACGAGATCGCGGTCGACGATGCGACGGCACCGTGGCAGACGATGGCCGCGCCGTCCGGCGAGATCGGCGGGCTGGTGCTGCGCGACGTGCAGCGCGCGCTGTACCGGCTGCCCGTCGAACAGCGCGAGGTGCTGCTGCTGGTCGCGCTCGAGGAGTTGAGCTATCGCGACGCCGCGCAGGTGCTCGGCGTGCCGGTGGGAACGGTGATGTCGCGGCTCGCGCGGGCGCGCGGGCAGATGCGCGCACTGCTGTCGGACGAGCCGTCGGCGCACGGCACGGCCGCGTTACGGGTAATCGGGAAGACATGATGGATGAATCGCGCAAGCCTTCGAACGAGCGGGACGACGATGCGTCGGCGCAACTGCTGTCCGCGTTGCTGGACGGCGAGCTGTCCGGGCACGAGCAGCGCGAGATGCTCGAGCGCCTGCAGTCCGATCCGAAGGAAGCCGAACGATTCGCGCATTACCGCGCCCAGTGCGATGCGCTGCAGGCGCTGTTTCCGTTGCCGGGCGCCGCGCCCGCGCTGTTCGTGCAGCGCCGCGCGCCGCGCCGGCGCGCTATCGCGTATGCGTTCGCGGGGCTGGCGGCCGGGCTGCTGATCGGCGTCGCGCTGCATGCGGGCTGGGCAGCGTTCGGCAGCGAACCGGCGTTCGCCGCGCGCGCGGATGTCGCGTATGCGGTGTACGCAGCCGATCGCGAGCATCCGGTCGAGGTCGGCGCGGGCGATCCCGCGCACCTTGCCGCGTGGCTGTCGGCGCGCGTCGGGCGGCCCGTGCGCGCGCCGTCGCTCGACGAATACGGCTACGTGTTGCTGGGCGGCCGCTTGCTGCCCGGCGACGCGGGGCCGGCCGCGCAGTTCATGTACCAGCGGGCGGACGGCAAGCGCGTGACGCTGTACATGACCGCTTACGACGCGCGGCACCTCGCGCCGCGGGCGATGTCGGCCGACGGCCGCTACACGTATTTCTGGTCGGATCGCGGCATGGGCTATGCGCTGTCCGGCCGCGGCGACGAACGGCACCTGCGCGAGCTCGCGATCGAAGCGTGCGGCGCGCTAGGCGGCTCGACCGACGCGTGGAAGGGATGACGTGCGCGGCGCCGGCAGGGAGCAGGCGATGAAGATGAAGATGAAGAGGACGATGACGAAGGCGCTCGTGCTGATACCGGTGCTGGCGGCGCTCGCCGCGGGCGCCGCGCTTGCGTGGGCCGACGGCGACGCGCCGGTGCGCGTGCCGGTGGACGCAGACGGCGTGCAACGGGTGACGATCGTCGGCGGCAGCTATTTCTTCCGCCCGAACCACGTGATCGTGCGCGCGCGCGTGCCGGTCGAGCTGACCGTGTCGGCCGAGCCCGGCGTGGTGCCGCACAGTTTCGAGATCGACGCGCCGCAGGCCGGCATCGCGGTGCACACCGAACTCGGCACGACGCCGAAGACCTTTCGCTTCACACCGGCGCAGCCGGGCCGGTTCGCCTACTATTGCACGCATCGGCTGCTGTTTTTCAGGAGCCATCGCGAGCGCGGGATGGAGGGCGTGCTCGACGTCGAGGCGGCGCCGTGATCGCCGCGTTGCTGGCCGCGAGCCTGATAGGAGCGAGCATGACAGCCGATCCCGTGACCGTCGCGCAGGCGCATTTCGACCACGTCCGCTCGTACCGCGCGACGATCCGGTCGTCGGCGCGGGGTGGCGAACACGCCGAAATCCGCTACGCGTACCTGAAACCGGGCTTCGTCCGGATGGATTTCGTGTCGCCTCATCACGGCGCGGTGCTTGCATACGATCCCGGCGACGGCAAGGTGCGGCTGCGCCCGTTCGGTGCGCACGCGCCGCCCGCGTTGACGCTGTCGCCGTCCAATCCGCTCGTGCGCGACCGCAGCGGCCACCGGGTCGACCGGTCGGACGTCGGCGAACTGCTGCGCAACGTTCATGCGCTGCAGCAGGGCGGCGCGACGGTGACCGAAGGCGAGGAGGCTGTCGGCGGCCGGACCGCGCTGCGCGTGTCGGTCACGGGCGCGCCCGCGCATGCGGTCGGCGGCGTGCATCGCTACCGGCTGTGGCTGGACGCCGAGGACGGCTTTCCGCTGAAGGTCGTCAGCTTTGCGGACGATGACGACGTGCCGCTCGAAACCGTGACGCTCGACGATATCGAGATCGACGTCGCGTTTCCCGAGCGCTTCTTCGCGCCCTGATCGGTGCGCTGATTCATGCCCCTGACGCGCATGCCGGAGGCTGCATGGCGGAATACCGGTTCTCGACGACCTGGCGCGTGGACGCCCCGCTCGCAGCGGTCTGGGACGCGATCTACCAGGTCGACCGCTGGCCCGACTGGTGGAAGGGCGCCGTGCGCACCGTCGAGATCGAGCCGGGCGACGCGCGCGGCGTCGGTGCGCTGCACCGGTATACGTGGAAGGGCGCGCTGCCGTACCGGCTGACCTTCGACATGCGCGTGAGGCGCGTCGAGCCGGGGCATGCGCTCGAAGGCCGCGCGAGCGGCGCGATCGAAGGCGACGGATGCTGGTCGTTTGCCGGCGACGGTGCGTGCACCGTCGTGCGCTACGACTGGCACATCCGCACGCAACTGATGTGGATGAACTGGCTGGAGCCGATCGCGCGCCCGTTATTCAAATGGAATCACGACGTCGTGATGCGCGAAGGCGCGAAGGGCCTCGCGCGGCTGCTGGGCGCGGCGGTCGAGACGGAGGGCCGGACGTTCCGGCCGCTGTCGGGCGCGGGCTGCGCCGATACGTGACGGCGTGCGACGGCGCGTGAGGGCCGTCCGGCGTACGCGAAGGCGGCGCTGCAGCATGCCGGACCGGCGCCGGTGCAGGTTTTTTGATGCGCTGTCGCCGGCCTCGGGAACTCCGTGCTTACCCGGTGTCCAAACGGGGCTGGATGGGATGCGCGGGCCCCACGGGCCCGCCGGCCGGGCCGGGCAGCGTTCGTCATGGTTTTGTTTCTAAAGGGTTTTTTGTTGTTTTCGCGTGCTTTTCCCTCTGCCGCGCCGTTCAAAAAATTCCTCCGGTTTCCCTTCTTGAATTTGTCAAAACCCGTCCATATAATTAGCACTCGCTGCACGAGAGTGCTAACAATTCTCTGCCGGGCGATCCGCCGGGCAGATTCCCAAGCGTTCTTCAATCTCAGTCAAGAGAGGAGTGAATATGAACCTTCGTCCTTTGCACGATCGCGTGATCGTCAAGCGTCTGGATCAAGAAACCAAGACCGCCTCGGGCATCGTCATCCCCGAAGCCGCTGCTGAAAAGCCGGATCAAGGCGAGATCCTCGCGGTCGGCCCGGGCAAGCGTGACGACAAGGGTGCCCCGATCGCGCTCGACGTGAAGGTCGGCGATCGCGTCCTGTTCGGCAAGTACGCAGGCCAGACCGTGAAGGTCGACGGCCAGGAACTGCTGGTCATGCGCGAAGAAGACATCATGGCCGTGGTCAACGCTAACTAAGCGTCCTTCGACGGTACATATTCCCAAGAATTCAAGGAGTTAGAAGATGGCAGCTAAAGACGTCGTATTCGGCGATTCCGCCCGTTCGAAGATGGTCGAAGGCGTGAACATTCTCGCCAACGCAGTCAAGGTCACGCTGGGTCCGAAGGGCCGCAACGTCGTGCTCGAGCGCAGCTTCGGCGGCCCGACGGTCACCAAGGACGGTGTGTCGGTCGCGAAGGAAATCGAGCTGAAGGACAAGCTCCAGAACATGGGCGCGCAAATGGTCAAGGAAGTCGCTTCCAAGACCAGCGACAACGCAGGCGACGGCACGACGACGGCAACCGTCCTCGCGCAATCGATCGTTCGCGAAGGCATGAAGTACGTCGCATCGGGCATGAACCCGATGGACCTGAAGCGCGGCATCGACAAGGCAGTCGCAGCGGCTGTCGAAGAGCTGAAGAAGATCAGCAAGCCGTGCACGACGAACAAGGAAATCGCACAGGTCGGCTCGATCTCGGCGAACAGCGATTCGTCGATCGGCGATCGCATCGCTGAAGCGATGGACAAGGTCGGCAAGGAAGGCGTGATCACCGTCGAAGACGGCAAGTCGCTGGCCGACGAACTCGACGTCGTCGAAGGCATGCAGTTCGACCGCGGCTACCTGTCGCCGTACTTCATCAACAACCCGGACAAGCAAGTCGCCGTCCTCGAGAACCCGTTCGTGCTGCTGCACGACAAGAAGGTGTCGAACATCCGCGATCTGCTGCCGGTGCTCGAGCAAGTCGCGAAGGCTGGCCGTCCGCTGCTGATCATCGCTGAAGACGTCGAAGGCGAAGCGCTCGCAACGCTGGTCGTCAACAACATCCGCGGCATCCTGAAGACCGTCGCGGTCAAGGCGCCGGGCTTCGGCGATCGTCGCAAGGCGATGCTGGAAGACATCGCGATCCTGACCGGCGGTCAGGTCGTCGCGGAAGAAACCGGCCTGACGCTCGAGAAGGCAACGCTGGCAGAACTGGGCCAGGCGAAGCGCATCGAAGTGGGCAAGGAAAACACGACGATCATCGACGGCGCAGGCGAAGCCGTGAACATCGAAGCACGCGTGAAGCAAGTGCGCGCGCAAATCGAGGAAGCGACGTCGGACTACGACCGTGAAAAGCTGCAAGAGCGCGTGGCCAAGCTGGCCGGCGGCGTGGCAGTGATCAAGGTCGGTGCTGCGACCGAAGTCGAAATGAAGGAAAAGAAGGCACGTGTCGAAGACGCACTGCACGCAACGCGCGCAGCTGTGGAAGAAGGCATCGTGGCAGGCGGCGGCGTTGCGCTGATCCGCGCTCGCACCGCGATCGCAGGCCTGACCGGCCTGAACGCCGACCAGAACGCCGGCATCAAGATCGTGCTGCGCGCAATGGAAGAGCCGCTGCGCCAGATCGTCACGAACGGCGGCGAAGAAGCCAGCGTCGTGGTGGCGGCAGTTGCTGCAGGCAAGGGCAACTACGGCTACAACGCAGCGACGGGCGAGTACGTCGACATGGTCGAAGCCGGCGTCGTCGACCCGACCAAGGTCACGCGCACCGCACTGCAGAACGCAGCTTCGGTTGCAGGCCTGCTGCTGACGACGGACGCAGCCGTTGCAGAACTGCCGAAGGAAGATGCACCGATGCCGGGCGGCATGCCGGGCGGCATGGGCGGCATGGGCATGGACATGTAATCGACTTCGGTCGATGGTGTCGGGAACGCGCAGCGATGCGCGTTCCAGCCAAAAGAAAAGACCCGCAGCGATGCGGGTCTTTTTTGTTTGCGCGCCGGATTCGCGTGCGCGCGCCGGCCGGCGTTCACGCCCGCCGCGCGCGTTTCAATGCCGGTGCGACGTCCTCGGCACCGGTTCGACCTTCGTGGCCGGCGGCGTGTCCGCATCGTCGTTGCTGCGCGCCCAGAAGAACCGGTCGGGCAGGTACGCGCCCATGCCGGGCCGGAACGCGTCGCGCACGGCCTGGTACAGGTACTCCTGCGCCTCGCGGACTGCCTCGGGCGGCTCCTGGCCGTTCGCGAGCAGCGCCGCGATGGCCGCGCCGAGCGTATCGGTGATGCCCATCAGCCGGTGCGGCGAGCGATCCCACATGTCTTCGCGGAGCTGGCCTTCCTCGCCGTACAGCGTGTTGACGAGCCGGTGCGAGCCCGTCTCGGACGACAGGATGTACTCGCAGCCTTGCGACAGCAGATGCGACACGGCCGCGTCGAGATTCGGCGCCTCGGCGTCGCCGTCCGGCTGCGCGAGCGCGATCAGCGTCGCGTGGTCGGCGACCAGCAGCGTCGTCTGCGGCGCCAGCAGGTCGGCGATCGATTCGCGCAGGTCGTCGGCCGCGAGCACGTGCTCGTCGTCGAGCGTGAAGTCCGGCGCGAGCACGAGCGGCACGCCGTCGTAGTCGGCGACGACCTCGGCGATCGCGCTGACGACTTCCGCGCGCGTCGCCGCGCCGATCTTGAACGCGGCGACCGGCATGTCCTCGAGCAGCATGCGCGCCTGGGCGGCGACGACGTCGGGGTCGAGGCCGGTCACTTCGTCGCAGGCGGCCGAGTCGCGCACGGTGTAGCCCGTCAGGACGGATACGCCGTGACAGCCCATGCTCGCCAAGGTCATCAGATCGGCTTGAATGCCGGAGCCGCCGGTGGGATCGGATAGGCCGAAGGTGAGGACGATCGGAGGGGCGTTGCTGGACATGTAAAAATGGGGCAAGAGAAAAACGGGAAAAGCGACGGAGATGCGGACGGCGAGGCGAAATGGGCTTTTTCGGCCCTGTGTTGCCCGGCAGGCCGCACTTTTCAGCCATTATGCGGCGGAATCCGGCCCGCACGACGGATTTTTTAGCGCAGCGCAACGTAGTCGCCGGACTCCAGCGCGATTGCTAGGCAGTCCGGCCCCGACACGGTACCATCATGGCTCCCGAATTTACCGACTTTCCCGACGCGGCTTAAGATGGAATACAAGAGCTGGATGTGCCTGATTTGTGGCTGGATTTACGACGAAGAAGCCGGGCTGCCGGAAGAGGGCATTGCCCCGGGCACGCGCTGGGAAGACGTCCCGATCAACTGGACGTGTCCCGAATGCGGCGCCCGCAAGGAAGACTTCGAGATGGTCCAGATCTGACCGGACCTTCAGCCCACGGACACCCCGCTCCGGCCTCGCATCGGCCCGGCGCTCGCGCGCCGAGGTTCGCGCGAGCGGCTTGACGATGACAGGCGCGCGTGTCCATGACGTCCGATCCGGCGAACCTTCCCCTCCCTGACGCACTGCCCAACCCGCGCGGCGGGGCCGTGCGCGCGGCCGATGCGTGGCTCGCGGCGGCCGCCGACGCATTCGAGCGTCGCGACGACGCGGCCGCGCCGCTGTCCGCGGCGGCGGCCGTGCTGGCGGAAGCCGGCTGGCTGCCGGCCGCGCGTTTTGCCGGGCAATTGTCGGCCGCTGTACCACTCGTCGCCGTCGAGCCGACTTCGGCGGGCTGGCGTGCCGCGCTGCGCGATTTCAGCGCGGCCGTCGGGCGCCACAACCTGCGCGAGCTCGCCTGCTCGCCGGTTCTTTTCGAGCATTTCCGTGCATTGCGTGCGCAAAGCGCCGCCGACCTGCGCGCAAGCGCGCCGCTCGACGCGCTCGCGCTCGTCGGCCGCGCGGTGCCGCCGGCCACGCTGCGCGCGCTGCCCGATGCGTTCGCGACCCGGATACGCGCCCGCTACGAGCAGGCGCTGCTCGGTGTACTGCGGGCGCAGCACGCCGCGCCCGATGCGGCGCTCGACGAACTCGATGCGATGCAGGCGGCGCTGGCCGACGACACGCCGTACGATTTCTGGCGGCTCGCGGCCGCGTGCCTGCGCGCGCTGCGCGCGAGCGGCGCGCCCGAACTGAAGCGCTTTCTCGCGCGGACGAACCTGCTGCTCGGCGAGCAGGTGCAGGGCCTGCGCAGCGCGCCGCCCGAATTCGTGCGCGAGACGGTTGCGCTGCTGTGGCGCGATTTCGCGCTGTTCGGCGCCGCGGCCGAGGACGTTGCGCTCGTCGACGTACTGCACGACTACGGGCTGACGGTCGACTGGCACGTCGCCGGCACGCCGGCGTCCGAAGCGTTGTGGGAGGCCGATGCCGCGCGGGCCGAGCACGACGCGGTTGCCGTCGCACCGACCCGCGCGCTCGGCGTCGTGACCGTCAATGCACATGCGTATGAGGATTTCCTGCAGACCGCCGATGCGTCGATGGCCGACCTCGCGGCCGATCCGGCCGCGGCCGACACGAGTGCCGCGTGGCGCGCGTCCGGCGCCGCCTACCGGGTCGGTACGGCCGCGTGCGCGCTCGGGCTCGGCCACGCGGCGCTGCTGGCCGACACGCTCGGCCTCGCGTGGCGCCGTGCCGCGCACGGCGTACCGCTCGCCGACGGCGGCCTCGACGCGCACGGTCACGCGTCCGACATGTTGCGCGCGGCGCTGCTGAAGATCGCGGCCGGCGTCGCGCCGCCGGACCTGACCGCGGCGTCCGAAGCGCTCGGCACGGCGCTCGGCCGGACCTGACGAACAAGGGGACGGACACGCGGTGGCGACCCTTGCCGCACGGGCCCGCAACACGCTGCCGACAGTGCCCGCGCGCGTGTTAGAGTGCCGTGTGATCCGCGCGCGCCGTTGCCAGCGCGGCGCGGCGTTGCTTGTTGATCGCGGCCCGGTCAGGCCGCGGCGTCTTTGCTAAAATTCAAACCATGTCAAAGCCTTCCGATCGCATCAACCTCACCAACCAGTTCCTGATCGCCATGCCGAACATGGCCGATCCGACGTTCTCGGGAACGGTGGTCTACCTTTGCGATCACAGCGAGCGCGGTGCGCTCGGCCTCGTCATCAACCGTCCAACCGACATCGACCTCGAATCGCTGTTCAACCGCATCGACCTGAAGCTCGACATCGAGCCGCTGCTGCACATCCCCGTGTACTTCGGCGGCCCGGTCCAGACCGAGCGCGGCTTCGTGCTGCACGAGCCGGTCGAGGGCGCGAGCTACAACTCGTCGATGTCCGTCGACGGCGGGCTGGAGATGACGACGTCGAAGGACGTGCTCGAGGCGGTCGCGACGGGCACCGGCCCGAAGCGCTTCCTGCTGACGCTCGGCCATGCAGGCTGGGGCGCAGGGCAGCTCGAGGAAGAAATTTCCCGCAACGGCTGGCTGACGGTCGCCGCCGATCCGCGCATCGTGTTCGACACGCCGGCCGAGGAGCGCTTCGAAGCCGCGCTCGGCCTGCTTGGCGTCAGCTCGTCGATGCTGTCCGGCGAAGCAGGGCACGCATGAGTGGCGCGAGCGCGCGCGATGCGACGCTCCTGGCGTTCGACTACGGCGAAAAGCGAATCGGGGTCGCGATCGGCAATGCGCTGACGCGCTCGGCTCGCGCGCTCGTCGTGATCCAGAACCTGAACCGCGAACACCGCTTCAAGGCGGTCGGCGACCTGCTGGCCGAATGGCGGCCGGACGCGCTCGTCGTCGGCCTGCCGATGCATCCGGACGGCACGCCGCACGACATGACGCAGCAGGCCAAGCGCTTCGGCAACCAGCTGAACGGCCGCTTCGGGCTGCCCGTCACGTGGGTCGACGAGCGCTATTCGTCGGTCGAGGCCGAGGCCGGGCTGCGCGAGCGCAACGTGCGCGGCCGCGCACGCGCCGAGATGCTCGATGCCGAGGCCGCGCGCGTCATCCTTCAACAGTATCTCGATCAATTGTCCGACCATGAGCACCATTGACGCCGAGGCGCTTTACCGCGTCCTGCTCGACCAGATCCGCGCCGCATACGGCACGGCTTTCGCCGAACCGGGCGGCCCGCGGCTCGCTGGCATCTACAGCGGCGGCGCGTGGCTCGCCGAGCGCCTCGCCCGCGATCTCGGCGCGCCGGCGTTCGGCGTCGTGAACGTCGCGCTGCATCGCGACGACTACGCGAAGAAGGGGCTGCACAGCCAGGCCAGCCCGACGTCGCTGCCGTTCGATGTCAACGGCGCGCGCATCGTGCTCGTCGACGACGTGCTGTACACCGGGCGCACCGTGCGCGCGGCGCTCAACGAGCTGTTCGACTACGGCCGTCCGGCCTCGGTCGAGCTCGCGGTGCTCGCCGACCGCGGCGGCCGCGAGCTGCCGGTCGCCGCGCGCTTCGCGGGCGGCGCGCTAGACGTGCCGGCCGGCGCGACGCTCGTGCTCGCGCGCGACGATGCCGCGCAGTTCACGCTGCGCGTCGAGGCGCACGGCGCCTGAACGACACGCGAAACCGTATCCCGGGCCGCTGGTTTGCACCGCGGCCCGTTTGCATAGTTGGAATCACGCACACCATGACCACCGACACCACTGGCCGCACCGGCAATCCCGCGGCGGCCGCGAGCCCCGACCGGTTCCGCTACGGTTTCCTGAAGGGCAACCCGCAGCTCACGAAAAACGGCGAGCTGAAGCACCTGCTGTCGATCGAGGGCCTGCCGCGCTCGATCGTCAACCACATCCTCGATACGGCCGAGCAGTTCGTCAGCGTGACAGACCGTGAAGTGAAGAAGGTGCCGCTGCTGCGCGGCAAGTCCGTCTTCAACCTGTTCTTCGAGAACTCGACGCGCACGCGCACGACCTTCGAAATCGCCGCGACGCGCCTGTCGGCCGACGTGCTGAACCTGAACATCAATGCATCGTCGACGAGCAAGGGCGAATCGCTGCTCGACACGATCAACAACCTGTCGGCGATGCATGCCGACCTGTTCGTCGTGCGCCACGCGTCGAGCGGCGCGCCGTACCTGATCGCCGAGCACTGCGCGCCGCACGTGCACGTGATCAACGCCGGCGACGGCCGCCATGCGCACCCGACGCAGGGCCTGCTCGACATGTACACGATCCGTCACTACAAGCGCGACTTCACGAAGCTGCGCGTGGCGATCGTCGGCGACATCCTGCATTCGCGCGTCGCGCGCTCCGACATCCACGCGCTCACCACGCTCGGCGTGCCGGAGGTGCGCGCCATCGGCCCGCGTACGCTGCTGCCGGGCGGCCTCGAGCAGATGGGCGTGAAGGTGTTCAACAACCTCGACGAAGGGCTGAAGGGCGTCGACGTGATCATCATGCTGCGCCTGCAGAACGAGCGGATGAGCGGCGCGCTGCTGCCGTCCGCTCAGGAATACTTCAAGACCTGGGGCCTGACGCCCGAGCGCCTCGCGCTCGCCGCGCCCGACGCGATCGTGATGCACCCGGGCCCGATGAACCGCGGCGTCGAGATCGACTCGCAGGTCGCCGACGGTCCGCAGTCGGTGATCCTCAACCAGGTCACGTTCGGCATCGCCGTGCGGATGGCGGTGATGGGCATCGTCGCCGGCAACAACGACTGAGCCCGCTTTCGCGCATCCTGATCCAGGCATTCAACGCAATCAACGCATTCACAGACAGCGCATGAAGATTCATATCAAAGGCGGCACGCTGATCGACCCGGTCGCCGGCACCGAGCGGCAGGCCGACGTATTCGTCGCGGCGGGCAAGATCGCCGCGATCGCCGAGGTTGGCGCGGCGGCGCCGGCCGATTTCAACGCCGCGAAGACCATCGACGCGTCGGGCCTGATCGTCGCGCCCGGCCTCGTCGACCTGTGCGCGCGGCTGCGCGAGCCCGGCTACGAGCACAAGGCGACGCTCGCATCGGAGATGGCCGCGGCCGTCGCGGGCGGCGTCACGACCCTCGTGTGCCCGCCGGACACCGATCCCGTGCTCGACGAGCCGGGCCTCGTCGAGATGCTCAAGTTCCGCGCGAGCAACCTGCGCCAGGCGAACGTCCATCCGCTCGGCGCGCTGACCGTCGGCCTCAAGGGCGAAGTGATCACCGAGATGGTCGCGCTGACCGAATCCGGCTGCGTCGGCTTCACGCATGCCAACGTGCCGGTGCGCGACACGCAGGTGCTGCTGCGTGCGCTGCAGTACGCGAGCACCTACGGCTACACCACGTGGCTGCGCCCGCTCGACGCGTTCATCGGCCGCGGCGGCGTTGCCGCGAGCGGCGCGCTCGCGTCGCGGCTCGGGCTGTCCGGCGTGCCGGTCGCGGCCGAGACGATCGCGCTGCACACGATCTTCGAACTGATGCGCGTGACGGGCGCGCGCGTGCACCTCGCGCGGCTGTCGTCGGCGGCCGGCCTCGCGCTCGTGCGCGCGGCGAAGGCCGAGGGGCTGCCCGTGACCTGCGACGTCGGCGTGAACCACCTGCACCTGATCGACGTCGACATCGGCTATTTCGATTCGCAGTTCCGGCTCGACCCGCCGCTGCGCGGCGAGCGCGATCGCGAAGCGATCCGCGTGGCGCTTGCAGACGGCACGATCGACGCGATCTGCTCCGACCACACGCCCGTCGACGACGACGAGAAGCTGCTGCCGTTCGGCGAAGCGACGCCTGGCGCGACGGGGCTCGAGCTGCTGCTGTCGCTGACGCTGAAGTGGGCGGACGAGACGCGCACGCCGCTCGCGCAGGCGCTGCGCCGCATCACGTCCGCGCCGGCCGACGTGCTGAAGCTGCCGGCGGGCCGTCTGGCCGAAGGCGGCACGGCTGACCTGTGCGTGTTCGACCCGCGTGCACACTGGCGCGTCGAGCCACGTGCGCTGAAGAGCCAGGGCCACAACTCGCCGTTCCTCGGCTACGAACTGCCCGCCTGCGTGCGTACGACGCTCGTCGCCGGACAGATCGCGTTCGAGCGCCACTGAACCACGCCGGACCCTCGCCATGACTGCCATTCGCAAGCTGCGTCTCGTCTTTCATCTGTTGCGCGGCATGGCGATCGTCGCGCTGCGTTTTTCGCACGTCACGCCCGCGCGCCGCGCCGAGATGACGCGCCGCTGGTCGCTCAAGATGCTGCGGATCTGCGGGATGCGCATCGTCGTCCACAACGACGGCGCGCGGCTCGACGCGAGTGCTCTCGTCGTCGGCAACCACGTGTCGTGGCTCGACATCTATGCGGTCAACGCGTGGCGGCCGACGCCGTTCGTGTCGAAGGCCGAGGTGCGGCAGTGGCCGGTCGTCGGCTGGCTCGCCGAGAAGCTCGACACCGTGTTCCTGCAGCGCGAGAAGCGCACCGAGGCGATGCGGATCATGCACGAGATGGCCGAGCGCCTGCGCAACGGCGGGCTGATGTGCGTGTTTCCGGAAGGGACGACGTCCGACGGGCAGGAACTGCTGCCGTTCCATGCGAACCTGTTCCAGGCTGCGGTATCGGCCGGCTGCGCGGTTCAGCCGATTTGTCTGATGTATGAGGATGCGCAGCGGCGGCAGTCGGTGGCGCCGGCTTACACAGGCGAGCTGTCGCTTGGCAAGTCGCTCGACATGGTGCTGCGCGGCGGCCCGCTCGTCGCTCATCTGTACGTGTGCGAACCGATCGCGCCGGGCGGTGACCGGCGCGCGACGTCCGCGGCGGCGCGCGACGCGATCTCGGCCGCGCTCGCGTCGATGCAGGAAAAGGTCGGCAAGCCGTCGGCCGAGTCGGTCGCGGAGCTGGCGAAGCATGCGTATCCGGCGACCGAGCTCGGTGCCGGTGCGGCTGGCGACGGGGCGGCCGACGAGCCGGTGCCGGGGCGCGAGGGGTAAGGCGCTTCCCGGTCGGACGCCTCAGCGCGTAATCACTCGCCGCCCGGCGCGCCGCACGCTTCGCACTGCACCTGCGTGACCGTGCGCTGCGCCGGGTCGGCTGTCAGCCGCACGGCCGACAACTGGTTTCCCCACACGCATCCCGAATCGAGCGCGACGAGGTTGTCGCGCAGCATCAGGCCGAGCGCGGCCCAGTGGCCGAACACGACCGTCACGTCCTCCGTGCGGCGCCCCGGCACGTCGAACCACGGCAGGTAGCCGGGCGGCGCGCTGGCGGGGCCGCCGTTCGCCCTGAATTCCATCGCGCCATCGGGTGTGCAGAAGCGCAGGCGCGTGAACGCGTTGAACGCGACGCGCATCCGGTCGCGTTTCTTCAGGTTCGGGCTCCACTGGTTCGGCTCGTTGCCGTACAGCTTCTGCAGCGTGTCGCGCCAGTCGGGCGCGCGCAGCGCGCGCTGGAGTTCGTCGGCGAGCTCGAGCACGAGCGTGGCGTCCCATTGCGGCAGCACGCCCGCGTGTACGAGCAGCATCCCGTTCTCGGCGTGCACGAACGGGCGGTGGCGGACCCAGTCGAGCAGCGCTTCGGCGTCGGGCGCGTCGAGGATCTCGCCGATCGTGTCGCCCGGGCGTTCGGTGCGCAGGCCCGCGGAGACGGCCAACAGGTGGAGATCGTGATTGCCGAGTACCACGGTCGCGCGCGGGCCGAGGTCGACCAGCGCACGCAGCGCGGCGAGGGAGTCCGGCCCGCGGTTGACGATGTCGCCGGCGATCCAGAGCGGGGTGTCGGCGGCGGGCGAAAGCTGGTCGAGCAGCGACTGGAAAGCTGAATGACAGCCTTGGATGTCGCCGATGGCGATGGGGGGGCGGGTCATGAAGGGGCGAGTCCTGCAGGTTTTCCAACAAACAAGAAAATTGATTGGTTTCAGCCAGCATTCTGCAACTGGAATTTCCCGAAATGCCATTGATTCGGCAAGAAATTTTATTCCTTCCCAGGGTCCGGAGCGCTGTATCAAGTTGTTAGCAACATGGCTTTTGCGGCGGGCGGCTCCCTATAATTGTCGTTTTCCCGAACAAAATTAGCATTTCATGACTTTGGCGACCATGTTGACCGGTTAAAATTCCCGGTTTGATGTGGCGACCATCGCCAAGTGCTTCGAATTTTGACGCGGCGACCGCCTGAAGGTGCTCGCCGCGCATTACTACAGAGGGAGTGTCATGATTCTGGTTACGGGCGGCGCAGGGTTTATCGGTGCCAACTTTGTACTCGACTGGCTGCGCGATTCCGACGAAGCGGTGCTCAATGTCGACAAGCTGACCTATGCCGGCAACCTCCGCACGCTGCAATCGCTGGACGGCAATCCGAAGCATGTGTTCGCCCGCGTCGACATCTGCGATCGTACCGCGCTCGACGTGCTGTTCGCCGAGCACAAGCCGCGCGCGGTGCTGCACTTCGCCGCCGAAAGCCACGTCGACCGCTCGATCCACGGCCCGGCCGATTTCGTGCAGACCAACGTTGTCGGCACGTTCACGCTGCTGGAGGCGACCCGCCAATACTGGAATGGCCTGAACGACGCCGACAAGGCCGCGTTCCGCTTCCTGCACGTGTCGACCGACGAGGTGTTCGGCTCGCTGTCCGCGACCGACCCGCAATTCTCCGAGACGACGCCTTACGCGCCGAACAGCCCGTATTCCGCGACGAAGGCGGGCTCGGATCACCTGGTGCGTGCGTACCATCATACGTACGGCCTGCCGACGCTGACGACGAACTGTTCGAACAACTACGGCCCGTACCAGTTCCCCGAGAAGCTGATTCCGCTGATGATTGCGAATGCGCTTGCCGGCAAGCCGCTGCCCGTGTATGGCGACGGCCAGAACGTGCGCGACTGGCTGTATGTCGGCGACCACTGCAGCGCGATCCGTGAAGTGCTGGCGCGCGGGGTGCCGGGCGAGACGTACAATGTCGGCGGCTGGAACGAGAAGAAGAACCTCGAGGTCGTGCATACGCTGTGCGACCTGCTCGACAAGGCACGCCCGAAGGCGGCCGGTTCGTACCGCGACCAGATCACCTACGTGACGGATCGCCCCGGCCACGATCGCCGCTACGCGATCGATGCGCGCAAGCTCGAGCGCGAGCTTGGCTGGAAGCCGGCAGAAACGTTCGAGACGGGCCTTGCGAAGACCGTCGACTGGTATCTCGACAACCAGGTGTGGGCCGACGAAGTTGCATCGGGCGAATACCGGAAGTGGGTCGAAACCAACTACGCGAAACGCGCTTGAGGAGACACGCGATGGCACGTAAAGGCATCATCCTCGCAGGCGGTTCGGGCACGCGGCTGTATCCGATCACGCATGTCGTATCGAAGCAGCTGCTGCCAGTGTACGACAAGCCGATGATCTACTACCCGCTGTCGACGCTGATGGTCGCGGGCATTCGCGATGTCCTGATTATCTCGACGCCGCAGGACACGCCGCGCTTCGAGTCGATGCTCGGCGATGGCAGCCAGTGGGGCATGAACATCCAGTACTCGGTGCAGCCGTCACCTGACGGCCTTGCTCAGGCGTTCATCATCGGCAAGGAATTCGTCGGCAACGATCCGTCGGCGCTGATTCTCGGCGACAACATCTTCTACGGCCACGATCTCGCGAAGCAACTCGAGCGTGCGCATGCGCAGGAAACCGGCGCGACGGTATTTGCGTATCACGTGCACGATCCTGAGCGTTACGGCGTCGTCGAGTTCGACAAGTCGTTCCGCGCGCTGTCGATCGAAGAGAAGCCTGCGAAACCGCGTTCGAACTACGCGGTGACTGGCCTGTATTTCTACGACAACCGCGTATGTGACATCGCGGCCGACATCAAGCCGTCGCCGCGCGGCGAGCTGGAAATCACCGACGTCAATTCGCAGTATCTGAAGGATGGCGCGCTCAATGTCGAGATCATGGGGCGTGGTTACGCATGGCTCGATACCGGCACGCACGATTCGTTGATCGAGGCAGCCAGCTTCATCGCGACGCTGCAGAAGCGGCAGGGTCTCGTGGTCGCGTGCCCGGAAGAGATTGCCTACCGCCGGAGCTGGATCGACGCGGAGCAGGTGCTGAAGCTTGCGCAGCCGCTCGCGAAGAACGCGTACGGGCAGTACCTCAAGAACATTCTCACGGATCAAGTCGCATGGCCATCCAAGTAACGGCGACGGCGCTGCCCGAAGTCAAGATCATCGAGCCGAAGGTGTTCGGCGACGCGCGCGGTTTTTTCTACGAAAGCTTCAACGGGAAGGAATTTGCCGAGCAGGTCGAACCCGGCATCGAGTTCGTGCAGGACAACCATTCGCGCTCGTCGAAGGGCGTGCTGCGCGGGCTGCATTACCAGATCCGGCATGCCCAGGGCAAGCTGGTGCGCGTGGTCGAAGGCGAGGTGTTCGACGTCGCTGTCGACATCCGGAAGAACTCGCCGAATTTTGGCAAGTGGGTGGGTGTCATCCTGTCCAATGACAATCATCGCCAGTTGTGGGTGCCGCCCGGCTTCGCACACGGGTTCGTCGTGCTGTCAGAGGCGGCGCAGTTTCTTTACAAGACGACTGACTATTGGTTCCCCGAGCACGAGCGCAGCATTATCTGGAACGACCCGGACATCGGCATTGAATGGCCGATCGATTTCGAGCCGCTGCTGGCCGCGAAGGATGCGGCCGGCAAGCGTTTGAGCGAAGCCGAAGTCTATGCGTGAGGTGGGTGTGAAACCTGAACCGACGATTCTCGTGACGGGTGTGAACGGGCAGGTCGGGTTCGAACTGCTGCGCTCGCTGCAGGGCCTGGGGCGCGTGGTGGCATGCGACCGTTCGATGCTCGATTTGTCCGATCTCGATCGGGTGCGCGCCATCGTTCGCGAGTTCAAGCCGTCGATCATCGTCAATCCGGCCGCGTATACGGCCGTCGACAAGGCGGAAACGGACGTCGATGCCGCGCGTCGGTTGAACGCCGACGTGCCGCGCGCGTTTGCAGAGGAAGCGGCGCGCATCGGCGCAGCGCTGATTCATTATTCGACCGACTACGTGTTCGACGGCACCAAAGAGGGGGCCTATGTCGAAACGGACGCGACCAATCCGCAGAACGTGTACGGCCTGACCAAGCTCGAGGGGGAGCAGGCCATCGCGGCGGCCGGCTGCGCGCATCTGATCCTGCGCACGAGCTGGGTGTATGGGCGGCGCGGCAAGAACTTCCTGCTGACGATGCTGAAGGTCGGTGCCGAACGCCCGGAGTTGCGCGTCGTAGCGGACCAGATCGGCGCACCGACGTGGGCCAACACTATTGCGACCATGACAGCGCATATCGTTGCCCAGGGACTCGCGTCGGGGTCCGCGCAATGGTGGCAGGAGCGCTCCGGTGTCTATCATCTTGCTTGTGCTGATGCGACTTCATGGCATGGATTTGCTCAGGCAATTTTTGCGCAAGCGAAGTGGGAGTCGCCCCCTCGCGTCCTGCCGATTTCGACCTCGGACTATCCCACCCCGGCGAAGCGGCCGGCAAATTCGCGCCTGTCCCATGAAAAGCTGGAAAGGGTGTTCGGAATTCAGCCGCCTCGCTGGGACGAGGCATTGCAGCTGTGTCTCGAAAGTTGCTGAACGGCCGCGATGGCGTGTCCGAGGCGTGGGGGCATTTATCGATCAAGGCGCGATTGCGCGGATACTTCGCGCCGTTTTTGACGCTGGTTTCCGCGAAGTCAATGATGGCGGCTGTTGCCATCCCAGATGCCGATAGGAGGACATCGATGCCGCAGAAATTCATCACGCACGATTGCTCCAAATTCAAGTCTTCCCCGGTATAGAAATCCAATGTTGTTCAACCACTTGATCTGGCATGTGCGCCGCATACACTTTCTTGCGCATCGCGTGATCGGAAGCATTGCCACTCGCGGGTGGCGCAATACTGTTGCGCGCATCACGCAGGAATTTCGCCCGCCGTCAACCGATGCCCTGCGCTGGACGCTCGAATCCGTTCAACATCCGTTCAGCCCATTTGCGCTACCCACCAGTTCCGCGCCGCAGGTGTCGGTGATCATCCCTGCTTACGGCAAGCTGGCATACACCTTGGCCTGCCTGCGGTCGATCGCGCGACATGGTGCTGACTCCGCCTTTGAGGTAATCGTCGTGGACGATGCCTCGCCGGATGACAGTGCCCAAACCCTTTCGCAGATAAAGGGGCTGCGCTTGATACGCAACGAGCGCAATCTCGGCTTTATTGGTAGCTGCAATGCGGGCGCGGCCGCTGCTCAGGGTACCCACCTGCTATTTCTCAACAACGACACGCAAGTCACGCCCGGGTGGCTCGATCACCTGCTCACCTGCTTTGCCGACGAGAGCGACTGCGGTATCGCCGGCAGTCGTCTGGTGTATCCGGATGGTCGACTGCAGGAAGCGGGGGGCATTGTGTTCTCCGATGCATCCGGCTGGAATTTTGGGCGCTTCGAATCGCCGGACGATCCGCAGTTTCTATACCGGCGACGGGTCGATTACGTCTCCGGTGCGTCGCTGATGATCGAGGCCGCTCTGTTCAGGCAGCTAGGCGGCTTCGATTCGAACTATGCGCCCGCCTACTACGAGGATACGGACCTTGCATTCGCCGTACGGGCCGCGGGCAAGCAGGTGTTCTATCAACCGGAAAGCTTGGTGATTCATAACGAAGGCATCAGCTCGGGTACCGACACCTTTTCGGGCGTAAAGCAGTATCAGGTGATCAACCGCAATAAATTCAAGAGAAAGTGGGCAACCGAACTCGCGGCACAACCGGACGCAGGCACGCCTGCGGTACGGGCGATTCAGTGTGTTGCGTCGCCGCACATCTTGATCGTCGACGCGTTGACTCCCAATGCGTCCCGCGACTCTGGCTCGCTGCGCATGATCAATATCATGCGCTTGCTGAGCGAGATGGGTTGGCGGATCAGTTTCATGGCAAGCAATGGCTTGGCTTCGCATGCGGAAATTGCCGCGCTTGGTCGTGTTGGGGTGCACGTGCTATGCAAGCCCTGGACTCCATCGCTGACCCGCTGGTTAAAGCGTGAAGGTGATCAGCTTGCTGCCGTGATGCTTTGCCGACATTACGTTGCCGCGCCCAATCTCGCGCTGATTAAGCGTCTCGCACCCCAAGCACGAATCCTGTTCGACACGGTCGATCTTCATTTTTTGCGTGAGCAGCGTGCTGCCGCATTCACCAATAACCCGGCATTGGCACGAAAGGCGAATTTGTCCCGACAGCATGAGCTGACGCTCATTCGAGCATGCGACGTGTCGTTCGTTGTCAGTCCGATCGAGCACGATCTTCTGACTCGCGAACTGCCTGATGCGTCCGTCGAGTTGTTGTCCAACATACACGACGTGCCTGGTCGTCACATCGGCTTTGCTGCGCGGCAGGGACTGGTTTTTGTTGGTGGCTTCAATCATCCGCCCAACGAGGATGCCGTGCGCTGGCTCGTCGGGGAGATATTTCCGCATATTCGGGCCAAGCGGCCGGATATTCCGCTGCACATCATCGGCGATATGCCTGAAGCGGCGCAATCCGAGCTGGCCGGGCCCGGTATTCACATTCACGGTCGCGTGCCCGATCTGACGCCATGGATGGACGGATGCCGTGTGGCGCTTGCTCCGCTACGCTACGGCGCAGGCGTAAAGGGTAAGGTGAACATGGCAATGAGCTACGGTTTGCCGGTGGTCGCAACCCATATCGCAGCCGAGGGCATGCGACTATCGGATGGGGACAGCGTATTGCTGAGCGACGATGCCGAAGGTTTTGCCGCCGCAGTGTTGCGGGTCTACGAAGACGAGTTGTTGTGGCATCGGTTGTCTGATCGAGGCATGGACAATGTGCGTGAATACTTCTCGCTCGAGGCGGCCCGCTCCGTCTTGCGACGAGTGCTGCCGCCGGTATCCAGCAGGAGTTGACATCATCCAAGGCCTCCGGCATGCCGGGATGGCACCTTGGCGGTGATGTACCATACGACTCTACTTGGCACCCCAAAAAACCTCCGTGCCATGGGGCCCGAAACACCCTTGGCCGTGGCTCGACGTGTTGAACGCAAAGCGGGTTTGAGTTGGTGGCGATGCTGCAGTGAATGCAACGAAGCGACAGCAAGAAGTTGTCGCGAGCTGCACCGGATTCTTGACGAAGCCGTGCATTGGTCGTGAAGTTTAAGGAGTTTATTCAGATCATGAAGTTAATTCCCGTAATTATGAGTGGTGGTTCAGGGTCACGTCTCTGGCCGCAGTCGAGAGAGCGTTACCCGAAGCCGTTTCTCACCTTGCCTGATGGAAGCACGCTTATTCAGCGCACCTATGAGCGAGCCGCATCGCTTCCGGGGGTGGATCACTTGTTCACGGTAACTAATAAGGATCTCTATTTTCTTACTCAAGACCACTATGCAGCATCCAACTGCAAGGTAACGGACGAGCACTATATCCTGGAGCCGTTCGGGCGAGATACTGCCGCGGCTGTCGCATTGGCGACCTTGGAGGTTGCTCGAGAGTATGGCGAGGATGCTCTACTTTTGGTGTTGGCGGCGGACCATCTTATCGAGGATCAGGTGGCATTTCAGGCGGCCGTGGACCGCGCCATGGAGATCGCGAGCGCGGGTCGGATTGTGACTTTCGGCATTTCGCCGACTCGCCCTGAAACAGGTTTTGGCTACATCGAAGCCGATGGCGAGGAGGTGCGGCGCTTCGTCGAGAAACCCGACTATGAAACCGCAGTCGACTATGTGAGGAGCGGTCGCTTTTATTGGAATTCCGGGATGTTCTGTTTTGCGGCGGGCGTCATGCTTGCTGCCATGGAGCAGTATTGCCCGGAATTGCTCGATGGAGCGAAGTGTGCGCTGGACCGGTCCCGCGCGGATCGCACAAGCCGCTCAAACATTATTGTTGACGAGGCGACATTCGCGACAGTGCAGTCGATCTCGATCGATTATGCGGTGATGGAGAAGGCAAAAAATGTTGCGGTAATTACCTGCGACTGCGGTTGGTCGGACATCGGTTCGTGGGCCGGCATGGCCGAATTGCTCGACGCTGACGAGCATGGTAACCGTGTGCTCGGCGAGGCGCGCCTGCTCGATGCCAGGAATTGCTACGTGAACGGCGGCAACCGAATGATCGGTCTGTTGGGCGTCTCGGATCTTGTCGTGGTTGATACCCAAGATGCCTTGCTGATTACCCACCGTGAGCGAGTGCAGGACGTCAAGGCGATGTATGGCAGCCTGAGAATGGAAAATCACGAAGCCGCCATGATTCATCGTACCGCTCACCGGCCGTGGGGCACGTATACCGTGCTGGAAGAGGGGGCGGGTTTCAAGATCAAGCGCATTGAAGTCAAGCCGGGTGGTCGGCTCAGTTTGCAGGCGCATTTCCATCGTGCGGAACACTGGATTGTGGTTTCCGGCAGCGCGCGCGTGACCAATGGAGCGCAGGAGCTACTGCTTACGCAGAATCAATCAACGTACATTCCGTGCGGGCATCGGCATCGTCTTGAAAATCCGGGGAAGATTCCGCTTGTGCTTATTGAAGTGCAGAGCGGAGAGTACCTGGGCGAGGACGACATCGTTCGCTTCGAGGATCAGTATGGCCGAGTCGGTGACGGTGATCGCGCCGAGACTCAGCCCCAAGTTTGATTTGCATGAGATCCGGATTTTCGATCCTTGGTCGCCGCAGCCTCGCGTGTTAGCGATCGTGGCTTCCGAGCGATCGGGCTGGTTGGCGCACGTACGGAATTTAATACTTCAGTCATGAACAGTAACTTACCTTCAAAGAGCTCCGCGTCGGAATATTCGACTTCGCCAGTCTCGATGATATTTTCTATTTGGCGCAATCGGGAAATTACTTGGCTGCTTGCGAAGCGCGATGTGCAGGCTCGGTACAAGGGGTCGTACATCGGGCTACTGTGGACTCTGGTTAATCCGCTGCTGATGCTGCTGATCTATACATTCGTGTTTACGTTTATATTTAAATCACGATGGGCTGGGGCGGTGGATGGTGGTCGCTCACAGTTCGCGCTGGTCATGTTTGTTGGCGTCATTATTCATGGCTTGTTTTCCGAAGTGATCAATCGTGCACCGGGTTTGGTGCTGGAAAATCCAAACTATGTGACGAAGGTGGTTTTTCCGTTGGAAATTCTTCCAGCTATCGGACTTGGGGCGGCGCTTTTTCACGCACTCGCCGGTATCTTGATCCTGTTGATTGGAATATTGATCTATAGCGGGGAATTGCACTGGCAGGTTATCTTGCTTCCATTTGTTCTTTTTCCGTTCCTGGTCATGGTTATTGGTATTGCCTGGATGCTCGCTGCACTGGGTGTTTTTGCTCGCGATTTGAAGCAAAGTACTACTTTTATAACTACTGCAATGTTGTTTCTTTCGCCTGTTTTCTATCCGGAAACGGCCTGGCCAGAGCAGTATCGAACTCTTTTTCTGCTTAATCCGTTAACATTTATCATCGGGCAGTTTCGGGAAATTTTTCTTTGGGGGCATTATCCTGATTTTGCCGGATTGGGTGTGTATTTGTTTGTTGCGCTGATTGTGGCTTGGTTTGGTTTCTTTTGTTTTCAGAAGATGAGAAAGGGATTTGCCGATGTTCTCTGATCAATTTGATAATTCCGAAGCCGCGACCGGCGACGCCGTAATTGCAGCCAAAGGCTTGGGAAAATATTACGAGATCTACGGAAACCCGAAGGATCGACTGAAGCAATTCCTGCTGCCGACTCTCGATCGCGCGAGGGGTAAAGAGCCGCGGAAGTACTACAAGCAATTTTGGGCGTTGAGCGACGTGTCCTTTGAGGTGCGGCGGGGAGAAACCGTTGGCGTTATCGGACGAAACGGCTCAGGCAAGTCAACGTTGCTCCAACTTGTCTGCGGAACGCTTTCTCCTTCTACCGGCACGATGGAAACGCGAGGCCGCATTGCCGCTCTTCTCGAGCTCGGGTCCGGTTTCAATCCGGAGTTCACGGGGCGCGAGAACGTGATGCTTAGCGGCGCCTTGTTCGGATTGTCCCGGGACGAGATCGCAGCGCGTTATGACGATATCGTTGCTTTTTCCGGCATAGCCGATTTTGTTGATCAGCCAGTTAAGACTTATTCGAGTGGCATGGTCGTGCGCTTGGCTTTTTCCGTGATCGCGCACGTTGATGCGGACATATTGGTAGTGGACGAGGCGCTATCCGTAGGGGACGCATATTTTACCCAGAAGTGCATGCGATTCTTGCGCTCGTTCATGAAGCGTGGGACGTTGTTGTTCTGTAGCCATGATATGGGGGCTATTGTCAATCTATGCAATCGCGTCGTCTGGCTGGACAAAGGCCAAATCAGGATGGCGGGAAATCCGAAGGCAGTCTCGGAAAAATATTTGGAGTCGTTGTTCGATCCGGTAGTTGTGGAAGATCCACAGCCGGTTGATGAGTTGATCGAAGTCGAGGAGACAATTTCCCACATCGAGGAATATATCGACATGCGCATGCCGATGATCAACGCGTCGCCGCTGCGAAACGATATCGAGGTCTTCCAGTTCGACGAGGCGCGCGCTTCGTTCGGCGCGGGCGGGGCCCAAATCACCGGAGTGCGATTGCTCGATGCCAGCGGGAGTCCCGTTTCCTGGGCGGTTGGCGGAGAAGAAATGATACTGGAGATTTCGGCGCGGGCGACGGCCGATCTCGGGCGCCCAATTATAGGTTTTGTGTTCAAAGACAAGCTTGGTCAGATTATCTTTGCTGATAATACGTACATCCCCTACAAAAATAAATCGATCGAAGTGAATCGGGGTAACAAGCTCGTGGCGAAATTCAGATTCAAATTTCCGGTTTTGCCGTCCGGAGAATACAGCATCTCTCCCGCGATAGCAGAGGGCACGCAAAGTGATCACGTACAGCATCACTGGGTGCACGATGCGATGATTCTTCAGGTCCATTCCAGCTCGACATGCATAGGCCTGTTTGGTGTGCCTATGAAAGAGATTATTTTGGAAGCTATATGATGTCTTATCCGAGCGAGCAAGAGGATCGAAGCATGGATTTCACCGGTGAACGGTTCGTACCCGGGGTGACTGGCGAAATAGAGATGGAACACTACCATCGCTATTATCTCGTCAGCGAACTTATTAAGGGGAAGGACGTCCTTGACATTGCGTGTGGCGAGGGATACGGCTCCGGGTTGATGGCGTTGGGTGCGCGTAGCGTGATCGGCGTGGATATCGACAGCACTACTGTCGAGCACGCGAGTATGCATTATCGTCAACCGAATCTTCGTTTCGAAACCGGGTCATGCGCGGCAATCCCTCTCCCTGATCACAGTGTTGACGTGGTGGTGAGCTTCGAAACGATCGAGCACCATGATCAGCATGAAGAGATGATGCGCGAGATTTCTCGGGTGCTGCGCGAGAACGGGATTTTGATAATCTCGAGCCCGGACAAGTACGAGTATTCTGAAAGACCTGGATTTAAAAATCAATTCCATGTCAAAGAACTGTACTTGGATGAATTCAAGAGCTTGCTGTCGCGCCACTTTTCCAATGTCGACATTTACGGCCAGCGCGCTGTATTTGGTTCGCTGATTGCTTCTATGTCTGGAAATGTCGGCAGCGCCGGACGACACTTCTGGACCCGGACAGGTAACGGAGCGCTTGACGTTCGGGAGGCAGGATTGCCTCGCGAGCCGGTCTATTTTATTGCCGTGGCGTCAAATGGCCAGGTACCGGAATTTGCACCTTCGATGTTCGAGGTCGAGGGTTATATCGAATCTCGAGTACAGGGTGTATCCGAGGATTATCAAGCGGAGATTCAGCGTATTGCCCTGGAACGTGATGGTCTGTTGAAGGACAAGGATCAAGCATGGGAAAAATACCTTCAGCAAGTGGTAAAAGACTACGGGACGGAGATCAATCGCATCGCGGCTGAACGAGATGCCATGCTGAAAGACAAGGATGCAGCATGGGGACGGGAAGTCGAGCATGTCGCAAATGAATACCAGGCCAAGATTTCCGTGATCGAAGGGGAGCGGTCGAGGGCGGCGACGGAGATTGATAGTATGCGCGATCAGGTAGCAGAGGACGCCGTTTTCAAGGAAATGGTGCCGCTGGTCAGCCTGATTGTTGTTAATTTCAATGGTATCAGGTTCTTGCCTGGACTATTGCAGAGCCTGACGCAGATTGATTATCCGAGATATGAGATTATCTTGGTCGATAATGCATCGAGCGATGCTTCGATCGATTACGTTGCCGAGCATTTCCCAAGCGTGCGCATCGTCAAATCGAGCAAGAATCTTGGTTTTGCCGGCGGAAACAATCTCGGCATGCAGGCAGCGAATGGTGATCTGATCGGGCTTATCAATAACGATACCGAGGTCGATCCGAAATGGCTTCGCGAATTGGTGGCGGCGTTGGTCCACGATCCGAAGGTGTGGGCGGCGGGCTCAAAGCTTGTTTTTTTCCGAAAATACGTCGAAATCGTAGTAAAGAGTGGTGTTTTCAAGCCGTCTGAAAAAGGACTGTCCTCCGATCAGCGTGAATTGGGCCTCTTGTTGGACGAGAATAGTGCGTTCGTCGGGTGCGACTATCGGAAGCCTATTTTTGGCGCCGGATTTTGGGGAAGTGAACAATTGGCGGGGCGACGTGTTCGCTGGACTTCGGGAGAGGCAAGATTGTTATTGCCGGTGATGCCGGCAGCAGATAACGACGACGAGTACCAACTGTCATTGATCGTTTCGGGAACGGAAGCGGGTTCTGGAACATCGTTTAGTATCGAAATGTGTGGCACGCAAATTGGTCACGGTGTGCTGTCGTCGGAGTTCGATGAGCACCTTTTGCGTATACCGCGCGCGTTGGTGAGTGGTGCGTGCTTCGACTTATTGAATAACACCGGTACGCGCTTGAGCGAAAGAGGTGATGCTAGTGACCGCGGAATCTACGAGCCTGACCGCGGGCAGTATGATCGGGAGGAGGGCGTTGAGGCGCTTTGCGGTGCGGCAATGCTTATAAGACGCACCGCCCTCGAGCGAACTGGTCTGTTTGACTCTAGATTTTTCATGTATTACGAGGACGCGGACCTCTGCTGGCGCATCCGCCGGGCCGGTGGTGCGCTCCGATATGTACCGACGAGCGTCGTGCGCCATATTCATACTGGATCCAGTGTGGAGTGGTCCCCTATGTTCATCTACTACGTTTCCCGCAATCACGTACTGATTCGCTTCAAGCATGCCGCGCTACGTGTGGCAGTGGGCAGCTATCTTGTCGAGGCTGCGCGTTGTGTGCGGGCAAGTGTGGCGTGGGCACGTAATGCCATTGGCGGCGGTCACGATCAGCGCGCGCGCGCGGAGTTCGGGTTGCGTCTCCGTTTGCAGATTGATTTGATCAAGAAAATTCCGGGAACGCTTTTGCGGCGATGGGGTTTCAAAGGTACCCCACTGGATCGACTATAAGGCATGATGTAATGAAAATCGGAATTTACAATAGATATTGGGGCACAATGGGTGGGGGTGAAAAATACACCGGAACCATTGCTCAAATATTAAGTGAAGGTCACGAGGTCGATCTTATTCACACTTCGAAGATCGACGTAAATGAATTTCAGGCTCGTATGAACCTGGATCTTTCTCGCGCGCGCTGGGTCGAGTGGCCAGGCGACTCCTGCGCGCAGTTGGCGCCTAGGTCGGCTGATTACGATTTGTTTATTAACTCGACTTACTGTTCCTCCATGGTTTCGCAGGCAAAGTCGTCCATTTACGTGGTCTTTTTTCCGCATCAACTGTCGCCTCGTCCAATGGGTCCAAGGCGTAAGGCATTGGCTTCCTTGCTTGGTGCGATGGGGCGATCGCCACGACTGCTCGGGGAGGCTGGAGCAAGACTGGCTTCGCGAGCGTACGGGAGGATCCAGCGAGGAAGCAACGAATTCATTTCAAGCTATCAGATCAAAATTACGATTTCCCAATTCACGACTGAATGGGTTGATCGTCGCTGGGGATGCAAAGGAGTAGTGCTGTCGCCGCCCATTGACGTGGAGCGCTACGCGGATATAGAGAGTTCGGGAAAATCGCGTGTCATTCTGAGCGTGGGCCGCTTCTTTCACGGTGGAAAGGACGGGCACAACAAGAAGCATCTCGAACTCTTGCGCGCTTTTCGTGCCATGTGCGACAGTGGTCGTGTTCCGGAGGGATGGGAGTATCATCTCGCGGGCAGCGTCAATTTGAATACCTCAGAAGATATTGAATATTTTCGGGAGGTGAATGATCTTGCGAAGGGATATCCTGTAAAAATTCTCGGCAATATTTCTGCTGACGCTTTGAAGCAGGAGTATGCAAAGGCGAGCATTTTCTGGCATGGGTCAGGATGGGGGGAAGATGCGGAGTCATTTCCGGAGCGGATGGAGCACTTTGGTATGACGACCTGTGAGGCGATGGCGGCGGCGTGTGTGCCGGTGGTAATGCCTCAAGGGGGGCAGCCGGAAATTGTCAATAACGGAGTTAATGGATATTATTTCCGTGATGCGAACGAACTGGCCGCCCGTACTGAGACGCTAATGGCGAAGTTTGGTCATCGAGATTTGGAGGCGATGGCGGCTCGGGCCCGTGAAGATGTAAAGCGTTATTCCCTGCCTCATTTTCGAAAGGGAGTCCTTGAATTGATGGATTCTATTTAAGTCTATTGATGACTGAAGCTCCCTTCCGCTTCGCACAAAAGCCGAGTTTCAGGCAGCAGGAGGCTGGCACCATGTCAGCTTTCCTTCGCGCGCGGGAGGGACTTCTGCAAACCACCGGCTAACCCATATCTTGACGAGCGAGAGCGATGGGGTCTGACTGGCCACGAGTCGCGGTGGTGGTGTGATGAAATTTGCATCGGTAGCAGATTGATCAGTGCTTGCGTGCACGTTAATCGCCGCCGACGGAGGCCGGGCTTGCTTCCGGTTTGATAGAGTTCGCGTGTCCGTTTATTCGTTTAATGGACGCGACATTAACAAGCCCTTGGGTCAAATTCAGGATGCGTTGGCTGGTGGCCGCTTACCCTGGAGGGGCGAGCGATGCGGTCAATGCGTGTTTATCGCTCGGATTGCCCGATGGCGAGCGTGTTTCCACCGGGCCTTCCTTATGTGTTGCCGTGATCGATACGTCCGCGCCGACGGTGCGATTGCTGGCTAGGCCGCGGCCAGCATCCATTCCAATGTATCTCGCAGCGGAATGGCGTCGATGGTGCCCACTGCGCGCACAAGCTCTTGGCAATTTCCAATCAGCTTATGAACCTCGTTCGCGCGTACGAACTGTGGATTCACACATATCTCCGGATCGTGACCGGTCAGTTCACGCGCGATCGCGAGAATATCGTGCAGCGAATGTCCAACTCCCGAGCAAACGTTGAACGTTCGCCCTGCGAAATCGCCTTCGATCAACCTGCGATACGCGGACGCGACCATGCGAACGTCCGAGAAGTCGCGCACCACGTGCAGATTACCCAACTCGATGCGCTTTGCCTTGTCGCGGAAATGGCGAACGATCTTGGGCAAAAGGAATCGGTTATCTTGCCCGACGCCGGTGTAATTGAACGGTCTTGCAATGACAATCGGGAATTTGTCTTCCCACATCCGTGCCACCAGTTCCATCGCGAACTTGCTGATGGCGTAGTCGTTGACCGGGGCCGGGGGAGTCTGTTCGTCGATGGTTTCCCGATCGCAATTGCCGTATACGTTAGCGCTGCTCGCGAGCAGCACCGATCGAGGCTGGCATTCCGAACGCTCCAATGCGTCAAGGAGGTTTCGGGTACCGACGACATTGGTCTGGTAGATATCTCCAGCCGTGCCGTGTTGCACGAACGCGATTGCAGCGAGGTGCACGATCGCATCGGGTTTTTCCGATGACAGTAGTTGCGTCAGATTCTCGCGATCGAGAAGATCGCAGACGTGCGCTCGCCCTGGAATATTTGCTTTTTCCGCGCGAACGATCCCGCAAACGTCATGGCCGGATTGCGACAATTCGGTCGCTAGGTAGCGACCGGTAAACCCATCCAGCCCAGTTACGAAGACCTTTGCCATGCTTTAAAACGAGACGCCGGCTTCGTTTCGGCGAATATCCGCCTCGACCATCATCTGGCACAGTTGCTCCAGCGTGGTTTGCGGTGTCCAGCCGAGTTCCTCTCGTGCCTTGGCCGGATTACCGATCAGCAAATCGACTTCCGCGGGACGATAAAACTTCGGGCTGATCCTGACGATAAGCTTGCCGGACCGGGTGTCGACTCCGATTTCCTTTTCGCCGCTGCCTTCCCAGGCGAGTTCGAAGCCGGCAGCTTGCGCAGCCATGGAAACGAAATCCCGAACGGTTTCGGTGCGGTTCGTGGCAAGCACATAGGTATCGGGGTGAGCAGCTTGAAGCATGCGCCACATCCCTTCGACGTATTCCTTCGCGTATCCCCAGTCCCGTTTGGCGTCCAGATTCCCGAGTTCCAGCACGTCCAGTTTGTTCAGGCGAATCTTTGCAAGGCTATCCGTGATTTTGCGCGTGACGAACTCTTTGCCACGCAGCGGCGATTCGTGATTGAACAGAATGCCGCTGCATCCGAAGATGTCGTAGCTTTCGCGGTAGTTGACCGTGATCCAGTGTGCATAAAGCTTGGCGACACCGTACGGGCTGCGCGGATAGAAAGGTGTGCTTTCTATTTGGGGAACGGCCTGGACCTTCCCGAACATTTCTGAAGTACTGGCCTGGTAGAAGCGAATCTTCGGGTTGACGATCCGAATGGCTTCGAGCAGATTCAGTGCTCCGAGACCGGTAATCTGCGCGGTGGTGGAGGGCTGATCGAACGACACACCGACGAAACTCTGCGCCGCGAGGTTGTAAACTTCCGTCGCTTGCGTGGTTTGAAGCAGACGAATGCTGGCTCCCAGGTCAGTCAAATCGTATTCGACCAAGTGAAGATCAGGATGACCAACGATCCCGATCTCCTCGATTCGCCAGAAATTTACTGAACTGGTACGGCGATAGGTGCCGTACACGGTATAACCTTTCTCGAGGAGAAGCTGCGCGAGGTAAGCCCCATCCTGACCTGTAATGCCGGTAACGATTGCGACTGTCATGTGCTATTCGGTTGGTTCGTAAAATGAAGTTTCGGTGTGCCGCTACATGCACCAGTACACGTGCTCGTTTTGAGGGTCGCTCCGAATCGGTCGCCACAGTGGGCGCTTGCCGGTGGCATGTACTGCTGGCCGCATTGGACGGATTCTAACATCCGGAGAGCCCGATTTCGCTGCGGTGTGCGAGGATCCGGCTGTCGCCGTGGCCCGTTCGGCAAGTTCATAGGGTCGCAACATCGGGTTGCCTGAAGCGGCAAATTTCAGCAAACTTGCGCGGCGCCGTCTCAAACGCGACGGCCCGGTTTCTTCCACATCCGATCACCGCCGCACTCTTGATGCCCCTCGACCCCGCGTCATCCTTTTCCGCCAACGGTCTTTCCGTTTCGATTGTTGTCTACCGGCCGGATCGCGCGCAACTTGAGCACACGCTGACCAGTCTCGGTGCTGCCTGCGACGAGTTGCGCATCGCTCGCCCTGGCCTGCCGATCATTCTGTACTTGATCGACAACGGCGGATTGGGCGCGTTGCCCGAAGCCATCGAGTCGCTCCGGGCGCGGGGCGTGGCATGCGAGATCGTGTCCGGCCAGGGCAACGTCGGCTACGGCCGAGGTCACAACCTCGCAATCGAGCGAGCGACTGGGCGGTTCCATCTGATCCTGAACCCCGACATCGACCTCGACCGGACCACGCTGTCGGTTGGGCTCGCATTCCTCGACGCTCACACGGAATCGGGTCTCGTCTCCCCTTGGATCGGCGACGACGAAGGCGGGCAGCAGTATCTCTGCCGCCGCTATCCGTCGCTGACTGATCTCCTTGTGCGTGGCTTCGCACCCGCGGGTGTGCGACGGCGGTTTGCACGACGCCTTGACCGATACGAGCTCCGGGACCGGATCAACTCACGGGAGGTCTTCTGGGACCCACCCATCGTCAGCGGTTGCTTCATGCTGTTCCGCACTGACGTTTTGAAGAAACTGGGCGGCTTTGATCCGCGCTACTTCCTGTATTTCGAGGACTACGACCTTAGCCTGCGCACGCACGATGTCGCGCGCGTTGCGTACGTCCCGTCGGTTCGAGTGATTCATCACGGCGGCGGCGCATCCCGCAAGGGCCTCGCGCACATCCGCATGTTTGCCGCGTCGGCCTTCAAGTTTTACAACCGCTTTGGCTGGAGGCTGTGGTGAGCCATTTCGTCGTCACCGGCGCGAACGGCTTCGTCGGGCGCGCATTCTGCCGCCGCGCGCTGGACGCCGGGCATGCCGTCACGGCATTGGTGCGGCGCCCGGGCGGATGCATCGGCGGCGTGCGCGAATGGGTGCATGGCGCAGCCGATTTTGACGGCCTCGACGAAGGGTGGCCGACTGACCTCGCGGTCGATGCCGTGATTCATCTCGCCGCCCGCGTACATGTAATGCGCGACGAGTCGCCGGATCCGGACGCCGCTTTCAACGCGACCAACGTCGCCGGCACACTGCGTCTTGCCGAAGCCGCGCGCGGTCACGGCGTGCGCCGCATTGTCTATGCCAGCAGCATCAAGGCGGTCGGCGAGAGCGATGGTGGAGTACCGTTGTCGGAAGCCGCAAAGCCTGATCCGCAGGATCCCTATGGCCGCTCGAAGCTGCGCGCGGAGCGGCAGCTCGCGCAGTTCGGCGCGTCGAACGGACTCGACGTCGTGATCGTGCGTCCGCCGCTCGTCTACGGTCCGGCCGTCCGCGCCAACTTCCTGCGCATGATGGATGCGGTTGCGCGCGGGATGCCGCTGCCGCTCGGTTCCATCCCGGCACGCCGCAGCGTCGTCTATGTCGACAACCTTGCCGACGCGCTGCTTCAATGCGCGATCGATCCACGCGCGGCCGGCGAATGCTTTCACGTTGCCGACGACGATGCGCCGTCGGTCACGGGCCTCTTGCGTCTGGTCGGCGAGGCGCTCGGCAAGCCGGCCCGCCTGATTGCCGTTCCGTCCGCCGTGCTGCGGGCGCTCGGTGCGCTGACCGGCCGCCGCGCCGCGATCGACCGCCTGACCGGCAGCCTGCAGCTCGATACGGGTCGGATCACGCGCGTGCTCGGCTGGCATCCGCCTTATACGACCCGAGAGGGCCTCGAAGCGACCGCCGCATGGTATCGTTCGCGCGAGACACAACAATAGCCGACATGCATTTCCCGATATCCACGTGGCCCGGTGCGGTGGCGGTGGCGTTGGCTGCCGCCATTGCGTCGACGGTCATTCTGCGCGCGCTGCTCGCAACCGGCCTCGCGTGGCGCCTTGCCACCGATATTCCGAACGACCGTTCGCTCCATACGCTGCCGACGCCGCGCGTCGGCGGATGGGGCATCGTGCCGGTCTGCATCGTCGCGCTGTTGGCGTTGGCGCCGCACCTGTGGCTGATTGCCATCGCCGCCGCCGGGCTCGCCGCGATGTCCCAGATCGATGATCGGCGCGGGCTGCCGGCCCGCGTGCGGTTTTCGGCGCATCTCGCGGCGGTCGTCGCGCTGATCGTCGTGTTTCCCGCCGCCGAGCCGTGGTGGCTGCTGCTCGGCGTTGGTTTCGTGATGGTCTGGCTGACGAACCTTTACAACTTCATGGACGGCGCCGACGGCCTCGCGGGTGGCATGGCACTGTTCGGCTTCGGCGCGTACGCGATCGCGGCGCTGGCCGGCTCGACGCCGTCGCCGGATCTGATCGCGGCCGGCTCGGCAGTTGCCGGCGCCGCGCTCGGTTTCCTGCTGCTCAATTTCCATCCGGCCCGGCTGTTTCTCGGCGACGCTGGCTCGATTCCGCTCGGATACCTGGCCGGTGCGCTCGGCTACTGGGGCTGGCGGGGCGACGTCTGGCCGATCTGGTTCCCGGCGCTGGTGTTCGCGCCCTTTATCGCTGACGCATCTGTAACACTTTTGAGACGTCTGATACGTGGCGAAAAATTCTGGCAGGCGCACCGGGAGCATTATTATCAAAGGATGGTCCGAGCGGGCGTAGGTCACCGCCGGACCGCACTTTATTGGTACCTCATCATGCTCGTAGGCATAATCGTCGCCGTGTGGGCAAAGGGCCGCCCGGAAAGGCAGCAATGGCTGTCGTTCTTCGCCTGGTACGGCGTCCTGGCATGCATCGGATTGGCGATCGACATGCGTTGGCGCCGGTTTCAGTCGGCCGCCGAAAATAACTCTTGAGGTTCCCGCCGATGTTGCGATCCAAAGCATCATGGCTTTCGCTGAGCGCTTTCCTGTTTGACCTGACGGCGGTCACCGCCGCGTGGTTGTTCGCGTATCTCGTTCGATTCAACGGGAGCGTGCCGTCCGATTTCATGGGCGGCGCGCTGATGGCGCTCGTTTGGGTGCTGCCCGTCTACGCGTTGATGTTCCACTTGTTTGGCCTGTACCGCGGGCTGTGGGTGTTTGCGAGCCTTCCCGACCTGATGAGGATCTCGAAGGCGGTGACCGGCGGCGGCGTGATCGTGATGATTGGTGCCGTGATGTTCCAGCCATCACCGATCATCCCGCGCTCGGTGCTGCTCGTGTCGCCGCTGATATTGTTCCTCGCGATGGGGGGCGCCCGCGCGCTGTACCGTGCAACGAAAGAGTTCTACCTGTACGGCGGGCTCGTCGGGCAGGGCAAGCCGGTGCTCGTACTCGGCGCCGGCACGGCCGGTGCGAGTCTCGCGCGTGAGCTGTCGCGTTCGGGCGAATGGCGGCTGGCCGGCCTCCTCGACGACGACCCGACCAAGCAGGGCCGCGAGATCTACGGCCACAAGGTGCTGGGCTCGTTCAACGACCTCAAGCGCTGGACTGACGCGATGAAGGTCGAGTACGCGATCATCGCGATTCCGTCGGCCTCCGTCGAAACGCAGCGTCGCGTCGCGACGCTGTGCGTGCGGGCCGGCGTGAAGGCGATGGTGCTGCCTTCGCTGACCGCGCTGATGCCGGGGCAGGGCTTCCTGTCGCAGGTGCGGAACATCGATCTCGAGGATCTGCTCGGCCGCGACGCCGTGACGATCGACACGCCGCACGTCGAGGCGCTGCTGCGCGGCCGCGTCGTGATGGTGACGGGCGCGGGTGGCTCGATCGGCTCCGAGCTGTGCCGGCAGATCCTGCGCTTCGCACCGGCGCAGCTTATCGCGTTCGACCTGTCCGAGTACGCGATGTACCGGCTGACCGAGGAACTGCGCGAGCGCTTCCCTGACCTGCCGGTTCTGCCGATCATCGGCGACGCGAAGGATTCGCTGCTGCTCGACCAGGTGATGTCGCGCCACGCGCCGCACATCGTGTTCCATGCAGCCGCCTACAAGCACGTGCCGCTGATGGAGGAGCACAACGCATGGCAGGCGCTGCGCAACAACGTGCTCGGCACGTATCGCGTGGCCCGTGCGGCGATCCGCCACGACGTGCGTCACTTCGTGCTGATCTCGACCGACAAGGCCGTCAATCCGACCAACGTGATGGGCGCGAGCAAGCGCCTCGCCGAAATGGCCTGCCAGGCATTGCAGCAGACGAGCGGGCGCACGCAGTTTGAGACCGTGCGCTTCGGCAACGTGCTCGGCAGCGCGGGCAGCGTGATCCCGAAATTCCAGCAACAGATCTCGAAGGGCGGCCCCGTGACGGTCACGCACCCGGAGATCACGCGTTTCTTCATGACGATCCCGGAAGCGTCGCAGCTCGTGCTGCAGGCGTCGAGCATGGGGCATGGCGGCGAGATCTTCATTCTCGACATGGGCGAACCGGTGAAGATCGTCGATCTCGCGCGCGACCTGATTCGTCTCTACGGCTTTTCTGAAGGGCAGATCCGAATCGAATTCACGGGGCTGCGTCCTGGCGAGAAACTCTACGAGGAACTGCTCGCGGACGACGAAACGACCACGCGCACACCGCATCCGAAGTTGCGGATCGCACGTGCCCGGGAAGTGCCGGACCATCTGCTCGATGAACTGTTGCCGTGGCTGATGCAGCACCGCGTGCTGAGTGACGACGAGGTGCGGCGCGATCTGCGGCGCTGGGTGCCTGAATATCAGACGACGGTTATCCCGGTGCTGCAGAGCGTGCCGAGACGGGCGGTTGCCAGCGAGTGATCGCGCCGTAATCGATCGCGGTGAAATAACAAGCGATCGCGGAATTCATGCCGTTCAGTAGCGAACTGAACGGCATTTTTATTGATGGGATCGCCGCGAACAAAGTCGGATTGGCGCGTGGCGAATGGTGGATGTGATGCTTTCAGTTTTGCAACATCCGAGGCGCGATGTGACGTTATCGGGGAGCGATCGGAGGCGCAAATTGCACTGAACGAGCACAGGGTTCGATATGTCCGCGTATTTGACTACCGGTCGATCTCTGCATATGTTTTCCTCAAGATAGCCATGCGATTGCCGTAAAGAACGATGTGAAAAACTGAATAAAAATCTACGTTCGATACCAATCCGATGAAAGCGGAACATATTGCCAGGGGAATGAGCGCGACACTCATGGTGCTCGTGCTTGCAGGCTGCGGCGGCGGCGACGATGCAAGTCCGGCGGTGGCCGCGGCGCAGGCCGGCAAATTGTCGGCGCTGCGAGCCACAGGCAACGCGGTGAGCGCGGCGCCGATGAGCGCAACGGCGCCGGTCCATGTTGCACTGGTGCTCAAACTGAATGACGAAGCCGGGTTGAACCGCTTTCTGCAGCAAGCGCGAACGCCCGGCAGCGCCAGCTTCGGGGCCGTGCTGACGTCCGCGCAGATTGCCGCGCAGTACGCGCCCACCGCAGGCCAGGTCGCCACCGTGAAGGCCTATTTGGGAAGTAAGGGCTTCACGAACATCAAGGTGGCCGACAACAACATGATCGTCGAAGCCGATGCCCCGGCCGGCGTGATATCCGGCGTGTTCCAGACGTCCCTCGTCCCGGTCGCGATGGCGGACGGCACCAGCACGCATATCAATACCGCCCCGGAGACGATGCCCGATGCGATCAGCGGGGTCGTTCAACGGGTTCTCGGGCTCGATACCGCGACTCGCCTGCATCCGAATTTCGTGCGCGCCTCCAATGCCGGCGCTGCGCCGAGTGCAAATGCGTCGCCGACTACTTCCGCGGTCACGGTGGGTCACAACCCGACGGACTTTCCCGGCATCTATTCCGTCGGCAGCGCCCCGACGGCGGCCAACACCACGGTAGGCATCATTGCCGAAGGAGACGTGACGCAGCCTGTCATCGATCTGTCGACGTTCGAGAGCAACAACCATTTGCCCGCCGTACCCGTTTCGGTGATCCATGCCGGGCTGCCGAGCGCGGACACGAGCGCGAACGTCGAATGGTCGCTCGATAGCCAGGCCATCGTCGGGATGTCCGGCGGCGTCAAGCAACTCAATTTTTATGTTGCGTCATCATTCGCGTGGAGCGATATGGCGCTTGCAATCAATCGCGCCGTGACCGACAACACCGCTCGGGTCATCAACATGTCGATCGGCGGTTGCGAGAACTGGGCGCCGACGGCGGCCATCGACACGCTGTTCCAGCTCGCCGTCGCGCAGGGGCAGACTTTCGCGGTCAGTTCCGGGGATTCAGGCAGCGTGGCGTACGGCTGTACCGGCACGTCGGTGCAATACCCGGCGACGTCCCCGTATGTCGTGGCCGTTGGGGGCACCACGCTCTATACGAACGGGAACGGCAGCTACGCGGGCGAGACGGCGTGGGACTCCAGCGGGGGCGGCATCAGTGGCATCGAGCCCATTCCATCGTGGCAGTCGAACGTTCCGGCGCTGAAGGGGCGGGCGTTCCGGGGCCTGCCGGATCTTGCGTTCGATGCCGATCCCAACAGCGGCGAATTGGTCATCGTCGGCGGACAACTCGAGACGGTGGGCGGTACGAGCCTCTCCGCGCCGCTGTTTACCGCGACCTGGGCGCGCCTGCTGTCCGGCAGTTGCGCGACGAGCCTCGGATTCGCGGCGCCGACGATATACAGCGCGCAATCAACGACCGGGTCGGTCTTTCGCGATATCACCAACGGCAGCAACGGCGCATACAGCGCCGGTTCCGGATGGGACTTCGTGACCGGATGGGGCACGCCGAACGTCAGCGTGCTGCATTCCGCGATATGCGTTCCGACGTCGCCAATCTACGGCGGCGACGTCAGTGCAGGTACGATTCTCAAGCCGGGGCAAATCGTGTATTCGGCGTCCAAAAGCCATGAGCTAGTCATGCAGGATGACGGCAACCTCGTGCTGTTCAACGTGGCTAATGGTGCCGCGATTTGGAATTCCGGCACGTATGGCAACGTCGGGGCGTATGCCGTCTTTCAGACCGATGGCAATTTCGTGGTCTACGGCGCGAGCGGCAACGCGCTGTGGTACTCGGCGACCAACAGCGCGTCCTACGGCCAGTATCTTGCAGTGCAGGACGACGGCAACATGGTGATCTACCGATCGTTCGTCCCGGTATTTGCCACATCGACCGCTACCAACGGATATACGAATTCCACGAGCGGCCCGACCGTCTGGAATGGCGGCGTTACCCTCGGCAGCGGCCAAAGTTTCACTTCAGGCAATGGCGCGAACGTGCTGGTCATGCAGGGAGACGGGAATTTGGTGCTGCTTCGCCAAGGCGTTGCGCAGTGGAATTCGGGTACCTATAGTCACCCGGGCGCATTTGCGACGATGCAAACGGATGGCAATCTGGTCGTCTACAGTTCGACGGGCGTCCCGCTCTGGTATACCGGCACCAGTGGCAATTCAGGCGCGGCCACTTACGTTCAAGACGACGGTAACGTCGTGATCTATACGCGGCTGCCGCGCTGGAGCACGAATACCGCCGGGACCTAGTATTTCACTCGTCCATTCTCGATCGCACCGTTGCGGCCCCGTCACCAACGGCGGGCCGTGCGACTCGGTGACACGTCGGCCACCCGTGCCGCTCAATGCCCGCCCCGGTGCTTCCTCACCACCATCCACCTCGGCGCCCTGAACCGCACGATGCTGAGATAAAGCCATACATACGTCAACGCGAACAGCACGACGAACACGAACAGATGCACGGTATGCCGCCAGAACAGCGTCGCCGGGATCACCGCGACGAGGCACAGCAGCCAAAGATAAGGCGAGGTGAGCGAATTCCGCCGCGTCAGATCATGCGCATGCTTCGTCCCCACCGCCCAGCGCATCAGCCGCTTGTACACGAGCATGTGCAGGTGCACGCCGTCCGGAATCCCCGGCGACATCCCGCGGATGAACTTCTTCCGGTAGATCGAGAAGCACGTCTCGAAGATCGGGTACATAAAAAGCAGCACCGGATACCAAGCTGACACTTCGCGATTGCGCATCACGAGCATGATCGCGAGTTCCGCGAGCATGAACCCGATGAAATACGCGCCGCCGTCGCCGAGAAAGATCAGCCCGGCCGGGAAATTCCACAGGAAAAAACCGAGCACGGCGCCCATCATGATGATCGACGCGGACATCACGACCGGATCGTTGACATGGAACGCCACGTACGCGAGCGACGCGAACATCATGAAGCTGACCATCGACGCGAGTCCGTTGAAGCCGTCGATGATGTTGATCGCATTCGCGAGGGCCGCGACCGCGAGCACCGTGATGAACGCCGAGATGGCCACGTAGCCGAGCAGGAAATCGAGCGGCGGCACGCTGATGCGCTTGACCGCGATACCCATCACCCCGAACGCGAGCGCGGCCGCGCCCATCGTGCACAGCAGCCGCGCACGCGGGGACACGCGCTTGGTCAGGTCCTCGACGAGGCCGGACAGGAACGCCGGCAGCCCACATGCGGCGATCCCGAGAATGCTGCCGGCGATCGTCGGATAGCGCCGCGACAGGATCAGCGCGGCAATGACGACCCCGGCGAGGATCCCGATGCCCCCAACGCGCGGCACGGGCCGCACGTGGAATTTCTGCACGCCGGCCAGGTCGCTGTCGACCGAGAATTTCTCGTGAAGGTGCGCGTAGCGCACGATGAACAGCGTGACGAGCAGGGAGACGATGAAGCCGGACGCGAAGCTGAGCATGGGATCGCTCGAAAAATGGACAGCGGATTATACAAAACCGCGCGGGTTGCCCTCCTGCCATCGCCAGTGGTCGGCACACATCTCTTCAATACCGAGCGTCGCGCGCCAGCCGATGATGTCGGCCGCGGCCTGCGGATTCGCGTAGCACTCGGCGATGTCGCCCGGGCGGCGCGCGACGAGCTCGTACGGCACCGGGCGGCCCGATGCCTTCTCGAACGCGCGCACGACTTCCAGCACGCTGTAGCCCTGGCCCGTGCCGAGGTTCACGACGAAGCTCGCGTCGCGCTTCGCCAGCGCGTCGAGCGCGGCGATGTGCCCCTTCGCGAGATCGACGACGTGGATGTAGTCGCGCACGCCCGTGCCGTCCGGCGTCGGGTAGTCGGAGCCGAACACGCGCAGCTTCTCCAGCTTGCCGACGGCGACCTGCGCGACATACGGCATCAGGTTGTTCGGGATGCCGGCCGGATCCTCGCCGATCAGCCCGCTCGCATGCGCGCCGACCGGGTTGAAGTAGCGCAGCGTCGCGATGTGCCACGCCGGGTCGGACACCTCGAGATCGCGCAGGATCTGCTCGGCGATCAGCTTCGACTGGCCGTACGGGTTGGTCGCGGACAGCGGGAACGATTCGTCGATCGGCGAGCGCTCGGGCACGCCGTACACGGTTGCCGACGAACTGAACACGAACTGCTTGACGTTGCGCTCGCGCATGACCTTGAGCACGGCGAGCAGGCCGCCGATGTTGTTCTGGTAGTACTCGAGCGGTTTCGCGACCGATTCGCCGACGGCCTTGAGCGCCGCGAAGTGGATCGTGCCGGTGATCGGGTGAGCGTCGAACACCTTCGCGAGCGCGGTTTCGTCGCACACGTCAACCTGGTGGAACGCGGGCGTCCTGCCCGTGATCTGCTCGATGCGCCGCACGGACTCGGCCTTGCTGTTGACGAGGTTGTCGACGATCACGACATCGTAGCCGTTGTCGAGCAGCTCGACGGCCGTGTGCGAGCCGATATAGCCCGCACCGCCGGTAACGAGGATGGTGCCTTTAGCGGTCATGCTGATGCGCTCCTTCAGAGGGTGATGCCTGTCAACGAATGAATGGTCTGCCGGTAACGTTCGACGACCTGCTGCTCGTCGAATTCCGCCGTGACCTTCCGCCGGCCGCGCGCGCCCATCGCGTCGCGTCCGGCCGTTCCGAGTTCGATCATGCGGAGCAGTTGCTCCGCGAGGCTCGCGCTGTCGCGCACGCGGCACAGGAAACCCGTTTCGCCGTCGGCGACGACGTCGCGGCAGCCCGGCACGTCGGTCGCGACGATCGGGCGGCCCATCGCCGAGGCTTCCATCAGCGTGCGCGGCACGCCTTCGCGGTACGACGGCAGCACGACGCAGTCGGTGGCTGCGATATGCGGGCGCACGTCGTGCGCTTCGCCGAGATACTCGACGATGCCTTCGCCGACCCACGCGTCGACATCCACGCGGCCGATCGCGCTCGGATTGTCGACGCCGAGCGGCCCGAGCAGCTGGAAGCGCGCGTTCGGGAAGCGGGCCCGCACGATGCGCGCGGCCTCGACGTATTCGCGCACGCCCTTGTCCCACAGCAGCCGGCCGATCAGGATGAAGACAGGCGCGTCGCCGCCGGGCAGCGGCACGGGCGCGAACTGTTCGAGGTCGACGCCTTCGCCGTGCAGCAGCCGCGCGCGGTCGGGATGCGCGAGCAGCCGCTCGTCGGTGAACGTTGCGAGATCGTCGCGGTTCAGGAACCAGACTTCACGCGGGAAGCGGAACGCGAAGCGGTACAGGCGTTTCGCGACGCTCGCCGCGCGGCTCTTCTGGATGAAGACATAACCGAGCCCCGTCGTCACCGCGATCGACGGCACGCGCGCGAGCCATGCGGCGATCGAGCCGTAGATGTTCGGCTTGATCGTGTAATGGAACACGAGATCGGGCTTCAGTGCGCGGTAGTGACGCACCAGCGCGGCGAGCGTGCCGAGATCCTCGCGCGGGCTCGTGCCTTTCGACGCGACCGCGAGCGCCACGTAGCGGCAGCCCATCTGCTCGAGCAGCGGCACCGTGCGGTCGTGCGGTGCGATCACGATGACCTCGGCGCCGCGCGCGACGAGCGCACGGATCAAGCCGTGGCGGTACGTGTAGATCGCCCAGGCCGTGTTGCAGACGAGCGCGATGCGCAGCGGGGAGGTGGCGGACATGAAAAAAAGAAAAAAATAAAGCGTCGAAAATGCCGAAGGGGCCGGATCCGCGCTCAAGCGGACGGCCGCGCGGCGAACAGCGTCCGCTTGATCCGCTGCAGCGTGCGGTACGGCGTCACGAAATGCAGCAGGTTCTTGGCGAGGCCGGCCCAGTCGTACGGGTTCAGCGCGTTGAAGTGGCGCAGCAGCAGCGACAGCGTCGACACCAGTTGGCGCCGGCGCTTGGTCGCGCTGATCCCGCCCTCGTTGAGTTCGTAATAAAGGCCGAGTTCCGGCAGGTTCGCGCAATCGTAGCGTTGCATTAACCGTAAAAAAAGATCGAGATCCTCGGCCGCGCGGTATTTCGCGCGATAGTTGCCGACCTCCAGCACGGCGTCGATGCGCAGCATCACCGACGGATGCACGAGCGGTGAGCGCAGGAAGCGCGTGCGGCGCAGCGTGCGCGGATCGGCGGGCGGCGTCAGCATGAAGCGCGGCTCGCCGGCGCGCGACACGACCTGCGTCCACATGCCGACGCAGGCCACGCGCGGATGGGCGCCGAGATACGCACGCTCCTTTGCGAGGCGTTGCGGCGCGGCGAGATCGCCCGCGTCGATGCGCGCCGCATAGCGGAAGCCGCGCGCCGCGAGCGCGTCGATGCCGGCCGCGAGCGCGCGCTCGATGCCGCCGTTGCGCGGCATGCGCAGCACCTCGATCGCGAGGCCGGGCAGGTCGGGCGCGACGATCGGCGGCGTGCTGCCGTCGTCGACGATCAGTACGTGCACGGGCGCGTCCTCGCGAAACGACGCGAGGGTCCGGACGACGTCGTCGTGCCCGTTGTAGGCCGGCATCAGCACGGCCACGTCGTCGAGCGGGGGCGGGCAATCGGGGGGCGTCATGTTTGCAGCTTGAAACGGATGTAATAAAAATTGACGGCGGCCGCGGCCAGGTAGCCGGCCGCCAGCCCGACGAGCGCGCCGTACAGGCCGAGCCGCGGGATCGCGAACAGGTTGACGAGCGCGGCGATCGCGAGCGCGAGCAGCCATTTCGACAGCAATACGAATTTTGCTTGATATTTGAGAACGATAAGATTGCCTATCGCCTCGATGCCGGCCGGCACGGACAGCCAGACGGCCCAGCGGAAGATGTCGACCGATGCTTCGTAGCCGCGGCCGAACACCTTGCCGACGATCAGCGGGGCGGCCGCGTCGAGCACGAGCGCGCCGGCCGTCATCAGGCAGGCCGTCATCGCGATCAGCCGGACGATGTTGCGGCGCAGCCGCGCGACGTCCTGCACGCGGTAGACGAATGCGGGCGCGATCGTTTGCGCGAGCATCAGCGCGAGCGTGATCCAGTTCTCGTTGAGCTGCTGCGCGGCCGAGTAGCGGCCGAGATCGGCGAACGACACGTGGCGCTCGAGCATCAGGCGGTCGAGCTTCAGGAACAGGTACATGCAGATGAGGCCGAGCCAGAACACGGTGCCGGCCGTCGCAAAGTGCCTGAACAGCGGTTTATCGAACGTCCAGCCGAGCGCGCCGCCGTTACGATGCCGGTAGTAGAGCAGCAGCGCGAAGCCGATCGCGGCGGCCTCGAGCGCCCACAGCCACCCGAAGCGCGCGGGGCCGGCGGCCGCGCGGACCAGCAGCCAGACGAGCAGCGCCTTCGCCAGCGCGGTGATCATGCTGGTGACGAGCTGCGGCTTGCTGTAGGTCATGCTTTGCAGCCACGCGTTGATCACGCCGACGAACGGCTCGCGGAACACCATCGTGACGGCCAGGCCGGCGAGCATCGCGCCGACCAGCGGATCGAAGGCGCCCGCGGCGATCGCGATCCAGGTCGCGACGAGCGCGGCGGCCGATACGGCGATGCGCAGCGCGAACGCGCTGCCGAGCACCGCGCCGAGCTGGGCAGTCGGGCGCTGGACGATGGTCGGCACGAGGATTTCCGCGCCGCACACCCAGGTGAGCGGTGCCAGTACCAGGAGGAGCGTATTCGCATACTGCCATTTGCCGAACACATCCGGCCCGAAATAACGGGCCAGAAGACCGCTGATCGCGATCGCGACGCCGATCTGCGTGAGCCGTTCGAGCCCCAGCCAGACGAGGTTCGCGACGGCCTTCGCGACATCCGGGTTGCCGAAGCGCTTCAGCATGCGCGGCGGCCGCATGTACGCGGGGCGGCCGGCAGGGCGCCCGGAGGCTGCGGGTTGGCGGCGGCGGGACGGCTAGGCATTAAAATGGGCGACATGCGCGTCATCAAAACCCGCGATTATAAGTGGGATCGGGGCCGCTCCAGCCGTTCCGTTCCTTGTTTCGCCGGGCCTGCCTGTATCATGCGCGGCACCGGCGAGACGCGGCCAGACAATTTTCCATGCACGCAACCGAGAGAGAAGAGAATCGATGATCTCCCAATCCATCTTCAAGGCATATGACATTCGTGGCGTGGTCGGCAAGACGCTCGACGTCGACACGGCGCGCGGGATCGGCCGGGCATTCGGCAGCGAAGTGCGCGCCCAGGGCGGCGACGCGGTCGTCGTCGCGCGCGACGGCCGCCTGTCCGGGCCCGAACTCGTCGGCGCGCTCGCGGACGGCCTGCGTGCGGCGGGCGTCGACGTCGTCGACGTCGGCATGGTGCCCACGCCGGTCGGCTATTTCGCGGCGAGCGTGCCGCTTGCGCTGAAGGGCGGCGAGCGCCGCGTCGATTCGTGCATCGTCGTCACGGGCAGCCACAACCCGCCCGACTACAACGGCTTCAAGATGGTACTGCGCGGCGCCGCGATCTACGGCGAGCAGATCCAGGCGCTGTACCGCCGCATCGTCGACGAGCGCTTCGAGACGGGCAGCGGCACCTACGAGCAGGTCGACGTCGCCGATCAGTACATCGCGCGCATCGTCGGCGACGTGAAGCTCGCGCGGCCGATCAAGCTCGTCGTCGACGCCGGCAACGGCGTCGCGGGCCCGCTCGCGACGCGCCTGTTCAAGGCGCTCGGCTGCGAACTCGTCGAGCGCTTCACCGACATCGACGGCACGTTCCCGAACCATCACCCCGATCCCGCGCACCCGGAAAACCTGCAGGACGTGATCCAGGCGCTGAAGGACACCGATGCCGAGCTCGGCTTCGCGTTCGACGGCGACGGCGACCGCCTCGGCGTCGTCACGAAGGACGGCCAGATCATCTATCCGGACCGCCAGCTGATGCTGTTCGCGGAAGAAGTGCTGTCGCGCAACCCGGGCGCGCAGATCATCTACGACGTGAAGTGCACGCGCCACCTCGCGCAGTGGGTGAAATCGAAGGGCGGCGAGCCGCTGATGTGGAAGACGGGCCACTCGCTCGTGAAGGCGAAGCTGCGCGAGACGGGTGCGCCGCTTGCCGGCGAAATGAGCGGCCACGTGTTCTTCAAGGATCGCTGGTACGGCTTCGACGACGGCCTCTACACGGGCGCGCGCCTGCTCGAGATCCTCACGAAGACGGCCGACCCGAGCGCACTGCTCAACGGGCTGCCGGACGCGATGAGCACGCCCGAACTGCAGCTGTGGCTCGAAGAGGGCGAGAACTTCCGCCTGATCGACAAGCTGCAGAAAGAGGCGAAGTTCGACGGCGCCGAGGAAGTCGTGACGATCGACGGCCTGCGCGTCGAGTACCCGGACGGCTTCGGCCTCGCGCGTTCGTCGAACACGACGCCGGTCGTCGTGATGCGTTTCGAGTCGGAGACGCAGGAAGGGCTCAAGCGCATCCAGGAGGACTTCCGCCGCGTGCTGACGGCCGCGAAGCCGGACGTCAAGCTGCCGTTCTGAGCGTCGGCGGCCTGCGGGCCGCCAACGGCGCGACGGCCGATCCACCGGTCGCGTCATCCCCGAAAAGCGGCGCACGCCACAGCGTGCGGCCGCTTTTTGTCTGTCTGCTCCCCCGGGCGAGATAAAATCGCTCCTTTATGTCTGTCGCCGGCTGCCAGCCGGCGTTTTTTCAGCGTGCAAAAGATCCTGATCGTGCGCGTGTCGTCGCTGGGCGACGTCGTGCACAACATGCCGGTGATCGCCGATATCCGGCGCCGCCACCCCGATGCGCAGATCGACTGGCTCGTCGAGGAAAGCTTCGTCGACCTCGTGCGGCTCGTCGACGGCGTGCGCGAGGTGCTGCCGTTCTCGCTGCGCCGCTGGCGCAAGAAGCCGTTCTCGGGCGCCACGTGGCGCGAGATCCGCGCCTTCCGCCGGCGCCTCGCGGCCGAGCAGTACGACCTCGTGATCGACTGCCAGGGCCTCATCAAGACGGCCTGGGTCGCGAGCTGGGCGCGCGGCCCGCTCGTCGGGCTCGGCAACCGCACCGACGGCGCCGGCTACGAATGGCCCGTGCGCTTCTTCTACCGCAAGCGTGTGCCGATCGCGCCGCGCACGCATGTCGTCGAGCGCTCGCGGCAACTCGTCGCGGCCGCGCTCGGCGATCCGGTGCCGACGCCGGCCGATCCGGTCGACTTCGGCCTCGACACGCGCGCGGCGGCGCTCGCGGTGGCCGCGCTCGGCCTGAACTTGCCGGTGCCGTACGTGGTGTTCGTCCATGCGACGTCGCGCGCCGACAAGCAGTGGCCGGACGCCGCGTGGATCGAGCTCGGCCAGGCGCTCGTGCGGCGCGGCGCGTCGCTCGTGCTGCCGTGGGGCAACGACGCGGAGCGCGCGACGAGCGAGCGGCTCGCGAAGGAGTTCGGCGCGGCGGCGATCGTGCCGCCGAAGCTGTCGCTGCCGGCCGTGGTCGGGCTGATCGACGGCGCGGCCGCGACCGTCGGGGTTGATACAGGTCTGGTTCACATCGCGGCCGCGCTGAAGCGTCCGACGGTCGAACTGTACAATTTCGCGACGGCCTGGCGGACCGGCGGCTACTGGTCGCCGAACGTCGTCAATCTCGGCACGGCGGGGCAACCCCCGTCGATCGCGCAGGTGAAGTCGGCGCTCGCGGGCTTCGGTCTCCTGTAACGCCTGTCAATTACGCGAACCGATCATGAGCGAATCCCAGATCATCGAAGTCCCGTCCGCCGACTGGAGCGGACACAACCTGTCGGCGCCGCGCGAGCAGCTGCTGGCCGCGGTCGAGGAAGGCAAGGTGCTGTATTTCCCGCACCTGCGCTTCGCGATCGAAGGCGGCGAGGAAGCGCTGCTCGATCCGGCGCTCGCCGATCCGAAACGCAAGAACATCAGCCTCGCGCCGAACGGCGGCGCGCTCGCCGGCGTGCTCGGCGACAGCGTCACGCAGTCGGCCGTGCGCGCGCTCGTCGCGCGCTTCCAGCAGCAGGCCGGCACGCTCGTCGACGGCCTGTTCCCCGAATACCGCGGCAAGCTGCGCGTCGCGCCGACGAGCCTGCGGCTGATGCAGGTCGAGACGCGCCAGACGTCGTGGCGCAAGGACGACAGCCGGCTGCACGTCGACGCGTTCCCGTCGCGGCCGAACTACGGCGAGCGCATCCTGCGCGTGTTCACGAACGTGAACCCGGCCGGCGTGCCGCGCGTGTGGCGCGTGGGCGAGCCGTTCGAGGACGTCGCGAAGCGTTTCCTGCCGCGCATCAGGCCGCAGTTCCCCGGTTCCGCGTGGCTGCTGAACCTGCTGCACGTGACGAAGTCGCCGCGCAGCGCGTACGACCACCTGATGCTGAACCTGCACGACGGCATGAAGGCCGATCTCGACTACCAGAAGACGTGCCCGCAGCAGACGATGCCGTTCCCGCCGGGCAGCGTGTGGATATGTTTCTCGGATCAGACTTCGCACGCTGTGATGTCCGGCCAGTTCATGCTCGAGCAGACCTTCTTCCTGCCGGTCGACGCGATGGTCCGCCGCGAATGTGCGCCGCTCGGCATTCTCGAGCGCCTGACGGGCAGGGCGCTGGTTTGAGCGCGCACCTGCTTCGGAGCAATACGAGGGCCGCCGCATGCTGAGGGCGATCTATCGCGCGCTGTGGTGGCTCGTCGCACCCGCTGCGGTCATCCGGCTTTATGTGCGCTCGCGCAAGGAGCGCGGCTATCGCGAGCACATCGGCGAACGTTTCGGCCGCGTGGCGGGCCGCTCGCGCGACGACCGTGCGCCGCTGATCTGGGTGCATGCGGTATCGGTCGGCGAAACGCGCGCCGCGCAGCCGCTGATCGATGCGCTGATGCACGCGCGCCCCGATGCGCGCATTCTGCTCACGCACATGACGCCGAGCGGCCGCGCGACCGGCGAACAGATCTTCGGCGATCGCGTGCTGCGCTGCTACCTGCCGTACGACATGCCGGGCCTGGTGCGGCGCTTCCTGCACGCATGGCGGCCGACGCTCGGCCTCGTGATGGAAACCGAGGTGTGGCCGACGCTGATCGACGAGTGCCGCCGCGCGGACGTGCCGCTCGTGCTGACCAATGCGCGGATGTCGGCGCGTTCGTTCCGGCGCGCGGCGAAGTTCGGCGCGGCGACGCGCGACGTGTTCGGCGGCTTCTCGCGCGTGCTCGCGCAGAGCCCGGCCGATGCGGAGCGGCTGACGTCGCTCGGTGCGCGCAACGTGACCGTGCTCGGCAACCTGAAGTTCGACATGGCGACGCCGCCGGAACTCGCGGCGCGCGGCCATGCGTGGCGCGATGCGATAGGCGCGCGGCCCGTGTGGGTTGCCGCCAGCACGCGCGAGAACGAGGAGGCGCTGGTGCTGCAGGCGTTCGCCGCGATGCGCACGCCCGGCGCGCTGCTGGTGCTCGTGCCGCGCCACCCGCAGCGTTTCGCCGAGGTCGAGGCGCTCGTCGAGCGCGGCGGGCTCAAGTGCGTGCGACGCTCGGCATGGGCGGCCGACACGGCCGCGCTCGCGGCCGGCCACCCGGCTGCCGAACCGCTGCCGGGCGACGTGACGGTGCTGCTCGGCGATTCGATGGGCGAGCTCGGCGCGTACTACGCGGCCGCCGACGTCGCGTTCATCGGCGGCAGCCTGCTGCCGCTCGGCGGACAGAACCTGATCGAGGCGTGCGCGGTCGGCGTGCCGGTGCTGATCGGCCCGCACGTGTTCAACTTCACGCAGGCGACCGCCGATGCGGTCGCGGCCGGCGCGGCGATGCAGGTCGAGGATCCGCTCGATCTCGCGCACGTGCTCGACGCGCTGTTCGCCGACAAGGCGCGGCGCATCGCGATGGGCGCGGCCGGCGCCGCCTTCGCGTCGCGTCACCGCGGCGCGACCGCGCGCACGGTCGACGTGCTCGCGGCACTGCTGCCGCCCGCCGAACGCGGCGAGCGTGAGCAGCAGGACGCTTCCGACGAATAGGCGAGGGCGGCGCGATGCCGCCCCGGGCATGCGTGGCGGCGTCGTGTGCCGCCGCCGCGCTGCTCAGACCGTCAGCAAGCCCTTCTTCTCGATGAACGCGATCACGTCCGCGACGCCGTCGAGCGCCTTCAGGTTCGTCATCACGTAAGGCCGCTCGCCGCGCATCTTCTTCGTGTCGGACGCCATCACGTCGAGGTTCGCGCCGACCAGCGGCGCGAGATCGGTCTTGTTGATCACGAGCAGGTCGGACTTCGTGATGCCGGGGCCGCCCTTGCGCGGAATCTTCTCGCCGCCCGCGACGTCGATCACGTAGATCGTCAGGTCCGACAGCTCGGGGCTGAACGTCGCCGCGAGATTGTCGCCGCCCGATTCGATGAACACGATGTCGGCGTCGGGAAAGCGCGACAGCATCCGGTCGACGGCCTCGAGGTTGATCGACGCATCCTCGCGGATCGCCGTGTGCGGGCAGCCGCCCGTCTCGACGCCCATGATGCGCTCCTCGGGCAGCGCGCCCGCAACGGTCAGCAGCCGCTGGTCTTCCTTCGTATAGATGTCGTTGGTGATCGCGACGAGGTCGTACTTGTCGCGCATCGCCTTGCACAGCATTTCGAGCAGCGTGGTCTTGCCGGAGCCGACGGGGCCGCCGATGCCGACGCGCAGCGGCGGCAGTTTCTTCGTGCGGCGGGCGGAGGAGGGAGCAGGTGCGTTCATGGCGGGTAGCGTCGTGTTCAGGAGCGGAACAACCGCGAGTACTGGGTTTCGTGCCGCGCGGACAGGATGCCGAGCTGCGGCGCGAACGTGTTGACGGCATCGGGCGGCGTCGCAAGCGCGCGGCGCACGGCCGCGTCGATCGCGCCGCGCAGCGCGACGATGATGCGTTGCCCGGCGAGCTGGCCGAGCGGCACGGCCTTCAGCGCGGCGGATGTCTGGTTCTCGACCCAGCCGAAGGCGTACGCGGCGAGCGTCGCGTCGGCGCCGGCATCGTGCGCGGCGGCCGCGTATGCGAATGCGGTCGGCAGCGCGATAGGCGACATCGATGCGAGCGTCGCGCGGCGCGCGGCATCGCCCCATTCGAGCGACGCGCAGAGCTGCGCGAGCGACCAGCCCATCTGTTCGGTCTCGCGACGCAGTTCCGCCGATTCGCGGCTCGCGATGAACCACGCATTTTCGGCGGCGAGCGCGTTCGCGTCATGCGCATGCCAGCGCGCGAGCTGGTGCGCGAGGAACGGCAGCTCGCCGTGCGCGAGCACGTCGGTCAGGCCGCTCGCGATCCAGTCGCGCGCGGAATCGGCGTCGTGGATCAGGTTCGCGTCGAGCGCGGCTTCGAGGCCCTGCGAATAGCTGTACGCGCCGATCGGCAGCGCCGGCGACGCGAGGTGCAGCAGCGCGACGAGTTCAGTGGTGGTCATGGCCGTGGCCGTGCGTGCATCCGGGACCATGCTGATGATCGTGATCGTGATCGTGATCGTGATCGTGATCGTGATCGTGATCGTGATCGTGATCGTGCGAATGCGAATGCCCGTGGTGTTCGCCGAATACCTGCTGCGCGAGCGCATAGTCCTCGGCGAACGTCGCGTCGTGCCCGTGCTTGTGGCCGCCGCCGTATGCGCCGGCTTCCGGCTGGAACGGCGCGCTCGACGTTTCGACCTGCGTGCCGAGCCGGCGCAGCATGTCCGCGAGCACCGGATCGGCTTCGAGCTTCAGGTAGCCGTCGCCGATCTCGACCGGCGTGTGACGGTTGCCGAGGTGGTACGCGGCGCGCATCAGCGTGAGCGGATCGATCGCGCGTACGAGCAGTACGGCTTCGGGCGCCGCGGCGACGCGCACGAGCGCGCCGTCGTCGGCGACGAGCACGTCGCCGTCCCGCAGCACGGTGCCGCGCGGCAGCAGCACTGCGACGTCCTCGCCGGTGTCGAGCGTCGCCGCGAGGCGGCTCTTGCAGCGGGCGTCATACGCGAGCGTGAGCGTCGGTGCGCGCGCGACGAGCGACGCGGCGAGTTTCACGTTCGGGGCAATGCGTTTGTCGAGGGTGCGCATAAAACGAAAACCGGAAATCAGAACAGGAAATAGCGCTGCGCCATCGGCAGCACCGTCGCCGGCTCGCAGGTGAGCAACTGGCCGTCGGCGATCACGTCGTAGGTTTCGGGATCGACGCTGATCGACGGGCGCCATGCGTTGTGGATCATGTCGGCCTTCGTCACGTTGCGGCAGTTGCGCACGGGCACGATCCGTTTTGCAAGGCCGTAGCGCTCCGCGATGCCCGCATCGGCCGCCATCTGCGACACGAAGGTCAGCGACGTGCGCGCGAGCGCGCCGCCGCGCGTCGCGAACATCTCGCGATAGTGGACGGGCTGCGGCGTCGGGATCGACGCGTTCGGGTCGCCCATCTGCGCGACCGCGATCATCCCGCCCTTCAGGATCATCGACGGCTTGATCCCGAAGAACGCGGGCTCCCACAGCACGAGGTCGGCCCACTTGCCGGGCTCGATCGAACCGACTTCGTGCGCGATCCCGTGCGTGATCGCCGGGTTGATCGTGTACTTCGCGACGTAGCGCTTCGCGCGGAAGTTGTCGTTGCGCGCGCCGTCTTCGGGCAGCGCGCCGCGCTGCACCTTCATCTTGTGCGCGGTCTGCCAGGTGCGGATGATCACTTCGCCGACGCGGCCCATCGCCTGCGAATCGGACGACAGCATCGACAGCGCGCCGAGATCGTGCAGGATGTCCTCGGCCGCGATCGTCTCGCGGCGAATGCGCGATTCGGCGAACGCGAGATCCTCGGCGATCGACGGATCGAGGTGATGGCACACCATCAGCATGTCGAGATGCTCGTCGAGCGTGTTGATCGTGTACGGGCGCGTCGGGTTGGTCGACGACGGCAGCACGTTCGCCTCGCCGCACACCTTCAGGATGTCGGGCGCATGGCCGCCGCCCGCGCCTTCGGTGTGGTACGTGTGGATCGTGCGGCCCTTGAACGCGGCAACCGTCGATTCGACGAAGCCGGCTTCGTTCAGCGTGTCGGTGTGGATCGCGACCTGCGTGTCGGTGTCGTCGGCCACCGACAGGCAGTTGTCGATCGCGGCGGGCGTCGTGCCCCAGTCTTCGTGCAGCTTCAGGCCGATCGCGCCGGCCGCGATCTGCTCGACGAGCGGCTGCGGCAGGCTCGCGTTGCCCTTGCCGAGAAAGCCGAGGTTGATCGGCCAGCCGTCGGCCGCCTGCAGCATCCGCTCCATGTGCCACGGGCCCGGCGTGCAGGTCGTCGCGTTGGTGCCGGTGGCCGGCCCCGTGCCGCCGCCGAGCATCGTCGTGACGCCCGATGCGAGCGCCTCGTCGATCTGCTGCGGGCTGATGAAGTGGATGTGCGTGTCGATGCCGCCCGCGGTCACGATCAGCCCTTCGCCGGCGATCACTTCGGTCGCGGCGCCAATCGCGATCGTCACGCCCGGCTGGATGTCGGGATTGCCGGCCTTGCCGATCGCGGCGATGCGGCCGTGCTTGATCGCGATGTCGGCTTTCACGATGCCCCAGTGATCGAGGATCACCGCGTTCGTGATGACCGTGTCGGGCACGTCGGCGGCCACGCGCTGCGACTGGCCCATCCCGTCGCGGATCACTTTCCCGCCGCCGAATTTCACTTCCTCGCCGTAGGTCGTGAAGTCGCGTTCGATCTCGATCAGCAGTTCGGTATCGGCGAGCCGGACGCGGTCGCCCGTCGTCGGCCCGAACATTTCCGCGTACGCGCGGCGGCTCAAGCGTAGTGTCATGTCGTGCTGTTCCTGAAGAGACGGGCGTGAGGCGTCGCTCAGAGCGGCCCCATCACCTTGCCCTGAAAACCGTAGACGGCGCGATCGCCCGCGAGCGCGACGAGCTCGACCGTGCGCGTCTGGCCCGGCTCGAAGCGCACGGCCGTGCCGGCCGCGATGTTGAGCCGGAAGCCGCGCGCGGCTGCGCGGTCGAACGACAGTGCGTCGTTGACTTCGAAGAAGTGGTAGTGCGAGCCGACCTGCACCGGGCGGTCGCCGGTGTTCGCGACGACGAGCGTCAGCGTTTCGCGGCCCGCGTTCAGTTCGTGCTCGCCGTCGTCGGTGAGGATTTCGCCGGGGATCATGCGTTGCCTCACGGAATCGGATGATGAACGGTCACGAGCTTCGTGCCGTCGGGGAAGGTCGCCTCGACCTGGATGTCGGGAATCATTTCGGGCACGCCATCCATCACGTCGTCGCGCGTGAGCAGCGTCGTGCCGTAGTGCATCACCTCGGCAACCGTCTTGCCGTCGCGCGCGGCTTCCATCAGCGCGGCGGTGATGAAGGCGACCGCCTCCGGATAGTTGAGCTTCAGGCCGCGCGCGCGACGGCGTTCGGCCAGCAGCGCCGCCGTGAAGATCAGCAGCTTGTCCTTTTCTCGGGGAGTCAGTTTCATGAAGGCAAACGTTCAGGAAAACGTAATTTTTATCGGTACGCGCGCAACCGGGCGGACGTGCGGGTCATCGTAGCACCGCGCCGTTTTGCGCGCGCCGTGTATCGGTTATGTAAGCAGCAAGGCGCGTGCCATGTGCATGGAACGCAGCGCAATGCGCGTTCGTGGTGCGCGGTGCATGGGTAACGTGCAGCGCCTGATGCGGGGATGCGCCGAAACGGTGCGTGGCGCGGGCGCGCTCAGGTTTGCCAGAGACGCAGCGGCCGTGCGTCGACGCCGTGCACGATCGGCCGCAACTGCAGCCAGCAATCGGTGAAGTGGCGCTGCAGCGCTTCCATCGACGTCGACAGCGCGCGCACGAGCACGACGCCGGGCGTTACGCAGGTTGCGCCCGTGCGCAGCGTATCGTCGAACGGCATCCGCGCGGCGAGCAATTCGGCCAGTGCGGCGTCGCACGCGGCGCCGGCGGCCCACAGCGTGCCGTAGGCGGGAAAACCTGCGAGGCCCTGTAGCGCGCCGCGCAGCGGATCGCGCGCGTCGAGCAGCGCGCGCTCGGTCCACAGTGGCCGGCCGTCGGCACCGACGAGCGCGGAGGTCGACGCGATGCGGCCCGCCGACCAGGTTTCGCCGGCCGCCTGCCGGCCGAGCTGCGTCGCGTCCCAGCCGATCGCGCTCGCGCCCGCGCCGAGCGTCACCGTGAAATCGAGCGCTGCGTGCGCCGCGTCGAAGAACAGGTTGTTCTGCGGCAGCCAGTCGAGCTTCGCGTGCTCGCCGACCGCGATGCCGATGCGCTGCGTCGCGTCGAGGCCGTTCGACTTGTACCACTTGGTCGCGCCGGGCGTCGTCAGCACCGCGTGCGTGCCGTCGCCGAGCGCGATGTCGATGTCGAGCCGGTCGCCGCCCGCGACGCCGCCAGGCGGGTGGACGATCACCGCATGGCAGATCGCGTCGCCTTCCGGGTACAGCGGCCGCTGCACGCGCAGCGGGCCGTCGTGCAGCCGGTGCGCGAGCGTCGTGCGCGCGCCGTGCCGCTCGAAGCCGAGTTCTAGGCGGCCGCGCCATGACTTGGCGACGGCGGGGCGGGACAGCGGGGCGTGGGAATCGGGGGCGGACATCGGCGGCGAGCGGGAAACGAGAGAAACGGGCGCGAAGGACGTGGATGCTACCGGAACAATAATCCAGATGCCGCGTTCGTTGAAAGCGCCGCGTGCGGCCGCGCCGCGAACCGGCCGGCCGTGCCCGCTGCCGTGCCGCGCGTCACACCGCGATCAGCTCGCGCACGCCGTTCGTCTCCATGTCGCGTGCGTCGCCGCCCGCGACGATCTCGCCGCGGCTCATCACCCAGTAGCGGTCCGCGATCGATCGGGCGAAGTCGTAATACTGCTCGACGAGCAGCACGGTCATGTTCGATTCGTCGACGAGCTGGCGCAGCGTGCGGCCGATGTCCTGGATGATCGACGGCTGGATGCCCTCGGTCGGCTCGTCGAGGATCAGCAACTGCGGCTCGCTCATCAGCGCGCGGCCGATCGCGAGCTGCTGCTGCTGGCCGCCCGACAGGTCGCCGCCGCGCCGCGCGCGCATGTCCTTCAGCACCGGGAACAGGTCGTAGATGCGGTCGGGCACTTTCGACGGCGCCTTGCGGCTCGCCGCGCCGACGAGCAGGTTTTCCTCGACGGTCAGCCGCGGAAAGATGTCGCGGCCCTGCGGCACGTACGCGAGCCCGGCCGCGACGCGCGCATACGGCGGCAGCGCGCCGAGCGCCGTGCCGCGCCACGACACGGTGCCGCTCTTCGCGGCGACCACGCCCATCAGGCAGCGCAGCAACGTGCTCTTGCCGACGCCGTTGCGGCCGAGCAGCACGGTGAGCTTGCCGTCGTCGGCGGCGAGGTTCACGTTGCGCAGGATATGGCTGCCGCCGTAGTACTGGTTCAGTGCTTCGATCTTCAGCATCGTTTCAACGTCCGAGATAAGACTCGATCACCGCGTCGTCGCGCTTGACCTGGTCGAGCGTGCCTTGCGCGAGCACCGCGCCTTCGGCCATCACCGTCACGCGGCCCGTGTCGCCCGCGAGCGCCGCGACGAATTCCATGTCGTGCTCGACGACCATCATCGAGCAGGTGCCGCGCAGCGTGTTCAGCAGCTCGGCGAGTTCCATCGTCTCGTGGTCGGTCATCCCGGCTGCCGGCTCGTCGAGCAGCAGCAGCGCGGGGCGCTGCATCAGCAGCATGCCGATCTCGAGCCGCTGCTTCTGCCCGTGCGACAGCTCGCCGGCCGCGCGGTACGCGTGGCTTTCGAGGCCGATCAGCGCGAGCGTCTCCTCGATCTTCGCCTGTGCCGTGTGGTCGAGCCGCGCGCGCAGCGATGCGAGCCAGCCCTTGTCGGTCTGCATCGCGAGTTCGAGGTTTTCCCATACCGGATGCTGTTCGAACACGGTGGGTTTCTGGAACTTGCGGCCGATGCCGGTGCGCGCGATCTCGGGCTCGCTCATCCGCGCGAGGTCGAGCGTCTGGCCGAGAAACACCTTGCCGGCGTCGGGGCGCGTCTTGCCGGTGATCACGTCCATCATCGTGGTCTTGCCCGCGCCGTTCGGGCCGATCACGCAGCGCAGCTCGCCCGCGTCGATCGCGAGCGACAGCTTCTTCAGCGCGCGGAAGCCGTCGAAGCTCACCTCGATATCCTCGAGGTAGAGGATCGTGCCGTGCGACGTGTCGATGCCGGGCGGCACGACGCGGCCCATCGAAGCGGTGCCGCTGACGGCCAGCAGCTCGTCTTCCGGCGGCGGCGTGAATTGATAGAGGGCTGTTCCGTTCATCCACGTTTCCCCTTCGCGAGCACGGTTTCGACGAGGCCCATGATCCCGCGCGGCAGCAGCAGCGGCACGAGCACGAAGATCAGGCCGAGGAAGAACAGCCAGTATTCGGCGAAGTACGCGGTAAAGAAACTCTTCGCGCCGTTCACCGCGAACGCGCCGACGATCGGCCCGATCAGCGTGCCGCGCCCGCCTACCGCGACCCAGATCGCCATTTCGATCGAGTTGCCGGGCGACATCTCGCCGGGATTGATGATGCCAACCTGCGGCACGTACAGGGCGCCCGCGATGCCGCACAGCACGGCCGACACGGTCCACACGAACAGCTTGTACGCGAGCGGGCTGTAGCCGAGGAACATCAGCCGCGTCTCGCCGTCGCGCACCGCGGTGACGACGCGCCCGAGCTTGCTCGTGACGATCGCGCGCGCGGCGATGAACGCGAGCACCAGCGTCGCGAACGTCAGCAGCAACAGCACCGTGCGCGTGCCGGGCGACGTGATCGCGAAACCCGCGATGCGCTTGAAGTCGGTGAAGCCGTTGTTGCCGCCGAAGCCCGTCTCGTTGCGATAGAACAGCAGCATCGCGGCGAACGTCAGCGCCTGCGTGATGATCGACAGGTACACGCCTTTCACGCGCGAACGGAACGTGAAGAAGCCGAACACCCACGCGAGCACGGCCGGCACGAGCACGACGAGCGCGAGCGCCCACGCGAGATGCTGCGTGCCGCTCCAGTACCACGGCAACTGGTGCCAGTCGAGGAACACCATGAAGTCGGGCAGGTCGCTGCCGTACTTGCCGTCGCGGCCGATCTCGCGCATCAGGTACATGCCGATCGCATAGCCGCCGAGCGCGAAGAACAGCCCGTGGCCGAGGCTAAGAATCCCGCAGTAGCCCCATACGAGATCGAGCGCGAGCGCGGCGATCGCGTAGCACATCAGCTTGCCGGCGAGCGTCATCGCGTAAGCGGACAGATGGAACGCGCTCGCTTCGGGCGCGACGAGCGCGGCGAGCGGCACGCCGATGCCGATCGCGATGCACAGCGCGACGAGCGCGAGCCATGCGCGGCGCGACAGCAGCGCAGGGCGCGGCGGCAGGCCGAGCGCGAAGCCGTCTGCCGCGCGTGCGGCGGCAGCGGGCTTCGGTGCGTCGGCGACCGGCTTCGACATCGAATCGGTAATGAAAGTCACGTCAAGCCTCCGCGCTGCGGCCCTTCGGGGCGAACATGCCCTGAGGACGTTTCTGGATGAACAGCACGATCATCACGAGCACCGCGATCTTCGCGAGCACGGCGCCCCAGAACGGCTCGATCGCCTTGCTCGCGAGGCCGAGCCCGAAGCCGCCGAGCACGGTGCCGGCGATCTGCCCGACGCCGCCGAGCACGACCGCCATGAACGAATCGATGATGTAGTTCTGGCCGAGATCGGGGCCCACGTTGCCGATCTGCGACAGCGCGCAGCCGCCGAGGCCGGCGATGCCCGCGCCGAACGCGAACGCATACGCGTCGACGCGCGCGGTCTTCACGCCGACGCATGCGGCCATCCGGCGGTTCTGCGTGACCGCGCGCACGAACAGGCCGAGCCGCGTCTTCGTCAGCACGGCCCATGCGACGAATACCACCGCAAGCGCGAACGCGAGGATCGCGAGCCGGTTGTACGGCAGGATCAGGTTCTGCATCACGGTCACGCCGCCGCTCATCCACGACGGGTTCACGACCTGCACGTTCTGCGCGCCGAACAGCATGCGCGTCGCCTGGATCAGGATCAGGCTCACGCCGAAGGTCGCGAGCAATGTTTCGAGCGGGCGGCCGTACAAGTGTCGCAGCACGAGCCGTTCGAGCACGATGCCGACGAGCGCGGCCGTCGCGAACGACGCGGGCACGGCGACGAGCGGATACCAGTCGAATGCGCCGGGCGCGTAGCGCTGGATCAGCGTCTGCACGACATAGGTTGCGTACGCACCGATCATCAGGAATTCGCCGTGCGCCATGTTGATCACGCCGATCAGCCCGTACGTGATCGCGAGGCCGAGCGCGGCGAGCAGCAGCACGCTGCCGAGCGACAGGCCCGCGAACAGCGTGCCGACGATCTCGCCGCGGCGCTGCAGCGAGTGCAATGCGTCGAGCCCCTGCTGTGCGGCATCGCGCACGCGCGCGTCGGGCTCCGCGTAGCTGCCGTCGGCGTTCTTCGCGACGAGCGGGCGCAGTTGTTCGATCATGTCGAGGTCGTGGCGAGCGGCCACCACCTGCACGGCTTCGAGGCGTTTCGCAGGATCGGCATCGTGCAGCGCGGCGATCGCCCACAGTGCATCGAGGCGGCGCTTCAGCGCGGGATCGGTTTCCTTTGCGCGCGCGCGGTCGATCATCGGCTTGAGTGCCGGGTCGGGCGACTTCAGCAGCGCATCGATCGCGTCGCGTCGCGCGGCGACGTCGGGCGATGCAAGCGCGAGGCCCGACAGTGCGCCCGCGATCTTCGTGCGCAGCAGGTTGTTCAGCATCACGGGCTGCGCGTCACCGGCCGGCGTCGCGGCCTGCGTGAGCGCGTCGTGCGCCGTGTCGCCGGCCTGGATCAGCAGGCGGCCGTCGCCGGTCGCGAGCGCGTCGCCGGTCGACAGCGCGTTGAGCACGGCAACGGCGCGCGGATCGGCATCGGCGGCGAGCCGGTCGATCGCGGCCGTCTTCGCGTCGAAGTCGTCGCCGGCGAGCGCGGCGGTATCGGCGGCCGTCAGCGCGAACGCGGCGCGCGGCAGTGCACCCGCGAGGGCGGCGCATGCGACGATCGCGACGGCGGCTCGGCGAAAGCGGATAGGCATCGGGAAATCCTGTCGGGCGTGGGGAAGCGGATTCATGCGGCGATGCGCCGGCGCTTGCGGTTCGTCACCACAGGCGCGGCCGGCGCCTCGGCACCGGCATGCGAGCGGCACGTCACGCCGATGCGCGACGCGCCGCACCGCGTCAGGCCAGCGCCGCGCGCTGCCGGCGCAGGAACGCGGGGATCGACGAGACGATGTCCGGCTTGCCCTGGTTGCCTGCGATGAACGGGCTCCACGGCTGCGCGCGCACCGCGGTCTTCGTCTTCCATACGACGTTGAATTGCCCGTCGCCGCGGATCTCGCCGATCATCACCGGCTTGTGCAGGTGATGGTTGCCGTCCATCGCGAGCGTGAAGCCCGACGGTGCGGCGACGGTCTGGCCGATCATCGCGACGCGCACCTTGTCGACGTCGGTGCTCTTCGCCTTCTCGACGGCCTGCTTCCACATGTGGATGCCCACGTAGGTCGCTTCCATCGGGTCGTTGGTCACGCGCTTCGCGCCGCCCGGCAGGTTGTTCGCCTTCACCCATGCGGCGAACTGGTCCTTGAACTTCGTGTTGGTCGGGTTCTTCACCGACATGAAGTAGTTCCACGCGGCGAGATGGCCGACGAGCGGCTTCGTGTCGATCCCGCGCAGTTCCTCCTCGCCGACCGAGAACGCGACGACCGGCACGTCGGTCGCCTTGATGCCCTGGTTGCCGAGCTCCTTGTAGAACGGCACGTTCGAGTCGCCGTTGATCGTCGAGATCACGGTCGTCTTGCCGCCCTGCGAGAAGGTCTTGATGTTCGCGACGATGGTCTGGTAATCGCTGTGGCCGAACGGCGTGTAGACTTCCTGAATATCGGCGTCCTTCACGCCCTTCGATTTCAGGAACGCGCGCAGGATCTTGTTGGTCGTGCGCGGATACACGTAGTCGGTGCCGAGCAGGAAGAAGCGCTTCGCGCCGCCGCCTTCCGCGCTCATCAGGTACTCGACGGCCGGAATCGCCTGCTGGTTCGGCGCGGCGCCCGTGTAGAACACGTTGCGCGACATTTCCTCGCCTTCGTACTGCACCGGGTAGTAGAGCAGCCCGTTCAGTTCCTCGAACACCGGCAGCACGGACTTGCGCGACACCGAGGTCCAGCAGCCGAACACGCACGCGACCTTGTCCTGCGTGAGCAGCTGGCGCGCCTTCTCGGCGAACAGCGGCCAGTTCGACGCGGGATCGACCACCACGGGCTCGAGCTTGCGGCCCATCACGCCGCCGCTCTTGTTGATGTCGGCGATCGTCATCAGCGCGGTGTCCTTCAGCGACGTCTCCGAGATCGCCATCGTGCCCGACAGCGAGTGCAGGATGCCGACCTTGATCGGGCCGGTGCCCGCATCGGCCGCATGCGCGAACGGGCTCTTGCCCGCCAGCGCGAGCGCGCCGGCCATCGAACCGAACTTCAACAGACTGCGACGTTTCATCGGGTTCCCCTTGACGTGTTGGATATGCGTGCGCCGTGGCGGCGCCTGCCATCGGATAACGCAAGGCATGTGCCAGTCCGCATGCATGCACGCCGGACGTGCCGGTGTGGGCGAACGCGCGGTGCGCATGACGCTTCGTGCGGCATCAATGGTCCGTTGCGGTGCAGATTCGCGGGCGCAAATGGTGCACGGACGCGCTTCACCGTTACGGTGCCTGCTCGCGCTGCCGGAACGGCGCGACGATCCGCTATGCGGGTGACATCCCCGCGTTCTCGCCGCCGCTCGTCATCGACGACGCGCAGATTGCCGGGCTGTTCGCGATCGTCGCCGATGCGCTGAAGGAAACGGAGTAGGGCGGGAAAGCGAAACGGGCGCGCAGTGCGCGCCCGTTCGGCGGATCGTGTGGCCGGCGCGGCGCCGGTCACCGTATGGCGGCGCGCGATGCGCCGCCGGAGAGATCAGTAACGCGGCACGGACGGATCGACGTCGCGCGACCACGCGTCGATCCCGCCTTGCAGGTTGTACAGCTTCGTGAAGCCGCGCGATTCGAGGAACATCGCGACCTGCGCGCTGCGCATCCCGTGATGGCACACGCAGACGATTTCCGCTTCGTCGTCGAGTTCTTCGCTGCGCGCGGGAATCTGCTGCATCGGGATCGACACGCTGCCGGCGATCTGCGCGGTCGCGATTTCCCACGGCTCGCGCACGTCGAGCACGACCGGCGCGGGGCGCGCCGTATCGCCGAGCCATTCCGCGAGCATTGCGGGCGTCAGGATCTGCATGGAGGCTCCGCCGCTCAGAACTTGAAGCGCGACGGCTCGATCGCGTTGACGAGGTGGTCGATGTAGGTTTCGAACACGTCGGCGACGCGGTACTGCTTGTCGTCGATGCGCGTGATGATCTGCGCCTTCATCACCGGACGGCCGCCGACGAACGCCGACAGGCGGCCGCCGACCTTCAGCTGTTCGAGCATTTCCTGCGGCACGACGGGCAGGCCGCCCGCGACGCAGATCACGTCGTACGGCGCCTTGCCGGCCCAGCCGCGCGAACCGTCGCCGAGCACGACTTCCGCGTTGGTCACGCCGTCGTTGCGAAGGTTGTCTTCCGCGAACTTCGCGATCGCCGGATCGATCTCGACAGCCGTCACGTGCTGCGCGCGATGCGCGAACAATGCGGCCAGGTAGCCCGAGCCCGCGCCGATCAGCAGCACGTTTTCGTGCTTCTTGACCGTCAGCTCCTGCAGCACGCGCGCTTCGACGCGCGGGAACAGCATCTTGCTGCGGCCGCCGGGCAGCGGCAGTTCGAGATCGGCGAACGCGAGATCGCGGTATTCGGGCTGAACGTAGTTTTCACGCTTGACGATCGACAGCAGGCCCAGGACGTCCAGATCCAGCACGTCCCACGGCCGGATCTGCTGTTCGATCATGTTGAAACGCGCGTTTTCGATATTCATGGTGTGGTCACGCAGCCTGGTCGGCCATCAGCGGGGGTAGATAAACCACGCGATTGTACCAAACAGGGCGGCGGTCAAGCCTTCAGGCAGCCTGCAACAGACCTTTACCCTTTGCTCTTCTTGATCTGCGCCTCGAATGCGAGGTCGAGCTTGCTCGCCTTGCGCGGCTTTTGGGGGCCGAATTCGTCGACGAATTTGACGAACGCGTCGAGCGGCAGCGGCTCGCAGCGCTTCTCGGCGGTGCCGCCCGAGCGGTCGACGAGATAGAACAGGCCGCCCGCCATCGCGACGGCCGCGAATTGCGGGTTGCCGGAGCGGGTCTTCAGGCGTTCGACCGCGTGGGTCGCTTTGGTGGTGCGCATCGTGCGGGGTTCTGGCGGAGCGGAAGCCTCACACTGTAGCAAACCGGCGCCACGCCCGCGTGCGGCCGCCGGTTTGGCGCCGGCGCTAGACCGTGCGCGAATAGCGCTGTTGAGACGTCTGGCCGAGATACGCGTCGAACGCCATCGCGATGTTGCGCACGACCATCCGGCCGGCCGGATGGATCGTCAGTCGGTCGCGCGCGATCGTCAGCAGCCCGTCGCGTTCGAACGGGCGCAGCGCGTCGAGCTCGCGCGCGAAATGATCGGCGAAGCGGATGCCGTGCGCGGCCTCGACATGCGAGAACGGCAGTTCGAGGTTGCACATCAGTTGCGTGATCACGTCGCGGCGCAGCCGGTCGTCGGGCGTGAGCCGCACGCCGCGCACGATCGGCAGCCGGCCCGCGTCGAGCGCGGCGCCGTACGCGGGCAGGTCCTTCGCGTTCTGCGCGTACACGTCGCCGACCTTGCCGATCGACGACACGCCGAAGCCGACGAGGTCGGTATCCGCGCGCGTGCTGTAGCCCTGGAAGTTGCGCTGCAGCGTGCCGTTCCGTTGTGCTTGCACGAGCTCGTCGGACGGCCGCGCGAAGTGGTCCATCCCGATGTACACGTAGCCGGCCGACGTCAGCATGTCGATCGCGAGGCCGAGCAGCGCGATGCGCGTTTCGGGCGGCGGCAGCGTCGCATCGTCGATCTGCCGCTGCATCTTGAACAGGTGCGGCATGTGCGCGTAGCCGAACACCGACAGCCGGTCGGGCGCGAGTTCGATGATCGTCTCGAGCGTGCGCGCGAACACGGCGACCGTCTGGTGCGGCAGCCCGTAGATCAGGTCGACGCTGACCGAATGGAAGCCCGTCGCGCGCGCGGCGGCGAGCAGGTCGGCCGTCATCGCGAGCGGCTGGATGCGGTTGATCGCCTGCTGCACGACCGGATCGAAATCCTGCACGCCGAGGCTCAACCGGTTGAAGCCGATCGTGCGCAGGTGCACGAGCGTCGCGGGCGTGACCGTGCGCGGGTCGATCTCGATCGAGAACTCGGCGTCCGCGTCCGGCGCGAGCGCGAAGTGCTCGCGGGTGGCCGCCATCAGCTCGGCCGTTTCGTCGTCGGAAAGAAAGGTCGGCGTGCCGCCGCCCCAGTGCAGTTGCGTGACCGGGCGCGACGGATCGAACAGCGCGGCCTGCAGCGCCATCTCGCGCTTGAGCTGGTCGAGATACGGGCGCGCGCGGCGGCGGTTGTTGGTCGCGATCTTGTTGCAGCCGCAGTAGAAGCACGCGGTGTTGCAGAACGGGATGTGGAAATACAGCGACAGCTCGCTCGACGACGCGCCGGGGTCGCGGGCCGCGCGCACGTAGTCGGCCGGGTCGAAATCGTCGCGAAACTGCAGCGCGGTGGGGTACGACGTATAGCGCGGCCCGTTCGCGCCGTATTTCGTGAGCAAATCGGGACGGAACATTATGTCGGCAGAACCGGAGCTCATGATGGTCTCGCGCTTTTCACTTTTCAGATGCTTTCGAGTATATAAACGCGCGATTCGGCTGCATTGCGTAATAACGTCGCAGCCGGCGATGGCACAATGCGAGGTGGGCTGCCGGACACCGCGTCCGGTTGTCGCACCGTTTTTTGTTGTTCGTTCGAGAGAGCCGAGTGTCCGTCGAAATGCCTGTCCGCCCGGCGCCCGCCGATGTCCCGCCGCCGCATGCGTGCCGCGAGGGTTGCGGCGCGTGCTGCATCGCGCCGTCGATTTCCAGCCCCATTCCGGGCATGCCCGACGGCAAGCCGGCCGGCGTGCGCTGCGTGCAGCTAGGCGACGACCTGCGCTGCCGGATCTTCGGCCTGCCCGAGCGTCCCGCGTGCTGCTCAGGGCTGCAGCCGTCCGCCGACATGTGCGGCGCATCGCGCAGCGACGCGCTCGCGTGGCTTACGCGCCTCGAGGTCGCGACGCAGCCGGCGCCGCGTGGCGGCATGGGGCGGTAGCGGATTGCCGGCCGCGTTCGACGCGAATACGACGCATGGAACCCGCGGCGCGGGTTGAAACACTAACTCCGGTCGATTGCCCGGCATGGGCGCAGCGCCGACAGCCCGATCGCCGCTGCGCCGGATACAGGAGATTGTTCAAGCATGACCGCACCTCGCGCGCCCGGCCGGCGCCGTTTTCTCGCCGCAACCGTCGGCGCCATCGGCGTGACGCTGTCGCTCGCCGCGTGCGCGTCGACATTCCCGTTCATCCCCGATCACTACACGTTCTCGCGCGGCGACGTGCAGAAAGCCGTCGCGCGCAAGTTCCCGTACCAGAAGACGGTCGCGCAGGTCGTCGACGTGTCGCTCGCGAACCCGGCCGTCAACCTGCTGCCCGACCAGAACCGCGTCGCCGTGCAACTCGACGCGAATTTCGCGAGCCCGTTCCTGCGCGCGCCCGTCAGCGGCAAGTTCACCGTGTCGGGCCAGCTCGCGTACGACGCGCCGAGCCGCTCGGTCGTGCTGAAGGCGCCGTCCGTCGACAGCCTCGTGCTCGACGGCGACGCGCAGATGTACGGGCAACAGGTCGGCGCTGCCGCCGGCCTGCTCGCGACGCAGGTGCTGACCAACTATCCGATCTACACGTTCAAGCCCGAACAGCTGCAATTTGCCGGGGTGAACTACGAACCCGGTACAATTACGATTCTTACAAACGGCATACGCGTGGCGATCGTCGAAAAATGACGTCGAGCCGCGCGGCCGAGCGGGCCGCGCGGCAACCTGGCCCTTCCTTTCGACCATTTCGGAGTTGGGCCACGGATGGACTGGATCCTGATCTGCAAGGCATTGATCCTCGGCGTCGTCGAGGGGCTGACGGAATTCCTGCCGGTGTCGAGCACCGGTCACCTGATCGTCGCGGGCAGCTTCCTGAATTTCAATGATTCGCACGCGAAAACCTTCGACGTCGTGATCCAGTTCGGCGCGATCCTCGCGGTTTGCTGGGAGTACCGGCAACGGATCGCATCGATCGTGTCCGGGCTGCCGAGCCGGCCCGACGCGCGGCGCTTCACGCTGAACGTCGTGATCGCGACGATTCCCGCGATCGCGCTCGGCCTCCTGTTCGAGAAGAAGATCAAGGCCGTGCTGTTCTCGCCGGTGCCCGTCGCGTTCGCGCTCGTCGTGGGCGGTGCGATCATCCTGTGGGCCGAGGCGCGGCAGCGCGAGCGCGGCGAGCCGCCGCGCGTGATGTCGGTCGATGCATTGACGCCGCTCGATGCGCTGAAGGTCGGCATCGCGCAGTGCTTCGCGTTGATTCCCGGCATGTCGCGGTCGGGCTCGACGATCATCGGCGGGATGCTGTTCGGCCTCGACCGGCGTGTCGCCACCGAATTCTCGTTCTTCCTCGCGATTCCGATCATCTTCGGCGCGACGCTCTATGAAACCGTCAAGGACTGGCAGGCGTTCACCGTCGATTCGCTCGGCCTGTTCGCACTCGGGCTGGTCGCCGCGTTCGTCAGCGCGTTCGTGTGCGTGCGCTGGCTGCTGCGTTACGTCGCGACGCACGATTTCACGGTGTTCGCGTGGTACCGGATCGCGTTCGGGCTGTTCGTGCTGCTGGTCGGGTACAGCGGCTGGTTGAACTGGGCGTGATGCGGGCGCCGGTGTCCGGCGTGTTTCCATAAGCAAACGGCCCGATCGGCAGATGCCGGTCGGGCCGTTTTGTCGTCCGGGGCGGCGCGACGTGCGCCGCCTCTGCGGAATGGCTCAGCCTGCGCGCTTGCGGAACACCAGGTCCCACACGCCGTGACCGAGCCGCAGCCCGCGCCGTTCGAACTTCGTCACCGGGCGGTAGTCGGGGCGCGGCGCGTAGTCGGCGGCCGTGTTTTCGAGTGTCGGTTCCGCGCCGAGCACTTCCAGCATCTGTTCCGCATAGTTCTGCCAGTCGGTCGCGCAGTGAATGTACGCACCTGGCTTCAGGCGCGACGCGAGATGCGCGACGAGCGGCGGCTGGATCAGCCGGCGCTTGTGGTGGCGCGCCTTGTGCCACGGATCGGGGAAGAAGATGTGCACGCCGTCGAGGCTTTCCGGCGCGAGCATGTGCTCGAGCACTTCGACCGCGTCGTGCTGGATGATGCGGATGTTCGGCAGGTTCTGCTCGCCGATCAGCTTCAGCAGCGCACCGACGCCCGGCTCGTGCACTTCGACGCCGAGGAAGTCGTCGCCGGGGCGGTTCGCGGCGATTTCCGCGGTCGATGCGCCCATTCCGAAGCCGATCTCGAGGATGCGCGGCGCGCTGCGGCCGAACACCGCGTTCCAGTCGGGCATTTCCGGCGCATACGGGACGACGAAGCGCGGGCCGAGTTCGTCGAGCGCGCGGCGCTGGCCGGTCGACACGCGGCCGGCGCGCGTGACGAAGCTGCGGATGCGGCGGTGGTGCAGCGGGTTGACTTCGTCGGCGCCGTCGGGAATGGCGTCGTCGTGCGGCGGCAGGCCGGCTTCGTTCGGATCGTCGTGCATCATCGGTACAGAGAAAGGCTTTGTTGCGGGCGAGGGCCCGTTGCGCGCAGCAGTGCGCCGGGGAACCGGCACATGGTACAAAAAAGCCGCCTTCGACGAGGCGGCTTTTGCGCAGGCTGCGATGCAGCCGGAAAGTGGAGCGGGCGATGGGAATCGAACCCACGTCATCAGCTTGGGAAGCTGAGGTAATGGCCATTATACGACGCCCGCAGAACGGCGGATTGTACAGGGTTTGGCGTGGGGATGGCAAGCGGGTGGTTTGGGGCGGTGGCAGCGAAACTGGCATGGCTGGATCGTGGGGCGGTGGCATCGCCGAGAATGGTCGTCAAAGATCGGCCAAAAAACGGTCCGTCAACGCAATTTGCTCGATTGGTTCAATCCGTAAATCTGGGGCCATTCCGCCCGAGCCAGGGGCAACGAACTGGCAGCGCGCTTGCAGCCGAGTCGGTGTCGAAAATAGACGAGTCGGTGTCGGAAGCACGCAAGCCCCGGTAGCGCTTCCGAACTAACGTGACGGATCACTTATCCGATCGTTTGGAGCTGACATGTCCGATTTCATCACCGTTTTGCGCGAAACCTGCCCGACTCCGGTCCTTGACGCGACCAAGTGGAAGCGCATCGGCGGCGATCCGCACACCGTGAACCTCAACGCTTACGTCTCCAAGGACGGCAGCAAGATCATGGGCACCTGGATCTGCACCCCGGGCAAGTTCGAGGTGAACTACGAGAAATGGGAGTTCTGTCATTTCCTCGACGGCTACTGCATCATCACGCCGGAAGGCGAGGAGTCGGTGCACCTGAAAGCCGGCGATGTGTTCGTGATCGAACCCGGCATGAAAGGGACCTGGGAAGTGGTGGAGACGGTGCGCAAGTACTTCGTCTTCGCCTGAGCGGGTTTGTAGATTCGACCACGCATATCGTCGTCGTCCGGATACCTTCCCGGTTCGCGGCCTCTGTCATCGCGGCCCTTGCATGTTGCATGGGCCCGTACACATTTAAAACAAGACGACGCTCGCAGAACACGTGATTCGACACGCAACCACACCGAAATGGCAACGGGACGATTCTGACCGGTTGAACGGCTGCCGTGTTCGCGATATCGGTCCGCGGCATCTTCGCCGTGACCTAGGCCGACTTCTCGGCGACCGTACAGCCGCGGCGGCGCGATCGCCGACACCGGTAACGAACGCCTGCAACCGGCCGCGCCAGCGCCTATGATGCAGCAGTCCGCCCACCGTTCCAGCGACAGCGCGTGAGAACCATCCGCATGCGCCGGACGTCCACCGGAACCCGACCATGCGCATCACCGCCGTCCGCGAGCAACCGATCCCCGTCTCTCGTTATGCCGACCCGTCCATTCCCTCCGGCGGCCTGACGACGAGTGTCGTCGCGGTCGTCACCGATGTCGTGCGCGACGGCTGCCCCGTGACGGGCTACGGCTACGCATCGGTCGGCCGTTTCGCGCAGGGCGGCCTGATCCGCGAGCGGTTCGCGCCGCGCCTGCTGGCTGCCGCCGACACGCTCGCCGACGAAGCCGGCACCAACCTCGACCCGTTCCGCGCATGGCGCGCGATGATGGCTGGCGAAAAACCCGGCGGACACGGCGAACGATGCGTCGCGGTCGGCACGCTCGACATGGCGATCTGGGACGCCGCCGCGAAAATCGCCAACCTGCCGCTTCATCGCTTTCTCGCCGACCGGCTCGCACGCACGGCAGCGCCACGCGTGCGCGTGTACGCGGGCGGCGGCTACCGCTATCCGCATGACGATCTCGTGCGCCTGTCGGACGAGATGCGCCGCATTGCCGATCTCGGCTACACGCACGCGAAGATCAAGATCGGCGGCGCGGATCTCGATCAGGACCGACGACGCATCGAAGCCGCCGCTGCCCAGCTCGTCGACAGCTCGCATCTCGCGGTCGATGCAATGAACACATACGACGCGACGACCGTGCAAGCCGCCGCGACGATGCTCGCGCCGTTCGACCTCTGGTGGTTCGAGGACATCTGCGACCCGCTCGACCTACCGCTCCAGGCGGAGCTTGCCGCGCGATACTCACCGCCGATCGCGGCCGGCGAAGCGCTGTTCTCGCTCGCGGAAGCGATGCTGCTCGACCGCTACGGCGGCCTGCGCAACGACCGCGACGTGCTCGTGTTCGATCCGGTGCATTGCTACGGGCTGCCGGGCTATCTGCAGATCGTCGACCACTTCGTGTCGCGCGGCTGGCGGCGCGACGCGTTCTGGCCGCACGGCGGCCACCTGTTTTCGCTGCACGTCGTTGCGGCGCTCGGGCTCGGCGGCGCGGAAGTCAATCCGTTCGCGTTCCATCCGTTTAGCGGACTGGCCGATGGCGAAACCGTCGACGCCGGCTACGCACGCGTAATGCAAGCACCCGGCATCGGCTTCGAACTGCATGCCGACGCGCACAAAGCGTTTCGCAAGCTATCGGGCCGCTGACGCCTGAAGCGCATCGAGCGCGAAACGCACCGCGAAGCCGAGCATCATCACCGCGACGACGAAATCGAGCACGCGCCACGCAAGCGAACCACGCGCGGCACGCGCCCGCGCCGCGCCGGTCACGCGCGGCCGACATCGCCGGCCGCCCACTCCGTCCGCCGCCCGAGCATGTCGAACAGCCGCACGATCTCGGCCTTCACCTTCTGCACCGCGTTGCTGACGAGCGCCGTATCGTGCCAGCACAGCGACAGGTCGCGCGCGAACAGCCGGTGCGCGACCGTCGACAGCTTGAGCTTGCGTTCCTCGATTTCGACGTGCGCGGCCGTCCACGGCAGGATCGTCACGCCGAGCTGCGCCATCACGGCCGCGAACAGCAGCCCGGTCGAGCTCGCCTCGAAGCTGATCTCGTACGACAGCCCGGCCTCGCGCATCGCCCAGTCGACGCGGTTGCGGATCGTGTTCGGCGCGCTCGGCAGCACGAGCGGCATCCGCGCGATCGTATCGAGCGGCACGGGATCGTCCGGCACCGGAAACCCGGGCCACGTGATCAGGTACAGCGTTTCCGTCAGCAGCCGGTGGATCGCGATGCCGCGCGTGTCGACCGCGTCGACGACGATCGCGAGATCGAGCCGCGCACGCTCGAGCAGCGTGTCGAGATCGGCGCTCGGCGCCTCGATCAGCTCCAGCATGATGCCCGGATAGCGGTCGCGCACCGCGCGTGCGAGCGGAATCGCCAGCACGCGCGCGGTGCTCGACGGCATGCCGACCGTCACGCGGCCCTGCGGCGTATCGGCGTCGCGGCGCAGCAGCTCGCGCGTGCCGTCGGCCTGGCGCAGCAGTTCGAGCGCATGCTGGTAAAGCGTGCGGCCGGCGGCTGTCGGCGCGACGCCGCGCACGCTCCGTTCGAGCAGCTGCATCCCGAGATCCTGTTCGAGATTGCGCATCTGCTGGCTCACCGCGGGCTGCGCGACATGCAGCGCCTCGCTCGCATGCGTGACGTTGCCGCATTCGACGACCTTCACGAAATAGCGCAACTGTCTCAAGTCCATCGCCGTCGTCTCCCGATTCAAGCCATAAGCCAATCCGATCGATCAAGATGAATATCATATTTTTCGGCGATCGAAGGTATTTCTATACTCGTCTCACAAAAGAGCCAGCCTGCCGGCCATCCCGGACCGGACGCGGCAACAGCGCCGGCCCCGCCGGCAAGGAGACGAAGATGTTCAAGGCGATCGACGCGCCGGCGGCCGGCGCGAAGCCGCGGCGCACGCCGCTCACGCGCGAGCAGGTCAAGGGCTTCTGGGCCGTGTACGCGGGCTGGGTGCTCGACGGCGTGGATTCGGTGATCTACGCGCTCGTGCTGATTCCCGCACTGACCGAATTGCTGCCGGCATCCGGCATCGCGGCAACGCCCGCGAATCTCGGGATGTACGGCTCGATCCTGTTCGCGCTGTTCCTGATCGGCTGGGGGCTGTCGTTCGTCTGGGGGCCGCTCGCCGACCGCTTCGGCCGCGTGCGCACGCTCGCCGCGAGCATCCTGATCTATTCGGTGTTCACCGGCGCGGCCGCGTTCGTGCACGACGTCTGGGCGCTGGCCGCGTGCCGGCTGATTGCCGGGATCGGCGTCGGCGGCGAATGGGCGCTCGCGGGCACCTACGTCGCCGAGAGCTGGCCGGAGGACCGCCGCAAGATGGGCGCCGGCTACCTGCAGACGGGCTACTACTTCGGCTTCTTCATCGCGGCCTGCCTGAACTACACGATCGGTGCGACCTACGGCTGGCGCGCGATGTTCCTGTGCGGGCTGGCTCCCGCGCTGCTCGCGGTGTTCACCGTGATGCGCGTGAAGGAGCCGGGGCAGTGGCGTCGGCACGACGCGCGCGACGGCGACGTGGCCGACGCACGGCGCGCGCATCCGCTGCGCGAGATCTTCGCGCCGGCGTTCCTGCGTCGCACGCTGACGAGCGCGAGCCTCGTCGGCGTCGCGATCGTCGGGCTGTGGGCCGGCTCGGTCTACGAGGCGAGCGCGGTCAGTACGCTGGCGGCGCGCGCGGGCATCGATCACATCGGCGCAATGCGGCTTGCATCGGTCGGCGCGGCGATCCTGTCGTGCGCGACGATCGCCGGCTGCCTGGTCGCGCCGTGGCTGTCGGAGCGGCTCGGCCGCCGCGCGGCGCTCGGCGTGTATTTCACGGGCATGGCCGGTGCGATCGTGTTCGCGTTCGGCTGGGCGTTCTACCAGCCGAACGGGCTCACGGCGTTCATGGTGTCGCTCGCGTTCCTCGGTTTCTTCGGCGGCAACTTCGCGATCTTCTCGCTGTGGCTGCCCGAGCAGTATCCGACGCGCGTGCGGGCGACCGCGTTCGCGTTCAACGCGTCGGTTGGCCGCTTCATCGGCGCGGGCGTGAACTTCCTGCTCGGCGCCGCGATTCACGGCTACGGTTCGCTCGGCGTGCCGGTCGCGTGGACCGCGGCCGCCTTCGTGCTCGGCATCCTGATCCTGCCGTTCGCGGTCGAAACGCGCCACCAGACGCTGCCCGAATGAGCGGCGCGCCGCGATCGCACGGAAGCACGCAACATCCAGTCATCAATATCAGGAGTCCGGAATGCAGGCATTACAAGGAATCAGGGTCGTCGATCTGAGTCGCGCGCTGTCGGGGCCGTTCTGCTCGATGGTGCTCGCCGATCTCGGCGCCGACGTGATCAAGGTCGAGTCGGGGCCGAACGGCGACATGAGCCGCGCGTGGGGGCCGTTCGATCGCGGCGTGAGCACGTACTACCTGTCCTGCAACCGCAACAAGCGCGGCGTCTGCGTGGATTTCCGGCAGCCGGCCGGCCTCGACGTCGTGCGGCGGCTGATCGCGCAGGCTGACGTCGTGATCGAGAATTTCAAGGCCGGCACGATGGACGCGATGGGGCTCGGCTACGCCGCACTCAGCGCGCGCGATCCGCGGCTCGTGATGGGCAGCGTCACCGCGTTCGGCCCGCGCGGCCCGTTGCGCGACTGGCCGGGCTTCGACCAGATCGCGCAGGGCTATGCGGGGCTGATGAGCCTCACCGGCTTTCCGGACGGCGAGCCGACCCGCACCGGCACCGCGATCGGCGATCTCAGCTCGGGGATGTGGGTCGCGACCGGCGTGACGGCCGCGCTGTTCGAGCGCGAGCGCACGGGGCGCGGGCAGCATGTCGGCACGTCGCTGCTCGAAAGCCTCGTCGCGCTGCTGAGCGTGCACGGGCAACGCTACCTGAGCCTTGGCGACGTGCCGCGCCGTACCGGCAACGCGCATGCGGTGATCGCGCCGTACGGCGTGTTCGAGACGGCCGACGGGCCGCTCAACCTCGCGCCGATCACGACCGACATGTGGCTGCGGCTGTGCCGGTTGATGGATCTGCCCGAGTTGCCGAACGATCCGCGCTTCGCGACCAACGATGCGCGCGTCGAGCACCGCGACGCGCTGAAGGCGCTGCTCGAAAGCCGGCTGCGCACGCGCGGCAAGCGCGAATGGACGCAGCGTTTCGTCGAGGCCGGGCTGCCGGCCGGGCCGATCAATACGCTCGACGAAGTGTTCGACGATCCGCAGCTCGCATACTGCGGGCTGGTCGAACCGGTCGCGCATCCGACGCTCGGGACACTGCACCAGGTCGTCACGCCGCTCGGCGGGATGGGCGACGAAGTGCCCGCGCCGCGCACGCGCCATGCGCCGCCGCTGCTCGGCGAGCATACGGTCGACGTGCTGCGCGAAGCGGGCTACGGCGACGACGCGATCGACGCACTGTTGGCCGGGCGTGCGATCTTCCAGGCGGAAGCGATGGCGGAGGCCGTGCAATGACCGATGCGACGAAACACGAAAGCGCATCGCGCGTGACGGTCGACATGATCGGCGAGCGGATCGCGCGCGTGCGGTTCGCGAATCCGGCGCGGCGGCACGCGCTCGATGCACCGTTGCTCGATGCGCTCGTCGCGCGCCTCGATGCGCTTGCCGAGCTGGGGCCACCTCCCGTCGTGATCCTGTCGAACGACGGCAGCGGCGACGTGTGGAGCGCGGGGCACGACCTGCGCGAACTGGCCGACGACCGCGATCCGCTCGCATACGGCAAGCCGCTCGAACGGGCGCTGCGGCGCGTGCGGACCTATCCGGGGGCGGTGATCGCGGCGGTGGCGGGATCGGCATGGGGCGGGGCGGTCGATCTCGTGATGAGCTGCGACCTGGTCGTCGCGGCGCGCGACGCGCGCTTCGCGATGACGCCCGCGAACATCGGCCTGCCGTATTCGACGAGCGGCCTGCTGCGCTTCTACGACAACCTGCCGATCCACGTGCTGAAGGAAATGTTCTTCTGCGCGCAGCCGCTCGATGCGGAGCGCGCCGCGCATCACGGGCTCGTGAACCGGCTGGCCGAAGCGGGCGGCGTCGACGATGCGGCGCTCGACGTCGCGCGCACGATCGCCGCGAAGGCGCCGCTCGCGGTGCACGCCGTGAAGGAGCAGTTTCGCGTGCTGCAGGACGCACGGCCGTTGCCGGTCGATGCGTTCGAGCGGATCGCAGAGCTGCGCCGGCACGCGTGCGAAGGCGCGGATTTCGACGAAGGGCTGCGTGCGTTTGCGGAGCGGCGCGCGCCGGTGTTTCGCGGCGTTTAGGCGTTCAGGTGTTCGCGTGGCGCGGCGTTGAGGTGCGACGGCGGTATGCGCTACACGCCGCCGATCGCGTGCACGCCGACGAGCAGCAGCGCGCCCGCGGCGATCAGCAGCAGCGCGTGAATGCGCGAAACCATCACACACAGCGTCGATGCGACCGCGATCGCGCGTGCTGGCCAGCCGCCGTCGAGCGCCTGCAGCAGCACCCACACCGACGCGACGATCATGCCGGCCGCGACCGGACGCAGGCCGGCTTCGAGCGCGATCTGCCAGCGCGCGCCCTGGTGTCGCCGCCACAGGTGTGCGACGCCGTAGATCAGGAACGCGGTCGGGCCGAACAGCGCGAGCGTCGCGATCACCGCGCCCCAGAAGCCGGCCACCTGCCAGCCGATCAGTGTGGCAAGCAGCGAGCCGGGGCCGGGCGCCATCCGCGCGATCGCGAAGTCGTTCACGAACTGCGTGGCGGTCATCCAGTGATGTACGTCGACGATCTGCCGCTGGAGGTCGGCGATGATCGTCTGTCCGCCGCCGATCGTCGCGATCGACAGCGGCGCGAACACGCCGAACAGCGCGGCGTAGCGTTGCGACGCGGTCATGGCTTGTCGTTCCCGGTCGGCGCGGCGGCCGCGCGGCGGTATTCGAGCGCGACGCTCAGCGTGCCGCCGACCAGCACGGTCCATACGAGCGGCCAGTGCAGCACCGCGACCGACACGAAGGTGAGCGTCATTACCGCGAACGGCAAAGCGCGGCGCGGCAGCCGGCGCACGGCCGTGATCGCCATCGAGATCGACAGCCCGATCGCCGCGGCCGCCGCGCCGGCGAGCGCGACATGCGTGAGCGGGAAGCGCGTGAGGGTCGAGAACGCGACGCCGAACAGCACGATCAGCACGGCCGGCGGCGCGATGATGCCGGTGAAGCCGGCCACCGCGCCGCGCCATCCGGCGAGCCGGTAGCCGATCCAGATCGCGAGGTTCTTCACGTTGACGCCCGGCAGCGCCTGCGACAGCGCGAGGCCGTTGAGGAACGCCTCTTCGTCGAGCCAGCGCCGCTCGTGCACGAAGTCGCGCATCATCCGCCCGCTGAGCCCGCCGCCGAAGCTGGTCAGGCCGATCTGCGCGAACGCGACGAACAGCGCGAGGACGCCGGGCGGCGGTGCATCGCCTGCGGGCGGTGCAGGCGGAATTGTGGCGGAGGGCGAGGGCATCGTGCGTGCGGCGCGTGGCGATCGGGCGGGCGCCCATCTTAGCAAGCGGCGCCTGTCAGCACGCTGACATCGGTGCGGCGTTGGCGTGACGAAAGCCCGCAGTCGAGATCCTGCGCAACCGCACGGATTCGAACCGCTGCCGCTATGCTCGCACGACCGTCACGCCGGCGGCCTCGATCGGCTTCGTCAGCGCGGCTTCGGTTTCCTTCTCGACCACGACGGTTTGCGCGAGCGTGATGTCGCCGATCACGAACTGCGACGCCGCGCGCAGTTTCGACTGCGACGCGAGCACGACCGTCTCGGCCGCGCGTTCGGCCAGCGCGCGCTTGATCGCCGCTTCCTCGAAATCGCCGGTGCTCAGCCCCGCGACTGGATGTACGCCCGTGACGCCCATGAAGTAAAGATCAGCATGGATGCGCGCGATGCCTTCCATCGCCGCGGCGCCGACCGCGACGATCGAATGCTTGTAGAGTCGCCCGCCGATCAGGATCACGTCGATCGACGGATGCGCGGCCAGCGCGACGGCGACGCTCGGGCTGTGCGTGACGATCGTCGCGCGCAGGTCGGCCGGCAACTGGCTGACGAGCAGCGCCGACGTCGTGCCACCGTCGACGATCGCCACTTGCCCGGGCGCGATCATCTGCGCGGCCCGGCGTGCGATGCGCCGCTTTTCCGCCGTTTCGAGCACCTCGCGCTGCGCGAACGGCGCGACGGCCGGCGACGCCGGCAGCGCGCCGCCATGCACGCGCTGCAGCAGGCCTTCGGCCGCCAGCTCGCGCAGGTCGCGGCGGATCGTGTCTTCGGACACGCCGAATTGCGCGCTCAATTCGACGGCCAGCACCTGGCCGTCGCGCGCGAGCGTATCGAGGATCGCTTTCTTGCGTTGCGTCGTCAGCATCGTGTTTGCACGAAATGTCTTGAAGTTGCACGAATATGCACGTTACCATGGGCGCCGTCTTTTGTCGAATGGGAGGCTGCGATGGCTGCAACGCGGGATCGCGTGCGCATCGTCGATACGACGGTGCTGTCCGATGACTGGTATGTGCTGAAGAAGGTGACGTTCGATTTCCTGCGCCGCGACGGAACGTGGCAGCGCCTGAGCCGCGAGACCTACGACCGGGGCAACGGCGCGACCATCCTGCTGCGCAATGCCGGCACGGGCGACGTGCTGCTGACGCGGCAGTTCCGGATGCCGGCGTTCGTCAGCGGGCACGACGGGATGCTGCTCGAAGCCGCTGCCGGCCTGCTCGACGATGCGACGCCCGAAGCACGCATCCGTGCGGAGGCCGAGGAGGAGACCGGCTATCGCGTGCGCGGCGTGCGCAAGGTGTTCGAGGCGTTCATGAGCCCTGGGTCCGTGACGGAGAAGCTGCATTTCTTCGTCGGCGAATACGATGCGTCGCTGCGCACCGGCGACGGCGGCGGCGTCGCGGAAGAGGGCGAGGATCTCGAGGTCGTCGAGATGCCGCTGCAGGCGGCGCTGGACGCGGTCGAGCGCGGCGAGATCGTCGACGCGAAGACGATCATGCTGCTGCAGTACGTCGCGCTGCGGGAAACCGCCGGCGCGCGCACGGCATGACGCCGCTGCTCGTGCTGGTCGCCGGCCCCTATCGCAGCGGCACGGACGGCGACCCGGCGCGCATCGCCGCGAACCTGCACCGGCTGGAAGCGGCGGCGCTCGCCGTGTATCGCCGCGGGCATGTGCCGATGATCGGCGAGTGGGTGTCGCTGCCGCTCGCGGTCGCGGCCGGGTCGCGGCAGGTCGGCGACGAGATCAGCGAGGCGTTCCTGTATCCGGCCGCGCACCGGCTGCTGCGGCGCTGCGATGCCGTATGGCGGATCGACGGCGCGTCGCGTGGCGCCGATGCGGACGTCAGCCTCGCGCGGCAGCTCGGCAAGCCGGTCTATTTCGCGGTCGACGAGATTCCGGTCGCGCAAGACGATTCGGATGGCTGAGCAGGCGGGGAGGCGGGCGGATCGCGACGTTGCCCGGGCTTCGCTGCGTCGGCTGCAGCGGGAAAAGCCGGGCGCCGCGCGGACTCACGACGTTGCGATCGCGTCGTGCCTGTGCATCGCGCATGCGGCACGGCACCCGAACCGGCGTATGATCGCGACGCCGCCCGCGCACCGTTCGACGTTACCGCCGCCCCATCATGCCGTTCCCCGATTCCGACGACTCCACCGCTGCCGCCGCGCAGCTTCCCGCCGATCTCGTCGCTGCCGCCGTTGACGCGCTCGCGCGCGCCGACGCGTTGCTCGTGACGGCCGGCGCGGGCATCGGCGTCGATTCCGGGTTGCCCGATTTTCGCGGCACGGACGGCTTCTGGCGTGCGTATCCGGCGCTGCGCCACGAGCGTTTCGAATTCCACGAGATCGCATCGCCGCACGCGTTCCGTGCGCGTGCGCAACTCGCGTGGGGGTTCTACGGGCACCGTCTCGCGCTTTACCGCGCGACGGTGCCGCATGCGGGTTTCGCGATCCTGCGTCGCTGGATCGACGCGATGCCGAATGGCGGCTTCGTGCTGACGAGCAACGTCGACGGCCAGTTCCAGAAGGCCGGTTTCGATCCGGCGCGGATCGTCGAGATCCACGGCTCGATTCATGCGATGCAGTGCCTGCGGCCATGCTCGGACGACACGTGGGACGCGGCGCCGTTCGTGCCGGACGTCGACGAAGCTACCTGCCGGCTGGTCGGCGAAGCGCCGCGCTGTCCGCGCTGCGGGGGCCTCGCGCGGCCGAACATCCTGATGTTCGGCGACACCGGCTGGCTCGGCGCGCGCTACGACGCGCAGGAACGTGCGCTGGAAGACTGGATCGCGCGGGCCGGGCGCGTCGCCGTGGTCGAGATCGGCGCGGGTACCGCGATTCCGACCGTGCGCCTGCTGAGCGAGCGGCTCGGCGCCGACGTGATCCGCATCAACGCGCGCGAAGCGCATGCGCGCCGTGCGGACGTGATCGGGTTGAAGGGCGGTGCGCTGGCGACGCTGACCGCGCTCGACCGCGCATGGCGCGGCGGCTGAACGCCGCGCCGCGGACCGACCGGCGGCGGCCGGGTAGTTACGGCCGGGCGACGAGCGCCTGCACGAGCGACGGCGCTTGCGGCGAACCGAGACCCGTCACGTAGTCGTAGCCGCCGGCTGCGTTGCAGACGCTGCCGCAATTGCCGTTGGACCCGGTCGTCACGTCGTGAAAATCGCTGCCGTACGCGGTTTTCCCGACCGTATAGAGCGAGTCGTAGGTGCCGCTCAACCGGCTCTTGCCGGACGCCGCGCGCAGCGAATTCGCGATCGCGACGAGCGCCGACCATTGCGGTGCGCCCGCGCTCGTGCCGCCGACCTGGAACCAGCCCGCCTGCCCCTGGTAGGTGACCGAGTCGTACACCGCGAAACCGCTGGACGGATTCGCGTCGTAGCTGACGTCGGGCACGCCGCGCTTGCCGGCGACCGGAACCGGCCACGCGGTCTGGCCGGCCGGCTCGGCCTCGACGGTGCTCACGCCGCCGCCGCTGCCGCTCCACGCCGCCTCGCCGACGTAGTTGCCGTACGCATCGATGGACAACGTCGTGCCGCCCACCGCCACCACGTACGGCGACGCGGCCGGGTATTCGGTCCCGGTGCCGCTGTCGCCGGACGATGCGACGAACGTGACGCCCGCGACGTTGAAGTGGCTGTCGAAGCCGGTCTCGCTGCCGAACTCGCTGCCGCCGAAACTCATCGACACGACCGACGCGCCGCGCGTGACCGCGACGTCGACCGCGGCCAGCAGGTCGCTGAAGCTGGCCGACGCGGCCTCGACGAGCATGATCTTGGCCTTCGGCGCGATCGCATGCACCCATTCGACGTCGAGCGACATCTCGAGCGCCCAGCCCGAATCGGTCCTGGGCCGCGTACCGCGTGCGTACACCTTGGTGAAACAACCGTTCGACGACGTGCAGGCCGGCAGCGAGAACGCGTTGCTGAACACGCCGAGATCGGCCTCGATCTTCGGGTCGTCGTACGCGTCGACGATCGCGACGACCATCCCGTCGCCCTGGTTGGCGATCGTGTCGAACCCGTACGCGTGTCGGGCGAGCGCGGGCGTGAGGCCGGATATCGAAGCCGTGCTCGCGCGCGGCTTCGTGTGGAACGGCGGGCGCGCGTATCCTTTCGGCGCGCGGTTGCCTTCGACGTAGGACGGCGGTCCGTTGCCGTCGGCGAGCGCGACGCTCGATGCGAGCAGCGACGCACACAGTGCCGGAATCAACATGAATGACGGGCGGATATTGTTCATTTTTCGAGTCTCCATGTCGATGGAGTGGGTTGGCGGAACAAGTCTACAAAATCGGCGAAGTCAATTGCATGAAATATCGGCCGGATACGGGAATGTCTGATAAGGGAAACTACGCGGAAGCCCCGTGAAATATGGGATTTTCAACGTTGGCGCACAGCGTGCGAAGCGGCTTTGCCGATTTTGAAAATGCGGCTAGATAATCAATCTGTTTTTTTAATTTATTTGTAATGTCCTGCGTAATGCATCGGAAAATATCGAGTGCGGCGGATTCGCGGGAATAATGAAATGCATCGCGCCCGTGCGACACGATCCGGCGTATGACGGCCCGCTCCGCCGGCGTTGCCGCCGCGGCGCGATTCCGCATACAGTTCAGCGTAGGCCGCATCCGCCACGCGGCGTCGTCAGCGAGGAGTGCCCTTGTTCTATTCGATCGTCGCGATCTTCGTCGGCGCCGGGCTCGGCGCGTTGCTGCGCTGGTTCCTGAGCCTCGCGCTCAACGCATTCTTTCCCGAGGTGCCGCTCGGCACGCTCGCCGCGAACCTGATCGGCGGCTACGTGATCGGCATTGCCGCCGTCGTGTTCACGACCCGCGTCGGGCTGCCGCCCGAGTGGCGGCTGTTCGTGATCACGGGCTTCCTCGGCGGCCTCACGACGTTCTCGACCTATTCGGTCGAAGTGATGACGCATGCGTTGCAGGGCGAATTCGGATGGGCGTTTGCGGTGGCTGCCCTACACTTGACTGGATCGTTCGCGCTGACGGCGCTCGGCATGTGGACCGCGCGCGCGTGGCTCGCGGCGGCCTGAGCGTGCCGCCATCGGAGGGAGCGATGGACAGGGTGTTCTTGCGTTTCTATGTGCACGAGCAGCACCGGCTGCACTGGAAGCCGCTGTGGGAATGGCTGCTGGAGGAGGCGAACCGGATGGGCGTCGCGGGCGGTTCCGCGTTTCGCGCGATGGCCGGCTTCGGCCAGCATCGTGTGCTGCATGAGGACCGCTTCTTCGAACTGCAGGGTTCGCTCGCGATCGAGGTCGAATTCATCGTCACCGAGGACGAGGCGCAGCGTTTGCTCGAACGGTTGTCGCGCGAGAAAGTGCGCGTGTGCTACGCGATGATTCCTGCGCGCTTCGGCGTGATCGACACGCTCGGCGCGCCGCCGGCGCAGGGGCCGGCGGCGTAGGGGGCAGCGTCGGTCAGATGCCGAAGATCGTCAGCGACACGGCGGCGCGCGTGACGATCATCAGCAGCACCTGCACGATCACGAACAGCAGGATCGGCGACAGGTCGATGCCGCCGAGGTTCGGGATGATGCGGCGCAGCGGGTTCAGGAACGGCGCGGTGAGCTGGTAGAGGATCGGCATCGCCGGCGAGCGCGGGTTGAGCCACGACAGCAGCGCCATCAGGATCGTCATCCAGATCACGAGGTTGAGTGCCCACTTCACGACGGTGAGCAGCGCGACCACGACGAGCGTCGGGATCACCGCGGCCGGGTCGAAGCCGGCCATCACGACCATCAGCACGACGTAGACGAGCGCGGTCAGCAGCGCGGCGACGACGCTGGCCCAGTCGATGCCGCGTACGCCCGCGATCACGCGGCGCAGCGGCAGCACGAGCCAGTTGGTCGCCTGCAGCACGGCCTGCGTGACGGGGTTGTACGGCGGCACGCGGACGGCCTGCATCCAGACGCGCAGGATCAGCGCGGCGCCGAACAGCGTGAAGACGGTATTGAGCAGAAAACGGGCGATCTCGCCGAACATCGTTGGCATCCTTTTTATACAGTCGAGTAGCGTGCGGCCGCCAACGCCGGATGGCGGCGCATCGGCCGACACCTTATCACGCCTCGTCTTGCGACGGGGAGGGGGGCGCGGCCGTGCGCGCGAGCGACGTTTCGACGGCTTCGGCGAGCGCCGGCAGCGACGCCGGCGGCGCGGCACGCTTCGCGGCGAGCGCGACCGCACGGCGCGTCATCAGCGCGTACAGCGTCGCGTGATCGCCGCCACGCGCTTCGAGCAGCGCGAGCTGGCGTTCGACGATCCCGGTATCGCCGCGCGACACCGGGCCGGCGAGCGCGTTCGCGAGCCCCTTGTCGCGCGCGGTTTCGATTGTGCCGGCGAGCATCGGCAGCAGTGCGCGCAGCGCGGCTTCCTCGTCGAAACCGAGGCCGCGCCACAGCTCGACCGCTTCCGACAGCCCGCACAGCGCGAAGCTCGCCGCGTAATGCGCGGCCGCGTGATAGAGCATCCGGCCGCCGGCCGGAATCGACAGCGGATGGCAGCCGAGTGCGGCGGCAAGTCGCATCAGCGTCGCGTGCAGCGCGCCGTCGGCTTCGATCGTGACCGAGCAGCCGTCGATGCGTGCGAGGTCGGCGTCGGTGCCGCCGAACAGGTAGAGCGGATGGAAGCCGCCGGTGGCCGCGCCTTGCCGTTTCGCCGGATCGAGCAGCGCGACCGCCGACGCGCCGCTGCAGTGGACGACTGCCTGACCGGCGGCGCGCGATGCATCGAAGCGGAGCGCCGCGGCGGTCGACGCGAGATGGTCGTCGGGAACCGTCAGGAAGATCAGGTCGGCGGCGTCGGCGACCTGCTGCGGCGTGTCGACGGCTCGGCAGCCGGCGATGCGCGCGGCGAGCGCCGCGGCCGATTCGGGCGTGCGGCTCGCGATCGCGACAACGGGAAAGCCGGCCTGCGCGAAGCGCTGCGCAACGCAGCGCGCGAGGCGGCCGGCGCCGATGAAGCCGAGACGGGGTGTGTCGGGAAGAGGCATGGCGGCGGACGTAAGCGAAAACGAAGCAGCCGCCAGTATCGCAGGAATGAAGGTGTGGTCGTGGAAGGTCGATTGCCGCGCGGACGCATGTGTTCATTACCGGCGTGCGGCACGATTCGCACGCGTATTTGCGTCCGGCGCTACGGTTGAATTCCGATCGATGAATCCGACCCCGAAACATGTCGTGCGCGCGGTCCTCTTGAATCGTCGGCGTCCTGTTTCAAATTTGTAATCGTTCATTACGTGCGCATGCCCGCCGCGCGTGCCGTATCCGGTAAGACTGACCGGCCGTCGCGTCGCGCCCCGACTCGTCGGACGGAATCGCGCGACCTGCAAGGGTCGCCGCAGGCCGCGGAAGCCACGCCGCACGGCGGCTCCGGCCGCCTGCAATTGCAATTTGCAACAAATGCGAAACACGCGAGAGGCGGGTTTTCGCTACATTGCTTCCATGCGACGTGCATGCCCGCCGTTGCCGACAGGAGCGCATAAAATACCGCTCCAGCAGGAGAATCGAAGTGAAAAAGCTCATTCCGTTCATCGCCGCCGCCGCGCTGGGTCTGGGTGCCGCAAGCGCCGCGCAGGCTCACGTGTCGATCGGGGTCGGCATCGGTATCCCGGTCGCGCCCGCGTATCCGGTCTATGCACCACCGCCGCCCGTGTACTACGCGCCGCCGCCCCCGCCCGTGTACTACGCACCGGCACCGGCCTACTATGCGCCTCCGCCCGCCGTGGTCGTCGGCGGCTACGGCGGTTACTACGGCCGCCCGTACTGGCGTCATGGCTACGGCGGCTGGGGCCATCACGGCTACTGGCGTCGCTGATCCGTCCCGCGCGGCCTGACCGCGCGTGGCAAAACGGCGCAACGTCCCGCGAGGGGCGCTGCGCCGTTTTTTATTAGTGCCGCCGCTCGACGCGCGGCTCGTGCAGGTCGGCTTCGCTTACGCCGCGTGCGCGATCAGGTCGCGGTAGCCGCCGACGATCACGCTGTACGAGAAATACGCGAACAGCAGCGCCGACGCGACGTGGCACGCGCGCATCAGTCCGGCGCCCGCGCGCTTGCGGCCCTGGCTCGCGAGCGTGCACATGAAGAGCGTCCACGCGAGGCCGCCGAGGAAGAAACCCGACAGGAACACCGACGCGGTGGCCGGCGTGGTCGCGCCGGCTTTTGCGATCAGTGCGCCGCCGACCGCCGCGAACCACAGGATCGCGCTCGGCGACGACATCGCGAGCAGCATCCCGCGCAGGAAACTGCGCCGCGCGCTTGCGCGCGGCGGCGGTGCCTCGTCCGCGTCGTCTGCCGACCTGGCCGGCGCCAACGCTTCGCGCGTCATCTTCCACGTGAGGAACAGCAGCACGGCGCCGCCGCCGATCCACACGATCCAGCGCACGGCCTCGAACTGCAGCAGCACGGCCATCCCCGCGAGCGCGAGCGCCGCGTAGAGGAGATCGCCGACGCACGAGCCGACGCCGAGCCAGAAGCCCGGCCGGAAGCCGTGCGACAGCGTCAGCGACAGCATCGCGACGTTCACGAGGCCGATGTCGAGACACAGCGACAGCGACAGGAAGAAACCGTCGGACAGCATCGAGGCGGGAGGAAAGCTCATCTTCGTCGTTCTGGTGATGGGTGCGATGCACGGGCCGGCGGGCGCCGGCCGTACGGCCTCAGAGTCCGATCTCCTGCCAGAGCCGGTCGACGCGCGCCTTCACGGCCGCATCCATCTCGATCGGACGGCCCCATTCCCGGTTCGTCTCGCCGGGCCACTTGTTGGTCGCGTCGAGCCCCATCTTCGAGCCGAGACCGGCAACCGGCGACGCGAAGTCGAGATAGTCGATCGGCGTGCTGTCGACCATCACCGTGTCGCGCACGGGGTCGACGCGCGTCGTGATCGCCCAGATCACTTCCTTCCAGTCGCGGATGTTCACGTCCTCGTCGACGACCACGATGAACTTCGTATACATGAACTGCCGCAGGAAGCTCCACACGCCGAACATCACGCGCTTCGCGTGGCCCGCGTAGCTCTTCCTCATCTGGACGATGGCCATCCGGTAGCTGCAGCCTTCGGGCGGCAGGTAGAAATCGGTGATCTCCGTGAACTGCTTCTGCAGCAGCGGCACGAATACCTCGTTGAGCGCGACGCCGAGCACCGCGGGCTCGTCGGGCGGTTTGCCCGTGTAGGTCGAATGGTAGATTGCGTCGCGGCGCATCGTGATGCGCTCGACGGTGAACACAGGGAACCACTCCTGCTCGTTGTAATAGCCGGTGTGGTCGCCGTACGGCCCTTCGAGTGCGTGTTCGTACGCGGCGGACGCATTGCCGGCCGGCCGCGGCGGCGCGGCGGCCGGAGCGGGAGCAGGGGTGCCGTCCTGCGGATGGATGAAGCCTTCGAGCACGATCTCCGCGCGTGCGGGCACCTGCAGCGTGTCGACGCCGGGCGTCAGGCACTTCGCGAGCTCGGTGCGACTGCCGCGCAGCAGGCCGGCGAACTGATATTCGGACAGCGAATCGGGCACGGGCGTCACCGCGCCGAGCGTCGTGGCCGGATCGGCGCCGAGCACGACCGCGACCGGATACGGCTTGCCGGGGTTCTGCAGCGCGAATTCGCGGAAGTCGAGCGCGCCGCCGCGATGCGCGAGCCAGCGCATGATCAGCTTGTTGCGGCCGATCAGCTGCTGGCGGTAGATGCCGAGGTTCTGGCGCGACTTGTTCGGACCGCGCGTGACCGTCAGGCCCCACGTGACGAGCGGCCCCGCGTCGCCGGGCCAGCAGGTCTGGATCGGCAGCTTGTGCAGGTCGACGTCGGCGCCTTCCCAGACGATCTCCTGGCACGGCGGCGACGACACCGACTTCGGCGCCATGTCCCACACGGCCTTCGCGAGCGACAGCAGCTTGCCGGCGTCTTTCAGGCTCTTCGGCGGGTCGGGCTCCTTCAGCGCGGACAGCAGGCGCCCGAGATCGCGCAGCGAGCCGAGCGCGGCATCGTCGCCTGCATCGACGCCCATCCCGAGCGCGACGCGGCGCGGCGTGCCGAACAGGTTGCCGAGCACGGGAAACGCATTGCCGGGCGGCGCGTTGAACAGCAGCGCAGGGCCGCCGGCGCGCAGCACGCGGTCGCACAGCTCGGTCATTTCGAGCACGGGCGACACGGGTTGCGTGACGCGCCGCAGTTCGCCGAGCGCCTCGAGGCGTTGGATGAAATCGCGTAAGTCTTTGTATTTCATGAAGAAGGTCCGGGCCGCCCGCATGGCGGGCGACGGTGGGCGGGCGCAGCGGCCGGCTGCGGCCCCGAATCGACCGACGATTTTACCCGGGCCGCCGCATGGACGCCCGGCCGCGAAAAAAGTCGATCGCGCGCAAACGCCCTACGGCACGGGGCTCCCGATCTGAAGGGCGGCTTTAAATTACTTTTTGTTATGATTTTGAGATTTTATAGTGTTGACGATCTATAAAACCCTGCTAGAATCCGCTCACATTGGTTGCAGGGTAAAAGGCTTCGAGCCGCCAATCACCGATCTTTGACGCAGCGCGTCACCGTCCGCCGAACCCTGCACGGCGTATTCGACGGCCTTAGTCGTAGTCCCAGCCAGCGCTACCAGACGCTGGTTTTTTGCGTGGGTGCCACCGCGTATGCCCGTCTCGCCCAGTGTGCGAAGGCGTCGGCCTTCTTACACCGTGGCCTCGAACGGTACTTATACCGTTTCCCCGATGCTTGCACGTCCCAACCAAGGCGTGCGGCGTCGTGATTCCGCGGCGCGTTTCTGTCTCGCCATCGAGCTGAGCGAGCCGCACGAGTCATGTTCATGGGAGATGATCTGAATGAACGCTTGGTTATCGTGGCGTCCCACTGAGCAGCATGCGCAAATCGTGCGCGACATGCTGCGTCGCGGGACGCGTGTCAGTCACCATCTATTCAGCGTTGTCGGCTGTCTCGCTGTCGCGGTTGCACTTGCACTGTGGCTGCTGCCAACCGTGCGCGGCACGCTTGCCGCGAAGCTGATGCCGGTCGTATCCGCGGCCGTGCAGGCCGGGCCTGCCCGTTTGCTGTCCGGCCATCCGCTGCCGAATTTCGCGCCTGCCGGCGCGCAGCCGCAGCAGGAAGAGAGTCCCGAAACGGACGCGCTTGCGGTCGGCCTCGATGTCGCACCGGAAGCCGCTGCGCAGGGCGATGCGTCCGATCCGGCCCGCAACGGCCCGTCGCCCGTCGCGCTCGCGAAACTGATCCCGACCCAGCGGGTGCCGGCCGACGCGCGCGACGATCGTGCGCTCGCGTCGAACCGCGAACAGGCGCTCGTCGCGACCTATCTGTCGCGCCGTTACCGCATCGCACAGGAGCCGCTCGGCCAGCTCGTCAAGGCCGCGTTCCAGACCGGCCGTGACGTCGGCCTCGATCCGCTGCTACTGCTGTCCGTGATGGCGATCGAGTCGGGCTTCAACCCTTACGCCGAAAGCGGCGTCGGCGCGAAGGGCCTGATGCAGGTCATGTCGAAGGTCCATTCCGACAAGTTCGAGTATTTCGGCGGCACCGATACCGCACTGCAGCCGCTCGCGAACCTCCAGGTCGGCGCGCTCGTGCTGAAGGACTGCATCGCCCGCGGCGGCTCGCTCGCGAACGGGCTGCGGCTGTACAACGGCTCGACGAACCCCGACGACAACGCATACGGCGCGAAGGTGATGGCCGAGCGCGGCCGGCTGCGCGACGTGTCGCACGGCCGCAGCGTGCCGGTCAATGCACCGCAGGCGCCGGCGAAGCCGATCGTCACGGCCGCTGCCGTAACGGCATCGGCAGGCGGCGCGAAGCGCGTGCGTGCGACGCTCGAAACCGCGACGTCGGCGAAGACGACGGCGTCGAAGGAAACGTCGCCGCAGGACGACGCGAGCGTCGATACCGCGAAGCAGGCGCACGGCGACCATTCGGAGCTCGGCGCGTAACCTGACGCGTACCGCGCGGTTCCGGCCGGCAGGAAATGAAAAAGGCACCCGATGCGGGTGCCTTTTCCTTTTGTGGCGTGTGGAACGGCCGGTGTGCCGGCCGCGACGTCAGTGCTGCCCGAACAGCGTCGCGAGCCGATCGACCGCTTCTTCGAGCCGCGAGTAGGCCGTTGCATAGGACAGACGGATATAGTCGCGTGGCGCATGGACACCGAAGTCCATGCCGGGCACCAGCACGACGCCCGCGTCGTGCAGCATCGCCTGCGTCAGCGCGGCGCTGTCGCCGGCCGCCGGGTGGGCAACGCCGCCGCAATGCGCATACACGTAGAACGCACCGTCGGGCATCACCGGAACCGTGAAGCCGAGCCGTTCGAGCGCCGGTGCGATGAAATCGCGGCGGCGCTTGAATTCGAGCCGGCGTGCTTCGTAGATGTCGAGCGTGGCCGGCTCGAAGCACGCGAGTGCCGCGTGCTGCGCAAGTGCGGACGGGCAGATGAACAGGTTCTGCGCAAGCTTTTCGAACGTACCGACCAGCGCGGGCGGCACGACGAGCCAGCCGAGCCGCCAGCCGGTCATGCTGAAATACTTCGAGAAGCTGTTCACCGTGATGACATCGTCGCCGAACGACAGCGCCGACACGGGCGCAGCGTCGTAGCTGAGCCCTTGGTAGATCTCGTCGACGATCGTGAAACCGCCGCGTGCGCGCACGGCTTCGACGATCCGCCTCAGTTCGTCCGGTTCGAGCGACGTGCCGGTCGGGTTCGACGGCGACGCGAGCAGCACGCCGCGCGTGCGGTCGCCCCAGCGTGTGCGGACGTCGTCCTCGGTGAGCTGGAAGCGCGCGTCCGGGCCGCTCGGCACGAGCACGGCGCGGCCTTCGGCCGCCGCGACGAAGTGTCGATTGCACGGATACGACGGGTCGGGCATCAGCACCTCGTCGTCGCGGCCGACGAGCGCGAGGCACGCGAGCAGCAGCGCGGCCGACGCGCCGGCCGTTACGACGATCCGTTCGGGGCTGATCGTGAGGCCATACGCGCGCGCGTAGTGCGCGGCGATCGCCTCGCGCAGCGGCGCAATGCCGAGCGCGCTCGTGTACTGCGTGACGCCGCGGCGCAGCGCGGCCGCGGCCGCTTCGACGACAGGTTCCGGCGCGGTGAAATCCGGTTCGCCGATGCCCATGTGGATAACATCGCGCCCGGAGGACTCGAGCCGCTGTGCCTCCTTCATCAGTTCCATCACGTAGAAGGGCTGGATCGCGTCGACGCGTGCGGCGAGCGTGACGAGCGAATCGGCGGTGGTATTCATCGGTCGGGCGGGGCGGGGGAGAGAATGAAAAACGGGCGCTTGCGCGCCCGTGGACAAACAAACGGTATCAGCCGTTGCGGCGCGCCTGCGTTTCGGCGGGGCGCAGCTTCGCGGCGAGCTTGTCGAGCACGCCGTTCACGTACTTGTAGCCGTCGGAGCCGCCGAACGTCTTCGCGAGTTCGACCGCTTCGTTGATGATCACGCGATACGGCGTTTCGACGTGGTGCGTGAGCTCGAACGTCGCGATCAGCAACACGGCGCGTTCGACCGGCGACAACTGCTCGATCGGACGGTCCAGCGACGGCGTCAGCGCTTCGACGAGTGTCGCGTGCTCGCGGATCACGCCGTGCAGGATGGCTTCGAGCAGCTCCTTGTCAGCCTTGTCGTAACCGAGCGCGCCGCGCAGTTGCGCGTCGATCTCGCCGGAGGGCGCGTTCGACAGCAGCCACTGATACAGGCCCTGCGTCGCCAGCTCGCGCGATTGTCGGCGGGCGCTCTTCTTCATGCGCGCTCCTCTTCGTCGTCTTCGTCCTCTTCTTCATCCTCGTCGTCGCCGAGTTGGTCGAGCGCCATCGTCAGGTTGGCCATCTCGACGGCGACGCGTGCGGCGTCACGACCCTTTTCGGTCATGCGCGCGACGGCCTGCTCGTCGTTTTCGGTCGTCAGGACCGCGTTCGCGATCGGCAGGTTGAAGTCGAGGCCGATGCGGGTGATGCCCGCGCCGCTCTCGTTCGACACGAGTTCGAAGTGGTAGGTCTCGCCGCGGATCACCGCGCCGAGCGCGATCAGCGCGTCGAACTGGCCGCTTTCTGCCAGCTTCTGCAGCGCGAGCGGGATTTCCAGCGCGCCGGGCACCGACACGAGCAGCACGTCTTCACCGGTGACGCCGAGGCGCTCCAGTTCTTCGACGCACGCGTCGGCGAGACCGTTGCACACGGGTTCGTTGAAGCGCGATTGCACGATGCCGATACGCAGGCCGTCGCCTTCGAGATTCGGTTGGTATTGTCCGATTTCCATGATCTTGTCCGTGGTGTGGATGAACGGTTATAGGGCGAAAGCGCCGTGGCGGGTTACGCGTTGGACGCCGGGCAGGACTTGGCTTCGCCGCCGGGCATCGGAATGAAGCCCGTGACTTCGAGGCCGTAGCCGGACATGCTGCCCAGCTTGCGCGGATTCGACAGCACCTGCATCTTGCCGACGCCGACATCGCGCAGGATCTGCGCGCCGATGCCGAACGTCTTGAAATCGACCGGCCGGCGCTTCAGCGCAGCGGCCTTTTCTTCCTCGTCGAACGCCTTGAAGACATCGATCAGGTGTTCCTTCGTGTCGCCGCAGTTGAGCAGCACGATCACGCCGAGGTCGCGCTCCGCGATCTCGCGCATCGCGGCGTCGAGCGTCCACGAGTGGGTCGACACGCCGGTTTCGAGCAGGTCGAGCACCGACAGCGGCTCGTGCACGCGCACCGGTGTATCGACGTCGGGCGACGGCGCGCCGCGCACCAGCGCGATGTGCGGCGAACCGCTCGGCTGGTCGCGGTACAGCACCGCGCGGAACGTGCCGTGCGCGGTCTGCATCGTGCGCTCGGCGATCCGCTCGATGATCGATTCGGTGCGGCTGCGATAGTGGATCAGGTCGGCGATCGTGCCGATCTTCAGGCCGTGTTCCTTCGCGAATTCGATCAGGTCGGGCAGGCGCGCCATCGTGCCGTCGTCCTTGATGATCTCGCAGATCACCGCGGCCGGCGTGAGGCCCGCAAGCGCGGTGAAGTCGCAGCCGGCCTCGGTGTGACCCGCGCGCACGAGTACGCCGCCCGGCTGCGCCATGATCGGGAACACGTGGCCCGGCTGCACGATGTGCTCGGGACGCACGTCGTGCGCGACCGCCGTGGCGATCGTGTGCGCACGGTCGGCGGCCGAGATGCCGGTCGTCACGCCTTCGGCCGCTTCGATGCTGACCGTGAACGCGGTGCCGTATTGCGTGCCGTTGCGGTAGGTCATCAGCGGCAGGTGCAGCTGCTTGCAGCGTTCCTGCGTCAACGTCAGACAAACCAGGCCGCGGCCGTACCTGGCCATGAAGTTGATCGCTTCCGGCGTGACGAATTCGGCGGCGATCACGAGGTCGCCCTCGTTTTCGCGGTCTTCTTCGTCGACCAGGATCACCATCCGGCCGGCTTTCAGCTCGGCGATGATGTCGAGCGTGGAGGCGAGCGTCATAAGGGGGCGAGAAAGAGGAAAGTGCGTATTTTACGCCAGCCGGACGGCGTTTCGGCTGGCGCGGGTTGCGCTCGGCCGGCAAGCGCTCCGGAAGGCGGTGCGGCCGGCCTGCGCGGCAGGCCCGGCCGGGCCGCCGCGCGTCATGCGTGCAAGTCGCGCCCGCCGAGGTAGTCGAGCTTGCCGAGCTCGACGCCGCTGTGGCGCAGGATGTCGTACGCGGTCGTCACGTGGAAGAAGAAGTTGGGCAGCACGAAGTTCAGCAGGTACGACTGGCCGGTGAATTCGATCGGGCCGACGCGCATCTTCAGCACGATCTGGCGCGCCTCGCTGCCGTCGATCTGCGCGGCGTCGAAGCTTTTCAGGTAGTCGATCGTCTTCTGGATGCGCGCGTCCAGTTCGTCGAAAGTCTGTTCGACGTCCGGGTAGCTCGGGATCTCGGCGCCGGCGAGCCGCGCGGCGCAGCCCTTGGCCGTGTCGGTCGCGATGTAGACCTGGCGGACGAGCGGCAGCATGTCCGGGTAGAGGCGCGCGCCGACGAACACCGACGGGTCGATCTGCTTCTCGGCCGCGTGCGCCTGCGCCTTGCCGAGGATGTGCTGCAGGTTGGTCAGGCCGCGGATCAGGACGGGCAGCGAAGCCTGGTACATCGAGATGGACATGGGAACGACTCCTGTGGGAAGAGGGGCGGCCGGTGCGCGGCGCGTCGTGCGTTGCGGCGTTGAAACCGCTGTCGACGCATCTTAGCGCGACGGCGTGACCCGTGCGCGTCGTTGGCCGTTCGGCCGAGGATCGGGCCCGCGAGTCGACGAGCGGATGCGACGGGGAATCGTATCGATGGACCGCAGATATCGGAATCGACCGGCCGACCGGACAGGCTGCGGTTTGAAATGGGGCCGGGGCGTCGCCCCGTCATCGACGAGACAGTGAAGCGCTGAAAGGCGGATCGCCCGACGAGGCGGCAACGCGTTCATGGAGCGGCTCGCCGGTACACGTAGCGGTTCGCGCACGGCGGCCGGTGTGGGCAGAAAACGGCGGCGATGCGGACCCGGGCGGCCGGGGGCCGAACCGCCGGCCGCGATTCTCAAGAAGGCACGAAAAAGGACGATCAGTCCTGATGCACGCCTTGCGACGTCGACAGCATTCGCTCCACATACCGCGCAATCATGTCGACTTCGAGATTGACCTTGTCGCCGGCCTTCAGGTGACGCAGCGTCGTGACCTCGACCGTGTGCGGAATCAGGTTGATCGAGAATTCGCAGCCGTCCGCGCGATCGTCGACCGTGTTGACGGTCAGGCTCACGCCGTTGACCGTGATCGACCCCTTGTACGCGAGATAGCGGCCCAGCTCGCGCGGCGCGACGATCCGCAGCTCGTGCGACTCGCCGACCGGCGCGAAGCGCGACACGGTGCCGAGGCCGTCGACGTGGCCCGACACGATGTGCCCGCCGAGGAGGTCGTGCGCGCGCAGTGCCTTCTCGAGGTTCACTTCGCCGGGCTGGGCGAGGCCGACCGTGCGGTTCAGGCTTTCGCGCGACACGTCGACGTCGAACGCGGCGTCGGTCTTTTCGATCACCGTCATGCACGCGCCCTGGATCGCGATGCTGTCGCCCAGCGCGACATCGGCGAGATCGAGCCCGCCGGCCAGCACGGTCAGGCGCACACCTGCATCGGCCGACGTGCCGAGCGGATCGATCGATTCGATGCGGCCGACGGCCGCGACAATTCCGGTAAACATCGTGACGGTCCCGTTCAGTGCGTGGCGTCGGGTGGCGCGACACGCGCCAGGATTCGCAGATCGTCGCCGATCCGCTCGATGCCGTGGAACGACAGCCGCGGGCGTGCGTCGAGGCTCGCCGGTGCGGCGAGATCGAACATGCCGGCCGCGTCGGCACCCAGCAGGCTCGGCGCGAGGTAGACGAGCAATTCGTCGACGCATTGCTCGCGCAGCAGCGAGCCGTTCAGCTTGTGGCCGGCCTCGACGTGCAATTCGTTGACGCCGCGCGCGCCGAGCGCCGCCAGCATCGCGGGCAGGTCGACCTTGCCGTGCGCATTCGCGAGCGACACGATTTCCGCGCCGCGCGCCTTCAGCACGTTCGCGCGCATTTCGCCGCTCGCGTCGAGCCGGCCGCAGAAGATCAGCAGCGGCGCGCCCTCGAGCAGTCGCGCGTCGAGCGGCAGGTCGAGGCGGCTGTCGACCAGGATGCGCTGCGGCTGGCGCGGCGTATCGATGCCGCGCACGGTCAGCAGCGGGTTGTCCTCGCGCACGGTGCCGATGCCGGTGAGGATCGCGCAGGCGCGCGCACGCCACGCGTGCCCGTCGAGGCGCGCGGCCTCGCCGGTGATCCATTGGCTTTCGCCGGACGGCAGCGCGGTGCGGCCGTCGAGCGACGCGGCGGTCTTCATCCGCACCCACGGACGGCCGCGCGTCATCCGCGACACGAAGCCGATGTTCAGTTCGCCGGCTTCGTGCGCGAGCAGCCCGCAGCGCACGTCGATGCCCGCGTCGCGCAGCATGCCGAGGCCGCGCCCCGACACCTGCGGATTCGGGTCTTCCATCGCGGCGACGACCTTCGCGACGCGCGCTTCGCTCAGCGCGTTCGCGCACGGCGGCGTGCGGCCGAAATGGCTGCACGGCTCGAGCGTCACGTAGACGGTCGAGCCCGCGACGTCGTGGCCGCGCGAGCGCGCGTCCTTCAGCGCCTGCACTTCCGCGTGGTCCTGGCCGGCCGGCTGCGTGAAGCCTTCGCCGATCACGTCGCCGTCCTTGACGATCACGCAGCCGACGCGCGGATTCGGCGCCGTCGTATACATGCCGCGCGCGGCGAGCGCGAGCGCGCGCTCCATGTGGGCGAAATCGGTATCCGAGAACATGCGCGCGGCCCCCGGTCAGGCGGCGAGTGCCGCGAACGCGCGGCGTGCGGCCGCGAGCGTCGCGTCGATCACCGCGTCGTCGTGCGTGCTCGACACGAAGCCGGCTTCGTATGCGGACGGCGCGAAGTACACGCCCTCGTCGAGCATCAGGTGGAAGAAGCGGTTGAAGCGTTCGGTGTCGCTCTTCGTGACTTCCGCGAAGCTGGTCGGCACGCGCTCGGCGAAGTAGAGGCCGAACATCGCGCCGATCGAGTCGGCCGCGAACGGCACGCCGGCCGCGCGCGCTTCGGCCGCGAGGCCGTCGGCGAGACGCTTCGTCTGCGCGGTGAGCGCATCGTAGAAGCCGGGCGCCTGGATCAGTTGCAGCGTCTTCAGGCCCGCGGCGACCGCGATCGGGTTGCCCGACAGCGTGCCGGCCTGGTAGACGCCGCCGAGCGGCGCAAGGTGGGCCATGATGTCGCGGCGGCCGCCGAACGCGGCGGCCGGCATCCCGCCGCCGATCACCTTGCCGAGGCAGGTGAGGTCGGCCGTGATCCCGTAGTACGCCTGCGCGCCGCCGAGCGCGACGCGGAAACCGCACATCACCTCGTCGAAGATCAGCACGGCGCCGTGCTTCGTGCACAGCGCGCGCAGCGCGTTCAGGAATTCGGGCGTGCCGCGCACGAGGTTCATGTTGCCGGCCACCGGCTCGACGATCACCGCGGCGATCTCGTCGCCGAACGCGCCGAACGCTTCCTCGAGCGCGGCGACGTTGTTGTATTCGAGGACGGTCGTGTGCTTCGCAATGTCGGCGGGCACCCCGGCCGACGTCGGGTTGCCGAACGTCAGCAGGCCGGAGCCGGCCTTCACGAGCAGGCTGTCCGCGTGGCCGTGGTAGCAGCCCTCGAACTTGACGATGCGGCTGCGGCCCGTGAAGCCGCGCGCGAGACGCAGTGCGCTCATCGTGGCCTCGGTGCCGCTCGACACCATCCGTACCTGCTCGATCGACGGCACGAGCTTGCAGATTTCCTCGGCGATCTCGATCTCGGCCTCGGTCGGCGCGCCGAACGAGAAGCCGTCGGCGAGCACGTTCTGCACGGCCGACAGCACGTCCGGATGGACGTGGCCGACGATCATCGGGCCCCACGAGCCGATGTAGTCGATGTACTGCTTGCCGTCGGCATCCCAGAAATACGGACCTTGCGCGCGCGCGACGAAACGCGGCGTGCCGCCGACCGAACGGAATGCGCGCACCGGCGAGTTGACGCCGCCGGGAATGGTCTTCTGGGCGCGTTCGAAGAGGATCTGATTATTGGACATGGGCGAAACCTGCGAGAGAAGGGCGCGGGGGCCTGTGCACGGGCCGCGGCGCCTGGGCGGAACGATCGTCTGATTGTACCGGAGACGCGCGCGGCGGGCCCGCGCGACGGTCTGCGGCCTTTCGGCACGTGGGCGGGAAAGGAGGGCCCGATTTGTCCCGGCGATCGGCCCGGTTATCGCGGGGGCTTGCGCTTGCCGGTCAGCTCCGCCCAACGCTTCTCGAGCGGGCCTTCGACCATCGGCTTGATCGACGTGCCGGAGCTCTGCGCATCCCAGGTCTGCACCGAGTACGGGTGGACGCGCAGCGCGTCGCGCGCGATCACGACGTCCCGGTGCGCGTCGACCAGCCAGTCGTACACGAAGTCGATGCACAGCCGGTAACCGCGCTTCGTCGACGGATCGGGCACTTCGTACGGCGCGCGCGTCACGTAGCCGGAGCCGAACACGCCCTTGGGCTCCTTCGCGACGCGGTGCAGGAACACGCGGTCGCCCGGCAGGATGCCGCGTGCGAAGCCGCAGCCCCACACGTCATGCACGGCCTCGCCGGCCTTCACGCGCGCGGCGACGTCGGGCAGCTCGGGCCATGGCCATTTCTTGGGGCTCCAGATCAGCAGGAAAGCGGTCATCGTTCGGTCGTGCGTCGAATTGGTCAGACAAGAGAAGCGGGCAGCAGCAAGCTTAATCGAATCCGCGCGCGATCCAGCGATCCAGCGCGACGGGCGCCACGCAGGTGCTTTCCGGCCTGCCGCCGTATGCGGCCCGCAGCACGCAAAAAAGTTGCGCGTACAATCATGGGCCTGAGCGCGCCGTCCGCGGCGCGGCCTCCCGTCTTCACCGCCACGCGCGCCCCGATGCGCGCGGGCTCCATTCCGGATACCCATGTCTCACGTCGTCCGGCGCCGGCCCGATGCCCGGCTGATCCTGTTGCTCGGCGCGCTCGCCGCCTGCGGGCCGATCGCCACCGACATGTACCTGCCGAGCCTGCCGTCGATCGCCGACGGCTTCTCCGTCAGCCCCGGCGCCGCGCAGCGCACGCTGACGAGCTTCATGGCCGGCTTCTCGGTCGGCATGCTGCTGTACGGCCCGCTGTCCGACACGTGGGGCCGCCGCCCCGTGCTGCTCGGCGGCATCGCGCTGTTCACGCTCGCGAGCGTCGGCTGCTTCGTGTCGGGCTCGATCGACATGCTGATCGTCGTGCGCTTCCTGCAGGCGCTCGGCGCCGGCGCCGCGTCGGTGCTGGCCCGCGCGATCGCGCGCGACGCGCACGAGCCGAGCGACGCGGCGAAGGTGCTGTCGATGGTCGCGATCGTCACCGCGGTCGGGCCGCTGCTCGCGCCGCTGATCGGCGGCCAGATCCTGCGCTTCTCGGGCTGGCGCGGCGTGTTCGTCGTGCTGGCCGTGTTCGGCGCGGTGTGCGCGGCGACCGCGTACCTGCGCGTGCCCGAAACCTGGCCGAAGGAGCGGCGCAAGAGCACGGCCGTGCTCGCGTCGTTCGCGTCGTACGGGCGCATCCTGTCCGACCCCGTCGCATGGGGGCACATGCTGTGCGGCGGCATGGCATTCGCGTCGATGTTCTCGTACATCACCGCGACGCCGTTCGTATACATCGAGTATTTCCACGTGTCGCCGCAGCACTACGGGCTGCTGTTCGGCCTGAACGTCGTCGGGATCATGATCGGCAACTTCGCGAACACGCGGCTCGTCGGCCGCGTCGGCTCGCTGCGCATCATCGCGGCCGCGTCGCTCGTGAGCTGCATCGCGTCGCTCGCGGTCGCGCTCGTCGCGCTGACCGGGTGGGGCGGGCTGTGGTCGATCGTCGTGTGCCTGTTCTTCGTCGTCGGCGTGGTCGGGATCCTGTCCGCGAACTGCACGACCGACCTCATGCATCGCTATCCGCACAACGCGGGCGCGTCGGCCGCCGTGTTCGGCGCGATGCAGCTCGCGCTCGGCGCGCTCGCGAGCGTCGCGATCGGCGCACTCGCGGACGGCACGCCGTTCGCGATGGGCGTGACGATCGGCGTCACGGGCGTGCTGTGTTTCGCCGGACGCATCCTCGTGCTGCGCTGGCACGGGCGGCCGGTGAAAGCGGGCGCCTGAACCGGCGCAGCCGGGCGGCACAACGAAAAACGCCACCGCGCGCGATGCGCCGGTGGCGTTTTTTTTGAAGTGCGGGAGGCGGCCGACGCCGCGCCGTGCATCAGTCCCGCGCGACGTCCTTCGCCGCCGGCGACGCGCCGTGGCTCAGCCAGTCGAGCACGTCGGCCGTTTCGTCGTCGCTCGCACGCGCCTTCGCCTGCGCGACGGCCTCGGGCAGTTCGCCGTTCGGCGACGCGCGGCGGATCGCGACGCCCACCGCGAGGATGTCGATCATCAGCAGATGCAGGATCCGCGAGATCATCGACAGCTGCGACTCGCGCATCTCGATGTGGTCGGTCTCGAGCGCGACGGTCGCGCGCTTCGCGAGCGGCGTGTTGCTCGACGTGATCGCGATCACCTTCGCGCCGGCCTGCATTGCTACGTCGAGCACGCGCAGCAGCTCGGGCGCGCGTCCCGACTTCGACACCGCGACGATCACGTCGCCCTTGCCGAGCAGCGCGGCCGATGCGGCCTGCATGTACAGGTCGCCGTACGCGATCGTCGGAATCCCGAAGCGGAAGAACTTGTAGTGCGCGTCCTGCGCGACGATGTTCGAGTTGCCGAGCCCGTAGAACTCGATGCGCCGCGCGCCGTTCAGGATCTCGATCGCGTTCTCGACATGCTCGAAGTTCAGGTGCTCGCGCAACTGCAGGATCGCCGACACCGTGTTGTCGAGCACCTTCGCGCCGAAGTCGGTGGCCGTGTCGCCGAGATGCACCTGGCTGTGGCTCATCGGGATCGTGCCGGTGAGGCCGGTGGCGAGCTTCAGCTTGAAGTCCGACAGCCCCTGGCAGCCGAGCGAGCGGCAGAAGCGGATCACGGTCGGCTGGCTCACGTCGGCCTTGCGCGCGATGTCGACGATCGGATCGTTGATGATCGAGCGCGGATGGTTCAGCGCGAGATCGGCGACGCGGCGCTCGGCCGGCGTCAGCGCATCGCGCATCTGGCGGATCCGCTCGAACACGGCCGACGACGCGCCGCCCGAGCGGTTCGACAGCTGCTCCGCGAGGATCGCCGACACGCCGAGGAACGCCGGGTATTCGGCGGTGATCAGGTAGGTCGGGATGTTCTCGAGATAGTGCGTGAAGCGGCCCTTCGCCTCGAAGCGCGCGCGGAACGACGAGCGCGTGAACAGTTCGCCGAGCTTCAGCGCGACGCCGCCGCCGATGTACACGCCGCCGAGCGCGCCGAGCGTCAGCGCGACGCTGCCGGCGAACGCGCCGAGAATCCCGCAGAAGCATTCGACCGTCTCGAGCGCGAGCGCTTCGCCGGCATGTGCGCGCTCGACGATCTCGACCGTGTCGACGCTTGCGGCGACGCGCTTCTTGTCGCGCGCGGCGAGCGCGCGATAGATGATCTCCATGCCGGGGCCCGCGCACACGCGCTCGAACGACACGTGCGGAAACTTCTTGCGCGCGTACTGCAGCACCAGGTCCTCGCGCTCGTCCTGCGGCGCGAACGACGCGTGGCCACCCTCGCTGCCGAGTGCGATCCAGCGGTCGTCGGCCGGAATCAGCCCCGACACGCCGAGCCCGGTGCCGGGCCCGAGCAGCCCGATCACGCTGTTCTGGCGGCGCGTGCCGCCGCCGACCTGCACGCGCTGCGCGTCGGTCAGGCCCGGCAGCGCCATCGCGAGCGCGGTGAAATCGTTGACGACGAGCAGCGTGTCGAAACCGAGCGCACGGCGCGTCGCCTCGATCGAGAAGCTCCAGTCGTGGTTGGTCATCGTGACCTGGTCGCCGTCGACCGGATTGGCGATCGCGATCGCCGCGTGGTTCACGCGGCTGATCTTCACGTCCTTCAGGTACTTGCGGATCGCGTCGGTGATCGTCGGATAGTCGGTGCCGGGATATACGCGGATCTGCGTGATCTCGCCCGGACCGGTTTCCAGCGCGAAGCGCGCGTTGGTGCCGCCGACGTCCGCGAGCAGGCGCGGGCCGTCGGCATGCTGACCCGCGACGACCGCCTTAGTTTGCGCACCAGTAGACATCGAGCTGGGTCCCCTTGTCGTTGGCCAGTTGGGAAATCGCGTTCTTCTGCAGCGACGCGGCCGCGGCGTCGAGCACGGCGCGCTTGGCGGGGCCCGCGATCAGCAGGAACAGCCGGTCGACGCGCTTGAGCGCATCGAGCGAAAAGCTCACGCGCGCATGCGGCGCGGCGCCCGGATGCACGGCGACGAAACGCTCGGGCGTCGCGATCGCGTGATCCCATTCGGGCGCGTCGGCGAAGATCGACGCGGTGTGGCCATCCTCGCCCATGCCGAGCACCGCGACGTTCGGCACGCGGTAGTCGGCGTTCGCGTTCAGCGCGGCGACGTGCGCGTCGAGCGTGGCGCGCGTGTCGACGAGCGGCAGGAAGCGGGCAGGGGCCGCCGCGTGCTGCAGCAGCGTGTCGCGCACGAGGTGCGCGTTGCTGGCCGCGTCGTCCTCCGGCACCCAGCGGTCGTCGACCAGCGTCACGTCGACGCCGGCCCAGTCGAGCGTGGCATGCGACAGCGTTTGCAGGAACGGGCGCGGGCTCGTGCCGCCGGACACCGCGAGCGTCGGGCGCACGGTGCCGGCGAGCGCGGCGCGCAGCGCATCGCCGACGGCGCGCGCAAGCGCTTCGCTTTGCGCTTCCTGGGTGTCGAAAGCGTGGATCTCGATCACATCTCCTCCGGACTGCTTTGTATGTTCAAATCGTACGAATCGTGGGGCACGTTGCCGCACGCAGTCACGCGCGCGGCAACGGCTTGCATCAGTTTTCTTCTTCGAGCCAGCAGGTGCCGTGCTGCGCGAGCATCGCGCTCGCCGCAGCCGGCCCCCACGTGCCCGCCGCGTACGGCTTCGGCGGCTTCAGCGAGCGCGCCCATTCGTTCAGGATCGGCTCGACCCAGCGCCATGCGGCTTCCTGTTCGTCGCGCCGCACGAACAGCGCGAGCCGGCCGTTGATCACGTCGAGCAGCAGGCGCTGGTACGCCTCCATCTGTCCTTCCTTGAAGAACCGGTCGAACGCGAGGTCGAGGTGCACGCTCGCGAGGTTCATCCCTTCGCCGGGCTGCTTCGCGAGGCAGTACAGGCGGATCGTCTCGTTCGGCTGCAGCCGGATCACGAGGCGGTTCGAGCCGGGACGCAGCGCGGTCGGTCCGAGCGCCGAATGCGGCACCGGGCGGAAGTTGACGACGATCTCCGCGACGCGGTCGGCGAGACGCTTGCCGGTGCGCAGGAAGAACGGCACGCCGGCCCAGCGCCAGTTCTCGATCTCGACCTTCAGCGCGACGAAGGTTTCGGTCTGGCTGTCGGGCTTCACGCCCGGCTCGGTCGCGTAGGCCGGCACCTGCGCGCCCTTGATCACGCCCGCATGATACTGGCCGCGCACGGCAACCTTGCCGATCTCGCGCGGATCGACCGGCTTCAGCGCGCGCAGCACGCGCAGCTTCTCGTCGCGCACCGAGTCGGAATCCATCGAGTGCGGCGGCTCCATCGCGACGATCGACAGCAGCTGCAGCAGGTGGTTCTGCACCATGTCGCGCAGCGCGCCGGTGTTGTCGTAGAAATCGCCGCGCGCTTCGACGCCGAGCTCCTCGGCGATCGTGATCTGGATGCTCTCGACCCATTCGCGGCGCCACAGCGGCTCGAACAGCGCATTGCCGAAGCGCAGCGCGAGCAGGTTCTGCACCGGCTCCTTGCCGAGGTAGTGGTCGATCCGGTAGATCTGGCCTTCCGCGAAGATCTCGCCGACCGCGTCGTTGATCGCATTCGACGAGCGCAGGTCGTAGCCGAGCGGCTTCTCGAGCACGATGCGCGAGCCTTCGCTCAGGCCGACCGACGCGAGCGCGTTGCAGATCGGCACGAACAGCGACGGGCCCGTCGCCAGATAGAACACGCGGATGCCGGGCAGCGACGCGATCGAGTCGCGCAGCACGGCGTAGTCTTCCGCGCGGCCGAGATCGAGCTTCACGTACTCGATGCGCTGGAGAAAGGACTTCCACGCGGCTTCGTCGAAGGCCTTGCCGGCCGCCTTGACCGCATGCGGCTTCACATGCGTGTCGACCCACTCGAGATAACCCGCCTGATCCGATTCGTGCCGCGCCACGGCGACGATCCGGCCGCTCTCCGCCAGCATGTTCGCACGATGCGCTTCGAACAGCGCAGGCAGGATCTTGCGCATCGACAGATCGCCGGTGCCGCCGAAAAGTACGAAGGTAAAGCTGGAATCGGTATGCATGTGTCTCCGCCGGGTTTTGGGGTGCTGGGAAGCAATCCGTAGTGCGATAAAAATATTTTTGACACTGAATTGTAGTTTAACTACAATCCGCCGCAAGGGGTAGCACCTGGGTGAAGAAAAAAAGAAGTGCGGTCGATGAACTGCGCGAGCTTCGCCTTCGGGAACGCCTTGTGCCGAATGTTATCGGACATTGACGGCGCGCATCGTCCGCGCACCGTTGGCCCCGGGCTCGCGTCGCATCATCGCGGCGGGCCAGAAACACAAAGAGGAGACACGCCGTTGAATCTCGATTCACGCTTTCTGTAAGAGCCCGGCCGGTCATCGGCCCCGTACGCTGCATGCGTCCCGCGGCTCGATTTCCCCGTCGTTATCAAGAAGCCGGTTCCCGGTCAGGGAACCTCACGAGTTGATTCAGTCTGGAGGAGATAAGTAATGAAAGTTCGCTCGATCATGGGTGCGCTCTGCGCGGCAGGTCTGATGGCTGGCGCCGTGGCGGCGCAGGCAGCCGAGAACGTAACGGTGCTGCACTGGTGGACCTCGGGCGGCGAGTCGAAGGCCGTCGGCGTGCTGAAGGACGACCTGCAGAAGCAGGGCTACGTGTGGAAGGACTTCGCGGTCGCGGGCGGCGCCGGCGCCGCGGCGATGACCGCGCTGAAGACCAAGGTGATCAGCGGCGACGCACCGTCGGCCGCGCAGATCAAGGGCCCGCTGATCCAGGACTGGGCCGACCAGGGCGTGCTCGTCAACATCGATTCCGCCGCCGGCGACTGGAAGCAGAACCTGCCGCCGGAAATCGACAAGATCATCAAGTACAAGGGCCACACCGTCGCCGCGCCGTTCTCGGTGCACCGCGTGAACTGGCTGTACATCAACAAGGCCGCGCTCGACAAGATCGGCGCGAAGGTGCCGACCACCTGGCCTGAATTCTTCGCGGTGGCCGACAAGCTGAAGGCCGCGGGCATCCAGCCGGTCGCGATGGGCGGCCAGCCGTGGCAGGACCTGACCCTGTGGGAAGACGTCGTGCTGTCGCAGGGCCCGGCGTTCTACAAGAAGGCGCTGGTCGATCTCGACCAGGCGACGCTGACGTCGCCGCAGATGCTGTCCGTGTTCGACACGGTGCGCAAGATCCAGGGCTACTTCGATACCGGCCGTAACGGCCGCGACTGGAACCTCGCGACCGCGATGGTCATCAACGGCAAGGCCGGCATGCAGTTCATGGGCGACTGGGCGAAGGGCGAGTTCGAGAACGCGGGCAAGAAGGCGGGCAAGGACTACATCTGCGCGGCGGTGCCGGGCACCGCGAATTCGTACACGTTCAACGTCGATTCGTTCGTGTTCTTCCAGCAGAAGGGCGACAAGGCCGCGACGGCCGGCCAGCTCGCGCTCGCGAAGACGATCATGACGCCGGACTTCCAGGAGCAGTTCAGCCTGCTGAAGGGCTCGGTGCCGGTGCGCCTCGGCGTGAAGATGGACAAGTTCGACGACTGCGCGAAGAAGTCGTATGCCGACGAGCAGACCGCGATCAAGTCGGGCGGCTTCGTGCCGTCGCTCGCGCACGGGATGGCGCAGGGCGATGCGACCGCCGGCGCGATCACGGACGTCGTGACGAAGTTCATGAACTCGCAGCAGGATTCGAAGAGCGCGGTCGCCGCGCTCGCGAAGGCCGCGAAGGTCAAGTAACGCGCGACAGGCGCCCGGCCGGACACGCTTCATCGGCCGGGCGTTTTTGCAAGTGCAGCAAACGGGCTCGCCCGCGGGCCCGTGCCGTACCCGGCGCCGGCCCGGCCTGCGCCGCCCTCGTTCCAGGAGTCGAATCAAGTGGCTGCCCCTCTTAGCGGAAACGGATCCGGCGGTGCCGATGCACGGCGTACGTCGCCGATGTCGGCCCTCGCCGATCGCTGGATTCCGAAGCTCGTGCTCGCGCCGAGCGTCGCGATCGCCGTGGTGTTCATCTACGGCTTCATTCTGATTACCGGCTATCTGTCGCTGACCAACTCGCGACTGTTGCCGAACTACGAATTCGACGGTTTCGGCCGTTACTCGGACCTGTTCCAGAACGACGTGTGGTGGACCTCCGCCGCGAACCTCGGCTGGTTCGGGATTCCGTTCATCGCGATCTGCGTCGCGCTCGGGCTGTTCCTCGCGATCCTGCTCGACCAGCGGATTCGCAACGAAGGCGCGCTGCGCGCGATCTTCCTGTACCCGATGGCGCTGTCGTTCATCGTCACCGGCACCGCTTGGCAGTGGATCCTGAACCCGGGCCTCGGCCTCGAGAAGGTGATGCACGACTGGGGCTGGACGAGTTTCTCGTTCGGCTGGCTCGACGATCCGGACAAGGCGATCTTCTGCGTGGTGGTCGCGGCCGTGTGGCAGTCGACCGGCTTCGTGATGGCGCTGTTCCTGGCAGGCCTGCGCGGTGTCGACGCGGAGATCTTCAAGGCCGCGCAGGTCGACGGCGCGACGCTGCCGACCATCTACCGCAAGATCGTGATCCCGAGCATGCGCCCGGTGTTCTTCTCGGTGCTGCTGATCCTCTGCCACATCACGATCAAGACCTTCGACCTCGTCGTTGCGCTGACGGCGGGCGGCCCGGGCACGTCGTCGTCGCTGCCGGCGATGTTCATGTATACGTTTTCGTTCAACCGCGGCCAGCTCGGGCTCGGCGCGGCGTCGTCGGTGATGATGCTCGCGACCGTGGTCGCGGTGCTGGTGCCGCTGATGTATATGGAATCGAGGAGCACCCGCAATGCAGCCTAAGATGACGATCAGCCGGGCAGTGATCTACGCGGCGCTGATCCTGTTCGCGCTGTATTTCCTGTTCCCGATCTACGTGATGCTGTCGACGTCGTTCAAGGACCTCGACCAGTTGCGCACCGGCAACCTGCTGACGCCACCCACCAGCTGGACCATCGACCCGTGGGTGAAGGCGTGGAGCGGCGCATGTACCGGCGTGCGCTGCGACGGGATGAAGCCGTTCTTCCTGAATTCGCTGCAGATGGTGATCCCGGCCGTGCTGATCTCGTCGCTGATCGGCGCGTTCAACGGCTACGTGCTCACGCACTGGCGCTTTCGCGGCGCGGACGCGCTGTTCACGATGATGCTGGTCGGCTGCTTCATCCCGTTCCAGGTGATCCTGCTGCCGATGGCGCGCCTGCAGGGGATGCTCGGCCTCGCCAATACGATTCCCGGCCTCGTGTTCGTGCACGTCGTGTACGGGATCGCGTTCACGACGATGTTCTTCCGCAACTTCTACGTGAGCGTGCCGTCCGAGCTCGTGAAGGCCGCGCGCATCGACGGCGCGGGCTTCTTCACGATCTTCACGAAGATCCTGCTGCCCGTGTCGCTGCCGATCTTCATGGTGTGCCTGATCTGGCAGTTCACGCAGATCTGGAACGACTTCCTGTTCGGGATCGTGTTCTCCGGCGTCGATTCGATGCCGATCACGGTGGCGCTGAACAACCTCGTCAACACGTCGACGGGCGTGAAGGAGTACAACGTCGACATGGCCGGCGCGATCATCGCCGCGCTGCCGACGCTGCTCGTCTACATCGTCGCCGGCCGCTACTTCGTGCGCGGGCTGACGGCGGGCGCGGTGAAGGGGTAGGCGCGGCCTTATCCGATACGACGAACCGGCCGCGCACGTCGCGCGGCGCATCGAAACGAACCCGACGCGGCGCCGTAGCGCCGCGCGAGACGAGACAGAGGATTCACAGCATGGCAAGCCTTTCCATCCGTGACGTGTACAAGACCTACCCGAACGGGGTGCCGGTCCTGAAGGGTGTCGACATCGAGATCGAGGACGGACAGTTCCTGATCCTGGTCGGCGGTTCGGGCTGCGGGAAATCGACGCTGCTCAACATGATCGCCGGGCTCGAGACCGTGACGAGCGGCGAGATCTGCATCGACGGCAAGGTCGTCAACGACCTGTCGCCGAAGGATCGCGACATCGCGATGGTGTTCCAGTCGTACGCGCTGTATCCGTCGATGACGGTGCGCGAGAACATCTCGTTCGGCCTGAACATCCGCAAGGTGCCGAAGAACGAGCAGCAGCAGATCGTCGACCGCGTGTCGCAGATGCTGCAGATCCAGCACCTGCTCGACCGCAAGCCGGGCCAGCTGTCGGGCGGCCAGCGCCAGCGCGTCGCGATGGGCCGCGCGCTCGCGCGCGATCCGTCGCTGTTCCTGTTCGACGAGCCGTTGTCGAACCTCGACGCGAAGCTGCGCATCGAGATGCGCGCGGAAATCAAGCTGCTGCACCAGCGCCTCGGCACGACGATCGTCTACGTGACGCACGACCAGATCGAGGCGATGACGCTCGGCGACCGGATCGCGGTGATGAAGGACGGCGTGGTCCAGCAGTTCGGCGCGCCGCAGGAGATCTACGATTCGCCGTCGAACCTGTTCGTCGCGGGCTTCATCGGCGCGCCGCCGATGAACTTCATCAACGGCAAGCTGGTCGAGCAGGGCAGCGGGATCGCGCTCGAGATCGACACGGGCCTCGCGCGCAGCGCGCTGAAGCTGCCGTTCGACGCGAAGCGGATGAACGGCCACGTCGGCCGCGAGGTGATCCTCGGCCTGCGTCCGGAGCGCATCACCGACGCGCGCAACGCGCACAACGGCGAGGCGTCGAGCCTGCAGCCGATCGACGTGCGCGTCGACGTGACCGAGCCGACCGGGCCGGACACGCACGTGTTCGCGCAGGTGAACGGCAAGCGCATCGTGAGCCGCGTGCATCCGGCCGCGAACCCACAGCCGGGGCAGACGCAGTCGCTGCTGTTCGACGTGTCGAAGGCCGTGCTGTTCGATCCGGTGTCGGAAGAGCGGATCGCGTGATGCGGCGTTCGCGCTGAATGAAGGAGAAGGGGCCGCCTCGAATGAGCGGCCCCTTTTGTTTTGGCGCTGAAGTTGGCGTTGCGGCGGCAGTCAGTGCGGCAGCCGCACGTCGAATTTGAACGTCGCCAGCCGCGCGGCGAGGATGAAGCCGGTCGCGAGCAGCACGCTGTACACCGAATCGAACTGCAGCCACACGAGCAGCAGGTAGAACCAGCAGCCGACGAATGCGCAGGTCGCGTAAGGCCGCGAATCGCGCAGGATCAGCGGGATGTCGTTGCACAGCACGTCGCGGATGATCCCGCCGACCACGCCGGTGATCACGCCCATCATCACCGCGATGAAGCGCGGCATTTCGGCGTCGAGCGCGATCGCCGTGCCCGAGATGCTGAAGATGCCGAGCCCGATCGCGTCGGCGACCAGCAGCAGCCGCTCGGCCGACAGCCGCGACAGCATCCGCAGCACGAACGGCGCGAACAGCGCGAGTACGAAGATCGCGATCACGTAGTCGTCGTGCACGACCCAGTAGAACGGCCGGCGCTCGAGCAGGATGTCGCGCAGCGTGCCGCCGCCGAACGCGGTGGCGAGCGCGACGACGAACGTGCCGACCGAGTCGAGGCGGTTCTTGCGCGCCTCGATGAAACCCGAAATCGCAAACGCCAGCGTGGCGATCGCCTCCAGTACGGCGATCGCGAGCGTCAGCCTAGGATGCGGCACGCGGCCCCCGGTCGGCCGGCGCCGCGAGCGGCTGCAGCAGCACGAGCACGGCGCCCGCGCCGCCGTCGATGCCGCGCGCCTCGCAGAACGCGATCACTTCTTCCTTCTGTACGAGCCACGCGCGCACCTTGCCTTTCAGCACGGGTTCCTTGCCGATCGAGCCGAGCCCCTTGCCGTGGATCACGCGCAGGCAGCGCAGCCCCTTCCTGCCGGCTTCGCGGATGAATTCGGCAAGCGCGTCGCGCGCCTCGTCGCGGCGCATCCCGTGCAGGTCGAGCTGCGCCTGCACGATCCACGCGCCGCTCCTCAGCTTGCGCACCACGTCGCGGCTGATGCCGGGGCGGTGGTAATACAGCGAGTCGTCGCTGTCGAGCAGCGTTTCGGGATCGAATTCGTCGGACAGCGTCGCGTTCAGCACGGCTTCCTCGTCGCGCTGCGTCTGCTTCGGCACCGGGTCGGGCGGCATGCGGCCGGACGCCGCGCGCGGCGGCGCGTTCAGCGGCCGGATCGCGCCGATTTCGTTACGGAACAGGTTCGCGTCGGCTTCCGCCTTGCGCTCGGCCTTCGCGGTTTCGATGCGCTCGCGTTCGCGGCGATCGGCTTCGCCTTGCAGCGACTTGCGCAGCGCGCCGAGGCCGGCGAGGCCCTGGCCGCGCAATGCGGCCGGATCGGGCGCGGGCGGCGCGGCGGCCGGCGCGGGGTTCGCGGGACGGGCGGCGATCTGCCGCTTCGCGGGATCGCTCGGATGGGGCTGGTTCTTCGCCATGATTCGATAGCAGGGCAGGCGCGTTCGGGCGCGCGGGCAAAAAAAAGCCGCTGCGCGGCGGCAGCGGCTTTCCGGTCGGGCCCGCTTCGCGGCAGCGGACGCCATTGTAGCGCCCGGCGCGGCAGGGCTTGCGGCTTACTTCTTGTCGTGCAGGCTTTCGAGGTAGCGCTGCGCGTCGAGCGCGGCCATGCAGCCCGTGCCCGCGCTCGTGATCGCCTGGCGGTACACGTTGTCCTGCACGTCGCCCGCGGCGAACACGCCCGGCACGCTCGTCGAGGTGGCGTTGCCGTGCAGGCCGCTCTTCGTCAGGATGTAGCCGTCCTTCATCTCGAGCTGGCCCTGGAACAGGTCGGTGTTCGGCTTGTGGCCGATCGCGACGAACACGCCCTGCACGTTCAGGTCTTCCGTCGCGCCGGTCTTCACGTTCTTGATGCGCAGGCCCGTGACGCCCGAATCCGCGCCCGTCACCTCGTCGAGCACGTGATCCCACTTGATCACGACGGCGCCTTCCTTTTCCTTCTCCAGCAGGCGGTCGATCAGGATCGGCTCCGCGCGGAACTTGTCGCGGCGGTGGATCACCGTGACCTTCTTCGCGATGCCCGTCAGGTAGAGCGCTTCCTCGACGGCCGTGTTGCCGCCGCCGATCACCGCGACTTCCTGGCCGCGGTAGAAGAAGCCGTCGCAGGTTGCGCAGGCCGACACGCCCTTGCCCATGAACGCTTCTTCGGACGGCAGGCCGAGGTACTGCGCGGACGCGCCGGTCGCGATGATCAGCGAGTCGCACGTGTATTCGCCCGAGTCGCCGATCAGGCGGATCGGCTGCTCGTGCAGCTTCGCGGTGTGGATGTGATCGAAGACGATTTCGGTGTTGAAGCGCTCGGCGTGCTCGAGGAAGCGCGCCATCAGCTCCGGACCCTGCACGCCTTTCGCATCTGCCGGCCAGTTTTCGACATCGGTCGTGGTCATCAGCTGGCCGCCCTGCGCGATGCCGGTGATCAGCACCGGGGACAGGTTGGCGCGTGCCGCGTAGACGGCAGCCGTGTAGCCGGCGGGGCCGGAACCGAGAATCAGGACTTTGGCGTGTTTGGGCGTGGACATGTGCGAATCCGTAAGAGACGGCCGCGGCGGGCGGGGTAAGGCTCGCCGTACGATCCGGGGTTGGCCGGGATGCCGTCATAGATGGGTATCAGTCGCGCATTATAAAGGCCCCGTTGCTGCGTTGCCGAACGAGAGTTTCAATCGAGGCGATAGTGTCGCGCGGCGCAACGGCCGCGCACGCGGGGCGGGCGGGACGCGCGGCGGCGCGTTGTCGCACGGGGGTTGCAGGGCGGGACGCAGGCTCGAAGCGGCGCGGCAGCGGTGCCCGGCGGGGAGCCGGACCGGGGCAAAAGGGCCGCTGCGGAGCACTTCCGCCAAGCCGGCCGTACCCCGGCCCCGTTATGTAACCGTCATTTACACTTGGCGGCCCGGTGCAGCGTTTACAATAAGCGCGATCGAACGACAGGCGGGCGCACGGCCCGTCCTCTTTATACGGATTCATGGCAAAAGCTCCTTATTCCGCCCAGGCACAGGCGTTGCCGCACCGGATGTCGAAGCTCCTCACGGAGATCCGCTGGATTCTCCAGGTCGCGCTCTGCGCATTTCTGGTGATGGCCCTGCTGAGCTACAGCCGGCGCGATCCGAGCTGGACGCACGCCGCGCAGGTGGACCACATCTCGAACTGGGCCGGCCGCGTCGGCGCGTGGACGGCCGACATCATCCTGCTGCTGTTCGGTCTGTCGGCCTACTGGCTGATCGTGCCGCTCGGGCGGCGCATCGCCGTCAACTACCGCCGCATCACGCGCCACGAGGCGATTCCCGACGAACCCGAGCGGCCGATCGGCTGGCTCACCGAGATCTTCGCGTTCGTGCTCGTCGTGCTGGCGTGCGACGGCATCGAGGCGCTGCGCATGTGGTCGCTGAAGGTGCAGTTGCCGCGTGCGCCGGGCGGCGTCGTCGGCGAGGCCGTCGCCGGTGCGATGTCGCATGCGTTCGGCTTCACGGGCGGCACGCTGCTGCTGCTGATCGCGCTCGCGATCGGCCTGTCGCTGTATTTCCGCTTCTCGTGGCTGTCGGTCGCCGAGCGCGTCGGCGGCGCGATCCTGTCCGCCGTCAACGTCGCGAAGCTGCGCCGCGAGGCCGAGCGCGACCGCAAGCTCGGCGAGGCCGCGGCCGTGCGCCGCGAAGGCAAGGTCGAAGAGGAGCGCGTGCGCATCGAGGATCATGAGCCCGTGACGATCGTGCCGCCGGTCGTCACGCCGGCGAAGTCCGAGCGCGTCGAGCGCGAGCGCCAGGTGCCGCTGTTCACCGACCTGCCGGGCGATTCGACGCTGCCACCGGTGTCGCTGCTCGATCCCGCGCCGAAGACGCAGGAAGCGATTTCGGCCGATACGCTCGAATTCACGTCGCGCCTGATCGAGAAGAAGCTGAAGGATTTCGGCGTCGAGGCGAGCGTGGTTGCCGCGTATCCGGGCCCGGTCGTCACGCGCTACGAGATCGAGCCGGCCACCGGCGTGAAGGGCAGCCAGATCGTCAACCTCGCGAAGGATCTCGCGCGCTCGCTGTCGCTCGTGTCGATCCGCGTCGTCGAGACGATCCCCGGCAAGAACTACATGGCGCTCGAACTGCCGAACCAGCGCCGCCAGACCGTGCACCTGTCCGAGATCATCGGCTCCGAGGTGTATGCGGCCGCATCGTCGGCGCTGACGCTGAGCCTCGGCAAGGACATCGGCGGCAAGCCCGTGTGCGCGGACCTCGCGAAGATGCCGCACCTGCTCGTTGCCGGCACGACCGGTTCGGGCAAGTCGGTCGGGATCAACGCGATGATCCTGTCGCTGCTGTACAAGGCGACCGCCGAGCAGGTGCGCCTGATCCTGATCGATCCGAAGATGCTCGAAATGAGCGTCTACGAAGGCATTCCGCACCTGCTGTGCCCGGTCGTCACCGACATGCGCCAGGCCGGCCACGCGCTGAACTGGACGGTCGCGGAGATGGAGCGGCGCTACAAGCTGATGAGCAAGCTCGGCGTGCGCAACCTCGCGGGCTACAACAACAAGATCGACGACGCGGCGAAGCGCGAGGAGAAGCTGCCGAACCCGTTCAGCCTGACGCCGGAAGATCCCGAGCCGCTCGGCCGCCTGCCGAACATCGTCGTCGTGATCGACGAGCTGGCCGACCTGATGATGGTCGTCGGCAAGAAGGTCGAGGAGCTGATCGCGCGGATCGCGCAGAAGGCGCGCGCGGCCGGCATTCATCTGATCCTCGCGACGCAGCGTCCGTCGGTCGACGTGATCACGGGCCTGATCAAGGCGAACGTGCCGACGCGAATCGCGTTCCAGGTGTCGTCGAAGATCGACTCGCGCACGATCCTCGATCAGATGGGCGCCGAATCGCTGCTCGGGATGGGCGACATGCTGTACCTGCCGCCGGGCAGCGGGCTGCCCGTGCGCGTGCACGGCGCGTTCGTCGGCGACGACGAAGTGCATCGCGTCGTCGAGAAGCTCAAGGAGCAGGGCGAGCCGAACTACGTCGAGGGCCTGCTCGAAGGCGGCACCGCCGACGGCGACGAGGGCTCGGCCGGCGCGGGAACCGGCGAAGGCGGCGGCGAGTCTGATCCGCTGTACGACCAGGCGGTCGAGATCGTCATCAAGAACCGCCGCGCGTCGATCTCGCTCGTGCAGCGTCACCTGCGGATCGGCTATAACCGCGCGGCACGGCTGCTCGAGCAGATGGAGCAGTCGGGGCTCGTATCGGCGATGTCGTCGAGCGGCAACCGCGAAATTCTTGTGCCGGCGCGCGACGCGGAATGAGTCCGCGGCGCCCGCAGCGCCGGCCACCCACGGAGAAAACCGCAATATGCAGCAACATTCGTTCGCAATGTCTCTTCGTTCGACGCGGCGCTGGCTCGGTGCGGCGTTCGCCGGCGCATCGCTGATGCTCGCGGCGACGCACGCGTTCGCGGGCGGCACCGAGCAACTGAAGGCCTTCGTGTCGCAGGTGCGTTCGGCGAAGGGCGACTTCACGCAACAGATCGTCAAGGCGCCGGCCAAGGGCGCGAGCGCCGCGCAGGCCGCGCCGAAGCCCACCGACAATTCGAGCGGCACGTTCGTGTTCGCGCGGCCGGGCAAGTTCATCTGGACGTACCAGAAGCCGTACCAGCAGGTGCTGCAGGCCGACGGCGACAAGCTCTATGTGTACGACCGCGACCTGAACCAGGTCACCGAGCGCAAGCTGAACGGCGCGCTGGGCGCGAGCCCCGCCGCGATCCTGTTCGGCAGCAACGATCTCGACAAGAGCTACACGCTGCGCGATGCCGGCGAGAAGGGCGGCATCGAATGGCTCGAGATGCTGCCGAAGGCGCAGGACACGCAGTTCCAGCGAATCGGCATCGGCTTCCGGAACGGCACGCTCGCCGCGATGGAACTGCATGACGTGTTCGGCAACGTCACGCTGCTGACGTTTACGAACATCCAGACGAATCCGCCGCTGAAGGGCGATACGTTCAAGTTCGTCGTGCCGAAGGGCGCCGACGTGATCAACGGCTGACCGGCGCCGCGCGCCGCTTTTCCGGAAACGACACGGGCCTGCCGGCGACGGCAGGCCCGTGTCGTTTCCGGGCGCGGGCACCAGGCGCGAGCCACCGGGCACCAGGCGCGGCGGCGCCGTCGCGCGGCTGTCATAATGTCGGGTCCGGCGGCCGGTTCGGCCGCCATCGTTTGATGTGGAGCGAGGGTTCATGTCCGACCTGTTTCAAGTCGAGCCGCGCCGGCCGCTCGCCGAGGCGCTGCGGCCGAAGACACTCGCCGAGGTGATCGGCCAGACGCATTTGCTGGGCGAAGGCAAGCCGCTGCGGCTCGCGTTCGAATCGGGCAAGCCGCATTCGATGATCCTGTGGGGGCCGCCCGGCGTCGGCAAGACGACGCTCGCGCGGCTCACCGCGCTCGCGTTCGACTGCGAGTTCATTGCGTTGTCCGCGGTGCTCGGCGGCGTGAAGGACATCCGCGAGTCGATGGAGCAGGCGAAGGACACGCTGAACCGCACCGGCCGCCACACCATCCTGTTCGTCGACGAGATCCACCGCTTCAACAAGGGGCAGCAGGATGCGTTGCTGCCGTTCGTCGAGTCGGGGCTCGTGACCTTCATTGGAGCGACGACCGAGAACCCGAGCTTCGAGGTCAACTCGGCCTTGTTGTCGCGCGCGCAGGTGTACGTGCTGAAGTCGCTGGACGACGACGAGATGCGCCAGTTGCTGAAGCGCGCGCAGGAAATCGCGCTCGACGGCCTAGCGTTCGACGACAAGGCGATCGATACGCTGGTCGGTTATGCGGACGGCGACGCACGGCGCTTCCTGAACCTGCTCGAACAGGCGCAGACGGCGGCATCGTCGGCCGGCATCGCGACGATCGACGCCGAATTCGTCAGCAGCGCGATGACGCTGAACGCGCGGCGCTTCGACAAGGGCGGCGACAACTTCTACGACCAGATCTCGGCGCTGCACAAGTCGGTGCGCGGTTCGAGCCCCGACGGCGCGCTGTACTGGTTCTGCCGGATGATCGACGGCGGCGCGGATCCGAAGTATCTCGCGCGGCGCATCGTGCGGATGGCGTGGGAAGACATCGGCCTCGCCGATCCGCGCGCGCTGCAGATGGCGAACGACGCGGCCGAGACCTACGAGCGGCTCGGCTCGCCGGAAGGCGAACTCGCGCTCGGGCAGGCGGTGATCTATCTCGCGTGCGCGGCGAAGAGCAACGCCGGCTACAACGCGTTCAACCAGGCGATGGCGTTCGTGAAGCAGGACAAGTCGCGCGAGGTGCCCGTGCATCTGCGCAACGCGCCGACCAAGCTGATGAAGGAGCTCGGCTACGGCCACGCGTACCGTTACGCGCACGACGAACCGAACGCGTATGCGGCCGGCGAAACGTACCTGCCGGACGGGGTGCGCGAGCCGCACTGGTACAAGCCGGTGCCGCGCGGGCTCGAATCGAAGATCGCCGACAAGCTCGCGTGGCTGCGCGAACTCGACCGCGAGGCCGGCAAGAAGGACTGACGGGCAGCGCGCGGATCGGCCGGCGCGGTTCCGGATGCGTCAGCGCTTGCGGCCCGGCTGCTGTTTCTTCCAGTACTCGAACGGCTCTTCGTGGCAGTCGATGTCGAGCTCGGCGACCCGTGCTTGCAGGCGTTCCTGCGCGTCGGCGATCGCGAGGTTGTAGATCGCGGGCGCAATCTCCTCGACGAAGAAGTGCAGCAGCGCGCCGGCCTGGATGTTGCCGATCGGCTCGTCCATGTTTTCTGTGAAATAACGTTGCAGCGATGCGATTGCGCGGTCGCGTACTTCCTTGTCCAGTTCGATGGCCATCGGGTTCCTTGAATGGCGGTGATGCGGATGCGGGTGCGTCGTACGACGCGTTGCGTGCGGCCGGTGCAGGCGTTTCGCCGTCCGCAATGGTTTGGCACAATGTGACGCCCCGGCCGCTTAGGCAAGCCGGTATGGCGATACTGCCACGACCGGCCGTTTTCGGGCATCGTCCATCAGGCCGGTGCCGTGGCGGCCGCGCGGTGCGTTAGAATTCCCGTCTCACACAACGATTTTCCAAGTCCTCCCATGCTCGACATCCAGTTGCTGCGCAAAGACCTCGACGGCGTCGCCAAGCGCCTCGCCGATCGCGGCTACACCCTCGACATCGCCGCGTTCTCCGCACTCGAAGCGGAACGCCGCGCGATCCAGACCCGCACCGAAGAGCTCCAGGCGCGCCGCAACAGCCTGTCGAAGCAGATCGGCGCGATGAAGGGGAAGGGCGAGGACACGTCGGCCGTGATGGCCGAGGTCGGCGGGATCGGCGACGAGATGAAGGCGGGAGAAGCCAAGCTCGGCGACATCCAGGCGCGCTTGTCCGACCTGATGCTGGGCATGCCGAACGTCGCGCACGAAAGCGTGCCGGTCGGCAACGACGAAGCCGACAACGTCGAGGCGCGCCGCTGGGGCACGCCGCGCCAGTTCGACTTCGAGGTGAAGGATCACGTCGATGTCGGCACGCCGCTCGGCCTCGATTTCGAGACGGGTGCGAAGCTCGCCGGCGCGCGCTTCACGATGCTGCGCGGCCCGATCGCACGCCTGCACCGCGCACTCGCGCAGTTCATGATCGATACGCACACGCAGCAGCACGGCTATACCGAGACGTACACACCGTACATCGTGAACCCGGAGATCCTCTACGGCACGGGCCAGTTGCCGAAGTTCGCGGACGACATGTTCAGGGTCGAGAAGGGCGGCGCGGAGAATACGGTCACGCAATACCTGATCTCCACGTCCGAGATCTCGTTGACGAACACCGTGCGCGAGTCGATCGTCGACGCGTCCGCGCTGCCGATCAAGCTGACCGCGCATTCCCCGTGCTTCCGCTCGGAAGCCGGTTCGTACGGCCGCGACACGCGCGGGATGATCCGCCAGCATCAGTTCGACAAGGTCGAGATGGTGCAGGTCGTCGCGCCGGAAACGTCGTACGCGGCGCTCGACGAGATGGTCGGCCATGCGGAGGCGATCCTGCAGAAGCTTGGTCTGCCGTACCGCGTGATCACGCTGTGCACGGGCGACATGGGCTTCTCGGCCGCGAAGACGTTCGACCTCGAGGTGTGGCTGCCCGCGCAGAACACCTATCGCGAGATCTCGAGCTGCTCGAACACCGAGGCGTTCCAGGCGCGCCGGATGCAGGCGCGTTTCCGCAACGCGCAGGGCAAGCCCGAGCTCGTGCATACGCTGAACGGTTCGGGTCTCGCGGTCGGCCGTACGCTCGTCGCGGTGTTGGAGAACTACCAGAACGCCGACGGCTCGGTCACGGTGCCGGAAGTGCTGCGTCCGTACATGGGCGGCATGGAGCGGATCGACGCGCCGGCACAGGCGTCGTGAAATCGGCTGCCGAAGCCCTCGCAAAAAAATTGCGGAAAGGGCTTGTCAGCTCAGAAAAGATCGTTTTATAATCTTTTCTTTCCCGGACATGACCAACCGGGAAGTGCAGTAAAACGGAGAGGTGGCAGAGTGGTCGAATGTACCTGACTCGAAATCAGGCGTACGGTTTCCCCGTACCGTGGGTTCGAATCCCACCCTCTCCGCCAGAATACGAAACCCCTTGATCCGAAAGGATCAAGGGGTTTTTCGTTTTGGGTCTGTGGCGCGATGTGTCGATTGCCGGTGCAGTGGCAACGGTTTTGGCCATCGGCACATCGGACGTGCCGATGCGATGGCGACGAACTGCGCGCACGATCGTGGCGATTGCGCGAATCGGCCTGTGCATCGCCGCGCTTGCCGCCTTCAGCCGGGCTGTCGTGGCACTCGACGACACTATGCGTCGCGCCAGCACAGCCGTCGATCGTGGGCGATTTCGTCCGGTTCGACGCATTGCCCGGCTTTCACTGGCCCGACCTGTATCGCTGGTGAGCACGCACGCCGAGCTGCACCTTGTGCTCGAGTTCGCCTATCGCAGCAGCATCGTGCAACTGGTCGCCGTACCGTTCGTCCTTGCGAGCACGCGGCGGCATGACGATCTCGCCGAATTCATCGCGTTGTTCGCATGCGCGCTGCTTACCGTTGTCCTCGTTTCGAACTGCCGCGACAGACGGGCAGCATGCGACACATCCGACCTGATCGGTCAGCGCTGCGCTGCCGGTCCTTGCCGTTTTCCTCAGTTTTAAGCCTTCGCGTCCCGCGCCGTTAACACGGTGCGGCGGCCGGCGCCCGTGCCGAGCCGCATCGTCCCCCGTCGATTGAAGGTCCCATGAAGCTGAGCTACAAGATTCCCCTCGCATTCGCCGTTGCGCTGTTGCTGATGTTCGGTGGTGCGCTGTACGGCATCCACATCCTCAACCGATCGATCAATACGTTCGCCGAAGACGTGCAGACGAACGTCGGCGACGAACGGCTCGTATCGGCCACGCTCGTGCAGTTCAAGCTGCAGGTGCAGGAATGGAAGGACACGCTGCTGCGCGGCAAGCAGCCCGACAAGCTCGACCGGTACTGGCAGGCGTTCCAGACGCGCGAGCGGACGGTCGATTCGCTCGCTGCGCAGCTCGTCCGTCAGTTGCCGCCCGGCGACAGCCGCTCGCTCGTCGAGCAGTTCATGCGTGCGCACATGGCGATGGGCGACGGCTACCGGCGCGGCTTCGACGCGTTCAAGGCGGCCGGCTTCGAGCCATCGGCCGGCGATGCCGCCGTCACGGGCGTCGACCGCGAACCGGCTGCGCTGCTGGAGCGGGCCGCGAAGTCGATCGCCGACGAGAGCGCCGCCGTGTCGGCGCAGGCGAGCCGGGACGCGCAGCGCGCGACTACCGCGAGCCTCGCGCTGATGCTGGTCGTGCTCGGTGTCGCGATGGTCGGCGCGTACCTGTTCAGCCGCGCGATCCTGCGTCCGCTCGACCGTGCGGTGGCGTGTGCGCAGGCCGTCGCCGGCGGCGACCTGACGCGCGACGTCGATGCAACCGGCCGCGACGAGATCGCCGATCTGCTGCGTGCACTTCAGACGATGCAGACGAGCCTGTCGGGCGTCGTGCTCGAAGTGCGGACACATGCCGAAGCCGTCGCAACGGCGAGCGCGCAGATCGCGTCGGGCAATCACGATCTGTCGTCGCGCACCGAGTCGCAGGCCGCGTCGATCGAGGAGACGGCGGCCAGCATGACCGAACTGACGGGCATCGTGCGCCAGTCGGCCGAGCATGCGCAGCACGCGGCGCAGCTTGCGCGCGACGCGTCGAATATCGCGTCCGCGGGCGGCGGCGTGATGACGGATGCCATCCACACGATGAACGGCATCGCCGACAGCGCGGCAAAGGTCGGCGAAATCATCGCGGTGATCGACGGCATCGCGTTCCAGACCAACATCCTCGCGCTGAACGCGGCCGTCGAGGCGGCCCGTGCGGGCGAGCTGGGGCGCGGCTTCGCGGTCGTCGCGGCCGAGGTGCGCACGCTCGCGCAGCGCAGCGCGTCGGCCGCGAAGGAGATCAAGGGGCTCATCGAGCAATCGACGCAGCGGGTCGACGAGGGTGCCGTGCTGATCGGCCGCGCGGGCGAATCGATAAACGAGATCGTCGGCGCGGTGCAGCGCGTCACGACGATCGTCGGCGAGATCTCGTCCGCGTCGCAGGAGCAGAGCGGCGGCATCCAGCAGGTGAACGTCGCGGTCACGCAGATGGACGAAGCGACACAGCGCAACGCGGCGCTCGTCGAGCAGGCCACGGCTGCGACGCAGGCGCTGGCCGAGCAGGCGAGCGCGCTGCGGCACGCGGTGGCCGTGTTCAGGCTGCCGGAAATGGCGTGACGGCGCGGCCGTCGTACCCGGCTCCAACGTAACTGGATGCCGGCGTGGCGGCTTTCAACGGTGCGCGCCGTGGCGAGCGTGCATCGATCTGCCCGCCATCCGCGATCACGCCGCGGCCCGATACTGCGCGAGCACCCGGGCGCGAATCGACGGCTTGATGTTCGATTGCGCCATGTCGCCGCCGTAGTGCGCGACGACGCGCGGATTCATCACCCGATACCAGAGCGGCGGCACGTAAGCGAAAACAGGATCATCGTCGCGTAGCCGGCCGGCAGTTGCGGCGAATCGTCGAAGTGGCGCAGCGCCTGGTACGAACGCGTCGGATTCGCGTGATGGTCGGCGTGCCGCTGCAACTGGTACAGGAACAGGTTGGTGACGACGTGATTGCTGTTCCACGAATGCTGCGGCGTGCAGCGCTCGTAGCGGCCGCTCGGCAGCCTGCGGCGGCCGAGCCCGTAGTGCTCGACGTAGTTCACGACTTCGAGCAGCGACGCGCCGTAGACGGCCTGGATCACGAGGAACGGGATCACCACTTTGCCGGCCATCGCGATCGCAATGCCCCACACGACGACGGTCATCGCCCACGCGTGCAGCACCTCGTTGCGCCAGGTCCACGGCGAATGCCCGAGCCGCTCGAGGCGAGCCTTTTCGAGCCGCCACGCCGAGCGGATGCTGCCGGTCACGGTGCGCGGCAGGAACGCCCAGAACGACTCGCCGTAGCGCGCGCTCGCCGGATCTTCGGCCGTCGCGACGCGCACGTGGTGGCCGCGGTTGTGCTCGACATGGAAGTGGCCGTACGCGACCGGCGCGAGCGTGATCTTCGCGAGCCAGCGTTCGAAGCGGTTCGTCTTGTGCCCGAGTTCGTGCGCGGTATTGATCGAGATGCCCGTCGCGGCGCCGAGCGACAGCGCGAAGCCGACGTAGTCGTACCACGCGAGCGTGTGCGTGCCGACGATCCATACGCACATGAAGAATGCGACGTACTCGACGAGCGTCGCGAGATAGACGATGAACCGGTAATAACGCTCCCGTTCGAGATGCGGCACGACGGCTTCGGGCGGATTGTCGCGATCGTCGCCGATCAGCGTGTCGAGGATCGGGATCACGCCGAACGCGAACAGCGGGCCGAACCACCAGAACACGTGAAGGCCCGTCGAAAGCGCGAGCTGGGCGGAGAGGATCGGCAGCGTGATCGTCAGCGCGCCGAGCAGCCACAGATATCGCTTGCCATCCGACCAGCCCGAAGCCGATCCGTCGGTCATTGCCAATGTCTCCCTCCAGTCGGCCGGCCCGGTGGGCGGCCGCATGCACGGTTGTTCGAATCCTCGTTGGCCCGCGACACGCGCGGTGGCGCCGGATCGTCGTCCGGTTCTGCCTGTTATACGACCCGCGCACACGCTTTCCAAACCCCGGCGCTAGGCGCGAGGCTCCAAACGAAGGGGCGCGTGCGACGCATGTCTGGAAGGGCCGGCACGCGCCGATTGAAACATGCCGGGGAGGCCGGATCAGCCCGCGTGATCCGCTTGTTTGTCAGATGATTGGCGCAGTGTGGCGCGCGCGGGTATCGCCCCGCGGGCTCGCAACGAATGTTGCGGTGCAATAAGCAAAATGGGGCTGATATCGGCGGGGCACCTGTTTCGGCTACATATGTTACGGATCATTACAGCCTCCGGGACGAGATGCAAAGCGCCCGAAACGCGTCTGCCGCGTATCGCAAGGCGAACGAAGCGAGGCGTCGAACGAAGAGGCCGCGGCTGCCGTCCATCGACACGCGTCGATACGCCGATGCTGCATCTGCACACCGGTTGGTACACGCCGCCAGCGGCGACGCCTGTCGCCTTTCGATTCGCGCCGCCGTTTGAAAATAACGATTTGACTCATGCCCCGCTTTCGGTTGAAGCTACTAGCTTGCTGTCCGAAGGGGGCTGTGCCTGCATGAGTTCGACCTTGACCGTTCGTCGTATCGTTGCCGACCAGGGCGGCGTGTATCGCGAACTCCGCGCCGCGTCGCTGCGTGAGCCCTACGCGCCCGGCGAAGCGCCGGAGGCCGAATTGCTGAACGTCGAAACGGACGCAGCGTCGGCGATTGCCGCGCAGCGTGCCGTGTCCGACGAGTCGACGACTTTCCTGCTGTACACCGAAGGCCATCCGGCCGGCATGATCGGCGCGTATTTCGACAACACGCCCGACCGGCGTGCGTTCGTCAGCGAGCTGTGGGTCGCGCACGCGGTACGTCACCTGCGCGGCGGCGTGCTGCTGCTGGAAACGGCCACCGCGTGGCTCGCCGAGCGCGGCGCCCGGGAGGTCTATGCATGGATCGCCGATGCGAACCGCAACGCGATCCGTTTCTACGAGCGCGCAGGTTTCGGCAACACCGGCGAACACGCGCCGATCGCGCGGATGCCCGGCGCGATGAAATCGCTGTTCGTGTCGCAAGTGAAGCACTGACGTGACGCCCGCGCGGCGCGATGAAGGTCTGGTCGCCCGCCTGCCTGCCCATCTGCCGGTTGCGCGCCCGCCCGGGCCATCGCAACCCGGTGTCCCAAAAATAATGGCCGCGCGCGTGGACGCCTGTAAAATACGCAAAAAATTTTTGCAGAGTGTCCATGTCGCTTAAAAAATCGCCATTCTTCGAGCTGCGCAGCGGATCGGTCGATACGTTGCTGTTCACCGTGAAGACGACCGATCTCGACGCGTTGCGTGCCGAACTGGTCAAGCGCTTCGAAGCGACTCCCGAGTTTTTTGCCGACGATGTCGTCGCGATCGACGTCCGCCGCCTGGCGGAGGGCGAGCGCGTCGCGCTCGCCGATATCCGCCAGATGCTGAACGACGTGCGGATGCGTCCGGTGGGCGTGGTCGCATCGGCAACGCAGGGCTGGGCGGCGGAAGGCGGCCTGCCGTTGCTCGAGGCGCGCGATCGCCGCGCGCCGGCCGCGAAGCCGGCCGAGGGCTCGGAAGCGTCGCCGGTCGCCGAGGCGGTCGTCGCCGCAGCCGCCGCGGCGGCGCCCGAGCAGGCGTCCGAGCCGGCGCCGGCGTCGAACCAGACGGGCGGCCAGACGCTCGTGATCGACCGGCCGTTGCGTTCGGGGCAGCAGATTTACGCGAAAGGAGACCTCGTGGTGCTCGCGCCGGTCAGTCACGGCGCGGAGATCATCGCGGAAGGCAATATCCACATCTACGCGCCGTTGCGCGGCCGCGCACTCGCGGGCGTGCACGGCAATCACGACGCGCGCATTTTCTGCACGTGTCTCGAACCGGAACTGATTTCGATCGCGGGTATCTATCGAACAACCGAGAACCCGTTGCCTGCCGAAGTACTGGGCAAAGCGGTGCAGATCCGGCTCGAAGAGGAAAAACTGATGATCGAACCGCTGCGCCTGACGTAATTCACGCGGTGCGCGCCGGATCGATCGGCTCTCATTGACGAACACAGGGTATTGGGTAAATGGCAAAAATCATCGTGGTGACCTCGGGCAAGGGCGGCGTGGGCAAGACGACGACGAGCGCGAGCTTTGCGTCCGGTATCGCGCTGCGCGGCCACAAGACGGCCGTGATCGACTTCGACGTCGGCCTGCGCAACCTCGATCTCATCATGGGCTGCGAGCGCCGCGTGGTGTACGACCTCGTGAACGTGATCCAGGGCGAAGCGAACCTGAACCAGGCGCTGATCAAGGACAAGAAGTGCGAGAACCTGTTCATCCTGCCGGCGTCGCAGACGCGCGACAAGGATGCGCTGACGCGCGACGGTGTCGAGAAGGTGCTGAACGACCTGGTCGCGATGGACTTCGAATACATCGTCTGCGATTCGCCGGCCGGCATCGAGGCCGGCGCGCTGCACGCGATGTACTTCGCGGACGAAGCGCTGATCGTCACGAACCCGGAAGTGTCGTCGGTGCGCGACTCGGACCGCATTCTCGGCATCCTGTCGTCGAAGACGAAGCGCGCGACCGAAGGCAAGGATCCGATCAAGGAGCACCTGCTGATCACGCGCTACAGCCCGAAGCGCGTGAGCGAAGGCGAGATGCTGTCGCTCGAGGACATCAGCGAGATCCTGCGCATCAAGCTGATCGGCGTGGTGCCCGAGTCGGAAGCCGTGCTGCACGCGTCGAACCAGGGGCTGCCGGCCGTGCACATCGACGGCACCGACGTCGCCGAAGCGTACAAGGACGTCGTCGCGCGCTTCCTCGGCGAGGACAAGCCGCTGCGCTTCACCGATTACCAGAAGCCGGGCCTGCTGCAGCGCCTCTTCGGCAGCAAGTAACGGAGGCCGCCCATGTCCATCCTTTCGTTTCTCCTCGGCGAGAAGAAGAAGTCCGCATCGGTCGCGAAGGAGCGCCTGCAGCTCATCATCGCGCACGAACGGGTCGGCGGCCGGCCGCCGGCCGACTACCTGCCGGCGCTGCAGAAGGAGCTCGTCGCGGTCATCTCGAAGTACGTCCATATTTCGGACGATGACATCCGCGTGAGCCTCGAGCGCCAGGACGATCTCGAAGTCCTTGAAGTGAAGATCGAGATTCCGCAAGCCTGACGCTTGCCTGTCCCTCCGCACGGCGGCACCCGCCGCCGTGCGCGTCTTACGCCCTGTTGCACTTTCGGGCACGCCGTAACAACGCGTCTGTCGGCCGTTATCGGTCCTCCCGCATTGAACGAATACGCTTTGCGTTACTTGTTCAACCAGGAGGTTGTGATGGCTGTCTCTACCGTTCACCGTCGTATCGTTTCGCTCGCGCTGTTTGCCGCGGGCCTGTCAGCCGTCGCCGCGCCGTTTGCCGCGCATGCGGACGAGATTCTCGTCGGCGCACCCGTGATCGTGCCGCAGGGCCGCGTGGTCGTCGCCGAGCCGGTCGCCGTGCGCACCGAGGAAATCGTCGTCGTCGCGCCGAATGCGCCGCCGCCCGTGCGTTACGAGGTCCTGCCGACGGCGCGGGTGGGCTATGTGTGGGAGCGCGGTCACTGGCACTGGGATCATGGGCGCTACGAGTGGATCGGAGGTCACTGGGAAGCCGAGCGCGTCGGCATGCACTGGGTGCCGGGCCACTGGGATCAGCGGGGTCCGAACTGGTTCTGGACCCGCGGCCACTGGGCGTGACGGAGGCGCGTGATGAAAAGAACCGCAATCGCCATCGCGCTCGTCGCGATCACGCTGGCCGGGTGCATCGTCGTGCCGGCGCGGCCCGTCTACTACCGGCCGGCACCCGTCGTGATTTACTGAGCGTCGCGCGGGCCGGGCTGCGCCGGGTCGTGCGTGCCGGGCGCAGCCGGCCCAGCGTCGTGCGCCGCCGCCGCGTGTGCCGCGTGTTCGCCCGGCGCAGCGGCGGCCGGCGCGTCGCTGCCTTCGTCGCGCAGCGTGTCGAGCGGATCGGCGGGCGCGGCGGTCGCATCCTGCGGCTCGGTGACGCCGGTCGTCGTCGCGGCACCCGCCGCGGCGGCCGCGGCCGGTTCCGCGGCCGCAACGGGCGGCGCGAGATAGCGCTGGGCGAGCGTTTCGTAGAGCGGCGGCGCGAAAAAGCGCGACACGCGGCTCGACACCAGCGCGGTGGCCATCAGCGAAATCACGAGCGCGTGGCCGTTGATCATCTCCATCACGATCACGAACGACGTGATCGGCGACTGCGTGACGGCCGCAAGATAGCCGACCATCGCGAGCGCGATCAACATCGGCAGGCTCATGTTGCCGAACACGACGTGCAGCAGGTTGCCGAACCCGGCGCCGATCGACAGCGACGGCGCGAAGATCCCGCCCGGGATGCCCGGCAGGTACGACGCGACCATCGACACCATTTTCAGGAACGGGTAGAACACCGACAACTGCTCGCGGCCGTCGAGCAGGCCGCGCGCCTCGGCGTAGCCACTGCCGAACGTCGTGCCGCCCGACACGAGGCCGACGACGGCGATCGCGAAGCCGCACAGCGCGGCAAACGCGATCGGTCGCTCGCGATACAGGCCGAGCAGTTGCGCGGGCAGCCAGCGCCCCGTGTTGAGCAGCAGCCAGCAGAACAGGCCGCCCGCGATGCCCGTCACGATCGCGGTGACCAGCACCGCGAGCGCCAGCAGCTTCGGAAAATGGAGGCCGGCATCGATCGTGCCGAAATACGTGTAGTTGCCGTTCAGGCCGAGCGCGACGACGCCGGCGAGGATGATCGCGGTGATCAGCACGCCGCTCGCGCGCGCGGAGAAGCTGCGGGTCAGCTCCTCGATCGCGAACACGATTCCGGCGAGCGGCGTATTGAATGCGGCCGACAGCCCGGCTGCCGCGCCGGCCAGCACCAGCTGGCGTTCGATCTGCGCGTTCGAGCGCGGGTAGAAGCGCCGCAGGTTGAACATCAGCGCCGCGCCGACCTGCACGGTCGGCCCCTCGCGGCCGATCGTGAAGCCGCCCAGGATGCCCAGGAACGAGACCAGCACCTTGCCGAACAGGATGCGCAGCGTCAGCAGCCGGGCGCCGAATGCACTCGGGCGCGCATGCAGCGTTGCGATCACCTGCGGGATGCCGCTGCCCTCGGCGCCGCGGAAGAACCGGCGCGTGATCCATACCGACAGGGCGGCGATCGCCGGCGTCAGCAGCAGCGGCAGCCACGTGGCATGATCGCGCATCGTGCGGAACGTCTCGTAGCCCCAGTCGATCAGCCGCGCGTAGAGCACGGCCGCGAGGCCGACGACGATCGCGCCGAGCCAGAAAACGCCATACTGGCGCCAGATTCGCAGCGAGCGGCGGGTGAGAGCAGGAAACAGCGCGGGAAGGGCGGGGCGTGGCATCGGCGCGGGCCGGAAGGCAAAGACCGCATTATAAGAAGGAACCGGAGCCACGCCGCGGGCGACAGCGTTTCGCAAGCTTGATGCATTTTGTTACAAATGTAATGTTGAAGTAATGTTCGCGCGCGGCAACCGTCGCTAGCATGCCGAAATGGTCGTCAATCCCCACATATCGTGAAACGCATCCTCATCGTAAAAGTGACGTCGCTCGGCGACGTCGTCCAGACCCTGCCCGTCGTCGCGGACCTGCATCGCGCCTTTCCCGGCGTGACGGTCGACTGGGCCGTCGACGAATCGTGCGCCGAGGTCGTGCGCTGGCATCCGGGCGTGAGCGCCGTCCTGTGCGCGCCGCTGCGACGCTTCAAGAAACTCCGGAATGCCGGCGACCTGAAGGCGATCTCGGCGTCGATCGGTGCGTTGCGTGCGCACCGTTACGATGCCGTCATCGACCTGCACGGCGTCTACAAGAGCGCGATCATTTCGGCGCTGGCGCGCGCCGCGCGCCGCGTCGGCTACCAGACTCAGGATCTCGGCGAAACGGGCGCACGCTTCGCGTATTCGCATCGCTTCGGCCCGCGGCCGGACTGCGACGCATGGCACGGGATGCGCGTGAGCGCCGGCGAGGCGCTCGGCTACGTGCCCGAAGGCGTCGCCACGTACGGCATCGTCGCGCCGCAGGACGCGAGCCTGCCGGCCGCCGTGACCGACGGCGCGCCGTTCATGCTGCTGTTCCATGCGACGTCCAATCCCGACAAGAAATGGCCGGCCGACCACTGGGCCGCGCTCGCCACGCAGATGATGGCGCGTGGCGTGCGCGTGCTGGTGCCGTGGGGATCGGCTGCCGAGCATGACGATGCGCAGGACATCGCCGCGCGCGCGCCGGGCGCGATCGTGCTGCCCGCGATGACCGTGCGCGAACTCGGCGCGGCGCTCGGCCGGGCCGCGCTCGTGGTGGGGGTCGATACGGGGTTCGTGCATATGGCGCACGCGCTGCAGCGGCCGGCCGTGATGATTTTCGTCGCGACGTCGCGTCACCATTGCGGCATCGGCGGCGCACCGAATGCACTGTCGATCGGCGAGCCGGGCACGATCCCGTCCGTCGAGCAGGCGCTCGACGCGATCGATACGGTCGACCCCGCGTATGGCGCGCTGCGCGCGCGGCTGACCGCCTGACGCAGCGGGGCGGGCCGGTTCAGGCCAGCAGCGCCTCGACCGTGATGACGGCGGCGATGGCCGCCAGATTCGCCAGCAGCGCCTCGAACACGAGGCCGCGCCATGTCTTCGGCCGGAAGCGCAGCGCGAGCAGCAGCGCGCCACCCAGCGCGAGCGCGAGGATCAGGACGAGATCGGCATTGCCGAGGCGGATGTTCATGGCGCGGCTCCTTCGGGGCGGGATCCCGGGGGCGCGCTGCGGCGCGCCCAGGATCGAGTATAGGTAGCGCCGGCCGCCGCACAACCCGGGCCGCCCCGGAGTCTCACACGAGCGACGCGTCGCGCGTTTCGCGCATCAGCAGCACGCCGACCAGGCTGATCGCCGCCGCGACCGATACGTAGCCGCCGACCCACGACAGCCCGCCGCGCGCAGCCAGCAGTTGCGCGATATACGGCGCGATCGACGCGCCGAGAATCCCGCCGAGGTTGTACGCGACGCCTGCGCCCGTGTAGCGGACGTTGGTCGGGAACAGTTCCGGCAGCAACGCGCCCATCGGCGCGAACGTCACGCCCATCAGGAACAGTTCGATCGTCAGGAACAGCGCGACGAGCGGCATCGAGCCGCTGCCGAGCAGCGGTTCCATCGCGAAACCCGACAGCAGCGCGGCGATTGCACCGGCGACGAGCACCGGCTTGCGGCCGAAACGGTCCGATGCCCACGCGGAAAGCGGCGTCGCGAGCCCCATGAACACGACCGCGAAACACAGCAGGCCGAGGAAGCTTTGGCGCGGAATATGCAGCGCCGACACGCCGTACGACAGCGAGAACACTGTCGAGATATAGAACAGCGTGTAGCAGACGACCATCGCGAGCGCGCCGAGCAGCGTCGGCTGCCAGTGTTGCGTGACGAGCGTCGCGACCGGCACGCGCACGCGCTCGTTGCGGTCGAGCGCTGCCTGGAACGCGGGCGTTTCGGTGATCTTGAGCCGCACATACAGGCCGAGCGCGACGAGCACCGCGCTGACCAGGAACGGGATGCGCCACCCCCAGCCGCGGAACTGCTCGTCGGACAGCGACAGCGCGAGCGCGAAGAACAGCCCGTTCGACATCAGGAAGCCGACCGAGGGCCCGAGCTGCGGGAACATCCCGAACCAGCCGCGCTTGCCCTGCGGCGCGTGCTCGGTCGCAAGCAGCGCCGCGCCGCCCCATTCGCCGCCGAGGCCGATCCCCTGGCCGAAGCGCAGCACGCACAGCAGCACCGGCGCGAGCGTGCCGATCGCGTCGTAGCCGGGCACGAAGCCGATCGCGGTGGTGGACACGCCCATCACGAGCAGCGACGCGACGAGCGTCGATTTGCGGCCGATGCGGTCGCCGAAATGCCCGAACAGAAACGAGCCGATCGGGCGCGCAATGAACGCGATGCCGAACGTGACGAATGCGGACAGCGCCTGCGCGGTCGCGGAGCCGTGCGGGAAGAATACGGGGCCGATGACGAGCGCGGCGGCCGTCGCGTACACGTAGAAATCGTAGAACTCGATCGCGGTGCCGATGAAGCTCGCGAACACGATGCGCCGGTGGCTGACGGCGCCGGCCGAGCCGGTTGCGTGTGCAACGGCCGGGGGGGATGCGGACATGGATGTCTCCGTTTTGTCGTTGGGGCGGTCGGCTGTGCGTGCGCTCGGGCAGGCGGACGTCTGCCGATGGGCAGCCGAGCGGATGATGCGGTGGCGGCGTGGACGCGCGCCGTGGCGCGAACGTCACCCGCCGGTCGACGATGGAGACGGGTATGTCGCCGCCGCCCGGTGCCGGCGTGGTCGGCTCGCATGCCGGGTGGGGCGCGCGAACGCGCGCGCGGCGTGATGGCCGCGCGATTGCGGAAAATTATAGCCAGCGCCGCCGCACACCGGCAATCGCGGCGCGGCGGGCGGTCAGTCGAGCGATTGCGCCTGCGCGGACGCAGTGCTTTGCAACTGGAAGTGGCCGTCGTCGTTGAAGAGCCAGCCTTCCATCATTTCGATCTGGCCGTTGCCGTCGAGCAGTCGCGACGGCGGCGCCGGCAGCGGCGCCGAGCGGCGCAGCGACGCGAGCGCGAGCGCTTCCGCCTCGCTGTCGCCGTTGCTGCGATAGACGGAGGCGTTGACGAGGCGGCCATTGCGATCGACGGTGAATGCGACGACGACGAGCGAGCGGAGCATCGCCTGCGGTGTGCCGTGCAGTACGCCGGACGGATTGCGTTCGGCAACGCGTTGCGCGATCTCGACACGATACTGGGCGCGGCTCGCGCTACGCGTGATCGACGGAATCGTCAGGACCGGGTGCAGCGACGGCGGCGGCGTGATCGTGCATGCGGCAAGCATGGCGACGACGGCCAGCGCAGCAGCACGCAGCCGGTCGACGCGCGGAGTAAGAACGGGGCGCATGGGAGATAGCCAGAAGTGACTATAAAAAAATGATAGGCGTACGCACGCAAGCCGATATCGGGAGAAACGCATAACGCGCGATGCGAGACGTTGCAATCGCTGATGATGACGTCCGGACGCCGCACCGCGCGCAGCGATGTGACGTGACATGTGGCAGCGCGTCCGACCGGCCCGCATTGCGGCCGCGCGCATGTTGCAGGTTTGAAAGCTTGAAAGGCGCGGCACGCGAGTTGCGCGCAGGCTCGCGTCGATCGTCCGGCTGCGCGCAGCGGTCGCTGAATGCAGCACCGCGACCGACGTCCGCACAATCACATGCGAAGTCGTTCGTCCGCTTCAGAAGCCGTGCGTGACGAGCGACAGCACCGACAGGTCGGGGTGCGTGCCGTCGATGATGCTCTTGCCGATGTGCACGGCTTCGTGGACCGCCTCGTCGACGCTCGCGAAGCTTTCCTCGCCGTCCGCATGGAACGGCACTGCGTGGCCGGGCAGCGCGGGATTCGCGCCTGGATGGCACACGTAGCCGGTGTACGTGTAGCGCGTGTCGTTGCCGGGCGCGGCGGCCGGCACGACATGGATCTCGAAGCCTTCGTAATCGACGTGATCCGTCGGTGTCGACAGTTCGGTCATGGCGATCTCCGTGTGCCGCGCGCAGGGGTGGCGCGTGCGGCATCGAGTACGCGGCGGCGGTCGTGTCGCCGTGTTGAACGAATTCTAGGTGATCGCGGGGCGGGCCGGGAGGCTTCCGGCGGGCGAGACAGCGGCCGTTACGCGGATTCGGTTGTGCGCCGCCGCGAGCGCATGTTCCGCCTCGACGGATACGCTCGCGCGCATGGCTGCGTCACTGTTTGCAGCGCGCGTCCTTTCGCTGCACGACGACGATCACCGGGTACTTCTGGCCGTGGTCGAGCTCCACGCGCGCCACGACGGTCAGCGTTGCCGGATCGGAATCGTCGTATACGCTGACCTGTTCGTTCCTGAGGTAGGTCACGCCGGTGCAGTTCGACGTGCGACCGTCGTCCGACACCTTGCACTGGAGATCGTTGTCCTTCAGGTAGTTGTAGGGTGACGGGCTCGCGAGGTATTCGCTCAGGCCGCGCGGCGAGCCGCCGACGCCGGTCACGTACGCGATCGCGCACGACGCCTGTGCGCCGCTGCCGGAGGCGGTGTCGGCCGCAGCGTGCGTGCTGACGGCAGCCAGCATGGCGACGAGCGACGAGACGATGAAGGGTTTCATGACGTGGGTTTCCCGTTTCGCGAATCGGAGCGCGGGATTGTAACGGCATCCGGCGCGATGCGCCGGAACGTGGGGCAGGGGCGTGCGGACAAACAAAAACCCCGTCATTCAGCGAATGGACGGGGTTTGGCGAATTTCCTGGCGGAAGCGGTGAGATTCGAACTCACGGACAGTTTCCCGTCGCTGGTTTTCAAGACCAGTGCCTTAAACCGCTCGGCCACGCTTCCACGCGAGGCGGCATTGTAACCGAAATGCCGCCGCTGTCGACCGGAGTCGGCATCGCTTCAATCGTCGCGCAGGAACAATTCCTGCAGGTCGTTGAGGAAACGCTGGCCGAGCGGCGTCGGCGCGATCTGCGTGAAATCGCGCGTGATCAGCCCGCGCCGTTCCGCCTCCTTCAGCGCCGGTTCGATCGTGCTCATCGGCAGGCCCGTGCGTTCGGCGAAGCTGTGCACGGGGAAGCCTTCGACGAGCCGCAGCGTGTTCAGCATGAACTCGAACGGCAGGTCGCGCGCGCCGACTTCACGCTCTTCCTGCACGGCCGCGCCGGCCATCGCCTGCTCGATGAAGGTCGCCGGATGCTTGTAGCGTGCCTGCCGCAGGATCCGGTTCGGGAACGACAGCTTCGTGTGCGCGCCCGCGCCGATCCCGAGATAGTCGCCGAAGCGCCAGTAGTTCAGGTTGTGCTTGCACTGGTGATTCGGCTTCGCGTAAGCGGAAACTTCGTAGCGCCCGTAGCCGGCCTCGGCCGTGCGCGCGTGGATCCATTCCTGCATGTCGGCCGATGCGTCGTCGTCGGGGACGACCGGCGGGAACTTCGCGAACAGCGTGTTCGGCTCGAGCGTCAGGTGATACAGCGACAGATGCGGCGGCGCGAACGACAGCGCGGTCTCGATGTCCGTGCGGCATTCGTCGAGCGTCTGGTTCGGCAGCGCGAACATCAGGTCGAGGTTGAAGTTGTCGAAGTTCTTCGCGGCGATCTCGACGGCCGCGCGCGCCTGCGCGGTGTCGTGAATCCGGCCGAGCGCCTTCAGGTGCGCCTCGTTGAAGCTCTGGATACCGACCGACAGCCGGTTCACGCCGCTCGCGCGGAACTGCGCGAACTTCGCGGCCTCGAACGTGCCCGGATTCGCCTCGAGCGTGATCTCGGCGTCGGCGTCGAGCGGCAGCAGCGCGCGCACGTCGGACAGCATCCGGTCGAGACCGGCCGCCGACAGCAGGCTCGGCGTGCCGCCTCCGATGAACACGGTATGCACCTGCCGTCCCCACACGAGCGGCAGCGCCTGCTCGAGATCGGCACGCAGCGCGTCGAGATACTCGGTTTCCGGGAACCGTTCGCCTTTCCACTCGTGCGAGTTGAAATCGCAGTACGGGCACTTGCGCACGCACCACGGAAAATGCACGTACAGCGCGAGCGGCGGCAGCGACGTGAGCCGCACCTGTCCGGGCGACGTGAACGTGGCCACGACGCGCGCGCCGGTTTCCGCGGCTTGGCTCATGCGGCCTCCCGCAGCGGATGGGTATCGGGCACGGTCATGCTTCCTCCGCGAGCCGCGCAAGCAACGCCTTCAGCGCAAGTGCGCGATGACTGTGCGTGTTCTTCACGGCCGGCTCGAGTTCGGCTGCCGTCGCGCCGAGCGACGGCAGGTAGAAATACGGGTCGTAGCCGAATCCATGCTCGCCGCGCGGCGCGTCGACGATCTCGCCGGCCCAGCGCCCCTCGGCGAACAGCGGCTCGGGATCGTCCGCATGGCGCACGAGCGCGAGCACGCAGCAATAGTATGCGCGCCGGTCGTCGACGCCGCGCAATTGCTCGACGAGATACGCGTTGTTCGCCGCGTCGCCGTTGTCGCGGCCGGCGCGCTGCGCGTAGCGCGCCGAATAGACGCCCGGCGCGCCGCGCAGCACGCGCACGCACAGGCCCGAATCGTCGGCGATCGCCGGCAGCCCGGTGAGCCGCGACGCGTGCCGCGCCTTCGTCAGCGCGTTCTCGATGAACGTGCCGAACGGCTCGGCCGCCTCGGGCACCGCAAGGTCGCCCTGCGGGACGATCTCGATGCCGACCGTCGAGAACAGCGCGGTGAATTCGCGCAGCTTGCCGGGGTTGTTCGACGCGAGAACGATGCGCGACAGCGGCGCGATGGTGCGATCGTCAGGCATGGCCGGCGCCCAGGACGTCCTTCTGCAGTTGCACGAGCTCGGCGATCCCGCCCTGCGCGAGGTCGAGCAGCGCGTTCATCTCGGCGCGCGAGAACGGCACGCCTTCGGCCGTGCCCTGGACTTCGACGAAGCCGCCGGCGCCCGTCATCACGACGTTCATGTCGGTGTCGCAGCGCGAATCTTCCGCGTAGTCGAGGTCGAGCACCGGTGCGCCTTCGTACACGCCGACCGAGATCGCGGCGACGTGGTCGGTGAGCGGCGAGCGCGTGAGCTTGCCGGCCGCGATCAGCTTCGACACGGCGTCGTGCGCGGCGACGAATGCGCCGGTGATGCTCGCCGTGCGCGTGCCGCCGTCGGCCTGGATCACGTCGCAGTCGATGTGGATCGTGCGCGGGCCGAGCGCCTCGAGATCGAACACCGCGCGCAGCGCGCGGCCGATCAGGCGCTGAATTTCCTGCGTGCGGCCCGTCTGCTTGCCGCGTGCGGCTTCGCGGTCGCTGCGTGTGTGCGTCGCGCGCGGCAGCATCCCGTACTCGGCGGTCAGCCAGCCTTGCCCGCGGTCGCGCAGGAATTCGGGCACGCGCTCGGCGACGCTCGCGGTGCAGAGCACCTTGGTATCGCCGAATTCGACCAGCACGGAGCCTTCCGCATGTTTCGTGTAGTGGCGCGTGAGGGCGACCTTGCGCAGTTCGTCGGCGCGGCGGCCGCTCGGGCGGGAAAGGGAGGACGTCATGTGGGAATCGCGGAAGGAGAGGAAACCCCGATTTTAGCGCCGAACGGCGGGCTTGCCCGGCGGGGCGGTCCGCAAAAATGGGATAATGCGCGCTTCCCGCCCCGCGCTTGTCCGATGCGCCGGGCGCCTCGACATATCCCCGCCCGCGAGGGCAACCAGACGGCGAGACGAACCATGATCTACAGCATGACGGGCTACGCGAGCGCGACGCGCGAACTCGCAACGGCCACCGGCAACGGCGGCACCAGCGTGTCGGTCGAACTGCGCACCGTGAACTCGCGCTTCCTCGACCTGAATTTCCGGATGCCGGACGACGTGCGCGCGTGCGAACCCGCGCTGCGCGAAATGCTGATGAACAAGCTGTCGCGCGGCAAGGTCGACGTGCGCATCAACCTGCAGCGCGGCGAACAGAGCATCGGCGCGGGCGCGTTGAACCAGTCGGCGCTCGGCCAGCTTGCCGATCTCGAGCGCGCGGTGCTCGACTCATTCCCGGGCGTCGGCCGCCTGCGCGCGGGCGAGATCCTGCGCTGGCCCGGCGTGATCGCGGAAAGCGGCGTGTCGGCCGACGCGATCCGCGACGCGGTGCTCGCATGCGGCAAGGAAGCGATCGGCGAACTCGTCGTCGTGCGTTCGCGCGAAGGCGCGCAACTGGCGACGATGCTGCTGTCGAACGTCGCAGAGATGGAAGCGATCGTCGCGCGCATCACGCCGCTCGTGCCGGAGCTGATCGCGAAGCATCAGCAGAAGATCGTCGAGCGGCTGCAGGAAGCGCTCGGCATCGCGGCGCCCGAAGGCAGCGCGCCGATCGTGACGCGCGAGGAAGCCGCGGAACGCATTCGTCAGGAAGTGACGATGTACGGGATCCGGATCGACATCGCGGAAGAGCTGTCGCGGCTCACCGCGCACCTGAACGAAACGCGTCATGTGATCGAGAAGGGCGGCCGCGTCGGCAAGCGTCTCGACTTCATGATGCAGGAGCTGAATCGCGAAGCGAACACGCTCGGCTCGAAGGCGGCGGCGAAGGAACTCGCCGACGCGTCGATGGCGCTCAAGCTGTTGATCGAGCAGATGCGCGAGCAAGTGCAAAACCTGGAGTAACGCAACATGATCGAATCCACTCACGACGGCCACGCCGCGCATTCGCTGCACGGCGGCGTCTATCCCGGCAACCTGTTCATGGTCGTCGCGCCGTCGGGCGCCGGCAAGTCGACGCTCGTGAATGCGCTGCTGTCGAAGGACAGCGACATCTGCCTGTCGATCTCGTACACGACGCGCAAGCCGCGCCCGGGCGAACAGGACGGCCGGCATTACCACTTCACGACCGTCGACGATTTCCGCACGCGTCACGCGGCGCACGAATTCCTCGAGAGCGCGGAAGTGCACGGCAACTACTACGGCACGTCGCGCGTCTGGATCGAAGAGCAGATGAAGAACGGCCACGATGTGCTGCTCGAGATCGACTGGCAGGGCGCATTGCAGGTGAAGAAGCAGTTCCGCAACGCGGTCGGCATCTTCATCCTGCCGCCGTCGCTCGACGCGCTCGAGGAGCGTTTGAAGAAGCGCGGCCAGGACGAGCCGAACGTGATCACGCGGCGTCTTCTTGCCGCCGGCAGCGAGATCGCGCACGCGTCAGAAGCGGAATACGTGGTGATCAACGAGAATTTCGAGCGTGCGCTCGCGGAGCTCGAATGCATCGTCGCGGCGACGCGCCTGCGCTTTGCTTCGCAGTACGCGCGACACGCCGAGCTGTTCATCGAGCTTGGCATCCATCTGCCCCACGCGGAATGACGCGGGGCACGAGGGACATAAGGTAGAATAAGCACTATATTCAGAAGGAATTACCACCATGGCTCGCATTACCGTCGAAGACTGCCTGAAGCAAATCCCGAATCGCTTCGAACTGGCGCTCGCCGCCACCTATCGCGCGCGGCAGCTCGCGCAAGGCCATACGCCGAAGATCGAAAGCCGCGACAAGCCGACCGTCGTCGCGCTGCGCGAGATCGCCGCCGGCCAGGTCGGCGTCGAGATGCTGAAGAAGGTGCCGGTGTAACGCGCATCCGGCCCGTTCCAGCCATGTAGTCCACGCGCGCAACGACTCGACCTGGAGGCGAATATGAGCACCACCCCATCGTCCGCCTCCGCGGATTCGACCACCGAAACCACGGCCCAGTCGCCTGCGCGCCAGTACATCGACGCGGTCCTCGAACAGTCCTTCCGGCATCTGTTCGGGCCGACCGCCACTCCGGAGCAGCCGCGCAAGCATGGCGTCGTTTCGATCGCGAAACTGACGGCCGCGCTTGCCGAGTATCTCGCTCCGGACGAAATCAAAGAGGTCAAGGCGGCGTTCCACTTCAGCGACGAAGCCCACCTCGGTCAATACCGCCAGAGCGGCGAACCCTACATCACCCATCCCGTCGCCGTCGCGGAAATCTGCGCCGGCTGGAAGCTCGACGCGCAGGCCGTGATGGCCGCGCTGCTGCACGACGTGATGGAAGATCAGGGCGTGACCAAGAACGAGCTGGCCGAACGGTTCGGCCCGAAGGTCGCCGAACTGGTCGACGGCCTGTCGAAGCTCGACAAGATGGAATTTCGCAGCCGCGAGGAAGCGCAGGCGGAAAACTTCCGCAAGATGCTGCTCGCGATGGCGCGCGACGTGCGGGTCATTCTCGTCAAGCTCGCCGACCGCCTGCACAACATGCGCACGCTCGGCGCGGTGCCGATGGAAAAGCGCCGCCGCGTCGCGCGGGAAACGCTCGACATCTACGCGCCGATCGCGCACCGGCTCGGGTTGAACAACACGTATCGCGAGCTGCAGGACATGAGCTTCGCGAACTTCAACCCGCATCGCTACGCGACGCTCGAGAAGGCCGTGAAGGCCGCGCGCGGCAACCGCCGCGAAGTGATCAGCAAGATCCTCGAGGCCGCGCAGCGCGCGATGGCCGACGCGAAGATCGACGCCGAGATCACCGGCCGCGAAAAGACGATCTACAGCGTCTACCGCAAGATGCGCGACAAGCAGCTGTCGTTCTCGCAGGTACTCGACGTGTACGGCTTTCGCGTCGTCGTCGACAGCCCGCTCGACTGCTACACGTGCATCGGCGCGCTGCACTCGCTGTACAAGCCGGTGCCCGGCAAGTTCAAGGACTACATCGCGATCCCGAAGATCAACGGCTATCAGTCGCTGCACACGACGCTCGTCGGCCCGTTCGGCGCACCGATCGAGTTCCAGGTGCGCACGCGCAAGATGCACGAGATTGCCGAGGCGGGGGTCGCCGCGCACTGGCTGTACAAGAACGGCAGTGCGGATCTCAGCGACGTGCAGAAGCGCGCGCACCAGTGGCTGAAGTCGTTGCTCGACATCCAGAGCGAAGCCGGCGATTCGAGCGAATTCCTCGAGCACGTGAAGATCGACCTGTTCCCCGACGCGGTCTACGTGTTCACGCCGAAATCGAAGATCATGGCGCTGCCGCGCGGCGCGACGGCGCTCGATTTCGCCTATTCGATCCACAGCGATCTCGGCAACCAGTGCGTCGCCGTGAAGATCAACAACGAGCTGCTGCCGCTGCGCACCGAGCTGAAGAGCGGCGACATCGTCGAGGTGATCACCGCGCCGTACTCGAAGCCGAACCCCGCGTGGCTCGGCTTCGTGCGTACCGGCAAGGCGCGCTCGGCGATTCGTCACTACCTGAAGACGATGCGCCTGAACGAATCCGTGCAGCTCGGCGAGCGGCTCGTCGACCAGAGCCTGAAGGGCTATGGTCTCGCGCTGGCCGACGTTGCGCCGGAGGTGTGGGAAAAGCTCGTGCAGTGGACGGGCAACAAGAGCCGTCAGGAAATTTTCGCGGACATCGGCCTCGGCCGCCGCGTTGCCGCGGTGATGGCCAAGCGCATCGAGGTGTTGATGAGCGGCCGCGATGCGGACGACGACCTGCCGAAGTCCGAGCGGCATCCGGCGCATCATGCGCCGCCGGTCGTGATTACCGGTACTGAGGGGATGTCCGTGCAGTTGTCGGCATGCTGCCGGCCGATTCCGGGCGACGCGATCATGGGCTACATCGGCATCGGCCTGGGGATGGCGATTCATACGACCGATTGCCGCGTCGCGCAGCGCATCCATCGCCGCGATCCGGGCCGCTGGATCGACGTCGAATGGGCGCCGCAGCCGGGCCGACTGTTCGATGTGGCGGTGAAGGCGCTCGTGAAGAACACGAAGGGCATCTTTGCGCGCGTCGCGGCGGACATCACGTCGGCCGACGCGAACATCGTCCATATCGCGATGGACGAGGATCTGACGCACGAATCGACGGTGCTGCGTTTCGTGATCCAGGTCAGCGATCGCGTGCATCTCGCGAACGTGATGCGGCGCGTGCGAACCAATCCGGACGTGATGCGGATCATGCGCGAGCGCTCGACCGACGACGGCGCGCATGCGCGCCACGACGGCGGCATGCGCATCGAACGCGAGCGGCAGGATTATTGACGCGTACCCTCGAGGGCGATCGTTCAACGGCGGCTGATGGCCGCCGTTTTCATGTGCGTTGTGGAGCGAAGGTGCGGCCTTGCCGGCGCTCTTCCGAAGCGCGTCGGGCGCTCGCAAATCGGGGCGCGAGCGACGGGAGAGGGGAGACAGAAAAGAAAAAGGGCCTTCCCGGAGGAAAGCCCTTTTAAGGTGGCGCGGCTGGCAGGATTCGAACCCACGACCCCTTGGTTCGTAGCCAAGTACTCTATCCAACTGAGCTACAGCCGCACGCAAAACGGTACTGCTTCAACTGTCGGAACCTTCTGCGATGGGAAGGCCCCCAAAAAGGTGGCGCGGCTGGCAGGATTCGAACCCACGACCCCTTGGTTCGTAGCCAAGTACTCTATCCAACTGAGCTACAGCCGCACGCAAAACAAAACACTACTACTTCGAACTGAAAGGGCCTTCGGTTTGGAAGGCCCTCGAAAAGGTGGCGCGGCTGGCAGGATTCGAACCCACGACCCCTTGGTTCGTAGCCAAGTACTCTATCCAACTGAGCTACAGCCGCACGCAGAAGCGAAATTATAGCAGGGTTGTATAAAAAGGGAAGCCTTATTCGCGAATTACGCGGCGCGACCTTGGCGGGGCGCCCTTCGTGTACCCTTGGAGCATCAGTCATCCACGTGTTGAATCTGCATCATGAACAAGGCGTTTGTCAAAGAGTCGGACGGTGACGACGACGATCTCGACCAGGCTCAACCCGCGATCCCCGCGGGCGCGAAGAACTACATCACGCCGGCCGGCCACAAGCGGCTGCGGGATGAGTTGCTGAACCTGATCGACGTCGAGCGCCCCGAGGTCGTGCGGCTCGTGTCGTGGGCCGCGTCGAATGGCGACCGGTCGGAGAACGGCGACTACATCTATGGCAAGCGGCGGCTTCGCGAGATCGATCGCCGCATCCGCTTCCTGACGAAGCGGCTCGATCTCGCCGAAGTCGTCGACGCGAGTCGTCAGGAGAATGTCGACCAGGTGTTCTTCGGCGCAACGGTCGATTACGAGACGCCGGACGGCGAGGACCACACGGTCACGATCGTCGGGATCGACGAGGTCGATCTCGACCGCGGCTGCGTCAGCTGGATTTCGCCGGTCGCGCGTGCGCTGATCAAGGCGAAGATCGGCGATACCGTTACGCTGATGACGCCGGCCGGCCCGCAGCCGATCGACATACTCGACGTTCGCTATCCGGCACCGGGCGCCTGAGCGGCGGCCCACGTATTCCGGCAAAGAAAAAGCGCCCCGGCGGGGCGCTTCGTCATCCGGCGCGAAGCCGATGCGCCGGTCGCTCAGAAGCGATGGCGCAGGCCGGTCGTCACCGCGATCTGCTTGTTGGTCGACGATGCGGCACCCAGCCCGTTGATGTTGGCGCCGATCGGCAGGCCGTCTGCCAGTACCCGCTGGTATTCGCCCTGCAGGTAGACGTCGGTGCGCTTCGACAGCGCATAGTCGGCCTGCAGGTTGAACTGGTGCCAGCTCGGCTTCTGGCCGTCGAGACGGCCGTCGGTGTACGTGTACGAGCCCGCGAGCGACAGCGCCGGCGTGAGCGCGTAGCGGCCGTTCAGTTCGTAGTTGTTGAAGCGGGTGCCGCCCGCCAGCGGAATGCCGCCCGACACGCCGGATTGGCCCGCGCTGATGCCGGCCGAATTGGTCAGGCGCGTCTGCGTGAACACGAAGCCCGCGGTCGCCGGCCCGAACGTGTAGTTGAGGCCCCCGCCCCAGGTGCGCTGGCGGCTGGCCGCGAAGGTCCAGTCGCCGGCGACCGCGCCCGGATCGGTTGCCGCGAGCGCCAGCGAATTGATGTTGTTGTTCAACTGCATGTACGCGGCCGCGACGTTGAAGCCCATGAAGCTGTACGACGCGCCGACGCTGTACGCGCGGTTGTTCGAGAAGCTGGACGAATTCGAGAAGCCGTACAACGCGCCGAACTTCAGCCCGTTGTAGTTCGCGCTCTGGTACTTGACCGAGTTGTTGATCCGGAACGAGTTGTTCAGGTTGTCGTTGTCGAACGGATGCGCGAACTGGGTGCCGCCGTACTGCGTGCCGGTCAGCGACAGCGGCCCGAGATAGTCGACGACGCTGTCGTACTGGCGGCCAAGGGTCAGCGAGCCGTAGCTGTCGTGCGCGAGGCCGACGAACGCTTGCCGGCCGAATTCGCGGCCGTTCTGCTTCAGCGTGCCGTTGTTGATGCCGAAGCCGTTTTCCAACGTGAAGATTGCTTTCAGGCCGCCGCCGAGATCCTCGGTGCCGCGCAGGCCCCAGCGGCTGCCGTTGATCGAGCCGCTCGTTTCCTGCCAGGCGCTGTGGCCGTGCTGGTTGTTCGTGTAGGTAATGCCGGCGTCGATCAGTCCGTATAGCGTGACGCTGCTTTGCGCATGGGCGACGGTCGCGAACGCGCCCGACAAGGCGGCGGCGATCAGGGTCTTTTTCATGGATTTGTCTCCAAACAGGATGATATCGATCGAACCTGCTGCGGGCATCGGCGGCGGCAAATCGTTGCGACGCCGAATTAGTGGGCATGGGAGCCCTTGTCGGAAATCCACTTGCAGTGTACGGAGCGGGCCGGGTGCGAAGGAAAACTGCTTTAAGCAATACAGTATTCTGGAATGCGCAAAAATGGATGGGCGCGCTGGAACCCATGTCCATCAAGGTTTTGCGGCAGCGCAGCGAACGGGGGAGGCAATCAGGAGTGCGTAGTGGGCGTTGCGCGATCGCGACAGACGCTCAACGAAGGACCTCGGAGGCGTTAGCGCGATTATTGACGCTTCGGCAATAGAGGTTTGTGTGGAGCATGGCTAATGAAAGGTTGTTCTCTCGCTATACTGCGATCTCTGCTTTCCGAAGCAGACTTTTTCGTTGACGGAAAAGATCTCCAAACCTTTGTCGGCGCGACTTCCCAGTCGCGCTTTTTTTTGCCCGCTTTCCGTGTGCTATTGCGCGTACGAGCGTCGCTTCTTGCGCTTGCCCGTCGGCGCAACTTCCTCGGTTTCGGTGTGCGGCGGCGTATAGGTCCAGTCTTCCATCACGTAGTGACGTGCGTCCAGCGGCGATGCGAGCAGGTTCTGCCAGTGATCGCCATGCCACGTCGTATCGAACTCGGTGTCGCACGGCGCTTCGCGAGCAGACTCGGCCAGGGCGCGGGACTTGCGACGTACGCGTCCGAGCCGGCTCGCGAAGCGCTTGATTCCGTCCAGCCACATGACCTTCTCCTTCCTTTCGGCGTTACATCAGCATCGCAACGTCCCCGGATTTCCGCAACCCGGAAAAAACCCCGAGGATTTTACCGAGTCGATTTGTCCCCGGTAGGATTTTCATGGTCGAGATTATTGATGATCCGATCCCGGTAATATTGACAGGTTTATGATGCGAATCAATTAATAAAAGGCGATGGTGTACCGATTCCAATGGCATTAGCGCTTTTTTGATAAAGAGGTCGTCAAAAATTTTCTTGACGCACCCGGATTGTCCAATTTATAAAGTCAGCACTCCGTCCTCGGGCGGCGTGCTGGTGCGGGTGCTGGCGCAATGTTTCGGGATTTCGGGAAACGGCTATAAAAATAGCTTTTTTGATCTAAACGAGTGGGGAACGAAGACATGGATACCGGTATCGTGAAATGGTTTAACGATGCTAAAGGCTTTGGCTTTATTACGTCGGACAATGGCGGTGAAGATTTGTTTGCGCACTTTTCCGAAATCCGGATGGACGGCTTCAAGACGCTGAAGGAAAACCAGCGTGTTTCATTCGACGTGAAAGTCGGGCCGAAAGGCAAGCAGGCAGCGAATATCCAGGCGGTCTGACGCGCCACGCATTGCCGATCACGTCCGGCCCCCGCATGGCGGGGGCTTTTTGTTTTCCGGGGGCCGATCGTTCCCGTCCGTGCTGGCGGCAAACACGCGTGCCGGTGCATACTCACGGAAGCATCGTTTCCGTGTCTTTTCATGTCCGATTCCCGCCTGTCCGATCCCGCCAGCGAACAACCGCTCGTTTTCGTCGACCTTGAAACCACCGGCGGCTCGTCCGCCGAGCACCGCATCACCGAAATCGGCGTGGTCGAAATCGGCCCGTTCGGCGTGTCGACGTGGACGACGCTCGTCAATCCGGGCCAGTCGATTCCGCCGTTCATCCAGCAACTGACGGGCATTTCGGACGCGATGGTGCGCGACGCGCCGTCGTTCGCGTCGCTCGCGCCGGCGCTGTTCGAGCGACTCGACGGCAAGCTGTTCGTTGCGCACAACGCGAGTTTCGATCGCGGTTTCCTGCGCGCCGAATTCGAGCGTGCCGGCTTCGCGTTCAATCCCGATGTGCTGTGTACGGTGCGGCTGTCACGCGCGCTGTTCCCGCGCGAATCGCGGCACGGGCTCGATGCGTTGATCGAACGGCATGGTCTCGTTCCGGCTGCGCGCCACCGGGCGCTCGCGGATGCCGATCTGCTCTGGCAGTTCTGGCGTCAACTGCACGACATCGTGCCGCTCGAGCGGCTGCGCGACCAGATCGCGCGTACGACGCGCCACTTCCGTCTGGCCGGCGATCTGACCGAAGCCTGGCTCGACACCGCGCCGGCCGGGTGCGGTGCATATGCGTTGTTCGGGGAGGGTGACGCAGCGCTGTATGTCGGTCGCAGCGTGCGCGTGCGGCAGCGGCTGCGTGCGCTGCTGACGGGCGAGCGGCGCTCTTCGAAGGAAATGCGGCTCGCGCAGCAGGTGCGGCGTGTCGAATGGCACGAGACCGGCAATGAACTGGGCGCGATGCTGGCCGAAGCGCAATGGATCGCTCGGCTGCGTCCGTCGTACAACCGGCGTCCGGCGGCCGATACGGCCCGTGCGGGCGGTGCGCCTTGGCCGTTCGAGGGCGCCGTTGTGTTCGAGGCGAACGGCGAGCGCCGCCTGTTTCATGTGATCGACGGCTGGCGTTACCTCGGTTCGGCCGAATCGCTCGATGCGGCCGCGCGGCTCGTGGCCGACGCGGCGGACGGCACGTTCGAACCCTTTACTCATCGCCTGCTGCAGACGCATCTCGCGCGTGGGCTTCAACTGATTCCGCTTGCTGCGCTGACGCCCGCGGGTTGAGCCCAGCGGTGCAATCCACGCCTGCGGTGCCTGCCTGCCGCGTCAGCCGATCGCGCTTGCGCCGCCGGCCGAACAGACATGCGACAGCGCAGTGTCGAGCGCCCGCGTCTGCGTCGAGTCGTAGCGTGTGAGCGTCTTCCAGTTCGCGATGCTGCGAGCAAGTCGCGCCTGGCAATCGGGCGCATCGCGCAGCGGCGCGACTTGCGCGAGACCCGCGAGCATTTTCTGCGTCAGCCGGTCGAGCGCCGGGCGCGTGCTGGTCGCGAGATCGGGCGGCGTGCCCTCGGGCGGCCGCGTCGCGCGCCAGGTCGCGAACAGTGCGTTCTGTACGTCCTTGCTCGCGGCGATCTGATCCTCGAAGAACGTCCGTGCGAACGCAGGATCGACGCCGGCCTGGGCCGCGCGCTTCTCGACCGACGTGAGCAGTGCCGCTTCGCGTGGCTGGTCCTCGATCGCCTTGTGATTCGCCCATTTCCATCGCGCGACCGGTTCGGCGAGCGCGAGGCGCTGTGATGCGAGCGCGACGACGTTGGTGAGGGCGGTGTCATCGCCGTCTGCGCTGGCGATGCGTGGCGACGAAAAGAGGGCGACGCCGAGCGCGGCGACAGCGACGCTGGCACGAATGGCTTGCTTCATCGGAATGATCGGGAGAGCCGGGTGGGCCGGACGTGGAAAACCAGAAGAATAGACGAAGACAGTCGCGCGGCGTAGCGACGCGACAGAAGAATCAGCAGGCGAACTGATCCGGCACCGTCAGGCTGTTGCGGCCCGGGTGCGACGCGAATTGCGCGCGATGCGCAGCGATGAACCGCACGATAGCGATGATCGACACGTGGCGGTTACAGAGCCGAACAGGCGTTCACTTCGGCGAGTACAGCTTGTGCTGCTCGTCGAAGAATGCCCGGACGTGCTCGGGCAATTCGGCGAGGAATTCCACGCCGACGGGTTCCGGATCCGGGCTCATCACTTGCTCGGGCGGTGGCATGCGAGTTGGTCTTTCGTCCATGGTTGTTTCTCCAGCAGGTTCGATGATTATCAACCTCGTGCTTGGATTTGTGCCAGAGGCGAATCGTTAGATTTTGTCTCTGTTGTATTAACGGCACATGCGCTGCGATGCCGACTATTGCGTCCTGAGCGATCGGCAACGATCGGGCCGCTTGTTATACTTGCGCGCACTTTTTCCTGGACCGCGATGAAACGAACGACGCGATGGATCGGCCTTGTATGGCTGGCGCTGGTACTGAACGTACTGTCGCCCGTCATCGGCTATGCGCGTCTTGCGTCGAGCGGCTCCGGCGAGCTCACGCTCGAGTTGTGCAGTGCAGCGGGCGCCCGCCAGGTCGTGCTCGCGCAGTCGGGCGACGACCGCGACACATCGTCGTTCGATCATGCCGGCGTGCCGCACTGCGTGTACTGCCCGGGCTTCGCGGCGAACGTCGCACTCGGCGCGAGCCTGCCCGCAATGCCGGGCTTCGTACGGACGTTCGCCTACCGCGCGGCCGCCCCGGCCGTTCCCGATTTCCCCCGCAAGGGCATTCGTCTCGCGCAGCCGCGTGCCCCGCCTGAAAACGCCCCGATCTGATTGATGTCGTTCGCGCGCCCGGTGGCGCGCGTGCCGCCCGCGGCCGGGCCCGCGCGCCGCGCCGCTCGTGCGCGGCGCGTCCGCTCGTGTCCGGCGGCGTCCGATCACGTTTTCAGGAATTCACTCATGTCGTCTACCTTCGCCGCGCTGTCGTCGCGCGGCCGGCTCGCACTCGCGTGCGCGGCCGCTTTCGCGTGGCCAGCCGCCCACGCGGCCTCACCGGATGATGCACGCAACGATCCGGCCCGCAACGGTATCGATCGATCCGTCGGAGCCGCGCCGGCCTCTGCTGTCGCAGCCGCGTCGGCTGCCACGGCCGGTGATACGCTGACCGCCGTCAGCGTGACCGCGCAGCGGCAACCCGTCGATCCGGACACGCCGGCCGTCGTCGAGTCGATCACGCGCGAGCAGATCGATACGCATACCAACGTCACCACCGAGGACGCGCTGAAGTACGCACCGAACCTGATGGTTCGCAAGCGCTATATCGGTGACCGCAACAGCGTGTTCGCGGGCCGCGACTTCAACGAACTGCAGAGCGCGCGCGGGCTCGTCTACGCCGACGGCGTGCTGTTGTCGAACCTGCTTGGCTCGAGCTATGCGTATCCGCCGCGCTGGTCGCTGATTCCGCCTGACGACATCGCGCGCGTCGACGTGCTTTATGGCCCTTTTTCCGCGCTGTATCCCGGCAACTCGATCGGCTCGACCGTGCTGCTCGCGACGCGCCGCCCGGAAAAACTCGAGGCGTCGCTGTCGACGCAGTTCTTTACGCAGCGCTACCACGACGGCTACGGGTTCGCGGACAGCTTCGGCGGCAATCACCAGACCGCGCGGGTCGCGAACCGCGTCGGCCGGTTCTGGTTCGCACTGTCGCTCGACCGGCTGGAGAACAACGGGCAGCCGATGCAGTACGCGAGCCCCAATCCGGCCTACAACCCGAAGCTGGGCGCTGCCGTACCCGTGACCGGCGCCGCGACCGACATCGGGCCCAACGGCAAGCCGCGGACGATCGTCGGCGCGCAGACGATCGAGCGGACCGAGCAGCTCAACGAGACGGTCCGGATGGGCTACGCGTTCACCGACCATGTCGACGCGACGCTCACGCTCGGGCATTGGGAGAACCATTACCGGCAGCACGGCGAATCCTTCCTGCGCGATGCGGCCGGCAATCGGGTGTACGGCGGCAACGTGTCGATCGGCGGCCGGAACATGACCATCGCGCCGAATGCGTTCGCGCCGCAGCGCGGCGACCAGGAGAACTGGCTGTATGCGCTCGGCCTGAACGGCCGGCTCGATTCCGGCTGGCGGCTGTCGGGCGTCGTGTCCGCGTACGACGTGTCGCGCGACGTGCTGCGCGCGGCGTCGACCGTGCAGGGCGGCGCGGGCACGCTGTTCCGGGGCGACGGCACGGGCTGGCGCACGCTCGACCTGAAGGCCGAGGCGCCGGAAGTGAAGGGCCACACGTTCACGTTCGGCTATCACTACGACAATTACTTCCTGCGCAACGTCACGTACAACACGGCCGATTGGCTGGCCGGGCCGACCACGTCGCTGTCGAGCGTCTATCGCGGCGATACGCGCACGCAGGCGCTGTTCGGGCAGGATGCGTGGCGCATCGCGCCGGGCTGGCTCGCGACGCTTGGGCTGCGCTACGAGCGCTGGGATGCGTACGGCGGCGCGCTCGGCAACGCGACCGGCACGCTCGGCTATGCGGACCGCGGCGCGAACGCGCTGTCGCCGAAAGTCGCGCTGCAATGGGACGCGACGGAGGTCTGGCGCTTCCGGCTGTCGTTCGCGACCGGCACGCGATTCCCGACGGTCGGCGAGCTGTTCCAGGGCACGATCTCGAACAACGCGATCGTCAACAACAACCCGAGCCTGCGGCCGGAAAAGGCGATCGACTGGGATTTCACGGCCGAACGCGACGTGGGCGTCGGCGTCGTGCGCGCCAGCGTGTTCCAGAGCGACCTGCGCGATTCGATCTACAGCCAGACCACCGTGTCGGGCGCGTCGACCGTCACCAACATCTCGAACGTCGACCGCGTGCGCGTGCGCGGCGTCGAACTCGCGTTCGGCGGCGAGAATGTCGGGTTGAAGGGGCTCGCGATCGACGCGAACGTATCGGCGAGCAACGCGCAGATCCTTGCCGATGCCGCGAATCCCGCGTATGTCGGCTCGCGTTTTCCGCGTATTCCGCGCATGCGCGCGAACCTGCTCGCGTCGTATCGCTTCGACGAGCACTGGCTCGCGAGCGTCGGCGTGCGCTATTCGGGCCGCCAGTTCAACACGCTCGACAACAGCGACGTGAATCCGGACGTCTACGGCGGCACGAGCTCATTCACGGTCGTCGACCTGAAGGCGCGCTACCGCTTCGACCGTCACTGGACCGCTTCGGTCGGCATCGACAACCTGACGGACCGCCGCTACTACGTGTTCCATCCGTATCCGGGCCGCACTTTCTATGGAGAACTGAAATGGTCGCTGTGAAATCGTTCGCGGCCGGTGGTGCGCTGTGGTTCGCGGTGCTCGATGCGGGATGGAGAGGGGAAATGCCGCGCACCGTGTGGATCGGGCGCGATGGCGTACGCGAAGCGCGCTGCGGATTGCTGACGGCCGACGTGCTCGGCGGCTGGTCGCGGCGCGTGAGGCGCTGAACGAGCCGGCGGCGCGCGGTGAACGGGGCCGCGCGCCGGCCTGATGCGAAAACGCGCCCGAAGGCGCGTGGAGAGAAGCGTCAGGCCGCTCGCTTGAATAGCCGGATCACGAACAGCAGGATCACCGCGCCGATGACCGCGACGATCACCGAGCCGATGAAGCCGCTGCCGATGCTGATGCCGAGGAGCCCGGCGAGCCAGCCGCCGATCACCGCGCCGACGATCCCGACGATGATGTCGACGATCAGCCCGAAGCCGCCGCCCTTGACGAGCACGCCGGCAAGCCAGCCGGCGATCGCGCCGATGATGAGCCACATAATCAAGCCATGAGTCATGGTGGTCCTCTCCTTGAGTTGAGTCGAAATGACCGGACTTCGGCTGCCGCGCCGCAAGCTGGGTGAAGGCGGCGTTGCGACCCGCCGCGCCGCCCCCGCAATGTAACGCGATAGGCGGGTCAGGATCGTTAAGTAATGTTATGCACCCTCAAGCGGATTTTCCAGGGAATTCGTCTGCCTACGGCGCGGCTCGTGCGCGGACGATGCATGGCGCAATGAATCCGTAAGAATCGGTCGTCGATAAAGTCCGTCAGTCAGGAACCGCACCTTTCGTGCGTCGATGCTTGCATGCCCGCATCGGGCAGTCCGTCGCCTGCGACGGCGATCAGTCGCGCGACGGTCGCGGTGTCGCCGATCGCCTCGATCGACAGCAGTGCGAAACGGGCGAGAAAGAGCGATGCGCCGCCTTCGCCGATACGGGGCATCGTGCGGAACAGGTCGGTATAGGGCGTGTCGCGTTCGGCGTCGGTCATCATGCGGCATCCTAAGGATTGGTCGATGCATGCGGACGGAGCGCGCGTTCGAGCGCGGCGGCCACGTCGTCGGAGCGAGCGTCTTGCCAGCGGCCGAGTACATGTTCGTCAGTGCGCCCCAGGTTGACGGTGCCGTCGCGCGCACCGTACATGTCGAACAGCCGGCCGTCGTCGTCACGGCCGACACCGGCTGGTTGCCGCGGCATCGCGTGTCGTGCGAGCGTGCCGAATGCGAACGGCATCCGCGCATCGTGCAGGCGTCGTTCGAGATCGGCCAGCGCCCGGATCGGACACCCCGTCGAGCGTGAAGCAAAACGCGGTGAAGCGGCGCGACGAGATCGGTCAGGTGACCGTGCCGAGTGTGGTTGCCGTGTTGCGGGGAGAGGGCGGAGTGGTCCGGCGACTGCAATCGCCGGAGCGCGACGCGTGAGATGCCGCGCAAGCGGACGTGGCGCGGAGAGAAGGCGGGCCGCGCGATTTCGGCGCCGGAAAAGAGAAAAGGTCTGACAAGCGATGCTTGTCAGACCTTTATATCTTGGTGCCGGAGATAGGAGTCGAACCTACGACCTTCGCATTACGAATGCGCTGCTCTACCAACTGAGCTACACCGGCAGCAGAGAAATGAAATTATATGGTCAAATCCGAGATCTTGGCAATAGGTTTTGCGAACTTTTTTCAGCTTGCTACTGCTGCTGCTTCGCGAAACCATCGATCCGGCGGACTTCCCGCTTTCACTTCACTGCAATGCGGCCGGTCAGGGCCACATCGCGAGGCGCGATTGTACTTGCGTCGCGCATCTCCGTCCAGTGCTGCAGTGCAAATTATTCGGCTTCGTCGTGATAGCCGGTGACGCGCTCGACTTCGTTCTTCGAACCGAGGAACACGGGCACGCGCTGGTGCAGGCCCGTCGGCTGCACTTCCATGATGCGCTGCGTGCCGGTCGTCGCGGCGCCGCCCGCCTGTTCGACGATGAACGACATCGGATTCGCTTCGTACATCAGGCGCAGCTTGCCCGGGCGATCGGGCGTGCGCTTGTCGGCCGGGTACATGAAGATGCCGCCGCGGTTCAGGATCCGATGCACGTCGGCGACCATCGATGCGATCCAGCGCATGTTGAAGTTGTCGCCGCGCGGGCCGTCCTTGCCGGCGTTCAGCTCGTCGACATAGCGCTTGACCGGGTCGTACCAGTGGCGCGCGTTCGATGCGTTGATCGCGTATTCGCGCGTGTCGGCCGGGATCTGCATGTTGCTCTGCGTGAGCACCCACGAGCCGACTTCGCGATCGAGCGTGAAGCAGTTCACGCCGTTGCCGGTCGTCAGCACGAACACCGTTTGCGGGCCGTAGACGGCGTAGCCGGCCGCGACCTGCTGCGTGCCGGGCTGCAGGAACGATTCCTCGGTTGCCAGCTTGCCGTCCGGGCAGCGCAACACCGAGAAGATCGTGCCGATCGACACGTTCACGTCGATGTTCGACGAGCCGTCGAGCGGATCGAACACGAGCAGGTATTCGCCGCGCGGATAGTTCGCGGGGATCGGGAAGAACGTTTCCATTTCTTCCGACGCCATCGCGGCGAGGTTGCCGCCCCATTCGTTCGCGTCGAGCAGGATTTCGTTCGACAGGATGTCGAGTTTCTTCTGCACTTCGCCCTGGACATTCTCGCTGCCGGCGGTACCGAGCGCTTCGCCGAGCGCGCCCTTCGACACGTTGTAGCTGATCGCCTTGCACGCGCGGGCGACGACTTCGATCAGCAGGCGCAGGTCGGCGGGGAGGTTGTTGGTCTCACGTTGCTGTTCGATCAGGAACTTCGACAGCGTGGTGCGGCGGGCAATGGACATGACAGACTCCGAAAGGCCAAAGAATCCTTGAATTGCCGCAATTTTACCCGTCGCGCCTCGCGTGCCACCGGCTTTTTTCGTCCGGTTACAAGGCCGGGCGGCCGGATCGGCCCGGTTTCCGGCGTCGGCGACGGGCGGAGCGCACATCGCCGCGGCGGCAAACCGCGCGGTCAGACCCTGCGATTCCGCTCGGTTCCAGCCGCACTCGCGCAATGAAAAAGCCGGCGCCGCGTCACGCGGCACCGGCTTTATCGCGCGGGCGCGATGCGGTCGCTTGCGTCAGGCGAGCGCCTTCTCGACGATCTCGCGCACGTCGCGCGATTTCGCGCCGGCGGCAACCTGCTCGAGCGCTGAGCGCATCCGGTCGCGCAGCGCGGGCGTGAAGCGACGCCACAGTTCAAGCGAGCGCGCGAGGCGCGCCGCGACCTGCGGATTGATCGCGTCGAGCGCGAGCACCTGTTCGGCCCAGAACGTGTAACCCGAGCCGTCCGCCGCATGGAACTGCGCGGGGTTGGCCGCGCAGAAGCTGAAAATCAGCGAGCGCGCGCGGTTCGGATTCTTCAGGTTGAACGCGGGGTGCGCGAGCAGCTTGCGAACCTTCGCGAGCGTCGGCTGCGCGGGTGTGCCGCGTTGCGCCGCCTGCATCGCGAACCACTTGTCGATCACGAGCGCTTCCTTCTCGAAGTGACGGTAGAAATCGTCGAGCGCATGCTCGGCCGGCTCGTTCGCCCCTGCGGCGGCCGCGGACAGCAGCGCGCCGAGCGCAGCCGCGCGATCGGTCATGTTGTTCGCTGCGTCGTACTGGGCCGTGGCGAGGCGCACGGCATCGGCCGGATCGTCGAGTTCGGCGAGATACGCGAGCGCGAGGTTCTTCAGCGCTCGGCGGCCCGAGGCTTCCGGCGTCGGCTCGTAGGCGCCGGGCGTCTGGTGCTGCTCGTACGCGGCAAGCCAGTCGGCGCGCAGCGCGGTCGCGAGCTGGCGGCGCACGAACAGGCGCGCGCGATTCACGGCAGCCGGATCGGCCTCTGCCATCTGATCGGCGAGATAGGTTTCCGACGGCAGCGTCAGCGCGAGTTCGCGGAACGCCGGCGACAGGCTTTCATCGGTCAGTACGCGGCGGAACGCGGCGACAAAGTTCTCGCCGAGCGTGAGCGGCTCGTTCGCGGCAGCGCGCGACGCGAGCGTCAGCAGCGCGCGCGTCGCGAGGCGCTGGCCGGCCTCCCAGCGGTTGAACGGGTCGCTGTCGTGCGCGAGCAGGAAGGCGAGATCGTCGTCGCTGTAGTCGTATTCGACGATCACCGGCGACGAGAAGTTGCGCAGCAGCGACGGCAGCGGCGCTTCCGGCACGTCGACGAACGTGAAGGTCTGCTCGGTTTCAGTGAAATCGAGCACGCGCGTCGTGCCCGATGCGGCGGCTTCGCCGTCGAGGCGCAGCGGCAGGTCGCGCCCGTCGCGGCCGATCAGGCCGATCGCGAACGGAATCAGGAGCGGCCCCTGCTGCGTTTCGCGCGCGGCCGGCGACGCGTCGCCGTAGCCCTGCGCGAGCGTGACCGTATAGCGGCGCGCGGCTGCATCGTACGCGGTGCGCACCGACACGCGCGGCGTGCCGGCCTGGCTGTACCAGCGCTCGAACTGCGCGAGGTCGCGCCCGTTCGCGTCGGCCATCGCGTGACGGAAGTCGTCGCAGGTCACCGCATGGCCGTCGTGGCGCTTGAAGTACAGGTCCATCCCCTTGCGGAAGCCGTCGCGGCCGAACAGCGTCTGGTACATCCGCACGACTTCCGAGCCTTTCTCGTAGACAGTCATCGTGTAGAAGTTGTTGATCTCGACGTAGCTCTCCGGGCGCACCGGGTGCGCCATCGGGCCCGCGTCCTCGGCGAACTGCAGCTGGCGCAGCACGCGCACGTCCTCGATGCGCTTGACCGCGCGGGCCGCCGATTCGACGTCGTCGCCCGCGGCCATGTCGGCCGAGAATTCCTGGTCGCGGAATACCGTCAGGCCTTCCTTCAGGCTCAGCTGGAACCAGTCGCGGCAGGTCACGCGGTTGCCCGTCCAGTTGTGGAAGTACTCGTGGCCGACCACCGATTCGATATTCGCGAAGTCGGTGTCGGTCGCGGTCTCGGGGTTCGCCAGCACGTACTTCGTGTTGAAGATGTTGAGCCCCTTGTTTTCCATCGCGCCCATGTTGAAGTCGCCCACCGCGACGATCATGAAGCGGTCGAGATCGAGCTCGAGGCCGAAGCGCTTTTCGTCCCAGCGGATCGAGTGGATCAGCGAATCCATCGCGTGACGCGTCTTGTCGAGATCGGCCGGCTCGACCCATACCTGCAGCAGTTTCTCCTTGCCCGAGCCGGTCGTGATCTTTTCCTCGATCGCGACGAGCTTGCCCGCGACGAGCGCGAACAGGTAGCTGGGCTTGCGGAACGGGTCTTCCCATTTCGCGAAGTGGCGGCCGTCGGGCAGATCACCCGAATCGACGAGGTTGCCGTTCGACAGCAGCACCGGGTACGCGGCCTTGTCGGCGCGCAGCGTGACCGTGTACGAGGCCATCACGTCGGGGCGGTCGAGGAAGTAGGTGATGCGGCGGAAGCCTTCGGCTTCGCATTGCGTGAAGAAGTTGCCGCTCGACACATACAGGCCCGACAACGTCGTATTCTGGTCGGGCGCGCATGCGCTTTCGAGTGTCAGCTCGAATGCGTCGGGGACGTTCTCGACCGTCAGCCCGTGCTCGTGCGCGCGCACGGCGTCAAACGGCGCACCATCCAGCCGTGCGTCGAGGAATTCGAGCGCTTCGCCCATCAACTCCAGGTGCGGCGCGGGCGCGGCGTCCGGATTGCGGCGCACGCGCATCGTATTCCTGACGATCGTGCGAGCCGGCGCGAGATCGAATTCGAGCGCGACGGAATCGATGAGGAAGGCCGGCGGCGTGTAGTCGGCGCGGCGGATCACGGTGGAGGAGGCGTTGTCGGACATGGTCGTCGAGATCGGTGGAGTGGGGGACGGGCCCGCGGCACGGGCCGGGCGAACCGGGCCATTGTACAAAGGCTTGCGGCTGCGTGCCGCGCGAACTTTTTACCGGTTCCGGCAGTCCGCGTATTATCGGCATCCCGTCCGGTTCGCGCGGTGCGACGAACGGGTGACGGATCGACGAGGATCAACATGAAACGCGAATGGATTTTTCGCGGTGCGGGCTGGGCGGCGGCGCTGTGCGTGGCGCTGCTGACGGGCTGCACCAGCTACGTGACGACCCAGGTCACGGCCTTCTCCGACTGGAGCGGCAGCGACGCGACACGCACCTATGCGTTTACGCGCACCGAGGCGCAGAAGAACAGCATCGAGCAATCGACCTACGAGCCGATCGTCGCGAGCGAGCTGTCCGCGTATGCGTTCCGGCAGGTGCCGCAGGCGCAGGCGCGGTATCTCGTCGGGCTGACCTATGCGGTCGGCAGCGATCTCGTGACGGTGCCGCAGCCCGTCTACTACGATCCCTGGTTCGTCGGGCCGGGGCCGTACTGGCGGCGCGGGCCGTGGGGCCCGTGGGGGCCCTGGGGGCCGATGCCGGCCGGCTACGTCGCGCAGACGTACCAGGTGTTCGACTACACGCTCGGCATCCGCATCACCGAGCGCGCGACGGGCAAGGAGGTCTACAACGTGTCCGCGCGCACGACCGGCGACAACGGCACGCTGCTGTACGCGATGCCGTTCCTTGCGCGCAGCGCGCTCGCCGATTTCCCGCTGTCGAACGGCGCGGTCCGCTCGGTCCGGCTGCCGGTCGACAAGCGCGGCGGCCCGGCGACGCCGGCCGCCAACGAGCGTGCGGTGCCGGCTGCGCCGGCTTCGGGCGCGGCGGTCGCGAAGTAACGCTGCGTCAGCAACGGCGCGGCCGCCCGGCCGCGCCGGCCACCTCCGTCCGTCAGACCCCGACGCCCAGCAGCGCCAGCGCGCCGAGCACGACGAACAGCACGGCCGCGATCCCGTGCACGAGCTTCGTCGGCAGACGGTGCGCGAAGCGGTCGCCGAGCAGGATCGCCGGCACGTTCGCGAGCATCATCCCGAACGTCGTGCCGGCCACGACGCCGATGTAGTCCTGGAAACGCGCGGCCAGCGCGACGGTCGCGATCTGCGTCTTGTCGCCCATTTCCGCGAGGAAGAACGCGACGAGGGTCGCGCCGAACACGCCGAGCCGCGAACGGTTGGCATTGGCTTCGTCGGCATCGAGCTTGTCCGGCACGAGGATCCACAACCCCATCGCGATGAACGAGAACGCGAGCGCCCAGCGCATGATCGACGGCGTGACGAGCGCGCCGAGCCATTCGCCGAGCGCGCCGGCGAAACCGTGGTTCACGAGCGTCGCGACGAGCACGCCGAGGATGATCGGCACCGGCTTGCGATAGCGCGCGGCCAGCACGAGGGAAAGCAGTTGGGTCTTGTCGCCGATTTCAGCGAGGGCGACGGCGCCGGTGGAAATCAGGAAGGCTTGGGACACGTATGGGGTTCCGCGGGCCGATGTTGTGCGTGCGAGCGACGATCCACGGCGCGCCGGGCCCTGATGCGGCGCACTGTGAACCATCGGTCTCGCCAGGCCTAGGTGGCTGCGTCCGCCATGGCCGAACGGCCAAGTCTGTTGACGGACGCCTCCGTCACGATGCGCGCCGGGGGCGCGAGGCATCGAGCGGAGCGGCTACTCCCCAATGAGCGGCGAATTCTAGCACGGTGTGTCGCGGGCGGGAATGCGGCCGGGTAGGGTTGCGAGGCGCACTGGGACACGATCGGCGCATGGCGCCTTCGGCTACCCGGCATGCGCGGCGGTGGATGCGTCGCCGCGCATGCCGGGACGGAAGCCCGGCGGGCAGTTACGCTGCGGCCGCGCGGCGGGCCGCGCCGCGTTCGTGGACGAGCTTGCCCGCCGCATAGGTGCGGTACACCGCGCGGTCGTCGCCGAGCAGCGCCAATGCGAACAGCAATTCCTCGAGCGAATCCGCGCGCTTCGTGCGGCGCGCGAGCAGCGGCGTGGCCTGCGGATCGAGCACGACGAAGTCGGCCTCGGTGCGCGGCGCGAGCGTGCCGACCGTGTCGTCGAGAGCGAGTGCCTGCGCGGCGCCGGCCGTCGCGAGCCAGAACATCCGCGTCGCGCTCAGGTGGTGGCCCGACAGCCGCGCGACCTTGTGCGCTTCGTTCATCGTTTGCAGCATCGAGAACGACGTGCCGCCGCCGACGTCGGTGGCGAGCGTGACGGGCACGTCGTATTCGCCGGCCTTGTCGAAATCGAACAGCCCGCTGCCGAGGAAGAAGTTCGACGTCGGGCAGTGCGCGACGGCGGTGCGCGTCTCGGCCATCCGGCGGCGGTCCTCGTCGTCGAGGTGGATGCAGTGGCCGTACACCGCGCGCGGCCGCAGCAGCCCGTAGCGATCGTAGATGTCGAGATAGCTGCGATGGCCGGGGAACAGCTCGGCCACCCATTTCACCTCGTCGACGTTTTCCGCGACGTGGCTTTGCACGAACACGTCCGGATGGCGGCGCGCGAGTTCGCCGCACGCTTCGAGCTGCGCCTCGGTCGACGTCGGCGCGAAGCGCGGCGTGAGCGCGTACATCTGGCGGCCCTTGCCGTGCCAGCGGCCGATCAGCTCGGCGCTGTCGTCGTAACCCGATTGCGCGGTGTCGCGCAGGAATTCGGGGCAGTTGCGGTCCATCAGCACCTTGCCCGCGATCATCCGCAGGTCGCGCGCGTCGCTCGCCGCGAACAGTGCGTCGGCCGACTGCTTGTGCACCGTGCAGTAGACGAGCGCGCTCGTCGTGCCGCAGGCGAGCAGTTCGTCGACGAAGAAGTCGGCGACTTCGCGCGCATGCCCGGGATCGCCGAACTGGCGCTCGGTCGGGAACGTGTACTTGTCGAGCCACGGCAGCAGGCCCGGCGCCGGCGACGCGATCATGTCCGTCTGCGGATAGTGGATGTGCGTGTCGATGAAGCCGGGCACGATCAGCTTGTCGCGCAGGTCATGGACGATCGCGTCGCGCGCGAGCGTCGCGGCGAGCTTTGCATACGGACCGGCCGCGACGACCTTGCCGTCGTCGACGATTAGGAGGCCGTCGGTCTCGTAGTTCGCGGCCTGGCTCGATTTAGCCGGGTCGCCGTTGAAGGTCAGCAGTTGGGAACGAAAAGCGGTTTGCGTCATGACGAATGGTCCTGCATCAAGGTAAGGCGAACAGAAGAAAGCGATCGACGCCGCGCGGGCGACGGCATGGACGGCGCCACCCGCGCGGCTGCCGGGCGCCGCTTCGCGAGTCGCCGCGACACACTGCGTGCGGCGCGTCCGGATGCGATTGCGCAGGCGTTCGTGGCGGCCGCGGCCGCGAGCGCGTGATTGCCCGCGAATCTCGCAGCGTTGGCGATCGCGACCGATGCGGCGGCGAACGGGACGGCAAGCCGCGACCGCACGCGCCGGCGGGCGGCGACGGACTGCGTCGCCGCCACGCGGGCAGCGAACGCGTTGAACGCGTTCGCGCCGGGTGCATGCAAGCGTTCGGCTCGACGCAGGGCCGGACCGGGAGTCGCGAAGCGGATGCCGTTACCGTGTTTCATCTGTCCAGCGCACCTCGATGCGGGCCGTCACGCGGCCTGCCAGTACGCGTCGAGGCGCGCGATCAGTGCATCGCGCTGCGCCGGGTCGATGAACGACGCCTCGAAGCCGTTGCGGATCACCGCATGGACTTCGGCATCGGTGAGGCGCAGCCCTTCGGCCGTCGCGAAGTAGTTTTCGTTGACGTAGCCGCCGAAATAGGCCGGATCGTCGGAGTTGATCGTCACCGCGACGCCGCGGTCGAGCAGCGCCTTCAGCGTGTGCTTCGCCATGTCGTCGAACACGCACAGCTTCAGGTTCGACAGCGGGCAGACGGTGAGCGCCGTGCGCGTGCGTGCGAGGCGTTCGACGAGCGCCGCGTCCTCGATGCTGCGCACGCCGTGGTCGATCCGGTCGACCTTCAGCACGTCGAGCGCTTCGTAGATGTACGCCGGCGGGCCTTCCTCGCCCGCGTGCGCGACGAGCTTCAGCCCGAGCGCGCGCGCCTTGTCGAACACGCGCGCGAACTTCGTCGGCGGATGGCCGAGCTCGGACGAGTCGAGACCCACGCCGATCAGGCGATGGCGATAGCGCTCGAACAGCGGCAATGCGGATTCGAACGTCGCGAGCGCGTCCTCTTCGGACAGGTGGCGCAGGAAGCACAGAATCAGCTTGCTCGACAGCCCGCGCTGCTCGGCATCGGCGAGTGCGCGCTCGATGCCCGCGACGACCGTCTCGATCGGCACGCCGCGTTCGGTGTGCGTCTGCGGGTCGAAGAACAGCTCGGTGTGAACGACGTTGTCGGCGAGCGCGCGTTCGCAATACGCGGCCGTCATGTCGTGGAAATCCTGCTCGGTCAGCAGCACGCTTGCGCCTGCGTAATAGATGTCGAGGAACGACTGCAGGTCGGTGAACGCGTACGCGGCGCGCAGCGCGTCGATCGAGTCGTACGCGAGCTTCACGCCGTTGCGCTGCGCGAGCGCGAAAATCAGTTCGGGCTCGAGCGAGCCTTCGATATGGATGTGCAGCTCCGCTTTCGGCGCACGGGCAATCTTGTCCTTGAATGTCGGGGTCATGGCGTCGTTCTTGGTCGGTCAGTAGGTAGGGGAGGCCTGCGCGTTCGCGTTCGCCTCGACGGCCTGCAGCAACTGCGCGGCCACCGAGATCGCGATCACTTCGGGTGCCTTGTCGATGATGCCTTCGACACCGATCGGGCAGCGCATCCGCGCGACCTGGGCCGGGTCGATGCCGATGGCCGCGAGGCGATGATCGAACTGCACGCGTTTCGCGTGCGAGCCGGTCATCCCGAAGTACGCATAGTCGCCGCGTCGCAGGATGCGCTCGGCCAGCACGAAATCGAGTGCGTGGTCGTGCGTCATCACGACGAAGTAGGACTGCGGCGGTGCCGTGTCGACGGCGTCCGCCGGGGCAGCGGCCGCCTCGATCGCGAGATTGCCGATGCCGGCGAGCACGTCGGCCGGCGGGAACACCGCATCGGGCCCGTCGATCCAGCGCACGTGGCACGGCAGCGTCGCCAGCACCTTCACGAGCGCGGTGCCGATGTGCCCGGCGCCGAACAGCACGACGGGGAACGCATACGGCGCGATCGTTTCGGTCATCAGCGCCACGCCGCCGGTTTCCCACAGCAGGCAGTCGGCACGCGCGGCTTCCGATTCGGGCTCGCTCAGCAGCGGCGCGCCCGGCGAGGGGCCGAATGATACGCTACGCACGGTCGCGGCGCCGGCCGCGACGCGCTTCGCGAGCGACATGATCCAGCCGAGATCGCCGACGTCGAGCCGCTCGAACGCGAGCACGACCGCGCCGCCGCAGCATTGGCCGAGGCTCGGGCCGAGCGCGAGCCGCTCGAGCCTGCGCGCATGCGGCACGTGCGCGCCGTCCTTCAGCAGATGCCGCGCGATCTCGATTGCCTTCCATTCCAGATGACCGCCGCCGATCGTATGGCGGGCCGTGTCGCGCGTGACGAGCATCTTGGTGCCGGCTTCGCGCGGCGCGGAGCCGTCGGTGTGCGCGACCGTGACGAGCACGGCCGCTTCGCCGTGCGCGAGCAGTTGCTGCAGATCGCCGAGCCAGGCTTCCATCAGCACGCTCCGTTCGGGACGACGCAGCACGACACGCGGCGCGGGCTGGCGGCCACGGCGGCAACGAGGACGGACGGGAGCGGGGCAGGCCGGCCGCACGGCCGATGCAGTGCGGCGGCGCGCTGAACGCGCGTGCGGGCGGTGCCGCCGGACACGCGTACACCATGAGGGTGACGGATGCGGATGGTTTGCGTTGTCATGATGAATCCAGTCGACATTGCGGATCGGGCGCGCGTTACGCAGGGGGCGGTGAGACCGCCTGGCCTCGCGCACGTAGATCGCCATCCAGTCAGGAAGATAGCACCGCAAGGCGACGGGAACATTGCCGGGCGGTGATCCGGGCTATCAGGAGGCGATCATGTCGATCATAGGCCCGCCGCGCGGGATCGGGGCGCCGCTGCGTGCACATCGGGCCGAAACGCAGGCGTGACGGGGCGCGGATGCGGCAGTCGCGCGACGCGCGTTCGCCCGGAAATCCGGGCAGCGGCGGGGTAGGGGTTTACGTGTGGCTGGCCGGATGCGGCTTGCGAAGGCGTCCGGCACGACCGGGCGACGACGGACCGGCGGCTGCGCGGCCCGACTGAGCGGGCCGCGCGCGCAGGGCGCCGCTGAAGCGGCCGGCCGGTCAGGCCGCGAGCTTGCGGCGATGACGCCAGAGGCTTGCGACGACCGCAACCAGGATCGCGGCGAAGCCGATCAGCGCCCAGCCGGGCAGCAGGATGCCGAGGATCGGCGGGTAGACGGTCTCGCATAGCCCGGCGACCTTGAACATGCCGGGGAACCATTGCGCGGGCGGCAGGCTGTCGACGATCGGCTGCAGCGTGTCGAAGCCGCAGCTGAAGCCCGGATTCATCTGGATCGACAGGTGCCGAGCGGCGGTGCCGACGCCGCCGGCCGCGGCGATCGCGATCAGCAGCTCGAGTACCCAGATGCCGCGCCAGTGGCGGATCCCGGCGGCCAGGAACGCGAAGATCCCGATCGCGGCGAAGAAGTAGCGCTGGATGATGCACAGCGGGCACGGATCTTCGTTCTTCACGTACTGCAGGTACAGCGCACCGGCCAGCAGGGCGATGCACACCCATCCGAGCAGCATCAGCAGGCGGCGTTCGCGGCGTAGCGCAAGCGTGTAGTCGTTCATGTCGGCGGGGTTCCTCGTGGGTCGGTCCGGAAAACAATCGCGCGATTTTAGCGCGAACGGTCTGGCACGAAACTGACAACGCGCGTGCGGCACCCTGCCGCACCGCGCGCATCGCCCGCCGTCGATCGGCTGGCGCGGTCAGCGGATCGTGTTCAGCACGGCCTCGACCGCCTGGCCGATCGCGAGCAGCGCGTCGTCGCGATGCGGCGCTGCCGCGAGCATCAGGCCGACCGGCGCCGCGTCGCGCGGATGGCACGGCAGCGACAGCGCGCACGCGTCGAGGAAGTTGAACGCGCTCGGGTTGCGCAGGATCAGCGCATTGGTGCGCGTGAACGCGGCGTCGTCCGCTTCGAGTTCCGCGATGCGCGGCGGCACGACCGGCACCGTCGGCGCGACGAGTGCATCGAAGCGCGACCAGACCGTGTGCGCGGCTTCGTCGAGCATCGCGGCGCGCGCGGCGAGCAGGTCGAGATAGTCGGCCGCGCTCGCGGGTTCGCCCTTCAGGATCCGCGTCAGCACGCGCGGGTCGTACTGGTCGCGGTGCCGCGCGAGCAGCGGGCGATGCCATGCGTACGCCTCGATCGGCGAGAAACCGAAGCGGTTGATGTCGGGCAGCCGGTCGAGCGCGGAGAAGCGCACTTCCGTGACGATCGCGCCGGCGGCTTCGAGATGCTTGAGCGCGGCGTCGAGCGCGGCCGCGACGTCGGCATCGACGCCGTCCGTCACGTAGTTCGTCAGCACGCCGAGCCGCACGCCTTCGAGCGGCCGTGCGGCCGGCACGTGCGGTTCGAGGCCCGCGAGCATCCGGTCGACGAGCGCGCAGCAGGCGACCGTCAGGCCGATCGGGCCGAACGAGTCGAGCGTCGTCGACAGCGGCACGCCGCCTTGCGTCGGGATCCGGCTCGCGGTCGGCTTGAAGCCCGTCAGCCCGCACAGGGCGGCCGGAATGCGGATCGAGCCGCCCGTGTCGGTGCCGAGCGCGACGGCGGCCATCCCGTCGGCGACGGACGCGGCCGCACCCGACGACGAGCCGCCGGAAATCCGGGCGTCGCCCGGCACGTCGCGGCGGTACGGCGAGCGCGGATTGCCGAAGTGCGGATTCAGCCCGAGCCCGGAGAACGCGAACTCGCTCATGTTGGTGCGGCCGACCAGCACCGCGCCCGCGCGCTTGAGCCGCGCGACGGCGACCGCATCGGTGCGCGCGGCCGGCGCACCGTCGAGCACGCGCGAGCCCGCGCGCGTCACCTGGCCCGCGACGTCGAACAGGTCCTTCACCGACACGGGAATGCCCGCGAGCGGCGACAGCACGGTGCCCGCGGCGCGCAGCCGGTCGTGCGCGTCGGCGGCCGCGCGCGCGTTGTCGGCATCGACTTCGGTGAAGACGACGGCGCCCTGGCCCGACGGATCGGCGATCCGGTCGAGCGCGGCGTCGACGAGCGCGCGGCTCGTGGTCCGGCCGGCGGCGAGGTCGGCGGCGAGCTGGGCGAGCGGGGGGAAGGGCGTGAACGTGGTCATGGGCGGCTCAGGGGCGAAGATGTTGAAGAAGCGCGGAGCGGAACGAATCGATATGGCGTTCGACGGCCGCGCGCGCGCCGGCGGCGTCGCGCGCGGACAGCCGTTCGAACAGTTCGCGATGCTCGTGCTGGACGTCGGCGAGATGGTGAGGTTCGGACAGCGTGACGAACCAGAAGCGCAGCGAGCGCTCGTGCAGCGCGCGCAGGATTTCGGCGAGGACCGCATTGCGCGCGGCCGCGGCGATCGCCTGATGAAACGCGCGGTCGAGCTCCATCATGCCTTCGACGTCGTGCGTGTCGACGCAGGCCTGCCCGTCGTCGAGCTGTGCGGCCATGCGCGCGAGATCGTCGGGCGTCGCATGGCGCGCGGCGAGTTCGGCGCAGTGCGCTTCGTTGATACGCCGCACGTCGATTACCGCGACGATGTCGTCGAGCGACAGCGGTTGCACCATCAGCCCCTTGCGGGGCATCACGGACAGCAGCCCTTCGAGCACGAGCCGGTGCACGGCCTGGTGCACGGGCGTGCGGCCGATCCCCGTGCGCGCGACCAGATCGGCCTCGTTGAGCGCGGCGCCCGGCTTCAGGCGCATCGTGATGATGTCGCGCTGGATCAGCGCGTAGGCGCGGTCGGCGAGACTGATCGCCGATGCGGCGGGCCGGTCGCGGATGACGTCGGTCAGGGCATTCATGCGGGTTGCGGCGCGGCGGCCGGACGGGGTGCGATCATGGCGCGGGCGATCGGGAAGCATGGGCAATCCGTGGATATTATTGTGATATATCACTGGTGTCCAGTGCACGCGGCGACGCGGTGGCGTCGCCGGCACGCGAACGCGGGCGCGCCCCGGCACGGCCTGCCACCGACTTGCAACAATGTCGACAGGATGTTGCAGGTTTACCGCGCGATCGTGCACTGAAGCATAATGGATCCTCGTTTATCCATACGCGTGAGCGACGTACCAGACCATCGTCATGAGCGAAAACACGCTTTCCCCGGCCGGTCTGCCCGGCACCTCTTCCGCTTCTTCCGATTCTCCCCGTCCCGATCCGGCGAAAACGCCCGATGCGCCGGCAGCGCAGGCTGCCGCGCAAAACGTCGCCGTGGACGGCGCGTCGCCCGTCACGGCCGCATCCGAGCCGGGGGCGGCGGGCGCCGCGGGCGATGGCGCCGCCGCGCCGCCGAAGCCCGGCTCGCCGCCGCCCGGGTTCGGCGCGCCGCCCGATTTCGATACGCCGCGGCCGCCGCCCGCGAGCGCGCAGAATGCGCCGCCGGCCTACCTGAAGCAGAGCGACACGCCGTGGTCGGTGTTCGGCCGGATCATCGCGGCGCGCGCGCGCCGGCTGTTCGACCGCGCCGGCCAGCGCATCACGCAGCGCACGCTGCGCATCGGCGTGTCGGCGCGGATCTTCCATCCGGAACCGGGCGCGAAGGGGCTGCGGGGCAAGACGCTGCAGTATCTCGAGGAATCGATCGCACACTGGGTGATGTCGCGCGACGTGCTCGTGTTCATGATTCCGACCGTCGGCCACCAGGGCATGATTCACCCGAGCAATATCCGCCTGCGCGACTACGCGAAGCATCTCGACGGCCTGCTGCTGCAAGGCGGTGCCGACGTGTCGCCGCAAACCTACGCGGCGTCGGACGCCCGCCCCGAATGGCCGGGCGACCGCGTGCGCGACATGTACGAACTCGAGTTGCTGCACGAGTTCGTCGAATCCGGCAAACCCGTGCTCGGCGTCTGTCGCGGCTGCCAGTTGATCAACGTCGCGTTCGGCGGCTCGCTGTACCAGGACATCGCCACCGATGTGCCGACCGCGAATGCGCACGTGAGCGAGCATTACGACCAGCATCGCCACGCCATCCGCTTCCCCGACTCGTCGACGCTCGCAAGCATGTTCCCCGGGCGCAGCGAAGCGATCGTCAACTCGATCCACCACCAGGCGATCCGCGATCTCGGCCGCGATCTGAACATCGAGGCGGTGTCGGCCGGCGACGGGATCATCGAGGGCATTCGCCATCGGCGTTCGCCGTTCGTCGTCGGCGTGCAATGGCACCCCGAGTTCCATCGCGCGGGCGGCTCGGAGCTGCTCGACTGCACGCCGCTGCTCGATGCGTTCCTGCGCGCGGCGCGCGAAACCCGTCTGTAGCAAGCCGCATTCTTCGTGTCGCACGCAGTCCGGCCGCATCCCGATAAATTTCGAGATGCGGCCGTTTCGTTTTGAACGATAATCGCGAGTTCCGATTCGTTCGCCGGAGTCTGACGTTGGCTTTCCGAAACTTTTTCCCTGCACGATGCGCGACGTGGATCGTTGCACTGGCCGCCTGCGCACAAGCGGGCGCGGTCTGGTCTGCCGACGCGACCGCGCCGGCCGCCGGTACGCGTCCGGCGGTCACGAGCCTGAGCGGCGATGCGGCGCCGGCTGCATCCGCGTCGGACGCGAGCACGCAAGGTAACGTCGCCGAATTGACGCAGATGCTGCACGACGGCCGGATCGTCGAGATGCGCACGACGTACAACGGCAGCTACGGTGCGAGCCTGATGTTCGATCCGCGCGAGATGACGTACTACGTCGCGCTGTTCCAGGACAAGCATCTGTGGCGCGTGATCCGGTCGCAGGAGAAGAACCGCGCGGAGATGGTGTATGCGAACTTCGTCCAGCAGACCGCGCAGCTCGCGGATATCGAGATCCGCCGTACCGAGCTGCAGGCGCAGAAGGCGTTCCTCGAACGCGTGATCGCGCTGCAGGCGAATCGTGCGCAGCAGTTGCAGGCCGATCTGAGCGTCGCGCGCAGCCAGCAGGCCGAGGTCGTGCAGCGGCAAAAGTCGGCCCAGGAGCAGACGCACGCGCTGCAGGTCGAGAAGCGGGCCGCGCAGATGCAGTTGCGCGATCTGCAGGAGCAGGTGCGGCAACTCGAGAGGCAGACCGAGACGGGGCTGCCCTCGCACAAGTAAAACGAGTCGTCAAACGGACGGAGAGACGAGCAAAACCCGGCGAAGCGATCTTCGCCGGGTTTTTTTATTGAGCGACCGTCAGCGCGCGAACGCGTCTGGTGTGTCGGTGACGCGACGATGGGACAGTTGCGACGTCCAGTCGAAGCCGGCGGCCGGCGCATGCGCCGCACGGGCAGGCTGCGCGGCGCGCAGCGTATTTGCCGTCGCGATCAGCGTGAGCGGATCGTCGAGTGTGTCGTGTGCATCGCGTGTGTCCGTCGAGCGCGGCGGCGGGGCGAGCCGATCGGGGGCGCGAGTGCTGGCTGCATTGCTCAGGACTGGCGGACGTGCAGCCAATTGCGGCACGGTCGGTATCCGGGCCGGGGCCGCTGTCGTGCGCGTGCCGTTTGTTCGACGCGGCGATGCAGCGGCGGCGCGCTGCACGTCGGACGTTGCCCTTGTGCGAAGCGACGCCGGACGAGGCGCGGCATGGTGCGTGGCCGGTGGCGATTCTGCAGTCTTCGTGACGGGTGTCGCCACCGTGCGCCGAGGTGACGTGTTTGTCGACATACCGGACTGAACTGCGGCAACTCGCACGGTACCGGTCGATGACGTGGTGTGGTCCGGCGCAATGACGGCCATCTGGATCGTGGGCGCAGGCTCGAAGCCCGTGAACGGTTCGTGCGCGGCGATCAGCCAGCCGATGATGCCGAACGCGCCGATGCTCCAGCAGATTGCGTACATCGCACGTCGGTCGCGAGAGCCCTGGACGGTGCGCCGGGAGCGTCTGCCGGCAACTGCAGCCGGCGCGACCGGCGCCCCTGCCGGATTCGGTGCTGACGCCGCCACGGGCCATGGCTGCCAGCGGCACGCGCGATGAGGCCGGTCGACGTCGATGCAGGACGTCGTCAGTGTGGCGAGGCAGTGCTTGTCGGGTCGCGCACCGGGCGCGCCGCGAAAGGTCCATTCGCGGCCGAACGGCGGTACGTGATCGAGCGGAGCGATGCGAGGGCGGGCGAGCGCGCCTTCGACGGGGACGAGGGGCGATGGAGTCATGAGGGCGGTGCGCCGTGCGACACAGGCAACCGTGCCGGCCGCGGCGCGGAAATCTCGTCGCAAATCGTGACATTGTGGTCGGCTGGCGAGAGCCGGTCGATCAGATCAGTCTGATTTTCGCGCCCGTTTCGGGGCGACTCGTACGAGTCGAATGCCGCGACGGCGGCAGCAGGGGCGGCACAAGGCAAATGTCGGCTTGGCGTGGCATCATTCGCGGACCATGCCGGTGCGCGCGTCGTCGTGCGGCGCGCCGCCGGCGGGCAGCGATGCCCGTGGGCGCCGGTCCGGCGCCGCGGGCGTCGTCTGATCCATGCGGCGCGGATTCGCGCCATCCGAGCCGAGCGAGAAAAACATGTCCACAGCGTCACACGCCATCGCGCAGGAATCGAAATTCCGCACCGTATTCCGGGTCGTCAGCGGCAACTTCCTGGAAATGTACGACTTCATGGTCTACGGGTATTACGCGTCGGCCATCGCGAAAACCTACTTTCCGAGCGGCAACGCATTCGCGTCGCTGATGCTGTCGCTGTCGGTATTCGGCGCGGGCTTCCTGATGCGGCCGGTCGGTGCGATCGTGCTCGGCGCGTACATCGACCATCAGGGCCGCCGCAAGGGGCTGATCCTGACGCTCGGGCTGATGGCGCTCGGTACGCTCACGGTGGCCTCGATACCCGGCTACGCGACGATCGGCGTGCTCGCGCCGGTGCTCGTGCTGCTCGGCAGGCTGCTGCAGGGTTTCTCGGCGGGCGTCGAACTCGGCGGCGTGTCGGTCTACCTGTCGGAGATCGCGACGAAGGGCCACAAGGGGTTCTATACGTCGTGGCAGTCGGGCAGCCAGCAGGTGGCCGTCGTGTTCGCCGCGTTCGTCGGCGTGCTGCTGAATCGCGCGCTGCCGGTCGACGAGATGACCGCGTGGGGCTGGCGCATTCCGTTCCTGATCGGCTGCCTGATCGTGCCGTTCCTGTTCCTGATCCGTCGTTCGCTGAAGGAAACGGACGAGTTTCTCGCGAAGCGCCACCGCCCGTCGATGGGCGAGATCATGCGCTCGATGCTCGACAACTGGGGCATCGTGGTTGCCGGCATGGGGATGGTGATCATGACGACGGTGTCGTTCTACATGATCACCGCGTACACGCCGACCTTCGGCAAGGAAGTGCTGCACCTGTCGTCGCTCGACGCGCTCGTCGTGACCGTCTGCGTCGGCATTTCCAACCTCGTGTGGCTGCCGCTGTCCGGCGCGCTGTCCGACCGTATCGGCCGCCGCCCGGTGCTGATCGCGTTCACGGTGCTGACGCTGCTGTCGGCATACCCGGCCGTGCTGTGGCTCGTCGGCGATCCGTCGTTCCTGCGGCTGCTTGCGGTCGAGCTGTGGCTGTCGTTCCTGTACGCGTCGTACAACGGGGCGATGGTCGTCGCGCTGACCGAAGTGATGCCGGCCGACGTGCGCACGGCCGGCTTCTCGCTCGCGTACAGCCTGGCGACGACGATCGGCGGCTTCACGCCGGCGATCTCGACGCTGCTGATCCACCAGACGGGCAACAAGGCGGCGCCGGGGCTGTGGCTGAGCGTGGCCGCGATTTGCGGGCTGATTGCGACGCTCGTGCTGTACCGCACGCCCGACGCGCGCAATCAGTACAAGGCGGCCTGACAGGCGCTCGTACATTGCACATCGCGCCGCGCCGGCCGCATGCATTGCATCGAAAAAAAGGGAGCGCAGCACGCTCCTTTTTTCGTCTTCGTTCAGGCGTCGCGCAGCTTGTCGGCGACCATGGCCGCCACGTCGAGCCATGCGCCCGGTGCGGGCTGGCGGGCGATCCTGGCCTGCGGATACCACGGGCAGTCGTCGCCGGTGAACCAGCGCCAGTCGGGTGCGAACGGCAGCATGACCCACAGCGGCTTGCCGAGCGCGCCCGCGAGGTGCGCGACAGCCGTATCGATCGTGACGACGCCGTCGAGCCGTTCGATCAGCGCGGCCGTATCGGCGAAGTCGTTCAGCCGGCCGTCGAGGCGATGCACGCGCGGATGCGCGTCGACGCGCGCACGTTCGTCGTCGTCGAGCGCGGGCTGCAGCACGATCCAGTCGATGTCGGGCAGCGCGAGCAGCGGCGCGAGCGCGTCGAACGGCATCGAACGGTTTTCCTGTGCCTGGCGGCGCCCCGACCAAGCGAGGCCGAACTTGCGCTTCGACTGCCCGCCGAGCGAGCCGCGAAACCGCCGGCGAGCGCTTTCGGGCGCGTCGAGGTAGCGCGAGCCTCCGACGATGTCCGCCGGCTGAAGCCCGAGCAGGAACGGCAGGCTCATCAGCGTGCAGGCGACGTCCGCCGCCGGCGGTTTCGCGGCGCCTTGCGCGACGAGCGTCACGCGCCAGCGCGATGCGGCAGGCGCCAGCAGCGGCACGAGTTCCGGCTGGACTTCGAGCACGACGCACGCGCAGCGTGCGCGGGCAAGCGGCACGAAGCGGACGAACTGCAGCGTGTCGCCGAACCCCTGTTCCGCGCGGATCAGCAGCGTGCGCGACGCAATCGGCTCGCCCTGCCAGCGCGGCAGCGTGCCGAGCGGTATCGCGCCCGGCGTCTCGTGGCGTGCTTCGTACTCGGGCAGGCCGCGCGTGAAGTCGCCGAGCGTCAGCAGCGTGACTGCGCGGTGCAGCCGTGCGAGCGTGAGATCGGGTTCTACGCGCAACGCCTGGTCGAATGCGCGCAGCGCCATCTCGTGCGCGCGGAGCGCGTGATGCGCGTTGCCGAGGTTCAGCCACGCCAGGCTGAACGACGGATCGAGACCGACGGCGCGCTCGTAGTAGGGCAGTGCGTCGCGGTGGCGTGCCTGCGCGCACAGTGCGTTCGCGAGCCCGAACAGCGCGAGCGGAAACGGCGGATGCAGCGCGAGCGCGGCTTCGAACGCGGCGGCCGCCTCGGCATGCCGGCCGACCGCATCGAACGTGTTGCCGAGATTGAAATGCGCGGCGACGAAGCGCGGCTGCGCGGCGATCGCGGCCTGAAAGTGCGCGATCGCGTCGTCGGCGCGGCCCATCGCGTTCAGCGCCATCGCGAGGTTGTTGTGCGCGCCCGCATGCCCGGGCCGCAGCTCGAGCGCGCGCCGGAACGCGGCGAGCGCGTCGTCGTGGCGGCCGAGCGCGTTCAGCGCGTTGCCGAGATTGTTGTGGATCGATGCGTCGTCGGGCGTGAGCCGGAGCGCGCGGCCGAACGCGTCGATCGCATCCTCGTGGCGCTGCAGTGCCGCATACGCGTTGCCGAGGTTGTAGTGCGCGAGCGGAAATTCGGGCGCGAGCGTCAGCGCGTTGCGAAAGCGGTCGATCGCTTCGTCGAGCCGGCCGAGCGCTTTCAGCGCGTTGCCGAGATTGAGCTGCAGCGCGGCATCGTCCGGACGCAGCGCGACGGCGCGGCCGACGAGATCGGCCGCCTCGGCGTGCTGGCCCTGCTGGTGCCGCAGCACGCCGAACAGATGCAGCGCGTCTGCGTCGGCGGGGTTGGCGGCGAGCGCGGCGCGATAGCCGTGCTCAGCCTCGGCGAGGCGGCCCGCGCGGTGTGCTGCATACGCTCGGTCGAATGCGGAATCCATGACGCGAAAACTGGCGGAAAGCGCGTATTTTCCCACACCGCGCATGGGTGCCGCGTGTCGACCGGTCGGCATATGGCCCCGTCACGCGGAGCGGCGTAGACTTGCAGGGTCGCGTGTCATCGAGGTTCTCATGGCTGACACACTGCCCGATATCCCGCCCGTGCTGATCGTCGGCGCGGGGCCGACCGGCCTTGCCGCGGCGATGAGCCTCGCGCGGGCCCGCGTGCCGGTGCGCATCATCGACCGCCTCGCCGCGCCCGCGCCGTATTCGCGCGCGATCGGCATCCAGGCACGCACGCTCGAACTGCTGGAGCAGCATCGCGCGGTCGAGCCGTTTCTCGCGCTCGGCCATCGCGCGCATGCGGCCGCGCTGCATGCCGATGGCCGTGTGATCGCGCGGCTCGATTTCGATCCGCTGCAAACGCGCTACCCGTATCTGCTGTTTCTCGACCAGAGCATTACCGAGCGGCTGCTCGCCGAGCATCTGGCCGGGTTCGGCGTGACGGTCGAGCGCGGCGCGACGCTGACCGCGTGCGACGCAGGCGGCACGTCGCTCGACGTGACGATCCGCTGCGCCGACGGCCGCGACGAATCGTTCGCGCCGTCGTACCTGATCGCTGCCGACGGTGCGCACAGCACGGTCAGGCATCTGCTCGGTCTCGGCTTCACAGGGCAGGCGTTCGAACAGACTTTCCTGCTCGCCGATTTCGCGGCGATACCCGACTGGCCGGACGAGGAGATCCACCTGTTCACGACGCCCGAAGGCATGGCGGGCCTGTTTCCGATGGGCGGCGGCCGTTACCGGCTCGTTGCCGACCGGCCGCCCGGCAGCGATGCGTCGCCCGATGCGCCGACCCCGTCGCTCGCGGAATGCGAGGCGATCGTGCGCGCACGCGTTGGCGCGTCGATCTCGCCGAGCGATCTCGCGTGGTCGTCCTATTTCCACCTGCACAGCCGGATGGTCGACCGGCTGCGTCACGGCCGCGTATTCTTCGCGGGCGACGCCGCGCACGTCCACAGCCCGGCCGGCGCGCAGGGCATGAACACCGGCATCCAGGAAGCGTTCAATCTCGGCTGGAAGCTTGCGCGCGTGCTCGGTGCGGGCACGCCCGAACGGCTGCTCGACACGTATCACGCCGAGCGCCATCCGATCGAGCGCGACGTGTTGCGGCAGACCGGCTTCATTACGCAGATCGTCGAGGCGGATCGCGGCGCGATGAAGCTGCTGCGCGATCATGTCGTGCCGCTGCTGGTGTCGTTCGGGCCGATGCGCGATGCGGTGCGGCGTACGGTCAGCGAGCTCGGCGTGCAGTACCGGAAGAGTCCGCTCACGCTGGAGCGTGTGCTCGACGGCGGTCCGCGTGCGGGCGAGCGGGCGCCCGACGCACTCGTGCACGTGCTCGACGGCCCGCTCGGTCAGGCGCCCGGAACGGCGCGGCTATACGATCTGCACGATCCGGCGAGCTTCACGCTGCTGCTGCTCGAAGAGCCGGTGAATGCAGACACCGGCGCTGCGCCGCCGATGGCGGCCGATGCGCAGGCGCTCGTGCAGGGGCTCGAACGGATCATGCCGGGCGCTGTGCGCGTGTGGCGGGTCACCGATATCGAAGGCGACGGTGCCGCCGGGCTGGCACAGGAGTATGGCCGTTCGCGGCCGTCGTTCTACCTGCTGCGGCCCGACGGGTATGTCGCCGCGCGCGGGCGCACGGCGACCGACGCGAACGGGCTGCTGCGCCACTGCGAAAACTGGTTCGCGGGCATGCCGGTGTCCGGGTAGCGGTGCGTTCAGGCGGTCGCGGGAGCGGGAACGAGCGACGCGCGGTGCACGGCGATCGCATCGCGCACGATCGGCGCCGCGCGTTGCGCGCCTTCGCCCGACGGATCGTCGAGCGCGGCGAGCAACGCGCGGCGCATCCGCGGCTCCCAGAAGCGCCGGATATGGTCGGCGATACCGGTCAGCGCTTCGTCGCGATCGGGCATCGATTCGAAGAATGCGCCGATCTGGTTGGCCATGTCGATCAGGTGGTCGTTGTCCATCGAAGCCTCACTTGCCTGTCGTCACGGTGTCGGGCGTGCTCGCGCGGCGCTCGAGCAGGTCGATCTGCTCCGCGTTGAAGCGCGCGTATGCACGCTGCCATTCGGACGGCTGCGCAACCGGCAGCACCTGCACGGCCGTCACCTTGTATTCAGGGCAGTTCGTCGCCCAGTCGGAGCTTTCCGTCGTGATCACGTTCGCGCCCGATTCGGGGAAGTGGAACGTCGTGTACACGACGCCCGGCTGCATGCGTTCAGTCACGAGCGCGCGCAGCACCGTCTGCCCGGCACGCGATTCGATGCCGACCCAGTCGCCGGTCCGGATGCCGCGATCCTGCGCGTCGTGAGGGTGGATCTCGAGGCGATCCTCTTCATGCCACCGGACGTTTTCGGTCCGGCGCGTCTGCGCGCCGACGTTGTATTGCGACAGGATGCGGCCCGTCGTCAGGATCAGCGGATAGCGCTGCGTGACCTTTTCCGGCGTCGGAATGAACTTGGTGATCACGAACCGGCCCTTGCCGCGCACGAACTCGTCTATGTGCATCGTCGGCGTGCCTTCCGGCGCGTGCTCGTTGCACGGCCACTGGATGCTGCCGAGCGCGTCGAGCTTCTCGTACGACACGCCCGAGAAGGTCGGCGTGAGCCGCGCGATCTCGTCCATGATTTCCGACGGATGCGTGTAGTGCATGTCGTAACCGAGCGCCTGCGACAGCAGCAGCGTCACTTCCCAGTCCGCGTAGCCCGCGAGCGGCGGCATCACCTTGCGCACGCGCGAGATGCGGCGCTCCGCGTTCGTGAACGTGCCGTCCTTCTCGAGGAACGTCGAGCCCGGCAGCAGCACGTGCGCATATTTCGCGGTCTCGTTCAGGAAGATGTCCTGTACGACGATGCACTCCATCGCCGACAGCGCGGCCGACACGTGCTGCGTGTTCGGGTCCGACTGGACGATGTCCTCGCCCTGGCAGTAGAGCCCCTTGAAACTGCCGTCGAGCGCCGCGTCGAACATGTTCGGGATGCGCAGCCCCGGTTCCGGCTGCAGCTTGGCCGACCACGCCTGTTCGAACTGCGCGCGCACGATCTCGTCACTGATGTGCCGGTAGCCGGGCAGTTCGTGCGGGAACGAGCCCATGTCGCACGAACCCTGCACGTTGTTCTGGCCGCGCAGCGGATTGACGCCGACGCCTTCGCGGCCGATGTTGCCGGTCGCCATCGCGAGGTTCGCGATGCCCATCACCGTCGTCGAGCCCTGCGCGTGTTCGGTCACGCCCAGCCCGTAATAGATCGCGGCATTGCCGCCCGTTGCGTAGAGGCGCGCGGCGGCGCGTACCAGTTCGGCCGGCACGCCGGTCACGTCGGCGGTTGCCTCGGGCGAATTGTCGGCGCGCGACACGAAGTCGCGCCATTGCTCGAACGCGCGCGTCTCGCAGCGCTCGGCGACGAATGCGTCGGCAACAAGCCCTTCGGTGACGATCACGTGCGCGAGCGCGTTGACGATCGCGACGTTGGTGCCGGGGCGCAGTTGCAGGTGATGCGTGGCCTTCACGTGCGGGCCGTCGACGACATCGATGCAGCGCGGGTCGATCACGATCAGCTTCGCGCCTTCGCGAACGCGCCGCTTCAGCCGCGAGCCGAACACCGGGTGCCCGTCGGTCGGGTTCGCACCCATCACGACGATCACGTCGGCCTGGTCGACCGATGCGAACGTCTGCGTGCCGGCCGATTCGCCGAGCGTCGTCTTGAGGCCATAGCCGGTCGGCGAGTGGCACACGCGCGCGCAGGTGTCGACGTTGTTGTTGCCGAACGCGGCACGCACGAGCTTCTGCACGAGGTAGGTTTCCTCGTTCGTGCAGCGCGACGACGTGATGCCGCCGATCGAATCGCGGCCGTATTTCTGCTGCAGCTTGCGGAATTGCGTCGCCGCATAGGTGAGCGCTTCGTCCCAGCTCACTTCGCGCCACGGGTCGGTGATCTTCTCGCGGATCATCGGCTTCGTGATGCGGTCCTTGTGCGTCGCGTAGCCCCACGCGAAGCGTCCCTTCACGCACGCGTGCCCCTCGTTCGCGAGGCCGTTCTTGTTCGGCGTCATGCGCACGACCTGCGTGCCCTTCATCTCGGCCTTGAACGAGCAGCCGACGCCGCAGTACGCGCAGGTCGTGACGACCGAGTGTTCGGCTTGCCCGAGCTGCACGACGGATTTCTCCTGCAGCGTGGCCGTCGGGCATGCGGCGACGCAGGCGCCGCACGACACGCATTCCGACGCCATGAACGATTCGCTTTCGCCGGCGGCGACGCGCGATTCGAAGCCGCGCGCGGCGATCGTCAGCGCGAACGTGCCCTGGGTTTCCTCGCACGCGCGCACGCAGCGGTTGCAGACGATGCACTTCGACGGGTCGTACGTGAAGTACGGGTTCGATTCGTCCTTGCGGTCGTTGAGGTGATTCGCGCCATCGAAGCCGTAGCGCACTTCGCGCAGCCCGACGACACCCGCCATGTCCTGCAGCTCGCAGTCGCCGTTGGCGGGGCAGGTGAGGCAGTCGAGCGGATGGTCGGAGATGTACAGCTCCATCACGTTGCGGCGCAGCGATTGCAGCCGGTCCGACTGCGTGCGCACCTTCATGCCCGCTTCGGCCGGCGTCGTGCACGACGCCGGATAACCGCGCCGGCCTTCGATCTCGACGAGGCACAGCCGGCACGAGCCGAACGGCTCGAGCGAATCGGTCGCGCACAGCTTCGGGACGTTGACGCCGGCTTCGATCGCCGCGCGCATCACCGACGTGCCGGCCGGTACCGTCACCGGCTGGCCGTCGATTTCGAGCGTGACGTCGGTATCGGCATGGCGTTGCGGCGTGCCGTAGTCGGTATCGTCGAACGGGTCGCGGGCGCGCGCCTGTGCGGCGCTCTTGCACGCGCATTGGCCCGAGCCGCAGCCGCCTTGGCGGACGTTGTTCGTGTCGAGGGACATGCAGGGCTCCTTCTGGGTCAGGCCGCAGCCTTGACCGGGCTCGACGCGGCATCCTTGCCGCCAGCGAGCCCGAAATCTTCGGGGAAATGGTCGAGCGCGGACAGCACCGGGTAGGGCGTCATCCCGCCCATCGCGCACAGCGAACCGGCCAGCATCGTGTCGCACAGATCGCGCAGCAGTGTGACCTGCCGCTCCGACGTGTCGCCGTGGCGGATGCGCGCGATCGTCTCGACGCCGCGCGTCGAACCGATCCGGCACGGCGTGCACTTGCCGCACGATTCGATCGCACAGAACTTCATCGCATATTCGGCAAGCTCGGCGAGGTTCGACGTGTCGTCGTGCAGCACGATGCCGCCGTGGCCGACCACCGCGCCGATCGCCGTGTACGCCTCGTAATCGAGCGGCACATCCCACTGATGGTCGGGCAGGTAGGTGCCGAGCGGGCCGCCGACCTGCGCGGCGCGTGCCGGCCGACCGCTTGCCGTGCCGCCGCCGAAGTCGAACAGCAGCTCGCGCAGCGTGACGCCGAACGCGAGTTCGACGAGGCCGCCGTGACGGATGTTGCCGGCCAGCTGGAACGGCAGCGTGCCGCGCGAGCGGCCCATGCCGAAATCGCGATAGAACGCGGCGCCGCGCGCGAAGATCACGGGTGCCGTCGCGAGCGTGATCACGTTGTTGATCACGGTCGGCTGACCGAACAGGCCGGCGAGCGCCGGCAGCGGCGGTTTCGCGCGCACGACGCCGCGCTTGCCCTCGAGCGATTCGAGCAGCGCCGTTTCCTCGCCGCACACGTACGAGCCCGCGCCTTTCGCGACGTGCAGCTCGAATGCATGCGCGGAGCCGAGCACGCGTTCGCCGAGCCAGCCGGCCTCGCGCGCGCGGACGATCGCGGCTTCGAGCGTCGCGATCGCGTGCGGGTATTCGCTGCGCACGTAGATGTAGCCGACCGTCGCGCCCGTTGCGATGCCCGCGATGATCATCCCTTCGATCAGGCAGTACGGATCGCATTCCATCATCAGGCGGTCGGAGAACGTGCCCGAATCGCCTTCGTCCGCATTGCAGACGATGTACTTCTGCGTGGCGCTCGCGTGCCGGACCGTGCGCCACTTGATGCCCGCCGGGAACGCCGCGCCGCCGCGGCCGCGCAGCCCCGATTCGATCAGCGTTTCGCACGCGGCATCGCCTTCGAGCGCGAGTGCGTTCTTCAGGCCGGCGAGGCCTTCATGCTGCAGGTAGTCGTCGATCGACAGCGGATCGGTCAGGCCGATGCGCGCGAACGTGAGGCGCTGCTGGCGCGCGAGATAGGGGTGCGCGTCGACGACGCCGACGCCGCTCGGATGCGCACCGCCTTCGAGCCAGTTTGCATTGAACAGGGCCGGCACGTCGGCGGCCGACAGGTTCGCGTAGCCGATGCGTCCGGCGGCCGTACCGACCTCGACGAGCGGCTCGAGCCACAGCAGCCCGCGCGAGCCGTTGCGGACCAGTTCGATCGCGAGGCCGCGCCGTTCGGCTTCCGCGACGATCGCGGCGGCGAGTGCGTCGGCGCCGAGGGCCAGCGCGGACGAATCGCGCGGGACGTAGATGCGGGTCGTCATGCGGCCTCCGGCGTGTGGGCGAGAGCATCGGCCAGCAGCGCGTCGAATTTCTCCGGCGTGACCTTCGCATGCAGCACGCCGTTGACCGTCAGCGACGGCGACTGCGCGCACAGTCCGAGACAGTAGACCGATTCGAGCGCGACGGCGTCCGGCGCGTGCGCATCCGCGGCATCGCCGTGCGCTGCGTCGAACCGGCAGCCCGTGCGGGTTTCAGCATGCGCGGCGAGCGTTTCGCAGCCCATGCTGCGGCACGCTTCGGCGCGGCACATCTGGATCGTCACGCGCGCGGGCGGCGCGGTACGGAAGTGGTGATAGTAGGTCAGTACGCCGTGCACTTCCGCGCGCGACAGATTCAGCGCCCTGGCGAGCGGCGCGACACAGCCCGGCGGCACGTGGCCCGCGTCGTCCTGGATCGCGTGAAGGATCGCGACCAGCGACCGGCCGGTGCGCGCATGGCGCTCGACGAGCGCGTCGGGCGCATGGGAATTCGGGGACATCGGTTGTGCTCCTCCAAAGTCTCATATGCTCTCGCTATTCATATAGTGAGCATCGCGACTTCGTTCAGATTGATTTTCATCAACGATAAGCGGAAGATTTCGCAGTCGCAATAGGAAATCGGAGTACATAATTGATTCGAATCGAATGCGACGCGTATCTGACCGTACGCGACACGGAAGGTCGCACGGCCAGCCTGTCGGACGTCGCGCCCTTGCTGGAACTCGTGGCCGATACGGGCAGCATTGCGCAGGCTGCCCAGGCAAAAGGGCTGTCGTACCGGCACGCGTGGGGCATGCTGCGCGCGCTGGAAGCGTGCATCGGCGGGGAGTTGATCGAAACCGCGCGGGGCAAGGGGTCGACGCTGTCGGAACTTGGGCGGGCGGTCGTCGACGCGCAGCGCCTTGCGCGCAGCCGCCTCGACGGAAACCTGCGTGCGCTCGCGGCCGAGGTGGCCAGCGACCTGAACCGGCGGCTCGCGCAACGCGACGGTGCCGTGCGTATCCATGCGTCGCACGGTTACGCGGTCGCGACGCTCGTGTCCGCGCTCGTCGATACGCAGGCGGCCGTCGACATCAAGTATCGCGAGAGCGTCGAGGCCGTGCAGGCGCTCGCACGCGGCGAATGCGACCTGGCCGGTTTCCATCTGCCGCGCGGCGCGTTTCGCGCTCGGTGCGCGCAGATCTATCGGCCGTGGCTCGACGACACGCGCCATGTGCTGATTCACCTGACGCGCCGCCAGCAGGGGCTGTTCGTGTCTCGCGGCAACCCGAAGCAGGTCCGCGGGCTCGCGGACCTCGCGCGCAATGACATCCGCTTCGTCAATCGGCAGCCGGGGTCGGGTACGCGCATGCTGCTGGATCTCGCGCTGCGTGCGATCGGCATCGATCCCGAGCGCATCGACGGCTATGCGTCGGCCGAGCTCACGCATTCGGCGATTGCGGCGTTCGTCGCGAGCGGGATGGCCGATCTCGGCTTCGGTGTCGAGCCGGCCGCCCGTCATTTCGGGCTCGATTTCATCCCGGTCGTCGACGAGGACTATTACTTCGCGTGCGAACGCGCGCGGCTCGACGCGCGGCCGCTCGCCGGCGTGCTGGCGCTGCTGCGCGACGCGCGCTTCGTCGAGCGCGTCGCACATCTCGACGGCTACGATCCGGCCGCATGCGGGACGCTGACGAGCATCGCGACGGGGCTGGCCGGCAGCGACGGCACGAGCGCGCCGGACGGCCATTCCCGGTAACGGGGACGCGGTCGAACCGCGCTGCAGCAGCGGGAGATTTGCGCTACGCTTGACGCTTGATCAACGTTCCAACAAGCACGCCGTTCAGGCGTCATCCCGCCATGAAATTTTCCGTTTCCCTCGCCGCGGCAGCGTTGACCGCGGGGCTTCTGGTCGCGGCTTCGCCGTTTGCGCTTGCGCAGAATTCCCCGGGCGTGCCCGGCGGCATCCTGAGCGAACAGTTTCGCCTGAACGAGCATCCGCAGATGCCGTTCGCGGCGTCGGCGCCGTCGCAGAAATACCAGGGCAGCAAGAAGTCGGCCTTGCGTCGCAAGGGCGACCTGGGTGACCCGAACGGCTGCAACCTGAAGTGCCCGATGGATAGCCAGTAACGCGCGGACAGGCGTGTTTGCGCCGTCGTCGTGCGGTGTCGATTCGGCAGGCGGATGATGTGCACGCGCATATCGGCTTGACCGTATGACCGGCGCGACTGCACGAATCCCGTGCAACACCATTCGAGCCCCGCGAAGCGTTGTCGCTTCGCGGGGCTTGTGCTTTCAGGCGAGTCGTCATGCGACCCGATGCCGGATGAAGCAGCGTTCGCGAATCGCCGGCCCGGCGGATGATCTAGGGTTAACCCGTAAATCAGGAAGAATGTCTTCCCGAAACCTGCCTTATTCTTAAGCATCCACCTACATAAACTTCGGTTTGTCGGCGCTGAACAAGGTGTTCACCGCGAAAACAGACAAATCTGGAGGTAGGTCATCATGAAGTCACTCGTTCAAGCTGTTGTCGTTGCTGCCGCTCTCGTTGCCCCGGTCGTGTCGTTTGCCCAGTCGGGTTCGACGATCACCCGCGCGCAGGTCCGTGCCGAGCTGGTCCAGCTCCAGCAAGCCGGTTACAACTCCGCCCGCGGCGAAGATCCGCACTATCCGGAAGCGGTCCAGGCCGCCACGGCGCGTGTTGCCGAGCAGCAGCGCAGCGCACTGGCGCAAGCGCAAGGCGCCGACGCCAGCGGGTACGGTGCGCAGGCACAGGGCGCATCGGCATCGGGTTCGCATGCCATGGGCGTGCGCCCGGCCAGCGCTGAAGAAATGAAGTCGCTGTATCGCGGCAGCTAAGTCGTGTATTGCCCGGTGTGCTTGAGCGCAGGGTGCGACGACACGTCGTGCCCGAAGCAGCGGCAACCGGGCTGGCCGCCGCCCGGCACGACCGATGATTGCGCGGGCGCGGCAGAACATCCGTCACCTCCTGCCGCCGGAGCACCGGCGGCATTCCGCCCGGCCCGTCCGTGGCTGGGCGCTTTTTCGGAAGGAGAGGGGCGTGTGCGTTTCGCCTGCAACAAAAACCCTGCAGACTTGCGTCATGCGAGGTTCGTGCGGCGAGCGCGGAATTTGGGGCGGCGACAATCCTATTCGGGTGGCTCTGCTTTGTCGGGCAATGATCTGATGCCGCGCGCGGTTAAAAGAACCCCTCGAATGAAAAAATGGGCTAAGGAAATTGCGCCGTCCGAGCGTCCTGCATTTCTGTTCGATGAGCTTGAACGCGACGCCCATGCAGGTATTAGTGCTGAAGCGTACCAGGCGCTCCAAGCGTCTCTGGAAGCAAAATCGGACCAACTTGTGGTGAGCGGTCCGAAACGACTTACCTGAATATCATTGGTGCGTTGGGCAGCGCTGCTGCTAGGAAAGTCACCGGTGGGGGCGCCTTATTCGTCGTTTGAAAGTCAGGCGGCGGTGATATCCGCGCTCCCCCGGCCCCTCGTGCGATCAACCTGCACAACCTCGCCTCCGTACGCCGGGAGACGGCGTGCGTCTATCGCGACATGCGGTTGAACCGGATCGACAGTCAGGACGGAGCGCGCTTCGTGTTCGCGCTGTCGCAGATTGTGAAAATGTTCGAAATGTGCGATCTCGAACTGAGCATTGGCCGTTTGGAACGGCAGACCGGCGGTTCGTGACTTGGCGCGCAAAACTGCTGCGGCAATTGGACATAGGGGGTGATTCAATCTTGCAACCAATCGCCGGAACACCTGCTTAAGGGCGAATGTTCGTATGTGAATTGCACAAGCGTCCCAAAAGTCGAACCGGTATGAAGTATGCGGGGCCGCCATATCTTTCTGGCGCGAGCAACTGATGAGCCATGCGAGATCGTCGTCAGGAATACCGGTTTGGCGTGTTTTCATTCGCCTTTTGTCTCGATGATCGAAGGCGAAATGAAAGATGGTTGCAGGTTCAAGTAAGGATGTTCGACGTGGCTTCTTGCGGCGAATCCGGATTCGGTCGGCGCGATGTTTCGGATTTGCATCACGCGCGCGTCTGGGGTCGTCGAACCACCGTTCATCCGCATGCGCGCAATCGAATCGGCTGAGCCGCACCGTGAGTCCTGTCTGCGGCGAGATCCGTCTCGGGCCGTGCCCGTTCCTGGTGGAGATACCGCGCTCTCCTGTTTCGCTCCGTGCCATTGTTGCTTCAACGTAGAAACCGTCCACGGCTTCGGTCGACCGAGTCGCGGCACGCCGCGACGGCGTTCGAGCTGATTGGTGGACTTTGTCTGTATCAAGAATGAAACAACTCGCGCGATGAAACGGTCCGCGACGCGCAGTTTCTCTTGAACTCCGATCCGAATCGCAAGCATTGACGGCGGTGGCACGTTACGTGCCTCTCTTGCGCGAGAGTCGAGTCGAGGCACGTTCGACACACGACCAATATGCGAACAACAGATTGCGTCTGATGCACCGGCGAAGCCCGGCCATCCAAGCGAGACGCATCGGGGTAAAAATGAAGACAACAACTTTCGACATCTCGATCGTGTCGTTGCCGGGGGTAGGTGACGGCAACAAAACGCACTTGCAGACCGCCGGCACGTTCCGGCCGTCCCAGCACGCACCAGCGACGGACCGGGTGCGACGAGCGCGCCAGCCGGGATCGACTATCCGAACTGCATCACACCCTCCCGGCATGAGCGTGCGTGCATCGCCGAATATGGGCCGCGAGCCGGTTTGCGCGGCCTGACTACCGGCCAACCTCTCGCCTCGACGATCTCATGTTGCAGGCCGTGGCCTTGTGCCACCGTCGGTCACGAAAGCGCAACCCCGTGACGCATTCTGCCGTGAATAGATCGCCGATTTCGACGCCTTGCCAACGATCGCCATCGAACCATGACTCGGACTACTTTACATTGTCCATCGGGAAGCATGGTGCTGCTTTCGCTAGCCGTACTGTTCCTGCTCGCTCATCCTTACACAGGCATCAGGCACGACGCGATCCTGTACACCGCGCAGGCGCTGTACAACGCTCATCCCGCGCATTTTTCGCACGACCTCTTCTTTGAATTCGGCTCCCAGGACAACTGGACCATTTACGGCAAGATATTCGCGAAACTCATCTCCGCATTCGGGCTTCGCGCGAGCAATCTCGCTGGCCTGATCGTCGCCCAGGCGCTCTGGTGGGGCGGCATGTGGCACCTGTCGAAGAAACTACTGCCTGCGCCGTGGCACTGGGTCTGTCTCTTCTTGGTGGCATGCATGCCATCCGAATACGGCTCTTCGTCGATCTTCTCCTACGACGAGGCCTTCCTGACCGCTCGGCTGCCCGCGGAAGCACTCGGCCTATGGGCAATCGCGTCGACACTCGACCGCCGTCATCGCATCGCCGTCGCACTCACCATCGTCGCGACGGCGATACATCCGCTGACCGGCGGCGTATCGCTCGCCATCGTCATATTCGGCTGGATGCCACGCGTGAAATGGTGGTCTCTGTTGTCGTTCGCGCTGGTCGCGTTTTCCGTCATTGAGCTGTCGCCGTTCAACGCGCTCCATCTACACCCGTTCGATCCGGAATGGCGGGCGGTCGCGCGATTCAACGTCCCCTTTCTGTTCCCAACGCTCTGGAACCTCAACGCATGGAGCAAGGCATGCTGGGCGATTGCGTTGCCGGCAGTGCTGTGCGGGACGGGGCCGCAGAAAAACCGGACGCTGTGGTCCCACCTCACGCTCGTCGGCATCGCCGGGATCGCACTGAGCACGGTGGCTGATCTGGTCGGCCGTGATGCCGCATGGATCCAGCTGCAAACGTGGCGCACACTATGGTTGTTGACGCTGATGCAGTGGCCCGCGGCATTTCTGCTGGTGCGATACGAATTCCGTACGCGGCCAACGCTGATATGGGGGCTCGCGATCTCCTGGCTGCTGCTCGATATCGGCGGCGGGATCTTCGCGCTGCTGATCGCCATCTCGCTACACGCCGCGGCCCGCATCCAGACGTCCGGCGCCCCGGCGCCCATGTTCGGAGAAATCACTCCGCGCCTGCGTTATTCGCTGATTGTGGCGACGCTCGCCGCGGTCGCTATCTGGGTCATATACCAGCTTGCATATCAATTCGCACACCAAATTTATCCAACTGGCAGCGTAGCGTACGACATCGGCTTGATGGAAACGCTGATCCATACGCGACTCGCGATCATGCTCGCCACGCTCCTCGTCGCGCTCAATCTGTTGCGTCACCGAATCACGATCATCGGTCTGCCGGTCGTGCTGGCCGCATTGACCGCATACGGTGTCGTCAACATCGATCAGCGCTCGGAACCGGCCAAGATCATGGAAGCCGGCACCGACCGCGCGGATTTCACGCCATTCGAAGGCACGGTCGCGCGTGGTGACATCGTCTATTGGGACGGCCCGCCAGACGAAGTCGTTTATCCGTGGCTGATGATGAAGACGTCGAGCTATTACTCGTCGACCCAGGCGGCGGGCCTCATCTTCCATCGTCAGACCACGTTCGAGGCGGTACGCCGGTTCGAACGGATCAAGCAAGACCCGTCCGCCGCTCGACCACACGGCGACAACGACACGGACAGTAAATCGACCGTGTTCGTGTCCAAGTATGCGTACGTTCCGCTGACCCGGGCCGGCATCCGGCACACCTGCGCCGACCCGGTGCTGGATTTCATCGTATCGCACCAGTACTACCCGGAGTTGGCGACCCGCTACACCTGGTCGCCTAAACCCAAGGACACCGTATGGCTATACGACTGCGGCCGGATCAGGACGACGGCCGCGGAGCAGGCCGCATCGCCCGTGCGCGCGCAACAAGCCAACATGACGGGCACGGCGCCGGCACGACCGCCAGCTGCCGCTAGAGGCGGAGCTTCCCCGCCTCGTGACGCGCGAGCGCACAGCGTTTGAGCGGGCAGTCCGAATCGTCGATTCGACATGGCAGTTCGCCGTCTAGCTGGAGCGGCCGACACGACAGCCATTAGACCAGCGACTTGAGACCCGGGGTGACAACATGAATCAATCGGTTGACGTACTCATCATCGGCGCTGGGCCGGGTGGCCTCACCGCCGGCTACCTGCTGACCAAGCAGACGGACCTGTCGGTCGCGCTCGTCGAGAAGGACCCCCACTACGTCGGCGGCATCAGTCGCACCGAACGGTTCGATGGCCACTGCTTCGATATCGGCGGACACCGCTTCTTCTCCAAGTCCGAGGACGTCGTTGCCCTGTGGCATGAGCTACTTCCCGACGACTTCATCGAGCGTCCGCGCAGCTCGCGCATCTTTTACCGGAACAAGTTCTACCGCTATCCGCTCGACGGCATCGAGGCCTTGCGGAATCTCGGCATCGTCGAAAGCACTCGCTGCGTGCTTTCGTACCTCGCGGCCCGCGTCAAGCCTTGCCCCGACCCGAAGTCCTTTCATCAATGGGTCGCGAACCAGTTCGGCGAACGCCTGTTCTCGATCTTCTTCAAGACGTACACGGAAAAGGTTTGGGGCATGTCGTGCGACGAGATTTCTGCCGACTGGGCCGCGCAGCGCATCAAGGGCCTGAGCCTGTCGACCGCCATCGCCGGCGCGGTGAAGCGCTCGCTCGGCATCCGATCGGGCAAGACCAACGTCAAGACCCTGATCGAATCCTTCCATTACCCGCGCCGCGGCCCCGGCATGTTGTGGGAAGCCGCCGCCCGCAAATTCCGGGATCAGGGCGGACGGCTGATGATGGGGCAATCGGCCTGCGCGATGAACTACGACAGCGGTACACAGCGCTGGCTTATTGAAACTGCCGGAGCGGACGGCGAAACAAACTGCATCAGCGCATGTCACGTCGTATGCACCGCGCCGATGCGCGAAACGCTCAATGCGATCTCGCCCCGACCGCGATCCGCACCCGCGGCGTCGAAGCTTCAGTATCGGGATTTCATCACGGTCGCGCTGATACTCGACCGGCCCGCCACCTTTACGGACAACTGGATCTACATTCACGACCCGTCTGTCAAGGTCGGGCGCATCCAGAACTTCGCGTCGTGGTCGCCCGAGATGGTGCCCGACGCGGCGACGGGCGGCTGCCTCGGGCTCGAATACTTTTGCTTCGACGGCGATTCGATGTGGGAAAGCAGCGATGCCGACATTACTGCGCTCGCGATCGGCGAACTCGAGAAAATTGGTCTTGCGACGCGCGAGCAGATTCGCGGATCGCGCGTCGTTCGTCAGCCGAAGGCGTACCCCGTGTACGACGACAACTATCGCGACATCGTTGAACAGGTCCGCGCGGATCTGGACGAGCACTATCCCAACCTGCACCTCGTCGGTCGAAACGGGATGCACAAGTACAACAATCAGGATCACGCGATGATGACCGCGATGCTGACCGTCGAGAACATCACGGCCGGGTACAAGCGGCGCGACGTCTGGGCCGTCAATGAGGACGCGGAATATCACGAAAGCGGCAGCGAACCGCAAGCCGGCGCGTCGGGCTTGCGCACGGTTCCGACCCGCACCACTCAGTGGGGGCAGACATGATGTTCTCCGGCTATTTCATCGTGAGCGTGCTGTCGCTCTGCGTCGATTGGTTGTTCTTCCTCACCTTGAGCTCGGCATTCCAGTTCAATGTCGGCGTGTCCGCCTGGGTTGCGTATCTGATCGGCGGCGTCGTGAACTACGCGCTTTCCCGCCGCTTCGTGTTCCGTTCGGATACGACCGGTCGTCGGCAGGTAGGTGAGGCGCTGCTATTCGCGGCTAGCTGCGGCCTCGGTTCGGCGCTCACCGGCGGCATCGTATATCTGGCGGCGCCCGTATTCGGCAAGATGGTTGCGAAAGCGAGCGCGGTGGCGGTGAGCTTCCTGATGCTGTATTGGGTCCGGCGAACTCTGGTGTTCCATTGGCCCGTGCTGCACTCCGCCGCGACCGCAACCAAGGGGCGGAGTCATGAGGACGCGCGGGCGGGGCGGGTTGTGGGGGTTCCGTAAGGAACCCCCGAAAGAACCCCCGCCGATATATGGCTGTAGCTGGGGGTTCTTTGCGGTAGCGTGCAACAAAAAAACCCGCAGAGCCAAGCCCAGCGGGGTTTTCTTGTCAAACGTTGGAGACGTTTGGCGGGTATTTGGTGGAGGCGGCGGGAATCGAACCCGCGTCCAGAAGCGCTCCACGACTAGTTCTACATGTTTAGTTCAGTCATTTGATTTAACCGCAGCGACGCGGACGAACACGCTGCACTACGGCGATTCGCTAGGTTTTCGACCCTGGCGTCGCGACGCCGACAGGGCTTAACTGACGTAAATGACCTCTGGCGGTATTGCTACCGGTCTTGCGACACTAGCCCGTCAGTGAACTAGGCAGAGGACGGCGGCCGTTAGGCTGCCAGTGCGAACGTATCGTCGTTTGCAGTTACGATTTTCCCATTGATTAACGAGGTGACGGGTCCTCGACATGCCCTAGCCGCTTCACAACCCCTGTCGAAACCAGGTCGCCCCCGCGGATCAGATCGATCATTATAGCCCAACATCGCGCAGCAGTTCGCGCAGTTCCTGCGTCGTGTCGACGAGATGCTGGGCCTGCCAGTCGGCCGGCGCGGCGCCGTCGCCGCAGTAACCGTACGCGGCCGCGACCGTCGCCATGCCGGCAGCGCTGCCGGCCTGAATGTCGCGCAGATCGTCGCCGACGTAGACGATGCGCGCCGGCGCGAGCGTCAACTGGTCGGCCGCGTGCAGCAGCGGAGCAGGGTGCGGCTTCGAGTGCGGCGTTGTGTCGCCCCCGACGACGCAGGCCGCGCGCGGTGCAAGACCGAGCAGGTCGACGAGCGGCGCCGTGAGCCGCATCGCCTTGTTCGTGACGATGCCCCAGCGCACGCCGCGCGCATCGAGTTCGTCGAGCACGTCGCCGATGCCGGAGAACAGCGTCGTATGCACGCAGATATCCGTTGCGTAGTTGGCCAGGAACTCATCGCGCATCGCTTCGTAGCCGGGCGTGTGCGGGTCGATGCCGAACGCGCCGCCGAGCAGGCCGCGCGCGCCGGCCGAAGCCAGCGGCCGCAGCGCGTCGAGCGGCGTTTCGGGCAGGCCGCGCGCGCGCTGCATCTTGTTGACGGCGGCGGCGAGATCGGGCGCCGTGTCGGCAAGCGTGCCGTCCAGGTCGAACAGCACGGCAGCGCAGTGCAGCAGGCGCGGTTCGTCGAGTGCGGCCCGCGCGGTCGAAAGGGGAGTCGTCATGCCGGTCGGAGGGTCACGCGCCGCGGCGGCACGCAACGAGGTAGTTGATGTCGGTGTCGTTCGACAGCGCGAAGCGCTTGCCGATCGGGTGATACGTGATGCCCTTGATCTCCACGATGTGCAGATCCGTCGCACGCACGAAGCCCGCCAGTTCCGACGGGCGGATGAAGCGCGCGTAGTCGTGCGTGCCCTTCGGCAGCATTTGCGCGATGTACTCAGCGCCGATCACCGCGAACAGGTAGGACTTCAGATTCCGGTTCAGCGTCGAGAAAAACACCCAGCCGCCCGGTTTCACGAGCGTCGCGCACGCGGCGACGATATCGCCGGGCGACGGCACGTGCTCGAGCATCTCCATGCACGTGACGACGTCGTAGGAGCCTGGCTCGCGCGCGGCGATCGCTTCGGCGGCGATCGCCTCGTAGTCGACCGCGATGCCGCTTTCGAGGCTGTGCAGGTCGGCGACGCCAAGCGCTTCGGTCGACAGGTCGATGCCTTTCACCTGGGCGCCGAGCCCGGCCATCGATTCGGACAGGATGCCGCCGCCGCAGCCGATGTCGAGTGCGCGTTTGCCGGCCAGGTGCGCATGCGCGTCGATCCAGCCGAGCCGGACCGGGTTCAGGTCGTGCAGCGGCTTGAATTCGGCATTCGGATCCCACCACCGATGGGCGAGGTCGCTGAATTTCTGGAGTTCGTGCGGATCGGCGTTGGTCATGGCGGCAAACGGGCTACGGAAGGAGGGCGGTGCTGCGGTTCGTCAGCCCCGAGTATATAAGCGGGCGGACGACGAGGCCAGCGAGCGCCCGGACGGGCATCAATGAAAAAGCCCCGCCGGAGCGGGGCTTTGAAGCAGTCGAAAACCGCGGCTTACTGCGCCGGAACGGTCGTCTTCTGGACTTCTTGCGTACCAACCACTTCGACTTCCACGCGGCGGTCCGGTGCGAGGCAGGCGATCAGCTGCTTGCGGTTCTTCTGGTTGCAGCCAGTCGTAACCGGGTTGCGCTTGCCCTTGCCTTCCGTGTAGATCTTGTTGGCCGGCACACCCTTGCTGACCAGGTACGACTTCACGGCCTGCGCACGGCGCAGCGACAGACGGTCGTTGTACTTGTCCGAACCGATGCGGTCCGTGTAGCCCGTTGCGACGACCACTTCCGTGTTCATGCCCTGGATCTTCGAAGCCAGTTCGTCCAGCTTCTGCTTGCCCAGCGGCTTGAGCGTTGCCTTGTCGAAGTCGAACAGGGCGTCAGCTTGATACGTGATCTTCTGGCTCGTGATGGCCGGAGCGACCGGAGCGACCGGCGGCTGCGGTGCCGTGGCGACCAGTGCGCCGTCGCACTTTGCGTTGGCGGTGGCCGGCGTCCAGAACGCGTCACGCCAGCAGAGCTCGTTCGTGCCGTTCATCCACACCCATTCGCCCGTGCCGTTCACCCAGTTGTCATTGACGGCTTGACGCGACGCCGGCACCGACTGTGCCGAAGCGGATGCAGCCATAACTGCGGTAGCTGCAATGAACGCGAGCTTTGAAAGTTTATTCATATTTCTCCTCTCGAAATTGAGATTACCGCAGGTTTACTGCGAGCCTGTTGACGGTGACAAGTCATACATTGCTCGAAGTATAACATTGGTGCGGCACAAAAAACGCGGCACCGCTCTGTGTAGACTTCGAGCAGCGTCTAACTTTCAGTGCGTTGGCATTTTGCCATATCGTTCCCTTCCTACGAAAAAAAATCCTCCCCACCCTAAGATCCCCTCAACTTTGTGGTGCATGCGCAACACCGGCCTGCCGCAACTTTTAGAGATTGTCAAGGGGGTGCCGGCGAAATTGCGCGGATGCGTGCATCTGTTTACTCGTGCGCGTGAAACAAACCGGGCGCGATCGCCGGTAAACCGGGCGCGATCAACGGTGACGTCGAGTCGCGTGCGATTCTGGTCGGTTCGCCGCCGCCGCGATTTTCGCTATTTATATATAGCGGGGGAGGCGAATTTGCGGCTGATGGGCGCATGTTAGAATCTCGCGTTGCGTTGCGCATGCAGCGCCCACGCGAAAGGCGTTCGCCGTCTTCGCTCCGAAACGATACGGATACATGGATCAATTCGCCAAAGAGACCCTGCCCACCTCCCTAGAGGAGGAAATGCGCCGTTCGTATCTCGATTACGCGATGAGCGTGATCGTCGGACGTGCCCTCCCGGATGTCCGCGATGGCCTGAAGCCCGTGCACCGGCGCGTGTTGTTCGCGATGCACGAACTGAACAACGACTGGAACCGCGCGTACAAGAAGTCGGCGCGTATCGTCGGTGACGTGATCGGTAAGTACCACCCTCACGGCGACACCGCGGTCTACGACACGATCGTGCGGATGGCGCAGGACTTCTCGCTGCGCTACATGCTGATCGACGGGCAGGGCAACTTCGGCTCGATCGACGGCGACAATGCCGCGGCGATGCGTTACACCGAAATTCGCATGGCGAAGATCGGTCACGAGCTGCTCGCCGACATCGACAAGGAAACGGTCGATTTCGAGCCGAACTACGACGGCAACGAAATGCAGCCGTCGGTCCTGCCGTCGCGCATCCCGAACCTGCTGATCAATGGCTCGTCGGGCATCGCGGTCGGCATGGCGACCAACATCCCGCCGCACAACCTGAACGAAGTCGTCGACGCGTGCCAGCACCTGCTGAACAACCCGGCAGCGACGATCGACGAGCTGATCGAGATCATCCCGGCGCCGGACTTCCCGACCGCCGGCATCATCTACGGCGTCGCCGGCGTGCGCGACGGCTATCGCACCGGGCGCGGCCGCGTCGTGATGCGCGCGGCCACGCACTTCGAGGAGATCGACCGCGGCCAGCGGATGGCGATCATCGTCGACGAGCTGCCGTACCAGGTGAACAAGCGCTCGCTGCTCGAGCGGATCGCCGAGCTCGTCAACGAGAAGAAGCTCGAAGGCATCTCCGACATCCGCGACGAGTCCGACAAGAGCGGCATGCGTGTCGTGATCGAGCTCAAGCGCGGTGAAGTGCCCGAAGTGGTGCTGAACAACCTGTACAAGGCGACGCAGCTCCAGGACACGTTCGGCATGAACATGGTCGCGCTCGTCGACGGCCAGCCGAAGCTGCTGAACCTGAAGGAAATCCTGCAGTGCTTCCTGTCGCATCGACGTGAAGTGCTGACGCGCCGGACGATCTACGAACTGCGCAAGGCCCGCGAACGCGGCCACGTGCTCGAAGGTCTCGCGGTCGCGCTCGCGAACATCGACGAGTTCATCGCGATCATCAAGGCCGCGCCGACGCCGCCGATCGCGAAGCAGGAACTGATGGCGAAGCCGTGGGATTCGTCGCTCGTGCGCGAGATGCTGACGCGCGCCGAAAGCGAGAACGCGGCGGCCGGCGGCCGCTCCGCGTACCGCCCGGAAGGCCTGAACCCGGCATTCGGCATGCAGGGCGACGGGCTGTACCGTCTGTCCGACACGCAGGCCCAGGAAATCCTGCAGATGCGCCTGCAGCGCCTGACCGGCCTCGAGCAGGACAAGATCATCGGCGAGTACCGCGAAGTGATGGCGCAGATCGCCGACCTGCTGGACATCCTTGCACGCCCCGAGCGGATCACGACGATGATCGGCGAGGAACTCACGTCGGTGAAGGCCGAATTCGGCGACGCGCGCCGCTCGAAGATCGAGCTGAACGCGACGGAGCTGAACACGGAAGACCTGATCACGCCGCAGGACATGGTCGTCACGATGTCGCACGCGGGCTACGTGAAGTCGCAGCCGCTGTCCGAGTACCGCGCGCAGAAGCGCGGCGGTCGCGGCAAGCAGGCGACGCAGATGAAGGAAGACGACTGGATCGAGACGCTGTTCATCGCGAACACGCACGATTACATCCTGTGCTTCTCGAACCGCGGCCGCGTGTACTGGGTCAAGGTCTATGAAGTGCCGCAGGGCTCGCGCAACTCGCGCGGCCGCCCGATCGTCAACATGTTCCCGCTGCAGGATGGCGAGAAGATCAACGTCGTGCTGCCGGTGAAGGAATTCTCGGCCGACAAGTTCATCTTCATGGCGACGTCGCTCGGCACCGTGAAGAAGACGCCGCTCGAAGCGTTCAGCCGTCCGATGAAGAAGGGCATCATCGCGGTCGGCCTCGACGACGGCGATTTCCTGATCGGTGCGTCGATCACCGACGGCGCGCACGACGTGATGCTGTTCTCCGACGCCGGCAAGGCCGTGCGCTTCGACGAGAACGACGTGCGTCCGATGGGGCGCGAGGCGCGCGGCGTGCGCGGCATGCAGCTCGAGGACGGGCAGCAGGTCATCGCGATGCTGGTTGCGGGCAGCGAGGAGCAGACCGTGCTCACCGCGACCGAGAACGGCTACGGCAAGCGCACGCCGATCACCGAATACACGCGTCACGGCCGCGGTACGAAGGGTATGATCGCGATCCAGACGTCCGAGCGCAACGGCAAGGTCGTGGCCGCGACGCTCGTCGACGCCGAGGATCAGATCATGCTGATCACGACGGCCGGCGTGTTGATTCGCACCCGTGTTTCCGAGATTCGCGAGATGGGGCGCGCCACGCAAGGTGTTACACTCATCAGTCTCGATGAGGGTACCAAGCTCTCTGGCCTGCAGCAGATTGCGGAGGCCGAGGAGGGCGATGGCGAGGCCGACGAGGCGTCGGACGGCGAAGCCTGAAGAACGGATGAGACTCTGGCCGCCGCGGGCGTGAAGCGCCGCGGCCGGCGAGCAACCATTCATATTTCCAAAAGGGAGTGATGATGCAAAAGCAATTCAAGCAACTGGTCCTGCTGGCTGCACTGGTGCCGACGTTCGCGATGGCGCAAGCGCTGTCGAATTCCGCACCGGCGCCCGCCGCGGCAGCTGCGCCGATCGACGCCGACAAGAAGGCCGCGATCAAGGATCTGCTCGACGCGATCGACGCGCCGAAGCTCGTGTCGGCAATCGGCAACAGCGCCGAAATGCAGGCCAAGCAGCTCGTGCCGGCGATCCTGTCGGACGCGCTGTCGGAAAACAAGACGTTGAACGACAAGCAGAAGCAGGCTGCCGTTCCGACGCTGCAGAAGAACGCGGTGCCGAAGCTGGTCGACGGCGCGGGCAAGGTGTTCGGCACGCAGCAGTTCCAGAACGACGCAATGTCGGCTCAGTACGACGCATATGCGAAGTACTACAGCACGTCGGAGATCAAGGATCTGACGACGTTCTACAAGAGCCCGACGGGCCGCAAGTTCATCCAGGTTCAGGATCAGGTCGGTCGCGACGTGGTCAACGGCCTGATGCAGAAGTACATGCCGCAAGCGATCCAGGCAACGCGCACGCAGGCTGACAAGGAAGTCGCAGCAGTCAAGCCGGGCAAGTAAGCCGTCCGGGCACGCCCCCCGGCCGTTCGGCCGGGTTTGGCGGGAGCCTTCCGACAGTGCGATAATGGCCGTTTGCGCGCGAGCGCAAGCGGCCATTCCTTTTCTGGCGCGGCTCATTTGCAACTGACATGCGGCGGCAAGCCGCCGGTCGCGTCCCTCCCGAGGTTTTCACGATGCGCGTCTTTAATTTCTCCGCCGGTCCTGCGGCGATGCCCGAGGAAGTGCTGCGGCAGGCCGCCGACGAAATGCTCGACTGGCACGGCAGCGGCATGAGCGTGATGGAGATGAGCCATCGCGGCAAGGAATTCATGTCGATTCACGAGGCCGCGCTGACCGACCTGCGCGACTTGCTCGGCGTGCCGGCAAGCCACCGGATCCTGTTCCTGCAGGGCGGCGGCATCGCGGAAAACGCGATCGTGCCGATGAACCTGCTCGGGTCGCGCAAGACCGCCGATTTCGTCGTGACGGGCTCGTGGTCGCAGAAATCGTTCGGCGAGGCGAAGAAGTTCTGCACGCCGCATCTCGCCGCAACCGGCAAGACGGAAGACGGCTTCACGCGCGCGCCGGCGCGCGCCGAATGGCAACTGTCGGACGATCCGGCCTACGTGCATCTGTGCACCAACGAGACGATCGACGGCGTCGAGACGTTCGAGATTCCCGATCTCGGCGACGTGCCGCTGGTCGCGGATGTCTCGTCGCACATCCTGTCACGCCCGATGGACGTCGCGAAATACGGCGTGCTGTTCGGCGGCGCGCAGAAGAATATCGGGATGGCCGGCGTGACGGTCGTGATCGTGCGCGAGGATCTGCTCGATCGCGCGCTGTCGATCTGCCCATCCGCATTCGAATGGAAGACCGTCGCCGAGAACAACTCGCTGTACAACACGCCGCCCACCTATGCGATCTACATCGCGGGCCTCGTGTTCCAGTGGCTGAAGCGGCAGGGGGGGCTCGAAGCGATCGAGGCCCGCAATATCGAAAAATCGAAGCTGCTCTACGACACGATCGATGCGAGCGGCTTCTATCTGAACAAGGTCGAGCCGGCAGCGCGTTCGCGGATGAACGTGCCGTTTTTCCTGGCCGACGAAACGCGCAACGAAGACTTCCTTGCCGGCGCAAAGGCGCGCGGGCTGCTGCAGCTGAAGGGCCACAAGTCCGTCGGCGGCATGCGGGCGTCGATCTACAACGCGGTGCCGCTCGAGGGCGTGAAGGCGCTCGTCGAGTACATGAAGGACTTCGAGCAGCGCGGCGCCTGACGGCGACGCTGTTCAAACAGCACGGCAAAACGCATGGACGACGAACTGAATTCCCGCCTGAAACCGCTGCGCGATCGCATCGACGCGATCGACGCGCAGCTGATCGCGCTCCTGAACCAGCGCGCCGCGGTGGCGCTGGAGGTGGGCGAGGTCAAGAAGCATTTCAACGCGCCGGTGTTCCGGCCGGAGCGCGAGCTGCAGGTGATCGCGCGGCTGCAGGACATGAGCGCGGGGCCGCTCGAGAGCGAGCACATCGGCGCAATCTGGCGCGAGATCATGGCGGCGAGCCGCGCGCTCGAGCAGACGATCCACGTCGCGTTCCTCGGGCCGGTCGGCACGTATAGCGAACAGGCGATGTTCGAGTATTTCGGCCAGTCGATCGAAGGGCTGCCGTGCCCGTCGATCGACGAGGTGTTCCGTTCGGTCGAGGCCGGTGCGTCCGCGTTCGGCATCGCGCCGGTCGAGAATTCGACCGAAGGGGCCGTGTCGCGCACGCTCGACCTGCTGCTGCAGACGCAACTACTGATCAGCGGCGAGCTCGCGCTGCCCATCCACCACAACCTGCTCACGCAGAGCGGCACGCTCGACGGCGTGAAGCGCGTCTGCGCGCATGCGCAGGCGCTCGCGCAATGCCAGCAGTGGCTCGCCGCGAATGCGCCGCAGCTCGAGCGGCAGGCCGTGGCGAGCAACGCGGAGGCCGCGCGTCTCGCGGCGGCCGATCCGACCGTCGCGGCGATCGCGGGTGACCGCGCGGCCGCGCATTACGGCTTGCAGATCGCGTTTTCGCAGATCCAGGACGATCCGCACAACCGCACGCGCTTCGTGATCATCGGCAAGCAGCCGGCCGGGCAAAGCGGTCATGATCAGACGTCGCTGATCGTGTCGGTGAAGAACGAGCCGGGCGCCGTGTTCAAGCTGCTCGAACCGCTCGCGCGGCACGGTGTGTCGATGACGCGCTTCGAGTCGCGTCCGGCACGCGTCGGCACGTGGGAGTACTACTTCTACATCGACATCGAAGGGCACCGCGATGATGCGGCAGTCGCGGCCGCACTCACGGAACTCGGCCAGAAGGCCGCGTTCCTGAAGATACTCGGCTCGTATCCGAGCGCACGCTGACGCGCGGCGCCCGGCGCCCGGCGCCCGGCGCCTGCTCGCGCAGGCGTGGCGGCCGGCGGGCAGGGCAGGCCGGTCGGCGCTGTCGAAGGCGGGTTCGGGCGGCATCCGGTGCAGGTCGCGCCGGGTGCGGGCCCGTTGCCCGGAATCTGGAATTCCGTGTGCGGGGCGTCGTTCCGCGCGCGTAACTTGGCTCTTGTCGTGTCAGGCTTTGCATTCAACAAACTGGTCATCTTCGGTGTCGGCCTGATCGGCGGATCGCTGGCCCGCGCGCTGCGCGAGCGCGCGCCGGGCGGCGCGGGCGAGATCGTCGGCGTGGGCCGTTCGCGCGCATCGGTCGAGCGTGCGCTGTCGCTCGGCGTGATCGACCGCGCGGCGGCGCTCGACGACGACGCGCAGTTGCGCGATGCGCTGGCGGGCGCCGATCTCGTGCTGCTGGCCGCACCCGTCGCGCAGACGGGCCCGCTGCTCGCGCGCATCGCGCCGTGGCTCGCCGATGCGACGATCGTCACCGATGCGGGCAGCACCAAATCCGATGTCGCCGCCGCCGCGCGCGAAGCGCTCGGCGCGCGGATCGCACAGTTCGTGCCGGGGCATCCGATCGCCGGCCGCGAGTCGAGCGGCGTCGAGGCCGCGTTGCCGGACCTGTACGTCGGCCGCAACGTCGTGCTGTGCCCGCTGCCGGAGAACGCGCCCGAATCGATCGCGCGGATCGACGCGATGTGGCGCGCGACCGGCGCCGACGTGCGCACGATGAGCACCGGGCAGCACGACCGCGTGTTTGCGTCGATCAGCCATCTGCCGCACGTGCTGTCGTTTGCGCTCGTCGAACAGATCCTCGGCGAGACGGACGCGGAACTCAAATTCTCGTACGCGGCGGGCGGCTTCCGCGATTTCACGCGCATCGCGGCATCGAGCCCGGAGATGTGGCGCGACGTGTGCGTCGCGAACCGCGCGGCGCTGCTCGACGAACTCGACGGCTACACGCGCGTGCTCGCGCGGCTGCGCGAGGCGATCGACGCCGGCGACGGCGCGGCGCTCGAAGCCGTGTTCACGCGCTCGCGTGCCGCACGCAAGGCATGGCAGGAGCGTGGCGGCACGCCCGCTGCCGAACCGGTCAAGAAATAACAGGACGATTCCCATGGACTATCTCGATCTCGGCCCGTACTCCAGCGCATCGGGCACCGTGCGCCTGCCCGGCTCGAAGAGCATCTCGAACCGCGTGCTGCTGCTCGCTGCGCTTGCCGAAGGCGAAACGACGATCACCAATCTGCTCGACTCCGACGACACGCGCGTGATGCTCGATGCACTCGGCAAGCTCGGCGTGAAGCTCGCGCGCGACGGCGACACCTGCGTCGTCACGGGCACGCGCGGCGCGTTCACCGCGAAGACTGCCGACCTGTTCCTCGGCAACGCGGGCACGGCCGTGCGGCCGCTGACCGCGGCGCTCGCGGTGAACGGCGGCGACTACCGCGTGCACGGCGTGCCGCGCATGCACGAGCGGCCGATCGGCGATCTCGTCGACGGCCTGCGGCAGATCGGCGCGCGGATCGATTACGAACTGAACGAAGGCTACCCGCCGCTGCGGATCAGGCCCGCGACGATTTCGGTCGATGCGCCGATCCGCGTGCGCGGCGACGTGTCGAGCCAGTTCCTCACGGCGCTGCTGATGACGCTGCCGCTCGTGAAGGCGAAGGACGGCAAGATCGTCGTCGAGGTCGACGGCGAGCTGATCTCGAAGCCTTACATCGACATCACGATCCGGCTGATGGAGCGTTTCGGCGTGGTCGTCGAGCGCGACGGCTGGCAGCGCTTCGTCGTGCCGGCCGGCGTCCGCTACCGCTCGCCGGGGCGGATCATGGTCGAGGGCGATGCGTCGTCCGCATCGTACTTCCTCGCGGCCGGCGCGCTTGGCGGCGGCCCGCTGCGCGTCGAGGGCGTGGGGCGTGCGAGCATCCAGGGCGACGTCGGCTTCGCGAACGCGCTGATGCAGATGGGCGCGAACGTGACGATGGGCGACGACTGGATCGACGTGCGAGGCATCGGCCACGACCACGGCAAGCTCGAGCCGATCGACATGGACTTCAACCTGATCCCCGATGCGGCGATGACCATCGCGGTTGCGGCGCTGTTCGCGAGCGGCACGAGCACGCTGCGCAACATCGCGAGCTGGCGCGTGAAGGAGACCGACCGCATCGCCGCGATGGCGACCGAACTGCGCAAGGTCGGCGCGATCGTCGAGGAAGGTCCCGACTATCTCGTCGTCACGCCGCCGGAAAAGCTCACGCCGAACGCGGCGATCGACACGTACGACGATCACCGGATGGCGATGTGCTTCTCGCTCGTCAGCCTGGGCGGCGTGCCCGTGCGGATCAACGATCCGAAGTGCGTCGGCAAGACGTTCCCCGACTATTTCGACCGCTTCGCCGCGCTCGCCAAAGCCTGACCCGACTGTTCCGATGAAATCGACCCGACCCTTTCACCCGACTCCCGTCATCACGATCGACGGCCCGACCGCTTCCGGCAAGGGCACCGTCGCGGCGCTCGTCGCCGCGCACCTTGGCTTCCATCTGCTCGACAGCGGTGCGCTGTACCGTCTTGCGGCGCTCGCAAGCGTGCGCTACGGCATCGCGGCGGAGGACATTGACGCACTGGTGAAACTGATCGACGATCTCCACATCACGTTCCGCGAAGGCTGCGCGCAGCTCGACGGCATCGACGTGTCGAACGACATCCGCGCCGAAGCGGTCGGCAACCGCGCGTCGGCCATTGCCGTGCACGGGCCCGTGCGCACCGCGCTGGTCGCGCGCCAGCGCGCGTTCCGCAAGACGCCGGGCCTCGTTGCCGACGGCCGCGACATGGGTACGGTGATCTTCCCGGACGCCGTGCTGAAGGTGTTCCTGACGGCCAGCGCCGAGGCGCGCGCGGCCAGACGGCATAAGCAATTGATGCAAAAAGGTTTTTCTGCTAATATAGATGACTTGCTCCGGGATCTTCGTGAACGTGACGCGCGCGACAGCAATCGCGCGGCCGCACCGCTGAAGCCCGCGGCAGATGCCGAGCTGCTGGATACGTCGGCACTTTCGGTCGATGAAGCAGTCGACCAGGTGCTGCAGTGGTACCGGGCGCTCGGTCAGCCCGCCTGAGAAGGCAGGCAGCGGTAGGTGCCCCGCGTCGCAAGCGCGGAGCGTGTTTCGAACCCTTAACCCCGTGTGGTTTTCGATCTGGCCCTTTCAGCCTGCCATTCCGGCCGGCGTGGCACAGCGAGCCATGCACAATCAGATTTTTATGTCCGACCTGCAAACCTCCACCCCGAATACCGAATCCTTTGCGGCTCTGTTCGAAGAGTCGCTGACCCGCCAAGACATGCGCGCCGGCGAAGTGATTTCCGCCGAAGTCGTGCGCGTCGACCACAACTTCGTGGTCGTCAATGCAGGCCTGAAGTCCGAGGCTTACATTCCGATCGAGGAATTCCTGAACGATCAGGGCGAGGTTGAGGTGCAGTCGGGCGATTTCGTGTCCGTCGCGATCGACGCACTCGAAAACGGCTACGGCGACACGATCCTGTCGCGCGACAAGGCGAAGCGCCTTGCATCGTGGCTGTCGCTGGAAAAGGCCCTCGACAACAACGAACTCGTCACCGGCACGATCACCGGCAAGGTGAAGGGCGGCATGACCGTGATGGTCAACGGCATCCGCGCGTTCCTGCCGGGTTCGCTGGTCGACACGCGTCCGGTCAAGGACACGACCCCGTACGAAGGCAAGACGCTCGAGTTCCGCGTGATCAAGCTTGATCGCAAGCGTAACAACGTCGTGCTGTCGCGTCGTGCAGTGATCGAAGCGACGCAAGGCGAAGAGCGCGCGAAGCTGCTCGAGACGCTGAAGGAAGGCGCGATCGTCAACGGCGTGGTCAAGAACATCACCGACTACGGTGCGTTCGTCGACCTCGGCGGCATCGACGGCCTGCTGCACATCACCGACATCGCATGGCGTCGTGTGCGTCACCCGAGCGAAGTCCTGTCGGTTGGCCAGGAAGTCACCGCGAAGATCCTCAAGTTCGACCAAGAGAAGAACCGCGTCTCGCTGGGCATCAAGCAACTGGGCGACGATCCGTGGGAAGGCATCTCGCGCCGTTACCCGTCGGGCACGCGCCTGTTCGGCAAGGTCACGAACATCACCGACTACGGCGCATTCGTCGAAGTGGAATCGGGCATCGAAGGCCTCGTCCACGTGTCGGAAATGGACTGGACCAACAAGAACGTTGCTCCGTCGAAGGTTGTCCAGCTCGGCGACGAAGTCGAAGTCATGGTCCTCGAGATCGACGAAGACCGCCGTCGTATCAGCCTCGGCATGAAGCAGTGCAAGCCGAATCCGTGGGATGACTTCAGCCGCAACTTCAAGAAGGGCGACAAGATCACGGGCGCAATCAAGTCGATCACCGACTTCGGCGTGTTCATCGGTCTGCCGGGCGGCATCGACGGCCTGGTCCACCTGTCGGACCTGTCGTGGAGCGAAGCCGGCGAAGAAGCCGTTCGCAAGTACAAGAAGGGCGACGAAGTCGAAGCAATCGTGCTCGGTATCGACGTCGAGAAGGAGCGTATTTCGCTCGGCATCAAGCAACTCGAAGGCGACCCGTTCAGCAACTACGTTGCAATGAACGACAAGGGCTCGATCGTCGACGGCGTTGTGAAGACGGTCGATGCGAAGGGTGCGGTCATCACGCTGACGGGCGACATCGAAGGCTACCTGCGCGCATCGGAAATCTCGCAGGATCGCGTCGAAGACGCACGCAACGTGCTGAAGGAAGGCGACAAGGTCAACGCGATGGTGATCAACATCGATCGCAAGTCGCGCGGCATCAACCTGTCGATCAAGGCGAAGGATTCGGCCGAACAACAGGAAGCGATCCGCGGCCTGCAATCGGACTCCAGCGCTGCTGCGACCGGTACGACCAACCTCGGCGCGCTGCTGAAGGCGAAGCTCGACGGCCAGAACCAGTAAGCCTCACGAGGTCTGCTGAAGTATGACCAAATCCGAGTTGGTCGCGCAGCTGGCATCGCGATTTCCGCAACTTGTCCTCAAGGATGCGGATTTCGCGGTGAAAACGATGCTCGATGCAATGTCTGAAGCCCTGGCGAAAGGGCATCGCATCGAAATTCGGGGTTTCGGCAGCTTCGGCCTCAACCGTCGCCCGGCGCGTGTCGGACGCAACCCGAAGTCGGGGGAGAAAGTGCAGGTGCCCGAGAAGTTCGTGCCGCACTTCAAGCCTGGCAAGGAATTGCGTGAACGCGTCGACGGCCGCGCCGGTGAGCCGCTGAAGGCTGACGATCCGGACGACGAGCGTTGAGCGTCGTTCGGTTTGCCCGGAACCTGACCGGCGAAGGCTGAAGAAAAAAGCGCCCCTAGCGGGCGCTTTTTTCATTTCCGGCGATCGTGGCGCAATGGGGCGCGCAGGATCTGCGCAGCCGCGGAAACGCTTCCTTTACAATACGGGTCGATTCGGTGCGACGAAGGGGAGTCGCGCGCCGCGGCAAACCTCAACAAAGAGAGGGCTTCATGAAGTTTATCGTCTGGCTGATCCGGGTATTGGTGTTCGTGCTGCTGCTGGTGCTCGCGCTGGCCAATACGCAAACCGCGACGCTGAATTTTGTTGCCGGCTATGCATGGCAAGCGCCGCTGATCCTGATCGGCCTCGCGTTCTTCGTCGTGGGGCTGCTGGCCGGCCTGCTGTCCGCGCTGCCTTCGATCTTCCGTCTGCGTCTCGAGAACGGGCGCCTGAAGCGCGATCTGCGCGCGGCGCGCGAAACGCCTGCCGTCATCGACCAGCCGCCGATGCCGCCCGTCATTTAACACGGACGCCGCGCGATAATCGCGCGGTTTTCGTCTCTGCTTCGATATTTCGCATGGATCTGGATTTTTGGTGGTTGCTCGCGATTCCGGTTGCGTTCGCGCTCGGTTGGGCGGCGTCACGCTATGACCTGAAGAATCTCCTGTCGGAGAGTGCCAACCTGCCGCGATCGTATTTTCGCGGCCTGAATTTTCTGTTGAACGAACAACCCGACAAGGCGATCGACGCGTTCATCGAGGTCGCCAAGCTCGACCCCGAGACGGTTGAGCTGCACTTCGCGCTCGGCAACCTGTTCCGCCGTCGCGGCGAAACCGACCGTGCAATCCGCGTGCACCAGAACCTGCTGAGCCGTACGGACCTGCCGGTCAACGAGCGCGACCACGCGCTGTACGAGCTCGGCCAGGATTTCCTCAAGGCCGGCCTGCTCGATCGCGCCGAGGAGGCGTTCCACAAGCTCGCCGACGGCGACTACGCGCTTGGCGCACAGCGGGCGCTGCTGACGATCTACGAGATCGAGAAGGACTGGAACAAGTCGATCGATACCGCGAAGCGCATCGAGTCGATGAGCGACAAACCGCTCGGCACCGAAATCGCGCAGTTTCACTGCGAACTCGCGCAGGACGCGCTGCAGCGCAAGAACGCGGCCGCGGCAGCAGAGCAACTGCGGCTCGCGCTGACCGTGAACCCGCAGAACGTTCGCGCGACGATCCTGTCCGGCGATGCCGCGGAGGCGGAGGGCAATCACGCGGCTGCGATCGAGCACTGGAAGCGAGTCGAAGCGCAGAACCCGGCGTATCTGCCGCTCGTCGCCGACAAGCTGATGAAGGCCTATGTCGCGCTCGGCAAGAACGTCGACGGCGCGGAGCTGCTGATGGGGTATGTCGACCGCTATCCGTCGAACGACCTGCTCGACATCGCCTATCAGCATATCGCGGGGTTGCGCGGCCAGGACGCGGCGCACACGCTCGCGCGCGCGCAGATGGAGAAGTCGCCGAACCTGTCGGGGATGCTGCACCTGCTCGATGCGCAGATCGCGGCGGCCGACGAACCGCGTCGTAAGGAACTTGAAATGATGCGTGCGCTGATCAAGCAGCGCACGAAAAATCTGCCACGGTATACGTGCCAGAATTGCGGTTTCCGGGCGCGGCTCTTCTACTGGCAGTGCCCCGGATGCAGCGGCTGGGAAACCTATGCGCCGCGCCGCGTCGAACCTGCGATGTCGAGCTGATCCCGGCACGCGGAGCCAACGCGCAGCGGTTGTCGCCGGGTTCGTCCCGGCGGCCAAGTTAGTCAATTACCGGGAAGTACCGGAACATCTATGAAAATCACCATCATCGGCACCGGCTATGTCGGCCTCGTCACGGGCGCATGCCTCGCGGAGATCGGTCACGACGTCTTCTGTCTCGACGTCGATTCGCGCAAGATCGACATCCTGAATAACGGCGGGATGCCGATTCATGAACCGGGGCTGCTGGACATCATCGCGCGCAACCGTGCGGCGGGGCGCCTGCGCTTTTCGACCGACCTCGAGGCGAGCGTCGCGCACGGCGAGATCCAGTTCATTGCGGTCGGTACGCCGCCCGACGAGGACGGCTCGGCCGACCTCCAATACGTGCTCGAAGCCGCGCGCAACATCGGCCGCCACATGACGGGCTTCAAGGTGATCGTCGACAAGTCGACGGTGCCGGTCGGCACCGCGCAGCGCGTGCGCGGCGTGGTCGACGAGGCACTTGCCGCGCGCGGGCTCGGGGGCAGCGTCGCGCATCGCTTCTCGGTCGTGTCGAACCCGGAATTCCTGAAGGAAGGCGCCGCGGTCGAGGACTTCATGCGCCCTGACCGGATCATCATCGGTGTCGACGGCGACGAGACGGGCACGATCGCGCGCGAGAAGATGAAAAAGCTTTACGCACCGTTCAACCGCAACCACGAGCGGACGATCTACATGGACGTTCGTTCGGCCGAATTCGCGAAATATGCAGCGAATGCAATGCTTGCGACGCGTATCTCGTTCATGAACGAAATGTCGAATCTTGCCGACAAGGTCGGCGCCGACATCGAGGCCGTGCGCCGCGGGATCGGCTCCGATCCGCGTATCGGCTATCACTTCCTGTACGCGGGCGTCGGCTACGGCGGCTCGTGCTTCCCGAAGGACGTCCAGGCGCTGATTCGCACTGCGGGCGAGAACGGCCAGCCGCTGCGCATCCTGGAAGCCGTCGAGGCGGCCAACCATGCGCAGAAGGACGTGCTGATCGGCAAGATCGAGCAGCGCTTCGGCGCCGACCTGACCGGCCGCGAGTTCGCGGTCTGGGGCCTGGCGTTCAAGCCGAACACCGACGACATGCGCGAGGCGCCGAGCCGCCGCCTGATCGCCGCGCTGCTCGAGCGCGGCGCGATCGTGCGCGCGTACGATCCGGTCGCGGTCGACGAGGCGCGGCGCGTGTTCGCGCTGGATTTCGGCGACGATGCGGACGCGCTCGCGCGGCTGCAGCTCGTCGATACGCAGGACGTCGCCGTGACGGGTGCGGACGCGCTCGTGATCGTGACCGAATGGAAGGAATTCCGGAGCCCCGATTTCACGCGCCTGAAAGCCGAACTGAAGGCGCCGGTGATTTTCGACGGGCGCAACCTGTACGAGCCGGACGCGATGGCCGAACTGGGCATCGACTACTATGCGATCGGCCGGCCGTATGTCGATCCCCAGTCGTTTTCCCGTGGCTGATCACACGATGAATACTCTCCGCGAAGTCGTTCCGGTGCCGCGCGCGCAGCTTGCGCGCTCGCGTGTGCTTGTCGTCGGCGACGTGATGCTCGACCGTTACTGGTTCGGCAACGTCGATCGAATTTCGCCGGAAGCGCCCGTGCCGGTCGTGCACGTGCAGCGTCAGGAAGAGCGGCTCGGCGGTGCGGCCAACGTCGCGCGCAATGCCGTGACGCTCGGCGGCCAGGCCGGATTGCTGTGCGTCGTCGGTTGCGACGAACCCGGCGAGCGGATCGTCGAGCTGCTCGGCAGCAGCGGCGTGACGCCGTATCTCGAGCGCGACCCGACGCTGCCGACCACGATCAAGCTGCGCGTGCTCGCACGCCAGCAGCAACTGCTGCGCGTCGACTTCGAGGCGATGCCGACGCACGAGGTGCTGCTCGCAGGGCTCGCGCGCTTCGACGCGCTGCTGCCGCAGCACGACGTCGTGCTGATGTCGGATTACGCGAAGGGCGGCCTGACACACGTCACGACGATGATCGAGAAAGCGCGTGCGGCCGGCAAGGCCGTCCTCGTCGACCCGAAGGGCGACGACTGGGCGCGCTACCGCGGCGCGTCGCTGATCACGCCGAATCGCGCGGAGTTGCGCGAAGTGGTCGGGCAGTGGAAATCGGAAGACGACCTGCGCGCGCGTGTCGCGAATCTGCGTGCGGAACTCGGCATCGACGCGCTGCTGCTCACGCGTTCGGAAGAGGGCATGACGCTCTTTTCCGCCACCGGTGAACTGCACGCACCGGCGCTCGCGCGCGAGGTGTTCGACGTGTCGGGCGCGGGCGATACCGTGATCGCGACGGTCGCGACGATGCTCGGCGCAGGCGTGCCGCTCGTCGACGCGGTCGTGCTCGCGAATCGCGCGGCAGGCATCGTGGTCGGCAAGCTCGGCACGGCCACGGTGGACTACGACGAACTGTTTCACTGAGCGCATTCGGCGGCGCGACGAGCACGCCGCACGAGTAGCTCGCACTTTTCAGGCAGGACGATCATGACCCTCATCGTCACCGGCGCAGCCGGTTTTATCGGCGCGAACATCGTCAAGGCGCTCAACGAGCGCGGCGAGACGCGCATCATCGCGGTCGACAACCTGACGCGCGCGGACAAGTTCCGCAATCTCGTCGATTGCGAGATCGACGATTATCTCGACAAGACGGAATTCGTCGAACGCTTTGCGCGCGGCGATTTCGGCAAGGTGCGCGCGGTGTTCCACGAAGGCGCCTGTTCGGACACGATGGAAACCGACGGCCGCTACATGATGGACAACAACTTCCGCTACAGTCGCGCAGTGCTCGACACGTGCCTCGCACAGGGCGCGCAGTTCCTGTACGCGTCGTCGGCCGCGATCTACGGCGGCTCGACGCGTTTCGTCGAGGAGCGCGACGTCGAGGCGCCGCTGAACGTGTACGGCTATTCGAAGTTCCTGTTCGACCAGGTGATCCGTCGCGTGCTGCCGACCGCGAAGAGCCAGATCGCCGGCTTCCGCTATTTCAACGTGTACGGCGCGCGCGAAACGCACAAGGGCCGCATGGCGTCGGTTGCGTTCCACAACTTCAACCAGTTCCGCGCGGAAGGCAAGGTGAAGCTGTTCGGCGAGTACAACGGCTATGCACCGGGCGAACAGACGCGCGATTTCGTGTCGGTCGAGGACGTCGCGAAGGTGAACCTGTTCTTCTTCGATCACCCGGAGAAGTCAGGCATCTTCAACCTCGGCACGGGCCGTGCGCAGCCGTTCAACGATATCGCGTCGACGGTCGTGAATACGCTGCGTGCGCTTGACAACCTGCCGCCGCTGACGCTCGCGCAGCAGGTCGAGCAGGGGCTGATCGAATACGTGCCGTTCCCCGATGCGTTGCGCGGCAAGTACCAGTGCTTCACGCAGGCCGACCAGACGAAACTGCGCGCGGCCGGCTACGACGCACCGTTCCTGACCGTGCAGGAAGGCGTCGACCGCTACGTTCGTTGGCTGTCCGGCCAGGTTTAAACGGAAGCGTTGCATCGATAGACTGGGTCTCACGGTCGGCAGCCGCCGGCCGTTTTCATCGGAGATCCAGCACATGATCAGAAAATGGTTTGCCGCAGCGGTCATGCTCGGCGCAGTCGCGTCGGCCTGGGCGGCCGTCGACGTCAACACCGCGAACGAGGATGCGCTCGTCGGCATCAAGGGCATCGGCCCGGCGCGGGCGAAGGCGATTCTGGACGAACGCGGCGCGCGCGGTCCGTTCAGGAGTGCGGACGATCTCGCGTCACGCGTGAAAGGCATGGGCGGCCATACCGTCGAGCGACTTCAGCAGGAAGGGCTGACGATAGGTGCGGCCGGCGCAGGCGCGGCCGGCTCGGGCACTGCAGCCGCGCCGGTCGCGGGCAAGGCGGCAGCAGCAAAGCCCGCCGCGGCACCTGCCCGCACTGCGCAGAAGTAACGCGTCGCGCGCGACCGACAAAGAGCTCCTTCAGTCGCCGTCATTGCGACGGCTTCCCGCGGCATGCCGCGGGTTTTTTGCGTGCGCGCTGCGTGCGCGGCGATCGCGAATCGCGCGGCATGCGTATTCCATCGTCGCAAAGGGGTTGCCGGCGCGAGCGGCGGTGCTGGTTTACAATCGACCGATTGATCGGCCTCGTACTCACGGTATACCCATGGCTTACAAAACTATCGAAGACACGATCGGCAATACGCCGCTCGTGCAACTGGTCCGCTTGCCGGACGACGAGATTCGCGCGCGCAACAACGTGGTGCTCGCGAAGCTCGAAGGCAACAATCCGGCCGGTTCGGTGAAGGATCGTCCGGCGCTGTCGATGATCAGCAAGGCCGAGGCGCGCGGGCGCATCAAGCCGGGCGATACGCTGATCGAGGCGACGAGCGGCAACACGGGCATCGCGCTCGCGATGGCAGCGGCGATTCGCGGCTACAAGATGGTGCTGATCATGCCGGAGGACCTGTCAGTCGAGCGCCGCCAGAGCATGGCGGCCTATGGAGCCGAGATCATCCTCACGCCGATGAAGGGCGGGATGGAACTGGCGCGTGACCTGGCGGACCAGATGCAACGCGAGGGCAAGGGCGTGATCCTCGATCAGTTCGCCAACCCCGACAACCCGGTCGCGCACTACGAAGCGACCGGTCCGGAGATCTGGCGCGACACCGACGGGCGGGTGACGCACTTCGTGTCGGCGATGGGCACGACCGGCACGATCATGGGCGTGTCGCAGTATCTGAAGGAACGGAATCCCGCGATCGAGATCGTCGGTGCGCAGCCGGAAGAAGGTTCGCGCATTCCAGGCATCCGCAAGTGGCCGGAAGCCTATCTGCCGACGATCTTCGATCGCAGCCGCGTCGACCGCGTCGAGAGCGTGAGCCAGGCCGCCTCCGAAACGATGGCGCGCCGGCTGGCGGCTGTCGAAGGCATCTTCGCGGGCATTTCGTCGGGCGGCGCGTGCGAAGTCGCGATGCGCATCGCGCGTCAGGTCGAGAACGCGACGATCGTGTTCATCGTTTGCGATCGCGGCGACCGCTATCTGTCCACGGGCGTGTTCCCGGCCTGAACCCGTCCCGCACGCGATAAAAAAACGCCGCAGTTGCGGCGGTTTTTGTTTGGGCGGGTGCGTTGCCTACTGCGCTTGCTCGTCTGCGTTGGCCGGCTTCAGCGCGCCGCTCGCTTCCATCTGCGCCTTCACGGCCTCGCCGAGCTGGTACACGGTAAGTGCGTAGAAGAAGCTGCGGTTGTAGCGCGTCAGCACGTAGAAATTCTTCAGCCCGAGCATGTATTCGGTCGCGCGCCCCGGCGACGGCAGGTCGACCACGGTCACCGGCGTGGCGGCTTCGGTCGTGATATTGACCGCCGGTTCGTTCAGCGTCATGCCCGCGCGCATCAGTTGCGACAGTGCCCAGTGCGGTTCGGGCTGGCCGTCGGCGGCGGCCTGTGCGATCCCCAGGCTGCCCGTATCGGGCGTGATCTGCCAGACCACCGGGCGGTCGGTTTCCCAGCCGTGCTGCTTCAGGTAGTTCGCGACGCTGCCGATCGCGTCGACAGGACTGCTGCGCAGATCGACGTGGCCCGTGCCGTCGAAGTCGACCGCATATTCGCGGATGCTGCTCGGCAGAAACTGCGGAATGCCGATTGCCCCTGTATACGAGCCGAGCACGGTGGTCGGGTCGAGCTGGTTGTCGCGGGTCCAGACCAGGAAATCCTCGAGGTTCTTGCGGAACGTTGCCTGGCGGCTGTCGCGATTCGGCGTGTCCGGATAGTCGAACGTGAGCGTCGTCAACGCGTCGAGCACGCGGAAATTGCCCATGTAGCGGCCATAGATCGTCTCGACGCCGATGATGCCGACGATCACCTCGGGCGGCACGCCGAATTCCTCGGATGCGCGCTGCAGCGTCGCCTGGTTGGCCTTCCAGAACTTCACGCCCGCATTGATGCGGATCGGCTCGATGAAGCGCGAGCGATAGACGCGCCAGTTCTTGACCGTCGGCGACGCGGCGGGCTTCACGAGCTTGACCGCCGTCGCCGAATAGCTGATGCGCGAGAACAGCGCATGCAGGCTCGCGGAGTCGAAGCCGTTGCGGCTCACCATCTCGTCGATGAACGCGTCGACCTTCGCGTTGCTCGCGTAACGCTGGGGAACGATTTCCTCTTCGAAGGTCTGGCCTTGCGGCGCCGGCTGCTGGGGCTGGGCCTGTGCGACGCGCGTACCGGCAGGCTTCGCAGGCTGCGTCTGCGCGCCGGCAGGCGCGGCGCCGAGGGCTGTGGCGACGGCGGCGACGACGAGCGGAGCGCGAACACGGAGCAACGCGGAGAGAAGGGCGGCAGGCTTGCTGGAATTCATGTCGAAGCGGGCGGACGGGGCGATTGGGTTCGGCGCAGTATACCCGACGCATCCGGCGCGCCGGGGCGAAACGGGGCCCCGTTGTGGTAAGTTAGCGGCGAATTCGCGGCAGACGATGGACATCATTGATGGAGACCTGCAGCGCACCGCGCGCTGCGGAAGACAGCTTATGGCAACCGCTTTCTATACGCACCCCGACTGCATGCTGCACGAGATGGGGGAATGGCATCCGGAATGCCCGGCCCGATTGTCGGCGATCCAGGATCAACTGATTGCGAGCCGCATCGACGACCTGATCGTGCACGAAACCGCGCCGTTCGCGAGCGAGGTGGCGCTGGGCCGTGTGCATACGCAGGCGCACATCGACTACATCCGGAGCATGACGCCGGTCGACGGCTACGTCGAGATCGATCCCGATACGCTGATGAACCGCGACACGTGGCGCGCGGCGCTGCGCGCAGCCGGTGCCGCGATCGCGGCGACCGATGCGGTGATCGAAGGCCGCTACGCGAATGCGTTCTGCAGCGTCCGGCCGCCCGGCCACCATGCGGAGCCCGCGCGCGCGATGGGTTTTTGTTTCTTCAACAACGTTGCGATCGCCGCGCGGCATGCGCTCGACGTACACGGCATCGAGCGTGTGGCGATCATCGATTTCGACGTGCACCACGGCAACGGCACCGAGGCTGCGTTTGCAAACGACGAGCGCGTGCTGATGTGCAGTTTCTTCCAGCATCCGCTGTACCCGTTCTCGGGCGCCGATCACCAGGCGCCGAACATGGTCAACCTGCCGATGCCCGCGCGCAGCAACGGGATGGCGATCCGCGAAGCCGTCGACATATTCTGGCTGCCGCGTCTCGACGCGTTCAAGCCGCAGATGCTGTTCGTGTCGGCGGGCTTCGATGCGCATCGCGAGGACGACATCGGCAACCTCGGCCTCGTCGAGGCCGACTTCGAATGGCTGACCGCGCAGATCGTCGACGTGGCGCGTCGTCATGCGCAGGGCCGCATCGTGAGCTGTCTCGAGGGCGGCTACAACCTGTCCGCGCTCGGGCGCAGTGTCGTCGCGCACCTGCGCGTGCTGGCCGGCATCTGACCGGCGGGCCGCCGCCGGCATGTGCGCTTGATCAGCGCGCCGGCACGCGCGCGTGAATCCACGCGATCAGCGCGTCGATCACGCGATCGCGTTCGAGATCGTTCATCGTTTCGTGGAAACCACCTTCGTATAGCGTCAGCGTGCGATCGGGCGAGCCGACTCGCGCGCCGAACGCACGGCTGCCGTCGGGTTCGGTCAGCTTGTCCTCGGTGCCGTGATAGACGAGCACCGGGACGCGCAGCGCGCCGCGGCCGCGTTCGATACGCGCCATCGCGTCGAGAATCTCCGCGCCGGTGCGCGCGGGCACCGCGCCGTGATGCACGAGCGGATCGGCGCGATTGGCCGCGACGATGGCCGGATCGCGCGACAGCAGCGCCGCGTCGATCCGGATCGCGGGAAAGGTCGGCCACGCGCGGCTGATGACGCGGCTCACCGCGAGCATCCAGCGCGGCACGTCGCGCCCCGGTGCGAGCGCCGGGCTCGACAGCACGAGGCCCGTCAGCGCATGGCCGCTGGCCGGCGCGCGTTCTATCGCGTACAGCGCGGCGACCGCGCCGCCCATGCTGTGTCCCATCAGGAACAGCGGCGCATTGCCGCGCGCTGCTTCGGCGACCAATGCATCCGCATCGTCAAGGTAATCGTCGAAACGCTCGACCCAGGCTCGCTTGCCGGGCGACTGGCCGTGCCCGCGCAGATCGATCGCGAGCACGTCGATGCCGGCCGCGTTCAGCCGGCCGGCGAGCGCGGCATAACGGCCCGCGTGTTCGGCGAGGCCGTGCACGAGCGCGATCGTCGCGCGCGGCGGCGCGGTGCCGCTGCCGGCCGGCCAGCGGTACGACGCCAGTTCGAGCCCGTCCGCGGTGCGCAGCCGGCCCATTTTCGGCGCCGGCGGCGACGCAGGCGCCGATCCGGCGGTGGCAGGTGCGGCGGCCGGCGTGGTGGTGGCGGTCATCTGGCGGGTCCCCTGTTCGTTGGCATGCGTGTTCCGGATCATAGTCGCGACACTCCCGCGGCGGGCCAGCGGTGCACCTCTAATTTCGTGAGGTTATGAAAAGATCGAAATCGATTATTAAGGGGAATGAGGGGTTTGCGGTAAAATCGTCGGCTATTCCAGATGCATCGGTGGCCGACTGGCGGGCCTGCTCGCCAGCCGGCCGCCGTTTTGTTTACATGATCGAATTACGCAATCTTTCGCAGCGTTTCCCCGGGCCGAGCGGCTGGGTCGAGGCGCTGCACAACGTCAACCTGACGATTCCGCAGGGCGAGGTGTTCGGCATCATCGGCCGAAGCGGCGCCGGCAAGAGCACGCTCGTGCGCACCATCAACCTGCTCACGAGGCCAACCGAAGGCAATGTCGTCGTCGGCGGGCGCGATCTCACGCTGCTGCCGGCTGGCGCGCTGCGCGAGGCGCGCCGCGAGATCGGCATGATCTTCCAGCACTTCAACCTGCTGTCGTCGCGCACGGTGTTCGACAACGTCGCGCTGCCGCTGGAGTTGGCCGGCGCAAGCCGTGCCGACATCGAGGCCGCCGTGCTGCCGCTGCTCGACCTCGTCGGGCTGTCCGCACAGAAGGATCGTTACCCGGCGCAGATCAGCGGCGGACAGAAGCAGCGCGTCGGCATCGCACGCGCGCTCGCGAGCCAGCCGAAGGTGCTGTTGTCGGACGAAGCGACGTCCGCGCTCGATCCCGAGACCACGCGTTCGATTCTCGACCTGCTGAAGCGCATCAACCGCGAGCTCGGCCTGACGATCGTGCTGATCACGCACCAGATGGAAGTGATCAAGCAGGTGTGCGATCGCGTCGCGGTGCTCGACGCGGGGCGGGTGGTCGAGGAAGGCCGCGTGATCGACGTGTTCCTGCAGCCGCATCACGAAGTGACGCGCGCGCTGATCGGCGACGTGATCGCGCAGGAACTGCCGCCCGCGCTGAAGGTGCGCGTGGCCGAGCGGCTGAAGACGGGCAGCGGGCATCTGCTGCGGCTCGCGTTCACGGGCTCGGGTGTCGACCAGCCGATCCTGTCGGAGACGATTCGCCGTTACGAACTCGATTTCAACATCCTGCACGGCCAGATCGACGAGATCCAGGGGCAGGCATTCGGTTCGCTCGCGGTGCTCGCGGGCGGCGAGCCGGGCAAGGTCGGGCAGGCGCTCGCGTTCCTGCGCGAGCAAGGTGTGGTGGTAGAGGAGCTTTCGTATGTTGAGTGAGATGTTCGATATGTTCGTGCAGTCGTTCTGGGAGACGCTGATCATGGTCGGCATCTCCGGAGCGGTCGGCGCGCTCGTCGGTCTGCCGCTCGGCGTGTTGCTCTACCTGACCGATCGCCAGGGCGTGCTGCAGAACCTCGCCGTGAATCGCGTGCTCGGCGGCATCGTGAACGCGGTCCGCTCGACGCCGTTCATCATCCTGCTGGTCGCGGTGATTCCGTTTACGCGGCTCGTCACGGGTTCGTCGATTGGCACGGCCGCGGCGGTCGTGCCGCTGACGCTGGCGGCCGCGCCGTTCATCGCGCGTCTCGTCGAGACGGCGCTGCGCGAAGTCGACCGCGGGCTGATCGAAGCCGCGCAATCGATGGGCGCGACCACGTCGCAGATTGTATTCAAGGTGCTGTTGCCCGAATCGCTGCCGGGCGTCGTGGCGGGCCTGACGATCACGTTCGTGTCGCTGGTCGGCTATTCGGCGATGGCGGGCGCGATCGGCGGCGGCGGGCTCGGCGATCTCGGGATTCGCTACGGCTACCAGCGCTATCTGCCGGAAGTGATGTGGACGGTCGTCGCGATCCTGATCGTGTTCGTGCAGATCGTGCAGTCGTTCGGCGACTGGCTCGTCCGCCGGCTGAGCCACAAATAAGACGAAATTGATCATCCAATAGGGGAGAGACGATGCAACGACGCTTCATGCTGAAATTCGCGGCGGCACTCGGCGCAGCCGCGCTGTTCGCGGGTGCGCACGCACAGGCCGAAACCATCAAGGTGGGCGTGACGGGCGGGCCGCACGCGCAGATCATGGAAGCGGTGAAGAAGGTCGCGGCGAAGAGCGGCCTCGAGATCCGCATCGTCGAATTCTCCGATTACGTGCAGCCGAACGCGGCGCTCGCGTCGGGCGACCTCGACGCGAACAGCTACCAGCACGATCCGTATCTGCAGGCGCAGGTGAAGGATCGCGGCTACAAGCTGATCAAGGTCGCGGATACTGTCACGTTCCCGATGGGCATCTATTCGAAGCGCGTGAAGTCGCTGACCGAACTGAAGCCCGGCGCGCGCATCGCGGTCCCGAACGATCCGACCAACGGCGGCCGTGCGCTGCTGTTGCTGCAAAAGCAGGGCCTCCTGAAACTGCGCGCGGATGCGGGGCTGAAGGCGACGCCGCTCGATATCGTCGACAATCCGCGCAAGCTGAAGATCGTCGAACTCGATGCGGCGCAGATTCCGCGCTCGCTCGGCGACGTCGACGCGGCCGCGATCAATACCAACTACGCGATGGAAGCGGGGTTGAAACCGAAACAGGACGCGATCGCGATCGAAGGGCCGAACGGCCCGTACGCGAACATCCTCGCGATTCGCGACGCGGACCGGAACAAGCCGTGGGTCGCGAAACTGATTGCGGCCTATCATTCGGCCGACGTGAAGCAGTTCATCGAAGGCAAGTTCGGCGGCGCGGTCATTGCCGCCTGGTAACGGGCAGAGTGCGGGGCGCCCGGCGGGATTAGAGTTGATGATCGAAAACCCGGGCTTTGCGTCCGGGTTTTTTCTCTTTTAAAATAGAACGACCGTTCGCTATCATTGGCGCGTCGCCAAGAAGCGGTATCCTCGACAGCCACGATGGATGGGTCCGCTTGGCCGCGCAGTCATGAGGCCTCGCTATAGAATGGCCTCTGGTCGTATTCGTAACTTTGGAGCGTGTGCATGAAAATCCTGGTGCCAGTGAAAAGAGTGGTCGATTACAACGTGAAGGTCCGCGTGAAGTCGGACAACACGGGCGTCGACATTGCGAACGTGAAGATGTCGATGAACCCGTTCGACGAAATCGCCGTTGAAGAAGCGGTGCGCCTGAAGGAAGCGGGCGTCGCGACCGAAGTGATCGCCGTTTCGGTGGGCGTTACGCAGGCGCAGGAAACGCTGCGCACGGCGCTGGCGATCGGTGCGGATCGCGCGATCCTCGTCGAGTCGAACGACAGCGTCGAGCCGCTGGCCGTCGCGAAGATCCTGAAGGCGCTGGTCGACAAGGAACAGCCGCAACTGGTGATCCTCGGCAAGCAGGCGATCGACGACGATTCGAACCAGACGGGCCAGATGCTGGCCGCGCTGGCAGGCCTGCCGCAAGCGACGTTCGCGTCGAAGGTGACGGTCGCCGACGGCAAGGCCACGGTTGCGCGCGAAGTCGACGGCGGCGCGGAAACGCTGTCGCTGACGCTGCCGGCGGTCGTGACCACGGACCTGCGCCTGAACGAGCCGCGCTACGTGACGCTGCCGAACATCATGAAGGCGAAGAAGAAGCCGCTGGAAATCGTGAAGCCGGAAGACCTGGGCGTGGACGTCGCGCCGCGTCTGAAGACGCTGAAGGTGGTCGAGCCGCCGAAGCGCGCGGCCGGCGTGAAGGTGCCGGACGTGAAGACGCTGGTCGAGAAGCTGAAGACCGAAGCCAAGGTGCTGTAAGAGGGAGCGCAAGGAAATGACGATTCTGGTGATTGCAGAACACGACAACGCGTCGATCAAGGCCGCGACGCTGAACACGGTGGCAGCGGCGGCGAAGATCGGCGGTGACATTCACGTGCTGGTCGCGGGCCACAACGCGCAAGCGGCGGCAGACGCAGCAGCGAAGATCGCAGGTGTTTCGAAGGTGCTGCTGGCCGACGCGCCGCAGCTCGAAGCAGGCCTCGCGGAAAACGTCGAAGCGACCGCGCTGAACATCGCGAAGGACTACTCGCACATCCTCGCGCCGGCCACGGCGTACGGCAAGAACATCGCGCCGCGCATCGCCGCGAAGCTGGACGTCGCGCAGATTTCGGACATCACGGCGGTCGATTCGGCCGATACGTTCGAGCGCCCGATCTACGCAGGCAACGCAATCGCGACGGTGCAGTCGAGCGACCCGATCAAGGTCATCACGGTGCGTGCGACGGGTTTCGATCCGGTGGCGGCCGAAGGCGGCAGCGCTTCGGTCGAGAAGATCGAAGCGGCAGCCGACGCAGGCAAGTCGCAGTTCGTGAGCCGTGAGGTGACGAAGCTGGACCGTCCGGAACTGACGTCGGCCAGTATCATCGTGTCGGGCGGCCGCGGTCTGGGCAGCGGTGAAAACTACACGAAGGTGCTCGAGCCGCTGGCGGACAAGCTGTCGGCCGCACTCGGCGCATCGCGCGCGGCAGTCGACGCCGGCTACGTGCCGAACGACTACCAGGTCGGCCAGACCGGCAAGATCGTCGCGCCGCAGCTGTACATCGCGGTGGGCATCTCGGGTGCGATCCAGCATCTGGCAGGCATGAAGGATTCGAAGGTGATCGTCGCGATCAACAAGGATCCGGAAGCGCCGATCTTCAGCGTGGCCGACTACGGCCTCGTCGGCGATCTGTTCACGCTCGTGCCGGAACTCGTGGCCGAGCTCGGCTGACGCGACGTGACGCTTCAGCGGTAAGTACACGGAGAAAGGGGCGCTACGAGCGCCCCTTTTTTTCGACGCCGGCCGACCCGCATTGCTGCGGGCCGCCGCGGCTTATGCGTATGCCGGGCGCGTCTGGCCGGCCACTTCCTTCAGGTAACGGTGCACCGACAGGTCGTCGGCCTGGATCGCCGGCTTCTTGCCCGAGATCAAGTCTGCGAGCAGTTGGCCCGAACCGCACGACATCGTCCAGCCGAGCGTGCCGTGGCCGGTGTTCAGGAACAGGTTCGACACCGGCGTGCGGCCGACGATCGGCGTGCCGTCCGGCGTCATCGGGCGCAGGCCCGTCCAGAACGTCGCCTTCGACGTATCGCCGCCGCCCGGGAACAGGTCGTTCACGCACATCTCGAGCGTTTCGCGGCGTGCGGCGCGCAGGTTCTTGTCGAAGCCGACGATTTCCGCCATGCCGCCGACGCGGATGCGCTGGTCGAAACGCGTGATCGCGATCTTGTAGGTCTCGTCGAGCACGGTCGACACGGGCGCGGCCGCTTCGTTGACGATCGGCGCGGTGATCGAATAACCCTTCAGCGGATAGACCGGGATCTTCATCAGGTTCGAGATGAAGTTGGTCGAGTACGAGCCGAGCGCGACGACGTACGCGTCCGCGCGCACCGTCTCGCTGCCGCATTGCACGCCGGCGATCTTGCCGCCGGCAATCGCGAGCGCCTCGATCGGCGTGTTGTAGCGGAACTTGACGCCGAGCGATTCGGCGAGCGCCGCGAGGCGCGTCGTGAACAGCTGGCAATCGCCCGTTTCGTCGCCCGGCAGGCGCAGGCCGCCCGTCAGCTTGTGCGACACCGCGGCGAGTGCCGGTTCGGCATTCTTCAGGTCGGCCGGCGACAGCAGTTCGAACGGCACGTTCGCTTCCTGCAGCACGGCGATGTCCTTCGCCGCGCCGTCGAGTTGCTGCTGCGTGCGGAACAGCTGCAGCGTGCCGCCCGTGCGCCCTTCGTACTGGATGCCGGTGTCGGCGCGCAGCGCCTGCAGGCAGTCGCGGCTGTATTCGGCGAGGCGGACCATGCGGCCCTTGTTGACTGCATAGCGCTCGGTCGTGCAGTTGCGCAGCATCTGCCACATCCACTGGAGCTGGAAGCGCGTGCCGTCGAGACGGATCGCGAGCGGCGCGTGCTTTTCGAACATCCATTTGACGGCCTTCAGCGGCACGCCGGGCGCGGCCCACGGCGCGGCATAGCCGGGGGAGATCTGGCCCGCGTTCGCGAAGCTCGTCTCGAGCGCAGGGCCGGCTTCCCGGTCGATCACAGTGACTTCATGACCGGCGCGCGCGAGGTAATACGCGCTTGCCACGCCCACCACACCGCTGCCCAGAATGACGACTCGCATAGCTGCTCCAGATGGAAGGGACCAGATCGAGGCCGGACGCACCCGCGGTTCCGTGTAACCTCTAGCTGATCTAGTTTTTTGAGCTATGGTATTGTCGAATGTGCAGGTTTTGTTATCGTATTTTTCAGGTTTTCAGCATAAACAAATGAGAACGCAACGTCAGCCCGTACGCTCGCTCGACAAGCTCGACCGGCGCATCCTCAAACTGCTCCAGGACGACGGCCGGATGGCGATGAAAGACCTCGCGGAACAGGTCGGCCTGACTGTCACGCCGTGCATCGAGCGCGTGCGGCGCATGGAGCGGGACGGCGTGATCACCGGCTATCACGCGCGGGTCGACCCGGGCCAGCTGGGTGCCGCGCTGCTGGTGTTCGTCGAGATCACGCTCGGCCACAAGGGCGGCAACATGTTCGAGCAATTCCGTCGGGAAGTGATGAAGATCGACGAGGTGCTCGAATGCCACCTCGTATCCGGCGATTTCGACTACCTGATCAAGGCGCGGATCGGCGAGATGGCCGACTACCGGAAGCTGCTCGGCGACATCCTGCTGCAGTTGCCCGGCGCCGTGCAGTCGAAGAGCTATGTCGTGATGGAGGAAATCAAGGAAACGCTGACGATCGCGGTCGGCGAGTGACGCGCCGGCGGCCCGTTACCGGGCCCCTTATCCCGCCCTTGGCATGCTGCGCTCAATACTGTATAAATGTACAGTATTGAGCGCAGGCGAATGGGTGGGCACATGGACGATCGATCCGACAACGAATTTCCAGTAGCGCCGCCCGTGCCCCGCAAGGGGCGCGGTGCGGTCGACAACCTGCAGGGGCGGTACGAGCTCGCGCAGCGCGAAGCGGTCGACGACGGCTGGACGCACGAGTCGGACGATGCCGACTTCCCCGCGCCGCTGCGCACGCAGGTGTTCGAGGAGCGTGCGAAGAGCATCCTGACGCACAACCAGTCGCCCGATATTCCGTTCAGCGTATCGCTCAATCCGTATCGCGGTTGCGAGCACGGCTGCATCTACTGCTTCGCGCGGCCGACGCACAGCTATCTCGGCCTGTCGCCGGGGCTCGATTTCGAAAGCCGCATCTACGCGAAGGTCAATGCTGCCGAACTGCTCGAGCGCGAGATTTCGCGCAAGCGCTACGTGCCTGAGCCGATCGCGCTCGGCGTCAATACCGACGCCTATCAGCCGGTCGAGCGCGACCTGCGCATCACGCGCAGCGTGATCCAGGTGATGCACGATCGCGGGTTGCCGTTCGCCGCGATCACGAAGTCGTCGCTGATCGAGCGCGATCTCGACCTGCTTGCACCGATGGCGGAGCGCGGGCAGGTGATGGCGGCAGTCACGATCACGACGCTCGATGCCGATCTCTCGCGCACGCTTGAGCCGCGGGCGGCGACGCCGGCGCGCCGGTTGCGCACGATCCGCGCGCTGCGCGATGCAGGCGTTCCGGTCGGCGTGAGCATTGCGCCGGTGATCCCGTTCGTCACCGAGCCCGACATGGAGCGCGTGCTCGAAGCATGCGCGGAAGCGGGCGCGACGCACGCGAGCTACATCATCCTGCGGTTGCCGTGGGAGGTCGCGCCGCTGTTCAAGAACTGGCTCGCCGCGCATTTTCCCGATCGCGCGGAGCGCGTGATGAACCGCGTGCGCGACATGCGCGGCGGGAAAGACTACGACTCGGATTTCTCGAAACGGATGAAAGGCGAGGGGATCTGGGCCGACCTGTTGCGGCAGCGGTTCCGCCAGGCCGTCAAGCGGCTCGGGCTGAACGAGCGCACGAACGGCATCCTCGATCTGTCGCAGTTTCGCGGCGCGCCGGCCGCCGCAGTGCCTGCGCCGCGCATGGCAGTGCGCGCTGCCGGCGCGAAGTCGCGCGACGACATGCAGTTGAACCTGTTCTGACTGGCGCGCAATATCGGTGCTCGTCGGCGCCGGTGTGTCGCGCTCGTTACGCTTACTGCGAAATCTGCTTCGCTGCTTCGACCTGCGATTCGAAATACGTCTGGAACGACAGCGCGAGCGCGGTCATCAGCAGGAACGCACCGATCAGCAGCGAGAAGATCACGACAAAGATCACGGTCCAGCCCGACCGGCTGTGCTTGCCGGTCTCCGCGTTGAATTGCGCGTCCCACTTTTCGTCGGGGCGCAGCCCGTAGACGAGTGCGGCGAGGAACGCCGCCAGCAGAGAGATCGCGCCAGGTACCGCGAGCCACCAGCCGAGGCCGGCGCTGCGCTGGGTCGCCGCGAGCAGGAGGAAGCCCGGGATGCCGACGATCGTCGCGAGCAGGTGCGCCCAGCCGTACACGTCGCGAAAGCCGTACAGATAGAAGCGGTGCGCGCCGAGCGATCCGAACAGGAATGCGAGGGCGGCGGTGAGCGTCTTGGAACGGAAGCGGCGGGACGGTGCGGTGCTGCTGGACATGGATGGCGGCGTATTGTCGTTGGCATGGGCGGCCGGCGGGCCGGCGCGGGCGCGCGGCCCGGCACGCATTCTACGATGCCCGGTCGGGCCCGGTCACCCCCGGCCTGCGTCAAGGTGCCGCATAGGTCACGCGGTAGATTGCGCCTGCGTAATCGTCGCTCACGAGCAGCGAACCGTCCGGCAGCGGCAGCACGTCGGCCGGGCGTCCCCACACCGTGCCGTCGGGTCGCAGCCAGCCCGTGACGAATGGGGTTTGGCGCGCCTGGCTGCCGTCCACCGATACGACGACGCGCATCACGCGGTAGCCGACCTTCGTGCTGCGGTTCCACGAACCGTGTTCGGCGATGAACACGTTATTGCGATACGACGCCGGAAACATCGGCCCGGTATAGAAGCGCATGCCGAGCGCCGCGACGTGTGCGCCGAGTTTCAATACGGGCGGCACATAACGGCGGCATACGTCGGTGCTGCCGAATTCGGGGTCGGGCGTATCGCCGCCATGGCAGTACGGAAAGCCGAAGTCGAGGCCGGCGCGCGGCGCGCGGTTGAGCTTGTCGTCGGGCACGTCGTCGCCCATCATGTCGCGCCCGTTGTCGGTAAACCACAGCTCGCCCGAATCGGGGTGCCATGCGAAGCCGACCGTATTGCGCACGCCGCGGGCGACGATCTCGCTTCCGCTGCCGTCGGCCTTCATGCGCGCAATGATCGCGTAGCGGCCGCGATCGGCGAGACAGACGTTGCACGGTGCGCCGGTCGGCACGTAAAGCTTGCCGTCGGGGCCGAACGCGATGAATTTCCAGCCGTGATGGTGGTCGGTCGGCAGCGCGTCGGTCACGACGGCAGGGGGCGGTGGCTTGGCGAGCCGGTCGTCGATGCGATCGAGGCGCAGGATGCGCGACACGGCTGATATATAGAGCGCACCATCGCGGTAGGCTACGCCGACAGGCATGTCGAGTCCGGACGCGATCACGTGACGCGCGCTGATCCGGCCCTCGTGCATCTCGAACGCATGCACGCGGCCTTCCAGCGTGCCGACATACAGGATGCCGCGCGGCGACCACGCCATTTCGCGTGCGGTCGGTACCGCGTCGGTCAGCACTTCCACGTGGAAGCCGGGCGGCACGACCAGTTCATCGACCGGCAACGGCGCGGCGAACGCCGTTGCGGACGCGAGGCAGGCAAGGCCGGCAAGCAGCGCGATGAAACGGTGCTGCGCGCGGCGCGTCGGGGCGGCGCGAAGGAGCGGCATGACGGTCGGGAGCGTCCTGGACACGACGATTGTATGCCCGGCGGACGGGCCGTCCGTGGATTTTTTGCGCGTAAGTGTTTGTTGTGCCTCTGGTTTCCGGCTATAATCGCGTGTTTCAGTAGTTTCGAACCCGGTTTTCCGAAGGACATCATATGGTTATCATCCGTCTGGCTCGTGGCGGCTCGAAGAAGCGCCCGTTCTACAACATCGTTGCTACCGATTCGCGCAACCGTCGTGACGGCCGCTTCATCGAGCGCGTCGGTTTCTACAATCCGGTCGCCACGAAGGGCGAATCGCTGCGTATCGCTCAGGACCGCCTGACGTACTGGCAAGGTGTTGGCGCGCAACTGTCGCCGACCGTCCAGCGTCTCGTGAAGGAAGCGCAAAAGGCGCAACCGGCTGCCTAACATGGCACGGTGTGCCGGTCGTGCCGGCTGTGAGGTGCATTGATGGCGGGTCACGATTCCGGTAATGCAAGGCGCGGGCGTGCGTCATTCGGCGCATTCGTCCGCAAGCCGGTCGAGCGCGACGTTGTCGCGAACGCCGGTCAGGCTGCCGAACAGGGTAGTCTCGAAGCGACGCAAGCCTGGCCCGACGATGCCGTCGAGGTCGGGGCGGTGGTCGACGCCTACGGCCTGAAGGGATGGGTCAAGGTGGCGGCGCATGCCGATGCCGGTCGCGGCGGCGACGCGTTGCTCAACGCGCGCCGCTGGTGGCTGGAACGCGGTGCGGAGCGGCTTTCCGTCCGCATCATGCAGTCGAAGACGCACAGCGACACGGTCGTTGCGCAACCCGCGGGCGTCAGCGACCGCGATGCCGCGCTGGCCATGCGCGGCTTTCGCGTGTTCGTGCGCCGGGAAGATTTCCCGGCATTGGCCGCGGACGAATTCTATTGGGTCGACCTGATCGGTCTCGATGTCGTCAACGAGCAATCGGTGGCGCTCGGGAAAGTGAGCGGGATGATCGACAACGGCGTGCATGCGATCATGCGTGTCGAGTATCCCGCGACCGGCAAAGACGGTCAGCCGACCACCGACGAACGGTTGATTCCGTTTGTCGGCGTATACGTCAAAACGGTGGATCAGGCGGCGCGTCGCATCGTCGTCGACTGGGAAGCCGATTACTGAAATGAACCAGGTTACCGAGAGCGCGGTGCAGTTCGACGTCGTCACGCTCTTTCCCGAGATGTTCCGTGCACTGACCGACTGGGGAATCACCAGCCGGGCCGTCAAGCAGGGGCGCTTCGGGCTGCGCACCTGGAACCCGCGTGATTTCACGACGGACAACTACCGCACGGTCGACGATCGTCCGTACGGCGGCGGTCCGGGCATGGTGATGCTGGCCAGGCCGCTCGAAGCCGCGATCGGCGCCGCGAAAGCGGCGCAGGCGGCGCAGGGCATCGCGAGCACGCGCGTCGTGATGATGTCGCCGCAGGGCGCGCCGCTCACGCACGAGCGAGCGGTGCGGATGGCGCAGGAGCCGGGTGTCGTCGTGCTGTGCGGCCGCTACGAAGCGATCGACCAGCGCCTGCTCGACCGGTGCGTCGACGAGGAAATCAGCCTCGGCGATTTCGTACTGTCGGGCGGGGAACTGCCGGCGATGGCGATGATGGATGCGGTCGTGCGGCTGCTGCCCGGTGTGCTGAACGATTCGCAGTCGGCCGTGCAGGACAGTTTCGTCGACGGCCTGCTCGATTGTCCGCATTACACGCGCCCCGAGGAATATGACGGCGTGCGCGTGCCGGACGTGCTGCTCGGCGGGCATCATGCCGAGATCGAGCGGTGGCGGCGTCAGGAAGCATTGCGGAATACGTTGCGGAAGCGGCCGGACCTGATCGTTCGGGCGCGCCGCGAAAAGTTGTTGAGCCGTGCCGACGAGGCATGGCTTGCGAACCTCGCACGCGAAGCGAAGGACGCCTCCTGAGGCGGCGTCGCGGGCGGGAATTGGCGGTGCCGTGCATGCGTGCGCGGTGCCTGATGTGAATCCATCCTCTATCGGGGCCGGCCTGGGAGCAGGCAGGTGCAAACGCCGACACGATGGCAATAGGAGTCAGTGATGAACCTCATCGCAAAACTTGAGCAGGAAGAAATCGAGCGCGCGCTCGCCGGCAAGACGATCCCCGAATTCGCCCCGGGCGACACGGTGATCGTGAACGTGAACGTGGTTGAAGGTAACCGCAAGCGCGTTCAGGCTTACGAAGGCGTCGTGATCGCGATTCGCAACCGTGGCCTGAACTCGAACTTCATCGTTCGCAAGATCTCGTCGGGCGAAGGCGTCGAGCGTACGTTCCAGACGTACTCGCCGCTGCTGGCAAGCATCGTCGTGAAGCGCCGCGGCGATGTGCGTCGCGCGAAGCTGTACTACCTGCGCGAGCGTTCGGGCAAGTCGGCTCGTATCAAGGAAAAGCTGGTGTCGAAGGATCGCACCGCAGCAGCTTCCCAAGAGTAAGAGCTGTAAGGAAAAAGCACCCACCCGGGTGCTTTTTTCATTCTGGCGCGACAATATGCTCGATACGACACGAACCAGAGAGCCCCATTGAACCGCCGCCCCATCATCGATCCCGAAGTATTGCCGGTCGAAGGCACCGGCGCCGGCCTGCCCGCCATCGATCCCCACCTGATGACGCCGTCCGGCTTGCGCGACCGTTTCGCGCGCACGCTCGACTGGAACGTCGAGCCCGGAGAGGCGAGGCTGCAGGAAGGCGTCGATCCGCGCAGCGCGGCTGTCCTCGTGCCGCTCGTTGCCCGCGAGTCGGGCCTCACGGTGCTGCTGACCCAGCGCGCCGACCACCTGAACGACCATGCCGGGCAGATCAGCTTTCCCGGCGGCCGTCGCGAACCGTTCGATCGCGACGCGACCGCCACTGCACTGCGCGAGGCGAAGGAAGAGATCGGGCTGGACGCCGAACGCGTCGAGATCCTCGGCGCGCTGCCCGATTACCTGACCGGCACCGGCTTCTGCGTGGCGCCGGTGGTCGGCCTCGTGCATCCGCCGTTCACCGTGCAGGCCGACACGTTCGAAGTCGCCGAGATCTTCGAGGTACCGCTCGCGTTCGTGATGAATCCCGCGAACCATCAAGTCCGCGTGTTCCGCTGGGAAGGCGGCGAGCGTCGTTTTTTTGCGATGCCCTATCCGAACGGCAGACCAGGCGGGCATTACTTCATCTGGGGCGCAACTGCCGCCATGTTTCGCAATCTGTACCGCTTCTTGGCCGCTGCATAGGCGCGCACACCGGCTCACGCGCGCGGCCGGCCGCCGGGCGACCGCGCCGGCAGCCATGCTTGGCTTACGCTGTGCTATCGTTATGCAAAAAATGACATAACTCCGAAGACGGCGCCACGCATGACTTTCTTTTCGGTTCTCCTTGCCCTCATCATCGAACAGGTCCGCGCGTTGTCGCCGAACAATCCGGTGTTCGCGCTGTTCCAGTTTCATGCGGAAACCGTCGCGCATGGCCTCGACGCCGGCAAGCAGAAGCACGGCATCCTCGCGTGGCTCGCGGTCGTGCTGCCGTGGGTGCTGGTCGTCGCACTGATCTATTTCCTGCTGTACAAGGTGAGTTTCGTGCTCGCGTTCCTGTGGAACGTGGTCGTCGTGTATTTCACGCTCGGCTTCCGCCAGTTCAGCCATTACTTCACCGACATCCATCTCGCGCTCAACAACGACGACGTGCCGCGCGCGCGCGAAATCCTGCGCGAGTGGACGGGCATCGACACGGTCGACATGCCGGTCGGCGAAATCGTCCGCCATACGCTGATTCACGCGGTTGTCGCATCGCATCGCCACGTGTTCGGCGTGTTCTTCTGGTATGTGCTGCCGATCGGGCCGGCCGGCGCCGTGCTGTACCGGATTTCCGAATACCTCGCGCGCAGCTGGTCGACGCCGGGCGACGAGCGCACGGCCGCCTTCTCGACGTTCGCGCAGCGCGCGTTCTTCGTGATCGACTGGATCCCCGCGCGACTGACCGCACTCGGCTTCGCGATCGTCGGCAATTTCGAGGATGCGATCTACGCGTGGCGCAACCACACGCGCCAGTGGCCTGACCCGAACGACGGCGTGCTGCTGGCAGCCGGCAGCGGGGCGCTCGGCGCGCGTCTCGCGGGGCCGCTCGCGGAACCGTCGAGCCTCGATGCGCTGGCGGTCGGCGACAGCGGTCCGCTGACGGTCGGTGATGATTGCACGCCGCGTACGCTGCAGTCGGCGGTCGGCCTCGTCTGGCGCGCGGTGATCCTGTGGATGATCCTGCTGCTGATGCTGACGCTCGCCGTGTGGGTGTCGTGACGGGGCCGCGCAGCGCTCGATGAAAGGCAAAGGCCGGCTTGATGCCGGCCTTTTTGCTGTGGGTCAGTCGTCGAGCGGATCGCGCACGGCGCCGCATTGCCAGCACGCCGTGAACTGGGCCTCGAGCGCTTCGCCGCACTGTCGGCAGCGCCACGGCGCGGCGCCGGCCGACGGGCCGTGCGAAGCGGCATCGAGCAGCCGGCGAGCGAGCGCGTCGTCGCGTTCGTCGTCGAGCCACAGCTCGGGCGTGCACGCGTCGGCGGGCAGGCCGCCGAGTGCGCCGGTCGCGTAGCAGTTATGCAGCTCGCAACCGATGCCGGCCACCTGAAGCACGTTGGCCCAATGCTGTGCCGTCGCAAGATCGGGTGCCTTGAAACGCATGGCGGCTCCTGTCGATGAAGGCCGGCCCGAACGGCATCGGCCGCCGCGCGCCTGTCGCGCGATCAGCGGACGATCTGGCTCGCCTCGTGCACGAGCTGCGCATACAGCGCGTGCCGCGACGGCGCGATGCGGCCGTCGGCGACCGCTTCGAGAATCGCGCAGCCGGGCTCGTGCAGATGATGACAATTATAGAAACGGCAGTCCGCGAGCAACGGCCGGAACTCCGGAAACGCGCGCTCGAGACGGCCTTCCGTCAGATGGTAGAGGCCGAATTCCTGGAAGCCAGGCGAATCGATCAGCGCGCCGCCGCCCTCCAGCGGGTAGAGGCGCGTGAACGTCGTCGTGTGGCGGCCGCTGTTGAGCGCGGCCGAGATCTCGCGCGTCGCGGCTTCGGCATCGGGAACGAGCAGGTTCACGAGCGTCGACTTGCCCATCCCGGACTGGCCGAGCAGGATCGTCGAATGGCCGGCGAGGTGCGGCATCAGTTGTGCGCGCGCGTCGTCGGGCGAGCCCTTCACCGACAGCTCGAGCACGTCGTAGCCGAGCGCGCGGTACGGTGCGAGGCGCTCGCGCGCGACCGGCAGCGCAGCCTCGACGTCGATCTTGTTCAGCACGACGAGCGGCTTCAGCTCGTTCGCCTCGGCGGCGATCAGCGCGCGGCCGAGCAGGTCTTCGCTGAAATAGGGCTCGGTCGCGAGCACGATCAGCAACTGGTCGAGGTTGGCCGCGAAGAGCTTCGACTTGAACTGGTCGGAACGGTACAGCAGGTTGCGCCGTTCGCCGATCTCGACGATCACGCCCTGGTCGGCCGACGCGTGTTCGTATACGACGCGGTCGCCGACCGCGATGTCGCTCTTCTTGCCGCGCGGGAAGCACTGCAGCATCGGGCCGCCGTCGTCGGGCGCGACGATGTAGTGGCGGCCGTGCGCCGCGATCACGCGGCCTTCGACACGTTGCGCGCCCGATGCGCGCGGAGCCGGCTTGCGGGAAGGCGGCCGGCTCATGCGAGCTGCAGCAGGCGGTCGATCCGCTGCGATGCGGGCGGATGCGAGTAATAGAAGGCCGTGTAGACGGGGTCGGGCGTCAGCGTCGACGCGTTGTCCTCGTAGAGCTTCACGAGCGCGCTGACGAGATCCTGCGCGTCGGTCTGGCTGGCCGCGAACGCGTCGGCCTCGAATTCGTGCTTGCGCGACGTGAGGCTGCTGAACGGCGTCGCGAAGAACAGGAACACCGGAATCGCGAGGAAGAACAGCACGAGCGCGGCGCCCGCGTTGCTCGTGTCGAGCGACGGCGTGACGCCGAGCCCTGTATAGAACCAGGTGCGCTGCGCCAGCCAGCCGAGCAGCGCGAGCAGCACGAGGCTCAACACGAACGACACGAGCATCCGCTTCATCACGTGGCGGCGCTTGAAATGGCCGAGTTCGTGCGCGAGCACGGCTTCGATTTCCTGGCCGGACAGGCGCGCGAGCAGCGTGTCGAAGAACACGATCCGCTTCGATGCGCCAAAGCCCGTGAAGTACGCATTGCCGTGCGCGGAGCGGCGGCTGCCGTCCATCACGAACAGCCCCTTCGCCGCGAAGCCGCAGCGCTTCATCAGCGACTCGATGCGCGTGCGCAGCGCGTCGTCCTTCAGCGGTTCGAACTTGTTGAAGAGCGGTGCGATGAAGGTCGGGTAGATCAGCAGCACGAGCAACTGGAACGCGACCCAGACGATCCAGGTCCACAGCCACCACAGGCTGCCGGCCTGGTTCATCAGCCACAGCACGACGAACAGCAGCGGCAGGCCGAGTGCGGCGCCGAGCAGCGAGTTTTTCAGCATGTCGGTGAAGAACAGCCGCTTCGTCATCCGGTTGAAGCCGAAACGCTGTTCGATCCCGAACTGGCGGTAATACTCGAACGGGACGTCGATCACGCTCGTGATCACGAGCACCGCCGCGACGAGCGCGACCTGCTGCCCGTAGCCGCGGCCGAGCCAGCCGGTCAGCAGCGTGTCGAGCGTGCCGACGCCGCCGAGCAGCGTGAGGCCGACCAGCACGGCCGCGCTGACGACGATCTCGAGCATCGTCAGCCGGGTACGCTCGACCGTATAGTCGGCCGCGCGCTGGTGGGCGGTCAGCGGGATGGTTGCGCTGAACTGCGCGGGCACGCCGTTGCGATGCGCGGCGACGAAGCGGATCTGCCGCGACGCGAGCCACAGCTTGGTGACGACCATCGCGAGCACGGCGAGCGCGAACAGCAGGGTGAACGAAAAGGGTGACATCGAAGGCGCCAAAGGGTTCTATGCGAGAATTATATGTTCTTGCGGACCGGGCCCGCTGATGCGTTGCCGGCCGCCCGGGCGGCGTCGCGCGCCGTCCGCCATTTTCCAGGATGACTCATGACCGATACCGCCGCTTCCACCAGCCAGCCCGCGCTCGTGCGCAACGAGTTGAACCTCGTCTGGCTCGACATGGAGATGACGGGCCTCGACCCGGATAACGACCGCATCATCGAGATCGCGGTCGTCGTGACCAATTCCACGCTCGACGTTGCCGTCGAAGGCCCCGTGTTCGCGATCCACCAGAGCGACGAAACGCTCGCGAAGATGGACGACTGGAACAAGTCGACGCACGGCCGCTCGGGCCTGATCGACCGCGTGCGCGCATCGACCGTGACCGAGGCGGAAGCCGCCGCGCAACTGCAGGCGTTCCTCGCGCAGTACGTGTCGCCCGGCAAGTCGCCGATGTGCGGCAACTCGATCTGCCAGGACCGCCGTTTCATGGCGCGCTGGATGCCGGAATTCGAGAAATTCTTCCACTACCGCAATCTCGACGTCAGCACGCTGAAGGAGCTGTGCCGCCGCTGGCAGCCCGCGATCTACAAGGGCTTTCAGAAGCGCGCGATGCACACGGCGCTCGCGGACATCCACGAGTCGATCGACGAGCTGAAGTACTACCGCGAGCATTTCCTGATTCCGGCCGCGTCGGCGTCGGCAGGCGAGTCCGCGCCGGCCGCCTGAGCGGGCCGGCACGCGCTCGGCGCTCGACAAACGCTCAGCGCCGCGCGCTTTTCGGCCGGAACGCCGCGACCACCGCGGCGTCGGTCTCGATGTACGGGCCGCCGATCAGGTCGATGCAGTAGGGCACCGCTGCGAAGATGCCGGGCACGGTCGACTTGCCGTCGGCGTCGCGCAGCCCTTCGAGCGTTTCCCGGATCGACTTCGGCTGGCCGGGCAGGTTGATGATCAGCGCCGCATGGTCGGCCGTCTCGCGGATCACCGCGACCTGCCGCGACAGGATCGCGGTCGGCACGAAATTCAGGCTGATCTGCCGCATCTGTTCGCCGAATCCCGGCATTTCCTTCGTCGCCACGGCCAGCGTGGCCTCGGGCGTCACGTCGCGGCGCGCGGGGCCCGTGCCGCCCGTCGTCAGCACGAGGTCGCAGCCGGCGACGTCGACGAGTTCGGCGAGGGTCGCAGAGATCGTCGGCGCGTCGTCCTGGATCAGCCGGGTTTCGGCGCGCCACGGCGAGACCAGCGCGCCGGCGAGCCACTCCTGCAGCGCCGGAATGCCTTTGTCTTCGTAGACACCGGTGCTGGCACGGTCGCTGATCGACACGAGGCCGACGACGAGTTCGTCCGGGTGGTCAGGCTTCGTCGTCATGGTCGTCTCCGGCGTCGTCGGCTGCTTCATCATCCCCGCCGGGGGTGCCGCTCGCGGTCTTGACCCACTGGAACAGTTCGCGGAAATAGCGCGGCGGCTTGCCTTGCTGCGCTTCCTTGCGCGCGTTGCGGATCAGCGTGCGGCCTTCCTGGATGTCGGCGTCGGGGTGCCGGCGCAGGAATTCGGTCAGTGCGTCGTCGCTGGCGAGCAACTGTTCGCGCGTGCGCTCGATCCAATGCAGGCGGGCCGTCGCGGCCTTGTTCACGCCGCGCTGCGCGTCGAGCGCGGTGCGCAGCGCGGCCGTCTCGTCGTCGGCCAGCGAGCGCATCACGCGGCCGACGTACTGGAGCTGGCGGCGCTTGCCTTCGTGATCGGTGATCCGGCGCGCCTCGCGAACGGCGTCCGCGAGGGCTTCCGGCATCGGCATGCGCTTGAGCGCGTCCTTCGGCAGGTCGACGAGCGCCTGGCCGAGCTCCTGCAGCGCGTGCATCTCGCGCTTCAACTGGGATTTGCTGGGGCGATCGTAGCCGTTGTCGACGTCTTCGACGGCAGGCTCGATCGGCTGAATTCGGGTTTTGCGTGTCATGGGCGGCATTGTATCGCGGCGCGGACACCCCAAGCTTGTCTGTGTCCGTCCCCGGACCTTGCTATGATCGCGGGATACGCAACATTTTGAACATGCGGGCGCCCGCCCGCCACCGGATACCAAGACGATGGCAGCCAATCTCGACGTACAAGCGCGCTATTTCCCGCACACGCAGGACCAGCTCAAAGAAATCGCGTCGGACATCCTTCGCCATGCGAAGGCACTCGGCGCGACGGACGCCGCCACCGAAATCTCCGAGGGCGACGGCCTGTCGGTGTCGGTGCGCCGCGGCGAAGTCGAAACGATCGAGCACAACCGCGACAAGATGGTCGGCGTGACCGTGTTCATCGGCAAGAAGCGCGGCAACGCGAGCACGTCCGATTTTTCACCGGCCGCGATCAAGGATACCGTCGCCGCCGCCTACAACATTGCACGTTTCACGGCCGAGGACGAAGCGGCCGGCCTTGCCGAGGCCGAGCTGCTCGAAACCGACCCGCGCGACCTCGATCTCTATCATCCGTGGGCGCTGACGGCCGACGAGGCCGTCGAACTTGCCCGCCGCGCGGAAGACGCCGCATTCGCGGTCAGCCCGCAGATCCGCAATTCGGAAGGCGCGAGCGTGTCGGCGCAGCATTCGCAGTTCGTGCTCGCGACGTCGCGCGGCTTCCTGTCCGGCTATCCGTACTCGCGCCACTACATCGCATGCGCGCCGATCGCGGGCAGCGGCCGTCAAATGCAGCGCGACGACTGGTATTCGTCGAAGCGCAGCGCGATCGATCTCGCGGCACCCGAAGCGGTGGGCCGTTATGCGGCCGAGCGTGCGCTCGCGCGGATGGGCGCGCGTCGTCTCGACACCCGCAAGGTGCCCGTGCTGTTCGAGGCGCCGCTCGCGGCCGGCCTGCTCGGCGCATTCGTGCAGGCCGTGAGCGGCGGCGCGCTGTACCGCAAGACGTCGTTCCTCGTCGACAGCCTCGGCAAGCCGGTGTTTGCGCCGCACATCCAGGTCGTCGAGGATCCGCACGTGCCGCGCGCGATGGGCAGCGCGCCGTTCGACGAGGAAGGCGTACGTACGCGCGCGCGCAGCGTCGTCAAGGACGGCGTCGTCGAAGGCTACTTCCTGTCGACCTATTCGGCACGCAAGCTCGGCACGCAGACCACCGGCAACGCGGGCGGCTCGCACAACCTCGCGCTGCGCAGCTCGAATACGCAGCCGGGCGACGATTTCGACGCGATGCTGAAGAAGCTCGGTACGGGCCTGCTGCTGACCGAGCTGATGGGGCAGGGCGTGAACTATGTGACGGGCGACTATTCGCGCGGCGCGGCAGGTTTCTGGGTTGAGAACGGCGTGATCCAGTATCCGGTCGAGGAAATCACCGTCGCGAGCACGCTGCAGGAGATGTTCCGGCATATCGTCGCGATCGGCGCGGATTCGATCGTGCGCGGCACGAAGGAAACGGGCTCGGTGCTGATCGAGCAGATGACGATCGCAGGGCAGTAAGCCGCGCGCGGCGCAGGCCGCCACGCAACGAAAAAGCCCGACCGGCGCGAGCCGGTTGGGCTTTGCTCATTGTGCGTGACGCGTCAGGCGCGCTTGCGTTCGTAGACGACGAACGCATAACCGAACGTGTTCGGCGCGGCGGCCTGGTGTGCATCGCGTGAAACTTCTTGCCAGTGCGCGGCGTCGGGCGCAGGGAACGATGCATCGCCGTCGAAGTCGGCATCGATCTCGGTGACGATCAGTTTATCCGCGAGCACGAGGCCTTCCGCGTAGAGTTGCGCACCGCCGATCAGGAATGCTTCGGGCACGCCGTCGCGCTCGACGAGGGCCAGCGCGTCGGCGAGCGACGTGACCGTGTCGCAGCCATCGAAGCGGCGCGTTGCGTCGCGCGTGACGACGATGTTGCGGCGGCCCGGCAGCGGCCGGCCGATCGACTCGTGGGTCTTGCGGCCCATCACGATCGGCGCGCCCATCGTCGTGCGCTTGAAGAACGCGAGATCCTCGGGAAGTTTCCAGGGCAACTGGTTGTCGCGGCCGATGATGCCGTTGCGGGCACGCGCGACGATCAGGGTCAACGTCGTCATGAAGGTCGGAGAAGAGGAAAGCCGGAATGGCGCCGATTCTACCGGAACGGCGGTGCCTGCCGGATTCCTCGCACGTGCATCGGCTTTCCGGTGTTGCGCGCCGCGATGCGCGATGCAATGCGGCGCGGCGACGGACAGAGTAAAAAGAGTGCCCGCCGGGGGACGGAGCACAAAAACCGTTTCGTGTCGCGGGGCGGTGAGGGGAGCGCGATCGATGCTGTCCGGCAGATCCCAATAGCTACGGAATCCTCATCGAATGGGTTGGCGCATGCTCACTGGTGCGTGGTGCCTTGTGCGTTTTTTTCCATCGCGTGCTGCACGTCGCGTGGCTGCGGTACCGGGAGCGGTGTCGGCAACTGGGGTGGAGGCGGGATCTCGTCCCACAGCGTCACCGAGGCCTTGCCGGCCGGCAGCGGTTGCGGCGCCGACACGGTCACGATGCCGAACCCGTTGCCGGGCTGCATGCCTGGCGCGTTTTCGGCGAGCAGCATCGCGCGATCCAGATCCAGCTTCATGTTTTCATCCGCATGCGCCGGCGCAGGCGGGCCGGCGGCCGAGAGCGAAATCGCCATCGGCACGAAGGAAAGTAACAGATGTTTTCGCATGGTCGCTGTCTCCGATGTATTCCTATGCAGCGAAATACATGCCATCGCGCCGGGACCCTTGTCACGATTGCGATTCGCGCACACGCGTCGACAATTGCGGCGAAAAACGCCTGAAAGTGTTTCAGGCCTGAAACGAGGGGGCTTGGGAATACTGCGGATTCAATCGATACGCTACAAGGATGAAAATCGACGCGTGTGTCGATGAAAGAGCACTTCGCTGCGCAGGTGCTATGTGCAGATGATTGACATGCGTCGACTTCCCGAGCGATTTGACCGCATCGCCCGAGGCGCTGAAATCGGTTTGTCGCATTCAGTGCCTATAACTAAGCTGTGTTGATCAAAAAAAACGGACGCGAAATTAGCGCCATCATGCGAGGCTTTGTCGTTGCCGCGCATCGGCATGGCGAATCGAGCCACCTTTGGCTGACCCGATTCGATCCTTTCGCACGCGACTTGGCGTGCGCGGCAATCGTTGGATGGTTGATGAACGGGGTGGGCATATGGGAGCCGATCAGCGGCACGTGATCTATTACTCGCGCGAACCGAACGATGCGTTGCGCGGCCATTTCGACGAATGCGGTTGGCGCGTCGATCTCGCGGAGACCGTACGCGACGTACGGCGCGTCGTGCAGCACGGCGTTGCAACGGCCGGCCTGCTCGATTTCTCGCCGGGCTTCAAGCCCTCGGACCTGCGCGAACTCGAATCCTGCCTGAGCATCCAGCACATCGGCTGGATCGCGGCGACGCGGCGCGGCCAGTTGCAGGACGCCACGCTGCGCCATCTCATTCGCGACTATTGCTTCGACTACGTGACGATGCCGTACGAGATGTCGCGGATCGTCGAGACCGTCGGTCATGCGCATGGCATGGTCGCGCTGACCGAGCCCGTTGCGCCGCTTGCCGGTGCGGGCCGCAGCGAAGGCGAGATGGTCGGCACCTGCGATGCGATGCTCGGACTCTTCAGGACAATCCGTCGCGTCGCGGCGACCGATGCGCCGGTGTTCATCTCCGGCGAATCGGGCACGGGCAAGGAATTGACGGCGGTCGCGATTCACGAGCGCTCGTCGCGTGCGCAGGCGCCGTTCATCGCGATCAATTGCGGTGCGATCCCGTCGACGCTGCTGCAGGCCGAGCTGTTCGGCTATGAGCGCGGCGCGTTCACCGGTGCGAACCAGCGCAAGATCGGCCGCGTCGAGGCCGCCAACAGCGGCACGCTGTTTCTCGACGAGATCGGCGACCTGCCGCTCGAAAGCCAGGCGAGCCTGTTGCGCTTCCTGCAGGAAGGCAAGATCGAGCGGCTCGGTGCGCACGTGTCGGTGCCGGTCGATGTGCGCGTGATCTGCGCGACGCACGTGGACATGGAAGCGGCGCTGCGCGAAGGGCGGTTCCGCGAAGACCTGTTCCATCGCCTGTGCGTGCTGAAGATCGAGGAGCCGCCGCTGCGCGCGCGGGGCAAGGACATCGAGGTGATCGCGCGCCACATGCTCGAGCGTTTCAAGGGCGATGCGCATCGCCGCCTGCGCGGCTTTTCCCCTGATGCGGTGGCCTCGCTGTACGGCTATTCGTGGCCGGGCAACGTGCGTGAGCTGATCAATCGCGTGCGCCGCGCGATCGTGATGTCGGAGGGCCGGATGATCACCGCGGCCGATCTCGAGCTGAACGACTACGCGACGCTCGCGCCCGTGTCGCTGCTGGAGGCGCGCGAGGCGGCCGAACGGCAGGCGATCGAGCAGGCGCTGCTGCGCCATCGCGGCCGTTTCGCGGATGCCGCGCGCGAACTCGGCGTGTCGCGCGTCACGCTCTACCGGCTGATGTGCGCGCACGGAATGCGCGATCGCGGCGACGCGCTGGCGGGGTTTCCTGCGTCGTTGCCGGAGTTTCCGCATCACGCTTGCTAAAATTGGCGGGTACGGCCGCCCTCGCGGCCGAAGGAACCCGCATGAAACAGTATCTCGACCTCGTTCGTACCATTCTCGATACCGGCACCTGGCAGGAGAACCGCACGGGGATCCGCACCATCAGCATGCCGGGCGCGATGCTGCGCTTCGACCTGCAGCAAGGCTTCCCGGCCGTCACGACCAAGAAGCTCGCGTTCAAGTCCGCGGTCGGCGAACTGGTCGGCTTCCTGCGCGCGTCGCGCAGCGCGGCCGATTTCCGCGCGCTCGGCTGCAAGGTGTGGGACGCGAACGCGAACGAGAACGCGCAGTGGCTCGCGAACCCGTACCGCCAGGGCGTCGACGATCTCGGCGACGTGTACGGCGTGCAATGGCGCCAGTGGCCGGGCTACAAGGTGCTCGATGCGGGCGCCGATGCGCAGATCGCCGACGCGACGCGCCGCGGCTTCCGGATCGTCACGCGATTCGACGAAGACGGCGCACCGAAGGTGCTGCTGTACAAGTCGATCGACCAGTTGCGCCAGTGCCTGGACACGATCATGGAGAATCCGGCCGACCGTCGTATCCTGTTTCACGCGTGGAATCCGGCCGTGCTCGACCAGATCGCGCTGCCCGCATGCCATCTGCTGTACCAGTTCCTGCCGAATGCGACGAAGCGCGAAATCTCGCTGTGCCTGTACATCCGCAGCAACGACGTCGGGCTCGGCACGCCGTTCAACCTGACGGAAGGGGCCGCACTGCTGTCGCTCGTCGGCCGGCTGACGGGCTATACGCCGCGCTGGTTTACGTATTTCATCGGTGACGCGCACATCTACGAGAACCAGCTCGACATGCTGCAGCAGCAGCTCACACGCGAGCCGTACGAAAGCCCGCGGCTCGAGATCGCCGAGCGCGTGCCTGAATACGCGAAGACGGGCGTCTATGCGCCCGAGTGGCTCGAGCAGATCGAGCCGTCCGATTTCTCGCTCGTCGGCTATCGCCACCATGAGCCGCTGACCGCGCCGATGGCGGTCTGATCGCGCCGCCCCCGCAGAAAGAAGGCCTGACCGGCATCAGCCGGTCGGGCCTTTTTGCTTCACGTTTGCGGCACTTACTGGCGGTGCCGCTCTTCGTGACCGCCTTGCGGCGGCGGGTTGCTCGGGCGCGGCGCCTCGACGTGCGGCGCCGGTTGCGGCCGCGGTTCCATTCGGGGCGCGGGCATCGACGGGCGCGGTTCCACGTGCGGTGCGGGCATCGACGGCCGTGGCTCCATGCGCGGCGCCTGCGGCTGCGGGCGCGGCATTTCATGTGCGGCGGGGGCCGGCGGGCGGTACTCGTTCACGCGCGGCGGTGCGACTTCGCGGTGTGGCGCCGGTTGCGCGAATTCGGGGCGCGGTTGCGGCGCGGGGGCGGCCCGTTCCGGTTGCGGCTGCCCATGCTGGGCCGGCGTCGGGAATTCGGGGCGCGGACGCGGCTGCGGGATTTGCGCCGTATTGTCGAACCTCGGCTGCGGCAGCGCGCGCGGCGCTTCGTTCCGGCCGCCGGGCTGCGCGCCCTGCGGAGCCGGCGTGCCGTCCGGATGCGGCACCGGCACCGCGCTGCGCACGGGCGGCAGCGCATTCTGTCCTGCCGCGTGCAGCGCGGCCGGCGGGGCGGGGCGCTGACGCTCCATCGGCGTGTGAGGCTGCATCCACGCCGGTGACGGCGCTTCGGCTGCGTGTGCGTTGCCGTTGCCCGACGGGAAATTGCCGGCCACCGGCGGATGCGGGACACCGTTTCCGGGCCCGAACGCCTGGCGCGGCGCCGGGTTGCCCGGTGCCTGCGGCATGCCGCCGTTGGCGAAGCGCGGCGCATTGGGGTTCTCGCCGTTCGCCGGCCGCGCGAGAGTCGGCGCGCCCGGCACCGGCACCGGTGCGCCCGGACGTCCGGCCTGCGCGGCTGGCGGCTGGCCTTCGCGCGGCGCGCGTGAAGGTTGCACGACGGGGCCGTGCGGATTCACGAGCTGCACGTTGTGCATTGCCCATGCGCCGCCGTTCGGGTTGCCCGGAACGCGAACCGGGCGAGCCGTATAGTCCGCCGGCACGTTCGTCTTCACGACGGGGGCGCCGGCGCCCGGTACGCGTGCGCCTTGCTGCGCAAGGTGGGCGGCGGCCTGGTCGCGATACGCGGCCGGCACGGCAGGATTGCGCGTCGCGACGTACGGGTGCTGCGCGATCGCCTCCGGCGGACGGTAGCCGGCATTGCGCAGCCCGCCGGTAAAGCTCTGGCGCACCGGCGCGATACCGGGCGTGCCCGGTGTCACGTGCGCATTGCGCCATTGCTGCGGATCGACATGCTGCGAGAAGTGCGCAACAGGTTGACCGTGCACGAACGCGGAGGCCGGCACGGCCGTGATCGCGTGCGGCGCGTGGAAGTTCACGTACGTCTTGTTGATGTTGGTGATGTTCGTCACGTTCACGGTCTTGTTCACGTTGACGTTGTTCACCACGATGTTGCGGTTCACGCGATCGTAGTAGTGCGGGCTCCAGCCGCCCCAGCCGGGGTGCCACGGCTCACCCGGGCCGAGCGCGAACCATGCGCAGCCGGCCGCGGCGACGCCGCCGACGGTGAGCGCGACGCTCCAGTCGGGACCGCCGCCGCCACCGACGAACGCGACGAGCGCCGGCGCATAGACGGGCGGCTGGCTGACGACCATCGGGCCGGGCACCCATGCCCAGCTATCGTCCACGTACGCCCAGCGGCCGTAGTGATACGGCGCGAAGCCCCACGGTGCATCGTCGACCCACGTCCAGCCCCACGGTGCCTGCCAGATCCAGTGGCCGTCGTGATACGGCGCCCAGTCGGCCGGCGTGTCGTTCGGCACCCATACCGAGCCGTAATTCGGGGTTTCGCGCCACGTGCCGTTCGCGTCGAGATCCTGGTAGCCGGGAACGTCGCGGGACACATAGCGGGCCGATACCGAGCGCTCCTCGGCCGCGTCGCGGCTGGCGGCCCACTGGTCGAGCGCATCGGGGCCCGGCGCGGGCGATTGCTGCGCAACCTGCAGGTCGGTGCCCGTGAACACGACCTGCTGTCCGGGTGACAGCGGGTATTGTCCGTTGCTGCCGTAGACGGTCGCGCTGCCGCTGCGCACCGTGACCGTCGTGCTCGCTCCGTTCGGCGCGACATCGACGCGATAGTCGCCGGGGCCCGTGATGCCGAGCGCGAGGTTCGGCGTGTCGATTTCATACGATCCGCCGGCCGGCAACTGGCGCACGTGCGTCGATACGGTGCCGAGGCCGACCTTCAGTTGCGTCGTCGTGTCGTCGAGGTTCAGCACCGACAGGCTCGTCGAATTGCCGAGCCGCACCGCGGTCGAGCCGATGTGCAGTTCCGAGCGCGCGCCGGCATCGTTCCAGAGCTGGTCGCCGGTCGTCAGCGGCCGGTTCACGGCGGCATACGACCAGGTATCGGTGCCGGCCGGTTCGGTCGTCACGGCGCCCGACAGGTAATTGAGCCGCGCGACGCGGCCCGGCGGATCGCCGCCCGGTTGCCGGGCCGCGGCCGCATACGGCGGGGCATCGGCCGATTGTGCGAATGCGGGGGGCAGCGTCGCAAGCGCGACGAACGCGAGCAGCGTATAGCGGGCGGATCGCTTGAGCGTGAACAGGGGGGCCATGGTGAGCGTCTTCGTCGTTATCGCGGCGCGTCGATTCGTGCCGTTGAGTTCACAATATCCGCTCGGTCTGTTTCAGTGCTCGGTGTTTTGTAAGCCGGATGGCACGCGATGTAACAAAACCTGTCCATCGCGAGCCGTTGTCGTGCAGCTGCAATGCTGGCGTCAAGCGGACGTAAGCCACCCGTCGAAAACCTGCTGTCCGGGCACGGTGACGCGCAGCACGCGCGGTCGTGCGGAGCGCTCGATCCAGCCGTGCGCACAGAAGCTCTCGAGCAGTGCGGCGCCGAGCGCGCCGCCGAGATGCGAGCGCCGCTCGCTCCAGTCGAGACAGCCGCACGCGAAGCGGCGCCGGCGCGCGCGCTGCTGGGCGACGTCGATGCCCCATTGCGCGAGCGCCCGGGTGCCGAGTTCGGTGGTCTCGATCTCATCGCCGTTGGCGAGCAGCCAGCCGCGCGCGGTGAGCCCGTCGAAGATGCGCACTGCGAGTTCGCCGGCCATATGGTCGTAGCAGGTGCGTGCGTAGCGCAGTTCGGCCGGCACCGTGCGCGACGGCGGCGGAACCGGGCGGTGCGGCGCGGCCGCGCGGGCGACGTTCGCGAGCGCCTCGAGCGATGCCGCGATGTCGGACGACGCGATCCGGTAATAGCGGTGCCGGCCGCGCACTTCGAGCGCGAGCAGGCCGCCTTCGGTCAGCCGCGCGAGATGCGCGCTTGCCGCGGACGGCGACAGCCCCGCGATCATCGTCAGTTCGCCGGCCGGTCGCGCGCTGCCGTCCATCAGCACCCACAGCATCGCGGCGCGCCCCGGGTCGGCGATCAGCGCGCCGATGCGGCTCAGGCCCGGAAAGTGGTGATCGTCGTGATCGGTCATCGTCGTGTCTCGTCAGGCGGGATGACGTGCAGTGTAGTAGGTGCGGGCATTCGATGTTTCGGATCCGGCTGAAATGTCGAATAGCGGTACCGGCGCGGGCCCCGACCCTGCGGAAGACCGGACTGCGGCCCCGTGCGGGGCACGCGTAGAATGGCCGGACGCGGCGGCAGCGGGCCGCCGCACGTGACACGATGCAATGATGAAGACGATTTTCTGCCTGTTGGCGGCCGTGCTCGTCTGCTCGGCCTGTGCGCAGGGCGGCGCGGGCGCTGCCGGCGAGCGAGGCGGCAGCCTCGAGATGTACGGGGCGATCGACCAGGGCATCACGATACGCCGCTGACGGGCGCCGATCCGTGTGCGTTTCGGGCGCGTCGGCGCCGCCGCGCCATACGGGGCGCCCCGCGACGCGTTGCCGCAGTGCAACGTATAATGGCCCGATCACAGCGCCCCTGCCGCCCGGAGCCAACAAGATGCCCCAACCGTCCCCCGTACCGGCCGCCCTCGACCGCACCGAAACCGTATTCCGCTTCCTCGCCGAGCCGTCGTCCGTGAACTTCGGCGGCAAGGTGCATGGCGGCGCGCTGATGAAGTGGATCGACGAGGTCGCGTATGCGTGCGCGGCCGTCTGGTCGAGCCGCTATTGCGTGACGGTCAGCGTCGGCAACATCCGTTTCCAGCGCCCGATCCTGGTCGGCAATCTCGTCGAACTGAAGGCGCGCGTCGTCGCGACGGGGCGCACCAGCATGCATATCCATGTATCCGTGCACGCCGGCGATCCGAAGGGCGGCGTGCTGCGCCAGACGACCGATTGCCTGGTCGTGTTCGTCGCGGTCGACGAGAACGGCAACCCGGTGCCGGTGCCGCCGTTCGTGCCCGAAACCGACGAGCAGAAGGTGCTCGCGAAATATGCGGCCGACGTGCGGGCCGCGCTCGACAAGATCGTCGAGTTGAAGCCGGAAGAGGTCGCGAAGGGCACGGTCTGACCGGCGCGGGCGCCGCGCCCTTCGCGCCGCGCCCGTCGTTCCGCCGTTACTGCGACCCGATCATCTGCTCGGGACGCACCCACGCATCGAATTCCGCCTCGGTCAGGTAGCCGAGCGCGAGCGCGGCGGCCTTCAGCGTCGTGCCTTCCTTGTGCGCCTTCTTCGCGATCTGCGCGGACTTGTCGTAGCCGATATGCGGATTGAGCGCCGTCACGAGCATCAGCGATTCGTTCAGCAGCAGGTCGATGCGCGCGCGATTCGGCTCGATGCCCACCGCGCAGTGGTCGTTGAAGCTCTGCGCGCCGTCGGCGAGCAGCCGCACCGATTGCAGTACGTTGTGCGCGATCATCGGCCGGAACACGTTCAACTCGAAATTGCCGCTCGCGCCGCCGACGTTGACTGCGACGTCGTTGCCGAACACCTGGCAGCACAGCATCGTCACGGCCTCCGACTGTGTCGGGTTCACCTTGCCCGGCATGATCGAGCTGCCCGGCTCGTTCTCCGGAATCGACAGCTCGCCGAGCCCGCAGCGCGGCCCGCTCGCGAGCCAGCGGATGTCGTTCGCGATCTTCATCAGGCCGGCCGCGACGGTCTTCAGCGCGCCGTGCGCGAACACCAGCGCGTCAGCCGCCGCCATCACCTCGAACTTGCTCGGCGCCGTCACGAACGGCAGCTTCGCCAGGCGGCCGATTTCGTCGGCGACGCGCACCGCGAACTCCGGATGCGCGTTCAGCCCCGTGCCGACCGCGGTGCCGCCGAGTGCGAGTTCGTACAGGTGCGGCAGCGCCGATTCGACGTGACGGATGCCCTGGTCGAGTTGCGCGACATAGCCGGAAAACTCCTGGCCGAGCGTGAGCGGTGTCGCGTCCTGCAAGTGCGTGCGGCCGATCTTCACGATATCGGCGAACGCCTTCGATTTCGCGTCGAGCGTCGTGCGCAGCGTGCGCAGCGCCGGCAGCAGGTGATTGACGATCGCGTAAGCGGCCGCGACGTGCATCGCGGTCGGGAACACGTCGTTCGACGATTGGCCGCGGTTGACGTCGTCGTTCGGATGAACCTTGCGCGCTTCGCCGCGCTCGCCGCCCATCAGCTCGCTCGCGCGGTTCGCGATCACCTCGTTGAGGTTCATGTTGGTCTGCGTGCCGGAGCCCGTCTGCCAGACCGCGAGCGGGAATTCGCGCGGATGCTTGCCGGCGATGATCTCGTCGGCCGCGTCGATGATCGCGCGTGCCTTGTCGTCGGCCAGCACGCCGAGCGACTGGTTCACGGCCGCCGCGGCACGCTTGACGATCGCCAGCGCGTGGATCAGCTCGGGCGACTGCTTCTCCGTCGAGATCCGGAAATTCTGCAGCGAGCGCTCGGTCTGCGCGCCCCAGAGCCGGTCGGCCGGCACGGCGATCTCGCCGAACGTGTCGCGTTCCATCCGAACTGCTTCGTTCATGATGCACTCCTCTTGGAAAGGGGAAAGGCCGCGCAATGCGCGGCGTCGGGCGTATCGTGAGGCAGTCGCGCCGCTCGCGCGGCATCTTCGGGACTTCGGGCCTTCAGCCGACAAGCATAGCGTCGGCCGCGATTTCGTGTCGTGTCGCGCTCAATGCCGCGCCGCGACGAGCGACGCGGTCTTCAGATGAAAGCGCCATGCCATCAGCGCCGCGACGCTCGCGAGGCCGGCTGCGAGCCCCCACCACAGGCCGCGCGCGCCGAGGCCCGCGTGGAACGCGAACCAGTAGCCGGTCGGGAAGCCGATGCCCCAGTAGCCGAAGGTCGCGGCGAGCATCGGGATGCGCGTGTCCTTCAGGCCGCGCAGCGCGCCCGACGCAACGGTCTGCATCCCGTCGACGATCTGGAACACCGCGGCGATGCCGAGCAGCGACGCCGCGAGCGACACCGTGGCGGCATTGGCCGGGTCGTCGAGGTGAAGATACAGGCCGACGATCGTGTGCGGCGCGACGATCATCACGACGCCCGACAGCGACATGAACGCGACGCCGAGCGCGAGCGCGACGAAGCCCGCATGCCGCGCGGCGACGGGCGAGCCCGCGCCGACCCAGTAGCCGACCCGGACGTTGGCGGCCTGGCCGATCGCGAGCGGCACCATGAACGATACCGACGCGACGTTCAGCGCGATCTGGTGCGCGGCGAGTGACGTCGCGCCGAGTACGCCGACCGTGAGCCCGGTGGCGAGGAACAGCGTCGATTCGACCCCGTACGTGATCGCAACGGGCCAGCCGATGCCGATCAGCTCGCCCATCACGGGCAGCTTCGGGCGCGCCGCGGTCACGAAATGGCGGAAGCGCTGGCGGCCGTGCAGCAGCCAGATCAGCGCGAGTGCGGTGAGCCAGATCGTGATCGTCGTCGCGACCGCCGACCCGAGAAAGCCGAGGCGCGGCAGCCCGAATGCGCCGTGGATCAGCCCGTAGTTCAGCACGCCGTTCACGCCGACGCCGCCGATCGACACCCACAGCAGCCGCCGCGCGGCGCCGATCGCCGGCAGGAACGCGCGCATCAGCCCGACGCCGATCAGGCTGCCGAGCGCCGCGAAGCGCAGGATGCCCGTGTATTCGCCGACGTGATGCGCGAGCAGCGGCGGCTCGTGGAACATCAGCAGGATCGGTTCGGCCAGCGACAGCGCGACGATTGCCGGAATCGCGAGCAGCACGGACAGCGCGAACCCGGTCCAGTAGATGTGCGGCACGCGGTCCTCGGCCTGGGCGCCGCGCGCATGCGCGACGCTCACGCTGACCGACGACAGCACGCCTTGCAGAATGGTGACGATGACGAAGAAGAAGTTCGCGCCTAGACCGCCGGCCGCGAGCGAATCGGGGCCGAGCGAACCGAGCAGCACCGTGTCGGTGACGCTCATCGCCATTTGTGAAAGTTGCGCGATCGCGAGCGGTGCGGCGAGGCGCGCGGTATCGGCGGCGTGACTGGACAGCGACGGCGGCGCGGCGGCCGTCCGCGTGAGACCGGAATGCGACATGGAATGGGCGCTCGCGCGGGTGCGGGCCCGCGCTGTCTGTATTTATTTTGAGAGACGGCTAGCTTACGGCTTTATTCGTACCGTGTCGAACGCGCGCGCCGATGGCCATGTCGCGGACAGGGGGAACAGGCCCTAAGCCTCGCGCACCGCGATGCGCGTGTCGCCGAGCAGCACGACCTGGCCCGCGCGGATCTTGCAGGTCTTGCGAAGCTCGACCGCGCCGTCGACTTTCACCGCGCCGGACGCGACGATCAGCTTCGCGGTGCCTCCGCTGTCCGCGAGGCCGGTGATCTTGAGAAGGTTGTGCAGCTCGACGTATTCGCCGGTCAGCGTGAAATCCAGGTTGGGCATGACGAAGAAGGTGCGCAATGCGCGGAAGGAATCGCCTCGCATCATACGGCACCGCGGGCCGGCGCGCGAGCGCGGGCGGCCGCGGCACGCAGTTGTTAAGGACTGTGAGCGATTCGTCAGCAAATGAAACGGTGGGTAACAGTCTGAGAGATTCGAGAACCGTGGGTGCGGGCCGCGGGTCTTTTGTCGTACCTGCTGCGTGTTGCGGCGGGGGACGCGACGGACCGCATCGCTGCGGTTCGCGCCCACAACTTCTTGAGGAGGATTGTCATGTCCAAGATTCGTACGATGCTGATCGGTGCCGCGCTGACGGCGTTCGCCACTTCGGCCGCGTTTGCCCAGACGGGCACGGCGGCGCAGGGCGCGGCAGGTGCCGGCGTGCAGGCGCAGACCCCGGCAGCGGGCGTCGGCGCGGGCGTGCAGGGTAGCGCCGGCGCGAACGCGTCGGGCAATGCGGTCGGCGGCGCAACCGATGCGGTCGGCGCGGCAGCCGACGGCGCGAAGGATGCGGCGTCGTCGGCCGTCCACTCGGCCAAGAAGCACGCGAAGCACACCGCGAAGTCGGCCAAGAGCCATGTCGGCTCGGCCAAGGCGAAGGCCGGCGAAGCGACCGAGGGCGGTGCATCGGTCGGCGCGGAGGGCGGTGCATCGGCCCAGGGCGCCACGCAGTAAGCGGTGCCTGGCGCCGCGCGACGCTCGCCCTGGACGGCGCGTCGCGACGGCGGCCGTCCGGCGGCCCGGTTCACTTCGCGCGAACCGGGCCGTTTTCATGTGTTCATGCTTTCAGCAGCGCGGGCGCGCGGTCACGGCCGGCGCTGTCCCTGGCCTTGTCCCTGCGCGGGGCGCGCGGCAGCCGGCGTGAATACGCTGCGCAGCCATGCGGCGAGCCGCGCGAAGACGTCGTACGGCTCTTCGACGAAGATCTCCGGTTTCAGCAGCCGCAGGTATTCCATGATCTGCTGCGCTTCCTGTTTCTGGAACGAGCCATGTGCGAGCCCGAGCCGCAGCAATCCGCGCAGTTCGCCGAGCTTGTCGCGCGCGGTGCTGCCGACGCTCATCTCGCATGCGAGCTTGGCCTCGTAAATCCGTTGCCGCAGCGATTCCGCGAGTCGCCATGCGGGCGTCTGCATCAGTTCTTCGAGCGCCTGGATGTCCTGAGCCGCGCCCTTGATCTGCGACGCGAGCGGATCGATCTGCGCCGGGTCGCCCTGCGCCTCGGCGACGATCGCCTTCGCCCAGTCGCGGCACGCTTTCGCGAGCTCGTCGGGCGTCCATTCGGAGCGCGACGCGAAACCGAAGCCGAATTCGCCGGCCTGCCGCATCAGGATCGCGACGACATCCGGAAATTCCTTGTCGAGCGTGCGCTTTGCCCACGCGTACTGGCCGCCCTGCAGCATGCGCTGCACCGCGTGCTCGGTCAGCGGAACCATGTTGTCGAGCAGCTTCGCGCGCAGGAAATCCTCGAACGACGGTGTCGCGAACTGCGGGTCGAGTTTCAGCGACACGCGGACGAACGCGTCGTAGTCCTTGCGCAGGGACTCGAGCGTGTCGTCCTTGAGGGAAAGGGTGATCTGGCCCATGAATCGTCTCGATGGCGGCCCGCGCAGGCCGGCGGTCGGCACGGCGCACCGGTGCGGGCGCAGCGTCGACTGACCGGTGCGCGCCGAGGCCGGTGGCGGGTTTTCATTTCCTATATCGGCGCGCCGCGCGGAAACTTGAGCGCGCGCGGTGGAGTGTCCGCTCAGGCGGGCAGCCAGTGCGGCAGCACGATCCCTTGCCAGAAAAAGAACACCGCGAGACCCGCCGCGATCGTCACGAGTGGGCGGCGGGTCGCAGCCGACACGAGCACGGCGGCGAGCGCGCCGACGAGCTGCGGATTGCGCCAGGTCAGTTCGGCCGTGCCGCCATGCGGCGAGACGGTCATCGGCACGATGATCGCGGTCAGCACGGTGACGGGCACGAAGCCGAGTGCGGTCCGCACGAGCGGCGGGAAGGTCAGCCGCTCGCCGAACAGGAACAGCGTCGTGCGGATTGCGTACGTGATGACGGCCATCCCGAGGATCAGCAGCGCGTAGCTCACGATGCGGCCTCCGTGTGTGACCGCGCGCGCGAGCGCTCGTGCCGCAGTGTCAGCGCGACGCCGATCGCGACGCCGGCGGCAACCGCGCCGAGCAGCCCGAGCTTGTACGGCCAGCCCTGCCAGAAGTACGCGAGCGTGCCGGCCGTCGCGGCCGCCGCGAAATAGCGCAGCGTGCCGAGCTGCGGGACGACGATCGCGATGAAGGTCGCCGCCATCGCGAAATCGAGGCCGAGCGACTGCAGGCCCGGGAATGCCGCGCCGAAGCCGATGCCCGCGAGCGTCCAGACCTGCCAGTTCAGGTACATCGCGAGCCCGGAGCCGAAAAAGTAGTGCGGGCCGATCGTACCGGGCGGGAAGTGCCGATAGTGCCCATAGGCGACCGCGAACACTTCGTCGGTCATCAGCGCGCCGAGCGTGGCGCGCCAGCGCAACGGCAGGTGCGCGACATAGGGCGCGAGCGTCGCGCTGTACAGCAGGTGGCGCAGGTTCACGATCAGCGTCGTCGCGAGTACGACGACGAAGCTCGCGCTGCCCGCGATCAGGCCGAGCGCGATGAACTGCGCGGAGCCTGCGAACACGGCGAGCGACATCAGCACGCCGTGCCACGCGGCAAGCGGGCCGCCGCCGACGAGCGTGCCGAAAATCACGCCGAACGGCGCCGCGCCGATCATCATCGGGATCGTGTCGCGCGCGCCGTCGAGCCATTCGTTGAGCGGGCGGCGAGGGGGCGATGCGGGTGTCGGGTTCAAAGCCGGGTTCAAAGCGTGCTCCTCCATGCGCTGGAGGATAGCGGGCCCGTGGTTTTCGGGCTTGTATGTTCTTGCGGTCGCGGGCGGGGTGGCTGCCCGGGCGGTTGTCGGCGCGGCGGCAAGCGAACGGCCGGATGCGGGAAGCCGCGCGTCAGCTCGCCTGCCAGCGCCCGGGCGGCACGCCGAACATCCGTTTGAAATGCCGCGTGAAGTGGCTCTGGTCGACGAAGCCGCTGGCCGCCGCGACGTCGGCGACGGGCACGCCCGCCCGCAGCGGCACCAGCGCGCGCTGCAATCGCAGCTGGTTGCGCCAGGCATGCGGCGGCATGCCGGTCGTACGCGTGAACAGGCGCGCCGCGTGGAACGGCGACAGGCCGGCCGCCTGCGCGACTTCGTCGAGCGTCACCGTGCACGTGAGATCGGCGGCGAGCCGCTCGCGCATCGCATCGACGCGCGGTTCGTCCGCCGCGAGCGGCGCCGGTCGCGGCTGCGCGTCGGCATGGCGCACGATCAGCGTCGACAGCGCGTCGAGCATGGCCGTTTCGGCGGCGAGCGGATCATAGATGCGCGGTGCGCCGGCCGCCGGATCGCCGGCCGCCGGATCGTCGGCCGGCTGCCCGTGCGCATGGGAGGACAGCGCGCGCTCGCTGCCGGCTTCCATCATCCGGTGCGCCAGCGCGAGCCGGGCCGCGAGGTCGGCGTCGCGAATCACGTCGGGGGCAAACCACGGCGCGTCCTGCGGGCGGCCGGCGATCGCGCTCGTGAGTTCGCGGATGAATTCGACCGGCATGTAGCTGACGCGATAGCACCAGCCTTCGTCGGCCGCGCGCGAGCCCGTATGCACTTCGCCGGGATTGATCACGGGCACGGTGCCCGTTTCGGCGACATGGCCGCTGCCGCGATAGGTGAAGCGTTCCGCGCCTTCGAGAATCACGGGGATCGTGTACGCGTCGTGCCAGTGGGGCGCGAACGTGTGGTCGCGATAGGTGGCCGTGACCAGATCTGCCTTCGGCAGCAGCGGCGTGCGCCAGTAGCGTGCGGAGTCTGGAAGGCGGGTGGCAGACATGATCGGGCGCGGGAGCGGTCGAACCGACAGTGTATCGCTCACGCGCCCGTCAGGTGCGGGCCTTACTTGACCGGAATCGTCGTGCCGGCCGGCATCGGCACCGCGGTGACGGCGTTCTTCGGGCTGCCGCTGACGATGCGGTCACTGTAGGTCAGGTAGACGATCGTGTTGCGCTTCTTGTCGACCACGCGCACGACGTGCAGCGTCTTGAAAATGAACGACATGCGTTCGCTGAACACGTCGGTCTGCTGCTTGAGCGGCTCCTTGAAAGTGATGGGGCCGACCTGCCGGCACGCGATCGACGCCTCGCTCGGATCCTCGGCGACGCCGAGCGTGCCCTTGATGCCGCCCGTGCGGGCGCGCGACACGTAGCAGGTCACGCCGTTCACGACCGGATCGTCGTACGCCTCGACGACGACGCGGTCGGAGCCCGTTACGCGGAAGTGGGTATTGACGCTGCCGACTTCCTCCGCGTGCGCGAGCGGCGCGATGGCGAATGCGGAGAGCAGGACGGCGAAGGGTGCGGCGCGCAGGAGGCGGTGCTTCATCGACGGAACCGGATGCGAATGCGGGACAGAGACTCTAGCATGCGCGGGACCGGGCCACGATAACGCGAAAGGGCGGCCGGAAAAACAAAAGGCCCGTCGAATGACGGGCCTTTCGCTGTCTGGCTCCCCGACCTGGGCTCGAACCAGGGACCTACGGATTAACAGTCCGGCGCTCTACCGACTGAGCTATCGGGGAATAAATCGGTACATCTGCGTGTTCGGTTACCAGCAAAAAGCCCGTCCACTTTCAACGGGCCTATGCATTTTTTGGCTCCCCGACCTGGGCTCGAACCAGGGACCTACGGATTAACAGTCCGGCGCTCTACCGACTGAGCTATCGGGGAACAAACAGCAGAGAAACGAGATTGTATGGAGTGTTGGCTAACCTGTCAATACTTTTGGGCTGCAACGCACAAAAAATTCTGCGGCCGCCGCGCGATCAGCGCTCGAGCAGGTGCAACTTGTCCTGCACGTCCTTCCACTCGTCCGCGTCGGCCGGTGCCGGCTTGGTCTTCGTGATCGACGGCCAGCCCTTTGCCAGCTCGGCATTCAGCTCGGTGAACTGCTGCTGGTCGCCCGGAACGTCTTCTTCGGCATAGATCGCATTGGTCGGGCACTCGGCGACGCACACGGCGCAGTCGATGCACTCGTCCGGATCGATGGCGAGAAAGTTGGGACCTTCACGGAAGCAATCCACCGGGCACACATCCACGCAATCCGTGTATTTGCACTTGATGCAGCCTTCGGTCACAACGTGAGTCATTAAAACGCTCCTGCTTGGCGGTATATATGGGGTGGCGTTGGCGCCAAAAGCGGCATTGTAACTGAAGCGCAAAACCCGCATGACGTGGTCGCCTTTCTAGCTTATATCGTTTCGTGATTAGTTTATGGGGGGCGCTCAGGGGGGCCGCCGCGGGGCGCGCAATGGGGAAGCCGTATACGGCGCGACGGGGCAGCGCGGCAGGCGGTTTCGCGATGGTCGGGCCCGCATTCGAGTAACATGGCCGACAGACCGGGCGGCGCGCGGTGCGCCGGGACCCTGTCACGATATTGGCGGTGCCGCAATCATGATCATCACTTCGCTGCTCGACACGGATCTCTACAAGTTCACGATGATGCAGGTCGTCCTGCATCACTTCCCGGCGGCCAACGTCGAATACCGTTTCAAGTGCCGCACGCAAGGCGTCGATCTCGTGCCGTACATCGACGAGATCCGCGACGAGGTGCGCGGCCTGTGCTCGCTGCGTTTTTCCGACGTCGAACTCGACTACCTGCGGCGGATGCGCTTCATCAAGAGCGATTTCGTCGATTTCCTCGCGCTGTTCCACCTGAACGAGAAGTACATCTCGATCACGCCTTCGCCGAAGGGCAACGGCGAGATCGACATCGAGATCGAGGGGCCGTGGCTGCATACGATCCTGTTCGAGATCCCGGTGCTCGCGATCGTCAACGAAGTCTATTTCCGCAACACGCAGCGCGAGCCCGACTATCGCGAAGGCCGCGAGCGGCTGCGCGAGAAGATCAAGCTGCTCGGCGCGAAGCCCGAGTTCGCCGACTGCAAGATTGCCGACTACGGCACGCGCCGGCGCTTCTCGAAGGTCTGGCACGAGGAAGTCGCGCTCACGCTGCGCGACGGCCTCGGCCCGCAGTTCGCGGGCACGAGCAACGTGCTGTACGCGATGAAGCACGACATCACGCCGCTCGGCACGATGGCTCACGAGTACCTGCAGGCGTGCCAGGCGCTCGGCCCGAGGCTGCGCGACTCGCAGATCTACGGCTTCGAGATGTGGGCGAAGGAATACCGCGGCGACCTCGGGATCGCGCTGTCGGACGTCTACGGGATGGATGCGTTCCTGAACGACTTCGACATGTACTTCTGCAAGCTGTTCGACGGCGCGCGCCACGATTCGGGCGATCCGTTCGACTGGGGCGAGCGGATGCTGCGCCATTACGAGGCGAACCGGTGCGACCCGCGCACGAAGGTGCTCGTGTTCTCGGACGCGCTCGACATCCCGAAGGTCATGCAGTTGTACGAACGGTTCCGCGGCCGTTGCAAGCTCGCGTTCGGCGTCGGCACGAACCTCACCAACGACCTCGGCTACGTGCCGCTGCAGATCGTGATCAAGATGGTGCGCTGCAACGGCCAGCCGGTCGCGAAGCTGTCGGATTCGCCGGGCAAGAGCATGTGCGACGACAAGGCCTATCTCGCCTACCTGCGCCAGGTGTTCGGCATCGCGCAGCCGGTCGAGGAAGACGCGTCGAAGTGAGCGTCGGCCGTTCGGTCGAAGGTGCGTGGCGGCAGGGGCGGCCGGTATAATCCGACGTATTGCACGCCAACGTCACGAGGACCGTTCATGGACACTTCTGCTGCCCGTCGCCAGATCCTCGCGCGCATTCGCGCGGCGCAGGGGCGCGCGGCCGAGCCCGATGCAGCGGAGCGCGACGGCGTCGCCGATTATCTCGCCCGCCATCCGCAGGGCCCGCGTCCGCCGATGCCGGCCGATCTCGTTGCCGCATTCGTCGACGAAGCGGCACGCCTGTCGACGACGGTCGACGAAGTCGCGGCGCTCGCCGACGCACCGGCCGCCGCTGCCCGCTATCTTTCCGCTCACGGCCTGCCGACGCAGGCCGTCGCATGGCGCACGCTGGCCGATCTCGACTGGGCCGGCGCAGGCCTGTCGGTCGAGTGCCGCAAGCCGCGCGACGGCGATCTCGTCGGCCTCACGGGCTGCTTTTGCGCGACCACCGAAACGGGTTCGCTGGTGCTGCTGTCCGGTCCCGATACCTATGCATCGGCCGGCCTGCTGCCGGAGACGCACATCGCGATCGTGCCCGCGTCGCGGATCGTCGCCGGTCATGAAGACGCGTTCGCGCTGATCCGTGCGGAGCGCGGCGAGTTGCCGCGCGCGGTCAATTTCGTGTCGGGCCCGTCGCGCACGGGCGACATCGAGCAGACCATCGTACTGGGCGCGCACGGCCCGTACCGCGTGCATGCGATCGTCGTCCGGGGCGCATGACGCGCCCGCCGCATCCACTACCACTCGAACAAGGAAGTTCTGCATGAAACGACATGCCGCCTGGGCGGGCATGGCGTCGGGAGTCGCGCTTGGCGCCGTTCCCGCGCTTGCATCGGCCGCAACGCTCGACGGTGCCACACTGTCCGCGCTCTGGGGCATCCCGTTTGCCGGGATCCTGCTGTCCATCGCAATGTTCCCGCTCGCTGCCCCGGTATTCTGGCATCACCACTTCGGCAAGATTGCGGCGGGGTGGGCGGTCGTGTTCCTGATCCCGTTCGCGTTCGCGTTCGGCGCGGGCACCGCGTTCGGCACGCTCGTGCATGCGCTGCTCGAGGAATACATTCCGTTCATCGTGCTGCTCACCGCGCTCTATACGGTGGCAGGCGGCATCTGCGTGAACGGCAACCTGCACGGATCGCCGAAGCTGAACACTGCGATCCTCGCGCTCGGCACGCTGCTCGCGAGCGTGATGGGCACGACCGGCGCCGCGATGCTGTTGATCCGGCCGCTGCTGCGCGCGAACGACAACCGCAAGCATGTCGTGCACGTCGTGATTTTCTTCATCTTCCTCGTCGCGAACGCGGGCGGCTCGCTGTCGCCGCTCGGCGATCCGCCGTTGTTCCTCGGATTCCTGAACGGCGTGAGCTTCTTCTGGACGACGACCCATCTCGCGCTGCCGATGCTGTTCATCTGCGTCGTGCTGCTGGCGCTGTTCTTCGTGCTCGACACGTATTTCTACCGGAAGGGCGGCGAGGAGCGGCCGGCCGCGCTCGACCCGACGCCCGACGGCGCGGCGCTGTCGATCGACGGCAAGATCAACTTCGTGCTGCTCGCGGCCGTGGTCGCGCTCGTGCTGATGAGCGGCATCTGGAAGCCGGACATCGCGTTCGACGTGTGGGGCACGCACGTCGCGCTGCAGAACCTCGCGCGCGACGTCGCGCTCGTGGTCGTGACGCTCGCGTCGCTCGCGCTGACGCCGCGTTCCGCACGTGAAGGCAACGCGTTCAACTGGGCGCCGATCGAGGAGGTCGCGAAGCTGTTCGCGGGAATCTTCGTGACGATCGCGCCGGTGATCGTGATCCTGCGCGCGGGCGCGGACGGCGCATTCGCGCAGATCGTCCATCTCGTCACGGGGCCGGACGGCAAGCCGATCGACGCGATGTACTTCTGGGCGACGGGCCTGCTGTCGTCGTTCCTCGACAATGCGCCGACCTATCTGGTGTTCTTCAACCTCGCGGGCGGCGATGCGCAGACGCTGATGACGACGGGGGCCTCGACGCTCGCCGCGATTTCCGCGGGCGCGGTGTTCATGGGCGCGAACAGCTATATCGGCAACGCGCCGAATTTCATGGTGAAGGCGATCGCGGAGTCGCGCGGCGTGAAGATGCCGAGCTTCTTCGCATACCTCGGCTGGGCGCTCGTCATCCTGGTGCCGGTGTTCCTGCTGACGTCGCTGATCTTCTTCCCGGCGTAACCTGACAACTTTCAACCAAGCGCGGACGATCCCGGCGGCGCGATGCGCGCCGCGATCGGCTAGCGACATGCGGAGATGGCGATGCAGAAGATCCTGGTCGCGCGTCCGATCTTTCCGGACGTGATCGAACGGCTCAAGCAGTATTTCGAAGTCGACTGGAACAACGGCGATGCGCTCGCTCCCGATGCGCTCACCGCGCGTCTGGCCGACAAGGACGGCGCGCTGACGGCCGGCGATCCAGTCGGCGCGGCGGCGCTCGCGGCGGCGCCGCGCCTGCGCGTCGTATCGAACATGGCGGTCGGCTACAACAACTTCGACATGGCCGCGTTCAACGCGGCGAACGTGCTCGGCACCAACACGCCGGACGTGCTGAACGAGTCGACTGCCGATTTCGGCTGGGCGCTGATGATGGCCGCCGCGCGCCGGATCGCCGAATCCGAACACTGGCTGCGCGCCGGTCACTGGCAGAAGTGGGCGTACGACGGTTTCCTCGGCAACGACATTTACGGCTCGACGCTCGGCGTCATCGGGATGGGCCGAATCGGCCAGGCGCTCGCGCGCCGCGCGCGCGGTTTCGGGATGCAGGTGATCTATCACAACCGGTCGCGGGTCGCCCCCGAGATCGAGGCCGAGCTGAACGCCGAATATGTGTCGAAGGATGCGCTGCTCGCGCGCGCCGATCACGTCGTGCTCGTGCTGCCGTACACGAAGGAAAACCATCACACGATCGGCGCGGCCGAACTCGCGAAGATGAAGCCCACCGCGACGCTGACCAACATCGCGCGCGGCGGGATCGTCGACGACGCGGCGCTGGCCGCCGCGCTGCGCGACGGGACGATCGCCGCGGCCGGCCTCGACGTGTACGAAGGCGAACCGGCCGTGCATCCGACGCTGCTCCAGGTGCCGAACGTCGTGCTGACGCCGCATATCGCGAGCGCGACCGAAAAGACGCGCCGTGCGATGGCGAACCTTGCCGCCGACAACCTGATCGCCGCACTGGGCGAGGGGCCGCGCGCGGGGCAGCCGCCGAATCCGATCAACCCTGACGTGATCGGGAAGCCGCGCGCATGACGATGACGTTGTTGCTTGCGGCGGTCGTCGTGCTGGCCGTCGCGCTCGCGGTGGCGATCGTCGCGATCGTTCGCGGCGGCGGCCGCCACGACGATGCGGCGGTGCTCGGCGACCAGATCGAGGATGCCGCGCATGCGCAGGCGCGCGCGGTCGAGCGGCTCGAACGCGAATTGCGCGGCGAGATCGTCGAGAACGCGCGCGGTTCGCGCACCGAGCTGGCCGGCAATTTCTCGCAGCTTCAGCAGACGCTCGCCGCGCAATTGACGAGCGTGGCGACCGTGCAGAACAACCAGATCGAGGGTTTCGCTCAGCAGCTCGGCAAGCTCGTCGCCGGCAATGCGCAGCAGTTCGACGCGATGCGCGAGAGCGTGCAGCGTCAGGCGCAGCAGGCGCGCGAGGAGCAGACGGCCGCGCTCAGGTTGTTCGGCGATACGTTGAACCGGCAGCTCACGCAACTGACCGAAGCGAACGATCGCCGGATCGGCGAAGTGCGCGCGACGCTCGAACAGCGGCTGAAGGAAATCGAGACGAACAACGCGGCGAAGCTCGAGGAGATGCGCCGCACCGTTGACGAGAAACTGCACGCGACGCTCGAACAGCGGCTCGGCGAATCGTTCAAGCTCGTGTCGGACCGGCTCGAGCAGGTCCATCGCGGGCTCGGCGAGATGCAGACGCTCGCGGCGGGCGTCGGCGATCTGAAAAAGGTGCTGACCAACGTGAAGACGCGCGGCACCTGGGGCGAGGTGCAGCTCGAGGCGCTGCTCGAACAGATGCTGACACCCGATCAGTACGCGAAGAACGTCGCGACGGTGCCGAAAAGTACCGAGCGCGTCGAATTTGCAATCCGGCTGCCGGGCCGCGATGCGGGCACGCGCGATGCGCCGCCGGTGTGGCTGCCGATCGACGCGAAATTTCCGCGCGAAGACTACGAGCGGCTGATCGACGCGCAGGAGCGCGCCGATGCGGCGGCGGTCGAGGAAGCGGCACGTGCGCTCGAAGCGCGCGTGCGGCTGGAGGCGCGCACGATCGCCGAGAAGTACGTCGCGCCGCCGCACACGACCGATTTCGCGCTGCTATTCCTGCCGACCGAAGGGCTTTATGCGGAGATCCTGCGCCGCCCGGGGCTGACCGACTTGCTGCAGCGCGACTACCGCGTGACGGTCGCGGGGCCGACGACGCTCACCGCGTTGCTGAACAGCCTGCAGATGGGGTTCCGTACGCTCGCGATCGAGCAGCGCTCGAGCGAGGTCTGGCAGGTGCTCGGCGCGGTGAAGACGGAGTTCGGCAAGTTCGGCGACGTGCTCGCGCGCACGAAGGCGCAGCTGGAAACGGTCACACGCTCGATCGAGTCCGCCGAGCAGCGTACGCGTGTGATGAGCCGCAAGCTGAAGCAGGTCGAGGCGTTGCCGGGCGATACGGCGGCTGGCTTGCTCGGTGCGGACGGCGCGGACGGCGGTGCCGATGCCGACGACGCTTGACGGGTTCAGCCGCTCGAGTGCGGGCGGATCGCAATGAAATCGGGCGCCGTCGGCGCCCGTTTCCTTTTGCGGCAGGGTAGTTCGGCCGCGGCTCGCGCGGGCCGACGCTCAGCGGCCTGCGAGTGTATCCAGCGCGTCGCCCGTTACGCGAACGATGCGCCATTCGGGCAGCACGGTCGCGCCCATCTTTTCGTAGAAATCGATCGCGGGCTGGTTCCAGTCGAGGACCGACCATTCGAAACGCCCGCAACGACGCTCGACGGCCAGTGCCGCGAGGTGGCGCAGCATCGCGGTGCCGAGGCCGGTGCCGCGCTGCGACGGCTGCACGTACAGATCCTCGAGATAGAGGCCGCGACGACCGAGGAACGTCGAATAGTTGTGGAAGAACAGCGCATACGCGACGGTCGCGCCGTTGCGCTCGGCCACGAGCGCTTCGGCGGCAGGCCGCTCGCCGAACAGTGCGTCGGCGAGATCCGCTTCGGTCGCGACGAACAGGTGCGTGAGTTTTTCGAATTCGGCCAGCTCGCGCATCAGCGCGAGGATCGCGCCGACGTCGCGCGCTTCGGCCGCGCGGATCAGCGGCGCGTCGCTCACGCTTCCTCCGGCGGATCGGACAACACGATCTCGATGCCGCCGAAGCGCGATGCGACCCAGTTGTATGCGTGGCATGCGATCCACAGCAGCACGAAGCCGAGGATGGCGTTCAGCAGCAGCGCGCTCAGGATCGTGCTCAACTCGACCATCCCGTAACGGATGTACGCGACGAGAATGCCGAGCAGCACGATCGGCACGCTGAACGTCAGGTAGACGAGGATCAACGCCTTCGCGGTCTGCCCCGCGGCGATCGACGAAATTTGTTTCTTCATGTGCGGATTGCCCCCGTAGAGATATATCGATAGTGAAATTCAGATCAGGCCGTCGAGCGGCAGGATGTCGACCGGAGTGCCCGCGTCGACTGCCGCGGTATCGTGGCCCAGGACGATGAAACAGTTGGCGGCCGCGAGGCCGCTCAGCGACGCGGAACTCTGCGAACCGGCCGGCGCGACGTGCCAGCGGCCGTCGGCGGCGCGCGTCGCGATGCCGCGCAGGTATTCGGTGCGGCCCGCACGCGTCTTCAGCGCATGCGTGCTGAGCGCCGTGTACATCGCCGGCGGCGGCGTCTGCGCGCCGGCCAGCGTCAGCAGCGCGGGGCGCACGATCGCGTAAAACGTCACGGCGGACGCGACCGGATTGCCGGGCAGCCCGAAGAACAGCGCGTGACCGGCGCCACCGGGCGCACGTGCGAGCGTGCCGCACGCGAGCGGCCGACCGGGCCGCAGCGCGAGGCTCGCGAACGTGACGTCGCCGAGCCGTGCCATCACGTCGCGCGTGAAGTCGGCTTCACCGACCGATACGCCGCCCGACGTGATCACCGCATCGGCCTGCGCGGCGACGGCGTCGCGCAATGCGGCTTCGAGCGCGGCCGGGTCGTCGCGGACGATCCCGAGATCGATCGCGTCGACGTGCAGCCTTTCGAGCATCGCGATCAGCATCCCGCGATTGCTGTCATACAGCGCGCCGCGATCGAGCGGGTCGCCGGGCTCGCGCAGTTCGTCGCCGGTCGAGAACACGGCGACGCGCACGCGCCGGCGCACCGTGACGTCGGTGAAGCCGAGCGACGCGAGCAGGCCGAGATCGGACGGCCGCAGGATGCGGCCCGCGGCGAGCGCGCAGGCGCCGCGCGCGAGGTCTTCGCCGGCCTTGCGGCAGTTCGCGCCGTGCGCGACGTCGTGCGCGGCGAAGCGGATCGTGTCGCCGTCGACACGCACGCGTTCCTGCGGAATTACCGTATCGCACCCGGCCGGTATCGGTGCGCCCGTCATGATGCGCACGCATGAACCGGCCGCCACGGCGCCGTCGAACGGATGGCCCGCGAACGCGGTGCCGGCGACCGTCAGCGCGACGTCCTCCTGCGGCGCCGCGTGCGCGCCGGCGCTGCCGTCGAACGCATAACCGTCCATCGCCGAGTTGTCGTACGCGGGAATGTCGAACGGTGCGTTCACGTCGGCCGCAAGCACGCGGTCGAGCGCGTCGCGCAGCGTCACCGTGTCGCACGCGTCGACAGGCACCGCGAAGCGGCACGCGAGCGCCTGCGCGTCGGCAAGCGACAGCGGGGCATCGGAATCGGGTGCGGTTCGGGAGGCGGGCGAGGATTGCGTGATCATCAGTCGGACTGCGCCGCGAGGCGTATCGGGTTCGTGGCCGGTGGCGCGAGGAGGGTGCCTGGGCGCGGGTTTCGCGTGCGGCGGGCGCCCGGCGGGAACGGCGCGGGCGCCGTCAGCGACGGGCCAACGCGGCAAGTTCCTGCCAGGAGTTGGCATTGTAAAACGCACGCTCGTCGCGAAACTCGACTTCGACCGTCTTGTGGCGTGCGTACCACGCACGCACCTTGCGGTCGCCGGCGGCAAGCCGCGCGGCGAGATCGTCGGCCAGCGCGGTGCGTAGCAGCGCGAACGTCGGCTGTGGCGAGCGCGCCTGCTGCGCATCGACAGTGACCGCCATCGCGATGTCGGCCCGCTGCGCGGCGAGCGCCGCATGCAGCCGCGCGACCAGGTCGGCGGGCAGAAACGGCGTATCGCACGGCGAGCACGCGACGAGCGGCGCGTGCGCGGCCCGCATACCGGCAAGCAGGCCTGCGAGCGGGCCGGGGAAATCGGGTGTTTCGTCCGCGACGACGCGTGCGTCGAACGGCGCACCGAGCTCCGCATAACGATCGGCGTGGCGATTCGCGCTGATCAGCGTCTCGTCGACCTGCGGCGAGAGCCGGCGCAGCACGTGCAGCGCGAGCGGCGTACCGTCGAGCAGTTGCAGGCCCTTGTCGACGCCGTCCATGCGCGTGGCGCGCCCGCCTGCGAGCAGCAGGCCGGCGATCGAGGGAGAGGCGGAAACGGGCATCGTGCGAAGGCGGAAAGGGCGGCGTGCGTCAGCCGCCGATATACGACATTTCGACGCGCTTGCCGGCGCCGTCGGGCGCGGGTTCGGCCGACGCGCTGCCGCGCAGTTGCGAATAGCGGTCGGTGCGCGCCTGCCAGATGCGGGCGATCGCAGTCGCGATCTCGGCGTCGCTTGCGCCGCCGCGCACGAGCGCGCGCAGGTCGTGGCCCGTCGACGCGAACAGGCACAGGTACAGCTTGCCTTCGGTCGACAGCCGCGCGCGCGTACAGTCGCCGCAGAAGGCCTGCGTGACGCTCGAGATCACGCCGATCTCGCCGCTGCCGTCCGCATAACCCCAGCGTTGCGCGGTTTCGGCCGCCGTGTGCGCGTCGAGCGGCACGAGCGGGAAATGTTCGGCGATCCGCGCAACGACGTCCGCCGACGGCAGCACCTCGGTCATGTTCCAGCCGTTCGAGGTGCCGACGTCCATGTATTCGATGAAGCGCAGGATCACGCCGGTGCCGCGGAAACGCTCGGCCATCGGCAGGATCTCGCCATCGTTGGTACCGCGCTTCACGACCATGTTGACCTTGACCGGCGCGAGGCCGGCGGCCTGGGCCGCGAAGATGCCGTCGAGCACGTCGGCGCTCGCGAACTCGGCGTCGTTCATGCGCTTGAACAGCGTATCGTCGAGCGCGTCGAGGCTGACCGTCACGCGTGTGAGCCCGGCGTCCTTCAGCGCGCGCGCCTTGCGCGCGAGCAGCGAGCCGTTGGTCGTCAGCGTCAGGTCGAGCGGGCGGCCGTCATGCGTTGTCAGGCGCGCGAGGCGCTCGATCAGGAATTCGAGATTCTTGCGCAGCAGCGGCTCGCCGCCCGTGATGCGGATCTTCTCGACGCCGTGTGCGACAAAGAGTCGCGCCACGCGTTCGATTTCCTCGTGCGTGAGCAGCGCGCTGTGCGGCAGGAACGGGTAGTCCTTGTCGAAGACCGCGCGCGGCATGCAGTACACGCAGCGGAAATTGCAGCGGTCCGTCACCGAGATGCGCAGGTCGCGCAGCGGCCTGGCGAACGTGTCGGCCAGCGTGCCGTCGGGGGCATGCGCGACGCCGGAGACGTCCGGCATCCCGCTGACGTCGGCGAGAGGAATGATGCGTCGGGACATGTTGAAAGAAGTGCGAGCCAGACTTGTATTTTAGCCGCAAGCGGCCGCCCGGGTCCGGTGGGCGGAAACCCGCAGCATGGACGTGAAAAAGCCCGCCGGAGGCGGGCTTTTCCTGGTCGGGCGATGCGCCGGTCAGTGGTGCGTCGTTTCGACCTGCTGCATCGGGGCCGTATCGACCGGCGGCAGCGCCTTGCGTTCGCGCGGCACGCGGGCCGGACGCGGGAGGTGCGATGCGGCTTCCTGCGCAGCGGCGAACTTGTCGGCGTCCGTGTTCACCCAGACGAGACCGGCCTGCTCCAGCACGACATCCAGGCTCGCCGAAGCGGGCGAGGCTGCCGGTTGCGCGGGGGCAGGAGCCGGTGCCGGTGCCGGTGCTGCAACGGCCTCGACCGGTGCCGCTTCGACATGCGCCGGCTCGACAGCCACCGGAGCGGCTTCGGTCGTCACGACCGGTGCGGCCTGCTCGACGGGCGCGGACTGCGGCGCCTCGACAGCGGCCGGCGCCGCTGCCGGTGCCGCAGGCACTTCGAACGCATCGGTCGGCGAAACCGCGACCGGAGCCGGACCGGCTTCCATGTCGACGGCCGCTGCGACCGGTGCCGGTTCTGCAGCCGCCTCGACGGCGACCGCGGGCTCGACTGGAGCGGCCGGAGCCGCTTCGACGTGTGCCGGTGCCGGCTGAGCTTCGACAGCGGCCGGCGCAGCATGCTGCTCGACCGCTGCTTCGACGACGACGGCGCCTGCCACGGCCGCGACGACTGCCGGTGCGGCCGTGTGGGCCGGTTCGGCAGCGGCCGGTGCTTCCGGCGTCACGGTTTGCGCTGAGGCTTCGCCATTCGGGCCTTGCTCGGCCTGGTCGACGACTGCGCCGTCTTCGTCGCGCTCGCGACGACCGCCGCGGCGGCCGCGACGGCGGCGGCGACGTTCCTCGCCGTCACGCGCGCCGGCTTCCGCATCGGCTGCCAGCTCGGCACCGGGCAGGGCTTCTGCAACGGCCTTGTCGGTTTCCGCTTCCGGATGGTTTTCGCCACGGGTGACGGTCTCGAGCGTGGCCGCATGCTGGGTCGGCTTGCGGCGTTCGCCGCGCTCGCGACGCTCGCCGCGTTCCTGGCGCTCGCCACGACCTGCTGCGTCGACGCCTTCCGGCTGCTCGGCACGCTCGCGCGGTTCGCGGTTCTCGCGCGGTTCACGCGGCTCACGGTTTTCACGCGGCTCGCGCGGTTCGCGACCTTCGCGCTGGCCACGGCCCTCGCGACCTTCGCGGCCCTCACGACCTTCGCGGATTTCGCGACCTTCACGCGGCTCGCGACCCTCGCGCGGCTCACGGCCTTCACGCGGTTCGCGCGCTTCCTTGCCTTCGCGCTCCAGGCGTTGCGGCTGACCACGGCCTGCTGCTGCCTGGTCGCGCCCGCCTTGCGCCTGCTGGGCGCCGCCGCGACGGTTGCGGTTGCGATCGCCGCCGCGCTGCTCGGTCTTCTCGGTACGCTCGCGAGCCGGGCGGGCCGCCGGTTCCTTCGCCGGTGCCGGAGCAACCGGTGCGGGCGCCGGAGCCGGCGACATGCCGAACAGGCCCTTCAGCCAGCCGATGAAACCGCCGCTTGCCGCGGCGACAGGTGCGGGGGCCGGAACAGGCTCGACCGGGCGCTGCGGCGCCGGGCTCGGGGCCGGGCGCTCGGGCGTGATGCCCTTGACCGCGGCTTCCTGCTTCGGCTTCACTTCTGCCGTGCGCTTGCTGTAGCCGGTTTCCGACTCGAGTTCGCGGGCAGCTTCCTCGGCCATCTTCCAGGACGCGCGCGGATCGTCGAGGCGCGCGTCGTCGTGGCGCAGGCGCTCGAGCTTGTAGTGCGGCGTATCGAGGTGCTTGTTCGGGATCAGCACGATGCCGACCTTGAAGCGCGACTCGATCTTGTTGATTTCCTGACGCTTTTCGTTGAGCAGGAAGGCGGTCACCTCGACCGGCACCTGGCAGTGGATCGCCGCGGTGTTTTCCTTCATCGCTTCTTCCTGAATGATCCGCAGGACCTGCAGCGCGGACGATTCGGTATCGCGGATGTGGCCGGTGCCGTTACAGCGCGGGCAGGTCACGTGGCTGCCTTCCGACAGGGCCGGGCGCAGGCGCTGGCGCGACAGCTCCATCAGGCCGAAGCGGGAGATCTTGCCCATCTGCACGCGTGCGCGGTCATGCTTGAGCGCGTCTTTCAGGCGCTGCTCGACTTCGCGCTGGCTCTTCGCCGATTCCATGTCGATGAAATCGATCACGATCAGGCCGCCGAGGTCGCGCAGGCGGAGCTGGCGGGCGACTTCGTCGGCCGCTTCGAGGTTCGTGCGGGTCGCCGTTTCCTCGATGTCCGCGCCCTTGGTCGCGCGCGCCGAGTTCACGTCGATCGCGACGAGCGCTTCGGTATGGTCGATCACGATTGCGCCGCCGGACGGCAGCGGCACCGTGCGCGAGTACGCCGTTTCGATCTGGTGCTCGATCTGGAAGCGGGAGAACAGCGGCACGTCGTCGTGGTAGCGCTTCACCTTCGACACGTTGTCCGGCATCACGATGTCCATGAACGCACGGGCCTGATCGTGGATCTCGGTCGTGTCGATCAGGATTTCGCCGATATCGGGCTGGAAATAGTCCCGGATCGCGCGGATCACGAGGCTCGATTCCAGGTAGATCAGCATCGGCTGGCCGGAGTTGCCGCTTTGCGACGCCGCTTCGATCGCGCGCCACAGTTGCAGCAGGTAGTTCAGGTCCCACTGCAGTTCCTCGGCACTGCGGCCGATGCCCGCGGTGCGGGCGATCATGCTCATGCCGTCCGGAATCTGCAGTTGCGACATCGTTTCGCGCAGTTCCTGGCGCTCGTCGCCCTCGATCCGGCGCGATACACCGCCGCCGCGCGGATTGTTCGGCATCAGCACCAGGTAGCGGCCGGCGAGCGAGATGAAGGTCGTGAGGGCAGCGCCCTTGTTGCCACGCTCTTCCTTCTCGACCTGGACGATCAGCTCCTGGCCTTCGCGCAGGGCATCCTGGATGCGCGCGGAGCGCATGTCGATGCCTTCCTTGAAGTACTGGCGGGCGACTTCCTTGAACGGCAGGAAGCCGTGGCGATCTTCGCCGTAGTTGACGAAGCACGCTTCGAGCGACGGCTCGATGCGGGTGACGACACCTTTGTAGATATTGCCTTTGCGCTGTTCGCGCCCGGCTGTCTCGATGTCGATGTCGATGAGCTTTTGCCCATCGACGATGGCGACGCGCAGCTCCTCCTGCTGCGTCGCATTGAACAGCATGCGTTTCATGAACGACTCCAGGCGGCTCCGCAGCCGACGCCTCGCGGTTGTCAGTCGCGAGGGCGGGAACGACGGCAGGCCGCACCTTGTTGTGTTGTCACGAGCACGCTGGAGCGGGAACGATGGCGGGGAGAATTGCCTGAAGAGGCGCTTGGGCCCGAAAGACGGGGCCGGCGGCCGTAGGGCACCTGCGAATACGGCTTCAAAGCACGGCGTTCACACACCGCACGCTGCACAAAAGCGCGCTAAGCCTGAGTCCGGGCATTGCCACGGGCGCGCGCAATGCGTCGCGCGCGCCGACGGGCGGCAGATGCTGCGGCTTGGGCCGCAGCGGGGAGTATCGAATCCAGCCCGACTTTCCCGCTTGGGGTGTACTTCCCTGGTTTGACGTCGCCAAGCCCCGCACGCTTCGCGGGGCCAAATCGGGCGCAACGCCGTAATTTTCGCAACCGGCAGCCTGCGGACGCACTTCGCGCCGTCGGGCTGCCGATCAAATTCTTTTCAACCAACTTTCCGTTACCGCGGCGCCTTGCCGACCGAATCCGCCTGTGGGCGCGATCCTTGCCGACGGGCGGCGCCGTGCGTGCAACTTGCTGCATCTCTTTGATTAGGGGCGAGCAGCGGACCCCCGGCGCAAGTAAAATAATGGTTTCCGCTTGCACCTTGCCCGACTCGGTCGGGGCCGGCCGGTCAGGCCACCCTCAACGTCAGGCTGGGCAAAATTATATTCAGTATGAATGAGTTAGGCAAAATATCCCAGAATTCGGTCGCAAGCGGCCAGGTATCGATGATCGAGATCGATGAAAACTCGGCCGGTCAGCGGATCGACAACTTCCTGTTGCGCGTCTGTAAAGGCGTGCCGAAAAGCCATATTTACCGGATCCTCCGCAGCGGCGAAGTGCGCGTGAACAAGGGCCGGATCGATGCGCAGTACCGTCTCGCGCTCGGTGACGTCGTCCGCGTGCCGCCCGTGCGCGTGGCGGCGGCGGACCTCGCGCGTGCCGACACGCCCATCGTGCCGCCCGCGAATTTCGACGTGCTGTACGAGGATGACGCGATGCTCGTCATCGACAAGCCGGCCGGGGTCGCCGTGCACGGCGGCAGCGGCGTCGCGTTCGGCGTGATCGAGCAGATGCGCCAGGCGCACCCGCGCGCGAAATTCCTCGAACTCGTGCACCGGCTCGACCGCGAGACGTCCGGGATCCTGATGCTCGCGAAGAAACGCACGGCGCTCGTGGGCCTGCACGAACAGATCCGCGAGAACCGGATGGACAAACGTTACTTCGCATGCGTCCACGGCGAATGGCAGCCCGACTGGGGGCGCCGTCGCGCGGTAAAGGTGCCGCTGTTCAAGTATTCGACCCCGGAAGGGGAGCGCCGCGTGCGCGTGCAGGACGACGGGCTGCCGTCGCATACGGTGTTCAACCTCGTCGACCGCTGGCCCGACTACGCGCTCGTCGAGGCGGAACTCAAAACGGGTCGGACCCATCAGATCCGCGTGCACCTCGCGCATCTCGGCCTGCCGATCGCCGGCGACGCCAAGTATGGCGATTTCGCACTGAACAAGGCGCTGGCGCGCGCGAATGCGCAGCCGTCGTTGAAACGGATGTTCCTGCACGCGCACCGGCTGCGGCTCAACCATCCGCTGACCGGCGAGGCGCTGCAGTTCGATGCGCCGCTGCCGGACGAATGCCGGCGCTTCCTCGACCAACTCAGCGCACTGCGCGATACCGCTTGAACCGCATGGCTCGACAGCAATTTGACCTGATCGTCTTCGACTGGGACGGCACGCTGATGGATTCGACTGCGCACATCGCGCACAGCATCCAGGCCGCATGCCGCGATCTCGGCCTGCCCACGCCATCCGACGAGGCGTCGCGCTACGTGATCGGCCTCGGCCTGCGCGATGCGCTGCAGGTTACCGCTCCGACCCTCGATCCGTCCGACTATCCGCGGCTGGCCGAGCGCTACCGTTATCACTATCTGCTCGACGACCAGCGCATCGAGCTGTTCGCCGGCGTGCGCGAGCTGCTCGCCGAGTTGCGCGATACGGGCTACCTGCTCGCCGTTGCGACCGGCAAGGGGCGGGTCGGGCTGAACCGCGTGCTTGACCAGTCGAAGCTGACGAGCCTGTTCGACGCGACGCGCTGCGCGGACGAGACGTTCTCGAAGCCGCATCCGGCGATGCTGCACGAGTTGTCCCGGGAATTGGGGCAGGACCTCGCGCGCACCGTGATGATCGGCGACACGACGCATGACCTGCAGATGGCCGCGAGCGCCGGAGCGGCCGGCGTCGGTGTCGCATACGGCGCGCACACGGCCGACGCGCTGGCTGCGCTCGCGCCGCGCTTCGTCGCGCCGGACGTCGACGCGCTGGCCGCGTGGCTGCGGGAGCACGCATGAGCGCGGCGCCGGACGCCGTGCGCGTGTGCGCATCGGACGCGCTGGCCGACGGCGGCGCCGGCGTGCGCGTCGACGCGACCCTGCGCGGCGAGCAGGCCGTCGTGTTCTTCGTGCGCTACGACGGTCGCGCATACGGTTACCTGAATCGCTGCGCACACGTGCCGATGGAGCTCGACTGGTCCGAAGGGCAGTTCTTCGAGTCGTCGGGCCTGTACCTGATGTGCGCGACGCACGGCGCGATCTACGCGCCGGATACCGGCAAGTGCGTCGGCGGCCCGTGCCGCGGCGGCCGCCTGCGGCCGGTCGAGGTCGACGAACGCGACACGCCCGACGGGCGTGCGGTATTCTGGGTGCCCGACGCCGACCTGCGTCCTGCCGCTCCCGCCACGACCGACTGACGACAACACTGCATGGCCGACCAACCGAATTCCCCCGATTCCTCCTCCCGTCCCGACAGCCGCGAACCGAACTGGGAGCGCGCGGCGCTCGAGCGGATCGCGCTCGCGGCCGTGAAGGAACAGCGCGCGGCGCGGCGCTGGAAGATTTTCTTCCGCTTCGCGTTCCTGGGCGTGTTCGTGCTGCTCGCGTTCGCGCTGATCGATTTCTCGAGCGATTCGAAATTATCGTCGAGCGGGCGGCATACGGCGCTCGTGACGATCGACGGCGAGATCGCGGCCGGCGTCAATGCGAATGCCGAAGACATCAATACGGCGCTCGGCTCCGCGTTCGACGACGACGGCACGGTCGGCGTCGTGCTGCGGATCAACAGCCCGGGCGGCAGCCCCGTGCAGGCCGGCATGGTCTACGACGAGATCCGGCGGCTGCGTGCGAAGCATCCGGACAAGCCGCTGTACGTCGTCGTGACCGACATGTGCGCATCGGGCGGCTATTACATCGCGGCCGCGGCCGACAAGATCTTCGTCGACAAGGCGAGCATCGTCGGGTCGATCGGCGTGCTGATGGACGGTTTCGGCTTCACCGGGCTGATGGGCAAGCTCGGTGTCGATCGGCGCCTGCACACGTCGGGCGAAAACAAGGGTTTCTACGATCCGTTCTCGCCGGAGACGCCGAAGATGGACGCGCATGCGCAGGCGCTGCTCGACCAGGTGCACGCGCAGTTCATCAAGGCCGTGAAGGAGGGCCGCGGCAAGCGTCTGCATGAGACGCCCGACATGTTCTCCGGCCTGTTCTGGACCGGCGAGAAGAGCGTCGAACTCGGGCTTGCCGACGGCTACGGCACGACCGACACGGTCGCGCGCGACGTGCTGAAGGCGCCCGATCTCGTCGACTATACGGTGAAGGAAAGTCTGACGAACCGCGTCGCACGCAAGTTCGGCGCCGCCGTCGGCGGCGCCGCGATGAAGGCTCTGACGGCCGGCGGCGCGTCGTTCAGCCTGCGCTGACCGGCGTCCGGCGGGCCATGATGGCCCGCTGGCCGGCCGCGGCTTCAGTTCGCGAGCAGCAGGAAGATCGCAGGACGCTTGTGCAGATTCGGCGCAGGCGCCTTTTTCCAGTCCGCCACGGTGCGGCTCGCGATCGTCTCGGTCGCGAGGGTCAGGTCGGCCGCGACGCAGATCTGCGTAGACGGCGCGCAGGTCGCAATCAGCGTGTCGAGCATCGCGTGATTCCGGTACGGCGTCTCGATGAAGATCTGCGTCTGGCGCGCCTTGCGCGACAGCTGCTCGAGTTCGCGCAGGCGTTTCGCGCGCGCGGCCGCGTCGACCGGCAGGTAGCCGTTGAACGCGAAGCTCTGGCCGTTCAGGCCCGACGCCATCAGCGCGAGCAGGATCGAACTCGGTCCGACGAGCGGCACGACCTTCACGCCGCGCTCGTGCGCGCGGCGTACCAGCAATGCGCCGGGATCGGCGACGGCCGGGCAGCCGGCCTCGGACACGAGGCCGGCGTCCGCGCCGGCCAGCACGGGCGCGAGCAGGCGGTCGATTTCGCCGGCCGGCGTATTGACGTTCAGCTCGCGGATCTCGATTTCCTGGATCGGACGCGTCGTGCCGATCTTCTTCAGAAAGACGCGCGTCGTTTTCGCGTTCTCGCCGATGTAATAGCCGAGCGTGCCGGCGCGTGCCTGCACGGCCGCGGGCAGCACGGCGGCGAGCATCGATTCGTCGCCCTCGCCAAGCGTGTTCGGGACGAGATAAAGCGTGCCGGCCGTCATGCGCGGTCTCCACGGATGGTTGCAAACAGCGGATATTCGACGGCACGCAGCATCCGCGTGAGCGCGATCAGCGGCAGGCCGACGAGCGCGGTCGGGTCGTCCGAGTCGATCGCGTCGAGCAGCGCGATGCCGAGCCCTTCGGATTTCGCGCTGCCGGCGACGTCGTACGGCGTTTCCGCGCGCAGGTACGCGTCGAGTTCGGCCTCGGGCAGCGAGCGGAAGCGCACGCGCGTGATGATGTCCTCGACCTGTGCCTCGCCCGTGCGGCTGTCGTACAGGCAGAGTGCGCTGTGGAATTCGACTTCGCGGCCCTGCATCGACACGAGTTGCGCGAGCGCGCGCTGGTGCGTGCCGGGCTTGCCGATCTGGAGCCCGTCGAAGGTCGCGACCTGATCCGACCCGATCACGAGCACGCCGTCCGGCGCGTCGATCGTCGCGGCGACGGCGCGCGCTTTCGCGCCGGCGAGGCGCAGGGCGGTCGAGGCCGGAGTTTCGCCGTCGAGCGGGGTTTCGTCGAGGTCGGGCGACACGACGTCGAACGGCACGCCGAGGCGCTCGAGGAGCGTGCGGCGGTAGCGGGAACTGGAGGCAAGAATCAGCCGCGGCGGGCGGCAAACGGTATCCGGCATGGTCGGTTGGATCGGTGAGTCGTCGGGTGTTGTGCGGACGCAAGCTTAAGTGATTGACCGCAAAAGGTAAAACAGGTATGCTTTCCCGCTTTTCGTCGGCAGGCTTCCGTGGTGGCGCCTGCCGGGTCTTCGGAAGTAAAGTACGTACCCGTACGTGAGTGAGCGGCGCCAAGCCGGATCCCGCAAGTCAGCCTGTAGGCAGGAGCGCACATGAACACTTCTTCTGGCAAACCTGCGGCGCCGCTTGATCCGCACGCGGTCGACCTGTTCGAGTTCGCCCGCAGCGGGCGACAGGCAGCAGGGGCGGTGCGCCTCTCGCAACTGCCGCGCATGTTAAACGAAGTGCCGGCGGACGCGCCAGATCGCGACACGGTCTTCACGTGGCAGGCGGAAGGGTTCACGCAGAAGGAATTGCAGGACGACGGCGCCGATGGGCAGCAGCCGTATCTGCGCCTCGCGGTGCATGGCCAGGCGTGGCTCACGTGCCAGCGCTGCATGACCCCGTACGACCAGACGTTCGGCGTCGACATGGTGTACCGCGTCGTCGCGACCGAAGAAGAAGCTGAAGAATTTCCGCTCGACGACGATGAAGCCGATGTGATCGTGGGCTCACGCCAGTTCGATCTCGTCGACTTGATCGAAGAGGAGTTGCTGCTTTCGTTGCCGCTCGTGCCCAAGCACGAGGTTTGCCCGGCAGTTCACGAAAGCCTCGTGTCGGGTGCGAGCGGTCCTGAGGAAGAGGCGGGCGAAGAGTCCGACGAAGCCGCGGACGAAGGCAAACGGCCGAATCCGTTCGCAGCGCTGCAAGCGCTGAAGAAGGACGGTGACGGCACCAAGAAACACTAAGCAGTTGTGGCGCGGGAAGGCGTAAGGGCTTTGGGCCAGGGTAGTTAAGCGCCGGATCGGGCTGTGTTAGAATCCGGAAAATTATTTAGGAGTTAGTCATGGCAGTCCAGCAAAACAAGAAGTCGCCGTCGAAGCGCGGCATGCATCGTTCGCACGATTTCCTGACGGCAACGCCGCTGGCAGTCGAGCCGAGCACGGGTGAAGTGCACCTGCGTCACCACGTCAGCCCGAACGGCTACTATCGCGGCAAGAAAGTCGTCAAGACGAAGAACGACTAAGCGTCAAGTCACGCGTTGCGCGCTACGTTCGCCGTTCGCGTGACAACTGGTTCGCTTGACACTTTCCTGGCTCAACAAAAAGGCGGCATTCAACTGCCGCTTTTTTGTGCCTGAAATTCGTCGCATTCCATGACCGTAAAGCTCACAATCGATTGCATGGGAGGCGACCACGGCCCGTCCGTGACCGTTCCCGCGGCAGTCAAGTTCGTCCGCGCGCATCCCGATGCGCACCTGATGCTCGTCGGCATCGAAAGCGCGATCCGCGCTCAGCTCAAGAAGCTGAAAGCTCTCGACGATCCCGCGCTGACCATCGTGCCCGCCACCGAAGTCGTGGCGATGGACGACCCTGTCGAAGTGGCGCTGCGCAAGAAGAAGGATTCTTCGATGCGCGTCGCGCTCAACCACGTCAAGGAAGGCGCGGCGCAGGCCTGCATTTCCGCCGGCAATACCGGCGCGCTGATGGCCGTTTCCCGTTACGTACTCAAGACGCTGCCCGGCATCGAGCGGCCCGCGATCGCGTCCGCGCTGCCGAACCCGACCGGCTACACGATGATGCTGGACCTCGGCGCGAACGTCGACTGCGAGCCGCAGCACCTGCTGCAGTTCGCGGAGATGGGGCACGCACTGGTGGCCGCGCTCGAAGGCAAGGAGCGGCCGACGATCGGCCTGCTGAACATCGGTGAAGAGGTCATCAAGGGCAACGACACGATCAAGCGCGCAGGCGAGCTGCTGCGCGCCAGCACGCTGAATTTCCGCGGTAACGTGGAAGGCAACGACATCTACAAGGGCACCGTCGACGTGATCGTGTGCGACGGCTTCGTCGGCAACGTCGCGCTGAAGACGTCCGAGGGGCTCGCGCAGATGCTGTCCAACATCATCCGCGAGGAGTTCGGCCGTTCGCTGATGTCGAGGTTGATGGCGCTGCTCGCGCTGCCTGTCCTGATGCGTTTCAAGAAGCGCGTCGACCACCGCCAGTACAACGGCGCGGCGCTGCTGGGGCTGAAGAGCCTCGTGATCAAGAGCCACGGTTCGGCCGATGCCTACGCGTTTGAGTGGGCGATCAAACGCGGGTATGATGCGGTCAAAAACGGCGTGCTGGAGCGCCTCACGCGCGCGATGGCGGACAATTCGGCGTCGCTCGGCGACGGCGAGCACGACGCGGGCGGCGCGGGCCATGCAAGCCCGGCCGCAGGCCCTCACGCCGAACCTTCCGCTGCGCAATCCTCTAAAGCATAAATGGCCCAATCGACTCTCTATTCCCGCGTGCTCGGCACGGGCAGCTATCTGCCGCCCGACCGCGTCACGAACCAGCAGTTGACCGATCGTCTCGCGAAGGAAGGCATCGAGACGAGCGATGAATGGATCGTTGCGCGCACGGGTATCCGTGCGCGCCATTTCGCCGCGCCGGACGTCACGACGAGCGATCTCGCGCTCGAGGCGTCGCGTCGTGCGATCGAAATGGCCGGTATCGATCCCCAGTCGATCGACCTGATCATCGTCGCGACTTCGACCCCCGATTTCGTGTTCCCGAGCACCGCGTGCCTGCTGCAGAACAAGCTCGGCATCAAGAACGGCGGCGCGGCATTCGACGTGCAGGCCGTGTGTTCGGGCTTTGCGTATGCGATGGCGACGGCCGACAGCTTCATCCGCAGCGGCCAGCACCGCACGGCGTTGATCGTCGGCGCCGAGACGTTCTCGCGCATCCTCGACTTCAAGGACCGCACGACCTGCGTGCTGTTCGGCGACGGCGCGGGCGCGGTGATCCTGTCCGCGTCGGAAGAGCCGGGCGTGCTCGGCAGCGCGCTGCACGCTGACGGCAGCTATTCGCATATCCTCTGCACGCCGGGCAACGTGAATCGTGGCGTGATCGAGGGCAGCGCGTTCCTGTACATGGACGGGCAGGCCGTGTTCAAGCTCGCGGTCAACGTACTCGAGAAGGTTGCGATCGAGGCGCTTGCAAAGGCGAATCTCGCGCCTGAACAAATCGACTGGCTGATTCCGCACCAGGCCAACATCCGCATCATGACCAGCACCTGCCGCAAGCTCGGCCTGCCGCAGGAACGCATGGTCGTGACGGTCGACCAGCACGGCAACACGTCGGCCGCGTCGATCCCGCTGGCGTTCGACACCGCGGTGCGCGACGGCCGCATCCAGCGTGGCCAGCACGTGCTGATCGAAGGTGTCGGTGGCGGCTTTACCTGGGGCGCGTCGGTCTTCCGCTTCTGATCCGCGGCGCGCGACTGCTGCGCGCGGATCTCATCGGCGCGCCGTTCGTGCGCGCCGTCCGAATCGATTCAATTGGGGACGATATGAAATTTGCATTCGTTTTTCCGGGGCAGGGCTCGCAGGCAGTCGGCATGCTCAACGCATTCGCCGATCTGGCTGTCGTGCGCGAGACGCTCCAGGAGGCGTCTGACGCACTCAATCAGGACCTCGGCAAGCTGATCTCCGAAGGCCCGGCCGAAGAGCTGAATCTGACCACCAACACGCAGCCCGTGATGCTGACCGCCGCTTACGCGTGCTACCGCGCGTGGCAGCAGGCAGGCGGCCCGGCGCCGTCGATCGTCGCCGGTCACAGCCTCGGTGAATACACGGCGCTCGTCGCGGCGGGCGCGCTCGCGTTCAAGGACGCGGTGCCGCTCGTGCGCTTCCGCGCGCAGGCGATGCAGGCGGCCGTGCCGGTCGGTCAGGGCGGCATGGCCGCGATCCTGGGCCTCGACGACGACACGGTGCGCGCGGTGTGCGCCGAAGCCGCGGAAGCGGGCGTCGTCGAAGCGGTGAACTTCAATGCGCCCGCGCAGGTCGTGATCGCAGGCAACAAGGCTGCCGTCGAGAAGGCGTGCGAGATCGCGAAGGCGAAGGGCGCGAAGCGCGCGTTACCGCTGCCCGTGTCGGCGCCGTTCCATTCGTCGCTGCTCAAGCCGGCATCGGACCAGTTGCGCGACTATCTCGCGAATGTCGACGTGAAGGCGCCGCAGATTCCGGTCGTCAACAATATCGACGTCGCCGTGATCAGCGATCCGGTCGCGATCAAGGACGCCCTGGTGCGTCAGGCGGCAGGCCCGGTGCGCTGGGTCGAGTGCGTGCGGCACATCGCCGGCACGGGCGTCACGCACGTGATCGAATGCGGTCCGGGCAAGGTGCTCGCCGGCCTGACGAAGCGCATCGACGGCAACCTGACGGGGGCGTCGGTGTTCGATCCGGCGTCGCTCGACGAAGCGCTCAAGCTGGTGACCGCCTGACGCGGCGCCTTTTCTCAAGAGACGGATATTCGATTCATGGAAAAGACTCTCGATAAACAGGTTGCGATCGTGACCGGCGCGTCGCGCGGCATCGGCCGTTCGATCGCGCTCGAACTCGCGCGCCTGGGCGCGACGGTGATCGGCACCGCAACGAGCGAATCGGGCGCTGCCGCGATCACCGCGGCGTTCGCGGAAGCGGGCGTCACGGGCCGCGGCGCGGTGCTGAACGTCAACGACGCGGCGGCCGCCGAGACGCTGATCGACGCGACCGTGAAGGAATTCGGCGCGCTGAACGTGCTCGTCAACAACGCGGGCATCACGCAGGACCAGCTCGCGATGCGGATGAAGGACGAGGACTGGGACGCGGTGATCGACACCAACCTGAAGTCGGTGTTCCGCCTGTCGCGCGCGGTGCTGCGCCCGATGATGAAGGCGCGCGGCGGCCGTATCATCAACATCACGTCGGTGGTCGGTTCGGCCGGCAACCCGGGGCAGGTCAACTATGCTGCCGCGAAGGCCGGCGTCGCGGGCATGACGCGTGCGCTCGCGCGCGAAATCGGCAGCCGCGGCATCACCGTGAACTGCGTCGCGCCGGGCTTCATCGACACCGACATGACGAAGACGCTGCCGGAAGAACAGCAGGCCGCGCTCAAGACCCAGATTCCGCTCGGCCGCCTCGGCAGCCCGGAGGACATCGCCCATGCCGTCGCGTTCCTCGCATCGCCGCAGGCCGGTTACATCACCGGCACGACGCTGCACGTGAACGGCGGCATGTACATGTCGTAACGATTTTCGTTTACTATCCGCGCCGTATCCCGTTTTTCAGGCGGATCGGCGCTTGATCGGCCATCAAGCCAACGCGCGTTTTGGCGTCAGCAAACCTGATAAAATGCGCGCACTTGTAAATCTGAACTTTCCCTCGGAGGGGTAATGGACAACATCGAACAACGTGTCAAGAAGATCGTCGCTGAACAACTGGGCGTCGCGGAAGCCGAGATCAAGAACGAAGCTTCGTTCGTGAACGATCTGGGCGCCGACTCGCTCGACACGGTCGAACTGGTGATGGCTCTCGAAGACGAGTTCGGCATGGAAATCCCGGACGAAGAAGCAGAGAAGATCACGACCGTTCAGCAAGCGATCGACTACGCTCGCGCAAACGTCAAGGCGTAAGCGCCTTTCGCGCTTGTTCGCCACGTCGCCGCGATCTTCGCGATTGACGCGCCATCCTGCCGGCTTCGCGCCGGACGGACTAACAGCCACAGGGCTCGCAGGGCTGGTTCCTGTGGCCACTGTGGCTTTTGTTTTTGTCATCCAATAATGGAAAAGAGGTTACCGTGAGCCGCCGTCGTGTTGTTGTTACAGGCCTGGGGCTGATTTCGCCTGTTGGCAATAATGTTGCCGACGGTTGGGCCAATCTCGTCGCCGGCAAGTCCGGTATCGCCACCGTCACGAAGTTCGATCCGTCGAACCTCGCCGTGCATTTCGCGGGCGAGGTGAAGGGTTTCAGCGCCGAGGAGTACATCCCGGCGAAGGAAGCCCGCAGCATGGATACCTTCATCCATTACGGCATCGCCGCCGGCGTGCAGGCGCTCAAGGACAGTGGTCTGGAAGTGACCGACGCCAATGCGGAACGCATCGGCGTGCTGGTCGGTTCCGGCATCGGCGGCCTGCCGATGATCGAAGATACGCACCAGACCTACGTCGATCGCGGCCCGCGCCGGATTTCGCCGTTCTTCGTGCCGGGTTCGATCATCAACATGATCTCGGGCCACCTGAGCATCATGTTCGGCCTGAAGGGCCCGAACCTCGCGACCGTGACGGCCTGCACGACCGGCCTGCATAGCATCGGTCTCGCCGCGCGCCTGATCCAGGCCGGCGATGCGGACGTGATGGTCGCGGGCGGCGCCGAATCGACGGTGTCGCCGCTCGGCATCGGCGGCTTCGCGGCCGCGCGAGCGCTGTCGACCCGCAACGATGATCCGGCGACCGCGTCCCGTCCGTGGGACAAGGATCGCGACGGCTTCGTGCTGGGCGAGGGCGCAGGCGTGATGGTGCTGGAAGAGTACGAGTCGGCGAAGGCGCGTGGCGCGAAGATCTACGCGGAAGTCGCGGGCTTCGGCATGACGGGCGACGCGTACCACATGACCGCGCCGAACATGGACGGTCCGCGCCGCTGCATGGTCGCGGCGCTGCGCGACGCCGGCGTGAACCCGGACGAGGTCCAGTACCTGAACGCGCACGGCACGTCGACCCAGCTGGGCGACAAGAACGAGTCCGACGCGGTGAAGGCGGCCTTCGGCGAGCATGCGTACAAGCTCGTCGTGAACTCGACGAAGTCGATGACAGGCCACCTGCTGGGCGGCGCGGGCGGCCTCGAGTCGGTGTTCACGGTGCTGGCGCTGCACAACAACGTGTCGCCGCCGACCATCAACATCTTCAACCAGGACCCCGAATGCGATCTCGATTACTGTGCGAACACCGCGCGTGACATGAAGATCGACGTGGCCGTGAAGAACAATTTCGGCTTCGGCGGTACCAACGGCACGCTGGTGTTCAAGCGCGTCTGACGCTGAAATCGCTTGACGAGTCCATTCGATGCTCCGGCCGGGCGTCCGCAGCGCTTTGCGTTGCGGGCCTCGGCCGTGTCGTATGTCGTGCTGGCCGCGTTCGTCGCGTCGGCTGCCGCGTCGGCATACCTGTTCTGGACGCCGCGCGCGGGCGCTGCCGCCGGCGCATGCGTGTCGGCCGCGACGGCCGCGCTGCTGGCCGTGTGCGCCGCGCGGGCCTGCGCCCGCCGGCTACCGGCCGAGTTGCGGATCGACGCATTCGGGGAAGTTGCGGCGTTTGGCCGCACCGGGCGGCTGCTGGCCCGCGGCCGTGTGACGGGCCATGCGCACTGGAGCAGCCTGCTGCTCGTGCTGTCGGTCGGGCAGGGCGCCCGGCGGGCCCGGCCGCTGCTGATTCCGGCCGATGCGCTCGACGCCGCGTCGTTCAGCGCGCTGTCCGTGCTGGCGAGAACAGCGGGCGCGGCGGGGCGGGCATGACGGCGGCGCGGTTACCGACCGTAACCAGCGGCCGGTGCGGGAACGCTACAATAGCGCTCCACGTTGCATCCCTAGTTAATGGATTTGTCAGGTGAGTGAAAAAGAAATTGATCAGGTTCTGGTCGAGCGCGTACAGAAGGGCGACAAGGCAGCGTTCGAACTCCTGGTCTCCAAATACCACCGCAAGATCATTCGGCTGATCTCGCGCCTCGTGCGGGATCCCGCCGAGGTCGAGGATGTAGCCCAGGACGCGTTCATCAAGGCGTACCGTGCGTTGCCGCAATTTCGCGGCGAATCTGCGTTCTACACGTGGTTGTACCGGATTGCCGTCAATACGGCGAAGAACTACCTTGCGACGCAAGGTCGCCGCGCACCGACCTCGACCGAGGCCGATGCGGAGGAAGCGGAAACTTTCTCCGACGCAGACCAACTAAGGGATATCAACACGCCTGAGTCGATGTTGATGAGCAAGCAGATTGCCGAGACGGTCAACGCTGCAATGGCCGCCTTGCCCGAAGAATTGCGCCAGGCGATTACGCTGCGCGAGATCGAGGGCCTGAGCTACGAAGAGATCGCGGAAATGATGGGCTGTCCGATCGGGACGGTCCGGTCGCGAATTTTCCGTGCTCGCGAGGCAATCGCTGCCAAATTGCGTCCGCTGCTCGATACGCCCGAAGGCAAGCGCTGGTAAGCGCGATGGGCGGAACGACGCGGGTCGGGGTCTAGTAACGGATAGAGTCGTGAAGTCACGACGGGGTGTGCAAGATGGGGAGCATCATGGGGTCGGTCAATACGCAGTCGCAGGCGTGCTCACGCGGCGAGCGCCTTTCCGCGCTGGTCGACGGCGAAATGTTCGATGGCCCGGATCACGGGCAGTTTCTGGCTGAGCTCGACCGCGCGGATCGCGCTGCGTGGGCCCATTACCACCTGATCGGCGATGCGCTGCGCTCGGACGAACTCGCGTTGTCGCCCGCGCTGAGCGTCGCGTTCACCGCGCGCATGTCGGCCGCGCTCGAGAGCGAGCCGCACCTGCTCGCGCCGGCGGCTGCGCCGGTCGCGCGCAAGCTGCTGTCACTGCGCCGGCGCGTCGTGCCCGCGTTCGCGGTGGCCGCCGCGGCGGCCACGCTGACGTGGATCGTCGTTCCGCAACTGCAGACGGCCGGCACGCCGGGCGCCGTCCAGGTCGCGTCGGTCGGTGCGCCGCAAAGCGGCAACCTGCAGCGCGTGACGGTCGCGCAGGCGTCGGCCCAGCCGGGGCTGCAGGACGTCAACATCATTCGCGACGCCAGTCTCGACCAATACCTTGAAGCGCACCAGCAATTCGCGCAGCAGCCCGTCGTCACGGGTTCGATGCCGCTGATCCGCGCTGCCGTGACCACCACGCCAGGCCAATAAACCCGATGCGGACATTGCAGTTGAATCACGCCATCTCCGGATGGAAGCGGCTGCCGGCCCTCCTGCTTTGCGCAGCCGCCCTGTTGTCCGTTCAATCCCTTCCTGCCAGCGCCCAGCAACCGGACGATCCCGTCGCGACCCGCAAGGGTGCCGCCGACTGGCTCGACCGCGTCCAGCAGGCGGCGCAGCAGCAGAGCTACGAGGGCACGTTCGTCTACCAGCGCGGCGGGTATGTCCAGTCGTCGCGCATCGCGCACGTCGCGTCCCGCGACGGCGAGTTCGAGCGGATCGAGACGCTCGACGGCAAGCCGCGCAAGCTGCTGCGGCATAACGACGAGCTGTACACGTTCGTGCCGGAGCGCAAGCTGTGTGTGGTCGAGCGCCGTCAGACGCGCGATTCGTTCCCCGCGCTGCTCGGCGCGAGCGGCGAACACGTGATGTCCGTCTACGATGCGAAGTTGCTCGGCAAGGACCGCGTGGCCGGGATCGACGCGCAGGTCGTCGAGCTCGTACCGAAGGATGCCTACCGCTTCACGTACAAGCTTTGGGCCGACGCTCGCACGGGGCTGCTGCTGCGTTCGCAGACGCTGGATGCGAACGATCACGTGCTCGAACAGATTGCGTTCTCGCAATTGCAGACGGGCGGTGCGAGCGGCGACAAGGCCGCGATCGCGGCCGGCATGCGCAACCTGAGCGGCTGGACCGTCGTGCGCCCGCCGGTCGCGACGGTCGACATGGAAGCGCAGGGCTGGCAGCTTGCGCCGAGCGTCGCCGGTTTCAAGAAGATCCGCGAAGTGCGCCGGCCGATGGCTGCGCGCGATGCGGGCGATCCGCCGATTCCGGTCGATCAGGCCGTCTTCACCGACGGTCTCGCGACGATCTCCGTTTTCATCGAACCGGCCGAGAAGAACACGCGCAAGGAAGGCGCGGGCAGCACCGGTGCGACGCACGTTCTCGTGAAGCGTCGCGGCGACTACTGGATCACCGTGCTCGGCGAAGTGCCGCCGGCTACGTTGCAGCAGTTCGCGTCTGCCATAGAATACAAGGCTTCCAAGTAACGCTACGGCTTCCGACATGATGAAACACACGCTGCGCAAATGGTTCGCGGCGGCGGCGTTGTCTGCCTGCCTGCCGCTCGTGCCGCATACCGCGATCGCGGTGACGGCTCCCGCTGCCAGCCTGCCCGACTTCGCCGATCTGGTCGAAAGGGTCGGGCCGGCCGTCGTGAACATCAGGACCACCGCCAACGTGCCGACGAGCAGCGGCCCGCGCGGGATGCTCCCGCCGGGCTTCGACAACGGCGACATGTCGGAATTCTTCCGGCGCTTCTTCGGCATTCCGCTGCCGCAGGCGCCCGGCAACGGTAGCGGCAACGGCAACCCGAAGAATGCGCCGGCACCGGACAATCCGCCCGACACCGAGCAGAATCGCGGCGTCGGCTCGGGCTTCATCGTGTCGGCCGACGGTTACGTGATGACCAATGCGCACGTCGTCGACGACGCGGACACCATTTACGTGACGCTGACCGACAAGCGCGAATTCAAGGCGAAGCTGATCGGCGTCGACGATCGCACGGACGTCGCGGTCGTCAAGATCCAGGCGTCGAACCTGCCTGTCGTCGCGATCGGCGACTCGAACAAGGTGCGCGTCGGCGAGTGGGTCGTCGCGATCGGTTCGCCGTTCGGTCTCGACAACACGGTGACGGCCGGCATCGTCAGCTCGAAGAGCCGCAACACGGGCGACTATCTGCCGTTCATCCAGACCGACGTCGCCGTGAACCCCGGCAACTCGGGCGGCCCGCTGATCAACATGCAGGGTGAGGTGATCGGCATCAACTCGCAGATCTACAGCCGTACCGGCGGCTTCATGGGCATCTCGTTCGCGATTCCGATCGACGAGGCGATGCGCGTGGCCGATCAGCTGAAGGCGACGGGCAAGGTCACGCGCGGCCGGATCGCGGTGGCGATCGGCGAGGTGACGAAGGACGTGGCCGACTCGATCGGGTTGCCGAAGGCCGAAGGCGCGCTCGTCAGCAGCGTCGAGCCGGGCGGCCCGGCCGACAAGGCAGGCATCCAGCCGGGCGACATTATCCTGAAGTTCAACGGCCGTCCGGTCGACGCGGCGTCGGACCTGCCGCGCATGGTCGGCGACACGAAGCCCGGCACGAAGGCGACCGTCAGCGTATGGCGCAAGGGTCAGGCGCGCGATTTGCCGATCACGATCGCGGAGACGCCGGTCGAGTCGACGGCCAAGGCCGAACAGCGCAAGAACGCGCCGCAGAAGCCGCGCCAGACCAATTCGCTCGGTCTGACGGTCAGCGACCTGACGGCGGATCAGTTGAAGACGCTGAAGTTGAAGAACGGTGTGCAGATCGACGGCGTCGACGGCCCGGCTGCCCGTGCGGGCCTGCAGCGCGGCGACATCGTGCTGCGCGTCGGCGATACCGACATCACGAGCGCGAAGCAGTTCGCCGAAGTGACCGCGCAGCTCGATCCGCAAAAGGCGGTCGCGGTGCTGGTGCGGCGCGGCGACAATACGCAGTTCGTGCCGGTGCGGCCGCGCCAGAAGTAACGCGCCGATGTTCACGCTCTACGGCCGCGGCTGGTGCCACCTGTGCGACGACATGCGCGACGCGCTGGCGCCGGTGGCGGCCGAATTCGGCGTCGCGGTCGACTATGTCGACATCGACACCGATGCGGCGCTCGTCGCCCGCTACGACGAGGACGTGCCGGTGCTGCTGCTGGACGGCGCGGAAGTGTGCCGCCACCGGTTCGACGACGCGAGGGTGCGCGACGCGCTCATGGCCCGGCGCTGAGCCTGTCGCTGGCCGGTGTCGCTTCGCACGGGACTTCGCCCGGCAGGCGCCCCGGCCGGGCGCCGCGCGGCCAGGCGTCCGAAATACCGCCCGGTGAAGGCCTTTTCGGCTAAAATAGGCTGTTTTTTCACCGACTTACACAAGGCGTGCTCCGCAGTCGTCGAGCGCGCCTTTTTCGCTTGATCGGCACTGAATGGATCATATTCGCAATTTCTCGATCATCGCGCACATCGACCATGGCAAGTCGACGCTCGCGGATCGCATCATCCAGGTCTGCGGCGGCCTCGCCGACCGTGAAATGGAAGCGCAGGTGCTCGACTCGATGGATATCGAGCGCGAGCGCGGCATCACGATCAAGGCGCAGACGGCTGCACTGTCCTATCGCGCGCGCGACGGCAAGGTCTACAACCTGAACCTGATCGACACGCCGGGGCACGTCGACTTCTCGTATGAGGTCAGCCGTTCGCTGTCCGCGTGCGAAGGCGCGCTGCTGGTCGTCGACGCGAGCCAGGGCGTCGAGGCGCAGACGGTCGCGAACTGCTACACGGCGATCGAGCTCGGCGTCGAGGTCGTGCCGGTGCTGAACAAGATCGACCTGCCGGCCGCGAACCCCGAGAACGCGATCGAGGAGATCGAGGACGTGATCGGCATCGACGCGACCGACGCGACGCGCTGCAGCGCGAAGACGGGCCTCGGCGTCGAGGATGTGCTCGAAGCGCTGATCGCGAAGGTGCCGCCGCCGAAGGGCGATCCGGACGCGCCGCTGCAGGCGCTCATCATCGATTCGTGGTTCGACAACTACGTCGGCGTCGTAATGCTGGTGCGCATCGTCAACGGCACGCTGCGCCCGAAGGACAAGATCAAGATGATGGCGACCGGCGCGCAGTATCCGGTCGAGCACATCGGCGTGTTCACGCCGAAGTCGCGCAATCTCGATTCGCTGTCGGCGGGGCAGGTGGGCTTCATCATCGCCGGCATCAAGGAACTGACGGCCGCGAAGGTCGGCGATACCGTCACGCATGCGGCCAAGCAGGCGGCGCAAGCGCTGCCGGGCTTCAAGGAAGTGAAGCCGCAGGTGTTCGCCGGCCTCTATCCGGTGGAAGCGAACCAGTACGACGCGCTGCGCGAATCGCTCGAGAAGCTGAAGCTCAACGACGCGTCGCTGCAGTACGAGCCGGAAGTGTCGCAGGCGCTCGGCTTCGGGTTCCGGTGCGGCTTCCTGGGTCTCCTGCATATGGAGATCGTGCAGGAGCGGCTGGAGCGCGAATTCGACATGGACCTCATCACCACGGCGCCGACCGTGGTCTACGAGGTCCTGATGAGCGACGGCTCGATCGTGATGGTCGAGAATCCCGCGAAGATGCCGGAGCCGCCGAAGATCGAGGAGATCCGCGAGCCGATCGTCACGGTGAATCTCTACATGCCGCAGGACTACGTCGGCTCGGTGATCACGCTGTGTACGCAGAAGCGCGGCTCGCAGATCAACATGCAGTATCACGGCCGCCAGGTGCAGCTCACCTACGAAATCCCGATGGCCGAGATCGTGCTCGATTTCTTCGACCGCCTGAAGTCGGTGTCGCGCGGCTACGCGTCGATGGACTACGAGTTCAAGGAATACCGGTCGGCGGACGTCGTGAAGGTCGACATGCTGATCAACGGCGACAAGGTCGACGCGCTGTCGGTGATCGTCCACAGGTCGCAATCGCAGTATCGCGGCCGCGAAGTGGCGGCGAAGATGCGCGAGATCATTCCGCGCCAGATGTACGACGTGGCGATCCAGGCCACGATCGGTGCGCACATCATCGCCCGCGAGAACATCAAGGCGCTGCGCAAGAACGTGCTGGCGAAGTGTTATGGCGGCGACATCACGCGCAAGAAGAAGCTGCTCGAAAAGCAGAAAGCAGGCAAGAAACGCATGAAGCAGGTGGGTTCGGTCGAGATCCCGCAGGAAGCGTTCCTTGCGATCTTGCGCGTCGAAGACAAATAACAGGACTGTTCCTTTCATGAATTTTGCGCTGATTCTTTTTGTGCTCGTCGCCGTGACGGGCGTAGCGTGGGTGCTGGACAAACTGGTGTTCCTGCCGCGGCGACGCATGGCGGCCGACTCGGCGATCGAGGAGTTCGATCGCCAGCAGTCGCGCATCGACAAGCGTTTCGCGGACGAAAACGCCGTGCAGACGCGTTCGAAGCTGCGCGACGAGAAGCTGCGCCAGCCGTGGTGGCTCGAGTACACCGCGAGCTTCTTCCCGGTGATCCTGGCGGTGTTCGTCGTGCGTTCGTTCATCATCGAGCCGTTCAAGATTCCGTCGGGCTCGATGGTGCCGACGCTGCTCGTCGGCGACTTCATCCTCGTCAACAAGTTCGAGTACGGGCTGCGCCTGCCGGTCACGAACACGAAGATCACGCAGGGCAGCCCGCTGTCGCGCGGCGACGTCGTCGTGTTCCGTTATCCGAAGGACGAGTCGGTCGACTACATCAAGCGCGTGATCGGCCTCCCTGGCGACACGGTCGCGTACCAGGACAAGCAGCTCACGATCAACGGCCAGCCGGTGCCCGAAACGCCGCTGCCCGATTTCTTCGACGACGAGCGCCAGAATTACGCGAAGCAGTTCGAGGAGACGATCGGCAACAAGAAGAACGCGATCCTCAACAACCCCGCGGTGCCGCCGTTCGTGATGGGCGCATACGACTATCCGTATCGCGACAACTGCACGTACAACAGCCGCGGCGTGATCTGCAAGGTGCCGCCCGGTCACTACTTCATGATGGGCGACAACCGCGACAACAGCGCGGACAGCCGCTACTGGGGTTTCGTGCCGGACCGGAACATCGTCGGCCGCGCGTTCTTCATCTGGATGAACTTCAGCGACCTGAAGCGCATCGGTTCCTTCAACTGATCGCATTCGACTCACGCGCAATACGCGATGCACGGGCCGCGTCGCGTATTGCCGAACTACTTTAAGAACCGGCGGTAACACCGCCTCGTCACGCCTTTTCGTGTCCGGCCGTGCCGTTTCGGCCCGACCGGCGCCCGCGTTATACTCCTGCACATGCCCCTATCCCAGTTGGAAAGCCGGCTGCGCTACGAATTTCGCAATGCGGAATTGTTGCGCCAGGCTTTGACCCATCGCAGTCACAGCGCCACGCACAACGAACGGCTCGAGTTTCTCGGCGACTCCGTTCTGAATTGCGCGGTGGCCGCCCTTTTGTTCCAGCGTTTCAGCAAGCTGGACGAAGGTGACCTGTCGCGCGTACGCGCCAACCTCGTCAAACAGCAGTCGCTGTACGAAATTGCTCAGGCCCTGAATATTTCGGACGGGTTGCGGCTGGGCGAGGGCGAACTGCGCAGCGGCGGTTTCCGCCGCCCGTCGATCCTCGCGGACGCGTTCGAAGCCATCATCGGGGCCGTGTTCCTCGATGGCGGCTTCGAAGCCGCCCAAGGGGTCATCAAGCGCCTCTACATCCCGATTCTCGACCACATCGATCCGCGCACGCTCGGCAAGGACGCGAAGACGCTGCTGCAGGAATACCTGCAGGGGCACAAGATCGCGCTGCCGACCTACACGGTCGTCGCGACGCATGGTGCGGCGCACAATCAGCAATTCGAAGTCGAATGCACGGTGCCGAAGCTGGACGTGAAGGTGTCGGGCTCCGGTGCGAGCCGGCGCGCGGCCGAGCAGGCCGCAGCGAAGAAGGCGCTCGACGAGGTGATGGCGGCCGCGCCGATGCTGGCCACGAAGCCGAAGCGCTCGAAAAACGCGCGCGGGTCGAAGCATGTCGAACCCGAAATCGTGCCGGGCGTGAAGGGCGTGCAGGAAGCGCTCGACCTGCGCTCGCCGGAGCGGAAGGAACGCGCGGCGGCGCGCGAGGCCAAGGCGGCCGGTGCGGTGCCTGCGGCAACCGCTGCGACCGGCGCCGGCGTAGAGCCGGCTGCGGCGCCGATGGCCGCGATTCGAGCGGCGCATGTCGAGTCGGCTGCCGACAAGGGCGAACGGGCGACGAAGCCGGCGACCGACAAGGTTGCCGAAAAGCCGGCCGAGCGCACCGACAAGGTTGCGGAAAAACCCGCGGAAGCCGCGCCCGCGCCGCGCGCAGCCGACAAACCGGCCGGCCACGCAGCCGATCCGGCATCGTCGTCCACCGACAAGCCTTCGGCCGGCTCCGACCCCGCTTCGCGCGCGACCGTGCGTGCTCGCGATGCCGCGGCGCCCGATTCCGATACGCCGCCGGGCGGTGCGAGCCTCGCTGCCACGCAGGCGCGCGTGGCCGATGCCGACCACTGAATTGCCCATCGATCGTGCCGCGCGCCGCGCGGCCGTTTCCGAACCTGTCTCCCAAACGATATGAACACTCCCGCTCCTACCGGTTTCCGTTGCGGCATGATCGCGATCGTGGGCCGCCCGAACGTCGGCAAGTCGACGTTGATGAACGCACTCGTCGGCCAGAAGATCAGCATCACGTCGCGCAAGGCGCAGACGACCCGCCATCGCATCACCGGCATCAACACGTTCGACGACGCGCAGTTCGTGTTCGTCGACACGCCGGGTTTCCAGACCCGTCACAGCACCGCGCTGAACCGTTCGCTGAACCGCGCGGTCACGTCGACACTGACGTCGGTCGACGTGATCCTGTTCGTGATCGAAGCGGGCCGCTTCGGGCCCGACGACCAGAAGGTGCTCGACCTGATTCCGCCCGGCATGCCGACGCTGCTGATCGCGAACAAGATCGACCGCGTGGCCGACAAGGCGACGCTGTTCCCGTTCATGCAGCAGATGAGCGCGCTGCGCGAATTCACCGAACTCGTGCCGCTGTCGGCGCAGCGGCCGGAAGACATCAAGCGCCTGCTGGAGACGATCAAGCCGTACCTGCCGGAAGGCGAGCCGATCTACGGCGAGGACGAGCTGACCGATCGCAGCTCGCGCTTCCTCGCGGCCGAGATCCTGCGCGAGAAGGTGTTCCGCTGGACCGGCGACGAACTGCCGTACACGAGCACCGTCATCATCGACAAGTTCGAGGAGGAGGGGCGCCTGAAGCGCATCTTCGCGACGATCCTCGTCGAGCGCGATTCGCACAAGGCGATGGTGATCGGCAAGAAGGGCGAGAAGCTCAAGCAGATCAGCACCGAGGCGCGGATGGACATGGAGAAGCTGTTCGACGGCCCCGTGTACCTCGAGACCTTCGTGAAGGTGAAGAGCGGCTGGGCCGACAACGAGGCGGGGCTGCGCGCCTATGGGTACGAATGACGCGCTGACGTCGACTGAAGACGCGGTGACGGCCGGCGCGAACGACGCGCCGCTGCCGGCACCGCCCGAACCGCCGCGCAAGGCGCGGCGCGCGACGTCTCGCACGTCCGATTTCCGCGTCGCCGAGCAGCCGGCGTTCGTGCTGCACAGCTATCCGTACCGGGAAACGAGCCTGATCGTCGACGTGCTGACGCGCGATCACGGCCGGCTCGCGCTCGTCGCGAAGGGCGCGAAGCGCCCGCACTCCGCACTGCGCGGCGTGCTGCAGACATTCCAGCCGCTGCTGCTGTCCTGGTCGGGCAAATCCGAGGTGCGCACGCTGACGGGCGCCGAGTGGGTCGGCGGGATGCTGCCGCTCGTCGGCGACGGGCTGCTGTGCGGCTTCTACGCGAACGAGCTGCTCGTGAAGTTCTGCGCGCGCGAAGATCCCCAGCCGCCGCTGTTCAATCATTACGTGCTGACCCTCACGCGCCTCGCGCACGGCGAACCCGCGGTGCAGGTGCTGCGCTCGTTCGAGCGCGTGCTGCTGCGCGAGACCGGCTACGCGATGGCGCTGAACCGCACGGTCGCGCGCCGTGCGGTCGAACCCGACCGCCGCTACGTGTTCGATCCCGAGCGCGGCGTGCGCAATGCTGACGACGATGTGCCGTCGCACTGGCCGGTCATCACCGGACAGACGTTGCTCGACATGGAGCAGGACGATTACCATCGAGCCCAGACGGTTGCGCAAAGCAAGACGCTGATGCGCTTCCTGCTGAACACCTATCTCGGCGGCACGCCGCTTGCCACGCGCCAGATCCTGATCGACCTGCAAAACCTATGAGCTTCTTCCTGACAACGCCCACCGCCATCGACCTCGGCGTGAACATCGACCACGTCGCGACGCTGCGCAATGCGCGCGGCACCGCCTATCCCGATCCGATCCGCGCGGCGCTCGCCGCCGAAGAGGCCGGTGCGGACGCGATCACGCTGCACCTGCGCGAGGATCGCCGTCACATCGTCGACGCGGACGTGCGCAAGCTGCGCCCGCTGCTGAAGACGCGCATGAACCTTGAATGCGCGGTGACGGCCGAGATGCTCGACATCGCGTGTGAAGTGCGTCCGCACGACGCGTGCCTCGTGCCCGAGAAGCGCGAGGAACTGACGACCGAAGGCGGCCTCGACGTCGCCGGCCACTTCGAGGCCGTGCGCGCGGCGTGCAAGCAGCTTGCCGACGTGGGCGTGCGCGTGTCGCTGTTCATCGACCCGGACGAAACGCAGATCCGCGCCGCGCACGAAGCGGGCGCGCCGGTGATCGAGCTGCATACGGGCCGCTACGCCGAGGCGCACGACGAAGCCGCGCAGCAGCGCGAATACGAGCGCATCGTCGCGGGCGTGCAGGCCGGCGCGAAGCTCGGCCTTAAGGTCAACGCGGGTCACGGCCTGCATTACACGAACGTGCAGCAGATCGCCGCGATCGACGGCATCGTCGAGCTGAACATCGGCCACGCAATCGTCGCGCATGCGATCTTCGCGGGCTGGGACAACGCGGTGCGCGAGATGAAGGCGATCATGGTTGCCGCACGCGTCGCCGCGCTGCATGGCGGCGCGCGTTGAAGATGAAGTTCCATCGCGCCGCCGGCGTCGTTTGCAACCCGGCTCCGCTGGGACGCTCCGGCGCGTACTGACATGGCAATCTACGGTATCGGTACCGACATTGCCCAGGTGAGCCGCGTCGCGGCCGTGCTCGAACGCACGGGCGGCCGGTTTGCCGAGAAGGTGCTGGGCCCCGACGAGCTGCGCGTGTTCCATGCGCGTCGCGCACGTTCCGAGGCGCGCGGCATCGCGTTTCTCGCGACGCGCTTTTCCGCGAAGGAAGCGTTCTCGAAGGCGATCGGGCTCGGCATGCACTGGCCGATGACGTGGCGTGCATTGCAGACCCTCAACCACCCGAGCGGCGAGCCGTACGTGGTCGCGTCGGGCGAACTGGCCGACTGGCTTGCCGCGCGCGGCATCACGGCGCGCGTGACGGTCAGCGACGAACGCGACTATGCGGTGTCGTTCGTGATCGCCGAGACGGACGCCGCGCCCGCACCTGTTTCCCGAACCTCCTCCTGACGGAATTCCCGATTCGATGAAAACGACTCCCGGCCCGGTCATGCTCGACGTCGTCGGCACGGCCCTGTCGCGCGACGATGCGCGGCGCCTCGCGCATCCGAACACCGGCGGCGTGATCCTGTTCGCGCGGCACTTCCAGAATCGTGCGCAACTGACCGCGCTGACCGACTCGATCCGCGCGGTGCGCGAAGACGTCCTGATCGCCGTCGATCATGAAGGCGGGCGCGTGCAGCGTTTCCGCACAGACGGCTTCACGGTGCTGCCTGCGATGCGCCGCCTCGGCGAGCTGTGGGATCGCGACGTGCTGCTCGCGACGAAGGTCGCGACCGCCGTCGGCTACATCCTGGCCGCCGAGCTGCGCGCGTGCGGGATCGACATGAGCTTCACGCCCGTGCTCGATCTCGACTACGGGCACTCGAAAGTGATCGGCGATCGCGCGTTCCATCGCGACCCGCGCGTCGTCACGCTGCTCGCGAAGAGCCTGAACCACGGGCTGTCGCTTGCCGGCATGGCGAACTGCGGCAAGCATTTTCCGGGGCACGGCTTCGCGGAGGCCGATTCGCACGTCGCGCTGCCGACCGACGATCGCACGCTCGATGCGATCCTCAAGCAGGACGTCGCGCCGTACGACTGGCTCGGCTTGTCGCTGTCCGCGGTGATTCCCGCGCACGTGATCTACACGCAGGTCGACCAGCGGCCGGCCGGTTTCTCGCGCGTGTGGCTGCAGGACATCCTGCGCGGCCGGCTCGGCTTCACGGGCGCGATCTTCAGCGACGATCTGTCGATGGAGGCTGCCCGCGAAGGCGGCACGCTCACTCAGGCGGCCGAAGCCGCGCTCGCCGCCGGTTGCGACATGGTGCTCGTCTGCAACCAGCCGGACGCAGCCGAGGTCGTGCTGAACGGGCTGAAGGCGCACGCATCGGCCGAGTCGGTACGACGTCTCAAGCGGATGCGCGCGCGCGGCAAGGCGCTCAAGTGGGACAAGCTGATCGTGCAGCCCGAGTATCTGCAGGCGCAGGCGCTGTTGAGCAGCGCACTGGCGTAAGCGGGGAAGGGGCTGGCGCGGTACCGCGCCATTCCGGTCGCTGAAGCAAAAAGCCGCGCAACCGCGCGGCTTTTTACATGGGGTGCGGCAGGCGTGAACAGGACCGCGGCGGAAATCGGGTATGCCGGCGCGGCAACCTCATGGCGCAACTAACGGTCAAATCCTGCCAGCGCCCGCATGCATCGACGGCCGCTCAGTTCACCTTCATCCGCTGCAGTTTGTTGTACAGCGTCTTGGGGCTGATGCCGAGCAGCGTCGCCGCGCGGTGGCGCGTGCCGCCGACCGCGTCGAGCGTCGCACGGATCAGCAGATCCTCGACGTCGGCCAGCGGCGTGCCGACCTTGATCTGCACGCTGCTGCCGTTCAGCGCGGCGCCGGCGGCGAAGCTGGTCTCGCCGGCGCGCAGCGTCTCGATGAAGTCGCCCGATGCGTCGTACGCGAAGCGCACGCGCTCCTGCAGCTCACGCACGTTGCCGGGCCATTCGTAGGACACGCATTCGCGCACGAAGCCCGGCGCCGCGCGCTTGTCGGTCGTGTTGCGGCCGGTCGCGCGCGCTTCGCGGTTCAGTTCGTCGATCAGCGCGTCCGCGATCGCGAGTGCGTCGCCGTCGCGCTCGCGCAGCGGCGGCATCGTGACCGATGCCGCATCGAGGCGCAGCCACAGATCCTCGCGCAGCGTGCCGTTCGCGACCGCTTCGCGCGCCGGGCGGCGCGTGGTCGCGATCAGCCGGAAATCGCTCGTGATCGCGCTCGTGCCGCCGATCCGCATGAAGTTCTGCGAATCGAGCGCTTGCAGCAGCGCTTCCTGCAGCACGAGCGGCAGCGCGGTGATCTCGTCGAGGAACAGCGTGCCGCCGCCCGCCTGTTCGAACAGGCCCGATTCGCGGCGCTCGGCGCCGTCGAATGCGCCGCGCTCATGGCCGAACAGCACGCTGTCGAGCGATGCGCCGTGCCGGCCGGCCTGCGTGATCGTCCGGCAGTCGAACGACACGAACGGCCCTTTGCGGCGGCGGCTCAGTTCATGCAGCGTGCGTGCGGCCAGCTTCTTGCCGGTGCCGGCTTCGCCCGCGAACAGCACGGCCGTTTCGGTGCGCGCGTTGTGCTCGATCATGTCGTACACGTGCTGCATCGCGTCGCTGCGGCCGACCAGTGCGCCGAAGCGGCCGAGATGGCGCAGCGATGCGCGCAGCGACTGCACTTCGTCGATCAGTTCGTACGGGCGGGGGATTCGCGCGAGCAGGCTGCGCAGGCGCGGAATGTTGATCGGCTTCAGCAGGTAGTCCCAAATACCGTGACGCAGGCCCTCGATTGCGCTTTCGACCGTCGCGTTGCCCGTCAGCACGATGACGGGCAACGAGCCGTTCGGCTGTTGCTGCGGCAGGTGCTGGAGCAGGTCGAACCCGCTGCCGTCCGGCAGGTTCAGGTCGACGAGGACGACATCGGGAATCGAGCGGCCGAGCGCCGTGCGCGCTTCGGCGAGCGACGTGGCCGTGTCGACCGAGAAGCCGTCTGCGGCGAGCAGCGCGGTGAGGCCGGAGAGACTGTTGGGATCGTCTTCGACAATCAGGGCGTGTGGCATGGTGGACGCGAGTCGAGTCAAGAGAGGCGGGCCGTCGGCCATCGGGAGCCGCAGCCGCATGTCAGATTAAAAACTGATTTTATGCCCCGCCGAACGCGTAACGCGCATTATTTCTCCGGCGCTATAAAACAGTTACCGATGATACAAATTGAATATCTTTACCGGTGGATTTTGTGCTTGATATGGCACTGGTTTGTGGTCGCTGTTGGCGACAGGCAAACAAAAAGCGCCCCGAAGGGCGCTTTGTTCGACGCGGGAATCGCTGGCGATTACGCGCGGCTGCGGTATTCGTTCGTGCGCGTATCGATTTCGATCTTGTCGCCGGTGTTGCAGAAGAGCGGAACCTGCAGTTCGAAGCCCGTTGCGAGCTTTGCGTTCTTCAGCACCTTGCCCGACGACGTGTCGCCCTTGACGGCCGGCTCGGTGTAGGTGATCTCGCGAACGAGGATCGTCGGCAGTTCGACCGAGATCGCCTTCTCGTTGTAGAACACGACTTCGCATGCCATGCCGTCTTCGAGGTAGTTCAGCGCTTCGCCCATCATTTCGGCTTCGACTTCGAACTGGTTGTAGTCGGCGTCCATGAACACGTACATCGGGTCGGCGAAGTACGAGTACGTCACTTCCTTGCGGTCGAGCACGACGACGTCGAACTTGTCGTCGGCCTTGTAGACCGATTCCTGGCCTGCGTTGGTCAGCAGGTTCTTCATCTTCATCTTGACGACGGCGGCGTTACGGCCCGACTTGTTGTATTCCGTCTTCGAGATGACCCATGCGTCGCTGCCGATCTGCACGACGTTGCCTACGCGGAGTTCCTGTGCGGTCTTCATAAAAAAACTGTCCTGATCAAATCAAATAAATAGGTGCCTGAGCGTTGCGCAACAGCCGAGGTGCCAAGCGGTGCGTTCCGGTGGACGCCAAAAGCGAGCGCTTGCATGGTCAGCCGTCGGATAACCGCTTATTTTAACTGAGATTTTGCGTATTCGGCCAGCTTTCCGGCGAGATCGCCGACGGCCGCGAGCGTATCGGCCCAGCGGGCCGCGTTGGCGGCCAGTGCGGCGCGGTGTTGCAGGAAATCGGCCCAGTCGGGCGTGCCGGCGCCGTTCCACGCATGCCAGAAGCGCCCGAGCGCCGCGCGCGGCGCGTCGGCGAGGCCGGCAGACAGGTGCGCGAGCGCGGCGTCGAGCTTCGGCAGGTGCACATCGTCGGCCTGCGGGTAGATGTGCCACACGAACGGCTTGCGTGCCCACTGCGCACGGACGAACGAATCCTCGCCGCGTACGAAATTGATGTCGGCCACCCACAGCAGCGGGTCGTAGTCGGCCTGCGGAACGAACGCGAGCCCGTGAGCGACCAGGTTGCCGCTGCTCGCATGCGCGCCCGCGCCGAACGACTCGACCCCGAAAAAGCGCGCCACGGCGGGCGACACGCGGCCGGCCGGCACGAGCGCGACGACCGGTGACGGGCCGTCGCGCCACTGCGCGAGCAGCGCGTCGACGGCCGGATTCTCGTATGCGAACAGGCTGACGACCGTCGTGCCGGGCGCCGGCGGTGCGCCGCCGGTCGCGCGCTGCCACCACGCGGCGCGCGCGGCCGCGTCGGTTTCGAACGTGGTGCGGCGCGCATCGAGGTCGTGTTCCTTCAGGACGCCGCCCGTGCCGGCCGACAGGCCCGGGAAGAAGAATGTCTTCAGCAGCGGGTAGCGCGGATGCGGCGACGGCCGCAAATGGAAATCGGCGACCCAATCCTCGGCGCTCAGGTATTCGAGGTTGATCCACACCGGGCGACGCGCACGGCGTGCCATCGCCGCCAGATACGCACCGGGCAGCTCGCATGCGAATGCCTCGATCACGACGTCGGCGATCTCGAGCGCGTCGCCGGCTTCCGCATGCCAGTGCTCGATCGCGATGCCGTCGACCGACTGCCGTCCCGCGTCGGGATCGACCCCCGGCAGCAGGCGCGCGAACGTGCGCAGGTCGTCGACGAACAGGCGAACCTGCCAGCCGTGCTCGTGTGCGAGCTGGCGCGCGACGCGCCAGCACACGCCGATGTCGCCGAAATTGTCGATTACCGTGCAGAAGAGGTCGCAGGCGATCGGTTCGCCCGGCGCGAGCGGCGCAGCGGATTGGGGGGCAGCGGTGGTGCGTGGCATCGAAGCGGGCCGGTGAATGCTCTAAACTGGCGATTCTAATAGACCCGTCCCGCGTTACAAGGCGCCCGGATCACGCATGACAGCCCCAGAAGCCTCCGATACTCCGTTCGAACCGAAGAAGATCCTTGCGCAGTTGCCGCACATGCCGGGTGTCTATCGCTATTACGACACGGCGGGCGCCGTCCTCTACGTCGGCAAGGCGCGCGACCTGAAGAAGCGCGTGTCGAGCTATTTCACGAAGACGCAACTGTCGCCGCGCATCGCGATGATGGTCACGCGCATCGCGCGCATCGAAACGACCGTCACGCGCTCGGAAGCCGAGGCGCTGCTGCTCGAGAACAATCTGATCAAGGCGCTCGCGCCGCGCTACAACATCCTGTTTCGCGACGACAAGTCATATCCGTACCTGAAGCTCACCGCGCACCGTTTTCCGCGGATGGCCTACTACCGCGGCTCGGTCGACAAGCAGAACCAGTATTTCGGGCCGTTCCCGAGTGCGTGGGCCGTGCGCGAGAGCATCCAGATCCTGCAGCGTGTGTTCCAGTTGCGGACCTGCGAGGATTCGGTCTTCAACAACCGCACGCGGCCGTGCCTGCTGCACCAGATCGGACGCTGCACGGCGCCGTGCGTCGGTGCGATTTCCGACGAGGATTACGCGGTCGACGTGTCGAACGCCGCGCGTTTCCTGCTCGGCCGGCAGTCCGAAGTGATGAACGAGCTCGAGCAGAAGATGCACGCGTTCGCGGCCGAGCTGAAATTCGAGCAGGCGGCTGCGGTGCGCAACCAGATGAGTTCGCTTGCAACGGTGCTGCACCAGCAGGCGATCGAGGTCGGCGGCGACAGCGACGTCGACATCCTGGCGGTCGTCGCGCTGGGCGGCCGCGTGTGCGTGAACCTTGCGATGGTGCGCGGCGGCCGCCATCTCGGCGACAAGGCGTATTTCCCGACGCACGTCGAAAGCGCGCTGACGCTTGTCGAGGGCGGCCTCGGCGACGAGGCCGAGGTGGCGGAGGTTGCCGACGCGGTCGGCGGTGTGCTGCCCGACCAGCCTGCGGCAGAAGGAGGCAGCGCGCGCGGCGACGCGGTGGCGTCGGTCGAGGCCGAAGTGCTCGATGCGTTCATCTCTCAGCACTATCTCGGCAACCGCGTGCCGCCGGTGCTTGTCGTGAGTCATGCGCCCGCGAGCCGCGACCTGCTCGAGCTGCTGTCCGAGCAGGCCGGCCACAAGGTGTCGCTGGTGCGGCAGCCGCAGGGGCAGCGGCGTGCGTGGCTGTCGATGGCCGAGCAGAACGCGCGGCTCGCGCTCGCGCGGCTGCTGTCCGAGCAGGGCTCGCAGCAGGCGCGTACGCGCGCGCTCGCGGAGACGCTCGGCTACGAATGCGACGATCTCGCGACGCTGCGGATCGAATGCTTCGACATCAGCCATACGATGGGTGAGGCGACGCAGGCGTCATGCGTTGTCTATCACCATCACAAGATGCAGTCGGGCGAGTATCGTCGCTACAACATCACGGGTATCACGCCGGGCGACGATTACGCGGCGATGCGGCAGGTGCTCACGCGCCGCTACGAGAAGATGGTCGAGCAGGCCGCGCAGGCGGCCGCCGCCGACGATGCGGCGGGCATCGACGGCGAGTCGACGCGCCAGGCCGAGGCGTCGAGCCTGCTGCCGAACCTCGTGCTGATCGACGGCGGCAAGGGTCAGGTCGAAATCGCGCGGCAGGTGTTCACCGAGCTCGGGCTCGACACGTCGATGCTGGTCGGCGTCGCGAAAGGCGAGGGGCGCAAGGTGGGCCTCGAGACGCTCGTGTTCGCGGACGGCCGCACGCCGCTCGAACTCGGCAAGGAGAGCGCCGCGCTGATGCTCGTTGCGCAGATTCGCGACGAGGCGCACCGCTTCGCGATTACGGGCATGCGCGCGAAGCGGGCGAAGGCGCGCCAGACGTCGCGGCTCGAGGAACTCGAGGGCGTCGGCGCGAAGCGCCGGCAGCGGCTGCTCGCGCGCTTCGGCGGGTTGCGCGGCGTCGTTGCCGCGAGCGTCGAGGAACTCGCGAGCGTCGAGGGCATCTCGCACGCGCTCGCCGAGCAGATCTACAAGCAGCTTCACTGACGCGCCCGTGCGGCCGGCTGCCTTGCCCGCGTTTTCGCGTTCTTGTGGCAGGCCGGTCGACACGGCACAATTGCGAATCCTTTACTGTCCCGGATGCCATGCCGTTCAATTTCCCGATTTTCCTGACGTGGGTACGGATCGTGCTGATTCCGCTCGTCGTCGGCGTGTTCTATCTGCCGGACACGGTGATGGGCGGCGCGCACCGCAATCTCGCGGCGGCGGCGATCTTCATTCTCGCCGCGCTGACCGACTGGTTCGACGGGTTTCTCGCGCGCAAGTGGAACCAGACGTCGTCGTTCGGCGCGTTTCTCGATCCGGTGGCGGACAAGCTGATGGTGACGGCCGCGCTGCTGATCCTCGTGCAGATTTCGCGGGTCGACGCGGCGATCGCGCTCGTGATCGTCGGCCGCGAGATCGCGATCTCGGCGCTGCGCGAGTGGATGGCGCAGATCGGCGCGTCGAAGAGCGTCGCGGTGAACCAGCTCGGCAAGTTCAAGACCGCGTGCCAGATGGTCGCGATCCCGATGCTGCTGTTCTACGGGCCGCTGCCGCTCGGCGTCGCGACGATCGACACGCGCGTGTGGGGCGAGTGGCTGATGTATCTCGCGGCGGTGCTGACGATCTGGTCGATGCTGTACTACATGAAGCTTGCGTGGCCGCAGATTCGCGAGCGCGGCGGCGCGTGACCCGCGCCACGCGTTCGGCGGCGCGGGTTTTTGGAAAAAGGGCTGGAAAAGCCCTTGACATACGAATGTGCCTTAGACATAATCTCGCTTCTCCGCTGCACGGCGAAGTAAGTGCGACGGGGAAGCAGTAGCGCAGCAATACGCGGGAGTAGCTCAGTTGGTAGAGCGCAACCTTGCCAAGGTTGAGGTCGCGAGTTCGAGACTCGTCTCCCGCTCCAGATTTTTCTGGCAGCGTGTTGGTCGGCAAAGCGCTGCACATGCAGGACAAATGCGGGAGTAGCTCAGTTGGTAGAGCGCAACCTTGCCAAGGTTGAGGTCGCGAGTTCGAGACTCGTCTCCCGCTCCAGGATTTTTCGGCAGCGTGTTGGTCGGCAAAGCGCTGCACATGCAGGACAATGCGGGAGTAGCTCAGTTGGTAGAGCGCAACCTTGCCAAGGTTGAGGTCGCGAGTTCGAGACTCGTCTCCCGCTCCAAGTAATGGGGAAGCCACGCTTCCCTTTTTATTTGATGGACTTACGGTCCTCGAATAAAAATCTGTCGCTTGCCTTCACGGCATCCGGACAGTCCGCTTTTGGCGCGATAGCAAAGCGGTTATGCAGCGGCCTGCAAAGCCGTTTAGGCCGGTTCGACTCCGGCTCGCGCCTCCAGGTAGTAAAAGAAAAGCCCCGCTTCGGCGGGGCTTTTCTTTTTCCGTCTCGCGTTCGACGGGTTTCGCATCGAGATGGTGTTCGATCATCGGCGGGGCCTGGTCCGTCGATTCACGTCAATCGAATCGGGTGACGCCTTGTCATGGATCGGACATAAGGTCACTTTGTTGCCCCGGTTTGCCGGCGGCTCCGACACCGTCGCGCGAGGTTCGCCTTTCGATCCGTTTCGCTCTGCACTTGCAAATGTGCCTGTCCGATTTAGTATGCGGAAACCACGCCCGGCGCGGGCGCACACTTATGCGGTAAGGAGACCCATGCACCCCCGGACGGCAGCACCTTACTCCATTGTGGCAGTCGGCATCGTGATCGCCTGCGCGCTGATGGGCCTGTGCGTGCTGCAACTGTTCCAGAGCCGCCACGACGCACTGGAGCGCGCCAGCGAGACCTCGCGCAATCTCGGCCTGATTGCCGAGCGCGACATCGAGCGCAACTTCGAGCTCTACGACCTGTCCTTGCAGGCGTTGATCCATGGCCTGCAGCGGCCGGACGTGATGGCTGCTTCGCCGGCCCTGCGGCACGGCGTGCTGTTCGACAACTCGATGACCGCGCAATTTCTCGGTTCGCAACTGGTGCTCGATGCCGACGGCAACATCATTCTGGATTCGGCCAACGACGTTCCGCGCAAGGGCAATTTCGCCGATCGCAAGTACTTCACCGTTCACCGCGACAATCCAAACGTGGGGCTCTATGTCAGCGATCCGTTCGCGTCGCGCCTGCGCAGCGGCATGCTCAGCATTGCGCTGTCGCGGCGAATCTCGAACCCGGACGGGTCGTTTGCCGGCGTCGCGCTGATTGCGATCAATCTCGAATATTTCCACCAGCTGTTCGCGGGGCTGTCGCTGGGGCGGCATGGGTCGATGTCGCTGATCGGCAAGGATGGCGTCATGGTCATGCGCCAGCCATATGATGTCCGTACCATCGGCCGCGACATCAGCAAGGCGGCAACCTTTCGACGGTTCGGAGCCGCCCCGGAGGGCTCGTTCTCGGAAACGTCGTCGATCGACGGCGTGCGCCGTCTCTACTACTTCAAGCATCTACCGACGCTGCCGCTGATCATCATGGTTGCGGAAGCCGAGCAGGACATCTATGCGGCGTGGCGGCACCGCGCCGTGACGATCGGTGCGCTTGTGGTGACGTTCGGCGCCGCGTTTATTGCGCTGTCCTTCATGCTCGGCGCGCAACTGCGGCGACGGATGCGTGCGGAATCCGAGCTTGTGCTGCTGGCGCGCACCGACGGTCTCACCGGCTTGAACAATCGCCGCAGCTTTGGCGAAGTGCTGGACCGGGAGTGGCGTCGCGCACGGCGGGCCAGTTCCATTTTCTCGCTGCTGTTCGTCGACGTTGACCGCTTCAAGGCCTACAACGACATCTATGGCCACCAGGCGGGCGACGACGCGTTGACCGCGGTCGCACGCTGCATCGGCGAAAACATCCGCCGGCCGGTAGATACCGCGGCCCGCTACGGCGGGGAGGAATTCGTGGTGTTGCTCCCCGATACCCCGCAGACGGGGGCGGCCCAGATCGCCGAGCGGATTCGCGCGGCAATCGACGAACTGGCACTCGAGCACGCCGGAAGCGAATACGGGCGCGTCACCGCCAGTATCGGACTGGCGAGTTGGGCGCCGGATCAGGAGGGGGAGCCGAGCGCCGTGATCAAGGCGGCCGACGAGGCGCTCTACTATGCAAAGGCAACCGGTCGGAACAAGGTCGCTACCTTCCAGCCCACGGCTTGATGGAAACCGGACTCCTCGGTGACCCATGGTTTGGTGGCTTCGATAACACAAAAGCCCCACTTGGCCGTTGCGGATGCAACGGCCAAGTGGGCGATCAGCCATCCACCGGCTGCGCCGGCGTTTCGAGCTTCAACTGATAGAACGCCGCATCGAGCCAGCGGCCGAACTTGAATCCCGCCTCCGTGATCGTGCCCGAGTGCACGAATCCCAGTTTCGTATGCAGTGCGATGCTCCCGGCATTGGTTGCATCGATACAGCCGACCAGCACGTGCACCTGCGCTTCGCGCGCACGCCGGACCACTTCGCGCAGCAGCAGTTCGCCGAGCCCGCGGCCGCGCTGGTCGCGGTGCACGTAGACGCTGTGTTCCACCGTGTACTTGTACGCGGGGAACGCGCGGAACGTACCCCAGCTCGCGAAGCCGAGCAGCGTGCCCGACGCGTCCACCGCGCCGACGACCGGAAAACCGCCCGCGCGCTTCGTTGCAAACCACGTGACCATCGCTTCCGGCGGGCGCGGCCGGTAGTCGTACAGCGCGGTCGAATTCACGATCGCGTCGTTCAGGATCTCGAGGATGGCCGCTGCGTGCTCGGCCTCGCTGCAATCGATCAGGCGCACGTCGTCGCGCTGTTTCGGGGAATTCATAACGGCTCCGGTTGGTTTTGAACGGGTTGCGCACACGCGCGCGCATCACGCGCTCCGCGCGCCGGCCGCGGATGCATCGCAGATCACGACGACATAGTGCGCGGCATGCGACGACGGATTGCTGAAGATCAGCGGCCGATCGAGCCGCATGGCCAGACAGTCGCCTTCGTGAAGTTCGTGAAGCTCGCTGCCGAACGTGACGTCGACGCGGCCGCTGATGATCCATATCTGCTGATGCAGTGCGCTTTCGCGTCCGCCGCTGTCGTACGCGACGCGCGCGCCGGGCGGGAAATCGACCTCGACGAGCTGGATCGGCGACGGCCAGCCGGGCGGGGACAGGTTGCGCCGCACATAGCCGGACGCCGGATCGCGCCATTCGGCCTGCTGCGCGCGCCGTGCCAGCGGCTGCGCGGGCGTGTCGTCCCGGTCGCCGCCGAACAGCCCGGCCAGCGACACGCCGAGACCTGCCGCGAGCTTGTCGAGCACGACGGCCGTCGGGCTGGCCGACGCGCGTTCGATGAGCGAGATCATCGAACGGCTGACGCCGGAGCGCGCGGCCAGCGCATCGAGCGTGTAGCCTCGAGCAGTACGCAGATCACGCACGCGCCGGGCGATGCGCTCGTTGATGCCGGTATCGTCGGCAGCGGTCGTCACTGATTCTTGCATGATGGATTAATTCTCCAGCAAACTGGAATTCGGTGTCAACGGTGCATTGGCGGCGGCCGACCGATGGCGCGATGGCCTCCGAACGCCTTGCCCGGCAGTCACGCGCAGCGTAATATACGAATCGACTACGTTTCGTTTAATTGGGGATATATGGGCATCATCAAGATTTCCGAGCACATGCACGAACGGCTGCGCTCGACGAGCACGGCGTTGAGTCGGTCGATCAACGCACAGGCCGAACACTGGCTGCGTGTCGGGATGCTGGCGGAACTCAATCCGGCGCTGTCGTACGGTGACATCTGCCGGATGCTGATCGAGGCCGAAGCACGGGGCGGCGACGTGGCTCCGGCAGAGCCGGTCGCGCATGGCATCGAGCAGGTGGCGTAATGGTGAAGCGCGAAATCCCGATCCGCGGCACCGCGGAAATCGCCAAGTCGCGCGAGGCCGCGAAGCTCGCGTCGCAGGTGCTGACGATGATCGCCGAGCATGTGAAGCCTGGCGTCTCCACCGATGAACTGGACGCGCGCTGCCGCGAATACATCGTCGACGTGCTCGGCGCGATACCGGCGAACATCGGCTACCACGGCTATCCGAAGACCCTGTGCGCGTCGGTCAACCATGTGGTCTGTCACGGCATTCCGTCGTCACGCCCGATGCGTGACGGCGACATCGTGAACCTCGACATCGCGGTGATCAAGGACGGCTGGTACGGCGATACGAGCCGCATGTATTTCGTCGGCGAACCGGGCGAACTCGCGCGGCGTCTCGTCGCGGCAACCTACGAAGCGATGCACGCGGGTATCCGCGCGGTGCGTCCGGGCGCGACGCTGGGCGACGTCGGTTACGCGATCCAGCAGGTCGCGCATCGCGAAGGGTTCAGCGTGGTCCGCGAGTACTGCGGGCACGGCATCGGCGACGTGTATCACGACGAGCCGCAGGTGCTTCACTACGGCCGTCCGGGCACCGGCGTGCCGCTGCGGCCGGGGATGATCTTCACGATCGAGCCGATGCTCAACGCGGGCAAGCGCGACACGCGCGTGCTGCCGGACGGCTGGACGGTCGTCACGAAGGACCATTCGCTGTCCGCGCAATGGGAGCACATGGTCGTGGTGACGGAAACGGGCTTCGAGGTGCTGACCGACGATGCGAAGCCGCTGGCATTTGCGGCGCTTTCCGGCACGCACGTGGCCTGACGCGTGCCGTGCGCCGCGTCAGGCGGCGCAGCGGCGCGGCGGCGCAAATGAACGGGCCCCGCAGCAGGGCCTGTTTCGTTCGAGGTCGCGCGGCACGATTCACCCGCGACTGCGGTTGCCTGTTGCGTGACGCGAGACCGCGGCTTAACCGCGCGCTTTCTGCCATGCGTGTTCGACGAACACGCGGCACAGCGCTTCCATCCCTTTGCGGTCTTCATCGTCGAAGCGTGCGGCGACCGGGCTGTCGACGTCCCACACGCCGATCAGCGTGCCGTCGCCGGCCACCAGCGGCACGACGATTTCCGATTCCGATGCCGCATCGCACGCGATATGGCCGGGGAAGTCATGCACGTCGCGCACGACCTGCGTCTCGCGCGTCTGCGCGGCCGTGCCGCACACGCCCTTGCCGAGCGCGATCCGCACGCACGCCGGCTTGCCCTGGAACGGCCCGACCACGAGTTCGGCCCCGTCGAAGAAGTAGAAGCCGGCCCAGTTGAGGCGGTCGAGCGAGTGGTAGACGAGCGCGGAGAAATTCGCCGCGTTCGCGGTCAGGTCGCGTTCGGACTCGACGAGCGCACGTGCCTGCTCGACAAGCGTCGCATATTGATCGGCCTTGGAGGCGGTGGGGTCGTTGGACAGCGTGAACATGGCGGGAAAGCGATAGGGGTTGTGAAAATGCGCGATGCGCAAAATGCGCGATGCGCGTCCCGCAGTCTACGGCACGCGCGTGCGGTCTGCAGCGCGCGGTTGCGTGTGACGCGGCGCGCTCAATCGGGCTCGAGCCCGGCAAACCGCTCCGCCAGAAAATCGAGCAGCGCCCGCACCGCGGGCAGCAGCCCGCGCCGCGACGCGAATACTGCGTGCACGATCTCGCGGCGCGGCGCCCAGTCCGGCAGCACGGTCGCCAGTTCGCCGTGCGCGACCTCGTCGCGTACCATCATCGTCGGCAATTGCACGACACCGACGCCCGCGACCGCCGCCGCGCGCAGCGCGAGCATGCCGCCCGTCACGAAGCGCGGCTGGTGATGGATTTCGGCCTGAGCGCCGTCGGGCCCGCGCAGCCGCCACACGTGCGCGGACTGTGGCACGCCGTGATCGAGGCTCGGCAGACGCGCGAGATCGGCGGGAACGGCCGGCACGCCATGTTCGCGCAGCAGTGCGGGGCTCGCGACGAGGCACTGGCCGCGCTCGGCCAGCACGCGCAGCGCGAGATCGCTGTCCTCGAGCGGCGGCGGGCGCACGCGGATCGCGACATCGATCCCTTCGCCGACCACGTCGACGCGCCGGTTGGTCGCTTCAAGGTGGATCTCGACGCGCGGGCACTCGGCCATGAACGCGGCGATCATCGTGCCGACCAGCGAATCGAGCAGCACGATCGGGCAACTGACGCGCACGATGCCGCGCGGCTCCTCGTGCAGCAGCGCGATCGCCTCGTCGGCCGCATCGGCCTCGACGAGCATCGCGCGGCAATGCGCGTAATAGGTCTGGCCGACGTCGGTGACCGTGAAGCGGCGCGTCGAGCGCTGGATCAGCCGCATCCCGAGCCGCGCCTCGAGCAGTGCGACGCGACGGCTCAGCTTCGATTTCGGCATGTCCAGCGCGCGCCCGGCCGACGCGAAGCCGCCATGCTCGACGACCTGCACGAAATAGTAGAGATCGTTCAGATCTCGTTCTTTATCGTTCATGAAATGGAACGCTGAGTGCGATTTTGGCAGTCTACCGGATCGATCGTTCCACCTCTATATTCATGCTCAGGATGCGAAACACGTGTTTCGCCGCAATTTGGAGAGGGCAATGAAGAAGATCCAGGGTGTGTACAGTGCGCCGCGCGGCCATTGGGTCGGCGACGGTTTCCCGGTGCGTTCGATGTTCAGCTACCAGTCTCACGGCGCGCACCTGAGCCCGTTCCTGCTGCTCGACTACGCGGGCCCCGCGACGTTCGAGCCGGCTTCGGCTCCGCGCGGTGTCGGCGAGCATCCGCATCGCGGGTTCGAAACGGTGACGATCGTCTATGACGGCGAAGTCGCGCACCGCGACTCGACCGGCGCGGGCGGCGTGATCGGCCCGGGCGACGTGCAGTGGATGACGGCCGCGAGCGGGATCCTGCACGAGGAATTCCACTCGGAGGCATTCACGAAGCGTGGCGGCCCGCTCGAGATGGTGCAGCTGTGGGTGAACCTGCCCGCCGCGGACAAGATGGGCGCACCCGGCTACCAGACGCTGCTGAACGCGGACATCCCCGTGGTCGAATTGCCGGACGGCGCGGGGCGTGCGCGGATCATCGCGGGCGAACTCGACGGGCGGCGCGGCGCGGCCCGCACGCACACGCCGATCGACGTGTGGGACGTGCTGCTCGTGGCAGGCGGCCATGCGCGGTTCCCGGTCGCCGACGGGCGCACGCTCGCGGTGGTCGTGCTGAGCGGCACGGTGCAGGTGAACGGCGAGACGGTCGCCCGCGAAGCGCAGTTCGTGCAACTGGGTCGCGACGGCCGCGACGTCGAGATCGAAGCGAACGGCGACGCGAAGCTGCTGATCCTGAGCGGCGAGCCGATCGACGAGCCCGTCGTCGGTTACGGGCCGTTCGTGATGAACTCGCAAGCGGAGATCCGTACCGCGATCGAGGATTTCAACAGTGGCCGCTTCGGCAAGATGCCGGCATGACGGACAGGCCCCGCGCAATGCGGGGCCTTTTTTGCGCGCGGGCGTTACGCGCGGGCGGACGGTCGCGCGTGCTTCGAGGCATAATCAGCGGTTGCCGCGCGCCGGCCGGCGCGCCCGAATCAGGACCGCACATGAACGCATCCGCACCCGCCGCATCCTCGAGCGCCGCCGATCTCGACTGGCGCTGGAAATCCTTCGACGCGCTGACGGCGCGCGAAATCTACTCGATCCTCGAAGCGCGCAGCGCGGTGTTCGTGGTCGAGCAGAACTGCGTGTATCACGATATCGACGATGCGGACCAGGCCGCGTGGCACCTGGCCGCATACGATCCGGCCGGCCGTCTGGCCGGCTATCTGCGCGTGCTGCTGCCCGATGCGCAGAACACCGACGTGCGCATCGGCCGCGTGCTGACGACCGCCGCGTTTCGCGGCGCGGGCCTCGGCAACGGGCTGCTGTCGCGCGCGCTCGAGCATATCCGCGCGCAGTGGCCGGATACGCCCGTGAGCCTGCATGCGCAGGCCCACTTGCAGCGCTTTTACGGCGCATTCGGCTTCACGCCGAGTTCGGACGTGCACGACGAGGATGGTATCCCGCACGTGTGGATGAGCAGCACGCGCGCGTGATGCGCGACGCGCCCGGCAGTCAGTGCGCGGTGCGCGCCACCGATGGCTGGTCCGCGCGCTGCACGGCCCGTTCGCCGATCAGGCGCCCGCGCGCGGACAGCCGCAGCCAGTGCCGCAGCGCGATCAGCGCGCCGATCACGCTCATCATCGAGCCGGGAATCCACAGCAGCAGGCCGCCGATCTGCTGGTCGCGCAGCGGGCTCAGCCACGTGAACGCGCGGCCGCAGATCGAGTAGATCGGATACAGCTCGTGCGGCGTGAAGAAGATCAGCGCGCCGAGCGCGATCTGCGGCGGGATCGCCGCGACGACGATCAGGATCCGGCGGCCGGGCGACAACCGCGCGGGCGGCGCGGGGCGCGGATCGACGACGAGCCACCAGAACAGCAGCCCGTCGATCACCATGCTCCAGTTCATCACGCGATAGAGGCGCCAGTCGAGCATCGCGATGAAGTGGATCGGCGACAGCAGCCAGAAATAGATCAGCCCGACGAACAGCACGACCGCGACGACGGGATGGAACACCACGTCGAGCGTCGCGCGCACGGGCGCCCACGCGAGCGCGGGGCGCACGAAGCGCTGCCGCCAGCGAAACGGGATGCCCGCGCGAATCGCCGCGCCCGGATAGGACAGCGCGATGAAGAACGGCCCGAGGTGGTGCAGCACGAGGTGCTGCGCGCGGTGCAGGAAGAACTCGTGCTCGAAGAAATAGTCGAGCCGCGTATGCAGCGCGATGTAGAGTGCCGTCAGCCCGAACCAGAACGAGAACTGCCGCAGCGGCGACACCTTCGCCTTCTTCATGCCGCGCGCGAACAGCACGGCAGCCGTCAGCACCGCGATGACGACGGTCGGCGACGGTTCCCACGGATCGAGCCAGTACAGGAGGTTCATCGCGCGCGCATCACTTCGCCTGGGCCGGCGACTTCACGGCGAACGGCGTGTCGACCGTTTCGCCGTCGGAGAATTTCAGGCGCAGGTGCACGGTGTCGCCCGGCTTGATCGCGTGTTTCGGCTCCTCGAGCATGAAGTGATAGCCGCCCGGCGCGATGTCGACCTTGCCGCGCGCGGGGATCGTCAGCTTGTCGACCATTTCCATCTTCTGCGTCGAGCCGTTCGAGACGGTCTGGTGCAGCATCGTCATCCCGTAGTCGGGGCTGTCGACATCGACGAGATCGACCGGCTTGTCGCCCGTGTTCACGAGCGTCACGTAGCCGCCGGCCGGCAGCTTGTTCGGCAGCCACCTCACCCACGCGTTCTGCGCGGTGATCGTGCCGGCGGCATAGGACTGGGCGGCGGCGCACAGCGCGGCGAGGAGGGCGAACGTCTTGAGGGTCGTTTTCGTCTTCATGTCGGAATGCATTCAGGTAGTGGGGGCGGTGTCGATGATCCGGCGCACATCGGCGGCGATGGCGTCGGGCGAGTCGCGGTCGGTCGCGAGCAGGCGCGCGCGGCCGCTCGCGTCGAAGATGTAGACGGCCGAGCTGTGCGTGACTTCGTAGCCGCCGGACGGATCGCGTTTTTCCATCTGGTACGCAACGCGATAGCGCTTTGCGAGCGATTCGATCTGGCGATCGGTGCCGGTCAGGCCGCGCGCATGCGCGGGGTCGAACGCTGCGACATACGATTGCATCGCCTGCGGCGTGTCGCGCGCGGGATCGACCGAGACGAACAGGATGCGCGCGTCGTTCGCCTGCGGGCCGAGCTTCGCGAGCACTTCCATCAGCCGCGCCATCGTTTCGGGGCAGACATCGGGACAGTGCGTGTAGCCGAAGTAGACGAGCGCGACGCGGCCGCGGAATGCATCGGCTTCGACGGGATGGCCGTCGCCGCCCGTCAGCGTGAACGACAGGTCGGGCAGGTGGCCGGTGACGTTGGTCAGGTTCCAGCGCGGCTCGTCGCGCGTGCACGCGGCGAGCGCCATGGCGGCGGCGAGGGCCGCGGCCGTGCGGATGAAACGGGAGAAGCGCCGGCGCGGCGCGGGACGGGCAGACGGCATCCTGGGGCTCGATCGGACGGAATGGTGGCCGGCCGGCGCGGCGCCATGCGTCGCGCGGCAGGCGGTTGCGACTGTAGCGCAATTCGCGCGCCTGCGTCCTTTCGAAACCGGTACGGCGCGGGCGAGCGGGGCAATATGTCGCAGTCGACGCGGCTGGCGGCGCGCTGCTTGCGATGCGCCGGTTTCGCCCAACTCGATGCGCAGGCGCGGTAAGATGCGCACAATTCCATTCGCGCAGCGGCAGCCCGGCGTTTGCCGGCCGCCCCTCACATTATCGAATCGATGCAATCCGTTCCGGCTTCCCTGTCCCTGACCGATACCGCGTTCTTCTTCGACTTCGACGGCACGCTCGTCGAACTGGCGCCGACGCCCGACAGCATTCACGTTCCGCCGTCGCTGCCGACGCTGCTCGACGAGCTGCGCCGCCGCTCGCACGGCGCGGTCGCGATCGTGTCCGGGCGCGGCATCGACAACCTCGACACGTTCCTGAAGATGCCCGGCCTGCCGATCGCCGGCCTGCACGGCGCGGAGCGCCGCGATGCGAACGGCGACACGCAGCGCATCGGCTTCAACGACGAACGTCTGCTGCGCATCGAGCGCGAGCTCGCGGCCGTCGTCGACCGTCATTCGGGCATGCTGCTCGAAATCAAGGGCGCGGCCGTCGCGCTGCACTATCGCAACGCGCCCGAGCGCGAGGCGGTTGCGCGCGAAGCGGCCGAGCGCCTCGTCGCCGAATACGCGGATGCGTATGTGCTGCAGCCCGGCAAGATGGTGTTCGAGATCAAGCCGAAGGGTGTCGACAAGGGGCGTGCGCTGGCCGCGTTCCTCGACGAGCCGCCGTTCGCGGGCCGCATGCCGCTGTTCGCGGGCGACGACCTGACCGACGAGAAGGGCTTCGCGGTGGTCAACGCGCGCGGCGGCCTGTCGATCAAGGTCGGCGCGGGCGAGACGTCCGCCCGCATGCGGCTCGACTCGGTCGACGCGCTGCACGAGCAGATCGCGTGCTGGCTTGGCGCGGGGCTGCCGCACGCATGAGCCGGCTCATCATCGTTTCAAACCGCGTCGCCCCGATTTCGGAAGGCGAACCGGCGGCGGGCGGCCTCGCGATCGGCGTCTACGATGCGCTGAAGGAGACGGGCGGCATGTGGTTCGGCTGGAGCGGCGAGGTCGTCGCCTCCGGCGCGCCGCAGATCCGCATCGAGGAGCGCGGGCCCGTGACGTTCGCGACCGTCGGCCTGTCGCGCCGCGATTACGACCAGTATTACCGCGGCTTCTCGAATGCGACGCTGTGGCCCGCGTTCCATTACCGCGCGGACCTGATCCAATACGACCGCCACGAATTCGACGGCTATCGCCGCGTCAACGTATGGCTTGCGCAGCAGCTCGTGCCGCTGCTGCAGGACGACGACGTGATCTGGGTGCACGACTATCACCTGATCCCGTTCGCACGCGCGCTGCGCGAGGCCGGCGTGAAGAATCGCATCGGCTTCTTCCTGCACATCCCGTTTCCGGCCGCGCAGGTGCTCGTCAACGTGCCGCCGCACCGCGAGCTCGTCGAGTCGCTGTGCGCGTTCGACCTGCTCGGTTTCCAGACCGAGCCCGACCTGCGCGCGTTCTGCGACTACGTCGAATTCGAGGCGGGCGGCGAGGTCGAACGCGACGGCCATACGGTGCGCGTGCGCGCGTTCGGCCAGACGCTGCGCGCGGCCGCCTATCCGATCGGCGTATATCCGGACGAGATCGCGACGCTCGCGCAGGCGGGCGAGCACGGCAAGGCCGTACGCACGCTCGCGACGTCGCTGCGCGGGCGGCAACTGATCATGAGCGTCGACCGGCTCGATTATTCGAAGGGGCTCGTCGAGCGGTTCCGCGCGTTCGAGAAACTGCTCGAACACCAGGCGTCGATCCGCAACCGCGTGTCGTTCCTGCAGATCGCACCGTCGACGCGCGCGGACCTGCGCGCATACCAGGACATCCGCCTGCAGCTCGAAGCGGAGTCGGGGCGCATCAACGGGCGTTACGCGGAGCTCGACTGGGCGCCGATCCTCTACATTCACCGCCAGTACGACCGCCAGGTGCTGGCCGCGCTGTACCGGCTCGCACGCGTGGGTTTCGTGACGCCGCTGCGCGACGGGATGAACCTCGTCGCGAAGGAGTATGTGTCCGCGCAGAATCCGGACGATCCGGGCGTGCTCGTGCTGTCGCGTTTCGCGGGCGCCGCGCGCGAGCTGACGGGCGCGCTGATCGTCAATCCGATCGATATCGACGGGATGGCCGATGCGCTGTCACAGGCGCTGACGATGCCGCTCGCCGAGCGGCGCGCGCGTTACGCGGACATGATCGCGCAGCTTCGCGAGAACAACGTGTCGGTGTGGCGCGACAACTTCCTGCGCGATCTGCAGCATGGCTAGCCGGTAGGTCCGACGCATCGCGCGGCGCATTCCGCGTCATCCCGGCTGGCCGTTCCCGATGCAATGAAAAAAAGCCGCAGTGCGTGAAGCACTGCGGCTCTTTTATCGGCTGCGCGCGGACGCGTCAGGCCACGCGTTCGCCGGTCGGCGCGTTGCCGTCGGGGGCCGCGTGATGGCGGCCGTGCTGCTTCGCGAGCAGGTCGCGATACAGGCCGGGGCGGTTGCGCAGTACTTCGGGGCTGCCGTCGTCGATCACCTTGCCGTTGCTCATCACGATGATCCGGTCGAAGTTGCGCAGCGTCGACAGGCGGTGGGCGATCGCGATCACCGTGCGGCCGACCATCAGGCGGTCGAGCGCGCTCTGGATCGCTTCCTCGGATGCGCTGTCGAGCGCAGACGTCGCTTCGTCGAGCAGCAGGATCGGCGCATCCTTCAGGATCGCACGTGCGATCGCGATGCGCTGGCGCTGGCCGCCCGACAGCTTGACGCCGCGGTCGCCGACGATCGTGTCATAACCTTCCGGCATCGCCTCGATGAACTCCGCGCAGCGCGCGTCGCGCGCGGCGGCGAGCACTTCGTCGCGGGTCGCGTCGGGGCGGCCGTACGCGATGTTGTCGTAGATCGTCCGGTGCAGCAGCGAGATGTCCTGCGGCACGAGCGCGATCGCGTGGCGCAGGCTGTCCTGCGTGATCGCCTTCACGTCCTGGCCGTCGACCTTCACGACGCCGTCCTGCGTGTCATAGAAGCGCTGCAGCAGCGCGAGCACGGTCGACTTGCCGGCGCCCGACTTGCCGATCAGGCCGACGCGCTGGCCCGGTTCGATATGGAGATCGAAGTGGTCGAGGATCGCACGGCGGTGCGGATACGCGAACGTCACGCGCTCGAAGGCGACGCGGCCGCCCTTGGCCGACAGCGGCTGCGCATCGGAGCGGTCCTGCATCCCGTGCGGCTCGAGCAGTGTCTTCACGGCTTCGGACAGCCGTGCGACGTGCTGCGTGACGTCGACGAGCGCAACCGCGAGATCGCGCGTGCCGTGCAGGATCGTGAAGCCGAGCGAGCTGACGAGCACGATGTCGCCCGACGTCGCGCGGCCCTGGTCCCACAGCCACAGTGCCCAGCCGAGCAGGCCGGCGGACAGCATCGCGGTGATCACCGCGTGCAGCAGGCGCAGCTTCTCGAGATAGAGCAGGCTCTGCTGGCGCGCGTCCATCTCGGCCTTGACCGTCGCGCCGAAACGCTTCTGCTCGCGCAGCGTCATCCCGAACGCACGTACGAGGCCCATGTTGCCGATCACGTCGACGAGTTCGCCGTCGACCGCCGCGGCCTTTGCCGCGAACGCATGGTGGCGGGCCGAGCCGCGCCCGGCGAGCTTGAACAGGATCACGGACAGCACCGCCGAGCAGCCGAGCAGGCCGGCGGCCATCAGCGGATTGACGACGATGATCATCAGGATCGCGCCCATCACCGCGATGCACGGCGGCAGCACGTTCCACGCCATCGTGTTCTCCGACGTGTAGACCGCGTTCGACGTGGCCGTGATGCGGCTCGCGAGCGTGCCGGGCTGTTTTTCCGAGTAGTAGGTCGGCGAATGGCCGATCAGGTACTGGAACAGGTCGCGCCGCAGGTCGCCGGTGACCGCGACGAACGTGTGCGCGGCGACCCAGCCGCCGACGCGCCACAGCAGGTTGTCGGCCGCGATCAGCCCGACGAGCAGCGCGAACGCGCTCCACAGCGGGCCCGGGTGATGGCGCCCGGTCGCCAGCACGTCGATCAGGTGCTTGATCGCGTATTGCGAGCCGAGCGCGCAGCCGACGGCGGCCAGCACGCTGCAGAGCACGATGAGGTGGGCCACGGGATGCAGGCGGATGTAGCGGAACAGGAACGCGATCGGCCGATGCGCGTAGCTCGACAGCTTCGCGTTGTGGGCGTTGCGCTGGGCAGGGGTGAGAGATTCCAAAATATGCGTGCGGTGATTCGGTGGTTGAGCGTTGCGGCGGGATCGCATGCCGGCGTTCGCCCGGACTGAATAATCCGGCATTGTAAACAACGCATGCGTTGCGCTGCGCGAATCTTGCCTTGGCCAGGGGCTCGCGATCTATTTTGAGATAAAATCCGGCATCCCGTCCTGCCTCATGTGCCGGAATCAAGCTGCCGGCAGTCACGGGTGACCAGGATCGCCAAAAGGGCCTTCCACTCTAGAACGGACACCCGAGTCCGCGGGTTGCAAAGTGTTGCGCCTTTGTAACAAAGTAAAGTGTTTGAAATGTTGTGCGCCGTATCGGGATTAACCCTAGATAATCGGCTCCGGGTTCGATTCCAGGTTTTTTTACGAACCCCTGTCAACGGGTCTTCGTTTCAAACGTTCTATGCCTGTCGCGTCGCCGACGCTCCTCGAGCAGCGCGGGTTCGACGCCCCCGGCAGGCTGATTCGTCCGATTTTTCGGACGAAATGCATCCAGCCCGGAGACCGCCGGCAGGTTGCCGACCCAACCTGGTTTTTAGCCGATTTTTTAGGAGTTACGCATGCGAATCGCCCAAATCGCTCCGTTGCACGAAGCAGTTCCCCCGAAGCTGTACGGCGGTACCGAGCGAGTGGTGTCCTATCTCACCGAAGCACTTGTCGAGATGGGGCATGACGTCACGCTCTTCGCGAGCGGCGATTCGCAAACCTCCGCGAAGCTCGAAGCGTGCTGGCCGCAGGCGCTGCGCCTCGACCCGACGATCCGCGACGTGATGGCACCGCACATGCTGCTCCTCGAGCAGGTGCGCCGCCGCGCGGAAGAGTTCGATGTCCTGCACTGCCACATCGACTACTACCCGTTCTCGCTGTTCTCGCGCCAGCCGGTTCCGCATCTGACGACGATGCACGGCCGTCTCGACCTGCCGGAACTGCAGCCGATCTTCAACGCATTCAGCGACGTGCCGGTCGTGTCGATCTCCGACAACCAGCGCATCCCGCTGCCGCAGGCGAACTGGCTGTCGACCGTTTATCACGGCCTGCCGGAAAACCTGCTGACGCCGATCCCGAACGTGAAGCCGAGCTATCTCGCGTTCCTCGGCCGCATTTCGCCGGAGAAGCGCGTCGACACGGCGATCCGCATCGCCGAGCAGGCCGGCCTGCCGATCAAGATCGCCGCGAAGCTCGACAAGGCCGACCGCGCGTACTACGAAGAGAAGATCAAGCCGCTGTTCGCGCTGCCGCACGTCGAGTACATCGGCGAAATCAGCGAGTCCGAAAAGACCGAATTCCTCGGCAACGCGCACGCGCTGCTGTTCCCGATCGACTGGCCGGAGCCCTTCGGCCTGGTGATGATCGAGGCGATGGCATGCGGCACGCCGGTGATCGCGTTCAAGCGCGGCTCGGTGCCGGAAGTGATCGACAACGGCGTGTCGGGCTTCGTCGTCGAAGACGAACTGTCGGCCGTCGCGGCGCTCAAGCGCCTCGATACGCTGCCGCGCGAGAAGGTCCGCGCCGCGTTCGAAGCACGCTTCTCGTCGAAGGTGATGGCGCAGAACTACGTGAAGGGCTACGAGGAACTGCTGCGCCAGAAGCGCCGCACCGTGCTCCGCGAAGTCAACGCAAGCTGATTCGCCGGCCGCCGCCGCACGGCGGCGCGCGGCCGTCATCGACGCCCCGTCCGGGTTCCCGGCGGGGCGTTGTCACATCCGCGGCGCGGATCTGTTGTATTCTCGCCGCGCCCGACGCCGCGAACGGCCCATGAAGCGGCCGGGCATGCCATCCGGCAGTCTGTCCAGGCGGTAATGTCCCTATAATGGCCGTGCCGTGAAATCCGGCCCCGCACGATCATCCAGAGGAGAGCTGTCTTGGCGAGAACGAAAACCACGCGCGCAGCGCCGGCCCCGGGCGCCGGCGTGATCTTCGCGTTGCGCGCGATCGGTCTCGTGCTGCTCGCGCGCTGGCTGTTCTCGATGTCCCAGATGGGCTATCGGGCGTCGCTGTCGGCGATGGTGTCGTCGCCGTGGGCGTTCGTCTACCTCGTGCTGATCTTCCTGCTGCTCGCGTTGCCGGGTGCCGTCGCGCGCGCCGAGCGGCCGTTTCATCCGTTGCCGCAATGGCTGCGCCAGGCGCTGCGCGTCTTCGCGCTGATCGGCTTCCTGTTCGCCGTCTGGTCGGTCGGCGCGTTCGCATGGGCGGCCGGCTGGCGCCGCGCGCTGCATGCGGTGACGGCGACCAACGGCTGGCTCGTCGCCGCGCCGGCGCTCTATGCGGCGATCGTCTGGATCTGCCGTCCGCGGCCGCTGTGGCGGACCAACGTGGCGGCACGCCGCTTCGCGGTCGGCCGCTACGCGATTTCGCTCGACGTGCTGACGCGTACCGCGATCGTCTGGATGGAAAGCCGCAAGGTCGGCCAGTACGACGCGCGCGAGCTGTCGGTGCGCTGGCCTGGCCGGGCGGCGCCCGTCGCGGGTGATCAGGGCGCGCCGGACGTGCAGCCGGCGGCCGTGCCGCCACGCGGCGGCGGCCTGTTCCGGCGGCCGAAGGTGGAGTTGCTGTGGGATTCGCCGGCAGCCGTCGGCCATAACCGGCAGATCGTGATGCGCGCGCCGCTTGCGACCGAGGGCGACCGCGTCGCGGTGCTCGCGCTCGACGCGGCGCTCAAGCAGATCGTCTGACACGGCTCGCGCACCGGGCGCGGGCGACAAGGAGGCACGATGATCGTCCGTTGGTTGCTGGCTGCCATTCACCTGAGCGCGTTCGCCGTCGCGTTTGCCGCGATCGCGGGGCGCAACCGCGCGTTGCGTCGGCTCATCGCGTCGGCGCAGGCGGCCGACCTGCCCGGCGTATTCAAGGCCGATGCTGCCTGGGGGCTGTCGGCGCTCGTGCTGATCGTGACGGGGCTGATGCGCGCGTTCGGCGGTTTCGAGAAAGGCACCGCGTACTACCTGCACGAACCGCTCTTTCATCTGAAGATGACCGCGCTTGTGATGATCCTGCTGCTCGAGGTCGTGCCGATGCTCGGGCTGATCCGCTGGCGTGTCGCCGCGCGGCGGCAGCAGATGCCCGACATCGGCCGCGCGCGCACCTATGTGCGGATCGGCCATTGGCAGGCCGTGCTGCTGGTCGTCATCGTGTTCGCCGCATCGGGGATGGCGCGGGGGATTGGGGCGGCCGGCTAGGGCTGGCCGCGTAGCGCTAGCCGGCCAGGTGCGGCCGGCCAGGTGCGGCTCGGCTGGTCCGGCATAGCCGCAAGCAACCGTCCGGATCTCGTTCCACCTGCACCGCCTCTCCAGCCCGACATCAGCCGGGTCGGCCTCGAACTGCATCATTCCTTCGGACTTCGTCCCGGCCGGGCGAGGCCGTCGCCCGGGCCGTCCGTGCTCAGCGCACGAGGCAGGGGCGCTTGTTGTTGAACGTCCACCCCGGAATCAGATACTGCATGGCCGCCGCGTCGTCGCGTGCGCCGAGTCCGTGCTGCTTGTACAGCTCGTGCGCGATCGCGACCGCATCCATGTCGATGTCGATGCCGAGCCCCGGCCGCTTCGGCACTTCCACCAGCCCGTTCTCGATCTTCAGCGGTTCGCGCGTCAGCCGTTCGCCGTCCTGCCAGATCCAGTGCGTGTCGATCGCGGTGACCTGGCCCGGCGCGGCGGCCGCGACATGCGTGAACATCGCGAGCGATACGTCGAAGTGGTTGTTCGAGTGCGAGCCCCACGTGAGACCCCAGTCGCGGCACATCTGCGCGACGCGCACCGAACCCTGCATCGTCCAGAAGTGCGGATCGGCGAGCGGGATGTCGACAGCCTGAAGCTGCACCGCGTGACCCATTTGCCGCCAGTCGGTCGCAATCATGTTGGTCGCCGTCGGCAATCCCGTCGCGCGACGGAATTCGGCCATCACCTCGCGGCCCGAGTAACCGTTCTCCGCGCCGCACGGATCTTCCGCATAGGCGAGCACGTGATGCTGGTCGCGGCACAGCCGCACGGCCTCGTCGAGCGACCACGCGCCGTTCGGATCGAGCGTCACGCGCGCGTCGGGGAAGCGTTCGGCGAGCGCCGTCACGGCCTCGATCTCGCTCGCGCCTTCGAACACGCCGCCTTTCAGCTTGAAGTCGTTGAAGCCGTAGCGCGCATGCGCGGCCTCGGCGAGCCGCACGACCGCCTCGGGCGTCAGCGCCGGCTCGTCGCGCACGCGGGCCCAGTCGTCGGTCGCGCCGCTGCCGTCGCGATAGGGCAGCGCGGTCTTGGTGCGGTCGCCGACGTAGAACAGGTAGCCGAGCATTTCGACGCGCTCGCGCTGCTGGCCCTCGCCGAGCAGGGCGGCGACCGGCACGCCGAGATGCTGGCCGAGCAGGTCGAGCAGCGCGGCTTCGAGCGCGGTGACCGCGTGGATCGTCGTGCGCAGGTCGAAGGTCTGCAGCCCGCGGCCGCTCGCGTCGCGGTCGGCGAAGGTGCGCCGCACGTCGTTGAGCACCGCGTGGTAATTGCCGACCGGCTGGCCGACGACGAGTGCGCGCGCATCGTCGAGCGTGCGGCGGATGCTTTCGCCGCCCGGCACTTCGCCGACGCCGGTCCGGCCCGCGCTGTCCTTCAGGATCACGAGGTTGCGGGTGAAGAACGGGCCGTGCGCGCCGCTCAGGTTGAGCAGCATGCTGTCGTGGCCGGCGACCGGAATCGCTTGCAGGTCGACGATGCGCGGCGTGTCGTGGGAAGGCGAGGCAGTGGCGGCGTTCATGGGCGGCGATGGCGAAAGGGTGGGCAATGCCGTGCGGCAAAAGCTTTGCCGCGCGCGGCGGGAGGTGCGATCATTCGACAACCGACGTGCGCGGCGCGCAAGGCCCGCATGTCGACAGCAAACCCGGAGCGGGGTGGGAGCGACAACCGGACCAGCGAAGCGCAGAACGCGAACGCTGGCTGATCGTAACGCATGGGACCAGCAGGCGCCGGAACGCCGGCTTGAGTCGACAGGAGAACCGTGCGTATATCATCAGTCGTCGGATGACTTGTGACGCAGTATAATGAATCATCGGCTTTCGCTCAAACCCCGCGTAAACCCTCGGCCCACATTACGATCATTCAAAAAGGAACCGGCCTCATGTCCGTGCCTACGTTTCCCGCAGCGCCGCGCCGTCGCGCACGCAGCCTCGCACAAGATGTCGTCGACGCGCTGACCGCGCAGATCGAAAACGGCACGCTGCGTCCCGGCGACAAGCTGCCGACCGAAACCGAAGTCATGGCGGCGCAGGGCGTGAGCCGCACGGTCGTGCGCGAGGCGATCTCCCGGATGCAGGCGAGCGGCCTCGTCGAAACGCGCCACGGTATCGGCAGCTTCGTGCTGGAGCCGTCGCGCCGCCAGGCGCTCGGCATCGATCCCGCGACGATCACGACGCTGCGCGACGTGCTCGCGGTGCTCGAGTTGCGCATCAGCCTCGAGAGCGAGTGCGCGAGCCTCGCCGCGCAGCGCGCGAACGATACCGACCTCGCCGCGCTGCGGCGTGCGCTCGACGCGATCGCGACGGGGGCGGGCGGCGGCCGCGACACGGCGCAGCTCGACTACCAGTTCCACCTGCAGATCGCGCAGTCCACCGGCAACCGCTATTTCGTCGACATCATGACGCAGCTCGGCACGTCGATCATCCCGCGCACGCGCGTGAATTCGGCGCGCTTTGCCGGCGACGATCTCGAGCGCTACGTCGGCCGGCTGAATCACGAGCACGAGGATATCTACGAGGCGATCGCGCGCCACGACCCGGAGGCCGCCCGCGCCGCGATGCGCACACACCTCACCAACAGCCGCGAGCGGCTGCGCCGCGCGCACGAGGCGGCCGAGGCCGAGCGCGACACACAGGCCAATTGATGCGCCGGGCAGTGCGGCCCGCGTTGCCGCGGGCCCGATTGCATCGCGCCAACATCAGTCGTCATACGAGATCGGCGTAACTTCGCCGGTCTCCGGGGCCGGACGGCGTTTCCGCCGCCGGCCGCCGACACCGCCGATCAGCCTCCCTTCGTCACGATCGTCTTCCACGCGCCGCTCTTCACCTGGTACAGCGTCGACATCCCGCTCTTCAGCGAGCCGTCGTTCGCGAACGAGATGCGGCCGGTGACCCCTTCGAAGTCGACCTTCTTGAGCACCGGGCGATAGACCTTCGGGTCGGTCGAGCCGGCCGCCTGCATCGCCTTGATCGCCGCCCAGGCCGCGTCGTAGCCGAACTGCGCGTACGACAGCACGTCGACGCCGAAGCGCTTCTTGAAGCGCTGTTCGAAATCCTTGCCTTGCGGCAGTTCGTCGAGCGGCCGGCCGTATTCCCACGCCATCGCGCCTTCGGCAGCCGGGCCCGCGATCTTGATGAACTCGTTGTCCTTCACGCCGCCGCCGCCGACGAACTGCGCGTTCAGCCCGAGCTGGCGCATCTGCTTGACGAAGTTCGCGGCGAGCGAATCGAGGCCGCCGAAGAAGATCAGGTCGGGGTTCTTGCCCTTCAGGCTCGTGATCTGCGCGCGGAAGTCGACCGCCTGGTTGTTGGTGAACTCGCGGCCGATGATCGTGCCGCCGGCAGCCTTCACGGCCTTCTCGAATTCGTCGGCCTCGCCCTGGCCGAACGCGGTGCGGTCGTCGATGATCGCGATGCGCTTCGCCTTCGTCACGTCGACCGCATACTTGCCCGCGTTGCCGGCGTTCTGGCCGTCGGTCGCGATCACCATGAACATGTTCGCGAGCCCGCGCGACGTGAGCGTCGGGTTGGTCGCGGCCGGATCGATCACCGGGATGCCGGCCTTGTCGTAGACGACCGACGCCGGAATCGTCGTCCCCGAGTTGAAGTGGCCGACCACGACCGACACGTTCTGGTCGACGAGCGCTTGCGCGGCCTGCACGCCGATGCGCGGGTCGGCCTGGTCGTCCTGCACGACGAGATTGAAGTGCACGGGCTTGCCGGCGATCTGCACCTTCTGCGCGGCGGCGTCATCGAGCGCGAGCTGCACGCCGTTCTGCAGGTCCTTGCCGTAGCCGGCGTTCACGCCCGTGAGCGGCGCGGCGAAGCCGACCTTCACATCGGTTGCGTCGGCGGCCCGGGCGGCCTGTTGCGAGAGGAGGGCCAGCGCGGATGCAATCGACACCGACAGCAGGGAATGACGGAATTTCATGTGGTTCCTCTTGTTCGATACCTGCGAGTGGGTACCGCACGCGCTCGGGCGGGCCAGGCGCGTGCGACGGGCGGGCGGTTCGACCGCTTCTCGGAATCGGGCGGGGAGGTCGGCATCGTGATCCTCGGAAGAATCTCCCGTCAGGCTCCGCGAAGAGCCCCGATCGCCTCGATTTATAGGTCGCCGATATGCACGGGTCTTGGCAATTTGCCGCGCATTCGATGAGGATTTGCGCACAGCTTCCGCGCGTGCGGTGGCGGCCGGTATCGGGAGTTTCCCGTCGCGAACGGAACGGGCGGGGAGGAGGGGGAGCGGCGCGGGCCAAGACGCGACACGGCCCGCCGGGGCCGCGCCGCGTGTGGGACACCGTCAGTCGGACAGCGCGTCCGATGCGGCCTCGGCGTCGCTGTGCGACGACGTCGTGCGGATCGCCGGGTCGCTCGTGCTCGGGCGGCCCGTCTCGACGTGGCCTGCGAAGCGGCGCTGGAAGCCGAGCGGCTTGCCGTCGCTGACGGTCAGGTCGTACCAGCCGTGGCTGCCGCGCAGGTCCCAGTAGTCGTCGACCCGCGCGCCCGGTGCGAGGTCGAACGTGCGCGCGTGGCCGTGGCCGTAAGCGTTCGTGACCTTGAGCCGCACGGCCTTGTGGCCGCGATTCATCAGGCGCAGCGTGATGTTGCCGTTCGCGACGTCGTAGCCGTAGATCACCTCGGGGTTGACGCTCGCGGGGCCGACCGCCGACGCGGCGGGGCTGCGGAAGTGGCAGTAGAAGCCGTTCGGGCCGTACACGTCGAGGTCGTACAGGCCGAGCGACGGCGCGGGGCTCCACGTGTCGGAGATCCGCTTGCCGGCATCGACCGTGTAGGCCCACGGGCCGTCGACGCGGTTGCGCGCCTGGACCTGGAACGCCGCGCCGGCGGCGCCGGTGTTTGCGAAGGTCAGCCGGAACTGGCCGCTCGCGTTGTCGATCCGCCCGTGCACGAACAGTTCGTACGGCAGCGCGCGCGCCGGACGCAGGCCGTGTTCCTGCTTCGGCAGATGCTGGACGACCGGCGGCACCGGGATGTAGTCGGGGTGACGATTGCGGTCGGGCGGCGCGTAGCCGGTCGTGTCCGGGAGCTGCGGCCAGCTTGCGTCGGGCGTCGAGAAGTCGAACGCGGACGTCAGGTTGCCGCACACCGTGCGGCGCCACGGCGACACATTGGCCGCGGTGACCGCATACTGCGCGCCGAACCGCGCCTCGATGAATTGCAGCAGCGACGTGTGATCGAAGGTCTGCGAGCAGACCCAGCCGCCCTTGGTCCACGGCGACACGACGAGCATCGGCACGCGCGGCCCGAGCCCGTACGGGCCGGCCATGTGCGACGCGTCGCCGGCGAACACTTCGTTGGTCGTCTCGACGGTCGACAGCCCGTTGTCGCGCGATTGCGGCGCGAACGGCGGCGGCACGTGGTCGAAGAAACCGTCGTTTTCGTCGTACGTGATGAACAGCGCGGTCTTGCTCCATACTTCGGGATTCGACACGAGCGCCTTCAGCACCTGCTCGATGTACCACGCGCCGTAGTTCGCGGGCCAGTTCGGGTGCTCGGAATACGCTTCCGGCGCGCAGATCCACGACACCTGCGGCAGCGTGCCGTTCTTCACGTCCTGCTGCAGCACGTCGAACAGCGTGCCGCCCGCGCTGATGTTGGTGCCGGTGCGCGCTTTCTCATACAGAGGCGTGCCGGGCAGCGCGGTGCGGTACTGGTTGAAGTAGAGCAGCGCGTTGTCGCCGTAGTTGCCGATGTACGGGTTTTGCGTCCAGCCCCACGAGCCGTTCGCGTCGAGCCCCGTGCCGACGTCCTGGTAGATCTTCCACGACACGCCGGCCTGTTCGAGCACTTCCGGATAGGTCTTCCAGCCGTAGCCCTTTTCCTCGTTGCCGAGCACCGGGCCGCCGCCCGTGCCGTCGTTGCCGACGTAGCCCGTCCACATGTAATAGCGGTTCGGGTCGGTCGAGCTCGGGATCGCGCAGTGGTACGCATCGCAGATCGTGAACGCGTCGGCGAGCTGGTAATGGAACGGGATGTCGTCGCGCTTCAGGTAAGCCATCGTCGTGGTGCCCTTGTTCGGCACCCACTGATCGTAGCGGCCCTTGTTCCACGCGGCGTGCATGTCCTGCCAGCCGTGCGGCAGGTCCTGCAGGAACTGCAGGCCGAGCTTGTCCGCGCCGGGGTGGAACGGCAGCAGCTCGGCCGGGCCGACCGGCTGGTGGAACACCGACTTGCCGTTCGCGAGACGCAGCGCGCGCGGGTCGCCGAAGCCGCGGACACCGCGCATCGTGCCGAAGTAATGGTCGAACGAGCGATTCTCCTGCATCAGGATCACGATGTGTTCGATGTCGCGGATCGTGCCGGTGCGGCGGTTTGCGGGAATCGCAAGCGCATCGCGGATCACGGGCGGAAACAGGTTCAGCGCGGCGGCGCCGGCAGTGCCGGCGGCGACGCGCAGGAAGTCACGACGGTTCGATCGGGTCATGGTCGTTATCGTGCGGTAAAGAGGGGAGCCGATTGGCGGGACCTACGGGAAGGGCGCGTCCGGGTCGCAGGATGCGGCTGCGCGGGGGCGTGCCGACGCGAGCATAGCGAGGAATCGGTGTCATTCATGTGAAGTCCGGAATCGTTTGCACATGCATCGGACCGGCATCGGGATGCGTATCGCCGGCGGTTATGGTGCGGCAGGGAAAGCAGGACGGCAGGGAAAGCAGGACGGCAGGGAAAGCAGGACGGCAGGGAAAGCAGGAAAGCAGGAAAGCAGGAAAGCAGGAAAGCAGGAAAGCAGGAAAGCAGGAAAGCAGGAAAGCAGGAAAGCAGGAAAGCAGGAAAGCAGGAAAGCAGGAAAGCAGGAAAGCAGGGCGGCGCGCATGCGCGCCGGCGAAGCGGAGGTCGGTTCGGGCGCGTCAGGCGTCCGTCACCCACGCGCCGAACCATTCGCTCGGGCGTGCGATCTCGTCCTGCGCGGCGACGAGTTCGAGTTCGTAGCGGCGCGCATCGTAGGTGGCCTTCACGACCGCGTGCACGGCCGCGAGCGTATGCTCGAACGCGGCGCGCACGGAGTCGCCGCGCAGCCGGCGCGCGACGAACACCGCGCTGGTGAGGTCACCGACGCCGACCGGATGGCGCGGAAATGCGTATAACGGACGCTGGCCGATCCACGCTTCGGTTTCAGTGACCGCGAGCATGTTGAAGCGGTCGGCCGGGCTGTTGCGGTCGTGCAGGTGCTTGACGAGGATGATCTGCGGGCCGCGGCGGATCAGCGCGCGGCACGCGTCGACGGCTTCGGCGACGGTCTCGATGCGCCGCCCGACGAGCTTTTGCAGTTCGGTGTGGTTCGGCGACATGCCGTCCGCGAGCGCGGGCACCTCCTGGACCATGAATTCCTCGACGCCGGGCTCGGGCCGGATGCCGCCCGTCTGGCCCATTGCCGGATCGCAGAAGTACCACGCGTCCGGATTCATCGCCTTCACCGTGCGGACGATCTCGACTGCCGCGCGCGCCTGCGGCGGCGAACCGAGGAAGCCGGACAGCACGGCGTCGCAGCGCTTGAGCGCGCCGATCGCGGCGATCCCGTCGACGAGCTGCTCCATCTTCGCGGCATCGATCGCGCTGCCGGCCCAGTGGCCGTACTGCATGTGGTTCGACAACTGGACGGTATTGAGCGGCCAGACGTTGACGCCGAGGCGCTGCATCGGGAACACGGCCGCACTGTTGCCGGCATGGCCGTAGATGACGTGCGACTGAATGCTGAGGACGTTTTTCATGGGAATCCGCCTGCAGGCGTTTCAGGGTCACGTCACACGATACCCGAGTTCGTCGCGCACGCGGAAGTCGCGCGGCCACCGAGTGTTGCGCGCCGTCGTCAGCCGACCGCGTAGAATCGCGGGGCGCGGCGCCGTCCGGCTGCCCGCGTGCGTTTCCAATCACCGTGACCGCCATGCCTTCGATTTGCAAGATGTTGTCCGTCGCGCGCGCCGCCCTGCTCGGCGCGGGCGTTGCCTTCGCATGCGCGAACGCCGCCGCCGAGGCCGCCCCGGTGCCCGCCGGCAACGACGGGCCGGCGTACGGCCCGCGCCTGGAAGGCTTCACCTACCCGGAACCCCTGCACCGCTACGCGTTCGTGTCGCAGCGTGAAACCCTCGAGATGATTTACATGGACGTGCAGCCGGCGCACCCGAACGGCCGCACCGTCGTGCTGCTGCACGGCAAGAACTTCTGCGCGGGGACCTGGGAAGACACGATCGGCGTGCTGAGCCGCGCCGGCTATCGCGTGATTGCGCCGGACCAGATCGGCTTCTGCAAATCGTCGAAACCCGATCGCTACCAGTACAGCTTCCAGCAGCTCGCGCGCAACACGCACGCGCTGCTGGAATCGATCGGCGTGAAATCGGCGACGATCGTCGGCCACTCGACGGGCGGGATGCTCGCGATGCGCTACGCACTGATGTACCCGAAGGCGACCGACCAGCTCGTGCTCGTGAATCCGATCGGCCTGGAGGACTGGAAGGCGCTCGGCGTGCCGCCGCTGTCGGTCGACTACTGGTATGCGCGCGAGCTGAAGACGACGGCCGACGGCATCCGCCGCTACGAGCAGAGCACGTACTACGCGGGCAAGTGGTCGCCGTCGTACGAGCGCTGGGTGCAGATGCTCGCCGGGATGTATCGCGGCGCCGGCCGCGACGCGGTCGCGTGGAACTCCGCGCTGATATACGACATGATCCTCACGCAGCCGGTGGTCTACGAACTCGGCGCGATCCGCGTGCCGACGCTGCTCATGATCGGCGACAAGGACACGACCGCGATCGGCAAGGATGTCGCGCCGCCCGACGTGCATGCGAAGCTCGGCCGCTATCCGGAACTCGCGAAGCGCACGCAGGCGGCGATCCCCGGCGCGCAGCTAGTCGAATTCCCGGCGCTCGGTCACGCACCGCAGATCCAGGATCCGGATGCATTCCACAAGGCGCTGCTCGACGCTCTGGAGGCCGCGCACCCGCAGTGATGCGGGGCGCGCTCGCGCCGTCAGCGCGTTTCGTTCGCGAGTTCGTCGCGGATCTGCGCGGCCAGTTCGAACGAGCGCAGCCGCGCGGCGTGATCGTAGATCTGCGCGGTGACGATCAATTCGTCCGCCCCCGTCTGCGCGATGCGGTCGCGCAGCTTGTCGCGCACCGTGTCGCGCGAGCCGACCGCCGCGAACGACAGCGAATGCGCGACGTTCGCGAGTTCGAGCTCGTTCGCCTCGAGCACGTCGACGGGCGGCGGCAGCTTGCCCGGCGTGCCGCGCCGCAGATTGATGAACTGCTGCTGCAGCGACGTGAACAGGCGCCGCGCCTCGTCGTCGGTATCGGCCGCGAACACGTTGACGCCGACCATCGCGTGCGGCTTCGGCCATGCGGCCGACGGCCGGTACTGTGCGCGGTAGATCTCGAGCGCGCGCATCAGGTAGTCCGGCGCGAAGTGCGACGCGAACGCGAACGGCAGCCCGAGCATCGCGGCGAGCTGCGCGCTGAACAGGCTCGAACCGAGCAGCCACACGGGCACGTCGAGCCCCGCGCCGGGCACCGCGCGCACGCGCTGGCCGGGCACCGGCTCCGCGAAGTAGCGCAGCAGCTCGGCGACGTCGTCCGGAAACGAGTCGGCGCTGCCGATCAGGTCGCGGCGCAGCGCGCGCGACGTGGTCTGGTCGGTGCCGGGCGCGCGGCCGAGGCCGAGATCGATGCGCCCCGGATACAGCGACGCGAGCGTGCCGAACTGCTCGGCGATCACGAGCGGCGCGTGGTTCGGCAGCATGATGCCGCCGGACCCGACGCGGATCGTCTTCGTGGCGCCCGCGACATGGCCGATCACGACGGCGGTCGCCGCGCTCGCGATGCCGGGCATGTTGTGATGCTCGGCGAGCCAGTAGCGCTGGTAGCCCCAGCGTTCCGCGTGTTGCGCGAGATCGACGGTGTTGCGGAAAGCCTGCGAGGCGTCGGCGCCGGCCGGAATGGGGGCGAGATCGAGTACGGAAAACGGAGTCATCGGGTGGCCTTCGAAAGGGGCGCGCGGTGATGCGCTTACGCAACAAATGCCAAGGATTTTGCCAAAGGGTTCCGGAACGTGCTGGGCGCGCGCCGATACCCATGCGCGTCGCAGGGACGCAGGGGCGCATTCGATGATTGTTGCAAAAATCAATCTAATCGCCGGTTAATTACCAATCTTTACGGCAATTGGACGTGAATCCGCATCGACCGACAAATTTGCACGAAACGTTTGATTTTCAAGACTGCAATACGCCTGCAAAGTGCTTACGCTAACGTAAACGCGGTTGCGCCTGAATGGTTCGCCGGCCGCACAGCTTTGCTGAAATTGCACCAGTCCGTTTCTCGTAGTGCCGAGCGCGGGGTGCCGCAGGCTGATAAAATCCGGCGCCTGCCCATGTTGTGCCGATGGTAGCCATTCGAGTCTTCCCGCATCCCCGTCCGGGCGTCGCGCGGAGATGCGCCATACGAAGCCGGGCATGGCAACACCCGAAAGCGGGTCGTGCCTCCCCCATATACAGACGCTGCTGGAACAAGGAGTCGGGTCGTGCCCGCGTTCGTCGCTGTCCGAATACCGCATCACGCTCAATCACGCTCAAGCGTTCGCCGTGGCGTTCAGGTCGCCGGGAGGCGTCGCGCATGACGCCGACCGCAACGCTGCTCGACTGGCTCCTGATCGCGTTCACGCTGGCCGCGGCCGGTTATGCGCTCGTCGCCGCGTTCGCGCCGCAGCCGCGCATGCCGCGCACGGCCGCGCGCGACGGCTACGAGCCGGTCAGCGTGCTCAAGCCGCTGTGCGGCGCGGAGCCGCACCTGTACGAAAACCTCGCGACCTTCTGCGAGCAGCGCCATCCGCGCCACGAAGTGCTGTTCGGCGTCGCGTCGGCGGCCGATCCGGCCATTGCCGTCGTCGAGCGGCTGCGTGCCGACTATCCCGAGTGCGACATCACGCTGGTGGTCGACTCGCGCGTGCACGGCAAGAACCTGAAGGTCAGCAACCTGATCAATCTCGCCGAGCGCGCGAAGTACGGCCGCATCGTGATCGCGGACAGCGACATCGCGGTGAAGCCCGATTATCTGGAGCGCGTGACGGCGCCGCTCGCCGACGTGTCGGTCGGCGTCGTCACGTGCTTGTATCATGCGCGCAGCGTCGGCGGGTTCTGGACGCGGATCGGCGCGCAGTTCGTCGACGCCTGGTTCGCGCCGTCGGTGCGGATCACGCACCTCGGCCGCTCGAGCCGCTTCGGCTTCGGCGCGACGCTCGCGCTGACGCGCGACACGCTCGACCGGATCGGCGGCTTTCTCGCGCTGAAGGACGAGCTGGCCGACGATTTCTGGCTCGCCGAACTGCCGCGCCGCCTCGGGCGGCGCACCGTGCTGTCGGAGGTCGACGTCGCGACCGACGTGATCGAGCCGTCGTTCGGGCCGCTGTGGCACCGCGAGACGCGCTGGCTGCGTACGATCCGGTCGCTGAACCCGGCCGGCTTCGCGTTCCTGTTCATCACATTTACCGCGCCGTGGCTCGCGATTGGCGCGGCGCTCGCGCTGCGTCTCGACGGAACTTTCGCCGGCACGCTGGCGGGCGGGGCGGCCGCCGTCGGCGCATTCGGGCGGCTCGTGCTGCACGCGCGCGGCGAGGACGGCTGGCGCGCGTTCTGGCGCGACCTGCCGCTCGTCGCGGTGCGCGACACGCTGCTCGCGCTCGAGTGGCTCGCGGCGGTGTTCGGCACGCACGTCGTGTGGCGCGGCGCAAGGATGACGGTCGTCGGCGGCGAACGCGCGGCGGCGGCCGTGGAAGGGGGGGACGGCCGCTAGGGCCGCTCCCGGACGAACCCGGCCCGAGGGCCGAGACGCGCTGTGCGGCGATGCCGCGCGGCGCGACATGACAGAGAGGCGGGCGCCGGCAGGGCGGCCCGCGGTTTTTTGACTGAATCGTTGTATCGAAACGAACTATGCAGGCTACCGGAGCATTCATGAAAACGCTGTTCTTGCAGGCCCCTTCGTATGACGGCTTCGACGGCGGAGCCGGCTCGCGCTATCAGGCGAAGCGCGAAATCCGTTCCTTCTGGTATCCGACGTGGCTCGCGCAGCCGGCCGCGCTCGTGCCGGGCAGCCGTGTCGTCGACGCACCGGCCGACGGCCTGTCGGTCGAGGAGACGCTGAAAATCGCGAACGACTACGATCTCGTGATCATCCACACGAGCACGCCGTCGTTCCCGACCGATGCGATGTTCGCGCAGGATCTCAAGAAGATGAAGCCGTCGATGCTGGTCGGCATGGTGGGCGCGAAGGTGATGGTCGATCCGCACAACTCGCTCACGGCGAGCGAGGCAATCGACTTCGTGTGCCGCGAGGAATTCGACTACACCTGCAAGGAAATCGCCGAAGGCAAGCCGTTCCCCGAGATCAAGGGCTTGAGCTGGCGCGCGAAGGACGGCTCGATCGAGCACAACGAAGCGCGTCCGATCCTCGAGAACATGGACGAACTGCCGTTCGTCGCGCCCGTCTACAAGCGCGACCTGAAGATCGACAACTACTTCATCGGCTACCTGAACTACCCGTACGTGTCGATCTACACGGGCCGCGGCTGCAAGTCGCGCTGCACGTTCTGCCTGTGGCCGCAGACGGTCAGCGGCCATCGCTACCGCACGCGCTCGGTCGAGAACGTGCTCGCGGAAGCGAAATGGATCCGCGACAACATGCCGGAAGTGAAGGAACTGATGTTCGACGACGACACCTTCACCGACGACCTGCCGCGCGCCGAAGCCATCGCCATCGGTCTGGGCAAGCTCGGCATGACGTGGTCGTGCAACGCGAAGGCGAACGTGCCGTACAAGACGCTGAAGGTCATGAAGGAAAACGGCCTGCGCCTGCTGCTGGTCGGCTTCGAATCCGGCGACGACCAGATTCTCGTGAACATCAAGAAGGGCGTGCGCACCGATTTCGCGCGCCGCTTCAGCGCGGACTGCAAGAAGCTCGGCATCAAGATCCACGGCACCTTCATTCTCGGCCTGCCGGGCGAGACGCAGGAGACCATCAAGAAGACGATCGAATACGCGAAGGAAATCAATCCGCACACGATCCAGGTCTCGCTCGCCGCGCCATACCCGGGCACGACGCTCTACAAGCAGGCCGTGGAAAACGGCTGGATGGAAGAGAACAAGACCATCAACCTGGTGAGCAAGGAAGGCGTGCAGCTCGCGGCGATCGGCTATGCGCACCTGTCGCGCGACGAGATCTATCACCACCTCGAGCAGTTCTATCGCCAGTTCTACTTCCGTCCGTCGAAGATCTGGGAGATCGTCCGCGAGATGCTGACGAGCTGGGACATGATGAAGCGCCGCCTGCGCGAGGGCGTCGAGTTCTTCCGCTTCCTGCGCGCGCACGAGGCCTGATTCGTGGCGACGCAGCGGGCGGCGCGGGCGCTGATCTTCACCGCGGACGACTTCGGGCTGCATCCGCGCGTCAACGCGGCGGTCGAGCGTGCGCATCGCGACGGCGTGCTGAACGCCGCGAGCCTGATGGTCGGTGCGCCCGCCGCGCAGGATGCGATCGAACGCGCGCGGCGGCTGCCGTCGCTCGCGGTCGGCCTGCACCTCGTCCTCGCGGACGGGCCGGCCACGCTGCCCGCGCATGACATTCCCGCGCTCGTCGGCTCCGACGGGCGGTTCGGCGACGCGATGGCGAAGGACGGCTGCCGCTTCTTCTTCCTGCCGCACGTGCGTGCGCAACTGCGCCGCGAGATCCGCGCGCAGTTCGACGCGTTCGCGGCGAGCGGCCTGCCGCTCGACCACGTGAACGCGCACAAGCATTTCCATCTGCATCCGACCGTGCTGTCGATGATCATCGAGATCGGCCGCGACTACGGGTTGCGTGCGGTGCGGCTGCCGTACGAGACGAGCGCGCCCGCGCTGCTCAAGCCGTGGATCGCGCTCGTGCGCGCACGGCTCGACCGCGCCGGGCTCGCGCACAACGACTACGTGGTCGGGATCGAACACACGGGCGCGATGGACGAGGCCGTGCTGCTCGACGCGCTCGCGACGCTGCCGCCGGGCGTCGGCGAGATCTACTGCCATCCGGCCGAGGCCGGCGACGGCCCGATCACGCCGACGATGGCCGGCTACCGTCCGGTGGACGAACTCGATGCGCTGCTGTCGCCGCGCGTCGCCGCCGCGCTGAAGGCGGCGGGCGTCGCGACCGGAGGCTTTGCCGACGTGTTCGGCCAGCGTGCGGCCAGGCGCGGCGCACATGCGCCGCGCACACCGGGAGCGCAGCCGTCATGACCAGGTGGATCAAGTGGCTCGGCTGGCCGATCGGCATCGGCATCCTGCTCGCGCTGGGGCTGCACGAAGGCATCGGCGACGTGTCGCAGATGCTCGCGCGCGCCGGTTACGCGCTGCTGTGGCTCGTGCCGTTCCACGCGCTGCCGCTGCTGCTCGATGCGTATGCATGGCACCTGCTGCTCGACCGGCGCAGCTCGCTGCCGTTCCTGTGGTGGATCGCGACCGTGCGCGAGGCCGTGAACCGGCTGCTGCCGGTGGTCGGGATCGGCGGCGAACTCGTCGGCATCCGGCTCGCGCGCTGGCAGGTGCCCGACGCGAGCCGCGTGACGGCGTCGGTGATCGTCGAGGTGCTCGTGACGATCGTCGTCCAGTATGCATTCGCGGCGCTCGGCCTCGTGCTGCTGCTTTCGACGACGCACGACATGGGCGGCGGCACGATCGGCCTCGCGCTGCTGCTGACGCTGCCGTTGCCCGTGCTCGGCGTCGTGCTGATGCGGCGCGGCGGCATCTTCCACGCGATCGAGCGTTTCGCGGGCCGCCTGCTCGGCGATTCGCACCGGCTGCTGCAGGGCGTCGACGGCCGCCGGCTCGACGCCGACATCGACGGGCTGATGTCGCGCACGGGCCTGCTGTTCAGCGCGTTCTTCTGGCAACTGGCCGGCTACGTGCTCGGCGCGCTCGAGATCTACTGGGCGCTCGCGCTGCTCGGCCATCCGGTGTCGATCGGCGGTGCGATCGCGATCGAGGCGATGACGCAGGCCGTGCGGCATGCGGCGTTCATGGTGCCGGGCGGCCTCGGCGTGCAGGAGGCGACCGTCGTGCTGCTCGCGCAGATGTTCGGCGTCGATCGCGAGACGGCACTGTCGCTCGCGCTGGTCAAGCGCGGCCGCGAGGTGCTGTTCGGCTGCGTGGCGCTCGGTTCGTGGCAGCTCGCCGAACTCGTGCGCACGCGCCGCCGCATCAACGACGCGCCGCCGGCCGGGCCGCGCGGGCCGCATCCGGCGAGCCGCACGCCCGAAACCGAAGCTGAAACCGAAACGACGCATTGAACACGAGACGGGCCGCGCGCCCGTCTCGCGCTTTTGGCGTCGTGCGGGTATGCTTGCCGCGTGTTTTCTCGACGCGCATTTCTTCCGATGATTTTCCGTTTCCGGCTGCTTCCCGTGACGATGCTGGCCGCCGCGCTGGCGCTGACCGGCTGCGACGACAAGCAAGGTAACCTCGACGTGCAACGCATCCGGGACTTCTTCAACGCGATCAAGCCCGCGCCGCTGCTGCTGAAGGGGCTGAAGGTCGGCGAATCGACCGAGGCCGACGTGCGCGGCACGATGGGCAAGCCCGAGACCGAGCGCGTGTTCACCGACGGCTCGAAGCGTCTCGAATATCCGCGCGGCCCGATGGGCAACCAGACGTGGTTCGTCGATCTCGATGCGAGCGGCCGTTACACGGGCGCGACGCAGGTGCTGACCGCAGAGAATTTCGCGAAGGTGCGCCCCGGGATGAACGAGGACGAGGTGCGGCGCCTGCTCGGCAAGCCCGGCGACATCGCGCAGTATCCGCTGAAGCCCGAGACGGTCTGGAGCTGGCGCTGGCTCGAGGACGGCGTCAACACCGACGCATTCTTCAACGTCCATTTCGGCCCGGACGGGCTTGTCTATACGACTTCGCGCTCCGACATCCTGAAGGGGCGGTGAGCCGGCCCGCGTTCGGCGCTATATCGAAAAAGCGACCGGAAAATTGCAAAAAGTCCGCTTCCCTGCGTGTCATCCGACTGTCAGGAAGCGGCTTTTTTCCTTTTGAAACAGCGGCGTAGGCCGGGGTTGCAAATGGCGGGACGGGTTGCTGCAATGCAGCAATCGCGCGCAAGGTGATTTGAGACAAACAATTTCGCTTGCGACTATCCGCGTCAGCCCGGCGCGGGACAGGCATTCGCGTCGGCATCCATTCCAACTCTGGAGACGCGCGTGTTCCTTTACGGCTTTGGTCCTGTCCTCTGGGCCGGCACCGTGCAGACCATCGAACTGTCGGTGCTGTCGCTCGCCACTGCGGTGGCGCTGGGGCTGATCGGCGCGGTGGCGAAACTGTCGCACAACCGGGTGCTGCGAGCGATCGCGACCGGTTATACGACGCTGATCCGCTCGGTGCCCGATCTTGTGCTGATGCTGCTGCTGTTCTACAGCATCCAGATCTGGCTGAACCAGTTCACCGACCTCGTCGGCTGGAACCAGATCGACATCGATCCGTTCGTGGCCGGCGTGCTGACGCTCGGCTTCATCTACGGCGCGTACTTCACCGAGACGTTTCGCGGTGCGTTCCTGTCGGTGCCGCGCGGCCAGCTCGAAGCCGGTGCCGCATACGGGATGAGCGGCGCGCGCGTGTTCGCGCGGATCATGTTTCCTCAGATGATGCGCTTTGCGCTGCCCGGGATCGGGAACAACTGGCAGGTGCTCGTGAAGGCGACCGCGCTGGTGTCGATCATCGGTCTCGCGGACGTCGTGAAGGCCGCGCAGGACGCCGGCAAGAGCACGTTCAACATGTTCTTCTTCATCCTCGTCGCGGCGCTGATCTACCTCGCGATCACGACCGTTTCCAACCTCGTGCTGATCCAGCTCGAGAAGCGTTATTCCATGGGCGTGCGGCACGCAGAACTATGATCGAGATCCTCCAGGAATTCGGCAAGGCGTTCCTTTTCTGGGACGGCCAGCGCCTCTCCGGCCTTGCGGTGACGCTGTGGCTGCTCGTCGCGTCGATTTCGCTCGGCTTCGTGTGCGCGGTGCCGCTCGCGGTCGCGCGCGTGTCGAAGAAGAAGTGGGTGTCGATGCCCGTGCGGTTCTACACGTACGTGTTCCGCGGCACGCCGCTCTACGTGCAGTTGCTGCTGATGTACACGGGCATGTACAGCCTCGAGTTCGTGCGTTCGCATTCGCTGCTCGACGCGTTTTTCCGCAGCGGCTTCAACTGCGCGATTCTCGCGTTCGCGCTGAATACCTGCGCGTACACGACCGAGATCTTCGCGGGGGCGATCCGCGCGATTCCGCACGGCGAGGTCGAGGCTGCGCGGGCGTACGGGATGACGCCGTTCACGATGTACCGCCGCGTGATCCTGCCGTCGGCGCTGCGTCGCGCGCTGCCGCTGTACAGCAACGAGGTGATCCTGATGCTGCACGCGACGACCGTCGCGTTCACGGCGACCGTACCCGACATCCTGAAGGTCGCGCGCGACGCGAATTCCGCGACCTACATGGCGTTCCAGTCGTTCGGAATCGCCGCGCTGATCTATCTTGCGGTATCTTTCGCACTCGTCGCGGCGTTTCGCCGTGCGGAGCGCCACTGGCTCGCGTATCTCGCGGCCGGCCGTCATTGATTTCACTTCGAGGAGAGCCAGATGGCCGAGATCACTCAAACGAGCGCTACCGCTTCCACCAAGCTTGCGGCGGTCGACATCCACAAGCGCTATGGCGACAACGAGGTGCTCAAGGGCGTGTCGCTGAACGCGAAGGCCGGTGACGTCATCAGCATCATCGGCGCGAGCGGTTCGGGCAAGAGCACGTTCCTGCGCTGCATCAATTTCCTCGAGCGGCCGAATGCGGGGCAGATCGTCGTCGACGGCGAGACCGTCCGCACGAAGACCGACCGCACCGGTGCGCTCGAAGTCGCCGATCACAAGCAGCTTCAGCGTATCCGCACGAAGCTCGCGATGGTGTTCCAGCACTTCAATCTGTGGGCGCACATGAACGTGCTCGAGAACGTGATGGAAGCGCCCGTACACGTGCTCGGCATCCCGAAGAAGGAAGCCGAGGATCGCGCGCGCGCGTATCTCGAGAAGGTCGGCCTCGCGCCGCGCGTCGAGAAGCAGTATCCGTCGCACCTGTCGGGCGGCCAGCAGCAGCGCGTCGCGATCGCGCGTGCGCTCGCGATGCATCCGGACGTGATGCTGTTCGACGAGCCGACGTCTGCGCTCGACCCGGAGCTGGTGGGCGAAGTGCTGAAGGTGATGCAGAAGCTCGCCGAGGAAGGCCGCACGATGATCGTCGTCACGCACGAGATGGGCTTTGCGCGCAACGTGTCGAATCATGTGATGTTCCTGCATCAGGGGCGGACCGAGGAAGAGGGCGATCCGAAGGAGGTGCTGGTGCGCCCGCAGAGCGAGCGTCTCAAGCAGTTCCTGTCGGGCAGCCTCAAGTAACGCGACAGGGCAGGTTTCATACGTGGTACCGGTGTCCCGTCCCGCAGGCGCCACCCGCACGACGCAGGTGGTGATCGTTGCATTGCCGCCCGTGTCGATGTCGGGCGTGGGCCCGATCGTCGATGCGCTGAATCTTGCGAACGAGATCGACGGGCGGCTGCTGTATCGCTGGCAGGTATGTTCGTGGGACGGGCGGCCCGTGCCGCTCGCGGGCGGCGCGCAATGGCATGCCGATGCGGCGTTCAACGATGCGATCGCATGCGACTGGCTGATCGTCGTGACCGAGCGGTTTCAGCAGTTTGCCGATTACCGGCTGTTTCTCGCGAGTCTCGCGCGCGTCGGGCAGCGTACGCCGCTCGTGACCGGCATTCATCACGGCGTGTGGTGGCTCGCGATGGCCGGGCAGCTTTCCGGTTATCGCGTGAGCGTGAACTGGGAGACGTATCAACAGTTTGCCGAGCAGTTCGAGCGGTCGATCGTCACGCAGCAGATCTTCGAGATCGATCGGGACCGCGCGACGTGCGCGGGCGGGCAGGCTACCGTGGATTTCATGCTGGCGATGATCGGCCGGGAACATGGGCCCGATCTCGGCGAGCGGATTGCCGATGCGCTTGGTGCGGGGACGTTGAGGAGTGGCGAGGAACGTCAGCGGATTCCTTTCGTGACTGCGCCCGGCGAGCGGCATCCGCGGTTGAACGATGCTTTGCTGTTGATGGAGGCCAATGTCGAGGATCCTTTGACTACCGATGAGATCGCCGAATTGGTCGGCGTTTCGCGCCGACAGTTAGAGCGGTTGTTTCGGCAGTATCTTGGGGCGATGCCCTCGAAGTATTACCTCAATCTCCGGTTGCTCAAGGCAAGGACGCAGTTGCAGCGCACGAGCAAATCGGTCGTGCAGGTTAGTCTTGCCTGTGGGTTTTCTTCTGCTGCGCACTTTTCCAATGCTTATCGCGAGAGGTTCGGGGTGACGCCTCGGGAAGATCGGCGAGCGTGGCTCGAGAAGCAGACCGGGAGTGAGCCTCGCGGGGGCGCGTTGGTCGAGCGGGGTGTGAAGGATTGATTCGTGGTTTCGTGGGTTGCTTGCGGTTTTCGTGAAGCACCTGTGATCGTGTCGGTCTATTAGCGTCGCCCCTGCGCGGGGCGGCGGTTACTTTTCTTTGTCTTGCCAAAGAAAAGTAACCAAAAGAAAGGCGCTGTGAAAACGCATGACTTCCCGGTGCCGTGGTCAACAGAGTGGCCCTCGCCTAAGTGTCCGCGCCAGTCAGGAGACCGGAGTGGTTCGAGCAATGGTTCTGACGCGCCGCACCACCCAACGAAGCGGTATACCGCCCGCTAGCTCCATCCTCGCTACGCTCGGCTGCAAGGTACTTCAGGTCGTGCGGCTTGCGCTCGTGTGCTTCCAACCGCAACACATCGCCGGGTCGAGCATTCTCACTATTCACATCTTCGTGCGACCAGGCCGGTTGCCAGCTACCAGCGCTGGCTCCACTGCCCTGGGCGGGCGCGAGTTTCGGTGTTCGTTGAGTGCGTCCCTCTTTTTCTGCAACGAGAGGTGCGGACCGCGTGCATATCGAGTTTGGGGTGGTATTCCGATTGTGCTGCTTGAGGGATATGTACCTGTCGGCCGAGCGAAGCGAGGGCGGAGCTTGCGGGCGGTATACCGCTCTGTTGGGTGGTGAGTGGTGTCAGAACCATTGCTCGAACCACTCCGGTTTCCTGACTGGCGCGGACACTTAGGCGGCGGCCACTCTGATGACCACGGCACCGGGAGGTCTTGCGTTTTCACAGCGCCTTTCTTTTGGTTACTTTTCTTTGGCAAGACAAAGAAAAGTAACCGCCGCCCCGCGCAGGGGCGACGCTAATAGACCGACACGATCACAGGTGCTTCACGAAAACCGCAGGCCGACCACCCAAAAGCCGCAACCAAAAACACCAACCCCCGCCGGGAGCGCAAAATAAAGCGAACTATCCGCTTCCGATAGAACCCGTCGCAATTCCGCAAGACGCTTGCGTCACCCTTACCTAAACTTGATCCTGTTGAACCCTCTTACGAAACCGAAAGGAACGACCATGACGACCTCGACCGTGACCCGCCAGACATTCGACGAAGTGATGGTGCCGGTATTTTCCCCCGCCCCGTTCGTGCCGGATCGCGCAGAGGGCTCCCGCGTGTGGGACACGGCCGGCCGCGAGTACGTGGATTTCGCGTGCGGCATCGCGGTGACGTCGCTCGGCCACGGCCACCCGGAACTGCTGAAGGTCCTGGACGAACAAGGCCGCAAGCTCTGGCACATCGGCAACGGCTACACGAACGAACCGGTGCTGCGCCTCGCGAAGCGGCTCGAATCGCTGACCTTCGCCGATCGCGCATTCTTCGCGAACTCGGGCGCGGAAGCGAACGAAGCCGCACTGAAGCTCGCACGCCGCGTCGCGTTCGATCGCCACGGCGCCGACAAATTCGAAATCATCTCGTTCGTTCAGTCGTTCCACGGCCGCACGTTCTTCACGGTCAGCGTCGGCGGCCAGCCGAAGTACTCGGAAGGCTTCGGCCCCGTGCCGGCCGGCATCAAGCACCTGCCGTACAACGACATCGAAGCCGCGAAGGCGGCGATCGGCCCGCAAACCTGCGCGGTGATCGTCGAGCCCGTGCAGGGCGAAGGCGGCGTGATCCCGGCCGATCCGGCCTTCCTGAAGGCGCTGCGCGAAGCGTGCGACGCCAACAACGCACTGCTGATCTTCGACGAAGTGCAAACGGGCGTCGGCCGCACGGGCCAGTTCTACGCATACATGGACACGGGCGTCACGCCGGACATCCTGACGACCGCCAAGGCGCTCGGCAACGGCTTCCCGATCGGCGCGATGCTGACGACGAACGAACTGGCCGCGCACTTCAAGGTCGGCGTGCACGGCACGACGTACGGCGGCAACCCGCTCGCATCGGCGATCGCCGACAAGGTCGTCGAACTGATCGGCGACCCGGCACTGCTCGAAGGCGTGCGCGAACGCAGCGTGCGCCTGAAGGGCGCGCTCGAACGCATCAACGCACGCTTCGGCATCTTCAAGGACATCCGCGGCAAGGGCCTGCTCGTCGGCGCGGAGCTCACCGCCGCGTTCGACGGCCGCGCGAAGGACTTCGTCAACGCCGCAGCGGAGAACGGCCTGATCATGCTGATCGCCGGCCCGAACGTGCTGCGCTTCGTCCCGTCGCTGGTGATCCCGTTCGATCTGCTCGACGAAGGCGTCAAGCGCTTCGAGAAGGCGGTCGAACAAGTGCTCGCCGCGCAGGAAGCCACCGCGCGCTGATCGGCGCACCCATCGCAGACAGGAACGACGATGCTATTTGTTCGCCCCGGCAAACTCACGGATCTCGATGCGCTCGCGCACATGGCGCGCACCGCGCAGCCGGTCCTGCACTCGCTGCCGCACGACCGCGCGGCGCTCGAAGCGCGCGTGGCGCTCTCGGAGGATTCGTTTCGCGCGGACGTCGACTTCGCCGGCGAGGAGTTCTACCTCTTCGTGCTCGAGGATTCGTCGACGGGCAAGCTGCTCGGCACGGCGAGCATCGTGGCCGCGGCCGGCTACTCGGAGCCGTTCTACGCGTTCCGCAACGACGCACTGATCCACGCGTCGCGCGAGCTGCACGTGAACCGCAAGATCCACGCGCTCACGATGTCGCACGAGCTGACCGGCAAGAGCCGGCTCGCCGGCTTCTACGTCGATCCGTCGCTGCGCGGCGACGCGGCCGCGCACCTGATCTCGCGCGCCCGGATGATGTACATCGCCGCGAACCGCCGCCGCTTCACGCCCGAAGTGTTCACGCTGCTGCTCGGCGTGAGCGACGGCAACGGCGCATCGCCGTTCTGGGAAGCGGTGGGCCGCAAGTTCTTCGGCCGCGACTTCACCGACGTCGACATCGCGTCGGGAGGCCGCAGCCGCACGTTCATCGCGGAAGTGATGCCGGCCTATCCGATCTACGTGCCGCTGCTGCCGGAAGCCGCGCAGCGCGTGCTCGGCGAGCCGAACGAGACGGCACTGCTCGCGTACGACATCCATCTCGAGGAAGGCTTCGAGCCCGACCGCTTCGTCGACATCTTCGACGCGGGCCCGGTGCTGACCGCGCAGGTCGACCGCATCGCGTGCGTGAAGCACGGTACGGAGCGCGTCGTGCGCGAGGCCTCGCACCAGCAGGGCGACGTCGCGTACATGGTGTCGACGGGCAGCGGCGAATCGTTCCGCTGCGTGCTGGCCGACCTGCCGGGCGACACGGCCGATGCGCCGCTGGCCGGCGACGTGCGCGCGGCGCTCGGTGCGAAGGATGGCGATGTCGTGCGCTGCGTGCCGCTGCACCGCCGCGACGATGAAGATTTGAAGGGAGACGCAGCATGATCGTCGTTCGGGTCGTACAAACGGGCGACGTCGACGCGCTCGTGTCGCTCGCGAAGGAAACCGGGCCGGGCCTGACCACGTTCAAGCCCGACCGCGACGCGCTCGCCGCGCGCATCGAGCGCACGCGCCGCACGCTGGCGGGCGAGGCCGCGCCGGGCGAAGCCGGCTACTTCTTCGTGATGGAAGACTCGAAGACGGGCGACATCGCGGGCGTGTGCGGGATCGAATCGCAGGTCGGCCTCGAACAGCCGTTCTACAACTACCGCGTGAGCACGGTCGTGCACGCGAGCCAGGAGCTCGGCGTATGGACGCGGATGTCCGCGCTGAACATCTCGCACGACCTGACGGGCTATGCGGAAGTGTGTTCGCTGTTCCTGAGCCCGCGCTATCGCACGGGCGGCGTCGGCGGCCTGCTGTCGCGCTCGCGCTTCATGTTCATCGCGCAGTTCCGCGAGCGCTTTCCGGAGCGCATCTGCGCGGAATTGCGCGGCCACTTCGACGAAGATGGCACGTCGCCGTTCTGGCGCGCAGTCGGTTCGCACTTCTACCAGATCGATTTCAACGCGGCCGACTACCTGAGCTCGCACGGCCGCAAGTCGTTCCTCGCGGAACTGATGCCGCGCTACCCGGTGTATGTCGACCTGCTGCCGCAGGACGCGCAGGACGCGGTCGGCCTCACGCACCGCGACACGCTGCCGGCCCGCAAGATGCTCGAGGCGGAAGGGCTGCGTTACCAGAACCACGTCGACATCTTCGACGCGGGCCCCGTGCTCGAATGCCACGTGAACGACTTGCGCACGGTGCGCGAGAGCGTCGTCGTGCCGGTCGCGATCGGCGTGCCCGACGCGCAGGGCGACCATCCGCCGACGTCGCTCGTATCGAATACGTCGCTCACCGATTTCCGCGTCGGCGTCGCGCCGGGCGTGGTCGCGAACGGCTCGTTCGTGCTGTCGGCCGACGATGCCGTCGCGCTCGACGTGAAGGCCGGCGATCCGGTCCGCGTGCTGCCGCTCAAAGTCAAACAGGGATAAACGAATCATGACGGAACTCTTCATCGACGGCGCCTGGGTCGCAGGCTCGGGCCCCGTCTTCGCTTCGCGCAACCCGGGCACCGACGAGATCGCATGGCAGGGCGACAGCGCATCGGCGGCCGATGTCGACCGCGCGGTCGCGAGCGCGCGCCGCGCGTTCGCCGGCTGGTCGGCGCTCGACTTCGAATCGCGCTGCGCGATCGTCAAGCGCTTCGCGGCATTGCTCAACGAACGCAAGGAAGCGATCGCAACCGCGATCGGCCGCGAGACGGGCAAGCCGCTGTGGGAAGCGCGTACCGAAGTCGCGTCGATGGCCGCGAAGGTCGGCATCTCGATCCAGGCCTACCAGGAACGCACGGGCGAGAAGCGCCAGGACATGGCCGACGGCGTCGCGGTGCTGCGCCACCGCCCGCACGGCGTCGTCGCGGTGTTCGGCCCGTACAACTTCCCCGGCCACTTGCCGAACGGCCATATCGTGCCCGCGCTGATCGCCGGCAACACGGTCGTGTTCAAGCCGTCGGAGCTTGCGCCGGGCGTCGCGCGCGCGACGGTCGAAGTGTGGAAGGAGGCCGGGCTGCCGGCCGGCGTGCTGAACCTCGTGCAGGGCGAGAAGGACACGGGCATCGCGCTCGCGAACCATCGGCAGATCGACGGGCTGTTCTTCACGGGCAGCTCGGACACCGGCACGCTGCTGCACCGGCAGTTCGGCGGCCGTCCGGAAATCGTGCTCGCGCTCGAGATGGGCGGCAACAACCCGCTCGTGATCGGCGAAGTCGAGGACATCGATGCGGCCGTGCATCACACGATCCAGTCGGCATTCCTGTCGGCCGGCCAGCGCTGCACGTGCGCGCGCCGCATCTTCGTGCCGCAGGGCGCGTTCGGCGATCGTTTCCTCGCGCGCTTCGCCGACGTCACGTCGAAGATCACGGCCGACGTGTTCGATGCCGATCCGCAGCCGTTCATGGGCGCGGTGATCTCGGCGCGCGCGGCGGCGAAGCTCGTCGACGCGCAGTCGCGCCTGATCGAGCAGGGCGCGAAGCCGATCGTCGCGATGACGCAGCGCGATCCGCGCCTCGGTTTCGTGAACGCGGCGATCGTCGACGTGACGGGCGTGGCGAACCTGCCCGACGAAGAGCATTTCGGCCCGCTCGCGCAAATCGCCCGCTACGCGACGTTCGACGAAGCGATCGAGCGCGCGAACGACACGGCGTTCGGCCTGTCCGCCGGCCTGCTCGCCGACGACGTGCGTGCCTGGGAACACTTCCGCCGCACGATCCGCGCCGGGATCGTCAACTGGAACCGGCCGACCAACGGCGCATCGTCCGCCGCGCCGTTCGGCGGCACGGGCCGCTCGGGCAACCATCGTCCGAGCGCATATTACGCGGCCGACTATTGCGCGTATCCGATGGCATCGGTGGAAAGCACGCAACTGACTTTGCCCGCGAGCCTGTCGCCGGGCCTGCATTTCTGATCGAGGGAACGACGATGAACGCACAAGAAGCCAATTTCGACGGGCTCGTCGGCCCGACCCACAACTACGCCGGGCTGTCGTTCGGCAACGTGGCGTCGCTCAACAACGAGAAGTCGGCCGCGAACCCGAAGGCCGCCGCGAAGCAGGGGCTGCGCAAGATGAAGCAGCTCGCGGATCTCGGTTTCGCGCAGGGCGTGCTGCCGCCGCAGGAGCGGCCGTCGCTGCGCCTGCTGCGCGAGCTCGGCTTCTCGGGCAAGGACGCGGACGTGATCGCGAAGGCCGCGAAGCAGGCGCCGGAGCTGCTCGCGGCGGCGAGCTCGGCGTCGGCGATGTGGACCGCGAACGCGGCCACCGTCAGCCCGTCGGCCGACACGAGCGACGGCCGCGTGCACTTCACGCCGGCGAACCTGTGCAGCAAGCTGCATCGCGCGATCGAGCACGACGCGACGCGCCGCACGCTGTCGACGCTGTTCGCCGATCCCGCGCACTTCGCGGTGCACGAGGCGCTGACGGGCACGCCGGCGCTCGGCGACGAAGGCGCGGCGAACCACACGCGCTTTTGCGCCGAATACGGCAAGCCGGGCATCGAGTTCTTCGTGTACGGCCGTGCGGAATACCGCCGCGGCCCCGAGCCGAAGCGCTTCCCGGCACGCCAGACCTTCGAGGCGAGCCGCGCGGTCGCGCATCGCCACGGGCTCGCCGAAGAAGCGACGGTCTATGCGCAGCAGGATCCGGACGTGATCGACGCCGGCGTGTTCCACAACGACGTGATCTCGGTCGGCAACCGCGACACGCTGTTCACGCACGAGCGCGCATTCGTCAACAAGCAGGCGATCTACGACACGCTGACCGCCGCGCTCGACGCTCGTGGTGCGCGCCTGAACGTGATCGAGGTGCCCGACGCGGCCGTGAGCGTGAACGACGCGGTGACGTCGTATCTGTTCAACAGCCAGCTGCTGTCGCGCGCGGACGGCTCGCAAGTGCTCGTCGTGCCGCAGGAATGCCGCGAGAACGCGAACGTCGCGGCGTATCTCGACCATCTCGCGGCCGGCAGCGGCCCGATCCACGACGTGCTCGTGTTCGACCTGCGCGAAAGCATGAAGAACGGCGGCGGCCCCGCGTGCCTGCGCCTGCGCGTCGTGCTGAACGAGGCGGAGCGCGCGGCGGTCACGTCGAACGTGTGGATCGACGACACGCTGTTCGCGTCGCTCGACGCGTGGATCGACAAGCACTATCGCGATCGCCTCGCACCGGAAGACCTCGCCGATCCGGCGCTGCTCGACGAATCGCGCACGGCGCTCGACGAGCTCACGCAGATCCTGCGCGTCGGGTCGCTGTATGACTTCCAGCGCTGACGCACCGATGTCCGCCGCCGCGCCGCTCGACGACTTTCTCGCGTTCACGCTGGCCGGCACCGTGCCGGCCGCGACGGACGGCGCCTGCGCGGGCGGGGCAGTCCGCTGGCAATGGCTCGGCGACGGGCTGCTCGCGCTCGAACCGGCCGCGGCTGACGGTGCGGCGCGCGCGAGCGTGCTCGTATCGGCGGGCGTGCACGGAGACGAGACGGCGCCGATCGAGCTGCTGTCGATGCTCGTGCGGGATCTCGCATCGGGCGCGCTGCCGCTCGCGTGCCGGCTGCTGGTCGTGCTCGGCAACGTGCCGGCGATGCGTGCCGGCGAGCGTTATCTCGACGACGACCTGAATCGCCTGTTCAGCGGCCGTCACGCGCAGGTGCCCGCGAGCCGCGAAGCGCCGCGCGCCGCGCGGCTCGAAGCGGCGGCTGCCGCGTTCTTCGCGGCGGCGCCGGCGGGCGGCGTGCGTTGGCACATCGACATGCATACGGCGATCCGCGCGTCGGTGTTCGAACAGTTCGCGCTGCTGCCGCATACCGGCACGCCGCCGACGCGCACGATGGTCGAATGGCTCGGCGACGCGCGCATCGCGGCCGTGCTGCTGCATACGGCGAAGGGCAACACGTATTCGCATTTCACGGCCGAGCACTGCGGCGCGCTCGCATGCACGCTGGAACTCGGCAAGGTGCGGCCGTTCGGCCAGAACGACCTGACGCGCTTCGCGCCGGCCGACCTAGCCGTGCGTCGACTCGTATCGGGTGCGCGGAGCGACGCCGGGGCCGAGTTGCCGCGTGTATTCACCGTGATCGACCAGATCACGAAGCAGAGCGACGCGCTCGAGCTGTTCGTCGCGGCCGACGTCGCGAACTTCACCGCGTTCGCGCGCGGCACGGTGCTCGCGCAGGACGGCGACTACCGCTACACGGTGACGCACGACGAGGAACGGATCGTGTTTCCGAACCCGACCGTGAAGCCGGGCCTGCGCGCGGGACTGCTCGTCGTCGACACGACGCGCGAGACGCTCGCGGCACTTGTCTGAGCGCGTGTCCCGACCGATTGCGCGGCCGCGACGGCACGCGGCCCGCGGCCTTGCATATTTGCGACATCGTCTTGCAAGTTCGGCTGCCGACACGGCCGGCGCCGTGCACGCACCGCAGCATCGCGCGCGGGCGGCCGCTTTGCCATATCGGGCCGCGCGGATTGGTACAATCGCGGCCTTGCGGCTGTTGCGCCGCATCACGGCGCGGCATCGACATTGTCGCGGCCATCCGGCCCTGCAATGATGCAAGCGCCCGTAGTTCCGGAACATTCGAGTATCGAGGAGAGCACCTGATGAAGTTGGATTGGCGTAAAGTGGCCGCGCACGCGGTGGTGGCGGCATCGGTGGCGGCGGCAGGCAGCGCGTTTGCCGCGGATCTGAAGGAGATCCGGTTCGGCGTCGAGGCCTCGTACGCACCGTTCGAATACAAGACGCCCGACGGCAAGCTGACCGGCTTCGACATCGATATCGGCAACGCGGTGTGCGCGAAGCTGAAGACGAAGTGCGTGTGGGTCGAGAACGACTTCGACGGCCTGATCCCCGCGCTGCAGGCGCGCAAGTTCGACGCGATCAACTCGGACATGACGATCACCGACCAGCGCAAGCACGCGATCGCGTTCACCGATCCGATCTACACGATTCCGAACCAGCTGATCGCGAAGCAGGGCAGCGGCCTGCTGCCGACCCCGCAATCGCTGAAGGGCAAGCGCGTCGGCGTGCTGCAGGGCACGATCCAGGAAGCATACGCGAAGAAGAAGTGGGCGCCGGCCGGCGTCGAAGTCGTGCCGTACCAGACTCAGGATCTGGCCTATGCCGACCTGAAGTCGGGCCGTCTCGACGCGACGTTCCAGGATTCGGAAGCCGGTTCGAAGGGCTTCCTGACCAAGCCGCAAGGCCAGGGCTTCGCGTTCGCGGGCGGCACGGTCAGCGACACCGAGATCCTCGGCTCGGGCGTCGGCTTCGGCCTGCGCAAGAACGACGCGGCGCTGAAGACCGCGCTCGATCAGGCGCTGAAGGACCTGAAGGCCGACGGCACGATCGACAACCTCGCGAAGAAGTACTTCAGCGTGCCCGTGACGCTCAAATAAGCGTTTCGTTCGATCGCACGATGCAAGCAAACCGGCCGCTCATGCGGCCGGTTTGCGTTCGGGAGGCTGGAAACGACGCGGGCAGGCCGCCGCTGGCCGCGCTACGCGGGAAAGAACCGGCCCAGTTCGCGCGCGAGCTCGTTGAGCACGCTCATCTCCTGCTGCGCGATCTTGCGCGCGGGCTGCGCACCTGCCCAGTCGCCGTACAGCAGCGCGACGGTCGTCGTGCCGACCCGCACGGGCAGCAGCACGAACGCACGCGTGTCGTCGAACGCGTCCAGATACCACGCGGGCAGGCGCTTGAGCATCTTCGGTTCCTGCGCCTGCTCGATGAAGATGCCGACCGAATTCGTGATCGCGAGATGAAACACGTCCGGCTCGAAGCGTTCGTCGAAGCGCAGCCGGTCGAGCGCCGTATCGACGCCGGGGCCGAAGCCGAGGCGCGCGGCGAACGTGCCGTCGACGTGACGCACGAACATCACGGTGCGCGTGAACGCGAGGCCGGCCAGCAGGCTTTCCGACGCGAGCGCGAGCACCGGCGTCAGCACATGCTCGGACGGCAGCGCGCGCAGGTCCGCGAGGCCGGCTTCGAGGCATGCCTCGGGCTCGGCCTGCGCGCGCGCGATCGCATCGGCGTTCGCGCGCAGCTCGACGATCTCGCGCATCACGGTGTCGCTCGCTTCCTCGCGCGCGAGCAGCTCGGCGATCTCGACTAGCGCGTCGGACTCCATGTCGAGCTCCATGCCGTAGTGCTGCGCGAGCGTCGCAATGCGCGCGTCGCGCTGCGGGCTCACGGGCATCACGAGCGCGCTCGCGACCTCGGTCGAGCAGCGGCTCACCGCGCGCAGCCAGCGTACGCGGTCGGCCGGGCCGTCGTCGGCAGCATGGCCCGCGTTGCGGTCGTCGTCGTATTCGTCGTCGAACGCGTCGGCGTGGGCCGCGTGATCGTCGTTGGCCATCCCCGCGCGAATCACGTCGGGCAGCCGCCAGCGCGCGGCCGCTTCGAGCCCGATCTCGTCGAAGCCGACGCCGAGCACGTCGATGCATGCGGCCGCTTCGTCGCCGTTCAGTTCGGCCGTGCGCCGGCGGATCCGGTCCCATTCGCTGTCGAGATAGCAGACCACCAGCAGCTTGCCGACCTGGCGCATCAGCGTGCAGACGACGGCTTCCTCGCCGCCGCGCAGCTCGGCGTGCTCGGTCAGCTTGCGCGCGACGCAGCCGGACAGCAGCGCGCGGTTCAGTTCGAGCTTCGCGTCGATGCGTCGCGGCGTGCTGTGGTGGAAATGGTCGACGAGCTTCAGCCCGACGACGAGATGGCCGACCGCGTCGAGGCCGAGCACCATCAGCGCGCGGGTGACGGTCGTGATGTTGCCGCCGAACGCCATGTACATCGCGGAGTTCGCGAGCCGCAGCACTTTCTGCGTGAGCGCGAAATCCGACAGCACGACGCGCACGAGCGCTGTGAAGTCGAGGTCGTCGTTCTTCATCGCGGCCATCGTCGCGCGCAGCGATTCCGACAGCAGCGGGAAGTCGCCCCGTTCGTTCATCCGGGCCCACAGCTTGTCGAGCAATGCGGTGCGGGGCAGGTATTCGGTGGTTGACATACGGATCTGTCCGGTTCGCCGCGCGTGTCAGGCGGCGGCGTGCAGGTGCAGTTGCTGCGCCTCGAAGCGCCGTGCGAGTTCCTCGGACGGCAGCGCCTGGCAGACGAGCCAGCCCTGGATGTGATTGCAGCCCATCTCCGTCAGCAGTTCGCGCTGCGCCTCGGTCTCGACGCCTTCGGCGACGAGCTCGAGATCGAGCGTCTGCGCGAGCCCGACCACCGCCGACACGATCGCGCGGTCGTTGCGCGACGTCAGCAGGTTCTCGACGAAGCTGCGGTCGATCTTCAGCTTCGCAAGCGGGAAGCGCTGCAGGTACGCGAGGCTCGAATAGCCGGTGCCGAAATCGTCGATCGCGAAACGGATGCCGAGATCGGTCAGCTCCTCGAGCAGCCCCTTCGCGTGCGCGGGGTCGTGCATCAGCAGGCTTTCGGTGATTTCGAGCACGATGCGGCGCGGGTCGATGCCCGTCAGCGCGATCGCCTCGCGCACGCTCTGCGTGAAGCGCGGGTCGCGGAACTGCTGCGGCGACACGTTGACCGCCACGTACTGCAGCGCGAGCCCCTGACGGTCCCACGCAACGAGCTGCATGCACGCGGCCTTGAGCACCCAGTTGCCGAGATAGTTGATCAGGCCGATCGATTCGGCGAGCGGAATGAAGGTCGCCGGCGGCACGAGGCCGTGCACCGGATGGCGCCAGCGGATCAGCGCCTCGACGCCGACCACCGCGCACGACTGGCTGTGCGTGATCGGCTGGAAATGGAGCGAAAACTCGCCGTTGCGCACGCCGTCGTACAGATCGGCTTCGAGCTTCAGCCGTTCGGCGTCGGCCGGATCGTCGACAGGCGCATGGAACGCGAGCGCGTTGCCGCCCGATGCCTTCGCCTGCGCGAGCGCGTGATCGGCGCGGCGCAGCAGCGGGCTGTGGTGCTGCGCGCGATGCGGCGCGGCACGCTCGTCCGGATAGAGCGCGATGCCGATGCTGGCGGACAAATGCACCGTCTGCCCCTGGTACACGTAGGGTTCGCGCACCGCGGCCTGCAGCCGGCGCGCGAGCGCGTCGGCGGCATGGCTCGCCTGCGCGCGGTCCGGCGCGCCGAGCACGATCGCGAACTTGTCGCTTGCGACGCGCGCGAGCCGTTCGTTCGGCGTGACGAGTGCCTTCAGCCGCTGCGCGGTTTCGCGCAGCAGCGTGTCGCCCGCGTCGTAGCCGAGCGCGCGGTTGATCCGCTGGTAGTCGTCGAGGTCGAGCAGCAGCAGCGCCGCGCAGGTGCCGTCCTCGTCGGCGGTCTGCTGCGCGCGCATCAGCGCCGGCACGAGCGCGGACAGGTTGTCGAGCCCCGTCATCGGATCGTGGTGCATTTCGTACGTGAGGCGCGCCTCGAGTGCGCGCCACGACGACACGTCGAACGCCGCGATCGCGAAGCCGTCGACCCCGAGGTGACGGCTCTTGAACGCGCGGATCTCGACGTCGAGCGGATAGGTCAGCGACTTGACGATGCACATCGTCGCCTTCTCGACCTGGCCCGAATGCGCGGCGCGCGCAAGCAGGCCTTCGAGCGCCGCGGTATCCTGTTCGGCGATCAGGTCGCGCAGCGTCAGCGTGTGCAGGTAGTCGCGGTGGTAGCCGATGAAGCGCAGGCTCGCGTCGGACACGTACAGAAAGCGCAGCTCGCGGTCGACATGGGCGAGGAAATCCACCGTGCCGACCGTCTGTTCCAGCCAGTTGCGCACGGAGTCGTCGCGCCGCGGCGCGCCGGCGCGCGCGGGCATCAGCGCGCCGCCCGACCAGGCGAAGCGGCGCAGCGTATGCAAGGCGCTGCGCCAGGAGCCCTTGCGTGACGTCTGTTTCCTGTTGGCTTCCATGTTTCTCGCTGACGTGAAGGGCTGGAACCGGTTGTCCGGAAGGAATAACGGCAGACTGTGCGGAATCTTTAACGGGCCGGGCGCGGATGGCGCTGCCGCTGGACCGGATCATGCACGTGCGTTCGACAGGCGAACGCCAACGTGGCCTACATCGAGGCTGACTTTATAAGAAATGAGGACGCAGATGAAGCGAAAACTGTTGCTGGGCGCCGCGGCGGCGCTGGTGGCCGGCCATGCGCTGATGGCACAGGCGGAACTGAAGCCGGGCGCAGCGGCGCCGGACTTCACGACGCAGGCGTCGCTGGGCGGCAAGACTTACACGTACTCGCTCGCCGATGCGCTGAAGCATGGGCCGGTCGTGCTGTATTTCTACCCGGCCGCGTTCACGAAGGGCTGCACGATCGAGGCGCATGCGTTCGCGGATGCGGTCGACCGTTACAAGGCTTATGGCGCGACGGTGATCGGCGTATCGGCAGACAATATCGACACGCTGACGAAATTCTCGGTGAGCGAGTGCCGGAGCAAGTTCCCGGTCGCGGCCGATCCGGACGCGAAGATCATCCGTGAATACGACGCGAAGCTGCCGGCGCTCGACCGCGCGAACCGCGTGTCCTACGTGATTTCGCCGGAAGGGAAGATTCTGTACGAATACACGAGCCTGTCGCCCGACAAGCACGTCGAGAACACGCTGGCCGCCGTGAAGGCGTGGGCCGACGCGCATCCGAAGCAGTAGGCGGCAGGCCCACGCGTAAGCGGCCCGTCGTGCGGGCCGCGGGCGCGGGAAAACGCGCCGCCTCGCGAGGCGGCGCGCGTGGAGCCGCGTTATGCGCGCAATGCCTGCTCGATCGGCACGCCGCCGCCGACGAAGCCGACGATCTTGCGCGAGATGCCGAGCTTGATCGCCTCGATCGCGGCCCAGGCGACATCCTGGCGCGATACCGGCGGCGCGGGCTCGACGCGCTCCTCGGTCAGCGCGATCTTGCCGACGCCCGGCGTGTCCGTGAGCGGGCCGGGGCGCAGGATCACGTAGTCGACGCCGGATGCGATCACGCGCTCGTCGCCTTCGCGCTTCATCTGCGAATAGTGGCGCAGCGCGTCGGGGCTCTGCTCGGGCCAGTACGCGGACAGCGAGCTGATCACGACGAGCTTCTGCACGTTGTACGCCAGCGCATACTCGGCCGCGCGGGCGACCGCGTCGCGGTCGATCTGCTCCTCTTCGGCCGCGCCTTCCGATTCGGCCGAGCCGGCCGTATAGATCACGTGCGTGATGCCCTGGAATGCGTGCGAGAAATCGTCCGTCAGATCGGCCTCGACGACCTTCGCGCCCGGCAGCGCATAGCCTTGCCGGCGCACCAGCGCCGTCACCTCGAATTCCGGCTGCTTGAGCAGCAGATCCGCGCAGGCCTGGCCGGTGCGGCCGGTCGCGCCAATCAGCAGTACCTTCGTCGTCATGAAACCGCTCCTTGCTCGATGCGTCATCCTCCCAGATAGGGACGGACGACCGATAACTCAAGTGTAATGTCGAATCGCGGCGGCGGCGCACAGGTAATAAGGGGCGTACCGGCGCGGACTGCCGGCGTGGATACGCGGCCCCCGGCGACATGGCGCACGTTCGGGCGGTCATTCATTCACACGGATTCGGGAATGACGCGCCGACCGGCTATCATGTGCGCGATGCATTTTTCGACGCTACGTCCCATAACGCGTCGGCCAACCGGTTGGAGTACACATGGCATTACCCCTGGACAACGTCAGCATGGCCGTGTTCTGCGACTTCGAGAACGTCGCGCTCGGCGTGCGCGACGCGAAGTACGAGAAATTCGACATCCAGCCCGTGCTGGAGCGCTTGCTGCTGAAGGGCAGCATCGTCGTGAAGAAGGCCTATTGCGACTGGGATCGCTACAAGGGCTTCAAGGCGTCGATGCACGAGGCGAGCTTCGAGCTGATCGAGATTCCGCACGTGCGCCAGTCGGGCAAGAATTCGGCCGACATCCGGCTCGTCGTGGACGCGCTCGATCTCTGCTACACGAAGTCGCACGTCGATACGTTCGTGATCATCAGCGGCGACTCGGACTTTTCGCCGCTCGTGTCGAAGCTGCGCGAGAACGCGAAGAAGGTGATCGGCGTCGGCGTGAAGAAATCGACGTCGGACCTGCTGGTCGCGAACTGCGACGAATTCATCTTCTACGACGATCTGGTGCGCGAGCAGCAGCGCACGCTCGCGAAGCGCGAACAACAGCAGCGCGCCGGTAACGGCGGCGCGAAGCGGCCCGACGAGCCGTCGCGCAAGCACGACATGGACGCGCGCAAGGCCGAGGCGATCGCGCTGGCGGTCGAGACGTTCGACGCGCTCGCGTCTGAGCGCGACGACGTCGGCAAGATCTGGGCGTCGGTGCTCAAGAGCGCGATCAAGCGCCGCAAGCCGGATTTCAACGAGTCGTACTACGGGTTCCGCGCGTTCGGCAACCTGCTCGATGAGGCGCAGGCGCGCGGCCTGCTCGAAGTGGGGCGCGACGACAAGTCGGGCGCGTTCGTGTCGCGGGCACGCCAGCCGGCGGCCGCGGAGCACGTCGCGGCGGGCGGTGAAGGCGCCGCCGCGCACCACGGCACGCGCGCGGCGGAGCCGGCGCGGGCCGGGCGCGAATCGCGACGTCGCGGGCAGCGGGCGGAAGCGGTCGTGCACGAAAGCGTGCAGGTCGAAGCGCAGGAGGCGGTCGTTGCCGAAGTCGCCGACGCAGCGGCGGTCGCGCCTGCCGTCACGGCCGACGCGGCCGATGCGCACGGCGACGCGAAGGACGGCCGCAAGCGCGCACGCAAGAGTGCGGCGAAGAAGACCGGCGCGAAGAAAACCGCCGCCGCGAAGAGCGCCGGCCGTCACGAGGCCGGGAAGCCGGACGATGCCGCGCATGGCGCGGCGCAGCACGGTGGCGACAAGCACGCGCACGGCAGGCATGCCGACGACGCACATCGCGATGCGGGGCAGGGCGACGACCGGCACGCCGCGGTGACGCACGCCGAGCCGGCGGCCGGCGATTTCGGCGGCGAGGTTGCCGCGGCGCAGCCGTCGCATGACGCCGCGCCGGTCGAATCGGCTGCCGAAGCACCGGCCGCTGCCAAGCCGAAGAAGCCGGCCCGCAAGGCGGCGCCGCGCGCGCGTCGTCCGCGCAAGACGGCGGCTACCGAGTAAATAAACCGCAGCCGGGCCGGGATCGTCCGAAACAGGACGGCACCCGGCCCGCGCAATACCGGCCGGCGCAACGCCGGCCGGCCTGCCGAGCTAACCGTTCAGCACATACGGCCGCGTCATCACTTCGAGGAAATGGCCGTCCGGATCGTCGAAATACACGCCGCGGCCGCCGTTGTGGCGGTAGATGTCGCCGGGCTGCCGCTTTGCCGGATCGGCCCAGTGCGGCAGCCCGCGCTCGCGAATGCGCGCGAACACGCGGTCGAAGCCGGCTTCGTCGGTCAGGAACGCGTAATGCTGCGCCGCGATCTCCCCCGTCTTTTCGTAAAAATCGAGCGACACGCCGTTGTCGAGCGCGACGACCAGCATCGCGCCGAACGGCGTCGGCGGCGGCAGTTCCAGAAGCTCGGTGAGGAAGCGGCTCGACGCGTGTTTGTCGCGGCACCAGACGATCGTGTGGTTCAACTGGACGTTCATGGCGTGTTCCGGGGAAGGGTGCCGGCGGTGGGCATGGAAACACGATAGCCGATCGCCGCCGGTGTTCAAGCGCGGAAAGCGGCCGCCTGACGGGCAGCCGCTGCCGTCACTCCCCGGCAACCGCCGGCCCGCCCGGATTCCGGCGGTTGCGCCGCTTCTCGGCCCACACGCGCAGCCGGTCCATGTACAGATAGACGACCGGGGTCGTATAGAGCGTCAGCACCTGCGACACGACCAGGCCGCCGGCGATCGCGATCCCGAGCGGCGCGCGCAGCTCGGCGCCGTCGCCGCTGCCGAACGCGAGCGGCAGCGCGCCGAGCAGTGCCGCCATCGTCGTCATCATGATCGGGCGGAAGCGCAGCAGGCACGCCTCGTGGATCGCGTCGAACGACGACTTCCGGTTGTTGCGCGTCTGGTCGATCGCGAAATCGACCATCATGATCGCGTTCTTCTTCACGATGCCGATCAGCAGGATCACGCCGATCAGCGCGATGATGCTGAACTCGGTCTTGAACAGCAGCAGCGCGAGCAGCGCGCCGACGCCGGCCGACGGCAGCGTCGACAGGATCGTGATCGGGTGGATGTAGCTCTCGTACAGGATCCCGAGCACGATATAGACGGCCAGCAGCGCGGCGAGGATCAGGATCGGCTGGTCGTTCAACGACTGCTGGAACGCCTGCGCGGTGCCCTGGAAGCTGCCGACGATCGTCGGCGGGACGCCGACCTGCGCCATCGTCTGGTAGATCACCTGCGTCGCTTGCGACAGCGACACGCCCGGCGGCAGGTTGAACGAGATCGTCGTCGCGACGAACAGCCCCTGGTGGTTGACCGACAGCGGCGTCGTGCTCGGCCCGAACGTCGCGATCGCCGACAGCGGGATCATCGTCGACTTCGACGTCGATACCGATGCGCCCGACGACGCGCTCGACTTGCCGCTGGCCGCGATCGAGTTGAGCGCCTGGTTGCGCGCGGAATCGGATGCGATCGCCGCGGCGCTCTGCGCGGCCGTGCCGGCGCTCGACGTGCCGGCCGACGTCGCGACGTAGGTGCCGGCCGCCGCGTTGGTGGTCTGCGAGCCGTTCGCGCTGCCGCCCGACGTGCTGATCCATACCTGGTTCAGCATCTCGGGGCTCTGCCAGTATTTCGGCGCGACTTCCATCACGACGTGGTACTGGTTCAGCGGGTTGTAGATCGTCGAGACCTGGCGCTGGCCGAACGCGTCGTACAGCGTGTTGTCGATCTGCGCGGGCTTGATGCCGAACCGCGCGGCCGTCGCGCGATCGATCGTCACCATCGCCTCGAGGCCGCCTTGCTGCTGGTCGGAGTTCACGTCGGTCAGCTCGGGGCGCTTTTGCAGCGCCTCGGTCAGGATCGGCCCCCACTTGTACAGGTCGGCGCTCGAATCGCCGAGCAGCGTGAACTGGTACTGCGCGTTGCTTTGCCGGCCGCCGACGCGGATGTCCTGCGCGGCCTGCAGGAACGTGCGCGCGCCCGCGACGTCCGCCAGCGGCGGGCGCAGTTGCTGGATCACCTGGTCGGCCGACAGCTTGCGCTCGGTGCGGTCCTTCAGCGTGACGAACATGAAGCCCGAGTTGGTCTGCGTGCCGCCGGTGAAGCCCGCGACGCTCTTCACGTTCGGGTTGCTCTGCACGATCCGCATCATTTCGGAGAACTTCAGCTTCATCGCCTGGAACGAGGTCGACTGGTCGGCCTGGATGCCGCCGATCATCAGCCCGGTGTCCTGCTGCGGGAAGAAGCCCTTCGGCACGACGATGTACAGGTAGACGTTCAGCCCGATCGTTGCAAACAGGGTCATCAGGATCAGCAGCGGCCGGCGCAGCGCCCACGACAGCGAGCGCTCGTAGCCGCGCTGCATGCGCGTGAAGCCGCGCTCGAGGAAGCGCCCGAAGCGGCCTTCGCTTCGCGGGTCGTGCGACTCGGGCAAGAGGCGCGCGCACATCATCGGCGTGACGGTCAGCGACACCGCGAGCGACACGGCGATCGCGAGCGACAGCGTCAGCGCGAACTCGCGGAACAGGCGCCCGACGATGCCGCCCATCAGCAGGATCGGCAGGAACACGGCGACGAGCGAGATGCTCATCGACAGCACCGTGAAACCGACCTCGCGCGCGCCGTCGAACGCGGCCTGCATCCGCGATTTGCCGTTCTCGATGTGCCGCGAGATGTTCTCGAGCACGACGATCGCATCGTCGACGACGAAGCCGGTCGCGACGATCAGCGCCATCAGCGACAGGTTGTCGATCGAGAAGCCGAGCAGGTACATCGCGCCGAACGTGCCGATGATCGAGATCGGCACCGCGACGCTCGGGATCAGCGTCGCGCGCCAGTTGCGCAGGAACAGGAACACGACCATCACGACGAGGCTGACCGCGATCAGCAGCGTGTGCTCGGTGTCCTTCAGCGACGCGCGGATCGTCGTCGACCGGTCGAGCACGGGCGTGACCGTGATGTCGGCCGGCAGCGACGCGGTGAGCTGCGGCAGCGCCGCGTGCACGCGGTCGATCGTCTCGATGATGTTCGCGCCGGGCGAGCGGTACAGGATCACGAGCACCGCTCGCTTGCCGTTCGCGAGACCCAGGTTGCGCAGGTCCTCGACCGAATCGACGACGTCGGACAGGTCGGACAGCCGCACGGCCGAGCCGTTGCGGTACGCCACGACGAGGTCGCGGTATTGCGACGCGTCGGAGGCCTGGTCGTTGGTATAGAGCTGGTAGCGCTGCGGGCCGAATTCGATCGCGCCCTTCGGTGCGTTCGCGTTCGCGGACGCGAGCGCCGCGCGCACGTCCTCGAGGCCGATCCCGTAGTGGAACAGCGCCTGCGGTTCGAGTTCGACGCGCACGGCCGGGTTGGCGGAACCGCTCACCGACACCTGGCCGATCCCGTCGATCTGCGACAGCGACTGCTGCAGCACCGTCGACGCCGCGTCGTACAGCTTCGCCGGCGACGAGGTTTCGGACGTGAGCGACACGACCATGATCGGCGAATCGGCCGGGTTGACCTTGCGGTAGGTCGGGTTGCTCTTCAGCGAGGCGGGCAGGTCGGCGCGCGCCGCGTTGATCGCGGCCTGCACGTCGCGCGCGGCGCCGTCGATGTCGCGGTTCAGGCCGAACTGCAGGATGATCCGCGCGTTGCCGACCGTGCTCGTCGACGTCATTTCGGACACGTCGGCGATCGAGCCGAGGTGCCGCTCGAGCGGGCTCGTCACGCTGGTCGCGACGGTCTCGGGGCTCGCGCCGGGCAGCGACGCCTGCACCGAGATGGTCGGGAAGTCGACCTGCGGCAGCGGCGACACCGGCAGCTTGATGAACGCGAACAGGCCCGCGAGCGCGACGCCGAGCGCGAGCAGCGTCGTCGCGACGGGGCGGGTGATGAAGGGGCGCGACAGGTTCATGGCTTACGCATCCGTGCGCGTGCCGGCAGCGGGGCCATGGCGTTCGAACCAGCCGCGCACGCGGCGCGCGAGCGAGTCGAAGCCGAGGTAGATCACGGGCGTCGTGAACAGCGTCAGCACCTGCGACACGATCAGGCCGCCGGCGATCGCGATCCCGAGCGGCTGGCGCAGTTCGGAGCCCGCGCCGGAGCCGACGATCAGCGGCACCGCGCCGAGCAGCGCGGCGAGCGTGGTCATCAGGATCGGCCGGAAGCGCAGCAGGCACGCCTGGAAGATCGCCTCGCGAGGCGGCTTGCCTTCGTTGCGTTCGGCGTCGAGCGCGAAGTCGATCATCATGATCGCGTTCTTCTTCACGATGCCGATCAGCAGCACGATGCCGATGATCCCGATGATGTCGAGGTCGTGCCCGGTGATCATCAGCGCGAGCAGCGCGCCGACGCCGGCCGACGGCAGCGTCGACAGGATCGTGATCGGGTGGATGTAGCTTTCGTACAGCACGCCGAGCACGATGTACATCGTGATGATCGCCGCGAGGATCAGGAAAACCTGGTTCGACAGCGATGCCTGGAACGCGAGTGCCGCGCCCTGGAAGCGCGTCTGGAACGACGCGGGCAGCGCGATGTCCTTCTCGGCGGCCTCGATCGCCTTGACGGCCTCGCCGAGCGACGCGCCGGGCGCGAGGTTGAACGAGATCGTCGTCGACGGGAACTGCGACAGATGCGCGACCAGCAGCGGCGACGGCCGCTCGTGGAACGACGCGATCGACGACAGCGGCACCTGGCCGCCGCTGGCCGACGGCAGGTAGATGTCGTTCAGCGATTTCGCGTAGTGCTGCTCCTTCGGTTCGGACTCGAGAATCACGCGGTACTGGTTCGACTGCGTGAAGATGGTCGACACGATGCGCTGGCCGAACGCGTCGTACAGCGCGTTGTCGACGGTCGCCGGCGTGATGCCGAAGCGCGCGGCGCTCGCGCGGTCGATCTCGATGTAGACGGACTGGCCGTTGCTCTGCAGGTCGGTCGCGACGTCGGCGAGCGACGGCTCCTGCTGCAGCCGCGCGACGAGCTTCGGCACCCAGGTCGCGAATTCGTCCGAATTCGGGCTCGTCAGCATGAACTGGTACTGCGTCGGGCTGACGGTCGAGTCGATCGTCAGGTCCTGCACCGACTGCATGAAGAGCGAAATGCCCGTGATGTTCGCGACGCGGTGCTGCAGGTCGCGGATGATCTGCGCCGCCGTCTCGGAGCGCTCGTCGCGCGCCTTCAGGTTGATCAGCATCCGGCCGCTGTTCAGTGTGATGTTGCTGCCGTCGACGCCGATGAACGACGTGAGGCTTTCGACGTTCGGATCCTTCAGGATCTCGGCCGCGAGCGCCTGCTGGCGTTCGGCCATCGCGCCGTACGAAATCGACTGCGGCGCCTGCGTGATCGCCTGGATCACGCCGGTGTCCTGCGCGGGGAAGAAGCCCTTCGGTATGTATACGTAAAGCAGGCCGGTCAGCACGAGCGTCAGCAGCGCGACGACGAGCGTCGAGCGCTGGCGGTTCAGCACCCATTCGAGCGCGACCGCGTAGCGCGCGATCACCCAGTCGATCGTCTGGTGCACGCGCGCCTCGAAGCGGTGGCTCTCCGGCGGCGGCGAATGGCGCAGCAGCTTCGCGCACATCATCGGCACGAGCGTGAGCGACACGATCGCCGAGATCACGATCGTCACCGCGAGCGTGATCGCGAATTCGTGGAACAGGCGCCCGACCACGTCGCCCATGAACAGCAGCGGGATCAGCACCGCGATCAGCGACACCGTCAGCGAGATGATCGTGAAACCGATCTGCCGCGAGCCCTTCAGCGCGGCCTCGAGCCCCGATTCGCCTTCCTCGACGTAGCGCGCGATGTTCTCGATCATCACGATCGCGTCGTCGACGACGAAGCCGGTCGCGATGGTGAGCGCCATCAGCGACAGGTTGTTCAGCGAGAAGCCGGCCAGGTACATCACCGCGAGCGTGCCGATCAGCGACAGCGGCACCGACAGGCTCGGGATGATCGTCGCGTAGACGTTCGCGAGGAACAGGTACATCACCAGCACGACCAGCCCGACCGCGAGCAGCAGCTCGAACTGCACGTCGCGCACGGCCGCGCGGATCATCGTCGTGCGGTCGGTGACGATCTGCACGTCGAGCGCGGCCGGCAGCGTTTCCTGCAGCTTCGGCAACTGCGCCTTGATCGCGTCCACCGTCTGGATCACGTTCGCGCCGGGCTGGCGCTGCACGTTCAGGATGATCGCGGGCTCCGAATTCACCCACGCGCCAAGCTTGGTGTTCTCCGAGCCGGCGACGACCGTCGCGACGTCGGTGAGCATCACCGGGCGGCCGTTCTTGTACGCGACGACGGCGCTGTTGTACTGGTCGGCGCTCGTGAGCTGGTCGTTCGCGTTGATCGTGTAGGCGCGCGTCGGGCCGTCGAAGTTGCCCTTCGGCGTGTTCACGTTCAGGTTCGAGATCGTCGTGCGCAGGTCGTCGAGGTTCATCCCGTACTGCGCGAGCGCGGTCGGGTTCGCCTGGATCCGCACGGCCGGGCGGTTGCCGCCGGACAGGCTGACGAGGCCGACGCCCGCGATCTGCGAGATCTTCATCGCGAGGCGCGTATCGGCCAGATCCTGCACCTGCGTGAGCGGCAGCGTCTTCGACTTGACGGCGAGCGTGATCACCGGCGCGTCGGCCGGGTTGACCTTCGCGTAGATCGGCGGGGCAGGGAGGTCGGACGGCAGCAGGTTGCCGGCCGCGTTGATCGCGGCCTGCACTTCCTGCTCGGCGATGTCGAGCGGCAGGTCGAGCGAGAACTGCAGCGTGATCACCGACGCGCCGGCCGAGCTTTGCGACGACATCTGGTTCAGCGACGGCATCTGCCCGAACTGCCGTTCGAGCGGCGCGGTGACCGACGAGGTCATCACCTCCGGGCTCGCGCCCGGATAGAAGGTCTGGACCTGGATCGTCGGGTAGTCGACCTCGGGCAGCGCGGCGAGCGGCAGGAAGCGCAGCGCGACGAGGCCGGCCAGCATGATCGCCGCCATCAGGAGGGCGGTGCCGACCGGCCGGAGAATGAAGAGACGGGATGGATTCATCGAGCGGCCCGCGCGTTATCGGGCCGCTGCTTGCGACGCGCCGTGCCGGTGTCCGCCGCGATGGCCGCCGGCGTCCGATGCACCCGACGCCGCGCCGGCGCCGCGCGCGCCCGACGCGCCTTTCGGCTTGTCGGCCGGGATCGAGATCTTCGCGCCTTCGCGCAGGCGGTCGGAGCCGTCGGTCACCACGCGCTCGCCGAGCGCGATGCCGCTGACGATGCTCGTGCGTTCGCCGTCGACCGGGCCGGGCTTGACCTTGCGCACCGTCACCGTGTTGTCGGGTTTCACGACGTAGACGAACTGGCCGATCGAACCCGTCAGCACCGCGGACGTCGGCACGATCGTCGCATCGCGCATCACGTCGACGAGCAGCCGCGTGTTCACGAACTGATTCGGGAACAGCATGCCTTCCTTGTTATCGAAGTTCGCGCGCAGCTTGACCGTGCCCGTGCTGGTGTCGATCTGGTTGTCGAGCGTCGCGAGCGAGCCCGTCTCGAGCGGCACCGTGTTGTTGCGGTTGTACGCGGTGACCGACAGCTTCTGGCCCGCGTTCACCTGCTTGAGGATCTGCGGCAGGTTGTCTTCCGACGTCGTGAAGATCACGCTCATCGGCTGCAGCTGCGTGATCACGACGATGCCGGTGCTGTCGCCCGGCGTCACGTAGTTGCCGGGGTCGACCTGGCGCAGGCCGACGCGGCCCGACACGGGCGCGGTGATGCGCGCATACGTAAGGTTCAGCTTCGCGGAATCGATCGCGGCCTGGTCGGTCTTCACCGCGCCTTCGTATTGCTTGACGAGCGATTTCTGCGTGTCGACGGTTTGCGACGCGATCGAGTCCTGCGACAGCAGCGTCTGGTAGCGCTTCAGGTCGAGGCGCGCCGTCGCGAGCAGTGCCGAGTCGCGCGCGAACGTGCCTTCGGCGTTCTCGAGCGACACCTGGTACGGGCGCGGGTCGATCTGCGCGAGCACGTCGCCTTTCTTGACGATCTGGCCTTCCTGGAACGACACCGACTGCAGATAGCCCGACAACTGCGTCTTCACCGTCACGTTCGCGAGCGGCGTCACGGTGCCGAGCGCGGACAGCACGATCGGCATCTCGCCCTGCGTCGCGGTCGCCACCTGCACGGGCTGCGGAACGTTCGCCATCGCGGCGGGACCGCCGCGGCCGCGATGGCCGCCGGCGCCGCTCGCGCCCTGGGCCGCGCTACCGGCACCCGGCTTGGCCGCCGACGTGCGATTCCACGGGTGCCACCACAGCAGGCCGCCGATGACGACGACCGCGAGCGTCCCGATCATCAGCGTGCGGCGCGGGCGCCGTGCGGCGGGAGATGCGGGATCTTTCGAAGGGGGCGTGGGATTTTGTTCGTTATCCATCGTGTTCTGTCGGGAAGACGGCGCGGCGTGCCGGGAATCGGACTGCTCTTGGCTGCGCGTGGGCGAGCGGTGCCGGGAGGGGCAACCCGGCTCGGTCCGGTGCCCACCCGACCCGCGCGGGAAAAGAGCTGTGCGCACCGCGAATGCGGCGCGACGATGGGCATGATCCTACGTGCCGTCCCCGTTACAGTCCAGCGGTCTATCTTTCAACGGGTTACGGTCGTTACAGAACGCGACGGAACGCGGCAGGACGATGACGGAACGATTACACGCCGATGCGCCGGGCCGGCGCGCCGCCGATCTCGCGGGTGATTTTCGCGATGCATTCGTGCAGGGCGGGTACGACATGTTCCTGTAGCCATTCGGGCGGACACTGGTGCGACGCACCGCCGCAATTCACCGAATAACGCTGGCCCGACGGGCCGACGAAACCGGCCGCGACCGCATTCAGGCCCTCGCGCCATTCGCCGATCGCGATCGCGTGGCCTTCGCGCATCGCTTCGTCGAGCGCGGGATTGAGCCTCGCGGACACATGCGGCCAGTCGTCGCCCGCCGTCGTGCGCAGCGAATCGAGCAGTTGGCGCCGCTCGTCGTCCTCGAGTGCCGCGAGATACGCGCGGCCGACGGCCGTGCGGGCGATGTCCATCCGCGAGCCGATTTCGAGGCGCGTGACGAGCACGGCCGAGCGCGGCCGGATGACGTCGATCGCGACCATGTCGAGCCGGTCGCGCACCGCAAGGTGCACGGACAGCGACGTGCGTTCGGCCAGCTCGATCATGAACGGCCGCGAACGCGCGCGGATGTCGAAGTTGCGCAGGAAGCCGTGGCTCAGTTCGAGCACCGACGCGGTGAGCACGAAGCGCTCGCTGTCGGGCAACTGGAACAGGAAGCCGGCGCTGACCAGCGTCGCGGTGATGCGCGACACGGTCGGCTTCGGGATGCCGGTCAGTTCGGTCAGCTCGCGGTTGCTGACGGGCGCGTCGGCAGCCGCGATGCGGCGCAGCACGGCAAGGCCGCGGGCGAGCGCGGTGATCTCGTCCGGCGACGATTCACGATCTCGGGACGCGGAAGAGGTTACAGTTGTCGACACGAGGGATTCTCTCTATTTCCGAAACTCGATTTCAATTTTGTTGGTATTGTAGGACGATTGTCAAAAGATGCATGTTCCGTGGGTGAACTGGTCATTGGATGAGATTTTGCGGGTTCACCCTTGGTTTATTAGGAAAACGCTCAAAGGAGCCTTGCCGGAAAGTGCATGAGCCGGTGCAAATACCGCTTGACTTGTCGGGCGGAAACGGAAAGAATGTCTCACGTTTTCGAAACATCGTTTCAGGAGTTTAACCGGCAACGGTGTTTCGCGCAGTCTCTCAGGTTCTAGCACGGCCCTCGGAATGGCTAGAACTTTTTTAGCGCCACGGTCTCCGTGGCGCTTTTTTTTGCCCGTCCGCCCGGACGCGTCAGGCCCGTATTATCCCCCGATCGCAGAAAACGTCCGTCCGAACGTCCGGCGGAGCATGCTTGTGCGCGATGCATTCGCGGCAGGTTCGATTCGCGCGCGCAAAAAAAAGCGCGATGCCCGCAGTGGGCATCGCGCACAAACCGGCGTGGAGCGCCGACGAATGAACGGTGATGAAGAAAGGAGCGCCCGACTAGGGGCGGCCGGCCAGGGGCGCAAGGCCCCCCTCGCACGAAGCGGTCAGGCCTTCGCGAGCTTGATGCTGGTCTGCTCGGCCGTCAGGTAGCCGACGCTGGCGCCGAAGCGGTCCTTGAAGTTCGCGCGCACGAGCGGGTCGAGCGTCGGCTTGACCTTGTCGTGCAGCGGCGATTCCCAGTCGCCCGCGTGCTGGAAGTTGCTCATGACGTACGTCCAGCCGTTGATCTCGTCGACCGCGTGCAGGCCCGTCGATTCGGCGCCGGCCGGGCACGACAGCACGCGCACGAGCGATTTCGTGTCGACGTTGTAGGCCCACAGGAAGTTGTTCACGTGCATGCCCGAATCTTCGCCGATGAAGAGCGTGCGCAGCTTCTCGGAGAACTTCAGGTTGTCCGGGTTCGCGATCTTGTCCGGGTTCGCGAGGTTGCCGAGCCCGTCGGCCGCGGCGAGATCCTCGCCGACGAGCGCGGCCGGCGCGCCCATGTCGACCGGCACCCATTCGCTGTCGATCGCGCTGCCCGTCGTGTCGCGCTGGCTGCCCTTCAGGTTCAGTGCGTAGACGGCGCCCGCGGCGATCTTCTTGTCGACCGCGACGTCGCGCGACACCGCGTTGCCCTTGACCATCGACGTCTCGATCCGCGACATCGCCGTGTAGACGATCTTGTCCTTCGCGTTCACGGTCGTGCCTTCGAGCTTCGTGAACGCCATGCTGCCGCCGAGCAGCGCCGCGTAGCGGTGCGTCTCGAGGAACGCGGCCGCCTTTTCCATCCCCGGCTTCACGCGCATCCAGTTGAACTTGCCGCCGAAGTGGATCTTCGTGTAGCTCGCATCGTTCGGGTCGGTGGTCGTCAGGTCCATGATGTCCGACGCCTTCAGCGTGTTCGCGAGCGCTTCGATCTCGCCGCTCGTCGCGTGGCCGATCCTGATCCACGTAAGCGTCGCCGTGCCCGCGCCGGCGGACGACGTCTGCGCCCACTTCGCGACGTACAGCGTACCGGCCGACAGGTCGGCCGCCTTGTCGGCGACGAACATGAACAGGCCGCCGTTGGTGGCGTCGTCACCCATCATCACGGTGCGCTGGTCCGGCATCACCTGGATCAACTCGTGCGAGATGCGGCCGAGGCAGTAGTGCTTCTTCACGGTGCCCGTGCCGTCCGGGTTCACGGTGATTTCGGGCAGGTGGCCGTAGTGGTAGGGGTTCGCCTTCGTCTCGTCGCCGAACGTATTCCTGCTGAACGCCTTGAACTGCGCGTCGGTCGCGGCCTTCGTCGCGTCCGGCTCGTACTCCTCGCTCGACAGGTGCGTGCCCCACGGCGACAGGCTCGCGCCGCAGGTGATCCACAGGCCGTGCGCGTTCGACGTGTCGACGTTGTGGTACTTGACGACCTTCAGCGCGCCGGTGGCCGGATCCTGGTCGAGCGTGAGCACCGCGATCGGCGACGGCAGCTGGCCGTACTGCGATGCGCTGGCCTGGTCGCGCGTCGTGTATTCGAACTGCACGACCGCGAACACCGTGTTGCCCTTCACGCCCGGCACATTCGCGTTCTTCAGCGTGAGCAGCGAGCTGCCGTCCGGGCAGTCGGAATAGAACTGGCGCTCCTTGCCGGCTACCGAACGATCGATGATCGGCTGGTTGTTGATGTCGTAGTAGCCGCCCGCGAGCGTCGTGCCGCCCTTGCCGTCCGGCACCATGTCGCCCGTCACGAAGAACGGCCGGTACGCGAGCTTGAAGTTGCGCGACGAGCCGTCCGAGAACGACACCGATAGCGTCGAGCCGACCGTCGTCGTGGCCATCGCGGCCGCGTTGTCGAGCGTGGGTGCGGCCATCGCCGAGAACGTCGCCGACGTATACGCGGCGGCGGCCGGCGTCGACGTCGACGTCGGATTGTCGTCGCCGCCGCAACCCGTCAGCAGGGCCGGCAGCGCGAGGCCGGAAAGGGGAAGCATCGGCGCGCCGGCGAGGATCTTCAGGGCCTGACGACGGGCGGCATTGGGCAACGCGGGCATGTGGAGTCCAGTTTCAGTTGTTGGAAGAATGGCCTTCGCGAAGCGGAAGCAGGCGTTCGGCAAGCTTCGCGAAGGCAAAATGAAAACTAGACGGAAGTGTAAGGACGCTTGATGAAAGTTTTTTGAATTGAAAACGTAATGCTGCGTCGGGCGTTCGTCAGGCGCTCAATCGCGTTCGGGCGTCGCCGAGATCCGGTGGATCGACAGGTCCGCGCCGTCGAATTCGGCTTCGCGGTCGAGGCGCAGCCCGACGGTCGCCTTCAGCGCGCCGTAGACGAGCGTGCCGCCGGCGGTGGCGATCGCGATGCCGCCGAGCGTGCCGACGAGCTGCGACAGGAACGACACGCCGCCGAGACCGCCGAGCGCCGGCAGGCCGAACACGCCGGCCGCGAGGCCGCCGAGCGCGCCGCACATCCCGTGCAGCGGCCACACGCCGAGCACGTCGTCGATGCGCCACTTGTTCTGCACGCAGGTGAACATCGCGACGAACAGCGCGCCGGCCGCCGCGCCCGTGACGAGCGCGCCGATCGGGTGCATCACGTCGGAGCCCGCGCACACCGCGACGAGGCCCGCGAGCGGCCCGTTGTACGTGAAGCCCGGGTCGTTGCGGCCCGCCATCCATGCGGCGAGCGTGCCGCCGACCATCGCCATCAGCGAGTTCACGGCGACGAGGCCGCTGATCTTGTCGAGCGTCTGCGCGCTCATCACGTTGAAGCCGAACCAGCCGACCGCGAGCACCCATGCGCCGAGCGCGAGGAACGGGATGTTCGACGGCGGGTGCGCGGCGATCCGGCCGTCCTTCGCATAACGACCGTGGCGCGCGCCGAGCAGCAGCACGGCCGGCAGCGCGACCCAGCCGCCGAACGCATGCACGACGACCGAGCCCGCGAAATCGTGGAACGGCGCACCGAACGCGTGCGTGAGCCAGGCCTGCACGCCGTAGCGTTCGTTCCATGCGATCCCTTCGAAGAACGGATAGATGAAGCCGACGATGATCAGCGTCGCGACGAGCTGCGGATTGAACTTCGCGCGCTCGGCGATGCCGCCGGACACGATCGCGGGAATGGCCGCAGCGAAGGTCAGCAGGAAGAAGAAGCGCACGAGCGCGTAGCCGTTGTGCTGCGACAGCGTGCCGATGTCGTCGAAGAACTCGACGCCGTACGCGATCGTGTAGCCGATGAGGAAGTACGCGAGTGTCGACACCGAGAAGTCGACCAGGATCTTCACGAGCGCGTTGACCTGGTTTTTCTTGCGGACCGTGCCGAGTTCGAGAAATGCGAAGCCCGCGTGCATCGCGAGCACCATGACGGCACCGATCAACAGGAACAGTGTGTCGACGCCGGATTTCAGACCATCCATGCCGTGGCTTCCTTGCGCAAAAAACGGGCGAGGAATGCAAGTATCGAGCCAACTTGGTGAACGATTGCGTGGAATTGGTGCTCAGGCACCACGTGGCGGGGCATTCCGGTGAATCGCGCCCGGTGTTGGCGCACTCATGGTGCGGGCTGGGGCCGCGCCGAACGCACGAATGTGGTGCGGATAGCGCGGGGCTGGTGCGAATGGGTGCGGCGTGGTGCGTCGGCGTATGCCGTTGCGCACCGATCTGGCGCGTCAGTGGCGCACGAACAGTTCGCGTGGCCGGCGCAGCCGCAGTGCGCACGCCGACCAGTATGCGGCGACGGTCGTCAGCCCGAGCGCGGCGAACGAGAGCGCCGCGAAGCCCGCGAGCGACTGGCCGTCGCCGTCGGGGCCGAGGATGCCTTGCGCGACGATCAGCGCGGCCGTCCAGAAGCCGATCACGGCCTGCGTGAGCAGGCGCGCGGACGCGATGCGGCGCGAGCGTCCGGCTTCGGCCAGGCGGCGGGCCGACGGCGGGCGCAGGCACAGGAACAGGGTGGCGGCGAGCAGCGCGGCCAGAGCGATGAACCAGTCGACGAGGAAAGCCATGAGTAAAAAGGGGACACGCATGAAGCGGATTGAAGCGTGCCCACTTTAGTGGCGTAGCGCCCGCGATTGAATCAGACGAATCCGAAATTGAAAGGCATTTTTAATCACGGGTCGTCATTGGGCCTGTTCAACAGGCGGTATCATCGACGTCGGTCCAACCACGAGGCCGTGCGACGCGCGGCCGGAGATTGCTGATGAACATGAACACATCGCGGGCGCGTCGCGCGCCCGGGTTCGCGCTGGCGGCCGTGGCTGCCGGTGCGCTGCTGTTGCTCGCGGGCTGCGAGAAGTCCGGCACGCCGGTCGCCCAACCCGATACGGCCGCGAGCGCGGCCGCCGATGCCGCGAACAACGCGGCCAAGGCGCTCGACCAGGTGGCGAGCACCGTCAACCAGCAGCTCAACGCCGCGAAGGCCGGCATCGCGTCCGCGGCATCGGCCGTGCCGCCGCTGTCCGCGAGCGGCCTCGCGTCCGCCGCGCAGGCGCAGATCGACGCGGCGGCTTCCGCGGTCGTCGCGCATGCGGCTTCCGAAGCTGGAGCGAAGATCGCGGAAGCCGGCAAGAAGCTCCAGCAGTGGAGCCAGCAGAGCGCGTCGGGCGCGAAGCCCGCAAGCGGAGAATGATGCGGGCTTGCATGATCCGCAAAATGTAATTATCATGGTTACATATTGTCGCCGGCTGCGGTCCGGGCCGGCGTCGCCGAGTGAGTGAGGAATGAATACCAGCAGCCGGTTCGCGTTTGCCGTCCACGTGCTCGCCTTGCTGTCGATGCAGGAAGGCGCGCCGCTGTCGTCCGACATCGTCGCGGGCAGCGTGAACACGAATCCGGCGCTGATCCGCCGGTTGCTGTCGATGCTGGCGGCCGCGGGGCTGACCACGTCGCAGCTCGGTGCGGGCGGCGGCGCGCTGCTGGCGCGCGAGCCCGGGGAGATCACGCTGCTCGACGTGTATCGCGCGGTTGACGATGCCCAATTGTTCGCGCTGCACCGCGAGGCGCCGAATCCCGCGTGTCTCGTCGGGCGGCACATCCAGGGCGTGCTGATCGACTACATCGGCGACGCGCAGCGCGCGATGGAGGCATCGCTCGCCACGCGCACGCTTGCCGACGTAACGGCCGACGTGCTGGATTCGGAGCAGCGCAAGCAACACGCGGGGCGCGCCGGCGGGTGAGCGGCGGCAGGCAGGGCAGGAGGCCGGGCGGCGCGTGGGCGCGGCGATCGGCGCAACGGGGGATTCGCCCCGTTTTTTTCGGTCTTATATGTAATTAATGTGGTTACATATTTTTCTTTGTGGAGAATCGATATGACGCAACGTTCCTTGAATATCGCGCTGTTCGGCGCCACCGGCACGATCGGCTCGCGCATCGCCGCGGAAGCCGCACGGCGCGGCCATCGCGTGACCGCGCTGTCGCGCAATCCCGGCGCGGCCGGCGACGGCATCACCGCGAAAGCGGCCGATCTGTTCGACGCGGCCAGCATCGCGGCTGCGCTGCCGGGCCATGACGTCGTCGCGAGTGCGTACGGCCCGAAGCAGGACGATGCGGCGAAGGTCGTCGCGGCCGCGAAGGCGCTGGTCGCCGGCACGCGTCAGGCGGGCCTGAAGCGGCTCGTGGTGGTGGGCGGCGCCGGTTCGCTCGAAGTCGCGCCCGGCAAGCAACTCGTCGACAGCGAAGGCTTCCCGGAAGCGTACAAGGCGGTCGCGCTCGCGCACCGCGACGCATTCGACTACCTGAAGACGGTCGGCGATCTCGACTGGACGTTCTTCGCGCCGGCCGCGCTGATCGCACCGGGCGAGCGGACGGGCACGTTCCGCACCGGCGTCGGCCAGCTGACCGCGGACGCGCAGGGCAACAGCAAGATCTCGGCGGAAGACTACGCGGTCGCGTTCGTCGACGCGCTCGAACAAGGCAGCTTCGTGCGTGAGATCGCGACGGTCGCGTATTGAGCGGCGTAGCGGCCGGTGCCGCATGAGCGCCGGCCTGGGCCCGGGCGCGGCACGCGAGCCGCAACGGGCGGTGCATGAGGCGATTCCAGCTTGACGGTTGGAATCGCCTTTTTCGTTTGGAGGAGGGTATGTCCGCGCGATCGCGCGCGCGGCGGATTCACGCGTACCGGATTGGTATTTATACCGGTCGACGCGGCGAGGTTGTTTTCATATTGTTCCCCGTTATGCAGAATGCATAGAATAAATTTCTATCTACGAGGGACTGGAGAAATGGACGCCATCGATCGCAAGCTGCTGGAGCTGTTGCAGGCGGATGCCACGCTGCCGATCGCGGAACTGGCGCAGCGCGTGAACCTGTCGCAGACGCCGTGCTGGAAGCGCGTGCAGCGGCTGAAGGAAACCGGCGCGATTCGCGCGCAGGTTGCGCTGTGCGATCCGCGCAAGCTTGGGGTCGGCACGACCGTGTTCGTCGCGATCCGCACGAACCAGCACACCGAGGAATGGGCGCAGCGTTTCACGCAGGTCGTGCGCGACATGCCGGAAGTCGTCGAGGTTTACCGGATGAGCGGCGAGACCGATTACCTGCTGCGCGTCGTTGTTGCCGGCATCGACGATTACGACCGCGTCTACAAGCAGCTGATTCGCGCGGTGCCGCTGTTCGACGTCAGTTCGTCGTTTGCGATGGAGCAGATCAAGTATTCGACCGCGCTGCCCGTGCGCGATCATGCCGAGCCGGCTTGACGCGCTGCAGACGCGGCACCGTTGCGGATCGCGCGGCCGGCGCGGGTTCAGCGGCCGCGCGCCAGTGCGCGCGCACGTTCGTCGGCCAGCGCGTCGCGGCGCACGAAATCCGCGACGAACGGGCTGGCCGGATGGTGATGCAGCGCGTACGGCGTGTCCCATTGCGCGAGCTGGCCGTCCTTCATCACGCCGATCCGGTCGGCGATCGCGAACGCTTCGGCCTGGTTGTGCGTGACGAGGATCGCGGTGTGGCCGGTGCGTTTCAGGATGTCGCGCAGTTCGAACGCGAGCCGCTCGCGCGTATCGACGTCGAGATTCGAGAACGGCTCGTCGAGCAGCAGTAGCTCCGGCGACGGCGCGAGCGCGCGCGCGAGTGCGATGCGCTGCTGCTGGCCGCCCGACAGTTCGTGCGGATAGGCGTCGCCGGATTCGGCGAGGCCGACGAGTTCGAGCATCTCCGCGACGCGCGCCCGGCGTTCGGCCTTCGGCATGCGCCGCAGGCCGAACGCGACGTTGTCGGCCGCGCTCAGGTGCGGGAACAGCGCATAGTCCTGAAACATCATGCCGATGCGCCGCCGCTCGGGCGGCACGTCGAGCGACGGCGTCGCGACGGGCGTACCGTCCAGCACGATGCGCCCCATGCGCACGGGCTCGAAGCCGGCGATCGCGCGCAGCACGGTGGTTTTTCCGCAGCCCGACGCGCCGAGCAGGCAGCCGATGTCGCCGCGCGGCAGCGCGAGGCTCAGCCCGTCGACCACCGTGCGGCGGCCTTGCGGCGTGTCGTAGGCGAGGTGGAGGTCATCGAGTTCGAGCAGGTTCACGGGTTCAGGCTCCGATCTTGTGGCGGGTGCGGGCGAGCAGGATCACGGGCGCGAGCCCGGCCAGCACGATCGCGAGCGCGGCGACCGCGCCTTCCTCATAGGTGCCGCGCGCGGCTTCCGCATACAGCCAGGTCGCGAGCGTGTCGAAATTCAGCGGACGCAGCAGCAGCGTCGCAGGCAGTTCCTTCATCGCGTCGACGAACACGAGCAGCGCGCTCGTCGTCAGCGCGGGCCGCAGCAGCGGCAGGTGCACGCGGCGCAGCGTGCCGCCGGTCGTCTCGCCGAGCGAGCGCGATGCCTGTTCGAGCGACGGCGGGATGCGCGCGAGGCCGGCCTCGATGCTGCCGGCCGGAATCGCGAGAAAGCGCACGGTGTACGCGATGACGAGCGCGGTCGCCGAGCCCATCAGCAGCAGTCCGTCGCGGCCGAGCACCGTGCCGAACAGCCGGTCGGCCGCGGCGAACGGGATCAGCAGGCCGATCGCGAGTACGGTGCCCGGCACCGCGTAGCCGAGGCTCGCGATCCGCGCACACACGCGGGCAGGGCCCGCGCGGGCGCTGTCGCGTTGCGCGCGCGCGGCCCATGCGACGACGAGCCCGCATGCGAGCGTCGCGGCGGTCGCGGCGGTGGCGATCGTCAGCGTGTTCGCGAGCCCCGTCATCAACTGCGCGGACACGCCGCCGACGAGATGCAGCCGCTTGCCGGTCTCGACCGCGAGATACGCGGCCGGCGCGCCGAAGCCGAGCAGCACGGGCAGCCAGCCGAGCGCGGCGGCGCCCCACGCGGCCGCGCCCGTCAGGCGGCGCGGCGCGATCGGCCGCATGCGCCGGCCATGCGCGTAGCGCTGGCGGCGGCGTCCGTAGCGTTCGAGCACGATCATGCCGACGACGATCGCGAGCATCGCGAGCGCGATCTGTGCGGCGCCGGCGAGATCGGAGCGCGTGATCCACGTCGTGTAGACGGACACGGTCAGCGTCTGCACGCCGAGGAATTCCGATGCGCCGATGTCGTTCAGCGTTTCGAGCAGCGCGAGGCTCACGCCGACCGCGATCGCCGGCCGCGCGAGCGGCACGACGACGCGCCAGAACGTCGCGACGCGCCCCGCGCCGAGCGTGCGTGCGGCTTCGAGCAGGCTCGCGGACTGCGTGACGAACATCGCGCGCGTGCTCAGGTACACATACGGATACAGCACGAAGCCGAGCACGAAGATCGCACCGGGCAGCGAGCGCAGGTCGGGCAGGCGGAACTGGCGCGGGCTGTCGAAGCCGAGCAGCCAGCGGATCGCGCCCTGGACCGGGCCGATCGGGTGCAGCAGGTCGAGATACGCGAACGCGACGATATAGGTGGGGACCGCAAGCGGCAGCAGCAGCGCCCACGTCAGCATCCGGCGGCCGGGAAAGTCGTATGCGGTGACGAGCCATGCGCAGCCCGTGCCGACGATCGACACGATCGCGCCGACGCCCGCGAGCAGCAGCAGCGTATTGACGAGCGCCTGCGGCAGCACGAATTCGGCGAGATGCCGCCAGTGCGCGAGATCGGCGTCGAACGCTGCAGCCACGAGCACCGCGAGCGGCGCCGCGACCGCCGCGGCGATCGCCAGCGCCGCGAGCAGCCACAAGCTGCCCGCGCGCAGCCGCAGGCGCGGCCGGTACGGCTGGCGGCGCGCGCCGGCGGGCGATGCGTCAGTTGTCAAAGCCGACCTTGTCGACAAGCTGGCTCGCCTGCTTGCGATGCTTCGCGATGTCCGCCAGCGGCAGCGGATCGACCTTCAGCGTGCCGAAGCTCGCGATCACCGGATCGAGCTTCACGTTCGCGCGCACCGGGTATTCGTAGTTCGCCTGCGCATACAGCGCCTGCGCTTCCGGCGACACGAGGTATTCGAGCAGCTTCACCGCGTTGGCCTTGTGCGGCGCGTGCTTCGCGACCGTCGCGCCGCTGATGTTCACGTGCGTGCCGCCGCTCTTCGCGTTCGCGAACGTCGGTCGAACGACCTTGATCGCGTCGCCCCACTTGCGCGCATCGGTGCCCGGCTCGGCGTTCTTCATGTGACCGACGTAGTACGCGTTGGCAAGACCGACGTCGCAGATGCCGCCGAGGATGTCGCGCGCGACGTCGCGGTCGCCGCCCGTCGCCTTGCGCGCGAGGTTCGCCTTCACGCCGCGCAGCCACTTCTCGGTCGCGGCTTCGCCGTCGTGCGCGATCATCGCGGCGACGAGCGCCGTGTTGTACGGATGCTGGCCCGAGCGGATGCAGACCTTGCCCTTCCATTTCGGATCGGCGAGATCTTCGTAGCGGAACGCATCGACCTTCAGGTCCTTTTCGACGTACAGCACGCGGTCGCGCAGCGACAGTGCATACCAGTCGCCGTTCGCGCCGCGCAGGTTCGTGGGAATCGCGTCGTCGAGCGCCTTCGAGCGCACCGGCTGCGTGAGCCCGCCGTCGACGAGATCGAGCAGGTTGCCGACGTCGACCGTCATCAGCACGTCGGCCGGCGACTGCGCGCCTTCGGCCTTCACGCGCTCGAGCAGGCCGTCCTTCACGAACACCGTGTTGACCTTGACGCCGCTCTGTTTCGTGAACGCGTCGATGAGCGGCTGGATCAGCTTCGGCTCGCGGGTGGTGTACAGGCTCACTTCCTCGGCCGCATGGGCCGGCGGCGCGAATGCGGCCGCGGCAAGGGCGAGGGCGCCGGCGAGCGGCAGCAGGCGGGTGCGCAGATTCGACATGAAGACTCCGGTGGGGCAGGTGGACGAGGGGAGCGTTCCGGGGCGCGCCTGCCGCCCGAGCGATCCGGAACATTACAGAATGAAAGACTCTGGATTCTAGATCGAAATGGGAACGATTATCAAATGAAAGCTTGCGGCAAGCGGTAGGGAAGGCAGGGTCGGGGATCGGAAACGGGAAGTCGCGGTGGTGGCGCAAGCGCGTAGAATGCCCGCTTCGACGAATTTGACGGAATCGCCCCGACCATGAACGATCAGCGCAAGAAGAACCCTGTCCGCAACGTGAGCATCCTGATCGTCGTGGCCGTGCTGCTCGTGATCGGGACGATCCTGTACAACGCGATTTCGCAGAAGCACGCGTACGACGAGGCCCATCCGGCCGAGGCGACGAGCGCGGCATCGCATTGACGTCCCGATGCGCGGCCCGCTCGGGCCGCGTACGGCGGTGCAATGCTGAGAAGGGGGAGGCCCGCAGCTTCCGGCGCGGCAGTCGCCGCGCGGAGCCGGGAAAGAAGCGGGCGCCGAAACTGGCGCGCCGGGCAGGCAGGTCAGCCGTGCGTCAATGTGACGCAGGCGCGAACTTCGGGCGGATCCGTGCGTAGAACACGGCCGCGAGCAGCGCGAGCCACGCTGCGCCGACATACAGCGCGACGCGCGTATCCTCGAACCAGCCGAGCATCACGATCACGAAACCCATGAACGCGATCGTCAGTGCCGGCGCGACCGGCCACAGCGGCACCTTGAACTTCAGCGCCGCGACTTCGGCGCTCGACAGGCGGCGGCGCATCGCAACCTGCGACAGCAGGATCATCAGCCACACCCACACCGTTGCGAACGTCGCGATCGCCGCGACCATCAGGAACACGTCCTTCGGCATCAGGTAGTTGAGCAGCACGCCGACGAGCAGCGCGCCCGCCATCACAAGCACCGTGACCCACGGCACGCCGTGTCGCGACGTCGTCGTCAGCACGCGCGGCGCCTGGCCCTGCCGCGCCATCCCGAACATCATGCGGCCCGCGCCGAAGATGTCGCTGTTGATCGCCGAGATCGCCGCGCTGATCACGACCAGGTTGAGAATCGTCGCGGCCGACTTCACGCCGAGCGCCGAGAAGATCTGCACGAACGGGCTGCCGTCGCCGCCGACGCCCGTCCACGGGCTGATCGACATCAGCACGACCATCGTCAGCACGTAGAACAGCAGGATGCGCGCGGGCACCGCGTTGATCGCGCGCGGAATCACGCGCTCCGGGTCCTTCGCCTCGCCGGCGCTCATCCCGATCACCTCGATCCCGCCGTACGCGAAGATCACGACCGACAGCGACGCGATCAGCCCGCCGATACCGTTCGGCAAGAAGCCGCCATGGTTCCACAGGTTCGCGAACGTCGGCACGTCGGCCGAATGGCCGACGTGCATGCCGGTCAGCAGGATCGCGACGCCGCCGCCGATCATCGCGACGATCGCGCCGACCTTGATGATCGACAGCCAGAACTCAAGCTCGCCGAACACCTTCACGTGGCACAGGTTCAGCCCGCAGATGATCGCGACGACCGCGAGCACCCAGATCCATTGCGGGACATCCGGAAACCAGAAGCCCATGTAGATGCCGAACGCGGTGATGTCGGCGATCGCGACGATCACCATTTCGAGCGTGTAGGTCCAGCCCGTGACGAATCCCGCGAACGGGCCGAGGTTCTCGGTCGCGTAATGGCCGAACGAGCCGGCGACGGGTTCGCGCACGGCCATCTCGCCGAGCGCGCGCATCACCATGTAGACGGCCGCGCCGCCGAGGATGTACGCCAGGATCACGGCCGGGCCCGCGAGCTGGATCGCGGACGCCGAGCCGTAGAACAGGCCCGTGCCGATCGCCGAGCCCAGCGCGAGAAAGCGGATGTGCCGCGCGCTCAGGTGGCGCTGCAAGTTTTTCATCGAGTCTCCGATATCGTTATGCGACGGACCGGGCGAGCGGGACCGGTCCGACTGCGTCAAGTTGTATATACAACTTGAATGTGAACGAATGATAACAAGCCGGGCCCGGTAACCGGAATCGGGTATTCCCTGACTGGCGCGACGCGCGGAATAGGGCGTGGGGCGGTCGCGCGGCGGATGCGCGGGCCGAGTGGAACGGGCGGGTCATGCTTCGGGGTTCGTTGAATCGGGGAACGCCGGTGGCCGGGCCGCGGCGTGCGCGGGCCGGCCATCGGCGGGAACGGTCGGGGAGGGTCAGGCGGGCAGGCGGATCACGCTCGCGTCCTTGCGGATCAGCAGCGACGACGCGAGCATCTGCTTGCACTGGTGCGCGAGCACCTTCAGGTCGTGCGTGAGTTCGGCGCCGACCGCAGCGGATTTTTCCGCGGACACGACCATCGCGTCGAGATCGCGCGTGATCTGCTTCGACGCTTCGAGCTGATCGGCGGGCGGCGGCTCGCCGGCCTCGGCCTTCTCGAGATTGTCGAGCACGGCCGCGAGGCCGCGCTGCAGCGCGTCGTCGTGGACGAGGCCGCCGTCGGCCGAGCACGCGTTGCGGATCAGCGGCGCGGCGGCCGTGATCTGCGCGCCGAGCACGTGCGTCTGCACGAGCAGGTCGTTCAGCTCGGGCACGAAACGCTGGTGCGCCTTCGGCTCGATCATCATCCGCTGGAACGCCTGCCCGAGGTTCGCGAACGCGATATGCACGTCCTTGCGCGCGAGGCGGTAGCGGTAGTCGTCGTCGAGGCTCGCGGCCGGCGTCTCGACCGCCGCGGCGATGACCGGCACCACGGCCGCGCCGTCGGCGGTGGGTACGGGCGGCGGCGACACACCGCGCCCGACGCGCCACACGGCCTCGAAATACTTGCGGGTCGCCGTGAGCATGTCGGCGACCTGCTTGCCCATCAGCCGGTATTCCCAGTACGGGAACAGCCGGCTCGCGGCGATCGCGATCATGCAACCGATCACGGTGTCGATCGCGCGCTCGCCGATGATCCGCATGCTGCCCGGCGCGAGCAGGTGGAACATCAGCAGCACGTACGACGACGTGAATACGACGCTCGCTGCGTAATTGAACAGCAGCAGGCTGTAGCTCATCACCATCGACCCGAACATGATCGCGATCAGCAGGTGCGGCTCCTTCACCGTGTAGATCAGCGCGATGCTCGCCGCGCAGCCGATCAGCGTGCCGACGATACGCTGCGCATTGCGCTGCTTGGTCAGCGAATAGCCAGGCTTCAGGATGATGATGGTCGTCATCACGATCCAGTACGCGTTCGTGAGCGGCAGCAGCCTGCCGAGCCAGAAGCCGACCGCCACCGCGATCGTCACGCGCAGCGCGTGGCGCAAGCTCGGCGAGCTCATGTTCAGGTTCGAGAAGATCAGCAGCGGCGACATCCGGCGGCGCTGCAGGAAGCGCGTGAGCGCCTTGTCGATCTTCAGTTCGGTTTGCTGCGGATCGGCGTGGCCCGACAGGTTGCGGCGCATCCGTTCGATCAGGCGCGTCGCGCTCCAGATGCGCCGGAACGTCGCGAGCACGGCCGCATACGCTTCCGCGTTGGTGGCAGCGAAGTTCTTCTTGCGCATCAGTTCGATCTCGTACTCGATCGCGCGCAGTTCGGCCTTCACGCTGATCCGCGAATGCGGCGCGCGGTTTTCGAGCACCGCGAGGCCGATCTCCTCGAGATCGGCGGCCGCCTTGCGGATCAGGTCGCGGTAGAAAATGATCAGATCGGAGCCGCCGAACGTGTTGCGCACGAGCGGGTAGTCGGTGTGCGCGCCGACGAACAGCTCGTGCAGGTCGACGCTGTTGATGAACAGGTTGTACATCGTCGTGCGGCCGGGATCGAGCTTGCCGCGCCGCAGCTTCGGCAGGTTGCGCAGCACGATGTCGCGCGCGGTTTCCTGCGTTTCGACCGCGGTGATCTGCCGCGCGACGAGATTGCGGTAGCACTCGTCGAGATCGGCATCGAGGTCGTAGAACTGCGCGCGCGCGAGCAGGTAGTCGGCGCACGCGAACAGGCTTTCGGCCAGCGCCTGCTGCTCGATCCGGCGCGCCTGCCAGCGCGACACGAGCGTGGCCCAGTACGTATACCAGAGGCCGCCCGCGAGAATCCAGCCGGCGTTGACGAACGCCTGCAGCGGCGTGAATTGCTCCTCGAGCGTCATCACCATCATGAACAGCGTCGCGAAGCTGATCTGCGGCCAGCGGTTGCCGTAGACGACGATCAGCGACAGCACGAACGTGAGCGGCACGATCGTGAGCCACAGCGCGAAGATGTTCGGTGTCGCGAGGCCGGTGGCGAGCGCGGCCAGGAAGCCGATCACGCTGCACGCGAGCATTTCGTTGTGCTTGTACTTGAGCGGGCCCGGCATGTCGACGACGCACGCGCCGAGCGCACCCGTCGAGATCGTGAAGCCGAGCTCCCGGTTGTGAAACACGATCAGGCACAGCACGGCCGGCAGCGAAACGCCGACCGCGATCCGCAGGCCGCCGAAAAAGTACTGGCTGTAGAGAAACTTTCTGATTTCGACCGAATAGCGCATCGATGGGCTGAATGGCAGACGAAGACGCCCGGGGGCGGCAAATTGACTGGCGACGAGTCTATCGTATTTCGCGGTCCGCAAAACCTGGCCATCCGGCCGATGCTCGCCGCGGCAGGCCATTTGCTATCCTTCGGGAACCTGTTCGCCCGGTCCGGCCGGCGCGAGAATCCGACGCCCGCCTCATGCTCCATCTCTTCTATTCGAATCGTCACGAAACGCTGGCCGACGCGCTGCTCGAGGATCTGGCCGCGTTTCCGGCCCGCAACGGCCCGTGGGCGCCGCAACAGGTCATCGTGCCGAGCGCGGCGCTGCGCCGCCGCCTCGAGCTCGACATCGCCGCGCGCAACGGCGTGTGCGCGAACGTCGAGTTCACGTATCTCGCACAATGGCTGTGGGCGCAGATCGGCCGCGTGCTGACGGTGCCCGCGCGTTCGCCGTTCGCGCCCGACCGTCTCGTGTGGCGCTGCTACCGGCTGTTCGCGCAGGCGGCCGACGGCGCGCCGTGGCTCGCTTCGCCGCGGCTCGCCGCGTACCTGTCCGCCTCCGACGATGCGATGCGCTACGAGCTCGCGCATCGCGTCGCGGCCGTGCTCGATCATTACCTGACCTATCGCCCCGAATGGCTGGCGGCGTGGCAGGCCGGCGAGTCGGTGCTCGCGGGCGATGGCGCGCCGCGCGGGATCAGCGACGCCGCACGCGACGACGAGCGCTGGCAGGCAGCGCTGTGGCGCGCGCTGCTCGCGGAACTGAGCGACAGCGGCACGCCGCCCGCGCACCGCTTCATGGTCGAAGCGCGCCATCTCGATGCCGACGCGGTCGCGCGTGCCGACTGGCCGGAATCGGTCAGCGTGTTCGCACTGCCGACGATGCCGCCGCTGCACGTCGCGCTGCTGCGCGAGCTGTCGCGCTGGATCGACGTGCGCGTCTACGCGCTGAACCCGTGCCGCGAATTCTGGTTCGACATCGTGACCGCCGCGCATGCCGAGGCGCTCGATGCGGCCGGCCGGCTCGACTACCAGGAAGTCGGCCATCCGCTGCTCGCCGAGTGGGGCCGGCAGACGCAGGCGCAACTGCACATGCTGCATGAGCTGACTGAAAGCGCCGCGGTGGGCGATGCGTCGCGTTTCGTCGAGAATCCCGCGCCGACGTGGCTCGCGCGCGTGCAGAACGCGATCCTCGAACTGCAGCCGGAGGCCGAAGCCGGCGATGCGCCGGCCGAACGCGGGATCGAGGTGCACGTGTGCCACAGCCTCGCGCGCCAGCTCGAGGTGCTGCACGACCGGCTGCTCGCGTGGTTCGATGCCGACGCGAGCCTGCAGCCGTCCGACGTGCTCGTCGCGGTGGCCGATCTCGCGGCAGCCGGACCGCTGATCGATGCGGTATTCGGCACGGCCGGCGCCGGCGGCGCGCGCGTGCCTTACCGGATCACCGGCCTGCCGCCGTCGCAGGCAAACCCGGTCGCGCGCGTGCTGCTCGACTGGCTCGCGCTGCCGGAGCGGCAGGTCGGCGCGCCGGAGCTGGTCGAATGGCTGCGCGTCGATGCGGTGGCTGCGCGCTACGGCATCGATGCGGCCGCGCTCGAGACGGTGCAGACCTGGCTCGCGGCCGCCGGCGCGCGGCGCGGGCTGTCGCCGCGTGCGAGCGACGACGCGGCCGTGCCTGCGCCGCGCCATACGTTCTCCGACGCACTCGCGCGGCTCTTTCTCGGCTATGCGATGCCCGAAGGCGCGGCGCCGGTCGGCGCGTGGCTGCCGATCGAGGCGGCCACGGGCAGCGAGGCCGAACTGCTCGGCCGGCTCGCGCGTTTCACCGACGATCTCGACGGCTTCGCGCGGCGGCTCGCTGAATCGCACACGCCGCGCGGCTGGAGCGAGCTGTTCGCCGACACGCTGGCGCGCTTCTTCGATTCGGGCGCCGCGTATGCGGATGCGCTCGCGGGCGTGCGCGACGCGCTCGACGCGATGCTGGCCGCGATGACGGAGGGTGCGCCCGACGAAGCGCTGCCGGCGGCCGTCGTCCGCGCGGGGCTTGCAGCGGCGCTCGACGATCCGGCGCGCGGCGGGGTGCCGTGGGGCGGCGTCACGTTCTCGTCGCTGACGAGCCTGCGCGGCCTGCCGTACCGCGTCGTCTGCCTGCTCGGGATGGACGACGGCGTGCTGCCGAGCCTCTCGCGCGCGGACGAGTTCGACCTGATGGCCGTGATGCCGAAGCTCGGCGACCGACAGCGCCGCGACGACGAGCGCAACCTGTTTCTCGACCTGCTGCTCGCCGCACGCGATCGGCTGCTGATCGCGTACACGGGCCGCAGCATTCGCGACAACGCGCCGTTGCCGCCCGCGGCACTCGTCGACGAACTGCTCGACCATCTCGCGCTCGTCACGGCCGGGCCCGACGCGGCGCCGGACGCCGTCGATGCCGCGCGGCGCGCGTTCATCGTCGAGCATCCGCTGCAACCGTTCGCGGCCGCGTATTTCCAGCCCGGCAGCGGGCTCGTTTCCTATGACGCCGAGCGCGCGACGCTTGCGTCGCTGCTGGCCGCCGACGCGTCGCGCGACGGCTCGCGCGAACTGCCGTTCTTCGCGCAGCCGCTGCCGGCGGAACCGGTCGAGCCCGTCGCGTTCAGCGAATTCGAACGCTTCTGGCGGCATCCCGCGCGGGCGCTGTTGCGCGCACGTCTCGGCATCGTGCTCGCCGATGCGCAGGCCGAATTGCTCGACACGGAGCCGTTCGCGCTCGACTTCGCCGGCAGCGATGCGCTCGCCGAGCGTGTACTGCCGCTCCTGATCGAATCGGATGATGGGGCCGCGCACGATCATGCGTTGCGCATTGCGGACGCGAGCCCCGAGTTGCCGGGCGGCGCGACGGGCGCCGTGTGGCGCGACCAGGCGCTCGGCTCGATGACTCAGCTTGCGTCGAACGTGCGCCGTGCGCTGGCCGACGGCATCGAGAGGCGGCCGTTTTCGCTCGTCATCGTGCCCGCGTGGCCCGATACGGAACAGGCGCTGTTCGGCGCCGACGACGCGATGCTGTCGGGCGACGCGGTCAGCGCACCGCTCGAACTGCACGGCACGCTGAACCGGCTGACGCCGGCCGGGCAGATCATCTACCGCTATGCACGGTCGAGCGCGCGCGACTACCTGTCCGCGTGGCTCGCGCATCTCGTCTACTGCGCGGTCGAACCGGGCGGCCCGCGCCGCACGCTGTGGTTCGGCAGCGGCGGTGCGTTCGAGCTGACGCCCGTCGCGGCGCCGCTCGAACGGCTCGCGCCGCTTGCCGCGCTGTTTCGCGCAGGGCGGCGCATGCCGCTGCGGTTTTTCCCGCGCAGTGCGTGGGCCAGGGTGTCCGACGGCGAAGCCAAGGCCGCGAGCGTCTGGATCAACGAGCGTGTCGTGAGCGAGGCCGACGATCCGGCCATCGCGATCGCGTGGCGCGGCGCGCGCGCGTCGCTCGACGAGCCGTTCGGCACGCTCGCGCGGCTCGTGTTCGAGCCGCTCGTCGAACATCTGAAGGAGGTCGCATGAGCGCCGTGTCGCAGCCGCAGCCGGCGCTCGAACTCGACGTGTTCGCGTGCCCGCTCGACGGCGTCAACCAGATCGAGGCGTCGGCCGGCACCGGCAAGACCTGGAACATCTGCGCGCTGTACGTGCGCCTGCTGCTCGAAAAGGATCTCGGCGCGGACGAAATCCTCGTCGTGACCTTCACGAAGGCGGCGACGGCCGAGCTGCACGAGCGGATTCGCGGCCGGCTCGCGCAGCTCGCGCACGCGCTAGACACGGGCGACGACGGCGGCGATCCGTTCATCGTGCGCCTGCTCGAGACCACGCTCGGCGAAGACGGCGCGCTCGATTCCGACACGGCCGCGAAGCGGATCCGGCGCGCACTGCGCGCGTTCGATCAGGCCGCGATCCACACGATCCATGCGTTCTGCCAGCGCGCGCTGCAGGAAGCGCCGTTCGCGGCCGCGATGCCGTTCGCGTTCGACATGGAGACCGACGACGCGTCGCTGCGCTTCGAACTCGCGGCGGACTTCTGGCGCACGCGCGTCGAACCGGCGGCCGCGCGCTGGCCGGGCTTCGCGACCTGGCTCGTCGAATCGGGCGCCGGCCCGGCCGCGCTCGATGCGCAGCTCGCGCGCCGGCTGAAAAAGCCGCTCGCCGCGCTGCGCTGGGACGGCGTGACCGAGCCGGACGAATCGGCCGAGGCCGCCGCGGCCGAATGCTTCGCCGAGGCGGCGCGGATGTGGGCGGCCGAACGCGACGCGATCGATGCGTTGCTGCGCACCGCGCAGCCCGCGCTCAACCAGCGCTCGCACAAGCCCGACGCGGTTGCCGATGCGCTCGACGCATGGGCCGCGCATTTCGCGCAGGGCGACGCGACGGCCGCGCTGCCGAAGGCTGCACTGAAGCTCACGCGCACCGCGCTCGTGAAAGCGACGAAAAAAGGCGGCGCGACGCCCGAACATGCGTTCTTCGACGTGGCCGACGCGGTCGAAGCGGCCGTGGCGGCAGCCGAGGCAACGCAGCGCGCGCGCTGGCTCGCGCTGATCGCCGAATGGCTCGACATGGCGCCCGGCGAGTTGGCCGAGCGCAAGCGTACGCGGCGCGTCGTGTCGTTCGACGATCTGCTCGCGAACCTGTATCACGCGCTGCATGCGCATCCGTGGCTCGCCGACACGCTGCGTGCGCGCTATCCGGCCGCGCTGATCGACGAGTTCCAGGATACCGACCCGCTGCAGTTCGCGATCTTCAACCGGATCTTCGCGCCGGGCGGGCCGCTCTTCCTCGTCGGCGATCCGAAGCAGGCGATCTACAGCTTCCGCGCGGCCGATCTGCATACCTATCTTGCGGCGCGCGCGAGCGCGAGCGCGTGCTACACGCTCGCGGTCAACCAGCGCTCGACACCCGCGATCGTCGACGCGTGCAACCGCTTCTTCATGTCGAATCCGCGCGCGTTCGTGCTCGACGGGCTCGACTATTACGCGGTGCGTGCCGGCACGCGCGTGCGTGCGCCGTTCGTCGACGAAACCGATCCGGGCCCGGCCGGCGATTTCCGGGTCTGGGCGCTGCCGGGCGGCGAAGGCACGCTGCTCAAGCGCGATGCGCAGGCGCAGGCCGCCCAGGCTTGCGCGGCCGAGATCGCGCGGCTGATGCGCGGCGCGCGCGAAGGGCACGTGCGGCTGGGCGACACGTCGCTGTCGCCGGGCAACATCGCGGTGCTCGTGCAGACGCACCGGCAGGGCAGCCTCGTGAAGCGCGTGCTCGCCACGTGGGGCATCGGCAGCGTCGAGCTGGCGCAGGCCTCGGTGTTCTCGACCGGCGACGCCGAGCAGCTCGAACGCGTGCTGGCGGCGATCGATGCGCCGGGCGACCTGCGGCGTCTGCGTTCGGCGCTCGCGGCCGACTGGTTCGGCCTCGATGCCGGCGCGCTGTGGCGGATGGAACAAGGCGACGGCGATGCGTCGCACGAAGCGTCCGCGACCGACAGTGCCGACGCGATGAGCTGGGTCGAACGTTTCTCGCGGTATCGGCTGCTGTGGCGCGAGCGCGGTTTCGCGGTGATGTGGCGCACGTTCGCGCGCGAGCTGCGGATCGCCGAGCGGCTGATGGCCGGCGCGGACGGCGAACGCCGCGTGACCGACATCAACCACCTGGCCGAACTGACGCAGGCACGTGCATCCGCGCAGCCGGGCATCGCGCCGACGCTGCGCTGGCTCGCCGCGCAACGGCTCGACGGCGGCGGCGAGGAAGCGCAGTTGCGTCTCGAATCCGATCGCAACCTTGTACAGATCGTAACCGTGCACAAGTCGAAGGGCCTTGAATACGCGATCGTGTTCTGTCCGTTCCTGAACGACGGCGGGCTGCGCGAGCCGCCTTCGTCCGCGCTGCCCGATGCGCGCGAATATCACGACGACGCGGGCGACGCGGTGCTGCATTACGGCTGTGACGACGAGGCGGCCGCGCACGCGGCGCGGCAGGCGATGCGCGAGCAGGCCGCGGAACGCGCGCGGCTCGTCTACGTGGCGCTCACGCGCGCGGTCTATCGCTGCTATGTCGTCGCCGGGCCGTACCAGTCGTCGCGCTCGACGCGCGAAGCGCGGCGCAGCGTGCTCAACTGGCTCGTCGCCGGTGCCGGCCAGTCGTTCGACGCGTGGCTCGACGAGCCGCCCGACGAAGCGGCGCTCGATGCCGCGTGGCTTGCGCTCGCGGGCGGCCCCGTGAGCGTCGCGCCGCTGCCGGTGCCCGCACGCCGCGAGCGTCTCGCGGCCGGGCACGACGCATCGCAGACGCTCGCGGCGCGCCATGCGACGCGCGTGCTGCGCGATGCGTGGCGGATGGCGAGCTTCAGTTCGCTGACCGCGTCGATGGCGCGCGAGGAGGCCGGCGTCGCGGTCGTGCCCGACGACGAGCTGCGGCCCGATCACGATGCGCTTGCCGCGGCGATGCCGGACGGCGAGCTCATATTGGCCGATCCGGCTGCGCCCGAACCGCCGGACGACGACATCCTCTTGTTCCCGCGCGGCGCGGCGGCGGGCGAGTGCCTGCACCGTCTGTTCGAACTCAGCCGGTTCACGGAGCCCGAGTCGTGGCACCAGGCCGCGCTCGGCGCGCTGCACGACCGGCCGGTCGAGGCCGAGCCCGGACTCGCGACGCGCCTGCCGGCGATGATGGTGCGGCTCGTCGACGATGTGGTGCGCACCGAGCTCGTGCCGGGCATGCGGCTCGCCGATCTCGATCCCGCGAAGCGGCTCGACGAAATGGGCTTCCTGTTTCCGGCACCGTCGCTCGACCTGACGGCGCTGCGCCGGCTGCTGGTCGCGCACGGCTACCCGGACGTTGCACTGGAGGCGGGCATGCTCGCCGGATTCATCAAGGGTTTCATCGACATGATCGTCGAACACGACGGCCGCTTCTGGATCGTCGACTGGAAGTCGAACCATCTCGGCACGACGCCGGACGCGTACGGCCCGCGCGCGCTCGACGTCGCGATGGCCGATCACGCATATCACCTGCAGGCGCTGCTCTATACGGTCGCGCTGCATCGCTACCTGCGCGGGCGGCTGCCCGATTACGACTACGACACGCATATCGCGGGCTACCTGTACCTGTTCGTGCGCGGCGTGCGGCCCGACTGGCGCAGCGGCGGCGAGCCGGCCGGCGTGCATGCGCGGCGGCCCGAACGCGCACTCGTCGACGCACTCGACCGGATGATGGAAGGGGGCCGCGCATGAATGCGTCCGACGACACGCTCGAATTTACCGGCGGCCTCGTCGCGCGGCTGCCCGAGCCCGCCGATTTCGGCATCGCGCTCGCGGAAGGCTTCGCGCGCCGCATCGGCGACCTCGCGCGGCGCGCCGGCGCGCCGGCTGCGGCCGCGCGCTGGGCGGCGCGCGCCGCATTCGCGACGAGCCGCGCGACCGCGGGCGGCCACGTATGCGTCGCGCTCGGCGCGCTCGCGCAGCGCTACGAAGAGCCGCTCGACGACATCCGCGCGGCGCTCGCCGCGAGCGGCGTGGTCGCGTTCGGCACGCTCGCGCGCGGCGACGAACGGCCGCTGATCGTCGATCGGCACGACCACCTGTACCTGTCGCGCTATTTCGATTACGAACGGCGGCTGGCCGATGCGCTGGTTGCGCAGGCCGGCGTCGCGGTGCCGGACGACGGGCTGTCGCCCGAACGGCTGCGCGACAACCTCGCGCGTTACTTCGGGCCCGCGACCGGCGAAGTCGACTGGCAGCGCGTCGCGGCGATCGTCGCGCTGACGGGCCGCGTGACGATCGTCAGCGGCGGCCCCGGCACCGGCAAGACGACGACCGTCGTCGGCGTGCTGGCCTGTCTGCTCGATGCGCACCCGGGGCTGCGCATCGCGCTGGCCGCACCGACCGGCAAGGCCGCGCAGCGGATGCAGGAAGCGCTGCATGCGCGGGCCGGGGACCTGCCGCCCGAGCTCGCGGCACGCCTGCCCGACACGTCGTACACGCTGCATCGCCTGCTGGGCGGCGGCGGGGCGGCCGGCTTCCGGCACCATCGCGACAATCCGCTGCCGTACGACCTGATCGTCGTCGACGAGGCGTCGATGATCGACGTCGCGCTTGCCGCGCACCTGCTCGACGCGCTCGCGCCGGGCGCGCGGCTCGTACTGCTCGGCGACAAGGATCAACTGGCCGCGGTCGAGGCGGGCGCCGTGTTCGCGGAGCTGAGCGCGCGGCCGGCGTTTACCGCCGCGGCGCGCACGCGCATCGCGCAGGCGCTCGGTATCGACGAGGCGGCGTTCGTCGCGGCGTTGCCGGTGCCGGACGAAGCGGCGGCGACTGTGCCTGCCGCGAATCCGGTTTCCGCTGCGGCCCAGGCCCAGGCTTCCGCTTCGGTACCCGCCGCTGCTTCACGAAAACGCGCGTCGCGTCCGCGCGCCGATGCGCGACAGGCGTCGCTGTTCGACGACGAACCGCAGGACGACGCGGTTGCCGCGGCCGATGTCGCGCCATCTCCGTCCGCCGGTCCGGCATTGACCGATGCCGGCGATATCGGCGATGCGGGCAACGCCCCCGCATGGATCGAGGCCGACGAACTCGCGTGGCTCGACGCCGTCGAGCTGCCGCCGTTCGATGCAGGCGATGCGGCGCTTGCGCCGGTCATGTCGACATTGCCCGGCGTAACCGCTGCGTCGCCCGCCACGCCAGCACCGGCGCCGCTCGCCGACTGCGTCGTGTGGCTCGAACGCAATTACCGCTTCGGCCTCGATTCGCCGATCGGGCGGCTGTCGCTCGCGATCCGCCGCGGCGACGTGCAGGCCGCGCTCGATGCGCTGCCCGCGGACGACGCGGCTGCCGCGTCGTTCCACGACGATGCGGGCGAGTCGCTCGCGGCGTCGACGGTCGAACGGCTCGCGCGGCGGTTTGGCGCGTACCTCGATGCATTGCGCGACGCGCTGGCCGCGCCGGTGCCCGATCCGCTGCCGCTGTTCGACGCGCTCAACCGGTTCCGGATCCTGTGCGCGACCCGCAGCGGCTTGCGCGGCGCGGAGCACGTCAACGCGCTCGTGGCCGCGCACGTGCGGCATGCGGCGCGCGTGCCGCTCGCGGTCGGTGCGCACTGGTTCACCGGGCGGCCGATCATGGTGACGCGCAACGACTATGCGCTCGGGCTGTTCAACGGCGACATCGGCATCGCGCTGCCCGATGCGCACGGTGTGCTGCGCGTGTGGTTCAGGCGCGCGGACGGCACCGCGCGCGCGGTGTCGCCGGCCGCGCTGCCGCCGCACGAAACCGCGTTCGCGCTGACGGTCCACAAATCGCAGGGCTCGGAATTCGACGAAGCCGCGCTCGTGCTGCCGGCATCGTTCGGCCGCGTGCTCACGCGCGAGCTCGTTTATACGGCCGTCACGCGGGCACGCACGCGCGTGCAGGTGATCGGGCCGCGGCGCGTGCTGGCGCAGGCGGTCGCGACGCGCACGCAGCGCGATTCGGGGCTCGCGGCCCGCGTCGACGAGGCACTCGCACGACACCGCATGGAGGCTTCGCGATGATGATCCGCTATACGCTCGATCCGGCCGAGGTCGAGTGGACGGCCGTGCGCGCGCAGGGCGCGGGCGGGCAGAACGTGAACAAGGTATCGAGCGCGATCCACCTGCGTTTCGACATCCGCGCATCGTCGCTGCCGCCCGTCATCAAGGAGCGGCTCCTCGCGCTGTCCGACCAGCGCATCACGCGCGACGGCATCGTCGTGATCAAGTCGCAGGAATACCGCACGCAGGAGAAGAACCGCGAAGCCGCGCTCGCGCGGCTCGATACGCTGATCGCCGGCGTCGCGTTCACGCCGCGTGCGCGGGTCGCGACGCGACCGACGCGCGCGTCGAAGGAGCGGCGGCTCGAGCACAAGTCGCGCCGCAGCGCGGTGAAGTCGGGAAGAGGGAAGATAGTCGACTGACGAATGGAGGGCGGCAGGGCCGCACGCTCGACGGGCATCGCGGGCGAACGCCCGCCGCCGCGCCGGCTGGCTAGCGCATCACGGTTCCCGCGCTGTCGAGCACGAAGTCGACGCAGAACACGACGAGCCGGCTCTGCGCGCGGATCGCGACGGCGGCCGTATAGCAGTCGCGGCCTTCCGTCAGCGAGAAGTGCGGGCCCATCAGTGCGACGCGCCCGGGTGCGGCGATCGCGCGCTGGAAGTACGGGCGGCGCGACCAGTTGCTGTGGGTTTCCGGGAACAGCGGCGAGAGGCGGGTGGCGCTCGCGTGGCCGTCGTCGGGGGGCGCGCCGATCGACGGCAGGAACTGCTCGCCGATCTCGTCGGTGACGAACACGCGGCGCGCGGCCGGCACCGCGAACACGCGTTGCGCGGCATCCTGCAGGTTGCCGCTCGCGGAAAACGCGGCCGCGCCGGTGAGCACAAGCCGCTCGATCGCGTCGAAGCCCGGCTGCTCGGCGACGGCCGGCGTGTGCCGGCGCGCGATGAAGCGCTGCCACGCGGCGTCGAGCATCGCGGGCGCGGCCGCGCTCGCGTGCGCGATCGACGTGTCGGGCTGGCCGAACTGGAAACCCTGCACGAAATCGATGTCGGCCTCCATCAGTGCCTGCAGTGCGTCGTCGCTTTCGACGCCCTCGGCAAGCACCATCGCGCCGGCCTGGTGCAGCATCGACACGAGGTGATGCATGATGCGGCGGTCGTCGGCCGACCCGGTCGAGCGCTCGACGAGCGAGCGATCGAGCTTGACGATGTCGGGCCGTGCGCGCCACACGCGGTCGAAATTCGAGAATCCCGTGCCGAAATCGTCGATCGCGATCAGGAAGTCGCGATGCTGGATCATGTCGATCGTGCGGGCGAGCGCGGCTTCGTCGCGCGACGGCTGTTCGACGACTTCCAGCACGACGCGGTTCGGCGGCAACACGAAATGCCGGCACAGCGCCTCGACGAACTCGCGCTGCACGAGGCCCGAATCGAGCACGCGCGGCGTCACGTTCAGGAACAGCCAGCCATCGCCGATGCCCTGCGCGACGAAATTGGCCGTGTGCAGGCAGCGTGCGAGCCGGTCGAGCAGCAGCGCATCGGCATCTGTGCGCGTCTTGTCGAGGAGGGCGGTGGGCGAGACCAGCGCACCGTTCGCGTCGACGACGCGCAGCAGCGCCTCGTAGCCGACGACGCGCTTGTGCGTGATCGACAGCACGGGCTGGAATACGCTGCGCAGCGTCGTGGTGCGATAGGTGGCGAGCCAGCCGCCGGGCGTCAGCGTGAGGCGTTCGAGCAGGGAGTCGAGCGATAGGTCGTGGGCGGACTTCATGTCAACGGTGCCCGGGGGCAGGCGGCGGGGCGGCAGCGTGCTGCCACACTGAAGCAGTCGCACGCGCAGGCGGACGCGAAAGAACGTGGGGCATCGTGACCGCCTTCTGCGGATGAGTGTTCCGAGTGTAACGGGAATGCGGCGCCGCGCGTATCAGGGAAACTCCACACGCACGCGGTACGCGGCCGCGGCCATGGCGGCGCGCAGCGATGACCGGCGCCGCCCGAGTGCGCGCAGTGCATCACCGCCACGAAGCGAAGGGCGCCGCGCAAGCACATGACAATCCGGTGGCATGGGGCGCTGGCATGACCGTGCGTCGTGGTCGCATGGCGTGCGTGGCGGCGCGGGAAAACCCGCGGCGGACAGCCCCGCGCGCGGGCGGGCGTCGCCGCCGGATGAATGCCGGCGCGCCGGGGGAACCGGTTGCGCTCGGCCGTCGGCGGTCACCGCACGACGGTCGGCAGCGCGTGCGCGTCGCTCAGGTCGCTTCGCCGCTACGCGGCCCCAGACCGGGAATCCGCTTGATCACGCCGGTTGCGAGCGCGGTGCCGACGAGCACGATCGCGCAGCCTTCGATCATCACGGCCGACACGTGTTCGTCGAGGAACAGCGCACCCCACAGCAGGCCGAATACCGGGATCACGAACGTCACGGTAATCGCGCGGGCGGGGCCGACATGCGCGATCAGGTAGAAGAAGATGAAATACGCGATGCCCGTGCATGCGATGCCGAGGCCGAGCACGGCGCCCCATGCGTGCGCGCCGACCGACGCGGCCGGCCAGGTGGCGATCGCGAACGGCAGCAGCAGGACGGTCGAGCCGATCATGCTGCCGGTCGCGTTGACGAGCGGGTCGACGCCGCTGAGCTTGCGCTTCGTGTAATTGGCCGCGATGCCGTACAGCAGCGTCGCGCCGAGCGCCGCGGCGGCGGCAAGCGCCGTTGTGCCGGCGCCCGTGTCGCCGTGCGCATTCGCGATCTGGTTCCACACGAGCGTGATCACGCCGGCAAAACCGATCACGAGGCCGAGCGCGCGCGGCAGCGACAGTTTGTCCTTCAGCCACAGGTAGGCCACGAGCGCGCCCCACAGCGGCGTCGTCGCGTTGATCACCGACGTCAGGCCGGCCGACAGCGTCAGTTCGGCGAACGCGAACAGGCAGAACGGTATGCCCGAGTTCAGCGCGCCGACGACGAACAATGGCCATGCGTGACGGCGCAGCCGCGCGCCGAGATCGGCGGGTTTGAAGCGCGTCAGCGCAAAGCCGGTGAGAAACAGCGCACCGATGCCCACGCGCAGCGCCATCAGCGGCGCGACGCCGAAATCGATCACGCCGATCCGGATGAACAGGAACGACGCGCCCCACAGGGCAGCGAGCACGGTCAGCAGAATGGCGTTCTTGGGCGACATCGATCGGGAGGGAGAGGGACGGGATGCGGAGGATCTTACACCGCGTTACCACGCCGTCGTTTCACGATTCGATGAAACGGCAAGAAACGGCAAGAAGCGAGAATACCGCCGGTTGCGGGCGGAGGGTCGGCTGCCGGCGGTATTGCCGATCAGTGATGGCGCCAGCCGCGGCCGCGTCCGCCGAAACCGAAATTGAGCGACAGCGCCGGTCCCCAATAGCCGCCCCACGCGGGGCCGTAAGCGGGCGCGTACGCAGGCGCCGGATAGTAGTAGGTGGGGGCTGGCTCGACGTACACGGGCGCCGGCTGCACCGGCGCCGCCGTGTAATAGCCGCCAGGATAATAGCCGTACGGGTAGTAGCAGCCGGCGAGCGTCGTGCAGGCGAGCGCCGCGGCGACGAGGGTCCTGTTCATGATGTCTCTCCGGCGGAGCCGGCAATCGGCAGATGCTTAAGCTTAGGCCGCGCGCCGATGACACGGTGTGCAAAACGGTAACGGATCATTTCCGGCCCGCCGGTACTCGTGTTGCGGCGCCGCATGCGAAAACGGCGCTTCCGCACCGCGGAAACGCCGTCTGATTGAAATGTTGCGTCGCGTCTGGCAGACCGCGCCTAGCCGTTTTACTTGCCGATCTGGTTGCCGATGATGCCGCCAGCCGCCGCGCCGCCCAGCGTCGACAGCGCGTTGCCGCCGATCGCCGCGCCGGCGACGCCGCCGACACCCGCACCGATTGCCGTGTCGCGCTGGCGTCTCGTCATCGAATCGCAGGCCGACAGGCTTGTCACCGTTGCGACGAGGAGCGCGCATACCCCAATACGCCGAATCGATTTCATGATCGTTGTCCTGTGGTTGTGAACGGAGGACGCGCGACCGGCGGGCGGCCACGCATGTTTCCAATCTACGCGCCGTCCCGCGCCGCTGCTGTAAGGACTTGTTAAGCCTCAAGCGGTTTCGTAATCATTTGTTTCTCCGTGCGCCGGCAGGCACGCGACATGCGCAGAGCACGCGACATGCGTAAAAAAGCCCGCTCGAAAGCGGGCTTCGTGCATCGCGATGCGTTTCCGGTACGAATGCCGCGTTCGCTCGTTCGCTTATTGACGGTGATAGATCTCGGCGCCGGTCTTGACGAACTCGACCGCCTTCACTTCCATCCCCTTCTTCAGCGCTTCGGTTTCCGACACGCCCTGCTGCGCCGCGAATTCGCGCACGTCCTGCGTGATCTTCATCGAGCAGAAGTGCGGGCCGCACATCGAGCAGAAGTGCGCGACCTTCGCCGAATCCTTTGGCAGCGTTTCGTCGTGGAATTCGCGTGCCTTGTCCGGATCGAGACCGATGTTGAACTGGTCTTCCCAGCGGAACTCGAAGCGCGCCTTCGACAGCGCGTTGTCGCGCACCTGCGCGCCCGGGTGACCCTTGGCGAGGTCGGCGGCGTGCGCGGCGAGCTTGTACGTGATGATCCCTTCCTTCACGTCGTCCTTGTTCGGCAGGCCGAGGTGCTCCTTCGGCGTCACGTAGCACAGCATCGCGGTGCCGAACCAGCCGATCATCGCGGCGCCGATGCCCGACGTGATGTGGTCGTAGCCCGGCGCGATGTCGGTGGTGAGCGGCCCGAGCGTGTAGAACGGCGCTTCCTTGCACCAGTCGAGCTGGAGATCCATGTTCTCCTTGATCAGCTGCATCGGCACGTGGCCGGGGCCTTCGATCATCACCTGCACGTCGTGCTTCCACGCGATCTGCGTGAGTTCGCCGAGCGTCTTCAGCTCGCCGAGCTGCGCTTCGTCGTTCGCGTCGTAGATCGAGCCGGGACGCAGGCCGTCGCCGAGCGAGAAGCTCACGTCGTACGCCTTCATGATCTCGCAGATATCTTCGAAGTGTTCGTACAGGAAGCTTTCCTTGTGATGCGCGAGGCACCACTTCGCCATGATCGAGCCGCCGCGCGACACGATGCCCGTCATCCGGTTCGCGGTGAGCGGCACGTACTGCAGGCGCACGCCCGCGTGGATCGTGAAGTAGTCGACGCCTTGCTCGGCCTGTTCGATCAGCGTGTCGCGGAAGATTTCCCAGGTCAGGTCCTCGGCCTTGCCGTTGACCTTTTCGAGTGCCTGGTAGATCGGCACCGTACCGATCGGCACCGGGCTGTTGCGGATGATCCACTCGCGCGTTTCATGGATGTGCTTGCCGGTCGACAGGTCCATCACCGTGTCGCCGCCCCAGCGGATCGCCCACGTCATCTTGTCGACTTCCTCGCCGATCGACGACGTGACGGCCGAGTTGCCGATGTTCGCGTTGATCTTCACGAGGAAGTTGCGGCCGATGATCATCGGCTCCGATTCCGGGTGGTTGATGTTCGCGGGGATGATCGCGCGGCCGCGCGCGATTTCGTCGCGCACGAATTCGGGCGTGATCTCGGCCAGCGCATTCGCGCCGAATGCGGCAGCGCCGAACGCCTGGCCCGGATGCTGGCGCCCCATCATCGCGGCGAGCTTCGCGCCGTTCGGGCCGCTCGACTTCAGGCTCTCGATGTATTCGGCGCGACGCTGGTTCTCGCGGATCGCGATGTATTCCATTTCCGGCGTGATGATGCCCTGACGCGCGTAGTGCATCTGCGTGACGTTCTTGCCGGCCTGCGCGCGGCGCGGGTTGCGGTGCAGGCCCGGGAAACGCAGGTCGGCGGTGGCCGGATCGGCCGCGCGCTCGAGGCCGTACCGGCTCGACAGGCCGGGGAGCACTTCGGTGTCGCCGCGCGCTTCGATCCAGCGCTGGCGCAGCGCGGGCAGGCCCGCGCGGATGTCGATCTTGGCTTCCGGATCGGTGTAGGGGCCCGACGTGTCGTACACGTAGATCGGCGGATTCTTTTCGCCGCCGAAGCCGGTCGGCGTGTCGGCCTGCGTGATTTCGCGCATCGGCACGCGGATGTCGGGCTGCGAGCCGGTCACATAGACTTTCCGCGAATTCGGCAGCGGCGCGACGGCAGCGGCATCGACGTGGGCGTCGGCGGACAGAAACTTCGGATTGGCGTTCATGCAATCTCCTGTGTGAGCGCCGGACAGGCGCTTCGGCGCTTGCCCGGAGCCCTTGACGAATGTGGGGCTCGAGCTAAGCAGGAGACGAGGCTTGGTGAGGCGGCGGATTTCGTCAGAAGGATGGCGGCGGAATCCGTACGCTTCCCTGCGCTGGCATTATCCAGATCAGGTTCAAAGGGTATTTCTCACCCGCAATGCCGGTTGTTTGACCGAACGCATTGCAGGACCCCCGCGTTAGCAGCGCACACGATACACTGGCTTTGCGGCGGTTTCAACCGGCGGCAGATCGGTTGCCGCGGTGCAGTTGCAGCATTGCGGGCGGCGCGCCTGCCGCGCAAGCCGCGATGCATGACACCGCCGCACGGCCCTGCAGCCCGGCTGACAACGACGGCGCGGTGCAGCATTGCGGCACTTTTGGCAGCCCCTGAAAAATATTTTCGAAACGACTGTCATTTCCCGCGACGTCCTCCGTCTATTCGGCTCCTCAAACCCATGTTTCGGAGAGATGTCATGAAAAAAGTACTGATCGCAGCCTGTGTCGCCGGTTTCGCCATGGTCGCAACGGGCGCGTATGCGCAGAACGACGCGATGTCGAAGGAAGGTTCGTCGATGTCGAAGGACGCGATGGGCCACGACGCGATGGCGAAGGACGACGCGATGGCCAAGGACGGCGCGATGAAGAAGGGCGCCATGAAGAAGCACGCGATGAAGAAGGACGCGATGTCGCACGATTCGATGGGCAAGCCGAAGTCGGACGACAAGATGGCCCCGTCGAACTGACGGAAACGGACGGAGCGCGGCCGACGCGCGTGTCGCCGCTGCGTGCCGGGGGACGGCACGCGGGGCACGCGCCACGCCGCGCGTCAGCGCATGCGTTGCGTGGCCGGTCTCCGGCCCCGTCTCGCGCTCCGTCGCCTCATTCCGGGAGTTTTCATCATGCAAACCGTTCCCGCCACCGGGCGCGCGGCCGCCACGCCGCCCGCACGTCCGATCCATCCGCTGTGGGTGCGCGCGAGCCACTGGCTCAACGCGCTCGCGGCCGTGCTGATGGCGCTGTCCGGCTGGCGCATCTATGACGCGTCGCCGATCTATCCGCCGTTCACGTTTCCTCACAGCATCACGATCGGCGGCTGGCTCGGCGGTGCGCTGCAATGGCATTTCGCGGCGATGTGGCTGCTCGTCGGCAACGGGCTGTTCTACCTCGCGATGTCGCTTGCGACCGGGCGTCTGGTACGCAAGATGCTGCCGGTCACGCCGGCATCCGTGTGGCGCGACGTACGCGCCGCGCTCGGCGGGCGGTTGTCGCACGCCGACCTGAGCGTCTACAACGCGGTGCAGCGCGCGGCGTACCTGACCGCGATCGTCGATCTCGTCGTGCTGGTGCTGTCGGGGCTCGCGATCTGGAAATCCGTGCAGTTCCCGCTGTTGCGCGAGCTGTTCGGCGGTTACGACAACGCGCGCGTCGTGCATTTCTGGGCGATGTCGCTGCTCGTCGCATTTTTTGTCGTACACGTCGCGATGGCGCTGCTGGTGCCGCGCTCGCTGCTCGCGATGCTGCGCGGCCGCTGACCCGCGAGCTGCGGGCGAAGGAAATCATCATGTCGGAATCCGAAAACAGGCGCGGCCAGCCGCGCTGGACCCTCGACCGGAAGTCGCTCGAACTCGACGTGCGCCGCGAGCTCGAGATGCCGTCGCGGCGGCTTTTCAACCGGCGCGTGCTGACGCTCGGCGGGCTGACGATGCTGACCGGCTGCACGCTGCAGGACGACGCATCGGTCAACACGTTCCTCGAGAAAGTGTCGCGCATGAACGATCGCGTGCAGGCCTGGCTGTTCAGCCCCGACCGGCTCGCGCCGACCTACACCGAAGCCGACATCACGCGGCCGTTCCCGTTCAACGCGTACTACGGGATCGACGACGTGCCGCACGTCGACGCGTCGACGTATCGGCTCGTGCTGTCCGGCCGCGTGACGGGCAAGCGCGTGTGGACGCTCGACGAGCTGTATGCGCTGCCGCATGCGGAGCAGATCACGCGGCATATCTGCGTGGAAGGGTGGAGCGCGATCGGCCGCTGGGGCGGCACGCCGTTCGGTGCATTCCTCGCGCGCGCGGGCGCCGATACGCATGCGAAATACGTCGGCTTCAAGTGCGCGGACGACTACTACGAGAGCATCGACATGCCGACCGCGCTGCATCCGCAGACGCTGCTCACGTTCGACTACGACGGCCGCCGGCTGCCGCCGGAATTCGGTTTTCCGATGAAGCTGCGGATGCCGACCAAGCTCGGCTACAAGAACCCGAAGCACATCATGGAAATCTTCGTGACCGATACGTTTCCGGGCGGCTACTGGGTCGATCAGGGATACAACTGGTTCGGCGGATCGTGAGCGGCGCATGGCCCGGCATTGCGGCACATGCGCGTGCCGCGCTGCATCGCGCATCATGCGCCATGCGTCGCGTCATGCGGATTCGCGCACCTGGAGATCGACGCGCAGGCCGACTGCCGCGGCCATGTTTACGAGCGCATCGAGCCCGAACAGGTTGATCTTGCCGCGCAGCAGGTCGGAGACGCGCGGCTGCGTGACGCCCAGCCGTTGCGCAGCCTGGGCCTGACTGAGTTCGAGCTGCGCGATGCGCTGCTTGAGCGCGATCATCAGTTCGGAGCGCAGCTTCATGTTCTCGGCCTCGGCCGGCTGACCCTCGATTGCGTCCCAGACGTTCGTGTAACGTTCATTGGTCATCGTTTCAACTCCATCATCAACGTGCGATAACGCCGGGCGGCCAGGTCGATATCGGTTTTGTTCGTGCGTGCCGATTGCTTCCGGAAACAGTGCAGCACGTAGACGGCATCGGCGAAGGTCGCGACGTAGACGATCCGGAACGCGCCGCTCGCATCGCGCAGGCGAATTTCCCGCACGCCGACGCCGACGGTGCGCATCGGCTTCCAGTCGTCGGGCGCGAGGCCGCGCTGCACCTGGTCGATCTGGTGGCCGGCATCACGCCGCGCGGGCAGCGGAAAGCCGCGAAGATCGTCGAGCGCGCTGCCGACGAACACGACCGGCTTCGGCGGAAGAATGGTTGGATTATACAAAATTTTGTATGGATGGTGCGGGTTTCGAACGGAGGCTGCAGACGGCACGAGGAGGGTATGCCGACCGTCACGATAAGCGTGAATCGAAGGCCGGCACGCATGATTGGCTGTTCGGCCGATGTCTGGTTCGACCGTTACGGATAGCGATGAATTGCGTGTGCGCGCATCGCGAATCCGGCCCCGGATTTCACCCGCCCGCCGGCCTGGAAATGTCGCGCCGAAACGTCAGTCCTTATCCTTTCAGACAGGTCTGACGATGCTTTCGAATCCTTGATGCCATAATCCCGAGCGTGCGCAGCCGAAACGGTTGCGCGCGTTTTTTTTCCCCTTTGCCGCCGCTTGCCGGTTCTCTTTCGTCGCCGTTCGCACTGCCATGTCGTTCCGCATGTTTGCTCTGCCTTCCCGGTCCCGCCAGGACCGTTTGCCGGCATTGCCGGCGTCTTTCAGCGGAGCACGCGGTGCGATGTGCGGGCGGGCTGCACGATGACCCCGCTCGACCGTCTCCTCGATTTCTTCTCCCGCCTTTCGTTCCGGGTCCGCCTGCCGCAAAGCCGCGGCGGCCGCGTCGCGCTGGCGCTCGTGTTCATCTATTTCGTCTGGGGTTCGACCTACAGCGGCCTGCATTTCGCGCTGCAGTCGCTTCCGCCGCTGCTGCTGTCGGGATTGCGCAACCTGCTCGGCGGGATCGGCCTGTTCATCTTCGCGCTGCGGCGCAAGCCCGAATGGCCGACGCTGCTGGAGATCCGCAACTCGGCGATCGTCGGCACGATGCTCGTCGCGCTGTCGTCGGGCACGATCGCGCTCGGGATGCGCACGGTCAGCAGCGGCTCGGCCGCGGTGATGGTGGCCACGGTGCCGCTGTTCGCGACCGTGATCGCGGCGGTGGCCGGGCGGCCGGTGACGAAGGGCGAGTGGGCGGCCGTCGCGCTCGGGATGGTCGGCATCGTCGTGCTGAATTCGGGCGGTGCAGCGGCCGCGAACTCGGCGCTCGGTACGATCTGCGTGCTGGCCGGCGCGCTGTTCTGGGCGGGCGGCGCGCATCTCGCGACGCGGCTCAAGCTGCCGTCCGACCTGTTTTTGTCCACGTCGCTGCAGATCGGCCTCGGCGGGCTGATGTCGACGCTCGTCGCCTGGCTGCTCGGCGAACGCGTCGAGCAGCTGGCCGTCGGGCCCGTGTTCGCGTTTCTGTACCTGATGGTGTTCTGCACGATGGCCGCGTATGTCGCGTACGGCTACCTGATCCGCCACACGAGCCCGATCATCGCGAGCAGCTGCATGTACGTGAACCCGATCGTTGCGGTCGCGCTCGGTGCGCTGCTGCTTGGCGAACCGGTGACGATGGCGACCGTGGTCGCGACGGTCGCGATCCTCGGCAGCGTCGGGCTGTCGTTCGTGTTCGATCCGGCGCGCCGGCCCGCGGCACGCGCGGCGGCTGTCGGTTCGCCGGTCGTGGCGGCCGCGTCGACGGCGGACGTTGCGTCCGCACCCGATCAGATCGCGCTGCCGGAAGCGGCGCCCATCCTGGCGCCTTCCGCCGTCCCGCTGGCGGTACCGACGCCGGCAGCCGTGATGGATCCGGCGGTGGTCATGGATCCGGCGCAGGCGTTCGCACCGCCGCCCGCGGGCGAACCGGCCGCGCCGCGCGCCGACGCGTGATGCCGGCGCCGCCGGTCGCGCTCAGGCGCGCCGGCCGCCGCGATGGTGGGACCAGCCCGCGAGCGCGGTGAACAGCAGTCCGGCTGCACACATGCCGAGCCAGCCGAACGCGCGCCATGCGGCGACGCCGGCCGACGAGCCGATCGCGCCGCCGATGAAATAGCACACCATGAACACCGTGTTGACGCGGCTGCGCGCCTCGGGCTTCAGCGCATAGATGCGCGACTGGTTCGAGATCTGCGCGGCCTGCACGCCGACATCCAGCACGATCACGCCGATCACGAGCCCGACGAGGCTCGAGCCCGACAGCGCGAAGATCACGAACGACAGCGCGAGCAGCGCGATCGCGAGCGAGATGATCGTGCGCGGGCCGCGCGTGTCCGCGAAGCGGCCCGCGTAGGGCGCCGCAAGCGCGCCTGCCGCGCCGACGATCCCGAACAGGCCGGCTGCCTGCGGGCCGAGATGGAACGGCGCGCCGGCGAGCAATAGCGTGAGCACGGGCCAGAACGCGCTGAACGCCGCGAACAGCGCGGCGCCCGTCAGCGACGCCTCGCGCAGCCCGCGCAGTTCGACCGCCAGATGCCACATCGAGCCGAGCAGCTTGCCGTACGGCAGCGTCGACGTCGGCGAGCTGCGCGGCAGCCGCAGCACGATCACGGCGGCCAGCGCGACGAGCGCCGCGACCGACACTGCGAACACCGCGCGCCAGCCGAAATATTCGGCGACGAAGCCGGCGGCCGTGCGCGCGAGCAGGATGCCCAGCAGCAGGCCGCTCATCACGGTGCCGACCGCGTGCCCGCGTTCGGCGGGCGGCGCGATCTCGGCCGCGAACGGCACGGCCTGTTGCGCGATGGTCGCGAGCACGCCGATCGCGAGGCTCGCGATGGCGAGCACAGCCAGCGACGGCGCGGCGGCCGCCACGATCAGCGCGACCGACAGGCCGGCGATCTGCATCAGGATCAGCCCGCGGCGATCGAAACGGTCGCCGAGCGGCGCGAGCAGGAACATGCCGGCCGCATAGCCGAGCTGGGTCGCGGTCGGCACCGCGCCGATCCACGACGCGCCGTCGGGAAAGGCCGAACGGAAGCTGTCGAGCAGCGGCTGGTTGTAGTAGATGTTCGCGACGGACACGCCCGCGATCGTCGCGAGCAGCAACAGCAGGCTGCGCGAGTAGTGGGGCGAGGCGGCGTCGGTCGGACGGTCAGTGGAGGCGGTGGACATGGCTGCGCGGGCGAAGTTGGGCGGCGCGGCGCGCGGCGCACGTGTCGGGTGCGCAGGCGGGCCGGGCGCTGGCCGAGGCTGCCGATCATACCGGAGCACCGTGAATCCTGCCGGGCGCGGCGAACCGGCACAACCGGCACAACCGGCACAACCGGCAGAACCGGCCGCCCGTCATTGCATGTGCTTCACGCGGTCAGTCGACCAGTTCCCCCGTCGGCTCATAGAACGGATACGGCCCGGCGCCTTCGTCCACATACACGTGGTGCGACGTCATCCCCGTATCCGGCGCATGACGATGCACCGCGAACGCCGGTGGTTCGAGCCGGAACGCGGACGGCGCATCGGCCCGCAGGTCGAACGCGACCTGGTGCGCGGGCGCCGGCACGGCCGACGCGAGCGTGCCTCCGAAACGCGTGAACATCGTACGGTGCACGTGGCCGCACAGCACGCGCTCGACGTTCGGATAACCGCGCAGCAGCGCGTCGAGTTTCGCGGCGGCGGCGGGCGCGAGGCGCAGCGCGTCCATATGGCCGATCCCCGACACGAACGGCGGGTGATGCAGCGCGACGATCACCGGGCGATCGCGCGCGGCGTCGAGCTGCGCGGCGAGCCATGCGAGCCGTGCGTCGCACAGGTCGCCGTGGCTCGCGCCGGGCACCTGCGAATCGAGCGCGAGCACGCGCACCGCGCCGACGTCGAGCGCGTACTGCACGAATTCGCCGTCCTGCAGTTCGGCGCGATCGGCGAACGCGCGACGCAGCCCGGCGCGGTCGTCGTGATTGCCGATCATCAGGTAGTACGGAATCTCGAGCGGCGCGAGCAGGTCGCGCAGGTTGGCGTATTCGTCGTCGTGGCCGAAATCGGTCAGGTCGCCGGTGACGAGCACGGCGTCGGGGCGCGGCACGAGCGCGTTCAGCCTCGCGATGCAGCGCGCGAGCGCGGCCGCCGTGTCGACGCGCCGGTACGCGAGCTGGCCTGGCCGCTTGATGTGGAGATCGCTGATTTGAGCTAGCAGCATCGTCGGTTCTCGGAATCGTCTGGTTATTGTGGGTGCGGCGTCATGCGCCGCGGTGGGGCGTGCATGCGTGGTGCATTCGAAGCGCATTACGCGCCGAGCGCGATCAGTCCTTCCGGTGCAATCGTAATGCCGACCGCCGTGCCGTGCGCGAGCGCGATGCGGCCCGGCACGTCGATCACGAGCGCGTCGGGCGCCGCGTGCTCGATCGTGAGCCGTGTGCGCTCGCCGAGAAACGCGCACGCACCGACCGTGCCGCGCAACGGCGCATGCGCGGGATCGGCGAGCTGCGCATCCTCGGGGCGGAAGAACCACTCGTCGGACGCATGCGGCGTGACGATCGCGCCGCCCGTCGTCACGAGCGCGCCATCGCGCCATTGTCCGCCAAGCCGGTTCAGCGTGCCGATGAACTGCGCGACCGTGCGGTTGGCCGGCCGGTAGTAGATGTCGCGCGGCGTGCCGATCTGTTCGATGCGACCCGCGCCCATCACGACGATCCGGTCGCCGAGCTCCATCGCTTCGGCCTGGTCGTGCGTCACGTAGACCGTCGTCACGCCGAGCTCGCGCAGCAGCGCATTCATCTCGCGACGCAGCACGTCGCGCAGTTTCGCGTCGAGTGCCGTCAGCGGTTCGTCGAGCAGCAGCACGCGCGGCCGCACCGCGAGCGCGCGCGCCAGCGCGACGCGCTGGCGCTGGCCGCCCGACAGTTGATCGATCGGCTTGTCCGCATGCGCGTCGAGCCGCATCATCGCGAGCAGTTCGTCGACGCGCTCGCGCAGCGCGCGCGGTTCGGTCTTGCGAATCTTGAGCCCGTAGCCGACGTTGCCGCGTACCGTCAGGTTCGGAAACAGCGCGTAGTTCTGGAACACCATGCCGACCTGCCGGCGCTCGATCGGCAGTGCGGTCACGTCGTCGTTGCCGAACGCGATCGTGCCGCCGGCGTCCGGCGTGTCGAGGCCCGCGATCAGGCGCAGCGTCGTCGTCTTGCCGCAGCCGGACGGCCCGAGCAGCACGAGCGTTTCGCCCGCGCCGATCGACAGGTCGAGCGGTTCGAGCACGCGCGTGCCGCGGAACGTCTTCGCGCAGCCGGTCAGGGTGATGGGAGTGGAATCGAGTTTCATGTCAGCGAAAAGGTCGGCGGGTCAGCGGGTCAGCGCGGGCGGCGCTTGAGTGCACGCGTGCCGGACGGATCGACGCCGAGCCATTGCATCGCGACGAGGAGCGGCAGCGTCATCAGCAGGAACAGGATCGTGTATGCGCTGCCGACTTCGAGGCGCAGCGACGCATAGGTATCGGCGAGCCCGACGGGCAGTGTCTTGGTGTCGGGCGTATGCAGCATCCATGTGAGGTTGAATTCGCCGATCGACAGCGTGAGCACCGCGAGCGCGCCCGCGACGATGCCGGGGCGCAGGTTCGGCAGCACGATCGTGACGAAGCGCGTGACGAACGACGCACCGAGGCTGGCCGCGCCTTCCTCGAGCGTGCGCAGGTCGGCGCCTGCCGCGACGGCCGCGATCGCGCGCACCATAAACGGCAGCGTGAACACGACGTGGCCGACGACGATGAACCACAGGCTCATCCGGAACGCGGTGAAGCCGCCGTACACGACCAGCAGCGCGAGCGCCGACGCGAGGCCCGGCAACGCGACCGGCAGCACGAGCGCCTCCTCGATCGCGCGCGCGACGCGGCTCTTGCTGCGCGCGAGCGCATAGCCGGCCGGCACGCCGACCGCGAGCACGATCGCGAGCGTCGCGAACGCGACGTATAGAGACAGCGCGACCGAGCCGTGATACTGCTGCCACACCTGTTCGAGCCAGCGCAGCGTGAGGCCGCTCGACAGTCCGCGGAAATAGTTGACGGTCAGCCCCGCGAGCACCGACATCACGACGGGCACGATCAGGAACGCGCACAGCAGCAGCGTGACACCCCATTGCAGCGCGGCGATCGCACGCGCGCCCGTGACGCGCGGCGCGCGGCGCGCGACGCCGTTCGCCTGCGCGGATGCGGAAGCGGGCGACGGCGCGGAAGAGCCGGAAAGCGATTGCATGCAGGAATCCTCAGGCCGCGGCGGCGGCGGTATGGCCGGTGAAGCGGCGCGCGAGCGCGAGCACGGCCCAGGTGACGATGCCGAGCACGATCGACAGGCCGGCCGCCGTCGCGATGTTCGCGTTCAGCGTGAACTCGGTATAGATCGTCATCGGCAGCACGTTCAGGTCGGTGGCCAGCGTGAACGCGGTACCGAATGCGCCCATCGCGGTCGCGAAGCAGATCGCGCCGGCCGCGATCAGGCCCGGCGCGAGCGCGGGCAGCACGATGTCGACGAAGATGCGCCACGGCGATGCGCCGAGCGAGCGCGCGGCTTCCTCGAGCGACGCATCGAGCTTCGACGCGGCCGCGATCACGGTGACGATCACGCGCGGAATCGAGAAGTACAGGTAGCCGACGAACAGGCCCGCGACCGAATACGCGAACACCCACTTGTCGCCCGTGAGCTTCGCGGACAGCATGCCGATCAGCCCCTGGCGCCCGGCGAGCATGATCACCATGAAGCCGACGACGACGCCCGGGAACGCGAGCGGGAACGTGAGCAGCGCGAGCAGCACGCGCTTGCCGGCGAATTCGCGGCGCGCGAGCAGCAGGCCGGAGATCGTCGATAGAGCGAGCGTCGCGAGCGTAACGCCCGCGGACAGCGCGACGGTCTCGCCGAGGCTCTTCATGTAGCGCGCATTGCCGAGCAGCGCCGCATACTGCGAGAAAAACGCGCCGTCGGCGGACACCTGCACGAGCGCCGCCATCGGCAGCAGCCAGAACGCGGCGAACATCGCGAGTGCCGGCGCGACGAGCGCGACGCGCCAGCGCAGCGGGAAAGTCAGATCGAGCATCGGTTGCGTCCTGCTGCTTACTGCATCACCTGCAGGTACTGCTGGCCGAACGCCTGCTGGCCGGCCGCCATCTTGCCGAAGTCGACCGGCTTTGCGCGCGCATACTCGCTCGCCGGCAGGAACTTCGCGGCGACATCGGCGCCGAGCGCTTGCGCGCGCACCGGGCGCAGGTAGGCGTTGGCCCACAGCTTCTGGCCTTCGTCCGACAGCACGAAGTCGAGCACCTTCCTGCCGTTCGCATCGTGCGGCGCGCCCTTCACGAGGCTCATCACATACGGCACCGCGATCGTGCCTTCCTTAGGAATCACGAACTCGACGTTTGCGTTGTCCTTGTATTTCGCGCGATACGCGTCGAAGTCATAGTCGAGCAGGATCGGAATCTCGCCGGACAGCACGCGCGCATACGCGGTCTGCTTCGGCACGATCGGCGCGTTCGCCTTCAGCTTGCGGAACCAGTCGAGCGCCGGCTTGAAGTTGTCGACGCTGCCGCCGAGCGCCTGGTTGACGGCCACCGCACCCGCGTAGCCGACGAATGCGCTGGACGGATCGAGATAACCGACCATGCCCTTGTATTCGGGCTTCAGCAGATCGGCCCACGAGCGCGGCACCGGCTTGCCGTCGAGCGCGTCCTTGTTCACGAAGAAGCCGAGCGTGCCCGAGTGGATCGCGAACCAGTAGCCTTGCGGATCCTTCAGGTTCGCGGGAATGTCGTTCCAGTGCGCGGGCTTGTACGGGGCGATCACGCCCTTGTCCTTAGCCTGGAATGCCGACGACACGCCGAGGTAGACGACGTCGGCGACCGGGCTCTTCTGTTCGGCGATCAGCTGCGCGATCGACTGGCCCGAGTTCTTGTTGTCGAACGGCACGCGAATGCCGGTCTTCTGCTTGATCGCCGCGATCTGCGCGGCCCAGTCGGCCCATTCGGGCGGGCAGTTGTAGCAGATCGCCGTTTCGTCGGCATGGGCGGCGGGTGCGCCGGCGAAAAGCGCGGCGCAGGCGAGCGGCGCGGCGAGTGCGCGCAGCAGCGAGGTCAGGCGAAAGGACACGGTGGGTCTCCGGGCGAGTGTGTGGCGCTGGGGTGATGTGGTGGTCGGCGTGCGTGGTGGCACGCCGGTGCGTTCAGGCCTTGCGCAATTGCAGGTCGGTGGCAGGCGGCGCGACCGTCGCGCCGTCGCGTACCGCATGCGGCAGGATCAGCGACGTGCGTTCGATCGTCGCGCCGCCGATGCATTCGACGAGACGCCGCCACGCGTGGCGGCCGATGTCGCGGTTCGGTGTCGCGACGCTCGCGAGCGGCGGCGCGAGCAGTTCGCCGATCGCGATCCCGTCGAAGCCGAGCACCGACAGGTCATCCGGGATCGAGAAGCCCGCGCGGCGCAGGCCGCGCATCACGACCATCGCGAGCAGGTCGTTGCTGCAGAAGAGGGCGGTCGGACGCGTGGCGCGCGAGGTCAGATGCGCGAGCACCGCGTCGGGCAGCTCGGGCGCGTTGAAGTCGACTTCGACCGGCGGCAGCGTGGCGACGCCGCTTTCCTCGAGTGCCTGCGCATAGCCGAGATGGCGCTGGCGCGCGCGATCCGACGCGGCGAGCGAACCGGCCAGCATCAGCACGCGGCGGTGACCGCGCGCGGTCAGCAGCCGCACGCCGTCATAGGCGGCGCTGCGGTTGTCGACCGATACCGACGGGCGGCGCTGCGTGTCGTTGTGCATCAGCACGTAATGCGGGCCGTCGCGGTCGAGCATGTCGAGCAGCGGGTGCGTGTCCGCGTCGGCGACGGTGAGGATCAGCCCTTCGACGCGCTGCTCGCGCAGCGTCTCGATCGCGTGACGCTCGCGCGCCGCGTCGTACTCGGTCGTCATCAGGATCAGCTTGAAGCCGGCCGCGGTCGCGAGTTCGTCGATGCCTTGCAGGCAATCGGCGAACACCGGGTTCGACAGCGTCGGCACGACGACGCCGACGAGCCGCGTGCGTTCGCCGCGCAGTTGCCGGCCGAGCGGGCTCGGGCGGAACTGCAGCGTGTCGATCGCGGTGCGGATCGTCTGCAGCGTGGCGGGGCTGACGGTATGCGGTGCGTTGATCGCGCGCGAGACGGTGGCGATCGAGAAGCCCGCGAGGGCAGCGACGTCCTTGATGGTCGAGGTCATGAAGTAGCGCGATGTAAACGTTTTCGGCAGGGGGATTATCGAAAACGTTTGTGACTTCGCGATGACGTACGCGACGCTTGTTTCGCAACAGGCGCGATACAAACGTCAGACAGTTTGCGACCGTCGGACAAGGCGGACTCGATTGTATCGACGGATATTGCGGCGCGGGACGAAATCGCGGGCAGTGTCGTATCGGCGCCGATTACACTGGATGAATGCGTGCGATGCGATGGTGCGTCGAGCGGCGATGGCGCGCGCACGTACGACGCGTCCCAATGCATGTCGTCCGAATAAGGGAACGTATGCGCAAGCAATGGTAGAATCGCGTCCGCCCTCTTGCCGGGGTGATGAAATTGGTAAACATAGCGGACTTAAACGATTGAGTGCCCGGCCGGAAACGGTCGGTGCAGAACCCTTCAAATTCGGCGAAACCCCTGATGCGCGCATCGAGGCAACGCCGAGCCAAGCCTCGCGGCTCCCGCGAGGAAGGTGTAGAGACTAGACGGGGGGCGCCTAAGGCGCACGGGCAGCGGTCACGCCCGCGCGCGACGGCGAAGGCATAGTCCAGCGCACGAACGGCATCGCGCTCGCGACGCCGGCTTTGAAAGAAGCAGTGTGACGAAAATCCGCCGCCTTGACAGGCTTGCCGGTTCAAGTCCGGTCCCCGGCACCACGATCGCTTCCACGCGATTCCATGAAGGCCCGAAAACCCGCGAGAGATCGAACGCTCGCGGGTTTTTTGTTTTTGCGGCATCGCGTCGGATGCGATGACCATGCAACCGACACAAGCGCGCGCGACCGCCAGCCGCGACAGGCATAACATTCCGCCATCCCGCGCCTATCATGGCAAATATGCTCACCGCGATCGAGCGGGTTGGTCATCGACGGCCGGCGCGGCATTGCATAGATTTCCAAGGCTGGCGTGCTTATCCGCGCGCCAGCCTGCGCGCAGGCCGGCAACCGGCCGCGCGCGCCTATCAGCGTGAGACACAATCGAGCGTGGAGACGACACGATGAGCCTGTCAGAGCCATTGCGTCTGCATGTGCCGGAGCCTACCGGGCGCCCGGGCTGCAAGACGGACTTTTCCTATCTGCATCTATCGCCGGCCGGCGCGGTCCGCCGCCCGCCGATCGACGTTGCCCCGGCGGATACCGCCAATCTCGCCCGCAGCCTCGTGCGCGTGCTCGACGACCACGGCAACGCCCTCGGCCCGTGGGCACCGGACCTCGACGATGCGCGCCTGATCGCCGGGCTGCGCGCGATGCTCAAGACCCGCATTTTCGACGCGCGCATGATGATCGCGCAGCGCCAGAAGAAAATCTCGTTCTACATGCTGAGCCTCGGCGAAGAGGCGATCGGCACCGCGCACGCGATGGCGCTGCGCGACGGCGACATGTGCTTCCCGACCTACCGGCAGCAGAGCATCCTGATCGCGCGCGACGTGCCGCTCGAGCGGATGATCTGCCAGCTCATGTCGAACGAAGGCGACCCGCTGAAAGGGCGCCAGCTCCCCGTGATGTACTCGGATCGCGACGCGGGCTTTTTCTCGATTTCCGGCAATCTCGCGACGCAGTTCATCCAGGCGGTCGGCTGGGGGATGGCGTCGGCGATCAAGGGCGACACGAAGATCGCGTCCGCGTGGATCGGCGACGGCGCGACGGCCGAAGCCGACTTCCACACCGCGCTCACGTTCGCGCACGTGTACCGCGCGCCGGTCGTGCTGAACGTCGTCAACAACCAGTGGGCGATCTCGACGTTCCAGGCGATCGCGGGCGGCGAAGGCACGACGTTCGCGGGGCGCGGCGTCGGCTGCGGGATCGCGTCGCTGCGCGTCGACGGCAACGACTTCCTCGCGATCTACGCGGCGTCGAGCTGGGCGGCCGAACGCGCACGCCGCAATCTCGGCCCGACGCTGATCGAGTGGGTGACCTACCGCGCGGGTGCGCATTCGACGTCGGACGATCCGACCAAGTACCGGCCGAGCGACGACTGGTCCCATTTCCCGCTCGGCGATCCGATCGCCCGCTTCAAGCGCCACCTGATCGTCAAGGGCATCTGGTCCGACCGCGCGCACGACGCGCTGACGGCCGAGCTCGAGGCCGAGGTGATCGCCGCGCAGAAGGAAGCGGAGAAATACGGGTCGCTGGCCGACGACCGGATCCCGTCGCCGGCCTCGATGTTCGACGACGTGTACAAGGAGCTGCCCGCGCACCTGCGCCGTCAGCGCCAGGAACTGGGAGCATGACCATGGCGCAACTCGAGACAGGCACGGCGACGCAGCCGATGACGATGATCCAGGCGCTGCGCTCCGCGATGGACGTGATGCTCGGGCGCGACGGCGACGTGGTCGTGTTCGGGCAGGACGTCGGTTATTTCGGCGGCGTGTTCCGCTGTACCGAAGGACTGCAGAACAAATACGGCAAGTCGCGCGTGTTCGATGCACCGATCTCGGAAGGCGGGATCGTCGGCGTGGCGGTGGGGATGGGCGCATACGGGCTGCGCCCGGTGTGCGAGATCCAGTTCGCCGACTATTTCTACCCGGCATCCGACCAGATCGTGTCGGAAGGCGCGCGGCTGCGCTATCGCTCGGCCGGCCAGTTCACCGCGCCGATGACGATCCGGATGCCGTGCGGCGGCGGCATCTACGGCGGCCAGACGCACAGCCAGAGCCCGGAGGCGATGTTCACGCAGGTGTGCGGGCTGCGCACGGTGATGCCGTCGAATCCATACGACGCGAAAGGGCTGCTGATCGCGTCGATCGAGAACGACGATCCAGTGATCTTCCTCGAGCCGAAACGGCTGTACAACGGGCCGTTCGACGGTCATCACGAGCGGCCCGTCACGTCGTGGCTCAAGCATCCGGCGAGCGCGGTGCCCGAGGGCTACTACACGGTGCCGCTCGATACGGCCGCCGTGGTGCGGCCCGGCAACGACGTGACGGTGCTGACGTACGGCACGACGGTGCACGTGTCGCTCGCGGCGGCCGAGGAGACGGGCATCGACGCGGAGGTGATCGACCTGCGCACGCTGTGGCCGCTCGACCTCGACACGGTCGTCGCGTCGGTGCGCAAGACCGGGCGCTGCGTCGTGGTGCACGAGGCGACGCGCACCTGCGGTTATGGCGCGGAACTGGTGTCGCTGGTTCAGGAACATTGCTTCTACCACCTCGAGGCGCCGGTCGAGCGCACGACGGGCTGGGACACGCCGTATCCGCATGCGCAGGAATGGGCGTACTTTCCGGGCCCGGCACGGGTCGGCGAAGCGTTGCGACGCGTGATGGAGGCGTGAAATGGGGATTCATGTCATCAAGATGCCGGACATCGGCGAAGGGATCGCCGAGGTCGAGCTGGTGGCCTGGCATGTGGAAGTCGGACAGACGATCGCGGAAGACCAGCCGCTCGCCGACGTGATGACCGACAAGGCGGCGGTCGAGATTCCGTCGCCGGTGTCGGGCAAGGTGCTGGAGCTCGGCGGCCGGCTCGGCGAGATGATGGCGGTCGGCAGCGAGCTGATTCGGCTCGAGGTCGAAGGCGACGGCAACCTGAAGCCGGGTGCGCCGGTGCGGGATGCGAAGGCGAAGGCGGAAGCGGCGCCGGTGCAAACGACAGCGGCGGCAAAGTCGGTGCCGGTGGCCGACGTGCCGGCGGCAGCGCCTGCGGCCGCTGCGGCGCCGGATCGTGCGGCGAACCGCGCCCCCGCGGAGGCCCGTCGTGCGGAACGTGCCGAACCTGCGGCGCAGCCGCGCGCGGCGCTCGCGCCGGGCGAACGGCCGCTCGCGTCGCCGGCCGTGCGTCAGCGCGCATGGGACATGGGCATCGAGTTGCGCTATGTGCGCGGCACGGGTGAAGCCGGGCGGATTCTGCACGCGGACCTCGATGCGTATGCGAAGACGAGCGGCGGTGCGGCGCGTGCGTCGCAAGCGCACGGCTACGAAGAACGCAACGACGAAACCGAAGTGCCGGTGATCGGCCTGCGGCGTGCGATCGCGCGCAAGATGCAGGAAGCGAAGCGCCGCATTCCGCACTTCAGCTATGTCGAGGAAATCGACGTCACCGAGCTCGAATCGTTGCGCGCGGACCTGAACCGCCGCTACGGCGATACGCGCGGCCGGCTCACGCCGCTGCCGCTGCTGATCCGCGCGATGGTGATCGCGCTGCGCGACTTCCCGCAGATCAACGCGCGCTTCGACGACGAAGCGGGCGTCGTTACACGCTACGGCGCGGTGCACATGGGTGTCGCGACGCAGACGGATGCGGGCCTCACGGTGCCCGTGCTGCGTCATGCGGAAGCGCGTGACGTGTGGTCGATCTCCGCCGAAATCGCGCGGCTCGCCGATGCGGTGCGCGCGAACCGCGCGCAGCGCGATGAGTTGAGCGGCTCGACGATCACGATCTCGAGCCTCGGCGCGCTCGGCGGCATCGTGTCGACGCCGGTGATCAATCATCCTGAAGTCGGCATCGTCGGCGTGAACCGGATCGTCGAGCGGCCGATGATCCGCGACGGCGCGGTCGTCGCGCGCAAGATGATGAACCTGTCGTCGTCGTTCGACCATCGCGTCGTCGACGGCGCGGACGCGGCCGAATTCATCCAGGCCGTGCGCGGGGTGCTCGAACGCCCGGCACTGCTGTTCGTGGAGTGAGGCCGATGAAAAACGAACACACCACGCTGCTCGTGATCGGCGGCGGCCCGGGCGGCTACGTCGCCGCGATCCGCGCCGGCCAGCTCGGCATTCCGACCGTGCTGGTCGAGCGCGACCGGCTCGGCGGCACCTGCCTGAACATCGGCTGCATTCCGTCGAAGGCGCTGATCCACGTGGCCGACGCATTCGAACAGGCCTGCGGCCAGGCCGGCGAAGGGGCGCTCGGGATCCGCGTGCGCACGCCCGAGATCGATATCGCGCAAAGCGTCGCGTGGAAGGACGGCATCGTCGACCGGCTGACGCGCGGCGTCGACGCGCTGCTCAAGAAGAACGGCGTGCGCGTGCTGCACGGCGACGCGCGCGTGATCGACGGCAAGACGGTCGACGTCGTCGCCGGCGGCCATACGGCGCGGATCGGTTGCGAGCACCTGTTGCTCGCGACCGGTTCCGAACCGGTCGAACTGCCGTCGATGCCGTTCGGCGGGCACGTCGTGTCGTCCACCGAGGCGCTGTCGCCCATGACGTTGCCGAAGCGGCTGGTCGTCGTCGGGGCCGGGTATATCGGGCTCGAACTCGGGATCGTCTATCGCAAGCTCGGGGTCGACGTGAGCGTCGTCGAAGCGGCGGAGCGCGTGTTGCCTGCGTACGATGCCGAGCTCGCGAGGCCGGTTGCCGATTCGCTCGCGCGGCTCGGCGTCGGGCTGTGGCTCGGCCACAAGGTGCTCGGGCTCGCGGAGCACGGTGCGGTGCGCGTGCAGGCGGCCGACGGTGCCGAACGGACGCTGCCGGCCGATCGCGTGCTGGTCGCGGTCGGCCGCCGGCCGCGCGTCGACGGCTTCGGGCTCGAAGCGCTGCCGCTCGATCGCAATGGCCGGGCGCTGTGGATCGACGACGAATGCCGGACGTCGATGCGCAACGTGTGGGCGATCGGCGACGTCGCCGGCGAGCCGATGCTCGCGCATCGCGCGATGGCGCAGGGTGAGGTGGTCGCCGAGCTGATCGCCGGCCGGCGCCGCAAGTTCATGCCGGCATCGATCCCGGCCGTGTGCTTCACGGATCCCGAGATCGTGACGGCCGGCTGGTCGCCGGACGACGCCCGCGCGGCCGGCGTCGATTGCCTGAGCGCGTCGTTTCCATTCGCGGCGAACGGGCGCGCGATGACGCTGCAGGCAACCGAAGGTTTCGTTCGTGTCGTCGCGCGGCGCGACAACCACCTGATCGTCGGCTGGCAGGCCGTCGGGCGCGGGGTGTCGGAGCTGGCCGCGGCGTTCTCGCAGTCGCTGGAGATGGGCGCGCGGCTGGAAGACATCGGCGGCACGATCCATGCGCATCCGACGCTGGGCGAAGCACTGCAGGAGGCGGCATTGCGTGCGCTGGGGCACGCGTTGCATGTTTGACGCGTCGCCCTGAAACGGAGGCGCCGGTGCGCAATACGCGCATCGGCGGCTTTCAGGTTGTCGTGCCGTTTGCTGCGAGCTGTGCCGGTTCCTGCGTCGAAGCAAATCCGAATCGATCGCGCACGGCTTTGGCGACGCAAAAAAGCCCGCGAATGGGTTTTATATCGTTCGTCGCACAAATATCGAATAACCATGATCTTAATGATCTGAGATGCGATGGCCCGGAGCCGGCGGCGTGACACGGCCAGTTCGAGATATGGAATGAGTGCGGCCTGTAATTTTTAGAGATGCGGGACGGTTGCCGGCGCCACGTCGGCCGACCATCATGTCGATAGCCGGAAACCGGGCCGCTTCCGGCCCGCCAACGCAGGCTCCACACGGAAGAACCGGACATGAAACTGCTGCTCGTCGGCGCGACCGGGCTCGTCGGGCGCCACGTCCTCGAAGTCGCGCTTGCCGATGCACGGGTCGATCACGTGGTCGTCCTCGCGCGCCGGCCGTTGTCGCCGCATCCGAAGATGCGCGCGCTGGAGGTCGACTTCGATCGTCTGCCCGACGCGGCCGACTGGTGGCAGGCCGATGCGGTGATCTGCACGCTCGGCACCACGATGCGCGCTGCCGGTTCGCAGGCCGCATTCCGGCGCGTCGATCACGACTATCCGTTCGCGGTCGCGCGGCTCGCGCACCGGCACGGCACGCCGGCCTACGTGCTGAACTCGGCACTCGGCGCGGACCCGGCGTCGCGCATCTTCTACAACCGCGTCAAGGGCGAGGTCGAACACGCGCTGGCCGGCGTCGGGTTCGCGTCGCTCACTTATGTGCGGCCGGGCCTGATCGGTGGCAGTCGCGACGAATTCAGGCTCGGCGAGCGGCTGCTGGTGTTCGCGTTGAACGTCGCCCGCCCCGTGTTGCCGGCGAAGTGGCGCGTGAATCCCGCGTCGCGGATTGCGCGCGCGCTGGTCGACGCCGCGATCGATGCGCGGCCGGGTGTGCAGGTCGTCGCATCGGATCGGCTCGTCTGAAACGGAGCGTCCGCCGAACTGTTCGGCGAGCGCTGCGGTGAATGCATACCCGCCATCTCGGCCGGCATTCGACCGGCAAGCTCGATGACGCCGGCGATGACATTCCGGCGCTCCAGATCGGGTCGGGCGTGCGCGAGCCGAACGCGTGATGCGCACATCGGCCGCCCCCCGACGCATCGCGCGTTCTCAAAACTGCTTCGCCGTGCAAACAGGCATCGTGCGCAAGCGCGAGGCCTTTCATTCTTCAAACTCAAAACTTACGAAAAACCAGTCGGACACGTCCCGATCGTTAGAACAATTTCGAAAATCGACGGATATCGGGTAATCACCGATATCTCGCAAGTTGTATATACAAGATCATCCGCTGGCAATGTCGGCACACGTCGTGCCGCTTGCGCGCCAGCGTGCAAACCGTGCGTGCGTGGCGCATGCCGGCGATCCACGGCGCCCCGCACCCGAAGAGCCGAAAGGGCGGCTCGCAGATTCCTGTCTTTTCAAACCATTTGCGGTCCTGAGTATTGTGGAGATTTCCCCGTGTCAACGAATCCCAGTGGAAAAGCCGGCGGCCTGATCGAGGTTCGCTCGATCGACTTCATTCCCGACGCCGAGCGCCACGGCGGGCTGCTGAGCCAGTTCACGCTGTGGCTGTCGGCCAACATGCAGATCACGGCCATCGTCACGGGCGCGCTCGCCGTCGTGCTCGGCGGCGACGTGTTCTGGTCGCTGGTCGCGCTGCTGCTCGGCCAGCTCGTCGGCGGCGCCGTGATGGCGCTGCACGGCGCGCAAGGGCCGCAGCTCGGGCTGCCGCAGATGATCTCGAGCCGCGTGCAGTTCGGCGTGTACGGCGCGATGATCCCGATCGTGCTCGTATGCCTGATGTATATCGGCTTTTCCGCGAGCGGCTCGGTGCTGGCCGGGCAGGCCGTCGCGCAATTGCTGCACGTCGACGACGCGGCCGGCATCCTGCTGTTCGCGGCCGTGATCGTCGTGCTGACCGTGTTCGGCTATCGCGCGATCCACTTCGTTGGCCGGATCGCGAGCGTGGTCGGCATCGTCGCGTTCATCTACATGTTCTCGCAGCTGTTCGCGAACCACGACGTCGGCGCGCTGCTCGCGAACAGGCATTTCTCGCTCGCGAGCTTCCTGCTGTCGATGTCGCTGTCGGCGTCGTGGCAGATCGCGTTCGGCCCGTACGTCGCCGACTATTCGCGCTACCTGCCGCGCTCGACGTCGTCGGTCGCGACGTTTCTCGCGGTCGGCCTGGGCTCGGTGATCGGCGCGCAGGCCGCGATGGTGTTCGGCGTGTTCGCGGCCGCGCTGGCCGGTAGCCAGTTCGCGCACCATGAAGTGGCGTATATCGTCGGTCTCGGCTCGACGGGCGCCGTGGCCGCGCTGCTGTACTTCAGCATCGCGTTCGGCAAGGTGACGGTGACGGCGCTCAACGCGTACGGCAGCTTCATGTCGATGGCGACGATCGTCAGCGGCTTTCGCGGCAAGGGTGCCGTGTCGTCGAAGAGCCGCCTCGTGTACATCTTCGGGATGATCTGCGTGTCGACGCTGATCGCGCTCGCGGGCCGCCATTCGTTCCTGAAGGAATTCACCGCGTTCATCCTGTTCCTGCTCGCGTTCTTCACGCCGTGGAGCGCGATCAACCTGGTCGACTACTACTGCTTCACGCGCTCGCGCTACGACGTGCCGGCACTGTCCGATCCGGATGGCCGCTACGGCCGCTGGAACGCGATGGCGATCACGATCTACGTGGTCGGCATCCTCGTGCAGTTGCCGTTCATGTCGACGCACATCTACACCGGTCCGCTCGTCGACGCGCTCGGCGGCACCGACATCTCGTGGATCCTCGGCCTGATCGTGCCGGCCGTGCTGTATTACATCGCCGCGCGCGCGTCGCGGCGCAGCATCCCCGAGCGCCTGATCCTGCCGCTCGAAACCGGCGAAGTTCACCACTGACGACGCGCGTCGTGCATCGGGCCGGCCGGCGGCCGGCCTGAGCAGCAGGTCGCTTCGGTCCCGGCGTTGCCGGCGCCGGGTGGTCCACACATTTCCTGTCTTGCGATGCCGGTGCGGCGCGATTGCCGTGCCCGGCATCGTCTCGTTCTCTTTTCATCAAATAGTATGACTAAACAAATGAAATGCCGTGCGAGCACTTCGCCGGTACGGCTGCCGCATGCCGTTCTTCGGATAACGGTCGCAGTCGTGTGTCTTGGCGGCTCGGGAGCCGTGTTCGCGCAGGACGGCGTCACGCTGTACGGCGTGATCGACGAATTCGCGCAGTACGTGAATACCGGCAACGGCTATACGGCGGCGATCAACTCGGGCGGCCAGTGGGGCAGCCGGTTCGGGCTGAAGGGCGGTGAGGATATCGGCGGCGGGCAGAAGATTGAGTTCGCGCTGGAAAACGGCTTCAACCCGAACGACGGCTCGCTGGCGAGTTCGGGCAGCATGTTCAACCGTCAGGCGTGGGTCGGCATCGTGGGGCAGTGGGGCAAGGTGCGCGCGGGCCGGCAGAATTCGCCGCTGTTCAACGACCAGGGCGGGCAGGATGCGTTCGGCGGCGTCACGCAGGCGTCGGGCATGGACAACCTGACCGTGTTCGCGTTCCGCACCAGCAATACGCTGTCGTACCAGAGCCCGGAGATCGCCGGCTTCCAGGGCGGGCTGTATTTCGGGTTCGGCGATGCGGGCGGCGCGCGCTCGGCCGGTTCCAGCCAGCAGTTCGACCTGACCTACGAGCACGGGCCGTTCGCGGCGTTCGTCGCGGGCCAGTGGCTGAAGAACACGACGGCGACCACGACCGATCGCACGATCATGGCCGGCGCGTCGTATGCGATCGGCAAGGCGACGGTCTACGGTGGTTTCTCCGCGGTGAAGTGGGCCGACCTCGGAATCGATTCGCGTGTGTACGGGCTGTCGGTCAAGTACCAGTTCAACCCGGCCAACTATGTCGCGCTCGGTTACGCGTATCTGCACGACCAGTCGTCGCAGGGCAACAACGCGGACCAGCTCGGGCTGATGTACGAGTACGACCTGTCGAAGCGCACGAGCTTCTACGGCGCGCTGTCGTACCTGCGCAACCGGAACCAGGCCGGCTACACGCTTGCCGGCGCGGCGAATCCCGGCTTGCCGCTCGCGTATCCGGGCGCGAATGCGCGCGGCGTGCAGCTCGGCATCGTGCATCGCTTCTGACGTCGTCGACGCGCCGGGCCGTGTGCACCCGGCGCTTTCCCCGGGCGCGTTCGCGCCGTTACTTCCCCAGCCGCTCCGCGAGCGAATAGCGCTGCATGCAGCGCTCCATCGCGTCGAGAAACGCGTGCTCGGCCGCGTTCATCTTGCGGTCGCGATGCCACAGCAGGAACACGTCGACATCGACGAGCCCGTCGTCGGGCGGCAGCCGCCACAGCCGCTGCTGCGCGATATCGTCGCGCACGATGTGCTCGGGCAGGCAGCCGATCCCGTAGCCCGCGAAGATCAGCCGCCGCACTTCATCGAGGCTCGGCGACGACGCGACGATGCGCCCCGTGAAACCCTTCTGGTCGCGGAACACGGTGAGCGGCGACAGGCTGTCGCCGATCTGGTCGCTCGTGAACGACACGAAATTCTCCGCGAGCAGATCGTCCATCCGCAGTTGCGTCTGCCCGAATAGCCGGTGATGGCGGCCGCAGTAGATCGCATAACGCTGGCGCAGGAAGCAGCGCATCTCCAGCTTGTCGTGCGGCGTGCGGCACAGGCCGAGCCCGGCCGTGGCCGTCTTCTGCAGCAGCGACGAAAGAATGTCCGACGAGCGCATCACTTCGATCTGCAGGTCGATGCGCGGATACGCGCGATGGAAGTCCGCGAGGAATTCGTCGTAGACGGGCGATTCGATGCGGCTCACCGTCAGCAGCCGGATCGAACCGGTCAGGTCGGCAGTGCTGTCGTCGATTTCCGTTTCGAGGCGCGAGATGCCGCCGTAAATGTCGCTCGCGATCCGGTACACGGCTTCGCCGGCCGGCGTCGGCGCGAAGTGCGCGCCGCGCCGCTCGATCAGCCGGCGCTCGAGTGCGTCCTCGAGCCGCCTCAATGCCTGGCTCACGGCCGGCTGCGTCACATGCAGGCGCGCGGCCGCGCGGCTCACGCTGCGCTCCTGCATGATCACCAGGTAGGTGCGCAGCAGGTTCCAGTCGAGACGGTCGTTCAGGAACGGGGCGAGGTCGGGGCGCATCGGGTCTCCGGGCGAGGCGTCGGGGTGGACATTAGTTAAATTTATACAGCGAATAATAACTTGAAATTTGACTAATGATTTGCGGTCGCCGATAAAGGAGGGGTGCCGCAGCGTGCGGCGCGAGGCCGCGACAGACGGCCGTCACCACGATATTGCGTGTTGCCCGCAACGCGGCGCGCATCAGGAGCCCGCATGACCCAGTCCCTTCCTTCCGCCCGCCAGCCGGGACGCGCCGCGACGGCCGCGTTCATCGGCACGATGATCGAGTGGTACGACTTCTACATCTACGCGACCGCCGCCGCGCTCGTGTTCGGCGAACTCTATTTCCCGTCGCACGACCCGTTCGTCAGCACGATGGCGTCGTTCGCGACGTTCGCGGTCGGCTTCTTCGCGCGGCCGCTCGGCGGTGTCATCTTCGGCCATCTCGGCGATCGCATCGGCCGCAAGAAGGCGCTGATGACGACGCTGATGATGATGGGCGTGGCGACCGTCTGCGTCGGGCTGCTGCCCGACTATTCGAAGGTCGGCATGCTCGCGCCGGTGCTGCTCGTCGTGCTGCGCGTCGTGCAGGGGATCGCGGTCGGAGGCGAATGGGGCGGCGCGGTGCTGATGGCGGGCGAGCATGCGCCGCAGGGGCGCCGCACGTTCTTCGCGTCGTTCGCGCAGCTCGGCAGCCCGGCCGGGCTGATCCTGTCGCTGATCGCGTTCCGCGCGGTCACGTCGATGGACAAGGCCGACTTCCTCGCATGGGGCTGGCGCCTGCCGTTTCTCGCGAGCGCGGTGCTGCTCGTGGTCGGCATCCTGATCCGGCTCGGCGTGAACGAGTCGCCGGAATTCGCACGCGTGAAGGAAGCGAACCGCACGGTGAAGCTGCCGGTCGCCGAAGTGTTCCGTTCCGCGTCGGGGCTCGTGGCCCTGTGCATCGGCGCGAACACGATCGGGATCGCGGGCGTCTATTTCACGAACACGTTCATGATCGCTTACACGACGCAGTACGTCGGCGTATCGCGCTCGCTGATCCTCGACAGCCTGTTCGCGGTCGCGATCATCCAGTTCGTCGCGCAGCCGATCGCCGCATGGATCGCCGAGCGCATCGGCGGCGCGCGCTTCCTGAAGCTCGCGGCGCTGCTCGCGATGTTGTCGCCGTATCCGATGTTCATGCTCGTGCAGGGCGGCACGTCCGCGTCGCTCGTCGCGGGCATCGCGCTCGCGGTCGTATGCATGGCCGGTTTCTACTCGGTGATCGCGGGCTTCGTCAGCGACGTGTTTCCCGCGCATGTGCGCTATTCGGCGATCTCGCTCGCGTATCAAATCTGCGGCGCGATCGCGGGCGGCCTGACGCCGCTCGTCGGCACGTGGCTCGCGCATCGCTTCACGGGTCAGTGGTGGCCGCTCGCGGTGTTCTACTCATGTCTCGCCGGCATCTCGCTGCTCTGCATCGTCGCGCTCGATGCGCGCCGGGCCGCGCAGCCGGCCGCCGCCGAAGCGCTCGGCTCGCATTGAACCGCTAAGAACGAATTCATCCGGAGTGCAGATGAAAGACCTGTTGGAAATCGATGGCGCACGTCTGTGGCAGAGCCTGGCCGACATGGCGCGCGTCGGAGCGACGCCGCGCGGCGGCGTGCGGCGCCTTGCGCTCACCGACGACGACCGCCGCGGTCGCGACCTGTTCGCGCAATGGTGCCGCGACGCGGGGATGACGGTGAGCGTCGACGCAGCCGGCAACCTGTTTGCACGGCGCGACGGCACCGATGCGCAGGCTGCGCCGGTGCTGATCGGCAGCCATCTCGATACGCAGCCCGAAGGCGGCCGCTTCGACGGTGTGTACGGCGTGCTTGCCGCGCTCGAACTCGTGCGCACGTTGAACGACGCAGGCGTCGCGACCGACAAGCCGCTGGAGATCGTGTCGTGGACCAACGAGGAGGGCGCGCGCTTCGCGCCGGCGATGCTCGGTTCGGCCGTGTTCACGGGCGCGTTGCCGCTCGCCGACGCACTGGCGAAGCAGGACGCCGACGGTGTCACGCTCGGCGCGGCACTCGACGCATGCGGTTATCGCGGCACGCGCGCGACGGGCGGTGCCGTCGATGCGTATTTCGAAGCGCATATCGAGCAGGGGCCCGTGCTCGAGGCGAACGGCACGACGATCGGCATCGTCACGGGCGGGCAGGCGATCCGCTGGCTCGACATGACGGTAACGGGCATCGCCGCGCACGCAGGCACGACGCCGATGCCGTATCGCAAGGACGCATATTTCGCGAGCGCGCAGATCGCGCTCGAACTCGAACGGATCGTCGCCGGCTACGCGCCGCGCGGGCTCGCGACGATCGGGCAGGTCGGGATCCGCAACGCGTCGCGCAACACCATTGCCGGCGACGTGACGTTCACGGTCGACCTGCGCCATCACGACGATGCCGAAGTCGATGCGATGGAGCGCGACCTGCGCGATGCGTGCGCGCGCATCGCCGCCGCGCGCGGCGTGCAGGTCGCGATCGATACCTGCTGGCGCAGCCCGGCGACGCCGTTCGATCGCGCTTGCGTCGAGCTGGTCGCGCAGGCGGCGGCCGCGTTCGGCTACACGAACGAGCGGATCGTCAGCGGCGCCGGCCACGATGCGATCCTGCTCGCGCGCTGCTTCCCGACCGCGATGGTGTTCATCCCGTGCGTCGACGGCCTGTCGCATAACGAAACAGAGGATGCATTGCCCGACGACGTGACGCGCGGCACGAACGTGCTGCTCCATGCGGTGCTGGCGCGCGCCGGCGTCGCGGCGCGCGCCGAAACGGCGACCACCGCGCACGGTGCATGACGCGGCGAACCGACGAGGACGAACGATGAAAACCTATTTCCATCCCGAACAACTGCTGCACCATCCGCGCAGCTACCTGTCGCGCGGGCAGATGCGCGAACCGCAGGAAGTGCCCGAGCGCGCGGCGCGGCTCGTCACGGCCGTGCGGTCGCTCGACTTCGACGTGCGCGAGCCGGCCGACCGCGGCACCGCGCCGATCGCGGCCGTGCACGACATGAACTACCTGCGCTTTCTCGAGGACGCGCACCGCGACTGGAAGCAGATGCCCGACGACTGGGGCGACGAAGTGATGTCGAACGTGTTCGTGCGCGACCCGAACCCGCTGCGCGGCATACTCGCGAAAGCCGCGCGCTACCTCGCCGACGGCAGTTGCCCGGTCGGCGCGAACACGTGGCGTGCCGCGTACTGGTCCGCACAGGGCGCGCTCGCGGCCGCGGCCGACGTCAACGACGGCGCGCGCGAGGCCTACGCACTGTGCCGGCCGCCCGGCCATCATGCGCGCCGCGACGCGGCCGGCGGCTTCTGCTACCTGAACAATGCGGCGATTGCCGCACAATCGCTGCTCGGCCGCCATCGCCGGGTCGCGATCCTCGATACCGACATGCATCACGGACAGGGCGTGCAGGAGATCTTCTACGGCCGCGACGACGTGCTGTACGTATCGATTCACGGCGATCCGACCAACTTCTACCCGGTCGTCGCCGGCTACGAGGAAGAGACGGGCGCGGGGGCGGGCGACGGCTTCAACCTCAACTTGCCGATGCCGCACGGCGCGCCGGAGTCGGTGTTCTTCGAGCGGCTCGACGACGCGCTGCGCGCGCTCGCGAGGTTCCAGCCCGATGCGCTCGTGCTCGCGCTCGGCTTCGACATCTACAAGGACGATCCGCAATCGCAGGTCGCCGTCACGACCGACGGTTTCGGGCGGCTCGGCGGCGCGATCGGCGCGCTCGGCCTGCCGACGGTGATCGTGCAGGAGGGCGGTTATCACCTCGACAGCCTCGACGCGAACGCGCGTGCGTTCTTCGGCGGGTTCGCCGGCGCGCGCTGACGCAGCAGGGCCGGACCGCGTGCGCCGCCCACCCGAGCCAGGTGCCGGCGCGGGACGGGGCGCGATTACGAATTCGCGGTGGCCGGTGCGCGGCGGCGCTGCGCCATCTGCAGCATCACGAGCGCGAGTCCGGCCGCGGCGATCAGCCCGCCGACGAGCGGCACGGCCGCATAGCCGAAGCCGGCCGAGATCGCCGCGCCGCCGGCTGCCGCGCCGACCGCGTTGCCGAGGTTGAACGCGCCGATGTTGACGGCCGACGCGAGGCCAGGTGCCTCGTGAGCCGCACGCATCACGCGCATCTGCAGCGGCGGCACGACCGCGAACGTCGCGATACCCCACACGAGCAGCGTGACGGCGGCGCCGGCATGCGTGCTCGCGAGCAGCGGGAACGCGGCCATCGTCGCGATCAGCAGCAGCAGGAAACCGACCAGCGTGCCGTCGAGCGAGCGGTCGGCCAGACGGCCGCCCGCGATGTTGCCGATCGAGAAGCCGACGCCGATCAGCACGAGCATCGCGGTCACGAAGCCGGGCGTCGCGCCGGTCAGGTGTTCGAGCGTGGGCGCGACATACGTGTAGAGCGTGAACATCGCACCGGCGCCGAGCACCGTCGTCCCGAGCGCACCGAGCACGACCGGGCGCGTCAGCACCGACAGTTCGGCGCGCAGGTCGGGCATCTTGCCGGCTTCGCCCTTCGGCAGCGCGGCGAACAGGCCGGCGATCGCGATCAGGCCGAGGCCCGCGGTCGCCGCGAACGACATGCGCCAGCCGATGATCTGGCCGAGCCAGGTCGCGGCCGGCACGCCGCCGACGTTCGCGATCGTGAGACCCATGAACATCGTCGCGACCGCGCTGGCCTGCTTGTCGCGCGGCACGAGGCTGGCCGCGACCACCGAGCCGAGCCCGAAGAACGCGCCGTGGTTGAGGCTCGTCACGAGGCGGGCGAGCAGCAGCGTCGTGTAGCCCGGTGCGACGGCCGACAGTAGGTTGCCGATCGTGAAGATCGACATCAGCGCGATCAGCGCCGAGCGGCGCGACCAGCGCGCGAGCAGCAGCGTCATCAGCGGGGCGCCGACCATCACGCCGATCGCATAGGCGCTGATCAGCATGCCGGCCTGCGGGATCGACACGTGCACGCCGTCGGCGATCACGGGCAGCAGGCCCATCGGCGAGAACTCGGTCGTACCGATGCCGAACGCGCCGGCGGCGAGCGCCAGCAGCGGCAGCGCGGCGCTGCCGCCCGGGCGGGAAGGAGAGGAAGTCGTGGTGTTCACGCGTTGGGCTCCTGTAATCGAGGGACAACGGCACGGGCCGTTGACGACAGCGCGAAGTGTGCCTGCATTACTTTTGCGGAAAAAGCCGCATGCGGACGAAATTATCTTGATTCCATGTCAACAATGCGGAGCGCGTCCCGCGTGCGCGCGAGGCCCGCGGGCGGTGATCCGGGAGCCGGCCGGCGACTGCGCAGCGGCGTGTGCCCGCGGAGATCGAACGGGGCGTTCATGCGTTGGCTGCAACCCGGCGCGGGCATCGCGTCGCGGCCCGAAAACCCTTTGCCGGCGCGGCGCACAGGCAAAAAAAGCCCCGGTCACAGGGGGGCCGTGACCGGGGCGGAAACGCATCCTCTCTTTGGCACGAGGACTGGATGCGCGCGAAGTATATTTCGGCACATGACAATTCGAAATGGCGTTAAACGGCCGTTTTTGGTGTCAATTTAAAAATACGGGCGCAGGGGCGTCCGTCGTCATCGCTTAAAAAGATTTTTCGCGGGCGCGATGCTGCTGTTTAGCGCGTTGCAACGGCTGAACGTTGATTTGACGGAGGGCGGAATCCGTTCGCCGGCCGGCGGCGCGAATCGCACCGCTCGAGCGCTTGCCGCGCCTGACCGGTATCCGGTACCGGGTCAATCCGGTGCGCCGGCCGCCTCGCGCACGGCCGCGAGAAACCGTGCGACGACGGGCGACGGTACCGCCGCCGCGCCGTCGAACACGAACTCGATATCGAAGCGGCTCGCTAGCTCGTCGAGCGCGACGAGCCGAACCGTGCGCGGGCACGTCGGCGACGCGCTTTCCGGCACGAACGCACAGCCCATTCCGGCCGCGACGAGGCCGATCAGCGTCGGGATGTCGCTGCCGACCTGCGCGATGCGCGGCGTGAAGCCGGCCTGCCGGCACTGCGTCATCAGGAACCGGTGGTGGGCGGCGGAGCGCTGTGCGTCGAACCAGACGAACGGCTGGTTCGCTACGTCGGCCAGCGTGCGCGGCGCGTTGAAGCGTCCGCCGGGCGGCGCGGGCATCGCGAGCACGAAACGGTCGCTCAGCAGCCGCACGCCGGACAGGTGCGGCGCCTCGTCGCGACGCCACGCCATGATCCCGCCATCGAGTTGGCCGCGCACCAGCGCGTTCGCCTGTTCGGCCGACAGCATCGGCGCGATCGACAGCTTCACGTCCGGGCATGCGTCGCGAAACGCCTTGAGCACGTTCGCGACGACGGGCAACGGCAGGCAGTTCGGCAGTGCACCGAGCCGCAGTTCGCCGAGCTGGCCGGCCGCACTGCGCAGCGCGCGTTCGCGGCTGTCCTGCAGCGTCGCGAGCAGGCCGGTCGCATCCCGCAGGAAGCTCGCGCCGGCCGCGGTGAGCGTGACGCCGGTGGTGCGGCGGATCAGCAGCGGCGTGCCGATCGCGTCCTCGAGTTCGCGGATCTGACGCGACAGCGCGGGCTGGACGATGCCGGCCGCGCGGGCGCCGGCCATCACGCTGCCGGCTTGCGCGACGGCCACGAAGTAACGCAGGTGACGCAGTTCGATCTGGCGCATGCGGAGCCCGTCCCGGTTCAGTGATATGCCTGTGAAGCATAACAAATGCCATTCGATGGTATTGGAAAGCATGGCGCGCGTGCCGTACGATGACCGTCGTTGCCGCACTCGTTCGCAGTCGCGTGCGTTCCCTCCGTTCCGATCGTGTCTCGTTCCATGCCGCTTCATATCCCGACCCCTTATATCCGCTCGCAAATCGCATCCCGCCGGCTCGGCAGGACCATTCGGCTGAAGCTCGATGCGCTACAGCCGTCGGGCTCGTTCAAGCTGCGCGGCATCGGCGCCGTCTGCGAAGCGCGGCACGCGGCCGGCTCGCGGCGGTTCGTGTCGTCGTCGGGCGGCAACGCGGGTATCGCGGTTGCGTATTGCGGGCGCGAACTCGGCGTGCCGGTGCTGGTCGTCGTGCCGGAAAGCGCGTCAGCCCGCGCGCGCGAACTGATCCGCGTCGAGGGCGCGGAGCTGGTCGTGCACGGTGCGAGCTGGGCCGAGGCGAACGCGTTCGCGCAGTCGGCGCTCGGCGAGCACGACGCGTTCGTGCATCCGTTCGACGACCGCGTGCTGTGGCAGGGCCACGCGACGATGATCGACGAGATGGCGGCCGTCGGCCCGAAGCCCGACGCGGTCGTGCTCGCGGTCGGCGGCGGCGGGCTGCTGTGCGGCGTGCTGGAAGGGCTGGCGCGTAACGGCTGGCACGACGTGCCGGTCGTCGCGGCCGAAACGGAAGGCGCCGACTGCTATGCGCGCTCGGTCGCGCAGGGGCGTCCGGTCGAATTGCCGGCGATCGCGAGCATCGCGACGACGCTCGGCGCGAAGCGGCCGTGCGACGCGGCGGTCGAATGGGCGACGCGGCACGAGATCCATCCCGTCGTCGTGTCCGACGCGGACGCGGTGGCCGCGTCGCTGCGGTTCCTGGACGAACACCGGATCGTCGTCGAGCCCGCGTGCGGCGCTGCGCTGGCCGTGCTCGAGCGGCCGGTGCCGGTGCTTGCGTCGGCATCGGACATCGCCGTGATCGTCTGCGGCGGCGTGACGGCGACCGTCGAGCATCTGCAGACGCTGCGCGCGACGTTGCGGTAAGCGGGGAAGCCGCCACGCGGGTTGGTCGGGCGACGGAAGGACGGTCGTCGATTTCGGCGACCGCGGGCATCGGCTATGCAGCGCTTGCCGCGACGCGTCGACGTCACGTTCCCGTTATCGCAATGGCGAAAACGCAGCCGGCAGGCAGCCGGGCGCGCGGAAATTCCTGGGGGGGACGAAGGGGATGCGTATCGTCGCGCTGCGCCGGATGCGGCCGGGCGCGACGATACGGACGGCCGGTTGGACGGCCAGTTGGACGGCCGGTCAGTGCGCGGCCGGTGCGCTCGCGCCGGACGGCGCGGATGACGCGACGGGGTTCGCAGCGGCGGGGGCGGGCGTTTTATTCGCCGGCGCAGTCGAGACGCTCGACGGCGTGGATGCCGATGCGGGTGCGGACGTGGCGGACGCAGGCGCCGGCACGACGGCCGATGCCTGCGTTGCGGCGGCCGGTGCCGAAACGGCGGGCGTCGATGCCGCACCGGCAGGCGGCGACGCCGTGCCGGAAGCAGGTGCAGAAACCGGTGCGGGAGCTGAAGCCGATGCTGCCGTCGAACCGGACGCCGCCATCGGCGCGGCCGCGCGCATCGCAGCCGGCGCGACAACGGCCGACGCCGCGGCCGGTACGGCGTTCGCGCCCGACCCCGGCGCGACACCCGGCACCGAAAGCGGCACCGGCGCCGCGGGCGGCGTCGGCACGACCGGCGTCGTCATCTTCAGCGGTTCGCCCTGCGGCGTCGGCGCGGGTTCGGGCAGCGGCGTGACGGCTTCCTTCTCGGCGGCCTTCACGGTAGCGCGGTCGCGGCGCGCCGGGTCGATCTTCAGGAAATGGTCGACAAGATTGAAGAAGCGCTCGTAGAACACGCCGGCGGGAATCGTCTCGCTCGCGGTCTTGACGAGCGCGTCGTCGCTCGACCCGATCGGCAGCGACAGCGAGCCGAACACGCTGAGGCCGACGCTGGCCGACGTATTCGACTTCTTCAGCGTGTAGCGGTCCTGCACTGCGTTCACGTACGCGATGCTCGACGAGCCGTCCGCGGTAGCGTCCGCGCACACCACGTGAAACTCGATCACGACGTGCATGTCGTTGTTCGGCTGGAAATTCTTGCTGCCGTCGACCGCGTCGTTGCGCGACGACGACACCACATAACCCTGGCTCAACAGCGCGCGCCGCGCGGCCTCGCAGGCCGCGTCGGATTTCGAGTGGAACGTATGCGCATACGGGCTGGTCGCCGCGTCGAACTGTTCCTGCTGGTAGATCGGCTTGGGCGGCGACGAGCACGCCGCCAGCACGGTCGCGGCCGCGAGCGCGCACGAAACGGAAAACAGGCGAAATCGATTGTGCATGGCGTCTTTCAGAAGGCTCGGCGAGATGCCGCGCGGGGTTGCGCGCGTCGCGCCGCAACCGGATGGCGGCCGTCGCGCAAGGGCGGGGCCGGCAATGGGCGCGTGGCAATCTCGGATGGCCGGGGCGTCATTATAGTTTCGTTTGATGTCGCGTTCGCTTCGGCGGCTGTTTCCGCCCATGACAGTTTCGGCGAACCGTTACCGGCGAGAACGATCGCGAACCGGCGCTAGCCGGCCGGCGACGGCCGCGCGGAAGCCAGCAATCGCGACGTCAGCGGATGATGTTCGCCGCGCCGCGAGCGGATCGCGTGGATCTCCTCGGTCACGTCGCCCGCGCGCCCGAGCCGCCTGAGGCCGCGCAGCAGCGACGCGTCGTTCGCGCCGAGTTCACTCAGCGGGAACACGCCGAGGCCGCGCGCCGCGAACACGGCCATCAGCGCGCTGTCCTCGAATTCCCCGGCCACGCGCGGCACGATCCGTTCGCCTTCCAGCCACAGGTCGAGGCGCGCGCGCAGCGCCGAATGCGCGGTCGGCAGCAGCACGGGCAGGTCGGCCAGGCATTGCGGAAAGCGTTGCCGCGCGGCCGGCGTGACGAGCGCCGCGGGGCCATACCAGTCGACCGGCGACGCGACGAGCCGCTCGCTCGTCACGCGCAGGTTCGAACCGGACGGCGCGCCCTGGCCGGCCAGCACGAGATCGAGATGATGCAGCGCGAGTTCCGCGAGCAACGCATCGTGCTCGCCCTCGTGGCACAGCAGCCGCAGCGTGGGCGTGTCGAGCACGGGCGCGAGGATCGCATGCGCGGCGAGCTTGGAGATGCCGTCCGCGAGGCCGACCGCGAGCCGCACGGTCGGCTGGCTGGCCGCTGCGCGCACTTCGTCCGGAATCAGGCGCCCCATCTCGAAAATGACTTCCGCGCGCGCATACGCGGCCTGGCCCGCGTCGGTCATCGCGACGCTGCGCCCGGCCGGGCGCAACAACTGGTGCCCGAGCGATTTCTCGAGCTCGCGCACCTGCGCGCTGATCGTCTGCACGGCCATGTCGAGCCGCCCGGCCGCGCGCGCGAAGCCGCCTTCCTTCACGACGACCCAGAAATAGTACAGATGTCGGAAATTGAGCATCGGATCGAAACTTCGTAAAAACCGAACTTAAAATCAGATTCTCTCTGATTTTTTCGAAGCCTGGGTCGGCATATCATCGGGCTTTCCACTTTCGTATCGGCCCATTTCATGGACTACCTGCTGACGCTTGCCGCCGACCCCGCCGTCTGGGCCGCGCTCCTGACGCTCGTCGTGATGGAAGTCGTGCTCGGCATCGACAACCTGATCTTCATCTCGATCCTCAGCAACAAGCTGCCCGAAGCGCAGCGTGCCCGCACGCAGCGCCTCGGCATCGCGCTCGCGCTGGTGATGCGCCTCGCGCTGCTCGGCAGCGTCGCGTGGATCGCGAGCCTCACCGAACCCGTGTTCACGCTCTTCGACCACGCGTTCTCGTGGCGCGACATGATCCTGCTGTCGGGCGGCCTGTTCCTCGTGTGGAAGGCGACCACCGAGATCCATCACCACGTGTCGCACGACGTTGACGGCGACGGCGGTTCCGGCGGCGCGGCCGGCCTGACGATGTGGGCCGCGATCGGCCAGATCGTGATGCTCGACATCGTGTTCTCGATCGACAGCATCGTGACCGCGATCGGCATGACCGAGCACGTCCCGATCATGTTCGTCGCGGTGATCGTCGCCGTGTCCGTGATGCTGTTCGCTGCGCAGCCGCTCGCACGCTTCATCGACCGCAACCCGACCATCGTGATGCTTGCGCTGTCGTTCCTGGTCGTGATCGGCATGACGCTGATCGCCGAAGGCTTCGGTTCGCACGTGCCGAAGGGTTACATCTACGCGGCGATGGCGTTCTCGGCTTTCGTCGAAGGCATGAACATGCTGGCGCGGCGCGCGAAGGCGAAGCGCGCGGCACGGGTGGAAGGCCACTGAGCCAGCGCGCGGGATGCCGGCCGCCGCAACGGCCGGCTCGCGCGCCTTGATATGGAAGTCGTCTGGAATTCGCACGGAAAGGAGAAACGCGATGAAATGCCCTGTCTGCAAGACGCCCGACCTGCTGATGGCCGAGCGCCAGTCGATCGAGATCGACTACTGTCCGACGTGCCGCGGCGTGTGGCTCGATCGCGGCGAACTCGACAAGCTGATCGCCCGCGAGGGCGGCGATGCGCCGGCGCGGCGCGACGAGCCGCCTGCTTCGCGCGACGCCCACGCCCACACCCACGCGTCGCGCGATCGCGATGGCTGGGGGCGCGACGGCCGCTCGCACGACGACCGTCACCCGCATGACGGCCAGCGCCGCCGCAAATCGATGTTCGACCTGTTCGATTTCGATTGAATCCGCATACGGCGCGCGCGTCGCCGGTTGCAAAAAGGCCCCGCCGGGTATCGCGCCCGGCGGGGCTTTTTCATGCATGTCGCAACATGTCGCGCTTCGGCGCGCCGACGCTTACGCGTTGCCTGCCGTCACGTCGATGCGGCGCGGGCGCGTTTCTTCGCGGCGCGGAATCGTCAGCGTCAGCACGCCGTCACGCAGGTTCGCGTCGATCCTCGACGTGTCGAGATCGGGGCTCAGCACGAACGTGCGCGCATAGCGCCGCGCGCGGACTTCGGCATGCCGCACGCGCAGGTCGGCCGGCGTGTCGATGTGCGTGTCGGCTTCGATCGTCAGCGTGTTGTCGTGCACCTTCACGTCGAGGTTCTCGCGCGGCACGCCGGGCAGGTCGGCCCGCAGCGTGACGCCGAGATTGTTCTCGACGATGTCGACGGCCGGCGTGATTGCGGGCCGTCGCGCGGCTTCCGCGGCAGCCGGGTGGGCAGTGGCGGCGTGGCGTTCGGCCAGGGTCGGGTTCGTGTTCATGTCGGTATCCTGAAGATTACTGAACGGTGATCGCACGCGGCTTCGATGCTTCGCGCCGGCCGACGCGAATCAGCAGGCAGCCGTTTTCGTAACGCGCGCTGACGTTGTCGGCGTCCGCATTCTGCGGCAGCTCGACGACGCGGCGGAACGTGCCGTGAAAGCGCTCCTGTGCATACGTGCGCACGTCGTCGCCTTCGCCGCGCGGCGCCGGTTTGCGCTCGCCGCTGATCGTCAGCAGGTCCTTGTCGATCGACACGTCGAAGTCGGCCGCGGCCATGCCGGGCGCGAACGCGACGATCTCGATCGCATCGTCGGTGGCGCCGACGTTGAGCGCGGGAAATGCGCCCGGCCGCACCGCACGGATGCCGGACGGGAGCTCGCCGAACAGGTTCGCCACCTGCCGCTGCACGCGGGCGAATTCGTCGAACAGGTCCTGGCCGTTATGGATACCGCTCATGATGGTCCTCCGGAACAGTGAACGCGGGAGACGCGACGGCGCGACGCCTGCGGCGGGCGTGACGGGTGGCTCCACTGGGTCGAAACGGGGGCAGTGCGTTTGCGTGGAGCACTGCCCGGCAACGCGTAATTAGTGGCCGCCGCAGCACATTTCAAGAGGGAATCTGCAACTTGCGTCAACGCGTGCCCGTGCGGTTCGATGCGACAATCGCCGCGATATCAGCAGACCAACGAGACGGGACAACCATGGACATTCGACGCATCGCGATCGTCGGCGCCGGCGTGATCGGCGCGAGCTGGGCCGCTTTTTATCTGACGCAGGGCTTCGACGTCGTCGCGACCGATCCGGCGCCGCAAGCCGACGCGCGGCTGCGCGACGCGCTGGCCGCGTTTCTCGGCGACCGGGCCGCCGAACTTTCCGCGCGGCTGTCGTTCGACGCCGATCTCGTGCGCGCGCTCGACGGCGTCGACTTCGTGCAGGAGAACGGCCCGGAACGGCTCGACCTGAAGCGTGCGCTGTACCGGCAGATGGACGACGTGCTGCCCGCGCACGTGCCGATCGCGTCGAGTTCGTCGGGCCTGAAGATGTCGGACATCCAGACCGCGTGCGAAAAGCATCCGGAACGCTGCCTGATCGCGCATCCGTTCAACCCGCCGCACCTGATTCCGCTCGTCGAGCTGGTCGGCGGCGACGCGACCGGCCAGGACGTGATCGCGCGCGTGAAGGATTTCTACGATGCGCTCGGCAAACAGACGATCGTCCTCAACAAGGAGATGACCGGCCACGTCGCGAACCGGCTCGCGGCCGCGCTGTTCCGCGAGGTGTATCACCTCGTCGGCGAAGGCGTCGTGAGCGTGGCCGATGCGGACAAGGCGGTCGCATGGGGCCCCGGCTTGCGCTGGGGGCTGATGGGGCAGTGCCTGACCTATCACCTCGGCGGCGGCGCGGGCGGGATCGCGCACTTCCTCGAACACCTGTCGGGGCCGATCGCGAGCTGGTGGGACGACCTCGGCACGCCTTCGTTCGATCCGGACGTCGACCGCAAGCTGACCGACGAATTGCGCGCGATCCAGGGCGAGCATTCGATGCAGGAACTGGCGGCAGAGCGCGACCGGCTGCTCGTCGAACTGATCGACGCGCGTCGCCGCAGCTTTTTGCCCTGACCGCGTTGCAGCGCCGGGTATCGGCCGGGCCGAGCTTGGCTACTGCTGCGCTGCCGTTTGCGGTGCCTGCGGCGTCCGTGCAAGCCACGAGGGGCTCGCGGCCTGCACGAGTTCGCGGTTGCGCGCGCGCGTCGCGGCGCTCGGCGGATAGTTGCCGTCGTTCGTCGGCAGTTCGCCGTCGAGATAGGCTTGCTTCAACTGGGCGATGACTTCCGCGCGTGTCAGGCCCTGTTCGGGCGCGGCGGCATCGGTCTGGGCGAAGGCGGGGGAAAGCAGGGCGGCGGCTGCGGTCGCGACGGCGAATCGCAAGACGTTCATGGTGCGCTCCGATCAAGGGGACGGGACACCGGATGCGCGCGGCGGTTTGCCGTGCGTTCCGATGGGGCCCATTGTCGCGAGCGGGTGCTGCGCGGACGATGACGTGTTCCGGGCAAAGCTGTCAGTTGCGGGCACGGCCGCGCATGCGTGTCGCCCGCCGTCGCTGCCGTTGCCGCTACAACTCCGCCGCTGCCGCGATCAGCGTGGCTTCGAGCGCGAGCGTCGAGCGCGACGCGGCCGCCGGCCGGTCGATCACGTATTCGAGTTCGCCGAGTTCGGGCAGCCCCGCGTCGAGCCGCGCGAGCCCGGCCGGGATCACGTAGCCGGCGAACGCGCTGACGCCGAGCCCCGCGCTCGCGGCCGCGCGCAGCACCGCGATGCTGCTGCTCACCACCGCGATCCGGTAGGGTCGGCCGATCGCGTCGAGCGTTTCGAGCACGCGGCGCCGCGACACGCTCGGCTCCGGATGCAGGGCGAGCGGCAGCACGGCCTCGTGGCCGGTGATCCGCGAATCGGGGCCGGTGCACCAGTACAGCGGCTCGCTGCGGATCACGCGGCCGCGCCGGCTGCCCGCGATGCGCTTCGCGAACACGAGATCGTGCCGGCCTTCGTCGAGCGCGTCGAACAGGTCGCCCGACAGCCCGGTCGAGATCGCGAGCTCGACTTCCGGATTGCGCTGCACGAAGCTCGCGAGCGCGGACGTCAGGTGCGTCGACGCGAAATCCTCCGACATCGCAAGCCGCACCTTGCCCGACAGCGGCGGCCCGCACACCGACGTGACGGCTTCGTCCATCAGTTCGAGGATGCGCACCGCGTAGCGGAACAGCGCGTCGCCGTGCTGCGACAGGTGAACGTTGCGCGTGTCGCGCTCGAAGAGTGGCCGGTCGAGCAGCTCCTCGAGGCGGCGGATGTGCTGGCTGACGGTCGACTGCGACAGGTTCACGCGCTCGGACGCGGCGGTGAAGCTGCCGGACTGGGCGACGGCGACGAAGCTGCGCAGCAGCTCGGGCGGTAACGGGCGCATTGCTAAATCCACTGAATCGGTTTCGACAACTTCATAAATGGCCGGATATTGCGGCGCTAGTATCGGATCACGCCCCGGTGCGGCCCGTGCAACGGGGCGAACCGGACGCGTGGTCCGCGTCGTGCCGGCGGCTGCTTCGGTCAGTCTACGGCATCCGGCGTCCGGCCCGAAACCGCATCATCCCATCGACCGCCCGAGAACGCGCCCGCACGACGGGCCGCCGGGCCGCGGCGCACCGCCGCAGGAGACAGTCCGCGCACGGGATCGACGTGCGGGCCCGCTTTCTGCACGCGTCAGGCGCCCGTTACGAAGAGACTGGAGACGACTCATGATCATCTACGGAACCGCGCTGCTGGCGTTCTGCCACCTGGCCGGACTGTTCCTCGGCGACCTGCTGGGCACGGCCATCGGCGTGAAAACCAACGTCGGCGGGGTCGGCATCGCGATGCTGCTGCTGATCTGCCTGCGCCTGTGGCTGCACCGGCGCGGCTGGCTGCCGAAGGAGACCGAGGCCGGCGTCGGCTTCTGGGGCGCGATGTACATCCCGGTCGTCGTCGCGATGGCCGCGAACCAGAACGTCGTCGCCGCGCTGAAGGGCGGCCCGGTCGCGCTGCTGGCCGCCGTCGGCGCGGTCGCGATCTGTGCATGCTGCATCGCGGTACTCGTGCGCATGGGGCGCGACGACACGGCCTTCGCGGGCGTGCCGCAATTCGAAGAACAGTAACGGAGGCCGCCATGCTGCAGATGCTCGAAAAAGTCGTCGCCCACAACGGGCTCGTCGCGTCGTTCGCGCTGGTCGGCCTGATCATGTGGCTGTCGTCGATCGCGTCGCGCAAGCTCACGTTCGGCCGCGTGCACGGCTCCGCGATCGCGATCGTGATCGGTCTGGCGCTCGCGTACGTCGGCGGCGCATTCACCGGCGGCGAGAAGGGACTCGCCGACGTGCCGCTGTTCGCGGGCGTCGGCCTGATGGGCGGCGCGATGCTGCGCGATTTCGCGATCGTCGCGACCGCGTTCGAAGTGCAGCCGACCGAGGCGCGCAAGGCCGGGCTCGTCGGCGTCGTGTCGCTGCTGCTCGGCACCGTGCTGCCGTTCATCGTCGGCGCGTGCATCGCGCGCGCGTTCGGCTACACCGACGCGGTCAGCATGACGACCATCGGCGCGGGCGCCGTCACCTACATCGTCGGGCCCGTCACGGGCGCGGCGATCGGCGCGAGCTCCGACGTGATCGCGCTCAGCATCGCGACGGGGCTCGTGAAGGCGATCATCGTGATGGTCGGCACGCCGGTCGCGGCCGGCTTCATGGGCCTGAAGACGCCGCGTTCCGCGATGATCTTCGGCGGACTCGCGGGCACCGTCAGCGGCGTGAGCGCGGGGCTCGCCGCGACCGACCGCCGGCTCGTCCCGTACGGCGCGCTGGTCGCGACGTTCCATACGGGCGTCGGCTGCCTGCTCGGCCCGTCGGTGCTGTTCTTCACGACGCGCGCGCTGGTCGGCGGCTAGGTCGATGGATGCTGCCCGCACGCGGGCCGCACCCATCGCGGCGTCCTCTGAGTCGCATTCGTCAACATCATCAATCGGCGGCGGCGCCAGGCTTAGAATGCCGCTGAACCATCGAAGCGGGAGAACTGTTCATGACCGGATGGAATCACGCGCGGCAGGCGCGCGATGCACGCCTCGCGGCCGGCGCGGTTTACGCGCAAGGCAAGCGCGTCGCTGCGCGCGACACCGTGGCGTTGCTCGAAGCGGTGCTGCGGCCCGGCGACCGCGTGTGCCTCGAAGGCGACAACCAGAAGCAGGCCGACCTGCTCGCGACGGCGCTCGCCGACGTCGACAGCGCGAAGGTGCACGACCTGCACATGGTGCAGTCGGGCGTCGTGCTGCCCGAGCATCTCGACGTGTTCGAGCGCGGCATCGCGAAGCGTCTCGACTTCGCGTATTCGGGCCCGCAGTCGCAGCGGATCGCGAAGCTGCTGTTCGGCGGCAAGATCGCGCTCGGCGCGGTGCACACCTATCTCGAGCTGTTCGCGCGCTACTTCATCGACCTCACGCCGCACGTCGCGCTGATCGCCGCGGTCAGCGCCGACCGCGACGGCAACCTGTACACGGGCCCGAACACCGAGGACACGCCGACCGTCGTCGAGGCCACCGCGTTCAAGGACGGCATCGTGATCGCGCAGGTCGATCGCATCGTCGACAAGGTGCCGCGCGTCGACATCCCCGGCGACCGCGTGCATTTCGTCGTCGAGGCCGGCCGGCCGTTCTACGTCGAGCCGCTGTTCACGCGCGATCCGGCCGCGATCACCGAAACGCAGATCCTCACCGCGATGCTCGCGCTCAAGGGCATCTACGAGCCATACGGCATCAAGCGCCTGAACCACGGGATCGGCTTCAACACGGCCGCGATCGAGCTGCTGCTGCCGACCTACGGCGCGAAGCTCGGGCTGAAGGGCAAGGTCTGCACGCACTGGGCGCTCAATCCGCACCCGACGCTGATTCCGGCGATCGAATCGGGCTGGGTCGAGCAGGTCCACTGCTTCGGCTCCGAGGTCGGGATGGACGACTACATCCGCGCGCGTTCCGACGTGTGGTTCACGGGCCCCGACGGGTCGCTGCGCTCGAACCGCGCGTTCTGCCAGACAGCCGGCCTCTATGCGTGCGACATGTTCATCGGCTCGACGCTGCAGATCGATTTGTCCGGCCATTCGTCGACGGTCACGGCCGAGCGGATCGCCGGCTTCGGCGGCGCGCCGAACATGGGCAGCGACGCGCGCGGGCGGCGCCATCCGAGCGAGCCGTGGCTGAAGGCCGGCGCGCAAGCCGATCCCGACACGCCGGCGGCGCTGCGGCGCGGCCGCAAGCTCGTCGTGCAGATCGGCGAGACGTTCGGCGACAAGAACGTGCCGATGTTCGTCGAGAAGCTCGATGCGCTGAAGCTCGCCGACAAGCTGCAGCTCGATCTCGCGCCGATCATGGTCTATGGCGACGACGTCACGCACATCGTCACCGAGGAAGGGATCGCGAACCTGCTGATGTGCCGCGACAAGGACGAGCGGGAGCACGCGATCCGCGGCGTCGCCGGCTATACGGAGGTCGGCCGCGGCCGCGACCGGAAGATGGTCGAGCGGCTGCGCGAGCGCGGCGTGATCCGCCGCCCGGAGGATCTCGGCATCGATCCGCTCGACGCCGACCGCCGCTGGCTCGCCGCGCGCTCGATCAAGGATCTCGTGCACTGGTCGGGCGGGCTCTATGCGCCGCCGGCCCGGTTCCGCAACTGGTGAGGAAGAGGGCATGGAACAGTTGAACTATCGCTTCACCGCGCGCGAGCGCGCGAAGGGCGAGCTGGCCGCGGCGCTCGTCGGCGTGGTCGCGTCCGGCAATCTCGAAGTGCTCGTCGAGCGCGTGCTGCCGGGCAACGAATGCGAGATCGACATCCGCACCGCGGCGGTCGGCTTCGGCGCGGTGTGGCAGGCCGTCGTGTCGGATTTCGTCGAGCGGCGCACGCCGGGTGGCCTGAAGCTGTCGATCAACGACGGCGGCGCACGGCCCGACATGGTGTCGCTGCGGCTCGCGCAGGCCGTGCGCGCGATCGAGGGAGACGCATGATGACCGACGTGATCCACGACGCGCCCGCGTTCGTCGCGAACGGCGCGAGCTGGTACGAAGCGTCGGCGCGGCAGCGCATCGACGGGCTGCTCGACGCGGGCAGTTTCAGCGAATTCCTCGGGCCGGCCGAACGCGTGACGAGCCCGCACCTGCCGCTGTTCGACCTGCCGCAGCAGTTCGACGATGGGATGGTGGTCGGTCACGGTCGGCTCGACGGCCGGCCGGTGTTCGTCGCCGCGCAGGAAGGCCGCTTCATGGGCGGCGCGTTCGGTGAAGTGCACGGTGCGAAGCTCACCGGCTTGCTGCGCGCCGCGCGCGAAGTCGGCAAGCCGGTGCTGATCCTGTTCGATACGGGCGGCGTGCGGCTGCAGGAAGCGAACGCGGGCGAGCTGGCGATCGCCGAGATCATGCGTGCGCTCGTCGATGCGCGCGCGGCCGGCGTGCCGGTGATCGGGCTGATCGGCGGGCGCGCGGGCTGCTACGGCGGCGGCGGGTTGCTCGCCGCGTGCTGTTCGGCGCTCGCGGTGTCGGAGCAGGGGCGCATCAGCGTATCGGGCCCCGAAGTGATCGAGACGAATCGCGGCGTCGACGAATTCGACGCGAAGGACCGCGCGCTGATCTGGCGCACGATGGGCGGCAAGCATCGGCGGCTGATCGGCGGCGCGGACCGCTATGTCGCCGATACGCCGGACGCGTTCCGCGCGGCGGCGCTCGACTTGATCGGCCGCGCGCCGAAGTTCGATGCGGCGATGCTGCATGAGGAACAGGCGCGCCTCGAAGCGCGTGTCGAACGGTTCGGTGCATGCAAGGATGCGCTCAACGTATGGCGTGCGCTCGGCGCAGACACGCCCGAAGCGATTCCCGGGATGCCCGACGAGGCGTTCGCGAAACTCGCCGACCAGCTACAGGAGCCGAAATGAAACGACCCCCACGCTCACTTCGTTCGCTGCCTCCCGAGGGGGCGGCTGCCTTCCTGGGGGCGGCCCTTGAGGCTGCCCGGCGGGAGGCAGCATGACGCTCGATGAAGTCCTGATCTCGCTGTTTCCGAAAGGCCATTCGATCGTGCGCACCGGCGGCCTGCTGACGGGCCACGCGGAACTGGCCGGCACGCGCGTCGACGTGATCGGCGTCGCCGACCGTTTGCCGTTCGGCATCGACGAGGCGCTGACGCTCGCGTCGCGCGTGCTCGACACGATCGCGCGCGGCGGCGGCACGCCGATCCTCGTGCTCGTCGATAGCGACAGCCAGCGGATGAGCAAGCGCGACGAACTGCTCGGCCTGAACGAAGGGCTGTCGCATCTCGCGAAGTGCCTGATGCACGCGGATCTCGCCGGGCACCGGACGATCGGCGTGCTGTACGGCCACACGGCCGCGGGCGCATTCATCGCGACCGCGCTCGCGACGCGCACGCTGCTCGCGGTGCCGGGCGCCGAGCCGGAGGTGATGGACCTGCCGTCGATGTCGCGCGTGACCAAGCTGCCGATCGACGTGCTGAAGGAGATGGCGCGCTCGACGCCCGTGTTCGCGCCCGGGCTCGACAATCTCGTGAAGATGGGTGCCGTCGATGCCGTGCTCGATCCGTCCCGCGCGCTCGACGGACAGGTCGGCGAATGGCTCGGCAAGCCGGCCGACCGCATCGACCGTCGCGCGGAGCGCGGCCGGCCGGTTGCGGCCGACGTCGCGCGGCGCGTCGAGGAACTCGCGCGTGCCGCACGCTGAGATGCCGCTGCGCCGCCACACGCTCGTCACGCTGACGGCGGCGGGGTGGGGCGCGGCATTCGCGCGCGATCCCGCGCTCGCGGCCGATCCGCTCGTGCGCGCGTGGGCCGAACGCGGCTGGCCGCTGATCGTGCGCCGCGCGTCGCCCGACGAGGCCGATGCCGGCCGCGTGCCGCTCGGCCTGCCGCTGCCGCCTGCCGCGGGCAAGCGGCGCATCGCGCTGAATGTCGCTGCCGACGCGCTCGCGACGGTCGGCCCGCTGCCCGCGCTGGCCGACGTGCTTGCCGCCGCGCCCGATGCGTGGCACGCATCGTTGCGCGAGCTCGATGCGCTCGGCGCGCGCTGCGGCGTGCAGGGCCGCGTGTTCGGCAGCCTCGCGTGGCAGGCGCTGACGGGCGAGCGCTACCTGAGCGAGTCTTCCGATCTCGACATCGTGTTTCCGCTGCCGGAGGCCGCGTCGCTCGCACCGCTGCTCGACGGCCTCGCGGCGATCGACGCGCGCGCGCCGATGCGCATCGACGGCGAACTGCTGCGCGCCGACGGCGCGGGCGTCAACTGGCGCGAACTGCACGCGCGGCTGCCCGAAGTCGCGGTCAAGACCGCGATCGCCGTCGAATTGATGCCTGTCGGCGCATTCAACGGAGACGCGCGATGAGTGCATGGGCCGCCTGCCGCGTACCGGCGCCGTCCGCTGCCGAGCGTATCGCCGAGCTGGCCGAGCGCAGCCTCGTGCTCGAGATCGACACCTATCCGAAGCCGGGGCTCGTCAGCCACGTCGACACCGGCAGTCATTCGGACATGGATGCCGCGACGTTCGCGCGCAGCGCCGCCGTGCTGCGGCCGTACTTCGCGGAACTTGCCGACGCGGGCGCGCGCGACGCGGACATGGCCGTGCTGCGCAAGATCGGCCTGCGTGCCGAGCATGCGATGCTCGCGGCGACCGGCGGCGTCAATACGCATCGCGGCGCGATCTTCGGGCTCGGGCTGCTGTGCGCGGCCGCGGGCCGGCGTGCGATGCCGGGGGGAGTGCCGGGCGGAATGACGCTCGGTGCGTTCGTCGCCCGCCGCTGGGGCGCCGATATCCTCGGCGGCCCGCGCCTGCCGGATAGCCACGGCGAGCGCGCGAGCCGACGCTACGGCGTCGGCGGCGCGCGTCGCGAAGCGGCCGACGGTTTCGCGACCGTATACGCGATCGGGCTGCCCGCGCTGCGCCGTGCGAAGCGCGATCTCCCCGACGATCCGGAAGCCGCGCGCGTCGCTGCGTGCTTCGCGCTGATCGCCGCGCTCGACGATACGAACCTGCTGCACCGGGGCGGGCAGGCCGGCCTCGATTTCGCGCGGGCGACCGCACGTGCGTTCGTCGCACGCGGCGGCGTGCGTGCGCGCGACTGGCGGCTGCGCGCGGTGGCCGCGCATCGTGCGTTCGTTGCGCGCCGGCTGAGCCCGGGCGGCGCGGCCGACCTGCTCGCGATGAGCGTATTCGTCGATGCGCTCGAAGCAGACGGGGACGCGCGATGACGCTGGCGATCCTCTGTTCGGGACAAGGCGCGCAGCGCGCCGACATGTTCGACCTGACGGGCACAGTGCCGCAGGCCGATGCGTTGTTCGCGCACGCCGGCCGGCTCCTCGGCGACGATCCGCGCGCGTGGGTCCGGCAGGCCGGACCGGACGCGCTGCGCGAGAACCGCGCCGCGCAGATCCTCTGCACCGTCCAGGCGCTTGCGGCGGCTGCGCTGCTCGACGCGGCGTGGCCGCGCCGGCGCTGCGTCGCGGGCTACAGCGTCGGCGAGGTCGCGTCGTGGAGCGTCGCGGGAATGATCGATCCGCATGACGCGCTCGACCTGGCCGACGCACGCGCGCGCGCGATGGATGCGGCGAGCGGCGGCGACGAGCGGATGGCGTTCGTGCGCGGCCTGACGCGCGCGCAGCTTGCGCAGTTGTGCGCCGGTCGCGACGCGGCGATCGCGATCGCAAACCCCGGCGACGCATTCGTGGTCGCGGGGCGGCAGGCCGATGTCGATGCGGTGGCCGACGGCGCCGCGCGCGCCGGTGCGCTGCGCGTCGCGCCCGTGTGCGTGCGGATCGCGTCGCATACGCGCCGGCTCGCAGCGGCCGTGCCGGTATTTCGCGCGTCGCTTGCCGACGTGCGCGTGCGCCGGCCGCTGCCCGGCACGCGATTGTTTTCGGGCATCGACGGCGCGTCGGTGCTCGACGTCGACGCGGGCCTCGACAAGCTCGCGCGGCAGATCGCGGAGCCAGTCGAGTGGGCGGCCTGTCTCGCCGCCTGCGTGGAGGCCGGTGCGACCGCGTTTCTCGAACTCGGCCCCGGGCGCGCGCTGGCCGAGATGGCAGGCGGCGCGTATCCCGCGCTGCCGGCGCGCAGCCTCGCGGATTTCCGTTCCGTCGACGGCGTGACGAACTGGCTCGCGCGCGTCGCGGCTGGCTGACCGGCGGCCCGAAAACCGGCCTGCAACATCCCCGCCGCGCCCCGGTTTCGCACTGTGTGTTGCGCCGGCGCAGCAGCGTCGCAGGCGGCGCTTGCCACGCGAATTGGCGTCGCTACAATGGCGCCCGCCATGAGACCAGCCGCCTTCTTTTTCGCCGCGCTTTGCTGTGCGGCGAGCGCCCACGCCAGCCGGATTCCGTCCGATGCCGCCTCGGTCGGCACGTACTTTTCGTATGACAATGCCGCGGCCGACGCGACCGTCGACCTGATCGAACAGGCGCAGCGCCGCGTACTGCTGGCCGGCTACGCGCATGTGCCGCCCGCCGTCGCGAGCGCGCTGCGCGCGGCCCGTGCGCGCGGGATCGAGGTGCGCGTCGTGCTCGTGCGCTCGCCGCGCGCGGGCAGGTACAGCGGCGCTGGCTATCTGAAATCCGCGGGCATCGACGTGGCGATCGATTCGCGGCACGGCGATCCCGCGCCGCGCTTCGTGATCGTCGACGACAGCGTCGCGCTGACGACGCTGTCCGACGGCGCGGCCGCGCACGCCGAGACGGTCAACGTGTTCCAGCGCGCGCCCGAGCTCGCGCAATCCTACGCGCAGTCGTTCTGGCGGCTATACCGGCAGGCCGGCGGCCTCTGACCCTTTCCTTCGGTGTCGTGCACGCCGGTGTGACCCCGCTTGCATCGGCGCTGCCGATGAACCATGCTCGTTGACAGGCGCCGGCGCGCGTTTCGCGCATCCGGCGCAACGGCAGGGAGCCGATCGTGACCGAGTGTTTTGCCGATCGCGCCGATGCGGGCCGCCAACTGGCCGGCGCGCTGAGCGACTATGCGGGGCGTAGCGACGTCGTCGTGCTCGCATTGCCGCGCGGCGGCGTGCCCGTCGCGTATCCGGTTGCCTGCGCGCTGCGCGCGCCGCTCGACGTGCTGGTCGTGCGCAAGCTCGGCGTGCCGTGCGAGCCCGAGCTGGCGATGGGCGCGATCGCAACGGGTGGCGCGATGCATCTGCAGCGTTCCGTGATCCGCTCGATGGGCGTGACCGACGCGCAGCTCGCCGACGTGATCGTGCGCGAGACGGCCGAGCTGCATCGCCGCGAAGCGCTGTATCGCGGCGCTGCGCCGCCGCTGCCGGTCGACGGGCGCATCGTCATCGTCGTCGACGACGGCGTCGCGACCGGCGCGTCGATGCGTGCCGCGCTGCAGGCGCTGCGCGAACGCCACCCGGTGCGGATCGTGGCGGCCGCGCCGGTCGCGCCGGCGGGCGCGCAGCATGCGTTCGACGGTCTGGCCGACGCGTTCGTCGCGGTATCGCAGCCGCAACCGTTCTTCGGGATCAGCCAGTTCTACGCGCACTTCGGGCAAACGAGCGACGACGAGGTGCGTACGTTGCTCGACGCGGCCCGCATGCAACGCGGCATCACGTCCGCCTGATCCGGCGCGAGCGCGGGCGAGGGCGGCCGGCCTCGGCCAGCGCGAACACGCGCTGCAGCATCGGATGGACATTGCCGAGCCAGCGCGCGCCGGTGAACAGCCCGTAGTGATCGCAATCGTCGATATCGACGCGATAGCGCTCGTCGGCCGCGAGGCCGCTGCACATGTCGAGTGCCGCATGCGTTTGGCCGGCGCCCGTGACGGCGTCGCATCGGCCTTCGACGGTCAGCAGCGCGACGCCGCGCAGCGCGGCAGGCTCGACGCGCCGGCCGCCCACGTCCCACGTGCCGTTCGCGAGGCACATGCGCTGGAACACGATGTCGACCGTGTCGAGGAAATATTCGGCCGGCATGTCGAGCAGCGCCGTGTATTCGAGCAGCGCGCGCCGCGCGCCGGCGAGCGCGGCCATGTCGAAGCGCGACGCGGCCAGCGCGTACGCCTCGACCAGCGACATGAAACGCTGCGGGTACATCAGCGCGATCTCGCCCTGCTGGAGATAGGTCGGGAACACCTGGCGACCGTGCCCCGCGAAGCCGGGCGGCACGATGTCGATCAGGTGGCGGCGGCACCAGCCGAGCGAGCGGGTGGCTGCCGCGGTGCCGAGCGCGCTCGGATTCAGGCGTGCGTCGAGCGGGCCGCCGATCAGCGTGATGCTCGCGGGCGGCGCCAGGCCGCGCTCGGCGCGCAGCGCGAGCGCGCCGAGCGCCGGCACGGTCGCCTGGCACACGGCGACGACGTGCAGCGGCCGATCGTCGAGCGCGAGCCCGTCGACGAAGCCGTCGAGCGTCGCGACATACTCGTCGAGCCCGAAGCGGCCCGACGCGAGCGGCACGTCGCGCGCATTGCGCCAGTCGGTCACGCAGACGTCGCCGTCGGCGAGCAGCGTCTCGACGGTTTCCCGCATCATCACGGCCGCGTGCCCGGCGAGCGGCGCGCACAGCAGCACCGTGCGCCGCGCATCGGCGCGCGTGAAGCGCCGCAGGTCGCAGAACGGCGTGTGCGCGGCAACCCGTTCGCCGATGGCGGATCGCCCGATGTCGAATCGCGGCGGCCCGGCCGGCTGCCCGAGCAGCGGCTCGAACAGGTCGTCATAGCACGACGACGCGGCCTGCGGCAGCGTCGCCGCGGGCCACGCATCGAACGCGTGCCGCGTCGCCGCGCGCCAGGCGCGCATCCATTCCCGCTGCTGCTCGACGAGGGCATACCACATGGCGGACCTTGAGGCGGAAGGGGCGTGAATCTGCATTATGGTCACTGCGGCCGGGTAGCGGGGCGCTGATACGTATCAAGCGAACGCGCGTACGAGCATGCTAGGCGACGGCTCGCGACGCTGCTACAGTCGTCGGTCCCATTCCCCTCAAGCGGAGCGTTTGCGATGAAGCTGATCGGCATGCTGGATTCCCCGTTCGTGCGCCGTGTCGCCATTTCGGCGAAGCTGCTCGACCTGCCGTTCGAACACGAGTCGATCTCGGTGTTCCGTCATTTCGAGCAGTTCAGGGCGATCAATCCGGTCGTCAAGGCGCCGACACTCGTGACCGACGACGGCGCGACGCTGATCGATTCGTCGCTGATCGTCGACTATCTCGATCACCTGGTCGCGCCGGAGCGGCGCCTGCTGCCCGACGCCGCCGACGCGCGGCTGCGCGCGCTCGTGCCGGTCGGTTTCGCGCTGGCGGCGGCCGAGAAGACCGTGCAGGTCGTCTACGAACAGGCGCTGCGCCCGTCCGACAAGCAGCACGCGCCGTGGCTCGAGCGCGTGCTGAGCCAGCTCGAGGGCGCGTATGGCGAGCTGGAGCCGCTCGTCGCGGCCGCGAACGGCTGGTTCGGCGGCGCGCGCCTGCTGCAGTCCGACGTGACGGTCGCGGTGGCGTGGCGCTTCACGCAGTTCATGACGGCCGATTACCCGGCGCTCGCGCGGATCGATCCGGCCCGCTATCCGGCGCTCGCCGCGCATTCTGCGCGTGCGGAAGCGTTGCCGGCGTTCGTCGAAACGCCGCTCGTGTAGGCCTGACGGCCCTTGGCGGCGGGGCGCGAGGCCGCCCCGCGCCGTTGCCTGCCGGCCGCTCGGCCGCACCCGGCAAGCCGCCGCCGATTGTTCTCGGTGGCCGACAAGTGACTTCGCATTCGCGCCGTTTATCCGGAAGCGGCCGGTCCCTAGAATCCACTCCATCGAATCACGCATTGCCAGATGGAGCCGATGATGAAAGCCCTGCTCGAATCAAGCCTGTACCACCCGTCCGTCGTGTTGCCGCTTGCCGCGCTGACGCAGTTGATGGTCGAGCGCGATTTCAATCTCGGCCAGGTCGGGCTGATCGTCGCGGCACGCGGCGCGCAGGCGGCGGTATCTCGCTCGCGTGCGCTGATCTTCAGCCGTCACGGCGAAGCGCACGCATGATGGCGCTCACGGCTAACGGATGAAAAAAAGCCCGGCCGGTGCAAGCCGGTCGGGCGGATCGGATTCGATCGGGCCCCGGCTTCGGCCGGGGCTTTTTCATGGGCGACGCTCAGGCGCGTGCGGGCGACACGACGCCGTACATCTCCGAGTCGTCGTCCTCGCGCAGCTGGCGCGCGAGCTGGTGCGCCTCGCGGCGCGTCGCGACGGCCGGCGGCGAGCCCTTGAGCGGCTGGCGCGCGGTTTCCGCGAGCGCGACGACCGACACGATGCCGATCACGGCGGCGCCCATCATGTAGTACGCGGGCATCATCAGGTTGTGCGTCACGTCGACGAGCCATGCGGTAACGAGCGGTGTCGTGCCGCCGAACAGCGATACCGACACGTTGAAGCCGATCGCGAGCGCGCCATAGCGGATCTCGGTCGGGAACAGCGCCGGCAGCGCCGACGGCATCACGCCGGTGAAGCAGGACAGCAGCACGCCGAGGACCAGCAGGCCGCCGAACACCGATGCCGTGGTGCCCGCATGGATCAGCATCATCGACGGGATCGACAGCACGAGCAGCCCGACACAGCCGGCGAGCATCACCGGCTTGCGGCCGATCCGGTCGGACAGGCGGCCGGCGAAGAGCGTCATCGGCATCATCAGCACCATGACGAGCAGCACCAGCACGAGGCTGTGCGATTCGTCGAAGTGCAGCGTCGACGACATGAAGCTCGGCAGGTACGACAGCACCATGTAGTCGGTCACGTTGAAGATCAGCACGAGGCCGACGCACAGCAGCAGCGCACGCCAGTTGCGCATCAGCGTTTCGCGGAAGCGCGCCTTCGGCACGGCCTTGTCCTGCGCTTCGCGCTCTTCGGCCTGGCGCTTGAACGCGGGCGTTTCCTCGAGCTTCATCCGGATATAGAGACCGATCAGGCCGAGCGGGCCGGCGATCAGGAACGGCACACGCCAGCCCCACGACAGCAGCGCTTCCTGTGACAGCGACGCGGTCAGCAGCGCGACGACGCCCGCACCCATCACATAGCCGATCAGCGTGCCGAATTCGAGGAAGCTGCCCATGAAGCCGCGGCGCTTGTCGGTCGAGAATTCGGCGATGAAGGTGGCCGCGCCGCCGTATTCGCCGCCGGTCGAGAAGCCCTGCACGAGGCGGGCGACGAGCAGCAGCACGGGCGCCATGATGCCGATCGATGCGTAGCTGGGAATCAGGCCGATCGCGAAGGTGCCGGCGGCCATCATGATCATCGTCGCGGCGAGCACGCGCTGGCGGCCGATGCGATCGCCGAGCGGGCCGAACACCATGCCGCCGAGCGGGCGCACGAGGAATGCGGCCGCGAACGTGCCGAAGGTCGCGAGCAGCTGCGCGGACGGGCTGCTGGACGGGAAGAACACCTTGCCGAGCGTGACGGCGATATAGCTGTACACGCCGAAGTCGAACCATTCCATCGCATTGCCGATGGCCATCGCGCTGACGGCGCGTTTGAGCAGGCTCTGGTCGACGACGGTGATGTCGTCCGCGGCGAGCGGAGCGTCGCCGGACGAAGTGGAGGAAGAAGCAGCGGTCGGGCTGACGTGTGTTGCGGTCAAGGTCATGCACTCCTTTGACTGCGCCGGAACGGGCGGGCCGTCCGACACGGTTTGCCTGCAAGCGCGGTGTCGTACGCGGCGCGTCGGGGCAGGCCATTAAGCACTTACTGCGCAACGGGCAGCAAAGGGCCGTAAGGGGCTGCTTCGACGCGGGCCCGATGGGCCGTCGCGACAGTGCGCTCATGAAGAATGGGCCGCGTGATGCTGGCGGCAGATGCCGGTGCGGACGGAGGTCCGGCGTTCCGGCAAGCGCCCCGAAAGGGGCAACGAAACGAGAAAAGCGGGCCTGTCGGGCGGGCTTTCCTGTGGGTGCAATTTCGGTCGAAGCGCCGGCCCGCAACGCGCGGACGGACTTCTCTCGAAATCGAATAGACAGAGATTGAATGTTGAAACAGGCGACATGATAGCACGATGACGGATGATCGTGCAAATTGCCGGGAGGCGCCCGTCTGGCGGGGCGTCCGGCGCGGCCTGCTCGGGTATGATCGGCGGCGCGCGGCGGGGCCGTGCGGCTCCCCGGCGACGGGGCCGAATTCACGAGGAACCGGATGACCGAACTGATGAGGATCGCGGCGCTGTTCGCCGCCACCGCGCTGGCCGAAATCGTCGGCTGTTACCTGCCGTGGCTCGTGCTGAAGGGCAGCCGGCCGGCCTGGCTGCTGGTGCCGGCCGCGCTGTCGCTCGCGCTGTTCGCGTGGCTGCTGACGCTGCACCCGAGCGCGGCCGGGCGTACCTATGCCGCGTACGGCGGCGTGTATATCGCGGTTGCGCTGGTCTGGCTGCGGGTGGTCGACGGTGTCGCGCTGACCCGCTGGGACGTGGCCGGCGCGGTGCTTGCGCTCGGCGGGATGGCGGTCATCGCGCTGCAGCCGCGCGCGTAAGCGCGGCCGCAGTGCGTGCCGCGTGCGTCAGGCCGTTTCGGCGGCGCCCGCGTCGGCGGACTTGCGCCACACGCATGCGCCCTTGACCGACTTGTCGAGCTCGTCGAGTTGCGCCTGGTGCGCGGCGAGCTCGTCGTCGCTCGCGGCCACCACGACCAGATCGAGCGCGGCGAGCGACACGCGCTGGCCGTTCGCCGCGCCGCCGTCGGCGCCCGCGTCGTCGAGCATGTCGATCACGAGGCTGTCCTGGCCGCGCGTCATCGCGAGATACACCTCGGCGAGCAGCTCCGAGTCGAGCAGTGCGCCGTGCAGCGTCCGGTGCGCGTTGCTGATGCCGAAGCGGTCGCACAGCGCGTCGAGCGAGTTGCGCTTGCCGGGGAACATCTGCTTGGCCTGCACGAGCGTGTCGATCACGCCGCCGCAATGTTCGGTGAACGGCGGCAGGTCGAGGCGCGCGAATTCGGCGTCGAGGAAGCCAAGGTCGAACGGTGCGTTGTGGATGATCAGCTCGGCGTCCTTCACGAAGTCGAGGATCTGGCTGGCGACTTCCGCGAACTTCGGCTTGTCGCTGAGGAATTCGGTCGTGAGGCCGTGCACTGCCAGTGCGCCCGGATCGCTGTCGCGCTCGGGGTTCACGTAGAAGTGCAGGTTGTTGCCGGTGAGCCGCCGGTTCAGCAGCTCGACGCAGCCGATTTCGATGAGACGGTCGCCCGTGCGGGCGTTCAGGCCCGTGGTTTCGGTATCGAGAATGATCTGGCGCATGTCGGGAAAAACGATGGAAACAGGGGAGTGGCCGGCGTTCAGGCCGTGAGCGATTCGACGCCGCGATTCGCGAGCGCGTCCGCGCGCTCGTTTTCGGGATGGCCCGCGTGACCCTTGACCCAGCGCCACTCGACCTCGTGCTGCGCGACGAGCGCGTCGAGCCGTTTCCACAGGTCGGCGTTCTTCACGGGCGTCTTTGCCGCGGTGACCCAGCCTTTCTTCTTCCAGCCGTGGATCCACTCGCTGATGCCTTTCTGCACGTATTGCGAATCGGTGTGCACGATCACCTGGCACGGCCGCTTCAGCGCCTCGAGCGCGGCGATCACGCCCATCAGCTCCATGCGGTTGTTGGTCGTGTTGGGCTCGCCGCCGAACAGCTCCTTTTCGCGGTCGCCGTAGCGCATCAGTGCGCCCCAGCCGCCGGGGCCGGGGTTGCCCTTGCAGGCGCCGTCGGTATAGATGTCGATCGTATCGATTGTCATGAATGTTCTTGATGGGTGGTCGGGGAGGCCGCGGGCGTCAGGCCTGGCGCGAGCACGGGTTTTTTCATCTTGATCTGGCCGACGAGGCGCATGCCGCGCACGCGCTTGACGGCCGTCACCATGTAGACGGCGCCGAAGATCGGCCACCAGCGGTCGCCCGCGGCTTCCATGAAGCCGTAGCGGGCCAGCCACTTGTCGGTGACCAGCGGCGGCCGGTAGCAGCCGAAGCGGCCGCGTTCGAGGTCGAAACCGAGCAGCTTGATCCAGTCCTTGAGCCGGATGAACGCGATCTGGTCGCGCGTGGCCGGCACGAACGGGCGGTTCGCCATGCGCCCGAACGATTGCCGCATGCCCCACAGGCTGAGCGAATTGAAGCCGGTGATCACGAGCTGGCCTTCCGGCATCAGCACGCGCTCGGCCTCGCGCAGCAGGCGGTGCGGGTCGGACGTGAATTCGAGCGTGTGCGGCATCACGATCAGGTCGACGCTCTGTGACTCGAACGGCAGGTCGAGCAGGTCGCACCACGTCGTGCTGCGATCGGCGGGCGCGTGCTCCGGCGCGTGCGCTTCGCGCGCCCACGGATACTGGTACGGCGCGCTCGCGCCGCTCGCCGGATCGAGCACGAGGCCGCGATACGGCATGCGGTTCTCGCGCAGCGCGTCGAGCTGCGGCAGGCCGAGCTGCAGCGCGTGGAACCCGAAGACGTCGGACACGATCCGGTCGAGCTGCGCCTGCTCCCAGTCCAGCACGTAGCGGCCGGGAGGCGAGTCGGTCCAGGCAGGCCAGTCTATAATTTGACGATCAGGCATAACGATGGTTGCGCGCCCATGAACGAGCTGGAATACGTGCCGGTTCCGGCATTCGAAGACAACTATATCTGGCTCGTCTCGGACGGCCGCGATGCGATCGCCGTCGATCCGGGTGAAGCCGCGCCGGTGCGCCGGGTTCTTGCCGAACGAGGCTGGCGGTTGACCGCTATTTTACTCACGCACCATCACGCCGACCATGTCGGCGGTGTCGAGGCGCTGCGCAATAGCCAACCGGCCGATGTGCCGCTCACCGTTTACGGCCCCGCGGCCGAGGCGATCGGCGTGGTCACGCGGCCGCTTTCGGGCGGCGATCGCGTGACGGTCGACGCGCCGGCCGTCGCGTTCGACGTGCTCGACGTGCCCGGCCATACGCGCGGCCACATCGCCTATTTCCAGGCGGCCGGGCAGGGCGCCGCGGTGCCGCACGTGTTCTGCGGCGACACGCTGTTCTCGTGCGGCTGCGGCCGCCTGTTCGAAGGCACGCCCGCGCAGATGCTCGCGTCGCTCGACGCGCTCGCGGCACTGCCGGGCAATACGCACGTTCATTGCGCACACGAATACACGCTGTCGAACATCCGCTTCGCGCTCGCGTGCGAGCCCGGCAATGCGGCGCTTGCCGCGTGGCGCGACGACGCGCAGGCGCTGCGCGCGCGCGGCGTGCCGACGCTGCCGACGACGATCGCGCACGAGCGCGCGGTGAACCCGTTCATGCGCGCGGACAGCGCCGCCATCCATGCGACGCTCGAGGCCGAGCTTCACGAAACGGTGCCGGATCGTCTGGCGGCGTTTACGCTGATGCGGGAGTGGAAAAACCGGTTCAGATGATCATTTCCGGAGGACTCCAAAGCTCAAGCGGTGTCTGTAAAAATTGCTCCAAATGTAGGATTTCGCTGAGTTTTCGGTGTTTTTATTGACGTGAAGCACGCACTTCCGTAGTATCGCCAGCAATTTCCAGCCGTCGGAAGCCGAGATTTTCATGCGACTTATATTGAGTGCGATGGTGGTCCTGCTACTCGCCGCTTGTGCGAGCCAGGCTCCTGTCGCCAACAACGCCGCCGATCCGCAGGCGGCGTCCAACTACCTCCGTAAATCAGCCACCGCCAAAGAAACTGTCGACGTCGACAAGCAATCCGTCGGCGACCTGACCAGTGCGGACTCCGATCTGTGGGGCCGCATCCGTCGCGGCTTCCAGATGCCCGACCTGCAGAGCGACCTCGTCGACATGCAGACGACCTGGTACACGCAGCGTCCCGATTACGTGCAGCGCATGACCGAGCGCTCGCAGAAGTACCTGTATCACATCGTCGAGGAACTCGAGGCGCGTCACATGCCGACCGAGCTCGCGCTGCTGCCGTTCATCGAGTCCGCGTTCAACCCGCAGGCGCTGTCGGTCGCGAAGGCGGCCGGCATGTGGCAGTTCATGCCCGGCACGGGCCGCACGTACAACCTGAAGCGCAACATGTGGCAGGACGAACGGCGCGACGTGCTCGCGTCGACGAGCGCCGCGCTCGACTACCTGTCGCGCCTGCATGACATGTTCGGCGACTGGTATCTGGCGCTGGCCGCGTACAACTGGGGCGAGGGCAACGTGCAGCGCGCGATCGCGCGCAATCAGGCGGCCGGCCTGCCGACCGACTACCAGAGCCTGCGGATGCCGAACGAGACGCGCAACTACGTGCCGAAGCTGCAGGCGGTGAAGAACATCATCGCGAGCCCGAAGCAGTACGGCCTGACGCTGCCGGACATCCCGAACCACCCGTATTTCGTGACGGTCACGACGTCGCGCGACATCGACGTCGCGGTCGCCGCGAAGCTCGCGAACCTGTCGCTCGACGAATTCCGCTCGCTGAACCCGTCGTTCGCGAAGCCGGTGATCCTCGGCGCGACCGAACCGCAGATCCTGCTGCCGTTCGACAACGCGTCCGCGTTCGAGAAGAACCTGAAGTCATACAACGGCCAGCTTTCGACGTGGACCACCTATACGGTCAGCGAACGTGCGCGGCCGGCCGCGATCGCCGAGAAGATCGGCGTGGACGCCGATACGCTGATGTCGGTCAACAAGATTCCGGCCGGCATGCGCCTGAAGCCGGGTTCGACGATCGTCGTGCCGCGCGGCGATGACGACGACGAGGACATCAGTGCCGACGTCGCCGAAAACGGCGCGCTCGCGATGGAGCCCGACGTACCCGACACGCGCAAGATGCTGATCCGCGTGCGCCGCAAGCAGTCGATGGCGGCGATCGCCGGCCGCTACGGCGTGTCGGTCGGCCAGCTCAAGGCGTGGAACCGCACGCACCGCGATCTCGCGATGCCGGGCCAGGCGCTCGTGCTGCACGTGCCGGTCGGCCGCTCGGTGCCGGCGGAACCCGGTCCGGAGCGGATCGCGACGTCGGTCGGCGGTGCGCGCATCGAGCGCGCGAGCCTGGCGGTGGGCGGCAAGTCGCACGGCGCGAAGCGCGGCGCGGCAAAGCCGGCGGCCAAATCGGCCAAATCTGCGAAAGCTGCACCCGCGAAGGCCGCGCCGGCCAAGGGCAAGAAGAAGTAACGCGGCTGCGAAGCGCGGCGGGCGGCCGGTCCGGGCCGCGCGATTGCGCTATCATCCGACGAATTGCAACGAAACGCCGTCACCGAGGTGACGGCGTTTTCGTTTGTGCGCGGTGCGAGGGCGCCGCGCCGTTTCGACAGTCTTCATATCACGAGGGGGAGCGATGTCGTCGGTGCAGGTGAGGGTGCTCGCGCTGTTTTCGATCGGGTATTTCGTGTCGTATGTGTTTCGTGGCGTCAATCTGGGCTTCGCGCCGTTCGTCACGCATGAGCTCGGGTTGTCGGCCGCCGATCTCGGCCTGCTCACCAGTCTCTATTTTCTCGGTTTCGCGGGCGCGCAGATTCCGGCCGGCGTGATGCTCGACCACTTCGGCCCGCGCCGCGTGACGGCCGGCATGCTGCTGTTCGCCGCGGCCGGCGCCGCCGTGTTCGGCGCCGCGCACGGCATCGGCACGATGATGGTCGGCCGGCTGCTGATCGGCGTCGGCGTGTCGGTGTGTCTCGGCGCGGCGTTCAAGGCGCTCGCGCAGCATTTCCCGGTCGGCCGGCTGCCGCTCGTCAACGGCCTCGTGATGGCGGTTGGCGGCCTCGGCGGCGTCGTGGTCGGTTCGCCGCTGACCTGGCTGCTCGGCTGGACGAACTGGCGCGCGATCTGTTTCGGCCTCGCGGTGCTGACGGTGATCGTCGCGGCCTCGATCGGCTTCGGCGCGCCCGAAGCGAAGCAGGTGCGCCACCAGGGCGGGCTCGTCAGCCAGTTCAAGGGCACGTGGCACATCCTGAGCAGCCGCGCGTTCTGGAAGATCTCGTCGTTCTCGGTCGTCACGCAGGGCGTGTTCTACGCGATGCAGTCGCTGTGGGTCGGGCCGTACCTGCGCGACGTCGCGGGGTTCGATGCGCCGCATGCCGCGCGCCTCGTGTCGGTGCTCGGCTTCGCGATGATGGCCGGCTGCGTCGGCTTCGGCGCCGCGGCGCGCGTGCTCGAGCGGCGCGGCGTGTCCGTCTACGCATTCTGCGGGGTCGGCATGGCGCTGTTCGTCGCGACGCAGGTCGCGATCGTCGCGCGCATGCCGTTGCCGCCGGCCGTGCTGTGGGCTGCATACGGGATGTTCGGCGGCGTCGGCATCCTGACCTATGCGGTGATGGCCGGGCACTTTCCCGCCCACCTGATCGGCCGCGCGAACACGACGCTCACACTGGTGATCTTCCTGCTGATCTTTGCGTTCCAGATCGGTGTCGGCGCGGTGCTGTCGCGCTGGCCCGCGGTCGACGGCCGTTATCCGGCCGCCGCGCACCTCACCGCATGGGGCGTGCTGCTCGCGCTGCAGCTCGCGAGCGCGGTCTGGTACGTGTGGCCCGCGCGCGGCGCTGGCCAAGCGCACTGATCCGGCGGTACGCTGGTGGGTGGGGCGGCTGCGGAAACGGGGCCGCAGCCCGTCGAGCGTGCGCCGTTGCGCGTACGCCGTACCGCGCTGCCGGTGGCGGCGCGCGCATGATCGGACGGCCATATCGATTGAAGATAGGGCCATTTTCGGGCTATAATTTGAAAGTTTGTGCTGATCAACCTCGCACCCTAGCGCCTACCTCATTCATCCCGTTCATCCGCCGCACGCCGCCTGCCGGGCGATGCCGCGAAGCCTCGTGCGCCACGCGCCGGGTTCGCGTCTCGGCAACGCAGGCCGCGTCCAGCTAGCGACTACGCGCGCCCACGCAGCGCGGCGCTCGCGCGGCAGGGTAAACAGGTCGGCAGCAGGGTGTTCCCCAAGGAGCCTCCCGTGTTGCCGTCTTTTTCTCCCGCCTTGCTTGCACTCGCCGACGGCACGGTCTTTCGTGGTTATTCGATCGGGGCCGAAGGCCATACGATCGGCGAAGTCGTGTTCAATACCGCGATCACCGGCTATCAGGAAATCCTGACTGATCCGAGCTACGCGCGCCAGATCGTCACGCTCACCTACCCGCATATCGGCAACGTCGGCGTCAACGCCGAAGATGTCGAAGCCACGAAAGTCCATGCCGCCGGCCTGATCATCCGTGATCTGCCCACGCTCGCATCGAACTTCCGCATGGACCGCACGCTCGGCGATTACCTGCGCGACGAAGGCGTCGTCGCGATCGCCGGCATCGATACCCGCAAGCTGACCCGCATCCTGCGCGACAAGGGCGCGCAGAACGGCTGCATTCTCGCCGGCTCGGACGACGAGGCGAAGGCGATCGAGCTCGCGCGCTCGTTCCCGGGCCTCGCCGGCATGGATCTCGCGAAGGTCGTGTCGACCACCAAGCCGTTCGAGTGGAAGCAGACGGAATGGCGCCTCGGCAGCGGCTACGGCATGCAGGAAGCGCCGAAGTACCGCGTCGTCGCGTACGATTTCGGCGTCAAGTACAACATCCTGCGCATGCTCGCGGAACGCGGCTGCCAGGTCACGGTGCTGCCCGCACAGGCGAGCGCGGCCGATGCGCTCGCGCTGAATCCGGACGGCATCTTCCTGTCGAACGGCCCCGGCGATCCGGAGCCGTGCGATTACGCGATCGCGGCCACGAAGGAATTCATCGAGCGCGGCGTGCCGACCTTCGGCATCTGCCTCGGCCACCAGATCATGGGCCTCGCGGTCGGCGCGAAGACGCTGAAGATGAAGACGGGCCACCACGGCGCGAACCACCCGGTGAAGGATCTCGGCGACGGCCGTGTCGTGATCACGTCGCAGAACCACGGTTTCGCGGTCGATGCGGATTCGCTGCCGGCCAACGCGCGCGTGACGCACGTGTCGCTGTTCGATGGCACGCTGCAGGGCTTCGAGCTGACCGACAAGCCGGCGTTCTGCTTCCAGGGCCACCCGGAAGCGTCGCCGGGCCCGCACGACATCGGCTATCTGTTCGACCGTTTCACCGCGCTGATGGACGCGGCGAAGCAGCGCAACGCCTAACGCAACCGAAGGACGGGAGATTCGCATCATGTTCGGCCACGCACTCGGCATCACGGATATCTGGACCTACGTGTTCGGCGTGATCTTCATCATCCTGCTGCCGGGGCCGAACTCGATGTACGTGCTGTCGCTCGCGGCGCAGCGCGGCGTGAAGGCCGGCTATCGCGCGGCCTGCGGCGTGTTCGTCGGCGACACGGTGCTGATGGTGCTGTCCGCCGCGGGCGTCGCTTCGCTGCTGAAGGCGAATCCGCTGCTGTTCTCCGTCGTCAAGTACGGCGGCGCCGCGTATCTGCTCTACATCGGCACCGGCATGCTGCGCAGCGCGTGGCGCAAGCTGCGCGCGCCGGCGGGCGAGCCCGCCGAGGCACCGCAGGCGGTCGACGGCGAGCGGCCGTTTCGCAAGGCGCTGATCGTGAGCCTGCTGAATCCCAAGGCGATCCTGTTCTTCATCTCGTTCTTCATCCAGTTCGTCGACCCGGCATTCCCGCATCCCGCGCTGTCGTTCGTCGTGCTCGGGGCGATCGCGCAATGCGCGAGCTTCCTGTACCTGAGCACGCTGATCTTCGCGGGTGCGCGGCTCGCCGAGCACTTCCGCCGCCGCCGCAAGCTCGCGGCAGGCGCGGCGAGCAGCGTGGGCGGCCTGTTCATCGGTTTCTCGGTGAAGCTCGCGCTCGCGACCATGAGCTGAGCGCTGCCGGCCGACCCACGACAACGATTACTTATTGAATTCACAAGCCATGCCAAAACGCACAGACATCAAAAGCATCCTCATCATCGGCGCCGGCCCGATCATCATCGGCCAGGCGTGCGAGTTCGACTATTCGGGCGCGCAGGCTTGCAAGGCGTTGCGTGAGGAGGGCTACAAGGTCGTTCTCGTCAACAGCAACCCGGCGACGATCATGACCGACCCGAACACGGCCGACGTGACCTACATCGAGCCGATCACGTGGGAAGTCGTCGCGCGCATCATCGAGAAGGAGCGCCCGGACGCGATCCTGCCGACGATGGGCGGCCAGACCGCGCTGAACTGCGCGCTCGACCTGCACCACCACGGCGTGCTCGAGAAGTTCGGCGTCGAACTGATCGGCGCGTCGCCGGAGGCGATCGACAAGGCGGAAGACCGCCAGAAGTTCAAGGAAGCGATGACCAAGATCGGTCTCGGCTCCGCGAAGTCGGGCATCGCGCACTCGATGGAAGAGGCGACCAAGGTGCATGCCGAGATCATGGCGGGCACCGGCGGCAGCGGCTATCCGGTCGTGATCCGTCCGTCGTTCACGCTCGGCGGCTCGGGCGGCGGCATCGCGTACAACCGCGAAGAGTTCGAGGAAATCTGCAAGCGCGGTCTCGACCTGTCGCCCACGCGCGAACTGCTGATCGAGGAATCGCTGCTCGGCTGGAAGGAATACGAGATGGAAGTCGTGCGCGACCGCGCCGACAACTGCATCATCGTCTGCTCGATCGAAAACCTCGACCCGATGGGCGTGCACACCGGCGACTCGATCACGGTCGCGCCGGCGCAGACGCTCACCGACAAGGAATACCAGATCCTGCGTAACGCATCGCTCGCGGTGCTGCGCGAGATCGGCGTCGACACGGGCGGCTCGAACGTGCAGTTCTCGATCAACCCGAAGGACGGCCGCATGGTCGTCATCGAAATGAACCCGCGCGTGTCGCGTTCGTCGGCGCTTGCATCGAAGGCGACCGGCTTCCCGATCGCGAAGGTCGCCGCGAAGCTGGCGGTCGGCTACACGCTCGACGAGCTGAAGAACGAAATCACCGGCGGCCAGACGCCGGCGTCGTTCGAGCCGACGATCGACTACGTCGTCACGAAGATTCCGCGTTTCGCGTTCGAGAAGTTCCGTGAAGCCGATTCGCGCCTGACGACGCAGATGAAGTCGGTCGGCGAAGTGATGGCGATCGGCCGCACGTTCCAGGAGTCGTTCCAGAAGGCGCTGCGCGGCCTCGAAGTCGGCGTCGACGGTCTCGACGAGAAGTCGACCGACCGCGACGAGATCGCGATCGAGATCCACGAGCCGGGCCCGGACCGCATCTGGTATGTCGGCGACGCGTTCCGCATCGGCATGACGGCCGAGGAAATCTTCGCGGAAACCGCGATCGACCCGTGGTTCCTCCATCAGATCGAGCAGATCATCCTGAAGGAAAAGGCGCTCGCGGGCCGCACGCTCGCGTCGCTGACGTTCGACGAGCTGCGTTACCTGAAGCAGAGCGGTTTCTCCGACCGCCGCCTCGCGAAGCTGCTCGGTGCGACGCCGGAAGACGTCCGCCGCCGCCGCGTCGAGCTGAACGTGCGCCCGGTCTACAAGCGCGTCGACACCTGCGCGGCCGAGTTCGCGACGAAAACCGCGTACATGTACTCGACCTACGAGGAAGAGTGCGAGGCGCAGCCGACCACGAACAAGAAGATCATGGTGCTGGGCGGCGGCCCGAACCGGATCGGCCAGGGCATCGAGTTCGACTACTGCTGCGTGCACGCGGCGCTCGCGATGCGCGAGGACGGCTACGAAACGATCATGGTCAACTGCAACCCGGAAACGGTGTCGACCGACTACGACACGTCCGACCGCCTGTACTTCGAGCCGCTGACGCTCGAAGACGTGCTCGAGATCGTCGACAAGGAAAAGCCGGTCGGCGTGATCGTCCAGTACGGCGGCCAGACGCCGCTGAAGCTCGCGCTCGACCTCGAGGCGCACGGCGTGCCGATCGTCGGCACGTCGCCGGACATGATCGACGCCGCCGAAGACCGCGAACGCTTCCAGAAGCTGCTGCAGGATCTCGGCTTGCGCCAGCCGCCGAACCGCACCGCGCGCGCGGAAGACGAAGCGCTCAAGCTCGCCGAGGAAATCGGCTATCCGCTGGTCGTGCGTCCGTCGTACGTGCTCGGCGGCCGCGCGATGGAGATCGTCCACGAGCCGCGCGACCTCGAGCGCTACATGCGCGAGGCCGTGAAGGTGTCGAACGATTCGCCGGTGCTGCTCGACCGCTTCCTGAACGACGCGATCGAGTGCGACGTCGACTGCATCTGCGACGGCGAAGCCGTGTTCATCGGCGGCGTGATGGAGCACATCGAGCAGGCGGGCGTCCACTCGGGCGACTCGGCATGCTCGCTGCCGCCGTACTCGCTGTCGAAGGAAACCGTGGCCGAGCTGAAGCGCCAGACGGGCGCGATGGCGAAGGCGCTGAACGTGGTCGGCCTGATGAACGTGCAGTTCGCGATCCAGCAGGTGCCGCAGGCGGACGGTTCGAAGCAGGACATCATCTACGTGCTCGAAGTGAACCCGCGCGCGTCGCGCACGGTGCCGTACGTGTCGAAGGCCACCAGCCTGCCGCTCGCGAAGATCGCGGCGCGCGCGATGGTCGGTCAGAAGCTCGCGCAGCAGGGCGTGACGAAGGAAGTCGAGCCGCCGTACTTCAGCGTGAAGGAAGCCGTGTTCCCGTTCGTCAAGTTCCCGACCGTCGATCCGGTCCTCGGGCCTGAAATGCGTTCGACCGGCGAAGTGATGGGCGTCGGCCAGACGTTCGGCGAAGCGCTGTTCAAGTCGCAGCTCGCGGCCGGTTCGCGCCTGCCGGAGTCGGGCACGGTGCTGCTGACCGTGATGGACGCCGACAAGCCGAAGGCCGTCGAAGTCGCGCGCATGCTGCACGACCTCGGCTACCCGATCGTCGCGACCAAGGGCACGGCTGCCGCGATCGAAGCGGCCGGCGTGCCGGTGAAGGTCGTGAACAAGGTGAAGGACGGCCGCCCGCACATCGTCGACATGATCAAGAACGGCGAGATCGCCCTCGTGTTCACGACGGTCGACGAGACGCGCCAGGCGATCGCCGATTCGCGTTCGATCCGCATGAGCGCGCAGGCGCACAAGGTCACGTACTACACGACGATGTCGGGCGCGCGCGCGGCCGTTGAAGGCTTGCGCTACCTGAAGGATCTGGAAGTCTATGATTTACAAGGTCTTCACGCTCGCCTAAACTAAGCAGTCAGTTACCTGTCGAAGCAATACGTGCCGCGGTTAAGCGGTGTTTCCGGTTCATCGGAAACGCGCTTAATCGCGGTGATTTTTTTTAAAGCCGTTTTTAGCGATTGAGCCGTTTATGAGCACCATTCCGTTGACAAAGCGTGGCGCAGAGCAACTGCGCGATGAATTGCAGCGCCTCAAATCCGTCGAGCGGCCGGCCGTGATCAACGCGATCGCGGAGGCCCGCGCACAGGGCGATCTGTCCGAAAACGCCGAATACGATGCCGCGAAGGAAAAGCAGGGCTTCATCGAGGGTCGTATCGCGGAAATCGAATCGAAGCTGTCGGCCGCGCAGGTCATCGATCCCACCGTGCTCGATGCCGAAGGCCGCGTGGTCTTCGCGTCGACGGTCGAGCTCGAGGATCTCGAGTCGGGCGACACCGTCAAATACCAGATCGTCGGCGACGACGAAGCCGATATCGATCACGGCCTGATCTCGGTCAGCTCGCCGATCGCGCGCGCGCTGATCGGCAAGTCCGAAGGCGACGTCGCGGCCGTGCAGGCGCCGAGCGGCGTGCGCGAATACGAAATCATCTCGGTCAGCTACATCTGAAGCGGGGCGACGTGATGCCGCATCGCGTGTTCCGTCTGCTGTCGGCCGTGTGGGTCGGCAGCCTGCTGACGATCGGGTATGCGGTCGCGCCCGTGCTGTTCAAGACGCTGGAGCGGATGACGGCCGGTTCGGTCGCTGCCCAGCTGTTCCGTATCGAGGCGATCCTCGGTGTCGTGTGCGGCGTGCTGCTGCTCGCGTTGTCGAACCAGCAGGTGCGGCGCGGCAGCGGCGAATATCGCCGCGTGCGCTGGATCGTCGCCGCGATGGTCGTGTGCGTGCTGGTCGGGTATTTCGCGCTGCAGCCGTTCATGAACGCGCTGCGCGTGGCCGCGATGGACGCGGGCACCGACATCGCGAACTCGCCGTACGCGAGTCGCTTCGGGATGCTGCACGGCGTCTCGAGCGTGTTCTATCTCGTCGAGAGCGTGCTGGGGCTGATGCTGATCTGGCGTCTGCCGGCGCGCGACGCCTGAGTGCAGCGCGGCACGGCGTGACCCGTGCCGCGTACGCGTTTTACTTGTCCTGGTGCGGCCGCTTGGTGCTTGCCTGGCGCTTTTTCGCGCGCTTCACGTTGCCGCCTGCCGTCACGCGCTCGTTGCCGCGCACGACGACCTTCGTCGGCTTCGGACGACGCACGGGGCTCGCGTTCGGCGACACCTTGACGACCTTGACCGTGCGCGGTGCGCGGCCTTTCCTGTCGTCGGCGGCTTCGGCCGCGCTCGGCAGCGTGCCGGCGCGACGGCCGCGGGCCGGGGCCGCTGCGGCGGCCTCGGGTTTCCAGATCACCAGCAGCTTGCCGATGTGCTGGATCGGTGCCGCGCTCAGGCGGTCGCAGATCTCGTCGTAGATCGCGATGCGTTCGTCGCGCTCGTCGCCGAACACGCGGATCTTGATCAGCTGGTGCGCGGCGAGGTGCACCTTGATTTCCTTCAGCACGGCGTCGGTCAGCCCTTCGGCGCCGATCAGCACGACGGGCTTGAGCGCATGGGCCTGGGAGCGCAGCGCGGAGCGCTCGGCGGGAGAAAGCGAAAGGGCGGGCATGGAAATGTCGAAATCTAAATAGGGGCACGCGGCCTGAAAAACGATCGCGGGAAGTTACCGCGTCAGCCGTGCGCCGAAACCACGTAAAATCGCGGCTTGGGCCTGAAAAGGGGCCGCAGCCGCGCGAAGAAGACGCGTATTATCCGCTAAAAGCGCGGCTTCACGAAGCAAATGGCAGCAATCTCTCTCTCGAATGGCAAAAAACCGCTTTAACCAGCACTGGCTGCACGACCACATCAACGACCCGTACGTCAAAATGGCGCAGCGGGAGGGCTATCGCGCGCGTGCCGCGTACAAGCTGAAGGAAATCGACGAGCAGGACAAGCTGGTCCGTCCGGGCCAGGTGATCGTCGATCTCGGCGCGACGCCGGGCAGCTGGAGCCAGTATGCCCGCAACAAGCTCGCGCAGGGCAAGAAGCGCGATACCGAGCGCGAAGGCGGCATCGACGGCACGATCATCGCGCTCGACCTGCTGCCGATGGAGCCGATCGCCGACGTCCACTTCATCCAGGGCGACTTCCGCGAGGACGAAGTGCTTCACCAGCTCGAGGAAGTGCTCGAAGGCCGCGCGGTGGACCTTGTTATTTCGGACATGGCCCCCAACCTGTCAGGGGTGGCCTCGGCGGACGCGGCGCGCATCGAGCATCTCTGCGATCTGGCGCTCGAATTCGCGCAGAACCATCTGAAGCCGGACGGTGCGCTGCTCGTGAAATGCTTTCACGGCAGCGGCTACAGCCAGATCGTCGAGAAATTCAAACAGCAGTTTAAGACCGTCGCGCCGCGCAAGCCCAAGGCGTCCCGCGACAAATCGTCCGAAACGTTCATTTTGGGTCGGCATCTGAAGCATCCGCGCTGATGCGCGGCGGGGTGCCGCAAACGGGCTCCGGCCCTTGCCAGACAAGCGAAGCGCTATCGCGGCGGTTGTCAATGCTTATGGCGAGGGTGGTCGGACTGGATTAGAATGACCGAGGGGCGCCGCAAGGAAAATGTAGGCGCTCGTCTACGAGTGAAGGAGTGGTGCTTTGAACAACAATATGTTTTCGAAGGCAGCGGTGTGGTTAGTGATCGCACTGGTGCTGTTTACGGTGTTCAAGCAGTTCGACAAGCCCCGCGTCCAGGAAGGCGTGTCCTATTCGCAGTTCATGGACGACGCCAAGAACGGCAAGGTCAAGAACGTCATCGTTCAGGGGCGCAACCTCACCGTCACTCCGGCTGATGGCCAGAAATACCAGATCGTGTCGCCCGGCGACATCTGGATGGTCGGCGATCTGATGAAGTACGGCGTGCAGGTCAGCGGCAAGGCCGACGACGAGCCGAATGCGCTGATGTCCGCGCTGTACTACCTCGGGCCGACGATCCTGATCATCGTGTTCTGGTTCTACATGATGAGGCAGATGCAGGGGGGCGGCAAAGGCGGCGCCTTCTCGTTCGGCAAGTCGCGAGCGCGGCTGATCGACGAGAACAACAACGCGGTGAACTTCTCCGACGTCGCGGGCTGCGACGAAGCGAAGGAAGAAGTGTCCGAGCTCGTCGACTTCCTGCGCGATCCGCAGAAATTCCAGAAGCTGGGCGGTCGCATTCCGCGCGGCGTGCTGCTCGTCGGCCCGCCGGGTACCGGCAAGACGCTGCTCGCCCGCGCGATCGCGGGTGAAGCGAAGGTGCCGTTCTTCAGCATCTCGGGTTCGGACTTCGTCGAAATGTTCGTCGGCGTCGGCGCGGCCCGTGTGCGCGACATGTTCGAGCAGGCGAAGAAGCATGCGCCGTGCATCGTGTTCATCGACGAAATCGACGCGGTCGGCCGTCATCGCGGCGCCGGCATGGGCGGCGGCAACGACGAACGCGAACAGACGCTGAACCAGATGCTGGTCGAGATGGACGGCTTCGAGGCGAACTCGGGCGTGATCGTGATCGCCGCGACCAACCGTTCCGACGTGCTCGACAAGGCGCTGCTGCGTCCGGGCCGTTTCGACCGTCAGGTCTACGTCGGTCTGCCGGACATCCGCGGCCGCGAGCAGATCATGCGCGTGCACCTGCGCAAGGTGCCGATCGCGAACGACGTCGATGCGGCCGTCATCGCACGCGGCACGCCGGGTTTCTCGGGCGCCGATCTCGCGAACCTCGTGAACGAGGCTGCGCTGTTCGCGGCACGCCGCGGCAAGCGCATCGTCGAGATGCAGGATTTCGAGGACGCGAAGGACAAGATCTTCATGGGTCCGGAGCGCAAGTCGGCCGTGATCCGCGAGGAAGCGAAGCGCGCGACCGCTTACCACGAGTCGGGCCACGCGGTGGTCGCGAAGCTGCTGCCGAAGGCCGACCCGGTGCACAAGGTCACGATCATCCCGCGCGGCCGTGCGCTGGGCGTCACGTGGCAGTTGCCCGAGCATGACAACGAAACGTACTCGAAGGACTACCTGCTGGACCGCCTCGCGATCCTGTTCGGTGGCCGGGTCGCGGAAGAGCTGTTCATGAATCTCGTCAGCACCGGCGCATCGGACGACTTCAACAAGGCAACGCAGACGGCACGCGCGATGGTGGCCCGTTTCGGCATGACCGATGCGCTCGGGCCGATGGTCTACGTCGACGACGAGAACGATGCGTCGCCGTTCGGCCGCGGCTTCACGCGCACGATCTCGGAAGCGACGCAGCAGAAGGTCGATTCGGAAATCCGCCGCGTGCTCGACGATCAGTACACCCTTGCGCGCCGCCTGCTCGAAGAGAACCGCGACAAGGTCGAAGCGATGACGGCCGCGCTGATGGAGTGGGAGACGATCGACGCCGATCAGATCAACGACATCATGGAAGGCCGTCCACCGCGCTCGCCGAAGAGCTCGCCGGCTGTCGGCGGCGATTCGTCGGGCGGTGGCAGCAGCGCCGAGGTCAAGCCCGGCAACGCGCCGGCGCCTGCTTCGCCGGCGGCATAACCTCCGCTTTAGCACCGTTCACGGGCTGGTGTGGCTTCACACCGGCCCGTTTTGCATTCAACCACGCCAGTCGCTCGTGTCCGATTCCGCTGTTACTCCATCCATTCCCGCGCCGCTCCAGTGCGGCCGCTTCGCACTGACGTTCGAGCGCCCGCTCGTGATGGGCATTCTCAACGCCACGCCCGATTCGTTCTCCGACGGCGGCCGCTTCCTCGCGCGCGACGATGCGCTGCGCCAGGCCGAGCGCATGATCGCCGAAGGCGCGGATCTCCTCGATATCGGCGGCGAATCGACGCGCCCCGGCGCACCCCCCGTACCGCTCGACGAGGAACTCGCGCGCGTGATCCCGCTCGTCGAGGCGCTGCGGCCGCTGAACGTGCCGCTGTCGGTCGACACCTACAAGCCGGCCGTGATGCGCGCGGCGCTGGCCGCCGGCGCGGACCTGATCAACGACATCTGGGGATTCCGCCAGCCGGGTGCGATCGACGCGGTGCGCGACGGCAACTGCGGGCTGTGCGCGATGCACATGCTCGGCGAGCCGCAGACGATGCAGGTCGGCGAGCCCGACTACGGCGACGTCGTGACCGACGTGCGCGAGTTTCTCGCCGCGCGCGCGCAGGCGCTGCGCGACGCGGGCATTGCGCCGGAGCGGATCTGCGTGGATCCCGGCTTCGGGTTCGGCAAGGCGGTCGTCGACGACAACTATGCGCTGCTGGCCGCGTTGCCGGAGACGGCGCCCGCGCGGCCCGACGGGCGTGCTTATCCGATCCTCGCGGGCATGTCGCGCAAGTCGATGCTCGGCGCGGTGATCGGCGGCAAGCCGCCGATGGAGCGCGTCGCGGCGAGCGTGGCGGCCGCGTTGTGCGCGGTCGAGCGCGGTGCGGCGATCGTGCGCGTGCACGACGTCGCGGCGACGGTCGATGCGCTGAAAGTCTGGAATGCCGTGCGCGAAGCCGCGCGGCAACGATAAGTCAGAAGACGAAGGAGGAAGATTCGCCATGGGACGTCGATATTTCGGCACGGACGGCATTCGCGGCACGGTGGGCGAGGCGCCCATCACGCCGGATTTCGTATTGCGCCTCGGCTACGCGGCCGGCAAGGTGCTGGCCAGCTCGGCCGACGTCGCGGCAGGCTCGCGGCCGACCGTGCTGATCGGCAAGGACACGCGCGTGTCGGGCTACATGCTGGAAGCTGCGCTCGAGGCCGGTTTCTCGGCGGCCGGCGTCGACGTGATGCTGGCCGGCCCGATGCCGACGCCGGGCGTCGCATATCTGACGCGTGCGCTGCGCCTGTCGGCCGGCGTCGTGATCAGCGCGTCGCATAACCCGTATCACGACAACGGGATCAAGTTTTTCTCCGCTGACGGCAACAAGCTGCCCGACGACACCGAAGCCGCGATCGAAGCGTGGCTCGACAAGCCGCTCGAGTGCGCGTCGTCCGACGGCCTCGGCAAGGCGCGCCGCCTCGACGACGCGGCCGGTCGCTACATCGAGTTCTGCAAGAGCACGTTCCCGGCCGCGTTCGACCTGCGCGGGTTGAAGCTCGTGGTCGATTGCGCGCACGGTGCAGCGTACCAGGTCGCGCCGCATGTGTTCCACGAGCTCGGCGCTGACGTGATTCCGATCGGTGTCGCGCCGAACGGCTTCAACATCAACGACGGCGTCGGCGCGACCGCGCCCGACGCGCTGGTGCGCGCGGTGCGGGCGAACCACGCCGATCTCGGCATTGCGCTCGACGGCGATGCGGACCGCCTGCAGGTCGTCGATGCGACCGGGCGCCTGTACAACGGCGACGAACTCCTCTACGTGCTCGTGAAGGACCGGATCGCGACCGACGGCAAGGTCGAAGGTGCGGTCGGCACGCTGATGACGAACCTCGCCGTCGAAGTCGCGCTGCAGCGCGAGGGCGTGAAATTCGTCCGCGCGGCGGTCGGCGACCGCTATGTGCTCGAGCAATTGCGCGAGCACGGCTGGCAGCTCGGCGCGGAAGGCTCGGGCCACATCCTGTCGCTCGACCGGCATTCGACCGGCGACGGCATCGTGTCGGCGCTGCTCGTGCTGGCCGCACTGAAGCGCAGCGGCCGAACGCTCGCGCAGATGCTCGATGGCGTCACGCTGTTTCCGCAGAAGCTGATCAACGTGCGGATGAAGCCCGGCGCCGACTGGAAGGGCAGCGCGTCGATTCGCGCCGCGATCGACGCGGCCGAAGCCGCACTCGCCGGCAGCGGCCGCGTGCTGATCCGCGCATCGGGCACCGAGCCCGTGCTGCGCGTGATGGTCGAGGCGCAGCAGGCGGCCGATGCGGTCCGCCATGCGGAGACGATTGCCGACGCGGTGCGCGCGGCGACGACCTGACGCACGATATCGGCGCGGGGCGGCCTGCCGTCCGCGCGCCGGTTCTCCGGTAAATCGGCACGCGGCGCCTTCGGGCGCCGCAATTTCGTCAGACGCAAAGGTTTGCGCTACCTATAGTGTGTCGCGTCGATCAACGCATCGCCTGACTGAAGATATCTTCCGACCCCTGATATCGCGCCCATCGCGGGCAGGGGCTTCCCGTACCGCCGACGCTGCGCTACGATCCGCCGGCGCACCCGAAAAACGGGTGTTCCACCCCGTCCTTGCCGGGCAGGCAATTCTTGCCGCCTTTGCCGTTCCGGTGCCCGCAGGCGCCGCCCGCGCCGCACCCGATACTCCCTTTCAACCAGTCATGTTACTGTCACGCCAGTTTCATCGATTGTCACATTACCGTCATGAGGAGCCCCTAACCTTCGCGGTGCCGTAGTCATCCGCTCACACACTGGAGGTCTCATGAAATTGATGCAAACCGCGATTGCCGGCCTGGCTGGCGCGCTTTTCGCCGTTGCCGCGCAAGCTGCCGACATCACGGGCGCAGGCAGCACGTTCGCGATGCCGATCTATACGAAATGGGCTGCCGACTACCAGCAGTCCGGCGGCGCGAAGGTCAACTACCAGGGTATCGGTTCGTCGGGCGGCCTGAAGCAGATCAACGCGAAGACGGTCGATTTTGCCGGTTCGGACGCTCCGCTGAAGGATGAAGAGCTTGCGAAGGAAGGCCTGTTCCAGTTCCCGACGGTGGTCGGCGGCGTGGTGCCGGTCGTCAACGTGCCGGGCGTGAAGGCCGGTGAACTGACGCTGTCGGGCCCGGTGCTCGGCGACATCTACCTCGGCAAGATCAAGAAGTGGAACGATCCGGCGATCGCCGCGCTGAACCCGAAGGTCAAGCTGCCGGATACGGACATCGCGGTCGTTCGCCGTGCTGACGGCTCGGGCACGAGCTTCATCTGGACGAACTACCTGTCGAAGGTCAACGACGAGTGGAAGTCGAAGATCGGCGAAGGCACGACGGTCAACTGGCCGACGGGCACGGGCGGCAAGGGCAACGACGGCGTCGCGGCCTTCGTGCAGCGCCTGCCGGGCGCGATCGGCTACGTCGAGTGGGCGTACGCGAAGAAGAACAACATGACCTACACCGCGCTGAAGAACTCGACGGGCACGGTGGTCGAGCCGAAGACGGAAACGTTCAAGGCCGCTGCTGCCGGCGCGAACTGGTCGAAGTCGTTCTACCAGATCCTGACGAACCAGCCGGGCAAGGACGCATGGCCGGTCGTCGGCGCGACGTTCGTGCTGCTGCACGCGAAGCAGGACAAGCCGGAGCAGGGCGCGGAAACGCTGAAGTTCTTCAGCTGGGCGTTCAAGAACGGCGAGAAGGCTGCGGACAGCCTCGACTACATCTCGCTGCCGGCGACGGTCGAGACGGAAATCCGCAAGCAGTGGAAGACGAAGGTGACGGACGCGTCGGGCAAGCCGGTCGCCGCCGAGTAAGCAATGCAGCGGTTCACTGCCCGGCCGCGCCGGTCGGGCAGTGTGTGCGGTAAAGCCGGGCGTCACGGCGCCCGGCACTCAAAAGCAGGCACCCATGTCTGATATTTCATACGCGTCCTCCCGATCGCCCGACAGTGCGCAGCAGCGCGCGCCGAGCCGCCTCGGCGACGTCCTGTTCGGCGGCCTCGCACGGCTCGCCGCGATCGTGACCCTGCTGCTGCTGGGCGGGATCATCGTTTCCCTGATCATTGCGTCGCTGCCGACCATCCAGAAGTTCGGCCTCGGCTTCCTGTGGCAATCCGAGTGGGATCCCAACTCGGACATCTACGGCGCACTCGTGCCGATCTACGGCACGATCGTGACGTCGGTCATTGCGCTCGTCATCGCGGTGCCCGTCAGTTTCGGCATCGCACTGTTCCTCACCGAGCTGTCGCCCGTGTGGCTGCGTCGTCCGCTCGGCATCGCGATCGAGCTGCTCGCCGCGATTCCGTCGATCGTGTACGGCATGTGGGGGCTGCTCGTGTTCGCGCCGATCTTCGCCGAATACTTCCAGAAGCCGCTCGGCCATCTGCTCAAGGACGTGTGGGTGCTCGGGCCGCTGACGTCCGGCCCGCCGATCGGCATCGGCATCCTCGCGGCCGGCGTGATTCTCGCGATCATGATCATCCCGTACATCGCGTCGGTGATGCGCGACGTGTTCGAGGTCACGCCCGTGCTGCTGAAGGAATCGGCATACGGGATCGGCTGCACGACCTGGGAAGTGATGTGGAAGGTCGTGCTGCCCTATACGAAGACCGGCGTGATCGGCGGCGTGATGCTCGGCCTCGGCCGCGCACTCGGCGAGACGATGGCCGTGACGTTCGTGATCGGCAACACGAACCTGCTCGACAGCGTGTCGCTGTTCGCGCCGGGCAACAGCATCACGTCGGCGCTCGCGAACGAATTCGCGGAAGCGCAGCCGGGCCTGCATACGTCCGCGCTGATGGAACTGGGCCTGATCCTGTTCGTGATCACGTTCATCGTGCTGTCCATCTCCAAACTGCTGCTGCTTCGTCTCGAGAAGGGAGAGGGCAAGAAATGAGCGAGCCCATCATGAATTTCCCGGGGCCGGACGGCGCCGTGCTCGAAGCGATGCGCGAGCGCCTGCAGCGCAAGCGCAAGGCCGTCAACGCGGTCGCGCTCGCCGCATCGCTCGGCGCAATGGCGTTCGGCCTGCTGTGGCTCGTGTGGATCCTGTACACGACGCTGCACCTCGGTATCGGCGGCCTGTCGGTGCAGCTGTTCACCGAATCGACGCCGGCACCGAACACCGAAGGCGGCGGTCTCGCGAACGCGATCGTCGGCAGCCTGCTGCTGTGCGGTTTCGGCACGCTGGTCGGCACGCCGATCGGCATCCTCGCGGGCGTTTATCTCGCCGAATACGGCCAGAAGAACCTGCTGGCGAGCACGATCCGCTTCATCAACGACATCCTGCTGTCCGCGCCGTCGATCGTCATCGGCCTGTTCGTGTACGCGCTCGTCGTCGCGAAGTCGGGGCGCTTCTCGGGCTGGGCCGGCGTGATCGCGCTCGCGCTGCTGCAGATCCCGATCGTGATCCGCACGACCGAGAACATGCTGAAGCTCGTGCCGAACGCGCTGCGCGAAGCCGCCTTCGCGCTCGGCACGCCGAAGTGGCGAATGGTGCTGAAGATCACGCTGCGCGCATCGGTGGGCGGCATCATCACGGGCGTGCTGCTCGCGGTCGCGCGGATCGCCGGCGAAACGGCGCCGCTGCTGTTCACCGCGCTGTCGAACCAGTTCTTCTCGTGGGACATGAGCCAGCCGATGGCGAACCTGCCCGTGACGATCTACAAGTTCGCGATGAGCCCGTTCGCGGAATGGCAGTCGCTCGCATGGGCGGGCGTGTTCCTGATTACGCTCGGGGTGCTCGGACTCAACATCCTGGCGCGCTCGGTCTTCTCGAAAAAGTAACGGCGGAGCAATCCGATGAATATGGCAGAGAGCCACCTGAATCCCGTCGAGCGCACCGCAGCGCCCGCCGGCACGCACGACGCGGCGAACGATCGCCCGCTCGCGCCGCTGAACGCGAAGATCGAGGTCAACAACCTCAACTTCTTCTACAGCAAGTTCCATGCGCTGAAGAACATCAACCTGCGCATTCCCGAAGGGAAGGTGACGGCGTTCATCGGCCCGTCGGGCTGCGGCAAGTCGACGCTGCTGCGCACGTTCAACAAGATGTTCGCGCTCTATCCGGAGCAGCGCGCCGAAGGCGAAATCCTGATGGACGGCGAGAACCTGCTGACGACGAAGCGCGACATCTCGCTGCTGCGCGCGCGCATCGGCATGGTGTTCCAGAAGCCGACCCCGTTCCCGATGTCGATCTACGACAACATCGCGTTCGGCGTGAAGATGTTCGAAAAGCTCACGCGCTCGGAAATGGACGACCGCGTCGAGTGGGCGCTCACGAAGGCCGCGCTGTGGAACGAAGTGAAGGACAAGCTGGGGCAGAGCGGCTACGGCCTCTCGGGCGGCCAGCAGCAGCGTCTGTGCATCGCGCGCGGCATCGCGATCCGCCCGGAAGTGCTGCTGCTCGACGAACCGTGCTCGGCGCTCGACCCGATCTCGACGGGCCGCATCGAGGAGCTGATCGCGGAGCTGAAGAGCGACTACACGGTCGTGATCGTCACGCACAACATGCAGCAGGCAGCGCGCTGCTCGGATTACACGGCCTACATGTACCTGGGCGAGCTGATCGAGTTCGGCGAAACCGAAAAGATCTTCATCAAGCCGGTGCGCAAGGAAACGGAAGACTACATCACCGGCCGCTTCGGCTGATGACGGAGAACAACAGCCATGTCGGATAAACATCTGTCGAGCCAGTTCGACGCGGACCTGAATGCCGTGTCGTCGAAAGTGCTGGAAATGGGCGGGCTCGTCGAGTCGCAGATCGTCGGCGCGATGCACGCACTCAACGAATTCGATCGCGATGCGGCCGAGAAGGTGATCGCGGCCGAGGAAACGCTGAACGCGATGGAAGTCGACATCGACCAGGAATGCGGCAACATCATCGCGCGGAGGCAGCCTGCCGCGCGCGACCTGCGTCTTTTGATGTCGATTTCGAAAACGATTACGAACCTCGAGCGCGCCGGCGACGAGGCAGAGAAGATCGCGAAGCGCGTGCGCCGCCTGGTCGACGAGCCGGCCGCACGCGCGGTCAACATCGCCGAGATCAAGGTGTCGGGCGAGATGGCCGTGACGATCCTGCGCCGCGCGCTCGACGCGTTTGCGCGTCTCGATACGGTGGCGGCCGCGCAGATCGTCAAGGACGACAAGGAGATCGACATGGAATTCCGCGCGTTCGTGCGCAAGCTCGTGTCGTACATGCAGGAAGATCCGCGCACGATCTCGGTCGGCCTCGATTACCTGTTCATCGCGAAGGCGATCGAACGGATCGGCGACCACGCGAAGAACATCGCCGAATTCATCATCTACATCGTGAAGGGCACGGACGTGCGGCACCAGCCGCGCGACACGCTCGACCGAGAAGCCAACAGTTAACGCGACAACGTACAGGAAGAAAAGAGGTGCCGATGCCCAGCAACATTCTCGTCGTTGAAGATGAGCCCGCGATTTCCGAACTGATCTCGGTGAATCTCCAGCACGCCGGTCATTGCCCGATCCGCGCGTACAACGCCGAACAGGCGCAGAACCTGATCAGCGACGTGCTGCCCGATCTCGTGCTGCTCGACTGGATGCTGCCGGGCAAGTCCGGTATCGCGTTCGCGCGCGACCTGCGCAACAACGAACGGACCAAACACATCCCGATCATCATGCTGACCGCGCGCGGCGACGAGCAGGACAAGGTGCTCGGGCTCGAGATCGGCGCGGACGACTACGTGACGAAGCCGTTCTCGCCGAAGGAACTGATGGCGCGCATCAAGGCCGTGCTGCGCCGTCGTGCGCCGCAGCTGACCGAGGACGTCGTGTCGATCAACGGGCTGCGCCTCGACCCGGCCACGCATCGCGTCGCCGCGCATGCGGAAGGCAGCGAGATCAAGCTCGATCTCGGCCCGACCGAATTCCGCCTGCTGCATTTCTTCATGACGCATCCGGAGCGCGTGCACAGCCGCACGCAACTGCTCGACCAGGTGTGGGGCGACCACGTGTTCGTCGAAGAGCGAACCGTCGACGTGCACATCAAACGATTGCGCGCGGCCTTGAAACCGGCCGGCTGCGATGCGATGATCGAGACCGTGCGCGGCAGCGGCTACCGGCTCGCCAAGCACGCGTAACGTATCCGGACATGCCGTGTGCCACGGCATGCCGTTCATTCTTTCGGACGCTGAATCATGAACATCATCTGGGCGCGCTTTCTGGTGTCGCTCGTGCTGCTCGTGCTGATCGGCGTATTGGTCGGCGTCTTTGCCGGCCCGACCGCGGGCCTCGTGTTCGTGGCCGTGATGCTGATCGCGCAGGGCTTTTTCAGCACCTTCCATACGCAGCGTCTGTGGCGCTTGCTCGATGCGCCCGTCTACGGCGAAGTGCCGAGCGCGCCGGGCATCTGGGGCGAGATTTACTACCGTTTGCACAAGCTCGCGAAGCAGTGGCATGCGCAGGTGCGGCAGGTTGAACAGCAGCATTCGCGCTTCATCCAGGCGATCCAGGCCTCACCGAACGGCGTCGCGATGCTCGACGACCACGACCAGATCGAGTGGTGCAACGCGATCGCCGAGGTCCATTTCGGTCTCGATGCGAAGCGCGACCTGCGCCAGCACATCACGAACCTGGTGCGTCATCCCGAGTTCGTCCGCTACCTGAATGCGCAGCATTACGACGAGACGCTCGTGATGCGCGGCATGGGCGGTGCGCGACAGAACGTGCTGGCCGTGCAGGTGTTTCCGTACGGCGAGAACCGCAAGCTGCTGCTCACGCAGGACATCACCGAGCTCGAGCGTACCGACGCGATGCGGCGCGACTTCGTCGCGAACGTGTCGCACGAATTGAAGACGCCGCTCACCGTGCTGTCCGGCTTCCTCGAGACGATGCGCGAGCTGCCGCTGAACGAGGAAGACCGCGCTCGCTATCTCGAGATGATGGAGCAGCAGGCGTCGCGGATGCGGCACATCGTCACCGATCTGCTGGTGCTCGCGAAGCTGGAAGGCGAGAGCAAGCCGCCGGTCGATCATGCGATCGACATGCGCGCCGTGTTCGACCATCTGAAGGAGGATGCGCAGACGCTGTCGAACGGGCATCACGACATTGCGTTCTCGATCGACGAGACGCTCGGCGTCACGGGCGCGCAGACGGAGTTGTTCAGCGCGTTCGCGAATCTCGTCACGAACGCGATCCGCTATACGCCGGACGGCGGCAAGATCGTCGTGTCGTGGCGGCGCGAGGGTGCGCAGGGCGTGTTTTCCGTCACGGACAGCGGCTTCGGCATTCCGGCCGCCGACTTGCCGCGGCTGACCGAGCGCTTCTATCGCGTCGACCGCAGCCGCTCGCGCGATACGGGCGGCACGGGGCTCGGGCTCGCGATCGTCAAGCACGTGCTGCAGCGGCACGATGCGCACCTGTACGTGCAAAGCGAGGAAGGGCGCGGCAGCACGTTCACCGCGCGGTTCCCGGGCTCGCGCATCATCGCGATCCGGCCGGCCGCGTACGAGGCATGATCGCGTAACGGCATCCGTCGCTCGTTCGGCGAGCGGCGGCACGCCAGGCAAGAAAAAAGCGCAGCCCGCGTATGTGAGCTGCGCTTTTTCATTGGCCGTGCGGCGCGCGATTCGCGCCGCACGGCAGGATCACGAGCAGAACTTCGCGAGCAGCCCGAGCTGCGCGTTGCGGACCGTCTTGCCTGCGCGGCGCCGGCGGTAGTGACCGTCGCTGAGCATCTGCCAGGCCGACTGGTTGTCGCCGAGGCACACCGACAGGCCTTCGGCGATCACGCGCCGCTTGAGCTTGCGCTCGCGGATCGGGAACGCGACTTCGACGCGGCGGAACAGGTTGCGGTCCATCCAGTCGGCGCTCGACAGATAGACGTCCTCGGCACCGCCCGCGTGGAAATAGTAGATCCGGTGGTGCTCGAGGAAGCGGCCGACGATCGAGCGCACCGTGATGTTTTCCGACAGCCCCGGCACGCCGGGCTGCAGCGCGCAGACGCCGCGCACGATCAGGTCGACCTTCACGCCGGCCTGCGACGCTTCGTACAGCGCGGCTATCACCGTCGGCTCCAGCAGCGCGTTCATTTTCGCGACGATGCGTGCGCGCTTGCCGGCACGCGCATTGTCGATCTCCGCGCGGATCGATTCGACGATGCGCGGATGCAGCGTGAACGGCGACTGCCACAGCTCGTGCAGCGTGAGTTCGCCGCCGATCCCGGTCAGTTGCTGGAATACGTGATGGACGTCCTCGCAGATCTTCTGGTCGGCCGTCATCAGCCCGAAGTCGGTGTAGAGGCGCGCCGTGCGCGGGTGGTAGTTGCCGGTGCCGAGGTGCACGTAGCGTCGCAGCGTCGCCTTGCCGGCCTGCACGACGCGCCGCACGATCAGCATCATCTTCGCGTGGCACTTGTGACCGACCACGCCGTACACGACGTGCGCGCCGACGGCTTCGAGCTGCGATGCCCAGTTGATGTTGGTTTCCTCGTCGAAGCGCGCGAGCAGCTCGACGACGACGGTCACTTCCTTGCCGTTGCGCGCGGCTTCCATCAGCGCGTCCATCAGCGGCGAATCGGTGCCGGTGCGGTAGATCGTCTGCTTGATCGCGACGACGCTCGGGTCCTTCGCGGCCTGCTGCAGCAGTTCGAGCACGGGCTGGAAGCTCTCGTACGGATGATGCAGCAGGATGTCGCCGTCGTCGATCGCATCGAACATCGTCGGCGCGTTCGCGATCGCGGGCGGAGTCGATGCGGTAAACGGCGCGAACTTCAGGTCGGGGCGGTCGACGAGATCGGGAATCTGCATCAGGCGCACGAGGTTCACGGAACCGGCCACGCGATAGCAGTCCTTGTCGCGGAGTTCGCTTTCCTCGAGCAGCCGCCGCACGATGTGCTGCGGCGTGTCGGCCGACACCTCGAGGCGCACCGCGTTGCCGAGATGGCGCGCGGGCAGTTCGCCCTGCAGCGCGACGCGCAGGTTCGTGATTTCGTCCTCGTCGACGAACAGCTCGCTGTTGCGCGTGATGCGGAACTGGTTGCAGCTCTTCACGACGAGTTGAGGGAAGAGTTCGCCGACGAAGCGCTGCATGAACGAGCTCAACAGCACGAAGCCGTGCTCGAAGCCCGACAGCGCGTGCGGCATGCGCACGACGCGCGGCAGCGCGCGCGGCGCCTGCACGATGCCCATCACGGCCTGGCGGCCGAACGCGTCGCGGCCTTCGAGCTCGACGACGAAGTTCAGGCTCTTGTTCAGCACGCGCGGGAACGGGTGGGCCGGATCGAGGCCGATCGGTGTCAGTACGGGCAGCAGTTCGTCGAGGAAGTAGTGTCGTGCCCATTCGAGCTGCTCGTCGTTCCACGAGTCGGTCGCATGGAAGTAGATGCCTTCCTGTTCGAGCGCGGGCAGCACGGTTTCGTGCAGCATCGTGTACTGTCGATGGACGAGCCGTTGCGCGCGTTCGACGACGAGATCGTAAGCATGCTGTAACGACATGCCGTCGGGCGTCAGCGCGCCGGGGTTGTCGCGGATCTGCTCCTGAAGGCCGGCCATCCGGACTTCGAAGAATTCGTCGAGGTTGCTGCTGGTGATGCAGATGAAGCGAAGGCGCTCGAGCAATGGAACTTGCGGATCGGCTGCCTGGGCCAGCACGCGCTCGTTGAAACCGAGGATGCCGAGTTCACGATTGAGAAGCGGGTAGCGGACGGACATCGGCGGAGTAGGGGGTGATTCTGGCGATGATTCGAAAGGACGCTCGGAAACTCTCACGGTACGATGACGTGCTGATGACAGTAATGGTTTTATATCGGCAAATTCTACGCCCTAACCGATTCGTCGCATAAATGTTTCGGCCATATACACTTGAGCAGTATGCATGCCCGTGAAGCGTGGCAATGGCAAGCGTTCCACGCTTAAAATGTCGCCTTTGATTGATCGCCCTGGGTTGCCGGACTGGCTACCCAGGGCGAACGCGCACGGAGCCCCAATCTGATGGTTACAACTCCCCACTTGCTGGCTGCCGTGGATCTCGGCTCGAACAGCTTCCGGCTGATCGTCGGTCGCGTCGAGGAAACGTCGGCGGGCAGCCAGATCTATCCCGTCGACGCGTTGCGCGAGCCCGTTCGGCTGGCCGCGGGCCTGTCGAGCGACAAGATGCTCGATCGCGCGTCGCAGGAGCGTGGCTGGGAGGCGCTCAAGCGGTTCGGCGAGCGCCTGCGCGATTTCCATCCGGATCGTGTGCGCGCGGTGGCGACCAACACGCTGCGCGTCGCGAAGAACGCGGCCGAATTTCTCGGCGAGGCCGAAGCGGCGCTCGGGTTCCCGATCGAAGTGATCGCGGGCCGCGAAGAAGCGCGGCTGATCTATGCGGGCGCCGCGCACTCGGTGCCGGCGAGCGCCGGCAAGCGGCTCGTCGTCGACATCGGCGGCGGCTCGACCGAATTCATCATCGGCGCGCACTACACGCCGATCGTGATGGAGAGCCTCTATATCGGCTGCGTGAGCCACAGCCGCGCCTTCTTTCCGGCCGGCAACGTCGACGAATACACGATGCGGCAAGCCGAACTCGCCGCCAAGCGCGAGATCCAGATCATTTCGAGCGAGTACAAGAAGGCCGGGTGGGACCAGGCGATCGGTTCGTCCGGCACCGCGCGTGCGCTCGCGGAGCTCGTCGAGGCGAACGGCTTCAACGATCCGGGCATCACGCACGGCATTTCGCGCGGCGGCCTCGAGCGGCTGAAGCGCGCGCTGATCAAGTCGGAGAACGTCAACCGGCTGAAGCTGGTTGCGCTGAAGCCCGACCGCGTGCCGGTGCTCGCGGGCGGCCTCGCGATCATGCTCGCGGTGTTCGAGGAGCTCGGCGTCGATTATGTCGATACGACCGACGGTGCGCTGCGTCTCGGCGTGCTGTACGACCTGCTCGGCCGGACGCAGCACGAAGACATGCGCGCGGTGACCGTCGAGGGCTTTACTCGCCGCTATGGCGTCGATCGTGCGCAGGCCGAGCGGATCGGTGCGCTCGCGGCGCGTTTCTACGACGAACTCGACGAAGCCGACGAGGAAGCGCGCGAGGAAGGCCGGATGTTCCTCGGCTGGGCGGCCGCGTTGCACGAGATCGGCCTGTCGATCTCGCACAGCGCGTATCACAAGCATTCGGCCTATATCGCGAGCAACGCGGACATGCCGGGCTTTTCGCGCACGGACCAGGCGCGGCTCGCCGCGCTCGTGCTCGGTCACGCGGGCAAGCTCGGCAAGCTGTCGCAGGCGCGCGAGGTCGAGTGGCCGCTGCTGTTCTGCCTGCGGCTCGCGGCGCTGCTGTGCCGGCGCCGGACCGATGCGGGGTTGCCGGACATTTCCGTTTCGCAGATGAAGAAGGGCGGGTATGAAGTGCGCTTGCCGAGCGCGTGGGTCGAGCAGAACCCGCTGACCGACTACAGCCTCAGCCAGGAGGCTGCCGAATGGGAGAAGGTCGGTATCCCGTATCGCGTGGTGTATACCGGCGCGTAACAGGCCGATAGCGGGGCCCGGACGGGCTCGCGGGCGGGGCGTGCGGTTGTGGCTCAGGCGTGACGCATGATCGTCCTGACGATTGCTCAGTCCGACGAGCAGACGATCGCGGTCAGGAACGGAAACGCCTGCTTGACGGTTGCATCGCTGCCGGCCTTGCGCACGGCTTCCTCCACCGCGCCCTTCGTGCCGCGCACCACGACGCCGTAGGCCCAGTCGCCGATCGGCGTGCCGTCGCCCGGACGGAAGATCGGGTCGTTCGCCTGGTAACCGAGCACGACATAGACGCCGAAGCCGTACGCCGTCAGCGAGCGGTTCGTCCGGAACGCGTTGACCGAGTTCGATTCGACGTGCATCGGCTCCGACTGGATGTCGCCGGCGGCGAGCAGCGGCGCGACGAACTTGTGGCCGGTCGAATGGCAGTCGAGTGCGTCGTCGAGCGCCTTCGCGGACGCGGTGCCGGTGGTCGCGAGCGCGAACAGCGATGCGCAGAGGGCGGTCTTGAGAATGTTGTTTTTCATGCGCGGATGCGGGTTGTTCACGCGCATTATCGCGTGTTCCCGGAAGTGTCGCGCGCGGGCTGCGGTGTGCGTGTCGGCAGCCTGCTGACTTGTGGCCGCGATCAGCTGCCTGCGGTTGAAGCGATGCGTCATGGGCGCCGGGGTGCGGCAGAGGCCAACGCGTTGTCGCCTGGACGCCCAATTGATCCCTGCAATGAACCGGATGACCGCGAGCCGGGAAGCCTGGTGACCGGTTCAAGGATCCAGAAACGGAAAAGGGGTTACGGTGCTCACCGTAACCCTTTGATTCCTTTGGTCGGAGCGATAGGATTCGAACCTACGACCCTCTGATCCAAAATCGGGTGCCCCTACTATTTTCAACGTCGTTGGCCATCGATGAAAATTATAAGCTATTGATTTTATGTAAAATTTAAACTCATTGCGATTTTGTGTTCCGACCCACAACGCTACACGTGGTAGCAAAGTGGTAGCAACGATGAGCGATAGCGAGAAAAAGCAGCGGGCGGGCAAGGACGCCCTGAATTTTACGAAAGCGGCGATCGAAGCGTTGCCGATGCCAGAGAAGGGTTGGAAGTATTACTACGACACGAAGGTGAGCGGTCTTGCGATCGGCATCGGCCCGAGCGGCGTCAAGACATTCATTCTCTATCGGAAAGTAAATCGTAAGCCAGAGCGGATCAAGATTGGGCGCTATCCCGATCTGACGGTCGACAAGGCGAGGACGCAAGCTCTGACCCTCATCGCAGACATCGCCAGTGGACGAATCCAGCCGAGCTGAAGCGTGCCCGCCGCGCGGAGATGACTTTTGGGGAGCTGTTTGACCAGTACTACGAGAATCACAGCGTTCCGCACAAAAAGACGGCAGCGGAAGACAAGCAGAAATTCGTGAAATACCTTTCCAGTAATGGGGACGGTATCAACCTCGCGTCGCGGCAGCTATCGGAAATCACGAAAGCGACGGTTGCTCAACTGTTCACGAAGATCAGCAAGGATCACAAGGTGATGGCGAACCGGGTGCTTGCGCTTGTCAGCAGTGTCTTTGGCAAGGCGATCGAATGGGGAATCTGGAACCAGATCAATCCATGCCACGGTATCCGCAAACATAGCGAAGTCAGCCGGGATCGCTTCCTGCAGCCGGACGAACTGCCGAAGTTTTTCGAGCAGGTGTTGGCATATCCGAATGCCACAGTGAGGGACTACATCCTGGTAAGTCTGCTGACCGGCGCGCGCAGAGGGAATGTTCTTGCGATGCGCTGGGATCAGGTGAACCTCGACCGAGCGGAGTGGCGTATCCCGGATACGAAAAATGGAACGCCGCAAAGTGTTCCCCTGGTTCCGGATGTGGTGGCTATTCTGCGAGCGCGGGATAAGGATCGAGGGGGCTCACCGTTCGTATTTCCGGGCTCGGGCGAGGCGGGGCATCTCGTTTCGCCGAAGAAGGCATGGAGGATCATACTCGACAAGGCTGACATTGCTGATCTTCGGCTGCACGATCTTCGCCGCACGATGGGATCGTGGCAGGCCGGGACCGGCGCGAACCTGTCGGTAATCGGCCGGTCGCTCAATCACAAGTCCACGCAGACGACGGCGATTTACGCACGCCTCTGGCTTGAGCCGGTTCGGAACTCGATGGAAACCGCGGCTACGGCAATGCTCGAAGCTGCACGAATTGCACGTGCGCCGGGATCGATCGACGGAGGTGGCGACGAATGAGGATTGGGCGATCGCATGTTGAACGCAGAGGGGGCGTGCAGTCTTTGTGAGGCGGTAAACCGTAAAAGCCCCCGCCTTGCGGACGGGGGCTTTGCGGAGAGGACGGGATTCGAACCCGTGAACCGCATACGCGGTCGGGGGAGTTTCAATCCCCTGCTTTCAACCACTCAGCCACCTCTGGAATACTGCTGCATTCCGCAGACGGCTAAGCGAAAGCGGATTATACGCCAGTAACACGCTCCGGCAAGCGAGGGATGGCAGTCAGGCTTCGCTGTCATTCGCGTACCAACGGCCCCCGGCTATCTCCTGATGTTTATCTGCGAGTAGTGCAGGTACTATTTGCTCATCGCTCGCCTGAGCGGAACTATCTCCCTAGTGGCGTCGAATAATTATTCAGACGAATGGACCACGAATACACGCTGCTCGACCAAGATCGCGGAAAAATCTTCCAGCTCATCGGAACAGTCATTGTTGTACTCGCTGCCATATACAGCGCCGCCATCGGCTGGCTTGGAAAGCTTGTGGCAGCACTCTGGCCCGACGTATGGTCGTTCGTGCCGAAGGCGGTCGACACTGGCGCAGCCTTCTCCGTCATCTATTTCGTTTTCAACAAGTGGCTCTGGCGCTGTTGGCCGATCAGCCGCATTTTTTCTTTTCCGAACCTGTCTGGTGAATGGGATGTCTCGGGTCAAACGCTCGGCCCGGCGGAAGCTTTGGATAACGGAAACTTCCGCAATTGGACCGGCACCCTGTCGATCCGACAGCAATGGACGAAGATTTGCGTTACGTTGCGTACCGAGCGATCCGGTTCGTTTAGCAGGGCTGCAGCAATTCAGCAGCAAGGCGACGAGACTGTGCTGATGTATTGCTATGGAAACGACCCAAATGCAAGGGCGCACGTGCAGGATGGCCTGAATGCCCATCGCGGATATTGCGAAATAAGAATCGCGCCGGGGAACACCCAAGGCGAGGGGTTCTACTTCAACAATATGGGCCGCTTTACTCACGGCTCTTTAACGATCACAAAAAGGACGTAAGGCACCGCCATGGGTACGAGTTATCAGGATCGTCTTGCGAAGATGCGACAAAGGCGACGGCCATCTGCGTCAACCGGAATGTTTGTCGGAAAGTATGAAGCGAGAGCGGATTCGGCCTTTGCCACGGATTCGGCCGATGTTAAAGAGGCGTATGAAAGCAAGGGCAACGGCGACGCCACCCGATATGCGCTCGGCGCTATGGAAGCAGTCGACGCCAAGTACACATCGGTTTCGCTTGGAGATGGTGATCGTGTGGCCAAACAGATCAAGGACAAGCTTCCCGTCGATATGCCCGTGACGACGAGGCTGCAGGGATCGCTGGCCCTCGACATTCACATTCGTGCGTCGTCAGACGTAGATGTTCTGGTTCTGGCTGAGTGGTTCTTGACCCATGACAGCCCGGCGGCGCCTTCGAAATCGTACACTGCGCTTTCGGGTAAAACCACGATCGGAGAGCTGTTCGCGTTGCGCCAGCAATGCGAAACGATTTTGATGGGAGCATATCCGGCCGCGACGGTAGACATTAGCGGGGCAAAATCGATCGCTCTGCAAGGTGGGTCGTTGGCGCGTAAGGTCGACGTTGTGCCAGCACATTGGCATGACACGAGTGACTACCAGTCCACAGGGCTTGAGGCGTACCGCGACGTCTTCATTTTCAACAAGGATGAATTCGTGCGGCAGAGCAACCGTCCGTTCATGCATATGCTGCTTGTCAACCATCGAGACACTGAGAGCGGGGGCGGCGCGAAGCGAGCGATCCGCATGCTCAAATGTCTGATCCGCGACTCCGATCGGGACTTCGCGCTGAGTAGCTATGATGTGGCTAGCCTCATCTACCACATGACGAAGGATGAGCTAACCGTCCCTTGGTATATGCCTCTGCAACTACTCAATCGCGTCGAAAACTTTCTGATCAGGCTCGAAACGAATCTGGGCTATGCGCGGCAGCTTAAGACGCCGGACGGAACGCGGAAAATACTCAACGAGTCGAAGAAGGAAGCGGACGTTGGTGCTTTGCGAGCCGAACTAACCGCGTTGATCGAGGCTGTCGGAACGGATTACATTTCGTACCTGCCGTTTTATCAGGACAAGACGCTTGCTCTTGACGCCGCGCGTGGCGCATTGAACGAAGCCGTAATACAGTGAGACTCCCGAGTCGATGAGGTTCGGCGATGGTCCGCGGGATCGGATGCCCGGCGCATCGTGACCAGGATGAAGTCGAGGAACTGGAATGGGTGATGATTACGAGTATTTTCGCAACAAGCGCGCCGATCGTGTTTATCTGAGCCGCTCGCTGTCCGATAAGCAATATCGGAAGGGCGAAGACGGAGGCGTGGAGGAATTTGAGCGCCCTTTTCGCATCGTCTCCAAAGTCATCGATTGCGCTGAGTCGCACCAATTTTTTCGCGACGGCAAGCAGGTGTCGCTTCGAATTACTGAAGGCGCGCGACAGGAGATCAAGGCGAAGTTCTATGAAGATACTCGTGGCGTCTCGACGTTGACTATTCAACGGTATACGGTTGAAAGCGGGAGCCCGCACGGCACCTACTTCACCTTCATTAACGACGAGATTGCGATCCTGTACAACTTCCTCAGAAACGTTCAGTTTCTGCCGCTAAAGGACGAGCAGAGCGCGAAGCTCGACGATAAGTTCGTGGAAAGCCTCGTGCTGAGTCGCGAACAGGCTCTCGAACTGCTGAATCAGCAGCCTGATCTTCTTGACGAGTTGGTGCGAAGCCGGGTCACGGCACGCGACGTTGCCGAGCTTAGCCTTCGAAAGGATCAGCTTCGCGAGTTCGAACGCTTATTGTGCGACGAGAAGCACTTTGAACAACGAAGGCTGGAGACGGGCAAAGGCGGTGGCCCCGAGGCGGTATGGCAACAGTACTTCGAAAAGAATACGTGGATTTTTGGCTATGGTCTTAACTACGTTTTCAACTCAACACTGGATGACCGGAAGCTTGAGCAGGTGGTGAGAGGGCACGATATCGCGGGTGCAGGGAAGCGTGTCGATGCCCTTCTGAAAACTCATGGTCTGATCAGTGCTGTATCGTTTGGCGAAATCAAAACCCATGCGACGCCGCTGCTCAAGCAGGTTGCCAGCCCGTATCGAAAGGAATGCTGGCAAATCTCCGATGAACTCGCAGGAGCAATCGCGCAGGTACAGCGTTCGGTACAAGTTTCTCTCACCAGCATTCGATCACGGCTCGATGTAAGGGGCGACGATGGCGCTCCCACTGGGGAGACGGTATTCCTTTACCAGCCACGCTCGTTTCTCGTGATCGGGTCTCTTTCGGAATTCCGCACAAAGCACGGGATCAACGAAGAGAAGTACTCTTCGTTTGAGCTCTTCCGCAAAAGCGTCGCTGCGCCGGAAATTATCACCTTCGATGAACTCGTCGAACGAGCGAGATTCATAGTCGAGGCTGGGGAGCACCAGCACCGGAGCCTATCCGGAACTTTGTGTGTGAGGCATAAACTGATGGCCAAGGAGCCACTTTATGCCACGCAAACGCAAGGAAGAAGTGACGATTGAGCCGGGCAAGGGCTTGAACCTGGACCCGGAACTGATCAAGCAACTGGTGCCCGGGACGCTGGACCGCGCAACGATCAACGAGCAGCTCGCTGCGCTCAAGAAGGCGATCTTCGAGCGCGCGCTGGGCGGCGAGTTGACGCACCACCTGGGCTACGAGAAGGGCGAAGCCAAGCCGGTAGGCCGCACGAACCATCGCAATGGCACCAGCCGCAAGCGCATCGCGACCGACGACGACCTGCTCGACGTCGAGATTCCGCGCGACCGCGAAGGCACCTTCGATCCGGTGCTGATCGCCAAGGGCGAGCGACGCTTCACCGGCTTCGACGACAAGATCATCGCGATGTACGCACGCGGCATGAGCGTGCGGGAGATTCAGGGTTTCCTGCTGGAGATGTACGGCATCGAGGTGTCGCCGGACTTCATCAGCACGGTGACCGATGCCGTGATCGACGAAGTGCGCGAATGGCAGCAGCGGCCGCTCGAGCCGATGTACCCGGTCGTGTTCTTCGACGCCTTGCGAGTCAAGATCCGCGACGAAGGCGTCGTGCGCAACAAAGCGATCTACCTGGCACTGGGCGTGCGCCGCGACGGCACACGTGACGTGCTGGGCCTCTGGATCGAGCAGACCGAGGGGGCTAAGTTCTGGCTGCGGGTGGTGAACGACCTGAAGCTGCGCGGCGTGCAGGACATCCTGATCGCCGTGGTCGATGGCCTGAAGGGCTTCCCGGAAGCGATCAACACGGTGTTCCCGGAAACGACGGTCCAGACCTGCATCGTGCATCTGATCCGGAACTCGCTGGACTTCGCCAGCTGGAAAGACAGGAAATCGGTCGCAGCGGCGCTCAAGGAGGTCTACCGGGCACCGTCGGCCGAAGCAGCCGCCGTGGCGCTGGATGCGTTCGATACGAGCCCGTGGGGTACGAAATACCCCCCGATTGCCGCACTCTGGCGCCGGGCCTGGGATCAGGTGATTCCGTTCTATGCCTTCGCGCCCGACATCCGGAAAATTGTATATACGACCAACGCGATCGAGTCGCTGCACATGCAGCTTCGGAAGATCATCAAGGCGCGCGGCCACTTCCCGTCGGACGAGGCCGCGCTCAAACTGATCTGGCTGGCCCTGCGCAACGTCGTTGCCAAGTGGACCGGCTCCCGGCACGATTGGAAGAGCGCCATGACCCAGTTTGCGCTGCTTTACCCGGAACGATTCAACATTGGAGTCTGAATCTCAACCCGCCTCACACACGAAATTCCGGATACCTCCCCAGCACCGCGACGCGTGAGAGTCTCGCGCGTTGCGTAGCCCAGGCTAACGTATGTCGGCGTGATCGGCGCAAGCACGTTTGACCGTCGCAGTTCCGACGCCGAACTTCTCGGCGGTTTCGCGGATGCTCGCGCCATTCTCTGCTCGCCATGCTTTGATCGCCGCGTAGTCGTGTGACCGTGCACGACCCCTGTATTTCCCTTCCGCCTTCGCGATCGCCACCCCACGACGCTGCATTTCGGCGCGGTTGAGGTAGTCGGCTTCGCCCTGCGCCGCCATGAACGCAAGAATCGCGTCGCGCGTCGCTTTCTCGATGGGGGCCTTTGCCTCCCCGTCGAACACCATTCCGTTGAGCGTGCATTCGACACGTACACCCAGTTCCATCAATCGACGCATTGTGGCGTGCAACTCGTCATAGCGGCGGCTGATCCGGTCCAGCCAGCGCACGATGAGCACGCCGCCGTGACGCAGATCGTGTTCGGCTCTGCGCCACTGTTCCCGTGCGCCAGGGGCCACGTGATAGCCGCTGACGCCCTCGTCAATGAAAACGTCCTTGTCCTGCACGCCGTGGGCTCTTGCGTCCTCGTACTGGCTCGCGGCTGACTGGCCGTCCGTGGTGGAAATCCGCCCGTAATAGAGTTTGCGCATGGTTTTGAGTGGATCATTTGAGATGATGGATCAATTCTATCGCGGATCAAATAAACGGTTGATCTTGTTGATCCACGTCCAGATGATCCCGCGCATGGCCCGTTATGGTGTACCCAAGTGATCCATTATCAGTCAGTTCCGATGGGGGGCCGCCCTGACAGAGCAAGTCATGTCTAGACTTGCTCGATTTCGTATAGAGCTGAAGCTCATGAGCAGAGCGCGCAAGCAACTAGTAGGCAAAGACGCTCTGATCCTTAAACTGAATGCGGTAATTTTGCAGACCAAGCAGGAGGCACTGCAGTTCTCGCATTGACGAATTAAGTTAGTTGATGGATTCGTAATAAGCCATACCCCAGGGGGCATTTTTTGCCGAGAGAGCTTATAAATAACTAAAGGCGTTTGAAAGCATCGTCCTCTTCCTTCTTGAATTCTTTACGCAAAACGTCCGCAAGCTCCTTCATTTCCCGCGCGAAGTCGACCAATTTCTCTCTACTTACAACCCTGATGCAAGCATCGAGCCGATCAGGGATGTGCGCAGAGAATAGAAATTCGCTTACTTCGACGCGTTCTATCGTGATCTCACCATCGTCCTGCCTCGAACATTCAAAAAGCGGGGCGTCTACAACAATGATAGGAAATGCGAATGTCAAAGTGGGGAAGCGATCGCTTGTTTTCGAGGCTAGGTCATGGCATCCTTTTAAGGCAGACATTGCCGCTGCGTATGCGACATCATCTCCATTGCCAAGGGCCTGACGAAGGCCGTAGCCGCCTTTATTAGAGCGCTCAATATACTTGCGAAGTGCAGGGGGGAGGCCTGGGAAACGTGACGCCAGCGCCTGTCGTGCATCGCGCGACAAGATTGAAAATGCTGTCATCCTATTAAAATTTCCGAGTGCATCTTGTGCGGTGAGTACGATCCAAGGTTTCTGGGTCGCTTTGCACTCAATAACGAATGAAATATCGATGACGCCGATTAGATCGGGATCAAATGCCAATACGTCAATCTCGCGGCCTTTGTTTGATTCAGGGTCGCGAAATGTTCCTGACTGGCGAACCTCGAAGCCCGCATTGCGAAATGCGGCGGCGGCTTCCATTTCGAGAGGGAAGCCGGTTTCGCGCAGCCACTTGATGACCTTACTATTCAATCCTTGTTCGTCGTGTTCCACGCCAGCTCCACATATGACATGTCCAAGTAAGTAACTGGTAATCTAACGCAATCAAATTGCTGCTGGCATGCGATCCATGACATGGACCGCGATCCATACGGTGCTAATCCTGCGACGAACAACTGCTGAATTCCTCGTCCTACGTCATTGCCGAGGTCAAGGCGCGGCTCGGCGAATTGGTGACCAATGGCTTGCTTTCGCCGATCGTGCCTTAACGCGCGCCGTCGCACCACTAGAATTCGTCTCGATCTGATCGCCGAAACCTTGGTCATCGGGGCGCGTGCCCTCGCATAAAGGATTAGGAGTCTTCACGCCCGAGGCGAAAGCGAAACGAAAGAAAAGGCGCAATCTCACGTCACTGGGCGAATTAACTGTGGAAATATTCGCCAACAATCGTTAAAAAAAGCTCAATGGGTCCGTCTCGTGTCACGAATCTGCCTTATTCCGGATAAAATCGCGCGAGCGGTAGTATTCGCGACCGCAGACCGTCCTTGCCTTGCATCTTTGCGACGGTCGAACCTGAGAGACAAGGACAAGAACAGATGGCACTCGGACCGACAGATTCGGGGAGTTTGAGATACAGCGACGTCTTCGACGCGATTAACCGTGGCCTCATGCAGCACGGCCGTTTGCTGACGCTGCGCACCCCGTTGGGCGATAACGCGCTTACGCCCGTTCGCGCGAAAGGCTGGTCGAAGATCGGTCGCGATTATCGCTGGACCGTGGATGCAGTCTCCACGCGTGACGACATCGAATTGCTCGCTCTAATGCATCAGCAGGTGTCGTTGTTCATCCAGCAACCGGCAGCCCCCAATTCCGACGCGGAGTATCGGCCGATCCACGGCTTCGTCTATCAGATCAGGCGATTGGGAGCTGATGGCGCGCTTTCGCTTTACCAGATCGAGTTCGCGTCCGCCTTGTTCTTCTTGGGTGAAGGTCGCGACGATTACTACTGGCTGGATTCCGATGCGGTGCAGAGCATTAGCACTGTCTTCGAAAAATACCCTCAACTGCGCGGGCGCTATCGATTCAATCTCGGTAGTCAGCCAAGTACCCGCACGTATACGCGGCAAAGCGAATCGGACCTGAACTTGGTCCATCGGCTTTTGGAAGATGAGGGCTGGTACTTCTATTGGGAGCATGCGCAGGTCAAGGATAGCGAGCCACCGAAGACAACGCTCGTCATCGTGGACAGCATCTCGGCGTTACCGGAGGCTCATGATGTCGCGTATTCCCGAAGCAATACAGGCGATGAGATCAATGGCTTGACGCAGTGGGTGATGCAACAGACTGCTCAGCCTATGGAGTTCAGGTCTACCTCTTTCGATCAGGATCGACCGGGTTCGAGCTTCGCGGCGGGGAGCTTGATGGAGACGACGACATACACGGTCCAGCATTACCGCGACAAGGAAACCCTGAGTATTCCGGGCGTCCCGGCGGCAGTGTACGAACCGACGACGTTGGGCTACCCCGACTCCGACAGTGGTGCTCGCCGTGCACAGATTCGGACGCAGGCATGGGATGCGATGGCCCGTCGTTTTATCGGCGTCGGTGGGGTGCGCTGGCTTGATGCAGGTTCGCGGTTCGTTCTGAATGATCATCCTCGTCACGATACGCCCGATTCGAAGGACCGAGAGTTTCTGGCGGTCGATATGCACTGGTTCATCCTGAACAACGTGCCGTTCGCCCGGCAGTCGGAAGCGTTTCCGTTCAGCCTGCAATCGGAGTTTGACCGCGTTCAGGCGGAATACGAGCAGGCGTCAGTATCCCGGCCTCGTGCCAACGATGGGTCGGTGGGCTTCTTCTTGATGAAGATGGAAGCCCAGCGCACGGATGTTGTGTACCGCAGTCCGCTCGAGCATAAGAAGCCGGCAATGCAGGTTGAGCACCTGCTGGTCGGCGCACCGGACGGCGAGGAAGCGTGGACGAACAAGAACAACGAGATACGTGGCCGGTTCGCATGGGACCGGCAGAGCAATCCGGACGACTACAACACATCGCCGTGGTTGCGGGTCATGCAAGGCGATACGGGCGACGGCTATGGTGCAGTGCACGTGCCGCGCAAGGGCGAATGGGTCGCGGTCGGTTACTGGCAAGGGGATTGTGATCGCCCCTTCGTGATGGGGCGATTGCCTGGTGGGACCACGCAGCAGCCGTGGCATTCGGACGTACTGAAATCGGGCCAGCAGTCGCGCGGCTTCGGCAATACCGGTGCCTACAACGCCCTGATCCACGACGATTCCACGCATCAGGGCGGGCAGCGCCTGACGAGCTATACCGGGGGAACCTACCATCTATTTCATCAAGGGTACTTGATCGATCAGACGGGCAACACGCGAGGCGGGTATCGCGGGATTGGCTACAAACTTCATACCGACGCATTCGGTGCCATGCGCGCCAATCAGGGGATGGCGATCAGCACGCAGCACAAGTCCCCGGACGCCGAACAACTGGACGTGCGAGAAGCACGCCAGCAACTGGCCCGTACGGGGAATTTGGTCGATTCGTTGTCGGAAGCCAGCAAGGGGCATCAGGCGGCGGACCTCAAGACCGGTCACGATGCGTTGAAGCATTTCACTGACGCACTCGAATTGCCGCAGACGCCCGAGGCCAAGGGCGGTCGCACGGCAGGTGGTGGCACGGGCACCGCGAACGCCTTCAAGGAACCCGTGATGCTGCTGGACAGCCCGGCCGGAATTGCCGCGTCGACGCAGCAGTCGGTGCATCTCGCGGCGGACCAGCTCATCAACCTCGTGAGCGGTCAGACCACGACCGTCGCGTCGGGACAGTCGTTGATCGTCGCGGCGCTCAACTTGATCAGCATCTTTGCGCAGAACGGCGGGATGAAGGCAATCGCCGGTAAAGGCGACATCGATATTCAGGCGCATGCCGGCGTCATCGATTTGGCAGCTCAACTTGCATTGCACATCCGGTCCGTAACGGATGTTATCGAAGTCGCCTCCGGTAAGGAAATCCGGATTCTGTGCGGTGGCGCGATCATCCAGATCAGTCAGGACGGCAGCATCAATATCCACTCACCGGGCAAGATCGACTTCAAGGCCGCAAGCTATTCGTTTGCTGGCCCCGCACGGGTCGATATAACGAACCCGGCGTTCAAGGATTCGCCGGTCCAGAAGCTGTCGCTGAACATGTTTGCGTCTCCCTCGGCGAAAAATGCTGCCCCGGTTGGCATGCCATATAAACTCTATGCAGACGGCGCGCTGGTCAAACAGGGCGTGTTCGACGAGACTGGGCAGTTGCCTATCGACCATCATGTGGCGACGCAGAAGTACACGCTTGAATTAGCAAACGGCGTTAAGCATGAAATTCCCGTGCCCGGCGATTATCACGACGCTGCTAACGGTGCCCTCGCGAATCAAGGCTTCCAGTTTCACGAAAGTAGTAGTGCGGCGGACGTCACTCCACCTGGCGATCGGGCATTGCACCGAACGCGCTACAGCGAACTGCTGAACCCGTCAACCGGAGACGAAGCATGACCGCCAAGACGATCACTACGCCGATGGCACTCAATCAGACTTCAAGTGCATCGGTGTGTTCACCTTGGTTTGTGGACACCACGGACGAGGGAAAGCCCGTCGAGTTTCATCCGATCACATGCTCCTACCAACCCCTCGTAAACGGTCAGGAGGCGTTTGGTGCTGTGTATGATGCCATCATGGCGGCACGGTACAGCATTGATATCATTTGTTGGGGCTTCCAGCCGTCGATGTATTTCAAGCGTGGGGACGGAGGGGCGTCGCTCAATATTGGTGATCTGCTTCTCAAGAAAGGACTGGAGGGTGTTCGGGTCCGACTTCTGTGTTGGGCGGACTCCCTCAATGTCGCTCAGGTCACCGAAAACTCGACGCCCGGTTTTAGTTGGTTGCGGAACCGTGTCTTGCAGAACGAGAACGATGCGGAGCGAGAGTACGATCGTGCCTGGTATTTGACCGCGCGAGCAGTGCCTCCTTCCCCGTTCCGGGAAGAGCAAGCGAACAAGCAAGCAGCTGATTTGCGCGCCAAGCATGCTGCTGGCCTGCCGCCTCCTGAGCCGTCGAAAAAGACCGTCGCCTTGCAGGGGCTGCCGTGTATCGAAGTGGCAACACGAGATTTTTCGTTGGGGGACCGCGCGGAAATCATCTATCGTGAATCGCGGTTTCGCGAAGACAAGAACTTGAACGAAGAAGCGGTCACGATTGGCTTCGGCACCGAACCTTCGCACCATCAGAAAATGGTGCTCGTGGACTACGAAGCGCCCGAACATGCCGTGGGTTTCGTGATGGGCCATAACACGCTGGATGCGTACTGGGACGATGATAAGCATTCGTTTGCTCGGATGCATCCTCGCTTCGGGCGCAACGGTGCGACACCGCGACAGGATATGTCGGCGCTTGTGACGGGACCGATCCTCGAACATCTCAATGTCAATTTCTGCAATGCGTGGAAGCGCAGTACGGGTGTCGATTTATTGCCGGCCCGCCGGGCGCTCGCTTCACGACTTCGGTTGCGAAAAGACAGGGGTACGCCAGTCATGGCGCAAATCTTGCGCACACAATCGCAGGAAGGCCGCCGCGATATCCGGGCGATGTACAAGCAGGCGACGGACAATGCGTGCCGCTACATCTATATCGAGAATCAGTATTTCCGCTGGCCGCCGTTGGTCGATCACATCAAGACTGCGATCAACAGACAGACAGCTGGCGGGCGAGATATTGGCAAGCATGGACCGCTGTATCTGTTCGTGGTGACGAATTCCAGTAATGATGCATTGGACAACGGACAGGTATCGACATACCGGATGATGGAATCGCTGGGGCACGCGGACACGATGCCGAACGTGACAAAGTTGGAGCGGAACGACGTGTATCAGCAGCAGCGACGCAATCTAGTGGCGAGCATTGACGGTACTGACAGCACGGCGCAGTTGATTCAGACTTATGGAACGGGTTCGAAGGCTGAGATCGCCAAAGCCTTGGAAAAGAACGAAGCGCACAAGAAGGATTTGCAGAAGCAGCTCAACGACGTGAATGCCAAGATTGCGGACAATAACAAGGGGCAAGTCATTCCAGGTGATATTCCGGGGCTGAAGACACTGATCTGTACTCTGGTTGCGCCAGACTCTCCAGCAGGAAAGTGGATGGACACTTATGTGCACAGCAAGATCATGGTCATCGATGATGTGTTTTTGACGCATGGTTCGGCAAACATCAACACGCGAAGCATGGAGGTGGATAGCGAGTTGAACATCTGCCACGAGCATGGCGATGTGAGCAGGGCTCTTCGTAAGAAGTTGTGGGCAATACATACGAAACCGGCTCCGTCTGAGGGGCAGGGAGCCGCGAGCGGTAATGACGTCAATAGTGCAGCGATAGGTGACAACATGACCGACGCATTCAATCAGTGGGTGAAGATCACGGATCGAAACAAACGCCTGCAAGGAAGCAATCTTCAGCCCTTGGCTGCGCTCGTCAGTTTTTCCTCCAATACGACAACACGAAGCAGGCTTGATTGATCATGCGCGTACTAGTTGCCATCTCCGTTGTTTGCCTGCTGACCGCCTGTTCGAAGAACGAAAGTGCTATGAATCCGTTGCCCGATGTTAGCGCAGTGCGCCTTAATCTCGCCTTCACATGCACGCATGAAGCCGACCATCTGCCGCCTCTTGATCCGGAGGCGGATGCGCTTTTCCAGTACGCCCGATTCCTTGAGAAGAGAGAAGGGCCGAAGGATTTCAACGATGTTGCTCGGTACTACCGCATCGCGGCCGCGTTTGGTCACTATAAGGCAAATCACAACCTGCAAATCTTAGTCTCGTCGGGAATGGCGTCTTCACCCGATCCTGAGAAGGAAAGCGTTGATCTAGCTGAACAGCTCATCAAGGCAGGTGTGCCAAGCGGTTACTACGATATCGGACACTATCTTCTGAATGGGTACGGAGTACAGAGAGACGATGAGGCGGCTCGAAGATACATCCGCAAAGCGGCGGATTTGGGAAATGCTGAAGCTCAGTACTATGTTGCTGACATCCTTGCCCCGGATAATATGGCACCGGACATCGCACACGCGATGTTCCAGTGTGCAGCCGATCAAGGGCATGGCAAAGCTGCTAACAATCTTGGAATTATCGAGACAATAAAGCAGCGATATCCAAGTGCACTTCAAGCGTTCCAGCAAGCTGCAGCGGCTGGCGATAGGCAAGGGGCTCTTTCATTGGAGGACGGTTTCAAGGGGCCGCCAGCGAACGACAAGCTCAACTACATTGGGGTGGCCGCCGATCCTGAGCGCGTTCGTCGATACAGTGCAATCGGCAAATTCATCGATACGAACGACGGTCGCAATCCCAAGGTTCCGGATATCGATAAGATCGTGCCGCTCCCCCCTGCGAAGCTTCCGTCGTGGGATGGCACGTTCCAATGGCAAAAGGAGCAGGAAGCTGCTGCTCCTCCACCGAAACCATCGAGTGAAGTCATCGATCAGATGGCGAAGGCGAAGCATCTCGACCCGGCAACAGGATTACCCCTGGCAAGTCAGACGGAGAAAACTGCGCAAGAAGATCAGCCTGCGAACATCGCAACTCGTGTGCCTTTGGGGACCGTCGCGCGTACCGGCCAGCAGTGTCCGGAAGATGGCGTGTGGTGCGCGAAGCTGGATGCCGGTCAGGTTGGTGATGCGAAACGCAGGTTTCTTAAGGGTGACGCGTTGCCTTCCGTCGTCGTGCATGAACCTCGACGGCTAGCGGTCCTCGACAGCATGCTGGGTACACGTCAGCGCATGGCCCCTGTTGCTTGGGAACTCGTTGCATACCTTGATCAGTCTTGACCCGGTTCCCCGTTGGAGGGCTACAAGCGGATGACCTCTTTTGTAATCGAGAAGGAAGATCGCTCAACGTGACCCAACCGAGTGAAGTGAAGAGGCGTGCACACCCCGTGACGTTGATAGGGTTCGGCTGGTTGCTGTTCGTCCTGGGGCTGCCGTGCTGGGTCCTTGTGAGCAGCGCACTTCACGTATTCGCTCCGTATGCCGATTGGCCCAAGATGATCGGGATGATCGGTGTACCAGTGCCGTTGCTATTCATCGCAGCTTGGAAGTACGACCGCGAGTACACGGGGGAAATCGGTCCTCTTCTGGTGGGCTGGTGCGTGGGCGTCGGGATGGCGAGATTGGCCTTTTTAATCGGAGGCTTGGCTCCACATGGCTGACTGCGTGGCGAAGATGGCACACCTGTATTCGTCCGTTTCGGGACGTGACTGAGGTAACGGAAAATGACCCGATATCTGATTCTCGATGGCGATCATACGACCGTGGCGGGAACCGTTCGCGTGAAGGCAACACCGTTTGAATTGGACGGCAGGCATATCGCGCACGAAGACGACGACGTAATTTGCCCAGCTTGCAAATCGATTGGCAAGATTCAATGCGCCGGTCCGCGACTTCCAATGACAGGGCCTGACGGACGGCGCGTCGCGCTGAGTGATGACCTGTGTATTTGCAAGTGCACCCCGCCACCGACGCTCGTTGCTTCACAGCGGGTCATGTCGGTTGACGTGTGATGCCCATGGAGATGTAGTGAGAGCGTGCCCGTCGATCGTCTATGACGGCCAAAAGGCAAAGTATCGATTTCGGTGTACTTCGTCATAGAGTCCGTTGATGCGCTGCTCCAGAAATCGCAGGCGCCATTTGCCCACTGTGGCGCGCCTATTTGCAGGCGCTGCGCGATCGCACTGTTGGGTTCGCCGCCAGCGGCCGCCAGCACGATGCGCGCCCGCGTGACCAACGCAGCCGAAATCGAGCGAGAACGCGCGATCGACATCAGTTGCGAGCGCTCGTCTTCGCTCAGCACCAGTTCCGCCATCGGTCGTCCCATCGCCATGTTGACGTCTACATGCTACGTGAACATAGTTCGGTTAACAACGGAACGGGACACTAGCACCTCGTTCGATCCGCAGGCGGCGGTTACGAATGTTGGTCGCGTGGCATCAGCCAGTGTGGCGCTAGGCGGTCGGATCACTTCGACGGTGCTGGTGGTGAAAAGCCACTGGAGCCTGGCGTTGTCGTCGAAAGATTTTTCCTGGTTGGCTCGATATAGCTTGTCCCAGCTCAAATCTGGGTCGGGTAACGCGCGAATACCCCAGCGCAGCCGTATGTGATCCTTGACTGACAGCACGAAGTGCTTCGGGTGGGCCAATGCATAAGCCCAGTAAGGCATTTCTGGGTCGGCTGGCGGCGGATCGCAGCGATAGTGAGTCAGCGGCGTATCGTCAAACGGTCGCGTAGGGACATCGGCAAACGCTTGCTGCCAGTCCCGGTGGTCGTCAGCGTATTCCTGGTTGCGTCGAAGAAATTCCCAAGCCCATGCCGAGGCGTCAACCATGTCGTCGGGAGGATAATTATTCTCGTCGCTCCAGTCGGCGCGACGGACGAATTCGGCCGGTCGCGCGGCCGTGTGGGTTGGGGGCTGTCATCGTGGCGCTTGCTTATAGATGTCACTCTAGACGCCCTAGATGGTAGCAAAATGGTAGCAATGCTCCGATGTTGCACCAAAGAAAAAGGGGTTAGCATCAGCTAACCCCTTGATTCCTTTGGTCGGAGCGATAGGATTCGAACCTACGACCCTCTGATCCCAAATCAGATGCGCTACCAGGCTGCGCTACGCTCCGACGAGCCAAAGATTGTATCGTCTAATTACTGATCCGGTCAATCACGATATGCGGGTAAATGCCGCGGCGGTGAACCGGCCGCGATTTGCGACAATTCGCACGATGATCGGCCTGCCCGGGCACGCGTGCGCGCGGCCGCTCGCCGAAGCAAGGAGAACATCATGATGAACCTGATCCTGTGGCGCCATGCCGAAGCCGAAGACTACGCGGCGAGCGATCTCGCGCGCCAGTTGACCGTTCGTGGCCGCAAGGACGCGCAGGCGATGGCCAAATGGCTGCGTGGCCGGCTCGAGACGAACGCCGTGATTCTTGCGAGCCCGGCGGCCCGCACCGTGCAGACCGTCGAGGCGCTGACCGACCAGTACCGGACCGTCGACGCGCTCGCGCCGGGTGGCGGGGTCGACGACGTGCTGGCGGCGGCCGGCTGGCCGGAAGGCATCGCGCCGACGGTCGTGATCGTCGGGCACCAGCCGACGCTCGGCAGCGTCGCCGCGCAACTGATCTCCGGCAGCGACGACAGCTGGAGCGTCAAGAAGGGCGGAATCGTGTGGCTCGCGAGCCGCACGCGCGACGGCAGCCGGCAGGCCGTGCTGCGGGCGGTATTGACGCCGGAACTGGTGTAAAGCAGGCCTGACGGGGGTTAACGGGATTCATCATACGGCTTCGCAAGCTTTCTGCTAAAGTCAATTCGGCGACACGTCATTGAAAGGACACGGTCGTGCCACATAACGGTCACGGCCGATTACTACATTGGCGGGCATGTCGCCTTATTCCTTACGACCAGGAAAGCCTAATGCGAGAACTGCCGACGCCTACGCTCCCCTTTGCCTCGCTGCCCCTCGACACGTCGCGGCGCCACCTGCCGCGCGCTGCTGAAACCGTTACATCGGAGTACCGCCTGCGTGCCGCATGGGCCCGCACGGAAGACGAATTGCGCGAAGCGCAGCGCCTGCGTTACAGCGTGTTCGCCGAAGAGATGGGCGCGCAGGTCAGCGGCCCCTCCGGTCTCGACGTCGATCCGTTCGATGCGTACTGCGACCACCTGCTGGTTCGCGATCTCGATACGCTGAAGGTGGTCGGCACGTATCGCGTGCTGCCGCCGCACGAGGCGGCGCGTGTCGGCCGCCTGTACGCCGAAGGCGAATTCGACCTGTCGCGCCTGACGCACCTGCGCGGCAAGATGGTCGAGGTCGGCCGCTCGTGCGTGCACAGCGACTACCGCAGCGGCGCCGTCATCATGGCGCTGTGGGGTGGCCTCGGCGCGTACATGATGCAGAACGGCTATGAGACGATGCTCGGCTGCGCAAGCGTGTCGATGGCCGACGGCGGCCACTATGCTGCGAACCTGTACCAGTCGCTTCCGGCGAACTCGCTGACGGCGCCCGAGTACCGCGCGTTCCCGCACACGGCACTGCCGGTCGACGAACTGCAGACGGGTGTCGTCGTGGCGCCGCCGCCGCTGATCAAGGGCTACCTGCGTCTCGGCGCGAAGATCTGCGGCGCGCCGGCCTGGGATCCCGATTTCAATTGCGCGGATTTCCTGACGCTGTTCCGTCTGTCCGACATCAACGCGCGCTACGCCCGCCACTTCCTGGGCTGAGCCGTCTGAATCGGGGCGCGCCCGGTCCCGGGCGCACGCAAGCAAACGCCGTCGTGCGGCAGCCTGCCGCGCGACGGCGTTCGTGTATTCGGTCAACGCGTGTGTATCCGGCCCTGTTAATTTCGACGATGCGCGGTTCCTATCGTGCCACGGGATGGCACGTTCGCGAACGGCCCGGGTTCGACGCGGGCCGGACGGCGAGGCGGCTCGCTCTCAGTGCTTGCGCCGCCAGTCGAGCAGGTGATGTTCCGCCATCCAGTGGTGGATCATCCCTTCGCCGCCATGGCTGCGCTTGTATTCGCGCGCCTCGAAGTACGACAGCGCGGCCAGCACCATCAAGCCGATGAACAGGCCGATCAGGCCCGCAATTTCCTCAGACGACACGGCAGCCTCCTTTCCACGGCACAGTGCCATGCGTACATAGTAGGACATGCGCGGCGCGACCCCGAAACCGGATTTCCGCTAGACTCGGCGCGGTCCTGGCGCGCGATGGGCGCGCCGATTTCCGGAGCCATACCCGATGACCCGTTTCATGCTGGCCGTGCTGGCCGCAGCGCTTCTCGCGGGCTGCACCAGCGATCCTCGTCAGGCCCGCCGCGGCCACCCGCCGGAAGATCCGGCCGACTATCACGGCGTGCCGACCGACATGACGCCGCCGTCGATGCTCGACGCACCGCCGCCGAAGCCCGTGCAGTAACGGTCGGCCTGGCCGGCCGTCAGGCGCGGGCCGCGGGTGCGGCGTGCGCGTCGGCGCCGATGCGCCGCAACAGCCCCGGCAGGTAGCGCGCGAGCGTCGCGCCGCGCGCGGCCATGAACAGCAGCAGCGCGAACCAGAGGCCGTGATTGCCGAACGTGCCGACGGCGGCGAGCGTGGCCGCGATGAAGATCGAGAACGACACGACCATCGCGCGCATCAGCGATTGCGTCTGCGTGGCGCCGATGAACACGCCGTCGAGCAGAAAGCCCCAGACGGACACGATCGGCGAGATCGCGGCCCACGGCAGGTAGCGCAGCGCGACTGCACGGATCTCGGCCTGATCGGTCAGCCGCGCGACGATCCAGCCGCCGCCGGCCCAGTATGCGAGCGCGAACAGCAGCGCGCCGAGCGCGGACCAGAACAGCGTGACGCGCACGGCTTGCCGGAATGCGCGGCGGTCGCGCGCGCCGGCCGCCGCGCCGACGAGCGCCTCGGCCGCATGCGCGAAGCCGTCGAGGCCGTACGCCATGAAGGTCTGGAAATTCAGCAGCAGCGCGTTCGCCGCGAGCGTCGCGTCGCCCTGTTTCGCGCCGAGGTGCGCGAACCAGCCGAATGCGCCGAGCAGGCACAGCGTGCGCAGGAAGATGTCGCGATTGAGCGCGATCAGCCGCTTGAGCGCCACGCGGTCGGCGAGCGCACGCGCGGCGATTGGCACGAGACCGCGCGGCCGTAGCCGCCACAGCATCCACGCGCCGAGCGCGAAGCCGCACGCGTCCGCGGTGGCGGTCGCGGCGCCGATGCCGGCGATGCCCCAGCCGAAGCCGTACACGTAGAGCAGCACGGCGCCGATGTTCACCGCATTGATGAACACCTGCGCGACCAGCGCAAGCCGGACGCGCTGCACGCCGAGCAGGTAACCGAGCACGACGTAGTTCGCGAGCGCGAACGGTGCGCTCCAGATCCGTGCGTGGCTGTACGCGAGCGCCGTCGCGCGGACGGCATCGCTGCCGCCGAGCGCGGTCAGCGCGAACGACAGCAGGGGTACCTGCAGCGCGAGCACCGCGGCACCGAGCGCGAATGCGACGATCAACGCGCGCAGCAGGTTCAGGCGGATGCCGGCATCATCGCCGGCACCGTGCGCCTGCGCGACGAGGCCGGTCGTCCCCATCCGCAGGAAGCCGAAGCCCCAGAACACGAAATTGAAGAACAGCCCGCCGAGCGCGACGCCGCCGAGATACTGCGCGCCGTCGAGGTGGCCGGCGACGGCCGTGTCGACGGCGCCGAGGATCGGCTGGGTCAGGTTCGCCAGGACGATCGGGAAGGCGAGCGCGAGGACGCGCCGATGCGTGACGGTGGCCGAATCAGTGCCGGCCCCGTGAGGTAACGCGGATTCGGACATGGCGGACGCGTCAGGCGCGTTCCTGCACGCAGACCCACGGCGACACGACGACCGCCCACAGCTCCGGGTTGCGCGCCGCGTAGTCGGCCGCGGTTTCGGCCGGCATGCGCGCGACGAGGCCGGCAGACAGCCAGCGCGTGACCTGGTCGGCTTCGTCGCTGGCGATCGCTTCCGCGACGCTGACGAGATCGAGGTCGCGCGCGACGGACAGCAGCTTGCCCTGCGCGAAGAAGCGCTCGAGATCGCACCAGTCGATCTTGGCGGTCTCGCCGAGGAGTTTGGCGTAGAGCGGGCTGTGCGACGCACCCGCGGCGGATTGGCGTTCAGAGGACATCGGTTTTTTGGAAAGACTGCGTGGCGCCACTATAAACCATCCGGCCGGCGGCCCGAGCGGGCGGCGGACGGCTACGCGTCGCGCAGCGCGCGGCGCACGATCTTGCCGGTCGCGGTCATCGGCAGGCTGTCGACGAACGCGATCTCGCGCGGATACTCGTGCGCGGCGAGGCGTGTGCGTACGTGTGCCTGCAGTGCGCTGACGAGCGCATCGTCGCCGACGTGGCCGGGGTTCAGCACGACGAACGCCTTGACGATCTCGGTGCGCGTCGCGTCGGGTACGCCCACGACAGCCGCCATCCGCACCGCCGGATGCGTGAGCAGGCAGTCCTCGATCGGGCCCGGGCCGATCCTGTATCCGGCGCTCGTGATCACGTCGTCGTCGCGGCCGACGAAGCGCACGAAGCCGTCGGCGTCGATCGTGCCCGTATCGCCGGTGAGCAGGTAGTCGCCCACGAACTTGTCGCGGGTCGCGCCGGGATTGCGCCAGTATTCGAGGAACATCACCGGGTCGGGGCGGCGCACCGCGATGCGGCCTTCGACGCCGGGCGGCAGCGGCGTGCCGTCCGCGTCGACAATCGCGACCGCATGACCGGGCACCGCCTTGCCGATCGCGCCCGGCTGCGCATCGAACAGCGCCGCGCACGACGACAGCACCATGTTGCATTCGGTCTGCCCGTAGAACTCGTTGATCGTCACGCCGAGCGCGTCGCGTCCCCAGGCCGTCAGCTCGGTGCCGAGCGATTCCCCGCCGCTCGCGACCGATTTCAGCGACAGCGCGTAGCGTTCGCGCGGCCGCTCCACGACGCGCATCAGTTTCAGCGCGGTGGGCGGCAGGAACGCGTGGGTCACGCCGTGCCGTGCCATCAGCGCGAACGCCGCGTCGCCGTCGAACTTCTCGAAGCGGCGGGCGAGCACGGGCACGCCGTGATGCCAGGACGGCAGCAGCACGTCGAGCAGGCCGCCGATCCACGCCCAGTCGGCGGGCGTCCAGAACAGGCGCGCGTCGCGCGGGAAGCATTGCTGCGACATCTCGACGCCCGGCAGGTGGCCCAGCAGCACGCGATGCGCGTGCAGCGCGCCTTTCGGTTTGCCGGTCGTGCCGGACGTATAGATGATCACCGCCGGATCGTCGGCGGCCGTGTCGGCCGGTGCGAAGTCGGGCGATTCGGCGGCCAGCGCCGCATCGTAGCGCAGCACGCCCGGCGCGTCGGGTGCATCGTCGCCGATGCAGTAGACGGTATGCAGTGCCGGCAGTTGCGCGCGCAGCGGCGCGATTTTCGCGTAGCCGGCCGCGTCGGTGACGAGCGCGGATGCTTCGCTGTTCGCGAGCCGGTATTCGAGCGCATCGACGCCGAACAGCGTGAAGAGCGGCACCGTGATCGCGCCGAGTTTGTACGCGGCGAGATGCGCAATGGCCGTTTCGGGGCCCTGCGCGAGAAAGATGCCGATCCGGTCGCCGCGTCGCAGGCCGGCGCGCAAGAAGCTGTTCGCGAGCCGGTTAGAAGCATTCCTCAGGTCGTCGAACGTGAGTCGAATCACGTCGCCTTGCGCGGTTTCGTGGATCAGCGCGAGGCGCCCGCTGCCGTCGGCCCATTTGTCGCAGACATCCACGCCGATGTTGTAGCGGGCCGGAACGGCCCAGCCGAAGCGGGAGAGCAGGTCGTCGTAGCGGTCGGCGGCGGGCAGCATCGCGGGTCTCCTGGGTGTCGAACGTGGCGTCGGGCGAACGGCTTACATCAGGGTTTCATGCAGACGAATCGACAATGGTGACTGCTGATAGGGAATGTTCGGACTCGTCCAATGGCCACGGCTCAGTGCACGATTCCACAATGACGCATAAGATCACGACACAACAGTGATAGGACCATGGATTTGCTTCTGATTGCTGCGGGGTTCAGCCTGATCGGAATCGGCGTGCTGGTGGCGTTTGCCCGCCACGTCGATCCGCTGTCCGGCCGGTTTACCGGCCGTCTGCGCAAGCGCTGATTCAACCTTCCCGATTTTGCCCGAGACGGCACGCGATGCACACCGGCATCGCGCGCCGGCTGTCGCGCGCTCAGCGCGCGGGCAGGTAGCGTGACGGATCGATCGAGCGGCCGCCGTAGCGCAATTCGAAATGCAGCGCGACGCGATCGCTGTCGCTGTTGCCCATCTCCGCGATCGACTGCCCCTGCGTGACCGACTGGCCTTCCTTCACCAGCAGCGCGCGGTTGTGCGCGTATGCGGTGAGGTAGTCGGCGTTGTGCTTCAGGATGATCAGGTTGCCGTAGCCGCGCAGCCCGTTACCCGCATAGACCACGACGCCCGGCGAGGCCGCGACCACCGGCGTGCCCGGCGAGTTCGCGATATCGATACCCTTGGATTTCGAGCCGTCGAACGTGCGGACCACATTGCCGGCTGCCGGCCAGACCAGCGAAATGCTCGTGGCCGGCTTGACGGCCGATTCGACCGGCGCCGAAGGCGCGGGGCGGGCGCGGCCCGCGCTGCCGGTGCCGGTGGTCGACGGCGTCGATGCCGTCGTCGTGCCGGGCGGCGGCGCGACGCGCAGCACCTGGCCGACTTCGATCGCGTCGGGGTTCGCCATCTGGTTCCAGCGCACGATGTTTGGTACCGACGTGCGGTTGTCGCGCGCGATCTTGTAGAGCGTATCGCCGCGCTCGACGCGGTAGAACCCGGGGCCGACAGGCGCGGAGCCGCACGCGACGAGCAGGGCGGCGCAGGCGGCTGCGAAGAGTCGCTTCGTTGTTGTTCCGAACATTGAACCTCGCAAAACCCTGCCGCTCATGACGCGGCAGGCAACACAAAACGTCCGATTTTAACGGGTTCGACCCGCGCACCGCAGTTTGGGTCGTTGCCGGGGCCGTCGCACGCCGGTTCGGCGCGCTGCGAATCAGCCTGCGAGCGGGATCACGCGAATCCGCAACGTGGCCGTTTCGGTCGCGCCGGGTGCGAGCATGCGCAGCCCGAGGCCGTTGTGGATCGCATCCGGCAGGCCGAGCCACGGCTCGACGCAGTAGAAGTCCGAATCCGGCTTTTCGGTCCAGGTCGTGACCGCGTACCACGGGATCGAGCCCGGCACGTCGAGCGCGATCTCGATCGTGCGGCGGCGGCCCGGCATCACGATGCGCGCCGGCGCGGACGGCTCGCCGTCGAGGCAGTGGAAGCGATCGAGGATGTTCGGATCGTCGAGGCTGTAGCGTGCTTCACCGGGTTCGAGCGGGCTGATCGAGCCGTCTGCACGTTGCTGGCAGATGCGAGTCGGCGGTAGCTCGAGTGTCGTGTCGGCACGTTCGCCGTGCGGCAACGCGAAATAGAAGTGGTGGCCCGCGTAGTAGGGCAGCGGCGTATCGCCGCGATTGGTCGTCGTGAGCGCGACTTCGAGCGTATGCGCGTCGGCCAGCCGGTAGGTCGTTTCGAACCGGAAATCGAACGGGTAGCTCGCGCGCAGCGTGTCGTTCGCGTCGAGCGTCATCGACAAGGCGGCGCCGTCGGCCGACGGGTGCGCGGCGAACGGCAGGTCGCGCGCGAAGCCGTGCATCGGCAAGTCGCGGACCACGCCGGCGGCATCGCGCCAGCGCCCGAGTTCGCCGTCGACGCGGTGGCGGCCGAGGAACGGGAACAGCAGCGGATTGCCGCCGCGCACGCGCGCGAGGTTGCTCCAGTCGGCCGTTTCCGGCCAGAAGATGACCGGTTCGCCGTCGACGTGCCATGACAGCAGGCGGCCGCCGAATTGCGGGGCGACCCGGACGAGCGACGGGCCGGCGTGAAGTTCGTGAATGTCGTGTTGCTGGAAGATCGGCATGGCGAATCGGGTTGGGCGGGTGGACGGGACACGGCGCGCTCCATTATCGGGCCGCGGCGGGTCGGGGAAAACCCTTCTCGGGAAATTGCGAGTTTTTAACACTGCCAACGGTCTGGATAATGCCTCTAAACCGGTGATGTTGCCGGGTCATGACACTTCGTGGAGGGGGCCATGGATCTGGCAATGGCAATGGGTATCGCACTGTTCGGCATGTTCACCGGCAGCACGGTATTATTTTTCTATCAGCTCGGCCGCTGACGGCAATTCCTGCCGAAGTCGAAAGGCCCGCCATGCAAATGGCGGGCTTTTTGCTTTCTGTGTGCTTACAAATTGCAAGCGTTTGTGTGCATTGCCGCAATATCCGGCCAAATGCCTTGGCGCAGTAATCCTGGCTCGGCATAATCGGGGCGCGTTTTTTCGGACGCGCATTGCGTCGTCCGTCTTTCTTCCCGCTTAATCTCCACTAAAAGGACCGACGCGTGAGTCTCTGGTTTCTGGTATTCCTGAGCGTCCTGCAGGGCGTCACCGAACTCTTCCCCGTCAGCAGCCTTGGCCATACGCTGCTCGTGCCGGCGCTGTTCGGCATGCATATCGACAAGCACGCGCCGCAACTGCTGCCGTTCCTCGTCGCGCTCCATCTCGGCACCGCGCTGGCGCTGCTGTGGTACTTCCGTGCGCGCTGGATCGCGCTGATCGGCGGCTTCTTCGCGCAGCTCGGCGGCCGCAAGAACGACGACGGGCACCTGATGTGGGCGCTGATCATCGGGACGATCCCGACCGGCATCGTCGGGCTGCTCCTCGAGAAGCGCATCGAACGCGTGTTTCACGACCTGCGGATCGTCGCGATCGCGCTGATCGTGAATGGCGTGCTGCTGTGGCTCGGCGATCGCATCCAGCGCAGCCGCGCGCATCAGGCGCCCGAGAAGATGACGTTCAAGCAGGCGTTCTTCGTGGGCCTCGCGCAGATCGGCGCGCTGATTCCGGGCTTCTCGCGCAGCGGGCTGACGATGATCGCCGGCAATGCCGCCGGGTTGACGGCCGAGAAGGCGGCGGAGTTCTCGTTCCTGCTCGGCACGCCGATCATCTTCGCGGCGGGTGTGCTCGAACTGCCGAAGCTGTTCCATGCGCGCGACCAGCTCGCCGATGCGCTGCTCGGCGGCGTGCTGACGGCGATCGCCGCGTACCTGAGCGTTCGGTTCCTGATGCGCTATTTCGAAGGGCGCGGCCGGCTGGCTTCGTTCGGCGTGTATTGCGTGATCGCCGGTGTGTTCTGTCTCGGCTGGTTCATGCTGCATCCGCAGCCGGTTTGATGCCGCGATGGCCGGTTTCGCGTGATGTGACGCGATGATCGGGTATAATTTCGGGCTCGGTTTCATGCCGGGCCCGTTTTGTTTCGGGGTGTTGGGTGGTGCTGTTGCGCTGTTGCCGTTACTCAACGCCTCGTGCCGGATGCGGTCCGCGTCGGGCCGTGTCTTTTCTCCCCGACCGCCCTTAGCTCAGTTGGATAGAGCAACGGCCTTCTAAGCCGTAGGTCACACGTTCGAATCGTGTAGGGCGGGCCAGAAATTCCTTCCGAATCAAATGCTTATCCACGCGAGCGACTGCGGTTAAGTCGACTCCATTTGTCGGTCAGTGTGAATGGAGTGTGAATGGGTTCAGCTCGTTTATCGCGATGAAGTGTCGCGCTCGGGCGGGGCGGCTACTGCTTGTAAACCGGAGCGAACTGCAGCACAATACAGACACGGCGCTGATGCGCCGTGCCCGCACTGCAATCAATTGCATATTATCGTAAGCGCCGCTAGCGTCGTCCTCACCCCGCCAAGGGGGGCGACGAGCAGCACGGTTGCTAGCCGCATGAATGCTCCTTGATTTGCGCGCCTTCCACGGACGCGGGTTGCAATATGAGCCCGCCGACGCCGCTAACGTCGGTGCGGCTCCCCCAACTCAATTCTTGTAAAGATTCCACTTGAATAGACCGTCTCCGATTCGAGTCCAGTCGGCAGACTTGAACAGCATGTTTCCGATGCTGGTACCGGGACGGGTTGATTTCAGGTCAATTCCTCGCTTCTTCACTTCCTCAACGGCATCAGCCAACAATAGGGTGCCGCCGCTTCGTTGAGCCAGTTCATTGCACATCGAAAAGATCGAGTGTCGAACATCCTCGACGGAATCACCCAAATCGAGAAGGCCGTCTAGAGCAACTGTAGACCCGGTTTGCGCTGGACTTGTCGCTACATCAGCGGCCTGTGTCCCGTCGCGGTGGCGGCGCAATTGCGTGATCTGGCCCAGTAACGACTGCTCTTTCCGCAGTAGCGCCAGTTGGCGCTCTAGCGTTGCAATCTGCGCTCCCAATGTCACCTCAATGTACTCCGTTGCTTCATCGAGGCGATTCTCGATAAGAAGCCGCATAACATACTGAGTCGGCGTTGCCTGATCTTCGGGGTGCGACATGAAGTTCTCCAAGTTCAGCCAATTCTGCGCCGCAGATTCTCGCTTGTCAATCTGCAAATCATGGGTCCGTGAATTGGTTTGTGAATTTGGCGCCTGCTTCATTGTTCGGTAGGGGTGGGTGAATTTGCGGGCCGAAATCTGATGCGCTTATCCGCGCGGACTTACGCCACTCGTCCGCACGCGTACGCCCCCGTGCGCGGGTGTGCGCGTTTTATCCAGCAGGATTGGTCGCCGGACATCATCCATGTTCAATGGCGAACTGCCGGGCGCGACGTGAGCCGCGCAGCATGCCGCTGATCTCGCCGATGCGCACCCGCTGACTGACGACACTCCGAGGGCGGGGCCTCATCTTCTGACGCGTGTGCATCGTGGAAGCAGCATCCGCTGAGACGTGGATAGATAACGTTCGTTAAGTGTCCAGGGGATTCGGTGCGCTGAATGTGGATAGAAAGTCCTTGACAGTGGTTTCTATCCGAATGATGATTCTATCCACGTTATCTATCCATGATGATTCACACGCACGAACCATGTCACGAACATTTCTGTACAGCCGCGTATCGACGCAGGATCAGGACACGACGAACCAGCAGCTTGTCGCGAAGCAGGCGGGGTATGAGGTAGAGCCGCATCGTGTGTGTGCTGAGACTATCAGCGGCACAGTTCCAGCGATGGAGCGCCCGCAGTTCCGCAAGCTAGTGGAGAAGCTAGAGGCGGGCGACGTGCTTGTCGTCGCGAAGCTGGACCGGCTAGGCAGGAATGCTGCCGACGTTGACGGCACGGTGCAGGCGCTGCGTGCCGCAGGCGTCCGGGTAGTTGTGCTGGACTTGCCCGTGCAGGAGGTGACGAGCGCGGCGGGCGATCTCATCCTGCGCATGTTCGCTGCGTTCGCGCAGTTTGAGCGCGACTTGATCGTCGAGCGGACGCACGCGGGGCTTGAGCGAGCGCGGGCGGAGGGCCGCATCGGCGGCAGGCCCGAGCGCTTCACGCCGGACGAGAAGCGCACGATTCGGGCGAGGTTAGATGGAGGTGCGTCGGCGCGCTCACTGGCGAAGGAATACGGCACAACGCACGTGACCATCATGAAGGCGGCGCAATCCGCGATTGCTGCCGGTTCGGCTGGAGCCGAAGGAGGCACCGCCGAGTAGGGCGCTGGCACCGCACGTACCACAGTAACGCTCGGTTCAGTCTTGGCGGATCGACCGGGCATCACCTTACCGATGCGGGCCAGCGCGCCCGCAGAGTACCGCAAAACGACCATGAATCAAACGAACATCATCGCTCTCCGTAACTCGAACATCGACGCCGCAGAAGCCTACAAGGAGGGCGCATTCTTCGCTGAGGTGGACTGGCAAGCGGCGCGCAAGGATACGCCCGTCCCGGCCCTTGCAATGCCCGTAGCGCCCGGCTATTCCAGCATGGCGGACCATTGCCAAACCGCATGGGACTTCATCCGTCAGCACGTCTGCCCGGAGTGGGATCACGCTGACGCGAAGGGCGCGTTCTTCGTCGGCTATGAGGACCGGGCGACCGAACTGGCGAATGCTGGCGAGGCTGGCTATGAGACGCTGGCCGAGGCTGGAACGGTGGCGGACACCGAGGGATGGGTGTTGCAGTCCGAGCCGTGGGAAGACAAGGCAGATGCCGACGATAAGATGCTGCGCGCCTTGCGTGCGCTGCGGCTGGGCGCTGCTGCATGGCGAGGGCGAGCGGCAGCGAGCGGGGCGGCTGGCGACCGTTACCGGGCAGAGGAAGCGGAATCGCTCGCGGAATCCGTTATCGGCGATGTGCTCGCGGCGTGCTGATGCGAGACTGGCGGTGGTGCTTGTAGCGCGGGAGCGCGCCGAGGTGCAGGCCGCTGCGGAAGCCGCCGATAAGGCTGCTGCTGAGATTGACGCGGCCCTCGGCGGCATCCTCGGAGAGTGAGCGGAGGCCGCGCCGCTACGCCCGGGTACGCGTGAAACTGCCCGGCTGACAAATGAACCTGCGAGGCGCGCTCCAGTTCGGCCCTCACATCGCTTCCGTCGGCTTGTGACGGGCTGATTGCGCACCCGGCAGCACATTCCTACGTCATCGCCTCGGTCGCGTAGCGCCCGTTACGACGGCTCCCGCGATGCCTGTCGAATCCTTGGCAGTAGCCCGGCCACGATGGATTCAATTTCATTGCACTAAGCAGACAGGTACACGGTCGCGCGGCCGGGTAGCGATTCCATTTCATGACCCTCAGCAGACACAAGACTGCATCTGTTGCGCGCTCCCGTCAGGTGAGCCACCGAAGGTAGGCGAGGAGCGCCAGCAATGGCGGCCAGCCACAAGCCTGCTGTCTGTCACGTCGTGGCCGCAGCCGGTCCGCGAGGGATTCAATTTCATGACCCTCAGCAGACAACACACGCGGTATCTCATCGCGTCACTTTTCGAGCGGGCATCGCCTGCCGCAACCAGAGGCCCGCCGTCGTGCGGGCTTCGTCACATTTGGAGGATGAGTATGAGCAAGACCCCTCAACATCCGCTTGAGCACAGCGGCACGGCGCAGTCCTACTTCGAGCGCCTTGAGGCCCGAGCATCGAAAGGGGCGGTAGCTGTATGGCGGGAAGCAGTAGAAGCATGTACGGGCTCGCTTCCGAGCTGGGCCGCGCGGAAGTATCGTGCGCGGGTGAAAGCGTGAGCGGCGAGCAGGGCTTCATGGAACAGGAACGTCTCGGCCGGCTGGCAGCGCTGGGCGTTCCGACGGCGCAGCCGGAAGAACCCGCGCCGGACGTAATCGAACAGGCGGAGCGGCTGGACGGTATGAATCGCGCTTCACTCGCGGTAAGTGCGGCTATGCGCGGCGTCAGCGTAGAAGACTTCGCACGCGCGGTCATTCGAAAGGCGGCGAAGCCTCCGCCTCCAATGATTGATCGCCGCTACATCGAGCGGGCGCGGCGAGGCTATCGGTTCCGACCTTGATCGTCGGCGGCATGCGCACGGGCGGCTATCTGTTGAGCAATCGTCAAGACTGGTGTACGCGGGTCGGGCGGCATGATCAGGCGGCTAGCGCTTGAGGAGCCGGTGTGCTTTCCATCACCGGGGTGCCGTCCTTGAAGGGAATGCCCTTCAGAAGCGGTTCGATCCTGTCGACGCCGCGGATCTTCCTCCAGGTCTGCTCGGCCGCTTCGATCAGCTTGAACGCCATCGCGAGGAAGGTCGAGCGCGACAGACAGTTGCGCGTGCGGCTCGTGCGGTGGCGCACCGTCGCGAACGTCGATTCAATCGGATTCGTGGTCCGCACGTGCTGCCAGTGTTCGGCCGGGAAGTCGTAGAACGCGAGCAGTGCGTCGCGGTCTTTCGTGAGCTTCTCGACGGCCTTTGGGTACTTGGCCGCGTACGTGTCGACGAACTGGTTGAACGCGGCGATTGCGTCGGCTCTTGTCGCGGCATTCCAGATCTCGGCGAGCGCAACCTTGGCCTTGCCGTGCTGCGATTTGGGCATGACGTTGAGTATGTTGCCGATCTTGTGAAACCAGCAGCGCTGGTGCCGTGTCTGCGGGAACACCTCTTCAAGCGCCGCCCACAGCCCCATCGCGCCATCGCCGACGGCAAGCAGCGGCGGCGCCTGCAGACCTCGTTTCTTCAGATCGAGCAGCAGCTCTTTCCAGGATTCCTTCGATTCGCGATAGCCGTCGTTGAGCGCCACGCGCTCCTTGCTGCCGTCCGGTTTCACGCCGATGATCACCAGCAGGCACTGCCCGTCCGAATCCTCTGCGCGGGCTTGCGTATGGATGCCGTCGGCCCACCAGTAGACCCAGCGCGAGGTGGACAGGTCGCGCTTGTTCCACTTCTCGTACTCTTCTGACCAGGCGGCCTTCAGGCGGCTCACGACGCTCGCTGACAGCCCTTTAGCCTGTTCGCCGAGCAGCTCGGACAGTGCGTCGCCCATGTCGCCGGTTGAGACTCCTCGCAGGTACAGCCACGGCAGCGACGATGACACGCGCGGCGACTTGCGCACATAGGGCGGCACGATCGTCGAATTGAACTTGATGCCGGAGCCCGAACGATCGCGGACCTTCGGCACCTGAACGGGCACCGGACCGACTGCCGTGACGATCTCGCGCTCTGGCAGGTACCCGTTGCGCACGACAGCGCGCCGGCCATCGATCGTCTTCACATTCGAATACTGTTCGAGCATTGCCGCCAGTTCCGCCTCGATTGCCTGCTGGATGATCCGCCGCGCCCCTTGCTGGATCAGATCGTCCAGGCCGGGCGTACCCTTGATGTCTGCTTCTGTTGTTTGACTGCCGCTCGTATCCTGCGTAAGTTTCGCCATGGTGGTGGAGTTCGATTGAGGAAGTGTTACCGTGAGAAGCAACATTCTCCTTCAATCGCCACCGCCTTCTCCTGCCTCAACCCTACGCCGCATACACCACTTTCAACGATAGCTCCTATCTGTTCTCCATCCTGTAGAACTTTGCGTCGAACGCGGCGTGGCTCATCCGTTACCAACAGAACACCACACCAATAGGAGGATTCGAACATGGAAACAGCAGTGAGCACTATCCCGGATACGCGATTGACGAATGAGCAGGCCTACGACCGTGCGCTGGAAGTCTTGCTTAGCGCGGCTGGCCTGGCCCGTACACAGGCGATTTTGGCGGAGGTGATTGCGGAGTTCCGCAAGGTCGAACCGGGCAATGCGTGTGTCAATGATGGCCGGGAGTGCGCCTTTGCATTCGGGCCTAATCTGCTTGCGCGGGCGCGGGAGTCGGAGCAGAGTGAAACGTTGAGGTGCGCTGAGTCTCGCTGAAACTGCCCGACTGAAAACCGCTGTCATGCAGTGTGCGCGATTTCGAGTGCGCGCACGAGCGCGGGCCTGAGAGGCTCTACCGATCAACCACGCCGCGTTTAATGCGGCTTAATAATTAAGGATTGCAAATGACTATTTCATTCTCCCTTGGTGCCGACAGCGGCGTAGTCACGCAACAGAGCACGTTCGGCGGCGGAGGTTCCACTAGCTTCTCGGGTGGCCCGTCCGGTGCGGGCCAGTCCAGCGGCAGTATTGCGGCAGGCGGCAACGCGATGCAGTTCGCAGACACGGTTGCGCGGCGCGGCATGCAGAACATCGACACGCTCAACAAGCTGGCGGGCGGGATGCTCCAGCCGTACATCGAAAGACAGAAGAAGCTCCAATACGCGGAGGGCATGGCCCAAGCAGCGCAGGGCAAGAGCCTCATCGAGATCGAGAATGATCAACCGTGGTACACGAAGCTGTTCGGTCCGGACGCCACGACGCAGGGCGCGCAGGCGTTCAACATGGCGGCTGCTATGCAGGACGCGCAGTCGCAGTTCATGCAGGCGATGCCCCAGCTCCGCGAGAAGTCGCCGGATCAAGTGCGGCAATACATCGTCAACAAGATGGGAGAGGTGCAACCTTCGGGCGATCCGTACTTCGACGCGATGGTGCAGCAGGGACTGGCCGAGCAGCTCCCGAAGATGCTGAGCGCACACATGGGCCAGTACATGCAGTTCACGCAGGAGCAGGCGTACAACGGCTTTACGAACCTCGGTGCATCGGGCGGGCAGGCGCTTCAGGAAACCATGAAGGCGAACAACAACCTGACGCCGGATGTCGTGGCGCAGGCCCATGAGGACTACACGAACTTGCTGATGAAGCCCGACAACATGACGACTGAGGCGTACCAGCGTGGCTTGCGGGATACCGTGCTGAGCAACGCTCAAAACGGGAACTGGCAGGCGGTGCGAGCGATCAGGTCTATGCCGGAATACGCATCGATGCCAACCGACATGAAGGACAACCTTGAAGTGCAGATTCCTCGACTGGAACAGGAGTACGCGCAGAGGAATCCCGCCGCTCGGAACCTTTTCACCTCGCGGGCTGATCTCCGATGGAGCCTGCAACACGGCACGACAGGGATGGACTCGTCGCCAGAAGGGCATGCAAAGCTCGATGCCGCGATGGACACGATGGAGGATTCGAACCGGAAGCTAAACGGTGATGCTGCCGCGATGTACGACAACGAGCAGCGGGCGCAGATGCACAAGATGCTCGACGCGGGGAACGCCAACATTCTGGCGCAGTACCAGAAGGCGCAGTTGAAGCAGTTGAACTACGATCAAGCGGTTGACCTTGTAGGGAAGGCTATCAATAGCTCGTCGCCAGCGGCGCTAACCGGCTTGCCGCTCCCCGATGGCGCAAAGGCGCAGGTAACAGACACGATGTTTCGGAAGGCCAGCGGCCCGGAATACGCGAACCAGCCGGACGTGCAGGCGAACTTGTTCGATAAGCTGAGCGCGGTGGCGTACGATTCGTCGCTCCAATCCCCGATGCTCAAGCAAGTGTTGACCCAGCAAATGAACCTCATGCTGAACGGAGACACGCCACTTACGCCGGACATGGCGCAGGCGTTGCAGTACGCGGACGCATTGCGGCGGGGGCTAGGCGGCGCAGGGGCGGTGATGGCGTACATGGGCGACTCGATGGGGCCGAAAGTGATTGCATTGCTGGACAGCGGCTACAAGCTGGATGATCCCTTGCAGCTCAAGACGGCGCGTCATCTAATCAGCCGTGGCGCGGGGGCAGTTGCGACGACGCAGGAGGTACAGGACGCTCGGAGCGTCGTTGCGAGCGCGTCGCCGGGATGGTTCAAGCGCATGATTCCGTTTTGGGGCGGTGACGGCGAATTGACGCCGTACAATCTGACGGACGGCAATAAGCGGCAGCTCGCCGAACACATCGCGCCGCTCATCGCGCAGTACAAGAAGGCGTACGCATACGACGACGACCGGGCGGCAAGCACTGCGCTGTCGCAAGTGGTGGCGAATGCGGACCTTGTGCCCGGTGCAGTTATTTTGAATAATCGCGCCTTCGGTGCACGTCCGTTCTATGAAATGGTGAACCGGCAGTTCCCCGGAGCCGTTCAGCGGCAGGGTCAATCGAACTATCAAGCAGCGTTGAAGTGGGCGATTGAGAAGCAGGCGGGACCGCTGGAGCCAGAGATTACCGGGGATGCTACTGACGTAGGCATGGCGCTGACACCATTCAGTTCACGCAGTAAAGCGGCCGCGATGGAGTACCCGTATTGGCAAGTAACGTCCGGTGAGAACCTTGGTAACGGCTTCATGTCCTTGTTCCTCACGAATCGACAAGGGCATCAGCAAATGATCAACATCGACGCGAAGGTCATTGCCCAGCGTATGCGGGATACCTTCGGTAACAGGCCGGAACACGTCAATCCGGACATCGGGCTTTCGAGCAAGAACGCTTGGGGCTGGGCTTACTAAGCGTGCGGTAGCAGGCAGGCGGCACCCGTGAGGGTGCTGCTTGCCGCGCGGCCCACATGCTCTGCATCTGTTGGCGCGGGCGTCAGCCGAGCGAGGCCGGGCCGACGTGAGCCGCGCTTGCTATTAGTTTGAACTGGAGAATGAGCGATGCTCGTACGGAGTACGTGGCGACGGAAGCGTCCGAAGTTTGGGCTGCCCTCCGCCGCAATCGGGTGTGCGATGGCTCGGCTTCGCGCAACGGCAAACTGACCTCCAGCGCTATCCAACACAAAGTAGCTGGACTCCCTCGGCCGGGCTGCTCAAGGTTGGTGTGGGCGCTCTGGTAGCACTCTATCCGCGCTTGCTACAAGTCGCCTTAGCTCGTGCGTCAATTGCTCGATGGTCATCGGCGTTACAGCCGGATCGGCCCGGCTGTCCAGCCGTCTTGCTACGTCGTCAAGTTGCAGGTGGGTGTACCGTTCAAGCATAGCCCACGTCTTATGCCCGGTAATGCGGGCTACTTCCGGCACGGTCAGCCCGCGCTCGAAGAATCGCGAGGTCGCCTCATGACGCAGATCGTGGAATCGGAGGTTGTCGAGGCCGGCGCGCCGTATGGCGCGGATGAAGGCGCGCTTCACTGCCTCAGCGGTTACGCCCGCAAACACTGCCCCGGTACCATTCCCGCCTCTGCTGAGAGTCGCAAGTATCTCGATGGCGCGCGAAGACAGGGGCACGCCGCGAGCTGTCCCGTTCTTCGTCACGGGCAGATAGGCGTAGCGTCCGGACAAGCTGATGCGCTGCCAAGCGAGGCTGACAAGCTCGGATTGCCGCATTGCTGTTTCGAGGGCTAGTTCAACTACCGGGCGCAGGTACGGAGCGCGGGCATCATCACACGCAGAGAGTAGTGCGGCTTGCTCTCCCAGCTTCAAGCGTCGGTCCCGTGGCGGTCCTTCTGCGGGACGACGTACTGCTCGGAACGGATTCTGTGTCAGCGGTGCAGACCATTCCTCGATCCCGATCTTGATGACGTGCGCGAGCAATGTCATGTCCCGCCTGACTGTCGATCCGCTGACCGTCAGCAGGCGAGTGTCTCGCCATTCCGCTATGCGTTGGCGGTCGAGGTTGAGGATCGGGCAGTCCGCTATCGCATGCTTGAGAAGGCCATTCATGCGGATTGCTTCTTGGTCGGAGGCACGCTTGCCGGGCGTAACGGTCGCGAGGTAGCGTCGCATCAGATCGCCCAGCGTGCGGTACTGAACTTCACATTCGGCGGCGATTCGTTGGCGCTCGGTTTCCATCTTCGCCGTGTGGATGCGGCGGCGGATGAAATCCTCTTGGTCGGCAATCCATGTCTCAGCATCCGTCCTGTCCCCGAACGCGCGGGAGAGTGTCGGGAAGCCCTTGATGCGGATTGTCGCTTGTAGGCGTATGCCGCTGCGTCGGGAGCGTGATTGAATAGTGCCCATGCCTGTTCTCCATGTGAGGTTGCAGGCGCGGGCAGTCATGCTGCTCTTGCTCGGAACGGCAACTATGCCGCCCGAGTGTTGCTGTTTCGTGGCGGGTGTCAGCCCAATTTAAGAGCGAGGTCTTCCGCCCGGAGGTGCGTGTATCGCTTCAACATGGCGAGCGTCTTGTGGCCGGTGATGCTGGCGACCTCGACTGTCTGCAATCCCAATTCGAAGAAGCGACTCGTCGCCTCGTGGCGCAGGTCGTGCAATCGGATGCCGACGAGCCACTGCGGATCGACGGGACGTTCCAGCACTCGACATGTGGACTCGTGCAGTCCACGCGCTCTCTGCACGGCACGACAGAATGCCCGTGTCAGGGCGTTTGCGGTGACGGCGGAGCAATCGTCAAGACTGGTGTACGCGGGTCGGGCGGCATGATCAGGCGGCTAGCGCTTGAGGAGCCGGTGTGCTTTCCATCACCGGGGTGCCGTCCTTGAAGGGAATGCCCTTCAGAAGCGGTTCGATCCTGTCGACGCCGCGGATCTTCCTCCAGGTCTGCTCGGCCGCTTCGATCAGCTTGAACGCCATCGCGAGGAAGGTCGAGCGCGACAGACAGTTGCGCGTGCGGCTCGTGCGGTGGCGCACCGTCGCGAACGTCGATTCAATCGGATTCGTGGTCCGCACGTGCTGCCAGTGTTCGGCCGGGAAGTCGTAGAACGCGAGCAGTGCGTCGCGGTCTTTCGTGAGCTTCTCGACGGCCTTTGGGTACTTGGCCGCGTACGTGTCGACGAACTGGTTGAACGCGGCGATTGCGTCGGCTCTTGTCGCGGCATTCCAGATCTCGGCGAGCGCAACCTTGGCCTTGCCGTGCTGCGATTTGGGCATGACGTTGAGTATGTTGCCGATCTTGTGAAACCAGCAGCGCTGGTGCCGTGTCTGCGGGAACACCTCTTCAAGCGCCGCCCACAGCCCCATCGCGCCATCGCCGACGGCAAGCAGCGGCGGCGCCTGCAGACCTCGTTTCTTCAGATCGAGCAGCAGCTCTTTCCAGGATTCCTTCGATTCGCGATAGCCGTCGTTGAGCGCCACGCGCTCCTTGCTGCCGTCCGGTTTCACGCCGATGATCACCAGCAGGCACTGCCCGTCCGAATCCTCTGCGCGGGCTTGCGTATGGATGCCGTCGGCCCACCAGTAGACCCAGCGCGAGGTGGACAGGTCGCGCTTGTTCCACTTCTCGTACTCTTCTGACCAGGCGGCCTTCAGGCGGCTCACGACGCTCGCTGACAGCCCTTTAGCCTGTTCGCCGAGCAGCTCGGACAGTGCGTCGCCCATGTCGCCGGTTGAGACTCCTCGCAGGTACAGCCACGGCAGCGACGATGACACGCGCGGCGACTTGCGCACATAGGGCGGCACGATCGTCGAATTGAACTTGATGCCGGAGCCCGAACGATCGCGGACCTTCGGCACCTGAACGGGCACCGGACCGACTGCCGTGACGATCTCGCGCTCTGGCAGGTACCCGTTGCGCACGACAGCGCGCCGGCCATCGATCGTCTTCACATTCGAATACTGTTCGAGCATTGCCGCCAGTTCCGCCTCGATTGCCTGCTGGATGATCCGCCGCGCCCCTTGCTGGATCAGATCGTCCAGGCCGGGCGTACCCTTGATGTCTGCTTCTGTTGTTTGACTGCCGCTCGTATCCTGCGTAAGTTTCGCCATGGTGGTGGAGTTCGATTGAGGAAGTGTTACCGTGAGAAGCAACATTCTCCTTCAATCGCCACCGCCTTCTCCTGCCTCAACCCTACGCCGCATACACCACTTTCAACGATAGCTCGTGACGGCGAAGGGTACGGTGTACCCGGCGTCCTTGCGGGCCTGTAGAACGGTTGTAGCGACGCTGGACAGCGGTACGGTGCGGGGCGTGTCCGTCTTCGTCAGCGGTAGATGCGCGGTGCGTCGGTCAAGATTGATGTGCTCCCATCGCAGAGACGCGAGTTCGCCGCGCCGCATGCCGGTTGCTACGGCGAGCCGGATGAAGTCCCGAAGGTCGGGCGATTCCGTAGCGTCGATGATGGCCTGTATCTCGTCAGGGTGAAGCCGCCGATCCCGGCCTTGCGGCTTCCTTGGCTTGATGACCTTCGGGATGCCAGCAGGCAGGACGATGCCCCATTCTCGGGTCGCCAGCGTGAGCGCCCGGTTCAATAGGTTCAGCTCGTGGATGACTGTCTGCGGCGACACCTCCTTGAGCCGGGCGTCGCGGTAGCCGACGAGATGAGACGAGGTAAGGGCGGTCAGCTTGTACGCTCCGAGTTGCTTCGTGACCTTATGAGCACGGCCCTTGTCGCTTCCGCCGCTGCGTTTTGTCGGGGACACATCGCGAGTGTATCGGTCGAGTAGGTCGGCTACGGTGGTGCGGTCAGCTTCGTCCGTACTGACGAACAGTCCCCGATTCATGGCGGCTTCGGTCGTTTGGCCCCATGCTACGGCGTCGGTGCGGACGGCGAATGTCTTGGATTGGTGCGGGTATCCCCGCTTACGGACTTGGCAGAGCCATCCGGCTGGAATCTTGCTGATCGTTGCCATGCAACCTCCGGGTAGAGGTCGCTCGGTGTGAATGCAGTGTGAATAGGAAGGGCTCAGTTGGATACAAGCCGCGCCCGGCAAGGCGCGGCGCTACACGAGCAACGGCCTTCTAAGCCGTAGGTCACACGTTCGAATCGTGTAGGGCGGGCCAGTCTGATCAAGCTTCTGCGGTTGCCTGCCTCGACGCGCGACTCCGTACTGGAGTTCTATGTAACCTGATTTCATTAATTCGGGGCGAGGACCATGTCGTACACAAGTTTTGAAATGCACGCGCCGCGCTCGGTGGATTTCAGGATCGCGTCTCGATACAGAACCTAGTAACCACTCAGAATCCCTTATGTGACAAGGCCCCGTCGGATTGACAGGGCCTTTGTGTACCGTAGTGTGTCCCAAAGAAAGTGTTCACTCAAGGCAGCAGGGCCTGAAGAATTGCAACGCAGTTCAGCAACCGCCCAAGGTCTTTTTGAATCGTGTCCCACGTCCGTGCGGGATCGACAGCGAAGTATTGATGCGCCAAGAAGTCCCGCATACGCTTCGCATACGTCAGGTTGGTGGACAGATCAGGACCGCATTGCGCTACTTCATTAGGGCAACCGTTCAACAGTGCATGTGTGAGCCTCGGAAGAGCGACACACCTGTTGCATACTCGAAACGCTCGCTCCGTTGCAGCGAATTGGTGACAGAGTACGAGCTTGTTGTACAGAATCATTGCGAAGATCCTCGCGACGCTGAACATATCGACAGATCGCTATCAGCGCATAGAGATTGCGTCGAAACCGCGGCTCAACGTCATTGATCCTGCACGCTCACGTCGCCGGTCTGGGCAATCTTCGTCAGCACTCTTTTCTGATACCCGTACCAGGACAACAGGCATTCCTTGTCACGGCAGTTCTTCTCCCTAAAGTTCCATTGCTTCCGCGTGCGCTCGGTGAATGCCGCCTTGTCGACCACGGCGTCTTTCGCCTGTCGGTAGACAACCGCAAGGTCACGATCGGCGGCCGCGAGATCAGGATCATGGCAGATCAAATATTCGGGAATCGACTTTGCCTTGCTGCAATCGAAGCTCGTCTGCTGCAGCGAAGCATCGGCACCTTGAGATTGTTGAGGCAACGCTGCCGGTGTATCGGATGAAGCGAAATTGGCTGCGGTAGTCGATGTCGTAGCCGCGGGTGCAGGGGAAGATAAAATCGACCGGGAAGTCTCATTTCGACCGTACGGGACAAGTTGGCCGGATATCGCGTCGGTCAACATGGCTCCAAAAATTGAGTCAGGCGTGACACGAAGGGTCTCCGTCTTGAGGATGGCGTCGCCAGACATAAGCTCGGATTTTGCGAACTCACATGGAGCTTCGCAGCTCACACGCGTCGTTATGCTCGAATTGTTCGCGTCCTGCCCCAAAATGATGATGACGGAGGTATCCGGAATTTCGTGTGTGAGGCGGGTTGAGATTCAGACTCCAATGTTGAATCGTTCCGGGTAAAGCAGCGCAAACTGGGTCATGGCGCTCTTCCAATCGTGCCGGGAGCCGGTCCACTTGGCAACGACGTTGCGCAGGGCCAGCCAGATCAGTTTGAGCGCGGCCTCGTCCGACGGGAAGTGGCCGCGCGCCTTGATGATCTTCCGAAGCTGCATGTGCAGCGACTCGATCGCGTTGGTCGTATATACAATTTTCCGGATGTCGGGCGCGAAGGCATAGAACGGAATCACCTGATCCCAGGCCCGGCGCCAGAGTGCGGCAATCGGGGGGTATTTCGTACCCCACGGGCTCGTATCGAACGCATCCAGCGCCACGGCGGCTGCTTCGGCCGACGGTGCCCGGTAGACCTCCTTGAGCGCCGCTGCGACCGATTTCCTGTCTTTCCAGCTGGCGAAGTCCAGCGAGTTCCGGATCAGATGCACGATGCAGGTCTGGACCGTCGTTTCCGGGAACACCGTGTTGATCGCTTCCGGGAAGCCCTTCAGGCCATCGACCACGGCGATCAGGATGTCCTGCACGCCGCGCAGCTTCAGGTCGTTCACCACCCGCAGCCAGAACTTAGCCCCCTCGGTCTGCTCGATCCAGAGGCCCAGCACGTCACGTGTGCCGTCGCGGCGCACGCCCAGTGCCAGGTAGATCGCTTTGTTGCGCACGACGCCTTCGTCGCGGATCTTGACTCGCAAGGCGTCGAAGAACACGACCGGGTACATCGGCTCGAGCGGCCGCTGCTGCCATTCGCGCACTTCGTCGATCACGGCATCGGTCACCGTGCTGATGAAGTCCGGCGACACCTCGATGCCGTACATCTCCAGCAGGAAACCCTGAATCTCCCGCACGCTCATGCCGCGTGCGTACATCGCGATGATCTTGTCGTCGAAGCCGGTGAAGCGTCGCTCGCCCTTGGCGATCAGCACCGGATCGAAGGTGCCTTCGCGGTCGCGCGGAATCTCGACGTCGAGCAGGTCGTCGTCGGTCGCGATGCGCTTGCGGCTGGTGCCATTGCGATGGTTCGTGCGGCCTACCGGCTTGGCTTCGCCCTTCTCGTAGCCCAGGTGGTGCGTCAACTCGCCGCCCAGCGCGCGCTCGAAGATCGCCTTCTTGAGCGCAGCGAGCTGCTCGTTGATCGTTGCGCGGTCCAGCGTCCCGGGCACCAGTTGCTTGATCAGTTCCGGGTCCAGGTTCAAGCCCTTGCCCGGCTCAATCGTCACTTCTTCCTTGCGTTTGCGTGGCATAAAGTGGCTCCTTGGCCATCAGTTTATGCCTCACACACAAAGTTCCGGATAGGCTCTCAATGTGACGAAGAATGTCCGGTTAATCGGCTCCGCACTGTGCAGTAAGCCCGGCCGGCGACGCCCCTTAAGGCACCTATGTCGACGCCAAACGAACAGACGTAGCGCGCAACACGCAGCAGGCAGAAACACCGCCTCAGGCAGCGCCGTTTCCGGATAATTTGGACGATCTGAAAGCGCGTCTCAAACGACAGTATCCGCACCTTACGGACGCGGAACTGGAGGCGCTCGGTCTGTAGAGATCAACGGGTACGTTGTCCTCCCAAGCTTCATTTTGGATTGCAATGCGTTCACTGCCCCCTTTACGGGGACTTACGAATATCCTCAGCGGCCTTTTCCTTCATCAGGTCACACATATGCCGTGTCATGCGGCGCTCACTCCCCAATGCGCTATCGGCGATCATTTGATCGCACGCTGCTTCAACACGTGCTTGCTGATCATATGCTGCACTTCTTTCTGGTGACATCGTTGCCCCGACGACGATCAACATGGTTACAAAAACGCATGCGATGCCGCACATGATATACATCGCCATTTTCATTGTTTCCCCCTGAATACCCACCTTGATAATGGCGAGCTTTGATAACTGCCGACATGCTGTCGAGCAGTGATCTCCACGCGACGTCTACCGATGCCGCTGCTTTGGTAGACGCGTGGGGCATTTCACTCTAAATGCCCCGCGCGTCGTCACGGCCCGTTCGCATTCGCTTGAACGGTGACCGCCGTCAGTGCCCACACGAGCGCTGCGATCCAGCCGATCACGGACCACCCGAGTAGCACGTTTAGCGCCGTGATCGCGGTTCGGTTGTGGTGATGCCGTCGAAACGCGATGATGGACGGAATGAAGTAAAGCAGGAGCAACACGATGAGGAAGCCGCTGCCGTCGTGAGTTTGTGGCGACGTAATGCTTTCGGCAGCATGTGCGCTCTGCACAACAAAGGATTGATGGTCATGCATGGTGGTCACCCCGTACCTGGACAGTCGCGCGAGACGGCCGCGAACGAAGTCGCGACACCTTGCCGGCCGTTCGTTCGCCCGATGGTTATCTTTGTGGCTTACTGCGCGCCTTAGCCATGCTGCAAGTCGCATGCCACCCGTTGCGTTTACGATGTGGGCATTGCAACCGCACCTCGAAGATGACGAAACGCACTTTGACGAGAGGAAAATGTTTCAAGGTCGAAATGGGCTGGACGCCTCACGAGTCGCGTACTGCCACGTCCCCCGCTGAGAGGCCCTGTCAGCGCGTCAGATGCGCAGCAGGGAACCGACTGCGCGCCGTGCGATTCGATGATCGAATCGGTTGCGAAAGCGAAACCTGCATCCTATAAGGGCGGCACAAAGCCACCGTGCCCGATCAGGACGCCCTGGTATGCTGCTCCAGACGGTCGATACGCTGATCAAGGTCGCACATCTCGAATATCTTCGCGATCTGCGACAGCGCGAAAACGAAGCGCGCGCCATCCTGACTGTCAATTCGGTTCAATCGCATGTCCCGGTAGACGCGCGCCATTTCGCGTCGCACAGCGTCGAGGTTGTGCAGGTTGATTGCGCGGGGGAGGGAGAACGAGGAATCCAGTCGCCGTCTCGCTCACCGCCTGGACGTTTATGGATTTTCGCCGCATAGGACATCCTTTTTGGCGAGGTCACGGCGGCCGTTATCCGGCAACCAGACGATATGAGTCAGGCCTAGTTCGCGCGCAACCGCGTCGAAGTCGTGACCTGAGCCGTTTCTTGTAGCCATTTGGCAAGTGAGTTCTCTTTTATCTTGAGCTGTACCTGCTTTCAGTGTAAGCCCCCGGCGAAGTCATCTTGAAGGCGGCCATTGAAAGCAAGGAGCATCGTGTCCATTAAAATTTTTGATGGACAGGTGTACATGATGACGAAGGCAACGCCACTTGACGACAAGCTTCGCCCGACCGGGGGTCGTCGGCGACATAGCAAGGAATTCAAGGAGAAGGCGATCCGCGCGGCGATGCAGCCGCACGTGTCGATTGCGGCGGTGGCGCTGCACTACCGATTGAATGCCAATCTGCTGCGTCGATGGGTGGCGGCTACGCGAGAGGCGTCGGGGGCGCCTGCGGAGTCTGTCGAAACGAAGGGCGTTCCTGCCGCATTCGTTCCGTTGCAACTCGACGCACCGGCTAACGCATCGGGTTGCGCTGACATCCGGATCGAAATCCATCGGGGAGCCGCGACGGTCACGGTGCGCTGGCCCGTGTCAGCGGCCGGCGAATGTGCGACGTGGTTACAGGACTGGCTGCGATGATTCGCATCGATACCATCTGGCTGGCGACGGAGCCGGTCGACATGCGTGCCGGCGTCGATACGTTGCTGGCGCACGTGGTCAAGGTGTTCGGCGCGGTGCGGCCGCACCATGCATATCTGTTTGCCAACCGGCAATCGACGCGGATGAAGGTGTTGGTCTACGACGGCTTGGGTGTGTGGCTTGCCGCACGGCGTCTGAACAAGGGGCGATTCGTCTGGACCAACGGTGAGCAAGCGATCGCGCTGCCGCTGAATCCGGAGCAGTTGCGCGCGTTGGTGGCGGGATTGCCGTGGCGCACGCTCACGCCGGACCACGCGATCACCGTCCTATGATGCTGTGCCGGACGTAAACTGTTCCGCTTCCGTATCGGGTTGGCGTCTGGCAGACTGGTTGCCATGGACCTGCCATCCGACCTCGACGCCCTCAGTCCCGAACAGCTCCGCACCTTGGCTGCGGCGTTGATCGTCGAGGTTAGGGAGAAGGACCGCGAGGTCGATGAGAAGGAGCGGGAGCTGCGGTATCGGCAAACGCGGATCGATCAGCTCACGCACGAGCTGTCGATCATCAAGCGGCAGCAGTTCGGTAGGCGCAGCGAACAGTTCAACAAAGAGCAAATGAGCCTGCTCGACGAAGCGATCGACGCGGATCTGGCGGCGATTGAAACCGAGCTCGAAGCGCTGCAACCGGAGAAGCGAGCCAGCCAGGCGCGTCAGCAACCGAAACGTGCACCTCTGCCGCCGCAGTTCCCCCGCACCGACATCCATCACGAACCGAACGATACAACCTGCGCGTGTGGTTGCCAGCGCGTACGCATCGGCGAGGACGTCAGCGAGAAGCTGGACTATACGCCCGGCGTGTTCAAGGTCGAGCGGCATATCCGCGGCAAGTGGGTGTGCAAAGCATGTGAGACGCTGGTGCAGGCGCCGGTTGCGCCGCAGGTGATCGACAAGGGCATCCCGACTGCTGCGCTGCTCGCGTGGGTGCTGGTGGCAAAGTACGCCGATCACTTGCCGCTCTATCGATTGGAGCGCATCTTTGCACGTGCGGGCTTGGCGATACCGCAATCGACACTCGGTGCCTGGGTCGGGGTATGCGGCGTGCGATTGCAGCCTCTGGTCGACGCGCTCCAGCAGGAACTGTTGCAGCAGCACGTGCTGCACGCCGACGAGACGCCGGTACAGAGGCTCGCACCGGGCAAAGGCAAGACCCATCGCGCCTATCTATGGGCGTACAGCACCACGCAGTTCACCGATCTGAAAGCGGTGATCTATGACTTCGCCGACAGTCGTGCCGGCGAACACGCGCGCGCCTTCCTGGGCGAATGGCGCGGCAAGCTGGTGTGCGACGACTACGGCGGCTACAAGGCTGGCTTCGAAAACGGGATCACCGAGATCGGATGCCTCGCCCACGCCCGCCGAAAGTTCTTCGACCTGCACGTCAAGCACCAAAGCGAGCTCGCCGCGCAGGCGCTGCGGTACTTCGGCGCGCTGTACGAAGTGGAACGTGATGTAGTGGCACTTGAACCCGACCGAAGACGTATCGTGCGTCAGGAACGGGCTCGACCGATCGCGGACACACTCCACGCCTGGCTGCTCGAGCAGCGACAACGTGTCCCCGAGGGCTCGGCGATTGCCAAGGCGCTCGATTACAGTCTGAAACGCTGGGAGGCGCTCACGCGCTATCTGGACGACGGGCATCTGCCAGCGGACAACAACTGGGTGGAAAACCAGGTCCGCCCATGGGCTATCGGCAGGTCGAACTGGTTGTTCGTCGGATCGCTGCGCGCGGGCAAGCGTGCAGCCGCGATCATGACGTTGATCCGCTCCGCACAACTGAACGGACACGATCCGTTGGCTTACCTGAAAGACGTGTTGACCCGGTTGCCGACCCACCGTGCTATCGACATCGCACAGCTGCTGCCCCATCGCTGGATTCCAGCCGACGCTTGACCATCTCGACGATCGGTCCCGTCAAGATGACTTCGCCGGGGCTTACCCTTTCAGTGCCAGCAGCATCACGACGACAGACAAGACGCGTCGGAAACGGCGGCACGAAACTGCCCGGAAATGACGGTCGAGGCGCGGACGTAGCGGACCGGCTAAACGCGATCCGAAATCGGTAACCGTCCGTCTAGCGCCTCGGTGGCCGGTGTGCGGCAATGCGCTAAAATCGCGCACAGACCCGCAACTGAAGGGGTGCCGCATGTCGAATAACAGAAATCGAGAGGGCTCATGTTCAAGGCAATTGCAGGCATTGCGATCGGGGTCGTTTTTCTCGTGATCGCGGCTTACATCGGATGGTCGACGCGCGAGTTCCTGCAGACTGCGGTCGCCGTGCCTGGCGAGGTGGTCAGCCTCAACGCCGGTGGCAGCCACCCGCAGATCGAGTTCGTGACGAAAACAGGCGAACGCGTGTCTTATCCGCAAGGCGGGATGATCTTTGGTACCAAGGTAGGTGACAAGGTCACCGTCCTGTATCAGCCAGAGGCGCCCGCCCGCACAGCCACGATTGATCGGTTCGGCGCCGTGTGGAACTGGACGTTGATGGCCACGATTTTCGGCATCGGATTCATCTTCTTCGCAGCGATGAATCTTCCGTCAAAAAAATAACAATCTCTGAGAGGATTGGCCGTGTCAATTCTGAGACCAAGCAACTGGAGCTATAAGACGGGTGCGACGGGTGGCGTCAGCATTGAATTCGTCGTCGCGTCGGGCGGGACAATCGTTCTTGCTGACCCCGGTGGAAATGAGACCGATTTTTACTACGGCGGCGTAGGTGTGGGTATCGGTTTCGGCCTTCGCCTCCCGAAGATCAAGCTCCCGAGATTTTCCCTGCCGGAGATCAAGATACCCAAGATCGCCGGGCACGAGGTCGGCGGGGCCGGCTCTCTCAAATCGTTCGACAGTGCGGGGCTCATCTACATGGCGCCGGCGTTCAGCGGCACCGAGTTGACCAAAAGCGATTTTCAGGGCGCTACGGTGTACCTCGACGGCGGCGTCGGCATCGGCTACGGCAAGGCTGGCTCGGCGATGATCCTGGGGGTCAATTCGGCGCAGCTTGCCCTTGGCCTGTCGAATCCGGCGATGACGTGGCTGGCCGAGATCGCGATTGCGCATGCCCCCGCGATTTTGCTGATGGGCGGCACGACGGTTGGCTTGCAGGCGGGCGCCGGCGCCGGCATCCTGGTGGGCTATCTGCATTGACTAGATCAACGGCCGCGTTCCGGATTGCGCCGGGCAGCGGTGCAGTTCGTGTCCCGTTTGCGACGAATGGATGATGAGCTGTACATAGCTGCTCGTCGGTGCGTATGGGGCGAAAAGCAGATCCAGCATTCGTGCGAACAGGTGCAACGTGACATCGCGCAACATGCTTTCATCGAGCGACACGATGATCTCGACACCACGCACGAACGACGGGAACTGACCGTCGAGCGACATCCACTTCCTCGCAGGTTGGTAGTCCAGCCCGGCGATCGCGTCGATGCTGCGTTGAGCGACGATGCTCGCGCGCGGTGCGTGCAGCCGCAAGAAATCCTTGAATGCCTTCAGGCCAGTCTGCGTCAGATCGAACGGATGCAACGACATGCCCGCCACGACTCGCCACAACGCATCGTGCCCACGCGGAAGCGCGCTCGGCAGAGTCGGCCGCGTGAGCAACCGAATGGGGCAAGCCAGCGCGGCGCCTTCATGAACGAGGTCGCTGTCCGGCGCGCCGATCGGTAGCCGCGAAGGTAGTTCTCCATTGGTGGCCGTGACGTCGACGTCAATTTGCGGGTGCTTTACCCGGGCGGTGTTACCTTCCAGCCCGACGAGCGACAGCAGCAGCGGGGCACGTGCATTGCCTGCCGCTGCATCCGGATCCCGGAACGCAGTCCAGTAAGCAATTACAGGATCAGGTTTCCGGCCATGGCTGAACGCGCGGTACGGCAGCACGGTCGTGCGTGAAGCCGCAGCGGAGGAAGGCGCTCCCTTTTCGAGTTCGGACTGCGTCCGATCACCCAGATGAACGGCATCGATCGAGTACACGTCGAGCGGCGTGCCGGTCTCCAGCGGCTCGGGCGTCACGGGGTGCACCCGATCGGTGGTCGTCAGCTGGATGGGCGTGGCGTCTCGCTTGAACAGATTGACGACCGGCGTGCAAAACAGTTTGAACGACGTGACGTCCAGGTCGTGCAGTGCCTGAGCGGCAGCCGATCCCGTTGGCACGTCGCGAATGGCAAGGTGCAACGTAATCCGTCGCGCGTCCGGCGCACGCGAAGCGCGGCGCATTCGCCCCAGGTCAATGTCGACGAAATCGAACTTCTCGGGGAACGCGAAGGACTCGATCAGGGTTTGGAATGCGTCCGACGTGCTGGTCGATTCTTTCGGCAACAGCCGTTCGTTCTCGCCGAAGCCAACGGATTCGATCGGGATTTTTGATAATGCCGCCCACCGGCCCCTTTGATCGACCTCGACAAACGCCGCGCTGGCACGCAACTGAAGCGCGTCGGCAAGCGCGGCGATGCGGGCGCGGTCACCCGCCAAGTGAATACGAACCGCGCCAGACGGGATCGCGCCATCGAACGTCTCGGTAGGCGTTGCGCTTTCGAACGTGATCGAAAGGATGGCGGAAACGTTGGCCGGCAGGCGGACAGCCGCGGGCACCATCGTGGCCGGGGCAAAACGTGCGGAGTGAATCCGTAGCGGCGCCAGCGTGACATCGTAGGTGGTTTGAAACCGGCACGGTGCCGCATTCGCATCGAGCAACGTACCGCGCTGCATCGTGAAGGGCACCGTAAGTTGACCGAACAGGTTGGTCGGATCGAACTGGGCAATTGCGCAGGCGGGCACGGTGCGCAGGTATTGCGGGTACAGCATTTCGAGTAGCGATTCGGTGAACTCGGGGTAGGTGTCCTCGAGCTTCGCGTCGACACGGGCGGCGAGCAGCGCGAACGTCTGGATCATTCGGTCGACGTGCAGATCGCCTTGGCCATTGGCGATGCCTAATCGGGCGCCAATCTTCGGATAGCGTCGCGCAAATTCGGCAACGCCACGCAACAGCAGACCGATCTCGTATTCGTAATGGGGCAGAAGATTATCCATTCACCTTCCGTGCGGCTCCGTCCCCATATTCAAGGTACAAGAAACGCAAAACTTGATCCTTCCCGGGGCAGGCAGTTTAAAATCCCACGACGAATAATATCCTGCCGTTCCGATGCGGGGTTCCGAGGGCGCCATGCAACTGTCAGATATTCCAGGCTTTTTTGGGCTGCAGAGCAATCGCTTGTTCACCATCCAGACGCCAATGAAAGGGCGGTCTGATCTGGTGCTGGTCGATTTTCACGGTACCGAAGGTTTATCTCAAAATTTCGAGTTCCACGTTCGACTCGCTTCTCAAGATTCGAATATCGAACTGAAAAAGCTGATCGGCCAGCCTGTGACGATTACGTTACAGCTCACCGATGCGTTGGCGAGCTCGGAGGAACGGTATTTCCATGGGTACGTGGCCAACTTCACGCACCTTGACCACGACGGCAGCTTCACGGTCTATAGCGCGACCATCGTGCCATGGCTCTGGATGCTTTCGCGCAGCCGCGACATTCGGATTTTTCAGGAAGAGAGTACCGAAGCGATTCTTTCGAAGGTGTTTCGCGAATACGGAAAGATCGCATCGTTCGAATTCAGGTTGTCGAAGGCGACGAAGAATCGCAGCTACTGCACGCAGTATCGGGAGACGGATCTGGAATTCGTCGAACGGCTGATGCAGGAAGACGGGCTGTTTTTCTTCTTCGAACACGCGAAGGACAACCACAAGCTCATCATCACGGACAACTCGATCGCCGCGAAGCCGATCAGCGGCCGAAGTCCGGTCCTGCAGTACACGAAGGGCGAGGCGCTCGACAATCTGGCGGTGATTACGTCATTTCAGGCGAGCCGTCAGCTCGAGTCCACCACCGTCGGTCTGAAGACCTTCGACTACAAGGTGCCGCACGCGCGCCGGTTTGTGTCCGGGGGCACGGAAGTCAACCAGGGCGAGGTGCCGTCGTACGAAGTCTACGACTACCTCGGAGAGCATGGCTTTCCAGACAGCGATCGCGGCGAGGCCTTGACGCGTTTCCGGACGCAGGCGCTTGCCGCGCATAGCAAGATCTTCATCGGGACAAGCACGAGCCGCCGGTTGTCGCCTTGCCAGTATTTCGAACTCGATGATCACTACGACCACAGCAACGCCAAACCCGAAGACCGGCAGTTTTTGTTGACGACTGTTACGCATAACGGCACGAACAACTATCAGGCCGGCGAGGGCGCAGCGACCTACCAGTGCAGTTTCACCTGCATCCGGAAGAAGATTCCCTATCGTCCAGCGTTCACGATCGAGCAGCCGTCGATCATCGGCCCGCAAACGGCGGTCGTCGTTGGCCCTGAGGGCGAGGAGATCTACACGGACAGTCTGGGCCGCGTGAAGGTGCAGTTCCACTGGGATCGTCTGGGCAAACGCGATCAGGGGAGTTCATGTTGGGTGCGCGTCGGGCAACCGTGGGCCGCCAGCGGGTTCGGGATGATTCAGATTCCGCGGATAGGTAACGAGGTGGTCGTAATTTTCCTCGACGGGAATCCAGATCGACCCCTGATCATCTCGAGCGTTTACAACTCGGCAAACATGCCGCCGTGGGGTTTGCCGGCGAACGCGACTCAGAGCGGAATTCTCACACGCTCGACCAAGACCGGGAACGTGAACACGGCCAACGCAATCCGCTTCGAGGACAAGAAGGGTGCCGAAGAAGTGTGGCTGCACGCCGAGAAGGATCAGCGCATCGAGGTCGAGCACGATGAATCGCATTGGGTCGGCAACGATCGCACCAAAACTATCGATCGAGATGAGACGACGCAGGTCCATCGGAACCGTACCGAGACGGTGGACGGCAACGAGGCGATAACGATCCACCAAAACAGAACCGAGCGGGTTGATCAGAACGAAACGATCTCTATCGGGGAGAACCGACAAGAAACCGTCGGTGGAAACGAAACAATCACGATCCATGGAGCGAAAGCGGAAACCGTCTTTCTCGCTGCTGCCGAAACGATCGGGCTTGCAAAGGCGCTCACCATCGGTGCAGGTTACCAAGTCACCGTGGGCGGGGCCATGAACACGTCTGTCGGGTTGGCCCAGTTCGAACAAGTCGGTATGAACAAGCGGGTCGACGTCGGCAAAACGTTGACGCTTCATGCCGGCGACAAGATCGAACTGGTGGTTGGGGACTCGCGTATTGTCTTGACGTCGGATGCGATCTATCTGAGCGCGAAAGACATCCATCTAACAGCCAATCAGACGATACGAGCCGACGCACCGCGGGACGTCCACCTGAATAGCGGGTCGGCCCAATCTGCGCCATCACCTACCCCGGCGCCGGACGCCAGTGTTGATGGTGGCGAATGATGGCCGCGGTCGAGAACCATTCTGGTCTGCCGCATGCTTGGTTCCCGAAGGTTGGCGATAGTGGTCACACCTTCGATGTCCTCGTTGTACGCGGCACATTCGATCTCGGCGGGAATGGCGTGACTCCCACCCGCGCTCCTCAGCAAGAGCCGGTAGTTGATGGCGACCAGTACGATGAACCCCGCGGGGACGACCCGGTGAGGGCAATGCTGATCCAGCCGGGCGATCGAGTGCTGTACAAACCGCAGACGGACGTATGCGTAACTGGTCACGCGCACGCACCCGATGCCCAGGCGACTCAGAGCTGGATCTCGGGGATTCAGATAGGCGATTGCGAAGTTTCGGTCCAACTGTTCGGCCCGCGACGCTTCATCAAGCGCTGGCTCGGGTGGCGTCTGACCGACGCCACACCGGTAACCGAGGTACCCCTAACTTTTGAGTGTGCGTTCGGCGGCGGATACGCGATTCCGCTCGCTCAATCCGACGCGTTTGCAAGGATCCACAAGCCCGACAATCCGGTGGGTTGCGGGTGGCTTCCCGACGACGGCGCTTTGGATCTACTGCCGCCCGAAGAGCGAAAAGTCATGGCGGCGGCGGTTGCTGGGGTGCGGGACCTGCCGGCGCCACAAATCGAAGATCCTGCTACACCCATACGTTCGCCATTTCAGCAGTCGCCGGCTTTCGGACTTGGGCCAATCGCTCCATGGTGGGCGCCGCGGGTCCACCGGCAAGGCACCCTCGATGATGATTGGCTCACGAAGCGCTGTCCTGCCGTCCCAGACGATTTTGACGCCGCGTACTATCAAGTCGCGGCACCTGCTTTTACGCTTCCAACGCACCTGCGGGGCGACGAACCGCTTCGCCTAACAAATCTCTTACCCGACAGTCGCTTTGAGTCGCGTCTTCCTGGCTGGAGGGTAATCGCCGTTGCATCCTACGCCGATGGCAGCAGCGACGTCGCTTTCCCCCGTATCGACACCGTGAGTATCGATCTTGATAAGCGACGACTTTCGCTTGTTTGGCGTTGCTGCTTTGATCGCTTTAATCCTGTCCGATCGATCGTAATCGGTGCAACGGATCAGCCCCTTGCGCGGCGTCCCGAAGGCGAGCTTGCGGAGGACTTAGCATGAGCGAGCCGCTCCAGATCGAAATTACTGGCGACGCCGCGGATGCCTTTCGCGAACACTTCCAGATCGACAGTCTCGAGCAGGCTAAGAGTGCGCTTGCAAATGCGGATGCGCTTTGGAATGATCCTGGGCCACCTGGCTCGCAGTCTCGAGACGCCTACGACTGGGCATCCAAGGAAGTGGTCCGTCGCTACGAAACTGGGCATTACAAGCCCGGGACGTTGCCAAAGAAGACGGCTGATGAATCGCGTTCTGGTAGTTCGCAACACATTGCCAACGAAAGCGACTGGAAGGCGTTCTGCACCCAGCCGGATTTTTGCCGCGTCGGCAACCAAATTGTCGGCTTTGAGACGTTCGCGGTGATCAACAATAAACAGGTGGCCTCTCCGAACGTCAAAGCTCAGGGGAAGCCGGTTTACCGCGTAGGAGACACACACCAAGGAGTCAAGGCAGATGCGGGACAGGGTGTTGTGTCTCAAACGTCTGGCGGGAGCGGGTACGTCAAGATTCTTTCCGGGCAGAGCAACGTCAAGGTCAATGGACTCCCGGTCGCACGCAACGGAAGCGATTGCCTGATCAATTGCAATGCAGAAGGCGTAGGTGGGACGACTGGCACTATCGAGACAGTCAACAAATTCACACAATCGTTTGCGGACGATGTGCTGAATCCAGATGCGCCGCCTGGCCAACGGACGAGTGCGAGGCTTCAAGATCTCGAGCGCCAACGCGCCGCTTTGAACGATCGATTGATCAATGTCGATGAGGCTGACAAAGTCGTCGACTTTGACGGCGCAAATAAGACCTTGGATGGTTGGATCGGTGAGATCAAAGGGACGCCCGGCTCCTATACGGATCAGGGTGCACAGGTCGGACGCGGTTTGCTCGGGTTCGGCAAAGATGCAGTAATGGGCGTCGGTAACCTCGCTTATTCGATTGGGAAGGGGGCGGCCGGATTGACGCAGACGATCGTCACCCCTGCGGGTAGAGAGGCAGCAATACTAGATGCGAAGATACTCGCTGAGAATATCCGCGTGGGAAACATTACGCCTGGCACGGTAGGCAATACGGCCCTCAATATCGGCAAGGCGATCGTCAAGCCGGTGACGGACCCCTGGAGCAAAGGGCAGTACACCGAATCTGTTACACGGGGCCTCGCGGAAGTTGCAACCCTGCCGCTGGCGACTACGAAGCTGTCGAAGTTGGCGAAGTTGGGCGAGTTAGGCGACGCGGGAAAGGCGATCAAGGCCGAGGACGCTTTGAAGGCTGAGAAGGCCGCCGAAGCTGAGCGGGCAGGGCAGGTGACGAAAGCGCCAGAGGTGGAGACTCCGCGGGTGCCAGAGAATGAGCCTGGCGTACACGTTAAACCGAAAGAGCGGTTGCCCGAGAAGAAGGTGCCTTGCTTCCATCCGTACGACAAAGCGGGCTTCAAGAAGCTGTCGCCGGCCGAACAACGGCAATATCTGCGAGAATATGCCAAGCAGTTGCGCGGCCAGCAGGACGCCATCAATAGCTTGACCGCAAATGAGTTTCAGGCGGCTCGGGACGCATATAAAGCGGTTGGTCGAAATCCGTTGGCCGATGCGATGCAGGAGGCAACCCGGAGTGATTTTGTCGAGCACGTCAGGGGCAGCATCTACGACAGCTTGAGAAGCTCCGGTATGGGTGCGAAGGAGGCGATGAGTACGGCGACCGAGCGGGCCGGTACGATCGCTAGCAAGCTTGCTGCACTGCATGAGCCTGATATGGTTGCAGGTGGCTGGGCGCATCCAGACCCGACTCGTATGGGAAGCTTAAGCGTAAATTCCTCTATCGGCGGAAGTTGGAATCAAGGCGATCGCCTCTCGACGATGGAAGGAGGGGCGAGGGATGCAATTTCGAGCGGTAAGGGTGACGCTTTGATGAATGTCAGGCTCGAACCTTGTCGCGGGAAGGGAATGAGATGAGAGACGAAGATTTCGAACTGTTCATTGAAAGTTTTGGGGAGGCAACCAGCAGAGTCGAGGTGCCTCAAGCGAGCTTTGAAAAGTTTGAGAAGAAGTTACCCGCTCAGCTTCTGAAATATTGGGTAGAAGAGGGGTGGAGCAGCTATGCTGACGGGTTGTTCTGGATAGTAAATCCGGAAGAATACGAAGACGTTCTTGATATGTGGCTGGAGGACACGATCTTTGAAGAGGTCGACAGCTACCATGTCATTGCCCGAACAGCGTTCGGCAAGCTATACGCATGGGGCGAGAAAACAGGGCCCAGCCTTACGGTCTCATGCCCGACGCATTCACTTATCGCACTGGAGCGCGATCTAAAAGGACCGCTGAAAAACCCTGACTTCAGGGTCCAGACTTTCTTCGGCTCGAAGACGCGAAACGAGTGTGATCTGAAGGATGAAGCGAAGGTGCCGTTGTTTGGCCGAGCACTCGGTGAGCTCGGTAAACTTGGGCCGGATGAAATGTATGGCTTTGAGCCGGCGCTGGTTGCCGGCGGTCAGATGAATTTCGATCATCTGAAAAAAGTGAATCTCGATGTTCACTTGACGATTCTGCGGCAACTTGCACCGCCCAAAATCCCGTTCCTCAATATTTCGACCTGACGCCGATGCCAGGTTGAAGGGCACAACCGCGGCAGGCTTCGTGCTGAGTGACGAGCTTCTCCTTGGTCCGCTGGCGCCCACTGTCCGCCAATCTTCGACCTCGTGCTGTAAGAGCCCGCCCCCGAGCGCCAGCCGGCCGCGCGAGCGGCTCGTTTGCTGTCGCCCCACTTCCGGGGCGGCGGGACTTCTTTGGCGAATTCGACGAGTTCGAGAGGCTGGCCAAACGATGAACATTTGCCGCGTGGCCTTCGCGATGCGAAGGACGAGATGCATAGGGGGCTGATCGGCTGCCGTCTACAACAACGACATCTGGCTCGAAGTGGTTTCGTGGGTAACTTGACCGTCGTCCTGCCGCCGCAAGCGACACCCGAATCGCGTCGAACACTTTCCTGCACTCAACGCGCCGTCACCGTCACCGAGATACAACTGAAGGAAATCGCCGCGCAGTCGGCGGGCTGCAGAGGCTCGGAGCAAGCGCAGATCGCCGTCGGTAGTGCTACGACCCGCGTCCAGACCGATGCACGACGTCCGCAACCCTCGCAAGCCCCGTTGCAAACAGCCTACCCCGGACTCCCGGCCAGGACGCTAATGACCGGAGCAGTGCTTCGAAGACGCGCCGCCGAAAATCCCGCCAAACGAAATCGACACGCCCGCCGAATCACAGTCGTCGTTGCCGTGGGACATTGAACTTGACTGTCGATTCTCTTGCTTCCGATCCCGGCGTCTTTGTTGTTCGCGTTGGCAGGCAGCGTTCTGATCCTGGCGTCGCATATCCGCCTGCATCATGCCGTTGGCGAATGCATCCGTACCAGGTGCGAAGCCGTAGCCGCTACACGTCCGCCGATCCGCCGCGGCCACTTCTTCCGGAGAAACACAGCCTGTCAGCGTAGCTGTCGAAGCGGTTAGCACAACAAAGAAGCTTCCATTACGCCATATTTTTCATGGTCGTGAAAGGAAGTGACGTTAAGGGGAGAAGCTGCATGGCCGCGGACTACAGCCGGTATCCGGGAGAATGGTGACGAGCCCCCGGACATCGCCGATTATCGTTGAAGATAAGCAGCCCTATCAACTTTCGAGAGCATCGATTTTCTGTAGATTTTTTCCAGGGATCTGTCGTTGCGCGGTAAAAGGTGCAGGGCGCAGAACGTATTAGGGAGGCCCGGCGGAATCGGACTGGTCCGATTTAGTGACGGCGACGCGCACGCTACCCTTGGTGTGTCGACGAACGGCCGGCCATTGCGCCCGCCCGCTCGCACCTCATCATTGACCTCCCGGCGCAGCCGCATGCCGGACCATCCAGGACTCCGCCATGCCTCACACCGTCGAACTTGCCGGCGCGATCATCTTCGGTCTCGCGCTGCTGCACACCTTCCTCGCGAAGCGCTTCGAAGTGCTCGCACATCGTCATCCGCGCCATGCGGGCCTGTTCCATTTCCTCGGCGAGGTCGAGGTCGTGTTCGGTTTCTGGGCGCTCGTGCTGCTGATCGCGATGACGGTGCTGGCAGGCCCGAAGCTCGCGCTCGACTACGCGGAATCGCGCGAATTCACCGAGCCGTTGTTCGTTTTCACGATCATGGTGATCGCGGCGAGCAAGCCGATCCTCGATGCCGTCACCGGAATCGTGCTGCGGATCGCGCGCGTGCTGCCGGTCGATACGAACGTCGCCGTGGTGTGGCTGTCGCTGACGCTGATTCCGCTGCTCGGCTCGTTCATCACCGAACCGGCCGCAATGACGCTCGCCGCGCTGATCCTGCGCGACCGGCTGTTCTGCGCGCCGATCGTGGAGCGCTGGAAGTACCTGTCGCTCGGCGTGCTGTTCGTCAACGTGTCGATCGGCGGCACGCTGACCGCGTACGCGGCGCCACCGGTGCTGATGGTGGCGACCGCGTGGGGCTGGGACAGCACGTTCATGGCCACGCAGTTCGGCTGGAAGGCCGTAGTCGCGGTGCTTGTCAACGCGACGGTGCTGATCGCGCTGATGCGCGGCGCGTTGGCCGCCGCGCCGGTGTTGGCGTCGGGCGCGACGGGCGAGCGCGTGCCGGCGGGCGTCACACTGATCCACGTCGGCTTCCTGGTGGGCGTCGTGCTCGGCGCGCATCATCCGGTCGTGTTCATCGGCCTGCTGCTGTTCTTCCTCGGCTTCACGGCCGCGTACGAGCGCTACCAGTCGCCGCTGATGCTGCGCGAGAGCCTGCTCGTCGCGTTCTTCCTCGGCGGGCTCGTCGTGCTCGGCGGCCTGCAGCAGTGGTGGCTGCAGCCGATCGTCGCGTCGATGGACGCGTACGCGCTCTATGCCGGCGCGCTCGGCTTGACGGCCGTGATGGACAACGCGGCGATCACCTATCTCGGCTCGCTGATCGCCGGCATGCCCGACGCGGCGAAGTACATGCTGGTGGCGGGCGCCGTCGCGGGCGGCGGGTTGACCGTTATCGCCAATGCGCCGAACCCGGCCGGGCTGGCGATCGTGCGCCGCGGCTTCACGGACGAATCGGTCAGCGTGCCGGGCCTGCTGGCCGCGGCGATCGGGCCGACGATCGTCGCGACGGCGGCGCTGCTGCTCTGACCGATGGCACCGGCCGGATAGGACCAGGCTGATTCACTTCAGCGGCCCGCTACGCAACAATGGCTTCATCGGCGGCGGGTGCCGCCGATGTGGTGATCTGGTTGGGCTGCCCGGTTTCGGGCGGCCCGTTTTTTCGCCGGGTCGAGTGAACGTGCAAGCGCGAATGTCCTGTGGCGGCCGGTGGGCGCGGTCGCAGACCGATTCCATATCGGCTGATGTTCGGAAAACAGACGCTGCCAGATGCGAGCACAGGGCATTCGTGCTTGCGCGTTCGACGTTCATGGCCGCCGTTCCATTGCGACGATCGCCGGTCGCTTCTGCTTGCCTTCCCATCCTTGTCGCGATTTTCGCAGCCGATCGATCACAAGAATAGGCCTGGTCCTACTGCCTGATTGCTCGCCGGACCGGACAATGAATCGAACGATCAACCCGGCGCCGCAGCTTCGTGAGCGACTCGCACGAACCGCCGGCGCCCTGCAAGAAGGAGACTCCATGAACAAGATGCGTACCCCGTCGGCGCTGCCGCGCGTCGCGATGTGGCAGCAGATCCTGTTGGCGATGCTGCTCGGCGCCGCCGTCGGTCATTTCGTCGGCGAGCCCGCCGCGCTGCTGCAACCGCTCGGCGACATTTTCATCTCGTTGATCCGGATGTGCGTAATTCCGGTCGTGTTCGTGTCGCTCGTATGCGGCATCACGTCGTTGTCGGATCTCGCCGCGATGCGTCGGATCGCGTGGAAATCGATCGCGGTCTACGCGGTGCTGATGGCGTCCGCCGCCATGCTCGCGATGGCCGCGGCGACGCTGGCCGGGGTCGGCAAGGGCTTCAGCCTGCCGGTCGGCATCGACGCCGCGCAGCTCGGCACGACCGCTTCGCTGAAGGACGCGCTGATGGCCGCGATTCCGTCCAACCCGTTCAAGGCATTCGCCGATGGCGCGCTGCTGCCGACGATCGTGTTCGCGGTTTTCTTCGGGCTCGCGATCAACCTGTCCGGCGAGCGCGGCGCGCCGGTGCGCGCGTTCTTCGACAGCCTGTCGGCAGTCGTATTCCGGCTCGTCGGCATGGTGCTGAAGTTCGCGCCGGTCGGCGTGTTCGGGCTGATCGCCTACGTGACGGCCGACCACGGCTTCTCCGCGCTGGGTCATCTCGGCTCGCTGGTCGCGGTCAACTATGTCGTGCTGCTGGTCGTGATGATCGTGTTCAGCAGTTTGTTGCTGGTGCTGCGCGGGCTCAAGCCGTGGCCGTTCCTGCGCAAGATGTTGCCGGTGCAACTGTTCGCGTACTCGTCGGCCAGCAGCGCCGCGACGCTGCCGCTCAATCTTGAGACCTGCCGGACGCGGCTCGGCGTCGACAGCCGCATCGCGAGCTTCGTGCTGCCGCTCGGCTCGACGATCAACATGGCGGGCCTCGCGGTCTATCTCGGCACGGTCGCGATTTTCGCGAGCAATGCTTACGGAATCGAATTGTCGACGGGGCAGATGGCGATGGTCGTCGCGACGACGACGCTCGCCTCGATCGGCGCGGCAGGCGTGCCGGGCGCGGCGCTCGTCGTGATGAGCCTCGTGCTGGCATCGGTCGGACTACCGATCGAGGTGATCGCCGTGATCGCGGCGGTCGACCGGCTGATCGACATGGCATGCACGGCCGCGAACGTGACGGGCGATACCGTGGCTGCCGTGCTGGTCGCGAGGTCGGAAGGCGGGCTCGATATCGAGCAGTACAACCGGACGTAACCGCACATAACCGTCGCACGGGACGAGCCACACCCAGCGTGGCGTATCCGGGGCGCCGCGTTTCTTCGCGACCGGGTCGCAGATTCAGACCAGGCCGATTCACGCCGTCGGGCGGCCGATCCACAATTTCCTCGCCGCCGGAAGCGCTTGCTTACCGGGCATGCCTGCCGATTCGTCGACCGCTCGCGTTTCTCGTCGCGGTCGCAATGTCGTGCGATGAATCACTTCGATGATGGAGCATCGACCTCGATGTCGTTTGACCGCCTGATACCTGAAATCCTGTTCGGCTTTACTGGCCTGGTGGGGATCATCAATCCGATCGGCATGGCGTTCGTGTTTCTCGAACGCACGCAGTCGATCACCGATGCGGAGCGCGCGCTGCTCGCCAAGAAAGTCGCGACGAACATCTTCTTCACGCTGCTGGTGATTTTCTTCGCGGGCGCACCCGTATTGAACTTCTTCGGGATCTCGATGGAAGCGCTGCGGATCGGCGGCGGCTTCGCGGTGGCCGTCGCGGGATGGCACATGCTGAACGGGCCCGACGTGCCGGGCAGCGACGCGGCCGCGCCGGGCGGCGACCTGAAGAGCCTGATGGCGCGCGCGTTCTTTCCGCTCGCCGTGCCGCTGACGATCGGCCCCGGTTCGATCGCGGCCGGCATCGCGCTGCATGCGAACCGCGCGCATAGCGTCGGCGACTATCTGGTTTCCGGCGTCGTGTCGGTCGCCGTGGCGGCGCTCGTGTCGCTCGTGATCTGGCAGGTGTATAGCCGGGCGACCACGCTTGCGCATTATCTCGGCGCGGAGGGCACGAAAGTCGCGATGCGCGTGTCGGCGTTCCTGCTGTTGTGCGTGGGCGTACAGATCATGTTGACGGGCTTGTCGGAGTTCCTGTTGCCGCTGGCGGGGCGGGGGCAGTAGCGGCAAACCGGCCCGGTCGATGGATACGGGTTCTTCTTCAATCCGGGTAACGCATTCGTTTGAGAGATTTCATGACTGGAACCGACTTCGATTCACGTTCGACGAGCACGCCCGTGCGACGCGGCGGCACGATCCATCCGATCTGGTTGCGCGTCACGCACTGGCTCAACGCGATCGCCGCGGCGACGATGATGCTTTCGGGATGGCGCATCTACAACGCGTCGCCGCTCTTCGACGGAATCACGTTTCCCGCGGGCATCACGCTGGGCGGATGGCTTGGCGGTGCACTGCAATGGCATTTCGCGGCGATGTGGCTCTTTGCGTTCAACGGGCTCGCCTATCTGGTGATCAATCTGGCAAGCGGACGCGGCTTCCGGAAATTCCTGCCGGTGACGCCGCGCGCGATCCTGCGGGATCTCTCCAAGGCACTGACCGGCAAGCTGTCGCACGACGATCCGCATCATTACAACGCCGTTCAGAAGTTCGCGTATCTGTTCATCGTCTGCGATCTCGTCGTGCTGTTGCTGTCGGGGCTCGTGATCTGGAAATCCGTGCAGTTCCCGCTTCTGAGAGAACTGATGGGCGGATACGACTCCGCTCGCGTCGTGCACTTCGTCGCGATGAGCCTGATGGCGGCCTTCGTCGTCGTGCACGTGGCGATGGTCGTGCTGGTCCCGCGTTCTTTGATCGCGATGCTGCGCGGTCGATAAGGAATTCGATATGAGTAACGAAAATGGAAAACGCCTGACACTCGATCGCGCCTCGATCCTGATCGATGCGCGCCGCGAGCTGGCGCTGCCGTCGCGTCGCCTGTTCGGCAAGCGATTGCTGACGCTGGGCGGCCTGACGATGTTGACCGGCTGCTCGCTGACCGACGACGAATCGGTCGATACGTTCCTGAACGCCGTCTCGCGCCTGAACGACCGGGCGCAAGCGATGCTGTTCGATCCGAATCGTCTTGCGCCGACTTATACCGAAGCGCAAATCACCCGGCCGTTTCCGTTCAATGCGTTCTACGGCATCGACGACGTACCTGACGTCGACGCGTCGGATTATCGGCTGCAATTGAGCGGGCTCGTGACCGGCCGGCGAAGCTGGACCCTGACGGAGCTTTACGCGCTGCCTCGCGCCGAACAGATCACCCGGCATATCTGCGTTGAAGGGTGGAGTGCGATAGGGCGCTGGGGCGGCACGCCGTTCGGCGATTTCCTGCGCCGCGCCGGCGCGGACACGACGGCGAAGTACGTCGGGTTCAAGTGTGCGGACGACTACTACGAAAGCATCGACATGCCGACGGCGCTGCATCCGCAAACGCTGCTTGCGTTCGAATACGACGGAGCACGTTTGCCCGCGAAGTACGGTTTCCCGATGAAGCTCAGGATGCCGACCAAGCTGGGTTACAAGAATCCCAAGCACATCATGGAGATCTTCGTGACCAACACCTATCCCGGCGGCTATTGGGTCGACCGAGGATACAACTGGTTCGGCGGATCCTGACGCACCCGACTCGAATTTGGCTTGCGTCGGGCAGCTTCATGCGTCGGGCGCGGCCGAAAAATGCCGGCGTTGCCGGCTTGTTCCCCTAGTGTCATTTATTTCATCAACGGAGTGGGTTTCATGAAGAAGATTGGTACTGCAGCACTGTATCTCGCCCTTATGTCGAGCGCCGCTGTCGCTTTCGCCCAGACGGTGGACGGGATGGCAAAGGACGGCATGGCGAAGGATCACATGGCCAAGAGCGGCATGAGCAAGGAAGGTCACATGTCGAAGGACGGGATGTCGAAGGACGCGATGTCGAAGGATGCGATGTCGAAGGATGCAATGTCGAAGTAATGGCGTCCGGAAGTGCGGCCGTGAGCAACTGCGCTGCGCATCTGCATGAGCAATCGAGTTGTTCTACCTGGGCAGAGAGCGAATCGCTCTCTGCTTTTTTTTGTCTCGCGGAGTCGTCCCGGCCGACCCGGCGACGGGCCGCCAATCGCACTGGCCTACCGCGCAGCCGCTCACACCCGATCGATCCTGAAGTGTGCGGCTGCATAGACCACGTCGCAAGTCCACAGTGTTTCGCCATCCCGATGAAAAATCGCCGTGCCGCGATCGACCGTCATCCGTGCACGCGGATACACCGCGGCATGGCCGTTGAGCGCCGCGGCGAGATCGTTGCGTTCCTTGCAGGTTGCCCGGTATTCGCCGTCCGGCAACGGGTCGCGAATGTGTGTCATGGTCGTTCCCGCTTGTGCGGCGGCAAGATCCGGGGGCGGGCGCTCGATGCTCGCATCTGGCAGCGTTTTTTTAGCGTTTGCAGCACGATCAGCATCTGAATCGTGACGTGGCCGCGCCCACCGGCCACCATCGAACGTCCGCTCCGGGGCCTCGTATCGTCGACGCCCGGCCCCGGATGTGTCGGACGCACCCGGGGCCGGACATCGACGCACGCCGACGCGACTTCAATACAGCCGGACCAACGGCCGGCAATGCATGCTCAACGGCCCCACGCAAAATAATAAGAACCTGCAACCGTCAGCACCGCGCCGATCAGCGCCGCATACGGCGCGAGATTCAGCCACATGCCGCGCTTGGGCACGTCGAGCTCCATGTCGTGCTGCATCTGCGCGGGGAAGCGGCCGCGATCCTGCCAATAGTGGCGATAGACGAATACCGGCACGATCAGCAACATCGCGATCAGCCCGTTGCGCAGCGTGCCTTCGCCTTGCAGATCGGCGCCCGCACCGGCATACACGAGGTTCGCATAGCCGCAGACAGCGCCCGCGACGAGCAGCCACGTCGGGCAGCGGAACGGCCGATCCCAGTTGCCGCGATCCATCCGGTGGATCCAGCCCGACTGCAAATTCAGGAAAACGAACAGCATGTAGCAGACGTTCGAGATCGACAGCACCGTCATGTAGTCCGACATCATCAGCAGCACGAGGTTGAAGCCGAGATCGGTCCACATCGCGCGCGTCGGCGCGCCGTGCTCGTTTACGTGCGACAGGTATTTCGGCAGCCAGCCGTCCACCGATGCCTGGTACAGCGTGCGCGACGAGCCCATCATCGACGTCATCACGATCAGCAGGATCGACAGCATCAGCATCACGACGACCGCGTTCGCCACCCACGCGCCGCCGCCGACGATCTTCGCCATGGCCGCGGCGACGCCCGTGCCGTCGCGAATCGACGGATCGAGCATCGCCTGCGTGCCGAGCGCACCCTGGAACGCCATCGGCACGAGCGTCATCACGACGAGGCACAGCGCGCCCGACCAGAAGATCGCCTTCGCTGTGTCGCGGCGCGGGTCGCGGAATTCACGCGTGTAGCACACCGCGGTTTCGAAGCCGTACGACGCCCAGCCGGCCATGAACATCGCGCCGAGCGCCATCGTCACGCCTTGCCCGTTCCACGCGCCGAAGGTCGCGGCCGTGAGGTTGCCTTGCGCGTCATGGCCGAGCGGCAGCAGCGGGAGCAGGTTCGACATCGGCACGTCGCCGGTGACGAACGGCACGATGCCGACGATCAAGAGCGGCGTGAGCGACGCGATACCGAGAATGCGTTGCGTCTTCGCGGCCTTCGATGCGCCGCTGTGCTGAAGCTTGAACGTGATCAGCAACAGAATCGCCGCGATGACGAAGATCGCGTTGATCCGCAGCGACAGGCCGGGCTTGATGAAGCTCAGGTCGGCCAGCTTGAGCTGCCAGGTCAGCACGGCCGCATCGGCCGGGAACAGGCTCGTGAGCGCGTAGCTCGCCGCGAGGCCGCAGCCGAGCGCGAGCATCGGCGACCACGCGAGCCAGTTGCACCACACGGAAACCGGCGCGATCAGCTTGCTGTAGCGCACCCAGCCGATCGCGCCGTACACCGACGCGCCGCCCGATTTGTGCGGAAACAGGCTGGAGATTTCCGCGTAAGTCGCGCTCTGGATCAAGCCCATCGTGATCGCGGCGATCCAGATGGCCCATGCGGGGTGGCCGATCGTCGCGGAAACGCCGCCGATCGTGAAGAGCACGCCGGCGGGCACGCCGCTCGTGACCCAGAACGCATCTTTCCAGCTGAGGCCGCGTTGCAGCGTGTGGCCGCCGGCATCGTGCCGCGCGTCGGCGGCGACGTCGTTGGCATGGCGGGTAGGCGATCCTGCATCGTTCATATGCTTTTCCTGTGTTGTCGATTTCCCGGCCGGCGGGACCGGCAAGCGGATCGGGCAGGGTGGAAGCATTGTCGAATGCGGGGATGGCCGAAATGAATCGGCCCAGTCTGAAAATGGCGGTGTGTTCGGACCGGTCCGATTGCGTCGCGGCCCGTCGCTCCGCGACAATGCCGCGAGTCGAGCGTTCGGTGATTGTCGTTCGATTCTCCGTATCCGAAGCGAGTCTTCGTTCGATGCGCCGCCCGTTGGGGCGGCGTTTTTTTTCGTGTGTGCGGCCTCGCATCGGGGCGATAGGCATGACCAATCGCGCCGATATGAATAAGTCAATTCACGGCGGGCTTACGTGCGAATTACATTGGGACCCCATTCGAAACATGGAGTCGACAGATGTACGACACGAGAGCTGCATGGCGCACCGCATTGCTGGTCTGCGCGACCTTCACCACTTTCCACGCGAGCGCATCGACGCTGACGCGCGACAACGGCGCGCCCGTCGGCGACAACCAGAACTCGCAGACGGCCGGCCCCGGCGGCCCCGTGCTGCTGCAGGACGTGAACCTGATCCAGAAGCTGCAGCGTTTCGACCGCGAGCGCATTCCGGAGCGCGTCGTGCATGCGCGCGGCACCGGCGCGTACGGCCATTTCGTCGCGACCCGCGACATCTCCGAATACACGCAGGCGAAGGTGTTCGCGCCGGGCACCGATACGCCGGTGTTCGTCCGCTTCTCGAGCGTGATCCACGGCGGCACGTCGCCCGAGACGCTGCGCGACCCGCGCGGCTTCGCGACGAAGTTCTATACGTCGGAAGGCAACTGGGATCTCGTCGGCAATAACCTGCCGGTGTTCTTCATCCGCGACGCGATCAAGTTCCCGGACATGGTTCATTCGCTGAAGCCGGCGCCGGACACGAACATCCAGGACCCGAACCGCTTCTTCGATTTCTTCTCGCACCAGCCCGAGGCGACGCACATGCTCACGCGCCTCTATTCGGACTACGGCACGCCGAGGAGCTATCGCGAGATGGACGGCAACAGCGTGCATGCGTACAAGTTCATCAGCGCGCGTGGCGAAGTGACCTACGTTAAGTTCCACTGGAAGAGCCTGCAGGGCGAGCACAACCTCGATGCAAAGGAAGCGGAGCGCATCCAGGGCAAGGATTTCAATCACATGACGCGCGATTTGCAGGCGGCCATTTCCGCCGGCAACTTCCCGAAATGGGATCTGTATATCCAGGTGCTGAAACCCGCGCAGCTCGCGAGCTTCGATTTCGATCCGCTCGATGCGACGAAGATCTGGCCGGGCATTCCCGAGATCAAGGTCGGCACGATGACGCTCGACCGCAATCCGGCGAACATCTTCCAGGAAACGGAGCAGGCCGCGATGGCGCCGTCGAACCTGGTGCCGGGCATCGAGCCGTCGGAAGACCGGCTGCTGCAAGGGCGCCTGTTCGCCTATGCGGATACGCAACTGCATCGGGTCGGCACGAACGGCCTGCAATTGCCGGTGAACCGCCCGCGTGCCGACGTGGCGAACCACAACCAGGACGGCGCGATGAACGGCGGCATGACCAAGGGTACGGTGAACTATGAGCCGAGCGACGCGAAGGATCTGTCAGCGGATGCACGGAACAAGTACAGCCAGTTGCCGTTGGCCGGCACGACGCAGCAGGCGCCGCTGGCCCGGACGCAGAATTTCGCGCAGGCCGGTGCGTTCTATCGATCGCTGTCGGAGAGCGAGCGCAAGGACCTGATTGCGAATCTCGCGGGCGATCTGGGGCAGGTGAAGAATGAGCAGGTCAAGTACACGATGCTGTCGTACTTCCAGAAGGCTGATCCGGAGTACGGCCGCAGGATCACGCGGGCGGTCAATGCCGACCAGCAGCACGTCGATGCGCTGGCGGCGCGGTTGCCGGACTGATGCCGGATTGAATAGGTAATGAAAACGGCCAGTCGAGAGACTGGCCGTTTCACGTTACTGCGTTACCGCACTGCCGCATTACGCGGCGGCCAGGTTCATGCGAGATCGACGCGATCCCACCCTTCGAACTTCAGTTCGATTGATATTTCAGCAGCGGGCGCCCGTTCAGCGGCTGCGTGGCGCGCGCGTTGTGCGAGTAGTGCTGCGTGAACGCGGCGATGTCGTCCTGTGACAGTTCCACCGCGTCCTGCAGCACATACCATTCGACGTTCTCGGTCAGCGGCGGTGTCGTCAGCGAGCCGAGGTAGTGGTAATAGCTTCCGAGATCGTCCGGCATCAGCTTCGCCGCATTGAACGACGCGAGCGGCGATGCAACGTCGCGTCGCGCCGCGCGCACGATCGATGCGAACTGCGCGTTTTCCGTGCCGGCGCGGTACAGCACGGCCACGACGGCAAGCCGGCCGTCCTGCGCACGGAACACGAAGTGGCCTTCGAGCGGATAGCGCCGGCCGTCGATCGTGTGCTCGGCCGGTGCGTGGAAGTGCGCCTGAAGCAATCTGAAGTGACGGCCGCGGATGATCACGTCGCTTTCCTTCGGCACGACCTGGACAGTGTGTCCGTTGTCCACGACGGTCGCACCGCCGCGGGCGACATGCACGACGATCGCGTCGTTCACGTCGGGCAAGCGTTCGGCCTGCACGACGGTGCCCGATCGAATGTCGATCGGCGATTGCGAATCGCCCGACTCGATCTGCCACGCCTGCTGATGGGCGTAATCGAAGTCGTGCTGATCTTGCGTCGGGGCGGTGGCGGCAGCATGCGCGCCGCTTGCGATAGCGGCGGCGAACAGCGGCAGCGCGGCCCGCCGGACTGCCGTGACGACCTGCGTCAGGTTGATGCGATGACTCAAACGGGATCCTCGATACGGGAAGATGAAAAGAGAACGCTCGCGGCGGCACCGGATGCATGCCTGTCCGGGAGCCATTTCATTATTCGTATCGGCCCGAAGCGTTCCAATCAGACGTGTCTGATTCAGGCGGCACGTCGTGCGTTGTCCGCATGGAACGCGGCGCGGGAAAGCATCGCGTTCCATGCCGCGCCGAGGTTTTCATCGAGGTGACAGGAAACCCGCGCGATGTAGGACCAGGCTGATTGTGTCGTCGTCGGCCTCTATCCACAATGTGTCGGTCGAACGGTTGCATGGTGATCCGTTCGATACCTCGTACCCGAAGCTTGTCTTCGTTCCGAACGCCGCCCGATGCGGGCGGCGTCTTTTTTCCGCGCTCGACGCGCGGCACGGAACGCGGCGTCTGGCCGAGCGACAGGGAAGAGTGCCTTGCGGCGGCCGGTGGGCACGGTCGCGGCCGATCGAGTGGACCGAGCGGCCAACGTAACAACGCTGCCGTATGCGAGCGCAGGGCACTCTTTCCTGTCGGCGGTCGCCGACGGGTTTCGCATGCCGCGCATCGCCGTCGCCGGTCACGGCAACGGGTATGCGGTGCGGCGGCTCGCCCCGTGTCATGTGCGATACCGATACACCCCGAGCGGTGCATCACCGACGAAGCATCGCGATCGAGCGTGCCGCCGGCGCCATGTCGTTTCCATCGTTCATACGCGCAGCCTTCGTGCGCGGTCATTCATCAAGGACTCCATCATGAAGACTCGTATTCAAGCCATTCCCGCCGTGATCGCACTCGTCTGCGCTACCGGCATGACGAGCGTCGTCGCGGCCGAAGCCGGCGCGGCCACGCTGCCGAAAGGCGTCGTCGCCGTGGTGAACAACATGCCGATCGCGCAGAGCGACGTGGACGCGATCGTCAACGCATCCGGGCAAGCCGATACGCCGGCGCTGCGCGACGCGGTGAAGCGCGACCTGATCGTGCGGCAACTGGTCGAGCAGGCCGCCGACAAGGCGAACTACGGCAGCCGCCCCGAAGTGCAGGGCATCGTCTCGCGTGCGCGTGCGAACGCGGCGGCCGATCTGTACCTGCGCGACGCGCTGGGCGCGCAGCGTGTGACCGATGCGCAGGTGAAGGCGCGTTACGACTACATCGTCGCGAACGCGGCGCAGTTCGAATACCGGGCGCAAGTGGTGGCCGTGGCCGATCCCGCGAAGGCGAATGCGGCGGCCGCCGAGCTGAAGCAGGGCGCGGCCTTCGACACGGTCGCGAAGAAGTACAACACGACCGCCAACGGCGGCGTGGCCGAGTGGAGCGAGCTGAAGACGCCGCTGGCCGAAGGCCGTACGGGCGGGCTGCCGATGCCGCTCGCGCAGGCGATGACGTCGCTGAAGCCGGGCGCCGTCTCCGGCCCGATCCGGATCGGCAATGCGTATGCGTTCGTGAAGCTCGACGACAAGCGCCCGGTGGTCGTGCCGAGCTTCGACAAGGCCAAGGGCGTGCTGCGACAGCAACTGGAGCAGCAGGCCCGGCAAAGCGCGATGACCGCGCTGGTCGACAAGCTGGCCGCGCAGGCGACGATTCAGCAGTAAAAGCTGCCAACAAAATGAGGCTCGGCGGGCTGTGAGCCCGCCGAGCCTTTTGTCGGCCTCTTCGTGGTTTCGCTGGCATCCAATCGCTTCCGGCGCCACCGAAACCACGCCGGGTGCCGATCACGTCATCCTGCAACTGCCTCCGATCGAGGCCATCACGCCCATCGGCGAATCCTCCAAAACTCATTCCGTCAGCATTTTCTACGCCGCTTCGACATGAATCATGAAGGTCACGGGCGGGGCGATGTGCGTCATGTCGAGTGCGAGTTCGACGATCGCGGGTGTCGGCTTGCTGCAATCGATCGACGCGATCGCCAGCCGGTCGAACCACGCGCAGTGCGCGATTTCCCGGGATGGACGGGCTATCGCGTGCGCGTCGAGATCCGCCAGGAACACGTGATGCAGCTTGTGCTTGCCGGCCGCGCGAAACAGGTAGCGCAGGTTCCGGCAGACGAGCCCGGTTTCTTCCGCGAGTTCGCGGCGCGCGGCGTCGCTCAGCGATTCGCCGGGTTTGGGCCGGCCGCCGGGTAGCGCCCAGCGGGCGTGCAATCGGGCGACCAGCAGAATCCGGTCGCCGCGTCGGCACAGGACGGTGGCGCGTTCTTTCACGATGGTGTCGTCCGATTGCGTGCGACGGATGCCGCGGTGTAAAAAAATCGCCGCCTCCGGGAAGCGGCGTCAAGACGGGGAGGTTTGCTTCGCGTCGATCGACCGAAAAAATGCAGCGTCGGTCATCCCGCAGCGCTATTGTCCGGAATGGCGTGTCGGCAGGAAATCAGACTGGCCTGATTCTTGGGGCCACGCTCGATCGAATGCGTCGGGCGGCTACTCGGCCACCGCCTCCCGCGCCAGCAGCGCAGCGAGTTCCCGTGCCTGCGGTATCCGCGCGATCGTTTCCAGTGCCGCCGCCTCGAGCTTGCGACGCTGTTCGACGTCACGCACCAGCTCGACGCATGCATCGACCAGCGCGTCATACGGCGCCGCGCGGAACCCGCCCGCATAGTCGGCATCGACCGCCGTGGTCGGCGACACTTCGCCGACGATCGCCTTGCCGTTGGTCATCAGGTAGAACACGCGCACGATCTCGAAGATGTGCGACGCATAGTGATGCAGGTTCAGCACGACTTTCGCACGTGCGATCAATGCGTCGCGCGCTTCGCCGTACACGCCATAAACGGTGCATACCTTCAGCCCGCGCGCGGCCAGCGTGTCGAGCACGGCCTGACGCCGTGGCCCGATCGAACCGTAGAAGAGGACGTCGATGTCTTGCTCCACGGTTGCCGGAATGCGGCGCAGCGCCGGATGAAAGCCGAGTTTCAGATGGCGCGTATCGCGTATTCCGACGCTGTGAAGCTTCGCGAGATTGCGTTCGCTGTAGTCCCAGGTTTCGAAGCGCGAGGTCCAGAAGTAGATCCGCTCGTTCCAGTCGCGCTCGTCCACGTGAATCTGCTCCGTGTTGACGACGATCGTGTCGGCCGGCACGTGCTCGATCGACCGCGGCTCGGCATGATGGCAGCCGATCATGATGTTGCGCGCGCCGGGCATCAGGACGTTGTCGTTCATGTGGACGGCGTGGCCGAGATCGTGCAGGCCGTATGCAATGACTTCCGCGAGTTCGTCGAACGCTGCCGTATGCGGGTTGTCCGGCGGCCGGACGACGCAGATGTTGTAGTCCATGCTGCGCTCCCGGCTATTCGACGTCGCGGCCGGCGAGATCGCGAAGATCCGCCGCCGCCTCGTCGAGCACGGGCCCCCAGTCGGCGAACGTCCGTTGCCGGTACAGCGACGCGCCCGGATAGAACAGGCTGTCGCGCCGGTCGTGCTGCCAGACCCAGTGCGGGTTCGCGTCGAGCAGCACCCACGTGAACTGGCCGAGCGCGCCGCTCAGGTGCGCGACCGACGTGCACACGGTGATCACGAGATCGAGTGCGCCGATGAACGCTGCGGTGTCGTCGAGCGTCTTCCATTCGCGTGTCATGTCCGACACTTCAAAGCCGGCCGCGCGCGCCGCCTCGATGTCGTGCTGCGCACCCGGCTGCAGCGAGTAGAACGCGACGTCCTGCTGCAAGTTGCCGAACGCGTCTGCGTAGCGCTCGAGCCCGACCCGGCGGAAGCGGTTGCGCTGGTGCGTGAGACTGCCGGTCCATACCAGGCCGACCTTCATCCGCCGCTCGCCGGCGAGCGCATTGCGCCATGCGTCGGTGGCCGCGACATCCGCACGGAGATAGGGCACGGACGTGACGAGCGCGTCGGCGTCGAGGCCGAGTAGCCAGGGAATGCTCATCAGCGGCAGTTCGTAGTCGTGGTCGGGCAGGCGTTCGATGCGGGTGCCGATGTCGAAGACGTCGGCGTGATGGCCGAGACTGCGCGCGATCAGTGCGCCCAATTCCGGAAATACGTTCCACACGATGCGTCCGCCTTCGCGATGCACGCGCTCCGCGAGCAGCGGCAGGTAGCGGCTGAACTGCAGCACGTCGCCGAGCCCTTGTTCGCCCCAGACGAGCAGCGTTTTGCCCGCTAGCGATTCGCCGCGCCAGCGCGGCTGCGCAAACACGGGCAGCCTGCCGCGCAACTCGCCCGCGCCGCGCCAGCGGGCTTCGTAATCGGCCCAGCCCGACGCGAAGTCACCGCGCGCGAGGCGCAGCAGCGACAGGTTGTAGCGGTGTGCCGGGTCGTGCGGATCGAGCGCGCAGGTGCGCAGCGCATATCGCTCGGCGTCGTCCCACTGCTGCGCCTCCTTGAGCATGGTGGCCGCATTGTTCGTCGCGCGTGGGCTGTCCGGCGCGAGCCACACGGCACGCGTGGCCGCGCGTTGCGCGCCGTCCAGGTCGAATCGGTTGAGACGCGTGATCACCGCATTCGTCCAGGCCCGGGCGTCGTGCGGATCGTCGTCGAGCGCGCCTTCGACGAGCGCGTGTTCCACGTCGGAGTCGCCGCCCGACATGCGGATCGCGAGCGCGAGATTGTTCTTCAGCGACGGCCACGCGGGTGCCAGGTCGAGCACCTTGCGGTACGGCACGATCGCATCGGCGTGACGCCCGGCCACCTGGAGTGCGTAACCGCAATTGAAAGCCGCCGCCGGCGACGCGGGATGCATCCGCCAGTGCTCGGCGGCAAGCTCGGCGGCACGCGTGACGTCGCCGCGATCGATCAGCATCTGCGTGGCGCCGGCGACGGATTCGTCGAGCCTTCCCGGCGCCGCTTCCGCGCCGGTCGATACGGCCTGAACGGCATCGTCGTGGTTGTCTTGCAGATGCGGGATGTCGGCGAGAGTGGGCATGTCGTACGTCGTGATCTGCATGTGAAATCGCTCCGGGAAACCGATCGCGCATCGGCGCGGCGATCGGTTGCATCGTCAGTCGGGGAGGGCGCCGAACGTTCGTGTCGAGACGTTGCGGACCAAAGGCGTCGCGTGCGTCATGCCGGTTGCGGCGGAAGGCCTGGCGCCGTGATGGGTTCCACTTTATGGATACGCTGCCGGCAACTAAATCGGACCAGTCCTAAAAGGGCCAACACGATGAGTCTCGGGGGCTGCCAATGGGGAGGGGCGGCGTGGGGCCGCCGTGCCTGCGGGTAATGCGTCGCCTTCGTTCGGCGGGCGGCGCCGCATCGGCCCGGGCCCGCCGGTGTAGGCCTGGTCCGATTCCTTCGCGCCGCCGCCGGACAATAAGACCCGTCCGATAGAGATTCGCGTCCAACTCACCTGTAATACGCAGCATCCGCCGATGTCGATCGGCTTGAAACATGCGATGGAGGACAGTCGATGAGTGATGCAGATAATCTGGTGAAAGGCGCGGTGGTCAGCATGATTGCGAGTTCGGCGACAGTCGCGCTCGTGCATTTCGTGATCGAAGCCGGCACGCGATGGAATGCCGGCGGCGTGGCGGTGACGCTCGTCTCGGCCGTGCTGATGGCATTCGTGCTGCTCGTGCCGCCTGCGTTCGCCGCATGGCGCAACCGGGAGGACACGATCGATCCGTTCTTCGAGCCGGCCGCATTGAAGCCGATCCTGCAAGGCCGCGCGGTGGGCATCGTGCTCGGCATCGTGTTCGGGATCTCGGTCGTGACGGGCTGGCAATGATGGCGACGAACGCGCCCGCTTTGCTTGCCGGAGATCCGGCCGTGCGCTCGACCGTCCAGGTCATTTCGCTGCGCCGCAGCCATGCGCGCCGGCACGCGTTCCGCGTGAACAACCCCCATCTGGATTTCGAGTTCGTCGACGCGATCGACGGACGCGCGCTGTCGGATGCCGATCTCGCGGCATCCGGCCTGTTCGCGCCCGGGCTGCCGTACACGCGCGGCGCGTTCGGCATCGCGATGACCACGCACCGTCTGTGGACCGACATCGCATCCGGCAGCGAGCTGGTGACGATCGCCGAAGACGATGCGATCTTCCGGCCGGACTTCCACGACGCCACGCTGCAATTCCTGCGCGACAACCCCGGGCGTCACGATTTCGTCGCGTGGGGCTACAACTTCGATTCGATCCTGCGCGGGTCGATCTTCAACAGCCGCACGCCGGTGACGATGCGCTTCGACGAAGCGGCGCTCACCGATGCGATCGGCGCTTTCCAGAACGACCGCGGCCCGGTGCTCGTGATGAACCTGCTCGAGTTCTACGGAATCTGCGCCTATACGATCTCGCCGGCCGGCGCGCGCTTCCTGCTCGACCGCTGCTTTCCGCTGCAGCCCGAGATGCTGTATTCGCACGGGCTGGGCCGAACGATGGCGAACTGCGGCATCGACGTCGTGATGAACAAGTTCTACAGCGCGATGCGCAGCGTGGCCACCTTTCCGCCGCTGGCCGTGACGATGAATGCGCGCGAGACGTCGACGATCCAGGTCTGATCGCGCGAAACGACGAACCGGCCGCGCAAGCGACTATCCAGCAGTCAGCGTGTGTATCAGACGCACGGCGGATCGGGCGATTCGTCGGGTTAGCCGCTGCCGTGGTCAGCGGCAGCGGCTTTTTGCGGGTTCGATGCGGATGACCGGAAAAACGCGGGCAGACTTCCGACGTTTGGAAAACAGCGATCGTCTCTTGATCGTGCTGAACACGGCAGAAGCGCGCTTGACGGGTTGCAGAATCGACCTGCTCCGATTGGCTGTGACAATCGGCCACGTTAAATGGAAGGGGTGTGGCGCCGAAGGCGCTGCGGTGGCGGCCGTTGGCCCCGGCCGCCGTCATGCTATTTCCTTGATAGCACCTACGCCTGACGTCGCCTTACGCGAGTGCCGACGCGCTTCCGGCTGCCACACCTTTCCTTGTCGTGCTACGCCCGCTGTCAGACCGAAACCGTGATACCCGCCGGGCCCGATTTCCCCACAGGCCGCACCACGATTTCCACATGCTGGCCAAATGCCGCCAGCGTCACCATCAGTTGATCCAGCGAAACGTTCCGGAGCCTCTCGCGCTGCTCGGGCGTGACCGCCGGCCGGGCCATTTCCGCGAGCGCCGCAGCCTCGTCCTCGGTCAGGGCTTGCGAGGCGATCAGCGAGTTGAGTTTCAGCACGAGTGCGGACTTGGCCGCCAGTTCCCCGACGTCGTAGAAGTCGAAATCGGTCGGCACGTTGTCGGTGTCATGATTCTGGTCGTCGCGATTCATTGTGCGTCTCCCGTGACCGCCGAGAACTGCGGCTGCTGCTGTTCCATCGTGGTATCGAAAGCGGGGAATCCCTTCTTCCCGACAGGATCGCGGCTCGCATCGTCGATCGGCGTGATCACCAGCCGCTGGTGCGACACCTCGATCTGCAAGCGCTGCTCGGGCTCGAAGCCCGCCGCCTCGATCCACCGGCCGGACAGCTTCATCCACAGATGCAGGATAGGTGGCGCCATATCGGTGAGCCTGATATGCGGGACGATGCGGCGAGATTGAAAAGATGTCTGAGTGTTGACGAAACAGTCTTGGAAAAGAAACGGTGCGCTATGATTCGCGTCAGCCATGGTCAACTCCTATGTTGAGTTGGTTGTGGTCAGCGGCCTGCAGGTGCTCCTACATCTGCAGGCCGCGCTCGTTTACGCAGTGGATTTCGATCGTCACCTCGTCACATGCCTCGCGTGCCGACATGCCCTGAACGTCCTTGCGAAAACGTGCAACCACTGTAGCCAAGTTCGACCGGTTTCGGGTGATGGTTATGTGCGTTTCCGCAGAACTGGCCATCAGGCCAATGTCTCGCTTGCTTGCTGCACAACGATTTCGGGGCGCCTGCATTGGCTGGCCGCGTCGTCGTTTCATCACCGATGTGTTGAAAAACGTGTCGGCCGATTGTTTCGATGCGCCCGTTGCACGCCGCACGAGGATCTCGTTCGCCGCCCACCGTGACGATGAATGCGCGCGAGACGTCGACGAAACCGGCCGCCATCCGTCAATGAACGGCGGTCTTTATAACGGGAACGAATCCGAGCGCGAATCGGTTCAGTCCTATTGGATGCGGCATCCGGAGACGTTAAGCTTGGTTTGCGCGGCACCGTGACGCATATTCGACGGCGGTCGTTGGGCCCGGCCGTCATGCGCGCTACGTTGGTTGTAGCACTACTCCTCACGCTGCCTTATGCGAGCGTCGAACACCGGCCCACGGTTGCCGCGCACTTCCTTTGTTCGTCATCCGGACGAACCGAAGCGAGCCGCATGCCCGCTTCGCTCCCGCTTCATCCTCAATGCTTCGCCGCCGCCATCGCGAGCGGGTCGGCACGCTGCTCCGCACCGGCTTCGGCGCGCCGGGTGAGCGCGCCTTCGGCGCTGTTTCGATACTGCTCGAACTCCCGCGCGAACGCCACCGCGTCGCCGGCCAGCGCCAGCGCTTCCAGCGACGCGCAGAGGCCCGACACGTCGCGCTCGCCGATCATCGCGAACGCGCCGCGCATGCTGTGGATCTCCGCGCGGGCGGCCTTCAGGTCGCCGTATTCGAGCGCACGCGCGATCGCGGCATTGGCCCGATTCGTCGCGTCGACCAGCGCCGCGCGCAGGTCGCGCGGCAGCGGCCCGCGCGTGCTCGCCGGCGCCGGCGGGATCGCGCGGCCCGGCCGCCACGGGCCCGTGTATTTCGCGATCGCCTGTTCGAGCGAGCGCAGCGACGTCGGCTTCGTGACGATCTCGTCGATGCCGGCTTCCTTCGACAGCCGCATCTCGTCCGGCTCCGCATGCGCGGTCACGGCCAGGATCGGCAGCGCGCGGCCGCGTTCGCGCAGCATCCGCGCGAGCGCATAGCCGTCGAGGCCCGGCATGTTGAGGTCGGTCATGACGATCGCGTAGTCGTGCCGCTCGACGAGATCGAGCGCCTCCGCGACGCTCGACGCCACGTCGGCACGATAGCCGAGCACGTCGAGCTGATCGTGCACGAGCGAGCGGTTGACCGGGTTGTCGTCGACGAACAGCACGCGCAGGTCCGGCGTATCGCCACCGGCCGGTGCCGGTTGCAACCCGTGCTGATGGTCGAGCGGCAACGGCAGCGACACGACGAAGGTCGAGCCGACGTTCGGCACGCTGTCCACGGCGATGCGCCCGCCCATCGATTCGGCGAGCCGGTTGCTCAGCGGCAGCCCGATGCCCGTGCCGCCGAAGCGGCGCGCGATCGATTCGTCGGCCTGCGCGAACGGCTCGAACACGTGTTCGAGCTGCGCGGCCGTCATGCCGATTCCTGAGTCGCTGACGCGGATCATCACGGGTGTGCCGTCGGCCACGGGCGCCGTCACCGACAGCGCGACCGTGCCGCGATCGGTGAACTTGATCGCGTTGCTGACCAGGTTGACGACGATCTGCCGCACGCGCAGCGGATCGCCTACGTATGGCTGCGCCGCCTGCGCATCGACGTCGACGCGCAGCGCCACGCCTTTCGCGCGCGCGATCGGCTCGAACAGCTCGACGATGTCGCGCGCGAGTTCGTCGATGCGGAAGCTGGTCGCTTCGAGCGTCATCCGGTCGGCTTCGATCTTGGTCATGTCGAGCACGTTATTCAGCATGTCGAGCAGCATCCGCGCAGCCGACGTGACCGCATGCAGCCGCGACTTCTCGCGATTGCGGTCGGGCGCCTTGTCGAGCAGTTCGAGATTGCCGAGCATCGCGTTCAGCGGCGTGCGGATCTCGTGGCTGATCGTCGCGAGGAACGTCGATTTCGCGCGGTTCGCGCTGTCGAGCGCGCGCTCGGTGTCGGCGCGCGTCGTGATGTCGGAGAAGCCGCACAGCAGCGTGTCCTTGCCGCGATAGCGCACGCGCACGAAGTTGACGAGCAGGTCGCGCGCGCGGCCGTCGTCGAGCGTCACGGGGAACTCCACGTCGAGCTGCACCGGGGCGCCGTCCGCCCCCTGACGGTAGCGCGCGAGCAGGCGCTCGTGCAGCGGCGGCTCGCCGGCCGCGCTTTCGTACAGCTCGTGCATCCGGTTGCGCAGCAGCACCGCGTCGGTATCGAGCGATACGAGCACGATGCCGAACGGCGACGTCGCGATGATCGCGCGGCTCATCTCGTCGGTTTCGAACACGCGGCGCGAGCGGCGGAACACCGGCGCGAACACCTTCAGGTCGAACGCGATCACGAGCGTCCACAGCACGGCGAGGATCAGCGCGGCCACGCCGAACTCGCGCACGATCGTCGGCCAGATCGCGATCGCGATCGTGCGCCACGAATATGCATAGACGATCGCGAAGCCCGTGTCGGCGATCCGGTCGCTGATCGTGAACACGCCGTGCAGATAGCTTTCGTGGAAGCGGTGGAGGCCGTGCCGCCAAGCGTTCTCGGCGAGCGCGTGGCGCATCAGCGCGGCGCCGTCGATCGACGCGCGCGTGCGGTCCTCGTCGAGCAGCACGCGGCCGGCCTGGTCGACCAGCATCACGACCGCATCTTCCGGCGCCTGCTTCAGCCGGTCGTCGATCACGTTCACGTCGAGATCGCTGACGAAGGTCATGAAGTGCCGCGGGCCGTCGAACGCCGGTTCGACGAGACGGAACACCTTCTTGCCGGTGAGCGGATCGATCGCGGGCGGCTCCCACGCGATGCGGCGCGTCGCGCGCCAGTAGCGCGCGACGGCCGGGTTCGACCAGTCGGCCACGTTGAACGCAAGGCGGTCGATCAGCGCGCGCGTGTCGGCCACGCCGATGCGCTCCAGCACGTCGCGATACGGCATCGACGGCGGCGGCGTGATCGCGAGCACGTTGCGGTCGGGGCTGTATGCGTAGCCCGACAGCGGCATCCCCGATTGCCGCTCGGCGGCCGCTACCGAGATCGTCAGTCGTTCCATCAATTGCACGTATTCGTCGACGTCGTTGCCGGCCAGCGCTTCGGGCGTCGTGGCCACGAAGATGTCGCTCACGTTTCGAAACGGCGACAGCACGACGTGGCCGTCGCGTGCGAGCGCCTCGGCCGCGCTACGCGAATGGTGCGGGTGGCTGTTCCACAGCAGCTCCGCGTTGATTATCGAGCGCCGCACCGATGCCTGTTTCGCGTCGATCTCGAGTTCGACGAGCGCCTTGTGCGTGGCGAACAGCTCGCGCCGTTTGGCGATGTAGTCGCGAACCGAGCCGTCGAGCAGCACGCTCGTCGCGAACAGGATCACGAGCGACAGCACCACTGCGCCACCGTACAGCGTGAAGCGCTGGTAGCGGTGAAGCAGGCTCAGGTCGCGCGCCTCGCCGTCGATCGACGCGAACGGCGCGCTGGCGTCCACCGGGGACACGAACAGGTTTCGGATGGGCATGGGACGAATACCGTGAAATCAATGCGCAAATCGGGGGCCGCGCGCGAGGCGAACGACGAGAGCCGTTCGCGAACCGCGACGCGTAGCGATATCCGTAAGCCGTGTGGGATGACAGGCGATTGCGCTGCCGGCTCGGGGAACGAGCCAATTATCGTGATGGCAGGGCCGCCGGTATGTAGGGCAGTCCGAAGCAATTCGCTCGGAGTGGTAGGACTGGTCCTAGTTTGCGAGGCGGCCTGCGCGCTGCGTTTATAAGGCGCGATCGGCGTGCGTGTCAAACGATGCCGTGTTTCTGGCGAGTGTCGTGTGGTGTTTTCCTCGCAAAAGTGTCAGGCATCGTCATATTCGGACCAGTCTTAGTAAATAAGTTTTGCCGCGTATTGCTGTCTGATTATCGAAAGCAGTTGCAAAAAATATATTGCCTCACGTAGCTCGAACTTCGTCTCACACTTTCGTATAGAGGCAATCAACGTGAACAAGACATACCGAACCGTCTGGAATCCGACGACGGGTACATGGGTCGCAGCAGCCGAAACGGCGCGTGCGCGCAAGAAATCGAACTCGACGATGCGTTCGTCGGTAACGGCCGCGGTGGCGGTCATGGCGGGTTTTGGCGGCGGCGCGATTGCGATCGATGCGGAAGCGCAGACGGCGAACGGGAATGGCGCGCTGAACCTGTGCGGGGGAGCGAACGGGGCGGTTGGCCATACGTTCGGCTACTCCGCTTCAACGACGAACGCAAACTGTGCGGCTATCGGTACCAACAATCCAACCTACGGAGGACGTGCGCCTTCGTTCGTGCTGGGAAATGGTGGTGATCTGAATGGTGCATCCGGACCCGGCTCAACGGGTAGCACCGCATCGGTGGCGGGCAGCCGGGACGGTCATTTGATGATTTACGGTGCCAATGGCGTTCACGTCACAGGCACAACGGATTTTGCCAATACCGTCAGCATGACGAACAACCGCATCCAGAATCTCGCTGCCGGTACGGTCGGCACGGATGCGGTCAACTTGAATCAGCTGAACGCTGCCATCGCGGCGACGGATAACCAGTATGTCGCCTTCAGCACCGGGACATATGCGGCCAACGCGGCCGCGACCGTTGGGAATAATAGCGCGACGGCCATCGGTCCGAATGCGAGCGCCACGGCGATATCGGCCGTCGCGCTCGGCGGCAATACGGTAGCAACCGCGCAGAATGCGGTGGCGCTCGGTACGATCGCGCGTGCGACCGGGGCGGAAGCGACGGCTGTTGGTGTGGGCGCTGCCGCCACCGGCGCGTCAGCGACGGCTTTGGGTCGTGGCGCGGCGGCTACCGGCAACAACTCCACGGCTCTCGGCACATACGCATCGGCGGTTGGTACCGGCAACCTGGCGGTGGGCGGCGGAGCCGCCGTCGCGCAGACCGGTCGTTTTGTTCCGTCGAACATGATTGCGATCGGAACGGGCGCCAGGGCAATCGACGGTGACGTGACGGGCGCGAACGGTTCGATCGCGATCGGCAACAGCGCAACGGCCGGTGGTACCGGTTCGATCGTGATCGGTACGAACGCGCGGCATTCGGGCTCTTCCGCAACGGTCCTCGGCGGCGAAGCGAGTGCGATGGGTGGCGGAGCCGGGGTCGCGGTGGGTTACGGCGCGATGGCTTCGGGAAGCTCGGGTGTTTCGCTGGGCACCAACTCGACGGCGAGCGCGGCTTCGTCTATTGCATTGGGCACGAACAGTGTGGCGAATCGCGCCAATGCCGTGTCCGTCGGATCGACGGCGCAGCAGCGCCAGATCACGAACGTGGCTGTGGGGACGGAGGGTACGGACGCAGTTAACGTGAATCAGTTGAACGCCGCGATCGCGGCTGCCGACGATCCCTACGTGAATGTCAGATCAGGTACGTACGCCCCGGCGGTAGCGGCGCAGGCAGGCAATAGCGCGACTGCTATTGGCGCGAATGCGAGCGCCGCGGGGACTTCAGCCGTTGCGCTCGGTGGCAGTTCGATGGCATCCGCAGATAATGCGGTGGCACTCGGCACGCGTTCGGAAGCGACAGGCATTAACTCCATTGCGGCAGGTGTGAATTCGCACGCCAACGCGAACAATACGGTGGCACTCGGTTCGCTGTCCGTCGCTGGCGCGACCAATGCCACTGCGGTGGGCAATGGTGCCAATGCATCGGCTATAAACACGGTCGCGCTTGGCCAGAGCTCGGTTGCAAGCGGTGCGTCGGCGATCGGCATCGGCTTCCGGGCCAATGCGCAGGCAGACAATTCGGTCGCGCTTGGCGCGGGCTCGGTGGCGAACCGGATTAATTCGGTTTCGGTCGGCAACGTCGGTTCGGAACGGCAGATCACCAACCTCGCGGCCGGTACGGTGGGGACCGACGCGGTGAACCTCGCCCAACTGAACGCGGCCATCGCGACTGTCGACGGCAACAGCCCGTACTTCAAGGCGAACGGCGCAGGCGATGGCAGCGATGCTGCAAGTGCCACGGGCGCCGGCGCGGTTGGCATCGGCTCGAACGCGAAAGCGCTCGCGGCCGGCGGCGTCGCGATCGGCAGCAGCGCCACCGCAGGCATGGCCAACAGTATCGCAATCGGCAATGACGTGATTGCCGCGCAGGATGGCGTGGCAATTGGCCAGGGTGCACGTGCGCAAAATGCGAACGCAACGGCGATCGGTACGAAATCGGCAGCTGGCCTGAACGGCACAGCGCTCGGTACTAACGCGCATGCCGTTACGGACGCAGTTGCGTTGGGCGTCGATGCAACGGCGGCCGGCGGCAATTCGGTCGCGTTGGGTAACGGGTCGATCGCTGCGTCCAACACCGTATCGGTTGGCAGCGTCGGCAACGAACGCAAGATCACCAACGTGGCAGACGGTGCGCTGTCGAACACGAGCACGGACGCCGTGAACGGTTCGCAACTGTTCGCGACGAACACGCGCGTCGGTTCGCTGGAGGATTCGCTGAAGGGTGGCGGTGTGATCGACCCGGATACGGGCGAATCGTTGGCGGTGGTGTACGACACTACGGCGAAGGATAAGGTGACGCTGGGCGGCGGCACGAACGGCACGACGCTCGCAAACGTGAAGGCGGGTGTTGCCGATACGGACGCGGTGAACGTGAGCCAGCTGAAGGGCTCGGGCCTGATCGGCGACGACGGCAAGGCGATTGCTGCGGTGACGTACGACCGTAACGCGAACGGTACGCCGAACTACGGTTCGGTGACGCTGGGCGACGGTACGAACCCGACGCAACTGAAGCACGTGGCTGACGCAACCGACGACAGCGACGCGCTGAACCTCGGCCAGTTGAAGGACTCGGGCCTGGTGGGCGACGACGGCAAGGGCAACCTGACGTCGTTGGCGGTGACGTACGACAGCGCGACGAAGGACACGGTCACGCTGGGCGGCGGCACGGACGGCACGACGCTCGCCAACGTGAAGGCTGGCGTTGCCGACACGGACGCAGTGAACGTGAGCCAGCTGAAGGGCTCGGGCCTGATCGGCGACGACGGCAACGCAATTGCCGCGGTGACGTACAACCGTAATGCGGACGGCACGCCGAACTACAACGCGGTGACGCTGGGCGGCGGCAAGTCGACCGGCCCGGTGACGCTGTCGAACGTGGCCGCGGGTGTCGCGGCGACCGACGCGGTCAACGTGCAGCAGTTGCAGCAGAGCGTGGCAAACGGCAACCCGTATATCGGCGGCCGCGGCACGGGTGTCGCCGCGCAGGCGACCGGCCTCAATGCCATCGCACTGGGCCTCGGCTCGGTCGCGGACGAGATCCGTACGGTTTCCGTCGGTAACAGCGCAACGGGCCTGCAACGTCGAATCACGAACGTGCAGAACGGCGAAGCCGACAGCGATGCGGCGACCGTCGGCCAGGTCAACGACTTGATGGGTATCGCGTCGACGAACACGCAGACGGCCATCGACAACGTCAACACGACGACCAAGCAAGCGATCCAGGACGTGAACAGCCGACTGGACGCGATCGGCACGCTTGCGGGCACGGATCCGTATGTTCAGGTCGACGGCCTGAATGACGGCAGCGACAACGCATTTGTTCGTGCGGGCACGTACGGTGTGGCGATTGGCGCGGAAGCCAGCGCGACCGGAGATACGTCGATCGCAATCGGTGCACAGTCGGGAGCATCGGGCTCCGGTTCGGTCGCGCTCGGCGCGGGTGCATCGGCAACCGGTACGGGGGCTGTCGCATTCGGGAGCGGCGTAGCGACCGGTACGAGCGCGCTCGCACTGGGTAACGGCACGAACGCTTCGGGCAACAACGCGGTCGCCGCGGGCTTCAACGCGCGAGCCGCGGGCGTCAACGCCCTTGCGTTCGGCAATACGGCGCGGGCCAATGCGGCCGATTCCATGGCATTCGGCACGAGCGCGCAGGTCGACCCGCTCGCCACGAACTCGATCGCCATCGGCCGTCAGTCCAGCGTCACGGGCACCGCACTGAACTCGGTCGCACTGGGCGCGAGCTCGGTGGCGGATCGACTGAACTCGATCTCGGTGGGCTCGACGGGGCAGCAGCGTCAGATCATTTATGTCGCGCGCGGTACGGCCAACACGGATGCGGTGAACGTCAGCCAGTTGAAGGATGCCGTGGCAGCCTTTGGCGGCAATGCATCGGTCGGCGCGGACGGTTCCATCACGAATCCGACGTACACCATCGGTGGCACCACCTATCGCAACGTGGGCGATGCGCTGAATGCGCTGTCCAACCTGGGCGGTGGCGGTACGGATCCGCTGGCTGTGACCTACGGCACGAACGGTGACGGTTCGCCGAACTTCGAAGTGGTCACCCTGAAGGGCACGGATGGTACGACGCTTGCGAACGTGAAGGCGGGTGTTGCCGACAAGGATGCAGTGAACGTGAGCCAGCTGAAGGACTCGGGCTTGATCGGTGACGATGGCAAGGCGATCGCAGCAGTGACATACGACCGCAATGCGGACGGCACGCCGAACCTCGGTTCGGTGACGCTGGGAGGCGGCACGGATGGCACGACGCTGGCGAACGTGAAGGCGGGTGTTGCCGACAAGGATGCAGTGAACGTGAGCCAGTTGAAGGGCTCGGGCCTGATCGGTGACGACGGCAAGTCGATTGCCGCGGTGACATACGACCGTAACGCGGACGGCACGCCGAACTACGGCTCGGTGACACTGGGCGGCGGCACGGATGGCACGACGCTTGCGAACGTGAAGGCGGGTGTGGCCGACAAGGACGCGGTGAACGTGAGCCAGTTGAAGGGCTCGGGCCTGATCGGCGACGATGGCAAGGCGATCGCAGCAGTGACATACGACCGCAATGCGGACGGCACGCCGAACCTCGGTTCGGTGACGCTGGGAGGCGGCACGGATGGCACGACGCTGGCGAACGTGAAGGCGGGTGTTGCCGACAAGGATGCAGTGAACGTGAGCCAGTTGAAGGGCTCGGGCCTGATCGGTGACGACGGCAAGTCGATTGCCGCGGTGACATACGACCGCAACGCGGACGGCACGCCGAACTACGGCTCGGTGACGCTGGGCGACGGCACGAACCCGACGCAACTGAAGCACGTGGCGGACGCAACGGACGACAGCGATGCACTGAACCTCGGCCAATTGAAGAACGCGGGCCTGGTGGGTGACGACGGCAACGGCAACCTGACGTCGCTGGCGGTGACGTACGACAGCGCGACGAAGGACACGGTGACGCTGGGTGGCGGCACGGACGGCACGACGCTTGCGAACGTGAAGGCGGGTGTGGCCGACAAGGACGCGGTGAACGTGAGCCAGTTGAAGGGCTCGGGCTTGATCGGTGACGATGGCAAGGCGATCGCAGCAGTGACATACGACCGCAATGCGGACGGCACGCCGAACCTCGGTTCGGTGACGCTGGGCGGCGGCACGGATGGCACGACGCTGGCGAACGTGAAGGCCGGCGTTGCCGACAAGGATGCGGTGAACGTGAGCCAGCTGAAGGGCTCGGGCCTGATCGGCGACGATGGCAAGGCGATCGCCGCGGTGACGTACGACAGTAACGCAGACGGCACGCCGAACTACGGTTCGGTGACGCTGGGTGACGGCACGAACCCGACGCAACTGAAGCACGTGGCGGACGCAACGGACGACAGTGACGCGCTGAACCTTGGCCAATTGAAGAACGCGGGCCTGGTGGGTGACGACGGCAAGGGCAACCTGACGTCGTTGGCGGTGGTGTACGACAGCGCGACGAAGGACACGGTGACGCTGGGTGGCGGCACGGACGGCACGACGCTTGCGAACGTGAAGGCCGGCGTTGCCGACAAGGACGCGGTGAACGTGAGCCAGCTGAAGGGCTCGGGCTTGATCGGCGACGACGGCAAGTCGATCGCTGCGGTGACGTACAACCGCAACACGGACGGCACGCCGAACTACAACGCGGTGACGCTGGGCGCCGGCAAGTCGACCGGTGCTGTGACGCTGTCGAACGTCGCGGAAGGTGTCGCGGGCACCGATGCGGTGAACGTGGATCAACTGACGGCAGCAATCAAGGATCTGGATATCGGCCTGAACCCGCTGGCGGTGTCGTATGACACGGCCTCGAAGGATAAGGTCACTCTGGGTGGTGCTGCCGGCACGACGCTTGCAAACGTGAAGGCGGGTGTTGCCGACACGGATGCAGTGAACGTGAGCCAGTTGAAGGACTCGGGCTTGATCGGCGACGACGGTAAGGCGATTGCTGCGGTGACGTACGACCGTAGCGCGGACGGCACGCCGAACCTTGGTTCGGTGACGCTGGGCGGCGGTACGGACGGCACGACGCTCGCAAACGTGAAGGCCGGTGTGGCCGACAAAGATGCGGTGAACGTGAGCCAGCTGAAGGGCTCGGGCCTGATCGGCGACGACGGCAAGTCGATCGCAGCAGTGACGTACGACCGTAACGCGGATGGCACGCCGAACCTTGGTTCGGTGACGCTGGGTGGCGGCACGGACGGCACGACGCTGGCGAACGTGAAGGCTGGTGTTGCCGATACGGACGCGGTGAACGTGAGTCAGCTGAAGGACTCGGGCCTGATCGGCGGCGACGGCAAGGCGATCGCAGCAGTGACGTACGACCGTAACGCAGACAGCACGCCGAACTACGGCTCGGTGACGCTGGGCGATGGCACGAACCCGACGCAATTGAAGCACGTGGCGGATGCAACCGACGACAGCGATGCACTGAACCTCGGCCAATTGAAGAACGCGGGCCTGGTCGGCGACGACGGCAACGGCAACCTGACGTCGTTGGCGGTGACGTACGACAGCGCGACGAAGGACACGGTGACGCTGGGCGGCGGCACGGACGGCACGACGCTCGCGAACGTGAAGGCCGGTGTTGCCGACAAGGACGCGGTGAACGTGAGTCAGCTGAAGGACTCGGGCCTGATCGGCGGCGACGGCAAGGCGATCGCAGCAGTGACGTACGACCGCAACGCGGACGGCACGCCGAACTACGGTTCGGTGACGCTGGGTGACGGCACGAACCCGACGCAATTGAAGCACGTGGCGGATGCGACGGACGACAATGACGCACTGAACCTCGGCCAGTTGAAGAACGCGGGCCTGGTGGGCGACGACGGCAACGGCAACCTGACGTCGCTGGCGGTGACGTACGACAGCGCGACGAAGGACACGGTGACGCTGGGCGGCGGCACGAACGGCACGACGCTCGCCAACGTGAAGGCCGGTGTGGCCGACAAGGACGCGGTGAACGTGAGCCAGCTGAAGGGCTCGGGCCTGATCGGCGACGATGGCCAGGCGATTGCCGCAGTGACGTACAACCGCAACGCGGACGGCACGCCGAACTACGACGCGGTGACGCTGGGCGGTGGCAAGTCGGCCGGCCCGGTGACGCTGTCGAACGTGGCGGATGGCGTGGATCGGCATGACGCGGTGAACCTGGGTCAGTTGCAGGATTCGGGCCTCGTTGCGCCCGTCGATCCGACCAATCCGGGTGCGGGCCTGACGTCGCTCGCGGTGACGTACGGCAAGAACGCGGACGGTTCGGCGAACTTCGATGAGGTCAAGCTGAAGGGTACGAACGGCACGACGCTTGCAAACGTGAAGGCCGGTGTGGCCGACACGGATGCAGTGAACGTGAGCCAGCTGAAGGGCTCGGGCCTGATCGGCGACGATGGCCAGGCGATTGCCGCAGTGACGTACAACCGCAACGCGGATGGCACGCCGAACTACGACGCGGTGACGCTGGGCGGTGGCAAGTCGGCCGGCCCGGTGACGCTGTCGAACGTGGCGGATGGCGTGGATCGGCATGACGCGGTGAACCTGGGTCAGTTGCAGGATTCGGGCCTGGTTGCGCCGGTCGATCCGACCAATCCGGGTGCGGGCCTGATGTCGCTGGCGGTGACGTACGGCACGAACGACGATGGTTCGGCGAACTTCGACGAAGTGAAGCTGAGGGGCGCGGACGGCACGACGCTGACGAACGTGAAGGCCGGCGCGGTGAATACGGCCAGCACGGACGCGGTGAACGGCTCGCAGCTGTATGGCGTGTCGAAGAGCGTCGCGGATTCGCTGGGCGGCGGCTCGACCGTCGACGCCAACGGCAACGTGACGGCGCCGACGTATTCGCTGACCGATCCGGCCAACGTCGCGGCGAAGGCCGACTACCGCAACGTCGGCGACGCGCTGGACAACCTGGATGGCCGTGTTGCGACCAACACGAAGAACATCACGGTGATCAACAACCAGCTTGCCGATTCGGGGCTGGTGGATCCGGTGACGGGTCAATCGATCGCCGCGGTGACATACGACCGTAACGCGGACGGCACGCCGAACTACAGCGCGGTGACGCTGGGTGGCGGCAAGTCGGCCGGCCCGGTGCAGCTGAAGAACGTTGCTGCCGGTACGGACGACACCGACGCGGTGAACGTGGCTCAACTGAAGAGCGCTGGCCTCGTCGCGCCGGTCGATCCGACGAACCCGGGTTCGGGCCTGACGTCGCTGGCAGTGACGTACAGCACGAACGATGACGAATCGGCGAACTTCGACGAAGTCAAGTTGAAGGGCACGAACGGCACGACGCTGACGAACGTGGCGGCGGGTGCGGTGAACGCGACCAGCACGGACGCGATCAACGGCTCGCAGCTGCACGGCACGGCGCAGAGCGTGGCGGACACGATCGGTGGCGGCACGACGGTCGACGCGGACGGCACGCTCGCGAACACGGCGATCGAAGTGAAGGGCCAGAAGTACTCGACCGTGGCGGAAGCCGTGCAAGCGGCGGCGGCCTACGGCGCGACCGATTCGCTCGCGGTACGTTACGACCTGAACAGCGACGGCACGCCGAACTTCGGTTCGGTGACCCTCGGCGGGTCGGGCGCGGCACCGGTGCGGCTGACGAACGTCGCGGACGGTACGAGCCAGTACGACGCCGTGAACTACGGGCAGTTGAGCGCGCTGAACGACAAGATCGGCAACCTCGACGACCGTGTCGGCGGCCTCGAACTGCGGCCGGGCAACCCGGGCGACGGCAACGGCGGCGGTTCGGGCACCAACCCGTACTTCGGCGCGACCGACCAGACCGCGGGCGGCTCGTCGGCGGCGAACCCCGGCACCGGCACCGGCAACGTGGCGGCAGGTTCCGGTTCATCGATCGGCACCGGCGTGAACGACGGCACGGCGATCGGCTCCGGTTCGACGGTGGCCGCAGGCGGCGGCACGGCGATCGGCGGGGGTTCGGCCGCGAAGGGCGAAAACGCGACGGCGATCGGCCAGGGTTCGAACGCGACCGGCAGCGGTTCGGTGGCGATCGGCTCGGGCTCCGTGGCGAACGAGGCGAACACCGTCTCGTTCGGCAACGGCACCGACACCGGCAACCGCCGGATCGTGAACATTGCCGACGGCGTGGGCGCGAACGACGCCGCGACGAAGGGTCAGCTCGACCGTGCGGTCGGCGGTCTGGGGAGCCAGATCAACGACGTGTCGAAGAACGCGTACTCGGGTATCGCGGCAGCCACTGCGCTGACGATGATTCCGGGCGTGGATCCGGGCAAGACGCTGTCGTTCGGTGTCGGCGGTGCGACCTACAAGGGCTATCAGGCGGTGGCGTTCGGCGGCGAGGCCCGCATCACGCAGAACCTGAAGATGAAGGCCGGCGTGGGTCTGTCGAGCGGCGGCAACACGGTTGGCGTGGGTGCGTCGTACCAGTGGTAATGCGCAGGGCGGGGCCATGCGCCCCGCCCGTGCGATGCCGCTTCGATCTTTCAAACCTCTCAGACAAGCGCGTCAGCCTGCGGGCGGACGCCAACTCAAGACCATGACTTCAAAGCTTTTGCGCGTCGCGTCGATCGGCGCGTTCGCGATGGTCCTCGGTGCATGTACGACGCAATCGGGGCTCACCTACGACATTCGCGCGGTATCGATCCCGGGCAAGCCGGACAACGTGTTCCGCGTGAGCTGCGACGGCCTGCTCGGCAGCGCCAACTCGTGCGCACGCGCGGCGGAGGAATTCTGCCGCGGGCAGGGCTTCACGCCGCTCGAGATGATCGACCGCGTGTACAGCCGAGCGCCGATGAAGGATCCGCGCGAAATCACGTTCGTCTGCGGCAAGCCGCAGCCAGTCGCGCAACCCGCGCCGGCACCGCAGCCGCAACCTGCGCCGCAGCCGCAACCGGTTCAGCAGCGCCAGGTGCTGCTGCAGGGCGACGCGAATTTCGCGACCGACAGCGCGGCGCTGACGTCGCAGGCCCGCAACGATCTCGATCGTTTCATCGCGACCAATCGCGGCGTGGAATTCTCGCGTGTCGCGATCACGGGCTTCACCGATTCGACGGGTAGCGCCGCGCATAACCGCACGCTGTCGGAAGCGCGGGCGCGCACCGTGGTGAACTATCTGCGTGCGAACGGGCTGCAGGCACGCTCGTTCACCGCCGAAGGCCTCGGCGCGGCCGATCCCGTCGCATCCAACGCGACGGCCGCCGGCCGCGCGCAGAACCGCCGCGTCGAGATCCGCCTGGACACGCAATGAAGCCGTGACGCAATTACGTATCGCGCGGCGCCGGTTCGCCGGCGCCGCCAGGGTCTTCGCCGGTCACGAGCCGATGAAGGAACGGGGTGCAATCGACCGCCGCACCCGGTTGTCCCGGCAGGCATGCCAAGCCGCCCGCTCTGACCGAGCCGGCGGCTTTTTTCTTTTTTGCGGCGCGTCGCGCGGCGGCCGCTCCCGTCCGATCCTTGGCTGATCGCCCCGGTTTCATGCGAAACTAGCGCCCAATTACGATCCAGAAAGAACGGCGCGCATGCGCCGTCGCCGGCAATCGGGCGGCCGTTCGGCCCCCCGCGACAGCGGTGAATACTCGGACGACTATGGGAAGCTATCAGATACGTGTGGTACTGGCCGACGACCATCCGGCATTGCTCGTCGGCGTCCAGCATGGGCTGTCGTCGGTGCCGACGATCCGGCTCGCCGGCACGGCCGGCAATTCGACCGAGCTGATCGCGCTGCTCGATGCGGGCGCGTGCGACGTCCTGGTGTCCGACTACGCGATGCCCGGCAATGTGCACGGTGACGGCATCGCGCTGTTCTCCTACCTGCAACGCAATTACCCGGCCGTGAAGCTGGTCGTGCTGACCATGCTCGACAACGCGGCGGTGGTCGGCGCGCTGGTGCGGCTCGGCATCGCGTGCATCGTCAGCAAGTCGGACGCGATCGACCACCTGATTCCTGCCGTGCATGCGGCCGCGACCGGCGGCACCTACTATTCGCCGTCGGTCGAGAAGGTCGTGCGCACGCTGTCCGCGCATTCGAGCGCGCGGATCGTCGACCAGGCGCCGAGCCTCAGCAGCCGCGAGATCGAGGTCGTGCGGCTGTATGCGTCGGGGATGACCGTCAACGAGATCGCCGAGCAGCTCAGCCGCAGCAAGAAGACGATCAGCACGCAGAAGGCGCGTGCGATGCAGAAGCTCGGCGTGGAAAAGGATATCGACCTGCTGCGCTACGCGATGGAGCACGGGATCGTCGCCGCGTCCGGCAGCGAGGGCAAGGCGGTGGAGCAGGAAGGAGAAGGGGAAGGGCGCACCGATCCGGCTTGACCGGCGCGCCGTGCGCGCCGGCAAGGTTCGGGTGCCCGGTCATTCGTCCGGGCGGGTGCGGCCGGCCATGCGCCGGCATCGTCACCGCGCCGTCAGTGCGGGCTTTCGTTGACGGCCGGCAGCGGCGTCGCATAACCGTAGTCGGACACCAGCCCGCACGAGATCGCGTAGCGGACGAGATCGACGTCGCGCTCGATGCCCAGTTTCTGCATCGCCGAACTCTTCTGCGTGCTGATTGTCTTCTTGCTGCGGCTCAGTTGCTCGGCGATGTCGTTGACCGACAGGCCCGACGCGAAGAGGCGGATCACTTCCAGCTCGCGCGCGGAGAGTGCCGGCGCCTTGCCGCCCGTGTTGCCGGCGGCCCGCAGGATCCGGTCCATCGACGGCGACAGGTAGCGGCCGTTCGTATAGGCCGCGTGGATTGCCATCGTCAGGTGGCTCGTCATGTCGGACTTGCTGACCACGCACGCGATGCCGAGATCGAGCAGCGCGCGCAGCGCCACCGCGTTCTCCATCATCGTCATCACGACGATGCGCAGATTCGGATAACGCTTCAGGATCGCGGTGAACAGCGCGAGGCCGTCGCCGTATTCGGTGCCCGGCATCGCGTAATCGGACACGAGCACGTCGCATGGGTGGTTCGCGAGGGTTTCCATCAGTTCGGTCGAGTTGTTGGCGCTCGCGACCACCGAGAGCGTATTCGTCGCGGACAGTTCGTAGCGTGCACCGATGACCACCGCCGGATGGTCGTCGGCGATCACGATGCGGATGGGGAAGTTTCTTGGCATGTCGGTTGTACCTGCATGTTGCGCCGCGCGGCGGGTGCCGTGCGGGGGAGGTCGGGGCGAAAGCACGAGCGTCCGGCGTGCAAGCAGGCCGGACGCGATGTCGTCGCGCCGACGGCCGGTGGCGGCTCGTTCGGAACCGTCACTGGCCGTCGGCCGAAAAAGCGGGGGATCGCTCCCCCGCTTCGAGTCGATGCTCCGCACGAGGCGGAGCCGTCCGGTCAGAACTCGTAGCCGACCTGTGCACGCACACCTGCATCGCCCGTCGACGTGACGGACACCGCGCCGTTCATCAGCCACTTGCCGTCGCGCGTCCGGTAGGTCGCGCCGGCCGCGATCGCCGAGCCGCTCTTGTAGTTCGCGGCGCCGGCCGCGACGACGGTCTTGCCCGGCTGCGACGGCGTCAGGTTCGGCATCGCCATCGCTGCCGCGACACCGGCGTATGCGTTCTTCGCGACGTCGTTGATCTGGCCTTGCATGCCGTTGATCGCACGATCGAGCTGGCCCTTCGTCGCCGCGTCGCTGGCGTTGACGCCGTCCGCGATGTTCACGAGCCGGCGGTTGCCTTCGGCGGTGCCGTCACCGAACGACACGGTGTTCGCTTCGGTCGCCACGGAGCCCGCGCCGATCGCCACCGAACCGCTGCCGGTCGCGCTCGAACCCTGGCCGATGGCCGTGCTGCTGTCGCCCGAGGCCACCGCACCCTGGCCGATCGCCGAGCTGTTGCTGCCCGATGCGTTCGAACCCTGGCCGATCGCCGAGCTGTTGCCGCCCGATGCGTTCGAACCCTGGCCGACCGCCGTGCTGCCGTCGCCCGATGCGGCCGCGCCCTGGCCGATCGCCGAGCTGTTCTCGCCCGAGGCTGCGGAGCCGTTGCCGACCACGAGCGAGCCGTCGCCGCCCGTGCCGCGGCCGACGTTGCCGTCGCTGCCACCGCCACCGCCGCCGCCCGAACCGCCGCCGGCTTCGAGGTCACCGACCCGACCGTCGAGTTCAGCGTATTTCTGCGCGAACTGGTCCTGGAGGTCGTGCAGCTGACCGCCGTTCACGGCTTCCATGCTGCCCGCCGCGATCAGACCCGGTGCGACGTTGAGCAGCTTGGTGCCCGCGGAACCGCCGAAGGTCACGCTGGCGAGCGAGATGTCGTCATAGGTCACGGCCGCGATTTCCTTGCCCGTGTAGTCGATGAGGCCCGTCGCCTTCAACTGCGCGATCGTCACGGCGTCGTCGTCGTTCACGCCGTTCGCGACGCCCGACAGCTTGCGTGCGCCGGCCGTGCCGACGAAGCTCACCGCCGTACCGTCGGTGTTCGCGCCGACCGTCAGGTTGGCGCCCGGGCCGGCTTGCTGGACGAGGCCGACCGTGCCGCTGCCGATCTGGTCGGCCAGCGACGCAACCGCGCCTTCGTTCGTCGTCACGCGACCGTCGAGGTTGGTCACCACGTCGCCGACCGAGTGGACCGTGGTCGTGCCGCCGCTACCGTCGCCGACCGTGAAGCTGGGTGCGGAGATCGAACCGTCAGCGTTGACGACAGAGCCGCCGCCGATGGCCGATGCAACGCTATCCGCCACACCGTGCAGTTGCGAGCCGTTCACCGCGTCGGTGCTGGCTGCCGAGACCGCGCCTGCGTCGACGCCGGTCAGCTTGCGTGCACCGGTCGTGCCGGCGAAGTTCACCGCCGCGCCGTCGGTGTTCGCGCCGACGGTGATATCCGCGCCTGCGCCGGCTTGCTGGACGAGGCCGACCGTGCCGCTGCCGATCTGATCGGCCAGGGACGCGATGTCGCCTTCGTTCGTCGTGACACGACCGTCGAGGTTGGCTACTGCGCCGCCGACCGAGCGGACCGTGGTGGTGCCGCCGCTGCCGTCGCCGACCGTGAAGCTCGGTGCCGAGATCGAACCGTCGGCGTTCACGACGGAACCGCCGCCGATGGCCGATGCAACGCTGTCCGCCACGCCGTGCAGTTGCGAGCCGTTCACCGCGTCGGTGCTCGACGCTGAAACCGCGCCTGCGTCGACGCCGGTCAGCTTGCGTGCGCCGGCCGTGCCGGTGAAGTTCACCGCTGCGCCGTCGGTGCTTGCGCCGACCGTGATGTCCGCGCCAGCAGCCGATTGCTGGACGAGGCCGACCGTGCCGTTGCCGATCTGGTCGGCCAGCGATGCGATCGCGCCTTCGTTGATGGTGACGCGACCATCGAGGTTCGTCACCGCGCCGCCGACGGAGCGGACCGTGGTGGTGCCACCGCTACCATCGCCGATCGTGAAGCTCGGTGCCGAGATCGAACCGTCGGCGTTCACGACGGAACCGCCGCCGATGGCCGATGCAACGCTGTCCGCCACGCCGTGCAGTTGCGAGCCGTTCACTGCTTCGGTGCTCGATGCCGAGACCGCACCTGCGTCCATGTTGACGATCTTGCGCTTCAGCGAGGCCGACCCGACGGAAACGGTATTAGCGTCCGTCGCCACGCTGCTCGCGCCCAGCGCCACGCTGTTCGCGCCGGCCGCCGAAGCGAAAATCCCCAAGGCCGCCGAGTTCGAACCACTGGCCGTATTCGACCCGCCAAGCGCGACCGCGCCTGCACCCGTCGCATTCGAATACGAGCCAATTGCGACCGCGGCTTGGCCGAGGGTAGGGGACCCATGATTTGCCACGGCATTCAGACCGATCGCGACGTCGCCGCTACCCGCCGCCGTTGCGCCGGTACCGATTGCTGCACCATTATTGCCGCTCGCAACACTGGTGGCCCCGAGCGCGATCCCGTTCATACCGCTGGCAGATGCTCCGGACCCCATGGCCAACGTATTCGTGCCAGTTGCCGATGCGCTATTACCAATTGCCATCGCAGCCGATCCTGTCGCAACTGCGGCCGTCGCACCCGATGTGGCGCCCAGGACCTGGATGTACGGATTGTCCGACGCTGCGATCGCGGCGTTCATCTGATCCACGTTGACCGCGTCCGTGCCGGCCGTGCCGGCGTCCACGTTGACGATCTTGCGCTTCAGCGAGGCCGACCCGACGGAAACGGTATTAGCGTCCGTCGCCACGCTGCTCGCGCCCAGCGCAACGCTGTTCGTGCCGCCCGCCGAAGCGAAAATCCCCAAGGCCGCCGAGTTCGAACCACTGGCCGTATTCGACCCGCCAAGCGCGACCGCGCCTGCACCCGTCGCATTCGAGTACGAACCAATTGCGACCGCGGCTTGGCCGAGGGTAGGGGACCCATGATTTGCCATGGCATTCAGACCGATCGCGACGTCGCCGCTACCCGCCGCCGTTGCACCGTTACCGATTGCTGCGCCATTGTTGCCGCTTGCAACACTGGTGGCCCCGAGCGCAATCCCGTACGTACCACTTGCCGATGCGCTATTACCGATCGCCACGGTGGACGTTGAAGTGGCAGCGGAATCCACACCGAGGGTAACCGAGTTGGCGCCTTGCGCATTGGCCCGGAAGCCGATGCCGATCGCCGACAGGCCGCTCGCGGACGAGCTCTGGCCGAGCACGGTCGCGTTCGTACCAGTTGCCCTGGCATTGCTGCCGATCGCGGTGGTATTGACGGCGCTGCCGGCGGCTGCATTGCCGAGCGCCACGCTGTTGTTGTTCGCGGTTGCGGCCTGGTTGCCGATTGCAATCGAGCCCAAGCCGGTGGATGTGGCGTTCGGGCCCATCGCAACCGAAGCATTGCCCGCGGCCGAACTGCTTGCCCCCATCGCAACGCCTGCACCGCCACCCATCGCGCTCGCATTGGCGCCCACGACCGTTGCGCCGGATCCCGAGTGGCGCGTGCTTGTCCCGATCATGATCGTGCCCGTGCCGGCGGCAGATGCGCTATTGCCGATCGCGATCGAACCCGTGGCGCCGTTCACGCCGCCGTCGGATACCTGGGCACCCATGCCGATTGCGACGGCATTCGTCGGCGTATAGGTCATCCTCGATACCGTTGCTCCGTCCCCCACCGCCAGGTTGCTGTCGCCCACGACGCGCGACGATGCGCCGAGCGCCATCGAATGCAGCCCGTCCGCCGAGGTGCCCGAACCGATCGCCACCGAACTGGAACCGCTGGATGTCACCGACTGCCCCATCGCAACGGCGTTGGCGCCCGTAGCGGCCGCGAGGGGGCCCGAACTATTGACCTTGATGTAGTCGTCGGTGAGCGCGGCCGTCGTGCCGATCGCATCCGTGCCGATCGAGCGCGACGCCGTGACCTTGCACACGCCAGCCGCATCGAGCGAACCGCCTTTCCCATCCTCGGTCGTACACGCATCGGCCGCGAACGCGCCGCCGATCGACGCGCTGCCCAGCGCAAGCGCGGCCACGGCCTGGCGCGCCGCGCGCGCCGAGCCCTTCGACCGCGAACGCGCTGTTTCGGCCACGGCCGTCCACGTGCCCGTCGCCGTGTTCCAGATGTTGCGATACGTCTTGTTCATTGACCCTACTCCTTTCAGTTCGTCAGGTTGATGAGCCAATGTTAGGGATCGGCCTCGTCCGAATCTGTCGTCCAGAACCTATTCGGGAAGCGATGTTTGTAGGGCGGGTCCTACACGCGCGCACGCGCGAACGGGCCGCCGTGGAGAGAGCAGGGAGGGAAGGAAAGACAGCCGCCGGACGGCGGCCGTTCAGGCTTGCGGCGCCTGCGCCGCGCGTCGCCGGAGCGTGTCGCGCGCGAGGCACTCCGTGCGATCGACCAGCGGTTCGAGCGCGGCCGGATCGCCGGCCTGCACGGCGTTCTGCATGTCGCGCACCGCGTCGGCCACCGCATGCTCGTGGATCGTCGCGAACGCGCCGCGCAGCGAATGCAGTTCCGCCCGCAGCGCAGGCACGTCGTCACGCGCCAGCGCATCGCGAATCGCCGCGAGCGAACGGTCGAGCGTGTCGCTGAACAGTGCATGCACGTCCGGCGGCAACGGGCCTTCGGCCAGATCGACGAGCGTGTTTCGCTCGGGCCGGCTTGCCGCCGCCACCTTCGCGAAGCGGCGCACGGTGCGATCGATCGTGTCGAGCAGCACCGGCTTCACGAGCACCGCGACGATGCCGGCTTCGGCGCAGCGCGCGTGTTCGGCCGCACTCGCATGCGCGGTGATCGCGATCACCGGCAAGTCGGGATAGCGCGCGCGCAGCACGCGCGCGAGCGCGTAGCCGTCCATGCCGGGCATGTTCAGGTCGGTCATCACGAGGTCGTAGCGCGTGTCTGCGCAGCGGCGCAGTGCCGACGCGCCGTCGTCGGCCGCATCGGCCGCGTAGCCGAGCGTGACGAGCTGGCTCTGCTGCAGCGTGCGGTTCACCGGATGATCGTCGACGACGAGCACGCGCGCGGCCAGCGCCGGCAGCGCCGGCAGCGCCGCATCGGCGTCGGCGGTCTCGGCGCGGTGCCGCGCGATTTCCGCATCGGTCGCCGCACGCAGCGGCAGCGTGACGACGAACGTGCTGCCTTCGCCGGGCGCGCTCTTCACGTCGATCGCGCCGTGCATCATCTGCGTGAGGTGCTTCGTCAGCGCGAGCCCGAGCCCCGTGCCGCCGTAGCGGCGCGTGATCGACGTATCGGCCTGCGTGAACGGCCGGAACAGCGCCGCGCGCTGCGCGTCGGTCATTCCGATGCCCGTGTCGCTGACGCCGATCACGACCGGCGAAGCCGGGTCCGCGTCGTCGCGCAGATAGACTTCGAGCGTCACGTCGCCGCGGTCGGTGAACTTGATCGCGTTGCCGACGAGGTTCGCGGCGATCTGCCGGATCCGCACCGGATCGCCGACGTAGCGCGACGCGAGCGCATCGTCGACGATGACGTCGTACTGCAGCCCCTTCGCCGTCGCGAGCGGCTCGAACATCGCGCCGGTCTGCTCGATCGCTTCCGCGAGATCGAACGGGATCGCCTCGATCGTCATCTGGCCGGCCTCGATCTTCGACAGGTCGAGGATGTCGCTGATCAGGTTCAGCAGCACCGACGACGCGCCCTCGACCGTCTGCAGCCGCTCGCGCTGCGTATCGGCGAGCGGCTCGCGGCCGATCAGCTCAAGGTTGCCGAGGATCGCGTTGAGCGGCGTGCGGATCTCGTGGCTCATCGTCGCAAGGAACGCCGATTTAGCGTCGTTCGCGGCGTCGGCCGCGCGCAGCGCCTCGTCGAGCTTGCGCTCGATGTTCTTCTGCGACGTGATGTCGGAGAAGTTGCACAGCACGACGTCCGTATCGCGGTAGCGGGTGCGCACGAGATTGACGAGCAGGTCGACGGTTTCGTCGCCGCCGGCCGGCAGCGTGACGTGCAGGTCGGATTGCCACGCGCTCGCGCCGGGCGATGCGTCGAAGCGGGCCAGCAGCCGCGCCGCGAGCGACGGTGCGGCGGCGATGCGCGCGTCGTACGCGCGCATCGTGTCGTTCTGCAACAGCACCGCGCCGTCGGCGAGCGACAGCAGCGCGATGCCGGATGGCGCGGCTTCGACGATCGTCCGGTTCAGGTTCTCGCTTTCGACCACGCGGCGCGTGCGCGCATCGTCGGGCTTCAGCACGCGGCGGTCGAACAGCACCAGCAGCCCCCACACGAGCACGAGCGCGGCGAGCATCACGACGACGTACCAGCCGGCCTGCAGGCCGACCGCGGCGACGAGCGAGCGCAGCGTGAACGCCTGCACGATCGTCCAGTCGGTGTCGGGGATCGGCTGGCTCAGCGCGAACAGGCCGCCGCCGTAGGCCGTGCGCGGGCCGCTGCCGGTCGTCGCGCGGGTGCGGGTGGCGAGATCCTTCAGCGTGGCGAGCGTGGCCGCGTCGCTCGCGGCCGCGCCGGTGCGCAGCAGCGTGTTGCCCTGCGCGTCGGCGACGATCGCGCCGTTGGTCGCGTACTCGGTGGTCAGGCGTGTGCGCAGCACGTCCACGGGCAGCGTTGACACGAGCACCTCGAACGGCTGGCCGCCGGCATACGCGGCACCGACGAGCCGGAACACGTCGCGCCGCTGCACCGGATCGTACGCAGGCGCGTGCCATACGAAGCGGCCGGCGGCGGGCGGTTCGAGGCCGGCCGCGACCTGCGCGAGCAACGCCGACGCGCCGGCCGTGCCCGCCGTGGGCGAATCCGCGGCGGGGGCCGGGATCACCAGCGCGAAGCTGCGATCCGGGCGGTACACGTAACCTGCGACGGCGCGGTCGGCGTCGTGGTTCGCGAGATACGCGCCGACGCGATAGGTGAGGTCGCTCGCCATCGCGAGATCGCGCCCGTATGACTCGGCCGGCCGTTGCGGCGACAGGTCGGCGAGCACCAGCATCGACGGGATGCGGTCGCTGCCTTTCAGTTCGAGCCGGCCGTGCCCGGCGTCGAGGCCGGCGACCAGCGCCGGGTCGGTCACGCGCGTCTCGCGGAACGCCTCGTCGTGCGTGACGAGCGACACCATGCCGGTCATGCGCAGCTTGAATTCGAACTGGACGAGGAAGTGGCGCACGGCGAACGCCGTATAGCGCTCCTGGATGACTTCCTTCGCGACGGCATACAGCATCAGGCCGCTGGCGAGCAGGATCGCGATCGTCACGGCGATGCCGCCGCCGTAGAGCAGCGCGCGCTGCCGGTGGCCGACCGGCGCGTGGGAAGGGTGCGCGGCGCGGGCGGTTGGATGGGGGCGATCGGGTGCGGCGCGGTGGTCCATCGGGAACGGGGCAGTCGGCCAGGGTTCCGCCATGATAATGGAGTCGGACCAGTTTCCATGCTGCATGGCGGCAGCGAGGGGCCGCGCTGGCGCTGCCGGGTGTTCAGGCGATGCCGTCGATATCGTGCGTTGCGCGGGTTTCGCCGGTTTCGTCGGCTTCATCGAGATCGCCCGGCTCGCACATCACGAGCCGATAGCCGAATCCGTACATCGTCATCAGCCGCACGCCGTGCCGGCCGTCGAGTTCGAGCCGGTCGCGCAGGGTGGCGACATGCGTATCGACGCGGCGGCTCGACGACGCGACGAGCGAGCCCCACACGAGCTGGCTCAGATGCGCGCGCCCGAGCGCGCGGCCCATGTTCAAGAAGAACGCGGTCGCGATCTGGAAGTGCTTCTCGGTCAGCACGTGCTCGCGGCCGCCGACGCGAACCGTGCGTTCGGCCGCATCGAACTCGAACTGGCCGACCCGCCAGCGCCGATGATGCGTCGTGCGGTGGTGCGCCCACCTGAGCCACGTCGACACACTCGCGACGAGCAGCTCCGGCGGCGACGAGTAGGGCAGGTGCTCGTTGGCGCCGGCCATGAAACAGGCGGTGCGTGACGTGTCGTCGTCACGCTGGCTGACCGACAGAATCGGCGCGGTATCGGAAAAGCGCGCGCGCAGCGTGCGGATCGCTTCGAGCGTGCGGTAGCAGGTCGATTCGCATTGCACGACGAACAGGTCGAACGGCCGCGTGTCGCACGCGGACAGCAGCTCGGGCAGATATTCGAAGCGGGTGGGCCGGTAACCGGATTTCCTGAGGATGTCGTCGATGCGCAGGCGGTCGTAGCCGTATCCGGCGCGGCGCAGGCGATCGTCGAACGCGTGGCGGCTCGGATGGTCGATCGTCAGGATTGCGATGGCGAGCGGAGATGCGTCAGTCACGATGCGACGCCTTCGAAAAAGATCCCGCCGGGGTAGGCGGGACAAATATCGACTATGGAAATCCCGACCGCCCGCATCCAGGCAGCGAGCGGCAGGTGAAGCCATTGTGGCGGCTTCGGCATCGCAGGGAAATCGGCCCAGTCCGAATGTGTGCGGATTTTCGGCATGTTTTTCCGGAAAGCGCGGGCTGCACTGCGATTTAGGACGGGGCTGATCGTTGAGATAAGCGTTATCGGACCATGGGCAGGGTCGTCTTGCCGACAATGTGACGGAACCTGCGTGGCGCCGCGACATGGTCGTGTCGTTGCGCATGCAACCTTGCCGCCGATGCGCGCGCCATGTGCGATGTGTCGCGCGTCGGCCGTGCATCCCGTGCGTTTCGCACGCCGTCTGTTTCCGCCATCGATGATGAAACCCTCCCTTCGCGTCGCCGTGCTGTTCGCATGGCTCGTACTCAGCCTGGCCGGCACGGCTTTCGTTACGTCGCGCTTCGTCGCCGACGCGCACGATCGCTTCTTCCAGAATTCGAGCATCGTGATTCGCCTGCTCGCGCAGAAGGCCGCGCAGCACGAAGCAATCCTCGCGACGCTTGGCGCCACCGCGTTGCCCGCGCCGCCGTCGAACATGCTCGACAGCCTGCGCGAGCGCATGCCGCAGCTCGACGCGCTCGCGCACTGGCAGCGCGGCGCCGGATGGCGCGGCACGGGCGGGCGGCTGCCCGTCGGCGCGCCTTCGCGCGACGGCGCCGCGACGTTCGCGCTGACGTTCGACGCGGACGGCGGATACTGGCTCGTCGGCGATACGGGATGGGCGGTGCTGATCGATCCGCGCCGGTTGCTGCAGCCGGGCGACAGGCCCGATTCGTTGTCGTCGGCGACGCTGCATCTGCACGATCGCACGTTCGAGCTGTTGCAGCGCGCCGCGCCCGCGACACCGTTCGGCTGGACGATGCGCGTGGAGAAGCGCCTGCCTGCGCAACCGCAGGCTTTCGTGCTGACGACCACGCGCACGTTGACCGTGGCCGATCTGCCGTGGCTGCCGATCGCGCTGTGGAACGCGGTGGCCGCGCTGCTCGTCGCGGGCGCGCTCGGCGCGTGGCGCTTGCGGGAGGCGCGGCGGCGCGAACATGCGCGCGAGCGGATCGACCGCTTCGGCCGCCTCGACACGCTCGGCGAGATGGCGGCCGGGATCGCGCACGAACTCAACCAGCCGCTGACCGCGATCGTCGCGCATACGCGCGCGGCCGAACGCATGCTCGACCTGCCGGCCGAGCGCGACGGCGTGCGCCGCGCGCTGCAGTCGAGTGTCGCGCAGGCGAAGCGCGCGGCGGCGATCCTCGACCGGCTACGCGGCGCGATGACGTCCGCCGGCGGCGGACGCGCCGACGCGATCGATCCCGACGCAGTGATGGATGCCGTGCTGTTCCTGCATCGCGACGAACTCGCGCGCGAAGGCATCGCGCTGCTGTGGCACAACGCGGCGCCGCGCGCCGCGCCGGTGGCCGAGCCGGTCGCGGTCGAACAGATCCTGCACAACCTGATCCGCAACGCGCGCGACGCGCTGGCCGGCATGCCGCTCGGCGAGATTCGCATCAGCGGCGGCCGTGCGGGCCGGCACTATCGCTTCAGCGTCGTCGACAACGGCCCCGGCGTGCCCGACGACGCGCTGCCGCACCTGTTCGAGCCGTTCTTCACGACGCGCGAAAACGGGCTCGGCCTCGGGCTGCCGCTGTGCGACACGCTCGCGCAGCGGCAGGACGGCTCGCTGATGATCCGGAACCGCCCGTCGGGCGGCGTCGAGGCGACGCTGCTGCTGCCGCTGGCAGAGGAGGCGGGCGCATGAGTGGGACACAAGCGATGCCGCACGACATGCCGATCGTCGCGATCGTCGACGACGACGATCCCGTGCGCGACGGCCTCGCGCTGCTGCTGCGCACGGTCGGGCTGCCGACGCGCTGCTATGCGGATGCCCAGGCGTTTCTCGCCGACGCCGACGACCGCGCGCTCGGCTGCGTGCTGCTCGACCTGCGCATGCCGGGCATGAGCGGCCTCGAGGCGCTCGACCGGTTGAGCGCGCAGCGCGCACTGCCGGTGATCGTGCTGACGGGCCACGGCAATGTCGATGCGTGCCGGCGCGCGTTCAAGCGCGGCGCGAGCGATTTCCTGCGCAAGCCCGTCGACGACGACGAACTGATCGACGCCGTGCAGCAGGCGATCCGCCAGCACGAGCGCCGACGCGACGGCGACGGAGCGGAACAGGCGCGCGCGGCGCGGGTCGCGACGCTGAGCGTGCGCGAGCGGGAGGTGCTCGACGGCATCGTGCGCGGCAGCAGCAACAAGGAAATCGCGCGCGTGCTCGGGTTGTCGCCGCGCACCGTGGAGACGTATCGCGCGAACGTGTTCGACAAGCTGCATGCGGCGTCGCTCGTCGAGCTCGTGCGCGACTATGCGGCGTTCGCACACGCGCCGACTCCGTAGCGCTACGGAGGCGCAACCCGTAGGCGAACGGGTTCAGCGAAAACGGCGGGCTCCCTACGATGACGGTTTCCACGCATCATCGAAAAGGAAGCATGTCATGCTCAAGCACTTCGCCCTCCCGTCGTCGCTCGCGTTGCTGTTCTCGGGCGCCGCGTTCGCCGATACGGCCGCACCCGAAACGAAGCGGCAGGACCTGAGCGACGCCGGTTACTACGCAACCGCGCGCGTGGTCGGCGCGTTCGACAACGCGACCAACATGGAGCTGACCAGCCCGCGCGTGACGAATCGCGTCGGCGGCCCCGACGGCAATTCGAGCGTGACGGGCGCGGTGGCGCTCGGCTACCAGTTCGGCAACGGCTGGCGCGCGGAAGGCGAATACACGTTCAAGCGCACGGACAACTTCGTCAGCTACTGGGCGCCGTTCGACGCGAACGCGAACGAGTTCCACGTGTCGGCGCAGCGCCTGATGCTGAACGGCTACAAGGATTTCGATCTCGGCCGCGGTTTCTCGGTGTACGGCACGCTCGGCGTGGGCGTGGCGATCGTGTCGGCCGACGGCTGGCAGACCAACGACACGCGCCGTTTCGCGTCGCGCACGCAGACCAACCTCGCGTATTCGGCCGGCGCGGGCGTCAGCTATGCGATCAACAAGCGTTTCTCGATCGATGTCGGGTATCGCTATGTCGACATGGGCAACGTCGAGTCGGGCTACAACACGTTCGCGAACCGCGTGCTCGCGCGCGACGAGCAGCTGAAGTCGAAGCTGTCGTCGAACGAAGTGTTCATCGGCTTGCGCGGTCGGTTCTAAGCGCTTTTCGATCGGATCGATGCGCGTCGTCGCCGGTTCGTGTTCGCGCATCCGGTGCGGCCGTTCGTTCGCCGGTAGGACCAGGCTGACCGCATCGACGCACCGATCCGGCCTGGTCCGATTTACGGCGCGCGGCACGAACGGCGATACTCGCCATCATCGATTCACTCCACGGGAGCGCGGGTCGTCACGGCGGACGTCGTGCAGTGCCGCGTCAACATCATCATGGGCATGCAGGACATCACCGGCGTTTTCGCGCTACCGCTCGCGCATCCATATTCCGACGTGCCGCCGCCGTATGGCCGGCGGCGCGCGCCGTTCGTCAGGAGCCGGCGGCCCCTGCCGAGCGTGTTCGATCTGCGCGTGACGCGCGAGCCGCTCGAGGCGCCGCGCGTCGCGGCGGTCCAAGCGGCGGATTTCGGCTCGGAGAATCGCGCGTGGGCGGCGTCGCGCGCCCGGCACCGCCGCTTGCGGCCGACGCTGATGACGCTGCTCGTCGGCCTCGTGTTCGGCTCCGTTTGTGTCGCGGCGACGCATATCATCGACACCCGCACGCGTGTGCCGTCACCGGACACGTTCTACGAGGCGGCGATCTCGATGATGCCCGAGGCGGGGGGCGCGGCGCCGGTCGCCGCCGTCATCGCGCCGGAAAGCATGCAGCCGGTAGCGAATCGACAGGAATCGTTCGTGATGCAGACGGATAGCGCCGCAGCGAAGGACCCGCAGGAGGCCGTCACGACCGTCGTGCCCGCCGATGCACCGAAGCCCGCGATGGCACCGCGCCGCAAGCAGGCGCGCATTGTTCCGGCCCGCGAGCCGGCGGCATCGACAGCATCGACGGCACCGGTTACGCCGGCCGCCGCGAATGCCGCCACGCCGAAGGTGCGTGCGGCGCGCCACGACGACGCGGCGCTTGCCGAGGCGTCGTCGTCCGGCTCGGCCGCGGCGGTCGGCATGACCGCCGCCGAGTTCACGCGCTGGCTTGTCGCGACGCGCGAACCCGCGCGCCAGACCGCGCAGATCGCGCACCCGGCCGACACGGGCGTGGCCTTCACAGATCATCCGCGCCTGATCGAACCCTGACGGCCCGTGCGTCGAGCGAACGGCGCGCTATTGCGCGTCGGGCTCGCCATAGAGCGCCGCGACGAAATCGACGAACGCCCGCACCTTGGGCGGCACATGGCGGGATTTCGGATAGAGCGCGTAATAGAGCCGCGTCGCGAGCGTATAGCCGGGCAGCACGTGCACGAGCCGGCCATGCGCGATGTCGTTGCGCACCGTATGGCGTGTGAACGCGCCGATCCCGAGCCCGCCGACCACCGACGCATGCAGCGCGGTAATCGCATCGATCCTCAAGGTACTGTCGAGTTTCACGGCCACCGCCGGCCCGCGCGCCGGCGCGAGCTGCCAGCATGCACCGTCTTCCCGCCCGCTGTAGCCGAGCAATTCGTGCTCGGCCAGATGCGCGGGCGTGCGCGGCAGGCCGCGGCGCGCGATGTAGTCCGGCGACGCGACGAGGATCTCGTCCGATATCGCGAGGGTGCGCGCCACGAGGTCGGAATCCGGCAGTTCGCCGCTGATGCGCAACGCGACGTCGAAGCCTTCCGCGAGCAGGTTGACCAGGCGGTCGCTGCATGACACGTCGAGGCGGATGTCGGGATAGCTGCGACGGAACGACGGCAGCCAGTCGGGCATCTCCAGCGTGCCGACGGAAAGCGGCATGCTGACGCGCAACCGGCCCGACGGCTTGCGCCGCTTGTCGGTCACGTCTTCCGCGGCGGATTCCACGCGTTCGAGGATATCGACGCAGGCCGCGTAATAGCGTTCGCCGGCAGGCGTGAGCGAGAAGTGCCGCGTGTTGCGATTGACGAGCTGGACGCCGAGCTGCGCTTCGAGCAGCTTCAGCTGACGCGAGACGGTGGAGTGGGTCGTGTCGAGACGCGCGGCCGCGGCGGAAAATCCCTTCGTGTCGACCAGGCATCGATAGATGCGCATCGCGAGCAATTGATCCATGCTGAAACGCGTCCGGATGGGCCGCGCCCGCGACGGCGGGCACGGCGGGGTTCGTGATCAGCGAACCAGCCTGACGATCCGGTCGGTCGTCATCACGTCGCCGAAGGTGTCCTCGATTTCCGCGAGCGCCGCGCGATGCAGCGTGTCCTTGTCGATCGACTGACCGTCGTCGCGGACGATGCCGCGTGTCGCGGAAGCGTCGGATGCTACCACGACCTTGTAGCCGAGCGGCACCGCGTCGCGCGCCGCGCCGGCAACGCATGCATGCGTCATCAGGCCCGCGATCACGAGCGTATCGATGCCATCGGCCTTCAGGCGCTTGTCGAGATCCGTGCTCGCGAACACGCTGACGGTCCGCTTCTGCAGCACGGTGTCCGTGGCGCGCGGCCTCATCTGCGGCACGAACTCGACGGTCTTGCCGCCGAGCGCGAACAGCGGCGAATCCGCGGGCGCGACGTGCTGGATCTGGAACACGCGGATGCCGTGCGCGTCCGCGAATTCGATCAGCCGCTGCGTATTGGCAATCGCACGCTGGATGTCGGGGATCGGCATCTTGCCGTTCAGATATTCGTTCTGGAAATCGATGACGACGAGCGCGGTCGATTTCGGCACGAGCTGGTCGATCGGCTTCGCACCGGCCATCGCGCGGATCGTCGGCGTGGCGGGAAACGCGGGTGCGGCGCTTGCGGCCGGCATCATCGCGGCGGCCGACGCGAACAGGGCGAAGCGCGCGAAGTTGCGGATCGAGAAGGTAAACATCGATGTGTCTCCAGGGAGTCAAAGGGTGATCGAACTGTACGTTCGATCGGCGACCATGGCGACATCGAGCCAGGCACAGTTCCTGTGTGTACGGTGCACAAGTCACGAACGCAGGACTATCTCGGCTCTGCGATAAAAGATACGGAAAGCGGTGCGAATTCAATAACAAGGGGCCCAGTCGCCTGGCCGCGAGTCGGTCAGGGGCGGCCCGGCCGAAGCGGTCGGCGAGCCGATGCTGAACGTGCAGATCCGTCGCCCCGGCGATTTGTCGCGAGTCGCGAACGGACCGCCGCGCGCGGATGTCTTGCCGGCCGGTATGACGTTTGCCGATCGAACTGACTACATCCTGCGCGGGTCGACGCGTCTGCCGGACGATTTCGTGATCGGCCGCGTCCATCGGCCATCGCCGCACGGATCCCGTATCGTTTTCACGTACGGCAACGCGTGCGGCGATCAACCCGACCCCGGCGTTGCGCCGGAGTGACACAACCCCGTCACTCGACCGTCACCGATTTCGCCAGGTTCCTCGGCTTGTCGATATCCGCTCCGCGCAAACACGCCGCGTGATACGCAAGCAGCTGCAACGGCACCACATGCAGGATCGGCGACAACAGTCCGTAGTAATCCGGCATCCTCAACACCGACACACCCTCGCTGTTGTCGATCCGCGTATCGGCATCGGCGAACACGTAAAGCTGCCCGCCGCGCGCCCTCACTTCCTGCATGTTCGACTTCAGCTTCTCGAGCAGCGCATCGTTCGGCGCGATCGTCGCGACGGGCATCGTATGGGTGACGAGCGCCAGCGGCCCGTGCTTCAGCTCGCCCGCGGGGTACGCTTCCGCGTGGATATACGAAATCTCCTTCAGCTTCAGCGCGCCTTCGAGCGCGATCGGGTAATGCAGCCCGCGCCCGAGAAACAGCGCATTTTCGTGCTGCGCGAATTCCGCCGCCCAGCGCTCGATCTGTGGCTCCAGCCTGAGCACGTCGTCGAGCGCATCGGGCAGTCGCCGCAACTGCATGGTGTAGCGTGCGAGCTGCGCATCGTCGACATAGCCGCGCAGCCGCCCGAGCGTCACGGCGAGGATGAACAGCGCGACGAGCTGCGTCGTGAACGCCTTGGTCGACGCGACGCCGATTTCCGGGCCGGCCCGCGTCAGGAACCGCAGGCCCGTCTGACGCATCATCGCGCTGGTCGGCACGTTGCAGATCGCCAGCGTGTCGATATGGCCGAGCGCCTGCGCATACTTGAGCGCGGCGAGCGTGTCGGCGGTCTCGCCGGATTGCGACACGCTCACCACCAGCGTGTTCGGTGTGGCGAGCGCGTCGCTGTAACGGTATTCGCTCGCGATTTCGACCTGCGCGGGCACGCGCGCGATCGTTTCGAGCCAGCGGCGCGCGGTCAGGCCGGAATAGTGGCTCGTGCCGCACGCGAGAATCAGCACGTTGTCGATCTGCCCGAACGCCCGTGCGGCGTCAGGGCCGAATACGGCCGGATCGAACAGCCCCGCATCCGGGATGGTCGCGGCCACCGCCTGCGGCTGTTCGAAAATCTCCTTCTGCATGAAATGCCGGTACGGCCCGAGTTCGACCACGCCTTGCGCGGAGGAAACGGTTTGTATCGCGCGCTCGACCTGCGCGCCGCTGCGATCGAGTACCCGCACGCCGCCCGTCGTCAACTCGACGACGTCGCCTTCCTCGAGAAAGATGAAGCGGTCGGTGATGCCGGCGAGCGCGAGCGCGTCGGACGCGAGAAAGCACTCGCCGTCCTTCACGCCGACGACGAGCGGGGAGCCGGCCCGCGCGCCGATCAGCCGCTGCGGCTCGTGTTTGCTGAACACCGCGATCGCATAGGCGCCGTGAAGCTGCGACGTCGCATCGCGCACGGCGGCGAGCAGGTCGCCGCGATACTTGCTGTGGATCAGGTGAGCGACGACCTCGGTGTCGGTCTGGCCGTCGAACTCGTAGTGCTTGTCGGAAAGTTGCTTGCGCAACGTTTCGTGGTTCTCGATGATGCCGTTGTGTACGAGCGCGATTTCGTCGCGCGAGAAGATCGGATGCGCGTTGCAGGTTGCCGGTGCGCCATGCGTCGCCCAGCGGGTGTGCGCGATGCCGGTGCTGCCGGTCAGGCCGGTGCTGCGCACGTGCGCGTCGAGATCGGCGACGCGCGACATGCTGCGTTCGCGGCGCGCCTGGCCGTCGACGACCGTTGCGACGCCGCATGAATCGTAGCCGCGATATTCGAGGCGACGCAAACCTTCAATCAGAATCGGGACGATGTCCCGTTGCGCGACCGCGCCGACGATGCCACACATTAGACTTCTCCTTCCCTTTTGATCATCATGAACCGCGCACCCTTGCATCAGCGCGACGCGGTTGCCGTTGCCGCCGCCGTCGTGAATCCGCATCGAGCGGGTGTGACGGGCTCCGCCATCCGGCTTTCGAATGCCAGATAAAGCGATTCCTCCAGTACGTTCCAGTGTGCACCGTGACGGTATGGGCCCGATCGCGCATGCCAGCAGGCGACCGTGCTCCAGTCGTTCATCTTGAGCGCGACCAGCGCGATCAAGCCCCACGGATAATCGGTGCCGGCGAGTTGATGCCATGTCCTGCCGTACTTCTGCATCCATTGCGCATAGATCATCTCGTTGGATTGTTCGGGAACCTTGATATCGGACAGGAGCGGGAAAATCTGCGCGACTTTCGCCGGATAAAAACTCGTACCGCCGACTTGCTGCGTGCTGGCGCGAAAGCCGGACTGCGCGCCGCGCCAGAACACCTTCAGGATCGCCGACGCGAGCTGGTCGGCACGCTGGCTCCACGGGCCCGCATGCATGTAGTCGGCGCGCCGTACGTAGTACGCCGCGAGCGCCCGGAACGCGCCGTGCACCTCGACGTTGTCCATCAGCAGCGCGACGTGCAGCGACGACGAGATCTGATAGATGCCGGCAGGCTTGTCGAGCAGGGTGTCCAGATGCGCGCCTGCGCGGCTCAGGCTGAGTTCCCATGCGGCGGGCATGCCGTCGGGCGGCGCGAAGCGGGCGAGCAGTTCGATCCAGGTCGCCATCATCGCGTCGTCGGCGTCCGCTTCAGCGCATGCGCTGTACTGGCCGTTCTGCACACAGTAGCGATCGAAGCCGCCGTCCAGACGCTGGCGCGGCAACAGCCAGGCAATCCATGCGAGTGCGGCCTGATGCGCGTCGAGCCGCGCATCGGACGCGGCGAGCAGCGCCTTCGCCGCGAAATAAGGATCGATGCCGGCACCGTTCAGGCGCACGGTGATCGCTCCGTCGGGGCGTTGGTACAGCCCGTTGAGCAGGAGCTCGGCGGCGCTCGCGTGCAGCGCGAAGCCGCACGCGGCGACACAGCAGGCGATGCGCCACAGGCGGCGCAGCCGGGCGGTGGCCACCGCGCATGCGCGTGCAGCCGGGAAAAGCGCGGGCCGGTTCATGATCGGGGGCTCCTGCGCGGTGGTCCTTCGCAATCGTCGCCGGATGCGGCGTTGGCCGCGTCGCGCCCGGCGAGCGTGTCGACGTTGTGGCTCAGTGCACCGTGGTGCCGGTGAACTTGAGGCTGGTGCCGCCATTCGCGCTCACGGGCCGGTTCGTCGCATGAGCGCTTGAAGGCGGCCCGCGGATCGCGCGGATGTCGACGGGAAACGACGGCGCGTTTGTCGCGCAGGGGCGGCTGTCTTTCGCCCCGGGCGGACGCGTCGCCTCCCGGCTTCGTTGCTTCGGCGCCTCCGTCTGTCCGCTGTCGTGCGAGTACTTCGGGACACACCTGTCCGGTATTAAGCAAGGCGTGAGCCATCGGCCGCGATGCACCGTGCAGCAAGGGGCGGGAGGGCGGGCTGAGAATGCGGACCGGGGGCGGCGGCGGGTTTTGATTCACCGACGAATCAGCTCATGCGCAATCGGTGCGATCGCACGCGGTCGACGTTGCGGCCCGCACGCGCCATGCGGCGGGCGATTTGTCTGCCGAACCGGTGCCACCTTGCGGGGGGGCGGCTTTGCGAGGTCGGCGCATCACGCGCTATTCACTGCATATGCATAGGTCGGGAGGCCGGGGCGATGCCCGCTACCGCGAGCGCAGGATGGACCGGACTCGGATGTAACCGCCGGTTCCGGATTTGCGTTACACATTCGCAACATTTCGCTCTCGCGGACTCATGCGGCGCAAACGACGCCGCATGTCGGGGAATCCTCCGTGCGCGACCGTGGCCGAGCGGTCGATTGCACGCCGCGGACTGCACGGACAAAGGTTGCGAAGCGAGGCGACGCAAAGCGTTTCGAAAGATGCGCGAGGTCCGGGGCGCAATGGGTGCTCGACATGAATTCGTTATTTATCGGACGACGTCGCCGGATGGATCGTGCGACCGACCGGATGTTTATCCATGCCGCGCTCGTCGGGCGATGCGACGCTCGTAGCAGTTGTGAAACATTCCGCACGCGCGGCATGTGCGCCGCGCGCGCCGAACGAACCGGACCCGGCCGCAGGGCGGTTGGTTTGATTATTGCTGTAGTGGTTGTGGCGTGACGAACAGACGTGACGCACGGCCCGGCGAGGAACGACTCATGACGTGACCGATCAAGTGCAACGGGACGCCGGTAGTACGACGATTCGCGTGGCGGAGACCGCGCGGACAGGATGGCGCGCTCGCCCGCGACACCGCTGCACCGCGTGCGCGGACGGGAGGCGCCGCCTGAATACATGCTTCGCGCCACGAGCAGGCTCATTCAGCGCGGGGTGGCTAAACGAGGATAACGATGAAAAAGATCTTGCTTGTGTTCGGGACTCGGCCGGAGGCCATCAAAATGGCGCCGCTGGTGCGCGCGCTGAAGGCGCAGACGGATGTCGACGTCAAGGTATGCGTGACCGCGCAGCATCGGGAAATGCTCGATCAGGTGCTGACGTTGTTCGACATCAAGCCCGACTACGATCTCGACCTGATGCGTCAAAGCCAGACGCTGACCGACGTGACGACCAGTATTCTTCAGGCGATCGGCTCGGTCTTCGACGAATTGCGCCCGGACGTCGTGCTGGTGCACGGCGATACGACGACCACACTCGCGGTCAGTCTCGCGGCGTTCTATCGCTACCTGCCGGTCGGGCACGTGGAGGCCGGTTTGCGCAGCGGCGACATCTGGTCGCCGTGGCCGGAGGAACTGAATCGCCGTGTGACCGACGCGGTATCGTCGTGGCATTTCGCGCCGACCGGGAAGGCGCGCGACAACCTGCTCAGCGAGGGCGTGCCGGGGGGCGCGGTCGTGCTGACCGGCAACACCGTGATCGATGCGTTGCACGAGGTCAAGCGCATGCTGGACCACAACGACGAGCTGACGGAAAAGGTTGCCGCGAGTTTTCCGTTCCTCGAACCGTCGCGTCGCGTCGTGCTGATCACCGGCCATCGCCGCGAGAGCTTCGGCGAGCCGTTCCGGCATTTCTGCGAGGCGTTGTGCACGCTCGCGAACCGCTATCGCGATGCGCAGTTCGTCTATCCGCTGCATATGAATCCGAACGTGCGGGAGCCGGCGCGCGCGCTGCTTGGCGGCGTGCGGAACATTTACCTGATCGAGCCGCAGGAATATCTGTCGTTCGTATTCCTGATGTCGCGCGCGCATTTCATCATCACCGATTCGGGCGGCATTCAGGAGGAAGGGCCGGCGCTGGGCAAGCCGGTGCTTGTCACGCGCGACACGACCGAGCGGCCTGAAGCGATCCAGGCCGGCACCGCACGGCTCGTCGGCACCAATCAGGAGCGGATCGTCTGGGAAGCGTCGCGGCTGTTCGACAACGAAAGGGCATACGAGGAAATGTCGCGCGCGAGCAATCCGTATGGCGACGGGCATGCGAGCGAGCGGATCGTTCACGCGCTGATGCGTACGCCGGGGGCGACCTCGAAGACGACGAGTTTTTCGATGGGGGCCGCGGAAATGCCGTATAACGCGCTCACGCTGGGGTTGCAGGCGTTGAGGTCGCGATGAACGTGATCGCGCGGTAGCGTCCGAACCGTTCGATGCGGTCGTGCGAAGGTCCGGTCCGGCCGGGAGGCTGGCCGGACCTTTGCATTGACGCGATTTCGCGATCGACCATTTTCCGTTTTCCCGGCCCGTTGATCGCACCGGGCAGCGTGCGGGAACGAGAAAGAAACGCCTTCTGCCGCGCATCGGGACGCCGGCACGCAAGCCGCCGGCGACATCGCCGACAGGTATGACCCGTCGCAACCTCCCTTTCCAGGCTGAACCTCCTTCCCCCGATTGCCTAAAACTCTCGAATCGCCTCGATCCGACGGCAAATTCGAAATGGTTCGATAATGCCATCGGCGATCCACGCGGACGAGCGGTTGACCGGGATGTCATCGAAAGGTTGCGAAGGCAACCGGAAGACAGCGTCGTTTGCGGCATCGGCCCGAGCGTGTCTGCAGGCGACACGGTCCACGAAACGGCGCCACGCCTGCCTGGTTGTTCGGAATGTGCGCCGCGCCGTTCGAATCCCCACTCGATGCCTGCCGGACGCGGGCGTCGCAACCAGGAGGTGAACGATGATCATGCTGACCGTCAACGGTAGCGAACAGCATTTCGACGGCAATCCCGACATGCCGTTGCTGTGGTATCTGCGCGATGTCCTTGGCCACACCGGCACCAAGTTCGGCTGCGGCATGGCGCTGTGCGGCGCATGCACCGTGCATCTCGACGGTGTCGCGATCCGTTCGTGCATCACACCCGTCGCGGCCGCTTCCGGCAAACGCGTGACGACGATCGAGGGACTGTCGACGGACCTGACGCATCCGCTGCAGCAGGCATGGCAGGAACTGAACGTCGCGCAGTGCGGCTACTGCCAGTCCGGGCAGATCATGCAGGCCGCGTCGCTGTTGAAGACGAATCCGCATCCGAGCGACGCCGACATCGACGATGCGATGTCCGGCAACATCTGCCGCTGCGGCACCTATACGCGCATCCGCGCGGCAATCCGGCTGGCCGTGCGCCGCGGAGGTGCGGCATGAGCGCGCCCGAACTCTCCGTCCACAACGAAAGCCGCCGTGCGCTGCTGCTCGGCTTCGCATCCGGCGGGCTGCTGCTCGCGTTCGGCGTGCCGTCGCTCGCGCGCGCAGCCGCGCCGGTGCAGCCGCCCGTCAGCACGAATCCGCAGTACGGCGGCGCCGGGATGCCGCACGGGTTGCGCGACGATCCGCACCTGTTCGTTGCGATCGCAACGGACGGCACCGTCACCGTGACCTGCATCCGCTCCGAAATGGGGCAGGGCGTGCGCACGAGCGTCGCGCTTGTGGTGGCCGATGAACTCGGTGCGGACTGGGCGCGCGTGAAGGTCGCGCAGGCAGTCGGCGACGAGCCGCGCTACGGCAACCAGAACACCGATGGCTCGCGCAGCCTGCGCCAGAGCTTCGCCGCGCTGCGCCGCGCGGGCGCGGCCGCGCGCACGATGCTCGAGCAGGCTGCCGCGACGGCGTGGGGCGTCGACGCGCGCCAGGTCAAGGCGACGGTGCACGAGGTCGTCGATACGAAGAGCGGGCGCAAGCTCGGCTTCGGCGAGCTCGCGGCGAAAGCGGCCGCGCTGCCGGTGCCGGATCCCGCCACCGTGATGCTGAAGGCGCCGGCCGAATTCCGCTATATCGGCAAGGGCAAAACCGCATTGATCGACGGCCGCGACATCGTCGGCGGCCGTGCGCACTACGGGATCGACACGCGGCTCGACGGCATGCTGTATGCGGTCGTCGCGCGACCGCCGGCCTATGGCGACACGGTGGCGTCGTTCGACGCATCGGCCGCCGAGAAGCTGCCGGGCGTCGTCAAGGTCGTGCAGCTCGCGTCGACGGCGCTGCCGTCCGGCTTCCAGCCGCTCGGCGGCGTAGCCGTCGTCGCGCGCGACACGTGGACGGCCATCCAGGCGCGTGCGCAATTGAAGATCGACTGGAAGCACGGGCCCAACACGAACTACGACTCGGCCGCGTATCGCAAGACGCTCGAAGCGGCCGCCGCGCAGCCGGGCGACGTGATCCGCAACGACGGCGACGCGGCCACGGCGCTCGCCGGTGCCGCGAAACGCGTGCGCGCGACGTACTACATCCCGCATCTCGCACACGCGACGATGGAGCCGCCCGCGGCCGTCGCACGGGTGGCGGACGGCCGCTGCGAAGTATGGACCTGCACGCAGGCGCCGCAGACCACGCGCGACGAGATCGCGAAGGCGCTCGGGCTGCCGACGGAGCACGTGACGGTTAACGTAACGCTGCTCGGCGGCGGTTTCGGCCGCAAGTCGAAACCGGACTACGTGGTGGAGGCGGCATTGCTGTCGAAGGCGGTCGGCGCGCCGGTCAAGCTGACGTTCACGCGCGAGGACGACATCGCGCACGACTATTTCCACGCGGTGTCGCTCGAAGCGTTCGACGGCGGGATCGATGCGTCGGGGAAGGTGGTCGCGTGGCAGCATCGCACGGTCGCGCCGTCGATCCAGTCGACGTTCAGGGCCGGCGTCGTGCACGAGCAGCCGGGCGAACTCGCGCAAGGGATCGCGGATCTGCCGTTCGCGATTCCGAACGTGCGGATCGAGAATCCGGCCGCGCAAGCGCACACGCGGATCGGCTGGTTCCGCTCGGTCTACAACATTCCGCATGCGTTCGGAGTCCAGAGCTTCGTGTCGGAGCTCGCACACGCGGCCGGCCGCGACCCGAAGGATTTCCTGCTCGAGCTGATCGGGCCCGCACGGCGTTTCGAGCCGCATATCACGGTGAAGAACGTGAACTACGGCGAGGATCCCGCGCTGTATCCGGTCGACACCGGGCGGCTGCGGCGCGTGGTCGAGACGGTCGCGCGCGAAGCCGGTTGGGGACGCAAGCTGCCGAAGGGGCACGGGCTCGGGATCGCCGCGCATCGCAGCTTCGTGTCGTACACGGCCGCGGTGTGCGAGGTGCAGGTCGGCGCGGACGGCAAGCTCTCGGTGCCGCGCGTCGACATCGCGATCGACTGCGGGCCGCAGGTCAATCCGGAGCGCGTGCGCTCGCAGCTCGAGGGGGCGGTGGTGATGGGGCTCGGCATCGCGCTGCACGGCGAGATCACGTTCAAGGACGGGCATCCTGAACAGAGCAACTTCAACGGCTTCCAGGTGCTGAGAATGAACGAGGCGCCGCGCGAAATCCGCGTGCATCTCGTCGCGCCGGACGACTTCGCGACGCCGCTCGGCGGCGTCGGCGAGCCGGGCCTGCCGCCCGTCGCGCCGGCGCTGACCAACGCGATTTTCGCGGCGACCGGCACGCGCATCCGCAGCCTGCCCATTGCGGATCAGCTCGTGAAGCAAAAGGCGGGCTGATGAACCGGTGCGCGCCGGTTCGCGATCGTCCGGCGCGCAGTCGTGACAATCCCCTCGGCGGATGCCGCGGCGCTTAGGCGCGCCGTGGCAGCGTCGCCGTATTCGCGGGATCGCTGATGCCGTTCGCGGCCCGCGCCGGCGCGTCGCCCGGCAAGTCGGGCAGCGTCAGCGCCGGCAGCGTGATCACGAAGCGCGCGCCGCCGAGCGGCGAATCGTCGAGCCGGACGTTGCCGCCATGCACGAGCGCGACGCGCCGCACGATCGCAAGCCCGAGACCGAATCCACCCGTCTGCCGGTCGCGGCTCGAATCGAGCCGCTGGAACGGTTCGAACACGCGCGCGCGCTCGACGGCCGGAATGCCGGGGCCGTCGTCGTCGACGCTCAGCACCAGCATGCCGGACGCGTCGCTCGTCGCGGACAGCCGTACCGTGCGCGTCGCATAGCGCGCGCCGTTGCGGATCAGGTTCAGCAACGCACGCGCGACGAGCTTCGGATCGCATACGTAGGTGGCGGGCGCACCGCACGTCGACACGTCGAGCGTGATCCCGCGATCGGCGATGTCGTTCGCGACGTTGCCGGCGACGCTGTCGATCAGCGCATCGACGCCGATCTCCATCGGCGCGAGCTGGCTCGCGCCCTGTTCGAGCCGGCCGATCGTCAGCAGCTCGGTGACGAGCTCGTCGAGTTCGCGTACGTCGTGCCGCAGCGCGTCGCGGCGTTCGCGCATCCGTCCCGTTTCGTCGGGTTCCGCGAGCAGCGCGAGCCCGAATTCGAGCCGCGCGAGCGGCGTCTTCAGTTCGTGCGAGATGCCGTGCATCATTTCGCGCTGCTGCTTGATCGACGCCTCGATGCGCTCGGCCATGTCGTTGAACTGCTGCGACAGTTCGTAGATGTTCGACCGGCCCGACAGCTTCACGCGCGTCGACAGGTTGCCCGCGCCGAACGCGCGAGCGGCCTCCTGCAGCCGGCGCAGGTCGCGCCAGTGATACGAGGTCCACAGTGCGACGGCGAACAGCGCCGCGAGCGCGATCACCAGGTACGCATAGATCTTGATGTCGAGGTCGGCGGGTTCGATCGGGCGTGCATGGAGCACGGACCCGTCGGCGAGCGGCATGTAGTAGTTCTTGCCGTTGTAGCTGATCGCGATCCTGCCGGCGTCGAGGTCGCGCAGCGGCGCACCGCTCAACTGGCTGCGGGCGTCGGCCATCGTCACGAAGCCGAATCGCTCGTTGCCGTGCTGCGCGAGTTCACGCAGCGCGAGCGTGCGCTGCGCGCCGGGATGGCGTTCGAGGTAGTCGTTCAGCACGAACGCGTAGGTGGTCAGCGAATCGCGCTGTGCCTGCGCCACACGCTCATAGAAGATTCGGTTGAACGAGTATTGAATCAACATGATCGATGCGGCGCAGCACACGATCACGATGAGATACAGCTTGATCAACGGGCGCAGCATTTACTCGTCCCACGCGGAAGGGCTGAACAGGTAGCCTCGGCCCCAGATCGTCTTGATCCGGTGCGGCTCCGACGAAGCATCCTCGAAGCGGCGGCGCAGCTTCGAGATGCCCGAGTCGACCGAGCGGTCGAGCCCGTCGAACTCGATCCCGCGCAGCTGCTTCAGGATGTCGTCGCGGCTCAGCACCGTGCCGGCCGCACGCGCGAGGATCAGCAGCAAATTGAATTCGGCGGTCTTCAGGTCGACGAGTTCGCCGCGCCACGTGACCGTGCGGTTCGGCGGCGAAATCGTCAGCTCGCCGAACACGAGCGCGTGCGCCGGCGCATCGGCCGGCGATTCCGGTGCGGCGGGCTGCGCGCGCCGCAGCAGCGCACGCGCACGCGCGACCAGCACGCGCGGCTCGATCGGCTTCGTCACGTAGTCGTCGGCGCCGAGTTCGAGGCCGGCGACCTGGTCGTAGACGTCGGCGCGCGCGGTGAGAATCAGCACCGGGACGTTGGTGAACGCGCGAATGCGCCGGCAGACTTCCATCCCGTCGAGATTCGGCAGCATCAGATCGAGTATCACGAGCGCGGGCCGGTGTTCGCGCACCGCGGCGACCGCGAGATCGCCGCGTCGCACGACCGTCACCGCGAATTCATAGCCGTCGAGATATTCGCGCACGAGCTGCGCGAGGCGGTCGTCGTCCTCGATCAGCAGCACACGGTATTTGAGCGGATTGTCGTTCATGGTCTTCCCGAAATGCTCGCGTCGCCTGGCGCTCCGGCAGGCGGGCGCGCGACGCGGCACTCGAATTCTATCCGCGTTGCCGCGGCCTGAGCCACCGCTAGACAATCGGGAACACTCGAACACAATTGGGCACAGATTCACCGCAGATTCCGGACAGTTCCGCCGCGCGGCCGCACCTAGACTTCGGGCTTCGTCATTCTTATCTCGATATTGTGCGTCCATTCCTCCACTTCTCCCGCTATTGCATGCCGCTTGCCGGCCTGACCCTGGCCGCCGTCGCCCACGCCGAAAACCAGTACGCGATATCGCTCGGCGGCGGCGTCGCGCCGCGCTACCAGGGGAGCAACCAGTATCGCGGCGTCGTTGCGCCGTCGTTTTCGGCGATGTTCGGCAACGGCTTTTTCATCGGCACCAGTGGGGGGGCCGGCTACCGGCTGAACCTGCCGAACGGCGCGTTCGTGTCGGCGGCGGTGGGCTACGACCCGGGCCGTGCGGACGAAAACCGCTTCGATCTGCCGGGCTCGGACCACCTGAAGGGGATGGGCCGCGTTCCGGGCTCGGTGCTGGTCGGCATGCGTGCGGGCGTGAAGTTGCTGGACGGCGGCGAACTGAGCGTCACGGTCGACGCGCCGGTCACGCATACGTCGCGCGGCCTGTCCGGGCACCTCGATCTCGCGGTGCCGGTGTTCAAGGCCGGGCGGCACGAGATCGTCGTGACGGGCAGCGTGCACGCCGGCACGGGACGGTATATGCAGACGTTCTACGGCGTGACCGATGCGCAGTCGATGACGAGCGGATTCAGCCCCTACTCGACGAGCGGCGGCGTCGACAGCGCGACGATGTCGGTCGCTTGGAACTGGGACGTGTCGCGGCACTGGTCGGTGCACGCGACCGGCAGCTTCACGCGGCTGCTGGGACGCTACGGCGACAGCCCGATCGTGCAGACGCGCAGCAACTATTCCGGAATGACCGGCGTGACGTACAAGTTCTGAGCGCGGCCGACGCCGATCCGCTGCGCGGTTCGATCGCGCACGCGCGGGCGAAGCGGGATTCGGCGTCGCGTCGTCATGGTCAATCGCGTGCGGTAACATGCTCGAGGCTTCGGCATCGCGCCGGCCCGTGACGGCGCCGCTTCGGCAATGCAGGTTGCGCGCGCAACCGGTCACGGATGGAACAGGCCCGGTCGGCCGGAACGTCGCGCGTTCGCCGGCCGGGCATAACGGAGAAATCGATGAAGAAAGCGATCACGATGATGGTTGCGCTCGTTGCGGGCGCAACGTTTGCCGGATGTGCGGACATGAACACGAAGAACGCGAATGGCGGCGGCGCTTCGGCGAACGCCGGGCAGCCGGGCGTGTCGCGCGCATGCAAGGCAGACGCGGGGCCGGACGACGCGCTGATCGGCAAGAGCGAGGCCGAAGCGGCCGCATTGCTCGACGGCTGCCTGTGGCGCGTGCTCGAGCGTGACGGCAAGTCGTTGCCGGGCACGATGGATTATCGGGAAGAGCGTCGCGATCTCGGCATTCGCGACGGAAAGGTGGTGTGGGTGCGGCGCGGGTGATCGACGCGGTCGGCGGGAGGCGCGTTCGCTGCCGGCATCGCTCACACTATCCGCGTGTGATCCGGATGAACCACGGCACGGCGGAACGGCAACCGGCGGACCGCATGAGCGCCATCGAATGGCGGCCGGCCATCAAGCGGCGGTCGCCGCGACCAGTGTGCAGCCGGCAGCGCGGGTGCGCTATTTCGAGATGTACCACAGCGCATCCGTGCTGACGCGCGCCGGCTGAGCGGCCGCAGCCGGCGCCTTGGTCGTTGGGGGCGGCGGCGTATTCGACGTCACCGCAGTCGGCCACGTGGCGGCCGTATTCGGCATATTGGCCGTACTCGGTGTATTCGACGCCGTCGCCGTCGCGCCCGACGTCGACGACGTGTTCAGATACCACAGCGCATCGGCCGACGCCGTACGCGGCGCCGGCGTATTCGCAGCCGCTTTCGATGCGGACTGCGCCGAAGTCGAAGCCGCAGCCCCGGGCCGCTGCGTCCCGGCCGCCTGTGCCGTCATCCCGGCCGCGCCGCGCTGCGCACGCGCCTCGAACGGTCCGAGCTGGAAGATCAACGTTTGCGCGGGGCGCGTCAAGACGGCATACGGAAACTGCAGCTCCCACGACATCAGCACGCGGCCCGACGACGTTTCGGTGAAGATCGCCGGCACGTGCTTCATGTCGCTGAACTGCACGTAGATCCGTGCACCGTCGTCGAACACCTGGGTCGGCTTCGCCTGGTCCGCGCCCGTGACCGTCCATCCGAAGTTGTACGTACCGGCCGGACCGGCAGGCCCGCCTTGCGGCGGAGGAGGAGGCGGGGCCGGCGATACCGTGCGCGCTCGCGTGACCTGCGGCGCCGCGACGCTCAGGCTCGCGAACGGGTTGTACGCCTGTTGCTGTTGCGGCGGCGTAAAGGAAGGCGGAAGGATGGGCATGGGAGTATCCGGCGAATCCGGCATGGTCCGGATTGCATCATAGACTTTGCGCGCATACGCGAGGCGCTTGTCGGGCGACGCGGAGTTGTACGCGCCGATCGCGTTCCAGTTGGGGCCGAGCTGGCGGATGTTCTGCGACAGGATCCACGCGCCGACATACGCGTTCGTGCATGCATCGAACAGGCTCTCCCGCGTGATGCCTTCGCGCGCGAGCGTCGGCAGCCACGTGCTGTTGATCTGCATCAGGCCGATGTCGACCGTGCCGTTCGTATTGGTGTTGACGGCGTTCGGATTCATCCCCGATTCGACCTGCGCGATGCCGCGCATCAGGGCGACGCTCACGTGCTGGAACGCGGCCGCGTCGTCGAGGCAATCGGCGCGCGCGACGCCGTGCAGTACGCACGACATCGCGATCGTCGAGGCGACCTTCAGCGTTTTGCGGCTGATCGAACGGGTTGTCTGACGCGGCATGGCAGGATGGGGCGGAATCCGGCCGCCCGGTGCAAGGAAATGACGAGAGACGCGAAGTGTGCCATAGCGAGCAGACAAATGGCTCGCGTCAAACTTTCCTTTGCAATTGCCCAGGCGCTCGCCCCGCATTTTTATCGCGTCGGATCATCGGTCGCGATGACGGTGGATCGGTAAAAATGGCCGCCATTTCTGCGAATGCCGGTGCAATGATGATGCGCTGAATACTGACGTATCGCGTCAGTCATGCCGGGAGAACGGCGCTGAATCAAGCGGAATGGAAATCGCCCGGCAATCGGTGTCCGGGCCGGAAAGGGCGATGAAAAGACGACCGAAAGACGACGGCGGCCGAAGCCGCCGTGCGGGTGCATGCGGTTCCGGCCGGCCGCGCGGCGCGCAACCGGCCGCTTCGCATCAGAAGCGGTGACGCAGGCCGAGGTTGACCATCGTCTGGGAGCTCGTGCCCGCATAGCCGTACGAACCGATCGATGCCTGTGCGGCCATCGAGCCGCCGTTGCCGTCGCCGGTCTGGCCGCTCGCGTGCTGGTAGGCGGCGGTCAGGTAGACGTCGGTGCGCTTCGACAGGTTGTAATCCGCGCCGGCCGACACCTGGTGATAGGTGGCCGACGTGTCGCCACCCGAGCGCGTGTAGCTGTAGCCGACGCCGACGAGCAGCGCGTTCGTCGCCTGGTAGTTCACGAAGCCTTGCCCCGTGTTGTAGTGCTCGTTCGAGCCGAACACCGAGCTCGCGTCGCGGCGGTACTGCGCGTTGCTGTAGCCGAGGCCGAACGTGAACGGGCCGGCGACGTACTGGCCGGCGATGCGCGCGATGCCGATCGAGTGCGCGCTTGCATAACCGTTGTTGATCGGGCCGTCGAACGTGCCGTCCGACGAGCTGGTCCAGCCGCTGCGCAGGCCGTTCGACGCGGGGCTGTTGGTCGCGTGGAAGTAGCCGCCCGCGACGCTGAACGGGCCGTTGTTGTACGACACGGCGGCCGAATACGATTGCGCGGAGCCCGTGCTGCCGGCAATGCCGCCGAACGAGTACATCGCCGCGAACTGCAGGCCCGAATAGACGGCCGACGTGTACTTCACCGCGTTGTCGACGCGGAAGCTGTTGTCGTAGTTGTCGACGTCGCCCGGCGTCGCGAATACGCTGCCGAGATAATTGTCGGCAGTGATGCCCTGCACGAGGTCGACGAGCGGATCGTACTGGCGGCCGAACGTGAGCGTGCCGTAGCGGTCGCTCGTCAGGCCGACGAACGCCTGGCGGCCGAACAGGCGGCTGCCCTGGCCCTGCCGGCCGTTGCTCGGGTCGAAGCCGTTCTCGAGCTGGAACAGCGCCTTCAGCCCGCCGCCGAGATCCTCGGTGCCTTTCACGCCCCAGCGGCTGCCGGCCAGGTTGCCCGCGCTGCTGTTGCCGAGCATCCACGCGTTGTCCTTGCCCTGCGCATGGTTCACGTAGGTGATCGACGTGTCGATCACGCCATACAGCGTGACGCTCGACTGCGCATGCGCGACGGGCATTGCCGCGAACGACGCGACGGAAATCAACGAGAGGGTCGTGCGTTTCATTTCATCTCCTTGCGCATTGGCTTGTGTTCGCGATCCGAATGGCAGGAGACTACAGATCCGGAATAAAACGGCAAAAATGAAATTCTCTTTTGTGGCCTGAGGCAGACAGATACGTACTGCGGAATTCATTATTGAGGGATCTGAATTATTCGGAATCACGTATCAATTGGTTGTAATTTCGAAATTTCGTTACTTCGTTGTGCGGATTCCGTTAATAATTTGCGGCGATTCTCAGGGAGATTGCGGCGATCGGGATATTGTTATTGATCCGTCAATTAATTATTTAATGAATTGAATTGGTTGGGCTGTAACGAATGTGTTAACGCAGCGCCGTTCGTGGTTCGACGCGGCCGTCGACTGGGCGGCCGGGCGGCGCTGATCCGCAACGGCTACGGCGTCGCCGGGCGCGCGACTCAGGTCGCCTGCGACGGCGGGCGCCGCCGCGATGCCTCTTCGATCAACCGGGCCAGCATCTGCGCCGGTTCCGACATCGTCCGCCGTGCGCGATGCACGAGCCCGATGTCGCGGTGGAACGTGTGGTGTCCGAGGTCGATCGCGCGCACGCCGGCCGGCCAGCGGCGATACACGGCGGTCTGCGGCACGATCGCGATGCCGACGCCGTTCTCGACCAGCTTGACGATCGCGTCGAGCTCGTCGAGTTCGCAGGTGTCGCGCACCGCGATGTGCATCTTCCGCAAAAAACGATCGACCTGGCGGCCGCCGAACGACGCGCGGTCGTAGCGCACGAACGGCTCGTTCGCGAGCAGCGCGGCCCAGTCCTTGCCCTTCACGCCGCGCGGCACGATCAGCCGGAACGGCTCCTGCGCGAGCGTCGTCCAGTGCAGGTCGCTCTGCAGCGAAAACGGCGGCCGGATGATCGCGGCCATGTCGATCTCGCCCGCGTCGACGCGGTTGACCAGCTCGATCGACAGCCCCGGTATCACGCGTGTGCGGCACGCGGGATGCCGGCGATGGAAATCGGCCAGCGCGGCCGGCAGCAGCGCGCTCTGCACCGACGCGATCGCGCCGATCGTCACGCGCACGGCGGCCGGCGAGCCGGGCGCGGTCGAGCTCAGGTTCTCGTACAGGCCGATCAGCGCCTGCGCCTGGTCGAGCACGTGATGGCCCATCTCGTTGAGACGGGCCGAGCGGCCTTGCCGGTCGAACAGCGCAAAGCCGAGCTCGGCTTCGAGACGCTGCATCTGCGCGCTGACGGCTGCCTGCGTCAGCCCGATACGGTTGCCCGCGGCCGCGAACGTGCCTTCACGGGCGACGGCGACAAGGGTTTTCAGTTCGCGGATCATTGATCAATTCCGTTTGTGAATCGCAAAACTATATATTGATTTAATTTTTGCCTGGCGTTGTCTACCATGGTGCGATCCTCGCGCCATGCGAGCGTTCCTTCACGAGGCAACTATGAGTCTTTCCCCGTTTCACCTGGCGATTCCGGTCTACGACCTGCCGGCCGCGCGCGATTTCTACGGCCGCGTGTTCGGGCTGGAAGAGGGGCGTTCCAGCACGCAATGGGTCGACTTCGACTTCTACGGGCACCAGCTCGTGATTCACGAGCATCCGAAGACCGCGTCGCAGGAAGGCGCGCATACGAATGCCGTCGACGGTCACGACGTGCCGGTGCCGCATTTCGGGATCGTGCTCGACTGGGCGAGCTGGGAAGCGCTGGCCGAGCGGTTGAAATCGTTCGGCGTGACCTTCGCGATCGAACCGTACGTGCGGTTCAAGGGGCAGGTCGGCGAACAGGCGACGATGTTCCTGTTCGATCCGTGCGGCAATGCGCTCGAGTTCAAGGCGTTCCGCGACATTGGGCAACTGTTCGCGAAGTGACGGATCGGGCGAGTCTGCGCCGATTGAAAATGGGTGCGAGAATGCGGCCTCATGCCGGGCCGCGTGCAGGCGCGCCGGCCTGCGCCGCGCCGCACTGCATCCGTCCGTGCGAGCCGTTCTCCAAGGAACCCGTATGGACAGTCACATCGCTCCGGTGGAGCTGAAGAAAGCCTACCGTCTCCTCAACCACGGCCCGACCGTGCTCGTGTCGGCCCGCCACGACGGCGTCGACAACGTGATGGCCGCCGCGTGGGCGTGCGCGCTGGACTTCCTGCCACCGAAGCTGACGGTCGTGCTCGACAAGTCCGCGAAGACGCGCGAGCTCGTCGAGCGCAGCGGCACGTTCGTGATCCAGGTGCCGACGGCCGCGCAGCTGCAGCTCACGCACGCGGTCGGCAGCCACAGTCTTGCCGAGCGGCCGGACAAGCTGCGCGAAGCGGGCGTCACGCTATTCGACGTCGACGGCCATGACCTGCCGTTCGTCGCCGGCTGCTCGGGCTGGCTCGCGTGCCGGCTGATTCCCGAGCCGCACAACCAGCAGACCTACGACCTGTTCATCGGCGAGGTGATCGGTGCGTGGTCCGACACGCGCGTGTTCCGCGACGGCCACTGGTATTTCGAATCGGCCGATCCGGCGCTGCGCAGCCTGCACTACATCGCGGGCGGCAATTTCTATACGATCGGCGAGTCGCTGCACGTCGATCCGGACGCGCAATAAGCGTTACGCAGGCTTTCTTTCCCGGTCCGGGCGCGCGGTTTACGCGCGCTTTTCCAATTCCGCCAGCATCGCTTCGGCGAACGCCTGCGCGACGCGCGGCAGCGTGCGCCCGCGTTTCGTGACGAGCGCGATCGGCCGCACGAACGCGGGATCGTCGATCGGCTTCGCGACCAGCTCCGGTTCGGCGCGCACCTCGCGCGCGGTCGCGGGCAGGATCGTCACGCCGAGGCCGCCGCGCACCATCGCGACGGCCGTCATCATGTAGGTCGGCTCGCACGCGATGTCGGGCGTGCAGCCGGCCGACTCCAGCGCGGCGTCGACGACGCTGCGCACGCTCGTGCCCTGCGCGGTCAGCACGAGCGGCACGCCCGCGACGTCGGCGGTGCTCACGCGGCGCTTGCGCGCGAGCGGATGATCTTTCGGGCACACGACGACGAGCCGGTCGGCGCCCGTGTACAGCACTTCCAGCGATGCATCGAACGCATCGCCTCCCGTCAATCCAAGATCGGCTTCCTCGTTGCGTACGAGCGCGGTGACGAGGCTCGCGACGCCGTCGCGAATCTCGAAGCCCGCGCGCGGCACGTCGCGCCGGAACGACTGGATCAACTCAGGCAGCACGCTGGACGCGAAGGTCGGCAGGCACGCGAGCCGCACCGTGCCGCTCGTGCCTTCGCCGAGCGCGCGCGCATCGCGCAGCACGCGCTCCATGTCGTCGAGCGAGCGCTGCAGCAGCGGCAGCAGCTCGCGCCCGGTCTGCGTGAGCGCGACGCTGCGGCTGTTGCGGTCGAACAGCCGCGCGCCGACGATTTCCTCGAGCCGGCGGATCTGCACGGTCAGCGCCGGCTGCGACAGGTGCAGCCGCGCGGCCGCGCGCGTGAAGTTGCCGGCGTGCGCGACGGTGACGAAGGCGCGGATGTCGCGAAGATTCAGATCCATAACGATTCGTGATTGCTGCGATCAAATCATTTCAATTGTGCTATCGCTGCGCCGACCTTACGCTCGTCCCCAACAAAAGACAAGGTAGGAGACACGGATGCTGCCGTTACTCGGGCTTGGCACGATCGTCGTGCTGCTGGCCGCGATTCTGTCGAAGCGGATGTCGCCGCTCGTCGCGCTGATCATCGTGCCGATCGCGGCGTCGCTGATCGGCGGTTTCGGGCTGCACACCAGCAAGTTCGTGATCGACGGGCTGAAGGGCCTCGCGCCCGTCGTCGGGATGTTCGTGTTCGCGATCCTGTATTTCGGGACGATCACCGACGCCGGCACGCTCGACCCGATCATCGACCGCATCCTGCGTGCGGTCGGCACGCGGCCGACGCGCATCGTGATGGGCACGACGCTGCTCGCGCTGCTGATCCATCTCGACGGCTCGGGCGCTGTCTGCTTTCTCGTGACGATACCGGCCGTGCTGCCGCTGTACGACCGGCTGAAGATGGATAGGCGCGTGCTGGCCGCGGCCGTGTCGATGGCCGCGGGCATCAACTTCCTGCCGTGGACGGGGCCGATGATCCGCGCGTCGGCGTCGCTGCACCTGCCGGTGTCGGCGCTGTTCAATCCGCTGATTCCGGTTCAGGCGATCGGGCTCGTGTTCGTGTTCGGCGTCGCGTACTGGCTCGGGCGGCGCGAGGAGAAGCGGCTGGGCCTCACGCGCGACGATGCATCGATCCCGCTGCCGACGCGCGAACTGACGCCCGACGAGCAGGCGCTGCGCCGGCCGCACCTGTTCTGGTTCAACCTCGTGCTGACGCTCGTCGTGCTCGGCACGATGGTCGTGATGGGCGAGAAGATCCCGCCGGCGATCATGTTCATGGTCGGGCTGTGCATCGCGCTGATGGTGAATTACCCGGACGTCGACATGCAGAGGAAGCGGGTCGACGCGCATGCGCGCGCGGCGCTGATGATGGCCGGCATCCTGCTCGCGGCCGGCGTGTTCACGGGGATCATGCAGGGCAGCGGGATGCTGAAGGCGATGGCGCAGGCGGCGGTCGGCTTCGTGCCGCCGTCGATGGCCGGCCATATTCCGGTGGTGCTCGGCCTCGCGTCGATGCCGCTCAGCATGCTGTTCGATCCCGATTCGTTCTACTTCGGCGTGCTGCCGGTGATCGCGGAGGTGGCCGGCCAGCTCGGCGTGCCGGCCGTGCAGGTCGGGCAGGCCGCATTGCTCGGCCAGATGACGACCGGGTTTCCGGTCAGCCCGCTGACGCCCGCGACGTTCCTGGTCGTCGGCCTGTGCGGCATCGAGCTGGCCGAGCATCAGAAATTCACGTTCCCGCTGCTGTTCGGCGCCTCGATCGTGATGACGATCGCGTGCGTCGTGCTGGGCATCTTTTGATTTTTCCCGGCGGCGCGCCCGCCGGACGACGGTACGGACATGACAGCAAAGCAACCTGAACGGCGCGTGCGCGTCGGCGCGGGCGCCGGCTACTCGGGCGACCGGATCGAGCCCGCGGTCGAGCTGGCCGAACACGGGCAGCTCGACTATCTCGTCTTCGAATGCCTGGCCGAGCGCACGATCGCGATCGCGCAGCAGGCGCGCCGCAAGGATCCGGCGCTCGGCTACGACCCGCTGCTCGACGCGCGCATGCGTGCGGTGCTGCCGGTCGCCGTGCCGAAGGGCGTGCGCATCGTGTCGAACATGGGCGCGGCGAACCCGCGCGCCGCGGCAAGACGTACCGCGCAGATCGCGCAATCGCTCGGTATTGCTCAATTGAAAGTCGCGGCGGTCGAAGGCGACGACGTGCTCGACGTCGTGCTGCGCGGTGCGTTCCGTTTCGAGGAATCGGGCGACGAAGTCGCCGCGTATCGCGACCGCATCGTGTCCGCGAACGCGTACCTCGGCGCCGCGCCGATCGTCGACGCGCTCGCGGCCGGCGCGGACGTCGTGCTGACCGGGCGCGTCGCCGATCCGTCGCTGTTCGCCGCACCGCTGATCCACGCGTTCGGCTGGCGGATGGACGACTGGGACACGCTCGGGCAGGCGACGGTCGTCGGCCATCTGCTCGAATGCGCGGGGCAGGTGACGGGCGGCTATTTCGCCGATCCCGGCTACAAGGACGTGCCGGATCTCGCTCGCCTCGGGTTCCCGATCGGCGAAGTCGCGGCCGACGGCTCGGTCGTGATCACGAAGGTGGCGCACGCGGGCGGCCGCGTGAGCGCGGCGACCTGCAAGGAACAACTGCTCTACGAGATTCACGACCCGGCGCGGTATCTGCAGCCCGACGTCGTCGCGGATTTCACGCGGGTCGCGGTCGCGGAGGAAGCAACGGACCGCGTGCGCGTGACGGGCGGGCGCGGCACCGCGCGGCCCGATACGCTGAAGGTGTCGGTGGCGTACGTCGACGGCTACATCGGCGAAGGGCAGATCTCGTACGGCGGCCCCGGCGCGCTCGAACGCGCGCGTCTCGCGCTCGACATCGTCCGCGAGCGGCTGGCGCTGACCGGCGTCGCCGCGACCGAGTTGCGCTTCGACCTGATCGGCGTCGATTCGCTGTATGGCGACGCGACGCCGGCCGTGCGCGGCGAGCCGGCCGAGGTGCGCGTGCGGGTGGCCGGCCGTGCGGCGAGTGCCGACGAAGCGGTGCGGATCGGCAACGAAGTCGAGACGCTCTATACGAACGGGCCGGCCGGCGGCGGCGGCGCGTTCAAGTCGACGCGCGAGGTGATCGCGGTGCAGTCGGTGCTGCTGCCGCGCGCGGCGGTGACGCCGTCGTTTTCATTCGTGGAGGCATGATGCAACTGCGTGAACTCGCGCACGCGCGCACCGGCGACAAGGGCAATACGCTGAACGTGTCGGTCATCTGCCGCGATCCGCGTCATTACGACCATCTGCGCACGCATCTGGATGCCGGCAAGGTGAAGGCGTGGCTCGCGGGCATCGTGCACGGCGACGTCGTGCGCTACGAATTGCCGGCGCTGGGCGCGTTCAACTTCGTGCTGCGCGATGCACTCGGCGGCGGCGTGACGCGCTCGCTCGCGCTCGATGCGCACGGCAAGTCGGTCAGTTCGGCGTTGCTGGCGATCGAGGTGCCCGACCCGGCGTGACGGACGGCGTCCGCGCCGGGGTGCGGGCACAAGGTCACGGAATCAGCAGCTCGCGGCGCCCGTCCGCGTGTTCGATGCGCGCGCCGGCGATGTGCAGGCGCTGATCCTTTCGATAATCGTAGATTGCGCGCGACGCGGCGAGCTGGTCGAAATCGTGTTGCCGGCTTCGAAAATCACGTTGCCGAACGGATCGACCGCGAGGCTGCTGCCCGCGAACACGACGTCGTGCGTGCTTTTGCCTGCCCGGTTTCGCTTTTTTTCTCCGGTCCGACCAGTCCGACCTCAAGTTGCGTCTCGCGCGGTCGTTAAGGACGATTGAGTGCCCATTTGACCAATCGAAAACAACGCGGCAACCGGAGATCACCGTCATCATGCTGTCATCGATTCGCGCCCGAATTCTGGCGACCTGCGTCGCCATCGTGGTCACGGCCCTGGCCGTGACAGGCGGCCTTGTTTACTACGTCGTCAAGCAGCACAACGACGCAACCATCGACCAGAACCTGCAGTCCGTCCTGACCGGCCACGCGCTCGCGCTCGACGAATGGGTCGCGAGCCGCGCTCAGCAGACCCAGGCGCTCGCGGACACGCTGGCGCCGGGCGAAGGCGACCCGCTGCCGGCGCTGACGCTGCTCGGCAAATCGGGCGGCTTCCAGGTGCTCACGCTCGGCCTGCCGGACCGCACGGCGTTCTCGAACGTCCCGCTCGCGGCCGGCTACGATCCGACCGCGCGCCCGTGGTTCAAGCAGGCGGTCGAGGCCGGCCGGCTCGTCGTCACGGCGTTGTACCGCGACGCGTCGACCGGCAAGCCCGCCTTCGCGTTCGCCGCACCGATCGTGCGCAGCGGCACGCTGAAGGGCGTGCTCGCGGCGAGCCTCTATATGGAGCGCGCGAGCGCGATCGTGGCATCGATGCACCCGACGCCGTCGAGCTTCGCGTTCCTGGTCGACAAGAGCGGGCGCCTGATCGCGGGCGCGAAGACCGATCTGATCATGAAGCCGGCCGTCGAGCTGTCGCCCGAACTGACGCCGGAGCGCCTCGCCGGCCTGCAGGCGGCGACCGAACCGGTGGCGATCGATGTGGACGGCGTGACCAAGCTGCTCCGCGCGCGCCCGATCGCCGGGACGGACTGGTCGCTCGTGATGGCGCTCGACCGGTCGGACGTGACGGCCGGCATGCGGGCCGTCGCGACGACGACGCTCGTTGCGATCCTCGTCGTCGCCTGCGTCGCGGCAGCGCTCGTCGGCGCGCTGACGAACGCGGCGTTCAAGCGCGTGCTGCTCGTGCGCGACGCGCTGACCGACGTCGCGAGCGGGAGCGGCGACCTGACGAAGCGGCTGCCGGCCGACGGCCGCGACGAGGCCGCGCAGATCGCGCACGCTTTCAATATGTTCGCCGAAAAGATCAGTGCGATCCTGTTGCAGATTCGCGGCTTCAGCGAATCCGTGAACGTGGCGAGCGCGGAGATCGCGCAGGGCAACCAGGATCTGTCGAGCCGCACCGAACTTGCGGCATCGAGCCTGCAGGAGACGGCGGCCGCGCTCGAGGAGATCGCCGGCACGGCGCGCAACTCGGCCGATGCGGCCACGCAGGTGAGCCGGCTGGCGGAATCGGCGTCGGGTGTCGCCGTGCGCGGCGGCGAGGTGGTGAGCGAGGTGGTCGCGACGATGGACGAGATCACGAAGGCGTCGGCCGAGATCTCGAACATCATCGGCGTGATCGACGGCATCGCGTTTCAGACCAACATCCTCGCGCTGAATGCGGCCGTCGAGGCGGCGCGCGCGCACGAGCACGGGCGGGGCTTCGCGGTGGTCGCGGGCGAGGTGCGCACGCTCGCGCAACGCAGCGCGGTGGCGGCCAGGGAAATCAAGCAGTTGATCCAGTCGTCCGTCGAGAAGATCGAGGGCGGTTCGGGGCTCGTGCAGACGGCCGGTGCGACGATGGACGAGATCGTCGAGGGCGTGCGCGGCATCACGAGCGTGATCGCGGAAATGACGGTCGCGGCGAACGAGCAGAGCACCGGGCTCGCGCAGGTGAACCAGGCCGTGTCGCAGCTCGATCACTCGACGCAGCAGAATGCGGCGCTTGTCGAGGAATCGGCCGCCGCCGCGGCGCTGTTGCGCGAGCAGGCGGCGCAGCTCGCGCAGACGGTCGGCGAATTCAAGCTCGCGGGTTCGCACCGGGCCGAGACAGTATCGGCGTGATCCGGCCGCGGTCGCCGAAGGCTGCGAGAGGGATGCACGAAGGGGGAGCGGCGGAACGGGCGCCGTGCGTGTACGCTACGGGCTCGCGGGTGCATGCCCGCGCGCGCGGCGCGGGCCGCGCGCATCGACCGGGTCCTGCAATGAAGAACGAAATCGTAACGCCGGCCGGCGCGAATGGCGAGGCCGGGCGTCGTCGCCGGTTCGCGGCTTCGCCATTCGCATTTGCCGCACTCACGGTGCTCGCCGCGCTCTCCGCGTCGTCGCCTGTCTCCGCGGCCGATCCGATCCATCCGGACCGTCAGTTGCAGAAGTTCATTAGCGACAGCTACGGCACGTGGCGCGCGGACCGCAAGGGCTGGCAGTCGGACGCGGGGGATTCGATATATTCGCCGTGCGGCTCGCTGCGCGTTGCGACTGCCGACGGCCCGCGGTATCTGCTCGCGATGTGCGGCGAGACCGAAGCGGCCGTGCAGAACGGAATGCCGGGCATGGACAGCGACGCCACGCCGGGCACGGTCGATCTGTACGTGCTGCGGCTTTCGCCGGACGGCAAGGGACTCGAAGCGGTGTCGAAGAAGACGGACATCGCGTCCGGCACGCGCGGCGAGCCGGGCACGCCGCGCATCGAGCGGCTCGGGCCGCACCTGTTCGGTTTCGTCATCGGCGACGGCGATTCGCGACAAGGCTATACGCAACGTATCCGTTCGATCTGGCTGCCGTACGGCGATGCGCTGGTGCTTGCGGCGGCGCGCATCAATGAGGCGCTCGACAATGCAGAGTCGAACGAATGCGCGAACGCCCCGGTGCGTTGCGAAGCGCTGCGCTTCGAGATCACGCCGGACCTGACCGGCACAGGCGCCGTCTATCCGTTGATCGTGACCGAAACCGGCACGCGCGGCGATCGCGCGGTCCGGGCGCGCTACGTGGTGAAATTCGACGCGGCGCGTGGCCGCTACGTCGTGCCGAAGGCGGTGCGGGAAGGGTATTGAGTGGTTGCGGCGCGACGCGAAGGCCGCGTCACACCCTCCGCGCATCACACGTACAGGTAGCGCACCAGGTGGAAGAACACCGGCGCGGCGAAGCAGATCGAGTCGACGCGATCGAGCATCCCGCCGTGGCCCGCGATCATCGAGCCCCAGTCCTTCGTGCCGAGCGAGCGCTTGACTGCCGACAGCACGAGCCCGCCGACGAAGCCCGCGATCACGATCGCGAGCGAGATCCCGAACGCCGCGCCGAAGCTGAACGGCGTCACGCGATACAGCGACGCGCCGCACAGCGTCGCGAGCAGGCCGCCGCCGACGAAGCCTTCGACCGTCTTCGACGGCGACAGCTGCGGCGCGATCTTGCGGCGCCCGAACAGCTTGCCGACGACGTACTGCAGCACGTCGCTGATCTGCACGACGACCAGGAAGAAGAACAGCAGCAGCGCGTTCTGCCCCGCGTAGCGCGGAATGTCGAGGATCAGCACGGCCGGCGCGTGGCTCAGCCCGTACACGCATACCATCAGCGCCCAGTTGATCTTCGCGTTGCGGCTCAGGAATTCGCGCGTGTCCTGCGTGAGCGCCGACACGAGCGACATCGCGAAGAACAGGTGCACGGGCACGAAGATCGAATACATCCCGTACCAGTTGATCCCGAGCAGCAGGTACTGCACGGGGATCGCGACGAAGAACGCGATGAAGAGCGTCGTGTGGTCGCTCGCGGTGGTCGGCGTGAGCGTGATGAATTCGCGCAGCGTCAGGTACGACAGCAGCGCGAACACGAGATACGTGACGTTGTTGCCGAGGCCGATCGCGATGGCCATGATCGCGATCATCGCCCACCACGCGCGGATGCGCTGGTTCAGGTTGACGATGGTCGAGCTCGTGCCGCCGCTGCGCGCGCCGAGGATCGCACCGATCACGGTGGCGACGACGAGCACGCCCGTGACGCCCGCGACCAGTTCCCAGAAGAGAGTTCGCATGGGGATATCCGGAAAAAGGGAGTGGAGGGCGCCGCGTTCAGCCCGCGGGCCGCTGCGGCGCGAGCGCGACGATCGCGTCGCGCATGCGGGCGAGGAACGTCGGCTTGTCTTCCTGGTCGCCGAGCGCATCGTTCGCGCCGAAGTGCACCTTGCAGATCAGCGGCACGGGCCAGATCGCGCCCTTCGGCATGATGCGCTGCAGGTTCTCGAGGTAGACCGGCGCGAGCGCGACGTTCGGGAACTCGGTCGCGAGATGGAACAGCCCGCTCTTGAACGGCTGCGGCAGAACGTCGGCGCCGCGCGTGCCTTCCGGGAAGATGATGATCGAGTGGCCTTGCCGTAGCGCGTCGCGCACCGGTTCGAGCGGGTCGCCGCCGGATTCGCGGTGACGGTCGATCAGCACCACGTTCAGCAGCTTCTGCGCGATGTGGCGCTTCATGTCGCTGCTGTCCCAGTAGTCGCGCGCGGCGACCGGCCGCACGACCGCGCGCACGTCGCGCGGCAGCGCGGCGAGGATCGCGAGCGTGTCGATGTGGCTCGTGTGGTTCGAGAAATAGATCTTTTGCGTCGGGGACGGCGGCGCCTGATGCCAGACCGGATACGCGCCGGCGACGAGCCGCACGATGGACAGCAGGAAGTCGCGCTGCCAGACGTTGACGATGTTCATCGGCGCGGTGCCTCCTGCCTGCATGCCCGGCCTGCCGCGCATGCGCGGCGGGCGGGATCCCGGAGTGCCGGCGCGGCAGGATGCGCGCCGGACGGCCTTTGTTTAAATTTTTTCAAGTTCGTGACTGCCTGTCGCAGGTCCGCGATAATCGGACGGTTCGCCGTCACGCCACGCTGCGTAGCGGCGAATGTGCCGGTCGGCGGCGTGATGATCGGCCATTGCACGAGCGCCCGTTTGCAGTTCGAATGGATCCTCGCTGCGATCGGGCCAGCGGATTATCGCGAGTTTCCGCCAAAAACGCCAGATTGGCGCCGCGCGGGCGGCCCCGTGGCGTGCTTGACGCATCGGAGCGGCTCGGCGACGATGAGGGCCGTCCATTGAAGGCCGACGAAGGCCGTTTCGCCGCCCGGGGCATGGCGGCGGGAAACGTGTCCGACTGTGCCGCGCGAAAAATACGAATACGAAACGATGAGCCTCTACGCACTCAAACCCAAATTCCAGGACCGTCTGCGCCCGTTCGCGAATTCGCTCGCCGAACGCGGCGTCACCGCCAACCAGGTCACGCTGTTCGCGGCCGGCGGCTCGATCGTCGTCGGCGCGCTCGCCGGGCTCGGCGTATTCGCCCGCGTGCTGTTTCTGCTGATTCCGTTGTGGCTGTTCGCGCGGATGGCGCTCAACGCGATCGACGGCATGCTCGCGCGAGAACACGGGCAGAAGAGCACGCTCGGCGCATACCTGAACGAGCTGGGCGACATCGTGTCCGATGTCGCGCTCGTGCTGCCGTTTCTCGCCATTTCCGCGTTCGCTCCGGCGGACGTCTGGCTGTTCGCGCTGACGGCGGTGATCGTCGAATGCGCAGGGCTGATCGGGCCGCTCGTCGGCGCAACGCGCCGCTACGACGGCCCGTTCGGCAAGAGCGACCGCGCGCTGGCCCTCGGCGCGTTCGCGCTGTGGATCGGCTTCGGCCTGCCGGTCGGCAGCATCGCCGCGTGGCTGTGGCGGCTGCTGATCGTGCTGTCGATCGTGACGGTGGTGCGGCGCGTGCAGGCCGGCATCGCCGAAAAGGGCGGTTGACCGACGAGGCGCCGGAGGGCGGCGCCACATGATTCGAATAACGAAACGAGAGAGATCACATGAGCGCACGCACGGCCCGCGAGGCCGGCTTCATCACGCACGACGGCGAAACGCTGTTCTATCGTCACTGGCCCGCGACGGGCCCGCACTGCCGCGGCGCAATCGTGCTGCTGCATCGCGGCCACGAGCATTCGGCGCGCGTCGCGCACCTCGTCGACGAGCTCGACCTGCCGGATTTCGCGTTTTTCGCATGGGACGCGCGCGGCCACGGCCGCTCGCCCGGCGCGCGCGGCTATAGCCCGAGCGCGGCCGCGTCGGTGCGCGACCTGCAGACCTTCGTCGAGCATATCCGCGACACGCACGGCATCGCGATCGAGGACATGGCCGTGGTCGGCCAGAGCGTCGGTGCAGTGCTGGCCGCGACCTGGGCGCACGACTACGCGCCGCCGATCCGCTGCCTCGTCGTCGCGTCGCCGGCATTCCACATCAAGCTCTACGTGCCGTTCGCACGGCCGGGGCTGCGGCTGATGCGCAAGCTGCGCGGGCTGTTCTACGTGAACAGCTACGTGAAGCCGAAATTCCTCACGCACGATCCCGAGCGGATCGCGAGCTACGCGTCCGATCCGCTGATCACGCGGCCGATCGCGGTCAACATGCTGCTCGACCTGCACGACACCGCGCAGCGGATCGTCGCCGACGCGGCCGCGATCACCGTGCCGACGCAACTGCTGATCTCGGGCGCCGACTGGGTCGTGCATCGCGGCCCGCAGGACCGCTTCTTCGAACGGCTCGGCTCGGCGCGCAAGGAGCGCATCGTGCTGCCGGGCTTTTATCACGACACGCTCGGCGAGCGCGACCGCGCACAGGCGCTCGCGCCGCTGCGCGCGTTCGTGCTGCGCGAGTTCGATACGCCGAGCCCGCGCGTGTCGCTCGCCGACGCCGACCGGCGCGGCGCGTTCCACGACGAATACGCGGCGCTCGGCCGCCCGCCCGCGAACGTGTTCGCGCGGGCGTACTGGGCGCTCACGCGCGCCGGCCTGAAAGCAGGTGGCGCGCTGTCGGACGGCATCGCGCTCGGGCTGCGGCTCGGTTTCGATTCGGGCTCGACGCTCGATTACGTGTACCGCAACCGCGCGCAGGGGCGGCTCGGCGTCGGCGCGCTGGTCGACCGCACGTATCTCGATTCGCCGGGCTGGGTCGGCATCCGCCAGCGCAAGGTGCACCTGCAGGAGCTGATCGGCGCGGCGATCGGCCGCCTGCGCGGCCACGGCACGCCGGTGCGGATCGTCGACATCGCGGCCGGGCACGGGCGCTACGTGCTCGACGCGATCGCGACGGCCGCCGAGCGTGACGGCGCGGCGCCCGACGACATCACGCTGCGCGACTACAGCCCGCCGAACGTCGAGGCCGGGCGCGTGCTGATCGCGCAGCGCGGGCTCGAGCCGATCGCGCGCTTCGAGCGCGGCGACGCGTTCGACGAGGCGTCGCTCGCGACGCTCGAGCCGCGACCGACGCTCGCGATCGTGTCGGGTCTCTACGAACTGTTCGGCGAGAACGCGCTGATCGAACGTTCGCTGCGCGGGCTCGCGCAGGCCGTGCCGCCGGGCGGCTATCTCGTCTATACGGGGCAGCCGTGGCATCCGCAGCTCGAATTCATCGCGCGCGCGCTGAACAATCACCGCGGCGAGGCGACCTGGGTGATGCGTCGCCGCTCGCAGGCCGAGATGGACGAACTCGTCGCGCGCGCGGGCTTCCGCAAGCTCGACCAGCGGATCGACGAGATGGGCATCTTCACGGTCAGCCTCGCGCAGCGGCTCGACGCGTCATGAGCGCGCTCGGCGGCGGCGCGAGCGGCCTCGCCGAGCCGGCGGCCGGCGCGCGCGACGCGTCGTTCGCGCTGCGCTTCGGCTGGCTCGCGGCGATGGGCGCCGTGTTCTTTTCGACGTACGGCTTCGCGAACTGGCTCGCCGCGCGCCGCGCGGCAGTGCCGACGTTCGCGTTCGGCTGGGAGCACGCGGTCCCGTTCGTGCCGTGGACGATCGTGCCGTACTGGTCGATCGATCTTCTGTATGCGCTGTCGTTCTTCTTCTGGACGCGCCGCGACGATCTGCTCGATCACGTGAAGCGGTTGCTGACCGTGCAACTGGTGTCGGTCGCGTGCTTCATCGCGTGGCCGCTGCGCTTCGGTTTCGAGCGGCCCGACCCGGGCGGCGCGGCCGGCGCGCTGTTCACGCTGCTGATGGGCTTCGACAAGCCGTTCAACCAGGCGCCGTCGCTGCACATCGGGTTGCTCGTCGTGCTGTGGGCCGTCTATGCGAAGCATCTGCGCGGTACGGTCGCGCGCGTGGTGCTGCATCTGTGGTTCGCGGCGATCGGCGTGTCGGTGCTGACGACCTACCAGCATCACGCGATCGACGTGCCGACCGGCGCGGCCGTCGGCTGTCTCGCGCTGTTCCTGTTTCCGCTGCGCGATGCCGCGGGCCGGCTGCCGGGCGCCGACGCGTCGCCGGGCGCGGCCGGCCGCGCGCTCGCGCGTCGTTATGCGCTCGGTGCGGTGCTGGTCGCGCTCGTGGCGCTGTGGTGCGTGCCGCGCGCGCCGGGCTGGGCGCTGGCGGCGGGGTGGATCGCGCTGGCGCTCGCGTGCGTCGCGTGGCTCTACCGGCGCGGTGCACCCGGCGCCTTTCAGAAGGATGCGCACGGGCGTTTGCCGGTCTTCATCCGCTGGCTGCTCGCGCCGACGATCGCCGGCGCGTTCGTCAATTCGCGGCTGTGGACGTTTCGGCAGCCGGCGCCGGTGCGGATCGACGAGCGCGTGTCGATCGGCCGCACGCCGACGACGCGCGACGTGCGGCGCCACGGCTTCACGGCGCTGGTCGACCTGACCGCCGAGATGCCGCGCTGGGCGGCGGCCGATGCGTCGCTCGCGTATGCGGCCGTGCCGCAGCTCGACCTCGTCGCACCGACCGCAGCGCAACTCGCGGAGGCAGTCGCTTCGCTCGAGCGCCTGCACGGCGAAGGGCGCGACGTGCTGGTCTGCTGCGCGCTCGGTTACGGGCGCAGCGTGCTGTGCGCGGCCGCATGGCTCGCCGCGCGGCGCGGGCTCGGCGATGCGCGCGACGCGCTTGCCGCGGTGCGCGCGGTGCGGCCGCATGCAGTGTGGTCGGACGACGGCGTGGCCGTGCTGCAGCACTGGATCGATCGCCGTCGCAGCGCGGGAGGCGTGTGATGCGCGATCCGTCCGCTCCATTTCGGATTGCCGCCGCGCGCGGCGCGCTCGATGCGGGCGCGTGGGCGATCGCGGCTGCGCTGGCCGCGGCCGGTGCGGGCTGGTGGATTGCATCGGGCTGGGCGCCGGCGACGATCGCGCGCGTGCTGCTGGCCGTCGTCAGCACGGGGTCGGGGATCGCGGCGCTGTGGTACGCGGTGCGCATCGAGATCGACCGCCGGCTGTTCGCCGCGTTGGCGCGCGCGGCGGCGGGCGATGCGTCGGTCGACGACGGGCTTGCGGCGCTCGACCGCGCGCTCGCCGATCTCGGCTGGATCGACGCAGCGAAGGCCGGGCGCGCGCTCGACGCGCGCGTGCGCGGCGCGGTCGGGCTGTGCCGGGCCGGCGTGCTCGTCGCGGTTGTGCAGTGGCTCGTGGTCGGGCTCGCGATCGCGATGCCGCAGGTGGGGTAGCGCCTGCTCACGCTCGCACCGGGCTGGCGATCGAGGCTTTCCGCGCGCCCCTCGAGGGGATTTCCTTCGGGCCGGCGTTATACGCGCGCCGCACGCTGCGATCGCGCCCGCTTGGCTTCGTACATCGCCTGATCCGCATGCTCGATCAGCGCGTTCATGTCGGTGCCGTCGTCGGGCAGCATCGCGATCCCGACGCTGACGCCTAGCCGCAGCGCGTGTCCCTCGAATTCGAACGGTTCGCCGACCTGCCGCGCGAGCCGCGTGCTTTGCGTGTGCGCATCGTCGCGGTTGCCGACGTTCGGCAGGATCACCGCGAATTCGTCGCCGCCGACGCGCGCGACCGTATCCGAACGCCGCACCGCACCGATCATCCGCGTGGCGATCTCGCGCAGCGCGGCATCGCCCGCGCGATGGCCGAAACCGTCGTTGATCGGCTTCAGCCCGTCCATGTCGATGTTGAGGATGCCGAGCCGGCCGTTCGCGCGCAGCGCCGTATGCATCGACTGCCGCAGGCGGTCGTAGAACAGCGCGCGGTTCGGCAGGCCCGTGAGCGCGTCGTGCGTCGCGCGCAGGTACAGCTCGTTCGCCTCGTTGCGCGCGGCATGGAACATCGCGGCGGCGATCAGCCCGGCCGTCAGCCGCAGCGTGCCGGCGTCGGCCTGCGAGAAGCCGTCGACGTCCGGCGACATCACCTTCAGCACGCCGACCGTCGTGTCGGCATGCGTGAGCGGCATCACGAGCATCGAGCGCAGGCCGACCCGGCGGCACGCGTCGCGATCGACGCGCGGATCGGTTTCCGAATCGACGCAGTGCAGCAACTCGCCGCGCTGCACGCACAGGCCCGACAGGCTGCCCGAGCGCCGCAGCCGCAGGCCGAGCATCCCGGCGGCCGTGCCCGACGCGGCGCGGTACACCATGTCGTCGTCTTCGGCGAATTCGACCGCCGCGGCGCTCGCGCCGGTGAGCAGCGGCACCTGCTCGGCCACATGGGCCATCACGCTGCCGAGGTCGAGACCGAGTTTCGCGATCTCGGTTTGCACGGCGATGATGCGCAGCAGCGTGTCGGGGGATGGGGTGGCAGTGTCGACGATTTGATCCAAGTCGGTTTTCCGCGAAGAAAGATCATCAGGCGGTGCGGGAGTGCGGTAGCATACGCGCCGCCCCCGCGGCAGTGTCTTGCGGGCGGTCTGCAACGGACCGCCGCCGGCATGCCGGCCCGGCCGGCCGCGTCGGCAGTATGCCGTTCGGTCCCGCCGGCAGCAATGGCGAAAATTTTGCCATTCACTCCTTTTGCGCAGCATTTCCGACCGGATTGAGGTTTTTTTCGCTTCACTGTCGCGAATCGGGGTAAGTTTTGTCCTATTTTTGAGATAGTGTGACGAATGAGCGCGTGCCGGTGCCAGGCGCGCGCGCAAACACGACGACAGCCGATTAAAGAATGTGCCGCTTCGTTTCGATAAATGAATCGGGCCAGTTAATTGATATGAGGGAAGCAGTGGGGATGTTCACTCACGGGCATGGCTGCTTTGCGCGCGTCGGGTTCGATGCGACGGACGACCGGATGACCCTGACGAAATGGAGCGGCGCATGAAGCCGGCCGCGTCGCTGCTGGTCCTGTCGATCGCCATGGCCGGCGCTTTTCACGCGGCCGTGTTGTCGGCCGCTCCGATGCCGGCGGCCGTTGCGGCGTCCGGCGCCGGTAATGCGGCGGCGCCCGTGCTCGCGGCCGCGCCGGCGGCGGCCAGCGCGCCGTCCGCCGGGCTGCCTGCGACGACCGTGCGCGTACCGTTCGCGTCGCTCGGCGCGTTCGAGCCGCTGCGCCTGCGCGGCGCCGACGACGCGCGCACGATCCACGCGGGCGTGCGGCTCGACCGCGTGGTCACGGGCGCGCGGCTGCGCCTGACCTACGCGTATTCGCCGTCGCTCGTGTTCCCGATGTCGCACCTGAAGGTGTCGGTGAACGGCGAGGTCGTCGCGACCGTCCCGTTCGACGCCGCGCGCGCGGGCCGCACGGTCACGCAGGACATCCCGATCGACCCGCGCTACTTCTCGGATTTCAACCAGATCGGCCTGCGCCTGATCGCGCACTACACGCTCGACCATTGCGAGGATCCGTCGAATTCGGCGCTGTGGGCCGACGTGAGCCCGACGAGCGAACTGATCCTCGACGAATCGCCGGTCCGCCTGCCGAACGATCTCGCGCTGCTGCCCGCGCCGTTCTTCGACCGGCGCGACAACGGCCGCGTGCGGCTGCCGTTCGTGCTGCCGGGGTCGCCCGATTCGGCGACGCTGCGCAGCGCGGGCGTGCTCGCGTCGTGGTTCGGCGCGCTGGCCGACTACCGGCATGCGCGCTTCCCGGTGTCGCCCACGCTGCCGGCCGACGACCAGGCGGTGGTGGTCGGCACGGCCGCGACGCTGCCGGCCGGCCTCGTGCTGCCGTCGGTCAACGGTCCGCTGCTCGCGGTCGCCGACAACCCGGCCGCGCCGGGGCGCAAGCTGCTCGTCGTCACGGGCCGCACGGCGGCCGAGGTCGACGACGCAGTCGCGACGCTCGTGCTCGGCCGCGCGGCGCTGTCGGGGCCGGCGGCGACGGTCGCGCACGTCGATCTCGGCGCGCCGCGCAAGCCGTACGACGCGCCGCGCTGGCTGCCGGTGAACCGGCCGATCGCGTTCCGCGAACTCGTGTCCGATCTGCGCGAGCTGGAAGCGCGCGGCACGACGCCCGACGCGATTCGCCTGAACCTGCGCGTGCCGGCCGATCTCCATTCATGGAACGGCTCGGGCGTGCCGATCACGCTGCGCTACCGCTACACGGCGCCGACCGTGCAGGACAACTCGACGCTCGCGGTCGAGATCAACGACCAGCTCGTGAAGTCGTACCGGCTCGGGCCGGCCCATGCCGAGGACGCGCGCGGCCGCATGCAGCTGCCGCTGTTGTCGGTGCCGGAAGGGCGCGTGACGAGCGACGTCGACATCCCGGCGTTCCGCGTCGGCAGCGGCAACCAGCTGCAGTTCCGCTTCACGCTCGATTCGCAGAAGACGGGCCTGTGCTCGAGCACGGCCACCGAGCCGCAGCGCGCGGCGATCGATCCCGATTCGACGATCGACTTCTCGCACTTCGTCCATTACGCGCAATTGCCGAACCTCGCGTATTTCGCGAACAGCGGTTTTCCGTTCACGCGCTTCGCCGACCTGTCGCAGACGGCTGTAGTGATGCCAGACCGGCCGTCGCCGCAGGAGCTCGAGGCCTACCTGACGATGCTCGGCCACATGGGCGAGTGGACGGGTTTCCCGGCACTGCGCGTGCAGGTCGCGCGGCCCGGCGACGTCGCCGCGTTGTCGGGCAGCAAGGATCTGCTCGTGATCGACGGCTCGCCCGCGTCGCCGCTGCTCGCGCACTGGCGCTCGGCGCTGCCGCTCGCGATCGGCGAGCAGGGCGGTGCGGGCGGCGACGGCGCGACGCGCGTCGCGTTCACGGTCAAGGAGCGCTGGCGCAACGGCGTCGGCCTTCCCGACGGCGGCGCGCATATCGAGCAGACGGGCCCGCTCGCGGCGCTCGCCGGTTTCGAACTGCCGGGCAGCCATGGCCGCAGCGTCGTCGCGCTGACGGCGACCGACCAGCCGCGCCTCGGCGATCTGCTGAACGTGTTCGAGAACTCGGGCCTCGTGTCGCAGTTGCAGGGCGACCTCGCGCTGGTGCGGCCGGGGCAGGTCGACAGCCTGCGCGTCGGCGAGCCTTACGTGGTCGGCTTCGTGCCGTGGTATGCGCGCGTCTGGACGCAGGCGGCGCGGCATCCGGTCGTGCTCGGCGCGGTCGGCGTCGTCGCGGGGCTGCTGCTCGCGCTCGGCGTGTTCAGCGTGCTGCAGAGAATCGCCGCGCGTCGACGGGGGATGTAACGGATGGCGCGGGTTATGGCGAAGCGACGGGCAACGCGGCCGGCGCGGCGCGTCGGCGCGGCACTCGCGCTGGCGGTTGCGATGGCGTGCGCGGCAACCGGCATGGCCGCTCGCGCGCAGGCCGCGGGCGCCAGCGCGACCGATGCGGCCGCCGCCGGATGCAGCGCGGCGTGGCCGCGCTGGGACGCGTTCAAGCGCGATTTCATCTCGGCCGACGGCCGCGTGATCGATGTCGGTTCGGCCGATTTACGCACGGTGTCGGAGGGGCAGGCGTATGGGCTTTTCTTCGCGTTGGTCGCGAACGACCGGCGCATGTTCGACACGATCCTCGCATGGACCGAGAACAACCTCGCGCAGGGCGACCTGAGCGCGCACTTGCCGGCGTGGCTGTGGGGTCGTGCGCCCGACGGCGCGTGGCGCGTGCTCGACGCGAACGCGGCGTCGGACGCCGACCTGTGGATCGCGTACGCGCTCGTCGAGGCCGGGCGGCTGTGGCACGAGCGCAGCTACACGGCGCGCGGCGCGCTGCTCGCGAAGCGCGTGCTCGACGAGGAAACCGCGACCGTGCCGGGCCTCGGCGTCACGCTGCTGCCGGGGCCGACCGGCTTCAGGCTGCCCAATGGCCAGTGGCGCGTGAACCCGAGCTATTCGCCGCCGCAGGTGATCCGCGCGCTCGGCGCGCGCCTGCCCGACGACCGGCGCTGGGCCGCGCTGGCGTCCAGCACCGGGCGCGTGCTGCTCGACACGGCGCCGAAGGGTTTTTCGCCCGACTGGGCGCTGTATCGCGCGGGCACGGGCTTCGGGTCCGATCCGCAGACGCATGCGCAGAGCGCGTACAACGCGATCCGCGTGTACCTGTGGGCCGGCATGCTCGACCGCGCCGATCCGCTCGCCGCGCCGCTGCTCGCGCGTTTCGCGCCGTTCGCCGACCATATCGCCGCGCATGGCGCGCCGCCGGAGAAGGTCGATACGACGACGGGCGTCGCGGGGCCGAACGACGGCAACGCCGGGTTCTCCGCGGCGGCCGTGCCGTTTCTCGACGCGCGCGGCCAGCGCGCGCTCGCGGATGCGCAGGCGGCCCGCGTCGAGTCGCTCGCGCGCCAGTCGGCGCCCGGTTATTACACGAGCGTGCTGACGCTGTTCGGCCTCGGCTGGCGCGACGGACGCTACAGGTTCGGCGCGGACGGCACGCTCGACGCCCGCTGGGGAGGCCATTCGTGCGCCGCCCGCTGAAGTGCGCCGCGCCGCATGTCGCGGGGTTCGCATGGCTCGCGTCGTCGGTGTGCGCGGCGGCGCCGGGCACCGCAGCCGACGCGGCGATGCCGAAAACCGCCATGCCGGCGGCCGCCGCTTCCGCGGATGCACAGCGTCAGCTCGATACCGCGCGGATGTGGGGCGTCAAGCATCGCGACGACCTCGCGCACGATGCGCTGCGCAAGGGGCTGCTGATCGCGCCGGGCGATCCCGGACTGCTTGCCGAACAGGTCCGTGTGCTGCTGCGGCTCGGCGACGCGAAGGGCGCGCAGGCCGCGCTTGCGCGCCTGCAGGCGCAGTCGCCGAATGCGCCCGCGACGCGGCGGGTGGCCGACGAATACCGCGTCGCGACGAGCGGGCGCGGCGAGATGGCGCAGATTCGCCTGCTCGCGCGCAGCGGCCGCGCCGACGAGGCGGCCCGGCGGATCGTCGCGCTGTTTCCGAACGGCGCGCCGTCGGGTGCGCTCGGCGCCGAGTATTACCAGATCGTGTCGAATGCGCCGGGCGGTCGCGAGCCGGCGATCGCCGCGCTGCGCCGCGCGGCCGCGGCCGATCCGCAGGACACGAGCGCGTCGATGGCGCTCGCGCGGCTGCTGAACCAGCGTGCCGACACGCGCGCGGAGGCGAACCGGATCGCATGGTCGCTCGCGAAGCGGGACGACGCCGACCATACGGAGGCGATGGCGCTGTGGCGGCGCGTGCTGCAATCGGCCGGCAGCGATCCCGCGTATCTCGATGCGCTGCATGCGTATCTCGCGCTCGTGCCGGACGACACCGAATTCCGCGGCCGCGCTGCCGAACTGGACAGCCGGCGCGATGCGCAGCGCCGGCTCGAACGCGATCCCGGCTACATCGCGCAGCAGCGCGGCCTGCAGGCGCTCGCGCGCGGCGACCTTGCGGCCGCCGATCCGCTGCTCGCCCGCGCCGCACGTGCGCGCGCGGACGACGCCGATGCGGTCGGCGGGCTCGGCCTGCTGCGCCTGCGCGAAGGGCGGCACGACGACGCTCGCGCGCTGTTCGCGCGGGCCGCGACGCTCGCGACCGACCAGCGCGGCAAATGGCAGAGCCTGGCGCGCACCGCGCAGTTCTGGGGCCTGCTCGCGCAAGGCCGCGCGGCTGCCGCCGCGGGCCGGCCGCAGGATGCCGAGCGCGCGGCGCGTGCCGCGCTCGCGATGCAGCCGGACAGCCCGGACGCGAAGCTGCAGCTTGCCGATGCGCTGCTCGCGCAGCGCGACTGGGCGCGCGCGGAGCCGTTGCTGCGCGAATTGCTGGCCGTGCGTTCGCCGAACCCGTCGGCCGTGCGCGGCACGGCGACGCTGTATGAAAACACCGGCCGCGCGGACCGGATCGGCCCGCTGCTCGACGCGCTGCAAGGGCGCGTGACGGGCCGCGACGATCGCCGCGCGCTCGACGGCATGCGCGCCGACCTGCTCGCGAACCAGGCGCGCGCGCTCGCGGACAAGGGCGAACGCGGGCCCGCCGCGCAACGCTACGAGGCGGCCGTGCGTGCGGCGCCCGACGCGCCGTGGACGCGCTTCGCGCTCGCGCGCCTGTATCGCGACATGGGGCTGCCGCAGCTCGGCCGCACGGTGATGGACGAAGGGCTCGCGCAAAGCGATACGCCCGAGATGCGCTATGCAACGGCGCTGTACCGCAATTCGCTCGACGACGTCGCGGGCGCGCAGGCCGCGCTCGCGCCCGTCGACGACGCGCACCGCTCGGACGGGATGCGCGCGCTCGCGCGCAAGCTCGACGCCGAAAGCACGCTGGCCGACGCGCGCGGCGCGCTCGGGCGCGGCGATCGTGCGGCATTCGCGGCATCGCTCGCGCATGCGCAGGCGAGCGCGCCGGACGATCCCGACATGCTCGCCGCGATCGGCGCGCAGTGGATCGACGCGGGCGAACCCGAGCGCGGCCTCGCGCCGTTGCGCGACTGGATCGCCGCGCACCCGCGCGAAGCCGATGCGGACGTGCGGCTGCGCTACGGCGACCTGCTCGGCAGCGCGGGGCGCGACGACGCACTCGCCGCGTGGCTCGATGCGCTGCGCCGCGAACTGTCGCTGACGCCCGCGCAGACGGCGAGGCTCGAGGACCAGTCGCTGCGGCTCGTGCTGCGGCAGACGGACGATGCGATCGCGCGGCAGGACTACGCGCAGGCGCGTGCGCTGCTCGATCGCGCGAGCCCGGCCGGCCGCGCGGACAAGCGCCATGCGCTCGAACTGGCCGATCTCGAACGTGCGCAGGGCCATTACGGCGCGGCGCGCGACGCGCTTGCGCCGGCCGTCGCACGCACGCCGGACGATGCCGATACGCAGCTTGCGCTCGCGCGGATCGACGAGGACAGCGGCAACCGTGCGGCCGCGCTCGCGCGGGTGCAGGCCGTGCTCGCACGCACGCCGGACGACGACGTCGACACGCAACTGTCGGCAGTGCGCCGCCTGAACGCGCTGCGCCGTCCGGACGAAGCCGCGCAGGTGACCGGCCGGCTGCAGGCCGCGTATCCGGCGCGTGCGGACGTGACGGTCGCGGCCGGGCGCGTGGCCGAGGCACAGGGCCGCTATGACGACGCGGCGTCGCTGTACCGGCTGTCGCGGTCGCAGGAACGCACGGCGGGCGTGAGCCCGGGCCGCGACGGGCTGACGCCCGCGCAGGCCGCGTTCGCGGATCTCGAACAGCGGCGCAACCCCGAGATCGAGACCGGCTGGATGCCGGCGTACAAGTCGGGCGACGAAGGCATCTCGTCGTATCGCGCGCAGCAGGTGCCGATCTACCTGCAGATGCCGATCCGCTACGACGGGCATGTGTTCGCGCAGATCGACACCGTGCATCTGGATCCGGGCACGCTCGATACGAGCGACCCGAACGCGTATTCGCTGAAGACCTTCGGGACCTACGCGGCGCTCAGGGCATCGAACGGGCTGCCGCCCCCGTTCCAGTCGAATCAGCCGGCCGCCGCGCTGATCGCGAATCCGCCGGGCTCGCTGCACCAGTCGACGACGGGCGTCGCGCTCGGCGCCGGCTACCGCACCGATGCATGGCGCTTCGATCTCGGCACGTCGCCGCTCGGTTTCCCCGTGCATTACCTCGTCGGCGGCGTGCGTTACCGTTTCGACGCCGGCCCGGCGAGCTTCAGCGTGAATGCGTCGCGGCGGCCGGAAACGAGCAGCGTGCTGTCGTACGCGGGGATGCGCGACCCGTGGACGGGCGCGGTCTGGGGCGGCGTGCGCCGCGACGGCGTGAACCTGCGTGCGTCGGTCGACGTCGGCCGCACGAACCTGTTCGCGGAACTCGGCGCGGGCGTGCTGTCCGGCCGCAACGTCGAACGCAACGCGGAAGTCACGCTGCGCACCGGGTTCACGGTGCCCGTGTACGAGCGCGCGACGATGAAGGTCAGCACCGGGCTCGTCGGCAATGCGTGGCACTACGCGCAGAACCTGCGCTACTACACGTACGGGCAGGGCGGTTACTACAGCCCGCAGCGCTACCTGTCGCTCGGCGTGCCGATCGAATGGGCGGGGCGGCGCGACGCGCTGTCGTGGGACCTGACCGTCACGGGCGGAATCTCGAACAGCTACGAGAAGGATTCGCTGTTTTACCCGACGTTTTCGGACCAGCGGGCCGCGCAGGTGGCGGCCGGGTTCGTGTACGCGGGCAGCTCGACACGCGGCGTGTCGTTCTCGTACGGCGTGAACGGCATCGTCGAGTACCGCGTGAACCCGCACCTGAGCGTCGGCGCGCAACTGCATGTCGACCGGTCGCACGACTACGCGCCGAGTTCGGCGCTCGTGTACCTGCGCTATGCGTTCGATGCGCGCGCGCAGCCCAGCTGGCTCGTCACGCCGACGCCGGTGCGGCTTTATTCGGATTACTAGGGGAACGTCGTGAATACGGAAATCGATGCCACCCGTCCCGCGCTCGGCGCCGCCGGCCTGCTGGGCCGCCTGCGTGCGCTGCTGCGCACGGGGCCGGCCGGCGGCCGCGTCGGTACGCTGAGCCGGCTCGCGATCGACGGCCTGCCCGACGCATGGACGCAACTGGAAGCGGGCGGCCTGTACGCGATCTACGCGGCCGGCGGCACGCCGGCGTGCGATGCGCTCGTGTGGGAGAGCGCGCGGCAGGCGCGCACGCGCGACGTCACGGTCGTGCTCGCACGCGACGCGGCGCGCGTCGTCGAGCAAATGGAGGCGCGCGGCTTTGCGGGCGGTGCGCAGCCGGCCGGCTGGCCGCGCAACCTGAGCGTGCTGGCGATGCCGGCGGCGGCCGAGCCGGCCGATGGAGAAGGCGCCGGCGCCGCACCGCGCCGCGCGGCGCCGGGCCCGTTCGCGCGGCTGACCGGCGGCTTGCGCGCGATGAAGCGCTACGGTTTTCGTGCGCGTTCGCTGTATTTCGTCGAAGGCGCGCAGCGCTGGTTCAGCTGGGACGATCCGGTCGTGCTCGCCGACGAAGCGCGCGCACTCGCCGACTGGTGCCGCACGCACCGCATCGCGCTCGTGCTGCTGCTCGATCCCGAAGCGGCTCGTGCGGGCACCGATGCGCGCACCGACGATCCGCCGCTCGTGCGCGGTGCGGATCGCGCGCCGCGCAGCGGTTTCCACGGCGTCTTCTCGGGTGTCGCACAGATGCAGCGCACGCACGGTGAACTGCTGTGGATCGTCGATTTCTGGCGCGCGGGCGACACGCTCGCGGCCGGCGAGGTGCGGCCGCTGCGCTTTGCGCCGGGCGGCCGGCTGTCGGCAAGCATCGATGGCGGCGCGACCGAGCCGGCGCGCCGGATGAAGCTCGCGATCGACGAGGATCGCGTCGTCGTCAGCCGCGCGGTGCTCGACGGCGTGAACCGCGCGCCCGGCGACTGGGAAATCGTCGACGACAACGCGGCCGTCGTCGCTGCCTGCGCGCATGCCCAGGCCGCGACCGCGGTGCTCGCGTTCCGCTCGCATGCGCAGCTCGAAGCGTTGTGCGCGGACGTGCACGCGCTGCGCCGGCAGTGCGGCGGCGCGCTGAAGATCGCGGTCGTCGAGCGCGGAGGCGAGGTGCTGCGCCAGCAGTTCGAGATGCTCCTGCTGAGCGTCGGCGCGAACCGCGTCGTCGCGCGCGACCTGCCGGTGTCGCGGATGCAGGCCGCCGTGCACGCGCTGCGCGGCCAGCTCTATGCGCGGCCCGTCGCGGCGGACTATCGTGCGGCGCTCGCGGCCGCGCTCGGCGATTCGGTGCTCGGCTATCTGCCGGTCGGCGCGTTCTGCCTGCGGATTCGCGCGGTGCTCGATCGCGGCGCCGTGCTCGCGCTGCCGCACACGCTCGCGAAGATCGCACTGCTGCCGGGCGTGTCGCACGTCGACGCGCTGCGGCACTGCCAGCCGCGCCGCGCGGGCGACGTCGTGACGGCCGATCCCGGGCACCTGTACGTGTTCCTGTTCGCGTGCGAGCCGGTCGATGCCGACGACGCGCTCGCGCGCATCTTCGACGTGCCGGTCGACACGTTGTCCGATCGCGTCGTGTGCCTCGGGCGGGGCAGCATCGACACGGAGCTCGATGCGCTGAAAGCGGAGAACCGGCGCGCGCCGATCGCCGACTACAGCGACCTGTTCGCGGTCAAGCAGCCGCCGGGCGCCGCGCGTGCGCCTGCGGCGCGCGCCGATTCCGGCGCGGCGTCGGACGAAGCGAGCGAAGTAAGCGATGCGATCGACGCGATCGATACGATCGTCGCGCTCGAGGCGATCGGTGCGACGCCGGCGCCCGCGGGCGTCGACGCGGCGCCGCCGCAACCCGTGATTCCCGCCGCGCGAACGCGCAGTGCCATCCGCAGCGCGATGCCGCTGCGCAAGCCGGAGGGCGCATGATCGCCGAACTCGTCATCGGATTCATCGTCGGCATCGTGGTCGCGGTGCCCGTCTGGATCGTCGCACAGCACCTCGGCATCGGCCGCGGCTTTCAGGCGCCGCGCGGGATCGACCGGCGCGACGCGGTGCCGTGCGAACTGGTGCCGGTCGCGCTGCGCGGGCGGCTGCTGCCCGGCGCCGAGCGCGGGGACGAGCGCGGTGGCGAGCGCGGCGGCGAGCATGGCGGCGAGGCGACGCGATGAAGACGATCGCCATTACATCGACGACGGGCGGCGCGGGCCGCACGACGCTCGCGGCCGCGCTCGCGGTGCTGCTCGCGCGCCGCGGCCGGCAGGTCGTGGCCGTCGAGTTCGATGCGCAGAACCTGATGGGCGCGACGCTCGGCCTCGACTCGCTGGCCGGGCACGGCCTCGCGCAGAGCGTGCTCGGCGGCGCCGAGCCGTGGCACGCGCATACGTGGCGCAATGCCGACGGTGTGCTGTTCGTGCCGTACGGGCAGGTCGACGCGGCCGGCGCGGCCGCGTGCGATGCGCGGCTTGCGGCCGACCCGGCATGGCTGTCGCGCGCGCTCGACGAGATCGCGCTGCCGGCCGACGGCGTCGTGCTGGTGGACACCGCGCGCTATCCGTCGCCGCAGGCCGAGCAGGCGATTCGCCGCGCGGACCTGACGCTCGTCGTCGTGCCGCCCGAACCGACCGCCTGCGCGACGGCGGCCGCGCGGCTCGGGGCGCTGCGTGCCGGCGGTGGCGAACTGCAGATCGTCGTGAACCGGCTGAATCCGGCACGCGACATGCAGCGCGATGCGATCGCGATGCTGCGCGCGGTCGCGGGGCCGGCATCGATGCTCGAACAGCGGATCCACGTCGACGCGGCCGTGCCCGAAGCGCTTGCGCGCGGCAGCTGGATCTTCGACGACGCGCCGTATTCGCAGGCGTCGCACGACCTGAACGGCATCGCCAACTGGGTCGATGCGTGGCTGGCGGCGGCAGTCGCCGGCCGCACCGGAGCGGCGCGATGAAGGCCGCCTTCGTGCCGCGGCTGCGCGCGTTCGGCCGCCGCGCGACCGACTGGTTCGCGCGCGGCATCGGGCTGCCGGCGGAGCGCACGCTGCTCGACTGGGTCGTGCGGCTGTTCTTCCACGCGCCGCCGCCGGGCCGGCCCGATCCCGTGCGCCGCCGGGCGCGCGCCGCGTTCCTGCGGCTCGCGCACGAGTGGGGCGTGCTGCAGCCGCTCAGTCCGCGCGAATGGCTGTGGCGCGCGATCGTGCGCGCGCCGCGCGCGGCGGACGGCCGGCCCGCACGCGATCCGCTCGCATGGTTCGACACGTTCGTCGTGCCGGTGTATGTGGCCGGGCGCGCGGTCGGCCGTCGCATCGACGCGATGCTCGAACGCCTGCCGTGGGCGCGCTGGGGCGGCTGGCTCGATGCGCGCGCGAACGGCGTCGGCCGCCACCGCTGGCTCGCGCCGCTGCTGCTCGTGGCCGGCGCGCTGCTGTGGGCCGCGGCCGGGATGTCGCCGCTGATGCCCGGCGCGCAGTTCGCGTTCTTCGCGATCGTCGCAGTGCTGGCGCTCGCGCTGCGCCGCCTGCCGGGCCACCTGCCGACGCTCGCGCTCGCGTCGCTCGCACTGCTCGCGGCAGTGCGCTACGTGTGGTGGCGCACGACGCAGACGCTCGACTTCCGCAGCCCGGTCGAAGCGGTCGCCGGCTACCTGCTGTACGGCGCCGAAGCCTATACGTGGATGATCCTGCTGCTCGGTTTCGTGCAGACCGCCTGGCCGCTCGACCGGCCGATCGTGCCGCTGCCCGACGACCCCGACACCTGGCCGACCGTCGACATCTACATCCCGACCTACAACGAGCCGCTGTCGGTCGTGAAGCCGACGGTATTCGCCGCGCAGAGCATCGACTGGCCGACCGCGAAGCTGCGCGTCTACCTGCTCGACGACGGCCGGCGCCCCGAGTTCGCCGCGTTCGCGGCCGAGGCCGGCATCGACTACCTGACGCGCGACGACAACCGCCACGCGAAGGCCGGCAACATCAACCGCGCGCTGCCGAAGACGCACGGCGAATACATCGCGATCTTCGACTGCGATCACGTGCCGACGCGCTCGTTCCTGCAGACGACGATGGGTGTGTTCCTGCGCGACCCGAAGTGCGCGCTCGTGCAGACGCCGCACCATTTCTTCTCGCCCGATCCGTTCGAGCGCAACCTCGGCACGTTCCGCGAGATCCCGAACGAGGGCAACCTGTTCTACGGCCTCGTGCAGTCAGGCAACGACCTGTGGAACGCGACGTTCTTCTGCGGATCGTGCGCGGTGCTCAAGCGCAGCGCGCTGGAAGAGGTCGGCGGCGTCGCGGTGGAAACCGTGACCGAGGATGCGCATACGGCGCTCAAGCTGCACCGGCGCGGCTATACGTCGGCGTACCTGCCGACCGTGCAGGCGGCCGGCCTCGCGACCGAAAGCCTCGCGGGCCATGTGAAGCAGCGCACGCGCTGGGCGCGCGGGATGGCGCAGATCTTCCGCATCGACAATCCGTTCCTCGGGCGCGGGCTCGGCCTCATCCAGCGGATCTGCTACGGCAACGCGATGCTGCATTTCTTCTACGGGATTCCGCGGCTGGTGTTCCTGACGATCCCGGTCGCATACCTGTTCTTCCACCTGTACTTCATCAACGCGTCGTCGCTCGCGCTCGCGAGCTACGTGATCCCGTATCTCGTGCTCGCGAACGTCGCGAACTCGCGGATGCAGGGGCGCTACCGCCATTCGTTCTGGGCCGAGGTCTACGAATCGGTGCTCGCGTGGTACATCGCGCTGCCGACCACCGTCGCGTTCTTCAGCCCGAAGCACGGCAAGTTCAACGTGACCGACAAGGGCGGCAAGATCGACGAAGGCTATGTCGACTGGTCGACGTCGAAGCCGTATCTCGTGCTGTTCGCGCTGAACGTGCTCGCGATCGTCGCCGGCCTGTGGCGGCTCGCGGCCGACCAGGGCGACGAGGCGTCGACGATCCTGATCACGCTCGGCTGGACCGTGTACAACCTCGCGATGCTCGGCGCGGCGCTGGCCGTCGCGCGCGAGACGAAGCAGGTGCGCGTCACGCACCGGATCGCGATGCGCGTGCCGGCCACGCTGCTGCTCGCCGACGGAACGACGGCCGCATGTTTCACGAGCGACTACTCGACCGGCGGCCTCGGCCTCGAAGCGGTGCCGGGGCTGCCGCTCGCCGTCGGCGACACGCTGACGGTGTGCGTGACGCGCGGCGACCGGCCGTTCCCGTTCCCGGTGCGCGTGAGCCGCGTGACGCCGACCCACGTCGGCGTGAGTTTCGAAGCGCTGACGCTCGAACAGGAGCGCCAGCTCGTGCAATGCACGTTCGGCCGCGCGGATGCGTGGCTCGACTGGCACGAAGGCACGCGCGTCGACACGCCGCTCGGCGGGCTGAAGGGAGTGCTGCGCATCGGCGTGGACGGTTATGTGCGGATGTGGAAGGGTGCGGCGCGCGGCCTGCAGGCCATGCTGGCGCCGAAGCTCGATCGGGCGCGCGACTGACGCGCGCTCATCATGGAGTGGGTTAGATGGCGTTCTGGAATCTGTATTTCATCCTGAAGTTCGCGCTGTTCGCGACCGGGCACCTGCAGCCGCTGTGGCTCGCGAACCTCGCGTTCGCGGTGGCGCTCGCGGCGAGCGCGCCGGTGCGGCGGCGTGCATGGCGCATCGTCCGGCAGCTCACGGCGATCGCGATCGCGGTGCCGCTGCTCGCGCGCGAGATGCATGCGCCGCCGCTCGCACGCCTCGTCGAGGCCGCGCGCGAAATGAGCACGTTCCGCGTCGACTACTGGATGGAACTGCTGCCGCGCCTGCTGCCGCCCGCGCTCGTGCTGACGGTGGCCGGCGCGCTGATCGTCTATTTCATCGTCAACCGCTGGCTGCGCGTCGCGACGTTCGTGCTGGCCGTGCTGATCGTGATGCCGCTGTGGCAAGCGGGCAGCGGCCTGATGGCGCGCGTGGCCGCACCGGCCACGCAGCAGGCGAACGCGCAGGGCACGACGACGATGGGGCGCGCCGACCAGCCCGAGGACCGCAACGCCGCGCTCGCGACGTTCCGTGCACAGGAGTCGCAGCGGCAGGTCGCGTTCGGCCATCTCGGCAACGATCCGGCCGCGCAGTTCGACGTGATCGTGCTGCACGTCTGCTCGCTGTCGTGGGACGATCTCGATGCGGCGAAGGTGCGCAATCACCCGATGCTGAGCCATTTCGACTACCTGTTCTCGAACTTCAGCACCGCCGCGAGCTACAGCGGCCCGGCGGCGATCCGCGTGCTGCGCGCGAGCTGCGGGCAGGAGGCGCACGCGGACCTGTACAAGCCCGCGCCGCAACAGTGCCAGCTGTTCGCGCAACTCGCGAGCGCCGGTTACACGGTGCAGTCGCTGCTGAACCACGACGGCCACTTCGACAACTTCCTGCAGGTGATCCACGACAACATCGGCGCGGCCGACGCGCCGATGGTCTCGAACGCGGCCGCGCCCGTCGCGATGCACGCGTTCGACGGCTCGGCGATCAAGGACGACTACGGCACGCTCGCGAACTGGTATGCGCAGCGCGGGGCGGTGCAGGGGCCTGTCGCGCTGTACTACAACACGATCAGCCTGCACGACGGCAACCGCGTGGTCGGCAGTTCGCTGACGAGCATCGATTCGTATCCGCAGCGCGCGACGAAGCTGATGAGCGACTTCGACCGTCTCGCCGACCTGATCGCGCAATCGGGCCGCCGCGCGGTGATCGTGTTCGTGCCCGAGCACGGCGCCGCATTGCGCGGCGACAAGAACCAGGTTGCGGGCCTGCGCGAGATCCCGACGCCGCGCATCGTGCACGGGCCGGTAGGCGTGCGGCTCGTCGGCTTTGCCGGCAACCACGGCGCGACGACCGTGATCGAGCAGCCGACCAGCTTCCTCGCGCTCGCGCAGCTGCTGTCGAATCTCGTGTCGAACAGCCCGTTCAAGCCGGGCGCGACGCTCGCGCAATATGCGGCGGACCTGCCGCGCACGCGGATGGTCGGCGAGAACGAGGGTACGGTAACGATGCAGACAGCCGCGGGCTACGCGGTGAAAACTCCGGATGGCGTATGGATCGACGAACAGTAATCCTTCCCGGCGACGGCGACGACGATCGCCTGTCGCAGCCGAACGACGTGCTCGGCCTCGCGCGGCATCTGCCCGCGCTCGACCCGGAGCGCTATGTCGACGAGCAGGCGCGCCGCGCGTTCATCGAGTCGCTCGAGCGCTGGCCGACGCTCGCGAAACTGATGGGATTGAAGCGGTAAACGAACGACGGCCGGCATGCGTGCCGGCCGTCGCCTGCTTGCGGGCGAACCTGCCTATTCTGCCGGTCGCGCCCTGCGTTCCGGCTGGCGCGTCCATTCGTCTTCCTCGCCCGGCACCTTGCCGAAGGTCTGCGCGGCCCACGCTGCGCGCGCCGCTTCGATCTTCGCGCGCTCGCTCGATACGAAATTCCATTCGATGAAACGCTCGCCCGGCAGGTGTGCGCCGCCGAGCAGCATCACGCGCGCGCCGTTCGCGCTGGCGAGCGCAACGGTCGCGCCCGGTTCGAGCACGGCCATCGTCGCGGGGGCGAGCGGCGTGCCGTCGATGGTGAGGTCGCCGTCGACGAGATACACGCCGCGCTCGTCGTGCTCCGCATCGAGCGCGAGCTGGCCGCCCGCCGCGAATTCCGCATATGCATAGAGCGTCGGCGAGAACACGGCGACCGGCGACGTAAGCCCGAACGCGGTGCCCGCGATCACGCGCACGCTCGCGCCGTCGCGCGCGAACGACGGCAGCGTGTCGGCCGGATGATGGACAAATGCGGGCGCGGTGTCCTCGTGCTCGACCGGCAGCGCGACCCAGGTCTGGATCCCGTGGACCGGCTGCTCGCGCGGGCGGTCCTCGTCGGGCGAGCGCTCCGAATGCACGATGCCGCGGCCGGCCGTCATCCAGTTCACGTCGCCCGGCACGATCTTCTGCCGGAAGCCGAGGCTGTCGTGATGCATCAGCGAGCCGTCGAACAGGTAGGTGACGGTCGCGAGCCCGATGTGCGGATGCGGCAGCACGTCGATGCCGCGGCCGGCCGGCAGCACGGCCGGGCCCATCTCGTCGAAGAAGATGAACGGGCCGACGAGGCGCGCGGCGCGCGCGGGCAGCACGCGGCGCACGACGAGGTTGCCGATGTCGTTTTCGCGCGGCGTGAGCAGGGTCTTGATCGATGCGGTCATGATGGGGAACTCGTGTTCGGTGCGGTGGGCGGTCAGGCGATCGCCGTGTCGATCGTGATCGGATGCGTGAGGATCTTGTGTACCGGGCACGCGTTCGCGATCTGCAGCAGGCGCTCGCGCTGTTCGCCGGACAGGTCGCCTTCGAGCGTGATGCGGCGCACGATCGTGCTGCCCGCGCTGCCCGATTCGTGCGCGAGCTTCACGTGTACTTCGGCGAGCGGCCAGCCCTTGCGCTGCGCATACATCTTCAGCGTGATCGCGGTGCAGGCGCCGAGGCTCGACAGCAGCAGCGCGACGGGCGTCGGCGCCGCATCGCCGCCGCCGAGCGGCGCCGGTTCGTCGGCACGCCACTGGTGGACGCCATCGCTGAAGTGGACCAGGTAATCGACCGAGCCGATGCTCGCTTCGACGGACAGTTCGCTCATTGCAGTTCCATGGGGGAAAGGGGGAGGGCCGGCGGCTTGGCCGGACGTTACGGTTCGAGCAGCCGCTGCAGCCGCAGTTCCTCGAAATCGAGCTCCGATTCGATCCGGTGCAGCACCGTGTCGTCGACCTTGCCGTCGCGATGCAGGTCGAGCAGCGCCTGGCGCGACACGCCGACGAGTTCGAGCTCGACGCGCAGCATCCGTGCTCGCATGTCGGCCGGCTCGGCACCATGCCGATGCGCGCGTTCGTTGAACATGACGCGGTTGCGGTATTCGGCGAGCAGGCGGTCGAGCGAAGGGCGCTCGAGGTTCGACCCGCGCTGCTCCAGCGCGTCGAGTTCGGCGAGCGCCGCGCCGAACGTATGCGCGCGCACCGCGTGCTCGGACATCGTGTGCCGCGCGACGGGCCGCAGCTTCAGCACGCGGATCAGCGGCGCGAGCGTGCCGCCCTGCACGACGAGCGTCGCGATGATCAGCAGGAACGTGCTGAACAGGATCAGGTCGCGGCCGGGAAAGTTGCTCGGCAGCGCGATCGCGGCCGCGAGGCTCACGACGCCGCGCATGCCCGACCAGCCGAGCACGACGGCCTCGCGCCACGACCACCGCGCGTGGCCCGCGCGCGGTGCGCGCAGGCGGTCCGGCAGCCACATCGCGACGAATACCCACACGACGCGCGCACCGATCGCGGCGGCGGTGGCGGGCAGCGCGACGCGCAGGCCGGCCATCAGCACCGCGCCTTCGTGGTTCACGCGCACGAGGATCGCGTGCAGCGCGAGACCGATCAGGATGAACACGAGCGCATCGAGCACGAACACGATCGCTTCCCACGTCGCCTTCGCCTTGATCCGCAGGTCGGCGTCGAACACGCGATGCTGGCGCACGCCGAGCACGAGGCCGCAGGTCACCACCGACAGCACGCCCGAGCCGTCGACGGCTTCCGCGATCCCGTAGCTGCCCCACGCCATCGCGAAAGTCACGACGATGCCGAGCATCGGGTCGCGCAGGCGCGGCAGCACCCAGCACATCGCATGGCCGCACGCGAGGCCGACCGCGATGCCGATCAGCGTCAGCGAGAAGAACAGGCCGGTGGCGCTCGCGGCCGTGATCGACACGGCGAGCGCGGCCGACACGGCCATCTGGTACAGCAGCAGGCCCGACGCATCGTTGACGAGGCTTTCGCCTTCGAGCACCGCGACGAGCCGCGCGGGCAGCGGGTAGCGCTGCAGGATCGCCTTCGCGGCCACCGCGTCGGGCGGCGACACGATCGCGCCGAGCGTGAAGCACGCGGCCCACGGCAGCGCCGGGTTCGCGGCACGCACGGCCACGGCGACCGCGACGGTCGTGAACGCCACCGCACCGAGCGCGAGCGACGCGATCGATGCGAGCTCCTGCCTGAATTCCTTCCATGCGGTGTAGAACCCGCTCGACATCAGCAGCGGCGGCAGTACGGCCGCGAGCAGCAGCGCCGGGTCCATGTCGGGCACGCGCTTGCCGGCGATCGCCACCGCGCAGCCGCCCAGCAGCAGCACGACGGCCGGCGGAATCGAGATTCGTTCGGCGAGCCACGTGAGCGCGCCCGCGCCGCAGATCAACAGCAGCAGGTAGTGGAACAGCTCGACGTTGGTCATGCGCGGCCTGCGGCGACGGCGTGCATCACGACGGCTTGCGGTCGTTCGCGGCGCCACCCGGCAGCGCGCCGAACATGTGCTGGCTGCATTGCGCGTCGCGCCATGCGGTATTCAGCCGGTGTCCGGAAAGCATCCGGCGCGCGACGGGCAGGATCTGTTCGCCGGCCAGCATGCCGAGCAGGCCGGTGAGCGCGATGATGGGCGGCGCCGGCGAATTCACGCCGAGCGCGCCGTAGATGACACCGGCGAGAATGCCGGCGAGCAGCGACAGAAAATACGGTTTCATGATGAAAACCTCTCGTGATAGGCTGGTCGGGCGCGAAGGGCGCGCCTTCAATGTGCTGGAAGCGTATCGGGTTTACGTGTGGAAAAAAAGGGCGGATTGCCCTTGGGAGACCCCTCTTTCGGAATTCGATCGATTCCGTTTCTTGGATGTTCGAGCTGCGACTTTTCCGATTAAATGGCTGCAACCGGAAGACGCAAATCCGGGGCAACGCACAGTCGGCTCCTCGTACTTTCCGATCGAGGCAAGCCTTAAACGTTTCCTGTCCAAAGGATGATTCGCGCCATGAGCAACCCCAAGCTTGAAGTCCTCACTCCCCAGAACAGCCAGTTGATCTTCATCGACCAGCAGCCGCAGATGGCATTCGGCGTGCAGTCGATCGATCGCCAGACGCTGAAGAACAACGTCGTCGGGCTCGCGAAGGCAGCGAAGGCATTCAACATTCCGACCACGATCACGACGGTGGAATCGGAGAGCTTCTCCGGTTACACCTATCCCGAACTGCTCGACGTGTTTCCGAACCAGAAGACGCTTGAACGCACGTCGATGAACTCGTGGGACGACCAGAAGGTGCGCGACGCGCTGGCCGCGAACGGCCGCAAGAAGGTGATCGTGTCGGGCCTGTGGACCGAAGTCTGCAATACGACGTTCGCGCTCTGCGCGATGCTCGAAGGCGACTACGAGATCTACATGGTGGCCGATGCATCGGGCGGCACGTCGAAGGACGCGCACGACTTCGCGATGCAACGGATGATCCAGGCTGGCGTGGTGCCCGTCACGTGGCAGCAGGTCGCGCTCGAGTGGCAGCGCGACTGGGCACGCCGCGACACCTACGACGCCGTGATGGCGATCGCGAAGGAGCACTCGGGCGCGTACGGGATGGGCGTCGACTATGCGTACACGATGGTCCACAAGGCCGAACAGCGCACCGCGACGCCGCACGAGTCGCTCGCGCCGGTGCCGGCGAAGTAACGGGCCGCGTGCCGCCGCGCGTTCAAACGGGCGGCAGTGCCCACGGCGCGTGTGTCAGATTCTCGACGAGAAAGTCGAGCAGGGCCGTCACACGCGCCGCACGCAGCATGCCGGGCGGCGTGACGAGGTTGACGTTGATGTCGGGGATTTTCCAGTCGTGCATCACTTCCTCGAGCTCGCCGCTTTGCAGCGCATCCCACACCAGGAACGCCGGCTGCAGCGCGAGGCCGTGGCCGGCGATCAGCGCGGGGCAGAGGACGTCGGCGTTGTTGGCGCGAATGCGCCCGCGCACGGGCACGCCGAATTCGTCGCCCGACGCCGTGTGGCGAAAGCGCCAGTATTCGGGTGTCGGTATGTTCGTGTAGGTCAGGCACACGTGCTGGTCGAGTTCGCTCGGATGGGTCGGCCGGCCGCGCCGGTCGAGATACGCGGGCGATGCGACGAGCGGCCGGCGCACGGCGCAGAGGCGGCGCGCGCGCAGCGACGAATCGTTCAGTTCGGCGATCCGGATGGCGACGTCGAAGCCGCCGGACACGATGTCGACGAAGTTGTCGGTGAGCACGAGGTCGACGTCGACGCGCGGGTAGCGCTCGAGAAACGCGGGCAACAGCGGCGCGAGATTGCACAGGCCGTAGGACATCGGCGCGTTCACGCGCAGCAGGCCGTGCGGTTCGAGCGCGTGCGCGGACGCCTCGCCTTCGATCAGCTCGGCGTCGGCGAGCAGCCGGATCGCGCGATCGCGCAGCAGTTCGCCGGTCGGTGTGAGCGACAGCTTGCGCGACGTGCGGTACAGCAGCATCGAGCCCAGGCGTTTTTCGAGACGCGCGATCGCTTTCGACACCGTCGGTTGCGATATGCCGAGCAGGTCGGCGGCCTTGGCGAACGAACCGGTTTCCGCGACGCGCGCGAAGATGGCCCAGGCTTCGAGATCGGGAAGATGTTGCATGGCTGGAAGGCGTGGCAGGGAAGCGAAGCGGATTCGGCGGCAGCGGATCGCGCCGATGGCGCGCGGCAATGCGGGTCATTCTAATCCAGTCGGGAGGGAGCATATGGAATCGTATGTCGTTTCACTGGGCGCCGGCGTGTTGATCGGCGTCGTATACAGCGTGATCAAGGTGCGCTCGCCCGCACCGCCGCTGATTGCACTGGTCGGGCTCGCCGGCATGCTGATCGGCGCAGCGGGCATCGCGCCGGTCCGTCACTGGCTCGGCTTCTGATTGCATCGAGGACCCAATTGATGAGCGCAACCGACACTCAACCCGATCTCATCCTGCACAACGGGCGCATCACGACGCTCGATCGTGCGAACCCCGTCGCCACCGCCGTCGCGATCAAGGACGGTCGCTTCGTCGCGGTCGGCGGTAACGCGGACGTGATGCCGCTCGCGGGCCGTGCGACGAAGGTCGTCGATCTCGACGGCCGCACCGTGCTGCCGGGCCTGATCGACAACCATACGCACGTGATTCGCGGTGGCCTGAACTACAACATGGAACTGCGCTGGGACGGTGTGCCGTCGCTCGCGGTCGCGATGGACATGCTCAGGCGGCAGGTCGCGATCACGCCCGCGCCGCAATGGGTGCGCGTGGTCGGCGGCTTCACCGAGCACCAGTTCGCCGAGAAGCGCCTGCCGACGATCGAGGAGCTCAACGCCGCCGCGCCCGATACGCCGGTGTTTATCCTGCACCTGTACGACCGTGCGCTGCTGAACGCGGCCGCGCTGCGCGTGGTCGGCTACACGAAGGACACGCCCGAGCCGCCGGGCGGCACGATCCTGCGCGACGCCGCGGGCAACCCGACCGGGCTGCTGCTCGCGAACCCGAACGCGACGATCCTCTACGCGACGCTCGCGAAGGGGCCGAAGCTGCCGTTCGAATACCAGTACAACTCGACGCGCCACTTCATGCGCGAACTGAACCGTCTCGGCGTGACGGGCGTGATCGATGCGGGCGGCGGTTCGCAGAATTATCCCGACGATTACGAAGTGATCCGCAAGCTGCACGACGCGGGCGAGATGACGATCCGGATCGCGTACAACCTGTTCACGCAGAAGCCGAACGCCGAGAAGGAAGACTTCGTGAACTGGACCAAGAGCGTCAAGTATCACGACGGCACCGACTATTTCCGCAACAACGGCGCGGGCGAGATGCTGGTGTTCTCGGCGGCCGACTTCGAGGATTTCCGCGTCGCGCGGCCGGACCTGCCGGCGCAGATGGAGGACGATCTCGAAGGCGTCGTGCGCGTGCTCGCGCAGAACCGCTGGCCGTGGCGCATGCATGCGACCTACGACGAAACGATCGACCGCGCGCTCGACGTGTTCGAGAAGGTCAACAAGGACATCCCACTCGAAGGCCTGAACTGGTTCTTCGATCACGCGGAAACCATTACCGAAAAATCGATGGACCGTATCGCGGCGCTGGGCGGCGGCATCGCGGTGCAGCACCGGATGGCGTACCAGGGCGAATACTTCGTCGAGCGTTATGGCGCGCAGGCGGCCGAGGCGACGCCGCCCGTCGCGAAGATGCTCTCGAAGGGCATCAAGGTGTCGGCCGGCACCGACGCGACGCGCGTTGCGTCGTACAACCCGTGGGTGTCGCTCGCGTGGCTCGTGACGGGCAAGACGGTCGGCGGGCTGCGCATGTATCCGCAGCGTAACCTGCTCGATCGCGAGACCGCGCTGCGGATGTGGACCGAATACGTGACCTGGTTCTCGAACGAAGAGGGGAAGAAAGGGCGCATCGCGGTCGGGCAGCTTGCCGACCTGATGGTCCCGGATCGCGATTTCTTCACATGTGCGGAGGATGATATCGTCGACACGACAGCGTTGCTGACGGTGGTCGGCGGCAAGATCGTATGGGGCGCGGGGCCGTTCGCGTCGCACGACGCGCCGATTCCGCCCGCGATGCCGGACTGGTCGCCCGTGCGTGAGTACGGCGGCTACGGCGGCTGGGGCGCGACGCAGCGCAACGGCGCACCGTTGCAGCGTGCGGCGGCCGCCGCGATGTGCGGCTGCGCGAGCGCGTGCAGCGTGCACGCGCATGCCCATGCGAGCGCGTGGGGCAGTGCATTGCCGACGTCGGACGCGAAGGGCTTCTGGGGCGCGTTCGGTTGTTCGTGCTGGGCGGTCTGACATGGCGGCCCCGATCAAATCCGGCGGCTTCGGCAACCCGGCGTGGGTCCGCGCGCTGCTGGCGCAGCCGTGGGTCCTGCCGCTCGTGCGCCTCGCGCTGGTGTCCGCCTACCTGATCGGCGGCGTCGCGAAGGCGCTGGATTTCGACGGCGCGGTCGCCGAGCAGGCGCATTTCGGCCTGCATCCGGCCGCGCTCTGGGCGGCGCTCGCGATCGCGGTCGAGATCGCCGGCTCGCTGTGCGTGGTGTTGAACCGCTTCACGTGGCTCGGCGCCGGCAGCCTCGGCATGCTGACGCTCGTCGCGATGCTGGTGGCGAACGATTTCTGGAATCGCACGGGCGCCGATCATTTCATGGCGCTCAACAGCTTTTTCGAGCATCTCGGGCTGATCGCCGCACTCGTGCTCGCGATGCCGCTCGCCGATGCGAAGCACACGGCCGGCGACGGCCGTACCACTCGATGACGATGAAACAACAAGGAAATCCTGTGATGAAAACGATTCGTTCCGCCTTGCTCGCGCTTGCGATCGCCGCCGGCCTCGTCGCGGCGCCGGCGTCGTACGCGAAGCCGCCCGTGCCGCCGGCGGCCACGCCGGCGCTTGCCGTCGGGCCGCAATACGACACGACACACGTATACGTCGCCCCCGAGGATTTCGATCGCTTCACCGACAGCTTCGTCGCGACGTTCGGCGGCAGCAAGTCGAAGCAGGGCGTGTTCCAGGTCACGCCGACCCCGAGCCAGACGATGTCGCAACTCGTTTTCACGCCGGCGGGCACGATCTCCGTGTTCGGCTTCAAGACGCCCGTGCCCTGGCCGTTCGGCGCGGAGCGCACGGGTTATCTCGTCGCCGACATGGACGCGGCGATGAAGGTGGCGCGCGAGCATGGCGCGGAAGTGATCGTCGACACGTTCCCCGATCCGATCGGCCGCGATGCGGTGATCGCGTGGACGGGCGGCGTGAAGATGCAGCTGTACTGGCACACGCAGGCGCCGAACTACGCGGCGCTGCAGACGATCCCCGAGAACCGCGTGTATGTGTCGCCGCAGAGCGTGCGCAAGTTCGTCCATGATTTCGTCAAGTTCTCGAACGGCAAGGTGGTGTCCGACAACCTCAAGGCGCCCGGCATCGAGATCGGCCGGCCGAACGACACCTATCGCCGCATTCGCATCACGTCGGGCTTCGGCAAGATGACCGTGCTCGTGACGGACGGCCAACTTCCTTACCCGTACGGCCGCGAGATGACCGGCTACGAAGTGCCGGATCTGGCCGCGACGCTGAAGCAGGCGCAGGCCGCGGGCGTGAACGTGCTCGTGCCGTCGTATACGGCGGACGGGCGCGATGCGGCGCTCGTGCAGTTCCCCGGCGGCTACGTCGCCGAGATCCACGCGAGCGCGGCGCGATGAAGCACGAAGACACGATCCTTTCCGCGGTGGCCGGCTTCGTCGATACGCTGAGCTTCGTCGCGCTGTTCGGACTGTTCACCGCGCACGTGACGGGCAACTTCGTGCTGATCGGCGCGGGCGTCGCGGGGTTCGGGCAGGGCGTCCTGCTGAAGCTCAGCGTGTTTCCCGCGTTCGTGTGCGGCGTCGTCACGAGCAGCCTGATTGCGCGCGCGCTCTCCGCGCGACCCGCATGGCAGGGCGCGCGAGCGCTGCATACGGTGCAGGCGGTACTGCTGCTCGGCTTCTGCGCGGCCGGCGTGTGGGCGACGCCCGTGACGCAATCCGACAGCCTGCCGGTGCTGGTGGCGGGTTTCGTCGGCACGTTCGCGATGGGCGTGCAGAACGCGCATCCGCGCGTGATCGCGCGCGCCGGCGTGCCGAACACGGTGATGACCGGCAACGTCACGCAGGCGATCCTCGATGTCGTCGACCTGCTGTCCGCCGGCACGGCCGACAGCGTGCGCGCGACGGCACGCGCGCGCTTCGCGAAGATGCTGCCGGCGATCGTCGCGTTCGCGCTCGGCGCGGTATGCGGCGCGCTGGGTTTTCGCCATATCGGGTTCTGGGCGCTGCTTGTGCCCGCCGGCACGCTCGCGGTGCTGGCCGCATGGACGGGGGTGTCCGCCCGTACCGGCACGCAGGAGCATGCATGATCGTGCAGCGTGGAGGGGCGCGTCGCGACCGCGGCGGGCGAGCAGGCCGGACCGAGGCAGGCGGTCGCGAACGGATGGCCGCGACAAGCGGACAGCGTGCCGCGACGACCCGAGGCAGACGCTTCGACCGGGTTGCCCGCGCATCGGTTGTCGCGGGGCTGCTGCTTGCGGGTGCCGATGCGGCGTTCGCGGACACGGCGACTGCACCGGCGGCGGACAGCGCGCCCGCATCGACGTGCACGGCCAAGCGGCCGACCGTGCTGTTCAACCGCTGGCAGGAAGACTGGTCGGTGCTCGCGAATCCATGCGTGCCGCGCGCGCCGCTCGACGGGTTGAAATACATCCCGCTCGGAAACGATCCGTCATCCTATCTTTCGCTCGGCGTGAACCTGCGCGAGCGTCTGGAAACCAACGACGCGCCGCTGTTCGGGACCGGCTCCGCGCAATCGGACACGTACCTGATCCAGCGCGTCGAAGTGCATGCCGATGCGCATCTCGGCCAACACTGGCAGTTCTTCGTGCAGTTGCAGGACGACCGCGCGTTCGGCAAGAACACGATCTCGCCGGTCGACAAGAACCCGCTCGATCTCGAACAGGCATTCGCGACCTACACGGGTGCGCTCGGCGGCGGCACGTTCAAGTTGCGCGTCGGCCGGCAGGAGATGGCGTTCGACCTGCAGCGTTTCATCGCCGCGCGCGATGGCCCGAACGTGCGGCAGGCGTTCGATGCGGTGTGGGCCGACTACGAATATCAAAAGTGGCGCTTTATCGCGTATGCGACGCAGCCCGTGCAGAACCGCACCGTGTCCGCGTTCGACGACGTGTCGAACCGCAACCTCACGTTCAGCGGCGTGCGCTTCGAGCGGCAGTCAGTCGGGCCCGGCGACCTGTCGGGCTACTGGTCGCGCTACAACCGCAGCAACGCACGCTTTCTCGACGCGAGCGGCGCCGAGCGCCGCGACGTGTGGGACGTGCGCTACACGGGCACGCAGGGGCGCTTCGACTGGGATCTCGAAACGATGCTGCAGACGGGGACGGTCGGCAGCAGCTCGATCCGCGCGTGGGCGCTCGGCTCGATCGCAGGCTACCGGCTCGATGCGCCATGGTCGCCGCGCGTCGCGCTGCAGGTCGACGCGGCGTCGGGCGACCGGCATCCGCACGACGGCCGCATCGGCACCTTCAATCCGCTGTTTCCGAACGGCTATTACTTCACGCTCGCGGGCTTTACCGGCTACTCGAACCTGATCCACGTGAAGCCGTCGGTGACGCTGAAGCCGTCGCCGAACCTGGCGCTGCTCGGCGCGCTCGGTTTCCAGTGGCGCGAGACGACCGGCGACGCCGTCTACCAGCAGGGCAACGCCGTGGTGCCGGGCACGGCCGGCAAGGGCGGGTTGTGGACGGGGATGTACGTGCAGCTGCGGGCGGACTGGACGATCGCCGCGAACCTGATCGGCGCGGTCGAAGCCGTGCATTTCCAGGTCGGCGACGCGATCCGGCAGGCGGGCGGGCACAACGCCGACTATGTCGGCGTCGAGCTCAAGTACGGCTGGTGACGAAGGGGCGCGACAACGACGCGCACTCATGAACGAAGGGCGGCCATGAGGCCGCCCTTCGTTCGTCCGGACCGGCAGCGCCGCCGGCCCGTTCGTCGCGATGCCGTTACAGGTTCGGCGACAGCGTGAGCGCGTTCGTCAGGTCGCCCATCGGCTGCGCGCCGTTGGCCTTCAGCGCGTCGTCGCGCTGTTGCAGGCCCGCGAGGCGCGGCAGCGAGTAGCGGCGCGTGATGAAGCGCAGGATCGAGCCCGTGTCGTACTGCGTGTGGTCGACGAAGCCCTTCTTCGCATACGGCGACACGATCAGCGCCGGAATGCGCGTGCCCGGACCCCAGCGGTCGGCGGTCGGCGGCGCGGCGTGATCCCAGAAGCCGCCGTTTTCGTCGTACGTGACGACCACGACCATGTTCTTCCACTGCGGGCTCGCCTGCAGGTGCGCGATCACGTCGGCGATGTGCTGGTCGCCCGACGTGACGTCCGTGTAGCCCGGGTGCTCGTTCAGGTTGCCCTGCGGCTTGTAGAACGTCACCGCCGGCAGCGTGCCCGCGTCGATCGCCTTGATGAACTCGGCGCCGTTCGCGCCGCCGTCGAGCAGGTGCTGCGCGCGGTTCGCGGTGCCCGGCGCCTGGTTCGCGAAGTAGTTGAACGGCTGGTGGTGCGGCTGGAAGTTCGGCGTCGACAGGTCGGCGCCGTAGATCACGTTCGACGTGCCGTTCTGGCTCGCCTGCAGCGCCTGGCCCCACGCGCCGCTATACCATGCCCACGACACGTTCGCGCTGGTCAGCAGGTCGCCGATGTTGGTGGCCGTCTGCGGCGGCATCGTCGACGCGTTGGCCGGGTCGGCGAGCAGCGGGTCGCCGCCCGTGGCCGCCTTGTTGCCGCTCGGCTGATACGGCGGCTGCATCGTGTTGACCGCGAAGAAGTCGGGCGTGATCGCGCCGTCGTTGACGAACTTCGGCGGGCCGCTCAGCGCGGAGGCGGGCGAATTCGCGGCGACCTTCAGCGACTTGCCGTCCGCGTTCAGGACCGCGATCTTGCCGGCCGCGGGGCTCGTGTTCGCGTTCGCGTAGAACGGCGCGCACGCGCAGATCAGGTACTGGTGGTTCAGGAACGAGCCGCCGAACGCGCCCATGAAGAAATTGTCGGCGAGCACGTACTGCTGCGCGATCTTCCACAGCGGCAGCTTCGACGGGTCCGGCGTGTAATGGCCCATCGTCAGGCCGCCGGCATCGGTCCACGCGGCGTACATGTCGTTCTTGCCGCCGTTGATCTGCATCTGGTCCTGGTAGAAGCGGTGCACGATGTCGCGCGTCGCGATGCTCATCGGCTGGTTGAAGCCGTTCGGATCGTCGATCGCGAATGGTGCGTTCGGCAGGTTCGCCGTCATCGCCTCGGTGAGCGCCGGCGTGATGCCGGTCGCGGTCAGGCCGCCCCAGACCTTCGGCAGCGTCGCCATCGTCGAGCCGTCGCGATCCTTCTGCACCGAGTTCGCGGCCGTTGCGTTCTGCAGGCCGTTCGCGCCCGGGAAGTTACCGTACAGGTTGTCGAAGCTGCGGTTTTCCGCATAGATCACGACAACGTTCTTGACGGCCGACAGGCCCTGTTGGGTGACGTCGTCGCCGCCGCAGGCGGTCAGGCTGAGCGCGGCCGCGAGGGCGATCGGCGTATGGCGAATCCAGGCGTGCTTCTTCATGCGATGTTCTCTCTTTCGTCGTTGGTCGCGTGTGGGAACCGGGGTGGCTTGGGGCCGGCGCAGCAGGCGCCGGGCGCCGACCGGCTGCGCGCATTATCTGGAACCCGTTTGACAGGCGGGTGTAGGGGCGCTTTCAATTGACTGTCGGCGGAACGTCACGCGACGGACACGGAACTGACATAAGCTCCGGCCGATTGCCCACCGCTACCCATAGAACGACGATGCCCACCACCCCGAAATCCTTTGCGTCCGCGCGATCGTTGATCCATGCCGCGGCGGCCCTGGCGCTGGCTGCCGGGCTCGCGGCGCTCGCCGGTTGCGATGCGCGGCCCGGCACGAATTCGCCGGCGGCGGCCATCGTGCCGGCCGCCCAGGCCGCGCCGGTCGCGCCCGCGGTCGCACCGGCCAGCCAGCCGCAGACGCGTGCGCAGGTGTTCGAGGGCGTGAAGCAGATGACGGCGCTCGGCAAGCAACTGTTCTCCGATCCGTCGCTGTCGGGTTCCGGCAAGCTCGCGTGCGCGTCGTGCCACAGCGCCGAACATGCGTTCGGGCCGCCGAACGCGCTGTCGGTGCAGCTCGGCGGCGACGACATGCATCGCATCGGGTTCCGTGCGGCGCCGTCGCTGAAGTACTTGCGCGGCATCCCGCCGTTCAGCGAGCATTTCCACGATTCGCCCGACGAGGGCGACGAAAGCATCGACGCGGGCCCGACCGGCGGGCTGACCTGGGACGGCCGCGTCGACACGCGCGACGCGCAGGCGCGCATTCCGCTGCTGTCGCCGTTCGAGATGAGCAGCTCGCCGGCGCGGGTCGCGCAGGCGGTGCGCGCGGCGCCGTATGCGGACGCGTTCCGCAAGGCATTCGGCGAGCGGGTGCTCGGCGACGATCAGGCCGCCTTCGACGCGGTGTTGCGTGCGCTCGATGCGTTCCAGCAGCAGCCTGCGCTGTTCGATCCGTACACGAGCAAGTACGACGCGTACCTGGCCGGCCGCGCGCAGCTCACGCCCGCCGAGTTGCACGGTCTGCAACTGTTCAACGACGAGAAGAAGGGCAATTGCGCGAGCTGCCACATCAGCCAGCGCACGCTCGAAGGCGGCCCGCCGCAGTTCAGCGATTTCGGGCTGATCGCGATCGCGGTGCCGCGCAACCGCGCGCTGCCTGTGAACCGCGACCCGAGCTTCCACGATCTCGGCGCGTGCGGCCCCGAGCGCACCGACCTGAAGGGCCGCGACGAATTCTGCGGGCTGTTCCGCACGCCGTCGCTGCGCAACGTCGCGCTGCGCAAGACGTTCTTCCACAACGGCGTGTATCACTCGCTCGAGGACGTGATGCGCTTCTACGTCGAGCGCGACATTCATCCGGAGAAGTTCTATCCGGTCGTGCACGGCAAGGTGCAGATCTACGACGACCTGCCGAAGCGCTACTGGCCGAACATCAACCGCGAACCGCCGTTCGACCGCAAGCGCGGCGAGCAGCCGGCGCTGAACGCGGCCGAGATCAAGGACGTGATCGCGTTCCTGGGCACGCTGACTGACGGATATCAACCCGGGTCGACGCAGGCGGCCCGCTAGGGCCCGTTATTAGAGGGAACAGGCCCGAAAGCGTCGCGCGCGGCACGCATGCTATGCTCGCTCGCTGACGGGCGTGGCGCGTGCCGGTTCGCCGGCATGCACCGCGCCGTTCGATCGAACATCCAAGGAGAACAACATGTCGATGCGTGCATCCCTTTCCGTCGTCACGCGTGTGCTGGCCGGCGCCGCGTGCGTTGCCGCGATGCTGCCCGCCCACGCGCAGAACAATCTGAACTTCCTGAACGACACGCCGCTCAGCTATTTCAGCAAGGCCGACACCGCATCGCTGTCGAAGGCCGCCGCGAAGGTGCGCGACGAAGGCAAGGACGGCGAGACGACGACGTGGCAGAACAGCGGCAGCCGTACGCAGATCGAGGCGAAGCTCACGCCGACCACGACCGAGACGGACGGCAAGACCTGCCGCGAAATCACCACCGACATCACCGCGAAGGGCCAGACGATGACGCTCAAGCCCGTCTACTGCAAGACGGCCGCGGGCAAGTGGCAGTTGCAGAAGCGCTGAGCACGCGGGTGATGAAGCGGGGCGACGCGCCGCGCGCGGTGTCGTGCGGCGTCGTGATCCTCGATGCGGGCGGCCGCGTGTTCCTCGCGCACGCGACGGACACCACGCACTGGGACATCCCGAAGGGGCAGGGCGAGCCCGGCGAGACGCCGGCCGACGCGGCGCTGCGAGAGCTGCTCGAGGAAACCGGCATCGAGTTCGCGCCGGCCCGGCTGCTCGATCTCGGCCGCTTCGCGTACCGGCACGACAAGGACCTGCACCTGTTCGCGGTGCTGGTGGCGGACGGCGAGATCGATCCCGCGCTGTGCACGTGCACGTCGCTGTTCCCGAGCCGTCGCGACGGCTCGATGATTCCCGAGATGGATGCGTACCGCTGGACCGCGCCGGGCGATATCGACGCGTATGCGAGCCGCAGCCTCGCGCGGCTGTTTCGCACGAAGCTGTCGCTGGCGGAACTGCATCGGCGGCTGTCGGGCGCGTGAAGGAACGCGGTGGCTTCCGTCACCGCGTCTCTTGGCTTCGTTGCATGCAATAAAAAAACCGGCCCTCGAGCCTAATGCCGTTCAGTTAAGAACTGAACGGCATTTTTTATTAGCAGCGCCACCCGATGGAACGGGTGGCGTTTTTTTTGCAATCGCGTCGCATGACGCACCGGGTTGCCATCGCGCTTCGGATTTCAGTGCGCGGATTCGCGGGTGGCGCAAGCGCGCCGGAGACGCTGGGCGATAGTCAGGCACTCGCCAGGACGATCGCAATGAGCCTGGCTTTCACACGTCTCAAAATGGAAAATTGGCCATGAGCAGCCCGTCGGGAATTAACCGTTCGTCACCGAGAATGCGGCAGTTGGAAACATCCCAGGTTATCGCCCCGCGCCCCGACAATTCGCGTCCCGGCGGGAGCGTATCGGGAGGCGGATCGTCACCACAGCTCCAGGCTTTGACGCCTCATTCGAGTACGGCGACACTGGTAACGAACAGGGCCCCCCTGCCCTCCGCACGCGCGTCATCGGCATCGGCACCCGCACCGGAAACCGGCTTTTCACCGGCGCCGACGGGAGGAGGCGCCAAGGACTGGGCGGAATGGTATGCAGCCAACGCGTCGAAAGTCGGCACGTCGGCGGGCGACGTAGCGGCAGGAAAACAAAGGAAGCTGCCGGAAGAACTCCCTCCGAGGCTCCAGGAGGCGCTCAGATTCCTCGAGAAAACGGGTGACCTCAAACAATATAGCTCTCCGAAAGAACTTGTCGACCACCTCAAGCAAGTGAACGACTCTCGGCCGGGTGTGGAATTTTTCAGCGAGACCAAGAGCCAGTTTCGCGTTTTCCCCGGTGAAATGGACCCCTCCAACAATGGGTTCCCGAAGAATTGGGACCTTGGAACACCCACGGCGCATGCGGTTCCGACCGAACTGGACCCGGCGACCACGACCTCCCTCGCACACGTCACCCGGCCGAGTGCGCTTCACCACTTCGATCACGCACAGGTCAATGTGGACAGTGGAGAGGGAGAATTCGGCAAAGGATTCTATCTGACGACTGGGCACGAGACCGCCGCACAAAACCAAATTGCTTCGGTCTGGAACAAGCCGGGCGCCAAGGAGAACCTTCAGGAGGTGCTTCGCTTCGACGTCGGAAACAACGTGTTGCGCAAGATGGTCGAGACGGATGGACAGCGCGATTTCCTCGTCCATGTGATGCAGAATCGCAATGGTTACCCGGAGGGCATGACCGAGCAGGCTGCCGTCGAGATGATCAATCAGATCAACGCGCAGGGAAAGGTTCTGATCTTTCCCGACAACAAGGACACCAAGGTCAAGATCGACTCGACCAACGAGAAGAGTTGGCACGAGTATGTCGAAATGAAAGGCGGGACCGGCGATCACTATATGGTGATCGGTCCGCAAAAGCCGGACGACCTACAAGGCATCCGGCAAATCGCGATGCGTTATCAGATGGGCGAGTTCATGATCAATTCGGTTCCGCGCTCGCATCAACAGATGTGAACCGAACAGATGGCGGTGGCCCGTACCGGCCCCGCTTCTGGAAAAGACCGGGCATCGCCCCTCGAGCCGGTTTTTTCATGGTCGCGCGACGTCGGCCCGAGGCCGCGCGCCGCGCGCGGAGCAGGCCGTCAGGCCGGCTTGCCCCAGCTGTCGCGCAGCCCGACGATCCGGTTGAACACGGGCTTGCCCGGCTTCGAATCGACACGGTCGGCAACGAAGTAGCCGTGCCGCTCGAACTGCAGGCGCGTTTCCGGCGCGATGTCGCTGTTGCCCGGCTCGACGTACGCCTGCACGATCTTCTTCGAATCGGGATTCAGCGCTTCGAGGAAGTTCGCGCCGCCCGCGTCCGGATGCGGCTCCTTGAACAGGCGGTCGTAGATCCGCACTTCGGCCGGCTGCGCATGCTTCGCGCTGACCCAGTGGATGTTGCCCTTGACCTTGTACGTGTTCGCGCCGTCGGTGCCCGACTTGCTGTCCGGGAAGTAGTTGCAGTGCACGGCCGTCACGTTGCCGTCGGCGTCCTTGTCGAAGCCCGTGCACTCGATCACGTAGCCGTAGCGCAGGCGCACCTTGTTGCCCGGGAACAGGCGGAAATAGCCCTTCGGCGGGTTCTCGACGAAATCCTCGCGCTCGATCCACAGCTCGCGCGAGATCGGGAACGTGCGCACGCCGCGCTCCGGGTGATGCGGATGCACGGGCGCCGTGCACGCTTCTTCCTGGTCTTCCGGATAGTTGTCGATCACGAGCTTCAGCGGATCGAGCACCGCGACCGTGCGCGCGGCCTTGTCGTCGAGGTCGTCGCGCAGCGCGCCTTCGAAGATGCTCATGTCGATCCACGAGTCGATCTTCGTCACGCCGATCCGCTCGCAGAACAGGTGGATGCTCTCCGGCGTGAAGCCGCGGCGGCGCACGCCGACGATCGTCGGCATCCGCGGGTCGTCCCAGCCGTCGACGTGGCCTTCGGTGACGAGCTGCAGCAGCTTGCGCTTGCTGGTGATCGCGTACGTGAGGTTCAGCCGCGAGAATTCGATCTGCTGCGGCAGCGGGCGCGTGAACACGCCGGCTTCCGCGAGTTCGTTCAGCACCCAGTCGTACAGCGGGCGGTGATCCTCGAATTCGAGCGTGCACAGCGAATGCGTGATGCCTTCGAGCGCATCCGAGATGCAGTGCGTGTAGTCGTACATCGGGTACACGCACCACGCGTCGCCGGTGCGGTAGTGGTGCGCGTAGCGGATCCGGTAGATCACCGGGTCGCGCATGTTCATGTTCGGCGAAGCCATGTCGATCTTCGCGCGCAGCACGTGCTCGCCTTCCTTGAACTCGCCGGCCTTCATGCGGCGGAACAGGTCGAGGTTCTCGTCGGGCGTGCGGTCGCGGAACGGCGACGGCTTGCCGCCTTCCGTCAGCGAGCCGCGGTTCGCGCGCATTTCGTCGGCGCTCTGGCTGTCGACATATGCCTTGCCGCGCTTGATCAGGAGCTCGGCGAATTCGTACAGCTTGTCGTAGTAGTCGCTCGCGAAATACTGGTGGTCGACCGCGTCCTTGCGCCAGTCGAAACCGAGCCAGCGCACCGCGTCGACGATCGAATCGACGTACTCGACGCTTTCCTTTTCCGGGTTCGTGTCGTCGAAGCGCAGGTGGCACACGCCGCCGTAGTCGCGCGCGACGCTGAAGTTCAGGCAGATGCTCTTCGCGTGGCCGATGTGCAGATAGCCGTTCGGCTCGGGCGGGAAGCGCGTTTCGACGCGGCCGCCCCATTTGCCGGTGCGGTTGTCGTCGTCGATGATGTTACGAATGAAGTTGGAAGCCGCGGGGGCGTCGTTGCGTTCGGTGCTCATGCGGTTGGCGTCAGGTTGTGTCGGCGCGTCGCGCCGGTTTAATCCTGTAATTCTACCTGACCGGGGTCCGTCCCGCGCGGCTTGCGGGTGAGGGCCGTTGCGTTCGCGATGCGTGCCGCAATATCTCGATAGTGTGTCGGCTGTAACACGACGTAAATCGGATTGCTCGCGCCGTTCGGGTTTTCCTATGATGGCTTCACCGATTCAATGCCGCCATTCGCGTAATTGCGTGGCGGGAGGAAGCCAATAATCATGATGAAGAAGACCACTTTTCTCGTTCGTACCGCGGTGATCGTCGCGGTGCTGTCGCAACTCGGCGCATGCGCGATGACGCATACGCAACGCAATGCCGGTATCGGCGCGGCCGCTGGCGGCGCGCTCGGTTACCTGATCACGGGCGGCCCGGTCGGCACGGTTGCCGGCGCGGCGGCAGGCGGCCTGGTCGGCGCCGGCGTGCGCTGATCGAAGCCGGCGCGATCGAGCGCCGGCCGGGCGTGACGCCGATTCGAGCGCGTCACGATCCGCTGCACATCCTTCCGGTTTTTTGACAGGCAGCATCAGGGAGAGGAGGGTGTGCGACACTTCGTCGACATCACATTACGACACCATTCGTCGACGAATCCTTTCATGAGCGCCCCCCTCGTTTTCGTCCTGCCGGGCTACGCCAATTCGGGCCCGCTTCACTGGCAAAGCCGCTGGGAGCGCGCAGATGCGCGCTTCTCGCGCGTCTCGATGCCCGACTGGGACCGCGCGTTCCGCAACGGCTGGTGTCTCGCGCTCGATCGCGCGGTCGAAGCCGCACACGCTCCCGTGCTGATCGCAGGTCACAGCCTCGGCACGCTGACCGCCGCGTGGTGGGCGACGCGTTATGCGCGTCCGGCCGCGCTCGCGAAAGTGCGCGGCGCGCTGCTCGTCGCGCTGCCCGATCCCGCCGGGTCGGCGTTTCCCGCCGATGCGCACGGCTTCGGGCCCGTGCCGCACGAGCGGCTGCCGTTTCCGACCTGCGTGGTCGCGAGCAGCGACGATCCGTACGGCTCGCTCGCGTTCGCGCGCGGCTGCGCACATGCATGGGGCAGTGAATTCCGCGACATCGGCCCGCGCGGCCACATCAACGCGGACAGCGGGCTCGGCGACTGGCCGGCCGCGCGCGGCTGGCTGGACGCGCTCGCGCGGTAGACGCCGGTCGGGTAGCCGTCGCCGCGCGAGCCGTTGAAGCGTCGATCGTCAGATCGCCTGCTTCGCCTTCAACGCCGCGATCCGTTCGTCGTCGTAGCCGAGCATGTCGCGCAGCACGTCGTCGGTCTGCGCGCCGAGCAGCGGCGGGGCCGTGCGCGCGTCGGGCGGCGTCGCGCTCATCCGGATCGGGTTGCGCACGAGCTGCACGTCCGCGCCGCACGGGTGCGGCAGCGACACCTGCATCCCGCGGGCGACGACCTGCTCGTTGTCGAACACTTCCTCCAGATCGTTGATCGGCCCGCACGGCACGCCGGCCGCTTCGAGCACGCCGATCCAGTCGGCCTTGCCGCGCGCCTTCACCATCTCCGCGAGGATCGGCACCAGCGTGTCGCGGTGGCGCACGCGCGACGGGTTCGTCGCGAAGCGCTCGTCGTCGGCCAGTTCGGGCCGGCCGCCGGCCTCGACGAACTTGCGGAACTGCCCGTCGTTGCCGACCGCGACGATGATCCACCCGTCGCTCGTCTGGAACGTCTGGTACGGCACGATGTTCGGATGCGCGTTGCCCCAGCGCATCGGCGGCTTGCCGCTCGCGAGGAAGTTGGTGTTCATGTTCGCGAGCAGCGCGACCTGCACGTCGAGCAGCGCCATGTCGATGTACTGGCCTTCGCCCGTGCGGTCGCGGTGCGCGAGCGCGGCGAGCACGGCGATCGTCGAGTAGAGGCCGGTCGCGAGATCGGCGATCGCGACGCCGGCCTTCTGCGGGCCGCCGCCCGGCTCGCCGTCGCGCTCGCCGGTGATGCTCATGAAGCCGCCGATTCCCTGCACGATGAAGTCGTAGCCCGCGCGGTGCGCGTACGGGCCCGTCTGGCCGAAGCCGGTGACCGAGCAGTAGACGAGATCGGGCTTCACCGCGCGCAGCGATTCGTAATCGAGCCCGTATTTCTTCAACTGGCCGACCTTGTAGTTCTCGAGCACGACGTCGCATTGCGCGGCGAGTTCGCGCACGATCTGCTGGCCTTCGGGCGTCGCGATGTCGATCGTCACCGAGCGCTTGTTGCGGTTCGCCGCGAGGTAGTACGCGGCCTCGGCGGTATCCGCGCCGTCCGCGTCCTTCAGGTACGGCGGCCCCCAGTGGCGCGTGTCGTCGCCGGCGCCGGGGCGCTCGACCTTGATCACGTCCGCGCCGAAATCGGCGAGGGTTTGCGCGCACCACGGGCCCGCGAGCACGCGGGTGAGGTCCAGCACGCGGATATGGCTCAGGGCACCCATCGTCGAATCGTCTCCTTTCATGGCTGGCCTCCGTTGCTCGGCAAGGCCGATTGGCATGCCGAGCATCTTAAGGCGAATCGGCCGCGCGGGTGGCCCGGCCGGGCCGGCCGGATGGCCGGACCGCTTTGCCGGCGCTTTGCCCGGAAGCCGGCCCCGATCCCGTATAATCGATCGTTTCCGAATCCATGCCGCCGCGCGCCCCGCCTGGGGCGACGGCGTTTGAAGCCGTCTTTGCCAGACTGTCCCCGCACGCCATGAAAGCTGCCGAAATCCGCGAGAAATTCCTCAAATTCTTCGAATCGAAGGGCCACACGATCGTCCGCTCGTCGAGCCTCGTGCCCGGTAACGACCCCACGCTGATGTTCACGAACTCGGGCATGGTCCAGTTCAAGGACGTCTTCCTCGGCACGGACCAGCGCCCGTATTCGCGTGCCACGACGGCGCAGCGCAGCGTGCGCGCGGGCGGCAAGCACAACGATCTCGAGAACGTCGGCTACACGGCGCGCCACCACACGTTCTTCGAGATGCTCGGCAACTTCTCGTTCGGCGACTACTTCAAGCACGACGCGATCCGCTTCGCGTGGGAGCTGCTGACCACGGTCTACCAGCTGCCGAAGGAAAAGCTGTGGGTCACCGTCTACCAGGAAGACGACGAGGCGTACGACATCTGGGCGAAGGAAGTCGGCGTGCCGGCCGAGCGCATCATCCGGATCGGCGACAACAAGGGCGCGCGCTACGCGTCCGACAACTTCTGGACGATGGGCGATACGGGCCCGTGCGGCCCGTGCACGGAAATCTTCTACGACCACGGCCCGGACGTGTGGGGCGGCCCGCCGGGATCGGCCGAGGAAGACGGCGACCGCTACATCGAGATCTGGAACCTCGTGTTCATGCAGTTCAACCGCGACGCGCAGGGCAACATGACCCGCCTGCCGAAGCAGTCGGTCGACACCGGCATGGGCCTCGAGCGCCTCGCCGCGGTGCTGCAGCACGTGCATAGCAACTACGAGATCGACCTGTTCCAGAACCTGATCAAGGCCGCCGCGCGCGTGACCGAGATCAGCGACCTCACCAACAACTCGCTGAAGGTGATCGCCGATCACATCCGCGCGTGCTCGTTCCTGATCGTCGACGGCGTGATCCCCGGCAACGAAGGCCGCGGCTACGTGCTGCGCCGGATCGTGCGCCGTGCGATCCGCCACGGCTACAAGCTCGGCCGCAAGGGTTCGTTCTTCCACAAGCTGGTGGCCGACCTCGTCGCCGAGATGGGCGGCGCGTATCCGGAGCTGAAGGAAGCCGAACAGCGCGTGACCGACGTGCTGCGCCAGGAAGAGGAGCGCTTCTTCGAAACGATCGAGCACGGGATGTCGATCCTCGAGGGCGCGCTGGCCGACGTCGAAGCGAAGGGCGGCAAGGTGCTCGACGGCGAACTCGCGTTCAAGCTGCACGATACCTACGGCTTCCCGCTCGACCTCACGGCCGACGTGTGCCGCGAGCGCGGCATGACGGTCGACGAGCCGGCATTCGACGACGCGATGGCGCGCCAGCGCGAGCAGGCGCGCGCGGCCGGCAAGTTCAAGGCCACGCAGGGCCTCGAATACACGGGCGCGAAGACCACCTTCCACGGCTACGAGGAAATCGCGTTCGACGACGCGAAGGTCGTCGCGCTGTACGTCGACGGTTCGTCGGTCAGCGAAGTGAAGGCCGGCCAGGATGCGGTCGTCGTGCTCGACCACACGCCGTTCTATGCGGAGTCGGGCGGCCAGGTCGGCGACCAGGGCGTGCTCGCGAATGCGTCGACGCGCTTCGCGGTGGCCGATACGCTGAAGGTGCAGGCCGACGTGATCGGCCACCACGGCTCGCTCGAGCAGGGCACGCTGAAGGTCGGCGACGTGCTGCGCGCGGAAATCGACGCGCACCGCCGCGCGCGCACGCAGCGCAACCACTCGGCCACCCACCTGATGCACAAGGCGCTGCGCGAGGTACTCGGCGCGCACGTGCAGCAGAAGGGCTCGCTGGTCGACGCCGAAAAAACCCGTTTCGACTTCGCGCACAACGCGCCGATGACCGACGACGAAATCCGTCGCGTCGAGCAGATCGTCAACAACGAAATCCTCGCGAACGCGCCGGGCATCGTGCGCGTGATGCCGTACGACGAAGCGGTGAAGGGCGGCGCGATGGCGCTGTTCGGCGAGAAGTACGGCGATGAAGTGCGCGTGCTCGACCTCGGCTTCTCGCGCGAACTGTGCGGCGGCACGCACGTCCACCGCACCGGCGACATCGGCTTCTTCAAGATCGTCGTCGAAGGCGGCGTCGCGGCCGGCATCCGCCGCGTCGAGGCGATCACCGGCGACAACGCGGTGCGCTACGTGCAGGAGCTCGACGCCCGCATGAACGAAGCGGCGGCCGCGCTGAAGGCGCAGCCGTCGGAGCTCACGCAGCGCATCGCGCAGGTGCAGGACCAGGTGAAGTCGCTCGAGAAGGAACTGGGCGCGCTGAAGTCGAAGCTCGCATCGAGCCAGGGCGACGAGCTTGCGCAGCAGGCCATCGAAATCGGTGGCGTGTACGTGCTGGCCGCGACGCTCGACGGCGCCGACGCGAAGACGCTGCGCGAAACGGTCGACAAGCTGAAGGACAAGCTGAAGAGCGCGGCGATCGTGCTGGCGGCCGTCGAAGGCGGCAAGGTCAGCCTGATCGCGGGCGTCACGCCCGACGCGAGCAAGAAGGTCAAGGCCGGCGAGCTCGTGAACTTCGTCGCGCAGCAGGTCGGCGGCAAGGGCGGCGGCCGTCCGGACATGGCGCAGGCAGGCGGCACCGAGCCGGCGAACCTGCCGGGCGCGCTGGCCGGCGTCAAGGGCTGGGTCGAAGAGCGTCTTTGATCGGCCTGGCCGGCGCGGCGCCCGAGAGGGCGGAGCGCCGGCCGGCACCGCTCGGTTCTTTTGGCGGAATCGCATGAAACGAAACGACCCGATCGGCCATTGGCCGGTCGGGTCGTTTTGCGTTTGCACGGGGTGCAGGTGGCTGATCCGCCCGCCATGCCTGACGCACGAGCGGTAGCCGGCCATGCAGACGGGCGGCGCGCGGGTGCGTCGTCGTGCGTCCGTCGGCGGATCGCGTCAGGCCGGCTGCGCCACGCGCGGCTTCTGCGCCGGGTCCGGCTGCCGCGCGGCTTCGCCAAGCGCATCGCGCAGCGCGGCGAGCGCCGCCGACGCATAACCCTGCCGCCACGCGAGCAGCGTATCGATGCCTTCGAGTTCGGGAATCGTGTGCGCGGCGATGTTGCCGGTCTCGGGCTGCAGGTCGAGCACCGAACGCGGCGCGACCGCGATGCCCGCGCCGGCCGCGACGCACGCGACGATCGCGTGATACGAGCCGAGTTCGAGCACGCGCGCCGGCTTCATCCCATGCGCGGCATACCACTGCTCGGCGTACTTGCGATACGCGCAGCCGCGTTCGAACGCGATCAGCGTCGGCAGGATCACGTCGCGCGGCGTGCGCACCGGCGGATGGCCGCGCGGCGTGAGCAGCACCAGATCCTCGCGGAAGACCGGCACCGTCTCGAACGAGTCGGGCAGCGTGTCCGGCGCGGGCGGGCGCGCGAACAGCGCGGCGTCGATCTCGAAGTCGCGCACCTTGCCGATCAGCCAGCCCGTCGTACCCGTCACCAGTTCGAGCGACACGTCGGGCCATGCATGGTGATAGCGCGCGAGCACGGTCGGCAGCCGGCTCGCGGCCGTGCTTTCCATCGTGCCGAGCCGCAACCGCCCGCGCGGCGTGTCCTCGCGCACCGCGTCGCGCGCCTCGTCGGCGAGCGCCAGCAGCCGCTCCGCATACGGCAGCAGCGTGTGCCCGGCCGGCGTCAGCACGAGCCGGCGGCCGTCGCGCACGAACAGCGCGGCGCCGAGTTCTTCCTCGAGTTGCTTGATGCGCGTCGTGACGTTCGACTGCACGCGATTGAGCTTCGCCGCCGCGCGCGTCACGCCGTTCTCGCGCACGACCGCCCGGAAAATCGCCAGCGCCGCCAGATCCATGATTCTCTCCAAGCGATGGATGGATTCTTAATTATTCATTTTTCGAGATCGTCTGGTCAAGCTACGATGGATGCATTCCGGTTTCCGATCCGGCCGGCGCGTCGCGCTCCGGCCCTTGCCGCCATGTCCCGCTCCGATGCCCCGACCGCCGCCGCCGGCGCGCTTCCGTCCGATCAGGCCGACCGACGCGCCCGCGCGGCTGCGCTGGCCTGCATGGTCGGCCTCGCCGTCGTGCTCGGCGTCGGCCGTTTCGCGTTCACGCCGCTGTTGCCGCTGATGCTCGCGGACGGCTCGATCGGCCTGAAGGCCGGCGGCTGGCTCGCATCGGCGAACTATGCGGGTTACTTCGCAGGCGCGGTCAGTTGCGCGGCGCTGCGCGTCGCGCCCGCGCGGATGGTCCGCTTCGGGCTCGCGGCCACCGTGCTGCTCACCGCCGCGATGGGCATCGGCCACCTGCTGCCCGTGTGGCTCGCGGTGCGCTTCGTCGCGGGCATCGTCAGCGCGTGGACGTTCGTGTTCGTATCGCAATGGGGGCTGCGGCGCCTGGCCGAACTGCACGCGCCCGAGTGGAGCGGAGTGATCTACGCGGGGCCCGGCGTCGGCATCGTGCTGACGGGGCTGATCGGCAGCGCGCTGGTCGGCCGGCCAGCAGCGTCGGGCTGGCTCGGCTTCGCGGCGCTGTCGGCCGTGCTGTCGGTCGCGATCTGGCGCACCTTTGCGGTCGCGCCGGCGCAAGCCGTGCCGCCGGCCGGCACCACGCCGCACGCGGCCTCCGCGGCGCCGGCCGACGCGCGCCGCCATCGAGCCGATGCCGCGTGGCTCGTCGTGCTGTACGGCACGCCGGGCTTCGGCTACATCATCACCGCGACGTTCCTGCCCGTGATCGCACGCGCCGTGCTGCCGGCCGGTTCGCCGTGGCCCGACCTGTTCTGGCCGATGTTCGGCGCGGCGCTGATCGTCGGCGCGATCGCCGCCGCGCGACTGCCCGGGCACTGGGACAACCGGCTGCTGCTGGCGGCCGGCTGCGCGACGCAGGCGCTCGGCATCGCGGCCGGGATCGTGTGGCCGAACGCGCTCGGCTTCTCGGTCGGCAGCGTGCTGCTCGGGCTGCCGTTCACCGCGATCACGCTGTTCGCGATGCGCGAGGCGCGGCGCCTGCACGGCGAGCGCGCGGCCGGGCTGATGGGCTATGCGACCGCGTCGTACGGGGTCGGGCAGATTATCGGGCCGCTCGTCGCGGCGCCGCTTGCCGCGCGCTTCGGGTCGTTTTCTCCCGCGTTGTGGGTCGCGGTAGCCGCGCTGCTCGTGGGTGCCGCCGGCTTCGCGGCGATCGCGGCAAAGGGCCGCCTGCGACGCTGACGCCGGCGGGGCCGGATCGTCTGCGGTGCGGCCAAACTCGCTAGAATGGAAGCCTTTCCCGCGCCGAGCGGGTGCGCGGGCGGCCGGCAGGCGGCCGCCGGGCGTCCGCCAGATCCCCATCGATGACCACCGCCGACTACCGCTTTTGCCCGCGCTGCGCGAGCCCGCTGACCGAGCGCGCCGATTCCGAACATGAGGGCGGTCGCGTCCGCCAGGCGTGTCCCGACGATACCTGCGGCTATGTCCACTGGAACAATCCGCTGCCCGTCGTCGCCGCGATCGTCGAGCTCGACGGCAAGATCCTGCTCGCGCGCAACGCGGCCTGGCCCGAAGGGATGTTCGCACTGATCACCGGCTTCCTCGAGAACGGCGAGACGCCCGAGGACGGCATCGCGCGCGAGGTGTTCGAGGAAACGGCGCTGAAGGCCGAGCACGTGTCGCTCGTCGGCGTCTACGAATTCATCCGCAAGAACGAACTGATCATCGCGTACCACGTGCGCGCGTCGGGCACGGTCGCGCTGTCGCCCGAACTGCTCGAATACCGGCTCGTCGAGCCGCCGCTGCTGCGCCCGTGGCGCGCCGGCACGGGCGTCGCGCTCGCCGACTGGATGCGCGCGCGCGGCCTCGATTTCGAATTCGTCGACCGGCCGGGGCAGTGACGGGCCGGCCCGTCCGCAGGGTTTCATCCGCCGTGCCGCGCGCGACCGCGACGCGGCGCTTCGCCTGTTGCCGGCGCGCCGTGCCACCCGGCCGCCGCGCTTCGTCTTCATCGTCCCCATCGTCCTGACCGCCATCGCCATGTCCGACAAGCCGCAGCCGCGTTCCCGCGACGCCTACCGCCACTTCCTGCCGATCACGACCCGCTGGATGGACAACGACGTCTACGGGCACGTGAACAACGTCGTCTACTACAGCTACTTCGACACCGTCGTGAACGAGTACCTGATCCGCGCGGGCGTGCTCGACGTCGAGCACGGGCAGACGATCGGGCTCGTCGTCGAGACGCAGTGCAACTACTTCGCACCGCTGGTGTTTCCGCAGTCGGTCGACGCGGGGCTGCGCGTCGCGAAGCTCGGCACGTCGAGCGTGCGCTACGAGGTCGGGCTGTTCGCGCAGGGCGACGCATCGCCCGCCGCGCAGGGGCATTTCGTGCACGTGTACGTCGATCGCGGCACGCGTCGCCCGGTGCCGCTGCCCGACGCGCTGCGCGCCGCGCTCGACCCGCTCGCGGCCTGACGGTTCGCGGTGCACGCGGTCGCGCTCCAGGCCTTCAACGGCCTCAGCTACGGTTTGCTGCTGTTCATGCTGTCGGCGGGTCTCACGCTGATCTTCAGCGTGCAGGGCGTGCTGAACTTCGCGCATGCGAGCTTCTACATGCTCGGCGCGTATCTTGGCTACAGCATCGCGGCGCGCGCGGGCTTCTGGCCCGCGCTCGTGCTCGCGCCGCTCGCGGTCGGGCTGCTCGGCGCCGGCTGCGAACGCGCTCTGCTGCGCCGCGTGCAGGCGCGCGGCCATACGAGCGAGCTGCTGCTGACCTTCGGCCTCGCGTACCTGATCGGCGAGGGCGCGAAACTGCTGTGGGGGCTCGCGCCGCTGCCGGCGCCCGTGCCGACGCTGTTCGACGGCGCACCCGTGACCGTATTCGGCCTCGCGCTGCCGCGCTACCGGTTGTTCATGATGGGGATGTCGACGGCGATGCTGGTCGCGCTCGGCGCGCTGCTGCGCGTGTCGCGCATCGGGCTCGTCGTGCGCGCGGCGCTCACGCATCGCGCGGCCGTCGAGGCGCTCGGCTACGACGTGCCGCGCGTGATGACGGCGCTGTTCGGCGCGGGCACCGCGCTCGCGGGGCTGGCCGGCGTGATCGGCGCGCCGCTCGCGGTGATCGAACCCGCGCTGGCCGAGACCGTCGGGTCGGTCGTGTTCGCGGTCGTCGTGATCGGCGGGCTCGGTTCGCTCGGCGGCGCGTTCGCCGCATCGCTCGCGGTCGGTTTCGCGCAGACCTTCGCGGCCGCGAGCGACACGTCGCTGCGCGACCTCGCGCAATGGGCCGGTGTCGCGCTGCCCGACAGCGTGGCCGCGGTGTCGATCGCGCAGCTGGCGCCGCTGGTACCGTACCTGCTGCTCGTCGCGGTGCTGGTCGCACGGCCGCGCGGGCTGTTCGGCGAGCGTGCCGATGCGTAGCCGCGCGCTCGCCGGCCTTGCGCGCTGGTCGCTGTTCGCCGCGTGCGTCGTGCTGCCCGCGTGGCTGTGGCCGCACGGCGCAGTGCTCGGCTATCTCGCGCAGACGGCCGCGCTCGCCGTGCTCGCGCTGTCGTACAACCTGCAGCTCGGCACGACCGGGCTGCTGTCGTTCGGGCATGCGGCGTTCGCGGGCCTCGGCGCATTCGCGGCCGCGCACTGGTTCAACCGCTTCGGCGGGCCGCTGCCGCTGCTGCCGCTCGTCGGCGGCATGGCCGGCGCGGGCTTCGGCTTCGTCGCCGGTCTGCTCGCGACGCGCCGTTCAGGCACCGCGTTCGCGATGATCACGCTCGGGCTCGGCGAATGCGTCGCGGCCGCCGCGTGGAGCGTGCCCGCGTGGTTCGGCGGCATCGGCGGCGTGCCGATCGATCGCGCGAGCGGCACGCCGTGGGGCGGCTGGCATTTCGGCGCGCCGGTGCAGGCATACGCGGTGATCGCCGCATGGTGCGTCGTGTCGGCGTTCGCCATGCATGCGCTGACGCGCACGCCGCTCGCGCGGCTCGCGAACGCGGTGCGCGACAACCCGGAACGCGTTGCCGCGCTCGGCACCGATCCGCGCCGCGTGCGGCTCGCGATGGTCACTTGCGCGTCGTTCTTCGCAGGCATCGCCGGCACGCTGACGTTGATCGACGTCGAAATAGCGACGCCCGACAGCGTGTCGATGGCGCGCTCGGCGACCGTGCTGATCGCCGCGGTGATCGGCGGCACCGGCGCGTTCTTCGGGCCGGCGGCCGGCGCGGCCATGCTGACCGCGCTGAGCATCGTCGTCGCCGGCGTGTCGCGCGCGTGGGCGCTGTATCTGGGCGTCTTGTTCGTCGTGATCGTGGTGGCTGCGCCGCGCGGGATCGCGGGCATCGCGCAAGCGCTCGCGCATGCGTTGCGCCGCGGCGCGCCGGCGGCCGAGCGGTGGCGCATGCTGTGCGGCGTCGGCGCGTGCGTGTTCTGGGGCGTTGCGATCGTCTGCGCGGCCGAACTCGGTTATGCGTGGCGCTTCGCGCAGGACGACGGCACGGGCCTCGCGTTCGGCGCCTGGGGCATCGACGCCGATACGCCGGCCGGCTGGGCCGTTGCATGCTCGGCGGCCGGCATCGGCGCGCTGCTGTGGGGCTGGCGTGCGCGGCTCGTGCAGGGCACGCGGGCCGGCAAGCGGGAGGACGGGCGATGAACGGCAATGCGATCGCGCTGCATGGCGTCACGCAGCGCTTCGGTGCGCAGACCGTGCTCGACGGCGTCGAGCTGAGCATCGCGGCCGGCGAGCGCCATGCGCTGATCGGGCCGAACGGCGCAGGCAAGTCGACGCTGTTCGGCGTGATCGCGGGTGCGACGCGGCCGACCCGCGGGCGCGTCGTGCTGCATGGCGTCGAGCTGCACGGGCGCGGGCCGGTCGTCGCGAGCCGCCTCGGCATCGGCCGCAGTTTCCAGCAGACGAGCGCGTTCGCGCGGCTGACCGTGTTCGACAACCTGCGCTGCGCGGCGCTGCATGCGCCGGCCGAGCGGCGGCGCTGGTGGAACCGGCTGCGCGAATCGGCGTCGGTCGATCTCGCGGCCACGCGCGTGCTGCACGACATCGGTCTCGACGCGCGGCGCGACACGCCGGCCGCCGAACTGGGCTATGCGGAGCAGCGCGCGCTCGATCTCGGGATCGCGCTCGCGAGCGGCGCGCGCACGCTGCTGCTCGACGAGCCCACGGCCGGCATGAGCCGCACGCAGGCGGCGCGGATGATCGCGCTGATCCGCGCGACGACGCAGGGCCGCACGGTGCTGATGATCGAGCACGACATGGATGCGGTGTTCGGCTTCGCCGAACGCATCACGGTGCTCGTGCGCGGCACGGTGGTCGCGACCGGCGAGCCCGATGCGATCCGCGCCGATCCGGCCGTGCGCGCCGCGTATCTCGGGGAGGGCGGTGTATGACGAACGCACTGCTCGACATTCGCGACCTGCGCGCGTGGTACGGAATGCAGCCCGTGCTCGACGGCGTCGATCTCGCGCTCGCGCCGGGCGAGACGCTCGCGCTGCTCGGCCGCAACGGCTCGGGGCGCTCGACGCTCGCGAAGGCCGTGATGGGGCTCGTGCGCACGGCCGGCTCGGTGTGCATCGCCGGCGCCGAATGCGCGGGCGCGCGCACGTTCGAGATCGCGCGGCGCGGTGTTGCTTACGTTGCCGAAAGCCGCGATGTATTTCCGCTGCTGACGGTGCGCGACAACCTGAAGCTCGGGCTGCGCGGCACGCGTGGCGCGGCCGAACGCGCGGCGCTCGAACGCCTGTTCGGCCGTTTTCCGCTGCTGGCCGCGCGCGCGGACGTGAGGGCCGGGCGGCTGTCGGGCGGCGAGCAGCAGGTGCTCGCGCTGGTGCGTGCGCTCGCCGGCAGCCCGCGCGTGCTGATCGTCGACGAACCGGCCGAAGGGCTCGCGCCGCTCGCGGTCGACGAAGTCGGCGCGTGCCTCGCCGCACTGCAGGCCGACGGCGTCGCGATCGTGCTGATCGAACAGCGATTGCAGCTTGCGCCGAGGTTGACGACGCGCGTCGCGGTAATGGGGCGCGGACGGATCGTCTACGACGGCGCGCTCGACGGCCTGGGCGGAGACGTCGCCAACGCGTGGCTGAGCGCCGGCTGACGACGCCGAACCGATTGTTCGGCTGGCCCCGCCAGACAATTCGCGTCGAGCCGCTTTATCGCCGCCGCGCGGCGCCTTAAATTGCCACTCATGCCGGGCCGCCGCATCGACGCGGCGACCGGCGCCATCCATCGATAGTCTTCTGACTGAGGAATGAAATCATGAGCAAGCTGACAGGCAAGGTAGCGATCGTCACGGGCGGTTCGAAGGGCATCGGTGCCGCGATCGCGCGGGCGCTGGCCGCGGAAGGCGCGTCGGTCGTCGTCAATTACGCGAGCAGCAAGGCGGGCGCCGACGCGGTGGTGAGCGCGATCGTCGAAGCCGGCGGCCGCGCGGTCGCGGTCGGCGGCGACGTGTCGAAGGCAGCCGACGCGCAGCGCATCGTCGATACGGCGATCGACACGTACGGCCGTCTCGACGTGCTCGTCAACAATTCCGGCGTGTACGAATTCGCGCCGATCGAAGCGATCACCGAAGAACATTACCGCCGGCAGTTCGATACGAACGTGTTCGGCGTGCTGCTCACGACGCAGGCGGCCGTCAAGCATCTCGGCGAAGGCGCGAGCATCATCAACATCAGCTCGGTGGTGACCAGCATCACGCCGCCCGCCAGCGGGGTGTACAGCGGCACCAAGGGCGCGGTCGACGCGATCACCGGCGTGCTCGCGCTCGAGCTCGGCCAGCGCAAGATCCGCGTGAATGCGATCAACCCGGGCATGATCGTGACCGAGGGCACGCACAGCGCGGGCATCATCGGTTCCGATCTCGAAGCGCAGGTGCTTGGCCAGACGCCGCTCGGCCGCCTCGGCGAGCCGAACGACATCGCGTCGGTTGCCGTGTTCCTCGCGTCGGACGATGCGCGCTGGATGACCGGCGAACACCTCGTCGTGAGCGGCGGGTTGAACTGATCCCGCGATACGGCAAATCGGCACCATCGGCGCGCGTGCGCCGATGGTGCCGATTACGTCGTCAAGCGATCATCGCCAGCGCGTTCGCGCCGACGTGCCAGCGCAGGCTCTCGACGACGAGCGCGTGATTGCGCTCGGAGTCGAGCCCCGCGATCGTCATCGCACCGACGAGGCCGGCACCGGCGACTCGCAACGGCACGCCGCCGCCGTCGAGTGCGTAGTCGTCGTCCGACAGGCCCTGCGACCGCAGCGACCAGCCGGCGCGGCGAAACTGCGCGCCGACCTCGAGCGAACTCAGGCCGAAACGGAGCACCGTGTTCTGCCGGCGGCGGATCGCGTCGCTGTCTTCCGCACGGCTGCCGTCGAGCGCGCAGTAGAACAGCGGTGCCGCTTCGCCGACGATGCCGACCGCGATCGGCAGCCCGCGGCGCGACGCGATATTGACCGCGATTTCCCCGAGCCGGCGCGCGGCGTCGGCATTGAAGCGCGGCAGCGCCGTGTGCGGCGCGGCGTGATCGATGCGCAGGAAGGTCGTCACCATGGCGGCTCCGTATCGTCGCAAGTCGTGTTCGCGCGCCGGCGTCGCGTCGTCACGGGCCGCGCGCTCGCCCGTGATTCGTTCAGCGCTTCGGCGCCGCGTCGAGCATCCACTCGTGCGCGGGATCGTTCTTGAATGCCCACGCGCGGCTCGGCCCGGCCATCACGTTCAGGTAGTACAGGTTGTAGCCGTGCGGCGCGACGACCGGGTGGTAGCCGCGCGGCACCATCACGACGTCGTGGTTCTCGACCGCACATGCTTCGTCGAGGCTGCGGTCGTCCGTGTACACGCGCTGGAACGCGAAACCCTGCGGCGGGTCGATCCGGTGGTAGTAGGTTTCCTCGAGCGAGGTCTCGTCGGGTGCCGCGTCGCGGTCGTGCTTGTGCGGCGGATAGCTGCTCGAATGGCTGGCCGGCGTGACGACCTCGACAACCAGCAGCCGGTCGGCCGCAGGGTTGTCGCCCATCAGGATGTCGCACACATAGCGCGTGTTGGTGCCTTGCCCGCGCACCGAGCGGCGCATCCGTTCGCCGTCGAGGCGCCGCACCGGCTTGTCGCCGCTCGCGTACGGCGCGGTGCACAGCGCGATTTCCGCATCGCGCGTCGCGGCCAGCGTGACGGTCTTGCCGCCCGGCACGTACAGCGCGTCCGGCGACACGTCTTCGAAGACGCTGTCGCGCTTGCCGAGCGCATCGTAGGTTTCGCCGTCGACGTCCGCGCGCACCGTGCCCGTGAGCACGACGACGCACAGCTCGCGCGCGCCGGTATCGAGCGTCTCGGTGTCGCCGGCCTTCAGGCGCAGCGCGCGAAAACCGACATGCTTCCAGCCGGCCGACTCGGGCGTGACGTTGCAGATTTCGCGGTCGGCGGATGCCTTGACCAGCAGGGGAGAAATCGTCATGGGGTGGGGCTCCGCAATAGGGTAGGGCTCAAGCGTTCGGGCAACTTGCGTGCTCACGCGCTCAACCGGTCGACGATCGCGCGCAGCGACTCGTAGCCCTTTTTCGCATACGCGTAGCTCGGCGCGACGGCCGGATCCTGCTCGGCCTCGACGACGAGCCAGCCTTCGTAGCCGGCGTCCTTCAGCGTGCGCAGCGTCGCGTCGTAGTCGAGCGCGCCGTCGCCGGGCACCGTGAAGGTGCCGTTGATCACGCCGTTCAGGAAGCTCCAGCCGTCGTTGCGCGCCTGCGTGACGACCTGCGCACGCACGTCCTTGCAATGCACGTGGACCACGCGCGATACATGCTTCTTCAGCAGCGTCACCGGGTCGGCCGCGCCGCCGAAATATGCGTGGCCGGTGTCGAACAGCAGGAACACCTTCGCCGGATCGGTCAGCGCCATCAGCCGGTCGACGTCGTCGGGCGACTCGACGTACGCGCCCATGTGGTGATGGTAGGCGAGCTTGATTCCGTACGTGTCGAGCAGATGCGCGCCGAACGCGTCGAGGCGCGCCGCGTAGCGCTGCCATGCTGCGTCGTCGACGAAGCGCGGCCGCTTCGCGACCGGCGTGTCGATGCTGCCCTGGATCGTGCCCGCGCATTCGCCGTAGACGACGACCTTCACGTCGTTGTACTGCAGCTTCGTCATGTGCGCGCGGCAGCGCTCGATTTCCGCGGCGAGCGCATCGGCGTCGGTCATGCCCGGTTCGACTTCCGCGAGGAAGCCCGAATACCAGCCCGATACGCACACGAGCCCGAACTCGGCGAGCTTCGCCTTCAGCTCGGGGCCCGTCTTCGGAAACTTGTTGCCGAGCTCGAAGCCTGCGTAGCCGATTTCGGCGCCTTCCTTCAGCGCCGTTTCAAGCGGCGTCTCGCCGCCGAGCGACGGCAGGTCGTCGTTCATCCACGACAGGGGATTGATACCGATGCGGACGTTCCAGCTCATGACGTGCTTCCTTGGTTCGAATGTGTTTTTCGCGGGGCGGGTGGGCAGGCAGCGCGCGGCATCAGCGCCGCTGCCGGGTCTTTGCGTCGAGATACGCGCGGTGCGCCTGCTCGACGCCGGCGCGCTCGGATACCTGTGGCACCGCGACTTCCCACCACGCACCGCCGTCGTCGGTCGTGCGCTTGTGCGTGGTGTCGATCACGAGCACCTGGCTCGTCTTCGCCGCGCGCGCGCGCTTCATTTCGCTGCGCAGCTCGCCGACGTCGCGCACGTGCACGGCGTCGGCGCCCATCGCGCGCGCATGCATCGCGAAGTCGATCGTCGAGCGCGCGCCGCCTTCCGGCACGCAGTCGTCGAGCATGTTGTTGAAGCTCGCGCCGCCGCAATTCAGCTGCAGCCGCTCGATGCAGCCGTAGCCGCGGTTGTCGAGGATCACGACGATCAGCTTGCGGCCGAGCATCACGGACGTGGCGAGCTCGGCGTTGAGCATCATGTACGAGCCGTCGCCGACGATCACGATCACTTCGCGTTCGGGCCGCGCGAGCTTCGCGCCGAGGCCGCCCGCGACCTCGTAGCCCATGCACGAATACGCATAGTCCATGTGGTAGTTGCCCGGCACGCCGCTGCGCCACAGCTTGTGCAGCTCGGCCGGCAGCGTACCGGCCGCGCACACCACGAGATCGCCGCGCGCGCTGTCGCGCCCCGCGTCGGCCGCGGAGTCGCGCACCGCGCCGATCACTTCCGCGTCGTACGGCAGCGTGTCCTTCGGCACGCGCGTCGTCAGCTCGGTCACGCGTGCGTTCCACGCGGCGGCCTGGTCGCGGTTGGCGGCCGTCCACGCCGCGTCGGCGCGCCAGCCGGCCAGCGCGGCGGACAACTGGCCGAGGCCCGTGCGCGCATCGGCGACCAGCTGCCGGCCGCGTTTCTTGCCCGCGTCGAACGGCTGCACGTTCAGGCTCAGCAGCGTCGCGTCGCCGTAAAGCGCGTGCGAGCCGGTCGTGAAGTCCTGCAGCCGCGTGCCGACCGCGAGCACGACGTCGGCCTGCGCGGCCGCGCGGTTCGCGGCGGGCGAGCCCGTCACGCCGATCGATCCGAGGTTCAGCGGATGGTCCCACGCGAGGCTGCCCTTGCCGGCCTGCGATTCGGCGACCGGCACGCCGTGCGTGTCGGCGAACGCGCGCAGCGCGTCCCATGCCTGGCTGTACAGCACGCCGCCGCCGGCGACGATCAGCGGCTTCTTCGCGGCCTTCAGCACGTCGAGCGCGTCGGCGAGTTCGAGCGGGTCGGCCGGCGGCCGGCGCATCCGGATCACCGGCGGCGCGAAGAATTCCTCGGGCCAGTCGTACGCGAAGGTCTGCACGTCCTGCGGCAGCGCGAGGCACACGGGGCCGCACTGCGCGGGGTCGGTCATCACCTGGATCGCGCGCGGCAGCGCGACGAGCAGTTGCTCGGGCGACGTGATCCGGTCGAAGTAGCGCGTGACCGGGCGGAAGCAGTCGTTCGCACTGACGTCGCCCTGTTCGAAATCCTCGACCTGCTGCAGCACCGGGTCGGGCAGCCGCGACACGAACACGTCGCCGGGCAGCAACAACAGCGGCAGCCGGCCGACGTGCGCGAGCGCGGCCGACGTCAGCATGTTGGTCGCGCCGGGGCCGATGCTCGACGTCGCGGCCATCATCCGCTGGCGGAAATTCGCTTTCGCGAACGCGACGGCCGCGTTGGCCATCCCTTGCTCGTTATGCGCGCGGAACGTCGGCAGCCGGTCTTTCTCGGCGTGCAACGCTTCGCCGAGCCCGGCCACGTTGCCGTGGCCGAAGATGGCGAACACGCCGCCGCAGTACGGCAGGATCTCGGTGCGGCCATCGGGCTGGACGACTTCGGCGCGCAGGGCGGCCAGGTAGCGCACGAGCGCCTGGCTGACGGTCAGTCTTACGGTAGGGGTCATCGTCGGTCGGTGAAGAAGGATCGGATCGGTCATGACGGGCGCGCGCATCAGGCCGCGGCGGCGCGCGCGGCGCCCCGGCGGCCGAGCCACGCGTCCACGAGTTGCGCGAAGTTGCCGGCGACCTCGTCGATCAGCGCCTGGTCGTCGATCCGGCCGGCGAGCCAGTTCAGCGACGCATCGGCCCACAGCGTGCGCCCGACCATGAAGCCCTTGACGATCGGGTTGGTCGCCGAGCGGAAGCTGTCGACCAGATATTGCAGCGGCTGGTTCAGCCCGAGGATCACCGCGCCTCGGCAATGCGGGTCGCGCTCGGCGATCAGCGTAGCGAGCCGCGCCCAGCCGTCGGCACTCAGCGGCGCGAGCTTCCACCATTCGGGCATCACGCCGAGGTTGTAGAAGCGCGCGACCGCACGCAGCACCGCATCGTCCTCGGTGCCGGCCGGCGTGACCGCGCGCGGCGGAATGACTTCCAGCAGCAGCTCGTTGCCGCTGGCGCGCGTGGCTTCCCACAGCTCCAGCACGCGCTGCTCCTGCGCGACGCGCAGGTCGACGTCGTCGTCGGGGTGATAGTGGACCAGGCACTTCACGACCTGCTCGGTCGGCCAGTGCGTGAGCGACGAGCCGACCGAGCGCGTCTCGTCGAAGCGCAGCGGCCGCGAACCCGGCAGCTCGACCGGACGGCCGACCCACCAGCCGCGCCCGGTGGCCGACGCGAGCGCGTCGCTGCCGTACGCGCCGCCGTCGATCAGCACGCCGACATGGCCTTCGATATGACGATCGCGCTCGACCTGTTCGGCCGCGCGCACGAGCAGGCGCTTCAGCGTCTTGATCCGCGCCTCGTCCGCGCCGGCCTGCACCGCGAGTTCGTAGAACTGGCTGCGATGGTCGAACGCCATCACGCACAGGTCGTCCCATTCGCGGCGCGGCACCGTGACGCGATGCAGGTGCGCGAGCGTGCGGTCCGCATCGACCACGGGATTGCGGCTGCCGTCGAACCAGTGCGCGAGTTCGGCCGGCGTCGGCATCGCGGCCGAGCACGCATGGCGCGACACGACGATCGCGCCGCATGCGTTCGCGATGCGCGTCGATTCGGCCCAGTCACGTCCGCGCAGCAGCCCCGACAGCAGGCCCGACAGGAACGCGTCGCCCGCGCCGAGCACGTTGAGCACCTCGACGCGTTCGCCGAGGAAGGTCGGCGCATCGTCGATCCGCGCCGGGATGTCGCCTTCGATCACGCAGCAGCCGAGCGCGCCGCGCTTGACGACCAGCGTGGCGTTCGTGATCCCGCGCACCGCCTGCAACGAACCGATCAGGTCGTGCGGCACGCCGCCCGCGATCAGGAATTCCTCTTCGGTGCCGACCAGCAGGTCGAATTCGCCGAGCACCTGCTGCAACTGCCGCGTCACCTGCGCGTCCGGCACGTAGCGGTTCTCGCCCGCGCCGCGCGCGGTCAGCCCCCACAGCACGGGTCGATAGTCGATATCGAGGATCCGCACGACGCCGTGGCGGCGCGCGTAGCCGAGCGCGGTCAGCGACGCTTCGCGCGTGGCCGGCGTGGAAAGATGCGTGCCGGTGATCGCGAGCGCGCGGCAGCCGGCGATGAAGTCCTCGCGGATCTCGTCGGCGCGCACGGCCATGTCCGCGCAGTTCTCGCGCACGAACAGCAGCGGGAACGTGTCGCGATCCTTCAGCCCGAGCAGCACCAGCGCGGTGAGGCGCTCGCGGTCGGTCTGCAGCTGGCTCGTGTCGCAGCCTTCGCGCTCGAGCGTCTCGCGCACGAAGCGGCCCATCTGCTCGTCGCCGACGCGCGAGATCATCGCGGTCTTCAGCCCGAGCCGGGCGACGCCGAACGCGACGTTGCCCGACGAGCCGCCGAGATACATCTGGAAGCTGCGCGCGTCCTCCAGGCGGCTGCCGTACTGCTGCGCATAGAGATCCACGGCCACGCGGCCGAGGCAGGCGAGATCGATGGGGCGGTCACTCGGAAAGTTCAGCAGGCTCATATCACGTATCACGCTCGCGGCCGGCGTTCGGCGCTGCCGGCAGTTTAGGGGGACCGATCCTCCGGCGACGGTCCGCAACGTGCGCTGCACGACGCGAGGCTGCCTGCCGCAAGGAATCGGGCTACGGACGCAGTCTAGACTTTTTGGAAATCCAGTTCCCTAGGTGAAATCACGTAGAAATAAATTTCCAAATTTTCGAGGAAGTGATCTACAGTTTCATCCGGATGCTTCAGTCCGTATTGGACTCGGCCCGGCGGCGCGCAACGCGCCGTCTTCCGCCCCCCGGAGATGAGGAGACAGATTGATCATGAAGACCAAGCTGATGGCCGTCGCGGCCGCCGCGATCCTGGCTGCGCCGCTCGCGCACGCCGAGAAGATCGGCGTGACGATGGCGTCGTTCGACGACACGTTCCTGACGATCCTGCGCAACAGCATCAACGACGCAGCGAAGAAGGACGGTGCGACGGTGCAGATCGAGGACGGCGGCAACGACGTCGGCAAGCAGTTGAGCCAGGTTCAGAACATGATCGCGCAGAAGGTCGACGCGATCATCGTGAACGCGGTCGACACCGACGCGACGCCGAAGATCACGAAGATGGTGACGGCGGCGAAGATCCCGCTCGTCTACGTGAACCGTAAGCCGGTCGATTTCGACAAGCTGCCGGCCGGCGTCGCGGTCGTCGCGTCCGACGAGAAGCAGTCGGGCACGCTGCAGGCGCGCCAGGTGTGCAAGCTGCTCGGCGGCAAGGGCGACCTCCTCGTGCTGATGGGCGAGCTGTCCAACGAATCGGCGCGTGCCCGCACCAAGGACATCGAGGACGTGATCGCGACGAAGGATTGCTCGGGCATGAAGATCGTCGACAAGCGCGAAGGCAAGTGGAGCCGCACGCAGGGCCAGGACATCACGATGAACTGGCTGAGCTCCGGGACCAAGTTCGACGCGATCGTGTCGAACAACGACGAGATGGCGATCGGCGCGATCAACGCGCTGAAGGCCGCGCGCAAGTGGACGCCGAAGACCGTCGTCGCCGGCATCGACGCGACGCCGGACGGCCTCGCATCGATGAAGAGCGGCGAGCTGAAGGTGTCCGTATACCAGAACGCGATCGGGCAGGGCGCGCAGTCGGTTGCCGCCGCGCTGAAGCTCGCGAAGAAGCAGAACGTCGACCGCTTCGTGAACGTGCCGTTCGAGCTCGTGACGCCCGAGAACATGAACCAGTACGCCAAGCACTGACCGGCTTTTCCGTTGAACTGCGCGGGCCCGGCCTGGCCGGGCCCGCGCGACTTGTCGAGGAACGTCCATGTTTACAGCCAGGATCGCGCGCCCGATGGCCGGCGTCGACGCGCCGGCCGCTTCATCCGGAGGATCGCCCGGCGCATCCGGATCGTCCGGTTCGCCGGCTTCTGCCGCGGCCGACTGCGTGCTCGAGGTGCGCGGCGTCGGCAAGTCCTTTCCCGGCGTCGTCGCGCTCGACGGCGTGCAGTTCCGCGTGCGCCGCGGCACCGTCCATGCGCTGATGGGCGAGAACGGCGCGGGCAAGTCGACGCTGATGAAGATCATCGCGGGCGTCTACACGCCCGATCAGGGCGAGATCCTGATCAACGGCGAACCCGTCGTGCTGAACGGCCCGCTCGATGCGCTCGACCGCGGGATCGCGATGATCCACCAGGAACTCAACCTGATGCCGTACATGACGGTCGCGGAGAACATCTGGATCCGCCGCGAACCGAAGAACCGCTTCGGCCTGATCGATCACGCGGCGCTGCGCCGCCGCACGGCCGCGCTGTTCGAGCGGCTGTCGATCGACATCGATCCGGAAACCGACGTGCGCACGCTGACGGTCGCGAGCCGGCAGATGGTCGAGATCGCGAAGGCCGTGTCGTTCGACTCGGACGTGCTGATCATGGACGAGCCGACGTCGGCGCTGACCGACAAGGAAGTCACGCACCTGTTCCGGATCATTCGCCAGCTGCGCGAGCAGGGCAAGGGCATCGTCTACATCACGCACAAGATGAACGAGCTGTTCGAGATCGCCGACGAGTTCTCGGTGTTCCGCGACGGCAAGTACATCGGCACGCATGCGTCGAGCGACGTCACGCGCGACGACATCATCCGCATGATGGTCGGGCGCGAGATCACGCAGATGTTCCCGAAGGAAGAGGTGCCGATCGGCGACGTCGTGCTGTCGGTGAAGAACCTCGGCGTCGACGGCGTGTTCCGCGATGTGAGCTTCGAGCTGCGGGCAGGAGAAATTCTCGGCGTCGCGGGCCTGGTCGGCTCGGGGCGCTCGAACGTCGCCGAGGCGCTGTTCGGCGTCGTGCCGGCCACGTCGGGCGAGATCCGGATCGACGGCAAGCCGGTGCGGATCGCGACGCCAGCGCAGGCGATGAAGCACGGGATGGCGTTCCTGACCGAGGACCGCAAGGACAGCGGCTGCTTCCTGAATCTCGACCTGCTCGCGAACATGGAAGCGGCGGTGCTCAGCAACCGCTACGTGAAGTTCAATTTCGTGCAGCAGGCGCAGTTGAAGCGCGACTGCGAGGAAATGAGCCGGATGCTGCGCGTGAAATCGCCCGGGCTGCACGAGGAAATCCAGAACCTGTCGGGCGGCAACCAGCAGAAGGTGCTGATCGGGCGCTGGCTGCTCACGCAGCCGCGCATCCTGATCCTCGACGAACCGACGCGCGGCATCGACGTCGGCGCGAAGGCCGAGATCCACCGGCTCGTCAGCGCGCTCGCCGGCAAGGGCGTCGCGGTGCTGATGATCTCGTCGGAGATGCCGGAGGTGCTGGGGATGAGCGACCGCGTGATGGTGATGCACGAAGGGCGCATGACCGGCATCGTCGAACGCAAGGACGCCGACCAGGTCCGCATCATGGATCTCGCGTCGCGTTGAGCCGAAACAAGATTGGAGACAACTGAAATGGGCAACCTGAATCCGGTCGCGGACGCGCAGACCATGACAATCAAGACGCGGCACACGAAGTGGCCGCCCGAGCTGAGCATCTTTCTCGTGCTGGTCGGCATCAGCCTGTTCTTCGAGATCGTCGGCTGGATCGTCGTCGGCCAGAGCTTCCTGTTCAACGCCGAGCGGCTCGAGATCATCGTGCTGCAGATGGCCGTGATCGGCATCATCGCGGTCGGCGTGAACCTCGTGATCATCACCAGCGGGATCGACCTGTCGTCGGGGTCGGTCGTGGCGGCTGCCGCCGTCGTGTCGGCGAGCCTCGCGCAGGTGTCCGACTTCCCGCGCGCGGTGTTTCCGCACCTGACCGACCTGCCGATCATCTGGCCGGTGCTGGCCGGCGTGTGCGTCGGGCTGCTGGTCGGCCTGCTGAACGGCTCGCTGATCGCGATGACGGGCATTCCGCCGTTCATCGCGACGCTCGGCACGATGGTCGCCGCACGCGGGTTCGCGAAGTGGTTCACCAACGGGATGCCCGTGTCGATGCTGACCGACCAGTTCGCGGCCATTGGCGCGGGCGCCAATCCGGTGATCATCTTTCTCGTGATCGCCGCGATCTTCCACGTCGTGCTGCGCTACACGCGCTTCGGCAAGTACACCTATGCGATCGGGGCGAACCGCCACGCGGCCGTCGTGTCGGGCATCAACGTCACGCGTCACCTGGTCTTCGTCTATGCGATCGCGGGCCTGCTGAGCGGGATCGCCGGCACCGTGACGGCCGCGCGCGCGATCTCGGGACAGTCGGGCATGGGCGTGATGTACGAGCTCGATGCGATCGCGGCGGTCGTGATCGGCGGCACGTCGCTGTCGGGCGGCCTCGGCCGCGTGACGGGCACCGTGATCGGCGTGCTGATCCTCGGTGTGATGACGTCGGGCTTCACGTTCATCCGCATCGACGCGTATTACCAGGAGATGGTCAAGGGCGCGATCATCGTCGCGGCCGTGATCGCCGACCAATATCGCAACAAGAAGAAGCGTCGCTGACCCTGCCGGTCCGACCGGAATCCGATATTGCCAAGGAACCCTGATGAAGATCGCGCTGGACCCGTACATGATTCGCCACCTGCCGCTCGACCGGCTGCCGCACGCGGTGGCCGAACTCGGCTACGACCAGATCGAGCTGTCGCCGCGCAGCGACTTCCTCGACTGGTGGGTGATGCCGCGCGCGACGCGCGAACGCATGGCCGCGTTTCGCCAGGCGATGCGCGCGAGCGGCGTCGGCCTCGCGTCGCTGCAGCCGATGTACCGCTGGGCTAGTCCGTTCGAGGACGAGCGTCAATGGGCTGTGCGCTGCTGGAAGAAGGCGATCGAGGTCGCGGTCGAAATGGAGTGCGCGCTGATGGTGTCCGAGTTCGGGCGCGGCGCGTCGCCGGAGCGCTCGGTCGGCGAGCGGCCGGGCGCGAACCCGAAGGAGCTGTGCGAAGCCGCGTGGTTCCGTTCGATGGACGAGCTGCTGCCGATTCTCGAACGCGAGGGCATCGTGCTGTCGGTCGAGCCGCATCCGGAGGACTGGATCGAGCAGCTGCAGCCGGCGATCGACATCGTGACGAACCTCGGCTCGCCGTCGCTGAAGTTGTCGTATATCGCGCCGCACACGTTCTACTACGGCGACGACATGGCCGCGATGATCGCACAGGCCGCGCCGATCCTCGCGCACGTGCGCGTGGCCGACACCTTCGACCACCGCAAGAGCAGCCAGCTGCGCTACATCGTGAACCCGCCGGGTTCGAACCAGATCCGCGTGCACCAGCATCTCGACATCGGGCAGGGCGAGATCGACTGGGACGTGTTTTTCCGCGCGCTCGGCGCCGCGGGCTTCGACGGCGTGATGTCGTCGTGCGTGTTCGCGTGGGAGGACCGCGCGGAAGCATCGTCGCGCTACATGCGCGACACGATCCAGCGCTACGTCGATCGTCATTTCGATCGCACGGCGCGCTGAACGATTACCGACCGGCGCGGCACGGGCCGCGCCGCTGATGAAACGACTGGAGACTCCCGGATGACCTTGCAAATCGGCGTGATCGGCTGCGGCGCGATCGGCCAGGACCATATCCGCAGATTGACCCGCACGCTGTCCGGCGCGCGCGTCGTGGCCGTCAACGACATCGATCCGCAGCAGGCGCGCGATGCGGTGACGAAATACGGGCTCGATGCCGAGATCTACGGCGACGGCCATGAAGTGGTTGCGGCCGCCGACGTGCAGGCCGTGCTCGTCACGTCGTGGGGGCCGACCCACGAAGCGTTCGTGCTCGACGCGATCGCGCACGGCAAGCCCGTGTTCTGCGAAAAACCGCTCGCCGTCACGGCCGACGGCTGCATGCGGATCGTCGAAGCGGAAGTCGCGCACGGCAAGCGGCTCGTGCAGGTCGGCTTCATGCGGCCGTACGACGAAGGCTATCGCGCGCTGAAGCGCGTGATCGACAGCGGCGAGATCGGCGCGCCGCTGATGCTGCATTGCGCGCACCGCAACCAGTCGGTCGGCGAGCGCTACACGACCGACATGGCGATCACCGACACGCTGATCCACGAGCTCGACGTGCTGCGCTGGCTGCTCGGCGAGGATTACGCAAGCGCGCAGGTCGTTTATCCGAAGAAGACGCGCCATGCGTCCGCGCATCTCGCCGATCCGCAGATCGTGCTGCTGGAAACCGCGAGCGGCGTGCGCATCGACGTCGAGATCTTCGTGAACTGCCAGTACGGCTATGACATCCAGTGCGAGGTGGTCGGCGAGCAGGGCATCGCGAAGCTGCCGGATCCGCCGGCCGTGGGGCTCAAGCGCGCGGCGCGGCAATCGGTCGACATCATGACCGACTGGAAGGAGCGCTTCATCGCGTCGTACGACGTCGAGCTGCAGGCGTTCATCGACGGCGTGCGGCAGGGTGCGCTGACGGGCCCGTCGGCCTGGGACGGCTACGCGGCGGCGGTCGCGGCCGACGCCTGCGTGCGTGCGCAAAAGAGCGGTGCGGTCGAACCGATCGCGATGGCCGAGCGCCCCGCGTTCTATCGCGGCTGAACCGTGGCCGCGTCGCGACGACTCGTGCGGCCGTGCGCCGCTTTTCTGCCGGACTGACCAACATGACGATGAAGATTGGTTGCGCACCCTGCTGCTGGGGCGTCGACGACGTGAAGAACCCGCACCTGCCGCCGTGGCGGCACGTGCTCGCCGAAGCCGCGCAGGCCGGCTACTCGGGCATCGAGCTCGGGCCGTACGGCTATATCCCGCTCGAACTCGACGTGGTGAGCGCCGAGCTCGAGCGGCAGCGCCTGAGCATCACCGCCGGCACGATCTTCGACGATCTAGTGTCGTCGGAGAACCTGCCGAACCTGCTGCGCCAGACGCGCGAGATCTGCGCGCTGATCTCGCGGCTGCCGAAGCTGCCGACGCAGCACGGGCAGCGCCACGCGGCGCCGTACCTGGTCGCGATGGACTGGGGGCATGAAGAACGCGATTACGCGGCCGGCCACGCCGATCGCGCGCCGCGGCTGTCCGGCGAACGCTGGGCGCGGATGGTCGAGCACATCCGGCAGATCGCGACGATCGCGCGCGACGAGTTCGGCGTGCGCGCGGTGATCCATCCGCATGCGGGCGGCTACATCGAGTTCGCGGACGAAATCGACCGGATCGTCGCCGATCTTCCGGCCGACACGGTCGGCCTCTGTCTCGATACGGGCCACCTGTACTACTCGGGCATGGACCCGGAGGCCTGGCTGCGCCGCCATGCGGCGCGCGTCGACTACGTGCATTTCAAGGATATCGACAAGGCCGTGTACGACGCGGTGATGGGCGAGCACATCGCGTTCTTCGCCGCATGCGCGCGCGGCGTGATGTGCCCGATCGGCACCGGCGTGCTCGACTACCGGTCGATCCGGCACGCGCTCGACGACATCGGCTACGCGGGCTACATCACGATCGAGCAGGAGCGCGATCCGCGCAATGCGGGCACGAGCCTGCGCGACGTCGCCGCGAGCCGCGCGTTTCTCGCGTCGGCAGGCTTCGCATGAACATTCGCACTACCGAAACCCTGAACACGGACCAGGAACACCACCATCATGATTGACGGACAGATTCTGCTTGGACACTCGATTCGCTGGGGCATGGTCGGCGGCGGGCTCGGCAGCCAGATCGGCTACAGCCACCGGTCGGCGGCGCTGCGCGACGGCAGCTTCGAGCTGGTCGCCGGCGCGTTCGACATCGATCCCGAACGCGGCCGCCAGTTCGGCGTGAAGCTCGGCGTCGCGGCCGAGCGCTGCTATCCCGACTACGCGACGATGTTCGACGCCGAGGCGCGCCGCCCGGACGGCATTCGCGCGGTGTCGATCGCGACGCCGAACAACACGCACTTCGAGATCTGCCGCGCCGCGCTGAACGCGGGGCTGCACGCGGTCTGCGAGAAGCCGCTGTGCTTCACGACCGACGAGGCCGAGACGCTGCAGCGCCTGTCGGTCGAGAAGAACCGGATCGTCGGCGTCGCATACGGCTATTCGGGTCACCAGATGATCGAACAGGCGCGCGAGATGATCGCGCGCGGCGATCTCGGCGAGATCCGCATCGTGCAGATGCAGTTCGCGCACGGCTTCCACAGCGAAGGCGTCGAGGCCGCGAGCGCGGCCGCGCGCTGGCGCGTCGACCCGAAATTCGCGGGTCCGAGCTACGTGCTCGGCGACATCGGCACGCATCCGCTGTACATCTCCGAGGTGATGGCGCCCGAGCTGAAGATCCGGCGGCTGATGTGTTCGCGGCAGAGCTTCGTGAAGAGCCGCGCGCCGCTCGAGGACAACGCGTTCACGATCATGGAATACGACACGGGCGCGATCGGCTACGTGTGGTCGAGCGCGGTGAACGCGGGTTCGATGCACAGCCAGAAGGTGAGGGTGATCGGTTCGAAGGCGAGCATCGAATGGTGGGACGAGCATCCGAACCAGTTGCGCTACGAAGTGCAGGGGCAGCCCGCGCAGGTGCTCGATCGCGGGATGGGTTACCTGCATCCGAATGCGTTGCGCGAGGATCGCATCGGCGCCGGGCATCCGGAAGGGCTGTTCGAGGCCTGGTCGAATCTCTACGCGCGCTTCGCGCTCGCGATGGACGCGGCTGATCGCGGCGACGCCGCGGCGCTGAAGGGCATCCGCTTTCCGGACGTCCACGCGGGCGTCGAGGGCGTCCGATGGGTCGAGAACTGCGTGCGTTCCGCCGACGCGGGCGGTGTGTGGGTCGACTATCGTTGAGCAGGGCAGGCCGGATGCGGCGCACTGCGCGCCGCTTCGCGCCGGCCGTCGGCGTCGATAGTCTCGGTAGACGCCCTAATCTTTACGACGCCGCGAGAGCGTTGGACAATCGTTTCCAGCCTTGCCGTGGAGCGTGTGCAGGTGATGATCGAGCGCGTGGGAGCGAAACGCGCGGCGCGGGCCGTGCCGCAAACGTGATTAAATTCGCCCTTCATGCATGTATCCAGGTGAGCCTCGGGCCGCATCCGTCAGCATCGCGCGCGCACCGGGGCCGTCAACTTCGCGCTATCCGATGAGTTCATCCGAGAAACCTCCCGCCACCGTCGAGCAGTTCCTGCAGCACCTGACGCAGGAATACGACAGCCTCAGCAATCGCCTGAAGGTCATTGCGCGCCACGTGGAAACGCATCGGGACCAGTTGGGCCTGGAAGGCATCCAGTCGCTCGCGGAAGCGTGCGGCGTCCAGCCGTCGGCCGTCGTGCGCTTCGCGAAGCATTTCGGCTTCTCCGGCTTCTCCGAGATGCAGCGGCTGTTCCGCGAAGGGCTTGCGCAGCAGATCGCGCCGGGGCGCGCATACAACCTGCGGCTGCGCGACGTGATCGAATCGGGCTCGTCGAGCCTGCAGCCCGAGCAGATCGCCGACGAATTCATCAAGGGCAGCATTGCCGGGATGCAGCAGTTGCGGCAGACGCTCGACCCGCAGGCGCTCGCGCAAGCCGTCGAGCTGCTCGCCGACACGCAGGCGATCTGGATCGCCGGCTCGCGGCGCGCATTTCCGATCGCGGTGTATCTCGACTATGCGCTGCAGCACACCGACAAGCGCATCGGGCTGTTCAGTGCGCTCGGCAGCATGCATCTCGGGCAGATCCGGTCGGTGCGCAACGGCGACGTGATGATCGTCGTCTCGTTCATGCCGTATGCGGACGAGACCGTGCAGGTCGCGCAGCAGGCCGTGCAACGCGGCGCGCGCCTGATCGCGATCACCGACAGCCGGATGAGCCCGCTCGCGCGGGAGGCCGAGGTGACGCTGATGGTGCAGGACAGCGAGACGTTCGGGTTCCGTGCGCTGACGGCCACGATGGGCCTCGCGCAGAGCCTGTTCGTCGCGCTCGCGTACCGGCTCGAACTGTCGTACCTGCCGACCGCCGACGGTGCGCACGGCAAGAAAGCCGGCTGACGCGTTCTGCCGGCGCACCGCCCGCCGATCGGTCAGGCGGGCGGCGCACCGGCCGGCTTACTTCGCGGTCGGCATCGCGAATTCGGCGCCCTTGCCGATGCTCGACGACCAGCGCTGCATCACCGACTTCTGGCGCGTGTAGAAACGCACGCCTTCCTCGCCGTACGCATGCATGTCGCCGAACAGGCTCTTCTTCCAGCCGCCGAAGCCGTGCCACGCCATCGGCACCGGAATCGGCACGTTGATGCCGACCATCCCGACCTGGATGCGCCGCGCGAATTCGCGCGCGATGCCGCCGTCGCTCGTGAAGCACGACACGCCGTTGCCGAATTCGTGCGCGTTGATCAGGTCGACCGCTTCGCCGAAATCCTTCACGCGCACGCAGCCGAGCACGGGCCCGAAGATTTCTTCCTTGTAGATCCGCATGTCGGGCGTCACGTGATCGAACAGCGTGCCGCCGGTGAAGAAGCCTGCCTCGCGGCCCGGCACGCGCAGCCCGCGCCCGTCGACCACCAGTTGCGCGCCTTCGCTCACGCCTTGCTCGATATAGCCTTCGATGCGCTTCAGCGCTTCGCCGGTGACGATCGGGCCCATCTCGACTTCCGGTTGCATGCCGTCGCCGATCACCAGCTTGCGTGCGCGCTCGGCGACCGCCGGCACGATCCGGTCGGCCACGTCGCCGACCAGCACCGCGATGCTGATCGCCATGCAGCGCTCGCCGGCCGACCCGTACGCGGCGCCGATCAGCGCGTCGACCGCCTGCTCGATGTTCGCATCGGGCATCACGACGAGATGGTTCTTCGCGCCGCCGAGCGCCTGCACGCGCTTGCCCGACTGCACCGCGCGCTGCTGCACGTAGGCCGCGATCGGCGTCGAGCCGACGAAGCTGACGGCCTGCACGTCCGGATGGTCGAGCAATGCGTCGACCGCGTCCTTGTTGCCCTGCACGACGTTGAACACGCCGGCCGGCAGCCCGGCCTGCGTGAGCAGGTCGGCGATGAACAGTGCCGCCGACGGATCGCGCTCGCTCGGCTTCAGCACGAACGTGTTGCCCGTCGCGATCGCGACCGGGAACATCCAGCACGGCACCATGCACGGGAAGTTGAACGGCGTGATGCCCGCGACCACGCCGAGCGGCTGGCGCATCGTCCAGTTGTCGATGCCGGTGCTGACCTGGTCGGTGAAGTCGCCCTTCAGCAGCTGCGGCACGCCGCATGCGAATTCGACGATATCGATGCCGCGCGCGACTTCGCCCTGCGCGTCGGAGAACACCTTGCCGTGCTCGGCCGTGATGATTGCCGCGAGCGTGTCGCGGTGCTCGTTCATCAGCTGCAGGAAGCGGTGCAGCACGCGCGCGCGACGGATCGGCGGCGTCTCGGCCCAGGCCGGGAACGCCGCGTTGGCCGAAGCGACGGCCCGCTGCACTTCGCTGTCGTCGGCAAGCGCCACGCGGCGCACCGCGCGGCCGAGCGCCGGGTTGAGGACGTCCTGGAAGCGGCCGCTGCGGCCGGCGACGGGCGCGCCGTCGACATAATGGCCGACGTCGGCGTCGGATGTGTACGCGGGAACCGGATTCATCGTGTCTCCTGGGGGATGAAGGGGGAACGGAACCCAGTCTAGGGAAACCGGCCGCGCGGGAGAAGGCCGCGAAACTTGATTCACTGTTCAGAATTCTGAATAATCGGCGAATGAATCAGCAAAATGTCCAGGCGCTCTGGCCGCATATCCATTCGCTGACGGTGCTGGCCGCGGCCGGCAGTTTCACGGCCGCCGCGCAGCGGCTCGGCATCAGCAAGGCCGCGATGAGCCAGCGCATCGCCGATCTCGAAAAGGCGGCCGGCGTGCCGCTCGTGCGCCGCACGACGCGCAGCGTGCGGCTCACCGATGCGGGCCAGACGCTCGTCGACAGCACGCGCGACGCGTTCGAGTCGATCGGGCAGCATTTCGCGCGCGTGAAGGACCTGGCCGGCGAGCCGCGCGGCCTGCTGCGCGTGACGGCGCCGGTCGCGCTCGGGCGCCAGCAGGTCGTGCCGCACCTGCCCGATTTCCTGCGGCAGCATCCGGGCGTGCACATCGAGCTCGACCTGTCGGACCGGCTGCATTCGCTGACGCAGGAAGGCTTCGACCTCGCGATCCGCCATACGACCACCGCGCCGCAAACCCACGTCGCGTGGAAGCTGTGCGACACGCGCTCGCTGCTCGTCGCGAGCCGCGACTACCTCGACGCGCGCGGCGCGCCGCGGCACCCGAGCGAACTCGTCGATCACAGCTGCCTGTGCTACCTGCGCGACAACGAACCGGCCGCATGGAGCTTCGAGCCGGACGGCCGGCGGCGCCAGCGCGTGAGCGTGCCGGTGCGCGGCAGTTTCGCGGCGAACAACAGCGAGGCGATGCGCGAGGCCGCGCTCGGCGGGCTCGGCATCGCGCTGCTGCCCGATTTCAGCGCGCGGCGCGATCTCGACGCCGGCCGGCTCGTCGCGCTGCTCGACGGCTGGCGGCCGTCGGGCGCGTTCGGCGACCACATCTTCGCGATCCGCCCGTACAGCCCGGTCGTGCCGAGCGCGGTGCGCGCGCTCGTACGGCACCTGCGCGAACGGCTCGCGGGTGGCTTCTCCGGCGCGTGACGCCGGTGCCCGCGGCGCGGCGCCGTGGGCTGCCCGGGCGGGCGGGGCGGCGCTGCGGTAAAATCGCGGCTTCCTCCCGCGCCTCGTGTGGCGCGACATTCGAAGGTCGACAGCCGATGCAGATTCACAAGGAAGTGGACGCGCGCGGGCTCAATTGCCCGTTGCCGATCCTGCGTGCCAAGAAAGCGCTTGCCGATATGGAAAGCGGGCAGATCCTCAAGGTGCTCGCGACCGATCCCGGCTCGCAGCGCGATTTCGCCGCGTTCGCGAAGCAGACGGGCAACGAGATCGTCGAATCGACGACACAGGACAAGACCTTCGTGTTCCTGATGCGCCGCCGCTGACGGCCTGCCTCGCGCGCCCGGCCGCGGCGTCCGCTCGCGGTGCGCGGGCCAACAACAGGCTCATTTGCATTGGAAACGCGCCAAAGGCGCTACACAAGAACCAGCGAAGACCCTCGCCCAGGCTCCTGTTCCATTGGAAAGCGCTTCCGGTCGAGCCTCTGACAATTCTTAAACCTCGCTTCGTGAACGGCTGCGTATACTGACCCGGCCGGTCGTCCGCTTGCAGTGGAGGCGCCGGCCACGGTACGTCGTACGGCGGGCACGGGGGCCATGCCTGGCGGTACCGTCGTACAACGGGGAGAGGACATGTCCTTCAGACCAGGGACCTATCGAAGTCCGTCCGGAGCGGAATGCATTGCGCCCGAGCGCGCGTCGGAATTGAGCCGTATCGAGCTCGATCCGCAACAGGACCGCCACGCGCGTGCCGCGCTGGAGGCCTATGCGGATTCGGCAGCAGTCGAGATGCCGTGGCTGGCCGAGTGGCTCGACGAGCGGCTGCGCGATGCCGCACAGGACGACGGCTCGGGCCCGACCTACTGCGGTGCGACGATCGAGCGCGTGTTCGATCTGGCGCAGGCATGGGCGGCGGGCCAGCCGGACTACGCGGCCACCGCGTGGGAGCGCGTGCGCGGGCAGTTGCAACGGATGCTTGCACAACCGGCGCTGTCGCAACCGCTGTTGCGGCGCCTGCCTGCCGACGATTTCGCCGAGCCGGTGGCCCGCATCGCGGGCGTCGATTAGGCGTCGGATTGCGCGACGGGAAGGATTATTCGAAGAAAGAACGGTAGTCCGCGCAATTTATTGGCGAATTTCATACTACTATGATGAAATCGCCGGTTCGTCCGTGCCCCGTTTTTGAGATATTTAGCCGGGGTCGCCGGTTTGCGCAGGTGGCGCGAGCGGCGAACGACGGCTCGCCGGCCGGTATCCGGAAGCTGCGCGCGTGCTGTGCGGTAGGGTGGGTGCCGGGGAGCTGAACTGGACGAATCGATTTCGCTTTGCGGGGTGCTATGAGAATTGCTGTACTGGATGACGATCCGGCCCAGACGGATTTCGTCAGTCAAACGCTGACTGCCGTTGGCCATACATGCTATGCGTTCAAGGAAGGCAAGGCCCTGAAGAAGCGTCTGCAGCGCGAAACGTTCGATCTGCTGGTGCTCGACTGGAACGTGCCCGACATGTCCGGCGAGGAAGTGCTCAAGTGGGTGCGCGCCAACCAGACCGAGCACAGCCTGCCGATCATCTTCATGACGAGCCGCGACGACGAGGCGGGGATCACGCAGATCCTCAACGCCGGCGCCGACGACTACGTGGTCAAGCCCGTGTCGGGCCCGATCCTGCGCGCGCGCATCGGCTCGCTGCTGCGCCGCGCGTATCCGGTCAACGCCGAGGCGACCGTCCGCGAATTCGATCAATTCCGTTTCGACGTGAACCTGAAGCAGGCCTACGTCGGCGACAAGCCGGTGAGCCTGACGCAGAAGGAATTCGAGCTCGCGCTGCTGCTGTTCCAGCATCTCGACCGGCCGCTGTCGCGCGCGCACATTCTCGATCTCGTGTGGAAGCAGGCGACCGACATCCCGTCGCGCACGATGGATACGCACATCTCGATGCTGCGTACCAAGCTCGGCCTGCGGCCCGAAAACGGCTATCGCCTCGCGCCGATCTACGGCTACGGCTACCGGCTCGAGCGGGTCGGCCAGGGAGAACCGGAGTGACGTCGGGAATCACGCAGCGTACCGCGAACCTGCGCACGGCCTGCGCGGTCGCGTTTGCGTTCGCCGCGCAGCATGCTGCAGCACAGCCTCCCGCTGCCGCGGGCAAGACGGTCGTCTACCGCACGCAGGCCGGCGACACGCTGTACGACGTCGCCGCGCGCTACCTGCAGGGCGCGGACGATTGGCAACTGCTCCAGCAGATCAACGGCGTGCCCGCGCCGAAGCACCTGCAGCCCGGCGTCGCGCTGAAGCTGCCGGTCGCGCGCCTGCGCAAGGAAAAGCTGACCGCGCGCGTCGTCGCGGTGCAGGGCACGGCCGAGCGCGCGTCCGGCGACGCGTACGCGCCGCTGGCGAACGACGCGACGCTCGCCGAGGGCGACCGCGTGCGCACGGGCGCGAACGGCTTCGTGACGATCGAACTCGCCGACGGCACGCACATGAGCCTGCCGCCCGACAGCCAGCTCGACCTGAAGGCGCTGCGCCGCACGGTGCTGACCGGCACGCTCGATCGCCAGTTCGAACTCACGCGCGGCTCGGTCGACAGCGAAGTCACTCATCTGAAGAAGCGCGACGATCGCTTCCAGATCCGCTCGCCGTCGGTCGTGGCCGGCGTGCGCGGCACGCGCTTTCGCGTGAACTACGACGCGGCCGGCAGTGCGTCGACGCGCGTCGAAGTGCTCGACGGCACCGTCGGGGTCGCGGGCGGCCGGCAATCGGCCCGCTCGACGCTCGTGCATGCGAACTTCGGCAGCGTCGCGACGTCGTCCGGCGCGGTCGGCGCGCCTGTCGCGCTGCTGGCCGCGCCGGCGCTCGCGCATCCCGACAAGGTGCAGGACGAGCCCGACGTCGCGTTCGACGTCGCGCCGCTGGCGAACGCGCATGCGTATCGCGTGCAGCTCGCGCACGATGCGGGGCTGCTCGACCTGTTCCGCGAAACGCGCACCGATGCGCCGCGCGCGGTCTTCCGCGACGTGCCGAACGGGAACTACTTCGTGCGGATCGCCGCGATCGATGCCAACGGCCTCGAGGGGCTGCCGCGCACCTATGCGTTCGAACGCCGCGTGATGGGGCTCGACGCGAGCGCGTCGCCCGGCGCGGATGGCTACGGGTTCCGCTGGTCGCCGAACGGTTCGGGCAAGGACGCGCGCTACCGGTTCGTGCTGTCGCGCTCGACGGACCTGAGCGCACCGGTCGTCGACCAGGTCGGCCTGCGCGCGCGCCAGATCACCGTCGCGCACCTGCCGCCGGGCGATTATTTCTGGGCAGTGACCGTCGAAGAGTTCGAAGGCGGCAAGTTCTACGAGAAGACCAGTCCGGTCAGCGCGTTCACGCTGTCGCGCTGACCCGCGGCGCATGAAACCCGACTCCGTTTCCCCGCGGCGGCATCTCGGCCGCCGCTTCCTGATCGAATGGATCGCGATCGGCTGCCTCGGGATCGCGGTCATCCTCGCGTGTGCGCTCGGCCGCCTGTCGTCGAGCGTCGACGGGCTGATCTACGACCGGCTGCTGATGCTGCGCAGCCTGCCGCTGTCCCCTGACGTGGTCGTCGTCGACATCGACAACCAGAGCGTGTCGGCGCTCGGCCGCTGGCCGTGGTCGCGCGACGTGCATGCGCGGCTGCTCGACACGCTGGCGCGCGCGCAGCCGGCCGCCGTCGTCTACGACGTGCTGTTCACCGAGCCGTCGCAGGAGGATCGCGCGTTCGCGGACGCGATGAGCCACGTGCCGACCTTCCTGCCCGTGCTGCTGAGCCCCGAGCAGGCGGACGGCACGCGTACCGTCGAACCGCCGGTGGCCGCGCTCGCGGCGCGCGCGACTGGGCTCGGCCACATCAACCTCGAAGTCGATCCCGACGGTATCGTGCGCAGCGTCGCGCTGTTCGAAAGCGACGGCCGCGTGCGCTGGCCGCAACTGATGGTGCCCGTGTACCGCGCGATCCAGGCCGGCCGGCTGCATCCGGCCGGCGGCGCGCCGGGCGCGAACGCGCACGACCTGGCGCACGACGCGGCCGGCGACGGCCGCTACCTGATCCCGTTCAGCCGCAACACGCCCGCTTATCCGACGCTGTCGTTCGACGACGTGCTCGAGGGGCGCGTGAAGCCCGACGCGCTGCGCGGCAAGATCGTCGTCGTCGGCGTGACCGCTTCAGGGCTGTACGACCGTTTCGCGACGCCCGTATCCGGCGATTTCGGCCCGCTCGCCGGCGTGTATATCCACGCCAACGTGCTCGACATGCTGGCGACCGGCAGCGCGATCTCGCCGGCGTCGCGCGCGGGGCTGTTCGCCGCGTCGCTGCTGCCGCTCGCCGCGCTGCTGGGCGGCTTCCTGATGCTGTCGCCGTGGCGCGCGCTGCTGCTGACGCTGAGCCTCGCCGCGCTCGCCGTCGTCGCGAGCACGGCGCTGCTGTTCGAGGCGCGCATCTGGCTGTCGCCGGCGCCGGCGATCTTCGGGCTGATCGCTGTCTACCCGATCTGGAACTGGCGGCGCCTCGAAATGACGATGTCGTACCTGCGCCGCGAACTGCAGCGGCTCGCCGACGAGCCGCACCTGCTGCCCGAGGCGCCGCGCACGCGCAGCGTCGGCGGCGACGTGCTCGAGCGCCAGATGGCGCTGATGGCGCAAGCCGCGCAGCGCGTGCAGGACATGAAGCGCTTCGTGTGGGACAGTCTCGACAGCATGCCTGAGCCGATCTTCGTGACCGACCTGGACGGCACCGTGCTGATCGCGAACCATGCGGCGAAGCGCTACGGGTCGCGCCTCGCGCTGCCGCTGCCGGAAGGGCGGCCGCTGCGCGCCGCGCTCGGCGAGCTGACGTTCATGAAGACCGTCGACGGCAACGCCGAACACGATGCGGCGATCCGCGAGCACTGGCCGGCCGCGCTCGACCCGACGCTCGAGGCCGAGCACGACGCGATGGCGCGCGGCATCGAGGTGCGCGATCGCGACGGGCTTGACCATCTGTTACGCTACGCCGCCTGCACGAATGCGCAGGGCCGCGTGACGGGCTGGATTGCCGGCCTCGTCGACGTGACCGAACTGCACGCGGCCGAGCGGCATCGCGAGGAAGCGCTGCACCTGCTGTCGCACGACATGCGCTCGCCGCAGGCTTCGATCCTCGCGCTCGTCGAGATCGAGCGCGACCGCGTCGACACCGATGCGATGCGCGGGCTGCTCGCGCGGGTCGAGCGCTACGCGCACCGCGCGCTGTCGCTTGCCGACGAGTTCGTGCAGCTGGCGCGCGCGGAGTCGCAGGCGTACCAGCTCGAAGCGACGAGCCTCGTCGACGTGCTGATCGATGCGAGCGACGAGGTATGGCCGCAGGCGCAGGCGAAGCACATCCGCATCGACACCGACGTCGGCGCCGACATGTGCTGGGTGCGCGCGGACCGCTCGCTGATTACGCGCGCGTTCGTGAACCTGCTGAACAACGCAGTCAAATACAGTCCGTCCGACACCGTGATCACGTGTACGCTGACGGTCGAGCACGCGTCGAAGCGGATGTTCTGTACGATTCGCGATCAGGGGTACGGCATTGCGCCGGAAGATCATCGGCATCTGTTCGAGCGTTTCAAGCGATTCCATGCCGGCGAGCGGCCCGAGATCCCGGGTTCCGGGCTCGGCATGGCATTCGTGAAGACGGTCGTCACGCGCCATGGGGGCAGCGTGTCGGTCGACAGCGAAGTGGGTGTCGGCACCGCGGTGACGGTGTCGCTGCCCGCGATCGACGAGCCGTCCGCCTGACAGGGCCGGGCGCGACGGCAGGATTGGGGAAAGCCATGAGAAAGGAATGGGCAGCGACCGCGCTGGCGGCGTCGTTGTTGACGGGTTGCGCCGGCGTGACGAGCGGCGTGAGTGCGGTCGGGCAGCCGAATGCATTCGCATCCGGCGCGCACGGCTACGATTTCGTCCGGACGGCCGCGCAGGCCAACGATGCCGAATACCGGCAGATCGAGACGCTCGTGCGCGACGAACTCGCGCGCCGCGGTTTCGACGCGCAGCCGCTCAAGGACGCGCGCTACCGGCTGTCGATCGCGTATGCGACGCAGCCGGCGGCGGTCGCGGCCAGCGCCGACCAGTGCGGCGCCGCGAGCAGCGCGTGCGTGACGGTCGACGGGCCGTCGCCGCCCGCGCTGCCGTTCGCGGGTAGCGTGTATCGCCACGTGCTGACGTTGCGTTTCGTCGATGCGAAATCGGGCGCCGACGTCTATCGCGTGACGGCCGCGCTGCGCGACCGCGAACCGGCCACGCAGCAGGCCGCGCCGGCGCTCGTGAAGAGCGCGCTCGCGAAGCTGCCGTTCGGCGATGGCGGCGGCTGGCTCGTGAAGACGAAAAAAGACGACGCGGGCGGAATGCCGGGCGTCGTCTCGGTGAAGCCGGCCGAAGCGCGCTGAGCGCCAGCCGGTGAGGTGAGGGCGGCCCCGCCGGGGCGAGCCCTTGCCGCGCTCAGGCGGCCGGTTGCGCGCCGCCGCGCGTGCGCAGGTATTCGTCGAATTCCGCGCCGACTTCCGGGTGGCGCAGCGCGAATTCGACCGTCGCCTTCAGGTAGCCGAGCTTGCTGCCGCAGTCGTAGCGCGTACCCTGGTACTTGTAGGCCAGCACCTGTTCGTCGGCGAGCAGCGCCTGGATCGCATCGGTGAGCTGCAGCTCGCCGCCCGCGCCCGGCTTCAGCGCGCGCAGGTGTTCGAAGATCCGCGGCTTCAGGATGTAGCGGCCGACCACGCCGAGGTTCGACGGCGCGACTTCCGGCGCGGGCTTCTCGACGATCGCCGACATCTTGACGATCGACTCTTCCCATTCCTTGCCGTCGACGATCCCGTACGACTTCGTTTCCGACGGCGGGATCTCTTCGACGCCGATCACCGAGCTGTGATAGTGGTCGAACACATCGACCATCTGCTTCATCACGGGCGGGTTGCCGTCGAGCAGGTCGTCCGCGAGGATCACCGCGAACGGGTTGTCGGCCACCAGCTTCTCCGCGCACAGCACCGCATGGCCGAGGCCGAGCGCTTCCGGCTGGCGCACGTAGAAGCAGTCGACATGGCTCGGCTTGATGCTGCGCACGAGCTCGAGCAGCTTTTCCTTGCCGCGCGCCTCGAGCTCGGCTTCGACCTCGTACGACTTGTCGAAATGATCCTCGATCGCGCGCTTGCTGCGCCCGGTGACGAAGATCATCTCGGTGATGCCCGCGGCGATCGCTTCCTCGACTGCGTACTGGATCAGCGGCTTGTCGACGACCGGCAGCATTTCCTTCGGGCTCGCCTTCGTTGCCGGCAGGAACCGCGTGCCGAGGCCGGCAACGGGGAATACCGCCTTGGTGACTTTCAACATGATCGAACCTTTATTCCTGTAATCGACTTGTCAGACGATGTATGTTCACGTCCGCATTATAGTGAACGCAAACGGCCTTACGGTTTGTTACGCGGGCAACCGATCGAGCTGCGCACGCAGTTTCTCGAGCGTGCTCTGGAATTCGGCGACGCGTTTCTGCTCCTGTTCGACCACGGCCGGCGGCGCTTTCGCGACGAATGCCTCGTTACCGAGCTTCGCGTGGCACTTCGCGATCTCGCCCGTCAGGCGCGCGATTTCCTTCGACAGGCGCTCGCGTTCGGCCGCGACGTCGATTTCCACCTTCAGCACCAGCTTGTTCGGGCCGACGATCGCGATCGGCGCGCCGTGCGCTTGCCGGTCGAGCGTCGCTTCGTCCGCGAGGATCTGCACTTCCGACAGGCGCGCGAGCGCCTGGACGTACGGCGCGAACGAGCGCAGGCGCTCGGCATCGCCGGCCGCGAGCAGCGGCACCTTCGTCGCCGGCGACAGGTTCATCTCGCCGCGCAGGTTGCGGCATGCGTCGACGATCGCCTTCAGGTCGGCCGCCCACTGCTCGGACGCCTCGTCGATCTTCTGCAGGTTGGCAACCGGATAGGCCTGCGTCATCAGCGACGCTTCGCCCTCGGCCTTGCCTTGCGGATAGCGGCCCGCGAGCGGCGCGACCTTCTGCCAGAGCGCTTCGGTGATGAACGGGATGACCGGGTGCGCGAGGCGCAGCACCGTCTCGAGCACGCGCAGCAGCGTGCGGCGCGTGGCGCGCTGCTGTTCCGGCGTGCCGTTCTGGATCTGCACCTTCGCGAGTTCGAGATACCAGTCGCAGTACTCGTCCCACACGAACTTGTAGATGCTGGTCGCGACGTTGTCGAAGCGGTAGTCGGCGAAGCCCTTCGCGATGTCGGCCTCGGTACGCTGCAGCAGCGACACGATCCAGCGGTCGGCCGCCGAGAAATCGAGGTAGCCGCCGGGGCCGCAGTCGCCTGCGCCGCAGACTTCCGGCTTGTCGGCGCCGCAGTCGTGGCCTTCGCAGTTCATCAGCACGAAGCGCGTCGCGTTCCACAGCTTGTTGCAGAAGTTGCGGTAGCCTTCGCAGCGCGCGAGGTCGAAGTTCACGTTGCGGCCGAGCGTCGCCATCGACGCCATCGTGAAGCGCAACGCGTCGGTGCCGAACGCGGGAATGCCGTCCGGGAATTCCTTGCGCGTCTTCTTCTCGATCGTCGCGGCCTGCTTCGGATTCATCAGGCCCGTCGTGCGTTTCGCGACCAGCGTTTCGAGGTCGATGCCGTCGACGATGTCGATCGGGTCGAGCGTGTTGCCCTTGCTCTTCGACATCTTCTGGCCTTCCGCGTCGCGCACGAGGCCGTGCACGTAGACGGTATGGAACGGCACCTTGCCGGTGAAGTGCGTGGTCATCATCACCATCCGGGCGACCCAGAAGAAGATGATGTCGAAGCCCGTGACGAGCACCGACGACGGCAGGAAGTGCTTCAGTTCAGGCGTCTCGTTCGGCCAGCCGAGCGACGAGAACGGTACCAGCGCCGACGAGAACCACGTGTCGAGCACGTCTTCGTCGCGCTTCAGTTCGCCCGTGTAGCCCTGTGCGGCGGCCTTCGCGCGCGCGTCTTCCTCGCTGCGCGCGACGAACACCTCGCCGTTCTCGCCGTACCACGCGGGGATCTGGTGGCCCCACCACAGCTGGCGCGAGATGCACCAGTCCTGGATGTTCTCGAGCCACTGGTAGTAGGTGGTCGTCCAGTTTTCCGGGACGAACTTGATCTGGCCGCTGCGCACGACGTCGAGCGACGTTTCGGTGATCGACTTGCCGGGATTGAACGTGCCTTCCGGCGCCGCCTTCGTCATCGCGACGAACCACTGGTCGGTCAGCATCGGCTCGATCACGACGCCCGTGCGGTCGCCGCGCGGCACCATCAGCTTGTGCGGCTTCACGGAGTCGAGGAAACCCAGCGCGTCGAGATCGGCGACGATCGCCTTGCGCGCGTCGAAGCGGTCGAGGCCGCGATACTGCTCGGGGCCGTTATCGTTGATCTTCGCGTCGAGCGTCAGGATCTCGATCGGCACGAGGTTGTGGCGCAGGCCGACTTGGTAGTCGTTGAAGTCGTGCGCGGGCGTGACCTTCACGACGCCCGTGCCGAACTCGCGGTCGACGTAGTCGTCGGCGATCACCGGGATCTCGCGGCCGGTCAGCGGCAGCGTGACGAGCTTGCCGATCAGGTGTGCGTAGCGCTCGTCTTCCGGATGGACCATCAGCGCGACGTCGCCGAGCATCGTCTCGGGGCGCGTCGTCGCGACGGTCAGCGAGCCCGAGCCGTCGACGAGCGGGTAGCGGATGTGCCACAGGTGGCCGTTTTCCTCTTCGCTCGCGACTTCGAGATCCGACACCGCAGTGAGCAGCACCGGATCCCAGTTGACGAGGCGCTTGCCGCGGTAGATCAGGCCCTGTTCATGAAGCGTGACGAACACGTCGCGCACGGCGGCCGACATCTTGTCGTCCATCGTGAAGTATTCGCGCGACCAGTCGGTCGATGCGCCGAGGCGGCGCACCTGGCCCGTGATCGTCGAACCGGACTGCTGCTTCCATTCCCACACGCGCTCGACGAACTTCTCGCGGCCGAGGTCGTGGCGCGACACGCCCTGCGCGTCGAGCTGGCGTTCGACGACGATCTGGGTGGCGATCCCCGCGTGGTCGGTGCCGGGCACCCACAGCGTGTTCTCGCCGAGCATCCGGTGATAGCGGGCGAGGCCGTCCATGATCGTCTGGTTGAACGCGTGGCCCATGTGCAGCGTGCCCGTCACGTTCGGCGGCGGCAACTGGATCGCGAAATCGGGGCGGGACGGATCGAACGCCGGGGCGGCATAGCCGCGTTTTTCCCACTCCGGCCCCCATTGGGACTCGATGGTATGGGGCTCGAAGCTCTTCGCAAGCGTGTTGTCGCTCATGTTGGAAATCTGCCGAAAAATGCGTGAATTGGATGCCGAATCCGACAATTATAAATGGATGCACATCGACCAGCCATCGCATTGCCGGCGCAGGCTTGTCGCGAAGCGGCCGCAACGCGCTTGGCGGCGCTCGACCGAACGGATCGGGAACGGCATCGCGCCGCCGACTTATAATGTCGGGTCCGCATTTTTCTCGCCCGTCCGCCGCCGCTCCATGCCCGATCTGCTCGCCAATCTGAACCCCGAACAACACGCCGCCGTCACGTTGCCGAACGAACCGGCGCTGATCCTCGCAGGGGCGGGCAGCGGCAAGACCCGCGTGCTGATCACGCGCATCGCGTGGCTGATCCAGCAGGGCTACGCGTCGCCGCCCACCGTGCTCGCCGTCACCTTCACGAACAAGGCCGCGCGCGAGATGATGGCGCGCCTGTCGGCGATGATGCCGATCGACACGCGCGGGATGTGGATCGGCACGTTCCACGGCCTGTGCAACCGGATGCTGCGCACGCACTGGCGCGACGCCGGCCTGCCGCAGACCTTCCAGATCCTCGATACGGCCGACCAGCTGTCCGCGATCAAGCGGCTGATGAAGGCCGCGAACGTCGACGACGAGAAGTACCCGCCGAAGAACGTCCAGTACTTCATCAACAACGCGAAGGAGCAGGGGCTGCGTCCCGACAAGGTCGACGCGACCGACAACTTCAACCGCAAGTTCGTCGAGCTGTACCAGGCGTACGACCAGCAGTGCCAGCGCGAGGGCGTCGTCGATTTCCCCGAGCTGCTGCTGCGCTGCTACGAGCTGCTGGCGTACAACGCGCCGCTGCGCGCGCACTACCAGGCGCGTTTCAAGCACATCCTCGTCGACGAGTTCCAGGACACCAACAAGCTGCAATATGCGTGGCTCAAGATGCTCGCGGGCGGCCAGAACGCGATCTTCGCGGTCGGCGACGACGACCAGTCGATCTACGCGTTCCGCGGCGCGAACGTCGGCAACATGCGCGATTTCGAAGACGAATTCCGCGTGCGCAACCTGATCAAGCTCGAGCAGAACTACCGGTCGCACGGCAACATCCTCGATGCGGCGAACCAGCTGATTTCGAACAACGCGCACCGCCTCGGCAAGAACCTGCGCACCGACGCGGGCCACGGCGAGCCCGTGCGCGTGTACGAGGCCAGCACCGATTCGCAGGAAGCCGGCTGGATCGTCGAAGAAATCCGTTCGCTGATCAACACCGGGATGGCGCGCAGCGAAGTGGCTGTCCTGTACCGCAGCAACGCGCAGTCGCGCTCGATCGAGCACACGCTGATGTCGTCGGGCATCCCGTACCGCGTGTACGGCGGCCTGCGCTTCTTCGAGCGCCAGGAAGTGAAGCATGCGCTCGCGTACCTGCGCCTGATCGACAACCCGAACGACGACACGGCGTTCGTGCGCGTGGTGAACTTCCCGACCCGCGGGATCGGCGCGCGCTCGATCGAGCAGCTCGCCGACGCCGCGCGTCTATACGGCTGCTCGATGGCCGCTGCGATTCCGTACGTGACGGGCAAGGCCGGCACGAGCCTCGGCGGGTTCGCGAACCTGGTCGCGAAGATGCGCGCCGACACGCAGCAGATGAACTTGCCGGACACGGTCGAGTACGTCGTGCGCGCGAGCGGCCTCGCCGATTTCTACCAGGGCGAGCGCGAAGGGCAGGACCGTCTCGAGAACTTGCAGGAACTCGTGAACGCGGCCACCGCGTTCGTCGCCGAGGAAGGCTACGGGCTCGACACGCCGGCCCGCTCGATCCCGCTGCGCGCGGGTGCGATCGCGGCGCCCGAGCTCGGCGCGGCGACGGACGATCCGGCGGTCGAGGTACTCGATCCGGCATCGCCGGGCGACCCGGCGCAGAACCCCGACACGATGACGCCGCTCGCCGGCTTCCTGTCGCATGCGTCGCTGGAGGCCGGCGACAACCAGGCGCAGGCCGGGCAGGATGCCGTGCAACTGATGACGGTGCACGCGGCGAAGGGGCTCGAATTCTCGGCCGTGTTCATCACGGGCCTCGAGGAAGGGCTGTTCCCGCACGAGAACAGCGTGCTCGAATCGGACGGCCTCGAGGAGGAGCGCCGGCTGATGTACGTCGCGATCACGCGCGCGAAGGAGCGGCTCTACCTGTCGTTCGCGCAGAGCCGGATGCTGCACGGCCAGACGCGCTACAACGTGCGTTCGCGCTTCTTCGACGAGTTGCCGGAGCATGTGCTGAAGTGGCTGACGCCGAAGGTCGAGGCCGGTTCGCGCTGGGGCGGGCGTTCGGACAACGCAGGATACGGGCGCGACTGGTTCGCGCGGCCGGGCGGCGGCAGCCGCGAGCAGATCGTCGATGCGGCGGTGTCCGCGCCGCTGCCTGCGTTCGCGGACAAGCAGCGCGCGGCCGGCGCCGGCTTCCGGGTCGGCCAGCAGGTGTTCCATACCAAGTTCGGCGAAGGCACGGTCACCGCGCTCGAAGGCAGCGGCACCGATGCGAAGGCGCAGGTGAAGTTCAAGCGGCACGGCGAGAAGTGGCTCGCGCTCGCGGTCGCGAAACTGCAGGCGGTGGAATGATGAGCATCGACATGGTTGCCACGCCTTCGACGCGCCCGCTCGGCATTCTGGCCGCGCTGCCCGAGGAACTCGGCGACCTGATCGCCGCGATGCGCGCCGACGGCGCGATGAAGACGGTCACGTTCGGCCGCCGCGATTACCACGTCGGCACCGTGCACGGCGCGGCCTGCGTCGTCACGCTCGCGCGGGTCGGCAAGGTCGCGGCCGCCGCGACGGTCAGCGCGCTGATCCACGTGTTCGGCGTGGCGGGCGTCGTGTTTACCGGCGTCGCGGGCGGCGTGTCGCGTACGGTGCGCGTCGGCGATGTCGTCGTGGCCGACATGCTGCTGCAGCACGATCTCGACGCGTCGCCGCTCTTTCCGCGCTACGAGGTGCCGCTGCTCGGCATCACGCGCTTCGCGACCGACGCGGCACTGACGGCCCGTCTCAGGGCCGCGTGCGCATTGTTCGTCGCGGAAGAGGGCGCGTTGTTCGCCGAGCGCTTCGGGCTCGCCGGCGCGACGCTGCACGCAGGGCTCGTCATCAGCGGCGACCGCTTCGTGTCGAGCGAGCGCGAGGTCGTCACGCTGCGCGACGCGCTGCCGGACGCGCTCGCGGTCGAAATGGAAGGCGCGGCGATCGCGCAGGTGTGCGCGGAGCACGACGTGCCGTTCGCGCTGGTGCGCACGATCTCCGATACGGCCGACGATCACGCGACGCAGTCGTTCTCGCACTTCCTGTCGGCGATCGCCAGCAGCTATTCGTCCGGCATCCTCAAGCGTTTCCTGACGCTGCATGCGACGACGGCGGCCTGAAGCCCCCGTCGTTTTCTCCGTACAAGCCTTTGGGCCGGCCGCGGCGCGCACGCCGCGGCCGGCTTGTCACGCCTGTTTGCGCCGGCTGCTTTCGAGGTTCGGCAGGAACACCGTCAGCACGCCGATCAGCGGCAGGAATGAACACACCTTGTAGACGAACGTGATGCTCGTCGCGTCGGCGAGCTGGCCGAGCACGGCCGCGCCGACGCCGCCGAGGCCGAACGCGAAGCCGAAGAACAGGCCCGCGACCATCCCGACCTTGCCGGGCATCAGTTCCGTCGCATAGACGAGGATCGCGGCGAACGCCGACGCGAGCACGATGCCGATGATCACGGTCAGCACGCTCGTCCAGAACAGGTTCGCGTACGGCAGCAGCAGCGTGAACGGCGCGACGCCGAGGATCGACACCCAGATCACGTACTTGCGGCCGATCCGGTCGCCGACCGGCCCGCCGATCAGCGTGCCGGCCGCCACGGCCGCGAGGAACACGAACAGGTGGATCTGCGCGGCCTGCACCGACAGGTGGAACTTGTCGATCAGGTAGAACGTGAAATAGCTGTTGATGCTCGCGAGATAGAAATACTTCGAGAACACGAGCAGCACCAGCACGCCGATCGCGCCGATCACGCGGCCGCGCGACAGCGTCGGGTGGCCGGCCGCCGCGGCCTTCTTCTTCATCGACGGATGCTTCTTGTACCAGTGGCCGATCTGCGTGAGCACGACCATCGCGACGAGCGCGGCCGCCGAGAACCACGCGATGCTGTGCTGGCCGTGCGGAATGATCACGAGCGCGGCGAGCAGCGGCCCGAGCGCGGAGCCCGCGTTGCCGCCGACCTGGAATACCGACTGCGCGAGCCCGTGCTGGCCGCCCGACGCCATCCGCGCGACGCGCGACGATTCGGGATGGAATACCGACGAGCCGCAGCCGACCAGCGCCGCGGCCACCAGCAGCACGGGGAAGCTCGGCGCGACCGACATCAGCAGCAGTCCCGCGAGCGTGAAGCCCATGCCGACCGGCAGCGAATACGGCTTCGGACGCTTGTCGGTATAGAGGCCGACGAGCGGCTGCAGCAGCGACGCGGTGATCTGGTAGGTGAGCGTGATCAGGCCGATCTGCGCGAACGACAGCGCGAACTGGCTCTTGAGCATCGGATAGATCGCGAGGATCAACGACTGGATCATGTCGTTGAGCATGTGCGAGAAGCTGATCGCGCCGAGCACCGGATAGACGGTGCGCGATGCGGGGGGCGCGGACGGCTGCGCGGCGGTTGCGCCGGCGGCTCCGGTGTCGAGGCTGGTTTCCATGTGAGCTGAACGAGTTGAGGTAACGGGCGCGCTCTGATGGGGATCGGCGCGTTTCGAATCGTTGATGCGTCAAAGAAGTGTAATGTGGCGTATAGAGAATGTCAGGCCAAGTTTTATCGCGAATCGGACATTCATCCGACAGATCGGCGGTTGTCCGTTTTTTTGACCGGGTATAACGCTGGCGGCGCGTCTGCCTGACTGCGAGGCCGCGCCGGGGCCCGGTGCGTGTTTTACCGGACTCAAGAAACGGCGGTGGCGGCCGTAGAACGACCCAATGACCACAGGTGCGCCGCGCCCGGCACCGGCTACCCGCCGTGCAGGCGCAGGACGCGCGGCATGGCCTGCCATCGCGGAACGCCGGAACCGACCTTTCCGGCAGCGTGATCCATACGGGGATATATCGATGAAAGCAGCATCATTGCATCCGCAGCCGGGTGCGGCCGCCGCCGCACCCGACGTTGCCGCCGGTCGCGCCGCACGGCGCCCGCGCGCGGCGCGTCGCGAGCGCCGGCCGTGGACCGTCAAGGCGACCTTGCGCGCCGCGTTCGCGATCCTGCTGGCCGGCACGCTCGCGATCGGCGTGTTTTCGCTGTGGCAGATCAGCCGGCTGAACGCGTCGATCTCGTCGGTCTACGAGCAGGGCCACGTCGCGAGCCGCGCGGCGCAGGAAGTCCGGGCCGAGGTGCTGCGGGCGAGCCGTGCGCAGAAGATGCTGCTGACCGCGACCACCGCGAAGGAGCGCGACGAACTGGGCGCCGAGGTCGGCGCGGGGCTCGCGTCGATCGGCCAGGCGCTCGGCACGCTGCAGCGCTATGCGGATCCGGCCGACGCCGGCGATTCGGCGCGGCTGCGTGCGTTCTCGACGGCTGTCGGCACGTGGAGCGCGCATCTGCGCGATTTCGTCGCGCTCGTGCGCGCGCAGCCGCTCGACCTGTCGCAGATGAACTGGCAGGTCGGCACGCAGGACGTGTCGCTGCTGGTCGAAACCGGCAAGCTCGAAAAGCTCGTCGCCGAACTCGTGAAGACGCGCGGCGAGAAATCGAAGGCGACGCTCGATGCGTCCGCCACCATTTTCTCGTCGTCGTTCGCGATGATCGCGATCATGACGGCCGCGCTGATCGTGCTCGCGATCGCGATCGCCGAACGCGTCGTGCGGCGCCTCGCGTCGCAGCTCGGCGGCGAGCCCGCGCACGCGAAGGCGATTGCCGCCGACATCGCGCGCGGCGACCTGACGCGCCCGATCGCGCTCGGCCGGCACGACCGCGACAGCATGGTGCGCGCGCTGGCCGAGATGCAGACGGGGCTCGCGGCGACCGTCGGCGAGATCGCCGTCAGCGCCGAGGCCATCGCGGCCGCGTCCGGCGAGATCTCGACCGGCAATCTCGACCTGTCGCGGCGCACCGAGCAGCAGGCCGTCGCGCTCGAACGCACCGCGGCCAGCATGGAGCAGCTCACGTCGACCGTGCGGCAGAACGCCGAGAATGCGCGGCAGGCGAGCACGCTCGCGGCCAATGCGTCGGCCGTTGCGGAAACGGGCGGTGAAGTCGTCGGGCGGGTGGTCGCGACGATGAGCGAGATCGACGACAGCGCGAAGAACATTCGCGAAATCATCGACACGATCGAGGGGATCGCGTTCCAGACCAACATTCTCGCGTTGAATGCGGCGGTCGAGGCCGCGCGCGCCGGCGAACAGGGGCGTGGCTTCTCGGTGGTCGCGGGCGAGGTGCGCCTGCTCGCGCAGCGCGCGGCGACGGCGGCGAAGGAGATCCGCGCGCTGATCGGCGCATCGGTGGAGCGCGTCGCGAACGGCGCGGCGCTCGCGCACGACGCGGGCCGCACGATGGACGACGTCGTGCGCGCGGTCAAGCGCGTGACGGACATCATCGGCGAGATTTCCGCGGCATCGGACGAGCAGAGCGCCGGGATCGAGGAGATCGGCCGCGCGGTCACGCAGATGGACGCCGGCACGCAGCAGAATGCGGCGCTCGTCGAACAGGCGGCTGCTGCCGCGAACGCGCTCGACGAACAGGCGCAGGCGTTGAAGTCGCTGGTCGGCCGTTTTCGCATCGCGGCCTGAGCGCGCCCGGCCGTTCCGCGTTTACGATTTCTTCTGCTTGTCCGGATCGATGATGACCGTGCAGGTCGTGCCCGCCGACAGCACCACGTCGGCAGGCACTTCGTCGATCCGGATGCGCACCGGCACGCGCTGCGCGAGGCGCACCCAGTTGAAGGTCGGGTTCACGTCCGCGACGAGGTCGCGGCTTTGCGGGTTGTCGCGATCGTAGATGCCGCGCGAGATGCTTTCGACGTGGCCCTTCATCACGCCGCCGCTCATCAGCCGCATCTCGGCCGGTGCGCCGATCTTCACGCGCGGCAGCTTGGTTTCCTCGAAGTAGCCGTAGACCCAGAACGAGTGGCTGTCGACGATCGCGAGCTTCGCCTGGCCGGCCACCGCGTAGTTGCCCTTGAACGTCTGCAGGTTCGTGATGTAGCCGTCGACCGGCGCGACGACGCGCGTGCGTTCGAGATTGAGCTTCGCGGCGTCGAGCGCGGCGATTGCCTGCTGGTACTGCGCATCGGCGCTCGACGCGCTGTGTGCTGCGTTCTCGCGGTTTTCCTTCGACACGACGAGCGCATCGAGATCCGCGCGGCGGGCCGCGTCGTCGCGGCGCATCTGCAGTTCCGCGCGGCGGGCGGCGACGGCCGCCTGCGCCTGCTCGACCGCGATCTGGTAGTGCGACGGGTCGATCTGCATGATCAGGTCGCCTTTTTTCACGAGCTGGTTGTCATGCACGGGCAGCTCGACGATCGCGCCCGACACGTCCGGCGCGACGTTGACGATCTCGGCGCGCACGCGCCCGTCGCGCGTCCACGGATCGTCCATGTAGTGCACCCACAGCGAGCGCCCGATCAGGATCGCGACGAGAAGGATGACGGCGGTCGCGACGAAGCCGAAGAGTTTTCTGAGAATCATGATGGTTCGGAATCAACGGTAAACGGCAAGACTCAGTCCGCCGCAAATGCAGACGAGCAGGCAGGCCCGGAACAGCGACGGGTGCCAGACGACACGGTAGAGGCCCGTGTAGGCGAGCAGGCGGTCGACGGCCCAGGTCGCGAGTGCGCCGAGGACGAACATCAGCACCACCGTGGGCATGTAGGCATCGAGAATGGCGATTTCACGCGGCATCATGACGAGGCTCCTGGTTGGGGACGCACGGGGCGGTTGCGGTTGAGCGGCTCGAGCGGCGATTCCGGATCGAGCAGCGCGGTGCGCACGAAATGCAGATGGCTCAGGATGCGTTGCAGCCGGTGGCGCTCGTCGCGCGTCGGCTCGAACGCGTCGAGCGTCTGCCGGGTCGCGTCGATTGCGGCATTGGTCGCGGCGAGCGTTGCATCGAAGCGCTCGGCGCTCGGTTTCGCGAACAGCGTCGACAGCGAGCCGCGCATCGTCTCGATCGCGCGACGCCACGGCATCGACGGCGCATAGCGCGGGTCGGACGGCAGCGTCGCCAGCTCGTGGCGCAGGTCGATCGCCGCGTTGCCGGTTTCGAGTACCGCGAACATCCAGCGCAGCGCATCGCGCTGCACGTCGGGCTGGTCGGCCGACAGCGTGTGGGCCTGGTACATCAGGTCGCGCGCGCCGCTCTCGAAGCGCGTGCGCAAGCCGGCGAGCCGTGCGTGGCAGGCCGCGACGGCCTGGTGGCGCAGGTCGGCGAACAGCCGCTTCTTGAGCCACGGCGCGGTCGGCGGGAACAGCACCGCGAACGCGATCGCCGACGCCAGCATCGACAGCACGAGCGCGAGCGCGTCGTTCATGAAGCTGGTCGGGTCGTAGTGCGTGATGTTGTCCGGGCCGGCGAGGAAGCTGAAGAAGATCAGGTAGCCCATCCCGTAGCCCGCGAGCTTCGGCTTCAGCGTCATGAAGATGCCGATCGAGAGCAGCGGCGCGAGCGCGACGCACAGCAGCGGGAAGCCGTCGATGTGCGGATAGATACCGAACGTCAGCAGGAAGCCCGTGCAGACGGCGAGTGCCGTCCCCATGCCCATCTGCGCGGACATCGCGGTCGGGCGCGGCGTCGACGACGCGAGCGCGCAGGTGGCCGCCGCCGTCAGCGTGAGCGTCACGCCGCTCGGCCACGCGCTCTCGATCCAGAACCAGCCGAGCACGAGGATCACGGTCGCGGTGCGAATCGCCGCGATCACCATCGCCGTCATGTTGGTGCGCGGCTCGTAGCGTTCGATCCAGCGCTCGCGTTCGTGCGTCGCGGTCGACAGCGACGCATAGGTCGCCGCGTACTCGTGCAGGTCGGTGATGAAGCGGTACAGCAGTTCGGCGGCCGTATCGAAGTCGAGCAGCGGAAAGTCCGGCTGCGTTTCGAGCGCCGCACGGGTCGCGCGGATGCGGCGCGGCAGCGCGTCGCGCCATGCGAGCAGTTGCTCGGCCGCGTGCCCCGCGTCGGTCGACGTGCGCACGGGTTCGCCCGTGGGCGTCAGCAGCAGCGGCGCGATCTCGCGGAAGTACGGCTCGATCGCGTCGATCGCGGCCTGCGCGCCGGCCGCATGCAGCCGGTTCATCAACTGGTGCAGCGCATGGAAACGGCTCGACGCGCTCATGAACTCGCTGTTCAGCCGCGCGAGGCGGCCGCTGCGCATCCGCGTATCCGGATCCTCGAATACGGCCATGCTGCGCGCGGCCTCGAAACCGACCACGTCGGCGACGAAGCGCGTATGGATGGTTTCGATATGCGCGCGGTCGAGCTTGCCCGACAGCGCCGAAGCAACATAGTCGACGAAGCTGCCGAAGCGCTTGCGCACCGTCGTGCGCATCTGCTCGCCCGTGTACTGCGGAAACACGAGCGCGCTGACCACGCCGGCCGACACGATCCCGACCATGATTTCGGCAACGCGCGTCAGCGCGCTCATGAACGCGCCGTCCGGGTGCTGCGATGCGGGCAGCCCGATCAGCGCGGTCGTATAGCCGGCCAGCAGGAAGCCGTAGCTGCGGAAGTTGCGGTTGCGCGCGGCGCCGGCCGTGCACAGCGCGACCCACAGTGCGACCGCCAGCAGGAACAGCTGCGGCTGCTGCGGGAACAGTCCGACGAACGTGAGCGTCGCGATGAGCCCGAAGATCGTGCCGGCGACGCGGTAGAAGCTCTTCGCGAGCACCGCGCCGCTTTGCGGCTGCATCACGATGAACACCGTGGTCATCGCCGTTTTCGGCGCGGGCAGGTCGAGCCGCATCGACACGCCGGTCGCGATGAACGCGGCGAGCAGCGCCTTGAACAGATAGAGCCACGCGGCGCCGTCGCTGCGGGCCCAGTCGCCGAACGCGGCGGACCAGGCCGCGAGCGGACCGCCGGCGTGCGTGGAAGCGGGGGAGGAGGCTGACATGGCGGGCGCTCCGCGTTACCGTGCGGCCGGCGTGCCGGACGTGCCGGCAGCGGCGACCTGCGCGGGCCGGGCAACGGCCGCCGCGGGCTTCCCGCCCGACGGGTTGGCGCCGTCGGCGGGTTGATCGTCCGCCGGAACGTCTTTGCCCGTCTCGACGCCGCCGCCGAGCGCGGCCATCAGCTGCGCGTGCGCGGCGAGGCGTTCCGCATCGATGCGGGCCGCTGTCTCCTGCGCGCGCAGCAGCTGCTGTTGCGCGATCAGCACGTTCACGTAATCGGTCAGCCCGCGGCGGAAGCCCTCGCGCGACAACTGGTAGCTGCGGTCGTTGGCGGCCACCGAACGCGCGGCGTCCTTCTTCTGCGTATCGAGCGAGCGGATTCGCACGACCTGGTCGGCGATGTCCTTGAGCGCGCCGACGATCGTCTGGTTGTAGCGCTCGACCGCCTGGTCGTAGCCGGCATTCGCCGCGCCGAGCTGCGCGCGCAGCCGGCCGCCTTCGAAGATCGGCAGCGTCAGCGCGGGGCCGGCCGTCCAGCCGCCGTTCATCGCGCGCAGGAAGTCGGTGAACGGCGCGGTCACGCCGAAGCCGCCGACCGTCGCCAGCAGGTCGATGTTCGGGTAGAACGAGGCCTTCGCGACATCGATGCCGCGCGCCTGCGCGTCGACCGTCCAGCGCGCCGCGACCACATCGGGGCGGCGGCCGAGCAGGTCGGCCGGCAGCGCCGACGGCAGGCCGGCCGGCGCGTCGAGCGCAAGCTGCGGCCGCTTGATCGCGTCGCCGGCGCCCGGGCCCTTGCCGGCCAGTGCGGCGAGCTGGTGGCGCGCGAGCTGGATCGCTTCTTCATAGCTGTCGATCTGGCGCTCGTAGTCGGGCAGCGTCGATTCCGCCTGGCTCACTTCGAGCTGCGTGCCGAGGCCGGCCTGCAGCCGCTTGCGCGCGAGATCGGCGAGCGAGCGCTGGCGTTCGAACGTTTCGTGCGCGAGGTCGAGCAGCGCATAGTTCATCGACATGCCGACATACGCGCGCACGACGTTGACTTCGAGTTCGAGCTTCGCCGCGCGCGCGTCGGCGGCGCTCGCATGCGCGGTGTCGAGCGCGCGCTCGGTCGTGTTCTTGTCCTTGCCCCACAGGTCGAGGTGGTACGACAGGCCGAGCGTGCCGGTGTTGTTCCAGGTGTCCGCGTTCGCGAGCGGTCCCGGGCCGTAGAACACGTTGTCGGGCCAGTGCTCGCGCATCAGCGACAGGTTGCCGTTGATCTGCGGCAGTTCGGCAGAGCGGGCGACGCGCGCCATCGCCTGCGCTTCGCGCACGCGTGCCTCGGCGGCTGCGAGCGTCGGGTTGCCGGCCTGGGCGGCGGCGATCCAGGAATCGAGCTGCGGATCGCGGTAGGCGCGCCACCAGTCGGCCGCGGGCCAGCCCGCGTCGCGGTCGGCCGCTCGGATCGCGGCGCCGGCGTCGAGCGCGTTCGCTTCGATGCGGGCCGACTGCGGCTTGTTGTCGCCCATGCTCGCGCATCCGGCCATTATTAATGAGACTGCAAGAACCGCCAGTGCGAGCGTCCCTTTTGTCGCCGGAGACTGCACGATTTTCTCCCTTTCGGATATAGATGAGTCGGATGCGATTATATTTTTCAGTGATTCCTGAATAAACGAACAACGGTGCAAGTCATTTTTACGAATCCTGAGACAATACTTGTTCGCCTCTGTGCAACAATCCGTCCGGATTCAAACGGGTAATCGGATGGATACGTTACAAAACATGCGGGTATTCGTCCGCGTGGTCGACGCGGGGAGCTTTACCGCGGCCGCCCAGCAGATGAATTCGACCACCGCCTATGCGTCGCGCGCGGTCTCGGATCTCGAGGCGCACCTGCGCACGCGCCTCCTGAACCGCACGACGCGCCGGATCGCGCTGACCGAAGCCGGCGAGCGCTACCTGCAGCGCTGCGAGCAGATCCTCGCGTACGTCGACCAGGCCGAAGCCGAGGCCGGCGACGCGCACGCGCGCCCGTCCGGCAAGCTGAAGGTCCATTGCTTCACGAGCCTCGGCCAGCACTACCTGGTGCCGGCCGTCGCGCGCTATCGCGAGCGCTATCCGGACGTGCACGTCGAGCTGACGCTCGCGCAGCGGATGCCCGACCTGCTCGACGAGGGGTACGACGTTGCAATCGTCGTCGGCCGCGACCTGCCCGATTCGGGGCTCGTGTCGCAGCGGCTCGGCGAGAGCTACAGCGTCGTGTGCGCGTCGCCCGGCTACGTCGAGGCGCACGGCGTGCCGCAACGGCCGGCGGATCTCGCGCAGCACGTGTGCCTCGGGATGGTCGCGCCGGGCTTTCACTACGACGAATGGGCGCTGGCGGGGCCGAACGGCGAAGAGGTCGTTCCGATCACGGCGCCGCCGTTTCGCGTGAACGTCGCCGAGGCGCTCGCGGTGGCCGTGCGGGAGGGGATGGGGATCGGCGGGCTGCCGCTTTATTCGGCGATCGGCTGGCTGCGCAGCGGGCATATCGTGCGCGTGATGCCCGAGTACCGGTCGCACGTGATGAGCATCTACGCGCTGTATCCGTCGCGTCAGTACCTCGACGCGAAAATCCGTACCTGGGTCGATTTCCTGCGCGACGAGTTGCCGTCCACGCTCGCCGCCGACGAAGCCGCGCTCGAGCAGTACACGCGTGCGACATGACCGCGCGGTTGACCGCAATCTGACGAGATTTGTCCTTCACGCAACATTTTTTTACGAACGCGTGTCGGACAGTTTGATACTGTTAAAGTAATCGAGATACGTCACCCCGGAGTAGCAATGGACACGCACCTGATGATCGGCCTTGGAGTCCTGCTTGGCGCGGCCGCTGCCGCCGCGGCGACCCGCGACCTGCTGCGCGCGATGAAGGCGAAGGCACGGATGAAGCCGGTGCCGGTGCGCGTGCGCGCGGCGCAGCACGGATCGCGCCGCAGCGACCGCTGATCGGGCCATATCAGCCCATATCAGCCCCGGTCGGAGAAGGCCGCGCAACGCGGCCGGGCGGGCCGGCGTTCAGCCGAGCTCGACGACCTTGTCCCACACGAACGCGGTATTTTCCAGTTCGCCGGTGCGCCGACGGATGTAGCCGCGCGGATTGCACACCACGCGTGTGCCGCCCTCCGCAACATAGTCGAATGACGTATGCGTGTGGCCGTGGATCCACAAATCCACCGGCGGCCGCACGAGTTCCGCCATATCCGTGATGAACCCCGCCGACGCAAGGTCTTCCGCATAGCGTTCCGCCAGCGAGCGCCGGTGCGGCGCATGATGGGTGACGACGATCGTCCGCCCCGCGAACGGCACCGCGAGCTGCGCTTCCAGCCACGCGCGGCCTTGCCGATGCAGCGCGATCGCATCGGCCGGCGAGAAATCCCGCTCCGCCGCGCCCGGTGCCGCATGCAGCGCCGCGTCGTGCGGCCAGGTCACCTGGATCAATCCCTTGAAATCGAGCATCACGCGCAGCCCGGCGTCGATTGCGGCGGCGATGCTGGCTTCGTCGCTGCCGAACAGCGAGAAATCGGCCCACAGCGTCGTGCCGAGCACGCGGAAGCGCTGTTCAGGATCGACATAGATGCCGTTGTTCAGGTAATGCACGTTGTCGAGCGCATGCGCCGCGTCGCGCATCGCCGCCTCCAGCGCGCCGAATTCCCCGTCGTAGTACTCGTGGTTGCCCGGCACGTAGATCACCGGCACGGCCGGGTCGAACGTCTCGGCGGCCCAGCGCAGGCCTTCCGCGTGATTGTGGATGTCGCCGGCGAGCACGACGAGATCCGCGTCGGCATGCGCGATCACGTCGGGCTGGTTGCTTTCGAGATGCAGGTCGGACAGTACGCGGACTTTCACGGGCTTCGCTCCGGAGTGGGCGGCTTCAGCGCAGGACCTTGCCGGGATTCATCAGGCCGCGCGGGTCGAGCGCGGTCTTCAGCGTGCGCATCAACGTCGTTTCGACCGGCGACTTGTAGCGCTGTGCGTCGTCGATCTTCAACTGGCCGATCCCGTGTTCCGCGCTGATCGTGCCGTGGTGGCGGTGCACGTTGTCGTAGACGATCCGGTTGATCGGCGCCTGGAACGCGGCGAGGAACGCCTTCGGATCGCCGCCTTCGGGCATCTGCACGTTGTAGTGGAGGTTGCCGTCGCCGAGGTGGCCGAACGTGACCATCCGCGCGCCCGGCGCGGCCTGCTGGATCGCCGCGTCGGTCTCGTCGATGAACCGCGCGACTGACGAGATCGGCACCGCGATGTCGTGCTTGATGTTGAGCCCCTCGTCGGCCTGCGCGAGCGGGATGTGCTCGCGCAGGTCCCAGAACGCGCGCGACTGCGCGAGATTTTCCGCGACCACCGCGTCGACCACGAGCCCGGCCTCGAACGCTTCTTCCATCAGTTTCTCGAACAGCGCGCGCGCATGCGCTTCGCTTTCGTTGTCGGACAGTTCGAGCAGCACCGTCTGCGAATGCGTCTGCGTGAACGGGTAGCGCAGTTGCGGGTAGTGCTTGCCGACCAGTTGCATGCAGAAATCCGACATCAGCTCGAAGCCGGTCAGCAGCGGCCCGGCCGCGCGCTGCGCGAGCGCGAGGAAGTCGAGTGCCGCGTGCGGCGATTCGAGCGCGGCGAGCGCCGTGACCTGGGCGGCCGGCAGCGGATGCAGCTTCATCACGGCAGCGGTAATGATCCCGAGCGTGCCTTCCGCGCCGATGAACAGGTCGCGCAGGTCGTAGCCGGTGTTGTCCTTGCGCAGCCCGCGCAGGCCGTCCCAGATCTCGCCCTGCGGCGTCACGACCTCGAGCCCGAGGCACAGCTCGCGCGCGTTGCCGTAGCGCAGCACCGCGGTGCCGCCGGCATTGGTCGACAGGTTGCCGCCGATCGTGCAGCTGCCTTCCGCCGCGAGGCTCAACGCGAACAGCCGGCCGCCGTCGCGGGCGCGTGCCTGCACGTCGGCGAGGATCACGCCGGCCTCGACGGTGATCGTGTTGTTGTGCGGATCGAGCGTGCGCACGCGGTTCAGGCGCGCGACGCTGAGGACGGCCTGACTGCCGCTCGCGTCGGGCGTCGCGCCGCCGGCGAGGCCCGTGTTGCCGCCTTGCGGCACGAGCGCGATGCCGTGCGCGTTGGCCAGCTTGACGAGCGCGGCGACTTCGGCCGTGTTCGCGGGTTTCAGCACCGCGCACGCGGCACCCTTGTAGCGGCGGCGCCAGTCGGTCAGGAATGGTTCGGTATCGTGCGGATCGGTCAGCACGTGGTCGGCGCCGATCGCGTCGCGGCACGCGGAAACGAAAGCTTCGGAGGACATCATCACCTTGTCGCGTAAGGGTCAGGACGCGGCGCGCGACTTTTTCGCCGCGCGCTTGAACGGCGCGACGTACGCCAGCGCCGCCACGAAGAAGCCGACGGCAAGCGCGGTCTCGCACCAGCCGAGCGTCGCGGACAACCCGCGATCGGACATGCCGCGCACGATGCCTTCGGCGAAATAGACGAGAATCAGCATGCTCGCCCACTGCATCGTATAGATGTTACGCCGCCAGACGCCGGGCAGCGCGAGCGCGAGCGGGATGGCCTTCAGCATCAGCGCGGAGCCGCCCGGGCGCAGCGGCGCGAGCCACAGCTCCCACGCGAGCGACAGCACGATCAGTGCGACGAGGCACGCGACGGCGGCCAGCGCGCAGCGCGGCCGGGCGGCAACGGCGGGGCGGGCGGGCGCGTTCATGCGGCTTCGGCGGCCTGCGCGTTGGAGAGGGCCGCCGCCGCGCGTGCGAGCCGCACGCCGAGCGCGGCAGCGAGCGCCTTTTCGTCCGCCGACAGCCCTTCGGGGTCGGCGCGGCCGTGCTGCGCGACATGCGACGCGCCGTACGGCGTGCCGCCGGTGCGGGTCGTGCTGAGCGCGGATTCGGTGTACGGGATCCCGACGATCATCATCCCGTGATGCAGCAGCGGCAGCATCATCGACAGCAGCGTCGATTCCTGGCCGCCGTGCAGGCTGCCGGTCGACGTGAACACGCTCGCCGGCTTGCCGGTCAGCGCGCCCGACAGCCATTGCGGCGTCGTGCCGTCGAGGAAATACTTGAGCGCGGCGGCCATGTTGCCGAAGCGGGTCGGCGAGCCGAGCGCGAGGCCCGCGCATTCCTCGAGGTCGCGCAGTTCCGCATAGGGCGGACCGTCGGCGGGAATGTCGGGGGCGCTGGCTTCGCAGACCGTCGACACGGGCGGCACGGTGCGGATGCGTGCCTGCATGCCCGGCACGCTGTCGATGCCGTTGGCGATCGCGAGCGCGAGATCGCGCGTGGCGCCGTGACGGCTGTAATAGAGGACGAGGATGTCTTTCATGGGCTACGGAACCGCGTGCGGCCGCGCGCGTGCCCGGTGCAGTCGGCCCCTGCTGGATCGAGCGGCTATTATAGGGGCTGAAGCCGTCGCGCAGCGCGGCGGCGGCGCGCCTTCGGGCGCGCAGCACCAAGTAGGAGAAGCCGTTTGCCGAAGTTGAGCGTCGATCTCGACACCCTCAAGCGCCTCGCGCAGTTCGCGGCCCGGCGCAGCGCCGAGGATCGCATCCCGCAAGTGGCGGGCAGCCTTACGTTCACGACGATGCTGGCGCTCGTGCCGCTCGTGACGGTCGCGTTCGCGCTGTTCACCGCGTTCCCGATGTTCGCGTCGTTCCAGCTGTCGCTGCAGGGGTTCCTCGCGGATCATCTGATGCCCGCGCAGTTCAACATCCAGATCTTCAAGTACCTGAACCAGTTCGCGTCGAAGGCCAAGGGGCTGACGACGGCCGGCCTGATCGTGCTTGTCGTCACGTCGGTGATGACGATGATGACGATCGAATCGGCGTTCAACCTGATCTGGCGGGTGCGCAAGCCGCGGCCGTTCGCGCAGCGCGTGCTCGCGTACTGGGCGCTGATCACGCTCGGCCCGCTGCTGTTCGGCGTGAGCCTGTCGATCTCGTCGTACCTGTTTACACAGTCGCTGGCGTTCACCGGCGCCGCGCCGTCCACGTCGATCGTCGAGTGGCTGCTCGCGCTTGCATCGCTGCCGTTGACGGTTCTCGCGTTCACGCTGCTGTACGTGTACCTGCCGAACTGCACGGTCGCATGGCGCGACGCGGTGATCGGCGGGCTGTTCGCGGCCGTTGCGTTCGAGCTCGCGAAGCGCGGCTTCGGCTACTACGTGCGGCGCATTCCGACCTATACGGCCGTGTACGGCGCATTCGCGGCACTGCCGGTGTTCCTGCTGTGGGTGTATCTCAGCTGGTTCGTCGCGCTTCTCGGTGCGATGGTGACTTCCGCGCTGCCGGCGATCCGCGTCGGCCAGTTCCATCGCATCCATTATCCGGGCAGCGACCTGCTCGATGCGCTCGAACTGCTCGCGCGGCTTGCCGAGGCGCGCGCGGCCGGCAAGCCCGGGTACGCGGCGCTGCGGCTCGCGGCCATGCTGCGCTGCGACATGGAAACCGCGCAACGGCTGCTGACGACCATGGAGGAACGCGAATGGGTCGCGCGGCTGGACGGCGGCGATGCCGCGCCGCGCTATGTCCTGCTGGCGAACCCGGAGCAGTTGACCCTGGCGCAACTGTTCGACGTGCTGGTGATCGATCGCACGGAGCTGACTTACCAGTTGCAGCGGCGGCGCAGCCATGTCGACGGCGCTGCGCTGCTCGAGGTGCTGTCGAACGAGCGATTCGACGTGTCGCTCGCGTCGCTGATCGCCGCGCACCGGCTCGCGGGCGCACAGCCGGCGGGCATCCCCGGGCAGGCGCCGGACGGCGTGCCCGACCCGCATGCGCGGCCGCCGCGGCCCGCGTGAATGCGGGGCCGGCGGCTACAGTGAAATCTTGCCGATGCAGATGTCCTTGAACATCACCCAGTCGCCCATCAGGCTGTAGATCGGGTGCCGGAACGTGGCCGGACGATTCTTCTCGAAGAAGAAGTGTCCGACCCACGCGAACCCGTAGCCGCAGACGACAGCCGCCGGCAGCCACAGCCAGTTGCCTGTCGCGATCGCCATCGCGACGCAGCCGATCACGCCGAGCGAGCCGATGAAGTGCAGCCGCCGCGACGTCGGGTTCTGGTGTTCGTTCAGGTAATACGGGTAGAAATCAGCGAAGCTGGCGAATTGCTCCGAATGGGTATGCGCCATGGCCGTCTCCTCGGGCCGCTGTTCATGCGGCCATTGTGCGGCCGGCGGCCGGTGTCCGCAAGCGGGGCGGCCCGCCGCGCCGGCCCGTGCTTTCCTTTTGACAGGCTTTCCGATAGGATCGAAAGAGGTTTTGCATTCAAGCATGAGGGGACTACGATGCGCGTCAGCGATATTCTGAAAGTGAAGGGCAACACGCTGTTTACGGTGACGCCCGATAAGCCGCTGCGCGAAGCGGTCGATACGATGGCCGAGCACGACATCGGTTCGCTCGTCGTGATGGAGTACGGCGATCTCGTCGGGATGCTGACGTTCCGCGAGATCATCCTGCGCCTGCACGTCAACGGCGGTGCGATCGGCGACGTGCAGGTGCGCAAGGTGATGGACGAGCCGCTCACGTGCACGCCGGAAACGGACGTCAACGAAGTGCGCCGGATGATGCTCGAGCGGCACGCGCGCTACATGCCCGTGCTCGACAAGAAGGTGCTGATGGGCGTCATTTCGTTCTACGACGTCGCGAAGACGGTCGTCGAGGCGCAGAGCTTCGAGAACCGGATGCTGAAGGCGTACATCCGCGACTGGCCGGAATCGGAAGCCGAAGCGCACAAGCCGTGAACCACGCCGCGCCCCGCGCCCTGACGCGCGGGCGTCGCCATCCGGCACGCGGCGGCGCAGGTTTGTCCTGCGCCGCCGTTTTTTCAACGACAACACAACAAGGCCCGCGCAGCTTCGCCAAGACGACGCGCGCGTATTCCGCATGAGCGATCAAACGCAAGCCACTTCGGGGCGGCGCGACGAACGGCGCGCCCACGCATCGCAGTTCGACCTGCTGCGCGAGCGCCGTTTCGCACCGTTCTTCACGACCCAGTTCCTCGGTGCGCTGAACGACAACGTCTTCAAGATCGGCTTCACGTCGCTCGTCACCTATCACACCGCACGATTCTCCGGCGTCGACGCGAAGACTGCCGCATTCCTGATTTCCGCGATCTTCATCCTGCCGTTCGTGCTGTTCTCGGCGACGTCCGGCCAGATCGCCGACAAGTACGACAAGGCGACCCTCACGCGCTTCGTGAAGACCTTCGAGATCGTGCTGATGCTGGTCGGCGCGGCCGGCTTCGTCATGCACAGCGCGACCCTGCTGTATCTGTGCACGTTCATGATGGGGATGCACTCGACGCTGTTCGGGCCCGTCAAGTATTCGTACCTGCCGCAGCATCTCGGCGAACACGAACTGGTCGGCGGCAACGGTCTCGTCGAGATGGGCACGTTCATCGCGATCCTGATCGGTACGATCATCGGCGGCGCGGCCGCGGGCATCGAAGGCAGCGGCGAGCGCGTGCTCGCGGTGAGTGTCGTCGTCATCGCGCTCGCGGGGCGGCTCGTCGCGCAGCGCGTGCCGTCCACGCCGGCGCCGCAGCCCGATCTCGTGATCAACTGGAATCCGTTCAGCGAGACCTGGCGCAATCTCGGGCTCGCGCGGCAGAACCGCACCGTGTTCCTGAGCCTGCTCGGCATCTCGTGGCTGTGGTTCGTCGGCGCGACGTTCCTCACGTCGTTCTTCAATTTCGCGAAGGACGTGCTGTCCGCGAGCCCCGACGTCGTTACGATCCTGCTCGCGACGTTCTCGGTCGGCATCGGCCTCGGTTCGCTGCTGTGCGAGCGCCTGTCGCAGCGGCGCGTCGAGATCGGCCTCGTGCCGCTCGGCTCGATCGGCATCAGCGTGTTCGCGATCGAGCTGTATTTCGCGAGCCACGCGCTGCCGTCGCCCGGCCACCTGCTGTCGGTCGGCGAATTCCTGGCCGGCGCGCGCCACTGGCGCATCCTCGCCGACCTGTTCCTGCTCGCGATGTTCGGCGGCTTCTACAGCGTGCCGCTGTACGCGCTGATCCAGAGCCGCAGCGCACCGACGCACCGTGCGCGGATCATCGCCGCGAACAACATCCTGAACGCGCTGTTCATGATCCTGTCGGCCGTGATGGCGATGGGGCTGACCAAGGCCGGCGTCGGCATCCCGGGCCTGTTCCTCGTCACCGCGCTGCTGAACGTCATCGTCGCGGCGTATATCTACCTGCTCGTGCCCGAGTTCCTGCTGCGCTTCGTCGCGTGGGTGCTCGTGCACACTTTCTACCGGATTCGCCTCGTGCACGCGGAGCGGATCCCGGCTGAGGGCGCGGCCGTGCTCGTCTGCAACCATGTCAGCTATGTCGATGCGCTCGTGCTGGCCGCCGCGAGTCCGCGCCCGATCCGTTTCGTGATGGATCACCGGATCTTCAAGACGCGCTTCGCGAGCTGGGTGTTCCGGCATGCGAAGGCGATCCCGATCGCGCCGCGCCACGAGGATCCCGGGATGCTCGCGCGCGCCTACGACGCCTGCGAGGCCGCGCTGAAGGACGGCGAACTCGTGTGTATCTTCCCCGAGGGCAAGCTGACGAAGACGGGCGACATCAACACGTTCCACCACGGCATCACCGAGATCCTGAGCCGCACGCCGGCGCCGGTGATTCCGATGGCGCTGCGCGGATTGTGGGGCAGCTATTTTTCGCGGCATTCCGATGCGCGGATGCCGCGGCCCATCAAGCGCGGCGTGATGAGCCGGCTGACGCTGGCGGTCGGCGAGCCGATTCCGGCGTCGGTCGCGACGCCCGAATCGCTGCAGGCCGCGGTGACCGAGCTGCGCGGCGCGCGGAAGTAGGCGGGCGGGGTGCCTGCCGGTATCGCGCCAGGCGAGTATTTTGCCTGCAAGCGGGCCGGAACGGGCTTCCGGCCGCACCGCCCGGGCTGCGCGTGCATGTACCGTGCGCCCGGCCTGCGTCTCATGCGGCACGCGCTCTCGGGACGGCTGGCATAATAGCGGCTTACCTCTTTTTCTCGACCGGCAAACGATCGACCTGCCTGCGGCCCGGGCGGCGCATCGGTTTGCCCATTTCTCTTTGGGCGGTTCCATCATGTCCGGCAATACCCTCGGCACGCTTTTCACTGTCACGACCTTCGGCGAATCGCACGGTCCCGCGATCGGCTGCGTGATCGACGGCTGCCCGCCGGGGATGGGGCTGACCGAAGCCGACATCCAGGTCGAGCTCGATCGCCGCAAGCCCGGCACGTCGCGACACGTGACGCAACGGCAGGAGGCCGACGAGGTCGAGATCCTGTCCGGCGTGTTCGAAGGCGTGACGACCGGCACGCCGATCGCGCTGCTGATCCGTAACACCGACCAGCGCAGCAAGGACTACGGCAACATCGTCGAGACGTTCCGTCCCGGCCATGCCGATTACACGTACTGGCAGAAGTACGGCATCCGCGACTACCGTGGCGGCGGCCGCTCGTCCGCACGCCTGACCGCGCCGATCGTCGGCGCGGGCGCGGTCGCGAAGAAGTGGCTGCGCGAGCGCTTCGGCGTCGAGGTGCGCGGCTGCATGAGCGCCCTCGGCGAGATCGACGTGCCGTTCGTCGACTGGTCGCACGTGCGCGAGAATCCGTTCTTCTCGCCGAACGCGGCGGTCGTTCCCGAGCTCGAGGCCTACATGGATGCGCTGCGCAAGGATGGCGATTCGATCGGCGCGCGCATCGACGTCGTCGCGTCGGGCGTGCCGGTCGGCTGGGGCGAGCCCGTGTTCGACCGTCTCGATGCGGACATCGCGAAGGCGATGATGAGCATCAACGCGGTGAAGGGCGTCGAGATCGGCGCGGGCTTCGACAGCGTCGCGCAACGCGGCTCCGTGCACGGCGACGAGCTGACGCCGGGCGGCTTCGTCGGCAACCATGCGGGCGGTGTGCTCGGCGGGATCTCGACGGGACAGGACATCACCGTGTCGATCGCGATCAAGCCGACGTCGAGCATTCGCACGCCGCGCCGTTCGATTACGAAGGCCGGCGAGGAGGCTACGGTGGAAACCTTCGGTCGCCACGATCCGTGCGTCGGCATCCGCGCGACGCCGATCGCCGAGTCGATGCTCGCACTGGTGCTGATCGACCATGCATTGCGCCATCGTGCGCAGTGCAGCGACGTCGAGACGCAGACGCCGAAGATCGCCGGTAGCGCGACCTGACGCAAGAGGGCGGGGCGCGGGGCGCCCCGTCTCGACCATCGAGCGACGAATGCAAACGGGGCGCTGCGTGATGCAGCGCCCCGTTTCGTTTGCAGCAGTTTGCAGCGGCCCTAATAAACGCGCCGCGCGTGGCGGCGCGTTCCGGCAGGTTACATGTTCGGGTAATTCGGCCCGCCGCCGCCTTCCGGCGTGACCCACACGATGTTCTGCGTCGGGTCCTTGATGTCGCAGGTCTTGCAGTGCACGCAGTTCTGCGCGTTGATCACCAGCCGATCGCTGCCGTCGTCGTTCTTCACGAACTCGTACACCGCCGCCGGGCAGAAGCGCCCCTCCGGCCCCGCGTACGTGCGCAGGTTCACGTTCACCGGCACGCTCGCATCCTTCAGCGTCAGGTGCGCCGGCTGGTTCTCCTCGTGGTTCGTGTTCGAGATGAACACCGACGACAACCGGTCGAACGTCAGCTTGCCGTCCGGCTTCGGATACTCGATCGGCTCGCACTGCGACGCCGGCTTCAGCATCTCGTGATCCGCGTGCTGGTGGTGCAGCGTCCACGGCACGTTGCCGCCCATCACCTTCTGCTCCAGCCCGACCATCAGCGTGCCGAGATACAGCCCCTTGGCCATCCACTGCTTGAAGTTGCGCGCGCGGTACAGCTCCGTGTACAGCCACGACTGCTTGAAGGCGTCCGGATACGCGTTGAGTTCGTCCGACTGACGGCCGGCCTGCACCGCGTCGAACGCGGCGTCCGCCGCCAGCATGCCGGTCTTGATCGCCGCGTGGCTGCCCTTGATCCGCGATGCGTTCAGGAAACCCGCGTCGTCGCCGATCAGCGCGCCGCCCGGGAACACCGTCTTCGGCAGCGACAGCAGCCCGCCCGCGGTGATCGCGCGCGCGCCGTACGACACGCGCTTGCCGCCTTCCAGGAACGCGCGGATCGACGGATGCGTCTTGTAGCGCTGGAATTCCTCGAACGGCGACAGGTACGGGTTCGTGTAGCCGAGGCCCACCACGAAGCCGACCACGACCTGATTGTTGTCCATGTGATACAGGAACGAGCCGCCGTACGTATCCGACTTCAGCGGCCAGCCGGCCGTGTGGATCACGAGGCCCGGCTTGTGCTTGGCGGGATCGATTTCCCACAGCTCCTTGATGCCGATCCCGTACGCCTGCGGATCGGCGTTCGCGTCGAGCTTGAACTTCGAGATCAGCTGGCGGCCCAGATGGCCGCGGCAGCCTTCGGCGAACAGCGTGTACTTCGCGTGCAGCTCCATGCCGAGCTGGAAGTTCTCGGTCGGCTCGCCGTCCTTGCCCACGCCCATGTTGCCGGTCGCGACGCCCTTCACGGAGCCGTCGTCGTTGTACAGGATTTCCGCGGCCGGGAATCCCGGGAATATCTCGACGCCCAGCGCCTCGGCCTGCTGGCCGAGCCAACGCGTGACGTTGCCCAGCGAAATCACGTAATTGCCGTGGTTCTTGAAGTTCTCGGGCAGCGCCCAGTTCGGCGTCGTCACCGCGCTCTTCTCGGACAGGAACAGGAAGCGGTCCTCGCTCACCTCGACGGTGAGCGGCGCGCCCTGTTCCTTCCAGTCGGGGAACAGCTCGGTGATCGCGCGCGGGTCCATCACCGCGCCCGACAGGATGTGCGCGCCGATCTCGGAACCCTTCTCGAGCACGCACACGCCGATCTCGGTGCCTTTCTCGGCGGCCAGCTGCTTGAGCCGGATCGCCGCCGACAGCCCGGCGGGGCCGCCGCCGACGATCACGACGTCGTATTCCATCGATTCGCGCGGGCCGTATTGCTCGATGAGGCTTGCGGGGGTCATTGGCGTTCCTCTAACCGTTAGAATGCTTTTATTCGGGAGCGTATTGTCTGCGAAACGAAACGCTTGCCGCAACAGCATGCGTCTAGATTAGCACGATCGTTCTATTTTTGTGCTAGGGTTATGCCGCCCGAGCCGTGTTGCCCGGGCTGGCGAAATGACATCGAAAGGGGATGTGCAAATGGGTCGATCGATCAATCTGGAAGGCAAGGTTGCGCTGGTCACGGGCGCGTCGAGCGGCCTCGGGCAGCGTTTTGCGCAGGTGCTGTCGCAGGCCGGCGCGAAGGTCGTGCTCGCGAGCCGCCGCGTCGAGCGCCTGAAGGAGCTGCGCGCGGAGATCGAGGCGGCAGGCGGTGCCGCGCACGTCGTATCGCTCGACGTCACCGACGTCCAGAGCATCAAGGCGGCGGTCGCGCACGCGGAGACGGAAGCCGGCACGATCGACATCCTCGTGAACAATTCCGGCGTGTCGACGATGCAGAAGCTCGTCGACGTGACGCCGGCCGATTTCGAGTTCGTGTTCGATACCAACACGCGCGGCGCGTTTTTCGTCGCGCAGGAAGTCGCGAAGCGGATGATCATGCGCGCGAACGGCAACGGTAACGGCAAGCCGCCGTGCCGGATCATCAACATCGCGTCGGTGGCCGGCCTGCGCGTGTTTCCGCAGATCGGGCTGTACGCGATGAGCAAGGCCGCGGTCGTGCAGATGACGCGCGCGATGGCACTCGAATGGGGGCGCCACGGGATCAACGTCAACGCGATCTGTCCGGGTTATATCGATACCGAAATCAATCATTACCTGTGGGAAACCGAGCAGGGCCAGAAGCTGCAGTCGATGCTGCCGCGCAAGCGCGTCGGCAAGCCGCAGGATCTCGACGGGCTGTTGTTGCTGCTCGCGGCCGACGAGTCGCAGTTCATCAACGGCTCGATCATCTCCGCCGACGACGGCTTCGGCCTCGCCTGAGCGGATGACATTCAGCAACAAAGAAGACTGCAATGAGCGCAACAAGCGATTACTCACCCGTTTTTGAGATGTCGATGCCGATCCGCTGGGGCGACATGGACGCGTTCGGCCACGTGAACAACACGGTCTATTTCCGCTACATGGAGCAGGCGCGGATCTCGTGGTTCGAGGAACTCGGCATCGCCGGCGGCAACGGCGAGGGGCAGGGGCCCGTCATCGTCACGGCGTCGATGGAATTCCTCAAGCAACTGCACTATCCGGGCGACGTGATCGCGAAGATGTCGGCCGCGAAACCCGGCCGAAGCAGCTTCGACACCGGTTTCGAGCTCACGCGTGCGGACGATCCGCAGCACGTCTATGCGCGCGGCAACGCGCGCTGCGTGTGGGTCGACTACGCGCTCGGCAAGTCGGTGCCGCTGCCGCAACTGCTGCGCGACACGATCGAGCGCGCGCTCGCGACGAAAATCGTCTGAGCGCCGATACGGCGAGGCCGGCGCCGGCGCGCCAGTGATTCGCCATGCCTGTTGTTACCCGAATCGGCCGCCATGCGCGGCCGATTGTCATCCGGGCGCCGCCATTCACGGCCCGTTCACTGCCCGAGCAGGCGCTGCAGCAGCTCCGGCGTGTTGTTCGTCCCGTACTTGCGCATCAGCCGTGCGCGGTAGATGTCGACCGTGCGCGAACTGATGTCGAGCACGCGCCCGATCTGCTTGCTGGTCTTGCCGGTCGCGAGTTGCGCGGCGATCTCGCGTTCGCGCGGAGTCAGTTCGACCGCGACGCGGCGCGTCGCGCTCAAGTCCTCGAAGGTCCAGACGCCTGCCGCGAGCGGCGCGGTGCGGTCGAGCGCGCGGCCCGTCACGTGGCACCAGAACAGCTCGCCGTCGGCCCGTTTCATGATTCTGTCGTCCGAGTAGATGCCGTTCGCGGCCATCACGCGCGAGATGCGCTCGCCGATTCGCTGGAATTCGTCCGTCGACGGGTAGAGCACCTCGTACGATTTTCCGATCAGGTCGGCCCGCGCGCAGCGGAAGATCGACGCGAGCGCGTCGTTGCAGTCCTCGATTACGCGGTCGCGCGACATCACGAGGCCGAGCGGCGCGAGGTGGAAGGCAGTCTGGTAATCGAGAGCGGGCATGGCGCAGGCAAGCGGAGGCAAACGCTTATGTATTTTTGCGTATTGTGCCGCATCCGCGCCGCATCGTACCCTTTCAGGCATCTCGCGGCGGTTCGTCGCGATATAAAAACAGCGCGCCTCGACGCACGCATCGCCGCGCATGCATAGAATGATGCGGCGGGCTTGCGGTCCACATGGGCGCGTGAACCGGTTTCGCTGGTTTCCATAGAGGAAGGGACAACAGATGAACAAAGTCTATCCAAGCGCGGCTGCCGCGCTGGAAGGGATCGTCCGCGACGGACAGACCTTCGCGGTGGGCGGCTTCGGCCTGTGCGGGATTCCCGAGGCGCTGATCGGCGCGTTGCGCGATTCGGGCGTCAAGGGCATCACCTGCATCAGCAACAACGCGGGCGTCGACGGTTTCGGTCTCGGCCTGCTGCTGGAAACGCGCCAGATCAAGAAGATGATCTCGTCGTACGTCGGCGAGAACAAGGAGTTCGAGCGCCAGTACCTGGCCGGCGAACTCGAGCTCGAATTCACGCCGCAGGGCACGCTGGCCGAGAAGCTGCGCGCGGGCGGCGCGGGCATCCCCGCGTTCTTCACCAATACCGGCTACGGCACCGTGATCGCGGAAGGCAAGGAGACGCGCCAGTTCGGCGATCGCCACTACGTGCTCGAGCCGTCGCTGACGGCCGATGTCGCGCTCGTGAAGGCCTGGAAGGCCGACAAGTCCGGCAACCTGATCTATCGCCGCACCGCGCGCAACTTCAACCCGATGTGCGCGATGGCCGGCAAGATCACCGTGGTGGAGGTCGAGGAGATCGTCGAGAACGGCGCACTCGATCCGGACCAGGTCCATACGCCGGGGATTTTCGTGCAGCGCATCGTTCTGAACGCGACGCCGGAAAAACGCATCGAACAACGCGTCGTACGCGCGAAAGGAGACTGACATGGCCTGGAATCGTGACCAGATGGCCGCGCGCGCGGCGCAGGAACTGCAGGACGGCTTCTACGTGAACCTCGGCATCGGCCTGCCGACGCTCGTCGCGAACCACGTGCCGGAAGGCGTCGAGGTGTGGCTGCAGTCGGAGAACGGGCTGCTCGGCATCGGCCCGTCGCCGACCGAGGACGAAGTCGACGCCGACCTCATCAACGCCGGCAAGCAGACTGTCACGACGCTGCCGGGTTCGTCGATCTTCTCGTCGGCCGACTCGTTCGCAATGATCCGCGGCGGCCACATCAACCTCGCGATCCTCGGTGCGATGCAGGTCAGCAAGCAGGGCGACCTCGCGAACTGGATGATCCCGGGCAAGATGATCAAGGGGATGGGCGGCGCGATGGACCTCGTCGCGGGCGTGAAGCGCGTCGTCGTGCTGATGGAGCACGTCGCGAAGGGCGACCAGCACAAGATTCTCGACGAATGCAACCTGCCGTTGACGGGCGTCGGCGTGGTCGACCTGATCATCACCGATCTCGGCGTGATCGAAGTGACGCCGGCCGGTCTGAAGGTTCTCGAACTCGCCGACGGCGTGAGCGTCGACGAGATCCAGGCGAAGACGGGCGCACCGCTCGACGTGAGCGCGGTCGCGTAAGCCGACGGAACCTGGCGCCGCGCGCCGTTGCGCGGCTACGGCGCCCCGCATGCTTCGATGCATGCGGGGCGCTGTCTTTTGGCGCGCGGGAATGCGCGTTTCCATGGCGATCGCGCCCGTGTCGCGGACCTTTCTCGACGTACTACGCGATTGCGCCGCCGCCGTCGACGAGCACGGTCGAACCGGTCGAGTACGGCGTCGCTGCCAGATAGACGATCGCGTTCGCGACATCCTCGGGCCGGCCCACGCGGCGCGCCGGCAACCGTTGCGCGGCGCCGGCGAACATGGCGTCGCGCGCGTCGGTCGCGAGCTTGTCCCACAGCGGCGTGGCGATCAGGCCGGGCGATACCGTGTTGACGCGTACGGGGGCCAGTTCGAGCGCCAGGCCGCGGGCCAGTGCATCGAGTGCCGCATTGATGGCGCCCTGCAGCACCGACGATGCACTCGGTCGCACGCCGAGAAACCCCGACACGAACGTCAGCGAGCCGCCCGGGGCGACGTCGATTGCACGCGCGATGCGATACGCGCCCCAGAACTTGCTGTCCATCGCGGCCTGCGCGGCGTCGAATGCGAGCGAACGGACCGGGCCCGTTGCGGTCTGGGCTGCGGAAATCACGACGTGGTCGAACTGGCCGGCGCGTGCGCAGAACGCATCGACTTCGTCGGTTCGCGTGATGTCGAGCGGTGCGAAGCGCGTGCCGCGGCCGATTGCGGCTGCGATAGCCTCGCCCTTGCGTGCGTCGCGCGAAGCGATCGTCACGCGTGCGCCGCGTTGTGCGAATGCCTGCGCGGCGGCCGCGCCGATCCCGGAGCTTCCGCCGACCACGAGCACCGCGTTGCCATTGAATGAATCGTTCATGATGGTTCGTTTCCGTTGAGAAGAAAGAAATCCGGTCAGATCGTCTCGGTTTCGCGCAGTGTCGCCGCGCTGCCGAGCGCGTAGCGCGCGATCTCGTCCTTGCGCATGAACGCGACACCCGGATGCGCTCGCGCGTAGCGCAGGAATTCGTCCCACGCATGGACCATCTGCGGCGTGCCGCTGATCCGGTCGTGTGCGCTGATCGACATCAGCCTGCGTCGCTGCCCGGCCTCCGCGTAGAGCTGGTCGAAATCGAGCTTGATCTGCTCCAGGAACATCGTCGGCGAGTAATTGCGGCCTTCGATCAGCAGGATGTCGTTGTTGCGCAGCGTGTACGGGACGACCACGAAGTCGCGGCCGCCGACGGTCTCGATGAACGGCTCGTCGCGGCTGACGTCGTCGATGTGATAGACGTAGCCGAGTTCCTGCAGCAACGACAGCGTATTTGGCCCGCGCCGCAACCAGTTGCAGTTGTAGCCGATCGGCCTCGTACCGGTCGCCGCCTCGACCATGTCGCGCGCTTCGGTCAGGAAGCGTCGCTCGTCGTCGCGGCTCATCGCGAATTGCGCGCGCCAGGTCGGGCCGTGCGCGGCCGCTTCGTGGCCGCGCGCGACGATCTCGCGGGCCAGTTCGGGATGGCGGCGCGCGGCTTCCCCGATCATGTGCGAGGTGACTTTCACGTCGTGGCGGTCCCACAGGTCGAGAAGGCGCGGAATCCCTTCCCGGTAGCCGTAAGCGAACCAGGTGGCTGACGCGAGATCGACCGGCACGGACGGTGGAAACGCGACGGGCGGGAAGGGGCTGTCCGCGCCCTTGGGCGGTTGCCCGCCGGCTTCGAACTGCATCGAGATCGAGATCGCCAGGCGGATGTCGTCCGGCCAGAACTTGCCGTGTGCGGCGGTCGGCGCGGCGAGCGGCCCGGCCGTTGCGGCGCTTGCGCCCCGCGCCGCGCTGCCGAGTACCGCGCCGGCGGCGGCCAGCCCGGCGCCCGCACCGGCCTGTGCGAGAAACGCGCGGCGGGCCGTGCGCATCGAAGGATCGAAGTTCGTCATCGGCCGAGCCCTCAGTTTGCGACGCCGAGTTGGCGCATCAGCGTCAGGTTGTCTTCGATGTGCCAGTTCTCGGCGATCCGGCCGGCCGCGATCCGGTAGATGTCGGTCGCGATGAAATCGACTGCCTGCCCATGACCGGTCGTGTTACCGAAGACCTCGGTGAAATGTCCGCGAAACCGCAGGTGAACGACGACGCGATCGCCGGCGACGATCATCTGCTCGATCTCGCAATGCAGGTCGGGAATCGCCGCGCGCATCGTTCGTGATGCCGCGAGCGGCCCCGGCAGGCCCTGGGCGCGTCCGGCCGGCAGCGTGCGATCCGTGAAGTCGGCAGCGAGTGCCGTGCGCGCAAGCGCCTCGTCTCCGGTGTCCCAGAACGTTGCGTAGCGGCGCGCCGCAAGGATCTGGCCGCGCGCCTGCGCGGCAGGCAGTCCGGCCGCGACCGTCAGGTGCAACGGAGCCGCGAGATCGGCCGCATTGGCGGTGACAGGCGGTAGCGCGACTGCGGCAAACGTCGTCGCGAGCGTGCCGGCAATCGAGCGGCGCAGGAATCGTTGCAAGGCAGACATCGGATTCTCCTTTTTCATGATGGTGCGCCTGGATGGCGCAGCGACGTCATGGTAGGTTTCCGGATTCGATATAAATACCAAAGGGAAGCGAATGGATTATTCGAAAAAAGGAAAGGGTGGCGGCTCGAGGATGCTCGAATGCTGATTGACGACCTGCCTGCGCTGGAAACCTTCTCGATCGTCGTCGCGGCGGGCAGCCTGTCGGCGGCGGCGCGGGAGCAGGACTTGTCGCTGTCTGTAATCAGCAAACGGCTTGCGCACCTGGAGGCTCGGCTCGGCGTGCGCCTGCTGCACCGGACGACTCGCCGGCAGACGTTGACCGACGAGGGCGCTCTGTTCCATGCACAGGTGCTGCGCATCCTCGCCGAAGTCGACCTGGCGGAAACGCTGATGCAGGATCGTCGCGGCACGGTGAGCGGCCTGCTGCGCGTGACCGCGCCGGGCGAGATCGGGCGACTGCGGATCGCGCCGCTCGTCGCCGAGTTCCGGCGCCGGCATCCGCAGGTGTGCGTGCAACTGATTCTGACCGACACGGTCGTCGATCTGCTCGCGCACGAGATCGACGTCGCGGTGCGGATCGGCAGTCTCGCCGATTCGTCGATGATTGCGCGTGAACTGGCGCCGAACCGCCGTGTGCTGTGCGCGTCGCCGGCATACGTGGCCGAATGCGGCTTACCGGTGCATCCCGGCGAGCTGCGTGCGCACCGTTGCATCGTGATGGGCGAGCAACTGCAGGCCGAATGGCGGTTCGATGGCTTGGACGGCCCGATCGCGGTCGAGGTCGCGGCGGCGGTGCTGACCAACGACGGAGGCGCGGCGCGCATGCTTGCGCTCGACGGCGCGGGCATTGCGTTGAAGTCGATCTGGGACGTCGCGTCCGATCTCGAGGCGGGCCGGCTCGTGCGGGTGCTGCCTGCGTATGCGGCGCCAGCGGCGCCGCTGCATGCAGTCTATCCGGGCGGGCGGCATCTCGCGTTGCGCGTGCGGACGTTCGTCGACTTCATGCGCGAGCACTTGCAGGCGGCGTGGCGCTGGGACGAGAGCTGACGTTGCGCGCGATTGTGTGGATCGTTTCGTCGAAAGAGGGCGCACGGCGAACATCACGCGCGCAGCATTCCGCGACATGGATGGCCGGCGGCGGACCGCGGCGGACCGCGCCGAGCGACCGAAGCGGTTTACAATCGTCTGCATTGGGCCGCACCAGCGTTGCCTCGCTGCGCGCCCCCGTTCGACAGGATGCCAACGATGCCAACGACCCCAGCGACCCCAGCGAATCCCCCGGTTCCTCGCCAGCGGCGCGTGCAGTGTGCGAGCGCTGCCGGCCTTCATCACGTCGCCTATACCGAATGGGGCGACCCCGCCAATCCGCGCGTGCTGGTCTGCGTGCACGGCCTGACCCGTTCCGGGCGCGATTTCGACCGGCTCGCCGCCGCGCTGTCCGATACCTATCGCGTCGTTTGCCCTGATGTCGTCGGGCGCGGCCGGTCTGACTGGCTCGCCGATCCGCGGCTCTATGCGATCCCGCAATACGTGGCCGACATGGTGACGCTGATCGCGCGGCTCGACGTCGAATCGGTCGACTGGTTCGGCACGTCGATGGGCGGCCTGATCGGCATCGCGTTCGCGGGGCTGCCCGGTTCGCCGCTGCGGCGGATGATCGTCAACGACGTCGGCCCGCGCATCGAACCCGATTCGCTGACGCGCATCGGCGAGTATCTCGGCGTGCAGCCGCGCTTTGCGACCGAGCAGGAGGGTGTCGACTATCTGACGTCGTTGTCGCTGCCGTTCGGCGCGCTGGCCGCCGACGAGTGGCGCGAAATCAACGGGCCGCTGCTGCGCGAGCTGCCCGAAGGCGGCTGGACGATGCGTTACGATCCGCGCATTGCCGAGCCGTTCAAGGCGACGACGCCCGAACTGGCCGCGCTCGGCGAGGCAGCGCTGTGGCGTGCCATCGAGACGACGGACGCGTCGCTGCTCGTCGTGCGCGGCGAGACGTCCGACCTGCTGTCGCGCGAGACGGTGGCCGACATGGTGCGTCGCGGCCGGCATGTGACGCAGGCCGAGATTCCCGGTGCGGGCCACGCGCCGGCGTTCATCGGCGCCGACCAGATTGCGCTCGCGCGGCGGTTTTTCGTCGAAGGCGACGCATAAACGCGTCATAATATGCGGTTCGGCGGCACGCGGGCCGTGTCGTCGTCCGATTCTTTACCCACTCACGACCGGAACATTCCATGGCAGTCATTCGTCATCACGTCGGGGCCCGTCTCTCCGAAACCGCGATCCACAACGGTACCGTGTATCTGGCCGGCCAGATCGCCGAAGACACCGCGCAGGACATCAGGGGCCAGACGCGCGAAGTGCTCGGCCACATCGACCGCCTGCTTGCCGAAGCGAACAGCGACAAGGCGCATCTGCTGTCGGTACAGATCTACATCTCGGATCTGGCGAACTTCGAAGGCATGAATGCGGAGTGGGACGCATGGGTCGCGCAGGGCAACACGCCGCCGCGCGCCACCGTCGAGGCGAAGCTCGCGGATCCGGCGCTGCTCGTCGAGATCGTGGTCGTTGCCGCGCAGCGGAGCTGAGCGGGGCAGAGCTGAGCATCAACCGACGATGACCGCATTCCGTCAGGCCGTGCAATGACCGAGTCCGTTTCCACTTCTCCCGTCGCGGCACCGTCGTTCGACGACGTGCTCGCGTTCGTGCGCGAGCGGGCCGGCGACGCACGGCTGTCGTCCGGCGAACTGCTCGCCGATCACTCGGCGGGCACGGCGTCGATCATGCGCACGCTGAACGTCGATCCGTCCGCGATGCAGGCCGCCGCGCTGTTCGTGCTGACGCCGCACCTGAACGACCCGGAGCGCGAGCTCACCGAACGTTTCGGCGACGAAGTGGCGCGGCTCGTGTCGGACGTGCGCAAGCTGTTGCGGCTCGGCACCGTCAGCCTGCGCGCCGCGCAGAACGCGGTGCCCGACGCCGGGCGCGACGCGGCGGAAGAGCGGCGCACGCAGATCGAGGCGCTGCGCAAGATGCTGCTCGCGTTTGCGCAGGACATCCGCGTGGTGCTGATCCGGCTCGCGTCGCGGTTGCAGTCGCTGCGCTACTACGCGGCCGCGAAGATCGACCCGCCGCCCGACGTCGCGCGCGAGACGCTCGAGATCTATGCGCCGCTCGCGAACCGCCTCGGGATCTGGCAACTGAAGTGGGAGCTCGAGGATCTCGCGTTCCGCTTCGAGGATCCCGTCACCTACAAGCGGATCGCGAAGCTGCTCGACGAGAAGCGCATCGAGCGCGAGGCGTACGTCACGCAGGCGATCGGGCGGCTGCAGCACGAGCTGGCGGACGCGCACATCCAGGCCGACGTGAGCGGCCGGCCGAAGCACATCTATAGCATCTGGCGCAAGATGCGCGGCAAGGAGCTCGATTTCGCCGAGTTGTACGACGTGCGTGCGTTTCGCGTGATCGTGCCCGACATCAAGGATTGCTACGCGGTGCTTGGCATCGTGCATCACCTGTGGCAGCCGGTGCCGAAGGAGTTCGACGACTACATCTCGCGGCCGAAGCCGAACGGCTACAAGTCGCTGCATACGGTCGTAATCGGCGACGACGGCCGTGCGTTCGAAGTGCAGATCCGCACGCAGGAGATGCACCGCTTCGCGGAGTACGGCGTTGCCGCGCACTGGCGCTACAAGGAGGCCGGTGCGCGCGGCTACGGCGGCCAGTTCTCGGCGAGCGACAAGTACGACGAGAAGATCGCGTGGCTGCGTCAGTTGCTCGCATGGAAGGACGATGTCGAGGACGGCCCGGGGGTATCGGGCGACCAGGCGTGGGCGCAATTGCGCGAGACGTCGCTCGACGACGACCACATCTACGTGCTGACGCCGCAGGCGCGCGTGATCGCGCTGCCGCAGGGCGCGACGCCGGTCGATTTCGCGTACCACTTGCACAGCGAGCTCGGTCATCGTTGCCGCGGCGCGCGCGTCGACGGCGTGATGGTGCCGCTGAACACGCCGCTCGCGAACGGCCAGACGGTCGAGATCGTCGCGGTGAAGGAGGGCGGGCCGTCGCGCGACTGGCTGAACCTGCAGCTCGGTTACCTGAAGAGTTCGCGCGCGCGTCAGAAGGTGCGGGCGTGGTTCAACTCGATCGAGCAGGAAGAAAATGTTTCGCATGGCCGGGCGCTCGTCGAAAAGACGCTGCAGCGCGAGGGCAAGACGTCGGTCAACCTGGACAACCTCGCCGCGAAGCTCGGCTTCAAGTCGCCCGAGGAGTTGTTCTCGGTCGTCGGCAAGGAAGAATTCAGCCTGCGCAACGTCGAACATGCGTTGTCGGATGCGCCGCCGCCCGAGCCGGCGCCCGAGGCGCCAGCCGATTTCGAGAAGCGCAGCAGCGGCGCGAGCGTTGCGCACGGTGCGTCGACCGGCGTGCTGGTGGTGGGCGTCGACGCGCTGCTGACCCAGCTCGCGCGTTGCTGCCGGCCGGCACCGCCCGATCCGATCAGCGGCTTCGTCACGCGCGGCAAGGGGATGTCGATCCACCGCAGCGATTGCCCGACGTTTCGCCGGATGGTCGAGCGCGCGCCGGAACGCGTGCTGCAGACGACCTGGTCGGCCGACGTGCTGGGCGGGCGCGGCGCGTCCGTCTATCCGGTCGACCTGATGATCGAGGCGAGCGACCGGCAAGGGTTGCTGCGCGACATCTCCGAAGTGTTCGCGCGCGAAAAGATGAACGTGGTGGGCGTGAAGACGCAGAGTCGCCGCAATGCGGCATTCATGCAGTTCACGGTCGAGGTGTCGAACTCGGCGCAAGTCCAGCGCGCCTGCACGCTGCTCGGTGAGGTGCAGGGTGTCGTACGGGCCGGTCGCAAGGCATGATGGGGCTCGAACCCCGTTATTTTGCTGCGACCGCATAAAAACGCTTGCCAAACCGACAGCGACTCCATATAATTTTAGCTTCTCTAGGCTCGTAGCTCAGCTGGTTAGAGCACCACCTTGACATGGTGGGGGTCGTTGGTTCGAGTCCAATCGAGCCTACCAACGAATTGAGAATGCCCGGTCTCCGGGTATTCGATGCAGTAAATAGCTCAACGCGAACAAGGCGAATACGGTTATGACACCGCGAACGTTGACCGAAACCACTTCGGAGCGACGCTAGTCGAGGAACGTTTTCGTCCTTTCAGTTTGAGTGAAGTATCGAATGCGGCCCCTCGAAAGCGGGGCCGCATTTTTTTTGTCGCGAAAATTCCGCGCGTGACTTTTACATCGCGTGCCTGGTCTGCCGCCCACTGTCGGCATCACGGAGATTGCTATGGTTTCGATACGCTTGCCTGACGGCTCAGTTCGACAATACGAGCATCCGGTGACAGTTGCCGAGGTTGCAGCCTCGATCGGTCCCGGCCTTGCGAAGGCTGCGCTTGGTGGCAAGCTCGACGGCGAGCTCGTCGATACGTCCGCGGTGATCGACCGCGACGCGTCGCTCGCCATCGTCACGGACAAGGATGCCGACGGCCTCGACATCATCCGTCACTCGACCGCGCACTTGCTCGCGTACGCGGTGAAGGACCTGTATCCGGATGCGCAGGTGACGATCGGCCCCGTGATCGACAACGGCTTCTATTACGACTTCTCGTACAATCGTCCGTTTACGCCGGAAGATCTGGAAAAGATCGAAAAGCGCATGCAGGAGCTCGCGAAGAAGGACGAGCCCGTGACGCGCCGTGTCGTGTCGCGCGACGAGGCTGCAGGTTACTTCCGCAGCCTCGGCGAGAAGTACAAGGCCGAGATCATCGAATCGATTCCGCAAAGCGACGAAATCAAGCTGTATTCGCATGGCGGCTTCACCGATCTGTGCCGCGGCCCGCACGTGCCGTCGACCGGCAAGCTGAAAGTCTTCAAGCTGATGAAGGTCGCGGGCGCGTACTGGCGCGGCGATTCGAAGAACGAGCAGCTGCAGCGCATCTACGGCACGGCCTGGACGAAGAAGGAAGACCAGGATCAGTACCTGCACATGCTCGAGGAAGCGGAAAAGCGCGACCACCGCAAGCTCGGCAAGCAGCTCGACCTGTTTCATATGCAGGAAGAGTCGCCGGGCATGGTGTTCTGGCATCCGAAGGGCTGGGCGCTGTGGCAGCAGGTCGAGCAGTACATGCGCCGCCGCGTGAACGAAGCCGGCTACCTCGAGATCAAGACGCCGATGATCATGGACCGCTCGCTGTGGGAAGCGTCCGGCCACTGGCAGAACTACCGCGAGAACATGTTCACGACGGAGTCGGAGAAGCGCGACTACGCGATCAAGCCGATGAACTGTCCGGGGCACGTCCAGGTGTTCAAGCACGGCCTGCGTTCGTATCGCGACCTGCCGTTGCGTTACGCGGAATTCGGCTCGTGCCACCGCAACGAGGCGTCGGGCGCGCTGCACGGCCTGATGCGCGTGCGCGGTTTCGTGCAGGACGATGCGCACATCTTCTGTACGGAAGACCAGATCATTGCCGAGTCGATCGCGTTCAACAGGCTCGCGATGAGCGTGTATGGCGATTTCGGCTTCGACCACATCGACATCAAGCTGTCGCTGCGTCCGGAGCAGCGCATGGGTTCCGACGAAACGTGGGACCGTGCCGAGCAGGGCCTGCGTGAAGCGCTGACGGCGTGCGGCCTCCAGTGGGAAGAACTGCCGGGCGAGGGTGCATTCTATGGTCCGAAGATCGAGTACCACATCAAGGACGCGCTCGGCCGTTCGTGGCAGTGCGGCACGCTGCAGCTCGACATGATGCTGCCGGAACGTCTCGGCGCTGAGTACGTGGCGGAAGATAACAGCCGTCGCCGGCCCGTGATGCTGCACCGTGCGATCGTCGGTTCGATGGAGCGATTCCTCGGCATTTTGATCGAGCACCACGCTGGTGCGATGCCGGTCTGGCTCGCGCCGATGCAGGCTGTTGTGCTCAATATCGCCGAAAGTCAGGTCGAATATGCGCAATCTCTGGCCCAATCGTTGCAAAAACAAGGGGTTAGAGTGACGGCGGATTTGCGCAACGAGAAGATTAGCTATAAAATACGCGAGCACACGCTGGAAAAGGTACCTTATCTCCTCGTCGTGGGCGATAAGGAGCGTGATGCGCAAACGGTAGCCGTGCGTGCCCGTGGCGGCGTCGATCTTGGCGTGATGCCGGTCGATGCCTTCGTTGAGCGTCTGCAGGAAGACCTGCGCTCGTTCAAGTAACCACCCTGGCAGCGCGGCTCGTTTTTTTAATTTTTAGAGGAAACGTAACATCGCTACTGATAAGTCGTCGCATCGCATCAACGGTGAAATCACTGCGCCGGAAGTGCGTCTGGTCGGGATCGAGAACGAACCGCTCGGTATCGTAAAACTCGCTGATGCTTTCCGTAAATCGGAAGAACTGGATGTTGACCTGGTGGAAATCGCGCCGCAAGCGGTTCCCCCGGTTTGCCGTCTGATGGATTACGGCAAGTTCAAGTACCAGGAATCGAAGAAGCAGCACGAAGCGAAGCTGAAGCAGAAGGTCATCCAGGTCAAGGAAGTCAAGTTCCGCCCGGGTACCGATGACGGGGATTACAACGTCAAGCTTCGCAATCTCGTGCGCTTCCTCGAAGAGGGCGACAAGACGAAGATCACGTTGCGTTTCCGCGGCCGTGAAATGGCTCACCAGGAAATCGGTATGCGGATGCTTGAGCGTCTGCGCACGGATCTCGAGGAAGTCGGCCAGGTCGAGCAGATGCCGAAGATGGAAGGGCGCCAGATGATCATGGTGCTCTCGCCGAAGAAAAAGAAGTAACGGGCTCGCGCGCTTCGCGCGCAGGTTCGGAAGTGGTTCGGCGCGTTGCCCGGTCAGGGCGGCGCGCCAACAATGACGGCGGCTGCGCAAGCGGCACGCCGTACACAAGTGGACTGGGTTTCGAAGGGCGGGTCAAGGGCGCAAGCCAACCGCACACCCATCGCCATCTAATAAACTGGAGTTGTTCGTCATGCCTAAGATGAAGACCAAGAAGAGCGCTGCAAAGCGCTTCGTGGTGCGTCCGGGCGGTACCGTCAAGCGCGGTCAAGCCTTCAAGCGCCACATCCTGACCAAGAAAACCACGAAGAACAAGCGCCATCTGCGCGGCGCAACGGCAGTTCATGATTCCGATCTGAACTCCGTCCGCGCGATGCTCCCGTTCGCGTAACCCCTCAATCGATACTCTAAGGAGAGAAACATGCCTCGAGTCAAACGTGGGGTAACCGCACGGGCCCGCCACAAGAAGATCATCAACCTGGCCAAGGGTTATCGCGGCCGCCGCAATAACGTCTACCGCATCGCCAAGCAGGCGGTGATGCGCGCTGGCCAGTACGCGTACCGCGATCGCCGCAACAAGAAGCGTGTGTTCCGCGCACTGTGGATCACGCGTATCAACGCGGCAGTTCGCCAGCACGACATGACCTACAGCGTGTTCATCAACGGCCTGAAGAAGGCGTCGATCGAACTCGACCGTAAGGTGCTGGCCGACATGGCGGTGTTCGACAAGGCTGCTTTTGCTGCGATCGTCAAGCAGGTGAAAGCCGCCGTTGCAGCCTAATTGCGAAATTAGCACTGCGTGGTTAGTTGCAGCGATGATCCGGTAGTCTCGGCCGCTGCAGCGAAAACGGGGCTCTTCCGAGCCCCTTTTTTTATCGGCCCTCGCTGGGCCGCCCCAAGAGGGCCGATCGCCCCCTCGGGGGGCAGCGAATGTGTCGATCCGGAGTTAGCGCCTTTGGCGCTTACTCCGGTCCCATGCAAAGCACGAGAGCGTGGGGGCCGTTTTTTGTTGGCCGGGCGATTTCGCTCGCCAAGACCGAATGACGTTGGAAATGATGGGATCTATGGATCTGGACCAGATTGTCGCCGACGCGCAGCAGTCCTTCGAACAGGCTGCCGACATCACCACGCTCGAAAACGAGAAAGCACGATTTCTCGGCAAATCGGGTGCGCTGACCGAGTTGCTGAAGGGCCTCGGCAAGCTCGATCCCGAAGCACGCAAAACCGAAGGCGCACGCATCAACGTCGTGAAGCAGCAGGTTGAAGCCGCGCTGACCGCACGTCGCCAGGCGCTGGCCGATGCGCTGTTGAACCAGCGCCTCGCCGCCGAGGCGATCGACGTGACGTTGCCGGGCCGCGGCGCCGGTGCAGGCAGCCTGCACCCCGTGATGCGCACGTGGGAGCGCGTCGAACAGATTTTCCGCTCGATCGGTTTCGACGTGGCCGACGGTCCCGAAATCGAGACCGACTGGTACAACTTCACGTCGCTGAACAGCCCGGAGAACCATCCGGCGCGTTCGATGCAGGACACCTTCTATGTCGAAGGCAAGGACGCCGACGGCCGCCAACTGCTGCTGCGCACGCACACGAGCCCGATGCAGGTGCGTTACGCGCGCATGAACCGTCCGCCGATCAAGGTGATCGCGCCGGGCCGCACGTATCGCGTCGACAGCGATGCGACCCACTCGCCGATGTTCAATCAGGTCGAGGGGCTGTGGATCGACGAAAACATCAGCTTCGCCGACCTCAAGGGCGTCTATACCGACTTCCTGAAAAAATTCTTCGAGCGCGACGACATCCTCGTGCGCTTCCGGCCGTCGTATTTCCCGTTCACGGAACCGTCGGCCGAAATCGACATGATGTTCGAGCAAGGCAAGAACGCCGGCAAGTGGCTCGAGATCTCCGGCTCGGGGCAGGTGCATCCGACCGTGATTCGCAACATGGGCCTCGATCCCGAGCGTTACATCGGCTTCGCGTTCGGCAGCGGCCTCGAGCGCCTGACGATGCTGCGCTACGGCGTCCAGGATCTCCGGCTGTTCTTCGAGAACGACCTGCGTTTCCTGCGCCAGTTCGCATAACGCCGCTCGCCGCGCCGACCTGTGCCCGCACACGCCCCGACGGACGATCCGATGGGGCCCCGGGCGTCGATCTAACCTGTTTCGAACGTAGACATCCATGCAATTCCCTGAATCCTGGTTGAGAACCTTTGTCGACCCGCAGCTCACGACCGACGAACTGTCGCACGCGCTGACGATGGCGGGGCTCGAAGTCGAATCGCTGAGCAAGGCTGCGCCGCCGACGTCGAAGATCGTCGTCGGCCGCGTGCTCGAAGTCGTCAAGCATCCGGATGCGGACAAGCTCAATGTCTGCCAGGTCGACGCCGGCACCGGCGCGACGCTGAATATCGTCTGCGGCGCGCCGAACGTGGCGCCCGGCATCAAGGTGCCGGTCGCGCTGGTCGGCGCGGAACTGCCGCCGGCAGAAGAGGGCGGCAAGCCGTTCGCGATCAAGCTGTCGAAGCTGCGCGGCGTGGAGAGCCAGGGGATGCTGTGCTCGGCGCGCGAGCTGAAGCTGTCCGAGGACCACAGCGGCCTGCTGATCCTGCCGGAAGACACGCCGGTCGGTCAGGACATCCGCGAGACGCTCAATCTCGACGACACGATCTTCGAAATCAAGCTGACGCCGAACAAGGCCGACTGCCTGTCCGTGTTCGGCATCGCGCGCGAGACGGCCGCGATCACCGGCGCACCGCTGACGCCGGTCGACATCCGCCCGGTGCGCGTCGAGCTCGACGAAACGCTGCCGGTGCGCATTGCCGCCCCCGATTTGTGCGGCCGCTTCTCGGGTCGCGTGATCCGCGGCGTGAACGCGCATGCGAAGACGCCGCAGTGGATGGTCGAGCGTCTCGAGCGTTCGGGCCAGCGAAGCGTGTCCGCGCTTGTCGACATCTCGAACTACGTGATGTTCGAGCTCGGCCGTCCGTCGCACGTGTTCGATCTCGACAAGATCCACGGCGGCATCGAGGTGCGCTGGGGCAAGCGCGGCGAATCGCTGAAGCTGCTCAACGGCAACACGGTCGAACTCGACGAAACGGTCGGCGTGATTTCGGACGACCGCCAGGTCGAAAGCCTGGCCGGCATCATGGGCGGCGACAGCACGGCCGTCACGCTCGACACGACCAACATCTACCTGGAAGCCGCGTTCTGGTGGCCGGACAGCATCCGCGGCCGCGCGCGCAAGTACAACTTCTCGACCGATGCGGCCCATCGCTTCGAGCGCGGCGTCGATTACGCGACGACCGTCGAGCACGTCGAGCGCATCACGCAGCTGATTCTCGAGATCTGCGGCGGCAAGGCCGGCCCGGTCGACGATCAGTCCGTGAACCTGCCGCAGCGCGCGCCGGTGAAGATGCGCGTGTCGCGCGCAAACCGCATCATCGGCGTGAAGATCGGCGCCGACGAGATCGCCAGCATCTTCACGCGCCTCGGCCTGCCGTTCGAGCGTGAAGACGACGCGTTCCTCGTGACGCCGCCGTCGCACCGCTTCGACATCGAGATCGAGGAAGACCTGATCGAGGAAGTGGCGCGTATCTACGGCTTCGAGAAGATCCCCGCACGTCCGCCGGTCGCGACGAGCGAAATGCGTGCGACCAACGAGACGCGGCGCTCGATCCACGACATCCGTCATGCGCTCGCCGCGCGCGACTATGCGGAAACCGTCAACTTCAGCTTCGTCGATGCGGAGTGGGAGCACGATTTCGCAGGCAACGACAACCCGATCCGGCTGCTGAACCCGATCGCGAGCCAGCTTTCGGTGATGCGCACGACGCTGTTCGGCAGCCTGATCGCCGTGCTGCGCCACAACCTGAACCGGCGCGCCGATCGCGTGCGCGTGTTCGAGTCGGGCCGCGTGTTCCTCGCCGATCCGTCGGTGAAGGCCGGCGAGCTGGCCGTCGAGGGGCATTCGCAGCCGAAGCGTGTCGGCGCGCTTGCGTACGGTCCGGCACTCGACGAGCAGTGGGGCGTCGCGACCCGCGCGGTCGATTTCTTCGACGTGAAGGGCGATCTGGAGGCGCTGCTCGCGCCCGCGGCCGCGCGTTTCGTGAAGGCAGAGCATCCGGCCCTCCATCCGGGCCGCAGCGCGCGGATCGAGGTCGATGGCCGCGCAGTCGGCTGGATCGGCGAGTTGCACCCGCGCCTGATGCAGAAGTACGAGCTGCCGCATGCGCCCGTGATGTTCGAGATCGATGCGGACGCGTTGATTGCGCGTGCGCTGCCCGCGCCGACCGACGTGTCGAAATTCCCGCCGGTACGTCGCGATATCGCCGTTGTCGTCGATCAGGCGGTCGAGGTTCAGGCACTTTTCGACGAAATGAAGAAGGCGCTTGCCGAAGAAGCCTGCCGATTCGTTCAGAAGGTTGTACTCTTCGACGAATTTCGTGCAAAATCAAATACTTCCGGTGGTCTTGCCGCGCACGAGAAGAGCCTTGCCTTCCGCGTGACGCTGCAGGACGCGGCTGGCACGCTACAGGACGAGGTCGTCGATCAGGCGATCCAGACGCTGGTCGAGCGGATGGCTCGTGCCGGTGCGCGCCTGCGCGGCTAAGGAGAGGGCCCGCCCGCTTGCGGGCGGCTTTTTCCCATCGTAAGTTTTGATTCAACGCGCTGTATGGCAGATATGAACGACATGACCTCGAGTGAATTCGAAGCCCTCCTGACGGCGCAACGCAGCGCCATGAACCGCGACGCTTCGGCGCCGGCGTCCGCCGAGACGCCCACGCTGACGAAGGCGGAACTGGCAGAGCTGCTGTTCGACAGCGTCGGGCTGAACAAGCGTGAAGCGAAGGACATGGTCGAGGCGTTTTTCGAGGTGATCCGCGACGCGCTTGAAAACGGCGAAAGCGTCAAGCTGTCGGGGTTCGGCAATTTCCAGTTGCGCGACAAGCCGCAGCGTCCTGGCCGCAACCCGAAGACGGGCGAGGCGATTCCGATCGCGGCCCGCCGGGTGGTAACCTTCCACGCGAGCCAGAAGCTGAAGGCGCTGGTCGAAAACGGCGCGGAGTAAGCCCCGCGCGCTGACGTCTCCGCGCGGCCGCCGCGCACCCTTTACCGACGGTTAACCGACGATGACCACCACGGTTGAGAAAGTCGTTTTGCCTCCGATTCCCGCGAAGCGCTACTTCACGATCGGCGAAGTCAGCGAACTGTGCGGGGTCAAGCCGCATGTGCTGCGTTATTGGGAACAGGAATTCACTCAGCTGCGGCCGGTGAAGCGGCGCGGCAATCGTCGGTATTACCAGCATCACGAAGTGCTGCTGATCCGGCGGATTCGCGAGTTGCTGTACGAGCAGGGGTTCACGATCAACGGTGCACGCAACCGGCTCGATTCGCCGAGCGGCGGGCGGGCTGCGGCGGAACCGGTCGAATCCGCCGAGATGCAGGCCGCCGACGCGCGTGCGCCCGGCAAGCCGGGCGCAACCGTCGACGTCATCGCGTTGCGGCAGGCGCTGCTCGACGTGATCGACGGACTGAAGCACGACTGAAGCGCGAAGTACGAAGGACGAAATGAACAGCCCGGTTGGCGAAGCGCCACCGGGTTTTTTCATGCGCGTCGCGCACGCGGATCAGCGCGACGCGAGCGGATTCTTCTGCCCCATGTCGACGACCAGCGTGCCGTCCGGCAGCATTCTCACCGAGCCCTGCGCGACCTGGCTGCGGTAGTCGTACAGGTCGAAACGCATCGGGCCGGCCTCGGCCGAATTCCGGATCAGCGCGCGCACGTTCAGTTCGAGCACGTTGAACATCTTCATGTCGCCGCCTTCCATCCACATGTAGCTCGGCGCATCGATCTGCGGCCGCTTCGGCACGGGCGCGCCCGCGGCCCGCCGGAACGTGAGGCGCAGCCCGTCGCGCTCGACCGTTGCCTGCCCGAGCTTGCCGTTCAGCACCGGCGGCGGGAACACGGTGTACTGGTCGAGCACGAGCGTGTCGCCGCGCAGTTCCGCGCCGCGACGCTGCAGCGGCGTCAGCGAAGCGAGCTCGATACCGAGCGAGCGCAGCAGCTTCGCCTGCGGAATGCCGAGCACCGACACCTCGGATGGCTTGAACGCGAGGTGCCGGTCGTCGAGTACCGTCAGCGAGCCCTTCATGTCGGTCGGCAGCCAGACGCCCGGCACGTGATTCCACAGCTTGATGCCGCCCTGGACGCGCAGGTTCTGGCCGTCCGCACTGAGCTGCAGGTCGTTCAACGAACGTGGCGAGTAGTCGAGCAGGTAGTTGTTGAAGAGCGCGGACATCGCCTTCCATGACTCGACGACCGTGCCGCCGAGAATGCGGATGTCGTACTGGTTCGGATCGTCGAGGTCGACGGGCTCGACGGGCCGCTTCGACACGAGTTCGACGTCGAGATCCTCGACATGAAAGCCGATATCGCCGGACAGGTTGAAGTCGACGTTGTGCAGATGGATCGTCGGGTTGCGGTTCGACACGTGCCGCTCGTTGAACGGCGTGGTCGACATGCGTCGCATCGCGACCTTCTGCATGCCGGGCCGCGCCGTGTCCGCCGCGAGCGCGTAGGCTTCCCAGTGCTGGCGCACCTCGCGCAGCGCATACTGCTGCGCGGCGAGGAAGCTGTCGTTCAGGCGTGCGGCCGCGTTGCCGAGCTGCGCGCCGCTGGCCGGGCCCGTGTACGAAGGCATCCGGATGGCCATCGCACCGCTTTCGTCGAAATTGAAGTAGCCGGCCGACACCTGGTCGCGATAGTGATACAGGTCGAACACGAAATTCCGGTCGCGCTTCGCCGGATCGACCGGACCGATCAGGATGTCGGCGTTCATCGGCATCGAGCGCATGAATTTCACGTCGCCGCCGCGAATGACCATCGCCTGCTGCGGCGCGTTCGCAGGCATCGCGAAGCCTGCATGCGTACCGTCGTCGAGCGTAAGGTCGAGGCCGGCCGGCGTCACGCGCAGCGCGGTGATCGTGAGCTTCAGGCGCGGCGGCGGCATCAGCTTGTCGACCGACATTACGAGATCGTCGCCGGCGAGCTGCGCGATCGGCGTCTGGACCTTCAGCAGGTCGGCCATCTTCACGTTGGCCGCGCGCATCACCGGCTGCGCGTTGATGCCCGACACGCGCACGCCGGTCGGGTGGAACACGAGCTGGCTGCCGTCGCGGATCGCGAGCGTGCCGGTCAGCGAGAACGGCGCCCAGCCGTCGCGCTGCATTTCGCCCTGCAGGTGGATCACGCCGTCGCCGGCCGACACGGCGAGCTTGCGCAGCGGTGCGTTGCGGTAACCGAAGATATAGGTATTGAAGAGGGCGGTCAGCTTCGCGTTGTCGAGCGTGACCGTGCCTTCGTGCACGTCGATCTCGAAGCTCGTCGGATCGTCGAACACGATCGGCGCGCCGGCCTGCGTCGGCACGAGCGTGGCCGACAACCGATGGATGAAGAAGCCGAGGTTGTTGACGATGCGGAAATCGACGTCGCGCAGGAACGTCATCGCGCCGTTCTGGCCCGAGTCGCGCAGCGTGAACGGGCGCGGTTGCGTGAGGCCGATCGATGCGAGCGACGGCACGGTGCGCGCGATCTGCTGCTCGCGGGCGAGGCGTTCGGCTTTGGTGCGCTCGATCTTCGTCGACGCGACCGACGCGTTGCCGTCGCGCTGCGCGGACGATTCCGCACAACCGGTGCAGAGCAGCGCGAGCGCCAGCGCCAGCGCGCCGCAGCCGAACACGCGGGCTGTCTTGTGCGAAACCGGGGCGGCCGCGCGTCGCGGGCCGGAAATCCAGTCGAAAATTGCCAAAGGCGAGCGATGGCCGCGCCGGACCGCATTCCGCATCGTCTGTCTCCGTGTCTTGTCGTGATCGACGGCGGCGCGCGCCACTGTCCGGCGCGAGCGTCGATGCCGTGCAGTGTGTCATAGCGCGCTAGAGCGGCGTTACCAAACAACGGGCGCCCGGGCGCTGCGAGCCGACGGGCTGCGGGACAATGGATTCGGGGTAGCTGGGCGGCCGGATCAAACGGTCGTTTGGTTTGTGCAGACCCTCGGCCGACGTGTTTTTTAGACGAATGGGCGAATCCGCTGCCAGCCTTGGCCGGCGCGGGTTTTCAGCGGATTCGCGACGCGTCGGTCGAGGGGGTCGAGGCAAGCGTGCGATCCTTCCCGGTCGTGCAGCGTCGACAGGTACGATCGGCGGCAACGGCGAGGTAAGATCAGTTTTATGGCTGTACGGATCAAAACACTTGGCCGTCACGGGGAAGCGTCATGGATCTGAAGGAAGTCGACGTATTGGGTGCGGGTGTGGGCGATCACTGGTACTACGCGTCGAAGGCGAGCGCGATCCGTCGGTTCCTGGGCGGGGCGGGCGCGAACCGGATACTCGACGTCGGTGCAGGCTCCGGCTTCTTCTCGAAGCACTTGCTCGAACGCACGCAGGCGACGGAAGCGTGGTGTGTCGATACGAGCTACGCCGACGATACCGACGAAGAGACGGCCGGCAAACCCATCCACTTTCGGCGGTCCGTCGAGCGATTCGATGCCGATCTCGTTCTGCTGATGGACGTGCTCGAGCATGTCGACGACGATGTCGGGCTGCTGGCACAGTATGTGAAGGGGGCGCCTCCGGGCAGCCGGTTCCTGATCACGGTTCCCGCGTTCCAGTTCCTCTGGAGCGGCCATGACGATTTTCTCGAGCACAAGCGCAGGTACACGCTCGGCGGTCTCGAGGATGTGGTTCGTCGTGCGGGGCTCGACGTCGAGCGCGGCGCCTATTACTTCGGCCTCACGTTTCCGCTCGCGGCAGCGCTGCGGCTGGGCGAGCGGGCGCGTCGGCATCCGCGCGAGCCGGCGTCGCAATTGCGCCGGCACCATCCGCTCGTCAACGGCTTGCTCAAGACGATCTGTCGCGCCGAGTTGCCGATGTTCCGGTTCAACCGCGTTGCCGGCCTGACAGTCATCTGTGTTGCGCGCAAGCGGTGAATGCGATGCGGCCGCCGTGCAATGGGAGCGCAGATCGCGCCAGCGTGCGCGGCTTCACTCGTATCGGCACCGGCACGCCAAAAAATTTCACAAGAACATTCACAAAATGCATGCGACCCGATTCTAAATTGGAAAAGTGTCTGTTATACTTTTCTTCTTTCGGGGCGTAGCGCAGCCTGGTAGCGTACCTGCATGGGGTGCAGGTGGTCGGAGGTTCAAATCCTCTCGCCCCGACCAGGAATCAAGGCCTGGAAGGCTTGTCAGTAAAGGGTTTCCTTATCTGGTATAGCTTTCCAGGCCTTTCCTTTTTCCGGGTGTGTCAGTTTGGTGTGTCAATTCCGCCGTGCAACAATGCGGAGATGACTGACTTGGCAACCCTTCCCACTGGCGTCTATTTGCGCCCAGGCTCGTCCGTGTTCCACCTCCGGATCGGCGTGCCCAAAGACCTGCAACAACACTTCCGCAATCCAAAGACCGGCAAGCCGAAAGCCGACGCCTATCGGGCGAGCTTGCGTACATCGAACCGCGACGAGGCAATCACCAAGGCCCTCAAGCTGATAGTAGAGTACCGGGATCGATTCGACGCGTTGCGGGCCAAAGCCGCCCCTGCGCCGTTTGTTACGCTCACGTCAGCGTTGGTGCGCCAGATTGCAGACGTGCTACGCCACCAGATTTTGCAAGCTGACGACAATGTGACGTTCCTAACACCTGAGCCGGAACTGAAGGCGTTAGGAATGAAGGGCCTGAGACGGTCATACTCCGCAGACTTGGCGGCAATGAAACGCGGTGACCTTCAGTCAGCACGCGCCTACGCCGAGCGTACCGTCGAGGCTTGGGGTATCCGGGTCGATTGGTCATCCCCGGAGGGGATGCGCGGGCTACTCCAGATCGCGCGAGCGTCAATGGCGGCCTGGCAGGACGTGATGGAGCGGAAGGATGGTGCACCTATCGATACCCCGCCTGCACCGGAGCCGCCCGCATTGCACGCGGACGCGCATGAGTCCGCCGAGTCGCAGGAGTCGCCTAAGACGCTCAGGGATGTCGTACCGGCGTGGATCGCTCGAAATGCCCCGAAGGCCAACGCTGTAGGGCGCACCGATAAGGCACTGGCCCTGTTCGAGCAGGCCGTGGGCCGCGTACCACTCACCAAGCTGACCAAGGCAACGGGGGCCACATTTGTCGACTTCCTGCTAGACCCGGCTCGCGGATGGTCTCGGAAGACTGCTGGAAATCATGCTACCTGCATCACGTCGCTAGCAAACGTAGCCGTAAGCTATGTGTCGCAGGTGCTCTTTGTATGCCTGATTGAAATAGTCCTTGTAGGCTTGAAGCAGTGGCAATCCAGCCGTGTCTTGCCCGCAGAAGGGGCAGTGTTCCTCTGGCTTGTGGCGAAGCCCTTCGTTGACCCACCGCTCTGTCTCTTGGCCAAGATGCGCGTCGAAGTGCTTTCTCACCTCTGTTTCCGCATCCTCCTGCAGCCTTTCAAAGTGCGACCGAAGGATTCTAAAGCGTTTGAATTGGTATTGGCTCATATGAGTCGATATTTCGTTTGACAACCTGATTTCCAGCGAGAGGCAATGGTTCCCGACGAGGTCCGTCGCTGGGGACCAATGCGGTTTGCGTTGGCCTTGGAATGCTGAGGGCTGGCGTTCGCCGCGCTGGCGCACCTATCGCCTTTGACCTCTCGCCGTCGGCACATTGCGCCATTCCGTTGCGGAATGGGCGCGACTGCCCGCCCAACAGTTCGACAGCGGTTCCGTGAGGGGTGGACGGAACGGCTGAGATTGACATGGGACACTCATCGATGACATCGGTGCAGATGCTGTCGAAAAACTTTCATCGGTTTTGCATTGGTTGACGGACAACGAGGCACGAGTAAGGGGAAGCACTAGCTATTCAGCTGTAGAATACCCGGCGAGAGAACCTGGGCTATCTTGGTAGCAAGTAAGCTAAAAGTAATAAAAGGATCGGGATGAGTGTGCAAGACATCATGAGGGCGATTCAAGGCGGGCCGATCCAACGGGATCGTTTACTGAAACTCGACACCCCGCTTGGGGACAATGTATTGCTGCCTACGCGTACCGTAGGTCGGTCCAGAATTGGACGACATTACGATTTCACGCTCGATGTGGCGTCGACGCGTAGCGATCTCAAGCTGACGAGGCTGATTGGCCAGCCCATTACTCTGTGGCTCCAGCAGGCCGACCACTCCTACGTTCCGCGTCACGGTTACGTTTATGCAGTAAGGCGGCTGGGATCGGAAGGCGGACTAACCAGCTTCCAAATCAGCTTCGCTTCGTGGATGCATTTCCTGAAATTTCGCCGCGATCAGCGTATCTGGCAGGACAAACCGGTGGATGAAATCCTCCGGGACGTATTCAACGCTCATTCGCAGGCGAGAGGCCGATTCGATTTTGCACTCTCGAAGCCGCTTCCGCCGAGATCATATTGCACACAGTACGAGGACGATTGGAATTTCGTTCATCGGTTGATGGAAGAGGAGGGGTTGTTCAGCATCTGGAAGCAGGCCAGCGACGGTAAATCGCATACCGTCTGGATTCGTGTGAGCCGCTTGTCGCGAGTTCAGTGCAGTTCTCGCGCGACGGTGTGAATAGCGAGGTCGACGGGTTGATCCACTGGTCCGGCCTGCGCACCCTCCATAGCGCCGCGCTGACCACTCGCACGTTCGACTACAAGAGTCCTTCACCCCTCGCGAATCCGAAGGGTACCAACGTCCCGACGGTATCCCACGAACTGCCGGAACAGTTGGAGATGTACGAGTACACCGGTCCGTATACGTATCTTGAACAGGGGCGTGGAGACCACCTCTCCAAAATTCGCATGGAAGAGTGGGAGTCTCGCGCCAAGCGGTTTTACGGTACGGGCGGACTGCGCAGTGTTGATGCGGGGCGGACATTTACGCTTGTTGGACATCCACAACACGACCTTGACTCCGCCGAGCGCAATCAGTTCGCCATCATCGAAGTGGTTTGGCTGATCGAGAACAATCTCCCAGTTTCAAACCATCACGCAAATCTCCCAGGTAGTTTGCAACGCCAATTGGCAGAGGCGTCGGCGAATCAGGACGGAGCACGGCCATCCCGCGTACCCCATCATGATGGCTCCGAGGGCTTTTTTCTGATTGAGTTAGAGGCGCAGCGTAAATCCGTGCCTTTCCGAAGCCCGTTCGAGCACCGCAAGCCCGTCATGCAAATGCAAACTGCGACGGTGGTTGGTCCGCGAGAGCAGAATATATATACCGATGAGTTGGGTCGAACCAAGATCCAATTCCACTGGGACCGAATCGGGCAACGCGATACGCGGAGTTCGTGCTGGGTGCGTGTGAGTCATCCGTGGGCGGGGCAGGGATTCGGAATGATCCATGTCCCACGTATCGGCGATGAAGTCGTCGTGTCGTTCTTGGACGGGTGCCCCGATCGCCCTCTTATCACGGGCCGCGTGCCGAACGGCGTCAATTTTGTCCAATGGAAGCTCCCGGATAACCAAGCCTTGTCGGGTCTACGTTCGCGAGATTTGGCCAGTACGATGGCGAACCATATCGTTGCCGACGACACGCCGGGCAAACTTCAAGTGCAAGTCGCGAGCGATCACGAGCGGTCTCGCCTAGTTGTCGGGTACAACACGCGCATTGAAGGCAATGAAGGGCGTGGTGAAGCACGCGGAATCGGTTGGGAACTGGCAACCGACTCGTGGGGCGTGCTGCGGGCGAACCAAGGGATGTTGGTGACAACCGAGGCTCGCTCGGGTGCGGCCGCCGCTGTGAAGGACATGGGCGAGACGGTGCAGCGTTTGGCACAAGCGAGAGACTTGCACGATACGCTTGCCAATGCGGCCGTCCAAGCGCAAGCGCAGGATGCGCAGGACCAGCCCGAGGTTGCCAAGGTACTTCGGAAACAGAGCGACGAGATCAGAGGGGCGGGTGGGGGACAAGGGAGTGACGCGTTTCCGGAACTGTCGAAGCCCCATCTGGTTTTCGCGTCACCGGCCGGAATTGAAGCGACGACGGCAGGTAGTACTCACCTTGCGAGCGGTGAACATATGGCGCTCACGAGCGGCGCTCACGTTAGCGTCAGCAGCGGCAGCAACCTGCTAGCCACTGCTCGAAACGCTATTCGCTTGTTTGCGTACAAACTGGGTATCCGAATGGTGTCGTACGCCGGAGACATCGATATCAAGGCGCTACAGAAGAACCTCAACCTGCTGGCGAAGCTCGAAATTACGCAGACCGCGAACCGAATCACAATCAAGGCGACTGACGAAGTGATGTTGCACGGTGGCGATAGTTATATCAGCCTGAAAACCGGCAAGATTACGGTGGGTGGTGGCGTTTATGAGGTTAACGCTCAAGTCAGCAACATGCCGCCCAAGCCGATGGGGGTTGCGTCGAACGGTACACCCGCCGTCGAGGCGAACGACCAAACTTTCAGAATGCTCACTCCCTCAGGGCGATCTCTGCCGGGTGTTGCCTATCGAATGACGTCCGACTCCGGAGAGCATGTTTTCCAGACCAATAATCTCGGGCGGTCGGCAACCTTGAATACAGCTCAGGAAGAAAATGTTAAATTTGGCATTCACTGGGACGAATTCTTCACGGACGCAGATAAGTAAAGGTTAAAAGATGGCCAATCTTGCAGAAGATACTACCAACCCAAAAAGCAATACGTGCATTGACGCGAATTGTGATTGCAAAATCATCTGGTCGCTCGCCCATCAATATGCGATGGCCCAACTGGATACACGCACTCCCGTCCGAGCAATCGTCAAGACTGGTGTACGCGGGTCGGGCGGCATGATCAGGCGGCTAGCGCTTGAGGAGCCGGTGTGCTTTCCATCACCGGGGTGCCGTCCTTGAAGGGAATGCCCTTCAGAAGCGGTTCGATCCTGTCGACGCCGCGGATCTTCCTCCAGGTCTGCTCGGCCGCTTCGATCAGCTTGAACGCCATCGCGAGGAAGGTCGAGCGCGACAGACAGTTGCGCGTGCGGCTCGTGCGGTGGCGCACCGTCGCGAACGTCGATTCAATCGGATTCGTGGTCCGCACGTGCTGCCAGTGTTCGGCCGGGAAGTCGTAGAACGCGAGCAGTGCGTCGCGGTCTTTCGTGAGCTTCTCGACGGCCTTTGGGTACTTGGCCGCGTACGTGTCGACGAACTGGTTGAACGCGGCGATTGCGTCGGCTCTTGTCGCGGCATTCCAGATCTCGGCGAGCGCAACCTTGGCCTTGCCGTGCTGCGATTTGGGCATGACGTTGAGTATGTTGCCGATCTTGTGAAACCAGCAGCGCTGGTGCCGTGTCTGCGGGAACACCTCTTCAAGCGCCGCCCACAGCCCCATCGCGCCATCGCCGACGGCAAGCAGCGGCGGCGCCTGCAGACCTCGTTTCTTCAGATCGAGCAGCAGCTCTTTCCAGGATTCCTTCGATTCGCGATAGCCGTCGTTGAGCGCCACGCGCTCCTTGCTGCCGTCCGGTTTCACGCCGATGATCACCAGCAGGCACTGCCCGTCCGAATCCTCTGCGCGGGCTTGCGTATGGATGCCGTCGGCCCACCAGTAGACCCAGCGCGAGGTGGACAGGTCGCGCTTGTTCCACTTCTCGTACTCTTCTGACCAGGCGGCCTTCAGGCGGCTCACGACGCTCGCTGACAGCCCTTTAGCCTGTTCGCCGAGCAGCTCGGACAGTGCGTCGCCCATGTCGCCGGTTGAGACTCCTCGCAGGTACAGCCACGGCAGCGACGATGACACGCGCGGCGACTTGCGCACATAGGGCGGCACGATCGTCGAATTGAACTTGATGCCGGAGCCCGAACGATCGCGGACCTTCGGCACCTGAACGGGCACCGGACCGACTGCCGTGACGATCTCGCGCTCTGGCAGGTACCCGTTGCGCACGACAGCGCGCCGGCCATCGATCGTCTTCACATTCGAATACTGTTCGAGCATTGCCGCCAGTTCCGCCTCGATTGCCTGCTGGATGATCCGCCGCGCCCCTTGCTGGATCAGATCGTCCAGGCCGGGCGTACCCTTGATGTCTGCTTCTGTTGTTTGACTGCCGCTCGTATCCTGCGTAAGTTTCGCCATGGTGGTGGAGTTCGATTGAGGAAGTGTTACCGTGAGAAGCAACATTCTCCTTCAATCGCCACCGCCTTCTCCTGCCTCAACCCTACGCCGCATACACCACTTTCAACGATAGCTCCTCCCGTCCTGAAGGATGGAACGCCCGATTATCGATTCAGTTCGCATTCCATTTCAGAAACCAAGATTGAACCCGGCGATGCATCGTTTGTCGGAAAAAACTATGGGGCAAGAGCCCGTCGGGTGGCATCAAGCTACGCACGCATGTTTCTTGAGGATTTTCATCTCGGAGAAAAGGACAAGCTTGGTCGGTTTTATTGGACTGGCCTAGGTGCGTTTGCGGCCAAACAGGTTTCAGCTAATTTGGAAAGTTGGCAGGTAGACAAGATGCCCGGCATGGGTATCGTCCATGAAGGATTGGGGAAAGGTAATCTGTGGATTTATAACGATCTTCTCGTCTGGTGCTACGGATATGCGGCGGACCCAGTGGCGTTCCAGGATTGCGCCAAGCAACGTGACAGTCGGCAATACCATCCCACCGTGCAGAAGAACCTGATGCGACAGCAGTGGGCGGTCGACGTGGTTCCAAAGTGCCCGGTGATCAATGAAGCCAGCGCCACAATGGACGATGCAGGATCCGGTAAATTCCTTGGCTCCAATTCGGAGAATCCGGGATATTTCAAATGGACTCCGCGAGTATCCATCGGCTTCAAGTTGGTCAAGCAATGGGAAGAAACGACCGACAGTACCTTTAAAGACAACTTTGCCTTCAATCATCTTTGGGTAATGGCGCAACATGAGCAGGGCGAAGTATTGCAAGGACTGATATATAATGACGCGGAATTCATCGGAAAGCTTAAATTTCAGCGAACTATGGATCAAGCGACTAGCTCGGAAAAATGGTGGGCTGCGCCGGCGCGTGCGTTCCACGCGTTAATCCCACCTTTGCAACTGAGCTTCACGGCCCAAAATGAAACGTCCGACATGAAGTATCGCTCCAACGCCCCGAAGGATCTAATCCTTGAAGATTACAAGCAACGAATGGCGTGGATTAAAGACACCGGGAAATTATTTCACTTTCTCATGCAAAAGCAGCGCAATTACATGCTAAGCGAACTAAAGGCAATTGCCGCAATGGGCGGCTTGACATGATTGGCCTGCTGATCGCGAACCATTATTCGAGCCATTCATGCGAAAGCCCTTGAAAATATTTGCATGCGCTTTAGCGGCCCTTTCCGCATGTTTCGCAATTATTGCATTGATGAACATTCAAGAGAAAAAGGACAAGCCAATGACGCCTCAAGTTGTCACGATAAAGTTCGGGGCCGACGGGAAATCCAATGCCCAGAATCAGGGTTTTTCCGTGATGAATCATCCATCTGGTGTGTATGCATACCAAATGAACTGGGATGACACAACGAAACTCGGATCGGTAAAATATATTCAAGGGCCTTATTCCTTCGATATCGACAACGCCATGATTGTAACTGGCTTGGGCGACAAAGACAGCCCCGAGGATGGCGTTGATAATTGGGACGTCAATTTTAATATCTCATCATCAAAAACAATTTCAGATGAAGAGGGGCGCGAAAAAATCATGTCCCTGCTTGGCAAACTGCGAGCCGCCGGATGGAAAAGGTATATATATGCCGCATCTCCTCGCCTCATTGGCAGAGAGGCGATGAAGTATGCCACTTCAGAATCCGGAACTCTTTACTCATTGGATTCCACCTATGTACCGACGATGGAAGAATGGAAGAGCTTGATTACCGTTGAGCCGCGATGGATTTTCTATGCTGATGGAGTGTTTCTTACTTTGTCGCTATCCCATCAACCATCCGGATCCCCTGGAATGGGATACTATTTGACCGACATTCAAGTCAGTACCGCATCTGATCACTACACCCCATACTTTACAGATAGTGTTGAACGCAGAAGAAACTGGAAGAAACTCATATCTAACGAGTTGAAACCGGCAGGGAACGAGCGATCAAAGAAAGAAGCTGAACTGAAAGCTTCCGGTTACACGATCGACACGACATACCAGGCTCCGCCGTTCGAGGCTCCAGACTTCTCGGCCAAGGCGGGTGCTGCTCATTGATCTGGAGGGGCAATCGATGCAACGAGCAAACTTGCACGGACGAGCGCAGATTGTGGTTGGCGATGCGACGAGCCACGGCGGCAAGGTGATTTCGGGTAGTCCGTCTTCGACCTGGGGCACGGCGAAGGTTCCCATTGCCCGCAAGGGGGATCAAGTGACTTGCCCGCTTTGTGCGCCGCATCTGTTTGAAATTGCTGAAGGGGTGGACGGGTGTGAGGATTTTGGGCAGCCGATGGCGCTGGAGGGTCATAAAACAACTTGCGGTGCGGTCTTGATCGCGCAGCCTGCGCCAAACGATTGACGGTCTTCAATTTGGTTCGCACACGTAGGGTCCCTGTTTTTTGCTCGACATTGTTTGCGCTTGGGAACTCTTAAAGGGCAGGAGCCGGGCGCTGCACCCTCGAGATGGTGAATACTCCTTGTAAGAGACGCGCCAGGCAGCCATCGCGGGTTTCTGCGCTTGCTCGTGCTACACTGCCTCGAACTGTGTCAATCGGCACGGCGGTTTTGACCGGTACACTCCCCGGAGAGCCTTATTCCACCGTGGGTTCGTAGAGGTTCAAATCCTCTCGCCCCGACCAGACAAGAACCCGCGTCAGTTCATGCTGACGCGGGTTTTTTCTTGCCGGTCGCTTTTTTGCACATCGCGGCGCGGCCCCGGTAAAATGCAAGGTTGATCCACGGAAAGCGCCGTGATTTAGCGGAAGAGGATTCCCCGAACATGACTGATCTTCGTCTTACCATGCGGTTCGCTGCAGTGCTCGCCACTGGCGCGCTCGTCGCCGGTTGCGGTACGTCGTCGCCCACGAAAGTGGACTACAAGAGCGATTCGAAATCGAAGGAAGCGTCGCTCGCAGTGCCGCCCAACATGCTCGACGAGACGGCCGATCAGCGTTCGCTGCCGCCCCAGGGCGGCGCGACTTCCCTGTCTGCGCTTCAGCAGGTCCAGCAGGCAGCGCCTGCGCTGGATACCGTCGCGCCAGCCGTGGCCGGCATGCATATCCAGCGCGACGGCACCGAGAGCTGGCTCGTGATCGACGGCAAGCAGCCGGCCGCCATCTGGCCGCAGGTGCGTCGTTTCTGGCAGGAGCAGGGCTTCCTGCTCGTCGTCGACCAGCGCGACAAGGGCGTGATGGAAACCGACTGGAACGAAACCCATCCACAGATCAACGACGGCCTGATCCGCAGCGTGATCTCGAAGGCGATGGGCAACTCGTACGTGACGGCCGAGCGCAACAAGTACCGCACGCGTCTCGATTCGGCACCGAACGGCGGCACCTACGTGTTCATCAGCCAGAAGGGGATGCGCGAGGCGATCACCGGCGCGAACAACGATTCGAGCAAGTGGGAGCCGAAGCCGAACGATCCGGCGCTCGAGACCGAGTACCTGAAGCGGTTGATGGCCGTGCTCGCGCAGAACGAGCAGCGTGCGAAGAACGGCGAGCCGCCGATCGCGAACATCAAGGACAACGAGGTGCCGAAGGACAAGAAGGCCGACGCCGACGCATCGTCGAAGGCTGCCGCCGCGATCGCCGCGCAGAACGTCTCGCGCACGTCGGCGCAGGGTAACGATGCGGCCGACGCGGCCGTGCCGTCCGAAGTCACGCTCGGCGAGCCGTACGACCGATCGTGGCTGCACGTCGGTCTCGCGCTTGATCGCGCGAACTTCACGGTCGACGATCGCGATCGCTCGAAGGGGTTGTATTTCGTGCGCTATGTCGATCCGAAGGACCTGAGCTCGGCCGAGCAGGGCTTCTGGAGCCAGCTGTTCCACGGCAAGAAGGAAAAGCAGGCGAAGCAGTACCGCGTCAACGTGAAGGCGCTCACGGCCGACCAGACGCGCGTCGCGGTCGTCGACGATTCGGGTTCTATCGACACGTCGTCGCCGGCGCGTCAGATCATGGGGCTGCTCGTGAATCAGCTCCGCTGATCCCGACGTTTCCCCGCATTCGTGCGAAGCCCGCCATTCGGCGGGCTTTTTTTATGACCGCTCGCCGGCGTGCGGCTTGCGCGCGCATGTGCGAGAGGTTCGGTCCCCCATCGTGACGTTACGTAACATCCGTGCGTTACGGCGGCAGAACGCGTGTCACATTGTTGTCGACCGAAAAATTGTCCTTATGAATCAATGGTATGGCCGGTGTTCGATGCTTGGCACGCAAACTGCTTTATATGTTGGAATCGTTAGAGCAGGGAGGATGACGTCAGATGCCGGGCGAGCGTCGCGAGCGCTCGATCAACGGTCTCGACGTTTTCAAATGCCGGCACAACCAGTGCCGGCGCAACTGATGACGATCCGTGCGCCAGCGCGCGGATCTCGATGGCCCCGTCGCCTATCCTCGTAGGGCGACGGTTTCGCCCGCGCTTCTCCGAAGCGCGGGCTATTTTTTTGGCCGTCGTGTAGTGCGGCATCGGCGTGGCCGATGCATGATGCGTGATTCGCGTATTCTCGGAATTTTCTGGATGAAGGAGTCGGGAATGGCGGAAATTGCAGTCGTGGCGCTGATCGTCGCGAAGCCGGGCGCCGAGGACAAGCTGCGCACCGTGCTCGAAGGGATCGTCGAGCCGACCCGCAACGAAGCCGGTGCCTTGCAGTACGACCTGCACCGGGATCTGAAGGAGCCCGCTCGGTTCGTGTTCGTCGAGCGCTGGGAGAGCGAGGAGGCGCTGGCCGCCCATGCGCGTTCCGCGCACATTCTCGCTTATCGCGAAGCGGCCGCGGACTGGATCGAAAGTTCCGAAATCCGCGTGCTGTCGAAGCTCGTCTGAGCAGGGTGGGGCGACCGGACGTGTCCGGTCGCAGTAGCGCGTCAGTGCGACGTGCCGGGTACGTCGAGGATCAGGATGATCGTCCAGTCGGCGTCGCCGTCGTGATGATACTGGCGCTCGGCGACGATGAACGGTTGCTGCTTGCCTTGCGGGCCGAGGAAAAGCACGTCGCCCTCCATCGGCAGGCACTCGATCGGCGGCAGCGCGAGGAATGCGTCGGCCGAGCCGCGGGGCATCAGTTGCTTGATCTGGCGAGTGGCGGCTTCGGTCCACTCGATGTCGAGTTGAATGTTGCTCATGCTGTCCTCCGCACCGGGGTGCGCACGGGTGGAAAATTTCGGTGCGCGACTTTAGCACAGCGCGCGGGCACCGCAACCAAAAAAGCCGAACCCGGTTGCCCGGATTCGGCTTTTCGCTTGTGCGGTATCGCCGAACTTACTGGCTGGCAGCTTCTGCCGGAGCGGCCTTGGCAGCCTTCTTGCCGGCCTTCTTCGCAGCAGCCTTGTGGTGAGCAGCCTTCTTGCCGTGATGCTCTTCCTGCATCGCCGGCTGAGCGGCTTCAGCCGCTTGTTGCTGCTGCAGCGCCTGTGCGCGCTGCTCGATCTCGGAGATCTTGGCCGGATCGGTAATGGTCTTGATTTCCGTGCTCTCTTGCGCATACGCTGCGCCAGTCAGCGCCGACATCGCTACCAGGATAGCCAGGGACGTCTTCTTCATTGCTTTACCTCCGCTAAGTGGTGATGAACCCGAATGTTGCCGTTTTGTCTGGCGACTGCAAACGAGTGCGTGTCGAGTGTAACAAAAGTGACGGATCAATGTGCACCGGATCTTGGCGCGACGCAAGGCCGCGTTGAAGTCGCGCAACACTTCGCGCACTTCGTCACGCGCCTGCCATCCTGGGCAGTACTGCCATTCCGCTCCCCTTTCCGCGCAGTTGTCAGAACCACCCGAGCCATCGGTAGACGTGGAATTGCGCGATGCCGACCAACTCGTGCAGCGCCTGCTCGGCGTTGGCCACATTGCGCCAGCGTGGCAGCCAGCCCGTTTGCGCGCGCCGTCGATTTGCATAAACGGGCTGCGGATCGATGCCGAATCGGCGGAAATCGAGCAGGGCACGGCGCATCTGGTACGACGAGGTGACGAGAATGCGTGCGTCGTCATACTGTGGGCGTAGTATAGACGCAGTGAATTTCGCGTTTTCGTAGGTTGTGCGGCTGTTCGGTTCGAGAACGAGGTCGCCGGGGGCGATGCCCTCCGCGACGAGCTGGCGTCCGTATACGGCCGCCTCGGTTTCGCCATGATGCTGCGGGTCGCCGCCCGACATCAATACGGTGCAGCGCTCGGCCTGCTGCCGGCACACGCGATAAAGTGCCGCCACCTTGTGGATGCGCGCAATGCCATCGGGCGGCGGTTGCAGCCCGGAGTCGGTGCGGTGCGTGCCGGTGCCGATGAGAATCAGCGTGGTTCGCCCATGCATGTCCGGGTGCTCGACCGGCACGACGCCCGCCTCGCTCCACGCGATCAGCGGCGCGGTGAGCCAGCCTGTCGCGAGCAGCCAGAACAGCGCAACGGCGGCGATCGAGATGACTCGTCGCCGCTTGCGGCAGAGCATGAAACAGATGAAGAGAAGTACAAATGAATCGAACAGAATCAATTTGATTGGGGTATGGTGTCTTTTTATGGACGGCTGACGATCCGGCCCTGAAGCGACGCCGAACGTCGGCCTCCAGAATCGGTGGCGGTATCGGCGGGCGGAGACCCTGCCCGGCGCACCGCTTCGCATTGTCGCTGCACTTTAAGAAAGAATCGAGATGGCCACGTATTCCAACGAAGCGGTGCTCGACGCATTGAGACGAGTGCAGTACCGCCAGGTACCGTGGGCACGCCGCCCGGGCGTGTTCGAGTATCTCCGTTCGCTCGGGCTGATGGACACGGTCAGGCAGAAGACCGTTGCCCCGGCGCCGGGTTTTCACGCACCGGTGGACATCGCCGTGCTGACCGACAGTGGTCGAGCCGAATTTTCGCGCCTCGAGCGCGACGAGAAATTACTTTCCTGGACCGATCGCCGCATGGACGACTACGCATTGAGCGAAGCCAGCGCCGTGGCGATTCTCGAAAGCCGCCTGTAGCGGCGTAGACCATCCCGCCTCGGGCGTCGCCGCGCAAGCCGGCGACGTCAAAAAAAAGCCCGTATCGCGAGGATACGGGCGTACCGGATACTTTTGCTGTTGCCACGCTGTGCTCATGGCAACGATGTGACTCGTCGCATGCGGCGCAGTTCCCGAAAACGGCCATTTTCTTCGGCGATATCCTGAAATTGGCAGGACTACGGATGACGCGGCATGTCGGACGGCTGCGAGCCGATGCGCGCCCGCGCATTGCTGGCGATATCGCCGCGCAGGTCGCCGCGCGGCACGGTTTGCCGGCCGGACGGGGCGGCAGACGGCGGCTGGCGGAGAGTATTGCGGTGATCCTGCTGGCGATGAGGCGGTTTCGCGCGATCGTCGGCGTGAACTGGAGCGGTCAGCGCCAGGGAAATGACAATGCCGCATGCGACAAGCAGTGACATTGGTTTCATGGCGGGGGCTCCCTTCAAGCCGTCGGCGCGGCCTGTTGATATTTCGCTAAGGTAAGCGTGGGAGTGCAGGCTTGCTGTAAATATTGGTAAATAGTTGTATCGCGGCACGACAACGGTATTCGACAGCAACGCAGGCGTCGCGAAAAGATCGCGTCGCGGAAAGAAACCGGGCGGCCGAAGCCGCCCGATCGAGCATTCGTTACGCCATCTTGACGGGGGCGCGCCAGGATTCCGGATTGGTCCAGAAGGCGCCGCGCAGCCGGTCGCGGCTCGGCGGTGCGGGCGGCTTCGCGGCGCTCGCGCCGATGCGCCCGCGCAGCGAGATCTGCCGGCCGCTCGTGCCGAGTCGCTTCACGATTTCGGCGAGCGTGCCGTCTGCCTGCCATTCGTCGAAGCGACGGCGGCAGGTCGGCGGCGACGGATAGCGGCCCGGCAGCTTCGACCAGCCTTCACCCGTCGACAGCACCCACAACACGGCGTTTACCACCGAGCGTGCTTCCACCCGGGGGCGGCCGCGCCGTTCACTCCGTGCGGGTTCCGAGCAAAACAGACCTTCGACCAGCGCCCACTCGTTATCTCTCAAATCGTCGAACAGCATCATGTCCTCACCTCAGCGAAGCTAACTCCGGTGCGCTGCCCTGCGCCGCGCACTCTTCAAGCACTCGATCGTCGAGTGCCGGGTGGGGGCGTCCGGTTGGCCGGCAGCGGCGTTTCTGCCTTTCCATCCGACGAAACCTACGCCCTGTGCGCCAGGTAATGCACGAAGCGTGCCACGTCGGAGGCGAATCCCTCGAGAGCCGCTTGGCAGCGAGCTAACGGCTAAGTCAGCTAGGGGCGTATAAGACGCCAAAATAACCCGCCAGCAAATCGGGACAATCACCAATCTTGTGCAGTTCGCCCGCGCTGCGTGCGTTTGCTTGTGTATTGCACCGCAGCGAAACATGTGCGGCCGGTGCCGGATTCGTACGTCGAAGCCGGTCGCGCATTAAAATCGTGCATCGATATCGACGATTGATGAGGTCAGGAGATGAACGTCACGCTGCGCCAGCTTCGCGTATTCATCGAGGTAGCGCGGCTCAAGAGCTTCAGTCGCGCGGGCGACGAAATCGGGCTCACGCAGTCCGCGGTCAGCCGCTGCGTGCGAGAACTCGAGGCCGAGCTTGGGCTGAAGTTGATCGACCGCACGACGCGCGACGTGCAACTGACCGACGTCGGCGCGAACCTGATCGCGAGCGTGTCGCGTCTGATCGACGATCTCGACGACACGCTGCGCGAGATTCGCGAGATCGGTGAGCAGCGCCGCGGGCGCGTGATCGTCGCGGCGAGCCCGACGATCGCCTGCAGGCTGATGCCGCGCGTGGTTGCATCGTGCGAGCGCCAGTTTCCGTTCGTGACGCTTGGCCTGCGAGACGACGTGCAGAGCGACGTGCTGCGCAAGGTGAAGTCGAGCGAAGTCGATTTCGGCGTCGTGATCGGGCCGCTTACGGTCGCCGATCTCGTCTGCGAACCGCTGATGACCGATTCGTTTTGCCTCGTCGCGCGTGCCGATCATCCGCTCGCGGCGCGTTCCGAGGTGCCGTGGACGGCGCTGGACGGCGAGCGCCTCGTGCTCCTCGATCACGCGTCGGGAAGCCGGCCGCTGATCGATGCCGCGCTGGCCGCCCATCATGTCAATGCGACGGTGATGCAGGAGCTCGGGCATTCGGCGACCGTGTTCGGGCTCGTCGAGGCCGGCGTCGGCGTGAGCGTGCAGCCGTGGCTGTCGCTGCCGCTGCCGGCCGGCTCGACACTCGTCGCTCGGCCGCTCACGCCGCGCACCGAGCGCACGGTCGAACTGGTGCGTCGCCGCGACAGGTCGTTGTCGCCCGCGGCGCAGGCGATCTGGGAACTCGTGCGGCAGATGCCGGCGAGGGCGGAAGACCTCGACTGACGTGCGCGGAAGCGACGCGGCCCGGCTTGCGGGCCGGTACACTACGCGGATCGTGTTCCTGGGCGGTGGTTCTCGATGACGCATTCCGCAGGTTTTTCCCCGACGACCGATGAGCCGGCGGCGCGCGCCGCGGTACACGCGCTGCGTCCGTCGCTGATTCGGGAGGTGGCGAACGCCGGCTTCGGCGTGCCTGACATGCTGCCGTTCTGGTTCGGCGAGTCCGATCGCGTGACGCCGGATTTCATCCGCGGCGCCGCGGCAGCGGCGCTGCGCGACGGCGCGACCTTCTACACGCACAACCTCGGCACCGCGCCGTTGCGCGATGCGATTGCGGCCTACGTGAGCGCGCGTCATGGTGCGACCGCGGCCGACACGGTCGCCGTGACGAGTTCGGGCGTGAACGCGCTGATGCTGGCCGCGCAGATGCTGGTCGGCCCGGGCGAGCGTGTCGTCGCGGTCACACCGCTGTGGCCGAATCTCGTCGAGATTCCGAAGATCCTCGGAGCGCAGGTCGATTGCGTACCGCTCGGCTATGGCGACGCAGGCTGGCAGCTCGATGTCGAGCGGCTGCTCGCCGCGCTGACGCCCGATACGCGGATGCTGCTGGTCAACTCGCCGAACAATCCGACCGGCTGGACGATGTCGCGCGACGATCAGCGGGCCGTGCTTGCCCATTGTCGGCGTCACGGCATCTGGCTGGTCGCCGACGAGGTGTACGAACGGCTTGCGTTCGGCGACGGCGGCGCGCCGTCGTTCCTCGATATCGCATCGCGCGACGAGCGGGTCGTTGTCGTGAATTCGTTCTCGAAGGCGTGGGCGATGACGGGCTGGCGGCTGGGATGGCTCATTGCGCCTGCATCGGTGATGGGCGATCTGTCGAAGCTCGTCGAATACAACACGTCGTGCGCGCCGGGCTTCGTGCAGGCCGCGGGCGAGGTCGCGCTGCGGGATGGCGAGCCGTTCGTGCGGTCGTTCGTCGCGGCGCTGCGCGAAGCGCGCGATCACCTGGTCGCCGCGCTGCGGACGCTGCCGGGCGTCGAGGTGCCGCCTCCGCCGGGCGCGATGTACCTGTTCCTGCGCCTGCCGGGCGCGGCCGACAGTCTCGCGTTCTGCAAGACGCTGGTGCGCGATGCGGGGCTCGGCCTTGCGCCCGGGCGGGCATTCGGCCCGGAGGGGGAAGGATTCGTGCGCTGGTGCTACGCATGCGATCCGGCACGACTCGACGCGGGCGTCGAGCGGCTGCGCCGGTTCCTCGCGCGCGGCGCGGCTGCCCGCTGAAGCAGGGCCGGAGCGGGCGCGGCGCACTGGCGGCGGGCCAATCTGCTCATCTTTACGCACCGGGCAATTTTGCGTAATATGGCGCTCAGTCACGCGGTTCCGTCGTTGAGCCGTGCTGTTCCGTCCGGTTTGGGCCTGGCCTGAAGTTGGTTCGCCGCCCCCGGTTCGTGCTCCCATCAATATGACCGATCAGAATCGGGCGAGCGCGTCTTCCGTTCCTTTCGTCTGTTTGTTGATCCGGTTCGTTTGACCACAGGGTCTGGCCTAGCTGCATGAATACCCAAGAGGCGAAGATCGTCCTCGAGACTGCTTTGATCTGCGCGCAGGAACCGCTGAAGCTCGGCGATTTGCGCAAGCTCTTTGCCGACGGCGTGTCGGCTGACACGGTCCGCACGTTGCTCGAAGATCTGAAACAGGATTGGTCCGGCCGCGGCGTCGAACTGGTGGCGCTGGCGACCGGATGGCGCTTCCAGAGCAAGCCGGCGATGCGTCACTATCTGGACCGCCTGCATCCCGAGAAGCCGCCGAAATATTCGCGCGCGGTGCTCGAAACGCTCGCGATCATCGCGTACCGGCAGCCCGTCACGCGCGGCGACATCGAAGAGATTCGCGGCGTCACGGTCAATACGCAGGTGGTCAAGCAACTCGAGGATCGCGGCTGGATCGAGGTGATCGGTCATCGTGACGTGCCGGGGCGTCCGGCGCTGTATGCGACGACCAAGCAGTTCCTCGACGATCTCGGCCTGAAGGCGCTGGACGAGCTGCCAGCGCTCGAAGAGCCGGCCGCGAACATCGAGGCCGCGCTGCTCGCGCAGCACGCAATGGACTTCGACGGCGGCGTACCGGTTGCCGACGACACGCCGCAAGCCGGTGACGCAACAGACGATGTGCCGCAGGCGCAGGCGGATGAAGCGTCTACCGGCCAATTGGCCGAATTGCCGGGGGATGTCGCGACCGATGTCGCGTCGACGCAGGAAATGCCGAACCGCGATACGCTCGATGCTGATCGCCGGCAAACGGAACAAACGGAACAGGTTGGCGCCGAAGCAGTGCCGACCGATGTGCAGCCCGAGCCGTTGCGCGCGGATCGGAGCGAGGAAGATCGCAACCCGGCCGCCGAAGCGGCTGCCGGAGACGGAGCGGAAGCGGCCGGCGACATGCCCGGCGAGGTTGGCCAGGCCGACGCCTCCCGTTCCCGTCCCGCGGACGGCGAGATGCTGGACGACACGTCCGACAGTCTCGCCGATGCCGTACGAAGCGCCAGTGCGCCCATCGGCGCCGACGCGCTGCCGGACGACGAAGCAGAACCCGAACAGCGTCGCGCCTGAACGCGGCCAACTTCTTGCCGCGCCCGCGCCGGGCGCGAGACCTGACATTTTGAGGTTGTTTTGACAGATATCCACGATATTGAATCGTCCGCGCCTGCCGTGCAGGCAGCGCGTGCCGACGATGCACCGGAGCAGGACGCTTCGGCCGCGGGTGGCGACGAGCGTCCCCGCCGCGGTCTGCGGCGAGGCCCGCGCAGCCTGATCGCACGGCGTCGCGCGGCGGCCAAGTCGAAGGGCGCCGAAGGCGAGCCGCAGGGCGGCGAAGGCGCGGACGCGCAGCCGGCCGAGGCCGTCGAAGCGCAGCCCGCGCGCGCGCCGCGCAAGGAAGGCGCGGCCAAGGGCGGCCGCAAGCCGGCCGGCAAGCGCGAAGGTGCTGCCAAGGGCGGCCAGGGTGCACAAGGCGGCCAAGGCCGCCGTGGCGGCGCACCGAAGGCTGAAGGCGGCTCGGCCAAGGCGGAGGGTGATGCGTCCCAGGACGAACTGTTCGCATACGTGACGTCGCCCGCATTCGACGCGGACAACTCCGCGGGCGGCAGCGGCGTGCGTGCGCCGATGCTGCGTCGCGGCCGCAGCCAGCCGGCGAACAAGCGCGTGCTGTCGCCGGACGACGACGCGCCGAAGCTGCACAAGGTGCTGGCGGAAGCGGGCATGGGCTCGCGTCGCGAAATGGAAGAGCTGATCGTCGCCGGCCGCGTGTCGGTGAACGGCGAGCCCGCGCACATCGGTCAGCGCATCATGCCGACCGACCAGGTGCGGATCAACGGCAAGCCGGTCAAGCGCAAGCTGCCGAACAAGCCGCCGCGCGTGCTGCTGTACCACAAGCCGACGGGCGAAATCGTCAGCCATGCGGATCCGGAAGGCCGTCCGTCGGTGTTCGACCGCCTGCCGCCGATGAAGACGGCAAAATGGCTTGCGGTGGGCCGCCTCGACTTCAATACCGAAGGTCTGCTGATGCTGACGACGTCGGGCGACCTCGCTAACCGCTTCATGCATCCGCGCTACAGCGTCGAGCGTGAGTACGCGGTGCGGGTGGTCGGCGAGCTCACCGAAGGCAACCGGCAGAAGCTGCTGCACGGCGTCGAGCTGGACGACGGCCCCGCCAATTTCCTGCGCATCCGCGATGGCGGCGGCGAAGGCACGAACCACTGGTATCACGTCGCGCTGGCCGAAGGCCGCAACCGCGAGGTGCGCCGGATGTTCGAGGCGGCCGGCCTGATGGTGAGCCGCCTGATTCGTACGCGTCACGGCCCGATCCCGCTGCCGCGCGGTCTGAAGCGCGGCCGCTGGGAGGAACTCGACGACGCGCAGGTGCGCAAGCTGATGGCGACCGTCGGCCTGAAGGCGCCGTCCGAGGAGAAAGGCAAGCGCGGCGGTGCCGGCCAGGCAGAGCGCCGCCAGCCCGATCCGATGCTGACGTCGATGGGCTTCATCAGTCGCGAGCCGGTGCTGACGACGCACGGGCAGCTCGACCAGCCGCGCCGTGGCGGTGGCCGTCGTGGCGGGCCGGGTCTGCCGGGCCTGAGCGGCTACGGCAGCCTGCCGGTTGCGCCGTCGGGCTACGGCAACCGTGCTGGCGGCGGCCGCGACGGTAACCGCTCGGGCGGTGGCCGAGATGGCAACCGCGCTGGCGGCGGCCGTGATGTCGACGGCAATCGCGCGTCGTACGGCGCTGGCCCCAAGCGTGAGGGCCCGGCGGGCGGCAAGCGAGGCGGCAGCAAGGGCGGCAATCGCAATCCGAACGGCAATCGTGCCGAAGGCGCCGGCAACAGCGGCGGCCCGCGTCCGCAGCGCAGCCGCACGCGCAGCCGCTAAGCGTCTCGCGGCATGCGGCGGCACAAAGCCGCCGACGTGCGGCAGGATCGGCATCCGTCCGGTTTTGTCGGCGCGACGCGTTGCGTTTTTTGATTGCGACTGTATATATATGCCGCGTGCCGCTGGATGGCGGCCGGCATGCCCGATCTCCGGTGCGGCCGGATTGCGCCGGTTGATCGGGTAGCCGGATTTCGCATTTTCGGTCCGTAAAGGCAGTCGAAACGCTGCTTTCACCGGCTGGCTTGGCGTTTGCGCCAAAAATCGCTATAATCGCGGAGTCGCTGGGCGTACGGATTCAATGTGCGGCTCAGGTGCGACCACCAGTAAGAAAGATGGGCGTTCCGCCCATTTTTTTTTGCTGAAACGGTTAGGCATCTCGGGTAGCGCTTCCTGCGCCGGCTAAGGCGCGCGCCCGCGGGTGAATCGCGAGCGGCGGGCGCGAACACCTGAGAGGACACTGTGCAACTGACGGAACTGATAGAAACCACGGTCACCGGGCTCGGCTACGAGCTGGTGGATCTCGAGCGCACCGGGCGCGGCATGCTTTGCATCTACATCGATCAGCCTGCCGGCATCTCGCTCGAAGATTGCGAAAAGGTCACGCGTCAGCTCCAGCACGTCTTGACGGTCGAAAACATCGATTACGAACGGCTCGAAGTCTCGTCCCCGGGGCTCGACCGCCCGTTGAAGAAGCTGGCCGACTTCGAGCGCTTCGCCGGCAGCGAAGTTTCCGTGACCTTGAAAAAGCCGCTGGACGGGCGCAAGACGTACCGGGGCATTCTGCACGCGCCGAATGGCGAAACGATCGGTTTGGAATTTGAAGGGAAGAAGGGCGAGGCGGCCATGCTGGATTTCACGCTGGCCGATATCGACAAAGCCCGCCTGATTCCGCAAGTTGACTTTAGGAGCCGCAAATAATGAGTCGCGAAGTGTTGATGCTGGTGGATGCGCTGGCGCGCGAGAAAAACGTCGACAAGGATGTGGTGCTGGGCGCCCTCGAGGCTGCGCTCGCGTCTGCTTCCAAGAAGCTGTTCGACGAAGGCGCCGAAATCCGCGTCCATATCGATCGCGAAAGCGGCGAGCACGAAACCTTCCGTCGCTGGCTCGTCGTGCCCGACGAGGCAGGCTTGCAGGAGCCGGATCGCGAGATCCTGCTGTTCGAAGCACGTGAGCAGAAGCCCGACGTCGAAGTCGGCGAATATGTCGAGGAACCCGTACCGTCGATCGAGTTCGGTCGCATCGGCGCGCAGGCCGCGAAGCAGGTGATCCTGCAGAAGGTGCGCGACGCGGAGCGCGAGCAGATCCTGAACGATTACCTCGAGCGCGGCGAAAAGATCATGACGGGCACGGTGAAGCGCCTCGACAAGGGCAACTTCATCGTCGAATCGGGCCGTGTCGAAGCGCTGCTGCGCCGCGACCAGCTGATCCCGAAGGAAAACCTGCGCGTGGGCGACCGCGTGCGCGCGTACATCGCGAAGGTCGACCGCACCGCGCGCGGCCCGCAGATCGAGCTGTCGCGCACGGCGCCCGAGTTCCTGATGAAGCTGTTCGAGATGGAAGTGCCGGAAATCGAGCAGGGCCTGCTCGAGATCAAGGCGGCGGCCCGCGACCCGGGCGTGCGCGCAAAGATCGGCGTCATCGCGTACGACAAGCGGATCGATCCGATCGGCACCTGCGTCGGCATTCGCGGCTCGCGCGTGCAGGCCGTGCGCAACGAGCTCGGTGGCGAAAACATCGACATCGTGCTATGGTCGGAGGATCCCGCCCAGTTCGTGATCGGCGCGCTCGCGCCGGCAGCTGTCCAGTCGATCGTCGTCGATGAAGAAAAGCACTCGATGGACGTCGTCGTCGACGAGAACGAGCTGGCTGTCGCGATCGGCCGCAGCGGTCAGAACGTTCGCCTTGCCGGCGAGTTGACCGGCTGGCAGATCAACATCATGACGCCGGACGAATCCGCCTTGAAGCAGGGTGAAGAGCGCGACCGGCTGCGTGCGCTGTTCATGGCGCGTCTCGACGTCGACGAAGAAGTTGCCGACATCCTGATCGACGAAGGCTTCACGAGCCTCGAAGAGATCGCGTACGTGCCGCTCAACGAAATGCTCGAAATCGAGGCGTTCGACGAGGACACCGTGCACGAACTGCGCAACCGCGCACGCGACGCGCTGTTGACGATGGCCATCGCGAACGAAGAAAAGGTCGAGAACGCAGCGCTGGATCTGAAGAGCCTCGACGGCGTCACGCCGGAGCTGCTCGCGAAGCTGGCCGAACATGGTGTGCAGACGCGAGACGATCTCGCCGAGCTTGCAGTGGATGAACTGGTCGACCTGACCGGGATGGAAGAGGATGCCGCTAAGGCGTTGATCATGAAAGCACGTGAACACTGGTTCCAGTGAGAAATGACCATGGCGCACTGATTTGATGGCGGCCGTATGGCCTGACCCGATGCTAACAGCAAGGAATCGGTCCTTGCACTAAGAGGAATGAATGGCGAGTAACAACGTAGCCCAATTTGCCGCGGAACTGAAAATGCCTGCTGGTGTGCTGCTCGAACAGCTGCAGGCAGCGGGCGTCCAGAAAGCGAGTGAAGACGATGCGCTGTCCGAAGCGGACAAGGCGCGTCTGCTCGATCATTTGCGCAAGTCGCACGGCGCAACCGACGGCGACAAGCGCAAGATCACGCTGACCCGCAAGCATACGTCGGAGATCAAGCAATCTGACGCGACGGGCAAGGCTCGCACCATTCAGGTCGAGGTCCGCAAGAAGCGCACGTTCGTCAAGCGCGACGACGTGAGCGATGGCGCGGAACAGGGTCAGGCGCAGGCCGCCGAAGCGGACGACGATGCAGAACTGAAGCGTCGCGAGGAAGAAGCGCGCCGCGAGGCCGAGCTGCTCGAGAAGCAGGCTCAGGAACTGCGCGAGCGCCAGGAGCGCCTTGAGCGCGAGGAAGCCGAGCGCCGCGCTCGCGAGGAAGCGGCTGAAGCCGAGCGCCGTCGCGCCGAGGAAGAAGCTGCGGCGAAGCGTGCCGAGGCCGAAGCCGCAGCGGCACAGCAGCAGGCGGCAGCGCAGCAGGCCGCCGCGGCCGAGCCGGAAGCACCGAGTGCGCAGTCCGCGCAGGACGAAGCGCGCGCGGCCGCCGAAGCCCGTGCGGCTGCCGAACGTGCGGCGCAGCGCGAAGCGGCGAAGAAGGCCGAGGATGCTGCCCGCGAGGCGGCGGACAAGGCGCGCGCCGAGCAGGAAGAGATCAGCAAGCGCCGTGCGGCCGCCGAGGCCGAAGCGCGCGCGATCCGCGAAATGATGAACACGCCGCGCAAGGCCGTGGTCAAGGCAGTCGAGCCGCCGAAGCCGGTCGAGCCGCCGAAGCCGGCCGAAGCGAAGGGCACGCTGCACAAGCCGGCGAAGCCTGAAGGCGCGCAGGCGCGTCCGGCAGTGAAGAAGCCGGCCGGCGCAGCACCGGCCACGACGCAGGCACCGGCAGGCGCGGGCGACCGCAACAAGAAGCCGGGCGCAGGCAAGGGCGGCTGGCAGGACGACGCGGCGAAGCGCCGCGGCATCAAGACGCGCGGCGATTCGAGCGGCGGCGTCGACCGCGGCTGGCGCGGCGGCCCGAAGGGCCGTGGCCGTCACCAGGACAGCGCATCGTCGTTCCAGGCGCCGACCGAGCCGATCGTGCGTGAAGTGCACGTGCCGGAAACCGTGTCGGTTGCCGATCTCGCGCACAAGATGTCGATCAAGGCCTCGGAAGTCATCAAGGTGATGATGAAGATGGGCCAGATGGTCACGATCAACCAGGTGCTGGACCAGGAAACGGCGATGATCGTCGTCGAGGAACTGGGCCACCGCGCGGTTGCCGCGAAGCTGGACGATCCGGAAGCGCTGCTCGTCGAAGGCGAAACGACCACCGATGCGGAGCAACTGCCGCGTCCGCCGGTCGTTACGGTGATGGGTCACGTCGACCACGGCAAGACCTCGCTGCTCGACCACATCCGCCGCGCGAAGGTTGCCGCGGGCGAAGCGGGCGGCATTACGCAGCACATCGGCGCATATCACGTCGATACGCCGCGCGGCGTCATCACGTTCCTCGATACGCCGGGTCACGAGGCGTTCACGGCAATGCGTGCACGCGGCGCGAAGGCGACCGACATCGTGGTGCTGGTGGTGGCGGCCGACGACGGCGTGATGCCGCAGACGAAGGAAGCAATCGCCCACGCGAAGGCGGGTGGCGTGCCGATCGTCGTCGCGATCAACAAGATCGACAAGCCGGATGCGAACCCCGAGCGCGTCAAGCAGGAGCTGGTCGCGGAAGGTGTCGTGCCGGAAGAGTACGGTGGCGATTCGCCGTTCGTGCCGGTGTCGGCGAAGACGGGTGCCGGCATCGACGATCTGCTCGAGAACGTGCTGCTTCAGGCCGAAGTGCTGGAACTGAAGGCACCGATCGAAGCGCCGGCCAAGGGCATCGTGATCGAAGCGAAGCTCGACAAGGGCAAGGGCCCGGTCGCGACGATCCTCGTGCAGTCCGGTACGCTGAACCGTGGCGACATCGTGCTGGCGGGTACGGCCTACGGCCGCGTGCGCGCGATGCTCGACGAGAACGGCAAGCCGACGAAGGAAGCCGGCCCGTCGATCCCGGTCGAAATCCAGGGTCTGTCGGAAGTGCCGGGTGCGGGCGAGGAAGTGATCGTGCTGCCGGACGAACGCAAGGCACGTGAAATCGCGCTGTTCCGTCAGGGCAAGTTCCGTGACGTGAAGCTCGCGAAGCAGCAGGCCGCAAAGCTGGAAAGCATGCTCGAGCAGATGGGCGAAGGCGAAGTACAGAACCTGCCGCTCATCATCAAGGCAGACGTGCAGGGTTCGCAGGAAGCGCTCGTGCAGTCGCTGCTCAAGCTGTCGACCGACGAAGTGCGCGTGCAGATCGTGCACAGCGCGGTGGGCGGCATCAGCGAAAACGACGTCAACCTCGCGACGGCATCGAAGGCGGTCATCATCGGCTTCAACACGCGTGCGGATGCACAGGCGCGCAAGCTGGCCGAGTCGAACGGCATCGACATCCGCTACTACAACATCATCTACGACGCAGTGGATGAGGTGAAGGCGGCAATGTCGGGCATGCTGGCGCCGGAGAAGCGCGAAGTCATCACCGGCATGGTCGAGGTGCGTCAGGTCTTCAAGGTACCGAAGGTCGGCACGGTCGCCGGCTGTATGGTGACGGACGGTATCGTCAAGCGCTCGTCGTCGGTTCGCGTGCTGCGCAACAACGTCGTGATCTTCACGGGCGAACTCGAATCGCTGAAGCGCTTCAAGGACGACGTGAAGGAAGTGAAGCAAGGTTTCGAGTGCGGTGTGTCGGTGAAGAACTTCAACGACGTCATCGAAGGCGACCAGTTCGAAGTCTTCGAAGTGACCGAAGTCGCGCGTACGCTGTAACCGTCGCGCATCGGCTCATGGGCGGGGCAGGCTTGGGCCTGTCCCGCCCATTTTCATAGTGGCGCGCCAACAATGGCCCGCCGCTTCATCCTGATAAACGGATCACGGATCGATCATGTCCAGGAAACGGACTTCTCCCAATCGCAACGTTCAGATCGCCGACCAGATTCAGCGCGATCTGTCCGAACTCATCATGCGCGAGGTCAAAGACCCGCGCATCGGCATCGTCACCATCCAGAGCGTGGAGCTCACGCCGGACTACGCGCACGCGAAGGTCTACTTCACGGCGCTCACCGGCGATCCGGAAAAGACGCAGGAGGCGCTGAACCATGCGTCGGGGCACCTGCACAACCTGCTGTTCAAGCGTCTGCACATTCATACGGTGCCGACGCTGCACTTCCATTACGACCAGACGATCGAGAAGGCCGTGGAAATGTCGCGCCTGATCAAGGAAGCGAATTCGACGCGTGCGAAGGACGACGACGAAGCCGACGCGCCGACCAAGGACGACTGAACTCGACCGGCCTATGACGAATGCAGCATCCCAACGCCCGCGCGTGCCCCGGCGCGCGCTGGACGGTGTCCTCCTGCTCGACAAGCCGGTCGGCCTGTCGAGCAACGATGCGCTGATTCGCGCGAAGCGGCTGCTTTTCGCGAAGAAAGCCGGCCATACCGGCACGCTCGATCCGCTGGCTTCGGGCCTGCTGCCGCTGTGTTTCGGCGAGGCGACGAAGTTCTCGCAGGATCTGCTCGAGGCCGACAAGACCTACGAAGCGACGATGCGCCTCGGCCTGCGCACGGCCACCGGCGACGCGGAAGGCGAAGTGATCGACACGCGGCCGGTCGGATGCGACCGCGCAGCGGTGGAGGCCGCGCTCGCGCGCTTCACCGGCGAGATCGTGCAGGTGCCGCCGATGTATTCGGCACTCAAGCGTGATGGCAAGCCGCTGTACGAATATGCGCGCGCGGGTCAGACCGTCGAGCGCGAAGGCCGCAAGGTGACGATCCATGCGCTCGACCTGCTTGCCTGCGAGATGCCCGACGTAACGTTTCGCGTGACCTGCAGCAAGGGCACTTATGTGCGCACGCTGGCAGAGGATATCGGCGAGGCGCTCGGTTGCGGTGCGCATCTGACGATGCTGCGTCGCACGGGCGTCGGCGCGCTGACGCTCGAGCATGCGGTGACGCTCGATGCGCTGTCGGATGCGGATGAGTCGGCGCGCGATGCGTGGCTCCAGCCGGTCGATGCATTGTTGTCGACGTTTCCGTCCGTTCGTCTCGACGACGCGTGCGCGAAGCGGTTCCTGCATGGTCAGCGCCTGCCGCTGTCGGAGCTCGGGCCGATCGATGCGGCCGACGGCGAGCGCGTGCGCGTCTACGACGCAGCGCGTCTGCTCGGCGTGGCGCGCAAGGCGAATGGCGTGCTCGCACCGGAACGGCTCGTCGTGACGGCAGCCTGACGCAGCGGCGAGAGCGCGCCGTCGAAGCAACAAAAAGCCCGGTCGAAATCGACCGGGCTTTTTGTTTGGCGCGCGATGGCGCGGTGTCGGGCGGCGCTCAGTGTGCCGCCGACGCTGCCGCACCGGCATCGCCGCCGCCCGCGCGTTCGGGCTTCGTAATCCAGATCAGCCCAATCAACAGCACGAAGATCACGGCCGAGATGTAGAACAGGTCGTTCACGCCGAGCTGCGCGGCCTGTTGCGTGGCCTGGTTGTTGATGAGGCCCTGCGCCTGGTTCTGCGTCAGCCCGAGATTGCCCATCTGCGTGACGGCCTGGTTGAACGTCGGGTTGTACACGTTCGCCTGCTCGACCAGCTGCGCGTGATGGAAGTTGTTGCGGTGATCCCACGCGGTCTGGAAGATCGACGTGCCGATGCCGCCGCACATGATCCGCACGAAGTTCGACAGGCCGGAAGCCGCGGGAATGCGGTGGCCGGGCAGGCCGGACAACGTGATCGACACGAGCGGGATGAAGAAGCCGGCCATCGCGATGCCCTGCACGAGTGTCGGCAGCGTCAGCGACCATTCGTCGACGCCCGTCGTGTAGCGCGAGCGCATCCAGAAGCACAGTGCGAACGTGAGGAACGCGGCAGTCGCGATGTAGCGAGGATCGGTGCGCGGCAGATACTTCCCGGTGAGCGGGGACAGCAGGATGGCGAACAGCCCGACCGGCGCCATCACGAGACCGGCGTCGGTCGCGGTGTAGCCGATCTGCGTCTGCAGCCATAGCGGCAACAGCACGAGGTTGCCGAAGTACAGGCCGTACCCGATCGACAACGCAACCGTGCCGCCCGTGAAGTTGCGAATCCGGAACAGCGACAGGTCGACGACGGGGTGCTCGGCGGTCAGTTCCCAGATCACGAAGAACGCGAACGAGATGATCGCGATCAGCGCGAGCGCGACGATCGTCGTCGATGCGAACCAGTCGAGATCCTTGCCCTTGTCGAGCATGATCTGCAGCGAGCCGACCCACAGCACCAGCAGCGCGAGACCGACGCCGTCGATTGGGGCGCGGCGCACGGCCGACTCCCGATTGCGGTAGATCGCCCACGTCGCGGCGGCGGCAGCGATGCCGACCGGGATGTTGACGTAGAAGATCCACGGCCACGAGTAGTTGTCCGAGATCCAGCCGCCGAGAATCGGACCGGCAACGGGCGCGATCAGCGTCGTCATCGCCCATAACGCGAGCGCCATCGGCGCCTTCGCGCGCGGATAGCTCGACAGCAGCAGCGATTGCGACAGCGGAATCATCGGGCCCGCGACCGCACCCTGCAGCACGCGCGACGCGAGCAGGAACGGCAGCGTCGGCGCGAGGCCGCACATCCAGGACGAGATGACGAACAGGATGATCGACGCGAGGAACAGGCGGACCTGCCCGAAACGGTCGGTCAGCCAGCCCGTCAGCGGCACCGAGATCGCGTTCGCGACCGCGAACGACGTGATGACCCACGTGCCCTGGTCGGACGACACGCCGAGGTCGCCCGAGATGGTCGGGATCGCGACGTTCGCGATGGACGTGTCGAGCACGTTCATGAACACCGCGAGCGACACCGCGATCGTCCCGAGCACGAGTTGCCCGCCCTGCAAGGGCGGGTAGGAGACAGGAGCCTGTGCCATTTCGGTTGTTTTTCCGGAGTCGGAACGGTTACATCATCTTCGCGGCGCTGCCTTGCTTCGCCGCGGCCGGCACTGCCGACGCGTTGCTGCCGGCGTTCTCGGCGATGACGCGCGCGATTTCGGCATCGGCTTCGTCGCCGTACTTCGCGAACACGTTGGTCTCGTAGACGGTGTTCGGCGCGTTGACGAGCTGGTTGCCGCGTTCGTCCTTGATGTCCACGTCGACCTGCATCGACAGGCCGATGCGCAGCGGATGCTTGTCGAGATCCTTCGGATCGAGCTCGATACGCACCGGCAGGCGCTGCACGACCTTGATCCAGTTGCCGGTCGCGTTCTGCGCCGGCAGCAGCGAGAACGCCGAGCCCGTGCCGGCCGAGAAGCCGACGACCTTGCCGTGGTAGACGGCCGACGAGCCGTAGATGTCGGCCGTCAGCTCGACCGGCTGGCCGATGCGCATGTGCTTGAGCTGGACTTCCTTGAAGTTCGCGTCGACCCACACGGCATTCAGCGGCACCACCGACATCAGCGGCGTGCCCGGCGACACGCGCTGGCCGACCTGCACCGAGCGCTTCGCGACGTAGCCCGTCACAGGCGCCGGCAGCACGTTGCGCGCGTTCGCGAGATACGCGTCGCGAACCTTCGCTGCGGCGGCCATCACGTTCGGGTGCGACGCGATCGTGGTGTTCGCGGTCAGCGCGCGGTTCGATGCGAGCTGCTGCTGCGCGCTATCGAGCGACGCTTGCGCGGCTTTCACGGCGTCACGTGCGTGCGAGATCTCTTCCTGCGACACGGCGCCCGTCTGCGCGACGGCCACACGGCGGCGCAGATCGTCCTGGGCCTTCGACAGGTCGGACTGGCGCAGCGCGACCTGCGCGCGGTACTGGTCGTCGTTGACGAACAGGCCACGCACCTGGCGCACCGTCTGCGCGAGGTTGGCTTCCGCCTGTTGCAGCGCGACCTGCGAATCGGCCGGGTCGAGCACGACCAGCGGGTCGCCGGCCTTGACCGTCTGCGTATCGTCGGCCTTTACGGCGATCACGGTGCCGGTGACCTGCGGCGTGATCTGCACGACGTTGCCGTTCACGTACGCATCGTCGGTTCCTTCATGGAAGCGGGCAACGAGGAAGTAGTACAGGCCGTACGCGATGGCCGCGATCACGATGACCGCGACGAGCAGCGTCATCATCCGTTTGCGCTTCCCGTTGTTCTGCGACTGTGCGCTGGCGGCATTTTGTTGAGGGTCGCTCATGGCGATTTTCTCCGTCCGTTATTTCGAGTGTCTGCGTAGTGGTGGCGCCGGATCAGTTGGCGGCCTGTTTTGTCGGTTTGTCGGCGTCGGGCGCGGCGAGCGGCGTGCCGGTCGCGTCGAACCCGCCGCCGAGCGCCTTGATCAGCGCGAGCTGCATGTCGCGGCGGCGCATCTTCAGGTTGGTCACCGTCTGCTCCGATGCGAGGCGGTTGCTGTCCGCGGTCAGCACCTGCAGTTGCGGCGACAGGCCGGCCTTGTAGCGGATCACGGCGAGATCGTAGGCGCGCGTCGACGCGTCGAGCGCGCGTTGCGCGTCGCCCATCTGGCGATCGACCGCGCGGATCGACGCGACTTGCGTCGCGACGTCGTTCAGCGCGCCGATCAGCGTCTGGTTGTAGTTCGCCACCGACAGGTCGAAGTCCGCATAGCGGCCCTTGAGCTGGGCGCGCAGCGCGCCGGCGTCGAAGATCGGCAGGTGGATCGCCGGGCCGAACTGCGCCTGGCGGCTCGCGAAGTTCAGGAATTTGCCCCAGCCGAACGCATCGAAGCCGAAGCCGGCCGCGAGGTTCACGTCGGGATAGAACTCGGCCTTCGCTTCCTTCACGTCGTGCATCGCAGCCTCGACCTGCCAGCGTGCGGCGACGATGTCGGGGCGGCGCGAGACGAGATCGGCCGGCAGGTTGCCGGGCAGTGCGACTTCGCCGCTCGGGTTCATCACGGGCGCCGCGATCTGCAGCCCGCGATCAGGCCCCTTGCCGAGCAGCGCGGCGAGCTGGTAGCGCACCGTCGTGATCTGGCCGTCGAGATCCGACAGCGAAGCCTGGGTCGTCGCGATATTGCCGCGGGCCGTCTGGCGTTCGACGTTGGTGTCGAGGCCGGCCGACACGCGGCCGTCGGTGATCTTGCCGACCGTCTCGCGGTTGGCGATCTCGCGTTGCGCGATGTCGCGCAGCGCGTAGAGCTGGGCGAGCGAGTTATAGGTGCGCGCGACCGATGACGCGAGCGTGATGCGTGCCTGCTGCATGTCGGCTTCGGCCGCTTTTTCCTGCGACACGGCGGTGTGCAGGCGTTCGCGGTTCTTGCCCCACAGGTCGAGCTCCCACGACGCGCTCGCGAGCGCGTTGTTCTCGCTGTACCACTGGCCGCCGTACGGGGGCGGGAACAGTGCGTTCGACGAATACAGTTCGCGGGTCCACGAGTAGCTGGCCTCGGCTTTCGGCAGCAGGTTCGAGCGCGACGATTCGATGTACGACGATGCCTTCGCGATGCGCGCCTGCGCCTGCGCGATCGACGGATTGCCCTGAAGGGCCTCGTCGATCAGCTTCGGCAACTGCGGATCGCCGAACTGATTGGCCCAGTCGAGCGCCGGCCACTGGCCGCCCTGGGCCGGCAGGCTCTGCGCGGATTCGAATTGCGACGCGGGGGCGATCTGCTTGTCGCTCTTGATGCCGATGTAATTCGCGCAGCCCGCCAGCGCCAGTGCGGCGACCGCGGCGGCGACGGCGGCGCGGCACGACCCGGCACGCACGGACAATGGGGAGGATTTCATCGCGCTGACCCCTGACTCGGAATGAATGATGGACACTGCAAGGATTTCCTTACATTAATCTGTCAAAAGTAATTGTTATGGCAACTATTACGCGATGCCGCCGCCGGCCGTCTCGCAATAGTTGCTGAGAATGCGGCGCAGCATGCTCTTCAGGAACCCGACTTCTTCCGGCGTAAATCCGTCCAGCACCTGGTCGAGCACGCTGCGGAAAATGGGTGGCAGCCGTTCGGCAAGCGCGCGGCCTTCGTCGGTCAGTTCGAGGCGCACGACGCGCCGATCCTCGATGCTGCGCACGCGGGACAGCAGGCCGCGTTTCTCGACCCGGTCGAGCAGGCGCGTGACCGCGCTCGCGTCGATCCCGTATTCGCGAGCGAGCTCGGCGGCCGTCGAGCACTTGCCGACCGCGATCATGAACAGCATGCTCGCCTGCGTGCCCGTGATGCCGAGCTCTTCCTGCGTGCGTTGCGTGACGAGGTTGGTCATCACCGACTTCACGCGCGACATCAGATAACCGACGCTGTCGTTCATCTGATACGAAGACAGCGGCGAAACCGGCGGTTGGGTAGGAGAATCCGACATAAAACCCTGAAGCTGCAATAGTTGACTAGGCAGCAGTATAGGGACAATTGCTTGCCGCGGCAAATGTTAATCGAACGGCAACGGGCGTGCTCCGCGTTGCAGGAATCCCTTATCGCGACAAGGGTTTTCGGTCTGCTGGCGGCGGCGCCTGCGGCAGAGCTGCGCGTTCGAGGAGAGGCCGGGCCGGCCCGGCTTGCTGCGTTGCAACGTGCCAGCCAGCTTTCGACACTCGCACGTGCTATAATTTGAGGCTTTCCCAGCTGCAACGCGCGCGCCCGTGAAAAACGAGCGGGCGCGCTTGCGCGTTCAAACGATTTCCAGGTTTCTATGACCCGCGCCCTTCGCAACATCGCCATCATCGCCCACGTCGACCACGGCAAGACTACGCTCGTCGACCAACTGCTCCGCCAGTCCGGCACCTTCCGCGAGAACCAGCAGATTGCGGAGCGGGTGATGGATTCGAACGACATCGAAAAGGAGCGCGGGATCACGATTCTCGCGAAGAACTGTGCGGTCGAGTATGAAGGCACGCACATCAACATCGTCGACACGCCGGGGCACGCGGACTTCGGTGGCGAGGTGGAGCGCGTGCTGTCGATGGTCGACTCGGTGCTGCTGCTCGTCGACGCGGTCGAGGGCCCGATGCCGCAGACGCGCTTCGTCACGAAGAAGGCGCTCGCGCTCGGCCTGAAGCCGATCGTCGTCGTCAACAAGATCGACCGCCCGGGCGCGCGGATCGATTGGGTCATCAACCAGACGTTCGACCTGTTCGACAAGCTCGGCGCGACGGAAGAGCAGCTCGACTTCCCGATCGTCTACGCATCGGGCCTGAACGGCTATGCGTCGCTCGACCCGGCCACGCGCGAAGGCGACATGCGCCCGCTGTTCGAGGCGATCCTCGCGCACGTGCCGGTCCGCCCGGCCGACCCGGAAGCGCCGCTGCAGCTTCAGATCACGTCGCTCGACTATTCGACGTACGTCGGCCGGATCGGCGTCGGCCGCATCACGCGCGGCCGCATCAAGCCGGGTCAGCCGGTCGTGATGCGTTTCGGCCCGGAAGGCGACGTGCTGAGCCGCAAGATCAACCAGGTGCTGTCGTTCAAGGGGCTCGAGCGCGTGCAGGTCGACTCGGCCGAAGCCGGCGACATCGTGCTGATCAACGGTATTGAAGATGTCGGTATCGGCGCGACGATCTGCGCGGTGGATACGCCGGAAGCGCTGCCGATGATCACTGTCGACGAGCCGACGCTGACGATGAACTTCCTCGTCAACTCGTCGCCGCTCGCAGGCCGCGAAGGCAAGTTCGTGACGAGCCGCCAGATCCGCGACCGCCTGATGAAGGAACTGAACCACAACGTCGCGCTGCGCGTGAAGGACACCGGCGACGAAACGGTGTTCGAAGTGTCGGGCCGCGGCGAACTGCACCTGACGATTCTCGTCGAGAACATGCGTCGCGAAGGCTACGAGCTGGCCGTGTCGCGTCCGCGCGTCGTGATGCAGGAAATCGACGGCGCGAAGCATGAGCCGTACGAACTGCTGACGGTCGACGTCGAGGACGAGCATCAGGGTGGCGTGATGGAAGAGCTCGGCCGCCGCAAGGGCGAGATGCTCGACATGGCGTCGGACGGTCGTGGCCGCACGCGTCTGGAATACAAGATCTCGGCGCGCGGCCTGATCGGCTTCCAGAGCGAATTCCTGACGCTCACGCGCGGCACGGGCCTGATGAGCCATATCTTCGACTCGTACGCACCGGTCAAGGACGGCTCGGTCGGCGAACGCCGCAACGGCGTGCTGATCTCGCAGGACGACGGCGCGGCCGTGGCGTATGCACTGTGGAAGCTGCAGGATCGCGGCCGCATGTTCGTGAAGCCGGGCGACGCGCTGTATGAGGGCATGATCATCGGCATCCACAGCCGCGACAACGACCTCGTCGTGAACCCGATCAAGGGCAAGCAGCTGACCAACGTGCGCGCGTCGGGCACCGACGAAGCCGTGCGTCTCGTTCCGCCGGTCCAGATGTCGCTGGAATACGCGGTCGAGTTCATCGATGACGACGAGCTCGTCGAGGTGACGCCGCAGTCGATCCGCCTGCGCAAGCGCTTCCTGAAGGAGCACGAGCGTCGCCGCGCGAGCCGCGAAGGCGCGGTCGACTGAGCGTTTCGACCGTTCCCGTGCATGACAAAAAAGGCTGCCTCCGGGCGGCCTTTTTTGCGTCTGCGCGACGCGCAACCGGATTGTCTGCAAAACACTGTTCCCGCGGGTCGTGGCAATCCGGCAAAACCCCGTCGCGCGGTGCTTTCGGGCACATTTCGCCGTGAACTCCGGTATCGGTTCTGTGATATGCTGCGCGCACGCAAGTTTTAGGTCCTTCCAAGCAAGACTTGATTCGCAATCCGCTAAACGGTCAGGCCGTGTCGCGGAAGGTTGAGTAACCCGCTATTTCTCGAGAAGCTCGAAGAAAGGTGAGCGTAAAATGTCAGATGTAATGAAGCAGTTTCAGCTGAACTCCTATCTGTTCGGCGGCAATGCTTCGTACGTTGAAGAACTGTACGATGCATACCTCAACAATCCGGCGTCGGTGCCGGAGAATTGGCGAGAGTATTTCGACGCGCTGCAGAATGTGCCTGCAACGGACGGTTCGAATGCCAATGACGTCGCGCATTTCCCGATCGTCGAATCGTTTGCCGAGCGTGCGAAGGCCAATGCCTTCATCCCGCGCGAAAGCGGCACCAATCTGGCTGCGGCACGCAAGCAGGTTCACGTCCAGTCCCTCATCAGCGCCTATCGCTTCCTTGGCTCGCAATGGGCCAATCTGGATCCCCTGAAGCGTCGCGAACGTCCCGCCATTCCCGAACTCGAACCCGCGTTCTACGACTTCTCCGAAGGCGACCTCGACCAGACCTACAGCGCGAGCAACCTGTATTTCGGTTTCGACCAGGCTTCGCTGCGCGATATCGTCAAGGGCCTGCGCGACACGTACTGCGGCACGATCGGCGCCGAGTACATGTACATCAGCGACCCGGAACAGAAGCGCTGGTGGCAGGAGCGCCTGGAGTCGACCCGCGCGACGCCGAACTTCTCGGCAGACGAGAAGAAGCACATCCTGAATCGCCTGACGGCTGCTGAAGGCCTCGAGCGTTACCTGCACACCAAGTACGTCGGCCAGAAGCGCTTCTCGCTCGAAGGCGGCGAAAGCTTCATCGCGGCGATGGACGAAGTCGTCCAGCATGCGGGCAAGCGCGGCGTGCAGGAAATCATCATCGGCATGGCCCACCGTGGCCGCCTGAACGTGCTCGTCAACACGCTCGGCAAGATGCCGGCCGACCTGTTCGCCGAATTCGAAGGCAAGCACGTCGACGACCTGCCGGCCGGCGACGTGAAGTACCACAAGGGCTTCTCGTCGGACGTGTCGACGGAAGGCGGCCCGGTTCACCTGTCGCTTGCATTCAACCCGTCGCACCTCGAAATCGTGAACCCGGTGGTCGAAGGTTCCGCGAAGGCGCGGATGGACCGCCGCGGTGACGAAGACGGCCTGCAGGTGCTGCCGGTGCAGATCCACGGCGACGCGGCCTTCGCGGGCCAGGGCGTCGTGATGGAAACGCTGAACCTCGCGCAGACGCGCGGTTACGGCACGCACGGCACGCTGCACATCGTCATCAACAACCAGATCGGCTTCACGACGTCCGACCCGCGCGACGCGCGCTCGACGCTGTACTGTACCGACGTCGTCAAGATGATCGAGGCGCCGGTGCTGCACGTGAACGGCGACGATCCGGAAGCGGTGATCCTCGCGACGCAGATCGCGATCGACTACCGGATGCAGTTCCACAAGGATGTCGTGATCGACATCGTCTGCTTCCGCAAGCTGGGTCACAACGAGCAGGACACGCCGGCCGTCACGCAGCCGCTGATGTACAAGAAGATCGCGCAGCACCCGGGCACCCGTGCGCTGTACGCCGAGAAGCTCGTGCAGCAGGGCGTGATCACCGCGGAAGACGCCGACAACTACGTGAAGGCGTACCGCAAGGCGATGGACGACGGTCACCACACGGTCGACCCGGTCCTGTCGAACTACAAGAGCAAGTACGCGGTCGACTGGGTTCCGTTCCTGAACCGCAAGTGGACGGATGCGGCCGACACGGCCGTGCCGCTCGCGGAACTGAAGCGCCTCGGCGAACGCATCACGACGGTCCCGGAAAACTTCAAGGTCCACCCGCTCGTCGAGCGCGTGATCAACGACCGCCGCAACATGGCGCGCGGCGACCAGCCGCTCGACTGGGGCATGGGCGAGCACCTCGCGTTCGCGTCGCTCGTCGCATCGGGCTACTCGGTGCGCCTGACGGGCCAGGACTCGGGCCGCGGCACGTTCACGCACCGTCACGCGGTGCTGCACGACCAGAACCGCGAGCGCTGGAACGACGGCACGTACGTGCCGCTGCAGAACATCGCCGAAGGCCAGGCGAAGTTCACGGTGATCGACTCGGTGCTGTCGGAAGAAGCGGTGCTGGGCTTCGAATACGGTTACTCGACCGCCGAGCCGAACACGCTCGTGCTGTGGGAAGCGCAGTTCGGCGACTTCGTCAACGGCGCGCAGGTCGTGATCGACCAGTTCATCTCGTCGGGCGAAGTGAAGTGGGGCCGCGTGTCGGGTCTGACGATGCTGCTGCCGCACGGCTATGAAGGCCAGGGTCCGGAACACTCGTCGACCCGTATCGAGCGTTTCCTGCAACTGTGCGCGGATCACAACATGCAGGTCGTCCAGCCGACGACGCCGGCGCAGATCTTCCACCTGCTGCGTCGCCAGATGATCCGCCTGTTCCGCAAGCCGCTGATCGTCGCTACGCCGAAGTCGCTGCTGCGTCACAAGGAAGCGGTGTCGGACCTGTCGGAACTCGCGAAGGGTTCGTTCCAGCCGGTGCTGGGCGAAACCGACGGCGGCATCGACGCGAAGAAGGTCAAGCGCGTGCTGGCATGCTCGGGCCGCGTGTATTACGACCTCGTCGCACATCGCCGCGAAGCGAAGGCGAACGACGTCGCGATCATCCGTATCGAGCAGCTGTATCCGTTCGCGCACAAGCAGTTCGAAGCCGAAATGAAGAAGTACGAGAACGCGACTGAAGTGGTCTGGGTGCAGGACGAGCCGCAGAACCAGGGCCCCTGGTTCTACGTCGAGCACCATCTGAAGGAAGGCATGAAGGAAGGACAGAAGCTGGCATACAGCGGCCGTCCGGCTTCGGCCTCGCCGGCGGTTGGCTACTACGCGAAGCACTACGAGCAGCAGAAGGCCCTGATCGAAGGTGCTTTCGGCCGCCTGAAGAGCGCATCGATCGCGAAATAACCGACGGAAGCGAAACGGGAAGGCGCGCGGCGCTTTCCCGTCTCTTTTGGCCTGCCGGGCGCGTCGCGCGCCGCACCGGCCGAAGGAATCGCACGAACCTCGTCATTACCCAGATTAAGCATCCAGGAAAATCACATGGCTATCGTAGAAGTCAAAGTCCCCCAGCTTTCGGAGTCGGTTTCGGAAGCCACCATGCTGCAGTGGAAGAAGAAGCCGGGCGAAGCAGTCGCGCAAGACGAAATCCTGATCGAACTCGAGACCGACAAGGTCGTGCTCGAAGTGCCGGCACCGGCCGCGGGCGTGCTCGCGCAAGTGCTGCAGAACGACGGTGACACGGTGGTTGCCGATCAGCTGATCGCGACGATCGACACCGAAGCGAAGGCAGGTGCGGCCGAAGCAGCGGCGGGCGCCGCCGAAGTCAAGCCGGCAGCAGCGCCTGCTGCGGCCGCACCGGCAGCACAGCCGGTCGCCGCAACGGCATCGAGCTCGGCCGCCGCATCGCCGGCCGCATCGAAGCTGCTGGCCGAGAAGGGTCTGTCGGCAGGCGACGTCGCAGGTTCGGGCCGCGACGGCCGCGTCACGAAGGGCGACGCGCTGGCAGCAGGCAGCGCACCGAAGGCCGCTCCGGCCGCCGCACCGGCCAAGGCCGCTGCGAAGCCGTCGCTGCCGGAAGTGAAGGTGCCGGCGTCGGCGACGACCTGGCTGAACGACCGTCCGGAACAGCGCGTGCCGATGTCGCGCCTGCGTGCGCGTATCGCCGAGCGTCTGCTCGAATCGCAGCAGACCAACGCGATCCTGACGACGTTCAACGAAGTCAACATGGCTCCGGTCATGGAACTGCGCAACAAGTACAAGGACAAGTTCGAGAAGGAACATGGCGTGAAGCTCGGCTTCATGTCGTTCTTCGTGAAGGCGGCCGTGCATGCGCTGAAGAAGTTCCCGCTCGTGAACGCGTCGATCGACGGTAACGACATCGTCTACCACGGCTACTTCGACATCGGTATCGCCGTCGGCTCGCCGCGCGGCCTCGTCGTGCCGATCCTGCGCAACGCGGATCAACTGAGCCTCGCCGACATCGAGAAGAAGATCGCCGAATTCGGCCAGAAGGCGAAGGACGGCAAGCTGTCGATCGAGGAAATGACGGGCGGTACGTTCTCGATCTCGAACGGCGGCGTGTTCGGCTCGATGCTGTCGACCCCGATCATCAACCCGCCGCAGTCGGCGATCCTCGGCGTGCACGCGACCAAGGAGCGTCCGGTTGTCGAAAACGGCCAGATCGTGATCCGTCCGATCAACTATCTCGCGCTGTCGTACGACCACCGGATCATCGACGGCCGCGAAGCCGTGCTGTCGCTCGTCGCGATGAAGGATGCGCTCGAGGATCCGGCACGCCTGCTGCTCGACCTGTAAGCCGAGTTTCACCGCATTGACCCGCTCCGCACGGGCGCGCAGACGCGCGACCGTGCGGACGTACAAGTAGAAAGGATTTCCATGTCCAAGGAATTTGACGTCGTCGTGATCGGCGCCGGTCCCGGCGGCTACATCGCCGCGATCCGCGCCGCGCAGCTGGGCAAGACCGTTGCCTGTATCGAAAAGTGGAAGAACCCGGCCGGCGCGCTGAAGCTCGGCGGCACCTGCCTGAACGTGGGCTGCATCCCGTCGAAGGCGCTGCTCGCGTCGTCGGAAGAGTTCGAGAACACGTCGCATCACCTGGCCGATCACGGCATCACCGTCGATGGCGTGAAGATCGACGTGGCGAAGATGCTTGGCCGCAAGGACGCGATCGTCGAGAAGATGACGAGCGGGATCGAGTTCCTGTTCAAGAAGAACAAGATCACCTGGCTGAAGGGCCATGGCAAGTTCGCCGGCAAGACCGACGCCGGCGTGCAGATCGAAGTGAGCGGCGAGGGTGAAACCGAAGTCGTCACCGCGAAGAACGTGATCATCGCGACGGGCTCGAAGGCGCGTCACCTGCCGGGCATCCCGGTCGACAACAGGATCGTGTCGGACAACGAAGGTGCGCTGACGTTCGACTCGGTGCCGAAGAAGCTCGCCGTGATCGGCGCAGGCGTGATCGGCCTCGAACTCGGCTCGGTGTGGCGTCGCCTGGGTGCCGAAGTGACGGTGCTCGAAGCGCTGCCGGCATTCCTCGGCGCAGCCGACGAAGCGCTCGCGAAGGAAGCGGCCAAGCTGTTCAAGAAGCAGGGCCTCGACATCCATCTCGGCGTGAAGATCGGCGAAGTGAAGACGACCGCGGACGGCGTGTCGATCGCCTACACGGACAAGGACGGCAACGCGCAGACGCTCGACGCCGACCGCCTGATCGTGTCGGTCGGCCGCGTGCCGAACACCGACAACCTCGGCCTCGAGGCAATCGGCCTGAAGGCGAACGAGCGCGGCTTCATCGACGTCGACGACCACTGCCGCACGGCGGTGCCGAACGTCTACGCGATCGGCGACGTGGTGCGCGGCCCGATGCTTGCGCACAAGGCGGAAGATGAAGGCGTGCTGGTCGCGGAAGTGATCGACGGCCAGAAGCCGCACATCGACTACAACTGCATTCCGTGGGTGATCTACACGTACCCGGAGATCGCGTGGGTCGGCCAGACGGAGCAGCAACTGAAGGCGGAAGGCCGCGAGATCAAGACGGGCAAGTTCCCGTTCTCGATCAACGGCCGCGCGCTCGGCATGAACGCGCCGGACGGTTTCGTGAAGATGATCGCGGACGCGAAGACCGACGAACTGCTCGGCGTGCACGTGATCGGCGCGAACGCGTCGGACCTGATCGCGGAAGCCGTGGTGGCGATGGAGTTCAAGGCGGCGTCGGAAGACATCGCCCGTATCTGCCATCCGCACCCGTCGATGTCGGAAGTGATGCGCGAAGCGGCGCTCGCCGTCGACAAGCGCTCGCTGAATAGCTGAGCGCGGTAAGCGCCAGCCGGCTCTCGGCCGGCGCAGCCGTCTCATGACGAAGGCGGGCGGGGTTTCCCGCTCGCCTTCGTTCTTTCCGGTTTGCCCGATGAACGTCACCGAATACTACACGCGCGAACTGACCACGCGCGGCTATCAGTCCGACCCCGCGCAGCGCGCCGCGGTCGATCGCCTGCAGCGCTGTTTCGACGAGTGGGTCGAATACAAGGCGCGCCGCTCGAACGCGTTCAAGAAGCTCATCATTCATCCGGACCTGCCGCGCGGCGTCTACATGTGGGGCGGTGTCGGTCGCGGCAAGAGCTTCCTGATGGACAGCTTCTACGCGGTCGTACCCGTGCAGCGCAAGACGCGCCTGCACTTCCACGAATTCATGCGCGAAGTGCACCGCGAGCTCGAGGAACTGAAAGGGCAGGCCGATCCGCTCGACGAACTTGCGCGGCGCATCGCGAAGCGCTACCGGCTGATCTGCTTCGACGAGTTCCACGTGTCGGACATTGCCGACGCGATGATCCTGTACCGTCTGCTCGATCGCCTGTTCAACAACGGCGTGCAGTTCGTGATGACGTCCAACTACGATCCCGACGACCTGTATCCGGACGGGCTGCATCGCGACCGCATGCTGCCGGCGATCGCGCTGATCAAGGAAAAGCTCGACGTGCTCAACGTCGACGCGGGTGTCGACTATCGCCAGCGCACGCTCGCGCAGGTGCAGATGTATCACACGCCGCTTGGCGCCGACGCCGATCGCGAACTGCGCCATGCGTTCGCGAAGCTCGCCGCGGTACCCGACGAAAGCCCGATCCTGCATATCGAGAAGCGCGAGCTGAAGGCGCTGCGCAAGGCGGACGGCGTCGTATGGTTCGACTTCGCGACGCTGTGCGGCGGCCCGCGATCGCAGAACGACTATCTCGAACTCGCGAGCCGCTTCCACGCGATCGTGCTGTCCGAGGTGCCGCAGATGTCGCCGCGGATGGCGTCCGAGGCGCGCCGCTTTACCTGGCTGATCGACGTGCTGTACGACCACAAGGTCAAGCTGCTGATGTCCGCGGCGGTGCCGGCGGAGCAGTTGTACGTCGAAGGCCCGATGGCGAACGAATTCGCGCGCACGGTCTCGCGTATCGTCGAGATGCAGTCGAAGGAGTATCTTGAAACGCCGCGCCGTATCGTCGATACTTCGCTGACCTGATTGCGATTCTCGGTAATTGGCGCGATTCAAACGTCAATTCCGGTCAAATCCGCGTAATCTCGGGGTATTTTCGGATTTGTCTTATATTCATTGTTGAGGTGAGCCGATATCGTTGTGTCATGGTTACCAAGGCTGGAGATGTCCATGACACCGTATCGCGATCTGACCGACCACGAGTGGCGCTGCGTCGCGCCGCTTCTGCCCGAAATGCAGCCGCGCACCGAGTTGCGCGGCCGACCGTTAGCCAATACGCGTGCCGTGCTGAACGGCGTGCTCTGGGTGATCTACAGCGGCGCAACGTGGTCCGCCATGCCGCGCCGTTACCCTTCGTATCAGACATGCCATCGCCGCTTCAAGGTATGGCACGAGACGGGCACGTTGTTGAACGTGATGCGTGAGCTCTATGGCGATTCGGGCGTGAGTCTGTGCAACGAACTGTCCACACGGATGCGCAAGCATACGCAATCGAAGGCAGCGGAGGCGCGTAGCAGCATCGCGCCCGCATGTCGTGCGCCGAGCGGCTATGCATCGGACACGTTGAAGCACGCGGCGTGATGTCCGCCGTTTGCTTCTGCGTCTGCACCAAAAGAAAATCGGCCTGACGACTTTGTCGCAGGCCGATTTTTTTATCGAGCCGCGCGTTTCAGCGCGTGCTGCGTTATTGCTGGCGTACCCAGGTCTGCGAACGGCCGAGCAGCGACACGCCGATATAACCGCGCACGACGAGCTTCTGGCCGCCATCTTCAAGCGTCATCTTGCACTTGTAGACCTTGCCGTTTTCCGGGTCGAGAATGTTGCCGCCGTCCCAGTGATCGCCTTCCTTCTTCATCGCCTTGATGATCGTCATGCCCTTGATGAGCTGATCCTTGCGTTCGTCCGTGCAGGCGGTGCAGCGGCGATCGGGCGTATCGTTCGCGCCGAGGCCCTTGACGACCTTGCCCGACAGCGAACCGTCGCCGTCCTCGGCGATTTGCACGAGTGCCTTCGGCTGATGGGTGTTGTCGTCGATGGTCTGCCACATGCCGACGGGGTTGTCGGCTTGAGCGAACGTGGGTGCTGCGCAGGCGAGCAGTGCGCCGGCGACGGCGATTGCACGCAACGGACGGGTCAGTTGAATCATTGTCATCCTCCTTGTTTTGCATGTCGTGTTCGATTCGCCCGCACGACCGCCTGCATGGGGCGGGCATGTTGCGAGCTTCGCCAGAATACGTGAAACCGCGCGCCACGTTTGATAGAGGGGACTCTATTCGAAACAGCCCACGAGACGCGGGCTGGTTGCTGACCGATCAGTTGAGCTGATACGAGAATGCGGCGTTGATGCGCGGGCTGCGCGACGCGCTTTCGACCGGCGCGTCGCCAATCGGTTTTGCGACGTTCAGGTCGAGACTGTAGTAACGGCTGTCCGTGAACCGCACGCCGATGCCGACCGACGACATGCGGTTCGGCGACGGCGTGCCCGCGTGCAGGTACACGCGCGCCATGTCATACGCGATGTACGGCGTGACGGATTTCATATACGTCCAGCCCGGCGAGAAGCCGCGGTTGACCTCGAGCGACATCCCCCAGCCCGAGTCGCCCGACGTTTCGCCTGGCTGGTAGCCGAGCGCGTAGCGGGTCGATCCGAACGAGATCTGTTCGGACGTCGGCAGCGAGTCGGGGCTGTATTGCCCGGTCAGCGAAACCGACGTGCCGATCCGGAACGGCCATTCGTTCGTTTGCGTGAAGGTCGCGCCGGTGCGGACGAAGGTCAGCGAAATCGGGCTGTCCACCGAGGTCGTCGTCGTGCCGACGGTCACGTCCTGCGCTTTCGACGCGCCGAGGATGTTGAACCCCTTCGCGACGTTGACGCTCAGCTTCTGTACCTGTTTCGGCGAAACGCTCGTGTAGTCGAGCTGCATCTGCAGCACGCGGACCTGCGAGCGCGTGTCGATGGAGTTGCCGGTGATCTTGTTCTGGTAACGGTCTTCGTTGTGCGATGCATAACCCGACACGGTGCCGAGCAGACTGCGCTGGTTGTTCAGCAGCAACGGATAGGATGCCGAAAGACCGAGTTTTTCGTTCTTGACGGTCCGCTCGACGGTCGACGGCAAACCCGGGTTGTCGGTCGGCTTGCCGCGATAGGTGCTTGCGTCGAGGCGTGTGATCAGGCCGCTGCTGCCGACGGGTACCGCGCCGCTGAACGCGAAGTAGGTCTGCTTGTCACGCCCCGGCGGCGCAAGCGCGGAGATGCTCAGTTGCTCGCCGAACGACGTCAGGCCGTTTTCGGTCGCGGTGATGAGACCCTGGACGCCCGGGTGATTGAAGTCGATACCGGTGCTGACGTTGAACGGCTTGCGGTCGACCGCGAGTTCGAGTGTCGTGGCCCCGTCGGTGGTTTGCGGCGGCGGCACGTTCGCTTTTACCGTGAGGCCGGGCAGCAGGCCGAACGTATTCACGTAGCGCTCGAACGTCGCGCGGCGCAGCGGGCGATCTGCAGTGATATGCGCGGCGATCGCGCGAATCTTCGGTTCCATTGCGCCGGGCTTGCCGGTGACCTTGACGTCCGACACATAGCCTTCGACGACCGTGATTCGCACGACGCCGTTCTCGAACGTCTGCGCGGGAACGAACGCGAACGACAGCGCGTAGCCGCGATCCTGGTACAGCTTCGTCACGCCGTTGGCGGTTTCGATCAACTCGCCGATCGTGATGTCCTTGCCGACGAGGGGCGTGAAGCGACGCGAGATTTCCTCGAACGGTACCGACTTCACGCCTTCGACCTGGAACGTCGTCGGCGTCAGGTGTCGCGACAGCAGTTCCTGCAATTGCGGCGCCTGGGGCGCGACCTGCACGGTGACGTTCGGGCCCGTCTTCGGTGCGTTGATCTGGGGCAGGGAGTCGAGCGGGTTACCTCCGACGCGCGTTTGTGCTTGTGCCGTGCCTGCTGCCGCGATGGCGAGCAGCATCATCCATCTGTCGAGTCTGGATTTCATTGTTCTTCCTCGTAGGCCTTGCTTTTCATCTTCTTTCTAATGCTGTCGCGCGACACCTGGGTGTCGCGCGACGCGTGCCGCTATGCCGGGTGTATTTGTACGGCCGCGCCGTTCGCTCCGGCTGCGAAGGTGCGACCGTCGTCCTTATTTGCCAACGCTACCCAGCGTGCCCAGCAACCCCGTTACCGGTGCGAGCAGCCCCGTCGAACCGCCACCCGACGATGCCGTACCCGACACGCCGCCGACCAGCGACGTGACCGGTGCGAGCGGGCTCGAGCCCCCGGACCCTGCTGCACCGCCGACTGCTCCGGTGACAGTATTCAGCAAACCGGTGACAGGCGCGAGAGGGTTTGCACTGCCTGCGCCGCCCGTTGCGCCGCCGAGCGTGCCCGTGACCGTCGATACGAGATTCGTGATCGGAGCGAGCGGGCCGCTGCTCGTGCCGCCCGTTGCGCCGCCGACTGCACCCGTGAGCGAGCCGAGCGGCGTCGAGCCCAGACCCGACAGCAGGCCGCCGAGCGGGTTCGTCGAACCGGAGCTCGACGACGTGCCGTTCTGGACGCCAGCTGTCGAGCCGCCGACGAGGCTCGTGATCAGACCGGGGATCGGTGCTGCACCGTTCGGGCCGTTCGGGTTGACGAGACCACCCGCGTTGGTGACGGTGTTGCCGACCGCGGTCACGAGTTGACCGACATCGCCGACGAGCGGTTGGTTCGACGTGCTACCGACCTGCTTGCCGGCCGAGCTGATCGCGCCGCCGATCTGGCCGAGCAGGCCCGAGACGGGTTGGCCGAGGCCGGTCGTCGTGCCGACCTGTTGCGTGACCTGGCCGGCGGTGATCACGAGCGGCGTGATCACCGAGCTGAGCGGCTGCGTGACCTGCTGCACGGCACCCGACGACAGCGTCGAACCGATCGTCGTGCCGGCGGCCGTCAGGCCGTTGGCGACCGTGTCGAGCACGGTGCCGACCGGGGTCGTGACGGGAGCGAGCGGCGCGAGCGGGCCCGTGCCGAGCGCCTTGACCGTCGAACTCAGGCCGGACACCGTGTTGCTCGTCGCGCCGACGACATTGCCCAGACCGGCAACCGTCGTGCCGACCGGATCCTTCGTCGAGCCGATCTGTCCCAGCCCGTTGCTCACCGCATCGGCGGCTGCGCCGACGATCGTGCCGGTGCTGGCGACCGTGCTGCCGACACCCTTCGTTACGCCGTCGCCGAGGCCCGGTAGGCTGATGTTGCCGACCGTGCTGCCGAGGTCGGTGGCCGTCTGGCCGACCGTGCTGACGACACCCTTGGTGCCGGTGGTGGTCGTGCCGCTGGTGCCGCTCGTGCCGGACGTACCGCTCGTGCCGCTGGACGAGCCGCCATTGTTGCTGGTCGGCGGCGAGCTGACGCCGCCGCCGCCGCAGGCGGCCAGCAGGCAGGCTGCGGCGAAAGCGGTGAGGGGCATGCGCCACTGGCGCAGGGTGGCCGTCGTGAGAGAACGTTGCTGGGACATGGTGAACTCCTCGCTGTCTTGTCGATGAATGGATATCGGTTTATTTGCCGTGCGTGCCGCCGAGCAGGCCGCCGATCAGCGACGTGACAGGCGCGAGCAGATTCGACGACGAGCCCGAACTCGTGACGGCGCCCGTGCCGCCGGTCAATGCCGGTGCACCGACCGTGCTGGTGACCGTGGACACCGCGTTCGTCACCGGTGCGAGCGGGCTGCTGCCGCCTGCGCCGCCCGTTGCGCCGCCAAGTGCGCCCGTGACTGCGCCGAGGAGACCCGTGACCGGCGCGAGCGGGCCGCCGCTCGTGCCGCCCGTTGCACCGCCGAGCGCGCCCGTGATCGTCGAAACGAGGCCCGTGACCGGCGCGAGCGGGCTGCCGCTGCCGCCCGTTGTGCCGCCGAGTGCGCCGGTGACCGTGGAGACGAGGCCGGTGACCGGTGCAAGCGGGCCGCTGCCGCCACCCGTTGCGCCACCGAGAGCGCCGGTGACCGTGGAGACGAGACCGGTGACCGGGGCGAGTGGGCCGCTGCCGCCACCCGTTGCGCCGCCGAGTGCGCCGGTCACCGTCGAGACGAGGCCAGTGAGCGGTGCGAGCGGGTTGGTCGCGCCACCGGTGCCGCCCGTGAGCAGGCCGCCGACAGCCTTCACGGTGTTGCCGGTCGACGAGACGGTGTTGCCGAGGCCCGTCGTGACAGGGTTGCCGCCCGTCGATGCGAGCAGTGCGCCGGCCTGGTTCAGGCCGTTGCCGACCGTGCCGAGCAGCGTGTTGACGGGCGCGCCGAGGCCGGTCGCCGTGCCGATCGTCTGGGTCGTCTGGCCGACCATCGTCGTGATCGGCGTGATGGCCGAGCTGACCGTCTGCGTGACCTGCTGGATCGGGCCGGTCGACAGCGCGTTGGTGAGGGTGGTGCCGCCGTTCGACACGGCGCCGCCGAGTGTCGACACGAGGCCGCCGACGGCACCTGTGACCGGTGCGAGCGGCGACAGCGGGCCGCTGCCGAGACTCGTGACCAGGTTGCCGGTCTGCGTGACTGCGCCGCCGAGCTGGTTGACCACGCCGCCCGTGCTGGCAACCGTGGTGCCGATCGGATCCTTCGTCGCGCCGAGCTGGCCGAGACCATTGCCGAGGCCGTTGCCGAGCGCGGTGACTGCGCCGCCGACGCTCTGCACGATGCCGCCCGCGGCTTGCGTGGTGGCCGGGTTGACGCCCGGCAGCGATTGGTTGGCGATGACGGAGCCGAGACCCGAGACGGTTCCGCCGACACCCGTGACGAGATTGCTGCCGCTTGCGAGGACACTCCCTACCGCGTTCGACGACACACCCGAGGTGCCGCTCGTACCGCTGGTCGTTCCGCTCGTCGAGCCGCTGGTACTGCCGCTCGTCGAACCGCTCGTGCTGCCGCTGGTCGATCCGCTGGTGCTGCCCGACGTGCTGCCGCTCGTTGAGCCCGACGTGCCGCCGGAGGTGCCGCCACCCGACGTCGAGATCGAATCGCCGCCGCCCGAGCTCGAGCCGCCGCTGCCCAGACCCTGGCTGATGGAACCGGAGCCGCCGCACGCGGAGAGGGAAAGCATGGCTGCAACGGTGGCCGCGATCAGAGTCGTCCGGAACACGCCATGAGGGATAACCTTAATGTCCATGTTGTCCTCGCATTAAAAATGTGTTGTGAACTGCCGTTGTGTTGAGTGCCGCGAGGACTACTCTGCAACTGTCGTGCCATTTCGATGGCCGACGGTTCGACAACAGGTTTTAAACGAGGCAATTCCTTGTCGGGAAAGGAACTTCTGGGAATTGAAAGATTGTTGAATCTGTTTAAGCGCAGATGAATGAGAACGGTTTCGGCCGTTTCGTAACGTAACGTCACAACATTGGCGTTACGGCTGCGGCGTAACGTGGGGTCCGCGCTGCCTTGGTGGACGAGGCAATTGTTTTACTGGTGGATTAGGTATGCACATCTAACCTATCGTAAATCCTATGTGTAAGACCTACCGAAACGCCGTACAAATACGTCGTGCTCGCGGTCATTTTTTTCGATCCGAGTGGTTAAAAGAGGTTGGAACTTAAATGAGATCGGATATAGAATCCGGAGCAGATGTAAGCAAATGTACGGTTCGGTACACAACGTTCGAGGAGGATTGCTATCGCGAATGTTAATTTGCATCAAATCGTGAGACATGCCCCTTGGGGCGACCTATAAAGAAAGCGCACCCGGTTGTCGTCGCAAAAGATGTGGCGAACAGCGCGGGGCAATGGCCAGATATGCAGAGATGGATACGTATAAAAGGCCAAAGAACGTACGTACAAACAGGCACGAGGAAATACAATGAAAGCACTCATCAAGCGCTTCCTTAAGGAAGAAAACGGGGTCACCGCGATCGAGTATGGACTGATTGCGGGGTTGATCGCCGTGGCGATCGTTGCCGGGGTTTCGTCGATCGGGGGCAGTCTTGGGAACATGTTCAACAATCTCGGGAACTGCATAACCTCGCCTACAACGGGCACCGGTACTAGCGCTACCACCAATACTGCCTGCACGGCGCCCTGGAAATAAGTCAATCTCATCACCGCTATAAGATTGCCCCGATGTGGTGGTAGGCGGATTGCTTTGCGCAATCCGTCTGTCGCAGCATGCTCGGCTGGTAGTGATGCGATGGCACATTTTATTTTTATCGGGACATTCCTGGCTTGGGCGATGCTTGTCGCGGCAAGCGATATTCGTTTTCGGAGAATTTCGAATTCGCTGACCTTGACTGGATTGGCGGTTGGTTTTTTGGGCGTGTTTCTCAACGAGAACCCATTCGGCATTTCCCCAGTCCAGGCAATGATTGGCATGCTGGTCGGGTTGATCGCTTTTCTCCCGCTCTTCCTGCTGCGCGTAATGGGCGCGGCAGACGTGAAAGTCTTCGCCGTACTCGGGGCATGGTGTGGTGTGGGTGCGCTGCTCTGGCTCTGGATTGTCGCTAGTCTTGCGGCCGGCGTTCATGTTCTTACCCTGATGCTGTTATCGCGCACGCCAATTCGGTCGTTGTGGCTGCATGGGGAGCCCACGCTAATGCTTGGCGGACGCCGGGCGACGCCCTATGCGGCGTGTCTCGTGGCGCCGGTGGCCGCATGGCTCGTCTACCTCGTTGCGACGGAGGGGGCACGATGAAACACCAAAGAAGGCCATGCCGATGGCGGCATCAGCGCGGTGCTACGGCCGTCGAATTCGCGATCGTGTTCCCGCTGTTCTTCATGATTTTCTATGCGATCGTCAGCTTCGGGATGATTTTCGTCATCCAGCAGAGCCTGACGTTCGCCGTCAGCGAAGGGGCGCGCGCCGGCTTGAATTATGCGTCTAGTCTCGGGTCCGACCAGAGCCCCTGTACTTCTGTGCCGAATCCGCTCATGCGCACGCAGAACGCATGCAATACCACGTTGAATGCACTGGGATGGTTGAACAGCAATTCGCAACTGTTATCGGTGACGGTAAAGACCAAAACGTGCACCGATGGCTCGTCGAGTTCGACGAACTGTCTGACGGTCACTGCAAGCTATTCGCCTCTACAGTGGCTGACGATGATGCCGCTTGCGGGGCAAATATTGAATGGGCCGTTGACGAGCTCAGCGGTTGTGCAAATCCCGCAGTCCATGTTGTGACATACGCATCATGAGTCGCGTGACGTAAGAATTTTCGGGCTTCTTTTCCCGGCATCCACATTTCAACATGACCAACAATTTGACGAAGATCATCGCCGGGCTGCTAATCGCGATCGCCGTACTGCTCGGAATCTACGCCTGGATGCTCGGACGCAGCATGCCACATCCCGCGCCCACATCGCAGGTTGTTGCCGTGAACCCGGTACCGGTCGTGGTCGCAACGCGCACGCTGCCGGTCGGTCAACCGATTGCTGCCGACGCATTGAAGGTTCAAGCGACCGCGCCCGCGCCGACAGGCGCGTTTACCGATCCGGCTGTAGTGGTCGGTCGAGTTCCTGCGAGGGACATCCCGGCATCGACCCCGGTCGTCTCGGACGCGCTGGTGTCAGGGCTCGCCGAGGATGTTCAGCCGGGTGAGCGCGCGATCGCGGTTCGCGTCGACGAGACCAACGCGGTCGGCAATCGGCTGCGGCCCGGCAATTTCGTCGACGTGTTCCTGAACCTCAAGCGCGAGGGCTCGCTGCTCGACGGCGAAGTGTCGCAGACGCAAGCGCGACTCCTGATGTCGAGGGTGCGTGTGCTGTCGTTCGGCGATGCGACACCGGATCGCGACAGCGGCAACAACACGAACGGCAATAACGGTCAGCCGAGCAATGTTCGTATCGCGGTGCTTGCAGTACCGACGGCGCAGGTCGATGCATTGACGCTCGGTGAGGCGAGCGGCCGGCTGACGCTCGCTTTGCGCAATCCGCGCGATGACGAGCTTGCGATGCAGACAGTTGCGGCACGCACGGATAACAAGCTGTCGCCGTCGGCGCTTGCCGCGGCCGGCGTATCGCTGCAACAACTGTCCGGCACACCGAGAAGCGCCGTGGCCAACGTGAACGTGCCGCCGTTGCCGTCGCGCCTGCCACCGGTCGTGCGGCCGGTTGGGGGGAGCGGCGGCGGTAGCGTCGAGGTGGTCCGCGGCGGCCGGTCGGAAACGGTTGCGTATTGAACAACATCGATGGCCATCGATATCAGCGACGACACATAAAGACCGTGCGACGGTCTACTGAACAATGAAAAACACACTGATTGCATTCGCGATTGCTATCTGGACCATGACGTTCGCATCGCTTGCGAGCGCGAGCGGCACGATCGAACTCGCGGTCGGCGCACAGCGGCAGATTTCGGCTGGCCGCGCACTGCAGCGAGTCGCGGTCGGCGATCCGGCGATTGCCGACGTGCTGATCATGAAGGGTAGTCGTTCCGGTTCCTTGTTGTTGACCGCAAAAGCGCCGGGGGCGACGAACGTAATGTTGTGGGAGCGCGGTCATGACGAGCCGACGGTCTGGAACGTCGAGGTCGTCGATGCGGCTGCGCAAGCGGTCCTGGACGCTTCCACACCGCGCGCGAACGCGTATGGCGGAACGGCCGTGTTACGGGGAACATCGGCATCGCTCGACGCGCATGAACGTGCAGTCGCAGTCGGCAGGAACATGGCGGGGAAAGGCACGGTGATCGATCGCTCGACGATCGCCGGCAAGAATGTCGTGCAGGTCGATGTGCGCGTCGTCGAATTCAGCCGCTCGGTGCTCAAGCAGGTCGGTTTCAACTTCTTCAAGCAAAGCAACGGGTTCTCGTTCGGCTCGTTCTCGCCGGGCGGTGTGCAGTCATACAACGGCGGAGCAGGCCCCGGTACCGCCGGCTACATCCCGACGCTCGGTGCGCCCGTGGCGTCGGCCTTCAACCTGGTCGTGAACGCAGCCGGGCGCGGCATCTTCGCCGACCTGTCGCTGCTGGAGGCGAACAATCTTGCGCGCGTGCTCGCGGAGCCGACGCTTGTCGCGCTGTCCGGGCAGAGTGCGAGCTTCCTGGCGGGCGGCGAGATTCCAGTGCCGTCGCCGCAAGGGCTCGGCTCGACCGCGATCCAGTGGAAGCAATACGGTGTCGGACTCTCGCTGACACCGACGGTGCTGAGCCCGCAGCGGATCGCGCTGAAGGTCGCGCCCGAGTCGAGCCAGCTCGATTTCGTGAACAGCGTGACGATCAGCGGCGTCGCAGTTCCGGGTATCACGACCCGCCGCGCGGATACGACCGTCGAACTCGGTGACGGCGAGAGCTTCGTGATCGGCGGCCTGATCGATCGCCAGACGATGTCGAATGTGAGCAAGGTGCCGTTGCTCGGCGATCTGCCGATCATCGGCACGTTCTTCAAGAATCTGAACTATCAGCAGAATGACAAAGAGCTGCTGATCATCGTGACGCCGCATCTCGTTGCGCCTATCGCGAAGGGGGCGGTGCTGCCTGCAACGCCTGGTGAGCTGTCCGAACAGCGCAACGGGCCGGTCTGGCAGTCGTATCTGGGCGGCGCCGCATCGCCGGACGCTGCACCGGGGTTTTCGAAATGAGTGCGAAGCATCGCGTGTTGCGGTGCATCGGCACGCCTTGCTTAATCGGGGGTGTTCAACATGAACGCGCGAACCCAATCATTGTGTGAACCCGCCGTGACCGACTATTTCATTTGCGCATCGCAACAGGACGCGCATGTCCGTTGGCTGGCCGACACGCTCGTGTCGGCCGGCGCGGTCGAGGCCGCATCGCTCAAACCGGGCGTGCTTGCACAGCGCATCACGGGCCTCAATCCAGCGCTCGTCTTCATCGATTTCTCGGATGGCAGCACGGCAGCGAGCAGTGCCGCCGCCGCGGTTCGCGCCGCGCATCCGGGGTTGCCGATCGTCGCGCTCGGCTCGCTCGCACAGCCGGAGAGCACGCTCGCCGCATTGCGCGCCGGCGTTCGCGATTTCATCGACGTGTCGGCACCGGCCGAGGAGGCGTTGCGCACGACGCGCGGGCTGCTTGCGAACGTAGCCGAGCCGGCGAGCCGCCACGGCAAGCTGGTCGTGTTGCTTGGTGCGCGCGCCGGCATGGGCGTGAGCACGCTCGCGGCGAATCTCGCCGTATGGCTGCAGAAGCGCGCCGCGAGCCCGGGGGCGGCCGGGGTGCCGAATGGCGGCACCCCGGCCGGTCGCCAGACCGCGCTCGTCGACCTGGGGCTGCCGGCAGGCGATGGCGCGCTGTTCCTGAATACCCGCTGCGAATTCCATTTCATCGATGCGGTTCACAACCTGCGCCGCATCGACCGGACCTTCGTGAATACCGCGCTGACGCGGCATGAGAGCGGCATCGCATTGACGACGCTGCCGGCCGATCTCGGTGGGCTGCGCGACGTCTCGTATGCGTCGTGTGCCGGTTTGCTGAACCGGTTTCGCGCATTCTTCGATCAGCAGATCGTCGATCTCGGCGGCTTTTCGAACCGCGAGTTCGTCGCCCAGATCACGAGCCCGGCCGACGAAGCGTGGCTCGTCTGCGATCAGGGCGTCGCGTCGATCGTGTCGGCAGCCGATCTGCTTACCGGGCTGCGCGACGCGGGTGTCGAAACCGATCGCGTGCGGCTCGTCGTCAACCAGTACGACCCCGCACTCGACCTGACGCCCGCGCAGATCGCCGAACGCCTCGGCCTGTCGCTGGCTGGAACCTTGCCGTCGCGCCGCGTCGCGATCGGCCGTGCGGCGAACCAGGGCCGGCTCATCGTCGATATGGCCGAGCGCGATCCGTACGTGCGCGCGCTCGAGTCTCTCGCCGCGCGGCTGCCAGGCGTGTCGGTCAGATCGGCGGCACCGCGTTCTGCATCCGGCCTGTCCGCGCTGAAGCGTTTCATTCAACCCTCGTCCAAGCGGTCGTAAGCGATGGCACACGACATTCAATTTGCCGACGGCGCAGCGCCGTTCTCCCAGACGCAGCAATTCCACGACATCAAGAATGCCGCGCACGAGCACTTGCTGACGCGCATCGAAGAACTGGGCGCCGAGTTCGGCAGATGGTCCCGCCAGGCGATCAATCAGTTCGTCGATCTCGAGATCGACAGCTTCGTGCGCCTGCGCCGCATTCCGCTCAACGAGAACGAGGTGCGCGCGATCGCCGAGGCGCTGACGAAGGAACTCGCGGGCTTCGGGCCGATCGAGGACCTGCTCGCGGACCCGGCTGTCGAGGACATCCTGATCAACGGCTACAACGACGTGTACGTGTCGCGTCACGGGATCCTCGCGAAGCTGCCGGTGCGCTTCACCGACAACGCGCACCTGTTGCGGATCGTGCGGCGCATCCTCGCGCCGATCGGCCGCCGTCTCGACGAGTCGAACCCGATGGTCGATGCGCGGCTGCCCGATGGCGGCCGTGTGAACGTCGTGATCGAGCCGCTGTCGATCGACGGCCCGGTCGTATCGATCCGGAAATTCCGCAAGGATCCGCTGAAGCCGTCCGACCTGCTCGCCAACGGAACCTTCAATGAAGAGATCGACACGCTGCTCCAGGCGGCGGTCGAGGCGCGCTGCAACATTCTCGTATCGGGCGGTACGAGTTCCGGCAAGACGTCGCTGCTCAACGCGCTCGCGTTCCACATTCCCGAGATCGAGCGTGTCGTGACGATCGAGGATACGGCGGAACTGTCGCTGAACCACCCGCACGTCGTGCGGCTCGAGAGCCGGCCGGGCGGCTTCGACGGCACCGGCATCGTGTCGATTCGCGATCTGTTGCGCAATACGCTGCGGATGCGCCCGGACCGGATCATCGTCGGCGAAGTGCGCGGCGGCGAAGTACTGGAAATGCTGCAGGCGATGAACACGGGTCACGACGGCTCAATGGGCACCGTGCACGCGAGTTCGCCGCGCGAGTGCCTGTATCGTCTCGAGATGCTGGCGGGCTTCGCGGGCTTCCAGGGGACCGAGTCGAGCCTGCGTCGGCAGATCGCGAACGCGATCGACTTCATCGTGCAGATCGGGCGCCTGTCGAACGGGCGGCGGCGGATCCTGTCGATCACCGAAGTTACCGGGTTGTCCGACAACATCATCGCGATGCAGGAGCTTTACCGCTACGAAGCACGCGTGACGCCCGAGGGCGAGGAGGTCGACCACTGGGAAACGCTGGGCATTCATCCGCATTCGCCGAAGCTTGCGCGCTTCCGTCAGACGCTGACGAGCGGCGGATTCGGCGATGGCGGGTTTGGCGGCGGCTTCGGCGGTGGCGGGTTCGGCCGCGGCGGCGGGGGCTTCAATGTATAGCGCGATGGTATGGGTGCTGGCGTGCGCAATGCTGTGCGTCGCGGCGGCGATGATGCTGTGGCGTCACGCGGAGACCCGGCGCGTGCGAACCGACGCGAAGCGCTTCATCGACAGCCGGCTCGAACCCGGCGCACGTGCCGGTGTCGCCGCGCAGCCGGCACGGCAGTCCGCGGCAGGTGCTGTGCGTACCGTACCACAGCCGGGCGCAGCACGGAATGTATCGACCGACGCATTCTGGGCGCACTGGTATGCGACTGCATCCGAGTATCTGACGAACCTCGCGAGTCGCGCCGGGATCGAGGATGCACGAGGCAAGACGCTCGTCGCGCTTGCCGTGCTGGTTGTTGCCGCGGCATTCGCGGGCAGTCGCGGGGGTGCGCTTGCGTGCTTCGCGGCGCTCGCGTGCGGCAGCTCGATGCTCGGCGTCTGGCTCGCGTCGCGAATTCAGCGGCGCAGACTGAAGATTGTCCGGCAGATCCCGTCGTTTCTCGACGGGATCGTGCGTCTCGTGACGCTCGGCAACAGCGTGCCGGCGGCGTTCCAGTCCGCGCTGCTGACGACCGAGGAGCCGCTGCGCGGCTGTCTCGACCTCGTGTCGCGGATGCTGCGCGGCGGTATCGAGATCGATCGCGCCATGATGCACATCGCGAAGGTCTACCGGACCGAAGAGTTCGAACTCGTGGGCTCGGTGCTGCGCTTGTCCGTCAAATACGGTGGCCGTGCGGACGTAATGCTCGAACGGATGGCCGTGTTCATGCGCGATCTGGAGCAGGCCGAGCGGGAATTGACCGCGATGTCGTCGGAGACGCGGCTGTCGGCGTTCGTCCTCGTGATGCTGCCGATCGCAATCGGCAGCTTTGTCGTGATGACAAACCCGAGGTATCTGCACGGGATGTGGAACGATCCGAGCGGGCGAACGCTCCTCATGACCGCGTTCCTGATGCAATTGGTCGGCAGCGTATGGCTGTATCGGATGGCTCGACTCAGGTGATGTTATGACAGCGACTCAAATCGGGGCGATTGCGTTGGCGGTGGGCGCGCTCGGGGTGCTGCTGCTCGGCATTGTTGCCATGTTGCGCGCGAGTGCCGCGGCGCGTGCCGAACGCGCGCTGGTCGATGCGCTGGACCGGCGCATGGCCGCGCTCGCGGCAGCGAAAGCGCGAACCGCGCCGGATGGCGATGCGCCTGCGAAGCCCGACGTGCGTGGCGGGCAGCGCGTCGAACGTTTTCTCGACAGGCTGTCGGCGGCGGGCGTGCGCTGGCTCGATACCGGGTTCGGCAAATACGCTGTCGCGGAAGAGGATCGCCGCCTGCTCGAGCAATGCGGCTATGTCGACGCGCGCACGCGCGGGCTGTTCCTGAGCGCGCGGGTCGCGTGCGGGATCGGGTTGCCGCTGCTGTTCGCGATCTTCGCGAGCGGGCGCATGAAGGGCGGTATCTGGATGGTCGGCATGTTCGCCGCCTTCGGGCTCGGCTTCATGTTGCCGAAGCTCTACGTGCAGCGCCGTGCGGCGGCGCGTCGGCAGAGCGTGGTCGACGAACTGCCGTTGCTCGTCGACATGCTGCGCTTGCTGCAAGGGGTTGGACTGTCGTTGGACCAGAGCCTGCAAGTCGTGACGAACGATTTTCGCGGGATGTTGCCGGTGCTGTCGTCGGAGGTGGGAATCGCGCAGCGCCAGTTCGCTGCGGGTCGCACGCGCGAGCAGTCGCTGCAGCGGCTGTCCGTCGGATTCGACAACGAGGACTTGCGCGCGATCGTGCGATTGATGATCCAGGTCGACAAGCATGGCGGCGCGGTGCAGGAGCCGCTCAAGCAGTTCGGGGACCGGCTGCGCGAAACGCGTCGGGCCATGCTGCGCGAGCGGATCGGCCGGTTGACCGTGAAGATGACCGGGGTAATGGTGCTGACGCTGTTGCCCGCGCTGTTGATCGTGACGGCCGGGCCCGGCATGTTGGCGGTGATGCACGCGTTGTCGCGGCATCATTGACGGACGGAAGGAATGACGATGAAGCGGATCGGCGGAATGGCTATACGGGCGGGTGCGGTAGCGGCGGTGTTGCTGCTGGGCGCGTGCGCGACCAAGGACAGCGGTTATGGCGTGAGCGCGCAGACGGAGCGCGCGGCGCTGATACAGGCGGCCGACCAGAAGCAGGCCGTGCCGGATACGCCGGGCATGTACCTCGGCCTGATCCAGCGGATGCAGTCGCAGGGGCTCTATTACGCGTCGCTCGCGCACATCGACGCGTACGACAAGACCTACGGTGTCATGCCGGAGTCGATCCTGCTGCGCGCGGACGCGCTGCGGATGACCGACCAGCCGGCCGCGAGCGCAGCCGCCTACACGCAGTTGCTGAAGACGCCGCTCGCCGCGCGCGGCTATCGCGGGCTCGGGCTGCTCGCGGGCGCGGCGGGTGATTTCGACCGCGCGGCGCAGACGCTGACGCAAGCGTCGGAGCTGGCGCCGACCGATGCGTCGATGCTGTCCGATCTCGCATACGCGAAGTTGCGCGGCGGCGATGTTGTCGGAGCGCGCGTGCCGCTGATGAAGGCGGCGGAGCTGGATCAGCGCAATCCGAAAATCGTCAGCAACCTCGTGCTTTACCTGTTTGCAGCAGGTCGCGCGCAGGACGCGCAGAGGCTGATGAACCAGCAACATCTGCCGGCGGATATCCGCAAGGACATCGCCAGCGACGCCGCGAGGATTACCGCGGCGGCGCGCGCGCAGCAACGCGCGGTCGCGACGCCGCCGGTGGTGTCGCGGCGCGGCACCACCGCGCCGATCACGCCGATGGCGAACAATGTTGGCTACGATCAGACCGTGCCGCTGTTGCAACGGTTTGCACAATGAACAGGCATCGGGGGAACGACATGAACGGCAACAAACATCATCGAAGCGTGCGCGCGGGTCGGATCGCGGTGCTGGCCGCGATCGTCTGCGCGGCGGCCGGTTCCGCCGGGGCATTCGGGCAAGAGGCCGTGACTGCGGGCGCGTCCGACGTAGGCCACTCGACAAGAGACTGGCTCACGATGCAACGCGACAATCGCGCGGCGGCACCGACGCAGCCGTTGCTCGGCGACGTGGCGTCGCTCGTCTACCAGCGCTATCTCGATTCGTTCAAGAACAAGGTTCCGGGTTCGATGAGCTCGCAGCTCGGTTCCGCCAGCGGCATGTCGGGCGGTGGTCAAGGAGCGCAGTAAGCGAGATGACGATGCGCGCAGATCAGTCATACGTGGTTCGGCGGCACGGCGCAGGCTGGATGAGGAGACGTCGTCAGCGTGGCTCCATTGCGGTCATGGCGGCCATCTGGGTAATGGTTGCGATTGTCGTGTTAGGGGCGATTGACGTCGGGAATCTGTATTTCCAGAAGCGGGATCTGCAAAGGATCGCGGATATGGCGGCGTTGGCGGCAGTACAGCCGATGACGAGCGATCCGAACCGTTGCCTGAGCGATGCGAAAAATAACGTGACGACTAGCCTGAACTTCAACGACAAGGGCTATTCGTTTACGTTGATAGACGCTGCGGCTAAGGCAACTCCCACATTGGGTAACGATCAATTCGCCGTTAGCTGTGGGGGATGGGATCCGGCGGCGGCTTACGTGACACCGGCGCCGTCTGTGGCGAATGCAGCCCAGGTTACGGCATACCGACAGGTGAACTACTTTTTCCTGGGACTGTTGAACCAGTTAAGTGGTCGGCAGGCGGTCGTTTCGGCGACTGCGACCGCGCGTGCGGCGGCGATCGACACGTTTAGCGTAGGTGCGACGCTCGCCAATCTGGATACCTCCTCGTCGGCGATACTCGATCCGTTGCTCACCGGTTTGCTGGGCGCGTCGACTAACGTCAATGTAGGCTTGGCCAGTTATCAGTCATTGGCCGGGGCAAACGTCACGCTGGGTCAGTTGGCAAGTGCCGCGACGCAACTCGGCACAGCCGGCATGTCGACTCCACCCCGTATTGGGCAATTGCTCGGCCTCAATCTGTCCGTATCCGATATCCTTAATCTTGCCGCTACGGCGGTGGGCACGAATAGCACGGTCGGCATTGTGCTCACTTCGCTGGGTGCCAAAGTCGGCGCAAATGTCAATGCCAACAAGATCTCGTTGGGTAATCTCCTTCAATACTCGGGTAGCACTCCGGAGGCGGCGGCGAACGTCAGTGTCAATGTGCTTCAGTTGCTGCTCACGACGGCAGAGATAGGCGCATACAACAGCGCACTGACGCTGTCGGTGAATCAAACCAACTGCCCCGGCAGTGCGTTTTGTCCGCTCATTGCAGCGGTATCGTCGCTTGCTCGAGTCAATAGCTTGCAATTGCAGGTGCTGGCGCCGCCGTCGATTGGAATTGGCGAGGCCGGACAAGTGAATGGCATCTGGCGCACACAGGCGTCGCAGGCGGAGATCGGGGTCTACGCAGATTTGCAAGTGTTGTCGGATCCGCCGCCGCTGGGAATTCCTGGCCTATTGACGATTCAGCTTTCCGGGCCGCATTTGCCGCTCTATATCGTTCTGGGCGGCCCGGCGCGCGCTTGGTTGGCTAATACGAATTGCCAATCTAATCCGGCATCGAGCACCGCGACCTTCGGAGCGTTGCCGGGCGTGGCGATGATTTGCGCCGGGCCAAGGACCGGGGGGGCGCTGAACCTCAATTCTCCCAGTTGTGCGTCTGACTCGGGTGTGATTCCTGTTGCGCAGGTGTCAGGGGCAGGGATACTCGGCAGTTTTTCGCTTGTGCAAGTCAGTCTATCGCTGTCGAATCCCGTAGCCTCCATCGGGAGCGGCACTAATGCGCCCGTCTATAGCGGACCGCCGTTGCCTTCGACCCCGGGCGCGCTGAATGCCAGCCTGTCGCTGACCTCGACCGGCTCGATTTACCCGAATAATCAGCCATACTCGTTCTGCAATACCAAGCCGAGTAACGGCGCATGTACTTCGTCCGCATGGTCACCGGGGCCTACCTGGAGCACGTCGTCGACAGCGACCAATTCCCTCAACGTGCAACTGACCAATCTGTTGAATGGGCCGTCGGTCCAGATCAGCGTTCCGGGGCTGGATTTATCGATTCTGAGTGTACTTCTCCAGCCGCTCACGAAGCAGCTCATTCCTTTGCTGCTCGGCCTGGTCAACCCGTTGATCAACACGTTGGTAACGCCCTTGTTGACGGCGTTAGGATTGCAAATCGGCCAGTTGACAGTGATACAACATAGCTTGACCTGCAACGCCCCGCAAATCGTCCATTAAAAGCATTAGCAATGAGAACCACGCCCGCAATCGCAGAACTCGACCTCTACGTCTGGGAAGGCAAGGCGGACATCGTCGACCGCGTCGCCCGGTGCATGGCGAGCTTCGACGTCGAAGTGATCCGTGCCGACAACGCGGAGATCTCGCCCGAACGCGCCGCGTTGCGGCCGTCGCTGGCGATCATCAGCGTGTCGATGATCGAAACCGGCGCGGCGTTCCTGCGCGACTGGCAGGCCAACATCGGCATGCCGGTCGTCTGGGTCGGCGCGGCGCGCGACCACGACGCGTCGCAGTATCCGCCCGAGTATTCGCACATCCTGCCGCTCGACTTCACGTGCGCCGAACTGCGCGGCATGATCGGCAAGCTCGTCACGCAACTGCGTGCGCACGCGGCCGAAACGTTACAGCCGTCCGAACTCGTCGCGCACTCGGAATCGATGCAGGCGCTGCTGCACGAAGTCGATACGTTCGCCGACTGCGACACCAACGTGCTGCTGCACGGCGAAACCGGCGTCGGCAAGGAGCGCATCGCGCAACTGCTGCACGAAAAGCATTCGCGCTACCGGCACGGCGAATTCGTACCGGTGAACTGCGGCGCGATTCCGGACGGCCTGTTCGAATCGCTGTTCTTCGGCCATGCGAAAGGCTCGTTCACGGGCGCGGTTGTTGCGCATAAAGGCTATTTCGAGCAGGCGGCGGGCGGCACGCTGTTCCTCGACGAAGTCGGCGATCTGCCGCTGTACCAGCAGGTCAAGCTGTTGCGCGTGCTCGAGGACGGCGCGGTGCTGCGCGTCGGCGCGGCGACGTCGGTCAAGGTCGATTTCCGCCTGGTCGCGGCGAGCAACAAGAAGCTGCCGCAGCTCGTGAAGGAAGGCCTGTTCCGCGCGGATCTCTACTACCGGCTCGCGGTGATCGAGCTGAGCATTCCGTCACTGGAAGAGCGCGGCGCGGTCGACAAGATCGCGCTGTTCAAGTCGTTCGTCGCGCAGGTCGTCGGCGAGGACCGGCTCGCCGAGTTGTCGGATCTGCCGTACTGGCTGACGGATTCGGTCGCGGACAGCTATTTTCCCGGCAACGTGCGCGAATTGCGCAATCTCGCCGAGCGTGTCGGCGTGACGGTGCGGCAGACGGGCGGGTGGGATGCCGCGCGGCTGCAGCGGCTGATTGCGCATGCGCGTAACTCGGCACAGCCGGTGCCGGCGGAGAGTGCGGCCGAGGTCTTCGTCGATCGAAGCAAGTGGGACATGAACGAGCGCAATCGCGTCATCGCGGCGCTCGATGCAAACGGTTGGCGGCGTCAGGACACGGCGCAGCAGCTCGGCATCAGCCGCAAGGTGTTGTGGGAAAAAATGCGCAAATATCAGATCTTCGACGAAGAGCCCGAGACACGCGAAAGCGAGTAATTAATGAGATAAAATCGCGTTGGATTACAACGACTCGGGCGGGGAATAAAAACTTCATGAGCCATATGACGGGGTTGGGGCGGGCGTGTGTGTTGTTCGCCATGGTAGGAGGCATGCAGGGCGCTTACGCGCAGGGGCTGGCAGGCAGCGATTCGCCGGCGGTGCAGCAGGCGTCGGCGCCGGTGGCAGCGATTCCGGTGATCGATTCGCAGGTCCAGACGTCGGTGCAGCCGCAGGCGGGCGAGACGACGGGGCCGAGCACGGTCGACGACCTGCAGCGCCAGATCCAGGCGCACACGCTGACGGAAATGCGCACGAGCTACAACGGCAGCTACGGTGCGAGCCTGCTGTTCAACGTGAAGGATGGTGCGTACTTCGTCGCGCTGTTCCAGCAGAAGGCGTTCTGGCGCGTGATCAAGACTTACGACGAAACGCGCGCGGAAGCGATCTATCGCGATTTCTCGCATCAGGCAGAGCGGCTGGCCGTCAACGAACTGCGAGCGACTAAGCTGGAGTCGCAGAAGGCGCAAATGGACAAGCAGATCGAAGTCACGCAGGACCGTGCGCGGCGTCTGCAGGCCGATATCTCGATTGCACGCCAGCAGCAGGCAGCGGTCGCGGATCGCCAGAAGAGCGTACGCAGCGAGACGGTCGCGTTGCAGGCGCAGCAGGCCGAACTCCAGTCGCAACTGCGCGCGTTGCAGCAGCAGGTGCGTTCGCTGCAGCGCGAGGCCGACGCGGGCCTGCCGAGGACGGCACGCTGAGCCGAGAGTGGCGGTGCGGCGACATGCCGCGCCGGCCGCACAAGAGAAAAGGGCAAGCCCGTTGGCTTGCCCTTTTGTTTTACTGGCCGTCCGGCACGATTCGCCGGCGGCGGGTGACGATCACCGGCCCGTTGCCGCCGCGTGCATCCGACGGCGATGTGTTGCCAGATGCGTCACCGGTGTCGCGCGGCGCGCCGTAGCTTTCGCGCGGCTCACGGGGTTCGCGCGGTGCGCCGTAGCCTTCGCGTGGTTCACGCGAGCCGTAACCTTCGCGCGGCTCGCGGGAGCCATAGCCTTCACGCGGTTCGCGGGAACCGTAGCCGCCGCCGTCGCCACGCGATTCGCGCGGGCCGCCGTGCGAGCCGTACGGGCTGTGACCGCCGCCTTCACGGCCGCCGGGGCGCCCACCGGTGCGCGGACCGCGGGGGCCGCCGCCGCCCGGGCGCGAGCCGCCCGTGTCGAGCTGGATCGTGGAAATCGCGCGCTTGTAGATGCCTTGCAGACCCACGGGGGTGCGCAGCATCACCAGGTACTGGTCGAACGACTCGATACATCCCGTCAGACGAATGCCGTTGACGAGATAGATTTCAACGCGCTTACGTTCCTTGCGCGCCGAATTGATGAAGTCGTTTTGCGGATGGGATTCTGCGGGATTGGCCATTGAGGTGCGGCAGGAGCCTGCGTCAGAGAATATGTTGTGCGTGTGTGGCATGTTCGTCCACAAGGCGTTTGGCGGAATTCTACCCTGTTCGATAGGGAAGCGCGCAGTCGTGATTGTGTCGAACCGTAACCCACTATAGACGTTCCGGCGCATTTTCGCGATTCGGCCGAACGGCCAAAGCCGTTTCGTTACGTCGCGTTACGACTCTCGCAGCGCCGTATCACCTCGGTGCGTGCGCGGCGCTTACATTTGGTCGCGCGAGCCGGGCGGGCCGGCTTATCAGGGATCCGGAGCATGAACAAGAGTCAAGTGGCAGGGTTGGTCGGGGGCATGGCGTTGCTGGCTTCCGGAAGTGCAATGGCGGGGCATGTCGACCTGTCGGTCGGCATCGGCGTACCGGTCGCGCCGGTCTATGTCGAGCCGGCACCGGTTTATGTGGCGCCGCAGCCGGCTGTGGTCGCCTATCCGGGCTACGGATACGGCTATTACGGCGATGACGACGACGATCGCTACCGGAAGTGGCGCAAGCACTATTACAAGCATTGGCGCAAGCACCACGGCGACGACGATGACGATTGAGCCCGAGGTCGGCCCTGCCGGTGCGCATCAGAACGCGTAGTCGGGGTTTTTCGGGTCGAATGCGGTGTCGTCTAGCGTCGCCGGCGCGATTTTCTCGATGACGATCCGCTCGAAGATCTTGCCGTCGTTGTCGTAGGACTCGACGGTCCGGAAATAGGGCGCGTGCAGGTCGAGCCCGAGGACTTCCTTCTTCGCGTAGAACTGCGGCCGGCCGGTCGGCGTTTCGTAGGTGAGCGCGACGACGCGCACGCCGCCGATCGTTTTTGCCTCCACCCGGGTCGGCCGCTGCACGCCGGCTTCCTGGTATTTCTTCCCTTCGGTCAGGTACAGGTTCGTGATGAACTCGGTGCCGAGATCCTTCACCTGGTGATTCGACTGGGCGCGCGCGAGCGCGCCGTCGAGCGCCGTCCACAACGGAATCTTGCCGAGCAGGCCGCCGAGATGGCCGTACATCTCGTCCTTGCGCTGCGTCGTGTCGTAGATCGTCTCCTGGCCGGCATGCGCGCCTCCCGGCAGCCATTTCGCATATACCCGCAGCGGCTCGCGGGTGGTTTTCACGAGCATGCGGTCGGGCGTGTCGGACCATTTCCCGCTGATGCGCTCCTGACGCACCATCGTGAACTGGTACGACGGATAGCCGTTAGGGCCATTCCGGATATAGAGCGGCACGGCGAGCGGGTCGAGCGCCTTGAAGAGCGTCGTGAGCGTCGCGTCGTCCAGCTGCGCGAGCGTGCCGCGCTGCGCGGCCGTGCGCAGCCAGCGCGCCTGTTGCGCGACCGGGTCGCGCGTGATTTTCGCCAGGTCCGCCGGCAGCGCGACCTCCTGTGCCGCGCTCGCGGCATCGGCCGCTTCCTGCGCATGCAGGCCCGGCGGAACGAGCGACAGCATGCACGCGACTGCCGCGGCGGCTGCATGCCGCGCGCTGCGCTTCTTTCCTGCGTTCATCGACAGCCTCTCCCGGAGCGATGGATCGTTCAGTCTTGCTTCGCGGTCTTGATCCTGGCGAGCTCCTCGTCGCGCAGCGCGCGGCGCAGGATCTTGCCGACGTTCGTCTGCGGCAGCGCGTCGCGGAACTCGACGAATTTCGGCATCTTGTAGCCGGTCAGGTTCTTGCGGCAGTGCGCGAGCACGTCGTCGACGGTGAGCGACGGGTCGCGGCGCACGACGAACACCTTGATTCGTTCGCCCTGCACCTCGTCGGGAATGCCGATCGCGGCGGCCTCGCTGATGCCCGGATGCATCACGAGCACTTCCTCGATCTCGTTCGGATACACGTTGAAGCCCGACACGAGGATCATGTCCTTCTTGCGGTCGATGAGGCGGATGAAGCCGCGTTCGTCCATCACGCCGATGTCGCCGGTGCCGAGCCAGCCGTCGGCGTCGATCGCCTTGGCCGTCTCGTCGGGGCGCTGCCAGTAGCCGCGCATCACCTGCGGACCGTGTACGCACAGCTCGCCCGGCTCGCCGATCGCGGCCCAGGTACCGTCCTCACGGCGAAAGCGCACGACGGTGGACGGGGCGGGCAGGCCGATCGAACCGCTGAACGAGGCCATGTCGTTCAGGTTCACGGGGTTCATCGTGACGATCGGCGAGCATTCGGTAAGGCCGTAGCCTTCGACCACCGGCCGGCCCGTCACCTGCTGGAAGCGCTCCGCGACCGCACGCTGCATCGCCATCCCGCCCGCCATCGCGAGCTTGAGCTTCGAGAAGTCGCGCTTGCGGAATTCCTCGTTGTCGAGGAACGCGTTGTACAGCGTGTTGATGCCGGTGATTCCCGTGAACGTTTCGTTGCGGATGATCTTCATCACCATCTTCATGTCGCGCGGGTTCGCGATCAGGATGTTGCGCCCGCCGAGCCCCATGAAGATGAACGCATTCACCGTCAGCGAATAGATGTGATAGAGCGGCAGCGGTGTGAGCACGGTTTCGACGTCGCCCGAGACCTGGTCGGCGATCCATGCCTTCGCCTGCAGCAGGTTCGCGATCAGGTTGCCGTGCGTGAGCATCGCGCCTTTCGCGACGCCGGTCGTGCCGCCCGTGTATTGCAGGAACGCGAGGTCGTCGCGCGTTATCTGCACCGGCTGCGGTTTGCCGCGCGCGCCGAGCGCAAGTGCGGAGCGCAGCCGGATCGCCTGCGGCAGGTGGTAGGCCGGCACCAGCTTCTTCACGTGCTTCAGCACGAAATTGATCAGGCGTCCTTTCGCATTGAAGCCGTCGGCGAGCAGGTCGCCGAGCGCGGTGACGACGATGTTCTTCACCTGCGTTTCCGGCAGCGCCTCCTGCAGCGTGCTCGCGAAGTTCTCGAACACGACGATCGTCTGCGCGCCGCTGTCCTTCAGCTGGTGCGCGAGTTCGCGCGCGGTGTAGAGCGGATTCACGTTGACGACGATTGCGCCGGCCTTCAGCGTGCCGAACAGCGCGACCGGATACTGGAACGTATTCGGCAGCATGATCGCGACGCGGTCGCCGGGTTTCACGCCGAGGCTTTGCAGATACGACGCGAATGCGTCGACTTTCTGCGCGAGCGTGCGATAGGTCATCGATGCGCCTGCGCTCACGTAGGCGACGCGCTCGGCGAAGCGTGTCGTGCATTCGTCGAAGAACTGCACGAGCGATGCGTATTGAGTGACGTCGATTTCGTGCGGTACGCCGGGCGGGTATGACGCGTACCAGATACCGTCGGTGTTCGGCGGAACCTGGGCCGCTGCGGTTGCTGCGGAAGATGACATGACGTGTCTCCGGTCTTTGCTTTTGGCGCGGGCAGGCGCTTCGATGCCTGCCCGTGCCCCATGCTTCACGGGCGATCAACACGGGCGCCTCGACGCACCGCATGACCCCTCGTATCGATCAAATCGTGAACAGGAAGTCGCGTGTGGCCCCGCGCACTCAGTTCGCGGAATGCAGCGTCGCCGTCTCGGCTGCTGCCGCACTCGACGGCAGCCCGAACGCTTCGCTCGCTCCCGCGTCGTCGAGCACCGCCGCGAAAATCGACAGTTGAGCGCTGTCGGGCATCGGCGCCTTCAGCGCGGCGACGATCAGCGATGACAGCCGCGCGATCATCTGCACGTCGTTCATTGTGCGGCCTTGCGAGAACTCGTCGATCAGGCTTTCCGTCTCGGCACCCGCGAGCGCGCCGGACAGCGCGCCGATCGCGAAGTGCAGCCGCCAGCCGAGCTCCGTGCGCGGCAGGTGCGGCAACGCGCGCTGGAACGCGTCGAAGAAGCGGCCCGCGACGCTCGCGTAGTGCGCGGTCAGGAAGTTGCGCACGAACGGCGACGGATCGGTGTACGCGCGGCCGATCAGCCGGAGGAACCCGGGCCCGCCGCGTTCCGGGTTGCGCGACGCCTTCAGCGCGGGAATGAACATCGCGCCGAGCACGTGCTCGCAGGTGATGTGCGAGCCGAGCTGCGCATCGAAGCGGTCGAGGATGCCGAGGCGTTCCTGGTTGAGCTGATCGAGCCGGCGCGACAGCATCGCATGGATCAACGCTTCCTTGCTGCCGAAGTGGTAGTTGACCGCCGCGAGGTTGACCGCCGCGCGCGACGTGATCTGCCGCATCGACATCGCCTCGAAGCCATGCTCGATGAACAGGTCCTCGGCCGCATCGAGGATGCGCGCCTTCGTCCCGCCGGTCTGCCGAGGGCCGGATGATCGCGCCCCGGACGGCCGTCCCGCGGATGGCCGCCCCTCCTGACTTACTGCCATGTTCCGCCTCCCATGCCGGTCGCCCGGCCGCGAACAGGTGATTTGATTGTCTGATTCAAACAGTCGTTTTTATTAAGATAAAAAAACGCGGGCGGAGCGGGCAAGCGGGGAATCTGGACAAATTCCTCTAGTTCGATGTGCAATTGCGGCAAGCGTGGCGCGCGACCCCGAGGGGCGGGGCGCGCGCGATGGTGCGATGCGTCAATGTGCGGATTCAGCCGACCGTGCTACGCGTATTGACCGATTGCGTCATGTCGATGCCGCGCCGCTCGCGGCTGAACAGGATCAGCACGGCGATCGCGACGGCGACGATGCCGGCCACGAGCGCGAGCGCGAAGCTGTAGTTGTTGTCGTGCGAAACGGCGAGCGATGCCTGCATCGTCGCGTTGCCGGACGCGAGCAGGTTGCCGAGCTGGTAGACGACGCCGGGGAAGGTCGCGCGGATTTCGTCGGGCGAAATCTCGTTCAGGTGGACCGGAATCACGCCCCACGCGCCCTGTACCGAGATCTGCATCAGGAACGCGCCCGCGGCGAGGGCAATCGGGCCGCTCGAGAACGCCCACAGCGGCAGCACGGGCAGTGCGATCAGCGCGGCGATGAAGATCGTGCGGCGCCGGCCGATCCGTTCCGAGATCGCACCGAACGACAGTCCGCCGACGATTGCGCCGATGTTCAGCACGATCGTGATCCACGACACGGTATGCGGATCGAAGTGATGCTGTTCGCGCAGGAACGTCGGATAGAGATCCTGCGTGCCGTGCGAGAAGAAGTTGAACGCGGTCATCAGCACGATCGCGTAGATCGTGAGCTTCCAGTTCTGCTTCAGCGTGGTTCCGAGGCTCGGGCGCGGGCGTTTCTCCATCAGTTTCCACGCCGGCGATTCGGGCACGTGCGTGCGCACGTACAGCACGAGCAGCGCGGGCAGCACGCCGACCATGAACATGCCGCGCCAGCCGATGTACTGGTAGAAGAGGCCGAACACGACGGACGCGAGCAGATAGCCGCTCGGATAGCCGGCCTGCAGCAGTCCCGACACGAAACCGCGTGCATGGGTCGGCACGGTTTCCATCGTCAGCGCGGAGCCGACGCCCCATTCGCCGCCCATCGCGATGCCGAACAGCGCGCGCAGCACCAGCAGCGCGGTCAGGCTCGGCGCGAAACCCGACGCGAGTTCGAGCAGCGAATAACACGCGATGTTGACCATCAGCGTCGGGCGGCGGCCGAAGCGGTCGGCGAGCCGGCCGAAGATCAGTGCGCCGAGCGGGCGCATCGCGAGCGTCAGCGTGAGCGCGAACGCAACGGCGGGGATCGTCGACGCGAATTCGGCGGCGATGTCCTTCAGCACGAAAACCATCAGGAAAAAATCGAACGCGTCGAGCGTCCAGCCCAGGTAGGCGGCGATCGTGACGTTGCGTTGTTCGCGGGTCCAGCTCATGTCCGAGGTCTCCTCGTTGGCTTGCGCGCTCAGGATGTGCATGCGGATGCCGGCCCGGCTTGCGCGCGGTGCGCGGGCACTGATCGAGTGTAGGCCGCGGCGCCATGCGATGTGGGGCGCGATAACGCCGAATCGGGAATAATCCCTACGAAATGAACTGTTTCGGAAACGGAAACGAAGCCGTGCCGGACCGGCGACAGGCATCTGTATCATTCCGGAAGGCGTTTTGTATTTGTTCTGTAATGCGCTCGATGCGCATCGTCACCGAATCAGGAGTCCCGATGAACGAACGTTCCGCTGCCGCGCTGCCCGTGCTCGAAACCGCCCGGCTGTGGCTGCGCCCGCGCGTGCTGGCCGATCTCGACGCGTGCATCGCGATGGATCGCGATCCCGAGGTCACGCGGCATATCGCGGGCCCGTGGCACGATCCCGTCGAGCATCGCCGCTTCGTCACGCACCGGATCACGCGCGACTATCCGCCGGGACTCGGCTACTGGTCGATCTTCGAGAAGGCCGCACCCGATACGTTCATTGGCTGGATCCTGCTGATTCCCGACTATGCGGACGGTGCGCGCGATGTCGAGATCGGCTGGCGGCTCGTGCGCACGACCTGGGGGCGCGGCATCGCGAGCGAGGCCGCGGCCGCCGTCGTGCGGCATGCGTTCGATACCGTGCGCCTGCCGCGCGTGATCGCCGATATCGCCGAGGCCAACAGCGGTTCGCTGAACGTCGCGCGCAAGCTCGGGATGCGTCGCGTGAGCGTCGTGCACGACGGCATTCCTTACATTCGCCATCGTCTCGAGCGCAACGATCTGTGCGCGTAGCGCGGCATCGTGTGCACGCGTGTGCGGTTGTCGGAGATCGTCAATCGCCGGCGTATCGAGATCATGACGTATTAACGGCTCGCGCGATCAGGAGTATCGTTGCCGGAATTTCGCAACATGGGGTACGACCATGACACTCGGCCGCGACGTTCATCTCATTCCAGTCAGGCTCGACGCGCTGCGTCCGACGCAGATGACGGTTGGTTATCGCGAAGTCAAGGCGAAGCGCAAGCACTGGAAGGCGCTCGACAAGCGCGCGCGCAAGGCCGCGATCGAATCGCACTGGTTCCCGGCCGTCCTCGGCCCGGACGGGCTGCACTACATCACCGATCATCACCATCTCGGCCTCGCGCTGATCGAGGAGGGCGAGTCGCGCGTGAACGCGATGCTGCTGAAGGATCTGTCGTGGCTCGACGACACGATTTTCTGGCGGATGATGGAGCACAACCAGTGGGTGCATCCGTTCGGCGCGGACGGGTCGCGTCGCGACTACGTGCATTTGCCGAAGGCGCTGACGGGGCTCGTGGACGATCCGTACCGCAGCCTTGCAGGCGAACTGCGCACGGCGGGCGGCTATGCGAAGGACGCGACGCCGTTCAGCGAATTCCTGTGGGCCGATTACCTGCGCCAGCGCGTGTCGCTCGACCAGATCCGCAAGAACTTTGCAAAGGCGCTCGACCTCGCGCTGCACCGCGCGCACGACCAGGATGCGCGCTATCTGCCCGGCTGGTCGGGCGTCATCGCCGTCAAACCCTGACCGGCGCACGGCGCCGACCGCCTCATGACGATCGCCCCGATCCGCCCCGATGCCGGCCCGCAGCATGCCGACCATTTCTCCGCGCTCGACGCGGCCTCGCCGCCGCCCGCGCGGCGCATCGGCCTCGATGCACTGGCGGGCCTGTCGATCGCGGGCCTGCTGATTCCCGAGGCGGTCGCGTATGCGGGGCTGGCCAACCTGCCGCCGCAGGCCGGCCTCATCGCGCTGCTGGCGGGGCTCGTCGTCTATGCGCTCACGGGCAGCAGCCGCTTCGCGATCGTGTCGTCGACGTCGTCGTCGGCTGCCGTGCTCGCGGCGACCGTGCTCGCGGAATCGGGGATGGCGCTTGCCGAACAGCTCGCGCTGGCGGCGGCGCTGGTCGCGATGACGGGCGTACTGTTCATGCTGGCGGGCGCCGCGCGGCTCGGCGGCATGTCGGACTTCGTCGCGCGGCCCGTGCTGCGCGGTTTCACGTTCGGGCTCGCACTGACGATCGTCATCAAGCAGTTGCCGAAGATTCTCGCGATTTCCGTGCAGCACAGCGATGCGCCGCATGTCACGCTCGACCTGATCGCCGGCGCCCCGCATGCAAACCTCGCGAGTGTCGTGCTCGGCGCGACCGCGCTGGCGCTGCTGTTCGTGCTCGGGCGCCGCTCGCGCGTGCCCGCTACGCTCGTCGTGATCGTGCTGTCGATCGCTGTCGGCTATGCGATCGACTGGCAGCGATACGGGATCGCGATCGTCGGCAACATCGATTTCCGGCACATCGAATTCGGCCTGCCGCAGCTCGACCGCAACGCGTGGATGCAGACGGTCGAGCTCGCGTTCGCGCTGATGCTGATCCTGTACGCGGAGTCGTACGGATCGATCCGCAACTTCGCGCTGAAGCATGGCGACAGCGTGTCGCCGAACCGCGACCTCGTCGCGCTCGGCTGCGCGAACCTCGTGTCGGGCCTGCTGCACGGGATGCCGGTCGGCGCCGGCTATTCGGCAACGTCTGCGAACGAGGCGGCCGGCGCGCAGTCGCGCTTCGCCGGCCTGTGGGCGGCCGGCGTGGTCGCGCTGATCGTCTGGCTGCTGCTGCCGCAGCTTGCGCGCACGCCGGAGCCCGTGCTCGCGGCGATCGTGATCTTCGCGGTCAGCCACTCGCTGCATCCGTCCGTATTCAAGCCGTACTGGGACTGGCATCGCGACCGGCTCGTCGTGATCGCCGCACTGCTCGCGGTGCTCGTGCTCGGCGTGCTGCACGGGCTGCTCGCGGCCATCGGCGTAAGCCTGCTGCTGACGCTGCGCAAGCTGTCCGAGCCGAACGTCAGCGTGCTCGGCCGGCTGCGCGACAGCCATGACTTCGTCGACGTCGCGAGCCATGCGGACGCGAAGCCGGTGCCGGGCGTGCTGATCGTGCGGCCCGAGGCGCAGCTGTTCTTCGCGAACGCGGACCGGATGCTGAATCGCGTGCGTGCGCTGATGAAGGCCGCGCCGGACACGCATGCCGTGATGCTGAGCCTCGAGGAAACGCCGGATATCGACGGCACGACGATCGAATCGTTGCGCACGTTCGCGGCCGAATGCACGGCACGCGGGCTGCGGCTCGCGATCGTGAGGCTCAAGGTGCACGCGCTGCATGCGTTGCGCCGTGCGGCGGACGATACGCTGCATGAGGACGCGATGTCCGAACTGAGCGTCGATGAAAGTCTGCAACTGTTGCAGGCTGGTATGCAGCCGGACGGCAGCGCCGGAACGACCGCCGTGTAACGAGGCGGCGCGTCAGTGCGATCTATTGCGAAAGCACGGCGTCGGCAGCGCGATCGATCATATCGGCCACTTCCGCGGCCGTCGGCGCATAGGCGCCTGCGTGAGCACAGGCGACCGCCGCGCACGCGGCCGCGTAACGCAGATGCTCGGCGGGCGATGCATCGGGCCGCGCAAGCTGGCTCGCGAGCCAGCCGCCGATGCTGGCGTCGCCGCAGCCGACCGTGTCGACGACCTCGGTCGGGAACGCGGGCTGGAACAGCACGGTGTCGCGATGCAGGAGCTGCATGCCGGATGCGCCGCGCGTGACGAGCATCGTCGCATCGGGCGCCCACGCGCGCAGTTGCGCGAGTGCGGCCGTTTCGTCGAGTTCGGGAAACAGCCCGTGAAGGTCCTCGTCGGACACCTTGATCCAGTCGGCGAGCGCGACCAGCCGGCGCAGCGTGTCGCGATACGACGGCGCGGCCATCGGCGCACGGTAGTTCGGATCGAACGAGATCCGCTTGCCGGCCGCGCGCGCGGCCTGCGCCACCTCGATCAGGCGCGACGCGAGCGGCTCGCGCACGACGCCGAGCGAGCCGATGTGCACGATCTCGGCCGCGTCAAGTGCGCCGGCGGGCAGGTCCGCCGGATCGAACGCGAGATCGGCGCTGTTCTCGCCGATGAAGAAATAGTGGGGCGGCTGCTTCGACACGACCATCGCGAGCAGCGGCGCGCGGTCGACCTGCCGGATGAAACGCATGTCGAGCCCCGCGTCGGCGCTCTTGCGCATCAGTTCGTCGCCGAAGATGTCGCGGCTGACCGTGCCGGCGAAGGCCGTCGGCGCGCCGAGTCGCGCGCCGACGCGCGCAACGTTCCAGCATGAGCCGCCGGCGACGCTGTGCCAGCGCTGCGCGTCGTCGCGGATGAAATCGGTCAGCGCTTCGCCGAATACGATCAGGCGGGGGAGCGTCGTCGTCATGTTGAAACCTTGTGGCGCGGCCGTGCAGTGGTTGATGTGAGCGGGCGGGGCGGGCGGCGCCGGCCGTCGCGCGCGGCGACGCGGCCCGGCACCGCCCGGTTCAGTGGACGGGCGGCGCGATCAGCGCGGGGCGCTCCAGCCCTTGTAGGTCTTCACGTTGTCGCGCGTGATGAGCGTTGGCTCGATCAGGATCATCGGATTGGCCGGCTTCTGGCCGTTCATGATCCCGTAGCCGACGTTGACGGCCTGCTGCGCCATCGCCCACGGGTCCTGGCTCGACGACGCCTGCACGAGCGTGTTGGACTTGAGCGCGACCTCGATGTCGGGCGCACCGTCGACCGACGTGATCACGATGCCCGGACGGTTCAGCTGTTTCGCGGCGAGATCGCTGCCGATCGCCTGCGGATCGTTGATCGTAAATACCGCATCGAGCTTCGGAAAGCGCGTCAGGTAGCCCTGCATCGCGTTCATCCCGCCTTCGCGCGAGCCCTTGCCGTCCTGGTCGCTCGACAGCAGCTTGATGCCCGCGTTTTTCGCGAGCACGGTCTTGCAGCCGGTGACGCGATCGATCACAGCCGACACCTGCGGCCCGTTCTCGATGATCACGTTGCCCTTGCCGTTGAGTTTCTTCGCGATGTAGTCGCACGCGAGTTCGCCGGCCTTAACGTTGTTGGTCTGCACGGTCGCATTCGCGCCGGCTGCCGCGACGTCGACCGCGACGACCGTGATGCCGGCCGCCTGCGCCTTCTTCACTGCCGGCTCGATCGCCTTCGGGTCGGTCGCGTTGAGCAGGATCATGTCGACGTGCGCGGAGATGAAGTTGTCGATCTGCGTGAACTGCTTGTTCAGGTCGTAGTCGGCCGACACGGCCGTGACCTTCGCGTTCGGGTTGATTTGCTTCGCGCGCGCTTCGGCGCCCTTGACGATCGTGACGAAGTACGGGTTGCCGAGCGACCCGACCGTGACGCCGATCGATTTGAGCGGCTTGTCGGCTGCGTGCACGACGGCAGCGCCGAATGAGAGTGCGCAGGCGACGGCGGTCAGGGCGGCTTTGTGCTTGAACATGTCGTTGTGTCTCCGTGAGGTTGGTTGGTAGACGGGCGCAGGCGTACCTGCCTGCGCCGCAAGGTTGAATGGACGGGAACGGTGTCAGGTGCGCGCCGAATCGCGCTGGCGGTAGCGATCGAGCGCGACGGCGCCGATGATCACGAGCCCCTTGATGATGTACTGCCAGATGTCGGACACGCCGAGCAGCACGAGTCCGTTCGTCAGTACCGCGATGATCAACGCGCCGATCAGCGTGCCGACGATCGAGCCGACGCCGCCGACGAAGCTCGTGCCGCCGAGGATCACCGCGGCGATCGCGTCGAGTTCGTAGGACTGGCCGAGCTGCAGGCCGTTGGCCGCATAGAGCCGCGCGGCGGACATCACCGCGCCGAGGCCCGCGAGCAGCCCCGACGCCGCATACACGAACATCTGGATCGCCCGCACGTTGATGCCCGACAGGCGTGCGGCTTCCGGATTGCCGCCGACGGAATAGATCCGCATCCCGAGCACGGTACGGCGCAGGATGAACCATGAGATCGCGATCACCGCGCACGCGATCACGACGAGCCACGGCACACCGAGGATCGTGCCGTTGCCGATGAACGCGAACGGCAACTGCGGATTGAACACGGTCGTGTCGTTGCCGATCAGGCGCGCGACGCCGCGCACGGCCGTCATCGCACCGAGCGTGACGATGAACGGCGGCAGGCGCAGGAATGAGATCAGGCCGCCGTTGATCGCGCCGAACACGAGGCCGACGACGAGCGCGAAGGGCACGCCGAGCCAGCCCCAGCCGGGAATGGTCGACGCGATCAGCGCGGCGACGGCCGCGGCGGCGAGCACCGAGCCGACCGACAGGTCGATGCCGCCCGTCAGGATCACGAAGGTCATGCCGGCGGCGAGCACGATGTTGATCGACGCCTGCTGCGTGACGATCGACAGGTTCTGCAGCGTGAAGAAGCCGTCGGTCAGGAAGCCGAAGCCGACGCACAGGACCAGCAGCACCGGCAGCATGCCGGCGGTGCGTATCAGCGACTGCATGCGTGCTCGATGATCGGCGGTGCGCAACTGGGGAGTACGATCGCCCACCGGATGGGCCGTCGCGGAAGCGAGGTTCCGCTGCTTGGTCGGGTTGATCATTTCGGTAACCTGAATTGTAAGAGTCAAATGAAAGAGCGCGGCTCAGTGCGCGTCGGCGAGTTCGGCCTGCGAGCCGGTCGCGAGCGCGATGATGGCTTCCTGCGTGATGGGCGTGTGCGTGTGGCCGCCGAGTTCGCCCGCGATCTCGCCTTCGCGCATCACGAGCACGCGGTCCGCGACGCCGATGATCTCGGGCAGCTCGCTCGAGATCACGATCACGCCCACGCCGGCACGGGCCAGTTCGTTGATGATCCGGTAGATCTCGGATTTCGCGCCGATGTCGACGCCGCGCGTCGGTTCGTCGAGGATCAGTACGCGCGGTTTCGTCTCCAGCAGGCGCGACAGCAGCACCTTCTGCTGGTTACCGCCCGACAGCGCGCCGACGTTGACGTTCGCGTGAGGTACACGGATCGACAGCGAGGAAATCGCATCGCGCGCGCGTTCGGCGCCGCGCGCGAGGTCGAGCGCGCCGAGCCGTGCATCGCGGTTGCAGACGGAAATGTTGATGTTGTCGCGCACGCTCATGTCGAGGAACAGGCCCTGGCGCTTGCGGTCTTCGGTCAGGTAGACGAGGCCCGCGTCGATCGCGTCGCGCGGCGAGTGTCCGCCGAACGTGCGGCCGGCCAGTTTCACGTCGCCGCGCACGCGCGGTTCGGCGCCGAAGATCAGCCGCGCGAGTTCGGTGCGGCCCGCGCCGACGAGCCCGGCGATGCCGAGCACCTCGCCGGCATGCAGGTCGAGGCTGCAGCCGCGCACGCGCGCGCCGTCGGCGATGTCGCGTACCGACAGCAACAGGTGGCCGGGGTCGTACGGCGCGTGTTCCTTCTTGTAGAAGCCGGAGATGTCGCGGCCGACCATCATCGCGACGAGACGCTCGGCCGACAGCGATTCGCGTTCGAGCGTGCCGACGTATGCGCCGTCGCGCAGCACCGACACTCGGTCGGACAGTTCGTAGATCTCCGCCATCCGGTGGCTGATGTAGATGATCGCGAGACCTTCCGCGCGCAACTGGCGGATCAGGCGGAACAGATGCTCGGTTTCGCGCGACGACAGCGGCGTCGTCGGCTCGTCCATCACGAGGATGCGGGCGCGGGTGTGCACGGCGCGCGCGATCTCGACGAGCTGCTGTTCGGCGATCGACAGCGTGTCGACGAGCGTTTCGGGGCCGAACGATGCGCCGAGGCGCGCGAGCACGTCCTGGCAGCCGCGCGCCATCGCCGCGCGGTCGATCGTGCCCCAGCGCCGGTTGCCGCGCCGCAGTTCGCGGCCGACGTAGATGTTTTCCGCGACGGTCAGGTTCGGCGACAGGCACAGCTCCTGGTAGATCACCGCGACGCCCGCATCGCGCGCGGCGAGCGGCCCGTCGATGTCGATGCGTTCGCCGTCGATCAGGATCTCGCCGCCGGCGTCGGCGCGGTATGCGCCCGACAGGATCTTCATCAGCGTCGATTTACCGGCGCCGTTCTCGCCCATCAGCGAGTGGATCTCGCCCGGATAGACGGTCAGGCTGACATTGTCGAGCGCGCGCACGGCCGGGAACGTCTTGCTGATCCGGCGCATTTCGAGCAGCGGGCGGGGCGACTCAGACCGCGACATGGTTGACCTCCTGCGAGTCGGTGCGGGCGCCCTTGAGGATGCCGGCCCGCGGGGAAAAGTTGAAGAACATCGGCAGCGTGGCCGCGCCGATCGCGCCGGCGTCGGCGCCGAACGTGCCGCGCACGAGCGTCGGCGTGCCGCGCGCTTCGGGCGCGGTGGCAACCAGTGCCGAGCGCAGGCGCGTCGTGACCGCGTCGAGCAGGCCCGCATCGGTATCGGCGTCGATCACGACTACCGGAGCATCGACCACGCACAGCACCGCGCGCAACGCCGGCGCGAGCGCGTCGACGCAGTCGTCGATCCATTCGTCGACGGCCGGCAGGCCGCGGGCAATGCAGGCTTCGAGATCGGCGCGGTTCTCGACCGTCTCGCCGTGATGGCGCAGATGGCGTACGAGCGCGTGCAGCGAGGCGCGCGCGAGCAGGATGTCCCACGGGCCGCGCGGCGGCGGCGCGGATGCCAGCCGGCTCGGCGGCACGGGAATCACGGCGATGTCGCCTGCATTGCCGGTCACGCCGCGCAGGCAGTCGCCGTCGATCGCGATGCCGCCGCCGATCGCCGGTCCGATGAAGAGGTAGACGAAGTCGTCGCACTGCCGGCCATATCCGTAGAACAGCTCGGCGATCGCGGCCGCGTTGCCGTCGTTTTCGCCGAACACGGGCAGCGACAGCGCGCGACCGAGGTCGCTCGCGAAATCGACGTCTTCCCATGCGCGGAACGTGTCGGGCGCGAGGCCGAGTTCGCGCATCCACGCGCCGAGGTTGTAAGGCTGCGCGACGCCGATGCCGGTCAGGCGGGCGCGTTCGTGGTCGGGGAGCAGGGCCTGCATCGCGTCGATGTCGTGACGCACGATCTCGAGCACGTCGGCGGGAGGGGGCAGCAGCGTGTCGTGCGAGCGGCGGCCGAGCACGTCGCCCGCGAAGTTGACGAGCGCGGTTTCGATGCGCATGCGGTCGAGATGGACGCCGATGCCGAATGCGCCGCGCGGGTCGAGGCGGATCAACGATGCCGGCTGGCCGCGCTGGCCTTCGGTGCGGCCAGCGAATTCGATCAGCTTCGCATCGGCGAGCGATGCGATGATGCTGCCAACCGCCGTGCCCGTCATGCTCGCGAGACGCGCAAGGTCGGCCTTCGACGCGCTGCCTGCGCGGCGCAGCGTCTTCAGCAGCAGGCGCTCGTTGTAACGGCGCACGTTGGCCGAATTACTTCCCTGGCCGATGTGCGGGCTTCTCATGGCGTCTCCTTCCATGTTGCGCTGTGCGGTAGCGCATTAAATAAATCACGTTGATTTATTTAACCGCGTGAGCGCCGACATGTCAGCCTAGGGAAATCCCGGTGCTCGGGAAATGGGGATGGGTCGCGGAACCGGGGCGAAAACTTTGGAATTCGCGTGGCGGGCGCGTGTTCGCCGCGGACGTGACGACGTTCGTCCGGTAGGTGGCAAGGGAAGGGGGGAGCACACCGTGCGGATCAACGGCGCGGTGTGAATGATGCAGGATGGGAAATGAAAAAAGGCCGGCTAGAAGCCGACCTTTTTATAAAACAAGTGGTGCCCAGGAGAGGACTCGGTCACACGAGCGCGACCCCGGCTGCGCTTGCAAGCGCAGCCTTTCGAGTCCTCTCGCAAAGCGCGCAGGCGCTTTGCTTCCTGGGCCTGAAAAAGAAAAAGGCCGGCTAGAAGCCGACCTTTTTAAATAAGTGGTGCCCAGGAGAGGACTCGAACCTCCACGGTGTTGCCACCGCTAGGACCTGAACCTAGTGCGTCTACCAATTCCGCCACCTGGGCACGTTTCGCTTGCTGCGATGCGAAAGACCGCAATTATAGCGTGCCCGAACGGCTTGTCAACAGATTTTGCACGGTCGTTGAGGGGGCGAGAAAAGGGCGCATGCCGGATTTGTCGTGTTCGAGTATCGCCGCCGGGGCGATCCAAATGCGAACGATTGCTGCCGGAGAAGAGCGAGCGAATTTCCTGAGCGCAGGTTCAAGTCCGTCGCGGGAGAAGTTATTGTCGGTGCGTACCTGTCGTACCGCGCCGACTCGCGAATGCAGGCGGTGGGCGCCGCGCGGTTGTCCGCTCGCTTGGCGACACCATGCACATCGCGTAGTCGTCTGCCGCTGTAGAGCGCGCGGTACATGCAAGCGAACGCATTTGCATCGCGATCATTTCTGTTACTATTGCGGTAACGTTTTTATGGAATAACCAAAAAGGAGTTTCCGATGTCTGAAATCGCAGTGGTTTTTCATAGCGGCTACGGCCATGCGGCCGTCATTGCGGACGCAGTCGCCCGTGGTATCGAGAAGGTCGACGGTGCGTCGGTCAAGCTGATCCCTGTCGACGCGATCGACGAACACTGGGAGTACCTGGAGCGCGATGCCAAGGCGATCGTCTTTGGTTCGCCGACCTACATGGGCAGCGCGTCCGCGCAGTTCAAGGGCTTCATGGACGCATCGTCGAAGCATTGGGGCAAGTGGCGAGACAAGCTGGCGGCCGGCTTTACGGTGTCGGCGTCGCAAAGCGGCGACAAACTGGCGACGCTGCAGCAGCTTGCTGTCTTCGCTGCCCAGCATCAGATGCTGTGGGTCAGCCTCGGTCTGATGCCCGGCAACAACAGCAGTACGGGTTCGGTCAACGATCTGAATCGACTCGGGTCGTTCCTCGGTGCGATGGCGCAGGCGAATGCGGACGAGGGCGGCGATGCGATTCTCGAGAGCGATCGAAAGACGGCCGAATTGCTGGGCGAGCGCGTCGCGATTGCCGCGAAACGCTGGAACGGTGCCTGAAGCCGATGGCCGGTCGGCGCTGTCTCGATGGTCGTCCGGCTGACGGATGGGTGGCGCCGATGCGGGACCGGAAATGAAAAAAGGCCGGCTAGAAGCCGACCTTTTTAAATATGAGTGGTGCCCAGGAGAGGACTCGGTCACACGAGCGCGACCCGGCTGCGCTTGCAAGCGCAGCCTTTCGAGTCCTCCCGCAAAGCGCGCAGGCGCTTTGCTTCCTGGGCCTGAAAAAGAAAAAGGCCGGCTAGAAGCCGACCTTTTTAAATAAGTGGTGCCCAGGAGAGGACTCGGTCACACGAGCGCGACCCCGGCTGCGCTTGCAAGCGCAGCCTTTCGAGTCCTCCCGCAAAGCGCGCAGGCGCTTTGCTTCCTGGGCCTGAAAAAGAAAAAGGCCGGCTAGAAGCCGACCTTTTTAAATAAGTGGTGCCCAGGAGAGGACTCGAACCTCCACGATGTTGCCACCGCTAGGACCTGAACCTAGTGCGTCTACCAATTCCGCCACCTGGGCACGTTTCGCTTGCTGCGATGCGAAGACCGCTATTCTAGCGTGTCTTCGAAGTCTGTCAACACAATTTCATCCGAAGCGATAAAAATATCGCATCCTTGTGCGACGGAGTCTCACGCGCCGACCGGATTCGCGCGTTTTGCCGCGAAATTCCAGCGCTGCGCCTGGCCCGTATCGACCCGTGCCGGCAGCAGTCCGGCGGCGAGGAACGTGTCGGCGATCTTCTGCTGTTCGCCGAAATTTTGCGCGACCACTGCGCGAACGAGGTAGCTGCGGCGCGCGTTCGCGCGCGCGATAGTCGCCGCGTCGAGCCCCCAGATCGGCGCAAGCGTATTCGCGGCCTCCTGCGGATGGTTGCGCAGCCACGCGCCGGCCTGCGACAACTGGTCGAACAGGATCTGGACAACGTCGGGCCGCGCGGCGGCGAAACTGCTCGATGCGAGGTAGTAGCGCTGGTACGACGCGAGTCCGTTGCCGTCGGCCAGAATCCGCACGTCGGGATTCCGGTCGACCGACGCGACATACGGATCCCACGTGATCCATGCGTCCACGCTGCCGCGCTCGAACGCTGCGCGGCCATCTGCGGGCGTCAGGTAGTGGATCGCCGCGTCGGCGGGCGTGAGCTTTGCGCGTGCGAGTGCGGCGAGCAGCAGGTAGTGGCTGCCGGCCGCCTTCGTGACCGCGATGCGCTTGCCCTTGAGATCGGCGAGCGTTCGAAGTGTGTTGTCCTGCTTGACGACGATCGCCTGTGCCTTCGGCGACGGCGCTTCCTGCGCGACGTACACGAAACGCGCATGCGCGGCCTGCGCGAAGACCGGGACCGTGTCGGCGACGTCGGCGCTGAAATCGACGGCGCCGACGTTGAGCGCTTCGGTCAGCGGCAGCCCGCTCGCGAATTCATGCCACGACACGCGCAGGCCGAGCGGCGCAAGCGTCTGCTCGAGTGCGCCGCGCGTCTTGAGCAGTGTGATGAGCGTCGAAGACTTCTGGTAGCCAATGCGCAATGCGGCGGGCGTGGTCTCGGCGTGCGTTCGGACGCCCGCCGCAGTAAGGCCTGCGGCCAGCATCGCGCGCGCGAACGCGCGACGGTTCATCGACGTCATGAATCGTGCTCCTCGTTGGGTTCGTTGCAATGAAGCGGGCCGGCTAACGTACCAACGGGGAGGGCGGGCGATAACCGATAAATTCTGCTATCGATCCGACTGGCGGGCATAAGGGTGGGCGGGGAGACGGTCGCCGCGCAGAGTCCGGGGATCGCGCCGAAGGCGCTCAATCCGCGCGCCTGCGGAAATTCATGAAGGCCGAGTTCGACGAGCCGTGCCGGTTGCTGCGCAGGTTCATCGGTGAGTAAGTCGCTCTTTTTCCCGAGTCGGAAATGAAAAAGGCCGGCTAGAAGCCGACCTTTTTATAAAACAAGTGGTGCCCAGGAGAGGACTCGAACCTCCACGGTGTTGCCACCGCTAGGACCTGAACCTAGTGCGTCTACCAATTCCGCCACCTGGGCACGTTTTGCAGTAGCTGCTTGCTGCAAAGAAGCGAAATTATAGCGCCCCAATTATTCGTGTCAACACTTTTTTGCGATGCATCGCAAACCGGCTGCCGTCGCGCCCGCCCGCGGCATTCCCGTCATTTGGCGACACAGGCGGGTGATAGAATGACCCGCCGCCGTCAATATAGAACTGTCTGACGGACACCTCTATGTTGATGCCGTGCACCATCAGTCAACGCAACGAGAACAATCATCGACAAACCCTTGAGCAAATATCCGTACCCCATTCCGAGCCGTGAAGAAATTCTCGGCGTGCTGCGTACGAGCGATGCGCCGCTGGCTGCCAACGACATCGCCGAAGCACTGTCGATCAAGCGTCAGGAGCGCGAAGGGTTCTTCCGGCGTGTCGCCGCGATGGAGCGCGACGGCCAGATCCGCCTCGACAAGCGCGGCCACTACCAGTTGACCCATCCGTCGAATTTCGTCGCAGGGCGCGTGCAGGGGCATCGCGACGGCTACGGGTTCGTGATCCGCGACGACGGTCAGGACGACCTGTTTTTGCCGAACGGCGAAATGCAGAAGGTGATGCACAACGACCGCGTGCTCGCGCGGATCGTCGGCTACGATCGCCGCGGCCGGCCGGAAGGGCATGTCGTCGAAGTCACCGAGCGCGCGAACAAGCGCGTGATCGGCCGCCTGCTCAACGAGAACGGCGCGCTGATCGTCGCGCCGGAAGACAAGCGCATCGGCCACGACATCCTGATCACGCAGAACGTGAAGAAGGCGAGGGTCGGGCAGGTCGTCGTCGTCGATCTGACCGATTTCCCGAGCCGTCATTCGCAGCCGCTCGGCCGTGTCGCCGAAGTCCTCGGCGACATCGACGATCCGGGCATGGAAATCGAAATCGCGGTGCGCAAGTACGGCGTGCCGCATGAATTCAGCCAGTCGGCGCTCGACGAAGCCGCCGCGCTGCCCGACAAGGTGCGGCCGGCCGACCTGCGCTTCCGCGTCGACCTGCGCGACGTGCCGCTCGTGACGATCGACGGCGAGGACGCACGCGACTTCGACGACGCCGTTTACTGCGAGCCGGTCAAGGTCGGTCGCGGCGACGGCTTCCGGCTGATCGTCGCGATCGCCGACGTGTCGTACTACGTACAGCCGGGCAACGGGCTCGATGCCGACGCGCTCGAGCGCAGCACGTCGGTCTATTTCCCGCGCCGCGTGATCCCGATGCTGCCGGAGAAGCTGTCGAACGGCTTGTGCTCGCTGAACCCGCAAGTCGACCGCTGCGTGCTCGCGTGCGACATGGTGATCACCGCGCGCGGCGAGATCAAGGCGTACCAGTTCTATCCGGCCGTGATCCATTCGGCTGCGCGCCTTACGTACACTGAAGTGGCGGCCGTGCTGTCGAACACGAAGGGGCCGGAGGCCGCGCGCCGCGCGGAGCTGCTACCGCACCTGCAGAACCTGTACGGCGTCTACAAGTCGCTGTTCGCCGCACGGCAGAAGCGCGGCGCGATCGACTTCGATACGACCGAGACCTACATCGTCTGCAACTCGCAGGGCAAGATCGAGCAGATCGTGCCGCGCCAGCGCAACGATGCGCACAAGCTGATCGAGGAGTGCATGCTGGCCGCGAACGTCTGCGCGGCCGACTTCCTGAAGCGCAACAAGCATCCGGGCCTGTACCGCGTGCACGCGGGGCCGACGCCGGAGAAGCTCGAGAACCTGCGTGCGTTCCTGCGCGGCATGGGCCTGTCGCTCGGCGGCGGCGACAAGCCGCATGCAAGCGACTACGCGGCGCTGATGGCGCAGATCCGCGACCGGCCCGACGCGCAGATGCTGCAGCCGATGCTGCTGCGTTCGATGCAGCAGGCCGTCTACAGCCCGGACAACATCGGCCACTTCGGTCTCGCGTACGAGGCGTACGCGCACTTCACGAGCCCGATCCGTCGTTATCCCGACCTGCTCACGCACCGCGCGATCTATTCGATCCTGTCCGGCAAGAAGTACGTGCCGAAGGCGCCGGAGGGCTTCGAGCTGAACACCGCGCTGTCTCCGCGCGCCCGCGCGATGCAGCAGGCCGACGACGAAGCGCGCAACCGCTCGCGCTCGAACACGGCGATCTGGGAAGAGCTCGGCCTGCACTGCTCGGCGAACGAGCGGCGTGCGGACGAAGCGTCGCGTGACGTCGAGGCATGGCTCAAGTGCTACTTCATGCGCGACAAGCTCGGCGAGGAATACGGCGGGATGGTGAACGGCGTCACGTCGTTCGGCATCTTCGTGCAGCTCGACACGCTGTTCATCGAAGGGCTCGTGCACGTCACGGAACTCGGCTCGGACTACTTCCAGTACGACGAGATCAAGAATGAGCTGCGCGGCGAACGGACGGGCATCCGCTATCGTCTGTCGGACCGGGTGCGCGTGCAGGTGAGCCGCGTCGATCTCGACGCGCGCAAGATCGATTTCCGCCTCGTGCGCGATACGCCGGTGAAGGCGCCGCGCCCGTCGCCCGCGCCGGCTGCTGCAGGCGCAGGTGCCGGCGCCGATCGCAACGGCCCGCGCGTGCGTGCGCTGCCGCAGGCGGAAGAGCTCGCGCCGCGCCGCAAGAAGGCCGCAAGCGCACCGAGCGTCGCGGTGAAGGAAGCACGTGCCGCACGCAAGAAGGGCGGCAGCGGTGGCAGTGGCGGTGCGGCGGCGAAGCCGACCGCGAAGAAGGCACGCGCCCGCAAGAAGTATTGAGCGTTCGGGGCGGCGCAAGCGCACGCCCTGCAGTATCGAGAGACGCCGCGTCACCGGTCATCGGCCGGCAACGCGGCGCTTTCCTTTTCCATGGATCGCGGCCGCGCGCGTCGCGCGGCCGCACGTTTGATCGAAGGTTGTTCCAGTCATGTCACGTCTGAAGGTTCTTTACGGTTTTCATGCGGTGACCGCACGTTTGCGGCACGATGCATCGACGGTTGCGGAGGTGCTGTACGACCAGACGCGCCGCGACCGCCGCATGCAGGACTTCCTGCACACCGCGAAGGAAGCGGGCGTGCGGCTGATCGCGGCCGACGAAACGCGCCTGTGGGGCCTTGCCCATACCGAGCGCCACCAGGGCGTCGTCGCGCGTGTCGAGGACGTTCCGCTCGCGCAGAACCTGTCCGAGCTGCTCGACGGCATCCAGGGCCCCGCGCTGCTGCTCGTGCTCGATGGCGTCACCGATCCGCACAACCTCGGCGCGTGCCTGCGCGTTGCCGATTCGGCCGGCGCGCACGCGGTGATCGCGCCGCGCGACCGTGCGGTCGGCCTGAACGCGACTGCGGCCAAGGTGGCGAGCGGCGCGGCCGATACGGTGCCGTACATCACGGTGACGAACCTCGCGCGCGCGCTGCGCGAGCTGAAGGAAGCCGGCGTGTGGATCATCGGCACGTCGGACGAGGCGTCGGCGACGCTCTACGATACGAAGCTCGACGGCCCCGTCGCGCTCGTGATGGGCGCGGAAGGCGAAGGCATGCGCCGGCTCACGCGCGACACCTGCGACGAGGTGATGAGCATCCCGATGGCCGGCAGCGTGGAAAGCCTGAACGTGTCGGTCGCAAGCGGCGTGTGCCTGTACGAAGCCGTGCGCCAGCGGCGCGTGAAGGGCTGACACATCCTGTCTCGCGCAATATGCGCGTGCCTGGCATGACCCGAACGACGCGTGCCGCGATGCGATGCGGCACGCGGTTCTCCGGAACTTGCGACCGATGACCCTGTTTCGCCTCGGCGCATCATGCGCCGTGCTATGCCTGCTGGCTGCCTGCACGTCGCCGTCGCTCGTCGAACGCGGCACCTACTACGCCGACACGAGCCTGTACGCGCGCGGTGCCGATTCGCGGATCCGCTTTCTCGTGATGCATTACACCGAAAGCGACGAAGCGAAGTCGCTGCGCACGCTGACGGGCGATTCGGTCAGCGTGCATTACGTCGTGCCGCCGCAGCCGCGCATCGAACACGGGATGCCCGTCGTCTACCAGCTCGTTCCGGAATCGATGCGCGCATGGCACGCGGGCGTCAGCGAGTGGCAGGGCGCGACCGAATTGAACGCCGCGTCGATCGGCATCGAAAACGTGAACCGCGGGCCGCTCGATCCGCAGAATCGCACCTGGCAGCCGTACTCGCCCGAACAGATCGATGCGTTGACCCGCCTGTCGAAGGACATCGTCGTACGCTACGCGATCCCGCCGACGCGCGTGGTCGGGCACAGCGACATCGCGCCGCAACGCAAGATCGATCCGGGTCCGCTGTTCCCGTGGCATGCGCTCGCACTGGCCGGCGTCGGCGCATGGCCGGACGATGCGACCGTGGCCGCCCGGCTCGGCGGCCGCGATCCGCACGCGTTGGTCGATGTGCGCGAACTGCAGCTCAAGCTCGCGCGCTACGGCTACGACGTGCCGACCGACGGCGTGCTCGACGCGCGCACGCGGCGCGTATTCGCGGCGTTCCAGATGCATTTCCGTCCGTCCGACTATGCGGGCAATCCGGACGCCGAAAGCGACGCGATCGCACAGGCGTTGCTCGACAAATACTTCCCCGGCACTCAGCCGACGGACAACGCGCCAGCGGCGGTCGCACCCTGAACGCACGGCGCACCGCGCGCCGAAAAACGCGGGCCGTCATCCGAGTCCGGTAAACTGGCGGTTTTCCGCAATCCCACAGCATTACCACGCCATGACTCAAGACGAACTCAAACGCCTCGTCGGCCAGGCCGCCGCCGATTACGTGATCCAGAACGTGCCGGAAGGCGCCGTGATCGGCGTCGGCACCGGCTCGACCGCCAACTGCTTCATCGACGCACTCGCCGTCGTCAAGTCGCGCTATCGCGGCGCCGTGTCGAGTTCCGTCGCCACGACCGAACGCCTGAAATCGCACGGCATCAAGGTGTTCGACCTGAACGAGGTCGACTCGCTGCAGGTGTACGTCGACGGCGCCGACGAGATCGACGCGAGCGGCGCGATGATCAAGGGCGGTGGCGGCGCGCTCACGCGCGAGAAGATCGTCGCGTCGGTGGCCGACACGTTCGTCTGCATCGCCGACGCCAGCAAGCGCGTGCCGGTGCTCGGCGCGTTCCCGCTGCCGATCGAGGTCGTGCCGATGGCGCGCACGGCGATCGGCCGGCGCGTGACCGCGCTCGGCGGCGTGCCCGTGCTGCGCGTGACGAAGGACGGCGCACCGTACATCACCGACAACGGCAACGAGATCATCGACGTGAAGGGGCTGCAGATCGCCGATCCGCGCGGCTTTGAAGCGCAGGTGAACGCATGGCCGGGTGTCGTGACGGTCGGGTTGTTTGCCGAGCGCGGCGCGAATCTGTGCTTGCTCGGCACGGAAAACGGCGTTGAAACGATCGTTTATTCGGCCGAAGCGAGCTGAATGAGAAGCAGTCCGTAACGGTATCAGGAACCCGTAACGGACTGCATGTTTAAATCTTGTGGAAATCACGGCCCGGCAGGCGCAGCGCGCTTCCCGGGCCTTTTTTGTAGCCTTATAAATCACCCCGTCAAAAAGAGGGATAACCCTGTCAGGTGTTTACCAGATAGCGAAATATCCTCGAACTCATCAACTTATAGATCATAAGAACAGTAGTAACCAGGGCCGGCGGAACTGCGGAGCAGATGTTCGCAAATCGACGCACGGGGAGGTGTCATGGAGCAGGGCAAAGACCGGTCACTGGTCGCCAAAGTGATGGATGGGCTTGTCTCGGGTATCGTCGAAGACAAGTACGGCGGCATCTTGCCGCCACAGGACGTGCTGTCGAAAGAGTTCGACGTGAGTCGCACGGTGATGCGGGAAGCGTTGTCGATGTTGCTTGCGCGCGACATGCTGGACGTGCGGCCGAAAGTCGGCACGCGCGTGCGGCCGATGCGCGACTGGCGAATGATCGACGAAGACGTCGTGAGCTGGCGATTTCGGGCAAAACCCGATCCGCAGTTCATGCGCGACGTCATCGAATTTCGAATGCTGATCGAACCGCGCGCGACCGCGCAGGCGGCGGTGCGTGCGACCGCGGCCGACATCGCGGGGATCCGTGAAGCGTTCGATGCGTTCAAGGTGCTGCAGCCCGGCGATCCCGGCTACGACACGGCGGACGAGTTGCTGCACACGCGGATCGTGCAGGCGAGCGGCAACCAGTTCTTCCAGCAGATGGCGGCGATCGTGCGCGGTGCGGTGCGTCTCGTGAATCCGCGCGTCGTGCAGAAGGAAGGCGCGCACGAGATCGCGGTGAAGGCGCATGCGCGTGTCGTCGATGCGATCGAACGGCGCGATCCGCGCGAAGCCGAAGCGGCCTCGCTCGCGCTGATCGATTTCAGCGCCGACGAGATCTCGCGCGATTTCTCCGTCGACGTGCCCATGCGCGCCTGAACCTGCTCGCGTCGCTCATCCGTGTGCCGGCGAGCCGTTTATCATGACGGCCGGTCGGCAGCGTGCCGGCCACCGTCATACGACCGACACGGAAGATCAGGATGAACGACAACGACCACCGCCCGGTGCGCTTCGGCATCGTCGGCGCAGGCAGCATCGCGCGCCGCTTCGCGCAAAGCCTCGCGCACGTGCCGGGCGCCACGCTCGCCGGTGCCTGGGCCCGCCGCGCCGACGCAGCGGCAGCCTTTTGCGAGATATGCGGCGGCACGCCTGCCGCGAGCCTCGAGGCGCTCCTCGCGAGCGACATCGACGCGGTCTACATCGCGACGCTCCATGACAGTCACGCGCAGTACACGCTGGCCGCACTTGCCGCCGGCAAGGCCGTGCTGTGCGAAAAGCCCGCAACGCTGAACGCGGCGCAACTCGAAACCGTGCTGCGTGCGGCACGCGACGCCGGTCGGCTCTTCATGGAAGCGATGAAGCCGCCGTTCTTTCCGCTGTACCGCCAGCTGCGTGCGCACCTGCATGACGATCCGATCGGCGAGATCCGGCTCGTGCGCGCGGGGTGCGCATCGTCGTCGGTACCCGATGACCATTCCGTCTATCGCCTCGATCGCGCGGGCGGCGCGCTGCTCGATATCGGGATCTACGAGGCGTTTCTCGCGGTCGACTGGCTCGGCGCGGCGCTCGACGTGCAGACGCTCGGCCGCGTCGGCGCGACGGGCGTCGACATGTTCGCGAGCCTGAACAGCCTGCACGCGAACGGCGGGATCGCGCAGCTCTTTTGCGGGCTCGACGTGATGGGCCGCGGCGATGCGCTGATCGCCGCGGCCGGCGGGCACGTGACGATTCACGAGAAATGGTGGAACCCCGCGCGCGCGACGATCCGCTATGCGGACGGGCGCGCCGTCGAACTCGACGCACCGGCCGAAGGCGGCGGGCTGAACTACGAGACCGCGCATTTCTGCGACCTGCTGCGCGCGGGCGAAACCGAAAGCCCGATCATGACGCACGACCATTCGCGGCAGATGATCGCGATGACCGATGCCGCGCGTGCCGCGCTCGGCGTGCGCTATTCGGGCGAGTAGGCGGGAACGAAAGTGCCGGGCCCGTGTGCGCGGCCCGGCGGATGGCGTGCGCTCAGTGCCGCGACGGCAGCGACAGGCGCTTTTCGTACCAGCGCTGCGCCCATTCGAGGATCTGGCACAGGATCCAGTACACGGCCGCGGCGGTGAGATAGAGCGGCAGCGGCTGGTAGGTCGCCGCGATCACCTCCTGCGCGCTGCGCAGCAGTTCGGTCACGGTGATCACGGACACGAGCGACGTGTCCTTGATCAGGCTGATCAGGCTGTTCGACAGGCTCGGCACCGCGATGCGCAGCGCCTGCGGGCCGATCACGTAGCGCAGCGTCTGCCCCCACGACAGCCCGAGGCTGTACGACGCGAGCCACTGGCCGCGGTGGATGCCGTTGATCGCGCCGCGCATGCTTTCGGACATGTAAGCCGCGACGTTCGCGGACAGCGCGATGACGCCGGCCGGCGTCGGTTCGAGCGAGATGCCGAGGCTCGGCAGCCCGTAGTAGATGACGAAGATCTGCACCAGCAGCGGCGTGCCGCGCATCAGGCTCACGTATGCGCGCGCGAGCCACGCAAGCGCATTGACCCAGATGCGTTCGAAGCCGTCGAGCGGCTCACTCTGCCGGATGCCCATCATCGCGAGCACGACAGCGCCGAGCAGGCCGAACACCATCGACAGCACGGCGAACTTGACGGTCAGTACGGCGCCCTGGGCGAGCACCGGCAGCGATTGGACGAGCAGGGACGTTGTCGACATGGAATACGAATCGGATGCGTGCGCGAAAGCGCAATCATAAACCGGACGAATAAAGCAAAGGGCGGCATCGTTGCGGATGCCGCCCTGTCCGGCCCGCCGTCAGGCGGGAAATGCAGGCGTGCTTACTTGATCGGCTTCGTCACGTCGATGCCGAACCACTTGTCCGAGATCTTCGTGAACGTGCCGTCGGCCGCGAGCTGGGCCATCGCGTCGTCGATCGCCTTCTGGAACTTCGGGTTGCCCTTCTTGAACGGGATACCCGACGGGTTCGCCGAGCCGACGTTCGCGCCCGGGCGCAGCGGCAACTGCGAATTCTTCGTCAGGTACGCGAGCATCAGGCGGTCGTTGAGCGCTGCGTCGAGGCGGCCGGCCGCGAGATCGCGCAGGTACTCGGGCGCGCCCGGGTACGTCTTCACGTCGATGCCGGGCACCGACTTCGCCATGTCCATGTAGTTCGTGCCGAGTGCGACGCCGAGCTTCTTGCCCTTCAGGTCTTCCAGCGACTTGAAGTCACGCGAGTCGTCCTTGCGCTGGATCAGTTGCGCGGACGAGTACGTGTACGCTGGCGAGAAGTCGAGCGTCTCCTTGCGCTTGTCGGTGATGCCGACCTGGTTGGCGATCACGTCGAACTTGCCGGCCTGCAGGCCCGCGATGATGCCGCTCCATTCGGTCGTCACGAACTCGGCCTTCACGCCGAGCTTCGCGGCGACGGCCTTCGCGACGTCGACGTCGAAGCCGACCAGTTCGCCTTGCGGGTTCTTCGAGTTGAACGGCGGGAACGTGCCCTCGAGGCCGATCCGCAGCGTGCCCCGTTGTTTCACCTGGTCGAGGAGATCGGCCGCATGCGCGGTGGCGGCGGCGAACGACGAGCCGATCAGGCCCGCAACCAGCAGCTTCTTCAGCAGCGAAAATTTCATCGTGTTAGCTTCCTTGCCCCAGCTGGGGCTCTGTTCCGATAGTGCGACCGATGATAGCAAAAATGCAATCAGTCGATAAATATCGTTTGTTTATGCCTATATTACTTACGCGGTGCGCTCGCGGGCGATCGCCTTCACGCATTCCGAGACGAGCGCGGGGCCGCGGTAGATGAAGCCCGTATAAAGCTGGACCAGCGACGCGCCGGCCGCGAGCTTCGCCCGGGCGTCCTCGCCCGAGAAAATGCCGCCGACGCCGATGATCGGCACTTCGCTGCCGACTTCGGCATGCAGCTTGCGGATCACTTCGTTCGACGCGTCGAACACCGGGCGGCCCGACAGGCCGCCGGCTTCGTCCGCGTGCGGCAGGCCCTGGACGGCCGCGCGCGACAGCGTCGTGTTGGTGGCGATCACCGCTTCGATCTTGTGGCGCAACAGCGTGTCGGCGATTTCCTTGACCTGTTCGTCGTCGAGATCGGGCGCGATTTTCAGCGCGAGCGGCACGAGCTTGCCGTGCAGGTCGGCGAGGCGCTGCTGCTTGTCCTTGAGCGCCGCGAGCAGCGCGTCGAGCTCGCCCGCGCCCTGCAGCTGGCGCAGGTTCTTCGTGTTCGGCGACGAGATGTTGATCGTCACGTAGCTCGCGAACGGGTATACGCGTTCGAGGCAGTACAGGTAGTCCTCGGCCGCGCGTTCGATCGGCGTATCGGCGTTCTTGCCGATGTTCAGGCCGAGGATGCCGCGATAGCGGGCGGCCTGGACGTTCTTCACGAACTGGTCGACGCCGTGGTTGTTGAAGCCCATCCGGTTGATCAGCGCTTCGGCTTGCGGCAGGCGGAACATCCGCGGGCGCGGGTTGCCGGGCTGCGGACGCGGCGTGACCGTGCCGACCTCGATGAAGCCGAAGCCGAGCGCCGCGAGGCCGTCGATGGCCGCGCCGTCCTTGTCGAGGCCGGCCGCGAGGCCGACCGGGTTGCGGAACGTGAGCCCCATCACGGTGCGCGGCGCGTCGGGCACGCGGGCCGACAGCGCGCAGGCGAGGCCCGTGCGGCCGGCCGCGCCGAGCGCGCGCAGCGTGAGGTGGTGAGCGTCTTCCGCATCCATCTTGAACAGGGATGCGCGGACCAGCGGATAGAGGGAACTGAACACGGGAATTGGGCGGGCAGCCGGAATGAATGACAACCCGCTATTTTACCGGGAGTTGCGCGGCAGGGGCGTGCTTCGCTTCGTAGCCCCGCGGTGCGCGTCAGCCCGAGCCGGAATGCCCGCCCGGCAACGGCGCGCGGGCCAGTGCCGCATCGACGGGCGGCAGGTCGACCCGTTCCGGATCGAGTATCTTCCAGCGGCCGTCGATCAGCCCTTCGAGCGGGTGGAAGTTCGCCTTGTACGCCATCTTCGGGCTCTCGCGGATCCAGTAGCCGAGGTACACGTACGGCAGCCCGAGACTCTTCGCCTGCTCGATCTGCCACAGGATGTTGTAGGTGCCGTAGCTCGTGTGCCGGTCGTCGGGCTCGAAGAACGTGTAGACGGAAGACAGTCCGTCGCCGAGGATGTCGATCATGCTGACCATGCGCAGCTTGCCGCGCTCGCCGCCCGGGGCGTCGAGGTCGCGGAATTCGACGAGGCGCGAGTTGATCCGGCTCTGCAGCAGGAACTGCTCGTACTGGTCGCGGCTGTCGCGATCCATTCCGCCGCCCGCGTGACGCGCGGACTGGTAGCGCATGTAGAGCGCGTAGTGTTCTTCGTCGTAGTGCAGAGGCGAGACCGTCGCGACGAGCGCGCGGTGCCGCTTCCACATCCTGCGCTGTGTGCGCGACGGCACGAACGCGTCGATGGGCACGCGCACCGGTACGCAGGCGCGGCAGCCGTCGCAGTACGGGCGATACGTGAAGACGCCCGAGCGCCGGAAGCCGGCCTTCACGAGTTCGGTGTAGATGTCCGAGTTGATCAGGTGGCTCGGCGTCGCGACTTGCGAGCGCGCGATACGGCCGTCCAGATAGCTGCACGGATAGGGCGCCGTTGCATAGAATTGCAGCGCCGAAAGCGGTGAAAGCGGCAGCTCAGTCGGGTGAGTCATGGGCAGCTCTCGATGCAGGGAAGGAGTGCCGCGCTAGCGCTCGATCCCGGAGGGCGCCGCCGTTTCGGCGGGGCCCGTCAGCGCGGCGAGCACGCGCTTGTCGAACTGCCACGGAATCGGCGGTTCGGCTACCGCGCGGCGCACGTGAGCGACAAAGGCCTTGCGTGCGATCTCGCGGCCGCCGAGCGACGCTAGATGCGACGTATTCTGCTGGCAGTCTATCATCTCCAGCCCCTGGTCGCGAAGGTGGGCGACGAGCGCGGCCAGCGCGATTTTCGATGCGTCGGTGGCATCCGCATACATCGATTCGCCAAAAAACATCCGCCCGAACGACACGCCGTACAGGCCGCCGACGCGGCGCCCGTCGTGCCATGTCTCGATGCTGTGCGCGTTGCCGGAGCGGTAGAGCGACGTATAGGCGTCGATGATCTCCGCCGTGATCCACGTGCCGCGCTGCCCGCGGCGCGGCGCCTGCGCGCAGGCGCGCATCACGCCCGGAAAGTCGTGATCGACGCGCACTTCCCATGCGGGCTCGCGCAGCACGCGCTTCAGCGTCTTGCGCAGCGACGGCGACACCTTGAATTCGGCCGGCACGAGGATCATGCGCGGGTCGGGGCTCCACCACAGCACCGGCTGGCCGTCCGAGTACCACGGGAAGATGCCGCGCAGGTACGCGTCGATGAGGCGCGACGGCAGCAGGTCGGCGCTCGCGGCGAGCAGCCCGGGCGCGCCGGTCGCGGGACCGAGCGCGCGTTCGATGGGCGGAAACGGATCGTCCGGGCCGAGCCAGGGGACCATGGGGGCGAGCTCAGCCGTTGCGCAGCGAGCGGAAGATATCGCCGGTGTGCACGCCGTAGTCGCCGGCGGCGCGATCGGCGAAGAAGAATCGCAGGGTCTGGCTGACGGTCGGGAACGCGATTTCGTCCCACGGGATGTCGGCTTCGTCGAACAGCTTCACTTCGAGGCTTTCCTCGCCGGCTTCGAAACCCGGATCGGTGAGCCGCGCGAGGTAGAACAGGTGGACCTGGTGCACGTGCGGCACGTTGAGCAGCGTGAACAGGTTCTGTATCTCGACGCGCGCGCCGGCTTCCTCGAGCGTTTCGCGCGCGGCGGCTTCGGCCGTCGTCTCGCCCATTTCCATGAAGCCCGCGGGCAGCGTCCAGAATCCGTAGCGCGGTTCGATCGCGCGGCGGCACAGCAGGATCTGGTCGCCCCAGACCGGGACCGTGCCGACGACGTTGCGCGGATTCTGGTAATGGATCGTGCCGCAGTGATCGCAGACGAAGCGCTCGCGGTTGTCGCCCGGAGGAATGCGCGCGATGACTTCGTGACCGCAGACGGAGCAGAATTTCATGTCGAGTGGAAGGGACGAGGTGATGCGAGTGTATCACCGGGGCGCGGCATTCTCGAACGCCTGCACATGCGGACGGCGCGCCGTGCGAAGCGGCATTCGTGCGCGAAGAGGGGGCGGGGATCGGGTACGGAAAAACAAAAAGCCCGGCGCTGGGCCGGGCTTTTTGCATGAATCTGGACGTTGGTTGCGGGGGTAGGATTTGAACCTACGACCTTCGGGTTATGAGCCCGACGAGCTGCCAGACTGCTCCACCCCGCGTCCGTCGAAGAAATGAATTATAAGGAGTTGCCCGAGCGCGCGCAAGCACTTTCTGACAATCGCGTGTCGCGTCTTGCGGGGACGGTACGGTGGTCGCGTGCGCTAGAATCGAGCGGTTTGTTTCGCCTCTTCGGTAGCGGCGCCGTGCGCGATCGCATCGGCACCGCTGCGGCTCACCTTATTGCATCGACGGATTCATGGACATCGCTCACGATCTTCAATCGATCGGCGCGCAGGAACAGGCGCTCGTGTTTCCCCATTTCGACGCGGCCCGCGCGTGGGCGCTCGGCAACCGGATGCATGCGCTAGCAACGTCGCGCGGCCATGCCATCGCGATCGACATCGTCACGTTCGGCCAGCCGCTGTTCTACGCGGCGCTCGCCGGTGCGACCCCCGACAATGCCGACTGGGTGCGCCGCAAGCGCAACGTCGTCGCGCATTTCCGGCGCAGCTCGTATGCGATCGGCCTGCGCATGCAGCAGGCCGGCGCCACGCTGGCGGACAAGCACGGGTTGCCGATCGCCGAATATTCGCCGCACGGCGGTTCGTTTCCGCTGACCGTCGCGGGCGCCGGCGTGATCGGCTCGATCACCGCGTCGGGGCTGCCGCAGCGCGCGGACCACGAATTCGTCGTCGAGGCGCTGTGTGCCGAGCTCGGCCAGGACTACGCCGTGCTGGCCCTCGCAAGGAGCTGAGCGATGCAGCTTCCCGGATACGCATGGCTCGCGATCGCGATCGTCGCGGAAGTGGTCGGCACGTCCGCGCTGCGCGCGGCGGACGGCTTCACGCGCTTCTGGCCGTCGGCGCTCGTCGTCGCCGGTTACGGCATCGCGTTCTACTGCCTGTCGCTGACGCTGCGCACGATGCCCGTCGGCATCATCTATGCAGTCTGGTCGGGCGCCGGCATCGTGCTGATCACGCTCGTCGCGATGCTGCTCTATCGTCAGGTGCCGGACGTGCCGGCGGTGATCGGCCTCGGGCTGATCGTCGCGGGCGTCGTGGTGCTGAACCTGTTCTCGAAGATGCAGGCGCACTGAACGTGCGACTGCTGTTTGCCGGATGGCCCTCATGACCGATTCCACTTCCGCTGCCGTTTCCGCCGAGTCCGCCCAGCCTGACGTGCGCGCCTATGTCGCGAACCGCATCGGTTTTCTCGAACTGAACCGGCCGAAGGCATTGAACGCATTGTCGGGCGGCATGATCCTGCTGATGCAGCAGGCGCTCGACGCGTGGCGCGACGATCCGGAGGTGGTTGCGGTCGTCGTGCACAGTCCGCATCCGCGCGCGTTCTGCGCGGGCGGCGACGTGCGCTTTTTCCACGACGCGTGGCACCGCGGCGACCGCGATGCGATCGACGCGTTCTTCATCGACGAATACACGCTGAACCATACGATCTTCACCTATCCGAAGCCTTATATCGCGCTGATGCACGGCGTCGTGATGGGCGGCGGCATGGGTATTTCGCAGGCGGCGCGGCATACGGGCGGCCTGCGCGTCGTGACCGATTCGACGAAGATGGCGATGCCCGAAACGCGCATCGGCCTGTTCCCGGACGTCGGGATGAGCTGGTTTCTCGCGCGCACGCCCGGTGCGATCGGTCGTTATCTCGCCGTGACGGGCGCGACGCTCGACGCGGCCGGTGCACTATACGCGCAGCTCGCCGACGTCTATCTGCCCGATGCCGCGCTGCCGGCGCTGCTCGACACGCTGCGCAGCGCGCGCATCGACAGCGGTGCGCAGGCCGTCGCCTGCGTGGCCGACGCGGCTGCCGCGCACAAGGTCGTGCCGACGCCGGACACGTCGGCGCTGGCCGATGCGCGCGCCGGGATCGACCGCCATTTCGCTCAGCCCGACATCAACGCGATCCTCGCGTCGCTCGATGCCGAACCGGATTGCGCGGCCGTCGACGGGTGGGTCGAGAAGCCGACTCACGCGATGCGCGGCCAACTGTCGCCGCTGTCGATGGCCGTGTCGCTCGAAGTCGTCGAGCGCGCACGCGGCGCGACGATGGCCGATTGCCTGCGGAGAGATCTCGATCTCACGCGCTCGACGTTCGCGCGCGGCGACGTGATCGAAGGCGTGCGCGCACTGATCGTCGACAAGGATCAACAGCCGGCCTGGCGCTTCAAGTCGGCCGCCGACATCGATCGGGCCGAGGTGCTCGCGATGTTCGACAGCCCGTGGACGCCCGACACGCATCCGTTGCGGAACCTGAACGACTGACCCGCGTGCGAAACAGAAACGAAAAGGCCGCCTGCACATGCAGGCGGCCTTTTCGTTTATTGACCGTCGATCGCTCTGCGGTCGAAGGGCGCGGAGCCCGGGCCCGCGTTACTCGTTGCCCGCGTCGTCCGACATGAACGCGCGCATGAACACGAGCGCGCCGAAGCCCCACACCGCGTTCGCCGCGAAGCCGGCCGCGAGCACGGGCATCATGTTGCCCGACGGCCAGATGCCGCGCAGCGGATCGATCGCGAACACGCGGGCTGCGGTCAGCACGATGCCGCCGAACATGAGTGAGCCGATCCACGATGCTTCGCGTTCCGGCGACACGCGCAACAGCCACGCCATCGGGATCGCGCAGCACGCGCTGATCAGCGCGTTCGCGACAAATTCAGGAATGCCGAGCGGCGCGAACGGCTGCGTGGAGAAGCCGGCCGCGGCGATCAGGTCCGCTGTGTGAAGGAGGGCGAGCGTGGCCTCGCGGAAGAACAGGGCGGCAAGGAAGCCGGACAGGAACGGCAGGATGACTTTCTGCATCGATGAGTGCACCGCAGGCGCGCCCGGCCGGGGCCGTGCGCGCGGAGTTATTCGGATAGGTACGCCATTATAGGGCCCGGTCGCCGCGATATTCGCTCCAGCGTCGTGCTAATCACGAAAGCGGAAAACCTAAGCTCAAAAAAATCGTTCCAAAGCCCTGCACCGATCCCTAGACTGATTTCCCAGAAACAGCCGTGCAATCGCGTATCCGCTCGCCGCACGGCCTGACCGGCGAACCATCCCGATTCGAACGCACACCATGCATGCGTCGCTCGTCCGCGACGCGAGCAGGGCGACGTTTTTTCAAATTTCGGCAAGAACAGTCAAGCAGGAGCAGCAGATGAATGTGTTCTGGTTTATCCCCACGCATGGCGACAGCCGCTACCTCGGCACGGCCGAAGGCGCGCGCGCCGCGGATTACGATTATTTCAAGCAGGTCGCCGTCGCGGCGGACACGCTTGGGTACGAAGGCGTGCTGCTGCCGACCGGTCGTTCCTGCGAGGATGCGTGGGTCGTTGCGTCGAGCCTCATTCCGGCGACGCAGCGCCTGAAGTTCCTGGTTGCAATCCGTCCCGGCATCGCGTCGCCGGGGCTGTCGGCGCGCATGGCCGCGACGTTCGACCGCCTGTCGGGCGGCCGCCTGCTGATCAACGTCGTGACGGGCGGCGATGCGGCCGAACTCGAAGGAGATGGCCTGTTCGCCGATCACGATACGCGCTACGAGATCACCGACGACTTCCTGAACATCTGGCGCGGGTTGCTTGCCGCGTCGCACGACAACGGCGGCTTCGACTACATCGGCAAGCACTTGCAGTCGAAGGGCGGCAAGGCGCTTTATCCGCCCGTGCAGCGTCCGCATCCGCCGCTGTGGTTCGGCGGCTCGTCGCCGGCCGCGCACGCGATTGCCGCCGATCATATCGATACCTATCTGACCTGGGGCGAGCCGCCCGAGGCGGTCGCGAAGAAGATCGCCGACATCCGTGCCCGCGCGGAGGCGCGCGGCCGCAAGATCAAGTTCGGCATTCGCCTGCACGTGATCGTGCGCGAGACCGAGGACGAAGCATGGCGTGATGCCGAGCGCCTGATCAGCCGCCTCGACGACGACACGATCGCGCGTGCGCAGAAGGCGTTCGCGAACATGGACTCGGAAGGTCAGCGCCGGATGGCCGCGCTGCACGGCGGCAAGCGCGGCGGTCGCGAGGCGCTCGAGGTGTATCCGAACCTGTGGGCCGGCGTCGGTCTCGTGCGCGGCGGCGCGGGCACCGCGCTCGTCGGCAATCCCGAACAGGTCGCCGAGCGCATGCGCGAATACGCGGACCTCGGCATCGAGACGTTCATCCTGTCCGGCTACCCGCACCTCGAGGAGTCGTATCGCTTTGCCGAACTCGTGTTCCCGCTGATCAAGGGCAAGGGCGCGCAGCGGCCGGCCGGCCCGCTGTCGGGGCCGTTCGGCGAGATCGTCGGCAACAACTATCTGCCGAAGGCAAGCCAGAGCTGAGCGAGGAGAGGCCTGCGATGACAACGAAAACGTCGACGACGGGTGCCGCCGTGGCCGCCCGCGCATGGCGCGGCGTCGCGCCGTGGCTCGTGCCCCTCGCGCTGCTGGTTGTGTGGGAAGTCGGTGCGCGCACCGGCTGGCTGTCGACCCGCGTGCTGCCTGAACCGGTGGCGGTCGTGCGTGCGGCATGGTCGCTCGTGACGTCGGGCGAAATGTGGGCGAACGTGAAGGTCAGCACGTGGCGCGCGCTGTTCGGTTTTGCGATCGGCGGCGGTGTCGGTCTCGCGCTGGGGCTCGCAACCGGCCTGTCGAAGGCCGCCGAGGTCGCGCTCGATTCGACGATCCAGATGATCCGCAACATCCCGGCGCTCGCGATGATTCCGCTCGTGATCCTGTGGTTCGGCATCGACGAGAAGGCGAAGCTGTTCCTCGTGGCGCTCGGCGTGTTCTTCCCGGTCTACATCAACACGTATCACGGGATCCGCTCGGTCGACGCGAACCTGATCGAAATGGCGAAGAGTTACGGCGTGCGCGGTTTCGCGCTGTACCGCGACGTGATCCTGCCCGGTGCGTTGCCGTCGATCCTCGTCGGCGTGCGTTTCGCGCTCGGGCTGATGTGGGTGATGCTGATCGTCGCGGAAACCATCTCCGCGCAGTCGGGCATCGGCTACATGACGATGAATGCGCGTGAATTCCTGCAAACCGATGTGGTGGTGGTCGGCATCCTGCTGTACGCGGTGCTCGGCAAGCTGGCCGATGTGCTGGCGAAATGGCTCGAGCGCGTGACGCTGCGCTGGCACCCCGCTTACCAATCAGGAGCAAAGGCATGAATGCGACGACTTCGGCGGCCGCCTACGGCCCGCTCGCCGGCGCAGACCTCGAGGCCGAGCTCGCGCAGGCACGCGTCGCGGACGGCGATGCGCGCGACGCGGCGATTCTCGATCGTGACGGCAGCGCATCCGTCGTTCCGCTTGCGCGGCGGCGCGCGGGAAGTCCGGCACCCGACGACGCGGTGACGCTGTCGGGCGTCAGCAAGCGCTTCGGCGCGCGCACCGTGCTCGACAACGTCGAACTCGGCATTGCGCGCGGCAGCTTCGTCGCGATCGTCGGCCGCAGCGGCTGCGGCAAGTCGACGCTGCTGCGTCTCGTCGCGGGACTCGAGCAGCCGAGCAGCGGCGCGCTCGTGACGCGCGGCGACGGCGGCGGCGTGCTCGATACGCGGATCATGTATCAGGATGCGCGCCTGCTGCCGTGGAAGACCGTGCTGCAGAACGTGATGCTCGGCCTCGGGCGCGGCGCGCGCGACGACGCGCGTGCGGTGCTCGATGAAGTCGGCCTGCTGGAGCGGGCGAACGACTGGCCCGCACAACTGTCGGGCGGCCAACGGCAGCGTGTGGCACTGGCGCGCGCACTCGTGCACCGGCCGCAACTGCTGCTGCTCGACGAGCCGCTCGGCGCACTCGACGCGCTGACCCGCATCGAGATGCATGCGCTGATCGAGCGCTTGTGGCGCGAGCATCGGTTCACCGCGCTGCTCGTCACGCACGACGTGCAGGAGGCTGTCGCGCTCGGCGACCGCATCCTGCTCATCGAGCAGGGGCGTGTGGCGCTCGACCAGCCCGTACCGCTCGACCGGCCGCGTGCTCGCGCATCGGCGGCGTTTGCGGCGCTGGAAGACCGCGTGCTGAAGCGCGTGCTCGCCGGCGGGCCAGGCGCGGCCGAACCGGGCGCGGTGCATGAAGCAGACAACGTTCGACCGGTCGGGCAGATCCGCTGGGCCGTTTAAATCCGGGCGGCTCCGGCCGCCCGTCCTGAGACTTTTTCTTCGGAGCGATCAACCCGATGAGCATCACTGCAATCAACGTGCGTAACCAGTTCAAAGGCAAGGTGAAGGAGATCATTCGCGGGCCGGTGGTGTCCGAGGTCGACGTCGAGACGCCGTTCGGCATCGTCACGTCGGTGATCACGACCCGCTCGGTCGACGAGCTCGAACTGAAGGTCGGCGCGGAAGTCGTCGCACTCGTGAAGTCGACCGAAGTATCGATCGCGCGTCTCTGAGCGCGCGCTTCCTGCGCCGGTGCGGCGCCGGCGGGCTGCCTGCCCGTTGGCGTCGTCCGGCATTCCCGCAGCGCGTTTCCCTCGGTATTCTGCGTCCGGACGAAGTGTTAGGATGGAACGACACCGATGCCGGAGGGCAACGCATGACCCCCATCCTTTCCCCCGAAGCCATCGAGGCGCTGAAGTGGATCGACCAGTTCGGCGAAAGCCGGCCGGTTCCTGCCGCGTTTGGCGACGTCGTCTATGCGTTGCTGAACGAGGGGCTGATCTATCAGGCGGCGGCCGACCGCGTCGACCTGACGGCCGACGGCAAATCCTTTTTGTCCGACGAATACGACTGAGCGCACGGCGCCGGCTGCATGGGCGGCCTGGCGCCGCGTCGCCACGGAGCGTGCGATGGAACCGAGAGGCAGCGACCTCGGCGATTTCAGCGAGCCGTACCGCGGCTTCGAGATCGAGGTGAAGACCGAGCAGGTCTGGGACGGCGAGCATGCGCACTACCGCGTGCTGCAGGGCGACGCCGTGCGGATCGACTGGCGGCTCGTCAAGGTCGACGGGTTGCTGCTGACCGAACGGCGCGTGATCGAGCGCGTGCTCGACGAGGCGCGAAGGGCGGTCGATGCGGAACTGGGCGAGGGAGACTAGCGCGGGCGCCGGGCAGGTGCCGCCCATGTTGCGGTAAAATGCTCGGTTGTTTCCGCGCCGCCTGGCTTGTTGCCCGAATTCCATGTCCGTACCGTCCTCGCTTCCTCCCCGTCGCGTATCCGTCGCGCCGATGCTCGACTGGACCGATCGCCATTGCCGGTCGTTCCACCGTACGCTGACGCGCGATACGTGGCTGTATACGGAGATGATCACGACGGGGGCGCTGCTGTTCGGCGATGCCCAGCGGCATCTCGCGTTCACGCCGAACGAATCGCCGGTCGCGCTGCAGCTTGGCGGCAGCGAACGCGACGATCTCGCGCGCGCCGCGAAGCTCGGCGAGCAGTGGGGCTACGACGAAATCAACCTGAATTGCGGATGTCCATCCGAGCGCGTGCAGCGCGGCGCGTTCGGCGCATGCCTGATGAACGAGCCGCAGCTCGTCGCCGACTGCGTGAAGGCAATGAGCGATGCGGTGTCGGTGCCGGTTACGGTCAAGCACCGGATCGGTGTGGACGCGGTCGAGGATTACGCGTTCGTGCGCGACTTCGTCGGCACGGTCGCCGAGGCCGGCTGCGAAACGTTCGTCGTGCATGCGCGCAACGCGATCCTGAAGGGGCTGTCGCCGAAGGAGAATCGCGAGATTCCTCCGCTCAAGTACGACTATGCGTATCAGTTGAAGCGCGATTTTCCGTCGCTGGAGATCGTCATCAACGGTGGCATCAAGACGCTGGACGAAGTCGCGCAGCATCTCGAGCATGTCGATGGCGTGATGCTCGGCCGCGAGGCGTATCACAACCCGTATGTGCTCGCGGAGGTCGATGCGCGGTTCTACGGATCGACGGGCGCGGTGCCGACGCGCGAAGAAGCGGAAGCGCAACTGATCGAATACTGCGCGGCCGAGCTGAAGCGCGGGACCTATCTCGGCGCGATCGTGCGGCATGCGCTCGGGCTGTATCGCGGTGTGCCCGGCGCACGCGGCTGGCGTCGCGTGCTGTCCGACAACAAGAAGCTCGCGCGCGGCGATCTGGCCGTGTTCGACGAGGCGCGCGCGCATCTGAACGAAGCCGAAGAATTTTTTGAAAAAAAGGCTTTGCAAGATTCAAAAGACTTCGTATAATCTTGCTTCTTCGCTGCTGAAACAAAAACAGCGAAGAGCAGAAAGCAGTATCAGTGGTGGCTGTAGCTCAGTTGGTAGAGTCCAGGATTGTGATTCCTGTCGTCGTGGGTTCGAGTCCCATCAGCCACCCCAAAATTCTCAAACAAAACAGGCGCTTAGGCGCCTGTTTTGCTTTGCGCGGGACAGATCGGGGAACAGCATCGATTCGAGTCTCGCCATCGCCAGAGCGTTCTGCTCGCCATTCATCCGTTTCGCGTAAGTCGTCAGGAACATCTCGATGTCGAGTCCGAGCTGTTTCGCGCAAAAGGCATGGGGTCATGCCGGCCAGCAGCATTGCTGTCGCGTAGCGATGTCGCAGGTTGTACGGGCTGCGATAGCGAATTCCGAGTCGTTTCAGGATTGTTGTCCAGAAGCATTCGCCGGAATGCTTGTTCGTCTTCCCATCCAGTTCCGTACCGCGGGTCGTGGAAAATTGCGGCGGCAGATATCTGCGTGAATGAGCGTTGCAGTGCCAACGCGCTAAGCGCTCGACTGTTTAGACGGACGGCGCGCGCGACTGCCGTCTTCGTTCGATTCTTGTGCTCTCCGCAGCACCGAGATTTGCGCGGCTTGGGGGATTGGTGTTGCGATGAGGCACGGAGGTGGTTCGGCTGCTCGACGCCGAGACTCGGTGAGAGACTGCGCGAGACCAGTCGGCTACGCGTGAATCCGATTCAGGATCCAGGTAGTGCGATATTTCGACCTGAATGGTCTTGCCGGCAGCGCAAAGTAAGCGCCACCGATAGCGTTGCACGTGCCTTCGTCGATCGGAGCGAATCGAAATTCAATAGTGTTTTTTGAGTGAATCCTTCACGAGCAGGCAATTTTTGTAGCGTCCAAGCATTCTGCGAAACATTTTTGCGTCCATGACTTTTGCTGCAGGTTCCCAAGGGTCATTGTAAAAGACGTTTGTATCCTGAACCCCAGTGACAACAATGACATGAGCGAGGCGATGGAAAGAGCCGCTGGCCCAGATGGGGCCATACAATTTCAAATTAGCTTCCAACCATTCTGCAATATCTTCGTCTTCTTCTGGCCGCGTGACGGGGATGAGACCTTCGGCTGTGCGAGGTCACTAATCGAAGTTAAAGGGAGTCCCTTATCCTTGAGCCATATCTCCATGTGGTTGCAGGCCTTCGCTTCCCTTTTTCAGCATCAGCCACGTTCCATCGGAATTTTTTCGTTGACCGACGAGCGGCACATCCAATATCCGGTAGTTCGGCCGGTTCATTTGCAGTCTCCGAAGTGATGCTATCCGCTGAAGAATAGGAAGATTTGTAATGGGAGGCAATGGCGGCGACTTGGTGAGCGATGCAGGGTATTCAGCGATCTGGGCATCTCTCAGGTAGCGACGTTACGTGCAGCAGCCCGTTTCGACCGCGATCCGTTCGTGGGGCTAAGGTTTGCACGCGCCGTGCCGTTATCTTCCCAGGACAGCCCTCGTGCCTCGGATGCTGATCCGTTTTCTTGCCTGCTCGCGCTTCGCGTGAGCAGGCTTTTTTCGTTTACGGCGACGGAAACCGGAAATTTGGCGGAATAGCGCAGGGATTTGGCACGAACCGACAAAGCGCAACAGTCTTGCATGCGTGTAGTGTGTCGTCTTCCTCGTGCCCTCATGCCTTGCAGGGCCGTTCGATCCCGGCGACCAGTGAAGGTGTCGGGATTTTTTTTGCCTGCACGCAGATGTCCCAGCGGCGAACCGTCACGGCATGCATGTTTCAAAGAACGGTATATTTTGCGACGGGACATTCCGATCAAGAGAACAAGCTGAAGGAGTTGCCAACCGATGCCGGACACCCGGACCACGCTTCGCGCCGCGACAGCGCACGACGCGCCCCTCATCGCTCGCCTGCACACCCTGAGTTGGCAAACCGCATACAGCCATATCCTTCCGGCGGCCTATCTGTCCGACGAGGTGCCGACGGAACACGCGGTCCGGTGGCGGAAATATTTCGATCGCAATGAAAAGGAGTGGGGCCTCGTGCTGGTTGCGGAGTCGGATGGCGAGCCTGTCGGCTTCGTCAGTGCCGAACGCCCGGTCGATCCGGCGCGCGGAGTGCTGCTCGACTGCCTGCACGTCCATCCTTCGCATCACGGCAACGGTACGGGCAAACGCATGATCGAAGCCGTTCGCGCGTGGGCCCGGACGATCGGCGTGGACAAGGTCCATCTGTCGGTGCTGGAAGGCAACGTGCGCGCGATCGGCTTCTATGAGCACAACGGCTGGCAATTGGCGGGTATCGAAACGAGCCGGATCGGGCAGACGGAGGTCACCGATCGGATCTACGCGATACAGGCCTAGCGGCTTGCCGCGATCCGAACGAACGGCCGCACGATATGCAGCCATTCCCGGGCGAAAGCCGAACTTGCTCGTTTGTTACTCGCCGCAATATCGCACGAGCAAATCGGCCTCCGTCTCGTGCACCTCGACGGGCAGGGTCGTCGCGCCGGCATAGGCAAGATAGCGTGCGCGATGCTGGCCGTTGCGGAATGACGCGACGCCGACTTTCGACAGGCCGGGGATGCCGAGCAGCGTTCGCGTTCTTGTTTCGCGAAACGTGATGAGCGGCATGTCCGGAATCTTGTCCTGGTCCGGGTCGAGGAATTCGCGAATACCGGCGGCTTTTCCGGGAGCCCAGTACTGAACCGACGGCAGCACATAGTCGGTGGTGTCGCGGTCGGCGCATGTCAGCAGTTTCGTCAGGTCGATCGTCACGACCCGATGTCGCGAGTCGTCGGACGGGAATACCCGCTTGAGGTGCGTATAGGCATAGGGGGCGTGCCCGGGAAGCTGGATAATCCAGACATCCACGCCATTCAGTTGTGCGCGGGCGAGCGTCATTATTTCCTCTGGTGGCGCAAGCGGCCTTCGTGGCCGGAGTTTAGCAGCGCGATTACGACAGCGGTGCAGGTCGATACCCGGAATAGGAAAACGGAACGATTCGCAGCGGAACCGGATGTGCGGAAGGCGCGATTGGCAAAGCGGATGCGGTCATGCGTCGGCGGTCGAAATCGACAGGTCGTGGGAATATCACGATACTGCCAGCGGAAAGGACACGCCGCGCGAAATTCACGCATGCTTCATACGGCGTCGCGAAGCCGGACAGGCGCGGATCGTCAAGAGAACAGAGAGGGCAGATTGACCGGAGAAAACCATGTCGCCGAAACTCGAAATCGAATATCTCGATTACTGTTTCACGGCAACGCTCGAAATCAGGGAGTCCGGTCGGACGGGCGTTGTCGACCGGAAACTGGAATCCGATTCGCGAAGCAAGACGCTCGCGTGGATCGTGTTCGACCGCTTTCTCGAGCGGAATGACTTCGCCGATGAAGAGGATGCACGTGCAAATATCGTCGACTGGCTGGAGCGTCTTGCCGACCCGAGGTCCGGCGCGTCGGCCGAAATTGCGAAGGCAAACGCGGTTGCCGCCGGGGCGGCGTCAACAGGTTCATCGACTGCCGAAATCGTCGGCGAAACGGTCATTGAATTCGTCAGCGATGTCGACTGGATCGATATGGTCGCCGACTGGTTTTCCAGCAACTCGCCGTAATGACGAAACCGGGTTTTCCTGCCGCTGGTTATGGCGCTCGTGAAACATGGTTTCACGAAAATCGGTGCGAGAAAATGAAGCCGAAATCACGGCTCTCGAAAAAATAGAATAATCCTGCTTTGACATCACCCGCGACTTACCGGAAACTGGGCCGCTTCTGAAAAACGTCCGCTTGAACTAAAACAGAATAGAACTCCAAACATGAAATGAAGAACGCTGCCGACGGCTGGCGCGATCGTTGCCGCTGCCGGTCGCAGGTCTTGCGCCCGGACCGCGACGCCACGCGGCATGCGGACCAGCCCGACGCCGCTACCTTGTCGACAAGGGTGAGTTGCCGCACAGACCGTCGCGCGGCCCGCGATCACAATTTGGCCGGTTGACCGTTCTTCCCCGGCCCGGTCAACTGTTTCCCCGCTCGCTCGCGCAGGAGCGGGGGCTTTTTGCCCGCCCGACGCCGGAGAGCTGCGTCGGCGGAACCGGACAGGCGTTCGGCAGGCTGCGCAATCGAACCAGGCGCACCCCGATATCCGTTCGCCTGATCCGCACGAATCGCTTTCCTCGTGCCTGAGCGAACCCTCAGGCCCATCGCCGGTTTCGGCCGGCGACGCCTTGATCCCGGCAGCGCGCAGCAACGCTGCCGGGAATTTTTTGCACCTGACGCGTAGCGTCACGTCGTACGCAGCGGGTATGTCGACCCGCTCAACCAGCCTGTTCGACGCTGGTTTCCCATCCGTCGTATTCCCCTCCGAGCGAACGCACCTCGCGATTGATCGCGATCGTATGGCGCGTGATGTCGGCAAGCGCCATCGTGCCTTCGTGCGAAAACCGCACGGCCGACTTGCCGTCTTCCGTCGGCGCGACCGATTCGACCGGATAGCCTTTCGCTTCGGCCCAGTCCGCGAACTGGTGTGCGTCGCTCGGGTCCGGGAAGTACGCCCAGTGCATCACGCGCCGGCTCACGTCGCTGGCGTCGCCTTTCTGCCGCAGCGCATCCAGCACGCGCATGTCGCGCATGATCTGCCAGTCGTCGTCGGTCGGGTAAAGGGTCTGCCAGTACGCTTCCTTGTCCGGATCGTCCTGGTGTGCGTACTGCAGTGCGTAGGTTGTCTGTTCGGCCAGCGAGTCGACGAGTTCCGCCGCCGCCTCTTCGTCGAACGGCACGTAGAAAAGGAAATCCCGGTTACCGTCGACGGTGATGCGGCCGACCTGCACGCCGCCTTTCGCGGTGATCGTGGCGTCCAGCAGATCCTCGATCTTCGTGAGGTCGGCGAACTCGTCGCCGGTCGGCAGGCCTTCGGGCGTCGGGTGCGCGAAGGGGACGCGCACGCTGAGCAGCGACGTGCGCGGATCGCCTTCCGCGATTTCCGCAAAGCTGTGGTTGAAGCTGATGAAAGCCTGATGGTCGCCCATTCTGGCAGGGAAGGTTCCCCAGGCGTCGGTCATGTGTTTCTCCCGTACACGATTGTCTGTTGACGGTTGCAAAGCGTCCCAATGTATCATCGAAAATCGCGTTCGCCGGAGAGGTGCGCGTGATGGCAGCCCCGCGGGTAACGTATGCGAGATCCGGGGCTGCCCGTGATCCTGCGCATTTGCGTGACGGGCCGCAAAAGCGGACCGCAAAAAAATTCGAAGGAGATTCCGATGTCGATGTTTGCGGTGAATGGTGTCCGAATCGATCCGCTCAGCGCGCGCGTGACGCACGTGCGCTGGGCGGCCGTGAATCCGGCCGACCGGTCGTGGGCGGCGACGCCGAGCGAGGCGCCGGTGGCGGAAGTGGCGCGCGCACTCGCGTCCGGCAACGATGTCCGCGCGATCTTCTCGGCATCGGATGCCACCGCGATCGGGCCCAGGCTGAAACGCGTGCTGTATCGCGATGCGTCTGAAGGCATCGAACTCGACATCGATGCGACGAGCGAGTCGCGCACGTTGCGGGATCTTCCGCAGATCTGACCGGAACGACGCGTGCCGGCGGTAGCGGGCGCCGCCGCATTGGTTGCGGCACCCGGCCGAAAGGCCGCCCACACAACGTCGAACGCGAGGAGTAGTATCGAACAACCGTCGTACTGCATTGCCGATCGTGCCGAACGGTTTGACGGGCCGTGCGATGTGCGGCGGGCCGGCACCAAAGCGAATAGTGCAAACGCGCACGAAACCATGTCCAGACCTGTCATCGCCCCGTTGGCATCCGCGCTTTGTCTGGCGCTCGCTGCCTGCCAGACCGCGTCCAGGCCGACGCCTGTGCAGCCGTCGCCCGAGACCGCAGCCGTTCCGGCGGCGTCGCCGGGAGCGCCGATTCGCGGCATCGGCCTGGTGCCTCAGCTGGCAGGGCAAAGTCACTGGGCTGTCGGTCAATGCACGACCAACGGCACCGTCAAGGTATGCAATTGACCGGTGCCGACTGAACGGCGCCCGTTCCCTGCGAACGAAAGATTGTTGGTGCGCGGAAACGCACGACGTTCTCAACTGCAACGATTTCCCATCGCCAATCCCTGTTTTCCGGTTCGTTCGCAGAGCCTTGATATGGCGCCCGATCTCGATGTGCCGATTGCCGTCGATGCGAGTAATTGAACGATGAACGATGAACGCGAAACGAACGATTCCGACCTGCACGCCGATCCCGTCGCGGGAACGGTCATCGGCCAGTTGCCGGTAACGCTGGCGGTCGACGGCCGGAGCCTGAAAAGAAGGGCAATCGCGTGCGCGGTGCTGGCCGCGGCGAGCCTATGCGGTTATGCGGCCGCCCCGACGCTCTGGCCGGTCGCGGCGCTGGCCGTGCTGATGGCGCTGGCGGGTGTCGCCTTCTTCGTCTCGTCGCGACGCAAGATGGCACTGCATGTCGACGAAACGGGTTTCAGGCTGATCGGCTCCGCACGCGAAAAACCCGTCACGCAATGGCGCGACGTCACCGAGTTCCGGATCATCCGCGTCGCCGGAAATCGTTACATCGGCTACCAGTTCTCGGCGCATTCGTCGCGCACCAAGGTGCCGGGCGGCGTGATGCTGCCGATCGCCCGGTTTGCCGATTTTCCGCTCGACGCGGTGGCCGGGTTGCTGGAAGCGTGTCGCCGGCAGTTTGGCGGGCAGGACGACCGGGCCGACCGAGCGGGCTGATTGCGCCCGATGAGCGTGACCTGAATGACCCGGCACTCAAGAAAACAAAAAATGTCGGGCGCCGTGTCGATTTCCGTCGGGTTCGTCCGTCGTGGTATCGGAGGCGTGCGCATTGCGCGTCCGTCCCGTTTCCCGATACGACAACCGACTGAAGGAGCGACACCCATGTCCACGTCCGTCAAACCGATCCCGGAAGGGATGCGCACGCTGACGCCGCACCTGATCTGCGCCGGCGCAGCCGCAGCCATCGACTTCTACAAGCGCGCATTCGATGCGAGCGAGCAGTTTCGCCTGCCGATGCCTGACGGCAGGCTCGCGCACGCGTGCCTCGCGATTGGCGATTCGACACTGATGCTGGTGGATGAAATGCCCGAGCACGGCGCGCTCGGGCCGAAGGCGCTGAAAGGCACTGCCGTCTGCCTGCATCTGTACGTGCCGGATACCGATGCGGCGATCGCGAAGGCTGTCGCGGCCGGCGCGACGGTGACGATTCCGGCCGCCGACATGTTCTGGGGCGATCGCTATGGACAGGTCGAGGATCCGTTCGGGCATCGCTGGTCGCTCGCGACGCATCAGCGCGACCTGACGCCCGAGCAGATCGCGGAGGCGATGGCCAGCGCACCGCCGTGCGGAAGCTGACGCGGCCAAATAACCTCGGTTGAACGGCGGGGCGGCGGCATGCGCCTGTCCGGTTCGCTCGCGGTCAGGCGCTGGCCGTCTTGCCGCGCAGCTTGTGCTCGTACATCCGGTGGTCGGCCGATGCGAGCAGGTCGGCCACCGCGCGATGGCGCGCGGAATCGCAGGCGGCTTGGCCGACGCTGAGCCGGATCGCGTAGCCGCGCGCGTCGGCCATGTTGCGCAACGCAAGCGCTTCCGCCACGCGTTCGACCGGCTCGGCGACGTCGGCCGGTTTCGGTGCGATTTGCGTGGGCTTGTCCTTTGCCCTGCCGGTCATCGAATCGTATGCGCATGATTCGGCGCGTCGCCAGGCCGCAGGTCCCGCGACGGGCGTTTTCGGCTCCGCACGGATCGATGAAGATGCGGCGAGAAGCGGGCGGCATGGGCCAGCGTTGTGTCCCGATGAGGAATCGGCTGCGCGATGCCTCAAGGTGCTCGTCGCGGTGCCGTAAACAGGACGAGTCCAATCGTTCATCGCATCCCATCGCACCATGGTTCGAATCCTGTACGCGGGGTATCTCGCGTTTGCGCTGTATCTCCTTTACCCGATGGTTCAGAACACGCTGACATTCAGCACGGATTGCGTGCGCAACGCGCTGCCCGGCGGCGCCCACGGTTTGTCGACGTCGGCGGCAAGCGGCGTGGACGGGCACGCGAACCGCTGTGTGCCGACCACGCAGGTTGGTGCCGCGACCGCGCGGTTGCCTGAAATCCATTGAGCGCGGCGGACCGTCGCGCGTATCGTTCGATGCGCGATGCGCGATGCGGCGTGCTGGCCATTCGGCCGAATTGATACCCGCGCCGCGCTCGACGATCATCGGTAACACGGCGGATCGAATGCGACGTGTCGAGGGCCGTGCGAAAGCGCGGCGTGGTCAGTAGCTGGAGCGGTACGGCGTGCCCTGGTCGAAGCGGCTTTGCCAGTGCGTGAGGTAGCGTGACGCGAGTTGCGGATTGTTCCACACCACGACGACGTTCTCGGAATTGCGGCTGGACGCCGACGCACTGTAGTTGAACGAACCGGTCTCGACGTGCTCGGCGTCGATCACGAGGTACTTGTCGTGATGGATCGCATAGGCGTCGATCGTGCGCGTCGGGATGCCTGCGTTGACGAGCAGGTTCAGTGCCTGCTTGCTGCTCTTCGCGCGATTGCCCTTGTCGTCGACGACCACGGCGACATTGACGCCGCGTCGCTTTGCAGCGAGCAGCGCGCGCGTGACGGGCGGCGACGTGAACGAATACGCGGCGACGCGAATCGAGCTGCGCGCGGCGCCGATCGCTTTCAGCACGAGTGCCTCGGCGCCGCCGTCGGGCGAGAACGCCGATTCGACAACCTGTGTCGCGGGTGCTTCGTGGGTAGGCGCCGGCAGCCATCGCGACACAAGGTCGATCGCCTGCTGAAGCAGCGATTCACTTTGCGTCCTGCCGAAGGCGGCGAACGGTGTGGCGAGCAGGGAAGCGGCGAGGCAGGCAGCGGCGAGGCGATTGCGCGACAACATCTTGGACAGCGAACAATTTCGAGACAGCGGGCCGTGAGTGTAACGCAGACGCGGCGGCGCGGTCACGCGCGGATGCGAATGGATTGCCCGCGCGGTGATCGCTGGCGGCGGAGGCGATGACGCAAAGTTGCGTTGCGTGGCATCTGCGCGCGCGATCAGGTCGATCGATGGATGTCGCTGACGACGGCGTGCGATTGCGCGTGCCGTTGCGGGACATCGGCGTGCAGGCAAGGCACGCGTGCAGGCGAGCGGACTCGGTGCGGCCCGTGACGGAAGCACGCGTGTAAAACGCGGCTCGTGTGCATCAGGCAGGCATGCGCATGCCGCGCGTCATTCCTCGACTGCCGGCGCCCCGGCTTCGTCGGGCGCGATCCATCCGGGCCCGGGCTCCGGCTGCACGTCGCGTGCGTCGAGCGGTTCGCCGCAGGCCGAGCACACGGTAACCGCATGCATCAACTGGCCGCAGGTACGGTGACGCAACTGCACCGGCGGCCCCTGGCCGTCGTCCTTCCAGCGGTCGCCCCACGCCATCAGCGCGAGCAGGGCCGGGTACAGGTCGAGGCCTTTTTCCGTCAGCCGGTATTCGAAGCGCGGCGGGCGCTCCTGATACGCGCGCTTGACCAGCACACCTTCGTCGACGAGCCGTGCGAGGCGTTCGGCCAGTACATGGCGCGTGAGGCCAAGCTGTGCCTGGAACGCGTCGAAACGGCGGCAGCCGAGGAACGCGTTGCGAAGGATCAGCATGGTCCAGCGGTCGCCGAGTACGGCGAGCGTGCGCGCGACCGAGCAGTTCAGCGTGCCGATGTCATCCCATTTCATCGTCGAGTCTCTTGCGTCTTGCGGCGGTTCAGCGAAATAGCGGGTTCGATTATAGAACCCGCCTTCGGTTGCAACGGGCGCGGCTGCGTTGACAACGGCCGGCATCGTTGACAATAATGAGTTCCTATTTAGAACTTACTCGCGCGGAGACGCGCTTTCAACCCGGAGACAACCCGATGAATCCGCTTTCCCTGTCTGGTCTCGATCTGCTGCGTGCCGCTGTGGTGGGCGATGTGCCGCTTGCGTCGATTTCGGAGACGATCCCGATGCGTCCGCTGAACGTCGAACTCGGCTATGTGAAATTTTCGGCGCGGGCGGATGGTCGGCACCTGAATCCGCTGGGCGGCGTGCACGGCGGGTTCGCCGCGACGGTGCTCGATTCGGTCACGGGTTGCGCGGTGCATTCGATGCTCGACGCGGGTATCGGCTACGGCACGGTCGATCTGCATGTGAAGATGCTGCGGCCCGTGCCGCGCGACGTAGACCTGATCGCGGAAGGGCGCGTGATTCACCTGTCGCGTTCGCTAGGCGTCGCGGAGGGCACGCTGAAGACGCCGGACGACAAGATCGTCGCGCATGCGTCGGCGACCTGCTTCATTCAGCGGCCTCAGTAACGAACGGCGGCAGGCGGAGCCGGCTGCGGGAGGATGCCGCGGACGTGCGACGCAGGTTGCAAGGCGGTTGCCCGTGCATTCATGGCAGAGCCGAAGGCCGCCTGTAAGCGCACGCGGCGCACGTCTGAAGCGATCGCTTCAATGTGATAGCGTTTCTGCTTTCCACCGACGCGACAGGAACAGCATGGAATACCGAACACTCGGCGATTCGGGCATCGAGGTCAGCCTGGTCGGTCTCGGCACGATGACGTGGGGCGAACAGAATTCGGAGCGCGACGCGCACGAGCAGATCGACTACGCGATCGCGCAGGGCGTGACGCTGATCGATGCCGCGGAGATGTATCCGGTGCCGCCGAAGCCCGACACGCAAGGGCGCACCGAGCAGTACATCGGCACCTGGCTCGCGCAGCATCGCGCGCAGCGCGACCGGATCGTGCTTGCGACGAAGATCGCGGGCCCGGCACGGCAGCCGCACAACCCGCGCCATATTCGTGGCGAAGGCAACCAGTTCGACCGCAAGAACCTGACCGAGGCGCTCGACGGCAGCCTCAAGCGGCTGCAGACCGACTATGTCGATCTCTACCAGCTGCACTGGCCCGATCGCAGCACGACGACGTTCGGCCGTCCCGCGTATCCGTGGGTCGACGACGCGTACACGGTGCCGATCGAGGAAACCCTCGGCGTACTCGCGGAATTCGTGAAAGCCGGCAAGGTGCGCGCGATCGGCGTGTCGAATGAAACGCCGTGGGGCGTCGCGCAGTTCCTGCGCGCGGCCGAGAAGCTCGGGCTGCCGCGCATCGCGAGCATCCAGAATCCGTACAGCCTGCTGAACCGCACGTTCGAGAACGGGCTGTCGGAATTCACGCATCGCGATGGCGTCGGCCTGCTCGCGTATTCGCCGCTCGCATTCGGCTGGCTGTCCGGCAAGTATGAGAACGGCGCGCGCCCGGCCGGCGCGCGCATCACGCTGTTCGAGCGCTTCCAGCGCTACAGCAAGCCGCAGGCTGTCGAGGCGACGTCGCGCTACGTCGCGCTCGCGAAGCGCCACGGGCTGTCGCCCGCGCAGTTTGCGCTCGCGTTCGTCAACAGCCGGCCATTCGTGCGCAGCAACCTGGTCGGTGCAACATCGCTCGAGCAGTTGAAGGAGAACATCGGCAGCATCGCCGTGAAGCTGCCCGACGAGATCCTCGCCGAGATCGACGCGCTGCACGAACTGCAGCCGAACCCGGCGCCGTAAACGGCGTGCGGCCCGCGCGGCAGCGATGCCGCGACGGGGCCGCAGCGGCGCGCCGTCGCCGGTTGCGTTACCGCATCTTGAGCCGCGTGCGCGCGACGAACAGCGCGGCAAGGCTCAGCAGTGCGCAGCCCATCAGGTAGAACGCCGGCGACAGCCGGTTGCCGGTCGTGCTGATCAGCCAGGTGATGACGAACGGCGCGAAGCCGCCGAACAGCGTGACGCCCGTGTTGTAGCTGACCGCGAGGCCCGTCGCGCGCGTCTGCGACGGAAACAGCTCGGCCATCAGTGCCGGCAGCGCGCCGCAGTACATCGCTTTCATCGCACCGATCCAGACCAGTGCGGCGAGCATCGTCGCGAACGACGCGTGGCGCGTGAGCCACGCGAACGTCGGCCACACGGTGACGAGCATCAGGACGGCCGCGACCGCCATCATGCGGATCCGCCCGGTGCGATCGGACAGATGGCCGACGACCGGCGTGACGAGCGTCAGCACGAAGCCGGTCGCGAGCGTCGCCGCGAAGCCCGTCGACGCAGGCAGCCCGAGCTGCTTGATCGCGTAGGTCGGCATGTACAGCACCATGTAATTGATTGCGGTCGAGATCACCAGCGCACCGATCGACAACAGCAGCCGCAGCTTCTGGTCCGCGAACAGTTCGCGCACCGGCGCTTCGGAGCGTGCCTGCGTCTTGAACTCGACGCCTTCGTCGACGTAGCGGCGGATGTACAGCCCGACCGGTCCGATCGCGAGACCGAACAGGAACGGCACGCGCCAGCCCCAGCTTTCGAGTTGCGCGGTTGTCAGCGTGGACGTCAGCAGCGCGCCGAAGCCCGATGCGAGCAGCGTCGCGAGGCCCTGGCTCGCGAATTGCCAGCTCGACATGAAACCGCGCCGCTGCGGCGCATGTTCGACGAGGAATGCGGTCGAACTTGCGAATTCGCCGCCCGCGGAAAAACCCTGCATCAGCCGCGACAGCATGATCCCGAGCGGCGCGAGAATGCCGATCGATGCGTAGGTCGGCATCAGCGCGATCAGCAGCGTGCCGGCCATCATCATCGCGATCGACAGCAGCAGCGACGCCTTGCGGCCCGCACGGTCCGCGTACGCGCCGAGCACGAAGCCGCCGATCGGCCGGATCAGGTAGGACAGCCCGAACGTGCCGAGCGTCAGCATCAGCGAGGTCGCCTCGCTCGTCGCGGGGAAGAACAGCTTGGCGATCGTCACCGCGAAGAAGCCGTAGACGATCAGGTCGAACCATTCGAGCGCGTTGCCGATCGACGCCGCGAAGATGATGCGCCGGATCTTCGCGGCGCTGGGGCGGGCGGCTTCCTGCGAGGTCAGGGTGGTCGTATTCATCGTGTGTGCAGGTCCCGAGAAAGGGGCGAAGCGCGTTACAGGGTGGCGCCGGCCGCGGCGGGCGCCGCGCGGCGAACGGGCGGTGCATCGTCGCCGAGATCCCAGAAGAGGCCGGCCATCATCTGCAGCCCCTCGCTGACGACGCTCGCGAGCAGGTGCTCGTCGGGCGCATGCTGCGAGCACGCCGGGTACGAGTGCGGCACCCACAGCGTCGGCAGCCCGAGCGTGTCGGCGAACACTTCATTCGGCAGCGTGCCGCCGAGATTCGGCAGGATCGCGGGCTTCTTGCCGGTGGTCCGCGCCAGCGATGCGACGGCCCAGCGGACCCACGGATCGTCCGGCGGCACGCGCGTCGCCGGTGCGCCGCGTTCGATGTCGATCTCGATGTCGCCGAAACCGTGCGCATCGAGGTGCGCGCGCAGGTGCGCATGCAGCGCTTGCCAGTCGGTGCCGACGACGAAGCGCAACTGGCAGTGCGCATACGCGGTGGGCGGGATCGCATTGACGGGGTGCTCGGGGTTGCCGGCCTTGAACGCGAGGATCTCGAACGTGTTCCAGCCGAACACGCGCTCGGCCGCGGACAGGCCGGGCTCGCCCCAGTCGGCGTCGAGCGTCGGATCGCCGGGGCCGCCGCCGACGGAAAGATCGGCGAGCGCGTCGCGCACGGCGGCCGGGATCGGCGGCGGGCGCAGCCCCGCGACGCGAATCGCGCCGCGCGCGTCGACGAGGCTCGCGAGCGCATGCGCGAGCACGATCGCCGGATTGCGCAGCAGCCCGCCCCAGTTGCCGGAGTGGTGCGCGCCGTCGCGAGCGCGCAGGCTCAGCCTGAAGTTGACCGAGCCGCGCGAGCCGAGGAACACGGTCGGGCGCGCGGCGGCGATACGCGGGCCGTCGGACGCGATCAGCACGTCGGCCGCGAGCGCGTCGCGCTCCTGGCGGCACAGCGCGTCGAGGCCCGGCGAACCCGTTTCCTCGCCCATCTCGATCAGCAGCTTCGCATTGAAACCGAGCCGGCCGCCGCGCGCGTCGAGCACGCTCGCCAGCGCGGCCAGGTTGATCGTGTGCTGGCCCTTGTTGTCGGCGCTGCCGCGGCCGTACCAGCGGTCGCCGTCGGCCGTCAGCGTCCACGGCGACAGCGGCGCGCGCCACTGTGCGTCGTAGCCGCGCACGACGTCGCCGTGACCGTAGATCAGCACGGTCGGCAGCGCGTCGTCCTCGTGGCGCGATGCGAGCAGGAACGGGCCGCCGCCGTCGACGGGATTGTCGACGATCCGCGACGTGAAGCCGAGGCGGGCGGCTTCCGGCGCGATCTCGTCGGTGAGGTAGGCGCGCAGCGCGGCTTCGGTGCCGCTTTCCTGGCTTTCGGTGCGCATGCCGACGCGGCGGCTCAGGGTCGCGAAGAACGCACCGGATTCGAACTGGTTCAGCGCGTGCTGGATGGCGGCGGTACGGCTCAAATCGGGTCTCCTCGGTCGGGCTGGCGGCGTGCGCGGATCGCGCGTGCAGCGTGAAGTGCGATCGATTCTAGGAAGCCGTTTTTTTTGTCACAATGATCGAATTTCGAACCTTCCTTTGCCGAAAAGGCAAAGCAGCGCGGCCGGGAACGGCGCGGAGACAGAACGATGGCGGCTTTCCTGCATGGCCTGGCGCTGCGGTATTTCGTCGAGGTGGCGCGCACCGGCTCGATCAGCGACGCGTCCGCGCGGCTGCACGTGGCTGTATCGGCGATCAGCCGCCAGATCGCGAAGCTCGAAAGCGAGCTCGGCGCGCCGCTGTTCGAGCGCCGGCCGCGCGGGATGGCGTTGTCGGAGGCCGGCGAGCGGCTGCTGGCCTTCGCGCAGCGCAGCCTGCTGGAGGCCGAGCATGTGATGAAGGACATCGGCGGACTCGACGCGCTGCACGGCAGCCTGCTGAAGATCGCGTGCTCGGAAGGGTTCGCGATCGATTTCCTGCCTGGCGCGCTCGCGAGCTTCAAGGCGCGCCACCCGGGCGTCGATTTCTCCGTGTGGGTCGTGTCGCCGGCGGACGCGACGCGGCGTGTGCGCGACGGCGACGTGGACGTCGCGCTGACCTTCAGCCTCGCACCGGAGAAAGGCGTGCGTGTCGAGCACACCGAGCGAGCACCGATCTTCGCGCTGGTGCGGCGCGACCATCCGCTTGCGGCGCGCGCCGCGGTGTCGCTCGCCGATGTCGCGCGGCATCCGCACGTACTGCCCGAGGCGGGCACGACGGTGCGCCAGTTGATCGACATCGCGTGCGCGCTCGACGGGCTGCTGCTCGAGCCCGAACTGACGAGCAACAACACCGCGGCGATGTACGGCTATGCACGGCGCACGGGCGCGGTGATGTTCACGGGGCTGCTGTCGGTGCGCGACCGCTTCGATGCGGACGGCTTCGTCGTCGTGCCCGTGACGAACCCGCAGCTTCGTGAGCGCAGCATTCAGGTGCAGACGATGGCGGGGCGCGATCTGCCCGCGTCGGTACGGGCGTTCCGCGACCATCTGATCGACGCGATGCAGGTCGCATCGTCGCCGCCGGCCGCCGCGCGCGGCCCGAGACGCCGGCCCGTGAGATAATCGCCAATCCGCCTTCCGCGCCCATGCGGCTCATCGAGCCGCATCGCCCCTGTTCGACGCCAAATTGAAGAACCTGATTGTCACCCTCGATCGCGCCGGCGAGTTCGACGAGATCATCGACGTGCGCACGCCGCTCGAGTTCGCCGAGGACCACATTCCCGGCGCGCTGAACGCGCCCGTGCTCAGCAACGAAGAGCGCGTGCTCGTCGGCACGATGTACCGCCAGGTGTCGCCCTACGAGGCGACCCGCGTCGGCGCGGCGATGGTCGCGCGCAACATCGCACGCCATCTCGACACGACGTTCGCCGACCGTCCGCGCAACTGGCGGCCGCTGATCTATTGCTGGCGCGGCGGCAAGCGCTCCGGCTCGATGACGGCCTGGTTCAACCTGATCGGCTGGCAGGCGCGCCAGCTCGACGGCGGGTACAAGGCGTACCGCCGCTCGGTATGCGCGACGCTCGACACGCTGCCGACGCGCTTTCGTTATATCGCGCTCGTCGGCCACACCGGCTGCGGCAAGACGCGCCTGCTGAACGCGCTGCGCGACGCGGGCGCGCAGACGCTCGATCTCGAGGCGCTCGCGTGCCATCGCGGCTCGCTGCTCGGCGCACTGCCGGGCACGCCGCAGCCGGCGCAGAAGGGGTTCGATTCGGGGCTCGTTGAAACGCTCGGACGTTTCGACCCCGAATGGCCGGTGTTCGTCGAATCGGAAAGCCGCAGGATCGGGCTCGTGCAGTTGCCGATCGCGCTGATCGACGCGTTTCACGCGGGGCCGTGGGTGCAGGTCGAAGCGGCGCACGACGAGCGCATCGCGTTCCTGCTCGACGATTACGGCCACCTGTTCGACGAACCGGCCGCGTTCAAGGCGCAGCTCCGTCGGCTGATCGGCCTGCACAGCCGCGAAGAGGTCGCGCACTGGAACGCGCTGATCGATGCGAACGCGCGGGCCGAACTGTTCACCTTGCTGATCGACAAGCATTACGATCCCGCTTATGCGCGCACCTACCGCGCGACGTACGGCAAGCCGAACCGGGCGCTGACGTTCGTTTTCCGGCCCAACGCGGCCGACGTGCGCGATCAGGCCAGCGCGCTGCTGGCCCAACTCGCGCAGGCTGGGCTGCCCGCGTCGGCCGCGCTTGCGGCAGGCGCGAAACCCGAAACCGATAAAGACCAATCGACGACTACACGATGACGACCACACGCACCCAACCCAATCCGGCCCTCGGCTGGATGACCTTCCTGCTGATCGCGGTCGCGGGACTGTTCTATGTGAAATGGTTCCCGTACTACAACAAGGCGTTCGTTGCCGCCGAACACCATTCGATCGGCCAGTCGATCCTGATGGGCACGTCGGCGGCCGCACCCGAGCCGTCGCTGAAGGCTGCGCTCGACTATGCGTGGGCGTACGGCAAGGCGATCTGGCAGGCGATGGTACTGGGCCTGTTGCTCGGTTCGGCCGTGCAGGCGCTGCTGCCCGCACACTGGGTCGCGCGCGTGCTCGGCCGCACGGGCTTCGGCAGTGTCGCCGCGGGCGGCCTGCTGTCGCTGCCCGGGATGATGTGCACGTGCTGCGCGGCGCCGGTCGTCGCGGGGCTGCGTGCGCGCCATGCGTCGCCGGGCGGCGCGGTCGCGTTCTGGCTCGGCAACACGGTGCTGAATCCGGCGGCGCTGGTCTTCATGGGCTTCGTGCTCGGCTGGCACTGGAGCGCGCTGCGCCTCGTGCTCGGCATTGCAATGGTGTTCGGGATCGGTTATCTGCTGAACCGCATTGCTCGCCCTGAAGACCGCAGCATCGACGATGCGCAGCTCGCCGCGCTGGCGGCCGAACAGGCCGCGGCCGGCAATCCGTTCGCCCGCTGGGTGAAGCTGCTTGCCCGCATGGCCGTGCGACTCGTGCCCGAATACATCGTGCTCGTGCTGCTGCTCGGCGCCGCGCGCGCATGGCTGTTCCCGCACATCGGCCCGGACATCGGCAATCATCTCGGCTGGATCGTCGCGTTCGCGGTCGCGGGCATGCTGTTCGTGATCCCGACGGCGGGCGAGGTGCCGATCATCCAGGCGATGCTGTCGCTCGGCATGGGCGTTGGCCCGGCCGCCGCGCTGCTGCTGACGCTGCCGCCGATCAGCGTGCCGTCGCTCGCAATGCTCGCGCGTTCGTTCAAGCCCTACATGCTGGCGATCGTCGCGACCCTCGTCGTCGTGTTCGGGATCGTGAGCGGCCTGCTCGCGGTCGCGTTCGGGTTCTGACGCGCGCGAGCGGCGCGCCGGGCGGGCGCGATCGTCGTATTCATCCGGCGCCGCGGCTTCACGCGTGCGGCGCCCTTTACAAGAAGCAAACAGGAAAACGCATGACCCAACCGAAGATTCATCCTCGACTCGAAAAGGCGCTGACGCGCGGCGATCTCGCGATCCGCCAGGCCAATTCCGCGCGGGCAACTGCCGTGCTGAACGCACTCGGCACGATGATCATCGAGGCCTCCGCAACGATCGGCGTCGACGCCAGCATCGACATTCCGCAGGGCGACCGCATTTACGATCCCGTCAACGGGGTGTGGCCGCAGAAGATGCTGGTGTCGTTCGACGGCCCGGTGGACGAAGCCGACAAGGAAGAACTGCGCTCGGTCTACCTGGTCGCCGACGATCCGGGCACGCAGTTCCGCGTCGAATGGCATCGCGCGGACGGCAAGCTCGGCCGCCAGGAAGGCGGCCCGCTCGCGACCGTCGCGTTCCTGACCGACGTCGAGATTCCGTGGAGCGACGACGACGAGTAACGTCGCCGCATGAAGCCGGCGCTGCGCGCGCCGGCCGTCAGCGCATCATCCGCCGCCGGAACAGCCACGCGGACAGCAGGAATCCGCCGACCGCATAGCCGGCGAGCACCGCAACATGCAACGCGACGTCCGTCGCGGGCCGGCCAAGCATCGCGGGCCGGATCAGCTCGACCGCGTTCGCGAGCGGCAGCGCATGCGCGGCGTGCTGCGCGACCGGCGGCAACTGCGTGATCGGGAAAAACACGCCCGACAGCAGCAGCATCGGCGTCAGCACGAGCGTCTGATAGAACATGAAGAAATCGTAGGACGGCGCGAGCGCCGTGACGATCATCGCGACGCTGGCAAACGCGAGGCCCGCGAGCGCGATCACGGGCAGCGCCGCGAGCATCGACGGAAACTGCGCATAGCCGAGCGCACCCGCGACGAGCATGATCGCGGCCCCCGACAGCATGGCCTTGCTGGCTCCCCAGACGATCTCGCCGAGCACGATGTCGCCGAGCGCGAGCGGCGTATGCATGATCGCTTCCCAGGTGCGCTGCACGTGCATCCGCGAGAAGCCCGAATACATCGATTCGAAGCTCGCGGACATCATCACGCTCGACCCGGCCGTGCCGGCTGCGAGGAACGCGATATACGACACACCATCGACATGGCCGAGCATCAGGCCGAGCCCGAAACCGAGCCCGAACAGATAGATCATCGGATCGGCAAGATTGCCGAACATCGACGCGAGCGCGAGCTTGCGCCAGACGAGATAGTTGCGCCGCCATACGGCGACCCAGTTGGTTGCGTTCGCCGGCATCGCGATCGCGAAGCGTGATTCGCGCGGCGGTGCCGAAGGTGCGGTGGCGGAATAGTTGCGGACGTCCATGGTCGATCAGTCCTGCATTTCGCGGCCCGTGAGCCGCAGGAATACATCCTCCAGATTGGCCGGGCGATGCAGATAGCGCAACCCAGAGCGACCCTTGAGTCGCGCGCTGAGCGGCTCCGGGTCGTTCACGTAGCAGAACAGCGTTTCGCCGCTGATCTCGGTGCGCTTCGCGAACGCCGACAACTCGTCGCGCAGCGCGGCCGGATCGGGCCCGTAGATTTCGATCACGTCGCAGCCGATCTCCGATTCGATCAGCGCATGCGGCGCGCCTTCGGCAATCTTGCGGCCTTCCTCGATCACGCACAGGCGGTCGCACAGGCGTTCGGCTTCTTCCATGAAATGCGTGGTGATCAGGATCGTCTTGCCGTGCGCGAGCAGCGAGCGCAGCCGCTCCCACATCAGGTGCCGCGCCTGCGGATCGAGGCCCGTCGTCGGCTCGTCGAGCACCAGCACGTCGGGGTCGTTGACGAGCGCGCGGGCGAGCGTGAGGCGGCGCTTCATGCCGCCCGACAGCTCGCCGACCTTCGCGTCGGCCTTGTTCTCGAGCTTCGCGAATTCGAGCAGCGGCTGCACGAGCGCGCGCGCAGCGTGAGCCGACATCCCGAAATAGCGGCTGAACACGAGCAGGTTTTCGCGCACGGTGAAGTCGGGGTCGAGATTGTCGAACTGCGGGACGACGCCGACACGCTGGCGCGCATGCCGCGCTCGCGATGGAACAGGTTCGCCGCACAGCGAAATGGTGCCCGCATCGGGATACGCGAGGCCGAGCAACATCTTCAGCGTAGTGGTCTTGCCGGCGCCGTTCGGCCCGAGCAGGCCGTAGCATTCGCCGGCCTGTACGTTGAAGGACAGGCCGTTGACGACGAGTTTGTCGCCATAGCGCTTTTCGACGTTGCGGAGATCGATCGGTGCGACGGACATGGGCATGTTGTCGTTGTAAGCGGGTGGTTCCGCCGCCCGATGCGTGGCCGGTTGGCGAACGGATCGGACGAATGCGGGTCACAGGGGCATGACCGAAGCGCGCGACGCCGGCACGTTATGGCCTGCTGGAATACGAACGAGCCATTCTAGTGCATCGGCTGCGTCTCTTCAGGGCAGGCCTGCACGGTGCGATGCAGGTGTGCACCGATCGTGCACCGCATCATCGCGCACGCGCCGAGCGGGGCGAATCAGCGTTTTCCATCCCTTGCGTCCTGAATTGCGGCGCACCATGATGAATGCGTAGGCTCGTTGTCGCGATAGGGAGGTTTCATGGCTAGCTACAACAAGATTTTGCTGTGTTACGACGGCTCGCTCGAAGGGCGCAAGGCATTGCGTTGCGGCGCCAATCTCGCAATGGACCTGAAGGCCGAAACGCACTTGCTGTCGGTCGTCGACATGCGTTCGAGCATTGCGCAAAGCGCGGGTTTGCTGACCGACGTTGCGTGCGGCCGCTTCGAGGAAACCGCGCGCGAAATCCTGCAGGAAGGCGTGAACTGGCTGCGCGAGCGCGGCGTGCAGGCCGAAGGCCATTTCGCGTTCGGCTATCCGATCGACGAAATCGCGAATCTCGCGTCGGAGCTGAAGGTAGACCTCGTCGTCGTCGGCCACCGGTGCCGCAGCGGGCTATCGAGATGGTGGATGGGGTCGGGCAATACGCAACTGCTCGATCGCGTGAACTGCAGCATTCTGGTTGCGTGTTCGTCGGCGGAGGAGCAGAAGGCCGAAATCGCGCGCGAGCGTGAAGCGGCCACGGCGAGCGGCAAATGATCCAATGACGCAATGATTGCCTGACCGGCGATTCGCACCGGTCAGGCGCCGCACTGCATCCGCGGCGCGGGCGTCGCGCGCGACCGGCTACGCATGCAGGTCGATCGCGGACAACTTCCACGAAAACAGCCCGAAGCGGTGGAATACTGCCGCATAGCGCGTGCCGTCGGCGCTGCGCTGGTAGGTCACGACGAATTCATCGACATTCCGGTAGCCGGCACTGGTTTGCTGCTGGTGCGGCGTGTGCGTTGCATCGTTCGCGTTGGCCGGTGCGGGAGATGCCGGTGCCGGCGATGCTGCTGCCGCGGCTGCGTTGCTGACCGGAACGGCTGCGCTCGCCGGAGCCGGATTGGCTGGCGGTGCGGCCGGTGCGCTGCCCGGTGCATTGCCTTGCGGCAGATTCGACCATTCGGGCGGACGCTCGCCCGGATTGCCGCGCGGCGGCAATCCGCTCATCAGCGCGGCCACGCCCTCCGGGGTCGCGTACGCATCGACCAGCGGGCCGATCAGTGCGGACCCGATCAGCGCACCGATCACCGCGAACGGATTCTCCTTCTTCACCGCGTCGATCCGGCGCATCAACTCTTCCGTGACCTGCTGCTTCAGGCTGATGCGCAGCGACGGAAAATCGACATATTCACTGATGGCCTGCGCATCGCGCGAATCGATCGCCGATTTCAGGCGACCGAGCGCGACGTATGGCGATGCGTATGCATAACCGATCGCCGCAATGACGGCGGCGGCCAGTACGACGATCAGCAGGGGCTTGAGCCGCCATGTGCGGCCCGAAGATCCAGTCACGTTGCCTCCGGTGCGGGAATGTTCCGCAATCAGAGACCGCCTTGCGCGGCCGATCGTTCCTCCGCGATGCAGCGATCGATCATCCGGCACACGGCATCGATCGTGCCGACCATGATCAGGCGCGACCGGCCGTGATAGACGCGCACCGGCGCGCGGCGCGCGGGTTCCGCATGATTCAGGCCGGCATTCAGCGATACCCGCGCGAAAGCGGGGAGCGCCGACGGCAGCAGGGACGCCTGCCGTTCGACTGCGACTTCTTCTTTCACAGGCGCTGCCGCGGACAGCGGTGCGCAAGGCGTGCGGCCGCGCAGATGACGCAGGCGACCGAATTGACGGAAAGGCAGCAGACGGGCAAGGCGTTCCATGATGTTCTCCTCAGCGAGACGGAATGTCAGAGTTCGCCTGATCGGATCAGCCCGACGGCGATGCCTTCCAGCGCGAATTCCGCGCTGCCGGCCTTGACGAAGATGTTTTCGTAATCCGGGTTCTCCGCGATCAGCTCGAGACCGCCCGGCCGGCGCATCAGGCGCTTGACCGTGACGTCGTCGCCGAGACGCGCGACGATGATCTGGCCGTCCTTCGCTTCCGTGCGCTTCTGCACGGCGAGGAGGTCGCCGTCAAGAATGCCGGCGTCGCGCATCGACAGGCCGCGTACCTTCAGCAGGTAGTCGGGCTTGCTGGAAAACAGTGCGGGATCGCACGCGTAATGCTGCGAGATGTGCTCCTGCGCGAGGATCGGGCTACCGGCCGCGACGCGGCCGACGAGCGGCAGCGACAGTTGCATCAGGCCGGCGTGCGGCAGCGTGAACTGGTGCGGGGCGTCGTCGATGCCGAGCAGGCGGATGCCGCGCGATGCGCCGGCGGCCAGCTCGATCACTCCCTTGCGCGCCAATGCGCGCAGGTGCTCCTCGGCTGCATTCGGCGAGCTGAAGCCCAGTTCGGCCGCGATCTCGGCACGGGTGGGCGGGAATCCGGAGCGCTCGATCGCGCGACGGATCAAGTCGAACACTTGCTGCTGACGGGCGGTGAGTTTGGTCATGGCTCAACTGTATGGATAGACAGTGAGCTGTATTTTTATACAGTACTTCGGGAATTTCAAGCGTTACTTGAGGTTCGACGCGATCGCGCCGGTTCCGGCGCGATTTCGCGACGTCCGGACGCCGGTTCATCTGCCGCAACCGTCCATCCCGTATGCGTTAGCACTTTTGAGTATTAAAAAATGAGGAACGATTATTTTTAATCATGTAAGCCGTTCGCTAGACTGGCCCGACATCGCAATACCGACAACACTGGAGAACCAAGGATGGCGAAGCGCAATACGGGGCTGGCGGGCGGAGTGGGCCGCCTGATCGCAACACTCGCGCTGGGCGCGGCGGCGGCGCTGGGCGTCGCGACACACGCCCAGGCCGATACGACCTTCCTGAACGTGTCGTACGACCCGACGCGCGAGCTGTATCAGGACTTCAACCAGGCGTTCGGCAAGGAGTGGAAGGCGAAGACGGGCGAGACGGTCAACTTCAAGCAGTCGCACGGCGGCTCGGGCGCACAGGCGCGCTCGGTGCTCGACGGCCTGCAGGCCGACGTCGTCACGCTGGCGCTCGCGTACGACATCGACGCGCTCGCGAACAAGGGGCTCGTCAACAAGGACTGGCAGAAACGCCTGCCCGACAACGCGTCGCCGTACACGTCGACGATCGTGTTCCTCGTGCGCAAGGGCAATCCGAAGGGGATCAAGGACTGGGACGACCTGACCAAGCCGGGCATCTCGATCGTCACGCCGAACCCGAAGACGTCGGGCGGCGCGCGCTGGAACTACCTGGCCGCGTGGGCGTATGCGGTGCACAAGCCGGGCGGCAACGAGCAGACGGCGAAGGAGTTCGTCACGAAGCTCTACAAGAACGCGGGCGTGCTCGATTCGGGTGCGCGCGGCGCGACCACGAGCTTCGTGCAGCGCGGGATCGGCGACGTGCTGATCGCATGGGAAAACGAGGCATTCCTGTCGGTCAAGGAATTCGGTACCGACAAGTTCGAGATCGTCGTGCCGTCGGTGAGCATCCTGGCCGAGCCGCCCGTCGCGGTGGTCGACAAGGTGGTCGACAAGAAGGGCACGCGCAAGCTGGCCGACGCGTACCTGAACTTCCTGTACAGCCCGCAGGGCCAGGAGATCGCGGCGCGCAACTACTACCGGCCGCGTTCGAAGAGCGTGCCGGCGGAACTGACGAAGCAGTTCCCGAAGCTGAAGCTGTACACGGTCGACGACACGTTCGGCGGCTGGACGAATGCGCAGAAGACGCATTTCGCGGACGGCGGCGTGTTCGACTCGATCTACAAGCCGCAGTAACGCCATAACGACAGCGGCGCGCCACGACAGCGCGCCGCATCCCCGACGGGCCGCCGGCGCAATTCATCGCGCCGGCGTTTGCGTCGGGCCCATGAGCAGCATCGACCCAGCAAGAGCATCCGATGACGACGTACACCTTTCGCAAGCCGAGCGCGCTGCCCGGTTTCGGCGTGACGCTAGGCATCACGGTGGCCTATTTGAGCCTCGTGGTGCTGATTCCGCTCGCCGCCACGTTCCTGAAAACCGCGACGCTGTCGTGGGACCAGTTCGTCACCGCCGTCGCGTCGCCGCGCGTGCTCGCGTCGTACCGGCTGACGTTCTCGGCCGCGCTCGGCGGCGCGCTGATCAACGCCGTGTTCGGCTTCCTCGTCGCGTGGGTGCTCGTGCGCTACACGTTCCCGTTCAAGCGCCTCGTCGATGCGATCGTCGACCTGCCGTTCGCGCTGCCGACGTCGGTCGCCGGCATCTCGCTTGCGGCCGTTTACGCGACCAACGGCTGGGTCGGCCAGTATCTCGCGCCGCTCGGCGTCAAGATCGCGTTCACGCCGGCCGGCGTGCTGGTCGCGCTGACCTTCATCGGGCTGCCGTTCGTCGTGCGCACCGTGCAGCCGGTGCTCGAGGATTTCGAGCGCGAGCAGGAAGAGGCCGCCGCATGCCTCGGCGCATCGCGCTGGCTGACGTTCCGCCGCGTCGTGCTGCCGGCCGTGCTGCCGGCGCTGCTGACCGGTTTCGCGCTGGCGTTCGCGCGCGCGCTCGGCGAATACGGGTCGGTGATCTTCATCGCCGGCAACGTGCCGATGAAATCCGAGATCACGTCGCTGCTCATCATCACGAAGCTCGAGCAATACGACTACGCGGGCGCGACCGCGCTCGCGGTCGTGATGCTGGTCGTGTCGTTCCTGATGCTGCTGCTGATCAACACGCTGCAATGGTATTTGCAGCGCCGGACGAGCCGCGGCTCGTCCGGCAAGGGCGCAAGCGGCCCCGCGACCGTCACCGCAACCGCAACCGCAGCAGGAGGCCAGCAATGAGCCAGGAGGCCACCGTCGTGCTGAAAACCCCGTCGTCGGCCGCGCAAGGGCGCGCCGCAAACCGGCTCGACCCCGTCAGCGAGTCGCGCGTCGTGCGCTGGCTGCTCACGGGCATCGCGCTGGCGTTCCTCGCGTTCTTCCTCGTCGTGCCGCTCGCCGCGGTGTTCGTCGAGGCGCTGAGAAAGGGCGTCGGCTTCTATCTCGAATCGCTGGCCGATCCCGACGCATGGGCGGCAATCAAGCTCACGCTGATCGTCGCCGCGATCGCCGTGCCGCTGAATCTCGTATTCGGCGTGTGCGCATCATGGGCGATCGCGAAGTTCGAATTCCGCGGCAAGGCGCTGCTGACGACGCTGATCGACCTGCCGTTCTCCGTGTCGCCGGTGATCTCGGGCCTCGTATACGTGCTGCTGTTCGGCGCGCAGGGCTGGCTCGGGCCGTGGCTGCAGGATCACGACGTGCAGATCATTTTCGCGGTGCCGGGCATCGTGCTCGCGACGATCTTCGTCACGTTCCCGTTCGTCGCGCGCGAGCTGATTCCGCTGATGCAGGCGCAGGGCACCGACGAGGAAGAAGCCGCGCGCGTGCTCGGCGCGTCGGGCTGGCAGATCTTCCGCCGCGTGACGCTGCCGAACGTGAGGTGGGGCCTGCTGTACGGCGTGATCCTGTGCAACGCGCGCGCGATGGGCGAATTCGGCGCGGTATCGGTCGTGTCGGGCCACATCCGCGGCGTGACCGACACGATGCCGCTGCACGTCGAGATCCTGTACAACGAATACAACTTCGCGGCGGCGTTCGCGGTGGCGTCGGTGCTGGCGCTGCTCGCGCTCGTCACGCTCGCGCTGAAGCTGCTCGCCGAGCGTCATCTCGCCGCCGAACTGGCCGGCGCGCGCGACGCCGTTCCCGCACATGCCGGCCCTGTCGCCGCCGTTTCGTCGAAATCGTAAAGAGGCAACCAGAATGGGTATCACCGTCCGTAACCTTCAGAAGCGCTTCGGCGATTTCACGGCGCTCGACAACGTGTCGCTCGACTTCCCTGCCGGCGAGCTGGTCGCGCTGCTCGGGCCGTCCGGCTGCGGCAAGACCACGCTGCTGCGCGTGATCGCGGGCCTCGAGCACGCGGACGCCGGCCAGGTCGTGCTGCAGGGGCTCGACGTCGCGTCGGTCGGCGCGCGCGACCGTCAGGTCGGTTTCGTGTTCCAGCACTACGCGCTGTTCCGCCACATGACGGTGTTCGAGAACGTCGCGTTCGGGCTGCGCGTGAAGCCGCGCCGCGAGCGGCCGTCGGAAGCCGCGATTCGCGACAAGGTGCACGAGCTGCTGAAGCTCGTGCAGCTCGACTGGCTCGCGCAGCGCTACCCGTCCGAGCTGTCGGGCGGCCAGCGCCAGCGCATCGCGCTGGCCCGTGCGCTCGCGGTAGAGCCGAAGGTGCTGCTGCTTGACGAACCGTTCGGCGCGCTCGACGCGAAGGTCCGCAAGGAGCTGCGCGGCTGGCTGCGCCGTCTGCACGACGACCTGCACATCTCGACGATCTTCGTCACGCACGACCAGGAGGAGGCGCTGGAGGTGGCCGATCGAATCGTCGTGCTGAACCGCGGCCACGTCGAGCAGGTCGGCAGCCCGCAGGACGTCTACGATCATCCGCGGAGCGCGTTCGTGTACGAGTTCCTCGGCGCGGCGAACCGGCTGCCGGGCACGGTCGCCGGGCGCGGCTTCGTCGCCGAGGGCGCCGCTGCACCGATCGAGGTGGACGCCGACTTCGCGGGCCCCGCGAACGCATACGTGCGGCCGCACGACCTGCAGCTTTGGCCGGCAGGAGAAGGGCACCGGGACGGCATCGCCGTGGACGTGCGCCGCGTGATCCCGCTGGGCGGCTCGGTGCGCGTCGAGCTCGAGGCGCGCGCGGGCGGTGCGCTCGAGGCGGAGCTCGATCGCGATGCGTGGCGTGCGCTCTCGCTGCAGGTCGGCGACGGCGCGACGGCCGTGCCGCGCGCGGTGCGCGTGTTTCCCGCGCGTTGAAGCGAGCATGCAGGGCAGGGGGCGGAATTCGCTCCGATTCGACTATCAAACAACGACAGCCTAAGAGGCATACCCATGAATTTTCAGCAATTGCGGTTCGTGCGCGAAGCGGTGCGCCAGAACATGAACCTGACGGAAGTCGCGAACGTGCTGTACACGTCGCAGTCGGGCGTGTCGAAACAGATCAAGGATCTCGAGGATGAGCTGGGCGTCGACATCTTCATTCGGCGCGGCAAGCGGCTGACGGGCCTCACGGAGCCGGGCAAGGCCGTGCACCAGTTGATCGAGCGGATGCTGCTCGACGCCGAGAACCTGCGCCGCGTCGCACGCCAGTTCGCGGACCAGGACAGCGGCCACCTCGTCGTCGCGACCACGCACACGCAGGCGCGCTACGCGCTGCCGAAGGTGATCCGGCAGTTCACCGACGTGTTTCCGAAGGTGCATCTCGCGTTGCGTCAGGGCAGCCCGCAGCAGATCGCGCAGATGATCCTGAACGGCGAGGCCGATCTCGGCATCTCGACCGAGGCGCTCGACCGCTATCCGGACATCGTCACGTTCCCGTGCTATTCGTGGCACCACACGGTCGTCGTGCCGAAGGGCCATCCGCTCGTCGGCCGCGAGAACCTGACGCTCGACGAAATCGCCGAGTACCCGATCATCACGTACGACCAGGATTTCACGGGCCGCTCGCACATCGACCAGGCGTTCGCGCAGGCGGGCGCCGTGCCCGACGTCGTGCTGACCGCGATCGACGCGGACGTGATCAAGACCTATGTCGAGCTCGGGATGGGGATCGGCGTCGTCGCGGCGATGGCTTACGATCCGCAGCGCGACACGGGCCTCGTCGCGCTCGATACGCAGCACCTGTTCGAGGCGAGCACGACGCGGGTCGGGCTGCGCAAGGGCGCGTTCCTGCGCGCGTATGCGTACCGGCTGATCGAGATGTTCGCGCCGCACCTGAACGAAGCGGAAATCGCGGGGATGTTGCGCGAAGCCGTCTGACGGCAGCGCTTCGCGCGCCGTTCGGGCGGTTGCGCCGGGCGGCGCGGCATGCGCTCGCCGGAGGCGATGCGCAGCGCAGCGGCGGATGTGCCGTCGCCGTGTGGTCGTCGCTTGCCGTCGCCGTGAAGCGGCTGCACGGCATCGACAAGTCGGGTGGTGGATGCTGCTGCACTTCGTGCCGAGCGTCGGCGCGATCGCGTTGTTCGTGATGAACGGTTTCGTTGCCGGACGCCGCATGTGAACCGCTTCGGCGAGCCGCCGTCGGCCGATGAAGACGAGCCGGTGCCGCAGGACCCTGCGTGACGCGCGGCGGCCTGCGCAAGTGTGGTTTTTGCGCGTCGCGACGCACGATCGCGCACTCCGAAAAAACCCTTAAATATTGATCAGACAGGTTGCGCGCCGAAGCGAATCGGTACAGCATAGCTTTCACTCCGCCGGCTTCCAGCCGGCGGCGGCGCGTAAACAACAGCACGCGCCAGGCAGTCGGCCGTCTGCCTCGCTTCCATTCCGTGGTACCGACAGCAGCATCGATGGCCATTGCCCGGGTAGTGTGGCGCAAACGTTTGCTTACATTAAAACAACAGTCCGGCCCTTCGGGCCAGTCGCCAGGAGATGTGTATGAATGTCCGCTTTCGCCGTCGCTTCCTGACCGTCGCGCTCGCCGCCGTCGCGGTCGCCGCCGCACCGGCCGTCCACGCGCAATCTGCGGCCAAGCCGAAGGTCGCGCTCGTGATGAAGTCGCTCGCCAACGAGTTCTTCCTGACCATGGAAACCGGCGCGAAGGAATACCAGAAACACAACGCGAATCAGTTCGACCTGATCACCAATGGCATCAAGGACGAGACCGACACCGCGAACCAGATCCGCATCGTCGAGCAGATGATCGTGTCGAAGGTCGACGCGATCGTGCTCGCGCCGGCCGATTCGAAGGCGCTCGTGCCGGTCGTGAAGAAGGCCGTCGACGCGGGGGTCATCGTCGTGAACATCGATAACCGGCTCGATCCTGACGTGCTGAAGTCGAAGAACCTGAACGTGCCGTTCGTCGGCCCCGACAACCGCAAGGGCGCGCGCAAGATCGGCGACTACCTCGCGAAGAAGCTGAAGGCGGGCGACCAGGTCGGCATCCTCGAAGGCGTGTCGACGACGACCAATGCGCAGCAGCGCACGGCCGGCTTCGAGGACGCGATGAAGGCGGGCGGGATGAAGGTCGTATCGGTGCAGTCCGGCGAATGGGAGATCGACAAGGGCAATGCGGTGGCTGCCGCGATGCTCAACGAATACCCGAACCTGAAGGCGCTGCTGTGCGGCAACGACAACATGGCGATCGGCGCCGTGTCGGCCGTGCGCGCAGCCGGCAAGCAGGGCAAGGTGGCCGTGGTCGGCTACGACAACATCAACGCGATCAAGCCGATGCTGAAGGACGGCCGCGTGCTCGCGACCGCCGATCAGTACGCGGCGAAGCAGGCCGTGTTCGGCATCGACACGGCGCTCAAGGCGATCGCGGAGCATCGCAAGCAGGCCGACATGTCCGGCGTGGTCGAGACGCCGGTGGATCTCGTGACGAAGTGACGCCGCGCCGGTGCGGCCGCCGCCCTCAAGAATCGGGCGCGGCGGCCGTTATCCGGTGTGAGCGCGATCACGGCCACTGCATGCACATGCACTAGTGAGCGTCACACCCGCGCGCCGCGTGCGCGCGGCCGCAACCAGGATCGCGATGGAACCGACCTTCCAACCCTCCCGTTCAGCCGCCCCGGTGCTGTCCGTATCCGGTATCGGCAAGACCTATACCGAACCCGTGCTCGCCGACGTCACGCTGACGCTCGCGGCGGGCCAGGCGCTCGCGTTGACGGGCGAGAACGGCGCCGGCAAGAGCACGCTGTCCAAGATCATCGGCGGGCTCGTCGAACCGACCGCCGGCACGATGCAGCTCGGCGGCCAAGCGTATGCGCCCGCGAGCCGCACGCAGGCCGAGGCGCTCGGCGTGCGCATGGTGATGCAGGAGCTGAACCTGCTGCCGACGCTGACGGTCGCCGAAAACCTGTTCCTGAACCGCCTGCCGCGGCGCTTCGGGATCATCGACCGCGCGCGGCTGCGCGACGACGCGCGCGCTGCGATGGCGCAGGTCGGGCTCGACACGGTCGATCCCGATACGCCCGTCGGCGCGCTCGGCATCGGCCATCAACAGATGGTCGAAATCGCGCGCAACCTGATCGGCGACTGCCGCGTGCTGATACTCGACGAACCGACCGCAATGCTGACCGCACGCGAAGTCGCGCTGCTGTTCGAGCAGATCGACCGGCTGAAGGCGCGCGGTGTCGCGATCGTCTACATCTCGCACCGGCTCGAGGAACTCGCGCGCGTCGCCGAGTGCGTCGCGGTGCTGCGCGACGGCCGGCTCGTGCATGCGGGCGACATGGCGGCGACGACGTCCGACCGGCTCGTCACGCTGATGGTCGGGCGCGAGGTCGGCGAGCACATCGATCTCGGCGAACGCCATATCGGCGCGCCGCGGCTTGTCGTGTCGGGCCTCACACGTGGGTCGGCCGTGCGGGACGTGTCGCTCGAGGTGCGCGCGGGCGAGATCTTCGGCATTTCGGGGCTGATCGGCGCGGGGCGCACTGAATTGCTGCGGCTGATCTACGGCGCCGATACGCCCGATGCCGGGATGATCGCGGTCGGCCAGCCGCTGAAACCGGCGCGGATCGGGTCGCCCGTCGATGCGGTGAAGCATGGCATCGCGCTGATTACCGAGGATCGCAAGGGTGAAGGGCTGCTGCTGTCGCAGTCGGTCACCGCGAACGTGTCGCTCGGCCAGCTCGACCGGCTCGCGCGCGGCGGCATCGTCGACACCGCGCGCGAAACGGCGCTCGCCGAGCGGCAGATCGACGCGCTGCGGATCCGCACGCACGGTGCGGCGCAGGCGGTCGGCGAGCTGTCGGGAGGCAACCAGCAGAAGGTTGTGATCGGCCGCTGGCTCGCGCGCGACATGGGCGTGCTGCTGTTCGACGAGCCGACGCGCGGGATCGACGTCGGCGCCAAATTCGAGATCTACACTTTGATGGGCGCGCTCGCGCGCGAAGGCCGCGCGCTCGTTGTCGTGTCGAGCGACCTGCGCGAGCTGATGCTGATCTGCGACCGGATCGGCGTGATGTCGGCCGGGCGCATGACCGCCGTGTTCGAGCGCGGCAACTGGACCCAGGATGCGCTGCTGGCCGCGGCGTTCGCCGGCTTCGGCCGCGAGACGCCGCCGGGCGGCGCGCAGCATCCGGACGCGGGGCCGGCGCAGGGCGCCGCTCCCGGCACTTCGACGACAGGACGACCGCAATGACCCAGCCTCCCGTATCCCCGACCGATGCAGGCGCGCAGCAGGACGTGACGGGGCGCCGCGCGCGCACGCTGTCCGGCACGCGGCTCGGCCTGTCGAACTATCTCGGGCTCGCCGGCGCGCTGGCCGCGATGATCGCGCTGTTTTCGGCGCTGAGTTCGCATTTCCTGACCTACGACACGTTCAGCACGATCGCGAACCAGATTCCCGATCTCGTCGTGATGTCGGTCGGGATGACCTTCGTGCTGATCATCGCCGGGATCGACCTGTCGGTCGGTTCGGTGCTTGCGCTCGCCGCGTCGATGGTCAGCGTCGCCGCGCTGAAATGGCAGTGGGGGCCGCTGCCGGCCGCGCTGATCGGGATCGCGGTCGCAACCGTCACGGGCGCGCTGACGGGCGCGGTCACGGTCGGCTGGCGGATCCCGTCGTTCATCGTGTCGCTCGGCGTGCTGGAGGCCGCGCGCGGCCTCGCCTATCAGCTGACGAATTCGCGCACGGCCTATATCGGCGACGCGTTCGATTTCCTGTCGAACCCGATCGCGCTCGGCATCTCGCCGGCATTCCTGATCGCGGTCGCGGTGATGATCGCAGCCCAGTTCGTGCTCACGCGCACCGTGTTCGGACGCTATCTCGTCGGGATCGGCACGAACGAGGAAGCCGTCCGACTTGCCGGGGTTAACCCGCGGCCGTATAAAATCCTCGTATTCGCATTGATGGGTGCGCTCGCGGGGCTCGCATCGCTGTTCCAGATTTCGCGGCTCGAGGCGGCCGATCCGAACGCGGGCGTGGGCCTCGAACTGCAGGTGATCGCGGCTGTCGTGATCGGCGGCACGAGCCTGATGGGCGGGCGCGGCTCGGTGATCAGCACGTTCTTCGGCGTGTTGATCATCTCCGTGCTGGCCGCGGGGCTGGCGCAGATCGGCGCGAACGAGCCGACGAAACGGATCATCACCGGCGCGGTGATCGTGGTGGCGGTCGTGCTCGATACGTATCGCAGCCGGCGCGCACGCGCGCGGTAGAAAGACAGACAGAACAGACCAGAGAGAAACGGGAAATGGCGACGATCAAGGATGTGGCGGCCATGGCGGGCGTGTCGTTTACGACCGTCTCGCACGTGGTGAACAATTCGCGGCCGGTGTCAGCGGATGTGCGTGCGAAGGTCGAGGGCGCAATCCGCGAGCTGAACTACGTGCCATCGGCCGTGGCGCGCTCGCTGAAGGCGCGGGCGACGGCGACCATCGGCCTCGTCGTGCCGAACAGCACGAATCCGTACTTCGCGGAGCTTGCGCGCGGCATCGAGGATCAGTGCGCGGCCAACGGCTATTGCGTGTTCTTCTGCAACTCGGACGACGATCCCGTGAAGCAGCGCAACTACCTGCGCGTGCTGCAGGAAAAGCGCATCGACGGGCTGATCGTCGCATCGGCAGGCGAGGATGCGGTGCTGGCGCAGACGCTCGCGGACACGCATGCGCCGCTCGTCGTCGTCGACCGCAACATCGAGGGGCTCGCGGCCGATCTCGTGCAGATCGACCATGAACGCGGCGCGTACCTGGCGACGCGCCACCTGCTCGAACTCGGGCACGCGAAGATCGGCTGCATCACCGGGCCGACCGACACGGCCGTCAGCGCGATGCGCGTGCACGGCTTCATCCGCGCGATGGCCGAGCGCGGGGTCGACATCGTGCCGGGCGCGATCGCGGAAAGCGACTTTTCGTGCCTCGGCGGTTATCACGCGGCGTCGCGGCTGTTCGAATCGGTGCGGCCGAGCGCGATCTTCGCGGGCAACGACCTGATGGGCGTCGGCGCGCTGCGCGCGGCCGCCGAGCGCGGAATGCGCGTACCCGACGACTGCTCGATCATCGGTTTCGACGACATCGAATTTTCCCGCTACACGTATCCTGCGCTGTCGACGGTCGGCCAGTCGGTGCGCGCGCTCGGCGAAATGGCCGCGCAGACGCTGATCGAGCGGATCGGCGGCGGCTCGACGGCCGTGCCGAGCCGCCGTCGCGTCGTGTCGCCGCGCCTCGTGCTGCGCGAATCGACGGCGATCTACCGCGAACCGGCCGCATCGGGCGGTCGCGCATGACGGCGCTCGCTGCGGGCGCCGGCCGCGTGACGGTGGTCGGCAGCCTGAACATGGATCTCGTCGTGCGTGCGCCGCGGTTGCCGCTGCCGGGCGAAACGCTCGCCGGGCACGCGTTCGCGCAGGCGGCGGGCGGCAAGGGCGGCAACCAGGCCGTTGCCGCCGCCCGGCTCGGCGCGCAGGTCGCGATGATCGGCTGCGTCGGCGCGGACGCGCACGGCGCGGCACTGCGCGCGGGCCTCGAAGCCGAGGGCATCGACTGCACGGGGCTTGCGACGAGCGCGTCGGCGTCGACCGGCGTCGCGCTGATCGTCGTCGACGATGCGAGCCAGAACGCGATCGTGATCGTCGCGGGCGGCAACGGCGAGGTCACGACCGATACGATCGCACGGCACGAAGCCGCGCTGGCGTCGGCCGACGTGCTGATCTGCCAGCTCGAGACGCCGCCCGATGCCGTGTTCGCGGCACTGTCGGCCGGGCAGCGGCTCGGCCGCACGGTGGTGCTCAATCCGGCCCCGGCCGTCGCGCCGCTGCCGGCCGGCTGGCTGCCGCTCGTCGATTACCTGATCCCGAACGAAGTCGAGGCGGCCGCGCTGACCGCGCTGCCGGTACGCGATCCGGCCGAGGCGGAAGCCGCCGCGCGTTCGCTGCAGGCCGGCGGCGCGCGCAACGTGCTGGTCACGCTCGGTGCGCGCGGTGTGCTCGCGCTGACGGCCGACGGCATCGCGCGGCACTATCCGGCGCCGACCGTGCAGGCCGTCGACACGACGGCGGCCGGCGATACCTTCATCGGCGGTTTTTCCGCGCGGATCGCAGCCGGCGCGGACGTCGACGCGGCCATCCGCTTCGCGCAACGCGCGGCGGCGCTGTCGGTCACGCGAGCGGGCGCGCAGCCGTCGATTCCGACACTCGCGGAACTGGCCGAATAGGGCTGGATCCCTGATGCCGCATCACGGCCGGCCGTCGCACGAGACGGCCGGCCGTGTCTGCTGCCCCGGCCGGCATCGCGCGAGCCCTCTCCCATCCTGTTTGTCGCCACCCGGATCTCGCACCAATTATTCAGAAGGATGAAATAAACAGACAAATAATTCGAAAAAATACCGTGGAAACCATCAAGTTGTGCAGCGTACGGTCGTAAATGCACCGAGTGAAGCAATGCTTCGAGCCAACGGGCCCGGCCCGTTCATGACGACGCAACACAGGAAGGATGATGGTCTTCAGGAACCTGACGATTCGTACGCGCATCGGTTTGACGATGGCGTTTCTGGCGGTGCTGCTGGGCGTAACCGGCGTGCTCGGGCTGTACGGGATGACGCGTGCGAACGACTCGACGCGCGATATTTTCACGAACCAGATGCCGAGTGCGGTCGACGTGGCGGTCGCGGAAATGTTTGCCGCGCGCGAGCGCCTCGCGCTCGACCGCGCGGCGCTGCTGTCCGGCACGCCCGACTCGGCGGCGGCCATCGAGCGCAGCCGCGCGATGCGCACGCAGTCCGACGCGTGGTGGCAGAAATACCTCGCGCTGCCGCGCGACGCGGAGGAGGATCGCCTGGCGCAGGATGTCGCCGCGAAGCGGCTGGCGCTGCAACGCAGTTGCGACGCGTTCGCGAGCATCGTCGGGGCCGACCAGCGCGATCGCATCGGCGACGGCGCGAAGGAGCTCCAGGCGCGCTACAACGACCTCTCGGTGGCGAGCGAGGCACTGCGCAACTTCCAGTTCACCGCTGCAAAGGAGGGCTTCGATCATGCGCAATCGGTGTACGACACGCTGCGCGTGCTGTCGATCGCCGCGCTCGCGGCCGGCATCGGCGCCGCGCTGTTGTCGTGGCTGACGCTGAGCCGCGCGATCGGCCGCCCGATCGCGGACGCGCTCGCGCATTTCGACGCGATTTCCGCAGGTGACCTGCGCCGGCCGATCGTCGTGCACCGGCGCGACGAGATGGGCCAGCTTCTCGACGGCCTCGCGAAGATGCAGCGCGGGCTCGTCGACACGGTTCGCACCGTGCGCGGCGGCAGCGAGTCGATCGCGACCGCGGCCCGCCAGATCGCGGCCGGCAACATCGACCTGTCGTCGCGCACCGAGGAACAGGCCGCTGCGCTGCAGGAAACCGCATCGAGCATGGAACAGCTGACCGGCACCGTGAAACAGAACGCGGACAATGCACGCCAGGCAAGCGCACTGGCCGCGAATGCGTCGGAGATTGCAAACAAGGGCAATACGGTGGTCGGCCAGGTGGTCGGCACGATGGGCGAGATCAACGACAGCTCGGCCAAGATCGCGGACATCATCGCGATCATCGAGGGAATCGCGTTCCAGACCAACATTCTTGCGCTGAATGCGGCCGTCGAAGCCGCACGCGCGGGCGAGGAAGGGCGCGGCTTTGCGGTCGTCGCGGGCGAGGTGCGCAGCCTCGCCCAGCGTTCGTCGACCGCGGCCAAGGAGATCAAGGCGCTGATCGACGCGTCGGTGGAGCGCATCCGGTCGGGTTCCACGCTGGTCGACGAAGCGGGGCGCACGATGAGCGACGTGATCAGTGCGGTGCAGCGCGTGACGGACATCATGGGTGAAATTGCCGCGGCGTCCGAGGAGCAGAGCGGCGGGATCGACCAGGTGGCGCGCGCCGTTGCGCAGATGGACGAGGTCACGCAGCAGAATGCGGCGCTCGTCGAGGAAGCCGCGGCCGCCGCGCAGTCGCTCGACGAACAGGCCGCGCGCCTGCGTGAAACGGCGTCGGTGTTCCAGCTCGACGACGAAGCGGCACGCCCGGGCGCCGTCGCGCCGGTCGCAGTGCGTCACGCATCGCGTGCCCCCGCGGCGGCCGTTGCCGCGCCGGCACCGGCACAACAGGCTGCTGCGCGCGACGATCGCGATGCACCGCCGAAGCGCATGGCTGCGGCGATGCCGGCGCGCAAGCCCGTGGCTGCATCCGCAGCGCCCGCAGCGGCGCCGGTCGCTGCCGCCGCCGGCGGTGACGACTGGGAGACCTTCTGATTCGCGCATGCCGCGCATCTATCCCCATTTGGTGACGAACGACGCCCGCGACATGCGGGCGTCGTCGTTTCGGCGTCGGACAAAATGTGACAGCGCGCGTGAACGGTCACGCATCGTCGCATGCATCGCGCGACCAGCACCGACGGATGCGCGCAACACGCGCAACGGTGCGCGTCGTGTTCCCGCATCCGTCGTACGGGTATCTCCGTAAGGGGCACGGCAAAAAAATTGTAACGGTGCGCGCGGCGTGTCGTCGTAAACGACGGCTCGAACGTATAGGGATGAAGGGGGGCGTGACGACGTCGGAAGTGTCCAACGCACAAGACGATCCGTTGTTCGACGAGACGCGACGGATGCAGTTTCTGCGGCTCGGGAGGTCGATTGTAAAACGACGAAATACGTTGTCCAAGCGGTGTTGTCGAGAATGACGAACTTCATACGAAGAGTTCGTGAAAAAAAATTAGAAAGGGTTTAGGATGAATTCGAACGCGCTTGCTTCTGCGCAGTCGTACGAAGGCAGGCACGTCTTCAGACTCAGGCGAGGGAGGTAGCATGGATATTTACAGCAGCTTCGCGAACCGCTTCGAAAAAATGCGAGAGGAAGAGCTCTCGCTGGAGGAGTATCTCGCGCTCTGCAAGAACGATCCATCCGCGTACGCGACGGCTGGTGAACGCATGCTGGCAGCAATCGGGGAACCTGAACACATCGATACCCGCAACGAGCCGCGCCTGTCGCGGATCTTCGCGAACAAGGTCATCAAGGTCTATCCCGCATTCCGTGAGTTCTACGGAATGGAGGAAGTGATCGAGCAGGTGGTCGCGTATTTCCGCCACGCCGCGCAAGGGCTCGAAGAGAAGAAGCAGATCCTCTACCTGCTCGGTCCGGTGGGCGGCGGCAAGTCGTCGATCGCCGAGCGTCTGAAGCAACTGATGGAGCGCGTGCCGTTCTATGCACTGAAGGGCTCGCCCGTCAACGAATCGCCGCTGGGGCTGTTCGACTACGACGAAGACGGCCCGATCCTAGAGGAACAGTACGGCATTCCGCGCCGCTACCTGAAGAGCATCCTGAGCCCGTGGGCCGTCAAGCGCCTGCACGAATACAACGGCGACATCCGCCAGTTCCGCGTCGTGCGCCGCTATCCGTCGATCCTGCGGCAGATCGGCATTGCGAAGACGGAGCCGGGGGACGAGAACAACCAGGACATCTCGTCGCTGGTCGGCAAGGTCGACATCCGCAAGCTCGAGCAGTATGCGCAGGACGACGCCGACGCATACAGCTACTCGGGCGGCCTGTGTCTCGCGAACCAGGGCCTGCTCGAGTTCGTCGAAATGTTCAAGGCGCCGATCAAGGTGCTGCACCCGCTGCTGACCGCCACGCAGGAAGGCAACTTCAAGGGCACCGAGGGCTTCGGCGCGATTCCGTTCGACGGGATCATCCTCGCGCACTCGAACGAGTCGGAGTGGAAGGCGTTCCGCAACAACCGCAACAACGAGGCGCTGCTCGACCGGATCTTCGTCGTGAAGGTGCCGTACTGCCTGCGTGTGTCGGAAGAGACCAAGATCTACGAGAAGCTGATCCGCAACTCGTCGCTCGCCGAGGCCGTATGCGCGCCGGGCACGCTGAAGATGATGTCGCAGTTCTCGGTGCTGTCGCGCCTGCACGAGCCGGAGAATTCGAGCCTGTTCTCGAAGATGCAGGTGTACGACGGCGAAAACCTGAAGGACACCGATCCGAAGGCGAAGTCGTACCAGGAATATCGCGACTACGCGGGTGTGGACGAAGGGATGACGGGCGTGTCGACACGCTTCGCGTTCAAGATCCTGTCGCGCGTGTTCAACTTCGATTCGAGCGAGGTCGCGGCCAATCCCGTGCACCTGATGTACGTGCTCGAACAGCAGATCGAACGCGAGCAGTTCCCGCCGGAAACCGAGCAGAAGTACCTGTCCTTCGTGAAGGACGTGCTCGCGTCGCGCTACGCGGATTTCATCGGCAAGGAGATCCAGACGGCCTACCTCGAGTCGTATTCGGAGTACGGCCAGAACATCTTCGACCGCTACGTCACGTATGCCGACTTCTGGATCCAGGATCAGGAATTCCGCGATCACGATACGGGCGAGAGCTTCGATCGCGCCGCGCTGAACGCGGAGCTGGAGAAGATCGAGAAGCCCGCCGGCATCAGCAATCCGAAGGATTACCGCAACGAGATCGTGAACTTCGTGTTGCGTGCGCGGGCGGCGAATGCGGGCAAGAACCCCGTGTGGACGAGCTACGAGAAGTTGCGCGTCGTGATCGAGAAGAAGATGTTCTCGAACACCGAGGAACTGTTGCCGGTGATTTCGTTCAACGCAAAGGGTTCGGCGGAAGAGCAGCGCAAGCATGAGGACTTTGTAAACCGGATGGTCGCGAAGGGCTATACGCCGAAGCAGGTGAGGCTGCTTTGCGACTGGTACCTGCGCGTGCGCAAGTCGTCATGACGCGCGCGGTACCGAGCCCGTGCGGCGAGTCCGCACGGGCGCTTTCAGGGACGCCGCCCGCATGACGGGAGACGGCATGTGCGGCGAGCGTCCCGGCATATCGACTTTCGAGCGGGAGACCGGCAGTGCTTCATCAAATCATCGACCGCAGGCTGGCCGGCAAGAACAAGAGTATCGCCAACCGCGAACGCTTTCTGCGTCGCGTCAAGAACTACATTCGTCGTGCCGTGTCCGACGCGGTGCGCGACCGTAGCATCAAGGATATCCAGAGCACGCAGAGCATCACGATCCCGCGCAAGGACATCGCGGAGCCGAATTTCCGGCACGGGCCGGGCGGGCGTCGTGAATACGTGCATCCCGGCAACGAGGACTACGTGCGCGGCGACAAGATCCCGCGCCCGCAGGGCGGTTCGGGCGGCGGCGGCAGTCAGGCGAGCAACGAGGGCGAAGGGCAGGACGACTTCGTGTTCGAGCTGTCGCGCGACGAGTTCATGCAGTACTTCTTCGACGATCTCGAACTGCCGCGCCTCGTGAAGACGCACCTGCTGACGGTGCCGAGCTGGAAGAACGTGCGCGCGGGCTGGTCGGCGGAAGGCACGCCGAACAACATCGACGTCGTGCGTTCGCTGCGCAGCGCGCTCGGCCGGCGCATCGCGCTCGGCTCGCCGCTCGTCAACGAGCTGCGCGAACTCGAGGCACAGCTCGAAGCGATGAAGAGCGATCCGGAAGACCGCCGCGCGGAAATCGCGACGCTCGAGGCCGAGATCCATCACCTGAAGGGGCGCATCTGGCGGATTCCGTTCATCGATCCGTTCGACCTGCGCTACATCAACCGCGTGAAGCAGCCGCAGCCGTCGAGCCAGGCCGTGATGTTCTGCCTGATGGACGTGTCGGGCTCGATGGACGAGCAGCGCAAGGATCTCGCGAAGCGCTTCTTCATCCTGCTTTACCTGTTTCTCAAGCGCAACTACGAGCGCATCGAGGTCGTGTTCATCCGTCACCATACGCGCGCCGAGGAAGTCGACGAGGATACCTTCTTCCATTCGACCGAGAGCGGCGGCACGGTCGTGTCGAGCGCGCTCGAACTGATGCGCAAGGTGCAGAACGAGCGTTACTCGCCGACCGAATGGAACATCTACGGCGCGCAGGCGTCCGACGGCGACAACTGGACCGACGATTCGCCCAAGTGTCGCAAAATCCTGGAAGAGGATATCCTCACGAAGACGCGTTACTTCGCGTATATCCAGGTCGCGCCGGAAGAGCAGAATTTGTGGCTGGAATACGCGCAACTGGCGCTGTCGCAACCGCATCTCGCGATGAAAAAAGTGGAATCGGCTGCCGACATTTACCCGGTGTTTCGCGAATTGTTCGAAAAGCAGGTGGAAACGTCATGACGACCCGCCATCTGCACAACGAGTCGCGCGGCTACGAGCCGCGCCCCTCCGGCGGCGACACGGCCGGCCCTGCCGCATCGCAGCAACGCGCGCAGGCCGAACCGTCGCCGCCGGCCGCCGACTTGCCCGGTTCCGGGCAAAAGGAAGCGCGTATGAACGTTGCCGAACGCAAGCCGCTGCCGTGCCCGTCCGACTGGACGTTCGAACTGCTCGAGGAATACGACACGCACATCTCGCAGGTCGCCGAACAATACGAGCTCGACATCTACCCGATCCAGCTCGAACTGATCAGCGCCGAACAGATGATGGACGCGTATGCGTCGGTCGGGATGCCCGTCAACTACCGCCACTGGTCGTTCGGCAAGCACTTCCTTTCGACCGAGAAGAGCTACCGCCGCGGCCAGATGGGCCTCGCGTACGAAATCGTCATCAATTCGAACCCGTGCATCGCGTATCTGATGGAAGAGAACACGATGACGATGCAGGCGCTCGTGATCGCGCACGCGGCGTACGGGCACAACTCGTTTTTCAAGGGCAACTACCTGTTCCGGCTGTGGACCGACGCGCACGCGATCATCGACTATCTCGTGTATGCGAAGAACTACGTCGCGGAATGCGAGGAGCGCTACGGGCTCGATCGCGTCGAGGAACTGCTCGATTCGTGCCATGCGCTGATGAACTACGGCGTCGACCGCTACAAGCGGCCGCAGAAGCCGTCGCTGTCGAAGGAAGCGGCGTTGCGGCGCGAGCGTGAGGCGTACCTGCAGTCGCAGGTGAACGAACTGTGGCGCACGCTGCCGGGCAAGAAACCCGAGCTGATGGAGGAGCAGGAAGACCGCTATCCGCCCGAGCCGCAGGAGAACCTGCTGTATTTCGCGGAGAAGAACGCGCCGCTGCTCGAGCCGTGGGAGCGGGAAGTGATCCGCATCGTGCGCAAGATCGGCCAGTATTTCTACCCGCAGCGGCAGACGCAGGTGATGAACGAAGGCTGGGCGACGTTCTGGCACTACACGCTGCTGAACACGCTGTACAACCAGGGCAAGCTGGAAGACAGCTTCATGATGGAGTTCCTGCATTCGCACAGCAACGTGGTCTACCAGCCGCCCGTCACGAAGCCGTACTACAGCGGGATCAACCCGTACGCCCTCGGTTTCTCGATGATGAGCGACATCCGGCGGATCTGCGAAGCACCGACGGAAGAGGACTACAAGTGGTTTCCGGAGATCGCGGGCACCCCGTGGCTGCCGGCGATGCACTACGCGATGCGCAACTTCAAGGACGAGAGCTTCATCGCACAGTACCTGTCGCCGAACCTGATCCGCGAGATGCGGCTCTTCTCGGTGCTCGACGACGACATGCGCGATTCGCTCGAGGTGTCGGCGATCCACGACGATTCCGGCTACCAGTACGTGCGGCAGGCGTTGTCGCGGCAGTACGACATCCATCACCGCGAGCCGAACATCCAGGTGTGGGCCGTGAACACGCGCGGCGACCGCAGCCTCACGCTGCGCCACTTCATGACCGACAACCGCCACCTGTCGAGCGACAGCGACGAAGTGCTCAAGCACATGGCGCGGCTGTGGCAGTTCGACGTGTACCTGGAAAGCGTCGACGAGGCCGGCACCGTGCGCAAGCGCTACGAGTGCCGCTACGTGCCGCCGGAGGTGCGTGTGTGAGCGCCGCTTTCGAATAGTTTGCATCGGACGCCAGCCCACGGGCTGGCGTTTTCATATGACGAACGCGCGGCGGGAGAAAAATTTTCTACATCCGGACGAACCCGGAAAGCCTGTTACTTTACATTTCGCTAAAATCGCGTAGCGCCGTGCCGCCGGAACCGGTGCCACGTGCGACCGCACGCGGCGGCCCCCAAGCCGTCTCGCCCAGAAAGCATTAAAAGGAACAGACCAATCCATGGACGTCCAGACCGACCAAGCTGCGCTGTCCGCGCATGACACCCGGCGGCGCGTGTTCGCCATCGTCGGCGCCTCATCGGGCAACCTCGTCGAGTGGTTCGACTTCTACATCTACTCGTTCTGCGCGCTGTACTTCGCGCCGGCGTTCTTCCCGAGCGGCAACACGACGACGCAGCTGCTGAACACGGCCGGCGTGTTCGCGGCCGGCTTCCTGATGCGCCCGATCGGCGGCTGGCTGTTCGGCCGCATCGCCGACCGTCACGGCCGCCGCGCGGCGATGATGATCTCGGTGCTGATGATGTGCGGCGGCTCGCTCGTGATCGCGGTGCTGCCGACCTATGCGCAGATCGGCGCGCTCGCGCCGGCGCTGCTGCTGGTCGCGCGCCTGTTCCAGGGCCTGTCGGTGGGCGGCGAATACGGGACGAGCGCGACCTACATGAGCGAGGTCGCGCTGAAGGGCCGGCGCGGCTTCTTCGCGTCGTTCCAGTACGTGACGCTGATCGGCGGCCAGCTTTGTGCGTTGCTGGTGCTCGTGATCCTGCAGCAGACGCTGTCGACCGATGAACTGAAGGCGTGGGGCTGGCGCATTCCGTTCGTCGTCGGCGCGGCGGCCGCGCTGATCTCGCTGTACCTGCGGAAATCGCTCGACGAGACGTCGACGAGCGCATCGCGAGACAAGAAGGACGCCGGCACGATCCGCGGCGTGTGGCGGCACAAGGGCGCGTTCTTCACGGTGGTCGGCTTCACGGCCGGCGGCTCGCTGATCTTCTACACGTTCACGACGTACATGCAGAAGTACCTCGTGAACACGGCCGGCATGCACGCGAAGACGGCCAGCAACGTGATGACCGTCGCGCTGCTCGTCTACATGCTGATGCAGCCGGTGTTCGGCGCACTGTCCGACAAGATCGGCCGCCGCACGTCGATGATCCTGTTCGGCTCGTTCGCGGTGATCGGCACGGTGCCGCTGATGCATGCGCTGAAGGACGTGACGAGCCCCGTGGCCGCGTTCGTGCTGATCACGGTCGCGCTGGCGATCGTCAGCTTCTATACGTCGATCAGCGGCCTCATCAAGGCCGAGATGTTCCCGCCGGAAGTGCGCGCGATGGGCGTCGGCCTGTCGTACGCGGTCGCGAACGCGATCTTCGGCGGCTCGGCCGAGTATGTCGCGCTGTGGTTCAAGTCGATCGGCAGCGAGGAAACCTTTTACTGGTACGTGACGGTGCTGTGCGCGATCTCGCTGATCGTGTCGTGGCGGATGCGCGATCCGAGCAAGGAAGGTTATCTGCGCAACGAACCGTGATCGATTGCGCATCGCGCGCAGTCGCATCGTGACGAACGTCCTGCCAGCCGGCGGGACGTTTTTTTGCGGCGCGCGATTACGCGTGCGGCGGCGCGTGGTCGAACACGCTCGACGGCCGGCCTCGCTCGACCAGCCATGCGAACATCTGCTCGATGCTCGGCGAGCGCGACGGGCCGTATACAGCGAACCGGACGATCGCGCAGGTAGACATCCTCGGCATCGCGTCGGCGGGGCGCGTCATATCGATATCGAAATCGATTCGTTGTCCGTTACGCTCAATTTCCTTAATCTGAGCCGGTAGTTCGTGTGACACCTCCTTGACTGGGATTCGCGCCCGCTGCCTGCAGCGGGCGTCTTTTTTTGCGCTGCATGCCACGCCAGTCCCGACGGGGTTGGTGCCGCTGCGCGGCTCGCATGGCTCATCACGAAACCCGCTGAGCAAAGCACCATTTGTTGGTTCGGATTCGCCGCACGCGCTGATACGTTAGCGGCTTCGCGACACCACACTTCGTCGCGATGTTCCTCGAACCGGCCGCCGCGCGATCCGCGGCGGCCTTCATGACAAATCAGGTCGTGCTCATGAAAATCCACACTCTTGCTACGTGGCTCGTCGGGGCTGCGCTCGTTACCGCAGGCACGGTCGCGCATGCGGACCGTCTCGACGACATCAAGAAGGCCGGCGTGCTGCGCGTCGCGACGTTCGACAGCAACCCGCCGTTCGGTTATGTCGATGCGAAGAACAACCACATCGTCGGCCTCGACGTCGACTATGCGAAGGCACTCGCCGACAAGCTCGGCGTAAAGCTGCAACTCCAGCCGACCAACCCCGCGAACCGCATTCCGTTCCTGACGTCCGGCAAGGTCGATCTCGTGCTTGCGAACTTCACGATCACCGACGAGCGCGCGAAGCAGGTCGACTTCAGCATTCCGTATTTCTCGTCGGGCCAGCAGTTTCTCGCGAAGAAGGGCGTGCTGAAATCGGCCGACCAGTTGAACGGTCTGCGCGTCGGCGCGGACAAGGGCACGACGAACGAGATCACGCTGCGCGAGAAATTCCCGAAGGCGACGATCGTCGCGTACGACGACACGCCGTTCGCGTTCGCCGCGCTGCGCGCCGGCAACGTGCAGGCGATCACGCAGGACGGCCCGAAGCTGATCGGCCTGCTCGCGAACGTGCCCGACAAGCAGAACTACGAGATCCCCGCTTTCACGATCTCGAACGACTACATGGGCGTCGGCGTGCCGAAAGGCGAGACGCGCCTGCTGGGCTTCGTCAACGACACGCTGAAGGGGCTCGAGGCGAACGGCCGCGCCGTGCAGATCTACGATGCATGGTTCGGGCCGACGACGAAGACGCCGCTCACGCGCATCTTCCGCATCGGCGACAAGACCTGAGCCGCGTCGCACGCGCGCCGCGATTTGCCGGAACATCGGCATCGCGGCGCTTTCCGTTTTGTTCCGATCGCGTGCTTAGCGCACGTCCCTCAGCATGCTCGGGTTGGCTCCCAAATATCTGTCCTGGCTCTGGCAGGGTTTCCTGCTGACACTCGGCCTCGCGGCCGCGTCGGCCGTCGCCGCGACCGCCGGCGGGCTGCTGCTCGCGGTCATGCGGCATGTGCGCGGCAGGGTGCTGCGCACGGCGGCCGCCGCATACGTCGTTGCGTTCCGCAACACGCCGCTGCTCGTGCAGTTGCTGTTCTGGTATTTCGGCGTCGCGTCGTTGCTGCCCGACACGTGGATCGCGTGGCTGAACGCGCGCCATGAAGTGAGCGCGGGCCCGCTCACGCTCGCATGGCCATCGTTCGAATTCGTCGCGGGCTGGGTCGGGCTGAGCGCATACACGGCCGCGTTCGTCGCCGAGGAATGCGAAGCCGGCCTGCGCGGCGTGCGCCGCGCGCAACATGACGCGGCAGCCGCGCTCGGCCTCACGCCGATGCAGTCGCTGCGCTACGTGGTATTGCCGCAGGCCGTGCGCATCGCGCTGCCGCCGCTGTTCGGCCAATACATGAATCTCGTGAAGAACTCGTCGCTCGCGATGGCGATCGGTGTGGCCGAGTTGTCATATGCGTCGCGGCAGGTCGAAACGGAAACGTTCAAGACCTTCGCCGCGTTCGGCGTTGCGACCTTGCTGTACGTCGCGGCGGTGGCCGCGATCGAGGCCGGTGCGTACGCGGCCACGCAATGGCGCGACCGGCTTGGCGCGAGGCGTTGACGATGGATTTTTCGCTGCTGCTCTCCAACCTGCCGTACCTGCTCGTCGGCGCGTTCCCGGAAGGCCCGCTCGGCGGCGCCGCGCTGTCGCTGGTGCTTGCGATCGCGTCGGCCGTTGCATCGGCCGTGCTCGGCATCGCGCTCGGTGTCGCGATGGCGCTCGCGCGCGGTCCCGGCCGCCTGCTGCTGCTCGCGTTCATCGGGTTCTTCCGCGCGATTCCCGTGCTGATGCTGATCTTCTGGACGTACTTCCTGATGCCCGTGCTGCTGCATATGGATGTGCCGGGGCTCGCGACGGTCGTCTGCGCGCTCGCGCTCGTCGGCGGCGCGTATCTCGCGCATGCGGTGCATGCGGGCATCGTCGCCGCGGGCGACGGCCAATGGCAGGCCGGGCTGTCGCTCGGGCTCACGCGCTGGCAGACGGTGCGCCATGTGCTGCTGCCGCAGGCGATCCGGATCATGACGCCGTCGTTCGTCAACCAGTGGGTCGCGCTCGTGAAGGACACGTCGCTCGCGTATATCGTCGGCGTGCCGGAACTTTCGTTCGTCGCGACGCAGGTGAACAACCGGCTGATGGTGTATCCGGCGCCGATCTTCCTGTTCGTCGCGGCGATCTATCTGGTGCTGTGCACGTCGCTCGACGGCGCGGCACGCTGGCTGTTGTCTCGCGGCCAGCGTGCGGAACGTGTCGAGCAGGCGAGCGCCGAGCGCGCGGAGCCAGCGCGGTGACGGTGTGCCGTGGCCGTGACGAACGGCCGGTGGGGAAGCGCTAGTGAATATCCGCAGCGGGCAGCACACCGGGCAGGTCGGGCCCGGCGTGCAGTACGGACAGGAACGGTAGATGGCCGGCCGCCTGCGCCGTCGCTTCCGGAGCGACGGGGGGCGGCACGCGCGTCACGACGCCGAGTAGTGCGTGTTGAAGACCGCGCGCAGCGTCGATTTGTCGGTCGCGAAATCGCCCCACAGCGGCCCGTCGTTCTGCGCGAACGCGAACGGCGCCGTATTGATCGACGCGAGGCGGAAGCGCCATTGCGCCGCTTCCTGGCGGAACGCGGTGAGTTGCATGTCGGACAGCGCTGTCTGCGCGTTGGCAAGCGTGACCAGCGGGTCGACCGGGTCGTTCGCGACGCGCACCTCGAAATGCAGGTGCGGGCCCGTTGCGGCGCCCGTCATCCCGACCGAACCGAGCCGCTGGCCCTGCTTCACGATTTCGCCGGTCTTGAGCCCGTGCGCGAACGCGGACAGGTGCGCGTAATAAGTCGAGTAGCCATCCGCGTGATCGACGATCACGTAGCGGCCGTAGCCGCCCGGATCGGTGCCGACGAACGACACGACGCCGTCGGCCGCCGCGCCGACGGGCGTGCCGGACGGCGCGGCGAGATCGACGCCCGTGTGGAACGCCATCGCCTGCGACAGCGGATGGACGCGCTCGCCGAAGAACGAGCTGATGCGCGTCCACTTGACCGGCATCGTGAACGCGGCGGCTTCGAGCGGCGAACCGTCGAGCGTGTAGTACGCGCCGTGCTCGGCACCCGGCGCGCGGAACCAGATCGCGCCGAACGTGCGGCCGGCGACGCGCAGTTCGAGTGCGGTGAGGCGCGGCGTGCCGTCGGTCGTATCGAACGCGACGCGGTAATAGTCGCCGCGCTGTGCACTCGCGCGCATCGCGACCTTGCCGGTGACGAGATCGCCGAGCTGGATGCGCACCTCGGGCGGCATGTCGAGCCGGTTCAGCGTATCGGACAGCGTGAGCTCGATGTCGCCCGCGCGCATCCCGTGCTGGTTTTCGGGCGGCGCAAGCTGGAACAGGCTCGCATAGCCGAGCATGTCGTTGCGGTGTGCGCTGAGCGGCGCAAACAGGCCCGGCTGCAGGCTGCGGTCGTTGCGTTCGCCGTATTCATTGCGCTCGCCGATCGTGCGGGCGAGCTCGCTCGTCACGAAATGCTGTGCGGTGGGAAACGGCGTGTCGGACAGCACGCGCTGCGGCAGCACGGCCGTGCCCGAGTCGACGGCGCCCGGCAGTTGCGATACGGCCGGCAGCGCGGCGGCAAGGCCGAGGGCGGCGAGGGCGCCGAGCACGGCGGCCGGCACGAGCGCGCGCACGACGCGCTGCGCGCGGCCGGGCGCGAAAGCATCAGGAGTTGCGGCAGGCTTGACCAAGGTGTCCACATCCAGGAAAGCGGTTCAAAGGGGGTGTGGGCAGGGGCCGCCGGCGGCTCAACCGTCGAATGGCGACGGGGCGGGCGGCGGGCGTGCAACAAAACAGGCCCCGCCAGGGGCCTGTGTCGTTTCCGTTCGACCCAACGCGCGGGGCGGACCCGCTTCGAACGGCGGCGTGTTTACCGGGTCGAACCCGGTTATCACGAAGACGCTAAAGAATGATGACAGCGTCAGTCTACCGATGTTCCGCGAAACGTTAAAAATTTTAAAGGGGGTCAGCTCATTCGTTTCGCAGTGCGGTAAATCGGGTTAAATCAGAATTTGTTACGATAATTTTCGTCAGTCCGGCAATTTTTGCGCGCGGCCGCGCAGCGCGGCGGACGTGCGGACGGCGTCGAAGCCGGCGTCGAGCATCGCTTCGGCGTCGTTCCACAGATTGCCGCGCAGCCGGTTGGTCCAGATCATCGACGCGAACACGCCTTCGAGCAGCGACACGAGATAGACGGCGGCCAGATGCACGTCGAGATCGGCGGCGAGTTCGCCGGCCGCGATCGCGCGGCGCAGCAGCGCCTTCGTGATTCGCAGCATCTGCAGCTCGAGCAGCATGCGGCGCCGCTGCAGCGCGCCGTTTTCCTCGCTCTGCTCGCACTTCGTATAGAGGATCACGAGCACGCGCTGCATCGGGCCCGGCTCGCCGCACTCCTGCAGATAGTGCGACGCGGCACGCCGCAGCGTGGCGAGCGGCGGCAGGCCGTCGCCCGCGTCGAAGCCTTCCGACGTGCGCGCGAACGCGCGGTCGCACATCGCGAGACACACTTCCATCTTGTTGCGGTAGTGGCCGTAGACGGCGCCCCGCGACATCCCGGCGGCCTCGGCGAGGTCCGCCATCGCGGTTTGCGCGACGCCTTTCTCGAGCAGCACGAGCTCGGCGGCGTCGAGGATCCGGTGCTTGATGGCGAGCGATTCTTCCCGGGTCTTGCGGGCCATGTCGTGAGTTTCCTTACAATTCGCTGTCGTTTTATTGAGACAGTGTGGCGTTCAGGTTGAAACAGCGTTTATTTAATCAGTCGTGACTGATTATAATCGACCACCCTGAGCCGCCGCATTTTATCGGCGGCGAACGATCCGAGGTCACCATGAATAACAACAATTGCTTCCTGTCGCGCTACCGCCGGCTGGCGCCGTTCACGCTGGCGGCCGCGCTCGTCGTGGCCGGATGCGGCAAGGGCGGGCAGGACGCGGAGAAAGAGACCGCGAAGCAGGCGACCGTCGTCACGGTACGCCCGACAGCCGTGCCGATGACCGTCGAATTGCCGGGCCGGCTCGACGCGTACCGGCAGGCGGAAGTGCGCGCGCGGGTCGCGGGCATCGTCACCGCGCGCACCTACGAGGAAGGCCAGGAAGTGAAGCAGGGCGCGGTGCTGTTCCGCATCGATCCCGCGCCGCTGAAGGCCGCGCGCGACGCCGCGCAGGGTGCGCTCGCGAAGGCGCAGGCCGCCGCGCTCGCGGCGAGCGACAAGCGCCGCCGTTACGACGATCTGGTGCGCGACCGCGCGGTCAGCGAGCGCGACCATACCGAGGCCGTTGCCGACGACACGCAGGCGAAAGCCGGGGTTGTATCCGCGAAGGCCGAGCTCGCGCGTGCGCAGTTGCAGCTCGACTATGCGACCGTCACCGCGCCGATCGCGGGCCGCGCACGGCGCGCGCTCGTGACCGAAGGCGCGCTCGTCGGCCAGGACCAGGCGACCCCGCTCACGACCGTCGAGCAGCTCGATCCGATCTACGTGAACTTCTCGCAGCCGGCCGCCGATGTCGACGCGCTGCGCCGCGCGGTGAAGAGCGGTCGCGCGACGGGCATTGCGCAGCACGACATCGCGGTGACGCTGTTGCGCGCCGACGGCACCGCGTATCCGCTGAAGGGCAAGCTGCTGTTCAGCGATCTCGCGGTCGACCCGACCACCGACACCGTCGCGATGCGCGCGCTGTTCCCGAATCCGGAGCGCGAGCTGCTGCCGGGCGCGTATGTGCGGATCGCGCTCGACACCGCGGTCGACCAGCGGGCAATCCTCGTTCCGCGCGACGCGCTGCTGCGCACGACCGATCGCACATCGGTGCGTGTCGTCGGCACGAACGGCAAGGTCAAGGACGTCGAGGTCGCGGCCGACCAGATGAGCGGCCATGGCTGGCGCATCACGCGCGGACTGACGGGCGGCGAGCGCGTGATCGTCGACAACGCCGCGCAGTTCGCGCCCGATACGGCCGTCAAGCCCGTCGAGAAGGCGCCGCCGTCGAAGGCGGCGCCGGCAGCGGCCGCTTCGCAAGCGGCCGCCCGTCAAACCTGACCGGTTCAAACCAACATGGCACGTTTCTTCATCGATCGCCCCGTCTTCGCGTGGGTGATCGCAATCTTCATCATGCTGGGCGGCGCGTTCGCGATCCGCACGCTGCCCGTAGCGCAATATCCGGACATCGCGCCGCCCGTCGTCAGCATCTATGCGACATACCCGGGTGCGTCCGCGCAGGTCGTCGAGGAATCGGTGACCGCGCTGATCGAGCGCGAGATGAACGGCGCGCCGGGGCTGATGTATACGTCCGCGACGAGCAGCGCCGGGATGGCGTCGCTGTACCTGACGTTCAAGCAGGGCGTGAACGCCGATCTCGCGGCCGTCGAAGTGCAGAACCGGCTGAAGACGGTCGAGGCGCGCTTGCCCGAGCCCGTGCGCCGCGACGGCATCCAGGTCGAGAAGGCCGCCGACAACATCCAGCTCGTCGTGTCGCTGACGTCGGACGACGGCCGGATGACCGACGTGCAGCTCGGCGAATATGCATCGGCGAACGTCGTGCAGGCGCTGCGCCGCGTCGCCGGCGTCGGCAGGGTGCAGTTCTGGGGCGCCGAATATGCGATGCGGATCTGGCCCGACCCGGTGAAGATGGCCGGGCACGGCCTCACCGCGTCGGATATCGCGTCGGCGGTGCGCGCGCACAACGCGCGCGTGACGATCGGCGACATCGGCCGCAGCGCGGTGCCGGCCAGCGCGCCGATCGCGGCGACCGTGTTCGCCGACGCGCCGCTGAAGACGCCGGCCGATTTCGGCGCGATCGCGCTGCGCACGCAGGCCGACGGCTCCGCGCTATACCTGCGCGACGTCGCACGCGTCGAGTTCGGCGGCAATGACTACAACTATCCGTCGTACGTGAACGGCAAGGTCGCGACCGGGATGGGCATCAAGCTCGCACCGGGCTCGAACGCGGTATCCACCGAGAAGCGCGTGCGCGCGACGATGGACGAGCTGTCCGCGTATTTCCCGCCGGGCGTGAAGTACCAGATTCCGTACGAGACGTCGTCGTTCGTGCGCGTGTCGATGAACAAGGTCGTCACGACGCTGATCGAGGCCGGCGTGCTGGTGTTCCTCGTGATGTTCCTGTTCATGCAGAACCTGCGCGCGACGCTGATCCCGACGCTCGTCGTGCCGGTCGCGCTTGCGGGCACGTTCGGTGTGATGTATGCGGCGGGCTTCTCGATCAACGTGCTGACGATGTTCGGGATGGTGCTCGCGATCGGCATCCTCGTCGACGATGCGATCGTCGTGGTCGAGAACGTCGAGCGGCTGATGGTCGAGGAAGGGCTCGGCCCGTACGACGCGACCGTCAAGGCGATGAAGCAGATCAGCGGCGCGATCGTCGGGATCACCGTGGTGCTGACGTCGGTGTTCGTGCCGATGGCGTTCTTCGGCGGCGCGGTGGGCAACATCTACCGGCAGTTCGCGCTGTCGCTCGCGGTGTCGATCGGTTTCTCGGCATTCCTCGCGCTGTCGCTGACGCCCGCGCTGTGCGCGACGCTGCTCAAGCCCGTGTCCGGCGACCATCACGAGAAGCGCGGCTTCTTCGGCTGGTTCAACCGCTTCGTCGCGCGTGCGACGCAGCGCTATGCGACGCGTGTCGGCGCGATGCTGAAGAAGCCGCTGCGCTGGCTCGTCGTGTACGGCGCGCTGACCGCGGCCGCGGCGCTGATGCTCACGCAGCTGCCGACCGCGTTCCTGCCGGACGAGGATCAGGGCAACTTCATGGTGATGGTGATCCGGCCGCAGGGCACGCCGCTCGCGGAAACGATGCAGAGCGTGCGCGAGGTCGAGTCGTATATCCGCACCGACGAGCCGGCCGCGTATACGTTCGCGCTCGGCGGTTTCAACCTGTACGGCGAAGGGCCGAACGGCGGGATGATCTTCGTCATGCTGAAGAACTGGAAGGAGCGCAAGGCCGCGCGCGATCACGTGCAGTCGATCGTCGCGCGCGTCAACGAGCGCTTCGCGGACACGCCGAACACGACGGTGTTCGCGATGAACTCGCCGGCGCTGCCCGATCTCGGCTCGTCGAGCGGCTTCGACTTCCGGTTGCAGAACCGCGGCGGGCTCGACTACGCGACGTTCAGCGCCGCGCGCGAGCAACTGCTCGCGGCGGGCGGCAAGGACCGCGCGCTCACCGACCTGATGTTCGCGGGCACGCAGGACGCGCCGCAACTGAAGCTCGACATCGATCGCGCGAAGGCGTCGGCGCTTGGCGTGTCGATGGACGAGATCAACACGACGCTCGCGGTGATGTTCGGCTCGGACTATATCGGCGACTTCATGCACGGCACGCAGGTGCGGCGCGTGGTCGTGCAGGCCGACGGGCTGCACCGGCTCGATCCGGACGACGTGAAGAAGCTGCGCGTGCGCAACGCGCGCGGCGAGATGGTGCCGCTCGCGGCGTTCACGACGCTGCACTGGACGATGGGGCCGCCGCAGCTCACGCGCTACAACGGCTATCCTTCGTTCACGATCAACGGCTCGGCCGCGGCAGGCCACAGCAGCGGCGAGGCGATGGCCGCGATCGAGCGGATCGCCGCGAAGCTGCCGGCCGGCATCGGCTACGCGTGGTCGGGGCAGTCGTTCGAGGAGCGGCTGTCGGGCGCGCAGGCGCCGATGCTGTTCGCGCTGTCGGTGCTGGTCGTGTTCCTCGCGCTCGCGGCGCTCTACGAGAGCTGGTCGATCCCGTTCGCGGTGATGCTGGTCGTCCCGCTCGGCGTGATCGGCGCGGTGCTCGGCGTCACGCTGCGGATGATGCCGAACGACATTTATTTCAAGGTGGGGCTGATCGCGACGATCGGTTTGTCGGCGAAGAACGCGATCCTGATCGTCGAAGTCGCGAAGGATCTGGTCGCGCAGCGCATGTCGCTCGTCGACGCCGCGCTCGAGGCCGCGCGGCTGCGGCTGCGGCCGATCGTGATGACGTCGCTCGCGTTCGGCGTCGGCGTGCTGCCGCTCGCGTTCGCGTCGGGCGCGGCATCCGGCGCGCAGATGGCGATCGGCACCGGCGTGCTCGGCGGCGTGATCACGGCGACCGTGCTCGCGGTGTTCCTCGTGCCGCTGTTTTTCGTGATCGTCGGCCGCCTGTTCGACGTCGGCCCGCGCCGGCGCGGCGGCACGCAGCCGGCGACGATGGAGGGATCCCGATGATGTTTGCGCTGAATGCACGCGCCGTGCTGCGGGCCCAGCTCACGCTGGCCGCCGCGCTCGCGCTCGCCGGCTGCTCGCTCGCGCCGCGCTACGAGCGGCCGGCGGCGCCGGTGCCGGCCACCTATGCGCCGGCCGACGGAAGCCTGGAGCCGGCTGCGACGTCTGATGCAACGCCTGCCGACGCCGCGCGGCTCGACGACTGGCATGCGTATTTCACCGATCCGGCGCTGCAGGCGTGGATCGACGCGGCGCTCGCGAACAACCGCGACCTGCGGATCGCGGCCGGCCGGCTCGAGGAGGCGCGTGCGCTGTACGGCGTGCAGCGCGCGGACCTGATGCCGTCGGTCGATGCGAATCTCGGCTATGAACGCGTGCGCCAGTACGACCCGGTCGTGCGCGAAAGCGCGATCAGCGGGCTGTATCGCGCGGGCGTCGGCGTCAGTGCGTACGAACTCGACCTGTTCGGCCGCGTGCGCAACCTGTCCGACGCGGCGCTCGCCGAATATTTCGCGACGGCCGACGCGCAGCGCACGGTCCGTATCGGCGTGATCGCCGAAGTGGCGGGGGCGTATGTGTCGGAGCGCTCGCTGTACGAGCAGCTCGCGCTGGCGCAGCGCACGCTCGACGCACGCGGGCGCATCGCCGCGCTCACGCAGCGCCGCTACGCGGCAGGCACGAGCGACGCGATCGAGCTGCGCTCGGCCGAGATGCTGGTGGCGTCCGCGCGTGCGTCGCAGGCCGCGCTGCAGCGCGAGCATGCGCAGGCCGTGCGGGCGCTGCAGTTGCTCGCGGGCGATTTCGCGCGCAACGTGCCCGGCGACGCGACCGCGCTCGACACGTTGTCGATCGCGCCCGTGGCACCCGGCGCACCGAGCGCGCTGCTCGAACGGCGGCCGGACATCCGGCAGGCCGAGGCGCGGCTCAAGGCCGCGAACGCGCAGATCGGCGCCGCACGCGCGGCGTTCTTCCCGCGCATCGCGCTGACGACCGACTACGGCTCGGTCAGCGACGCGTTCTCGAGCCTGTTCGCGGCGGGCACGAGCGTGTGGACGTTCGCGCCGCGCATCACGCTGCCGATCTTCGCGGGCGGACGCAATCGCGCGAACCTCGACGTCGCGAACGCGCGCAAGCACATCGCGGTCGCCGAATACGAGAAGACCGTGCAGACCGCGTTCCGCGAAGTGGCCGACGCGTTCGCCGCGCGCGACTGGATCGATCGTCAGTTGGCGGCGCAGCAGGACGTCTACACGGCGGACGGTGCGCGGCTGAAGCTCGCGGAGCGCCGTTATGCGGGCGGCGTCGCGACGTATCTCGAACTGCTCGACGCGCAGCGCAGCACGTACGAGTCGGGGCAGGAACTGATCCGGCTCAAGCAACTCCGGCTCGCGAACGCGATCGCGCTGTATCGCGCGCTCGGCGGCGGCTGGGCGCCCGCATCGGCGTCGGCGTCGACGGAGGTCGCGGCTTCCGCATGATGTGCGTTGCCTGACGCCGCAGCGCGCCGGGCAACGAGACGGCGGCCGCACGATTCGACGTGCGGCCGCCGTTTCGATCGACATCGTTGCCCGCTGCATCGCCGATCTCTATCGGCGTTGGCTTCCGCTGCCGGGCAAGTCATCCAGGCCGCTTTTCATCCCGTGGCAGCGCGGAAGGGCATCTTCCGGAACGGCCCGCATCCGGCGACCGATCGTGTCGCCATCCGGCGCAAACGTGCGCCGCGCATCTTCCTTTTTCATCTCGTCCATTCAGACCCGCACATCGCGTGCCGACGGTCGCGCAAATGCCTGATTCTCGATCGGCAATTGACGATCGGATTAATTCGTGTATTGGAATTAATGAGGGCGGCAAAGTGTCGCGGCAAAACGTTTGTATTTGTTTCGCAATCGTTTGCGCAATAAATCGGGGCTGTCGGAATTCGGAGTTAATTTCCTGTCGGTTGAAAATGATTTGATATCGGTGTTGTCGTCCGGCAACGATGGCGGCATTGGACAAGATTTTGTCTTTTTCGGATCGAGTCCGGGGTGCGCCAATGCCAGCAAGGATGAGGTGGGTTATTTGGGTCATCGAAGAAAAATATCGTTAATCTTCAATCGGTTCCGTGGGGCAAAAAAATAACTTCGGGGTAAATCGAGTGGATTGAGGATTGTCGGGAGGGGATGTGATTTTCGAGATGTAAATCGAACATTGTCAGAAGCATTTAACAATGATTTACAAAAAACTTTCACGATTATCTCGATAATGCCGCCTCGTGACGGACGGGAGCCAACCACACGCTGCCTTTTGTATCCGCCACGTCGTCCATTCCCCTTGCAATTCTCACGGAAAACGTCATGAAAAAATCCCTCCTGACCGCTGTCGCACTCGCGGCCCTGTCGACCTCGGCCTTCGCAGCGGGCACCGGCACGATCAACTTCACGGGCGAGATCGTCGCGGGCGCATGCGGCATCGATTCGGGCTCGGTCAACCAGACCGTGAATCTCGGCAAGGTGCCGACCAACGTGTTCAAGCAGGCTGGCGACAAGTCCACGCCGACCAACTTCGACATCAAGCTGACCGACTGCGACACGAGCATCGCGCAGAACGCGTACTTCACGTTCACGGGCACGTCGAGCGCTGGCCAGCCGAAGCTGCTCGCCACGATCGGTTCGGCAACCAACGTCGGCATCCGCCTGCAGGCCGCGTCGGGCGAATACCTCGACAACGGCGCCGAGCAGAAGGCCCCGACCGTGCTGCAAAACGGCACGAACATCGCACGCTTCGCAGCGATGTACGAAGCGACGGCAGCCGGCGTGACGCCGGGTACCGCCGACGGCGTCGCGAACTTCACGGTTCGCTACCAGTAAGCGTCCGTATCGGAGGAGGGGTGCGTGCATCCCTTCCTCCTTCTTCTTTCCTTCCTGTTTCCTTCTCCTCGGACTTCCGGTAGCGCCGCGTGCGAATCAGACATTCCTTCCTTTGCGTCTGCGTGCTGGTCGTCGGCAGCCAGAGCCATGCGACGGAATTCAATGCGTCGTTTCTCGACATCGACGGAACGAGCAATGTCGACCTGTCGCAGTTCTCGCAGGCCGACTTCACGCTGCCGGGCGAGTACATGCTCGACGTGCAGGTCAACGACCTGTTCTACGGGCTGCAGGCGATCGAGTTCATTGCCGTCGACGCGTCCGGAGCGGGCAAGCCATGCCTGCGGCCGGAGCTCGTCGCGCAGTTCGGGCTGAAGCCTTCGCTCGCGAAGGACCTGCCGCGCTTCCAGGGCGGACGCTGCGTCGATCTCGGCGCGATCGAGGGGGCGACCGTGCGTTACCTGAAGAGCGACGGGCGGCTCAAGATCACGATTCCGCAGGCCGCGCTCGAATTCACCGATTCGACCTACCTGCCGCCGGAGCGCTGGTCCGAAGGGATTCCCGGCGCGATGCTCGACTATCGCGTGATCGCGAACACGAACCGCAACTTCGGTGCGGGCGGCGGGCAGACGAATTCGATCCAGGCCTACGGGACGATCGGCGCGAACTGGGATGCATGGCGCTTTCGCGGCGACTACCAGGCGCAGTCGAACGTGGGCAACACGGCGTACGCGGACCGCACGTTCCGCTTCAGCCGGCTTTACGCGTTTCGCGCGCTGCCGTCGATCCAGTCGACGGTGACGTTCGGCGACGACTACCTGAGCTCCGACATTTTCGACACGTTCGCGCTGACAGGCGCGTCGATCCGCAGCGACGACCGCATGCTGCCGCCTTCGCTGCGCGGTTATGCGCCGCTGATCGCGGGCGTCGCGCGCACCAACGCGACCGTGACCGTGTCGCAGGCGGGCCGCGTGCTGTACGTGACGCGCGTGTCGCCGGGCGCGTTCGCGCTGCAGAACATCAACACGAGCGTGCAGGGCACGCTCGACGTCGCGGTCGAGGAAGAGGACGGCAGCGTGCAGCGCTTTCAGGTGACGACGGCCGCCGTACCGTTTCTCGCGCGCACCGGACAGTTGCGCTACAAGGCTGCCGTCGGCAAGCCGCGCCTGTTCGGCGGCGCCGGCATCACGCCGTTCTTCGGCTTCGGCGAAATCGCGTACGGTCTGCCGCTCGACGTCACGGTGTACGGCGGCTTCATCGCCGCATCGGGCTATACGTCGATCGCGCTCGGCATCGGCCGCGATTTCGGCGCGTTCGGCGCGGTGTCGACCGACGTCACGCATGCGCGGGCGCGCCTGTGGTGGAACGGCGCGACGCGCAACGGCAACTCGTACCGCGTCAACTATTCGAAGCACTTCGACGGGCTCGACGCCGACGTGCGCTTCTTCGGCTACCGCTTCTCCGAACGCGACTACACGAACTTCGCGCAGTTCACGGGCGACCCGACCGCGTACGGCCTCGCGAACAGCAAGCAGCGCTACTCGGCGACGATGTCGAAGCGCTTCGGCGACACGTCGACCTATTTCTCGTACGACCAGACGACCTACTGGGCGCGCTCGTCCGAGCAGCGCGTCGGCCTCACGTTGACGCGTGCGTTCTCGGTCGGCGCGCTGCGCAACCTGAACGTCAGCGTGTCGGCATTTCGCACGCAGAGCGCGGGCGCGAGCGGCAACCAGTTTTCGATCACCGCGACGCTGCCGATCGGCGGCCGCCACACCGTCACGTCGAACCTGACGACGGGCAGCGGCAGCACGAGCGTGAACGCGGGCTACATCTACGACGATCCGGACGGCCGCACCTACCAGGTCAACGCGGGCGCGACCGACGGCCGCGCATCGGCGAACGCGAGCTTCCGCCAGCGTGCGTCGGCGTACCAGCTCACGGCGCAGGCGTCGACGCTCGCCAATGCGTATGCTGCCGCGTCGCTCGAGGTCGACGGTTCGTTCGTCGCGACGCAGTACGGCGTGTCCGCGCACGCGAACGGCAACGCGGGCGATACGCGGCTGCTGGTGTCGACCGACGGCGTGCCCGACGTGCCGCTGTCCGGCACGCTCACGCATACCGATTCGCGCGGCTATGCGGTGCTCGACGGCATCTCGCCGTACAACGTGTACGACGCGACCGTCAACGTCGAGAAGCTGCCGCTCGAAGTGCAGGTGACGAACCCGATCCAGCGCATGGTACTGACCGACGGCGCGATCGGCTTCGTGAAGTTCGCCGCCGCGCGCGGCAGCAACCTGTACCTGACGCTGACCGACCCGGCCGGCAAGCCGCTGCCGTTCGGTGCGTCGGTGCAGGACGCGGCGAACGGCAAGGAGCTCGGCATCGTCGGCGAGGGCGGTGCGGCGTTCCTGACGCAGGTTCAGCCGAAGTCGTCGCTCGCGGTGCGCGCGGGCGAACGCACGCTCTGCACGGTCGATGCGCTGCCGAACCAGCTCCAACTCGAAGGCACGCCGATCCCGGTGACGTGCCAGACGCCCGGCGAGTCGCACGCAGCGGCCGCGCGGGTCGAACGATGATTCCACGGATCCTGCGATGAAAAACTCTCTTTCCCTTTCCTTCCCGCGCCGCGCGTCGTGCGCACTCGCGACCGCCGGCGCGCTGCTCGCGGGCGCCGCGCATGCGGCGATCGTGCCGGACCGCACGCGCGTGATCTTCAACGAAGGCGAGCAGGCCGCGATCGTCACGATCACGAACAAGAGCACGACGTATCCGTATCTCGTGCAGTCGTGGCTCGAGGACGCGAAAGGCAACAAGATCACGTCGCCGCTGATGGTCGTGCCGCCGCTGCAGCGCGTCGAGGCGAACGAGCGCAACGTGCTGCGGATCGCGAAGCTGCCGGGCACCGAGTTGCCGGCCGATCGCGAATCGGTGTTCTACCTGAACATCCGCGAAGTGCCGCCGAAGACCGATACGCCGAACACGCTGCAGATCGCGCTGCATACGCAGATGAAGCTGTTCTACCGGCCGAAGGCCGTGCAGCCAGCGCGCGACGAGGACTGGACGCTGCCGATGACGCTGCGCGTCGACGCGGCCGCGCACAAGCTGGTGTTCGACAACCCGACGCCGTATCACGTGACGGTGGTCGACGTGAGTTCGGGCGCGCAGAAGACGCCGGTGCCGATCGAGCCCGTGATGGTGAGCCCGATGAGCACGGCCGACGTGCCGTTCAAGGCCGCGACGCCGTCGACGCTGTTCGTCACGCATATCGACGATTACGGCGGCCAGGTGGCGGTCGAGTATGCGTGCGAGGCGGGGGCTTGCAAGAGCGTGAAGAAATGAACGGGGGAATGCGTCATCGGGAATCGCCGGCGGCATGGTTGCGCTGGGTCGTACTCGTGCTGCTGGTCTCGGCCGTGCAGCCTGCGTGGGCACTGCGCTGCCTGACCAACAGCGGCGCGACTTCGTTGACCGAGCCGATCGGCGGCGTTGCGTCGTATCCGACCGACGCGCCGGACGGCTACGTGATCTGGGTGTCGCCGGTGCGCACGACGTCGGGGTACTGCTACAAGGACCTGGGTGACGACGGCAGCCTGAAGGTCGTCGACAACATTTATTTCTACGCGAATCCGAATCGCACGAACCCTGCCGCATGGGGGCTCGAGATCGGCATCCGCTACAAGGGCGTCGACTATTTCGACAAGACCAGCAATCGCGGCGGCGGGGTGTTTACCGGATATTCGGTGCCGCCGTGCAGCAGGTACGACTTCGACCGCGGGCGTTGCCAGCAGACGCGCATCAGCATCGACTATCAGGTCGTCGTGCGCAAGAAGGGCAACTGGGTCCAGCCGCCGAGCGATATCTATACGGTGTTCCAGTTCGACGGCGAGTTCGGGCTGAATGCATTCGGCACGAGCTTCCAGTACCGCCTGAGCGGCCTGCGCAACCTCAAGCCGACGCCGTGCTTCGTCGACGTACTCGTGACGCCCGAACCGGGCATCGTCAACTTCGGACAGGTGCAGGCGGTCGGCAACGGCTTCCTGCCGGCGGTGCCGCGCAAGCGATTCTCGTTGTCGCTGACCAAGAAATGCAACGTCGCGGTGCGCGTCGACGGGTACTTCGAAACGAGCTATCCGGTTCGGAACGGTTTGCTGGTACCTGCGAAGGACAGCAATTTCGGCATCGGCATCGAAGACAGCCAGGGCAAGGCGATTCCGTTCAACGAACAGTTCACGCTGACGCAGTTTCCCTCCAACGTGATGAATCAGAGCGTGCTGATGGACGCGGTGCTGAAGTCGTTCGGGCCGCCGAAGATCGGGCGATTCGATGCGACGGCGACGATCCGGTTGTTTATCTATTGACGCATGCGTGCGCGGTCGGCATCGCACGATCACGTTCGCTCGAACAACGATCCCGTCAATTGTTCAGACAAATCCTGACAACCGGAAGGGGTATCCGGTAATCGGATTGAGAATGATTTGCGTTTACGTTAAATTGCGCTATCTCGGAATTTGACGGAGCAGATCGATGGCGATGGCGGAAGTGCTCGACCGACCGGCGGCGGCAACGGCGAACCCGTTCGTCGGCAGTTATCCGGACCTGCCGTTGCGCGCCGCACCGCGCGCGCGCCGTGCCGCGGAGCCCCGCGCGCAGGGCGCGCTGCTCGACGTGCTGATTTCGCATCGCGCAATGCTCGTCAATGTCGCGCGCGGCTTCGTCGGTTGCGCGAGCCGTGCCGAGGACGTCGTGCACGACGTATTCGTGAAGCTCGTCGAATTCCCGAACCAGGACGCGGTGCGCCAGCCGGTCGCGTACGTGACGCGGATGGTGCGCAATGCGTCGATCGATGCGTGCCGCCGGCAGAGCCTCGAAAACGTCTATCACACGGAAGAGGACGACGGCTTCGACGTGCCGTCGCCCGAGCCGACGCCGGAAGCCGCGCTGATGACGCGCGATACGCTGCGGCGCGTGTGGGCCGCGCTCGACGACCTGCCGGCGCGCAGCCGCGCCGCCTTCGAGATGGTGCGGCTGCGCGAGGAGACGCTGCAGACCGCGGCGCGCGCGCTGAACGTATCGCAGACGCTCGTGCATTTCATGGTGCGCGACGCGGAGCGCCACTGCGCGGAATGCCTCGACGCGTGCCATCGCGGCGTCGCGTGCCCGGTGTTCCTGGGCGGCCGCGCGCGGCGGCGGTAAAAAAACGCGCCGGCCAATCGTCTATCAGACAGGAGCGGCGCAATCCGCCGCTTCGCATCCTTCAACCGTCTCCTGCTTTTTTCCGATCATGACGCAAGCCACGACGCCTTCCGCCGACACCGACGATCTCGTCTACACGGTCGTCATCAACGACGAAGAACAGTATTCGATCTGGCCGACGTTCCGGCCCGTGCCGGCCGGCTGGCGCGAGGTCGGCGTGAGCGGCCCGAAGGCCGACTGTCTCGCGCACATCGAGACCGTCTGGACCGACATGCGCCCCGCGAGCCTGCGCCGCGCAATGGACGGCGAGCGCGCGACGCGCGCATCGTGACCCGCAGCGCCGCGACCCGGCGCGCCACCTGAAGAGGACGTTGCATGACCCTGCTTTCGTTGCCGACGCTCGACGACCTGCGTATCGAGCCGGGGCTGCCCACCGTCGTGTCGCCGCGCGGCAGCGACGGCATGTCGATCGACGAAGTCGCGCCGCTGGCGCGCGAGATCGCCGCCGACACGCTCGAACGGGCGGGCGGCGTGCTGTTCACGGGCTTTCACGTGCCGTCGATCGATGCGTTCCAGCAGTTCGCGGCATCGTTCGGCGATCCGCTGATCGGCTATGAATACGCGTCGACGCCGCGCAGCCAGGTCGAAGGCGCGGTCTACACGTCGACCGAATACCCGCCGCACCGCGCGATTCCGCTGCACAACGAGCAGTCGTATACGCGCGAATGGCCGCTGCGGATCTGGTTCCACTGCGCGCTCGCGGCGCCGAAGGGCGGTGCGACGCCGATCGCGGACAGCCGCGCCGTGTATCGCGCGCTCGATCCGGCGCTGATCGCGCGTTTCGAGCGGCGCGAGCTGCTGTACGTGCGCAATTTCGGGCAGGGGCTCGACCTGCCGTGGCAGCAGTCGTTCGGCACCGACGAGCCGGCCGAGGTCGAGCGGATGTGCGCGGCGCGCGGCATCGAATGCGCATGGCGCACCGACGACGACGGCGAACTGCTGCTGCGCACGCGCGAACGCTGCCAGGCCGTCGCGCGCCATCCGCGCACCGGCGATCGCGTGTGGTTCAACCAGGCGAACCTGTTTCATCTGTCCGCGCTCGACGACGACATGCAGGAAGCGCTCGTCGATGCGGTCGGGCCCGAGAACGTGCCGCGCAACGTGTACTACGGCGACGGCGAGCCGCTCGAGGCCGATGCGCTCGCGGAAATCCGCGGCGTGCTCGGCCAGCAGCGCATCGTGTTCCCGTGGCGCACGGGCGACGTGCTGATGCTCGACAACATGCTGACCGCGCATGCGCGCGACCCGTTCGAAGGGCCGCGCAAGGTCGTCGTCGCGATGGCGCTGAGTTACACGGTCCCGCGCGCGACCGAGCGGAGGACCGATGACGCGTAGTACCGCCGCGCTTGCCGGGCGCGGATTGACGGTAGGTTATCGCGACCATGTCGTGATCGACGGGCTGGACCTGTCGATCGCGGCCGGCCGCGTGACCGCGCTGTGCGGGCCGAATGGCTGCGGCAAGAGCACGCTGCTGCGCACGCTCGCGGGCCTGCAGCCCGCGCGTGCCGGCCATGTCGAAGTGAACGGCAAGCCGCTCGCGTCGTTTCGCCGTCGCGCGCTCGCGCGCGAGCTGACGATGCTCGCGCAGTTCAACCAGATTCCGTCGGGCCTCACGGTGCGCGAACTCGTCGCGTACGGGCGCTATGCGTACGGCGGCTTCCTGCGCGGCCTGTCGCGCGCCGACCATGCGGCGATCGACGAGGCGCTCGAGACCAGCGGCCTTGCGGACGATGCGGGCCGCGACGTCGGCGCGCTGTCGGGCGGCGAACGCCAGCGCGCGTGGATCGCGATGGCGCTCGCGCAGCAGGCGCCGATCGTGCTGCTCGACGAGCCGACCACCTATCTCGACATCCATCACCAGCTCGACATCCTCGATGCGCTGCGCGCGCTGAACCGCGCGCGCGGGCTGACGATCGTGTGGGTGCTGCACGACCTGAACCAGGCGGCCGCGTACAGCGACGAGATCGTGCTGATGCGCGCGGGCCGCCTCGTCGCGCAGGGCTCGCCCGACGCGATGCTCGATCCGGCGCGGCTGCGCGCGGCGTTCGGCGTCGAGATGCTGAAGCTCGCGCATCCGCAGACGGGCGCGCCGATGTGCGTGCCGGCCTACGGGCCGTCGAGCGTCGGTACGCCGCAGGCGGCCGGCGTCTTCGATCGGGATCTCGCCGTATGACGACGTTCGCGATGCGCAAGCGCCTCGCGGCGACGGGGAAGGGGGCGGCCACCGGCCGGGCCGGCACGATTGCGATCGGCCTCGTCGCGCTGATCGCGATACTCGCGGCGCTGCGCGTCGCACCCGATTTACGCGTGTGGTGGGCGGCGGCGCCCGGCAGCGACGCCGCCGCGCTCGCGCACGTGTTCCTGTTCGACCTCAACCTGCCGCGTGTCGCGGCCGCGCTCGTCGCGGGCGGCTGCCTCGGCATCGCGGGTGCGCTGTTCCAGTCGCTCACGCGCAATCCGCTCGCGTCGCCCGACCTGCTCGGCGTGACGGGCGGCGCGCAGCTCGGCCTGCTCGCGGCGATGCTCGTGCCGGCACTGGCGGGCGTCGCATCGGTGCCGCTGCTGTTCGGGTGCGGGCTGGCCGCCGCTGCAGTCGCGATCGTCGCGGCCGGCGGCTGGCGCGCGACGCCGTTGCGGCTCGTGCTCGCGGGCAGCGTGTGCATGCTGCTGTTCGCGGCGCTGTCGACGCTCGTGCTCGCGTTCTTCGAGCAGAACATCGCGGGCGCCGCGCTGTGGACCAACGGCAGCCTGTACCAGCCGGGCGCGACGGGCCTCGCGCTCGCCGCGCGCTGGCTCGTCGTGCCGCTGGTCGCGCTGCCGTTCGTGATCCGGCCGCTGAACCCGCTCACGCTCGGCGACGACGCGGCGGCCGCGGCCGGCGTGCGCGTCGATGCGACGCGGCTTGCCGCGACGCTCGTCGCGGTCGCGTTCACGAGCGTGGCCGTCAGCATCGCGGGCCCGCTGTCGTATGTCGGCCTCGTCGCGCCGAACCTGCTGCGCCAGGTGCGCGGTGCGCGCGCGGCGCGGCTCGGCGTGCTGGTGCCGCTGTCGGCGCTCGCCGGCGGCGCGCTCGTGCTCGTCACCGACAGCGCGGTGCTCGCGTCGGGACTCGACGCGACACTGTCGACCGGCGTCGCGATCGCGCTGGTCGGCACGCCGCTGATGCTCGCGATGATCCGGCGCGGCGCTGCATGGTCGGGCGTGCTGCATGCGGATGCCGAACGCGCGGCGGGCGGCGGCTCGACGCGGTTCGTCGGCTGGCTCGAACGGCTCGGCTGGCCGCTGCGCACGGCGCTGTTCGTCGTGGTCGGCGCGCTGGTGGTGTCGGTCGGCGTGTCGGCCGGCCCCGAGTGGCTGTCGCCCGCGCGCTGGTCCGCCGCGCTGTCCGGCCAGGATGCGCTCGCGCGAATGCTGATCGGCCTGCGCATGCCGCGCCTGCTGTGCGCGCTGCTCGCGGGCGCGCTGCTGGCCGTGAGCGGCGTCGCGATGCAGAGCGTCGTGCGCAATCCGCTCGCGGGCCCCGAAGTGCTCGGCGTCACGCAGGGCGCGGGGCTCGTCACGTTGTTCGCATTGTCGACGTGGCCGTTGATGGGTCACGTGACGCTCGCGGCGGCCACGCTGATTGGCGGCGGACTGTCGCTCGCGATCACGCTCGCGCTGAATCACCGGCATCGTTATGCGCCGCTCGCGGTTGCGTTGACCGGTATCGTGATCGGCGCGCTATGGACGACGCTCGCGCAATGGCTGATCACGCAGCAAAGCGTGCAGCCCGCGCGCTTCGTCGTGTGGCTCGTCGGCGGTACCTATGGCCGCAGCTGGGGCGAGGTGTCGATGCTGCTGCCGTGGTGCGTGCTTGCGGTGCCCGTGTTCGCTTGGCTCGCGCGACCGCTCGACATGCTCGCGCTCGGCGACGACCAGGCGGCCGCGCTCGGCCTGCCGGTGGCCGCGCTGCGGCCGCTCGCGCTGACGATCGCGACGCTCGCCGCGTGCGCGGCCGTTGCGGCGGTCGGGCCGGTCGGCTTCATCGGGCTGATGGCGCCGCACGTCGCGACGATGCTCGGCGCGCGCCGGCATCGCACGCGGCTATGGCTCGCGGCCGCGTGCGGCGCGCTGATCCTCGGCGTCGCGGATCTCGCGGCGCGCACGGTCGTCGCGCCGCGCGAAGTGCCGGCCGGCGTGCTGACCGCGCTGATCGGCGCGCCGTACCTGCTCGGGCTGCTGATCCTCGAGGGGCGCCGCGCCCGGCGCGCAGGGCGATGACGCCGTCGTTCGACGGCGCGCGGGCCACGCGCTTCTCGGCGTTCGCGCCCGAACCGTTCGCCGAACATCTCGACGTCGTCTGGCTCGGTATGCCCGACGACGCACACGCGCCGGGCCGCATCGTCGTGCCCGTCAGCGCGTTGCCCTCGCATCGCGAGGCCGTGCTCGACGCGATGGTCCGTCACTACGGCGGCGATCCGGCACGGCATGCGCGCGCGCTGATCTCGCAATGGAGCAAATACTATTTCGGCCGTGCGGCGCCGGCCGGCGTCGTCGCCGCGCTGACGCTCGGCCGGTCGCTCGACATGGCGCCCGAACGCACGTTCGTCGCGCTCGACGACGGGATGCCCGCCGCGCTGTATTTCGCGGCGGACGCGCTCGGCGCGCCGTGCGACGACCCCGCGCCGCGCTATGCGGGGCTCGTCGAGCATCTCGGCGCGGTGATCGATCTGCTCGCGGCGATGGGCCGCGTCACGCCGCGCGTGCTGTGGAGCAACGCGGGCAATCTGCTCGACTATCTGCTCGACACCTGCCGTTCGCTGCCTTGCGCGGCCGATCCCGTGCGCGACGCGGGCTGGCTGTTCGGCTCGACGTGCTTCGCGTGCGAACCGAATCCGCTGCGCATGCCGGTGCGCGACGCCGTGCCGCGCTCGCCGCTGCTGCCGACGCCGTTTCGCGCGCGCCGCGTGTGCTGCCTGCGCTACGAAATTCCTGGAGAAACGCAACTGTGTGGAAGCTGCCCCCTGCTATTGACGATGGACGACGCGGCGCTGGCCGGGCAGGACGCGATCCGGTGACGCATGCCGGCCGCCGGCACGCGTTGGGCGCACTCGCGGCGCTCGGTGCCGCGTGCTGCGGCGTGTTTTCCGCGTCGGCCGGCGCGGTTGCCGTTGCCGGCGGCGGACCCGGCACGCCGGGCGCCGTGTCGCTGGCCGGCAATCCCGTCGTGTCGCAGGCAAGCGCGAAGATGCCCGTGCGGCCGCAGCGCGTGGTCGCGCTCGACTTCATGTTCGCGGAAAGCGTGGTCGCGCTCGACCTCGTGCCGGTCGGGATGGCAGATACCGCGTTCTATCCGGGCTGGCTCGGCTACCAGAGCGACCGGCTCGCGCACGTGACCGACGTCGGCTCGCGGCAGGAGCCGGGGCTCGAGGCGATCGCGGCGGTCAAGCCCGACCTGATCATCGGCGTCGGCTTCCGGCATGCACCGATCTTCGACGCGCTCGACCGGATCGCGCCGACGATCCTGTTCCAGTTCAGCCCGAATGTTTCCGACGGCGGCGTGCCCGTCACGCAGCTCGACTGGATGCGGCAGATCTTCAGGACGATCGGCGCGGTGACGGGGCGCGACGCGCGCGCGCAGGCAGTCGATGCACAACTCGACGCGGGCATCGCGCGCAATGCGGCGCGGCTCGCGGCAGCGGGAAGAAAGGGCGAGCGCATCGCGCTGCTGCAGGATCTCGGCTTGCCCGACCGTTACTGGGCCTATACGGGCAACAGCACGTCGGCGGGCCTCGCGCGTGCGCTCGGGCTCGATCCGTGGCCGAAGAAGCCGACGCGGGAAGGCACGCTGTACGTGACGTCGGCCGACCTGCTCACGCAGCGCGACCTGGCCGTGCTGTTCGTGACCGCGTCGGCGATGGACGTACCGCTGTCGGCGAAACTCGATTCGCCGGTGTGGCGTTTCGTGCCCGCGCTACGCGAGCGCCGGATCGCGCTCATCGAACGCAATATCTGGGGGTTCGGCGGGCCGATGTCGGCGCTGAAGCTGGCCGACGTGATGACCGATACGATGCTGAAGCTGCCGGCCGCGCGTTGAGCGCGCGGCGGTTTGTCGGCGGATAACGCCGCTTTGACGGACGTGGCGTTGTCATCTGCATGAGGGGGGATAGTCTCGGCTTTCCCTTTCCGCCATGCGTCAACAATACATTCCCTTCTTGACCGAGCATCGCCGACGCGCTGCCATTGCCGCGCGTCGGCGATCTATCGATGAATGGCTTACGCGCTCAGCGCGTCGACACCGTCCCGAGCACGCAAACGCGCCGGCATCGTGTCGCTGACGATGCGCCCGTTGTCGAGCTTCAGCAGCCGGTCGGCGAGGTCGAAATAGCGGTCGTCGTGCGTGATCACGATCACGGCCTTGCCGCGCGCGCGCAGCTCGGGCAGCAGCTGCTCGTAGAACACGGCCTTGAACGACGGATCCTGGTCGGCCGCCCATTCGTCGAACAGGTAGAACGGCCGGTCTTCCAGATACGCGACGACGAGCGCGAGCCGCTTGCGCTGGCCGGTCGACAGCGCGCGGGTCGAGAACGCACCGTCGACCACCTTCACCTTGTGGTCGAGCGCCAGCTTCGCGACGAGCGCGTTCGCCCGCGCATCGGCCTGCGCGCGGGCCGGATCGTCAGGATCGACGATGCCGAGCAGCGCATCGAACAGGTGGAAATCGTTGAACACCGCGCTGAAGCGCTGCCGATACGCTGCCCGCTCGCGCCAGCCGATCGTGCGGCCGTCGACCTCGATCGTGCCTTCCTCGGGCTCGTAGAGTCCGGTCAGCACCTTCGCGAGCGTCGTCTTGCCGCTGCCGTTGCCGCCGACGATGAACACGAGCTCGCCCGGCTTGATCGTCAGGTCGATCGGCCCGATGCTGAACATCCGTTCGTCGCGCTCGTGGAAATACGCGTGCGTGACGCCGCGCAACGTGACGGCGCCGGCCGGCGGTACGTCTGGCGCGTCGGCCGCGGGCGGCACCGTGCGCAGCGCGCCGAATTCGGCCATCACACCCTCGATCCGCGTGAGCGACACGCGTGCCGCGTTGACGGTCGGCAGGTTGTTCAGGAGCCCGTCGAGCGGCACGAGCATGAACAGGAACACGACGACGTAGCCGGCCGCCGCGCCCGGATCGGCATGCACGCCGAGTTGCGACCAGAACGATGCCACGCCGAGGAATACGTAGAACAGGAAGATGATCCAGCCGACGCCGACCGCATACGCGCTGAACGCGCGGCGGCGGTGGTCGCGCACTTCGCCGATCGCGGCGCCGAGCTGGCCGTCGACGAACTGGCGCGCGCGCGCATCGTGCAGCTTCAGTTCCTTCGCGCCGGAAAACAGCGAGCCGAGATAGCCGAACAGGCGGTCCTGCGCCTGGCCGGCCGCTTCGAGCGACGCGATCGCACGGCGGTCGCCGGTGTGATAACCGAGCGAGCCGGCGATGATCGCGGCCAGCGCCAGCACGCACACGGGCCACGACAGCCACGCGAGATAGCCGAGGCAGCCGAACACGATCGAGCCGTGCATGACCAGGTTCGGCAGCGCGAAGAACAGCATCGACACGTTGGTCGCGTCGTCGGTCAGCACCGACTGCACGGGCGCGGCGCCGATCCGCTCGATGTCGCGCAACTCGGCCGCGCCGACGCGCCGCGCGAGATGCACGCGCAGCCGCGCCATCGTGTCCTGCGACAGGCGCGCGAACAGCGTGCCCGACACGATCCGCGTGACGAGCGCGATCACCGCGCACAGCGCGAAGCGCCACGCGAGCGACGCATCGGCGGCGCCCGGCTGCGCGAGCGCGCGGTTCAGCGTCGCGACGAGCAGCACGCTCGCGACGCCGTTCAGCACGCACGCGGTAAGCGCCAGCGCGAGCGACGTACGGCTTTCGCGCAGCAGCGCGAGGATCAGGCGCGCCGCGGGGCGGGCGGGCGAGGCGTCGAGGGACGGCGGGGAAGAAGGCTCGTGGGCAGCAGTCATCGGCAACGTCGGTAAAGGGAAGGCAAGCGAATACGCGGAAACGAAAAAGTCGATGCGAAAGCGGTGGGCGGGGGCGGGCCCCGTTCCGGCTTTCCTCCCTGATAGACGAACGGGCCGCGCAAATATTTAGCAGCGCCTGCAAAAAAAACGCCCAAGCACGCTTCGAGCGCAAAACGGTAAAAAATCGGCCGCGCCGTTCGTCACACCAGTGAAGCCGCCCCAAGCGGCCCCGAGACTTGGCCGAAGCGGCCGGACCGAAGGATTTCACGCACATGACGAGTTTCCCGACTGCGCTGCATCACCGAATCCGCGAACTGGCGCGCATCGCGCCCGACGCACCGGCAATCGCGGTACCTTTCCAGAACGACTTGCGCCTGTCGCGCGGCGCGCTCGACGCGCGTGCGTCGCGGCTGGCCCGGCAACTGCGCGCGGCCGGCGTCGGCGCGGAAGTGCGGGTCGGCGTCTGCGTCGAGCGCTCGTGCGAGCTGTTCGTCGCGCTGCTGGCCGTGCTGAAGGCGGGCGGCGTGTTCGTGCCGCTCGATCCGCGTCATCCGGCCGCGCGCCTCGATTGGATCGTGCAGGATGCGCAACTGCGGCACGGCATCGTCGACGAAGCCGGCCGCGCGGCGCTCGGCGCGCCGTTCGAACATGCGTTCGACGCGGCTGCCGAAGCGGCGGGCGAGCAGGACCTCGCTGCCGATGACGAAGACGTGCCCGTGCACCCGCGTGCGGCCGCCTACATGATCTATACGTCGGGCTCGACGGGCACGCCGAAGGCGGTCGTCGTCGAACACGGGCCGCTCGCCGCGCATTGCGACGCGCTCGCGGCCGCGTTGCCGATCGACGCAGGCGACCGCCTGCTGCATTTCGCGTCGGTCAATTTCGACGCCGCTCACGAGTGCTGGCTCACGCCGCTCGCGATCGGCGCCAGTATCGTCGTGGCGCCGCCGCAGCCGTTCGCGCCCGACGCCGCGCATGCGCTGATGGTGCGCGAATCGGTCAACGTCGCCGCGTTCCCGCCCGCGTACCTGCGCGAATTCGCGGCTGTCGCCGCGCGCGACGGCGTGCCGCCGGCATTGCGCGTGCTCGCGTTCGGTGGCGAAGCGCTGCCGCAGCAGGCATTCGAATTCGTGCGCCGCACGTTTCCGTCGGTACGCCTGATCAACGGCTACGGGCCGACCGAGGCCGTGATCTCGCCGATGCTGTGGCCGGTCGAGCCGGGCGAGACGCCGGTGCTGGCCGCCGACGACGCGTATGCGTCGCTGCCGATCGGCCGCGTGATCGGCCCGCGCGTCGCGCGCATTGACGGCGATGAGGCCGATGGCGTGGGCGAGCTGCTGCTCGGCGGCGCCTGCGTCGCGCGCGGCTATCACGGCCGCCCGGCGCTGACGGCCGAACGCTTCATTCCCGATCAGGACGGCGAGCCGGGTGCGCGCGTCTACCGCACGGGCGATCTCGCACGCCTGCGCGACGACGGTGCATTCGACTATCTCGGCCGCCTCGACGACCAGGTCCAGGTACGCGGCGTGCGCGTGGAGCCCGCGGAAATCGCTGCGTGCCTGCGCTCGCATCCGGCCGTGGCCGACTCGGCCGTGGTCGCCGAAACCGGCAACGGGCCGACGCGGCTGATCGCATGCGTCGCGCTGCGCGCGGCGGCCGACGATGCGGCACTGAAGTTGCACGTGGCCGCGCAATTGCCGGCGGCATGGCAACCGCACCGGTTCGTACGTTGCGATGCGCTGCCGTATACGTTGAACGGCAAGGTCGACCGTGCCGCGCTGCGCGAGCGGATTGCCGCCGCGCGCGACACGACGCAACGCGCCGGCGACGCGCCGCGCACGCCGACCGAGCAGCAACTCGCCGGCATCTGGCAGACGCTGCTCGGCCTCGACGCCGCTCCGGCGCGCGACGACCGTTTCTTCGCGCTGGGCGCCGATTCGCTCGCCGCGATGCAGTTGCAGGCCGCGATTCGCGCCGCATCGCGCGTGAACCTGCGGCTCGATACGCTGTTCGCCGATCCGGCGCTCGCCGAACTGGCCGAAATGGTCGATCGCGCGGAACGCGAGACCGGCGAGCCGCTGGCCGCCATTTCCGCGCGTCGCGCGCCGGCCGATACGGCCGCATCGGGCGCGCCGCATGTCGACCGTGCGGCGTCGCTCGCGCAGCAACGCTTCTGGGTGCTCGCGCAAACGCGCGATGCGAGCGCCGCATATCACATCGCCGCGCACTGGACGATCGACGGCACGCTCGATCGCGACGCGCTGCAGCGCGCGCTCGATCACGTGATCGGGCGTCATGAGGCGTGGCGCACGACGCTCGTCGACAACGACGACGGCGTCGTGATGCAGCGGATTCATACGCATCTGGCGGTGTCGATCGCCGACATCGACCTGCGCGACCAGCCGCCGGCCGCGCGCGACGCGCAAGCCGCGCGGCTCGCCGAGCGCGACGCGGCCGAGCCGTTCGACCTCGCACACGGCCCGCTGCTGCGCGCGACGCTCGTCGCGCTCGCCGACGACCGTCACCGCCTGCTGCTGACCGCGCATCACGCGATCACCGACGGCTGGAGCTCGCGCTGCGCGTTCGACGAACTGTCGGCCGCGTACCGCGCGTATGCGGAAGGCCGTGAACCGTCGCTGCCCGATCTGCCGATCCAGTACGCCGACTACGCGGACTGGCAGCGCGACATGCTGGCCGGCGGCGAGGGCGAACGCCAGCTCGATTACTGGCGCGGCGCATTGCGCGACGTGCCGGGCCCGATCGCGCTGCCGGTCGACCGTCAGCCGGGCGCTGCGCGCACGCTGCAGGGTGCACGCGTGTCGGTGCGCCTGCCCGACGCGGTCGCGGCCGACGTGCGTCAACTCGCGCGCGACGCGCAGGCCACCGTCTTCACGGTGCTGCTGGCCGCGCTCGACGCATGGCTGTCGCGCCTGACCGGCGAAACGGACGTCGTCGTCGCGGTGCCGGTCGCGCATCGCCAGCGCGCTGAAACGCGCGCGATGCTCGGGCTGTTCCTGAATACTGTCGCGCTGCGCGTGCGCGTGGCGCCGACGCTGCCGTTCCGCGCGCTCGTCGACGCGGCGCGCACGGCGGCGCTCGACGCGGTCGCGCACCAGGACGTGCCGTTCGAGCGTGTCGTCGATGCGGTGAAGCCGCCGGTCAAGCGCGGCGACGAATGGCTGCGCGTGAAATTCGCGCAGCAGTTCGACGCGCGGCACGACAGCGTGCTGCCGGGTGCGACCGCTGTTGCTACGCCGGGGCCCGATCTGGCCGCGCGTTTCGACTTCGCGCTGGATTTCACCGACGACGCGAACGGGATCGAACTGGTCGCAGCCTATGCGACCGACTGCATCGACGCCGACACCGCACGCGCGTGGCTCGACAGCTATGCTGCGCTCGTCGGCGCGGCCGCGCACGATCCGCAACGCGCGACGGCCGCGCTGCCGTGCGACGTGTCGGCCGCATCGCGCCAGCCGCGCGACGGCCGCGCGCTGCGCGTCGAACATGCCGACATCGTCGCCGCGTTCGCGCGACAGGCGGCCGTGTATCCGCATCGCGTCGCGCTCGCCGATGCGTCGGCGTCGCTGACGTTCGCCGAACTCGACGATGCGTCGAACCGAATCGCGCGCGCGCTGACACAGCGTGGCGCGACGGCAGAAGCACCGGTCGTCATCTGCATCGAACGTTCGGCGCGCTTCGTCGTCGGCCTGCTCGGCGCGCTGAAGGCCGGTGCGCTCGCCGTATTGCTCGATCCCACACAGCCGGCCGCACGACTGGCCGCGGCGGCAGCCGACTGCGGCGCGCGCTGGGCGCTCGTCGCGGATACGGCCGCATGGCCGGCCGGCATCGACGCTCAGCCGCTCGACGTCGACACGCTCGCACATGACGCGACGCTCGCGCATGCAGCCGGCGTGCGCGTCGCACCGCATCCGGAACAGGGCGCGTACCTGATCTATACGTCAGGTTCGACCGGCACGCCGAAGGGCGTCGTCGTGTCGCACGGCGCACTGGCCGACTACGTGCAGGGGATGCTCGACGAACTCGCGTTCGCGCCGGACGCATCGTTCGCGATGGTGTCGACCGTCGCCGCCGACCTTGGCCACACGACGCTGTTCGGCGCGCTGTGCGCGGGCCGCACGCTGCACCTGCTGCCGGCCGCGTGTGCGTTCGACCCCGACCTGTTCGCGGACGAGATGCGCGGCCGCGACGTCGGCGTGCTGAAGATCGTGCCGAGCCACCTGCAGGCGCTGCTCGACGCGCGCGTGCCGGCCGACGTGCTGCCGCGCCACGCGCTCGTGACGGGCGGCGAAACGCTCACGTGGGCGCTCGTCGCGCGCCTGGCCGCGCTCGCGCCGGCCTGCCGCGTGATCAACCATTACGGGCCGACCGAAGCGACGGTCGGCGCGATTGCGTGCGACACGGCGTCGATCGCCGCCGATGTGCGTGACCCCGCGAGCGGCGTGCCGCTCGGCCTGCCGCTGCCGAATGCGCGCGCGCTCGTGCTCGATGCGTTCGGCGCATGCGTGCCGCCCGGCGCGACGGGCGAGCTGTATCTGGGCGGCCCGGGCGTCGCGCGCGGCTACCTCGGGCGTCCGGCGCAGACCGCCGAACGCTTCGTGCCCGATCCGTTCACGCCCGGCGCGCGGCTGTATCGCACCGGCGACCGCGTGCGGTTGCGTGCGGACGGCCGTCTCGCGTTCCTCGGCCGCATCGACGACCAGGTGAAGATCCGCGGCTACCGCGTCGAACCGGGCGAGGTGAGTGCAGCCGTGCGCGCGGCCGGCCCGGTCGCGCAAGCCGAAACGCTCGCGATCGAGCACGACGGCCGCCTGCGGCTCGCGACCTTCGTCGTGATGCGCGACGGCGCGGCGTTCGACGAGGCCGCGATGCGCGCGGCGCTCGCCGCGACGCTGCCCGACTACATGGTGCCCGCACAGTTCGTCGTGCTCGCGCGCCTGCCGGTGACCGCGAACGGCAAGATCGATCGCGCGGCGCTGCGCGAACTGGCGGCCGAGCCGGTCGCGATCGCGTCCGGCGACGCGCCGCAGGGCGCCGTCGAAACGGTGCTCGCCGAAGTCTGGCAGGCCGTGCTGAAGGCGCCGCGGGTCGGCCGCGACGACAACTTCTTCGAACTCGGCGGCGATTCGATCCTCGTGCTGCAGGTGATTGCCCGGGCGCGCAAGCGCGGCGTGCGTTTCACGCCGAAGCAACTGTTCGACGGCCCGACGGTCGCCGAACTCGCGCGTATCGCGAAGACCGAGGACGTGACTGTTGCTACGCAGCCTGCAGCCGCAACCTCAGTGGCGACACCGGCTGCCGCGCCAATCCTGACGCCTGCGCAGCAACGCTTCTTCGCGCTCGACGTCCCGCATCGCGGCCACTGGAACCAGTCGGTCGCGTTCGACGTGCGCGGGCCGTTCGACGCGGACGCGTTCGCGCGCGCATTCGATGCGTTGCTGACGCATCACGACGCGTTCCGCCAGCGCTTCGCGCTTGGGGCGGACGGCACGTGGCACGCCAGCGATGCCGCCAAGCCGTATGACTCGCTGCCGTTCGTCGAAGTCGCCGCACGCGACGAAGCCGACGCGCTCGCGCGTTTCGACGCATTGCAGCGCCGTCTCGATCTCGGCCGCGGGCCGCTCGTGTGCGCGTGCGCGGCACGGCTGCCGGACGGCTCGACACGGCTTTATCTGGCGATTCACCACGCGATCGTCGACGGCGTATCGTGGCGCATCCTGCTCGACGACCTCGACTCGGCTTACCGCGCCGCATGCGACCGCACGCCGGTCCGGCTGTCGCCGCCGGGCCTGCGCGCGGATGCATGGGCCGCACGACTCGCGCGCGCCGCGACGGAACCGGCATCGCCTTTTGTAGCCGAGGCCGCGTACTGGGCCAGGATGGCGCAGGGCGATGACCTCGTGCCCGATCATCCGGACGCAGCGGCGACGAATGCCGATGCAGCCGTCGTCGTGCAGACGATCGACGCGGCGCTGACCCGCGCGGCACTGACCGATGCGCATGCGGCCTATCGCACGCAGACGATCGAACTGCTGGGCGCGGCGCTCGCGCTGGCGCTGTCCGGCGCACGCGGCGGCGCCGCATCGTGCCGCGTCGAACTGGAAGGGCACGGTCGCGAGGCGCTGTTCGACGATGCGGACGCGAGCCGCACGATCGGCTGGCTGACGAGCCACTACCCGGTGACGCTGCCGGTCGAGGCGACCGCGAGCGACACGCTGTGCGCGGTCAAGGACACGCTGCGCGCGGTGCCGCACAAGGGGCTCGGCTTCGGCGTGCTCGCGCATTACGGCGATGCGGCGACGCGCGCGGCGCTGGCCGCCGTGCCGCGCCCGCGCGTCACGTTCAACTATCTCGGCCAGTTCGACGCGCCGCGCGACGCGACGCTCGTGCCGCGTTTCGGCGGCACCGGCGTCGAGCGCGACCGTCAAGGGCCGCTCGGCAATACGCTCGCGATCCACGCGTACCTCGATACCGACCGCGACGGCGCACGCACGCTGAAAGTGCACTGGGTCTATGGCGCGCCACAGTTCGAGCGCGCGACGATCGACGCGTTCGCCGAACGCTTCGCGGCCGCGCTGCGGGAACTGGTCGAAGCCTGCGCGTCGCGCGTCGCGCATCGCGGCGGCGGCGCGACGCCGGGCGATTTCCCGCTCGCGCAGGCTGCCGGCCTCACGCAGGCCGCGATCGAACGCACGCCGCTCGACTGGCGCACGATCGACGACGTGTATCCGCTGTCGCCGATGCAGCAGGGCATCCTGTTCCATGCGCTGTTCGCGCCCGGCCACGCGAGCTACGTGAACCAGCTCGTCGCGACCGCGACCGCACTCGATGCCGAACGTCTCATTAATGCGTTCGACGCATCCGTCGCGCGCCACGACATCCTGCGCACGAGCGTGATGCCCGACGAAGCCGCGCCGCTGCAGTGCGTGCATCGCCACGCGCAGATGCCGGTCGAGCAGCTCGACTGGCGCACGCGCGGCGACACGCTCGATGCCGATTTCGATGCGTGGCTCGCCGCCGACCGCGCACGCGGTTTCGACTGGCGCGAGCCGCCGCTGATGCGGCTCACGCTGATTCGCGTGACGGACGACGCGTGGCGCGTCGTGTGGACACGTCACCACGTGCTGCTCGACGGCTGGAGCACCGCGCGCCTGCTCGCGGACGTGCTGCGCGACTATCGCGACCCGGACGCCGTGTCGCCGTTCGCGAGCCGCCCGGCGCTGCGCTATCGCGACTTCATCGCGTGGCTCGGCACGCGCGACCGCGATGCCGACGAACGCTTCTGGACCGAGCGCCTCGCGCGGCTCGACGCGCCGACGCTGATCGCGGAACGCGCGGCCGACCGAGCGGATGCCGACATGGTCACATGGCGAGCAACGATCGATGCGGACGCGATGACGCGCGTCGCGCAGACGGCGCGCGCGCTGAAGCTGACGGTCAACACGCTGGTGCAGGGTGCGTGGGCGCTCGCGCTGCAGCGGATGACGCACCAGCCGGCCGTCGCGTTCGGCGCGACCGTCGCGGGCCGCCCCGATGCGCTCGCGGACATCGACACTGTGCTCGGTCTTTTCATCAACACGCTGCCGGTGATCACCGCACCTGCACCGCAGCAACGCGCGGCCGACTGGCTGCAAACGCTGCAGCGCGAGAATGCGGCGGCCGCCGAGCATGCCCACACGCCGCTCGCCGACATCCAGCGCTGGGCGCGCGGCGCGGGCGGCGCACTGTTCGACACGCTGGTCGTGTTCGAGAACTACCCGGTGGACGACACGGCGCGCGACGCCGATCCGCGCGCGCTTGCGCTGAGCGGCGTGCGCGGCATCGAAGCGACCGATTTCGCGCTGACGCTCGTGATCGAGAGCGGCACCGAACTGACGATCGACTACGGCTACGACACCGCGCGCATCGACGCTCGGCAGGTCGAGACCTGGCACCGTGCGTTCGCGTGCGCGCTCGATGCGCTGGCCCGCACGCCGGATGCGCTGCTCGGCGCGCTGTCGATCGCGGACGACGCAACCCGAGACGCACTGGCGCTTGCGCAGGACACCGCAAAGTCATGGCCGGTCTCGCAACGTCAGCCGCTGCACCTGCAATTCGCCGATGCGGCGCGCGCGACGCCCGACGCGATCGCGCTCGAATACGCGGACGTTCACGGCGGCGTGCATCGCGCGACCTATCGAGAACTCGACGTCGGCACGTCGCGCATCGCGGCCGCTCTGCGCCGGTGCGGCGTGCGGCCCGACACTCCGGTCGCGCTGTGCGTCGAGCGCTCGTTCGACATGGTGATGGCGCTCGTCGGCGTGCTGAAGGCCGGCGCCGCCTACTTGCCGGTCGATCCCGACTATCCGGCCGAGCGCATCGCGTACCTGCTGCGCGACGCGCGGCCGGCCGTCGCGATCACGCAGGCCCATCTGCGCGAGCAGGTCGAGGCCGCGCTTGGCGACGGTTCCGCGACGCAGTTGCTGACGGTTGCTGACCTGCTCGCCAATGAAGCGGAGGAAGGTGAAGAAGCACCTGCGGGCATCGCCATCGACGACGCGCGACTCGCATACCTGATCTACACGTCGGGCTCGACCGGCAAGCCGAAGGGCGCCGGCAACACGCACGGCGCGCTCGCGAACCGGATCGCGTGGATGCAGCACGCATACCGTCTGACGCGCGACGACGTCGTGCTGCACAAGACGCCGTTCGGCTTCGACGTGTCGGTCTGGGAATTCGTGTGGCCGCTGGCGATCGGCGCGAAGCTCGCGATCGCCGCGCCCGGCGACCATCGCGATCCGGCGCGTCTCGCGGCCGCGATCCATGCGCACGGCGTGACGGTGCTGCATTTCGTGCCGTCGATGCTCGCCGCGTTCGCCGCGTATCTCGACGATTTCTCGGCCGCCGCGCAATGCGACAGCGTGCGCCTGATCGTCGCGAGCGGCGAAGCACTCGCGCCCGAACTCGTCGCGAAGATGGCGCGGCTGCTGCCGAACGCGACGCTCGTGAACCTGTACGGGCCGACCGAGGCCGCGATCGATGTGTCGCACTGGACTTGCGGCCCCGGCGACGCGAATGCGGCCGCGGTGCCGATCGGCCATCCGATCGCGAACCTGCAACTGCACGTGCTCGATGCCGCATGGCAGCCGGTGCCGGCCGGCGCGACCGGCGAGCTGTATCTCGCGGGCGCGGGCCTGGCGCGCGGTTATCTCGGCCGCCCGGCGCTGACCGCCGAGCGCTTCGTGCCCGATCCGTTCGTGCCGGGCGCACGCATGTACCGTACGGGCGACCTCGCACGCCGGCGCGCCGACGGTGCGCTCGACTACCTCGGCCGCGTCGACACGCAGGTGAAGCTGCGCGGCCAGCGGATCGAGCCGGGCGAGATCGAGGCGCTGCTGCGCGCGGCGCCCGGCGTGAACGACGCGGTCGTGATCGTGCGCGACGAGCAACTGGTCGGCTATGTCGCGCGCGGCGACGCGGGTCCGCTCGACCGTGCGGCGCTGCTCGACACGTTGCGCGCGCAACTGCCGGCCTACATGGTGCCGTCGCAACTGATCGAGCTCGACGCATTGCCCGTCACGCCGAACGGCAAGTGCGACCGCCATGCATTGCCCGCGCCGGTGCGCGAAGCGGCCGAAGCCGTCGAACTCGCGACCGACACCGAACGCGCGCTCGCGAATATCTGGCAACGCGTGCTGCACGTCGATGCGATCGGCCGCGACGGCGACTTCTTCCTGCTCGGCGGCCACTCGCTGCTCGCGACACAGGCCCACGCGCAGGCGAACCTGCACTGGGGGCTCGCGCTGCCGCTGCGCACGCTGTTCGACACACGCACGCTCGCGCGCTGCGCGCAAGCGATCGACGCGGCCTGCGTGGCGCGCGGCGCGACCGATGCGGCGAGCGCGATCGACGCGCTGCTCGGCGAACTGGAAACCCAATAAGGACGACGGATGACGAAGGTTCAACCCGACTGGCTCGCGCTCGCGACGCGTTTCGCGCAGCTGCCCGACGCGCAGCGCGCGGTCTTCATCGACAAGCTCGGCGCGGCCGGCATCGACTTCCGCGTGCTGCCGATCCCGCCGCGCACGCCGCGCAGCGATTGCGTGCCGGCGTCGTTCGCGCAGACGCGGCTGTGGCTGCATGCACGGCTGATCGATGCGCCCGACGCGTATCACATCACCGAGCGCCTGGCGCTGACGGGTTCGCTCGACACGCATGCGCTGCGTCTTGCCTGCGACGCGCTGATCGCGCGCCATGAAGCGCTGCGCACGACCTTCGACGAAGCGCAGGACGGTGTTGCGCAAACGATCCATGCGCCGCTGCGTTGCCCGTGGCGCGAAACCGATCTCGAAGCGTTGCCGGACGCACAGCGCACCGCGCGAGCGGAGGCCGTCGCGACGGCCGACGAAGCCGAACCGTTCGATCTCGGTGCGGCGCCGCTCGTGCGCGCGCACCTGGTCCGCTTCGACGCGACGCATCACTGGCTCGCGTTGACCGTGCACCACATCGTGTCGGACGGCTGGTCGTCGGGCGTGATGCTGGAAGAGCTCGCGGCGTTCTACCGCGCGTATGCGTCCGACCAGCCGGTGCCGCTCGCGCCGCTGCCGATCCAGTACGCCGACTATGCGCTGTGGCAGCGCCGCTGGCTCGACGCCGGCGAACGCGATCGCCAGCTCGCGTTCTGGCGCGAACGGCTCGATCCGCAGCGCGGCGTGCTGACGCTGCCGGGTGCGGCCGCACGGCCGGCGCGCCGCAGTGCGCGCGGCGCGCGTCATGTGTTTTCGCTCGACGCGCGCGTCGGCGCGCAACTGCGTGCGTTCGCGGCCGTGTCGGGTGCGACGCCGTTCGCGGTGCTGCTCGCCGCGCTCGATGTGCTGCTCGCGCGCGCGACCGGCGATGCGCGGATCTGCGTCGGCGTGCCGGCCGCGAACCGCGAACGCGCGGAAGTCGCCGGCCTGATCGGCTTCTTCGTCAACACGCTGGCAATCGACGTGGACGTGCCCGCACACGGCGATTTCTCGTCGCTGGTCGCGCGCACGCAGCGCGCGCTCGTCGACGCACAGATGCACCAGGACGTGCCGTTCGAGCAGGTGGTCGATGCGCTCGGCGTGCCGCGCAGCGCGAGCCACCATCCGCTGTTCCAGGTGATGGCAGCCTACGGCGAGCGCCGCGCGCTGCCGGCGCTCGGCGCGGCGACGGCCGCGTTGCTGCCGTCCGGCACGCCGTCCGCGAAATTCGATCTCACGCTCTCCGTCGAGGCAACACCCGACGGTACGTTCGACGCCGCGTTCATCTATGCGCTCGACCTGTTCGATGCCGACGCGATCGCGCGGCTGGCCGCGCGCTTCGTCACGCTGCTCGCCGATGCGCTCGCGCGGCCTGACCTGCCGGTCGGCGATCTCGACTGGCTGCCCGCCGGCGAGCGCGCACAGCTCTTTGCGTGGAACGCGCCGGCGGGCGCGACCGAAGCCGAACCGTTCGTGCCCGTGCATGCACGCATCGCCGCGCATGCACACGCGCGGCCCGATGCACGCGGCGTTGCCGATATCGATCGTGCACTGACGCGCGGCGAAGTCGATGCACGCGCGGCGCGCCTCGCGCGTCATCTGGTGGCGGCAGGCGTGCGGCCCGAGATGCGCGTCGGCGTCGCTTTGCAGCGCTCGGTCGACCTGCTCGTGGCGCTGATCGCGGTGCTGAAGTCCGGCGCCGCGTTCGTGCCGCTCGATCCGGCCCATCCGCGCGAACGGCTCGCGCAGATCGTCGGCGACGCGAGCATCGCGCACGTGCTGACCGATGGCTCAAGCGCCGCGTCGTTGCCCGAGCTGCCGGAACTGCGCGTGTGGCGCGCCGATGAAATCGATGCGCTCGACGAAGCCGCGGACGTCGCGCTGCCCGACGTGCTGCCGGGCCATGCGGCCTATGCGATCTACACGTCGGGCTCGACCGGCAAGCCGAAGGGCGTGATCGTCGACCACGCGTCGTTCGCGCTGCACTGCGCGGCGATTGCCGAGCGCTACGGCACGGGCGAGAACGACGTGTTCCTGCTGTTCCAGTCGGTCAACTTCGACGGCGCGCACGAAGGCTGGTTTTCGCAATACATGTCGGGCGCCGCCGTATCCGTGACGGCCGACGTGCTGTGGCCGCCCGCGCAGACCTGCGCGATGATGGTCCGCGACGGCGTGACGATGACCTACGTGCCGCCCGGCTGTGCCGCGCAGCTCGCCGAATGGGCGCTCGCGCACGGCGCACCGCCGACGCTGCGTTCGCTGACCGTCGGCGGCGAAGCGACGTCGCGCGAGGCGTTCGCGATGCTGCGCCGCGCGCTGCCGAACGTGCGCGTGGTCAACGGCTACGGCCCGACCGAGACGGTCATCACGCCGACGCTGTGGATGTTCCGGCCCGGCGACGATCTCGCGAAGCTTGGCGACGCCGCATATCTGCCGATCGGCACGCTGGTCGGCGCGCGCACCGCGCACGTGCTCGACGAGCGGCTGCATCCGCTGCCGGTCGGCGTGATCGGCGAACTGTATCTGGGCGGCGAGGGGATCGGCGTCGCGCGCGGTTATCTCGACCGCCCGGCGCTGACCGCCGAGCGTTTCGTGCCCGATCCGTACGGCGCAGCGGGCGCGCGCCTGTACCGCACCGGCGACCTCGTGCGGCGCCGCGCGGACGGCGTGTTCGACTTCATCGGCCGCGTCGATCATCAGGTGAAGCTGCGCGGATTGCGCATCGAGCTCGGCGAAATCGAGGCGCAACTGGCCGCGCACGATGCGGTGCGCGAAGCGTGCGCGGTGGTGCACGGGCAGGGCGCGCTTGCGCAGCTCGTCGCGTATGTCGAACTGACCGCCGATGCACAGGCGGCCGCGCAGCCCGTCGAAGCCGCGATGCTCGACGCGCACCTGCGCCGCACGCTGCCCGACTACATGGTGCCCGCGCAACTGATCGTGCTCGACGCGTTGCCGCGCAACGCGAACAGCAAGGTCGACCGGGCGAGGCTGCCGGCGCCCGTGCGCGTCGAACGTGCGTACGAGGCGCCGCGCGACGGCGATGAAACCGCGCTCGCGGCGATCTGGTGCGACGTGCTGAATCTCGAGCGCGTCGGCCGCGGCGATCACTTCTTCGATCTCGGCGGTCATTCGCTCGCCGCCGTGCGCGTCGCGACGCGCGTGGCCGAACGGCTCGGCCGCGACGTGCCGGTGCGCGCGCTGTTCGAGGCACCCGTGCTCGCGCAGTACGCGCTGCAGGTGGCCGACGCGCCGCGCGCCGCGCATGCCGGCGCCGCGGCGCCTGGCGTCGCGGTGGCCAAACCCGATGCGAACGGCGTGTGGCCGCTGTCGCCCGCGCAGCTCGGCCTGTGGTTCCTGTGGCGCGCGCAGCCGGACAGCGCCGCGTACAACATTCCGGTCGCGCTGCGCGTGCGCGGCCCGCTCGACATCGATGCGCTGCGAGCCGCGTTTTCGTATACGGCGGCCGTGCATCCGGCGCTGCGCGCGCGGCTCGTCGCTCGCGACGGCGCGCTGCCGGGCCAGCGGATCGACACGACAGCGCCGGTTGCGCTGCCGGTCGTCGACTTGTCGGCGCAACCCGATGCGCTTGCCCGCGCGGCGGCGTTGACCGACGAGGATGCCCTCACGCCATTCGACCTCATCGCCGATACGCCGCTGTGGCGTGCACGCGTGCTGCGGCTCGGTGCGGACGACCACGTGCTGTCGGTGACGATCCATCACATCGTGTCGGATGGCGAATCGATCGAACTGTGGCTCGATGCCGTTCGTGCACGCTACGTCACCCGCGTGCGCGGCGGCGACGTGCCGGTCGACGAAGTCGTCCAACTGGCCGTCCAACTGGTCGTACCGCTCGTGCTGCCCGCACCGTGCCATCCGGCCCGCGTCGCGTACTGGCGTGACGCGCTGGCCGAGCTGCCGTCGCGCGTGCTGCCGCAGCGCGCGGACGCGCCGGCCGTGCCGCAATGGCGCGCGGCACGCATCGCGTTCGAATTCGACGCGTCGCTGATTCGCGCCGCACGCGACGCCGCGTCGGCCGCGCACGCGACGCTGCCGATGCTGCTGCACGCGGCGCTCAACACCGCGCTGTTCCGCGCGACGGGCGCGGCCGACCAGCCGGTCGGCGTGCTCGCGTCGACACGCGAGCTGACGGGCGATGCGGCACGCGCTGCGCTCGGCCTCTTCATCAATTCGGTCGTCGTGCGCACGCGGATCGACCCGGCCGCGAGCCGTGCGGACGTGCTCGCCCAGGTGCGCGACACGGCGCTCGCCGCGTATGCGCATGCCGACGTGCCGTTCGCCGACGTCGTCGCGGCGCTGCGCGCGCCGCGTGCCGCGCAGGCCAATCCGCTGTTCCAGGTGATGTTCAACTACCTGCGCCCGACGGGTGCGGTCGCGCGCGACTGGGCCGGCCTGTCGCTTGCCGAATTCGACGACGTGCGCCATCGCGTCGTGTTCACGCTGGAGCTGGACGTCGTCGAGCATCCGGACGGCCGCGTGAGCGCCGCGTTCTCGTATGCGGACGAACTGCTCGACCGCGGTTTCGTCGATGCGCTCGTCGATGTCTATCACGACGAAGTCGCGCGCTTTGCCGGCGCGTCGGAGGCGGCGCTCGGCACGCCCGATACGCGTGTGGTCGCGGATGCGGCCTTCAGCGTGCAAGCAAGCGGGGAAACACGGACCGACGCGCCGTCGCAGGCGGCTGCCGAGCTCGCGGCGCTGTGGTCGGACACATTCTCGACGGCCGCTCCCGAGCCCGGCGCGGACCTGTTCGAAGCCGGCGCGACGTCGTTCGACGTCGTGCGCTTCGTCGACGCGGCCGGCCGCGCCGGTCACGCGCTGACGGTTGCCGACGTGTTCGCGTCGCCGACGCTCGCCGCACTCGGCGCACGGCTCGATGCACGCGCGGAAACAGGACAGGAGGAACGCCATGCTGGCTGAAGTGCGTCCCGACGGTTTCACGATGCCCGATACGTGCCGCCTCGCATTCGCGGACGGGCTGTTCGCCGCGCGCGACGGCACGGAGATCCGCGTCGCGCAGGGTCACGGCATCGGCGCGCAGTTGCTACGCGCGCAACTCGCCGACGACGGCACGCTGCGCCTCGTCGCATACAACCATCGTGCGGCGCCGGCCGACCAGCGGCGCGCGCTGCTGGCCGCGTTGTCCGCGGCGTTTTCGGACGGCGCGCACCATGCGGCGATCCGGCTCGACCCGGCCGCGTGGCCGGCGGTCGCGCTCGACGCGCTGCGCGCGAGCGGCGTGCTCGCCGACGGCGGCCGCTGCATGCGCGACGGCTGGGCGCAGCAGGCCGATCTGTGGCTCGTCGGTACGCACCTGCCGTGCGCGACGCTGCCGATGCTCACCGACGGCCGGCGTCATCCGCGCCGGCCGCCGGCGCCGCGCGGCGACGTCTACGCGCGCGACCTGCCGGCGCTCGGCGTGCGCTTCACGCTGCGCGGCTGGCAGCCGGCGGAAGACACCGTGCGGCTCGCGCGCTGGTTCGACGAGCCGCGCGTGCGCGACGGCTGGCCGGGCGCGCAGCCCGGCGCGGACAGCGCGCAAGGGGCCGCACCCGACGCCGATCCGCACGTGACGCCGCTCGTCGGCTGCTTCGACGGCGAGCCGTTCGCGTACTTCGAGGCGTTCTGGCTGAAGGAAGACGCGCTCGCGCCGCACGTCGCGGCGCGCGACTACGACCGCGGGCTGCGGATGCTGGTCGGCGAATCGCGCTGGCGCGGCGCGCATTGCGTGGCGGGCTGGCTGCCGTCCGTCGTTCATTACCTGTTTCTCGACGACCCGCGTACCGAAGCGGTCGGCTGTGCCGTTCCGGCCGGCCACGCGCGGGTTGCCGACCATCTCGCGCGGCATGGCTTCGCGCGGCAGCGCCGTCTCGCGCTGGCCGACGCGCAGCCGCTGTGGATGCGCACGCTGCGCGAGACGTTCTTCTCCGGCCGTCACGTCTGACGGGCCGGATTCACCGACAAGGGAGCTGAGACATGCAGAGAGAAACCGTTTTCGACCTGATCGGCGTCGGCTTCGGGCCGTCGAATCTGGCGCTGGCCATTCGCCTCGCGGAGCGCGCCGGCGCACGCACGTTCGCCCATTGCTTCGTCGAGCGCCAGCCGGAATTCGGCTGGCATCGCGGGATGCTGCTCGACGACTGCCGGATGCAGATATCGTTTCTGAAGGATCTCGTCACGATGCGCGATCCGAAAAGCCGCTACACGTTCATCAACTACCTGTTCGAACGCGGCCGCCTGAACGAATTCGTCAACCTGAAGAACTTCTATCCGACCCGCGTCGAATTCCACGACTACCTGAGCTGGGTCGCCGATGCATTCGACGACCGCGTCCATTACAGCGAGACCGTGCTGGCGATCGAGCCGGTGCGCGGCGACGGCGCGCGGATCGACGCGCTGCGCGTGCTGTCGCGCGATGCCGCGGGCCGCGAGCGCCAGCGCGTCACGCGCGCGCTGTCGGTCGGCGTCGGCGGCACGCCCGCGATTCCGGACGCGTTCGCCGCGCTCGGCCGCGACCGCGTGATCCATTCGTCGTCGTATCTGACCGACATCGACCGGCTCGTCGCGTCGCCGGACGGCGAGCGCCGGCGCGTCGCGGTGATCGGCGCGGGGCAGAGCGCGGCCGAGGTGTTCATCGACCTCGCGCGCCGCTTCCCGCACGTCGACGCGAGCCTCGTGATGCGCGCAGGTGCGCTGAAGCCGGCCGACGACAGCCCGTTCGTCAACGAGATCTTCAGCCCCGAGTTCACCGACGTCGTTTATGCGCAGCCGCACGACGCGCGCCGCGCGCTGCTCGAGCGCTATCGCGATACCAACTACGCGGTGGTCGACCGGCCGCTGATCGAGCAGATCTACGAAATGCTGTACCTGCAGCGCATCGAGGGCACGCCGCGTCATGCGCTGCTCGCGAACAGCGCGATCGAGGCCGCGGTGCGCATCGCCGACGGCCGCATCGAGCTGACGCTGCGCGACCGGATGAGCGGCGCCACGCGCGTCGAACGCTTCGATGCGCTCGTGCTCGCGACCGGCTACCGCCGCGATACGCATTCCGCGCTGCTCGAAGGGCTCGCGCCGCACCTGGGCGATGCGCTCACGCGCGGCGACGTGACGCGCGACTACCTGCTCGCGACGCCCGAGCACTTCGCGCCGCGCATCTACCTGCAAGGCTGCTGCGAAGACAGCCACGGATTGTCCGACACGCTGCTGTCGGTACTGGCGCGTCGCGCGGACGAGATCTGCGCGTCGCTCGAAGACGGGATCGCGCCCGGCCATGACGATGGCGCGGCCCGGGAGTCGCACGAAAAACGACACGAAAACGGGGTGAGCGCGGGCCGGATGGCTTTCGCTCTTTGACAAAGGCGCGGTCGGAAACCGCATGAAACAAGTGGAGCAGAGAAAGATGGAGTGGGCAACAGGCACGCGTTTGCGTGCGATCGCAGCCGCGGCGAGCGTGGCGTTCGGTGCGGCTGCGGCGGGGCAGGTTTACGCCCAGACGGCACCCGCCGTAAACGCTGGCGCCGCGGCGTCGGCCAGCAGTGCGCAGAACGGCACGCCGAATAGCACGCCGAATGGCACGCTGCCGGCGATCACCGTCAACGCGGCCTCGGAAGGCGACGGCACGGTCGGGCTCGTCGCGAAGCGCAGCAGGACCGGCACGAAGACCGACACGCCGATCAACGAGATCCCGCAGACGATCAACGTCGTCACCGCGCAGCAGATCGAGATGACCGGCGCGACCGACGTGAACGCGGCGCTGCGCTACGTGCCGGGCTTCTCGTCGTACGGTTCGGACAACCGTTCGGACTGGTACGCGGCGCTGCGCGGCTTCACGCCGACCGCCTACGTGAACGGGCTGCAGGTGCCGAACACGATCAACCTCGCGAGCTGGCGCGTCGATCCGTACATGATCGACAGCATCACCGTGCTGCGCGGGCCGACCTCGGTGCTGTACGGCGCGGGCGACCCCGGCGCGATCATCGACGTGCAGACCAAGCTCGCCGACGGCGAGCGCGTGCGCGAAGCCGGGGTGCAGATCGGCAACTACGCGCGCAAGCAGTTCATGATCGACGTCGGCGACAAGCTCGATGCGGACGGCAAGTACGCGTACCGGTTCGTCGGCGTCGCGCGCGACGGCAATGCGCTGACCGGCCCGAACAACGACCAGCGCGTCGCGCTCGCGCCGTCGTTCCGCTGGCGCCCGAACGCGGATACGTCGCTGACGCTGTCCGCGACCTACCTGCAGGACTGGGGCGACATCTCGTCGAACTTCCTGCCGGCGCAGGGCACGGTGCTGCCGAACCCGAACGGCCAGATCAACAAGGACGTGTACGAAGGCGACCCGAACTTCAACTACTACCGCAAGAAGCAGTGGTCGGTCGGTTACCAGTTCGAGCAGAACCTGAGTTCGGCGTGGAAGTTCCGGCAGAACGTCCGCCTGATGCACCTGTCGCTCGACAACGGCTCGGTGTTCGGCAACGGCTTCGTCGAGGGCAGCACGACCGACGTGTCGCGCTGGGCCGGCGTGTTCCAGATGAACTACAGCCGCTTCGACATCGACAACAACGTGGAAGGCCGCTTCGCGACGGGCCCGCTCCAGCACACGCTGCTGCTCGGCTTCCAGTACAACCGCCAGACCGCGACCGACAGCGAATGGCTCGCCGCGGCGCCGCCGCTGAACATCTACAACCCGGTCTACCTGCCCGTCACGACGGCGGTGTTCACGCCCGACTCGACGATCCGCACCAACACGTACACGACGATGAACACGTTCGGGCTGTACGCGCAGGACCAGATCAAGTGGAACCGCTGGACGCTGACGCTCGGCGGCCGCGAGGACTGGGTCAACATGCGGATGGACGACCGCGCGGGCGGCACGTCGACGAAGGCGGACGTGACGGCGTTCACCGGCCGCGTCGGCCTCACGTACCAGGGCGACTACGGGTTGTCGCCGTACGTCAGCTACGCGACGTCGTTCAATCCGCTGATCGGCGTGAACCTGCTCGGCGGCGGGCTGCCGCAGCCGACCCGCGGCAAGCAGATCGAGGCCGGCCTGCGCTGGCAGCCGCCCGGCAAGAACCTGATGCTGAACGCGGCGATCTACCAGATCAACCAGACCAACGGGATCACGCCGGCGCTGCCGAGTCAGGACACGACCGGTACGAAGTCGGTGCAGACCGGTGAAGTGCGTTCGCGCGGGATCGAGCTGAGCGCGACCGGCAAGGTCACGCGGAACCTGTCGCTGATCGCGTCGTACGTGTACCAGGACGTGAAGAACGTGAAGGCGAACGACGTGTCGCTGAACAACTGGCCGGTCGACATTCCGCGGCCGCGCCAGATGGCGTCGATGTGGGCCGACTGGACGTGGCACACGGGGCCGCTCGCCGGTTTCGGCCTCGGCGGCGGCGTGCGCTACCAGAGCGCGTCGGCCGGTGCGGCCGACAACTCGCTGACGGTGTCGAGCGTCACGCTGTTCGACGCGGGCGTGCATTACGACACGCGTAACTGGCGCTTTGCCGTGAACGGGACGAACCTGGCCAACCGCCACTACATCAGCGGCTGCCAGTCGGCCAACGTCTGCGTTTTCGGCACCGACCGCACGGTGATCGCGACCGCGAAATACAACTGGTGACGTCGCGCGCCGCGGCCCGCCGGCCGGCCTTCGTGGCCGGCGCGGGACGGCCGCGGCGCCTTCGTCCGCTTTTTCCACGACGCATCCATGCCGAAGAAAAATCTCGTCTACATCCAGTCGCTGCGCAACGGCGCGGCCGATCGCGCCGGCCAGCCGGTCGCTTATCAGGGCGGCACGCGCTACATGAAGGCGCCGCTTGAATTCCTCGTCGAGCGCCTGAACGACTCGCCGCTCGGCGAGCGCTACACGCTCAAGGGCGTGATCGTCGACGACGACGACGGTTCGCCGGCCGACCGCGCGAAGGTGGCCGACTACGGCTTCGCGCGCACGCCGGGCCGGCCGTGGATCCTGCCGGAAGGGTTGACGGTGCAGGGCCGGCCGGTCGACGAACTGTTCTGCTCGATTCCGTCGACGTACCGGCGGCTGCCGCGCGACGCGCGCGAACGGGTGGCAGGCAAACAGGCGTTCGAGCGCCGCCTGCTCGAACGCCTGCTCGAACTCGACGCCGACGTCGTCGTGCTCGACGGGCTGCTCGTGATCCTCGACGAACTCGTGCGGCCCGGTGCGCGCTTTCACCGACGCATCGCGAACATCCACCCGGGCATCACGGCCGACGATTCGCCGTACCAGCGGCGCGGCGCGTGGGCGACGCTCGACGCGCTGCACGGCGCGCGCGGCGAACGGGTCGACTGGGCGAGCGGCGCGACGTCGTCGGTCGAACCCGTGACGATGACGGGCGCGTCGTTCCACTACGTCGACAACGGCATCGATTCCGGCGAGGTGATCTGCGACGTGCTCGATACGCCGATCGCGCCGGACGACACGATTCTCGAACTGCGCTGGAACAACTTCCAGCGCAGCCTGTTTCCGGCGCTCGAGCGGGGGCTTCACGTGCTCGCCGACCGCCACGACGCGGGAGCACTGTGATGGAAGACACGCTGACGAAACCGGCCGGCGCCGCGGATGCCGTCGAAGGCGAGGTGGCGGCCGCGCTGGACGGCGCCGCGCATGGCCGGGCGACGCAGGTCGCCGAGCACACGCTCGACGCATGGCATCCCGACGACTCGCCGGACTGGCTGCTCGCGGCGTTCGTCCCGTTGTTCAACACCGACACGCGGTACGACGCGGCAACGATCTCGGTGCCGCTCGGTGGCGCCAGTGCGGCGGCCGTCGCGTCGTACGTGGCGCGCGCGGTGCGCGAGGGCGTGATCGACGGCGCACAGGTCGCCGGCGACACACTGCGCCTGAACGTGTCGCGCACGACGTTCTGGCAGAACCCGCGGCCGTGGCTGAGGGCGCCCGCGTCGAGCGGGATGCCGCTGCGCTACGCGATCACGAACGGCCACCGTCATCCGGTGCGGCCGCCGTCGCCGGCCGGCGAGATCTACGCGCGCACCATGCCGCAGGTCGGGATGACGTTCAGCCTGCGCACCGTCGATATCGATGCGCACGCGGACCTGTTCAGCGGCTGGATGAATCTCGATCGCGTCGCGCAGTTCTGGGACCAGCGCGGTACGCGCGACGAGCATGCGGCGTATCTCGCCGAGCGGCTCGCCGATCCGCACATGCACCCGATGATCGGCTATTTCGACGACACGCCGTTCGGCTATTTCGAGTTCTATTGGGCGAAGGAGGACCGCCTCGCGCCGTTCTACGACGCGCACGACTACGATCGCGGGCTGCACCTGCTGATCGGCGACTCGCGCTTCCAGAGCGCGGGCAAGCTGCATGCGTGGTGGAGCGGGGTGCTGCACTACATGTTCGTCGACGAACCGCGCACGCAGCGGCTCGTCGGCGAGCCGCGCGTCGATCACGTGCGGCACATCGCGTACATGCACCGGCTCGGGTTCCATACGCTGAAGGAATTCGACTTCCCGCACAAGCGCGCGGCGCTCACCGTGATCGAGCGCGATACATTCTTCGACACTTTCCGGTTGCCGTGACGGGGCGGGCGCGCAGCGTCGGCGCGACGCTGCGCGCGGCCGTGCATCGCGCCTGCATTGGCCGTTCGGGATATGGACCGCGCGGCCTGCGTCGTGAAGAATGAATCGCTCTCATCATCGACGACAGGCCGACAGCATGGCAAAAACACCCGCGACAGCATGGGGCGCGACGTCCGATCAGCGCCCCCTGAAATTGACATATGCCGACATATGTCTAAAATGGGCGCATCGTACTCCCATGGAGTGGCTCATGCGCACCGTTTCCATTTTCAAGAACGCCCGTAACCAGGCAATCCGTATCCCGAAGGACATGGAGTTCGAGGGGGTGACGGAACTCGAGATCCGCCGCGAGGGCGACACGCTGCTGCTGCGCCCCGTGCGCCCCACGTGGCTGTCGTTCGCGAACGAACCGCTGGCCGACGCCGACTTCCTCGCCGAACGCCCGGCCGTCATCGAATCCGGTCGCTTCGACCTGTCCGGCGATGCCGGCGCGCCGACGGAGTCCGGCCGGTGACCACGCTCTACATGCTCGATACGAACATTTGTTCGTTCATCATGCGCGAGCGGCCGCCCGTGGTGCTGTCCCGGTTGCAGTCGTGCGTCAACGCTCAGCACCGGATCGTCGTGTCGGCAATCACCTATGCCGAAATGCGGTTCGGGGCCGTGGGCAGGAAGGCGTCGCCGAAGCATGCGGAACTCGTGACGGCGTTTGTTTCGCGGCTGGATGGCGTGCTGTCGTGGGATACGGCGGCCGTCGACGCAACGGCCGCGATTCGCGCGGATCTCGCCGCGCGCGGCACGCCGATCGGCGCGAACGATGCGTCGATCGCTGGGCACGCGATCGCGGCCGGCGCGGTGCTCGTCACGAACAACGGCCGCGAATTCGGCCGTGTTGCCGGGTTGTCGCTCGAAGACTGGGCGGCCTGAGCGCAGTGCGGCGAAAGCGCGATAACGCTGCAGTTTCGCAGCGGCGCGTCACGCGTGCGGCGCGGGAGGATCGACGAGGAACGCGTTGCGGAACGCGTCGAGATACCGGTCGGCGTCATCGATGAATTCGCCCGGCAACTGCGCGAACGCGCGTGCCAGCAGATCCTGGCCGAGCGCCGTGTAAGTCGCTGCGTCGGACAACAGCGCGCGGATGGCGTCGCGCGTGTGCGGCGAAGCAATCCGCTTCGCATCCCGCGCGAGCAGCGCGGCGGCGGCGAGGCCCGGCTGGAACGCATGCGTCTCGAGCAGGTCCGGCGCGGCCTCCCAGATGCGCTCGCGATTGCCGGCGTCGTGATAATTGCGCAGCAGGAACAGCAGGTCGTACGCGTCGCTGTTCTGGCGCGCGCGCCGGTCCTTCCATGCGAGCAACTTCAGCAGCGCGAGCGCCGGCAGGCTGGCCACCGGCACCACGGTGCGCGCGTCGATCGACACCGGCAGCGCCGTGTCGACCGCCTCCTGGAACCCGAGCACGTTCAGCACGAATTCGCCGCCCGGCGGCCACGCGATCTCGCCCGGCGGCGTTTCGAGCGGCCCGAACGGCACGAGATCGAGCTCCGTGCGAAAACCGTGCGTTCCGCTTTCGAACAGCAGTTTCTGCTGCTGCTTCGGCGCGCGCGTGAATTGCCCGGTCGCGACGAGCGCATCGACGAGCTGTTCGTGGAACGGCCAGCTCACCGCGCACACCGCGACGTCGACGTCCCGCGTCGCACGCACCGGCCGGATGCCGTGGACATGCCACATCAGGATGTCGCGCGCGGTTGCGCCGGCGACGACGAACGCCGCGTCGAGGCGCGCGCAGGCGCTGCCGACCGCTTGCAGCAGCGCGACCGCCGCCGGCTCGAGCGGCCGGCGCGCATCGACTTCAAGCGGGCGGATGGGCGAGGTATCGGTCATGGATCCGTTCGGCGGCGGCAAGATTGCGGCTGTCTCCGGACGAGACGAGATCCGCGTAGATCAGGAGCGGCGGCACGAGCGGCACATCCTCCTCGCGCCAGTCGAGCGCAGGCGAGCGCGGCCAGAACGCTTCGAGGATTTCGACGTCGCCGCGCTCATCCGGACGCAGGCGGGCCTGGAGCAGCAGGCGGTTCGACACCGCGCCGTGCGTATAGACGGTGATCGCGGCCGGCTTCAGGTCGTGCGTCAGCAGGTCGGCCGCCGGCTCGCCGCCGAGCCGCGCATCGAACGACGCGAAATCGAAGCCGCGCCACCAGTCGGGTGCGAGGCTGGCAAACCGGCGGCTCGACAGTTTCGCGCGCAAGCGGCTCGGGTACAGCGCGACCCATTCCTGCACGAAGCGCGGCCAGTCGGGAATCAGGCGCTCGCCGTTGCGGCGTTGCCCGACGAGGCCGCGCGCGATCAGATCGTCCATCGCGAGATTGACCGTGCCGAGCGCGACGCCCGACGCGGCGGCAATCGCCCGATACGGCTGCGCGACGAGGTTCGGCTGCGTCGCGAGTGCGAACATGACGGCCAGTCCCTTCGGCGTCGTCGCGCGCGACGCCTGCCGGCGCGGTGCGCGTGCGGGCTTCGGCCGGCCCGCGATCATCACGGTCGCCTCCGGCTGAATCAGGCATGCGTTGCCGGCGGTGTCGAGAAACGGGATGCCCTGGTCGGTCAGGCCGGCGGCCAGTTCGGCCGAAAGATGCGGCGCGATCAGCATCAGCGGCCGTTCGCCGGGCATCGGGGTAGCGCCGCCGCGGCGGCGCAATTCCGCGAGTGCGCCCGGCAGCGATTCGATGCGCAGGATCACGGCGGCCGGCATCTCGAAGGCCTGCCCGGCAACGTCGAAGCGGATCATCGCGTCGGCACGCGCCTTATACGCGGCCGGCACGCGCATGGGCCGCGCCCTGAAGCGCCGGGTCGCGCGTTCGAACGCGGCGCAGGCTTCGTCGAGCACATGCTGTTCCGACATCGGGAGGGGGGCATTCTCGGGCATCAGGGGCGATCGCTTGTTCACTTCTTTGTCAGCGTACACAAAAAATGTACAAACGTCAAAAAGTGAACAAATATCCGTAATGCTTTGATCCATAGGAGTTATTTTTGATGTTTGAACGGTCATCGCCGGATCCTCATGCACGTTAATTCGATGCGGAGCGCACAGTTTCGCGTGTCCGGATCATCTGCGGCAGTCATCCGGATGGCCGGCTTGCGCTTGCCGCGCACCGCGCCCGCTACGGCAACTGCCAGTTGCTACCACGACGACTTTCCGTCTGCCCGGTTGCCGGTGAACCGAATATCCTTGGCTGCACATTCCCCACCGGACACAGGAGACGATACCGTGACGCACAGCGTGATTCCCGCAGGCCTCGCCGACGAAATGATCGAGATCCGGCACCGCATCCATGCTCATCCCGAACTGGGCTTCGAGGAATTCGCGACGAGCGACCTCGTCGCGGAGCAACTGCAGTCGTGGGGCTACACGGTGCATCGCGGGCTCGGCGGCACGGGCGTCGTCGCGCAGTTGAAGGCAGGCAACGGCATGCAGCGCCTCGGCCTGCGCGCGGACATGGACGCGCTGCCGATCCACGAGGCGACGGGCCTGCCGTACCAGAGCACGATCGCCGGCAAGATGCACGCGTGCGGCCACGACGGCCACACGGCGATGCTGCTCGCCGCCGCGAAGCATCTCGCCCGGGAGCGCCGCTTCTCCGGCACGCTGAACCTGATTTTCCAGCCGGCAGAGGAAGGGCTCGGCGGCGCGAAGAAGATGCTCGACGAAGGCTTGTTCGAGCTGTTCCCGTGCGACGCGATCTTCGCGATGCACAACATGCCGGGCTTCCCGACAGGCAAGTTCGGTTTTCTGCCGGGGCCGTTCATGGCGTCGTCGGATACCGTGGTCATCGACGTGCAGGGCCGCGGCGGCCACGGCGCCGTGCCGCACAAGGCGATCGATCCCGTCGTCGTGTGCGCGCAGATCGTGCTGGCGTTGCAGACGATCGTGTCGCGCAACGTGTCGCCGCTCGACATGGCGATCGTCACGGTCGGCGCGATCCACGCGGGCGACGCGCCGAACGTGATCCCCGATCGCGCGCAGATGCGCCTGTCGGTGCGCGCGCTGAAACCGGAGGTGCGCGACTTGCTCGAGACGCGCATCAAGGAAGTCGTGCACGCGCAGGCGGCCGTGTTCGGCGCGACCGCGACGATCGACTACCAGCGCCGCTACCCGGTGCTCGTCAACGATGCGCAGATGACCACGTTCGCACGCAACGTCGCGCGCGAGTGGGTGGGCGATGCGAACCTGATCGACGGGATGGTGCCGCTTACCGGCAGCGAGGATTTCGCATTCCTGCTCGAGAAGCGGCCGGGCTGCTACCTGATCATCGGCAACGGCGACGGGGAGGGCGGCTGCATGGTGCACAACCCCGGTTACGACTTCAACGATGCTGCGTTGCCGACGGGCGCGTCGTACTGGGTCAAGCTGGCCGAGGCGTTCCTGGTTTGACGCAGCGGCGTGGCGACGCGACGGTCACCGCACGGTATGCGCAAGCGCGGCCGCGTCCCCGAAATGGGACGCGCGCGCTCTACAGTACTTTCCAAAACCGAAAGGAGCCTGGAGGGAGCGGAGTACTTGGGGTTGGATGGTCGTTAAAGGGAACTGCATTTTAGGGTATGGGGAGTCTCGGTTGCGAGGGGAAGCTGTGACGGGCATAGCCCATAGCGGCTTGCATCCTTGCGGGCTATGCGCGGCGTGCCCGAGCCAGGCTCCATACATCGGGGTACCGAGGCCGGGTTTGGTCGGCAACCTTGCCCATCAGACGTTCCCGCGCCTGGCGAACCTGACGGGCGACTTCGACATCTGTCTGGCTGCGCGCGTGCTGCTTCAGTTGATCGATCGTGATGTCCTTGCGCAGGAAATCATCCACGTCCGGCAGGCTGGCTAGCTTCTCAAGCGGCGTCATCACATCTTCGGCTCGGTGAACGCGTCGCATGCGGCCCGGCTTCCTGGGATCAGGGACTTCGGTGCCGAAAAGGCAGGGTCGGTGCATGTTCAAAAACGGATTAAGCAGATCTACGCAAAAGGCGTTGAACTGCTTCGCCCACTCGGCCGGTATGTGCGCGTAGCCGAATTGCTTGCGCACGACATTGCCGTTCTTGGATTCGGCCAGGGCGTTGTCGTTACAGCGTCGTGGACGTGAGCGGGTGAACTCGATGAGTTGTTCCTTGAGCATCTTCGCGACCTCGTGATTGATGTACTCCGAACCGCCATCGCTGTGAAAGCCAAGAATACGGAACGGAAACTGGTCAATCATGTCGCGCAGTACCGGCAGCATGTGTTCCCGCTCCAACGATGGCACGGTCGCGACGACTTCCCACTGGGTTACGCAGTCGACGGCGTTGATGTGATACACGCCGCGCTGTTCGTCGATGTTGCCCTGATGAACGCTGTCGATGCGGATGAAGCCGGGGCGGTTCTCTGGCGCGGGAGCCCGGCGCACGGCGATTGCCGCGCCTCTGGGATTGGCCTGAGTCTTCGTGTAGACCGTGTGATGCAGACGATAAGCCTGCGAACGTCGCAGGTTGTACAGGTGAGATGCTGAAAGGTGCTGCAGGCGCTCGTAGCGCTCATCGTTGTAGACCTGATACATCCGGCGCAGCACCACGACCATCGCCGGTCCGGAAAGCCTGCCGTACTCGCGCTCGGTCTGGGCGAGCGTGAAGATGTCCTCATCGGTGTAGCGGCGGGCGAAGGCATTCGCGGGCGTGCCCTTCAGCCACGCGAGCCTTTGCCCTTGCACCCAGCGTTGTACCAGCCGTGTCATGTGAGCTCGGCTGAAGCCGCTAAAGCGGCGCAGATAGCGCAGCACGAGCCCCCGGTGAGTTCGCTTGAGCCGGTCGTAGCGAAAGCGCCGTAGCACGGAGGCGACCCATTCGCGCCGTTCGTGAGGGCACGCGGCGGGTGCGAAGTCGAGCGTCTGTGTGCCGTCGAGGACGGCACGCACTTGGTCCAGGGCGCGGATTTGCGATTCGTTCAAGTTGATGATCATCCGGTAAATGATCATCCACCCCGGTGCTCCGATGTCGGTCAACTCGTGCGTATCGGGCCAACAACAGGCTCATTTGCATTGGAAACGCGCCAAAGGCGCTACACAAGAACCAGCGAAGACCCTCGCCCAGGCTCCTGTTCCATTGGAAAGCGCTCTACACGTTGATTTGACGCTCCTTGACATCGGCGCGACAGGCCGCGTGCTACGCTGCGCGCGACGCCGGATCGGCTCGATGAATACAGGTGTGGACGAAATGCGAAAACAGCTTCTGGCCGTGCTGACGGCCTGTGCGGTCGGCGTTCTGGCGGCCGGGTGCGACGACCAGAAGATCGCCGATGCGGTCAATGCGATCAAGCCCGATCCGATGGCGTTCGGTAACCTGCAGCCGGGCGTCTCGACGACCGAGGACGTGCTCCGTCAGGCGGGCAAGCCCGAGATGGTCAGGCAGGGTGACGACGGCTCGCAGCGGTTCGAGTATCCGCGCGGCCCGTACGGCACGAGCACCTACATGCTCGATTTCGGGCCCGACGGCCGGCTCGTGTCGATCACGCAGGCGCTGACGGCGGCGAACATCGCGAAGGTCGTGCCCGGGATGTCGAAGGACGACGTGCGTCAACTGCTGGGCAAGCCGACCGAGGTCGCGCAATACGCGTTGAGCCATGAAGAGGTGTGGAGCTGGCACTGGGCCGAAGGCGGCGTATCGGGCGATGCGATGTTCAACGCGCATTTCTCGCCCGACGGTACCGTGATCCGGACTTCGCGTTCGGAAGCGCCGGGCCGCGAAAAACCCTGACATCGCGGCGTCGCGGCGCTTCACTGGGTTTTGCCGTCAGAACGCCGTGCCGCCGAACAGCGCCGCTGCCATCTCCGGATTCGACGGCCAGTACATATGCATGTACGTCGCGACGATCGCGCCGCGGCGATAGACGGCTTCGCCGCTGCCCGGCGCGCCGTCGGGGCGCGCGGCGTTCGCGACCGGTTCCAGCGGCGTCGCGAGCCGCGAATAATGAAACGTATGGCCGCGCATCGGGCCGGTGCGCGTATCGAGCTGCTGCATGCCGAGCGCCGCGAACCGGCGCTGCATCGTCGCCTGGCCCGGCAGCAGGCCGAGCATCGGCGTCGTTGCGCCGTCCACGTCGGTCAGCGATTCACACAGATACACCATCCCGCCGCATTCCGCGACGATCGGCCTGCCTGCAGCCGCATGCGCGCGAATCGTCCGCGCGGTTTCGGCATTCGCCGCGAGCGTTACCGCATGCAGTTCCGGATAGCCGCCCGGCAGGAACAGCGCGTCGCAATCGTCCGGCACCGGTTCGCCGGCGAGCGGCGAGAAGAACCGCAGCTGCGCACCGAGCGCATCGAGAAGCGCGAGATTCGCCGGATAGATGAACGAGAACGCCGCATCGCGCGCAACCGCGATCCGTTTGCCGGCGAGCGCACGCGGCAGCGGCGCCGCGATGTCCGGTTCCGCGAACGCGACGGCAGGCGGCAATTCGGCGAGCGAAGTTTGCGCGAGCACGTCGGCCGCGCGTTCGAGCCGCGCCTCGAGATCGTCGATGTCGGCCGGCTGGTGCAGGCCGAGATGCCGCTCCGGCAGCGCGATGCCCGCATCGGCCGGCACGTGGCCGAGCCAGCGCAGGTCGCCGGGCAGTGCCTGTTGCAGCAGCTCCGCATGCCGGGCCGAGCCGACGCGGTTCGCCAGCACGCCGTGAAACGGCAGCCCAGGCCGGAACCGCGCGAGCCCGAACGCGATCGCCGCGAAGGTCTGCGCCATCGCCTTCGCGGAAATCACCGCGACCACCGGCACGCCGAACGCGGCCGCGAGGTCGGCACTGCTCGGCGTGCCGTCGAACAGCCCCATCACACCTTCGATCAGGATCAGGTCCGCATCGCGCGCGGCATCGGCCAGCAGCGCACGGCAGCCGGCCTCGCCGACCATCCCGAGGTCGAGCGCATGTACGGGCGCGCCGCTCGCGCGTTCGAGCAGCATCGGATCGAGAAAATCAGGCCCGGTCTTGAATACGCGCACGCGGCGGCCGAGCCGGCGGTGCAGCCGCGCGAGGCCGGCCGTCACCGACGTCTTGCCCTGGCCGGACGCGGGCGCGCTGACGAACAGCGCGGGGCAGGCCGGCACGCTCAGAACTCCACGCCGCGTTGCGCCTTCACGCCTTGCTCCTTGTACGGATGCTTGACGAGCCGCATTTCGGTGACGAGATCGGCCGCGTCGATCAGCGCGTCGGGCGCGTGCCGCCCGGTGACGACGACATGCACCGACTCCGGACGCGCGACGAGCGTCGCGAGCACTTCGTCGAGCGGCAGGTATTCGTACTTCAGCACGGTGTTCAGCTCGTCGAGGATCACCATCCGGTAGTCGCCGCTTTCGATCATCCGGCGCGCCTCGTCCCAGCCCTTGCGCGCGGTCGCGATGTCGGCGTCGCGATTCTGCGTGTTCCACGTATAGCCGTCGCCCATCGTCACGAAGTCGCATTCCGCGACCGCGCCGAGGAAATCGCGCTCGGACGTGTGCAGCGCGCCCTTGATGAACTGCACGACGCCGAGCCGCATGCCGTGGCCGAGCACGCGCACGGCCATGCCGAACGCAGCGGTGCTCTTGCCCTTGCCGTTGCCGGTGTGGACGATCAGCAGGCCTTTTTCATGGGTGGCGGCGGCCTGCTTCTTCTCGTGGCCGGCACGGCGGCGCTCGGCCATCCGCTGATGGGATTCGGAATCGGTCTTCATCGGGAATCGTCCTGTCGAAAGCGAAACAAAGGGTTCAGAGCGGGCCGGCGAGTGCGACCGTCACGCCGTCCCGGATGGATTTGGGGCCCAGCAGCCGGCCGTGCGGCGCCGCGAGCCGCGCGCACGGCTCGGCCACGCCCGCGACGCCGAAGCGTGCGAGCGCGGCGTCCGACGGGCTGCTCGCGGCCAGTTCGGGACGGCTCGCGAGTTGCGCCGCGTCGAACGCGACGAGCGGCCAGCCGCGTCGCGCGCACAGCGTGCGCAGCGCGCGGGCACGCGCCTTGTCGGCGAGCGTCGCGACGAGCGCCGGTTCGGCGGCCGGGTAGAGCGCCAGCGCCGCGCGGATCGCGGCATCGAGTTGCGCGGCCGTCACGCCCGCGCGGAACCCGACGCCGAGTGCGACGCGCATCATGCGCCGCCGCCGAGCGCCGCACGAACCGACGGATCGTCGGCAAGCGCCGCGACGCGGCCGATCACGACGATCGCCGGCGAACCGATGCCGGTCGCGCCGACGCGTTCGACGACGGTGTCGAGCGTCGCGAGCACGTGCCGCTGTTCGGGGCGGGTCGCGTTCTCGATCGCCGCGCACGGCGTATCGCCGGGCAGGCCGCCGTCGCACAGCGCCGCCGCGATCGCGTCGAGCCGGCGGATGCCCATGTAGATCACGATCGTCATGCGCGTGGCCGCCAGCGCGCGCCAGTCGGGCTCGTCGGCGCCCGCGCCGTGGCCCGTGACGAAGATCACGCCCTGCGCGTCGCCGCGCTGCGTGACCGGAATGCCGAGCGCGGCCGGCGCGGCGATGCCCGCGGTGATGCCGTTCACGACCTCGACCGGAAAACCGGCCGCGCCGAGCGCGGCCAGTTCCTCGCCGCCGCGGCCGAACACGAACGGATCGCCGCCCTTGAGCCGCGCGACGCTGCGACCCGCGCGCAGGTGCGCGAGCATCGCGGCGACGATCGCCTCCTGCGGCGTCGACGCATGGCCGCCGCGCTTGCCGACATGCTCGATGTGCGCGCCGGCGCGCGCATGGCGCAGCACGTCTGGGTTCACGAGATCGTCGACGAGCAGCACGTCCGCCGCGCCGATCGCGCGCACGGCCTTGAGCGTCAGCAGCTCGGCGTCGCCGGGGCCGGCGCCGATGAGCCAGGCGCGGCTCATCGCGTGCGGCACGGCGCGCACCGTGTCGAGACAGTGGAATGGGGAAGGCGGGCGGCACATCGGCGGCCGGCGAACAGGCAATGCATGACGGATCGGACGAAGCCCGCGCGAACGCGGGTGGAATGCGCACCCCATCCGTCCCCCGCGGATCGGGCGTTCGGCGAGCGTCGGGCTCGCCCCTTGCGTCGGCCGGTATCCGGGCTGGCCGCTTGCCAGGCCGCGGCCTTCCCGCCCGGCTGAAGGGCAGTGGCATCGTGGGCGGCATGGGCGCGTGCGCGGGGAAGCGCGTCGCGCGGGCGGCGTACCGTTGCGGGGACAGCACAGGCCGGGCGGTCGTCCGCCTCCTGTTTCCCGTTTAACTGCATGCGCGGAATGCGCATGCGAGCACCGAACGCGGCGCTACGATAGCACAGCGCGCCGGCGCAAACGCATGCGGGGCCGGCACCCGACGGCCGGCGACGGTGCGTGATGCGCAGGCCGTCGCGGCTTCGGTTACCGATACAGGATTTGGCGCTTCAGATCCTTCGAGATGCTGCGCGCGGCGTCCGCCCATTCGGCGAGCTTCGCGCCGCTGCATACGTTGCCGCCGAGGTCGCGATCGAGCACGCGCGTCACGTCGACCGTCCGGCCGTCGCGGCGATAGGTCGAACGGTACGCGATTTCGCCCGCGCGGACGTCGACGTCGGGCGGTATCGCGAGTATCTCGACGTCGGCCGGCAGCGTGATCCGGTAGCGTTCCTCGAGCCGCGTCCCGGCACAGACGCCTTCGAAGCGCTTGTCCTTTTGCCGAAGGACGAAGTCGGCGAACTCGCGGATCCTGCCGAAATTCGGCAGCGACGGCACCGCGAACGCCGCAGGGCCCGGCATCAGCGACAACTGGTTCAGCGTGCCGCGCAGCGCGATCGAGAAGGGCTGGTCGAGTGCGTCAAGATGATGCGGGGTCATCTTCAGTTCGCCGGAGAGGCCGGAACGGCGCAGCATCTCGTCGGCCAGCCGTTTCGGCTGAACGTAGACGAACATCTGCCGCGCATGCTGGACGGCCTGGCCGTCGAGCGCGATGTCGCCCGTCATCGTCGCGTTGCCGTCGCGGTCGAGATCGAGCGCGTAGGCGAGCAGCGAACGGCTGTTGCGGCCGTTTTGCGGCGGCGTGCGGATCACGTTGCCCGTCGCGGTGTCGAGCGCGGGCTTGCCGCTCGCCTCGAACGGCAGCGTGCCGAATGGCAGCACCCCGGCCGTCGTATCGGCAAATGCGTCGAATTCGGGCAGCCACGCGATCGCGTGATTGAACGTCAGCACGTCCGGCGCGTCGGGCAGGCGGTAGCGATCGCCGAGGTTGACCAGTATCGTGCGGCTCTCGATGCCCTTTGCCGCGAGCAGCGCGGACAACAGCGTCACCTGGTCCTTGCAGTCGCCGTAGCGGTTCGCAAGCACGGCGTCGGCTCGATGCGGGACGACGGGCCCGGCGCCGAAGTACACGCCGACATAGCGGATGTTGCGGGCAACCCACGCGTACAGCCGCATCGCCTGTTCGCGACGGTCGTCGACATCCGCGGTGATCTGGTTCGCGAGCGCGCGGATCGCGTCCGCGGGCGCCTGTTTGTCGGCGGCGCGTGCCTGATACGCACGTGCGATGTCCGCATAGCCGGAGAAATTGCTCGCGATGAAGACGGGGCCGACGTCCGTCCACGCGACCGTGTTCGCCTGTTCTTCGATCGGGCCTGGCGCGGGCGTTTCGTAGTGGTAAGCGCGGATCCGGCGCCCGTTGCGCGTCGTATCGGAAGTCGCGCGCATGGCCCTCGCTTCGATCGCGACGGCCATGCCGCCCGGCGTATCGAGCGTGACGTTCGCGGCGCGGTAGTCTTCGGTCGGCGGAAACGCGAGTTGCACGCTGAATTTGCCGGGGAACAGCGTATTCGTGTCGGTCAGCGTATACGAAAGCCGGATCGAGTCGCCTTTCGCGAGCGCGGGAAACGCGACGATGCGCAGGTGTTCGGTGCTGAATTGCGGCGCCGCAGCCGCGACCGGTGCCGGCCGGTCGAAGATGCCGTGCCGGATATCGACCGGTACGGCCGAGCCGTCGGCGTGCACGGTCTGTGCAGTGTCGATGTCGAGCTTCTGGAGCTGCGCGTTGTACGGCAGCACGTACTGGCCGAAGCGGGCGATCGCGGCGTCCGTCAGCAGCTTGATCGACAGATCGACCTGCGCGGTGCGCCTGCCGGATGCGTCGACCTTGATCGTGTTGTCGAGTCGTTCGACCTGGTAGTCGGCGGCGAAAGAAGTGGAGAGCCTGAGCGCCAGCAGTACTGCGATACCGGAGCGGATTATGCGCAAGTAACGAACGTGATGTTGTGTCATTGATTTACTGACGCCTGGAAGCGAGACGACGATCGGCGTAGGGCGCCCGTCGTCGGTCTTTGCGACGCTCGGCGAACATGTCGCCGAGCAAATGAGGGCCATGCCCGGATCCCGCGAAGCGCGGCGGCGCACGGTCGCCGGGTGTTTCAAGCAAGGCTTCAGCAACCGCCCGCGCCGCAGGATCCACCGCCGCCTGAACCTCCGGACGAGCCGGAATTGCCGCCGATGCCGCCGCGATTCGGGCCACAGACCGCCGCACCGGCCAGTGCGCCGACGGCCGATGCAGCTCCGTTTCCGAACCCGAGTGCGCCAACACCGGCGCCAAACAGGCCGCCTATTGCAAGCCCGCAACCGGCAGTACCGCCAGCTGCGGTAGCGCCCCCCATTCCATTTAGCGCACCGCTGGCCGCTGCCGAAATCGCTCCGACGAACCCACCGGCCATGATGCTGCCTCGATTGGCCTGTGCGCCAATGCTCGCGACGTGGACGGCCCCGTCTCCGCCACTTACCCGATTCATTTCACTCACAGTGAGTTTTCGCATGTTGAACCTCCTTGGATTGACGATTACCGATGCCGATTGCGAAACATGTGCGATATACGCGATCGGCTCTTTGTCGCAGCAGGCTACTTCACAAGCACCGCTTCGATTCCCGTAGCGTTTGCAGAATGCAGTACGACCACATCAGTACTTTCGCGACCGTTGCGACGGGGGAATCCATCCCCTTCAGGGCAAACGGAAACAAGAGCGCCATCGACAGCCATACGACGATGGCAACATACAACCGGGCAATATTCATGGTCTGAACGAATGTGTCGCAGTGGTTTATCTCGATCATCGAAAACTGTCTGGATCGGACAATCGAATATCGGCCGCGCAACGTCAATCAACCGAATCTCCGGAGAGAATGAACGTTTCTGCGCGCAACCCCACCCTGCACTTGCGGCGGCGCTAGCCTTGCTATTGCGGACAACGTAAACAACCGTCAATCCTGAAAAACCGCTTCGGATGGCGAGCCGTACTACTTCGCGTTCGATCCCGCACGGGTTGCCGGGCGCGTCAGACAGTCGGACGATGCCCCCGGAATACCCGCGCCGGATCCGGTGCCCGCCGGTTCATCCGGCCGACCTTGCCACTCGCCGCCTTGACGCTCCCGCCCCCGGCGCCTACACTCGCACGCGTTTTGGTGCTCGCGCGCGCCCTCCGGTGCGCGCAGTTAAACGGGAAACAGGGAGCCTGCCTGCGTCGCAGTCGAGCCAACCTGTGCTGCCCCCGCAACGGTAAGCGAACGCATCGTGCCCGCCGCGATGCAGCGCCGCTTCGCCGCATGCCGCGCGCATGCGGACGACCGCCACTGGATGCCCTGCGCATCCGGGAAGGCGAAGCGGCGTGTTCGTCAGCCCGGATACCGGCCTAAACGTTGGGGTTCAGCGCCGCGGGGAGGCGGCGCATCGTCCACGGCCGCAGCGTGCCCGACACCCGAGCGTTTCCCGATTCCCGTCGTCCGACCGCCCGCGCGAGCGCGCATGATCCGGCCCGATGAAGGGCCGGACCGCGCGGGGCCGCGCAGCGACGGCCGTGTTGGCATTCTTCATGTCGACCGTTCGCAAAGGAGCGTCATGCTCGATTCGCTGTTTCGCCTGTTCAACGACAGTCCGTCCGGGCTGCGCGGCAAGATCGTCGCGATCTACGCGCTGCTGATCGCCTTCAACGCAGGTGCGTGGATCTGGGCGTTCGCCGCCTTCCACGGCCAGCCCGTGCTGCTCGGCACCGCGCTGCTCGCGTACGTGTTCGGGCTGCGCCATGCAGTCGACGCCGACCACATCGCGGCCATCGACAACGTCACGCGCAAGCTGATGCAGGAGGGTCGCAGCCCGCTCGGCGCGGGCCTGTTCTTCTCGCTCGGCCACTCGACGGTCGTGATCGTGATGTCGGTCGTGGTCGCGTTCACGGCCGCGTCGCTCGCGCGCTTCGAGAGCATGAAAGCGTGGGGCGGCGTGATCAGCACGAGCGTGTCGGCGTTCTTCCTGCTGGTGCTCGCGATCGCGAACCTGCTGATCCTGATTTCCGTCTACCGGACGTTCCGCGCGGCGCGGCGCGGCGAGCCGATCGTCGACGCCGATCTCGACCTGCTGCTGAACCAGCGCGGCGTGCTCGCGCGCCTGTTCCGTCCGCTGTTCCGGCTCGTGTCGCGCAGCTGGCACCTGTATCCGGTCGGGTTCCTGTTCGGCTTCGGCTTCGATACGGCGACCGAGATCGCGCTGTTCGGCATCTCGGCGGCGCAGGTGCAGGGCGGCCTATCGTTCTGGTCCGTTATGGCGCTGCCGATGCTGTTCACCGCCGGCATGACGCTGGTCGATACGACCGACGGCATCCTGATGATGGGCGCGTATCGCTGGGCGTACGTGCGGCCGATCCGCAAGATCTACTACAACATGACGATCACCTTCGTGTCGGTGCTGGTCGCCGCGCTGATCGGCGGCATCGAGGTGCTCGCGCTGCTCGCGGACAAGCTGTCGCTGCAAGGCCCGGTGTGGGACTTCGCGTCGATGGTGGCGTCGCACTTCGGCATGCTCGGCTACGTCGTGATCGGCCTGTTCCTCGCATGCTGGCTCGTGTCGGCCCTGATCTACCGGTTAAAGCGCTACGACGAGATCGACGTGACGATCTCGGCCTGACTTCCCTTACGACCCTGGATATTCCATGACCCTACGCAAGCTGCCCGTCACGATCGTCACGGGCTTTCTCGGCAGCGGCAAGACGACGCTGATGCGCCACATCCTGCAGCATGCCGAAGGCCGCCGCATCGCGGTGATCGTCAACGAATTCGGCGAACTCGGCATCGACGGCGAAATCCTCAAGGGCTGCGGCATCGGCTGCGAGGATGCCGAAGGCGCGCAGGGCGAAGCGTCGGGCCAGCTTTACGAGCTCGCGAACGGCTGCCTGTGCTGCACCGTGCAGGAAGAGTTCTATCCGGTGATGGAAGCGCTCGTCGAGCGCCGCGCGGACATCGACCACGTGCTGATCGAGACGTCGGGGCTCGCGCTGCCGAAGCCGCTCGTGCAGGCGTTCAACTGGCCGACGATCCGCAACAGCTTCACGGTCGACGCGGTCGTGACCGTCGTCGACGGGCCGGCCGCCGCGAGCGGCCAGTTCGCGGAAAACCCGCAGGCCGTCGACGCGCAGCGCCGCGCCGATCCGAACCTCGACCACGAATCACCGCTGCACGAGCTGTTCGCCGATCAACTATCGTCCGCCGATCTCGTGATCGTGAACAAGGCCGATCTCGTCGGCGACGCGCAGTTCGCGCAGATCGAAACCGCGATCCGCGACGAGATCCCGCCGCAGGTGAAGATCGTGCGCGCGACGCGCGGCGAGCTCGACCTCGCGATGCTGCTCGGGCTCGAATCGGCGTCGGAGGAAACGATCCACCTGCGCCACGACCATCACGGCTCGGCCGACGACGGCGATCACGACCACCATCACGACGACTTCGACTCGGTGGTCGTATCGGGCGACGCGGGCACGCGCGAAGCGACGATCGCGGCGCTGCAGCGCGTCGTCGAAGCGCACACGATCTACCGCGCGAAAGGCTTCGCCGCGCTGCCCGGCGCGCCGATGCGGCTCGTGATCCAGGGCGTCGGCCGCCGCTTCGACAGCTACTTCGACCGTCGCTGGCAGGACGGCGAAACGCGCGCGAGCCGGTTCGTGCTGATCGGCGAGGATCTCGACGCGGCCGCGCTGCAACGCGCGTTCGACGCCGCGTGCGCGGCCGAACCGCAACAGGCGTAACGCACGATGCATCTGCTGCGCACCACGCCGGGCGGCTTCGTCGACGATACACAGGGCGTCGTCCGGATCGACCAGCAGCCGGCCGACATCGTGATCCTGAGTTCGGCCGACACGACGCTGTCGCTGCTCGCGAGCGTCGTGCCGCAATTGTCGGCCGGCTTCCCGAGCGTGCGGCTCGCGAACGTCACGTTCCTGCGGCAGCCGGCGTCCGTCGATTTCTATGTCGACGACGTGCTGCGCCACGCGAAAACCGTCGTGATCGATCATCTCGGCGGCGAAGCGTACTGGCCGTACGGGATCGAGCAGGCCGTGTCGCTCGCGTCGATGCGCGCCCAGCAACTCGCGATGTTCTCGGGCGACCTGCAGGAAGACCCGAACCTCGTCGCGAAAAGCACGGTCGCGCCGGACCTGTGCCGGCTGTGGTGGCGCTACCTGCGCGAAGGCGGTGTGCACAACGCCGAAGCGCTGTTGCGCAGCATCGCGTTCCATACGCTGGGCTTCGGCGACGAACCCGAGCTGCCGCGCCCGCTGCCGGCGGCCGCGCTGTATCACCCGGCGCGCGACCGCGCGAGCGTCGACGACTGGCGGCCGCGCTGGACGCCCGGCGCGCCGGTCGTCGCGATCCTGTTCTATCGCGCGCACTGGCAGGCCGCGAACACGGCCGTGTTCGACGCGCTGGCCGACGCGCTCGTTCGGGAAGGGCTGAATCCGCTGCCGATCGCGGTGACGTCGCTGAAGGACGCGGTGAGCCGCGAGGTCATCACGCAGCTCTGCGACACGCACGGCGTCGCGCTCGTGCTGAACACGACCGCGTTCGCGGCCGGCGCGATCGATGCCGCCGAGCCGGAGGTGCTCGCCGGCGACGCGCCGGTGCTGCAGGTGATCCTGTCCGGCGGCAATCGCGACGCGTGGGTCGCCGACAACCAGGGCTTGCATGCGCGCGACATCGCGATGCACATCGCGCTGCCCGAGGTCGACGGGCGCATCGTCACGCGCGCGGTGAGCTTCAAGGGGCTCGCGTATCGCTGCCCGCACACCGAGGTCGACGTCGTGCGCTACCAGCCGGATACGGAGCGGATCGCGTTCGTCGCGGCGCTCGCGCGCGGCTGGTGCCGGCTGCGCACGCTCGACAACGCGAGCAAGCGCATCGCGCTGATCCTCGCGAACTATCCGCAAAGCGAAGGGCGGATCGGCAACGGCGTCGGGCTCGACACGCCGGCATCCGCGCTGCGCGTGCTCGCTGCGCTGCGCGATGCGGGCTACGCGCTGGCCGACCTGCCGCCCGACGGCGACGCGCTGATCGCGCGGCTCACCGAAGGCGTGACCAACGACGCGGCCGTGCATGCGCTGCGTCCGGCGTTCCAGAGTTTCGCGCTGGCCGACTACGTCGCGCATTTCGCGCGGCTGCCTGCGGCCGTGCGCGATGCGCTGAATGAGCGCTGGGGCCCGCCCCAAGCCGACCCGACGCTGCGCCACGGGCGTTTCACGATCGCGGGCTGGCGCGCGGGCAACGTGTTCGTCGGCATCCAGCCGTCGCGCTCGCGCGGCGAGAACGACTACGCGAGCTACCACGACGCGGATCTCGTGCCGCCGCATGCGTATCTCGCGTTCTATTTCTGGCTGCGCGATGCGTATCGCATCGACGCGATCATCCATCTCGGCAAGCACGGCAACCTCGAATGGCTGCCGGGCAAGAGCGTCGCGCTGTCCGACGCATGCTGGCCCGACCTGACGCTCGGGCCGCTGCCGCACCTGTATCCGTTCATCGTCAACGATCCGGGCGAGGGCAGCCAGGCGAAGCGGCGCGCGCAGGCCGTGATCGTCGATCATCTGATGCCGCCGCTCACGCGCGCGGAAAATTACGGCCCGCTGCAGGATCTCGAGCGGCAGGTCGACGAATACTACGAAGCGCTGATGGTCGATGCGCGGCGCGCGAAGCTGCTGAGGAAGACGATTCTCGCGACGATCGCCGAACACCGGCTGCACGACGAACTGAGCGTATCGCCGCCGCGCGACGCGGGCGACGAGGATGCGCTGCTGACGCGCGTCGACGCGTGGCTGTGCGAATTGAAGGAAGCGCAGATTCGCGACGGGCTGCATGTGTTCGGCGCGTCGCCGGCCGATCGCCAGCGGCGCGACACGCTGCTTGCGCTCGCGCGCTTTCCGGTCGGCGACGGCAAGGGCGCGCGCGCCGGGTTGATCGGTGCGCTCGCACGCGACCTGATGCTCGGCGACGATTTCGATCCGCTGTCGGCCGACTGGGCCGCGCCGTGGGCCGGCCCGCGGCCGGCGATCCTGCAGGCGCTCGACGCGTCGCCGTGGCGTCATGCGGGCGATACGCGCGAGCGGCTCGAACGGCTCGCGCAGCAATGGCTGGACGGGCTGTGCGCGGCCACCGGCGGCAACCCCGGCGCCGATACGACGCCGCCCGGCGAATGGCCGCATACGCTCGCGGTGATCGAACGCGTCCGCTCGACGCTGATGCCCGCGCTCGACGCATGCGGCGGCGAGGAAATGCGCCAGCTGCTGCGCGGGCTCGACGGCCGCTTCGTGCCGCCGGGGCCGAGCGGCTCGCCGTCGCGCGGCCGCCCCGACGTGCTGCCGACCGGGCGCAACTTCTACTCGGTCGACACACGCGCGGTGCCGACGCAGGCCGCGTGGTCGCTCGGCCTGAAATCCGCGCAGCAACTGATCGAGCGCCATCTGCAGGATCACGGCGACTATCCGCGCGCGATCGGCCTGTCCGTGTGGGGCACGGCGACGATGCGCACGGGCGGCGACGACATCGCGCAGGCGTTCGCGCTGCTCGGCGTGCGGCCGAAATGGGCGCACGGCAGCCATCGCGTGACCGATTTCGAGATCCTGCCGATCGAGATTTTCGACCGGCCGCGCATCGACGTAACGCTGCGCGTGTCGGGCTTCTTCCGCGACGCGTTCCCGAACCTGATGCACCTGTTCGACGCGGCCGTGCAGGCCGTCGCCGCGCTCGACGAGCCCGAGGAGCTGAACCCGGTCCGCGCGCGCATCGAGCGCGAACGCGCGAAATGGATCGCGCAGGGCGTGCCGCCCGACGAAGCGCGGCGCCGCGCCGGCTGGCGCGTGTTCGGCGCGCGGCCGGGCAGCTACGGCGCGGGCCTGCAGGACCTGATCGACCAGCGCCGCTGGCAGACCGACGCCGATCTCGCCGATGCGTACCGCCAATGGGGCGGCCATGCGTACGCGCAGAACAGCGCGGGCGACGCCGCGCCCGACGTGTTCGGCGAGCGGCTGGCGACGATCGACGTCGTCGTGCAGAACCAGGACAGCCGCGAGCACGACATCCTCGATTCGAACGACTATTACCAGTTCCAGGGCGGGATGACGGCGGCCGTGCGGCACTTGTCCGGGCAGCAGCCGAGCATTTACCACGGCGACCATGCGAACCCGGCCGCGCCGAAGATGCGCACGCTGCGCGAGGAGATTGCGCGCGTGATCCGCTCGCGCGTCGTCAACCCGAAATGGCTCGACGGCGTGAAGCGCCACGGCTACAAGGGCGCGGCCGAGCTGGCCGCGACCGTCGACTACCTGTACGGCTATGACGCGACCGCGCGCGTGCTGTCCGACCACCAGTACGCACTCGTCGCCGACGCATACCTGTTCGACGACGACACGCGCGCGTTCCTCGAACGGCACAACCCGAAGGCGCTGCACGGCATCTGCGAACGCTTCGTCGAGGCGATGCAGCGTGGCCTGTGGCAGCAGCCGGGCGATTATCGCGAGCGGATCGAAGCGGTCTGGCTCGAAAGCGAACAACTCCAGGAAGGAGGACGGCGATGACCGATCCGACGCTGCACCGCGCGCGCGCGGTCTTTCCGTTTGCGGCGCTCGTCGCGCAGGACGCGTTGCAGCAGGCGCTGCTACTTGCCGCGATCGACCCGTCGCTCGGCGGCGTGCTGGTGAGCGGGCCGCGCGGCACCGCGAAATCGACCGCCGCGCGGGGCCTCGCGGAGCTGCTGCCCGAAGGGCAGTTCGTCACGCTGCCGCTGTCGGCGAGCGACGAACAGGTGACCGGCACGCTCGATCTCGCGCATGCGCTGGCTGAAAACGGCGTCCGCTTCCGGCCTGGCCTGCTGGCGCGCGCGCATCTCGGCGTGCTGTATGTCGACGAAGTGAACCTGCTCGCCGACGGCCTCGTCGATACGCTGCTCGACGTCGCCGCGAGCGGCGTGAATATCGTCGAGCGCGATGGCGTATCGCATGCGCACGACGCGCGCTTCGTGCTGGTCGGCACGATGAATCCGGAGGAAGGCGAGCTACGCCCGCAGTTGCTCGACCGCTTCGGGCTGATGGTCGAACTCGAGAACTGCTTCGATGCCGCGCAGCGCGAGCGGATCGTGAAGGCGCGGCTTGCATTCGATCTCGATCCGGATGCGTTCCGCGCTCGTCATGCAGCCGCGCAGCGCGAACTCGGCGACCGGATTCATGCGGCGCGAGCGCGGCTGGCGATGCTCGATTTCGACGATGCGGTGCATGCGCGCGTCAGCGCGCTGTGCATCGACGCGGCCGTCGACGGGCTGCGCGCCGATCTCGTGATGCTGCGCGCCGCGCGTGCACTCGCCGCGCTGGAACGGGCCGATGCGGTGACGGTGTCGCATGTGGAGCGCGTGGCCGAAGCGGTGCTGCGGCACCGGCGCCATGCGGGTGCGCCACCATCTTCCGGCGCGTCGCAGCCGGACCGCGAACGTGATGAACGTGACGATCGCTCGCCGCCGGATGCGCGCCAGCGGCCGGAGAACCAACCGGGAGCGACGAAGAACGACACGGCCGCATCGCAGGGCGACTGGGGCTACCTGCCGCCCGAACCGGCCGGGCTGCGCGACGTGAAAAGCGTCGTGCCGCTGCCGCTAAAAAAACGCTGAGCCATCGAGCAAGTGCCGCCGCGAACGCCGTTCGCGGTCCTCGATGGCAATCAGGCGCAGCCGCGCGCGTGCCGGGCACGGCGCGCGCCGGCACGGCCGTTGCGTGGCCCGCGACGCTCGCCGCGAAACGCGGCGATTCGCTGCGCCTCGGCCATCTGCGCTTCCGGAAACGGGCCGGCACGCCGCATGCGCTGCATTGCTTCGTGCTCGACTGTTCGGCGTCGATGCTGTCGCACCACCGGCTCGCGCTGGCGAAGGGGCTGATCGTCGCGTATTTCGATCGCGCCGCGCGCGACCGCGTCGAAACCGCGCTGATCTGCTTCGGCGGCAACGGCGCCGCGCGGCGCTTCGGCCCGGCCGTGCCGCGCTGGTGGAACGCGCGTTGGCTCGAACCGGTCGACGGCGGCGGCGGCACGCCGCTCGCGGACGGCATCGCGGCCGCCGCGCAGTTGCTCGCGCGCGAAGCGCGGCGCGAGCCCGGCAAGCAGCGCTGGCTGTGGGTGCTGTCCGACGGGCGCACGCGCGAAGCGCCGGCGAAACCCGCGGCGGCCGATCACGTCGTATTCGTCGACTTCGACGATGCGGCCGTGCGGATCGGGCAGGGTGCACGGCTGGCCGATGCGTGGGGCGCGCAGTGGGTGACGGCCGATGCGCTTTGCGTGGGCCTCGCGGGTTGATCGGGCTGAGCGGGCGGTATGTCGGCCCAGGGCCGCGGCCGGTGGTGCGCTATCATCGCCGCTTCTGCTTCAGCCCATTGGAAAACCCGCCATGCAAGTACTGGTCGATGCCGACGCGTGTCCCGCCGTCATCAAGGACATGCTGTTTCGCGCCGCGCGTCGTGCCGAAATCCGCGTGACGCTGGTCGCGAACCAGTTTCTGCGCACGCCGCCGTCGCCGTTCATCAAGGCGGTGCAGGTACCGGCCGGCTTCGACGTGGCTGACGCGCGCATCGTCGAGCTGGCCGAGGCCGGCGACCTCGTGATCACCGCCGACATCCCGCTGGCTGCCGCCGTGCTCGACAAGGGCGCGCATGCGCTCGACCCGCGCGGCAACTGGTTCAGCCGCGAGAACATCGAGGAACGCCTGTCGACGCGCGCGATGATGGAGCAGTTGCGCAGCACGGGCATCGACACGGGCGGGCCGGCGCCGTTCAGCGCGCGCGACGGCAAGACGTTTGCATCGCAACTCGACCGGTTCCTGGCGCGATACGGCAAGCCGTAAGGCCGCGTTTCGGCCGCGTGGCGCAATCGATCGTTCCGCATACGGAAACGCTCGCACGCGCCACGCGTGCCATGCGCAGGATCCGCATCGGAACGTGTGCTTCGCCCTGGTCCGGATGCAGGTTTTCGCCGACGCTGCTATCGTGGCGCGAACCACTACACAGGAGCGCACACGTGTCGCCGACCCAACTTCTCGTTCCGACGTTTACCCAGATGCTGCGCGCGCAGTCCGCGTGGCTCGACAAGGCTGCCGCACACCGGCAGGCCGCGGGCGGCGAGCCCGATGCGGCGATGACGCTGAAGCTGGCGGCCGACATGTATCCGCTCGCCGCACAGGTGCGCTTCTCGTGCTTCCAGGCAATGGAGCCGGTCTACCGGCTGCGCGGCGAGCCGCTGCCGGCCGCGCTGCTGGCATTGCGCGAAGCCGGATGGAACGCGGATGCGCAGCCCGGCTCGCTGAGCGACGCGCAGGCGATCATCGCGGGCACGCTCGCGTTTCTCGGCGAACTCGCGCCGGATGCGCTCGATGGCGGCGCCGCGCTCCCGATCGCGCTCGAAATGCCGAACGGGATCGCATTCGACATGACGGGCGAACAGTACGCGCGCGACTGGGCGCTGCCGCAGTTCTACTTCCATGCGATCGCCGCGTACGCGATCCTGCGCCATCACGGCGTCGAACTCGGCAAGGCCGACTACGTGCCGCACATGCTCGCGTACGTGCGGCCCGGCACGATTCCGCAAGGGTGATTGGCGAGCGGGCCGGCAGGCAGCGAAGCGGCATGACACGGGCACTGTTCATCTGCAGCCGCAACCGGCTGCGCAGCCCGACGGCCGAAGCGGTATTCGCCGCGTGGCCGGATGTCGAGACCGACTCCGCGGGCCTCGCGCCCGATGCGGATACGCGCCTGTCCGCCGAGCAGCTCGATTGGGCGGACATCGTCGTCGTGATGGAGCGCGCACACAAGGCGAGGCTGTCGGCACAATTCGGCGCTCACCTGAAGCACAAGAAGATCGTCTGCCTCGATATCCCCGACCGTTACGCGTTCATGCAGCCCGAACTCGTCGTGCTGCTCGAACGCAAGGCCGGCCCGTTCCTGCGCGCGTGACCGGCGCGGGCGACATCGACGTCAGCGCGGCGGGCCGTTCGCGATTTCCGAGAAGCAGTCGAGGCGCAGCAGCTCGATGATCTTGCGCGTCGGCACGCTCGCCCGGAGCGATTCGAGCCGGTCGACGGCGAACCACTTGCAGCGGGCGATCTCGTTGCTCGCGCGCGGCGTCAGGTGCGCCGGCACGTCGGCCACGAACACGTGATGCAGCTTCGTCAGTCCGCCGAATTGCACCGCGTAGTCGAGCGCAAGCCCCTCCAGCCGCGTTTCCTCGGCGAGCTCCCGCTGCGCGGCCTCGAGCGGCGTCTCGCCGCGCCGGATCGTGCCGCCCGGCAGCGACCAGCGCGACGCGGTGCGGGCGACCAGCAGCACGCTGCTGCGCTGGCAGCACACGATGGTGGCGCGTTCCTTGATGACGGCGAGGGTGTCCGGCCCGGTACTCATGTTCGGCAAAACAGGTGCTGAATCGTGGAGAAAATGCGTCGGCGGTTCGTTATCCGGCAGCGGGCCGCGACGGGCATGCAGGCAGCCGCAGCGATCATACCGGCCGTTCGTGACAGTTCCGTGCACGGCATCGCGCCGCCTGCGCCAGGTTACGCGTGCGTGTAGATCCCGCTGCGCGTCGGCTTCACGTGGCGCGAATGGCGGCGCGTGTGAACGGCGCGCCGGTGATGGGGCGGCACCGTCACGTGCCGGCGCGCGGGCGCGGGCCGTGCGGCTGGCGCGGCGGCCTGCGGTGCCGCGGCCGGCATCTGCGTCTGTCCTTCGCCGAAATGGAAAGTCCGGGTTTGCGCGTGTCCGACACCGAGCGTCGACGCCAGCATGAAGGCTGCCAGCAGGATCCGTTTCATGAATATTCCGCCTTGCTTTTTCGAGATGAACGTTGCCCGCCAGCTTAACGAAGGGCGGGCTGGTGCCGCAACCGGCGCGGATTCGGTGTCGTCTCCAGTTGCGCCCGGCTGTGTTATCCGCGCTTCGGCCGGATGCATCCGGGCTTGACAACATAATTCCTGAGTGTGAATATAAATTCACATACAAGAATTATTCGCCGAATCCGGAAAGTCGCGCCGCAGGCGCCGGCCGCCGGAACCGGCAGTCCGATCAACCGGAACCAGGAGCGGGACACATGGCGGAACGGGAGCAGCAGGGCGCGCTGGCGGGATTGCGCATCGTCGATCTGTCGCGGGTGCTGGGCGGCCCGTACGCGACGCAGATCCTCGCCGACCACGGCGCGGAGGTGATCAAGGTCGAACCGCCGTCCGGCGACGAGACGCGCACGTGGGGCCCGCCGTTCGACGGCGACACCGCGTCGTACTTCCTCGGCGTGAACCGCAACAAGCTCGGCGTCGCGCTCGACCTGACACAACCGGACGACCGCGAGCGGCTGCTCGGCCTGCTCGAACACGCGGACGCCATCGTCGAGAACTTCAAGATCGGCACGATGGAGCGCTGGGGGCTCGGCTTCGACACGCTGCATGCGCGGTTTCCGCGGCTCGTTTATTGCCGCGTATCGGGCTTCGGCGCGGACGGCCCGCTCGGCGGGCTACCCGGCTACGATGCGGCCGTGCAGGCGCTTGCGGGGCTGATGAGCGTGAACGGAGAAGCGGGCGGCGCGCCGTTGCGCGTCGGTGTTCCGATCGTCGATCTCGTGACCGGACTGAACGCGGCGCTCGGCGTGCTGATGGCGCTGCGCGAGCGCGACGCGAGCGGCCGCGGCCAGTTCGTCGAATCGACGCTGTTCGACTGCGCGCTGTCGATCCTGCATCCGCATACGCCGAACTTCTTCCATTCGGGCAACGCGCCCGTGCGCACCGGCAACGCGCATCCGAACATCACGCCGTACGACAGCTTTCCGACGGCCACCGTCGACATCTTTCTCGCGGTCGGCAACAACGGGCAGTTCGCGGCGCTGTGCGACGTGCTCGGCACGCGCGACTGGCCCGACGATCCGCGTTTCGCGGACAACCGCGCGCGCAGCGCGAACCGCGCCGCGCTGCGCGCGCTCGTCGAAACGGCGCTGGCCGGACACGACGGCGCGGCGCTCGCCGAGCAACTGATGCGCCGCGGCGTGCCATGCGCGCCCGTGCTGGGGCTCGATGCGGCGCTCGACCATCCGCATGTCGCGCATCGGCAGATGAAGGTCGAGCTGGGCCGGCATCGCGGCATCGCGTCGCCGATCAAGCTCGGCCGCACGCCGGCCACGTACCGGCGGCCGCCGCCCGCGCTGAACGAACACGCGGCGCAGGTTTTTGCCGACGCCGATAATGATCGCGCCAACCGCCGGGACTGACCGGCAGCGCGGCCGCCGGCCGTGCCGCGCGCCCGACGGCGGCGCACGGCCGAGCGGGCCGTACGCCCCCAATTCGGACACCACGCCGGCCCGCGCACGTACGCACCGGCTGAAGAGGAGACGCATCATGCTCGCATGGATCGGCGCGATCGCCATCGTCGCGCTGTTCGGCCTGATCATCACGAAGCGGCTGTCGCCGCTCGTGGCGCTGATCGTCGTGCCGGTGGCCGCGTCGCTCGCGGCCGGTTTCGGGCTGACGACCGGCAAGTTCATCGTGCATGGCGTACAGAACATCGGCCCGATCGCCGGGATGTTCGTTTTTGCGATTCTATTTTTCGGCATCCTCACCGATGCGGGGATGCTCGACCCGATCATCGCGGGCGTGCTGCGCGTGATCGGCTGCCATCCGCCGCGCATCGTGATGGGCTCGGCGCTGCTCGCGCTGCTGATCCATCTCGACGGTTCGGGCGCCGTCACGTTTCTCGTCACGCTGCCCGCGATGATGCCGCTCTATACGCGGCTCGGGATGGATCGCCGCATCCTTGCGTGCGTCGCGTCGATGGCGGCCGGCGTCAACTTCCTGCCGTGGGTCGGGCCGATGCTGCGCGCGTCGGCGGCGCTGCACATTCCCGGCTCGGCGATCTTCATGCCGATGATTCCGGTGCAGATCGTCGGGCTCGCGTTCGTGTTCGGCACCGCGTACGTGCTCGGCGCGCGCGAGGCGAAACGGCTCGGGCTCGATCGCGCCGGCGCGGCATCGCTCGCAATCGCGCCGCGCGAGCTGACCGACGCCGAACGCGCGCTGCGCCGGCCTGGGCGCTTTCGCATCAATCTTGCGCTGACGCTCGTCGTGCTCGGCACGCTGGTGTCGGGCATCGTCGACCCGATGGTGATGTTCATGCTCGGCACGGTCGCCGCGCTCGTGATCAACTACCCGGACGTGCAGGCCCAGCGCGAACGGATCGACGCGCATGCGAAGGCCGCGCTGATGATGGCGAGCGTGCTGCTCGCGGCCGGCGCGTTCACCGGCATCATGTCCGGCACCGGGATGCTGAAGGCAATGGCGGAAGTCGTCGTCGCGCACGTGCCGGTCGAGCATGCGCGCCACATGCCGTTCGTGCTCGGGCTGCTGTCGATGCCGCTCAGCCTGCTGTTCGACCCCGATTCGTTTTATTTCGGCGTGCTGCCGGTGCTCGCGGAAAGCGGCAAGGTGCTCGGCGTGCCGCCGATCCAGATGGCGCAGGCCGCGCTGCTCGGCCAGATGACGACGGGCTTTCCGGTGAGCCCGCTCACGCCCGCGACGTTCCTGATCGTCGGGCTGACCGGCGTCGAGCTCGCCGAGCACCAGAAATTCACGATTCCGTTCCTGTTCGCCGCCACCGTGCTGATGGTCTTCGCCGCGGTCGCGACGGGCGTGTTTCCGTTATGAGCGCCCCCGGACCTGTCGCTTCGCGCCAGGTCCCCCGACGGGACTTCCTTCGGGCGGCCCGGCGTTTTCTTGAGAACGGCGCGGCCGTTCACGTTTTCCGGGAGAGCAGTCCATGCAATTCGACCTGACCGACGACCAGCGCGCGATCGAAAGCGCGATCGAGAAAATTTGCGCGCGCTTCGGCGACGACTACTGGCTCGAACGCGACCGCGCGGGCGGGTTTCCGGCCGATTTCCACGCGGCGCTCGCCGAGGCCGGCTGGCTCGGCATCGCGATGGACCCGGCTTACGGCGGCGCCGGGCTCGGGATGACCGAGGCCGCGCTGATGATGCGCACGATCAGTGCGTCGGGCGCCGGCCTGTCCGGCGCGTCGGCCGTCCACATGAACATCTTCGGGCTGAATCCGGTGCAGGTGTTCGGCAACGACGCGCAGAAGGCGCGCTTCCTGCCGCCGCTGATCGCCGGGCGCGACAAGGCGTGCTTCGCGGTGACGGAACCCGACGCGGGCCTCGACACCACGCACCTGACCACGCAGGCGCGCCGCGACGGCGACCACTACGTGCTGAGCGGGCGCAAGATCTGGATCTCGACCGCGCAGGTCGCGAACAAGATGCTGATCATCGCGCGCACGACGCCGCTCGACCAGGTCGCGAAGCCGACCGACGGGCTGAGCCTGTTCTATACCGACCTCGATCGCTCGCGCGTCGAGGTGCGCGAGATCGAGAAGATGGGCCGCAAGGCCGTCGATTCGAACATGCTGTTCATCGACAACCTGCGCGTGTCGCGCGACGACCTGATCGGCAGCGAAGGCGACGGCTTCCGCTATCTGCTGCACGGGCTGAATCCCGAACGGATCCTGATCGCCGCGGAGGCGATCGGGCTCGGGCAGGCCGCGCTGCGCCGCGCGACGCAATATGCATGCGAGCGCGTCGTGTTCGGCCGGCCGATCGGGCAGAACCAGTCGATCCAGCATCCGCTCGCGCTGGCGTGGATGCAACTCGAGGCCGCGTGGTTGATGGTGATGAAGGCCGCGACACGCTACGACGCGGGGCAGTCGTGCGGCGCGGAGGCGAACGCGGCGAAATACCTCGGCGCGGAAGCCGCGTTCCACGCGTGCCAGACGGCGATCGCGACGCACGGCGGAATGGGCTACGCGAAGGAATACCATGTCGAGCGCTACCTGCGCGAGTGTATGATTCCGAGGCTCGCGCCCGTGAGCCCGCAACTGATCCTGTGCTATATCGCGGAGAAGGTGCTCGGGCTGCCGAAGTCGTACTGACGCGCGGCGGCCCGCCCGGCGCGCGGTTTCCCGTTCCGAATCAAGCGCTCGTCATGGACGTCAAACTCGTTGCCCGCACGCTCGACCTGTTCGAGCTGTTCGCCGCCGAACGGCGGCCGCTGCCGCTGACCGAACTCGCGCGCCTGCTCAACGTGCCGGCGTCGAGCTGCCTCGCGATGGCGCGCACGCTCGTGAGCCGCGGCTACCTGTACGAAGTGCGCAAGCGCGGCGGCTACTACCCGACGCGGCGCCTGCAGACGATCGCCGCCGCGATCGACGCGACCGATCCCGTCGTCGACATCGTGCATCCGCATCTCGTCGCGCTGCGCGACGCGAGCCGCGAGACAGCCGTGCTCGGCAAGATCCAGGGCCTGTCGGTCACGTACCTCGACGTCGTCGAATCGGAGCAGGCGATCCGCTATACGCGCCGGCCGGGCGAGCTGCGCCCGCTGCACGCGAACTCGATCGGCAAGGCGATCTTCGCGGAACTCGCCGGCGATGCGCAGCAGGCGCTCGGCGCGCAGTTGCCGTTCGAGCGCTTCACCGACGCGACGGTCGCGGACCTGCCGGCGCTCGTCGCGCAAACCGCACGGTTTCGCGAACTCGGCTGGGCCGAGAACTTCGGCGAAAGCGCGCCCGAGCTGTCGGCGATCGCGGTCGCGCTGACGCTCGACGGCGACTGGTACGGGCTGTCGGTCGTCGGGCCGACCGAGCGGATTCGTCAGCATCGCGACGCGCATGCGGCGCTGCTCGTCGACGCGAAGGCGCGGCTGCTGGCCGAAAACGCGCGCGGGTAGGGTAGCGGCACGCGAGGGCCAGTAGCGGGCCAGCAGTCTGAACTGCACCCCAAGGGTCGAGCACCGATCCAGCCTTTGGGGTGTTTTTCATGGCGAAGCGTGACGAGCCGTTCCGGCATTCGATCCTGCCGCGCCGGAAACGGCCCGCCGCGCATCATGCGCCGGTGCGTTGCGTCATCACGACTTCACCCACACGCCGCCGGCACTCGGGTTGTCGCCCTGGGTCCACCATTTCGCGCAGTACTTCGCGCCCTGGTACATCACGCACGTGCCGCCCTGGTAGGCGGTCGTCGCCGACCACACGGGCGAGCCGCCGCCGACCGGCTTCCACACGGCCGCCTGGCCGGGCACGTCGCCCTGCGTCCACCATTGCGCCTGGTACGTCGTGCCCTGGTAGGTGACCGTCGCGCCGGCCGTATAGACCTGGCCGGCCGCCCAGGGCGCGCCCGGCTGCGGCGTGCCGCCGTCCGAGCCGCCGCCGTAGTTCGGGTCCTGCGTGACGCCCGCGCCCCACTTGCCGTCGAGCTTGCGGAAGATCGCCGCGAACGCGTACGGCTGCTGCGCGACGCCCGAGCAGGTCGGCGACGCATACGCGCCGTTGTTCGGGCACGGCTGGTCGCGGCCGACCGACCAGTTGCCGAAGAACCCGTAGCCGTTGTCGACCGCCGCGTTCAGCACGCTTTGCGCGTTCGCAAGCGTGAAGATCTCGCCCTGCACGTCGTTCACGCCGATCATCGGCGTCACCCCCACCATCTGCCACAGTTGCGCGCCGGTCTTCGGCTGGCCGGCCGACTTGAACGCGGTGTCGAGCTGCGAATACAGCGCCTGCGCGGCGCTGATCGCGGCCGCGCCCATGTCGATGTTCGCGGGGCCGTAGTCCATCGTCATCAGGTTCACGGCATCGAACGTCGTCTTGTTCGCGATCGCCGCGTTGACGACGTTCACGCCGTCCTGCGTGAGCCCGGTCGGCATCGTCGGCAGCGTCAGCGTGACGTGCAGCGGCTTGCCCTTCGCCGCATAGTCGGACTGCAGTTGCGCGACGGCCTGGAAGTTGCGCGCGACCGCGGCGCTGTCCTGCTGCGACGCACCTTCGATGTCGAAGTCGATATGCGTGAGGCCATATGTGTCGATCACCGTCTGGTAGGCGGTCTTCAGCGCGGGAACCGTCGAGCAGGCCTGCATCAGCGGCGTGCCGTTCGCGCCGCCGAACGACACGGCGACTTCGCCGCCTTTCGCGCGGTAGCTCGCGATCGACGTCGACAGCGCGGTGAGCAGGCCGCCGCTCGCGCCGTTGCCGATCGGCTGCACGCCGCCCCACGACGGCGCGCAGCCGCTGCCCGCGACCACGAACGCGAGCGTGAACTGCTGGATGCCTTGCCGGACGCCGATCTGGTCGACGAGCGGCGTCGGATAGAGCGTCACGTCGACAAACGGCGCATAGACGCCGGCGCCGTGGGACACGCTCGCGGCGGCGAGCAGACAGCCCGCGGCAAGCGCACGCGGGATGAAACGCTGCAACACGTTGTTGTTCATTGTGTTCTCCAAGTGGAAGAGGGATACGCTGGCCCGCGTATCGCCGCCGGGCGGACGATCGGGCATGCCCGAGCGGCGGCGTGCCCATCTTGGAGGATTCGCGCCGAATAGTGAATGGTCAGGAGTTCTTTTTGTTATTTGATTCCCGATACGTAACGATCTTGCCGATTCGACACCGTTCCGTAATGCATCGCGCGGGCGATTTTCCCGATCGCATGAAGCCCGATGCGCGGCGCTCACGTCACTCACGTCGCATTACGCCGATGCAGGTTGCACCAGCGAGCGCGCAAGCGCGACGGCGCTCGGCATCTACCTGTCCTGCTATTACTTCGGCGGCAGTTTCGGGGCGATCCTGCCGGTCCCGGCTGGCATCGGTGGGGATGGGCCGGCAGCGTCGCGTTCGCCGTCGTTGCGCGGGCCATCGTCGGCGTGCTCGCGTACCGCTTCTGGCGAACCGGCAGCGCGGCCGGCACCGGGCATGCCGACGTGCGCGGCGCCCGGTTCACGCGCCGACCGCGTTCAGCGATACCAGCGCGGCGTATAGACCCACTCGCGTCCGCCGTCGATCGCGAAACGCCGTGTGGTCGACGAGCCGACGATCACCATCGTGCGCATGTCGACCTGGTCGCTGCGCAGCGCGCCGAGCGTCGTCGTCGCGAGCGTCGCGCCCGGCCGGCCGATGTCGCGCCCGAGCACGACCACCGTATCGGCCGCACGATGCGCGCGCACGACATCGAGCGCGCGATCGAGCTGCCACGGCCGCGCACGCGAGATCGGGTTGTAGAACGCCATCACGAGATCGGCTTGGGCCGCATGCCGCAGGCGCGTCTCGATCACGTCCCACGGCTTCAGGTTGTCGGACAGAGAGATCGCGCAGAAGTCGTGGCCGAGCGGTGCGCCGGCTTGCGCGGCGGTCGCGAGCGACGCCGAGACGCCGGGTTCCACGCGCAGGTCGACCGCGGCCCATTGCGGATCGCGAGACTCGTCGAGCGCTTCGAGCACGGCCGCGGCCATCGCGAACACGCCGGGGTCGCCCGACGACACGACCACGACGCGCCGGCCTTCGGCCGCGAGTTCGAACGCATGACGCGCGCGCTGCATTTCCTCGCGATTGTCGGTGCCGTGCACGCGCTGGTCCGCACGGAACGGGCCGGCCATGTTCACGTAGGTCGTGTAGCCGAGGATGTCGGTCGCCTCCGCGAGCGCGGCGCGCGCGGCCGGCGTGAGCCACACGGCGGCGCCCGGGCCGAGGCCGAGCACCGTCAGGCGGCCGCGCGCACGGCCGAGCGTGGCGGGATCGACCGGATGCGACGCGACCGCGCATGCGAGCCCGTTCGACGCTGCGCGCAGCGTGTGCGCGACACGCAATGCGCGGCCGAGCAGCGTGGCCGCATCGGCTTGCGCGTCACCGTCGACATCGACGAAGCGCAGCGGCACGCCGAGCGTTTGCGCCGCTTCCTCCAGCACGGCTTCGCCGATCGCCGACGCCGGCGCGACGATGGCCGCGAGCGCCAGCCGCGCGAGGCCTTGTGCGTCGAGCGCGGCTTCGATGCGCGCGGCGAGCGCTTCGTTCGCGTGCACGGTTTGCGCATCGACGCCGACCACCACGCTGCGCGGATGGATCACGAGTTCGTCGCGCGTGCCGCGCCATGCATCGGGCGTCACGCGGATCGCATGCGCGGCTGCGTCGTCGCGCGGCAGCGCGACGTCGTCGAGCCACGGCGCCGCGCCGTCGATGCGCGTCGACGCGCCCGCGAGCAGGTCGGACACGAAACGCTTGCCCTGCGCGAGATCGGCGAGCGCATAGCCTTCGGGCGGATTGAGCACGCATGCGCCGAAGCGCAGTTCGCCGCTCGTCGTGATCGCCGGCGCGACGCCGAGCCAATCGGCGATTTCGCGCGCGATCGCGTTGACGCCCGCCAGCCCGCCGAGCAGCGGCACGACGGCCGAGCCGTCCTCCGCGACCGCGAGCACCGGCGGCTCGACGCCCTTGTCGGCCAATGCGGGCGCGAGGCAGCGAATCACGATGCCGGCCGCGCACAGCGCGACGATCGGCAAACCGCGCGCATAGAGTTCGCGCAGGTGCGCGCCGAGTTCGTCGAACGGCTCGCCGGCATCGACGCGCGACGCGAGCCCGTGCACGCGGGCGCCCGGGTAGCGCGCCTGGATCCGCCGTGCGGTGTCGAGCGCACCCGCGCCGAGAATCACGATCGCGGGCGGAGTCGTCATCCTTGCCATTTTTCCCCCGGCACGACGAGCAGCGAGAAATACGGCGACGCCATCGGGTCGACTTCGTCGAGCGGCACGATGCGCTGGCTCGCCATCGTCGCGCGCTCGACATACAGCGCGCGCTTCGCGAGCCCGAGTTCGTCGAGCACGCGCCGCACCTTGTCGAAATTGCGGCCGAGCTTCATCACGACGGCCGCGTCGGCCTGCGCGAGCCGCGCGCGCAGCTCGTGCTCGGGCAGCACGCCCGACAGCACCGACAGGCTCTGGTTGCGATAGACGAGCGGCTGGCCGAGCACGGCCGTGCCGCCGAGCATGGCGCACACGCCCGGGATGACCTCGGTGTCGTAGCGCGGTGCGAGGCGGTCGTGCAGGTACATGTACGAGCCGTAGAAGAACGGGTCGCCTTCGCAGATCACCGCGACGTCGCGGCCCGCGTCGAGGTGCGCCGCGACGATTTCCGCGGCCGTATCGTAGAAGTCGGCGATCACCGTCTCGTAGCAGAGCGGCGGCGGCAATGCCTCGGTCGTCACCGGATAGACGAGCGGCAGCTGCGTTTGCGTGTCGAGCAGGTGCGCTTCGACGATGCCGTAAGCATTGCCTTTCTTGCCCTTCGCGACGAAATACGCGACCACGGGCGCGGCCTGCAGCACGCGCAGCGCCTTGATCGTCATCAGTTCGGGGTCGCCGGGGCCGACGCCGACCCCGAACAGGCGTCCGCGTGCGGTCGTCATTCGACCTCCGTCGCGAGCGCGTTGACCGCGGCGGCCGCCATCGCGCTGCCGCCGCGCCGGCCGAGCAGCGCGACGTACGGCACGCCGCGGCTGTCGGCGTCGAGCATCGCCTTCGATTCGGCCGCGCCGATGAAGCCGACCGGGAATCCGAGGATCAGCGCGGGGCGCGGCGCGCCGGCGTCGATCATGTCGAGCAGGTGGAACAGCGCGGTCGGCGCATTGCCGATCACGACGACGCTGCCCGCGAGATGCGGGCGCCACAGTTCGAGCGCGGCGGCCGAGCGCGTGTTGCCGAGATGGCGCGCGAGGTCGGGCACCTCCGGCTCGCCGAGCGTGCAGATCACGGGATTGCCGGCCGGCAGCCGCGCGCGCGTGATGCCTTCGGCAACCATCTTCGCGTCGCACAGGATCGGCGCGCCGGCCGCGAGCGCGGTGCGGCCCGCGGTGCCGGCGCCGGCCGAGAAGCGCAGGTCGTAGACGACGTCGACCATCCCGCACGCGTGGATCACGCGCACCGCGAGTTTCTCGAGATCGGGCGGAACGTGCGACAGGTCGGCCTCGGCGCGGATCGTCGCGAACGACTGGCGGTAGATTTCCTGCCCGTCGCGAATGTAGTCAAGCATCGGTGTGTCCTGGCTGTGCCGTGCCCGTCAGTCGGGCCGCGGCCTGGTCAATCGTCAGATGGCGCGCGAGCGGGGCGCCGAGGCCCGTGGCGGCGTCGCGCCGGTAAAGGTCGTAGTGCGCGGGCGCGACCGCGACCAGCGTGTACGCAGCGGGATGCGGCAGCGCGCAGTGGCGCCCGCAGCCGGTCAGGTGCACGTCGACCGGATGGCCGATGCGCGCGGCGAGCGCGAGCGCGTCGCGTTTCGTGTCGGCGTGCGCTTTCGCGCAGCCCGCGCTGCCGGTGCACGCGACGAGCGTCGCAAGCGGGTCGGACGATGCGCAGACGAGGCCGAGCGCCGCGAGCGCATCGAGCGTGGCCGGTGCGCGTGCGTGCGACACGCCGTGGATGAACACGCCTTGCCACGGCGTCATCGACAGCGTGCCGTCGCCGTCGGCTTCGGCCAATGCGGCGAGCCGTTCCAGTTGCATTGCATCGAGCCGCCCGAGCACGAATTGCGCGCCGACGCTGCAGCGCGCCGCGTCGAGCGACAAACGCGCGCCGAAACGCAGTGCGGCATCGGAACGCCTGCGCCGCCAGCCGGCGAGCGCGGGATCGGCCGTGAGCGGGAAGGGCAGGTAGTGCTGCGCGCGATCGAGCAACGCGCGTTCGCCGCACGTCGCGAGCAGTGCCCGCATCCGCGTGACGTCGGCCGACGCGAGATCGAGGAACGCGAGCAGCAGCGCGCGGACGAGCGCGACGCTCTGGTCGGGCGACACATCGACCGAAGCAGGCGTGTCGCCGTGCGCGACCGGCGGGCAGCCGGCCAGCCCGGCCGCGATGCGCACCACGCCGTCGCCGCGGCGCCATGCGGCGAGCCAGATGTCGTGCGGATGATCGAGCGCCGCGACCGATTCGCCGCCGTCGAGCTGGATCGCGAATTTCGGCGACAGCTCGCCGCGGCGCGGCTCGCTTGCCAGCATGTCGAGCAGCGGAACGGCGAGCGCGCGGCTGTCGACGAGCGCGGCGGGGTCGTGTCCGGCGAGCGGGCTGAGCATGACATTGCGGACGTCGTCGCTCGCGGCGAGCGCGGCCGCATCGGCGGTTGCGTCCGCGGTCGATTTTGCGGTGACATCGGCGCGCGGGCCGAGCCCCGCGTCGAGCAACGCGCGCGTCAGCGCGTCGGCCGCGCCGTCGCGAATGCCGCGTAGCTGCAGATTCGCACGATTGGTCGCGTCGATCGCGCCGGAGCCGTATGTGCGCGCGGCGGCGGCGATCGCGCGCGCCTGGCGCGCGTCGAGCCGGCCGCCCGGCAGCTTGATCCGGCACAGCCCGCCATCGGCGGCCGCGACGACGCGCACGAGCCCCGGGCAGGCCGACGGGCGCACGACGGGCGACGCAGGAATCGAATCGGGGGCGGAACTCAACGGGGTATCGGGACAGTGTCGCGCCGCGGGCCAACGCATCGGTACACCCCGCCCGACGCCGACTGGCACGCACGCACTTTCTGGCCGGCAGGTCTCCTGGCTGACAGGTCGGCGCCGGCTCCCGGCCTTCCCGGTCGAACCAGTGGCGTGAGGGGGAGATCGGCTCGCTGTCTACAGTTGCGGGGGCAGCCACAGCGGCGCGCGGCGCGCCCTGTGTTCCCTCTTCGGCCCCGAAGGGCACCGGCGAACGAACGGCCGTAGGATACCCGATTTCGACCGCGACTCGCGACCGGAAAGCCGTTCTCGGCGGACGAAACGGGGGTTGGCCCGGCGCCGGCGGGCCGGCAGGTGAAACGCGGGATGGAACACGGTACCATGCCGTCTTTCGCAATGCGGACGGCTGCGCCGGCCTTTTTTCGGCCGCGCGGCGACACGATGGAATCGAACGATGGGGAAGGGTGCATGACGGCGTGGCTGACGGTAGTGGGCATCGGCGACGACGGTTACGCGGGGCTCGGACGCAGCGCGCGGCGCGCGCTGCTCGACGCGACGCTCGTCGTCGGCGCGCAGCGGCATCTCGACATGCTGCCCGCACGGCTGCCGGCCGCGCGCGAAACGTGGCCGTCGCCGTTCGACGTCGCGGGCGTGCTCGCGCGTCGCCTGTCGCCCGTCTGCGTGCTCGCGAGCGGCGACCCGATGCTGTTCGGCGTCGGCGCCACGCTCGCGCGCGAGCTTTCCCCCGACGAATGGCGCGTCCTGCCCGCGCCGTCGTCGCTGTCGCTCGCGGCCGCGCGCCTCGGCTGGGCGCTGCAGGATATCGGCGCGGTGTCGCTCGTCGGGCGTCCGCTCGCGACGCTTGCGCGCCACCTGCTGCCGGGCCGGCGCCTGTTCGTGCTGAGCGCCGACGGCCGCACGCCGGCCGCCGTCGCGGCCGAACTCGCCGCACGCGGCTTCGGGCCGACGCGCATCAGCGTGTTCGAACATCTGGGCGGCCCGCTCGAGCGGCGTCTCGACGGCCTCGCGCAGGACTGGAACGTCGACGAAACGGCCGCGCTCAATCTCGTCGCGCTCGACTGCCAGGCCGGCCCCGACGCGCCGCGCCGCGCGCTCACGCCCGGCCTGCCCGACGATGCGTACCGCCACGACGGTCAGCTCACCAAGCGCGACCTGCGCGCGATGACGCTCGGGCGCCTCGCGCCCGCGCCCGGCGAGCTGCTGTGGGACGTCGGCGCCGGCAGCGGCTCGATCGGCATCGAATGGATGCGTGCGCATCCGTCATGCCAGGCGATTGCGATCGAAGCGCATGCGGAGCGGCAGCGCTACATCGAGCACAACCGCGACGCGCTCGGCGTGCCGGGCCTGCAACTCGTCGCGGGGCGCGCGCCCGATGCGCTCGCCGGGCTCGCCGCGCCGGATGCGATCTTCATCGGCGGCGGTGCGACGGCGCCCGGCGTGCTCGACGCGTGCTGGTCGTCGCTGAAACCCGGCGGCCGGCTGGTCGCGAACGCGGTCACGCTGCAGGGCGAGATGGCGCTCGCCGCGTGGCGCGATGTGCACGGCGGCACGCTCACGCGGGTGTCGCTCGCGCATGCCGAACCGCTCGGCCGCTTCGATACCTGGCGGCAGCCGTTGCCGGTCACGCTGTACGACGTGCGCAAGCCCGACGCGGCCGGACCGTCGAACCCGATGGACGCGTGATGCGCGACGAAACCCCCGAACAGCACGCGCCGCTGCGCTTCGGCTATACGACCGGCAGCTGCGCGACCGCGACGTCGCTCGCGGCCGCGCGCCTGCTGCTCGCGGGCCACGCGGACGATGCGGTCGAGATCGTGCTGCCGAAGGGGCAGCGCGTGATGATGCGGCTCGAGTTCTGCCGGATCACGGCCGACGGCGCCGAAGCCGGCACGATCAAGGATGCCGGCGACGATCCGGACGTCACGCACGGCGCGCTGATCTTCGCGCGCGTCGCGCTCGCGGCGGCGCCCGGCGTGCGTTTTCACGCGGGGCCGGGCGTCGGCACGGTCACGCGTGCGGGGCTGACGCTGCCGGTCGGCGAACCGGCGATCAACCCAGTGCCGCGCCGGATGATGACGACGCACCTCGACGCGCTGGCGGCCGAGCACGGCTACACGGGCGGCTTCGACGTGACGATCGGCGTCGAAGGCGGCGAAGCGCTCGCGCTGAAGACGATGAACCCGCGCCTCGGCATCGTCGGCGGGTTGTCGATTCTCGGCACGACCGGCATCGTGCGGCCGTTCTCGTGCTCGGCCTATATCGCGTCGATCCACCAGGGCATCGACGTCGCGCGCGCGAACGGCATCCAGCATATCGCCGCATGCACGGGCAATACGAGCGAGGACGCGATGCGCGCGCACTACCACCTGCCCGACATGGCGCTGGTCGAGATGGGCGATTTCGCGGGCGCGGTGCTCAAGCATCTGCGGCGCGCGCCGGTCGCGCGGCTGTCGATGTGCGGCGGCTTCGGCAAGCTCAGCAAGCTCGCGGCCGGCCACCTCGACCTGCACAGCCGCCATTCGAGCATCGACCTGCCGCTGCTCGCGCAGTGGGCGGCCGAGGCCGGCGCGAGCGATGCGCTGCAGGCGGCGATGCGCGCCGCGAACACGAGCCAGGAGGCGCTGAAGCTGGCGCTGGCCGCGGGCGTGCCGCTCGGCGATCTCGTCTGCGCGCGGGCGCTGCGCGTCGCGCGCGATATCGTGCCGCCATCGGTCGCCGTCGAGATGTTCGCGATCGACCGGCAGGGCCGCTTCGTCGGGCAGGCGCGATGAGCGCGCGCATCCTGCTGCTCGGCGGCACCGGCGATGCGCTGAAAATCGCGCGTGCACTCGGTCCGCACCACGTGTATAGCCTGGCCGGCCTCGGCAAGGTGCCCGACGACCTGCGCTGCGACGTGCGCGTCGGCGGTTTCGGCGGCGCCGCCGGCTTGGCCGCGTATCTGCGCGGCGCCGGCATCGGCCTCGTGATCGACGCGACGCATCCGTATGCCGCACGAATCAGCGCGAACGCGGCTGCCGCGACGCGCGACGCGGGCGTGCCGCTGTGGGCGCTGCGCCGCGCGCCATGGGTGCCGCAACCCGGCGACGACTGGCGAATGGTCGACGACTGGGCCGGCATCGAGGCCGCGCTCGCGCCGTTCAAGCGGCCGCTGTTCACGCTCGGCCGCGAGCCGCTCGCGCATCTCGACGCGATCCCGCCGCACCAGTTCTGGCTCGTGCGCTGCCTCGACCCGCATCCCGGCAACGCGCGCGCGCAGATCGTCGCCGCGCGCGGGCCGTTCACGCTCGACGGCGAGCGCGCGCTGTTCGCGCTGATGGGGATCGACGTCGTCGTCAGCAAGAACAGCGGCGGTGCGGCCACCGAGGCCAAGCTCGACGTCGCGCGCGAACGCAGGCTGCCGGTCGTGATGCTGCGGCGGCCGCCGCTGCCCGACGCCGACCGCGCGTTCGACTCGGCCGCCGCGCTGCTCGACGCACTCGATCCGGCCGCGCGCGCGTGACGGCGCGCGGCCGATCGTCCAACGAATTGACGGAGATTTTTCGATGACGGTGTATTTCATCGGCGCGGGCCCCGGCGACCCGGAGCTGATCACGGTGAAGGGCCAGCGCCTCGTGCGCACCTGCCCGGTGATCCTGTATGCGGGCTCCCTGGTGCCGGCGGCCGTGCTCGACGGCCATCGCGCGGAGCAGGTCGTCAATACGGCCGAGCTCGACCTCGACGCGATCGTCGCGCTGCTCGCCGCCGCGCATGCGAAAGGGCAGGACGTCGCGCGCGTGCATTCGGGCGATCCGTCGCTGTACGGTGCGATCGGCGAGCAGATCCGCCGGCTGAAGGCGCTCGGGATTCCGTACGAAATCGTGCCGGGCGTGACGGCCACGGCCGCGTGCGCGGCGACGCTCGGCATCGAGCTGACGCTGCCCGGCGTGGCGCAGACGGTGATCCTCACGCGCTTCGCGGGCAAGACGACGATGCCGGAAGGCGAAGCGCTCGGCTCGCTCGCCGCGCACCGCGCGACGCTCGCGATCCATCTCGGCGTGCGCCATCTCGCGCGCATCGTCGACGAAGTGCTGCCGCATTACGGCGCCGATTGCCCGGTCGCGGTGATCTATCGCGCGAGCTGGCCCGACGAAGAGCGCGTGACCGGCACGCTCGCCGACATCGTCGGCAAGGTGCAGGGCACGCGGATCGAGCGTACCGCGCTGATCCTGATCGGGCGCGTGCTCGACGCCGAAGGGTTCGCGGATTCGACGTTGTACGCGAGCGCGGGCTGATCGCACATTGCGCCGGACGGCGTTCGGCACGACGTTCGCGCAGGTGCGCGTCGCACGCGGATCGGCGATCGCGGACGTCACGCGCACGATGACGGTCGAACCGTGTTCGCCACCCATGCCTCATGCCGACCTGAGAACAACTGATCGGCGCACTGGCCGACGACGTGCAGCCCGCGATCCGGGTGCGCCGGCTGTGCGACGAAGACGCGTGCGAGTTGCGGCGATGCGTGCCTATCGACGGTTGCCGTCGGAGCGGGAAACGAGCGGCTGACGTGCGGCTGACCGCCTAAGCACTCGCAACACGCCGCGCGAGCCGCGGCGCAAAACCCGCCGCCAGCGCGAACAGTACGACGCACAGGCACGCCATCGCCACCCACGCGGGAGTCAGGTCCGCGAGATGCTGGCGCACGACGCCGGCCGCGAACGGAAACAACCCGGCGATGAGGTAGCCGACACCCTGCACGAACCCCGTCAGCGATGCGGCGTCGGCGGGCGTCGCCGCATGGTCGACCGTGACGATCAGCGACAGCGGAAACAGCGCACCGATTCCCGCACCGAGCAGCAGCGCGGCCGGCAAGGCGAGCGCTTCTGGCGCGGCCAGCATCGCCAGCAACCCGACGAACAGCGACGCGATCGCCGCATGCAGCGCGGGCCGGCGATCGGGCAGGCGGTCGATCGCCGCCGAGATCGTCAGCCCCGCGACGACTTCCGCGAGCGTCACGCCGCCGAGCAGGCTGCCGGCCGCCGTCGGCGACCAGCCGAGCCGCATGTAGTACGGCGGCAGCCACGCGAGCACGAGCGTGTACGCGCCCGTCGCGATCCCGAAGAACAGCGCGAGCCGCCATGCGCGCGGCGAACGCGACGGCTGCGCAGCCGACGCCGAAGCCGGCCCGGCGGCGAGCGCATCGCCGCCGCGACCGGCCAGCGGCCATGCGAGCGCGGCCACCGCGGCCGGCAGCGCCCAGCCCGCGAGCGCGGCGAGCCAGCCCCAGCGCGCCGCGGCAAACGGCGCGACGACGCTCGCGAGCACCGCGCCGCCCATGATCGACGTCGAATAGACGCCCATCGCGCCGCCGACGCGCGTCGCGAAATGCGCCTTCACGAAACCGGGCAGCAGCGCCTGCACCATCGCGATCCCGACGCCCGCGCAGCAGGCGCTCGCGAGCAGCAGCCACGCGTGCTGCGCGCCGATGCGCGATACGCAGGCCAGCCCGATCAGCGCGACGCCGAGCCATACGCCGCCCGCGATGCCCGTCACGCGCTGCAGGCGCCGCGCACTCAGCGCACCGAGCCCCATCAGCAGGATCGGGATCGTCGTCAACAGGCTGGCCGCGCCGTCGCCGATGCCGGTCTCGCGCTGGATCATGTCGAGCAGCGGGCCGACGGCGGCAAGCGCGGGCCGCAGGTTCAGCCCGACGAGCACGATGGCGGCGAGCCGCCATCCGGGGGAAGTGAAGCGATTCATCGACAGGCCCTCGGTATCGGTGCACGGCATCCGTCCGGGTGCCGTGCGTTTTCATGTAAAGTATCTCGACGTCAAGATAAACGCCGATTTATCTCGACGTCAAGATAACTGGTGAGCCGAGGAGGGTTAATGGATCGAGCCGCGCATGCGCTCGCGCAATGGCGCGCGGAGCGTCCGGATCTCGACGCTTCGTCGATGGTCGTGATGGGCCGATTGCAGGAAGCCGCGCTGGTGATCGCGCGCGACCGTCTCAATCCGCTGTTTGCGCGCTACGGGATGCAGCCGGGCGAATTCGACGTGCTCGCGACGCTGCGGCGCGGTGGCGCGCCGTTCGCGCTGACGCCGACGGCGCTGTACGACGCGCTGATGATGTCGTCGGGCGGGATGACCGCGCGCATCGACCGGCTGCAGAAGGCCGGCTGGGTCGAGCGCCGGCCGAACCCCGCCGACGGGCGCGGCACGCTCGTCGCGCTGACGGAAACCGGCCGCGCGCTGATCGACGAAGCAGTCGTCGCGCATATCGACAATCAGCGTGCGCTGCTGGCCGCGTTGTCGGACGCGGAACAGGCGCAGTTGTCGCAATTGCTGGGAAAGTTGCTGGCGGGGCTGGCCGACGGAGCGCCGGAACGACCGGAAGGGTCGGGTGGGAAGTAGCATCGGCAAACAGCGAACGGCGGCCGCGAACGCGCCGAACGGAAGGAAGCGACACCCGCCGCGCAATGCGGCGGGCTGCGCGGATTATCGCGGACCGCACACGGCGCGCCCGCGTCGCCGGTCAGCTGCGTGCCGGGATATTGAGCCCGCGCGCGACGGCCGGACGCGCGACGAACGCGTCGAGTGCCCGCGCGACGTGCCGGAATTCGCTGAAGCCGACCAGGTCGCCCGCTTCGTAGAAGCCGACGAGGTTGCGCACCCACGGGAAGATCGCGATGTCGGCGATCGTGTACGTGTCGCCCATCATCCACTTGCGGTTCGCGAGATGCGCGTCGAGCACGGCGAGCAGGCGCTTCGACTCGTCGACGTAGCGGTCGCGCGGGCGCTTGTCCTCGTAGTCGCGGCCGGCGAACTTGTGGAAGAAGCCGACCTGGCCGAACATCGGGCCGATGCCGCCCATCTGGAACATCACCCACTGGATCGCCTCGTAGCGGCCGGCGAGATCCTTCGGGATCAGCTGGCCGGTCTTGTCCGCGAGATAGATCAGGATCGCGCCCGATTCGAACAACGGCAGCGGCTTGCCGTCGGGGCCGTTCGGATCGATGATCGCCGGGATCTTGTTGTTCGGGTTCAGCGACAGGAACGCGGGCGACAACTGGTCGTTCGTGTCGAAGCGCACGAGGTGCGGCTCGTACGGCAGGCCGGTTTCCTCGAGCATGATCGACACCTTGACGCCGTTCGGTGTCGGCAGCGAGTAGAGCTGGAGACGGTCGGGATGCTGGGCCGGCCACTTTTGCGTGATCGGGAAGGCGGACAGGTCGGGCATGGAAGTTCGCTCGTCGACGAGGTGGGTGATCCGCGCTCCGCCGTGCCGCCGCGCTCGCGCACGGTCCGCGGCGCGGTGACGACGCCGGAGCGCGCCGAAAAACGCCCACTGTAGCCGATCCCCGGAATCGATGCAGGCGGCGGCCGCGAATCGCACCCGAGCGCCGCCTGGTTCGTTCCGCGTCAGGTCATCGCATCGTCAGAAGTTGTGCCGCAGCCCGACCATCGCGGCCGTCGTGCCGACACCCGGCGCGACCGGCTGCCCGTACACGAGCATCTGGCCCATCGTGCCGCGGTTGTTCACGCGGCCGACCTGCGCATACACCATCGACCGCTTCGACAGGCTGTAGTCGGCCGCGAGCACGACCGCCGTCGAGCGGTTCTCGGAACGGTTGCGGTCCTTCAGGTAGTACACGGCGGAGGTGACCTGCAGCGCAGGCGTGAAGCGGTAGCCGACGCCTGCCGACAGCATGTCGAGGTTCACGCGGTCCGCGTGCGCGGGATTCCTGCCGTTGCCGTACGACGCCGACACCGAGAAATCGCGGATCGTGTATTTCGCGCCGACGTAGACGAAGCGGTTGTTGTCGACGCCGGTCGGTGCGGCGCCCGGCGCGGGGTTCGTGTCGTGGCCGTTGTAGTAGAGCGCGGACGCGTTCAGCCCGTAGTTCGCATACCTGAGCACGACCGATTCGCGCGTGCCTCCCTGGAACTGCCCGGCGACGCCGCCCGGCGCGTATTCGAGCGCGATCGACGCGCCCGCGAACGTCGGCGACTGGTAGACGAGCGCATTGCTGTCGTACAGCGCGCCGATCGCGCCGTTGGTGCTGGTCCCCGGCCAGCCGGCCGCGGTGTTCAGGCCGAGCCACGCGGTCAGCACGCTGCCGAAGAACTGCGCGTTGCGCACGTCGGTGTCGGCCATCGCGTAGATCATCGGCACGATCTGGCGGCCGGCCGTGAACGTGCCGAACGGCCCCGACACGCCGAGCGACGCGACCTGGTTGAAGATCGCGACGGCACCCGGCGTGTCGCTCAGTTGCAGCTTGCCGGTGCCGCTGTCGAACGAACCCTGCAGCTTGAAGTTGATCTTGTAGCCGCCGCCGATGTCCTCGCTTCCCTTGATGCCCCAGAAGCTCGAATAGATGCCGCCGTCCTTCATGCGGAACACCTTGCCGGTATTCGGCGCGGTCGGGCTGAACGACGCGGCCGACGTGCTCTGGTAAAGCAGGCCCGTGTCGACCACGCCGTAGAGCGTGACGGAGGATTGCGCGTGAGCGAGCGCCGAACAGCCGGCAAGCGCCGCGAGCGCGGCCAGTTTCGTCTTCATGAAGTCTCCAGGGTCGTATTGGACCGGCCGGGATCGAGCCCGACCGGGTGAAGCGGGGAAGCATCGGGGCAGGCGGGAAGGCGACACATGCGACGCCGGCGCGAGCCGTGCGGAAAGACTACGCAACGGCGGGCGGCCGCTCCCCCCCATGCGCGGGGGGCAGGGTTGCGGAGAATCGAAGGGCGGTCAGGGCCTGTTCACGCTGAAAACGGGCTGGCGAACATGCCTTTCCGCCCGTCCCTCAACGGGTCTTCCTTTGGGCGCGTGCAAGGCGAGAGGAGGCGCAATGGCCGCAGCTATTGCAACGACGAACGACGCCGCAATGCGGGCGGAACAGGCCGTTTCAGGCCAGCGTCAAGGTGCGCTTTCGAGCAGCCCGAGCACCAGTGCGCGGCGCACCGCATGCTTGCGCGAGCTGGCGTCGAGCTTGCCGAACAGGTTCTTCAGGTGCCACTTCACGGTTTCCTCGCCGACGGCGAGCGCGACCGCGATTTCCTTGTTCGACAGGTTGCGCGCGAGCAGTTCGAGAATCGCGCGCTCCTTCGGCGTCAGCACGACGCTCGGCACCGCGCGCGGGCTGGCGGCGCCGCGCGGCGCGGGCGGCACGATGCGCGGCTGCGGCAGCGCGTGCCGCGCGGGGCCGTCGCCGGCGGCCGCCTCGTCGCCGGCGCGGCGCGCCCAGTCGGCAACGGCCGGATGCGCGTCGGCGAGCGTGCGTGTGAGCCCGAACATGTCCGCGAGGTTCATCGCCTCGTCGAGCAGTGCGCGGCCGCTGCCGCCCGACTGCTCCAGCGCGAACGCGCCGAGCGCCATGATCTCGATGCGCTCGCGCCCCATGCTCATTTCGCGGGCCAGCACGGCCGCTTCGTCGAGCGCCGCGCACGCGTCGTCCCAGCGGCGCGCGGCGAGCGCCGCACCCGCATGCGCGGTCGCCTGCAGCAGCACGACGGGGCGCCGCCACAGCGGCCCGTGCGACGGAAACTCGGCCGCGGCGATCGCGTCGATGCGCTCGACGAGCGCATGGCAGGTCGCCTCGCGATAGCGCGCCGCGTGAATCCGCACCTGCTCGGCGAGACTCGCGACCGACAGGCGCGGCAGCCGGCGCGCAACGCCCATCGCGTCGAGTGCCTCGAGCAGGTCGATCGCGCGGTGCTCGACGCCGCGCAGCAGCGCGATGCGCGCGGCGGTGCGATAGCCGAGCAGCACGGTGTCGGGCGTGCCCGCGTGTTCGAGCACGTCGAGCCGGTTCGCGAGCAGCGCGGCGGCCTGGTCGACGCGGTCGGCCTCGTAGGCGATCGCCGCGCACATGGCCGCGAGCATGCAGGTCAGCGGATGGCGGCGGCCGAGATCGGCTTCCGCGCGCGCCAGCGCCGGCGACAGCGCGTCGTCCGCGAGCCGGATCTGGCCTTCGCGCAGGTAGCTCAGGCCCGTGATCAGCTCGCCCCAGCGCGCGACATAGCCGAACCCGGCCGCCGTCTCGCCGCGCGGCGCGGCCTGCTGGTAGCGGCGCGCCTGCGCCGGTTCGCCGACGATGATCGCGCGCGCCGACAGCCGGTTCGCATGCATCTGCGCGAGCCACGTCGCCGCCGGCGGCGTGAAGTCGGCCCACGGTTCGAACAGTTCGACGAAGCGATCGATTTCATCGGCGTAATACGCGGCCGCGCTGAGGATCAGTGCGCATTCGTAGCGCATCGCGGCCGGCGTGCCGGAGTCGACCAGGATGCCCGCGATCTGGCGCTGCGCCTCGACATGGCGCTCGCCGAGCGCCAGCGCCCATGCGACCGCGATCCGCAGCGTCGGGCGCTTGTCGAGCTCCGCGTCGGGCAGCAGTGCGAGCCAGTCGAGCACGTCGTTGATGCGGCCCTGCTTGATCGCATCCTCGAGGCAGCGCTGCGCGAGCGCATACGCGGTCTCGACCTGGCCGGCCGCATACGCGTGGCGCGCGGCTTCCTCGGTCATCCCGTGCGCGTCGAGCCACGCGGCCGCGCGCGCATGCAGCACGCTGCGCTCCGCGTCCGGGCCCGCGGCCAGGCGGTCGCGCAGCGTGTCGCGCACGAGCGGATGCAGCCGGCACCAGTCCGAATCGTCCGATGCAATGAACAGCGGCGTGTCGCGCGCGAGCCGCGCGAGCCGGTCGGGCGCGCCTGCGTCGTCGAGCAGCGCGGCGCACAGCGACGGATGCAGGCGATCGGCGACGCTCGTGCGCGTCAGGAACGCGGTGTCGTCGGCCGACAGGTTCGCGAGCAGTAGTTCCACGAGCCGGTCGCGCGTGCCGTCCACACGTGCGGCGAGCGCGTCGACCGCCTGGCGCGGATCGGCCGAGCGCGCCATCGCGGCCATCGCGAGTTGCAGCCCGAGCGGCCAGCCGTCGACGCGTTCGAACAGCCGCGCGCACGCATCGGCGTCGACGCGCTGCGCGAAGCGCGCGCCGACCAGCGCGATCGTCTCGTCGAGCGTGAAGCGCAGCCAGTCGGGGCCCGCGAGCGTGCATTGCCCGCCGGCGAGCAGGTCGCCGGCCGCGCGATCGAGCCCGCGCCGCGCCGCGACGACCACACGCAGGTTTTGCGGCGCGTTGTGCAGCACGTAGGTCAGCGCGTCGAGGCCGGCGGCCGGCAGCCGCTCCGCGTCGTCGACGATCAGCAGCGCGTCGATCGACAGTTGCGCGACCTCGGCCAGCCACGCGGTCAGGCCGTCCAGCGCGCGTGCCGCGCCGCCCGGGATCAGGCGCCCGAAGCCGGGCCGCGCGCAGCCGGTGCGCACCGCCTGCACGAGCCCCTGCAGCAGCCGCGGCGCGTCGTCGCGCTCGTCGGCCGACAGCCACACGACCGCGCGGCCGAGCGCAAGGTATTCGCGGCGCCATTGCGCGAGCAGCGACGTCTTGCCGTAGCCGGCCGGCGCCTGCACGAGCGTGACCGGACGGCCGTCGAACGCCGGTGCGGCGAGGCTCAGCCGCGCGCGGGCGAGCAACTGCGCCGGCACGCGCGGCGCGGTCGTCTTCAGGACCAGTTCGGTGGGGGGCGCGTCGGCGCGATCGGGTGGGTGGGCCATCGGGGCAGCAGTCGGAATCCGGCGGTGCCGTGCGGGCCAGCGTCCGGGGTGGGCGTGGGGGGAAGGATCGGCCGAACCGCGTTCGCGCGTCAATCCCCCCCGCGACGAGTGGGGCCGCACCGGCGCCGTGCCGATAGCATGGGTTCCGATGCATGACGAATGACGAACACCACGAGGAGGGCACCCATGAAGATCGTATCGACCGGCGCGCTGTGCAGTGCGTCGACCGCCGGATAAGCGGAGCGGCGCGATGTACCGCCATCTGCTCGTGACGGTCGACGGCGCGCCCGGCGGCATCGACGCGATCGGCCATGCGCTCGAACTGGCCCGTGCGGTCGGCGCGCGGGTCACGTTCGTGCTGCCCGGTGCCGCGCCGGACTCGCGTTTATCCGGAGCGCGGCTGCCGGAACACGGTGCGAAAGTGGAAGCCGCCGCCCGGGCGCAGGGCTTGTCCCATGCGATCGCGGGGGCCGGCCACCCGGCGGCCGGCGACACGTCGCCCGACACGCTCGCCGGCGAGCTCGGCTGCGACCTGATCTGTGTCGCGGCGCTGCCGCACGATGCCGATGCGGCAACCTGCGCGCGGCGGCAGCGCCTGCTGGCGACGAGCGGCGTGCCGGTGCTCGTATGCACGTCGCAGCGTTCGCCGGCCGAGGCGCGCGTGATGGCGCGCTGTCTCGATGCGCATCGCGCGGTCGGCGTGCTGCTGCAAGCGCTGATGGGGTGCGGCGATGCCGCGAACGGGCCGCGGCGGCAAGCAGTCGACGCGCAGGGTGCGCTGGCGTCGCTCGCCGCGCTGCAGCACGCACGTTTCGGCACGGCTGCCGAAGCGCGGCTGTTCGCGGCATTGCGCGCCCGTGCGGAGTGCGTCGCGGCCGAGCTGGACGAACTCGACCGCCAGCGGCAGCGCGACGCGCAAGCGCTCGACGCACTGGCGCGAATCGCCGTGGACGGGCTGCCGTCGGCCGCGTTCGACACAGCGCTCGCGCGCTATGCACACGGCGCGTTCGAGCAGATGGGGCGGATGGAAGGCGTGATTTTCCCGGCCGCGCGGCGCTACCTGGCCGACGCCGACTGGGCCGAACTGGACGAGCCGCAGGCGGCCGGCGCAGCCGCGACGCCGCCGGGCACGAACGAACCCGACGATGCGCGACGCGCATCCGACTGACACCATACGGAGAACACGATGGCACATGCAGTGCGATTCCACGAAACCGGCGGCCCCGACGTGCTGCGCTGGGAAGCAGTCGACGTCGGCGACCCGGGCCCCGGCCAGGTGCGCCTGCGGCACGAGGCGGTCGGCCTGAACTTCGCCGATACCTATTTCCGCAGCGGCCTGTATCCGGTTCCGCTGCCGTCCGGCATCGGCGTCGAGGCGGCCGGCGTGGTCGAGGCCGTCGGCCCCGGCGTGACGAACGTCGCCGCCGGCGATCGCGTGACCTATACGGGCTTCATCAACACGCTCGGCGCGTACGGCACCGAACGGCTGATCCCGGCCGCGCCGCTGATCCGGCTGCCGGCCGGCATCGCGTGCGACACCGCCGCGGCGATGACGATGCGCGGGCTGACGTCGGCGTACCTGCTGCGCCGCATCCACGCGTTCACGCCGGGCGACACGCTGCTGCTGCACGCGGCCGCCGGCGGCGTCGGGCTGATCGTGTCGCAATGGGCGAAGCTGCTCGGGCTCAAGGTGATCGGCACCGTGTCCAGCGCACGCAAGGCCGATATCGCCCGCGCGCACGGCTGCGACCATACGATCGACTACAGCCGCGAGGATGTCGCGAAACGCGTGCGCGAACTGACGGATGGCGCGGGCGTCGACGTCGTGTTCGACAGCGTCGGCAAGGACACCTTCGAAGGCTCGCTCGATTCGCTGAAGCGGCGCGGACTGATGGTGTGCGTCGGCACCGCGTCGGGCCCGATCCCGCCGTTCGATCCGCAACGCCTCGCGATGAAGGGCTCGCTGTACCTGACGCGCCCGGCGCTGGCCGACTACATCGCCGATCCTGCCGAGAAGAACGACCTGGCCGGCGAACTGTTCGCGCATGTCGCGGCCGGCCGCATCCGGATCGAGATCAACCAGCGCTATGCGCTGCAGGATGCCGCGCAGGCGCACCGCGATCTCGAATCGCGCAAGACGACCGGTTCGTCGGTGTTCATCGTCTGAGGAGGCGCGCATGCGAGTCGAACCCTTGACCTGCGCGATCGGCGCGGAACTGCTGGATGTGAGCCTCGCCGACGCCGTGCACGACGACGGCCTGTTCGCGGAGATCCGCGCGCAGCTGCTCCGGCATCGCGTGCTGTTCCTGCGCGACCAGGACATCACGCGCGCCGAGCACGTCGCGTTCGCGCGGCGCTTCGGCGAACTCGAGGATCATCCGGTCGCCGGCAGCGATCCCGAGCACCCGGGGCTCGTGCGGATCTACAAGTCGCCCGACCAGCCGAACGACCGCTACGAGAATGCGTGGCACAGCGATGCGAGCTGGCGCGTGGCGCCGCCGTTCGGCTGCGTGCTGCGCTGCATCGAGGGTCCGCCGGTCGGCGGCGACACGATGTGGGCGAACATGGTGCTCGCGTACGAGCGCCTGCCGGAACACGTGAAGCAGCAGATCGACGACTTGCGCGCGCGCCACAGCATCGAGGCGAGCTTCGGCGCGGCGATGCCGATCGACAAGCGCCTCGCGCTGAAGGCGCAGTATCCGGACGCCGAGCATCCGGTCGTGCGCACGCATCCCGAAACCGGCGAGAAGGTGCTGTACGTGAATGCGTTCACGACGCATTTCACGAACTTCCACACGCCGGCGCGCGTGCGCTTCGGGCAGGACGCGAACCCAGGCGCAGGCCAGTTGCTGCAATACCTGATCAGCCAGGCCGCTATCCCCGAATACCAGGTGCGCTGGCGCTGGAAGAAAAACAGCGTCGCGATCTGGGACAACCGCAGCACCCAGCATTACGCGGTGATGGACTACCCGCCGTGCGTTCGCAGGATGGAGCGCGCGGGCATCGTCGGCGACGTGCCGTTCTGAGCGCGCCCGCACCGTAACCGATTCGCAACCCCATGCAACGCGCCGGGCCCGCCGCCCGACGCGGCGGGATACGCACGCCCGTACGCCCGGACACAACCCGAATACAACGATTTCCACTGGAGGACGACATGCAATTTCTCGACGATTCGCTGCACCCGGAAAACCAGGACAAGGTAGTCATCACGGTCGCGCCGTACGGCCCCGAATGGATGCCCGCCGATTTTCCGGAAGACATTCCGGTGACGATGGACGAGCACGTGCAGAAGGCCGTCGACTGCTACAACGCGGGCGCGACGGTGCTGCACCTGCATGTGCGCGAGCTCGACGGCAAGGGCAGCAAGCGGCTGTCGAAGTTCAACGAACTGCTCGGCCGGCTGCGCGAAGCCGTGCCCGACATGATCCTGCAGGTGGGCGGCTCGATCTCGTTCGCGCCGGAAGGCGACGGCGCGGAAGCGAAATGGCTGTCCGACGACACGCGGCACATGCTCGCCGAGCTGAGCCCGAAGCCCGACCAGGTGACGGTCGCGATCAACACCGTGCAGATGAACATCACCGAGCTGATGAACCGCGAGGACATCGCCGGCACGTCGCTGAACGAAACCGCGTACTGGGACGCGTACCGCGAGATGACCGTGCCGGCCGGCCCCGGCTGGGTCGACGAACACCTGCACCGCCTGCAGGCGGCCGGCATCCAGCCGCATTTCCAGCTCACCGGCATGCACGCGCTCGAAACGCTCGAACGGATCATCCGCCGCGGCGTCTATCGCGGCCCGCTGAACGTCACGTGGGTCGGCATCGGCGGCGGCTTCGACGGCCCGAATCCGTACAACTTCATGGAATTCGTGCGGCGCTGCCCGGACGGTGCGTGCATCACGCTCGAATCGCTGATGAAGAACGTGCTGCCGATCAACACGATCGCGATGGCGCTGGGCCTGCATCCGCGCTGCGGGATCGAGGACACGATCATCGACCAGAAGGGCAACCGGATGACGTCGGTGCAGCAGGTCGAGCAGTGCGCGCGCATCGCGCGCGAACTCGGCCGCGACATCGCGACCGGCAAGGAAGCGAAGGCGATCTACCGGATCGGCGTGCAGTACGACGGTATCGACGAAACGCTCGCGCAGCTCGGGATGGCGCCGAACCGCCGGCCGGGCCAGGTGAGCGTGCCGCTGCGCGCGGCCTGACGCGCGGCGCATCCGGGCGGCCCGCGAGCGCCGCCCGCCGATCGATGTGGTGCGGCACCCACCCTCGCGCAGCGCGCGAGGCAAGCTCCGCCGAACGGAGCGGGGCCGCGCAAGCCGCGCCGGCGCGTTATCGCGCCGGTGCCGGAGGAGACACGCATGTTGATTCATCATGTCGAGCCGTCGCTGCAGAGTCTGACGGCCACCGAGCGGCGCGCGCCTGCGTACGCGTGGCTCGTGTTCGGGCTGACCGTCGGCCTGCTGCTGTCGGACTACATGTCGCGGCAGGTGCTCAACGCGGTGTTTCCGCTGCTCAAGCATGCGTGGAACCTGTCGGACACGCAGCTCGGTTCGCTGTCCGGCGTCGTCGCGCTGCTGGTCGGCCTGCTGACGTTTCCGCTGTCGGTGCTCGCCGATCGCTTCGGCCGCGTGCGCAGCATCGTGCTGATGGCCTCGTTGTGGAGCATCGCGACGCTCGGCTGCGCGCTGTCGACCAACTACGCCGAAATGCTCGTGGCGCGCGGCCTCGTCGGGCTCGGCGAAGCCGCGTACGGCAGCGTCGGCGTTGCGCTGATCCTCAGCATCTTTCCGGCCCGCCTGCGCGCGACGCTGACCGGCGCGTTCATGGCCGGCGGCGCGTTCGGCTCCGTGTTCGGGATGGCGCTCGGCGGGCTGGTCGGCGCGCATCTCGGCTGGCGCTGGTCGTTCGGCGTGATGGCCGCGCTCGGCATCGTGCTGCTCGCCGCGTATCGCTGCGCGGTGACCGAACGGAGGCTTGCTGCCTGCCGCGTCGAGCCGTGCCGGCGCGATGCCGATGCGCCGCGCGACCTGCGCGGCAGCGTGCGTGCGCTGGTGTCCGGGTTGTTCGCGTCGCGCTCGGTGATCTGCGCGTATCTCGGCAGCGGGCTGCACCTGTTCGTGCCGGGCGCGCTGTTCGCATGGCTGCCGAGCTACCTGAACCGCTACTACGCGATGGCGCCCGACCGTGCCGCCGTGCTCGCGGCCGGCTTCGTGCTGCTCGCGGGTGTCGGGATGGTCGGCTGTGGCATCGTCACCGACCGCGTCGGCCGCGCCGACGGTTCGCGCAAATGGCTGACCGCGATCGCGTATTGCGTGCTGACGGGCATCTGCCTCGCGGTCGCGTTCCGGCTGCCGCCCGGGCCGCTGCAGCTCGCGCTGATCTGCGCGGGCATGCTGGTCGGCGCGGGCGCGTCCGGCGCATCGGGCGCGATGGTCGCGAACCTGACGCCGGCCGCGATCCACGCGTCGGCATTCGCGACGCTCACGCTCGCCAACAACCTGCTCGGCATGGCGCCGGGCCCGCTGCTGACGGGGTGGGTCGCCGATCGCGCCGGGCTCGTCGGCGCACTGCAATGGATTCCCGTCGTGCCGCTCGCGGCCGCCGTGCTGTTCGCGATCGGACGCGCGCGCTACGCGGCCGATCTCGCGCGCGTCGAACGCGAACGGCGCGCGACACACCTTTCCTGAACCCTCCCGGAGGCTGCATGACCCTGGCGACCACGCCCACCATCCTGATCGTGCCCGGCTTGCGCGATCACGTCGAAGACCACTGGCAGACGCACCTCGAACGGCGCCTGCCGAACGCACGCTCCGTCGCGCCGCTGGAAGCCGACAAACTGAGCCGCGCCGCGCGCGTCGCGGCGCTCGACGCGGCGCTGGCCGAGATCGACGGCCCCGTGATCCTCGTCGCGCACAGCGCGGGCGTGATGATCGCCGTGCACTGGGCACGGCAGGCCACGCGCGCGATCCACGGCGCGCTGCTCGCTGCGCCGGCCGATCTCGATACGCCGATGCCCGACGGCTATCCAACCCCTGAAGCGATCGATGCGCACGGCTGGACGCCCGTGCCGACCGCACGGCTGCCGTTCCCGAGCCTCGTCGCCGCGAGCCGCAACGATCCGCTCGCGCGCTTCGAACGCGTCGAGGCGCTGGCGGCCGGGTGGGGTAGCAAGCTCGTCGATCTCGGCGACGTCGGGCACTTGAACCCGGCGTCCGGCTATGGGGAGTGGCGTGACGCGGAACGGCTGATCGGCGAGGTCGTGGCGCTCGGCGCTTCCTGAGTATCGATCCGCAACGCGCCGGGCCTGATCCGGTTCCGGCGCGAACACCCGTTACCGTCGGGCCGCCGCGCGGCTCTGAACCGATTCCATTTCTCAGCCCACTGATATACGACGTCCTAACACAATGCGTAATCGATGCCGCGGCGTTTCACAAAAATCGGTCAGCGCGCAAATCGTCAACCAGCGGAAGGTTTTTGTCAGGGAAAGTCCCGCCCCGCGCGTCATGGTTTTTTGTTGACCGACATCGTATAACGCCGTCATGATTTCCCGAAAGAAAGGTCCCATCCACCGACCGAAGCGAGGAGACATGAACACAACCACGATCGCGCGCCGTGCCCGCCGGATTGCCGTCGCGCTGGGCTTCACGCTGACGGCGGCAGGGGCCGCGACGGCCGTTGCCGCGCCCGTGTCGCTGAACATCGTCGACGTCGCGGGCAACCTGCAGCTCACGCAGAAGGCCATCGAAGCCTTCAGGGACAAGAACCCGAACCTCGTATCGAACGTCACGTTCACGAACGCGCCGGCGCCGCAGTTGCCGGGCAAGATCAAGGCGATGCAGGCGGCCGGGCGCTCCGACATCGACCTCGTGCTGACGGGCACCGACGCGCTGGCCGCCGGCATCGAACAGAACCTGTGGCAGAAACTGCTGCCCGACGATGCGGCCGCGTTCCCCGGCGTGCTCGACAAATACGCGCCCGGCCCGCGCAAGATGCAGGATCTTGCGCAAGGCTTCGGCCTCGCCGTCACCTACATGCCGGCCGGCCCGCTGCTCGAATACAACCCGGCGAAGGTGAGCAACCCGCCGAAGACGCCCGACCAGCTGCTCGCGTGGTGCAAGGCGCACCCGAACAAGCTGATCTACGCGCGCCCGGCGAACTCGGGCCCCGGCCGCACGTTCCTGATGGGGCTGCCGTACGTGCTCGGCGACAAGAATCCGCAGGACCCGATCAACGGCTGGGACAAGACCTGGGCGTTCCTGAAGGCGTTGAACGACTGCGTCCCGTACTACCCGGGCGGCACGTCGGCCGTGATGAAGGAACTCGGCGAGGGCACCCGCGACATGACCGTGACCGTTACCGGCTGGGATCTCAACCCGCGCGCGCTCGGCATCGTGCCGGCCGAGTTCCGGGTCCAGGCGTTCGACAACATGACGTGGGTCAACGACGCGCACTACATGGTGATCCCGAAGGGCGTGCCGAAGGAAAAGCTCGACGTGCTGTTCAAGCTGATGAACTTCCTGCTCGAACCGGCGCAGCAGGCGATGACCTACGACGACGGCTACTTCTATCCGGGCCCGGCGGTGAAGGGCGTGACGCTCGAGATGGCGCCCGCGCACAGCCAGGAGGTGATCCGCAAGTTCGGCCGACCCGAATACGCGAAGCTGCTCGCCGATCGTCCGCACGTACAGCCGCTCAGCGCGCAGGCGATGGTCGCCGCGTTCCAGAAGTGGGATCGCGAGATCGGTTCGCAGAAATCGAAATGACGCTTGAACCGGCGGGCGCCGCGGCGCCCGCGTGCATGGAGTTCGCGCAATGAAGCACAGTTTCGAACGCTTGCGGCTCGACGGCGTGTCCCGCAGCTTCACCAACGCGGAAGGCGCGCAGGTCGCCGCGCTGGACGGGCTCGACCTCGAGATCCGGCGCGGCGAGTTCATCGCGCTGCTCGGCCCGTCGGGCTGCGGCAAGTCGACGGCGCTGAACTGCATCGCGGGGCTGCAGCCGCTCACGAGCGGCGGCATCTGGCTCGACGACACGCGCATCGACGTGCTGCCGCCCGAGCGCCGCGGCTTCGGGATGGTGTTCCAGAACTACGCGCTGTTTCCGCACATGTCGGTGCTCGACAACGTCGGCTTCGGCCTCAAGATGCGCGGCATGGCGAAGCAGGAAACGCAGCGGCGCGCGCAGCAGGCGCTCGAACTCGTGCAGCTCGTCGGCCATGAAGGCAAGCTGCCCGGGCAGTTGTCGGGCGGGCAGCAGCAGCGCGTCGCGATCGCGCGCGCGATCGTCATCGAGCCGCCGCTCGTGCTGATGGACGAGCCGCTGTCGAACCTCGACACGAAGCTGCGCATCGAGATGCGCGCGGAGATCCGCCGTATCCACACGCAGCTCGAACGCGCGACGATCTACGTGACGCACGACCAGGACGAGGCGCTGTCGATGGCCGACCGCATCGTCGTGATGAAGGAGGGCGTCGTGCAGCAGGTCGCGTCGCCGAAGGACGTCTACACGCGCCCGCACAACCTGCATGTCGCGCGCTTCATGGGCTATCGCAACGTGCTGCCGTTCACGCTCGAAGGGATGGCCGGCGACTACGTGAACGTCGCAGCCGGCGGCGTGCGCCTAACGGGCGTGCCGATGGCCGGCTTCGACGCGAAGGACGTCGTGGTCGCGCTGCGCCCCGACGACATCGAGCGCGCGGACGACGCCGGCAACAACGCGTTCGACGCGACGGTCGAAACGGTCGAGTACGGCGGCCGCGACTCGCTGATTCGCGCGATCGCGCCGTTCGGTTCGATCTGGGCGCGCGTCGCCGGCGAATTCTCGGAAGGCGAACGGTTGCGGCTGCGCGTCGCGCCGTCGCGCACGCTCGTCTATGCGGGAGACGCGACATGAGCCGCCCGACCGCGGCGCTGTCCCGCCGGGAGGCTGCATGAGCACGCTTGCGGCCGGCACGCCGCGCGACGCGAAGGCCTGGCTCGTCACGCCCGCGCTCGGGTTCATCGTCGCGCTGTTCATCTATCCGTTCGCGTACGGCCTCGTGCTGTCGTTCCAGCCGACGAACGGCGGCGGCGCGCTCGCGAACTACGTGCAGTTCTTCACCGATACCGCGATGTGGCCGACCGTGCTCGTCACGCTGAAGCTCGCGGTGCCGGCCACGCTGCTCAACGTCGGCGTGTCGGTGCCCGTCGCGTTCGCGCTGCGCCGCCATTCGCCGTACCAGAAGTTCGTCACGACGCTGCTCGTGATTCCCGTCACGCTCGGCACGGTGCTCGTCGCCGACGGGATGCTCACGTACTTCGGGCCGAACGGCTGGTTTCCGCAGGCGCTGCAGGGGCTGCACCTGTACACCGACGAAGTGCGCCTCACGCACAACTACTGGGGCGTGCTGCTGTCGCTGATCGTGTCGGGCTTTCCGTTCGCATTCCTGCTGATGCTGTCGTACATCAGCGGCATCGACCCGACGCTCGCGCGCGCGGCGGCGACGCTCGGCGCGAACCCGTGGCAGCAGTTCCGGCAGATCTACCTGCCGCTGCTCGTGCCGGGGCTCACGATGGCTGCGTGCCTGTCGTTCGTGCAGGCGTTCTCGGTGTTCCCGTCGGCCGTGCTGCTCGGCGCGCCGGCCGGGCCGACGCGCGTGATCTCGATCGCGGCGGCCGAGGCCGCGTTCGAGAGCTACGACTATTCGCTCGCGTCGGCGATCGCGATCGTGATGGGCTTCGTGCAGTTGCTGGTGGTCGCATCGATGCTCGGCGCGCGCCGCTTCTTCTACACGGGGCCGGTGGCGGGGGGCAAGGGCTGATGGCGACCGACAATCATGCCGCGCCGGCCTGGCCGCCGAAGCAGGGTTCGCCCGATGCACGGCCCGTCGATGCGAGGCAGCCGCAAAAGATGAGAAGCAACCTCGCCGGCCGTGCCTGGAAGGCGCTCGTCTGGGGGCTGATGGCGTTCTTCCTGCTGAACGTGATGCTGCTGATCGCGACCGTCGCGGTGAACTCGGTCGCGACGCGCTGGTTCGGCACGCCGCTGCCGCAGGGCTTCACGCTGCGCTGGTATGCGAAGGCGTGGGAGGACTTCCAGCTCGCGAGCGTGCTGTGGGTGACGGTCGAGGTCGTCGGCGCGGTCGTGCTGCTGTCGATCGCGCTCGGCGTGCCGGCCGCCTATGCGCTCGCGCGCGTGCGGTTTCGCGGCAAGCGCTTCGCGCTGCTGGTGTTCCTGCTGCCGCTGATGGTGCCGCCCGTCACGTACGGGATTCCGATGGCGACCGTGATGTACAAGGTCGGGCTCGCGGGCACGCTGCCGGGCGTGATCCTCGCGAACCTCGTGCCGGCGCTGCCGTTCGTGATCCTCGTGATGACGCCGTTCATCGAACAGATCGACCCGAATCTCGAAGCCGCCGCGCGCATCTTCGGCGCGAACACGTGGCGCTATTTCCGCTACGTGCTGCTGCCGCTGCTCGTGCCGGGCATGCTTGCGGCGGGGCTGCTCGTGCTGGTGCGCACGATCGGGATGTTCGAGCTGACGTTCTTCACCGCGGGCCCGAGCACGCAGACGCTCGTCGTCGCGCTGTATTACGCGGTGTTCTCGACCGGCGTGCGCGCGCCGCAGTCGATCGACGCAATGGCGATGATCTACATGACCATCACGCTCGTATGGGTCGTGATCGCACTGCAGTTCGTGAGCCCGACGCAGCTCGTCAGCCGCGTGAAGCAGGAGCGGCAGTAGGCGCGGGCGCGGCAGCGGGCGATCGCGTCCGTGCAATTGGTTACAAATGGATACCGCGAACGACACGCGGACGTTGCAGACTACGCGGCATACCGGTCCGGCGAACGTGTTCCCGCGCGCCACCCGACGCTTACTCGACAACGGATATCCATGAAGTTTCAAACGCTGCTGACACTCGGCTGTGCCTCGACGCTGCTGGCCGCCTGCAACCTGCTCCACGACGGTCCCGGATCGAACGACGTCGACGCCGCGGTGCGCCGCGCGCTCGAAGCGGAAAACCACGGCGGCCTGAACGCGCTGTTCGGCCAGCCGCTGCCGGTGTCGGCCGATGTCGTGTCGGCGAAGCCCGACGGCGACTGCAAGAAGCTCGGCGATCGCACGTACTCGTGCGACGTCGTCGTCACGTGGCGCAATGCCGATTACTCGCCGTCGCGCGCGAACCTGACCTTCGTGAAGGCCGCCGACGGCTCGTGGCAGACCTCGGGCGTCGACGCGGCGCTCGCGACCGGCACCGCGAAATCGCTGATCGACCAGATCGGCAAGGCGTGGCATGGCGACGCGGCGAGCGGCGCGTCGGCGCCGAAGTGACGCAGCCGCGACGTCGTTCGCCGTCTGTTCCGGCGCGCCGCGAACTCCAGTTTTCCATCGAGAGATCACGGCATTCGGGCCGTGCAGGCGAGCTTCCCGCCGCGTTGCAGATCGGCGGCCGGTTCCGTTTTAGAATCGGGACCGGATCGCGCCACCACGGCGCGCATTCATCGCGATTCGAATGAGCGAATTTAAGCAAAAGAATGGCGCATTAAAAATCGAATCGAAATTCCGAAAGCAAAACAAAATGCAGCCTTCGCGCGATGACGTTCCCGTGCGGGAAGTGCAATGCCGTCGATAATCCGCGTTTAATCGCCTCCGGCTTGCAGTCGCATTTGATGCAACCTATATATATGACTAATCGCATCATGCCGCGTCGGTAGTTCGGCATGCGGCGGGCATGACCAGATATCAAGAATCAAGAAACCGGGTGCGGAAGGGGAACCCAGCATGGGCAATGGCGTGTGTGTCGCACGAATGTGTTCGGGTACCCGGTTTCCGCATGTATTGCGCGCGCTTGCTCGTGCCGGCCGCCTGCCGTTCGCGCCGATCGTTCGATCCCTTGGCCGGCGCAGCCCGGGATGGACGGCGTCTTCCGTCGGGCCTGAACACGGCCTCGCGGTCCGCCAGCACGCTCGAAGCGCGACGTTGCACCGGACAGTGACGCTGATGGCCTGCGTTGCCGCGATGACAGGCCCCGGCGCCTGCCTTGCGGCAGAGCCCGGCGTGACCGACGGCGCGATCCGCCTTGGGATGGTCAACGCGCAATCGGGCAATTCGGCAGGCCTCGGGCGCGGGCTGCTGGCGGGCGCGCAAGCCGTGTTCGACGACGTGAACGCGCGCGGCGGCGTGCATGGCAGGAAGATCGACCTCGTGGTCGGCGACGATCGCTACGAGCCCGACAGGACCGTCGACAGCACGCTGGAGATGATCGAACGGGGCAACGTGTTCGCGCTGTTCGGCTATGTCGGCACGCCGACGACCACGGCGGTGCTGCCGATCATCCGGGAGGCCGGCATTCCGCTCGTCGGCCCGTTCACCGGCGCGATGGCGCTGCGCAAGCCGGTCGTGCCGGAGGTATTCAACATCCGCGCCAGCTATGAAGACGAGACCCGCGCGCTGGTCGACCATTTCATCGCGCACGACGGCGCGAAACGGTTCGCGGTGTTCTATCAGGACGACGGCTTCGGGCTCGCGGTGCTGGCGGGCACGCGGCTGGCGCTGCAGCGCCATGGCCTGGAGGTCGTCGCGACCGGCACGTTCCGCCGCGGGACCACGGCGGTCGACACGGGCCTCGCGTCGCTGCTGGACAGCCAGCCTGACGTCGTGGTCATGGCCGGCCCCTATACGCCGATTGCCGCGTTCATCCGCGCGGCACGTCGCGAAGGCCTGAAGGCCCGGCTCGCATCGGTATCGTTCGTCGGCACCGACGACCTGCTGCGCCTGGTCGGCGACGAAGGGGACGGCACGCTGATCTCGCAGGTCGTGCCGCTTCCCCAGAACGACCGGGACGTGATCCGCGACTGCGTACGGCTGATCGAGCGGCGCTTTCCGGGAGAACACGCGGGCGTGGTGCACATCGAGGGCTGCATCGACGCGAAGATCATGCTGATCGGCCTCGAACGCGCCGGCCCGTCGCCGAGCCGGGCGACGCTGAAGCAGGCGCTCGAATCGATCCGGCATCTCGACCTGGGCGGTCTGGTCGCCGATCTGGGCGCGGACAATCATCAGGCGCTGAATGCGGTGTTCCTCTCGAAAATCGCGCACGGCCGCATCGCTCCCGTGGACGCGCCGGCCAGATAACCAGCCGGATGGCCGCGCGCGGGCCGTCCAGATCCCGGAGGCTGCATGGACATCAAGGCCAAGCTTGTCACCGGCACCAGCCTGATGCTGCTGGGCGCGCTGGCGATTTCCGCGACCAGCCTGATCGCGGTGCGCGGCATTGCGTCCGGCGTGCACACGCTGACGACCGAATCGTTGCCGCTGCAGGTGCGCAGCAACGAACTCCAGCGCGCGTACGCGGAGCTCGCGGTGGATTTCGGCCGGCTCGAGCGGGCGCAGGACGCGTCCGAGCAGGAGCAGGCCACGGCGGAGATCGAAACGCAATTGCAGCGGACTGCCGCTCTCATGGCCGCCGTGCGCGCGATCGACGGGCACGGCGTCGACGCGCCGTCCACCGACCTGCGCACGATGCTGCGGTCGATGAGCGAAGGCGTCGGCCAGCGTCTGCGGGACGAGGCGCGGCTGGGCGCCGAAACCCGTCTGATCGAGCGCATCCAGGCACGGGGCGACGTATTTATGGGCACGATCCGCGCCGAAACCGAACGGCTGGACAGCCAGGCCAACGCGGCAGTGAGCGACGCGCTGGCGGCCAACACTGCGTACAACCGGACGATTCACGCGCTCGACCAGGTTCGCATGAACGTCAAGGACATCGTCAGCGTTGCCGATCATGTCGACGCCGCGCCGAGCCGATACCGGCTCGCTCCGCTGCGGGATCGCATGCAGGCGGCCATCGGCGGTGCGCGCAATGCGCTGGCGATCGCGGCGCCGAGCCTCGAGGCCGCCACGACGCAGGACGTCGCGAATGCGCTCGGGCGCGTGGCGGCCGACATCCTCGACGGCAACGACAGCCTTGTCGCGCTGCGCGGCAGGATGTTCGTGGAGCCGTCCGTCGCGACGCGCTACCACGCGAGGGAGGACAAGGTCCTGCAGTCCCTCGATGCGCTGGACACGAAGCTGGCGGAAATCGCCGACCCGTTCGCGCTGCGGATCGTCAAGGCGCGACAGCGTCTCGACGAAACGATCGCGCTCCAGCGGCAGGCGGCCCGGATCAGGTACCTGTCGACCGTCGTCAACGGCGGCATCAAGGAACTGGCGGCCGACCTTCGCATGGTCGCGCAAAGCAAAAGCACGGAACATCTCCAGCGTGCCGACGCCGACGCACGGGAGAATCTCGGCAAGCTCGCCGCCGCCGCGAGCGCGCTGCGCGATGCGCTCGTCGCGAGCGGGCAGCGCGAGTCGAGCCGCGCGCAGGATGTGGTTCCGCTGGCCGCTGAACTGGCCGGATCCGCACGCCGCATCCTCGCGGTGCGGTCGAACATGTTGTCCAACGACGCGAGCATGCAGCGCATCATCGCGGACGTGGAGACGACCGCGAATCGCCTCGCGGCCTATACGGAGCAGGAGGCCGTGCGCGTCGATCTGCAGCAGCGCAGCATCGTGTCGCAGGTCAATCGCGCGGTGACGAGCGCCATCGCGATGATCGTCGCCGTGTCGTATTTGCTCGCGATCGGCAGCCTCGTGATCAGTCATCGCCTCGGCACGTCGATCTCCCGCCCGCTGGGGAATCTGACGCGCACCATGGCCCGCATCCGCAACGGCAGCGACCTGTCCCTGCGCATGTCCCACAAGGGCCGCGACGAAGTCGCGACCCTGATCGCCGGCTTCAACACGATGCTCGACGAAATCGAACGTCGCGACATCGACCTGCAGGCGGCAATCGCCGCGGCCGAAACCGCGAATTCGGCGAAATCGGAATTTCTCGCGAGGATGAGTCACGAGATCCGCACGCCGATGAACGGCGTGCTGGGCATGACCGAGTTGCTGCAACGCACGCGCCTGACGTCGAAGCAGCGCAAGTTCGTCGACACCGTGTATCGATCCGGTCAGACGCTGCTCATCATCATCGACGACATACTCGATTTTTCGAAGATCGAGGCCGGCAAGCTGACGCTGGAGCACATCGATTTCAACCTGCACCAATTGCTCGACGATGTCGTCGCGCTGCTGGAACCCAATGCGCAGCGCAAGGAGCTTGCACTGGTATTCCGCAAGGCGGATACCGTGCCGCAATGGATGCGAGGCGACCCGGTCCGGCTGCGCCAGATCCTGACGAACCTGATCGGCAATGCAATCAAGTTCACCGAGCGCGGGCAGGTCGAGCTGGCCGTGTCGTATACGGACGACGGCCGCGTCGTGTTCGCGGTCGCCGACAGCGGCATCGGCATCGCGCCGGACGTGGCCGCGCAGTTGTTCCGGCCGTTCCAGCAGGCCGACAGCTCGACCGCGCGCAAATACGGCGGAACCGGGCTGGGGCTCGTGATTTCCCGCCAGCTGGCCGAGATGATGGGCGGCAAGCTCACGCTCGAATCGACGCCCGGCAAGGGCTCGGTGTTCACCGTGACCGCGCGGCTCGAGCCGGTGTCCGGCGTGATCGACGTCGCGGCGGGCGCAAGGTCGTCGCTGGCGGGATTGAAGGTGCTGATCGTGGACGACAGCGAGACCGATCGCAGCGTGCTCGTCGAACATGCGATCGAATGGCAGCTGTGCGTCGCGACGGCCATCGGCGGCGACGATGCGCTGTCGCAGTTGCGGGCGGCCGTCACCGACGGGGCGCCGTTCGATCTGGCCATCGTCGACGTGCGGATGCCGGGCATGGACGGTATCTCGCTCGTGCAGCACATCCGCCACGACCCGTCGCTGCGTGCGCTCAGGATCGTCACGCTGACCGCGTTCGAGATGATGGACAGCATCCAGGTCGCGCGCGAACTCGACATCGACGCCCGGCTGACGAAGCCGCTCCATGGCGCGGAGCTTTATACGGCCATCGCATCGGCGATGCATATGAGGCCGCCGCCGCTGCCTTCGGCCGCGCCGGTGTCCGACGAAGCCGGGGCGGACGCGGCGCTGCCGCCCGACGCCGGATCGGCGCGCGTGCTGCTGGTCGAGGACAACGTGGTCAACCAGCAGATCGCGCTGGCGATGCTGGAGGACACCGGCTATCGGGTGGCCGTGGCCGAAGACGGCCGGCAGGCGCTGAAGATGCTGGCGGACGAAGCGTTCGACGTGGTCCTGATGGATTGCCAGATGCCGCTGCTGGACGGCTTCGAGGCGACGCGGCTGCTGCGTCGGCACGAAGCGGCAGCCGGCGCGCCGCGTGTGCCGGTCATCGCGTTGACGGCCAACGCGCTCAGCGGCGACCGGGAGCGCTGCCTGGCCGCCGGCATGGACGACTACCTGGGAAAACCGTTCCGTCGCGATGCGCTGCTGCAGATGCTCGCGCGCCATGCCCGCGGCGCGGCGTCCGGGCCGGCCGTCGCGAGCGGCGACGCGGGAACCCAAGCCGGCATCGAAGCGGGCACCGAAGCCGGCGGAGCGGCCACCGCCGATCGGGACGGTGATGCCGACGTGATCGACCGCAAGGCGCTCGACGCATTGCGCGCGCTCCAGCGGCCGGGCCGCCCCGATATCCTGACCCGCATCATCGATCAGTTCACGCTCGATGCGCCGCGGCTGATCCGCGACATGCGCGCGGCCGTCGAAGCGGGCGATGCCGATGCGCTGAGGCTGGCCGCCCATACGCTGAAGTCGAGCAGTGCGAACGTCGGCGCGCACGTGCTGTCGGCCCGCTGCAAGGAGATCGAGCAACGGGCGCGCGCCGCCGACGTCGCCGCGGCAGCCGACCTCGTCGCCGGCACGGACGCCGAATTCGGGCACGCGCAGGCCGCATTGACAGCGGAACGCATGGTGGAGGATTGAGCGGTCCGCCGGACGATCGCGGTGGCGATCGCGGCGGGTCGAAAACAGGAGAACGGTCGTGAACGAGGAAAATGTCGATGCACCGGTGATTCTGATCGTCGACGACGATGCGATGACGCGCCTGCTGGTCGTGGAAACCCTCGAGCCGGAGGGTTTTCGCGTCGAGGAAGCGACCGGGCCGCAGGAGGGCATCGACGCGTTCCTGCGTCATCGTCCTGCCGTGGTGCTGCTCGACGTCGAGATGCCCGGCGGCGACGGCTTCGCCTGCTGCCGTCGGCTGCGCGCGCTGCCGGAAGGTCGCCGTGTGCCGATCGTCATGCTCACGGGCAACGACGACGACGCGTCGATCGCCAGTGCCTTCGACGCCGGCGCGACCGATTTCGTCTCCAAGCCGATGCGCTGGAAGCTGCTCGGCTACCGGCTCCGCTACCTGCTGCGCGCGGCCGCGACGCTCGAAAAGCTCGCGAGCGCCGAGATCAGCCTGACGCACGCGCAGGCGCTCGCGCATCTGGGCAACTGGGAGTATCAGGCCGGCCGGACCGACGGCAGCTGGTCGCCGGAGCTGTTCCGGATCCTCGGCCTCGACCCCGAGTGCACGCCGCCGACCTTCGATCGGCTGCTGCAAGCCGTTCCGGTCGACGAGCAGCCGCTTTTGATCCAGTCGTTCACGAGCCTGCGCACCGAGGGCACCCCGTTCTCGCTCGAGCATCGGCTGCTTCACCCGGACGGCACCGAGCGCCACGTGCTGCACCACGCGGAGGCGGGGCGCGACCTGAACCACGCGATCATCCTGCGCGGCATCGTGCAGGACATCACCGAGCGCAAGATGCAGCAGGGGCGCATCGAATACCTCGCCAACCACGATGCGCTGACCGGCCTGCCCAATCGCAACCTGCTGAGCGACCGCATGGAGCAGGCGATGTCGCACGCGCGGCGCACGGGACACCTGATCGCGGTGATGGTGCTCGACCTGGACCGCTTCAAGCACGTCAACGACACCTTCGGCCATTCGGTCGGCGACGGCCTGCTGCGAGCCGTCTCGGCCCGGCTCAAGGCAGCCGTGCGCGACGGCGACACGGTCGCGCGGCTCGGCGGCGACGAGTTCGTCGTGATGCTGGTCAACCTGTCGACCGCGACGGATGCGGACGCGGTCGCCCGCAAGGTCCTGAGCACCTTCGGCGCGCCGTTCATGCTCGACGGACACGACCTGCACGTGACGACGAGCATCGGCGTCAGCGTTTGTCCGACCGACGGCGCCGACGCGGAGACGCTGCTGAAGACGGCCGACGCCGCGCTGTATTGCGCGAAGGAACGCGGGCGAAACGGCTACAGCTTCTACACGCGCGAGCTGGGCGCCCGCGTGGAAGAACAGGCCGAACTCGAAAACGCGCTGCACGAGGCCGCCGCGAACGGCGAACTGGAGCTGTACTACCAGCCGAAGGTCGATCTCAAGACCGGCCGGATCAGCGGCGTCGAGGCGCTGATTCGCTGGCGCCGCCCCGGCATCGGCGTGATTCCGCCCGACCGCTTCATCCCGATCGCCGAGGAAACCGGGCTGATTCTGCCGATCGGCGAATGGGTGTTGCGCACGGCCTGCGCGCAGGCCGTCGCGTGGCGTCAGGACGGGCATGCGCCGCTACGGATCGCCGTCAACCTGTCGGCACGCCAGTTCCGGCAGCAGAACATGGCCGACGTGGTGCGCCGGACGCTGCGGGATACCGGCCTCGAGCCGGCCTGGCTCGAACTCGAGTTGACCGAAAGCGTGCTGATGCAGGACCGCAACGCGATCGCGCACACGCTGCGCGAACTGAAGGCGCTCGGCGTCGTGCTGTCGCTGGACGACTTCGGCACCGGCTATTCCAGCCTGTCGTACTTGAAGGACCTGCCCATCGATGTCGTCAAGATCGACAAGTCGTTCCTCAGCGACGTCACCACGAGCGCGGAAGGCGCGTCGCTGACGCGCTCGATCATCGCGATGGCGGAGTCGCTGCACATGGAGACGGTGGCCGAGGGCGTGGAGACGGAAGCGCAGCTTTCGTTCCTGAACCGGCACCGCTGCCATGCGATGCAGGGCTATTACTTCAGCCATCCGGTCACCGGGGCGGAAATCGCCGACATGCTCTCCGCCGGCTCGGAGCTTCCCGAGCATTGCCGGCAGCGCGAGTTGCTGCACCGGACGCTGCTGCTGGTCGACCACGACCCGGCCGTCCTGCAGACGCTCAGGCAGGCGCTGGGCCGCGACGGCTACGAGATTCTCGGCACGACCGATCCCGCCGACGCGCTCGACCTGCTCGCGCAACATCGCGTCGGCGTGATCGTGTCGGACTTCCGCATGCCCAGCCTGTCCGGGATCGACCTGTTGCAGCGCGTCAAGGCACTCTATCCGGACATCGTGCGCATCCTGCTGTCCGGCTATGGCGAAGGGCAGTCGATTGCCGCCGCGCCCGGCGACGGATCGGTCCAGAAGCTCCTGATCAAACCGTGGGATGTCGAGCTGTTGCGCACGCACATTGCCGAGTCGTTCAAGCGATTCGAGCGCAGCACGTTGCACAACCGGATAGGTCCCGACGCCGCCCGCATCGGCATGCGCCCGTCCTCCGTCAGGCCCGTCGAAGCGGCCGACTCCCGCGATCGCGCTTGAGCGACGCTGCGACGCTCGCGCGTCCCGCCCGGTGCCCGGGCGCGAACGGGCGGGCGAAACGACGACGAAAAAGGGGGGCGATCACGGCGATCCCCGGCATGCGTCCGGCGATATAGGGAAAACCCTTATCTCGGGGTATAATTGCTGGCTGAGAGAAAGGTCGAACCATGCCAGAACGTTTCCAAACCCTTGAAAAGTTTGTGTTTTCCCTCGTCGTGATGTCCGCGGTCGTGTGCTCGGCATTCCTCGCGTACGAGCGTCACCCCGAGATCAAGATCGCGCTGCACGAAGGCGAAGCGCTGATGCGCGAGAGCGCCAGGTATTCGGTCATCTGCTCGCCGTCCAAGGTCGATCCTTGCGTCGAGATGTCCGCCTACTGAAATTAGCGGCGGGCTCGGCGCGCCGAGCGGTACGCTGCAGCGTTGGCGGTTCGAATTCCTTGAAGTAATGCCCATCGGGCGTTCAGAAACCGGCCGCAGGACAGGGCGGATGCACGAACCCGTCACGTGCCGAGTCGCTGGCGTAAGCAGCCCCCGGATTGAGTCGGCCCCGCTTCGAGCAATCGAGCGGGGCCGTTCTGTTTGCGCGGTTGCAACGTTCGCACGCACCGGCAAGCCTCACACGAGTCGCACGACATGCCGCGGCTCGCCGCCCGCAAACGCGGCGACGTTGTCGACGAGCTGATCGGCGAGCGCCTGCATCGCCTCGTCGCTCGCCCATGCGACGTGCGGCGTCAGGATGAACGCCGGATGCGACAGGATCGCGTGGAACGGATGCGCGGCCGGCAGCGGTTCCTGCGTGACCACATCGAACCCGGCGCCCGCGATCTGCCCCGACTGCAATGCGTCGACGAGCGCGCTTTCGTCCACGAGCCCGCCGCGTGCGGTATTGATCAGCAGCGGCCGGCGCGCCATCCGCGCGAATGCGGCGGCATCGATCAGGTGCCGCGTCGCGGGCGTGAGCGGGCAGTGCAGCGTGATCACGTCGCTGTCGCGCAGCAGCGTGTCGAGCGGCGCGTAGTCGTCACCGGCGGCACCGCCGTGCGCCGCGAACAGCACGCGCATGTCGAGCGCGCGCGCGATGCCGGCCACCGCGCGCCCGAGCACGCCGTCGCCGACGATCCCGAGCGTCGAGCCGGCCAGGTCGCGGATCGGATGATCGAAGAAGCAGAACTGCCCGCTGCCGAGCCAGCGTCCCGCGCGCACCGCGTCGCGGTAAGCCACGAGACTGCGGCGCAGCGCGAAGATCAGCGCGAACGTATGCTCGGGCACCGAGCGGACCGCATACCCGCGTATGTTGCTCACGACGATCCCGCGCGACGCGCACGCGCCGAGATCGACGATGTCGGTACCGGTCGCGGCGATCGCGATCATTCGCACGCGCCGCGAACCGGCGAGTGTCGCCGCGTCGAGCCGCACCTTGTTGGTCACGACGATATCGGCGTCGGCAATGCGCGACGCGACTTCGTGCGCGCTCGTCCGTTCGAACGCATGCAATTCGTGCGGAAACGGGAACGGCTTCAGCGCGGTTTGCGGCGACAGCGTCGCGCGGTCGAGAAACACGATCTTCGCGGGAGAGGAAACGGAAAACATGGCGGGTCTCGCTGGCAGTGACAAGCGCCCTGCGGGCGCGGAACGGGATCGATTCTGCCGGCGGCGCGCACGGCGCCGCTTGACCGTTGCGCGAGCGCGCTTTCCCGGATGGAAAGGCTGACGCACGCCGTGCGGGAACGAACGCAGCGATCGCGCCGACGCGCGCCTTTCCGTTTCGGAAAGGCTGGTTGAGCATCGATCGATTTTCGTGATGCGCGAACGCCGTCATGATCGCCGTCATCGACAACGCGATTTCATCGGAGACAGCCATGACGCGCCCCCTGGACGGCATCCGCGTGCTGGAACTCGGCCAACTGATCGCCGGGCCGTTCGCGGGCCGGATGCTCGCCGAATTCGGCGCGGACGTGATCAAGATCGAGCCGCCCGGCCTCGGCGACCCGCTGCGCAAATGGCGGCTGCTGCACGACGGCACGTCGGTCTGGTGGGCCGCGCAGTCGCGCAACAAGACCTCGCTCACGCTCGACCTGCGCACGCCCGAAGGGCAGGACGTCGTGCGCCGGCTCGTCGCCGGGACCGACGTGCTGATCGAGAACTTCCGGCCCGGCACGCTCGAAGGCTGGGGGCTCGGCTGGGACGCGCTGTCCGCGATCAATCCGGGGCTCGTGATGCTGCGCGTGTCGGGCTTCGGGCAAACGGGCCCGTACCGCGACCGTCCCGGCTTCGGCGTGATCGCCGAGGCGATGGGCGGCCTGCGGCACCTGACCGGCGAGCCCGGCCGCACGCCGGTGCGCGTCGGCATCTCGCTCGGCGATTCGCTGTCGGCATTGCATGGCGTGATCGGCGTGCTGCTCGCGCTGCGGCATCGCGAGCAGCAGGGCGGCAACGGGCAGGTCGTCGACGTCGCGCTGTACGAATCGGTGTTCAACATGATGGAAAGCCTGCTGCCCGAATACTCGGCGTTCGGCGCGGTGCGCGAGGCGGCCGGCAGCAGCCTGCCCGGCATCGCGCCGACCAACGCGTACCGCTGCCGCGACGGCAGGTACGCGCTGATCGCCGGCAACGGCGACAGCATCTTCCGGCGCCTGATGGAGCTGATCGGGCGGCCCGATCTCGGCAGCGATCCCGCGCTCGCGCACAACGACGGCCGCGTCGCGCAGGTCGAGCGCATCGACGCGGCGATCGGCGCGTGGAGCGCGCGCCACGATCTCGACGACGTGCTGGCCGCGCTGAACGAAGCACGCATCCCGTCCGGGCGCATCTACGACGTGGCCGACATCGCGGCCGATCCTCATTACCGCGCGCGCGACATGATCGTCGACGCCGCGCTGCCCGACGGCACGCCCGTGCAGGTGCCGGGCGTCGTGCCGAAACTCGGCGCGACGCCCGGGCGTATCGAACGCGCGGCGCCCGCGCTCGGCGCGGATACCGATGCGGTACTCGAATCGATCGGCATCGATGCCGCGACGCGCCGCGACTGGCGCACGCGCGGCGTGATCTGAACCGGCAACGGGAGACAAGAGGCGACATCATGAGCACTCGACACAAACGGCTCTACATCCACGAAGTCGCGACGCGCGACGGTTTCCAGAACGAAGCGGCGTTCGTCGATACCGACGACAAGATCGCGCTCGTCGATGCATTGAGCGCATGCGGCTACGCGAAGATCGAAGTCACGTCGTTCACGTCGCCGAAGGCGATCCCCGCATTGCGCGACGCGGAGGCCGTGATGCACGGCATCGTGCGCGCGCCCGGCGTCGTCTATACGGTGCTCGTGCCGAACGTGCGCGGCGCCGAGCGCGCGCTGTCGTGCGGCGTCGACGAAGTGAATCTCGTGATGTCGATGAGCGAGAGCCACAACCGCGCGAACCTGCGGATGACGCGCGAGCAGTCGTTCGCGCAGCTGCGCGACGTGATCGACGCGGTGCGCGGTTCGGGTGTCGCGATCAACGTGTCGCTGTCGACCGCGATGGGCTGCCCGATGGAAGGCGACGTGCCGGCCGAAGCCGTGCTCGCGTGGATGCAGCGCTTCGCGGATCTCGGCGTGCACGGCTTCACGCTGTGCGACACGACGGGCATGGCGTTTCCGTCGCAGGTGCGCGATCTTTCCGGGCGCGCCCGCGAGCGCTTCGGCGCGCTGCAGCTCACGCTGCATTTTCACAACACGCGCGGGATGGCGCTCGCGAATACGCTCGCGGCGCTCGACGCGGGCATCGACCGCTTCGACGCGTCGCTCGGCGGGCTCGGCGGCTGCCCGTATGCGCCGGGCGCGACCGGCAACGCGTGCACCGAGGAACTCGTGCACATGCTCGAACTGGACGGCTACGATACGGGCATCGACCTCGCGTGCGTGCTGGCCGCGTCGGCACGGCTGCCCGCGTTGATCGGGCATGACGTGCCGAGCCAGATCCTGAAGGCCGGGCGCCGCTCGGATCTTCATCCGCCACCGCGCGCCGACGCCGGCGACATGCCTGCGCAGCGCGCATTCTCATGAACAGGAACACAGGAGCGATTCCCATGGCGCTGATCGATCACCTGGACCATCTCGTGCTGACCTGCGTCGATCCCGACCGGACGAAGCATTTCTACACCGAGGTGCTGCAGATGCAGCTCGAAACCTTCGGCGCCGGACGGCTTGCGTTCCGCTTCGGCAACCAGAAGATCAACCTGCACGTGCGCGGCGCGGAGTTCGAACCGAAAGCGCATGTGCCGGTGCCCGGCGCGCTCGACCTGTGCTTCATCGCGTCGGTGCCGCTCGACGACGTGATCGCGCACCTGAAGCGCGTCGAATGGCCGATCGTCGAAGGGCCCGTCGAACGCACGGGTGCGACGCAGAAGATCCGTTCGGTCTACGTGCGCGACCCCGACCTGAACCTGATCGAGATCTCCGAGTTGATCTGACCGGCGGCGGCCGGCCTGCCGCGCGGTTTCGGCGCATCGATCCGTCCGGGCGCGCGGGCACCGGCACGATGCGCGCGCGGCGTCGCAGTCTTTCGCCGAAAGCGGACAGGCCCGCGCCGCACCCGCCGAATCCGGATAGCCGGACCCGGCCGCGCTGCGGATAATGGTGCGAAGGCGTCGGTTCGGCCGACGCCTTCGCAGCGGGCATGACGAACCTGCCCCGCACCTCCGCAACCCGCCCCGGACACTCCCCGAATGACGATCCTCTATCGCGGCATGGACCGCGCGGCGCTCGACGCCGCCTACCTGAACACGAAGGCTGTTCCCGATTTCCCGGCATTGCTCGCGTCGTGCCAGGCGCGTAGCGCAGCGCTTTACGACGCGACACCCGGCCGCCGCGACCTGCGTTACGGCGCGCAACCGGCGCAGCGCTTCGACTGGCTGCCGTGCGGGCAGCCCGACGCACCGCTGTTCGTGTTCATTCATGGCGGCTACTGGCAACACTGCACGAAAGAGGATTTCGCGTACGCGGCGAGCGGGCCGCTCGCGCGCGGCTTCGACGTCGTGCTTGCCGAATACACACTTGCGCCGGTCGCGACGATGACCGACATCGTCGGCGAGATCGGCGCGCTGCTCGACCATCTCGCCAGCGATCCCGACGGCCTCGGCACCGCGCGGCGGCCGATCCACCTGAGCGGCCATTCGGCGGGCGGCCACCTGACTGCCGTGCATCGCGCGCATCCGGCCGTCGTTTCAGCGCTCGCGATCAGCCCGCTCGTCGATCTCGAACCGATCTCGCTGTGCTGCCTGAACGACAAGCTGCAGCTCACCGCGCAGGAGGTCGAAGCGTACAGCCCGCTACGTCACATCGGGCCCGGCGCGCCGACGGTCGTCGCGGTCGGCGACGCCGAACTGCCCGAACTTATCCGGCAAGCACATGAATACGCATCGGCGTGCGAAGCGGCCGGCGAACGGATCGCGCGCACCTGGCTGCCCGGCATGCAGCACTTCGCGGTGCTCGACGATCTCGCGAAGCCGGACGGTGCGATGCTCGCCGCGTTGCAGGCGATCGCGCCGCGCTAGCCGCGCCGTGTCGCGCATGCACGGCCGGGCGTATGATCGGCGTCAGGCCGCCGCGACGATGGCGCGCGCCGTACGGCCTTCCCAGGATCCACGACATGGTGAACCCGCTTCATTTCGATCTGCAGTCGCTGCGCGTGTTCGCGCTCGTCGCCGAACACGGCAGCCTGACGAAGGCGGCCGAACACGGCCAGCTCACGCTGTCCGCGGTCAGCAAGCGCATCGCCGAACTCGAAAGCGTGACCGGCAGCGCACTGTTCGTCCGGCATGCGCGCGGCGTCGAACTGACACCCGCGGGCCGCGCGCTGCTCGACCATGCGGCAAAGGTGATCGAGCAGGTCAACCGGATGGCGCACGAGATGAGCGACTACGTCGCCGGCGTGCGCGGCCATATCCACGTGTGGACCAATACGTCCGCGATCGTCCAGTTCCTGCCCGCCGATCTCGCCGCGTTCCTCACCGACAACCCGGGCATCAAGGTGAGTCTCGAGGAGCGGCTGAGCCACGAGATCGTCGATGCGCTCGGGTCCGGCAAGGCCGATCTCGGCGTGTTCGCCGACAACGTGCCGGCGCCCGGCATCGAACGGCGGCTGTACCGGCGCGACGAGCTCGTGCTGCTCGTGCCGCGCGCGCATCGCTTCGCCGCACGCGACAGCATCCGCTTCGCGGATACGCTCGACGAGGATTACGTCGGCTTGAGCGACGGCAGTTCGCTGCTCGCGCGCATGACCGACGCCGCGTTCGCGGCCGAGCGCTCGCTGAAAGTGCGGATCCAGGTATCGAATTTCGACGGCGTGAGCCGGATGATCGAGGCCGGGCTCGGCATCGGCGTGCTGCCGCGCGATGCGGTGACCGGCGAGCGCGCCGCGCGGCTCGGGGTCGTGAAGCTCGACGACGCGTGGGCGACGCGCACGCTGTGGGTCGGCGTCAAGGCCGGCACCGTGCTGACGACCGACATCGCGAAGCTGTTCGATTTCATGTCGGCGCGCTGACTGCGGAAACGGCGACGCACGGAGCACGCCTGCGTGCGTCCCGTGCCGGTCGCCGCATTGCATCACTGGATTACACCGGATTGATTTCGTCCTGGCTGCGCCGTGTGGTCAGCGGCCCGAGCACGCGCAGCGTGACGGCGACGATGCCGAGCGCAACCGAGATCACGCCGAACATCGCGCCCGCGCCGTAGCTGCCGAGCACCGGCAGCAGCACGAACGGCAGCCCGCCGCTGACGATGCGCGACAGCGAATACGTACTGCCGATCGCCGTCGAGCGCACGCGCGCCGGGAAAATCTCGGCCTGGTACACGTGATACGCGTTGCTGAACACGTTCGACGCGCAGGTCGTCAGCAATCCGAATCCGACGATCAGCGCGGTATTGCCCGAGTACGCGAAGCACAGCCCGAATACGGCGATCGACAGGATCGACGCGATCACGAGCGTGCGGCGTTCGATCCAGTTGAGCAGCGGGATCGACAGCAGCGAGCCGATCGGATAGCCGACGAACGACAGCGCGATGAACAGCGTGCTGTCCGTCACGTCGAAGCCGCGGCTCTTCACGACCGTGCCGGCCAGCGTGCCGAAGCCGTAATAACCGAAGCCCTGGAACAGGTGAAAGATCGCGAGCATCAGGTAGCGCGCGCCGTAGGGCTCGCGACGCAGCAGCGCGATGCGCTCGCCGAGCCCGAGCGGCCGTTGCGGTTCGGCCGATTCCGCGAAGTGCTCGGGCACCCGCACGCCGGTGCCTTCCGCGAAGCGCCGCAGCGCCGCGTGCGCGTCGGCGGTGCGGCCTTGCGCGAGCAGCCAGCGCGGGCTCTCCGGCAGGCGGTGCTGGACGAACAGCACGTATACGGCGCCGAGGCTGCCGATCGCGAGAATGATGCGCCAGCCGGCCACGCCGGCCACATGCAGCGGGTTCAGCCACAGCGCGAGGAAGCCGACGAGCGGCACCGCGACATAGGAAGTCGTATAGGCCCACGCGGCGAGCCGCCCGCGCTTTTCCTTCGGCAGGATTTCGGACAGGAAGCTGTCGGCGACCGGATAGATCGCGCCGACGCCGATGCCGGTCAGGAAGCGGCACGCGACGAGCATGTCGGCATTCACCGAGAACGCGCCGACCAGCGAGAACGCGCTGTACCACACGAGCGTCAGCAGGAACGCCTTGCGCCGGCCGATGCGGTCGGCGAGGCTGCCGAGGCACATCGCGCCGACGAACATCCCGATGAATGCCGATGCCAGCAGCAGCTTGAAATCGGTGCTCTGCCGGCTCAACCCGTATTCGTTCTGCAACGCGGAGCCGATCGTGCTGACGAGGAAGATCTCGTACATGTCGAAGAACAGCCCGATGCCGATCACCCACACGACGAACCGGTGCAACGCACCGACCGGCAGGTCGTCCATGAAATCGCCGAGCGTGACGCGGCGGGCGGGGAAGGCCGCTGCATCGGCGCCGACGCCGGCGGAAGCGGCCGGCGGCCGTGCGGACGCGGGGCCGCCCGCGTTGCCGCCCAGATCGAGGGATTGGCTGTTCATCGTGTCTCCTGATTATCGATATGCCGTGGCGCACGGCCCGGCCGTTCGCGGCCGGCATGATGCGTCCGGCCGCACGATATGGCGGCACGCACCGCAACGCCCGTGAAAGGGCCGGCTGCGCGGGCTGCGCCGATCGTCCGACACATGGTGGGCGAATCGGCGTCACGCGATAATTGCGGATGTTTCAAGCGTCCTTTCCCGCTCAGAAAGGGTACGAACGCGCGGCGGGCGTCATTCGCGGGGGAAGGCCGGTGCGGCCTGCGCGGCGCGCGGTTGCGCACCGGATCCGGTTCGCTCCCGTGCAACCGGGCGGGCCGGGAAAACCATGAGGCGCGTTGCGCGGGCACCGGCACGAACGCCGCCCCATGAAACACATGCACGGGGTTATCGTGCTCTGCCGACGCGGCATGTTCGCGATTCGACCGCCACCAGGAGGTAACCGACATGAATCACCCGACCGATAACCGGACGCTGTTGCGCGCGCTCGGCATTCGCACACCGATCGTCCAGGCGCCGATGGCCGGCGTCAGCACGCCGGCGCTGGCTGCCGCCGTGTCGAACGCGGGCGGGCTCGGCTCGCTCGGCGTCGGCGCGACGAACGCCGACGGCGCGCGCAAGATGATCCGCGACACGCGCGCGCTCACCGACCGGCCGTTCAACGTCAACGTGTTCTGCCATCGTCCGGCCCGCGCCGACGCAGCCGTCGAACGCGCGTGGCTCGACTGGCTCGCGCCGGCGTTCCGCGCATACGGTGCGACGCCGCCCGCATCGCTGTCGGATATCTATACGAGCTTCGTCGCGGACGAAGCGATGCAGGCGATGCTCGCCGAAGAAAAGCCGGCCGTCGTCAGCTTCCATTTCGGGCTGCCGTCCGCGGACGCGATCGCCGCGCTGAAGCGCTCGGGCATCACGCTGTTCGCAACCGCGACGAATCCCGACGAAGCGCGGCAGATCGCCGCCGCCGGCATCGACGCGATCGTCGCGCAGGGCATCGAAGCCGGCGGGCACCGCGGCGTGTTCGATTCGACCGCCCACGACGACCGCCTCGGCACGTTCGCGCTGACGCGCCTGATCGTGCGCGAATGTGCGCTGCCCGTGATCGCTGCCGGCGGCATCATGGATGGCGAAGGCATCGCCGCCGCGCTGGCGCTCGGCGCGCAGGCCGCGCAGCTCGGCACCGCGTTCGTCGCATGCCGGGAGACGTCGATCGACGACGGTTATCGCCGCGCGATCCTCGGCGACGCGGCGCGCCGCACGACGTTGACCTCCGCGATTTCGGGCCGGATCGCGCGCGGCATCGCGAACCGGCTGACCGCGCTCGGCGACGACCCGCACGCGCCGGCCACGCCCGCGTATCCGATCGCGTACGACGCGGGCAAGGCGCTGCATGCGGCCGCGAAGGCGCAGGGCGAATTCGGCTACGGCGCGCAGTGGGCCGGGCAGGCGGCGACGCTCGTCCGCTCGTTGCCAGCCGCCGAGCTGTTCGCGACGCTCGAGCGTGAAACGCGGGCCGCGATCGAGCGCCTGCAGCACGCGCTGGACTGATCGCGCTCGGCCGGCAAACCGCACGCATGTGCCGGCGATCGCACCGTGGATCGCCGCGCCGAACGTGCACCGCCCACCGTCGATTTGCAATGCTCTGTATCTGCGCGGACCGTGGATACAGTGCGATACAACGCAAGTTCGGGCGTCCGCTATAAAGCAGGCATGACCTCTTCGAGAGCACATCATGTCTGCAACCTGGTTCAAAGGATCCTGCCATTGCGGGGCCGTCAAATTCGAAGTGAACGCGGCCATTGCGCCGGCGGTTCGCTGCAACTGCAGCCTGTGCCGCCGGCGCGGCGCGCTGATGAGCCCGATGTTTCCCGCTGACCACCTGAAGATCGTCGAAGGCGCGGGCGCACTGACGTGCTACCGCTTCAACACACACACGGCCCGCCACTATTTCTGTCGCCATTGCGGCATCTATCCGTTCCATCAGACACGCATGGACCCCGCATGCTGGCGCGTCAATCTCGGCTGCCTCGACAGCGTCGATCCTTACGCGCTCGACGCAACCGTCGCAAACGGCGCGAGCCTGTCGGTCGTGGAGGACGCATGAAACGCTGGCTGATGATCCTGCTGTTTGCCGCAGGCGGGCTCGCGACCGAAATCGCGCATCCGGTGCAATGCTCGCTGCTGTCGGAAAGCCGGTTGCAATCCGGCAAGCGCCGCAGGCAGGACTGACGGCGGCGATCCGGCCGCGTTGCATCATTCCGTCGGTTCATCGACACCGATTTATCATGCTTCCGATAAGATCGCACACGATATATAATGTGTCTATCTGCAGCCATCCGCGTCGCCGGAGGAAGTTCATGAAACCGACCGAAGCACCATCGCCCGCCGCGCCGAAGCTGTCCGATTTCCTGTGTTTTGCGATCTACTCGGCGAACCTCGCGTTCGGCAAGGCGTACAAGCCGATCCTCGAAGAGCTCGGCCTCACCTATACGCAATACATCACGATCATTGCGCTGTGGGAGCAGGACAACCAGACGGTCGGCCAGCTCGGCGAGAAGCTGTTCCTCGAATCCAATACGTTGACGCCGATCCTGAAGAAGCTCGAGGCGATGGGTTACCTGGAGCGGCACCGCGATCCGTCGGACGAGCGCCAGGTGCTCGTCAGCCTGACGAAGAGCGGCCGGCGCGTGCGCGAGAAGGGGCTCGACATGAACCTGGTCGAAGCCACCGGGTTGAAGCCGGACGAATTCGCGAAGGTGCAGAAGGCAATCGTCACGCTGCGCGGCAACCTGATCCGGTCGACCGAAGACTAAACACGCAGGCAACAAGCGGCCGATGCGCGTATCGCGTCGGCCGCGTTGTCATGCGTGTTCGTCGCCCAGCACCAGCAGGTTCATTTCGCGACGGACGACAAAACCAAGCGCGAGATAGCGTTCGATCGCGACCTGGTTCGACGTGAGGACGTGCAGGAACGGTGTTTCCGCGCGCGCACCGATCGCCTCGATCAACGACCGGATCAGCCGCGCCGCAAGCCCTTGCCGCCGAAACGCGGCATCCACGCAGACGGCGCTGATCTCGGTATATCCGTCGACCTGCATCCGCTCGCCGGCCATCGCCGCCAGCCGGCCTTCGCTGCGTACGCCGATATAGTCGCCAAGCTCGATCGTGCGCGGGCCGAACGGGCCGGGCTGCGCGGCCGTGGTCAGCGCGAGCATGTCCGGCACGTCGGCTTCGGCGAGCGTGACATGCTCCGATGCATGCGCCGGGTCGGGCGTCCCTTGCCAGATCATTTGAAGCAACGCCGCGCGCCGGATCACCGGCAATCCCGCCGGCGGCGGCATCTCGTCCGGCGTGACCAGCGCGGCCGGCCCGTGCGCGGCGATCAGTTCGCGCAACGCATCGAACGATGCCTGGCTCGTGTCGGCGATCGCGGCGAACGGCGCAATGGCCGCCGGAAACCGCAGCGCGCGGTCGCTACCGAGCGCAAAGCGGCGCTGTTTGCCCGCGAGCGCGTTCCAGACGACATGGTCGAGCGGGTGTGCGTCGCCCGTCGTGTTTCCGGTCGTGGCTTCCGGCATCGGCTGCTCCTCGATTGAAGATTTCGTGCCGCACAGAATAGACCGGATCGACCGGGCAGGTCGCCCCGCAACGACATGGATCGCGTCATTGGCCTGACACGCGTGCGCTGGCCTTCTTCGTTCTCGGTGATCCATCTCCGGAAGACGTCGATGCAAATCCGGACGCCCCAAATATAAAAGCGCACGCGATTACATCGCATGCGCTTTATGTGACGGACGGGGACGGCCGATTCCGTCGTGCAATGCTCAATGACCGAAATAGATCGAGCGCTCGGCCGTGCGAGCCGCGCTGCGGCTGCCGGACTGCGTCACGCCGTCGGCGTCATTGCCGTAACCGGACGCCATCGTATCGGCCGCGGCTACGCCGTTGTCGCGAATCCGGCTCAGCGCCGCCTGGAGATTGTCCGGGTAGTTCGGGTCGTTGGGGCGGTTCGGCAGGTAGCCGGCCTGCTGCAACGCGGCCAGTTCCGCACGCACCTGCGCGCGCGTCACGGTACTTTCGCTCGCGTTCGCCGGCGCGACGACGGCGGCCGACACGGCCACGAGGAGGGCGGCAATCAGTTGGGTTTTCATCATTCACCTCGACAAGAAAAAAGGAATTCAGCGGTTGCGCACCGCACGCCGGCAACCGGCGCCGTTCGCGGTTTCGTTCAATGACCGAAGTAGATCGAGCGCTCGGCGATGCGCGTCGCGGGCCGGCTGCCCGACTGCGTGGCGGCCACGGCTTCGCGGCCGTAACCGGATGCCGATGCATCGGCCGTCACGGCGTCGTTCGCATGAACGCGTGTCAGTGCCGCCTGCAGGTCGTCCGGATAGTGCGGATCGTTCGCGCGGCCCGGCCGATAGCCGGCTTGTTCGAGCTGCACGAGTTCGGCACGCACTTGCGCACGGGACACGACGGCTTCATCGGCAAACGCCGGGGCGGCAACGGCAGCCGAAACGGCGACGAGAAGGGCAGCGACCAGTTGGGTTTTCATCATTCACCTCGGAACAGGAATAAAAAGAATTCAGGGGTCACGTATCGGCGCACGGCGTTCAATGACCGAAATACACCGAGCGTTCGGCCACGCTGACGGCATGCAGGCGGCCAGATTGCGTCACGGCCTCGCCGTTGCTGCCGTAGCCGGATGCCTGCTCGTTGGCCGCGACGGCATCGGCCGCATGGATCTGCGTCAGCGCGGCCTGCAGATCGCTCGGATAGGTCGCGTCGGTGGCGCGATTCAGCGGATAACCGGCCGTTTGAAGCTGCACGAGTTCGGCTCGCACCTTCGCACGCGTCACGGCGGTTTCATTTGCAAACGCCGGGGCGGCAACGGCAGCCGAAACGGCGACGAGAACGGCGGAGATCAATCGGGTATTCATCATTTGCCTCGATAGGAAAAGAGTCGGGAATTCGGCAGGGCGGCGCCCGGCCGCCCGATGCAACGTTCAAGCGATACGGATTTCGACGTCGATGTTGCCGCGCGTCGCCTTCGAATACGGGCAGGTCTGGTGCGCGGCATCGACGATGCGCTGCGCGACGTCGCGATCGAGCCCCGGCACGCTCACGTTCAGCCGGGCCTGCAGGAAGTACGCGTTGCCGGCCGTGCCGAGATCCACTTCGGCGTCGACGGCGAGATCGGCCGGCAGCGTCACCTTCGCGGCGCGCGCCGCAAGCTGCATCGCACCGATGAAGCAGGCCGACCAGCCGGCCGCGAACAGTTGTTCCGGGTTGGTGCCGGTGCCGGCGCTGCCCGGCGACGACAACTGGATGTCGAGGCGGCCGTCGGAACTGCGTGCCGAGCCGTCGCGGCCGCCCGAAGTCGTATGCGTCTTGCCCGTGTACAGCACTTTTTCGATCTTGCTCATCATTTGCTCCGTCAGTTGGCAGGTTTTTCTCAGATGCGATTCGATCGCATGCGATGGAGTTTCGTCGAGGCAGTCGCCCATGTCAAGCGTATTCGATTAAATCGCATGCGATATTTTGTATTTCAATGTGTCCGGATACGTGTCGGGCTTTGCCGGACAAGGCTTTCGGCCGATCGAGCCCTGATATGCAAGGTAACGGGGCAGGCGACGAATGCCGGGCAGGGTGGGCGGAAACGCTCGCGGAGTGGATGGCCGCCCCGCGGCGCAGCCGATACGTCAGGCCGGGTCGATCTCGGCGATCACGACGAGGATGACGGCCGCGTCGGCCGGCAACTGGCGCTGGGAGAACGCCGAACGCGCGTGTCCCGCCTTGCCGCCCAGCGCGGCGCCGAACAGGTCGGACGCGCCGTCGATCACGGCCGGCTGTCCGTAAAAACCGTCGGCCGAGCTCACATGCCCCTCGACGCGCACGATCTTGCGCAGGCGGTCGAACCCGCCCAGATGCCTGCGGATCTGCGCGAGCACGTTCAGCGCCGCAAGCCGCGCGGCATGGCGGCCTTCGTCGACGCTCAATTGCTCGCCGACGCGGCCGGTATAGGCGATCCTGCCGTCGACGAGCGGCAATTGTCCCGATACGAACAGCAGGTTGCCGGCTTCGCTGACAGCCGTATAGCTGCCGAGCGGGTTCGGCGGTTCGGGTAATGCAAGGCCGAGTTCGGCCAGCTTCTGTTCGACGGTCATGTCGTTCTCCTTGCGGGAAAATGGATCGGGCGATCGGTGTTGCCTGTCAGTCACTCTAGTCATGCGGCCGAAGCCGGTAAATGTTAGCGGCGCAATTGATTCGGGACACGATGTAACGAATCGCGCCACGCGCGCTCGCTGGTTTCCCGCGCGATATTCATGCACACTCGTTGCTTCATCACGCCCCACACCGGAGACGGCAGGAACGGCACCATGCAACGCAAATTCGACGACTTGCTGCTGGGCAGCATCGAGCTGTTCTGTCTCGCCGCCGAACTCGGCAGCTTCACGCTGGCGGCAACCGCGGCGAGCGTCACGCCGGCCGCGGTCAGCCGGTCGGTGGCGCGGCTCGAGGAGCGTCTCGGCGTGCGGCTGTTCGTGCGCACGACACGACAGATCCGCCTGACCGATTCCGGCCGGCGCTATTTCGAGCAATGCCGCGATGCGCTGTCGCAGCTCGTCGACGCGGAACGCGAAGCGACCGGCCAGCAGGCAACGCCCGCCGGCGTACTCCGGATCAGCATGCCGACGCCGTACGGGCACTATCGCGTGCTGCCGCTGCTGCCTGCATTTCGCGAGCGCTATCCGGACGTACGCGTCGAAACCCACCTGAGCAACCGCAACATCGACTTTGCCGAAGAGGGCTTCGATCTCGCGATCCGCGGCCGCGCGCCCGCCGATTCGAACCTGGTCGCGCGCAAGCTGGAGGACGCCGAACTCGTGATCGTCGCGACACCCGGCTACCTGAAGCACGCGGGCACGCCGACCGCCATCGACGATCTGCATGCGCACGAATGCATCCAGTTCGAACTGCCGAGCAGCGGGCGGCCGATTCCCTGGCTGTTCGACGACGGATCGGACGAGATCGATATCGCGACGACCGGCAACTACAGTACGTCGGGCGACGTGCTCGCCGGCGTGACGCTCGCGCGCAGCGGTGCGGGCCTGTTCCAGACCTACCGCTTCATCGTCGAACAGGATCTGCTCGCCGGTACGCTCGTGGAGGTGCTGCCGGCCTTGGCGGCCGGTCGCGGCCGTTCATGCTGCTGTATCCGCATGCGCGTTTTCTGTCGTCGCGCGTGCGCGTGTTCGTGGACTTTCTCGTCGAGCATCTGGAGCGCGCGCCCGCCGGGCAGGCGCGCGGTACGCGCACCAAACGAGCCGCCGCATCGCGATAGGCACGCCGGCTCGTTCTTTCGATGCCGATGCTCAGTGCCCGGCGCTCTGGCCGCCGTCGACATGCAGGATCTCGCCGGTGACGAACGGTGCCGAGTCGAGATACAGGATCGCGTCGACGATGTCGCTCATCTCGCCCATGCGGCCGACCGGATGCAGCGACGCGAGCGTCGCATGCGTTTCGGATGCATGCATCGGCGACTTGATGATGCCCGGCGACACGGCATTGACGCGGATGCCGGCCTTCGCGTACTCGATCGCGAGCGATTTCGTCGCCGCATTCAATCCGCCTTTCGTCAACGACGCGAGCACCGACGGCACGTTGCTGTTCGCGTGATCGACGAGGCTCGTCGTGATGCTGACCACGTGCCCGCTGCCGTGCTGCTGCATCGCGGCGATCGCGCGCTGCGTAACGTAAAAGAAACCGTTCAGGTTGACGCTGGTGACCTGTGCGTAGTCGTCCGCGGTGTACTGCGTGAACGGCTTCGCGATGAACACGCCGGCGTTGTTGACGAGCGTGTCGACGCGGCCGAAGCGTTCGATCGCGGCATCGACCACGCGGCGCGCGACGGCCGGATCGCCGATGTCGCCCGCGACGGTGACGAGATCGCGATCGTTCGACGGCCCGATCGAACGGGAAGTCGCGACGACGCGATGGCCGCGTGCGCGGAACGCGTTGACCGTTTCCGCGCCGATGCCTTGCGATGCGCCGGTGACGATGATGACTTTGGATGTGCTCATGACATACCTCGACAGGTGAATGGTGTTCGGCTTCAGCGCCGACCGGATCGATGAATCCGATGGGCGAACTGTAGGCGCGCCGATCGCGATTTCGAACACCCACCGTGGAGCAACAGTCTTGCGTCGCGGGAACAAATGCGGGGAGGGCCGGTTTTCTCGGGTCAGAGCGGCCGGTCGACATGCGGATGCAGGCGAAACGTCGCGCGCAAGCGCGTCGATGCGCTTGAAGCATGGCGCAACCTCACCGGGAAACCGGCTTTCCCGCCGCTTGACGAGCCGATTTGTCTGTCACGGCACACGCAGTTGGATAAATCGATGCATCCATCCGGATAACTTTTCTTATCACAACAGCATTGTTATTAATCAAAACTCGCCGTTTCAGAAACGTGCCTGACGTCACCATCCAGACCATTCCGATGCGACGCTCCATCGATTCGACGGCAGGGAAGCGGTCGCCAAGGCGCGGCCGTCCCGGCCGGCGACGGTCTTGAAAGGAATGCACGCATTCAACCCGGTGCGCGCATCCGCTCCTGCAACACCGACGACATTTCGGCCGTCGCACGCGCGACACCCTGCGCGGTCGTATCGACGAACGCATGCGCGCATTCGCGATACAGCGGGTCGCGCATGCGGTACAGCGCAGCAAGCGTTTGCCGCGGCTCGGCCACCCGCAGCAGCGGCCGCCGTGCGTCGTCGCGCGTACGGCGCCACAGCGTGTCCGGATCCGCATGCAGATAGATCACGCAGCCGCGCTCGCTCAATCGCGCGCGGGTGCGCGGATCCAGCACCGCGCCCCCGCCGGTCGCCACGATGACGTTCGGGCGCTGCGTCAGCTCGTCGACGATATGCGTTTCGAGCAGCCGGAAGCCGACTTCGCCGACCATGTCGAACAGCACGGCGACCGAACGGCCGGTACGCCGCTCGATCTCGTCGTCGCTGTCGGCGAACGTCCAGCCGAGCGATGCGGCGAGCGCGCGGCCGAGCGTCGATTTGCCCGCGCCCATCATGCCGACCAGAAAGGCGCGCGCGGGCAGCGCGCGCGCCTCGGCCGCCGCGACGACGGCGCTCATAGCCGCCGGCCGAGCGGCCAGCCGGCCCGCGTCGCCAGGCAGATCCGCCGCGCGCGCACCGCGTCCGACAGCGTGTCGAGCGCCGCGCCGGTCGACGCGTCGTCGGCGTCGAGCAGCGCGCCGAGCACCTGCCCGTCCGGATCGCCGGTCGCGATGTGCTCGGCCGCATCCGCCGCGATGCCCCGCGGCGTACGCTCAGGCAGTCCGTCGCGCTCGGGCCGCCGCCCCCCGTTGCGCTGATCGAGCCAGCGCACGACGAGGCCGCAGAACAGCATGCCGCTCGGCACGGCTGCGTCGGCGCGCGGCTCCGCCGTGTCGCCGGGCGCCGCGCACCGCGTGATCCAGCTCGCGAACTCGAGCAGCGACGCCTCGTGCGCGAGCGTCGCCGCGTCGAGCGCGACGGTCACGCCGGCGTCCCGCAACCGGCCGAGCAGCGGCCGCACGCCGTCGTGCGCGCCACCGCACGGCTGCAGCAACACTTCCAGCTCGTCCTCATGGCGGCTTGCGAGCGCACGGTGCCGGTCGAGCGCGGCCGGTTCGAGCAATGCATGCGCGGCATGCCGGACGATGACGATCGCGCGATCGTCGCGCCGCTCAACGATCGCGCCGATCCGGCGCCGCGCGCGCGCCACCGCGCAGCTCACGTGTCGCTCCCGACATGGCGCGCGCGCATCACAGCGAACCCTGGAATTCGAGCACGCGCGTCTTGAATTCGTCGGGCACGGCCAGCGTCGTGTTGTTCGCGTAATCGAACATCACGTGCGTCGACATGCCGCGCGCGACGATCGTCTGGTCGTCGCGCTCCATCAGGTGCTCGAGATCGAAGCTCTTGCTGCCGAAGCGCACGATGCTCGACCGGATCGTCAGGTTGTCGCCGAACTGCGCCGGTGCCAGGTACTCGCACTGCGTCTTCACCATGATGTGCGGCAGCTTCTCGCTCCGCGGCAAGCCGAGGAGATCGAACATGTAGCAGAGATACGAATGCTGCAGATAGTCGTAATAGACGGGACTGCTCACATGCCCCATCGAATCCGTATCGCGATACTTGACGTGAATGGGCGTTTCGTAATGACGCTTCGACATGGTGACTCTCCGGAATAACTTGGTTGATTTATATATTCGAACCTGACTGGCCTGTCAGGCACCAGAAAATTAATCGAACGCCTATCTGGCCGCCACTATCAGAACGGATAGCGGCCCGCCGCCGAAGGCCATGCGATACGGCTCTCCGTTTCTGTCAAAGCGCTGCCATATTTCCATGCAAAACCGAATGTCCGACCCGACCCGCATTGCAAAAACAGGCATGACCCGTACCGGAAATATCGGATAACCCGCTTATTCCCGTCATTCATAAGGTTATGAATTGGAAACTGATAAATATGTTAGTTGCGCGCGAAAAGAACCATTCAATAAAGTCGCGTTGTAGTAAAAAATCCACCGAATTATCGACAGGAGGGCAGTCCCCATGCATGCAAACGCCTGGACGACCGACCGTGACGCCGTGCTGCGCTTGCCGACCCCCGCGGATCTGGCAGACACGCTGCAGCCGGCGTTGCGCGCGGCGCGCACCGTTCATACGACCCGCCGCGCGATCGCCGACGTGCTGAACGGTGCGGACGACCGTCTCGTGGTCATCGCCGGCCCGTACTCGGTGCACGACCCGGCCGCCGCGCGCGACTATGCGGCGCGGCTCGCGCTGCAACGCGCGCGGTTTGCGGACGAGCTGGAAATCGTGATGCGCGTGTACTTCGAGAAGCCGCGCACGACGGTCGGCTGGAAAGGGCTCATCAACGATCCGCTGCTGGACGGCAGCGAGCGGATCGACGCCGGGCTGCATGCCGCCCGCGCGCTGCTGTGCGACATCAACGGCGCGGAGATGCCGGCGGCGACCGAATTCCTCGATCCGCTGTCGCCGCGCTACCTGGCCGATCTGGTCGCATGGGGCGCGATCGGCGCGCGCACGGTGGAATCGCAGGTGCATCGCGAACTGGCGTCGTCGCTGCCGATCCCGATCGGCTTCAAGAACGGGACCGACGGCAACGTCCAGGTGGCCGTCGATGCGATGTGCGCGGCCGCGCGCGCGCACCGTTTCCTGTCGGTCGATGCCTGCGGCCGGCTGTGCGCGACGGCGTCGTCCGGCAATCCGCATACGCATGTCGTGCTGCGTGGCGGACGCGAACCGAATTTCGACGCGGCCGCCGTGAATGCCGCATGCGAGCGCATGGCGGCCGCGCAATTCGCGCCGCGCGTGATCATCGACGTCAGTCACGGCAACAGCCGCCGCCAGTTCCGGAACCAGTTGGGCGTCGGCGCGGACGTCGCCGCGCAGGTCGCGGCCGGCGATACGCGCATCGTCGGCGTGCTGATCGAGTCGAACCTGATCGAAGGACGGCAGGACCTGGTGCCCGGCGTTCCGCTGCGCTACGGGCAGAGCATCACCGACGCGTGCCTGTCGTTCGCCGACACCGCCGGGCTCTTCGAGACGCTCGCGCACGCGGTTCGGGCACGGCGGCGGGGCCATGCGCCGATGCCCGGCATCGAGTTCGCGCACGAGCCGCTACTCGCATGCTGCGCATGAGCGGCCCGGCGCGACGTCATCGGATTTCGGCTTCGTCGTAGATCCGCGTCGCGTCGCCGGCCCACGCGTCGCGATAGCGCGCGAGCCAGTGTTCGGCCTGGGTCGGCGCGCCGGCGACGATCTCGTCGAGCGGCGCGAGATACACGGATTCGTCGCGGCCGGCCGCATCCAGGCGCGCCCGCGCGCGCAGGCCGCGATGCGCGATGGCGAGCGCATCGGCCGCGAGCGCACGCAACGGGCGGCCGTCGACCGGTGTATCGAGCCCGAGACGCGGCACGTCGCGACGCAATGCCAGCAGCGCGCCGCGATCGATCGCGGCGGCCAGCGTCTCGGCCTCCGACAGCGCGGCCGGATCGTACAGCAGGCCGGTCCAGAATGCGGACAGCGCGATCATCATGTCGGGCGAGCCGGCATCGGCGCCGCGCATCTCGAGATAACGCTTCAGCCGCACCTCGGTGAATACCGTCGTCAGGTGGTCCGCGAAATCGCCGAGCGTCGGCGTGTCGCCTTCGAGATGCGGAATGCGCCGTCGCATGAAATCGCGGAACGTCCGCCCGGTCGCATCCGCGTAGCGGTCGCCGCGCCGCACGAAATACATCGGCACGTTGTCGAGCAGCCAGCTCACGTAGCGCTCGAAGCCGAAGCTGCGCGACAGGAACAATGCCGGCGCGCCGCAGCGATCCTCGTCGGTATCGAGCCACGTATGTGCGCGCGTCGACAGCAGGCCGGACGGGCGGCCTTCGCAGAAAGGCGAATTCGCGAACAGCGCGGTTGCGACCGGCTGCAACGCGAGCGACACGCGCATCTTGCGCGCCATGTCGCTTTCCGATGCGAAATCGAGATTGACCTGCACGGTGCAGGTACGCTGCATCATGTCGAGCCCGCGCGTGCCGACGCGCGGCATATAGCGTCGCATGATCCCGTAGCGCTGCTTCGGCATCCACGGCAGCGCCGCGCGCGACAGGTGAGGGTGAAAGCCGAGCGGCGCGCAGCGCAGGCCGAGCGGATCGCACGCCGCGCGAGCCGCGGCGAGGTGCGCATGCAATTCGGCATGCGTGTCGTGCAGCGTATCGAGCGGCGCGCCCGACAGTTCGAGCTGGCCGGCCGGTTCGAGCGAGATCGCCGCGCCATCGCGCTGGATCACGCCGACGATCCGCCCGGCATCGACGATCGGCGCCCCGTCGCCGCGCAGCCGCTCGAGCACCGCGGCGATGCCGGACGGCCCGTCGTAGGGTGCGGCCGCGTGCGTCGCGCGAGCGACGACGAACTTCTCGTGCTCGGTGCCGATACGGAACTGCGCGGCCGGCTTGCAGCCGGCAGCCAGATGATCGGCGAGTTGCTGCTCTGAGACGATCGGCGTGTTGTCCGATCCGACGGCATTCGACATCGACACCCTCCACATGGCGTATTGAGCAACCGACCGGCCGGTCGCACGGCGACTATAGCGGCGTCGATGCAGGCGCAGTACTGGCAGGGGTGATAGGGGGCGACGCGCAGCCGCGTCGCACTACGGCTGTTTGCGCTTCGCGAAGTAATGCGCAGGCGAATCGCCGAACGCGCGGCGAAACATCGCGATGAAATTGCTCGGCGTCGCGTAGCCGAGCGCGTCCGCGATGTTGGCGACGCTGTCGCCGTTCGCGAGACGTTCGAGCGCGTGCGTGAGACGCGCCTGCTGCCGCCATTGCGCGAAGCTCGTGCCGGTTTCCGCGACGAACAGCCGGCTCAACGTGCGCGCGGACAAGCCGGCCCATTCTGCCCACGCTTCGAGCGTGCGGCTGTCGTGCGGCTGCCCGAGGATCGCGTTGGCGATCCGCAGCAGCCGCCGGTCGTGCGGCATCGGCAAGTGCAGCGGTTCGTGCGGCGCGCGACGCATCTCGTCGAGCAGCACGACGCTGATGCGCGCCTGCTCGATGTCGAGCCGGTCCTGGTCGGCCCACGACACCGCGCGCCGCACGAGCGCGCGCATCAGGTCGGTAATCGCGATCACGCAGGGCTGGCCCGGCATCCGCCGGCTCGCGGCCGGGGCGATCACGACGCTCCAGCCGCTCAACGCACCGCTGATGCTGACCTTGTGCTGCTCGCCCGGCGGAATCCAGCCCGCGCGATGCGGCGGCAGCAGCCACGAACCGTGCGGCGTGCGCACGTGCGCGAAGCCGCTTTCCACGCAGAACACCTGGCCGCGCAGATGACTGTGCCAGTCGACCTCGCGGGTGCCGAGCTGATACGCGTTGCTGCCGTCGTCTTCGCCCCAGACGGCGATCAGCGACGGGCCGTCCGCACGTTCGCTCGGATCGATGTCGGCGCGCTGTATGGCGCGCGGCGGAGAAGCATCACGGATGGGCATGGCCGGAATTCATTATTTTTTGTCTAAACAACATTATCAGCTTTGTCAGGGTGCGTCCAACAATGCATGTCGTGTTCAAACCGATACGAAGCAGAGGAATGCGATGCATGCAGCACTTGCTCCCTGGACACGCGATGCCGGCGCGCTGCGCGTCGTGTCGCGGATGGCCGTCGCCGCGGCGCTCGTCGTGCTCGGCGCGTGTGCGAGCCGCGACGGGCTCGCGCCCGCCGGCACGCTGCGCGGCGCCGATACGCTTGCCGCGTCGCGCAGCCTCGCGCATGCGCCGGCTGCCGACTGGCCGACCGCCGACTGGTGGCGCGCGCTGAACGATGCGCAACTGAATGCGCTGATCGACGAAGCGCTCGCCGGCAATCCCGATCTCGCAACCGCCGATGCGCGCGCACGCGAAGCGCAGGCGCTGGTGATCGAAGCGCAGGCCGCGCGCGTGCCGCACGTCGTCGGCCGCGCGAGCGCGAAGGGCGAACGGATGTCCGGCACCCAGTTCTCGGCGGGCGAAGGCGGCGGCTTCTTCAGCCACACGCGCGAGATGAATCTCGGCTTCAGTTGGGATCTCGATCTGTGGGGCGGCCGCCGCGCCGCATGGGAAGCCGCGCTCGGCGAAGCGCGTGCCGCGCGGATCGATGCGCGGGCCGCGCGCGTTTTGCTGTCCGTCAACGTCGCTCGCGCGTACGTGAACCTCGCGTACGCGTTCGATCAGCAGGACGTCGCGCGCGCCGAATACGAGCGCGCCGACGAGGCGCTCACGCTGACGCGCCAGCGCGTATCGAAAGGCATCGACAACGTCGCGCAACAGCGCCAGGCGGAAAGCGAGGTTGCGGCCGCGACGCGCGAGCAGGCGCGCGCGGCGCAGACGATCGACAGTGCGCGCATCGCGCTCGCGATCCTGCTCGGTGCGGGCCCCGATCGCGGGCTCGAACTCGTGCGTCCCGCGCCGCTGCCGGCCGCCGCGCTGGCGGTGCCGGCCGATCTGCCGGCCGCGCTGCTCGGCCGGCGCGCCGACCTCGTCGCCGCGCGCTGGCGGGTCGAGGCGGCGAGCCGCAACGTCGCAGCCGCCCGCGCGGAGTTCCTGCCGAACGTGAGTCTCACCGCGCTGATCGGGCTCGCGACACGCGGCGGCGCATCGCTGTTCCAGGCCGCGTCGCGCACCTACAACGTCAGTCCGGCCGTGAGCCTGCCGATCTTCGACGGCGGCGAGCGGCGCGGCGTGCTGCGCAGGCGCGATGCGCAATACGACCTCGCGGTCGCCGGCTACAACAAGACGCTGATCGGTGCGATCGGCGAGGTGGCCGACGATCTGCACCGCCTGCGCTCGCTCGCCGTGCAGGCCGACGCGCAGCAGCTTGCGTTCGACTCCGCCACCGATGCGTGGCGGCTCGCGGACGCGCGCTACCGGGCCGGCGTCGGCAGCTACCTCGACGCGCTCGTCGTGCGCCAGCAACTGCTGATCGCGAGCCGCGAGGTCGCCGCACTGCGCGCGCAGCGCGCGGACCAGTCGCTGCAGCTCGTCGCCGCGCTCGGCGGCGGCTTCCGCGCCGAGCCGGACGACGCCGCGCTCGCCGCCACTCCTTCCCACCGTCCTTGACATCGAACCATGAGCAGCGACAACACCATGCAGACTCCCGCGCGGCCCGCCGCCGCCGATCCCGCCAGCGCCCGCCAGAACCCGGCGGCCGACCACACCGGTGCGCCGCGCGCACCGGGCGGCCCGGACGCGCGCACGCAACCGGCACCGGGCGGCGCCGCACCCGCGACACCGCCGCCGCCCGCGCGACGCAAGCACCTCGTGCGCGCGCTCGTCGCCGTGTTCGCGCTCGGCATCGTCGGCTGGGGCATCTGGTACGTGCTCGTCGGCCGCTGGTACGAAGCCACCGACAACGCATACGCGCAAGGCAACGTCGTCGAGCTGTCGCCGCAGGTGACGGGCACCGTCGTGTCGATCGACGCGGACGACGGCAACCTCGTGCGCGCCGGCACGCCGCTCGTCCGTCTCGACGCGAGCGACGCGCAGATCGCGCTCGCAGCCGCGCAGGCCGACCTCGCGGCAACGGTACGCAAGGTGCGCGGCCTGTACAGCAACGAGCGCGGGCTCGCGAACAGCATCGACGGCGCGCGCGCCGAACTCGACGCGCGGCGCATCGCGCTCGACAAGGCGAAGGCCGACTACAGCCGCCGCGAGGATCTCGGCCGCTCCGGCGCGATCTCGCGCGAGGAGCTCGCGCATGCGCGCGATACGCTGACGTCCGCGCAAAGCGCGTACGCGGCCGCGCAAAGCGCGCTCGCGACGTTGAGCGAGCAGCATCAGACGAGCAAGGCGCTCGTCGACGACACCGCGGTCGCGTCGCATCCCGACGTGCAGGCCGCGGCCGCACGGCTGCGCGCCGCATACCTCGCGCGCGCGCGCACCGACATCGTCGCGCCCGTGACCGGTTATGTCGCGAAGCGCACGGTGCAGGTCGGGCAGCGCGTGTCGCCCGGCATGCCGCTGCTCGCGGTCGTGCCGCTGCGCGAACTGTGGGTCGACGCGAACTTCACCGAGAAGCAGCTCGAGCACATGCGCATCGGGCAACCGGTCGAACTGACCGCCGACCTGTACGGCGACGCGGTGCGTTACAGCGGCCGCGTGCAGAGCCTCGGCGTCGGCACCGGCAGCGCGTTCTCGCTGCTGCCCGCGCAAAACGCGACCGGCAACTGGATCAAGATCGTGCAGCGGCTGCCGGTGCGCATCGAACTGACGGACCCGGCCCAGCTCGACGCGCATCCGCTGCGGATCGGCCTGTCGATGCACGCACGCGTCGACCAGCACGACCGCAGCGGTGCGATGCTGTCGCATCGCGAGCAACGCGCACCCGTGTTCCGCACCGACGTGTACCGCGACGAGCTCGCGCGCGCCGACAGCCTGATCGCCGACGTCGTGCATGCGAACCAGCCCGCGGCGGTGCGCACGGAGCGTGTGCGATGAGCGGCCCGATGGCGGCCGCCGATGCCGGCTTTCGTCCGTCGAGCGTCGCGCTGACGACCTTCGGCCTCGCGCTCGCGGTCTTCATGCAGGTGCTCGACGGCACCGTCGCGAACGTGTCGCTGCCGACGATCGCCGGCAACTTCGGCGTGAGCACGACGCAAAGCGCATGGGTCGTCACGACGTTCTCGGTCAGCAATGCGATCGCGCTGCCGCTGACCGGGTTTCTCGTCAAGCGCATCGGGCAGGTCAGGCTGTTCGTGTGGGCGACGCTCGCGTTCACGTTTGCGTCGCTGCTGTGCGGCCTCGCGCAAAACCTGCCGCAACTCGTCGCGTTCCGCGCGCTGCAGGGCCTGGTGGCCGGGCCGATGATCCCGACCACGCAGGCGCTGATGCTGTCGATCTACCCGCCGCAACGGCGCGGCTTCGCGCTGTCGATGATCGCGATGGTCACCGTCGTCGCGCCGATCGCGGGCCCCGTGTTCGGCGGCTGGGTCACCGAGCATTACTCGTGGCGTTGGGCGTTCCTGATCAATTTGCCGATCGGCGTGTTCGCCGCGATGTGCGTATTCGCGCAGATGCGTGCGCGCGTCGAGACGACCGTCGCCGCGCGCGTCGACTACGTCGGCCTCGCCGCGCTCGTGGTCGGCGTCGGCGCGCTGCAGATCGTGCTCGACAAGGGCAACGAAGCCGACTGGTTCAACTCGACGTTCATCGTCGTGATGTCGGTGGTCGCCGCGTTCGGCATCGCGCTGTTCCTGATCTGGGAGCTCAACGAACCGAACCCGATCGTGAACCTGCGGCTGTTCGCACATCGCAACTTCGCGGCCGGCACGCTGACGCTCGTGCTCGCGTATTCGGCGTTCTTCGCGGTCAACGTGATCGTGCCGCAGTGGCTGCAGCGCACGCTCGGCTACACCGCGTTCTGGGCCGGGCTCGCGGTAGCGCCGATGGGCGTGATCCCCGTGCTGATGACGCCGTTCATGGGCAAGTACGCGCCGCGCTTCAACATGCGCGTGCTCGTGTGCTGCGCGTTCGCGATCCTCGGCACGTCGTCGTTCCTGCGCGCGGGCTTCGTGCCGGACATCGACTTCACGCACATCGCGCTGATCCAGCTGCTGCAGGGCCTCGGCCTCGCGCTGTTCATCATGCCGATCAACAGCATCCTGCTGTCCGACCTGAAGCCGGACGAAATCGCCGCCGGCTCCGGCCTGTCGACGTTCCTGCGCACGCTCGGCGCGAGCTTCGCCGTGTCGATCACGTCGTTCCTGTGGGACCGGCGCGCGATCCTGCATCACGCGCAGCTCAGCGAGCACGTGAGCGCGTTCGATCCGGCCGTGCGGGCCGAAGTCGCGCGGCTTGGCGGCGGCGATCCGCAGCGCGCGGCGACGCTGCTGAGCAACCTGGTCGATGCACAGGCCTACCAGATTTCGTTCAACGACGTTTCGTTCGCGCTCGGCTGCGTGTATCTCGCCGTGATCGCGGTGGTGTGGCTCGCCCGCCCGCCGTTCGGCCCCGGCGCCGCCGCGAAACGATGAAGCGGGCGCTGCGCGGCCCGTTCCGACCCATGCTGTTCAATTCGATGGAGGTTGACCCGATGCATACCCACCACGCTGGAGAAACGCCGTCCGACCTGGCGACGCTTGCGGTGTTCGACGTCACGGAATTTCCGCTCGTCGTCGTGCGCAACGATGCGATCGCGGCCGGCTACGCGCAGCGCTGGCTCGACGACATGCACACGCTGATGCGGCACGGCGAGCCGTTTGTCATGATCTTTCCGCCGGCCCGCCCGGACGAACCGCACGACGACCGCAAGGAGCGCGGCATGTGGCTCAAGCAGAACCGCGCCGCGCTCGCCGAGGTCTGCCGCGCGCTCGTCACGATCGAACCGGACCCGAAGGAACGCGCCGCGGCCATCGCGAACGCGGCCGGCATCGAAAAGGCGTTCGGGATTCCGCTCGACGTGACGGCTTCGCTCGAAGACGCGAAGCAGGCGGGCCGGCGACGCCTGACCGAGGCGCTCTAGCGCGGTCCGTTCGCGCGCAACGCCTCGAACCGGTTGCGCAAGTCCGCCTGAATGCAGATTCCAACTAGATAAACGGGGTGGCTTGTATGAATGGACTGGATTGTCTGAAATGGTTGGTACCCGGCGACACGGACGCGTCATGGCAGCGGATGACCGACGCGGCCGCCGGGATGGGGTTCGACAAGGTCGTGCTGATCGTGTTGCCGTTTACCGGCGCGTCGTTCGATCTCGCGCGCAAGTGGAGCAGCGGCGTGCCTGGATGGACGGCGCTGTACCGGCAGCGCCAGTTCGACCGCGTCGACCCGATGCTGCGGCATTGCTTCCGCTCGGCGCTGCCGCTCGTCTGGGACGACGCGCTGTTCGCGCTGCCCGAGCAGCGGCCGTGCTACGAAGCGGCGTCCGCGTACGGCATGCGCAGCGGCGTCGTGCTGCCGGTGCGCGGCGCGAAAGGGGAGGTCGGCATGCTGTCGTGCGCAAGCGCGGACGACCTCGGCCGTACGCGCGAGCGCTGCGACCGCCATCTCGCGGCGCTGACGCTGCTGCGCGACATCGCGTGCGAAGCGATCGCCGACACGCGTTGCCATGCACCGCCCGACAGCGTGCCGCGGCTCAGCCGGCGGGAAGTCGAATGCCTGCGCTGGCACGCGGCCGGCAAGACGTCGTGGGAAATCGGCCATATCCTGAACGTGACCGAGTCGTGCATCAATTTCCACTTCATGAATATCCGCCGCAAGTTCAACGTGTCACGTCGGCACGAAGCCGTGCTGCGCGCGGTCGAGTGGGGGCTGATCAGCATCTCCGACGTGACGGTGCCCACCTGATGCGGGTGCGCCCGCGAGCCAGCGATCGAGAAACGCGCTGAGCCATGCCGCCGTCGCGCGGTCGTGCCGCAGGCCCTCATTTGCCTGCGTCGCGAGATCCTGCGCGCCGGGCGCCGACAGCTTGTGCGCGGCGGCCGTGCTCCAGCGCCGCATCATCGGATAGCTCACTTCCGGATGAAACTGGACGCCGTACGCGCGCGGCCCGTAACGAACGGCCTGGTTCTCGAAATGCTCGCCGGTCGCGAGGATCTCGAGCCCGGCGACGCGCTCGAAGCCCTCGCGATGCCACTGGTAGACATGCGACGGCCATGAACCGAGCCGTCGGCCGGCGGGCGTCGCGGCGATCGGCCAATAGCCGATTTCCGCACGCCCGTCCCGATGCGCGCTCACACGGCCTCCCAGATGGCGGATCATCATCTGCGCGCCGAGGCAGACGCCGAGAAAGGGCGCGGCCTCGCGCAGCGGCACCCCGATCCAGTCGATCTCGTCGCGCATCCAGCGATCGCCGTCATTCGCGCTCATCGGGCCGCCGAACACCACGGCGCCCGCATGATCGGCGAGCGTCGCCGGCAACGGATCGCCGAGCGGCGGGCGCCGAATGTCGAGCGGATGGCCGCGGGCCGCGAGCAGCCGCCCGATCCGGCCGGGGCTCGACTGTTCGCGATGCAGGACGATCAGGATCGGACGAAGTGCAGAGTGCGTCATGTCGTGTGATTGAGTAGGAAGTCAGCCCGGCTGGCCGCGCAGCGCGTCGAACGACACCATCACCTGTTCGCGGTAGGCGGGCCGTCGGCACAGGCGGGCGTACCAGGCCTCGACGTGCGGCAACGGCGGCCGCTCGACGTCGAGCGAGAAATAGCGGAACAGCGTCGCGCCGGCCGGAATGTCGGCCAGGCCCGGCGTTGCGCCGCCCAGAAAAGGCTGCGTCGACAACAGCCGGTCGAGCAGCCGGTAGTGCGTGGCGCTGCGCTCGGCCTTGTCGCGCACGATCGCGTCGTCGCGCCGCTCCCGCGGCGTTCGCACCAGCGCCCAGAACAACCCGGTCATCACGTCGGGCTCGAGCGAAGTCTGCGACCAGTCCATCCAGCGCTCCGCGCGCGAACGTGCGAACGTGTCGCGGCACCAGAACGGATTGTTCGGCACGCGCGCGGCGAGATAACGCAGGATCGTGTGCGACTCCCAGACGACGTCGCCGTCCCAGTCGATCACCGGGATCCGGCAGGTCGGGTTCAGCGCCGCGAACGCGGGGGTCTGCAGCGAGCCGTGCTCGCCGCCGGCCGGGATGTGCCGGTACGGCAATCCCAGCTCGCCGATGAGCCACAACACCTTCTGCACGTTGAACGACGTGCGGCGGCCCCAGACGGTCAGCATCGCGCGGCATCCCCGCAGGCACCGGCATCCGCGCACGCCGCATAGCGGTCGAGACCGGCGGCGAGATCGGCGATCAGGTCGTCGGCATCCTCGAGCCCGATGTGCAGGCGCACGCCGCGGCTGCCGGGCGGCCAGCGCTCCGCGAGGCCGTGCGCGCCCAGCTCGAACGGCAGCGCAAGGCTCTCGTAGCCGCCCCACGAATAACCGAGACCGAACAGCGTCAGGTGGTCGAGAAACGCTTCGATCGCGTGCCGAGGCGCAGGCCGCAGCACGATCGAGAACAGCCCCGATGCGCCGCCGAAATCGCGGCGCCACAGCGTGTGGCCGTCGTCGCCGGGCAGCGCCGGATACAGCACGCGCTGCACCTCGGCGCGCGACGCGAGCCAGCTCGCGACCGCGAGCGCGTTGCGCTGGTGCTGCCGCAGCCGCACGCCGAGCGTGCGCAACCCGCGCAGCGCGAGGTAGACGTCGTCGGGGCCCGCGCACAGACCGAGATCGCCGTGCAGTTGCTTCAGCGCGGGCCATGCGCGCTCGTTGGCCGATACCGTGCCGAGCATCGCATCCGAATGCCCGACCAGGTACTTGGTGCCGGCCTGGATCGACAGGTCGATGCCGAACGCATGCGGCCGGAAGAAGAGCGGCGTGGCCCAGCTGTTGTCCGTGATCACCAGTGCGCCGTGCGCATGCGCGAGCCGGACAAGCGCGGGGATATCGTGCATGTCGAACGTATAGGATCCCGGAACTTCGACGTACAGTGCCCGCGTGTTCGCGCGGAATGCGGCTGCGACGGGCGTGCCGGCGTCGTACCAGGTCGTCTCGACGCCGAGCCGCGCGAGCACGCCTTCGCACGCATGACGCACCGGGCCGTAGACCGATGCGGTCATCAGCAGGTGATCACCGGGTTTCAGGCAGGACAGCAGCGCAAGCGTGCATGCGGACAACCCCGACGGACACAGCACCGCGCCGGCGCCGCCTTCGAGGCTCGTCACCGCGCGCTCGAGCGCGTCCGTCGTCGGTGTGCCGCGGCGGCCGTAGATATACGGCTGCGTACGGTTCAGCAGATCCGACACCGTCGGGCTGAGCACGGTCGACGCATGGTAGACGGGCGGATTGACGAAACCGTGCCACGCGGCGCTATCGCGGCCCGCGTGCGCGAGCCGCGTGTCTTCGTGCAGTCGGTCATGCATGACGTCGCGCGGCTGCGACGCGTGTGCGGCGGACTTCACGGCCATAGCGCGCACCGTTCCCAGCGCTGACCGGCGCGACGGTAGGCCTGCCGCGCGAAGCGCCGCGCGCTGTCTGCGCGCCAGAATTCGGCTTCGTCCGGCGCCAGTGCGTACAGGTGCCAGTCGTCCGATGCGAGGGTCGGGTCGGCGGCCAGCCGCGCGAGCTGCGCGTCGATCGCGCGCGTCAGGTCGGCGGGATCGTCGAGCCGTTCGCTTTGCCGTCCGGCCAGGATGCTCGCGCGCGACCGCTCGGGGCGGCCCGCGAAATCGGCGCGGCCTTCGGCGGCCGGCAGCCGTTCGACCGGGCCGCTCAGCCGGACCTGGCTCGCGATCGCCGGCCAATAGAACGTCAGTGCGGCGTACGGCCGATTTTCGAGCTGGCGCCCCTTGGGGCTGCGCGTGCTCGCCGCGAAATGCCAGCCGCGCGCGTCGACGTTCAGCAGCACGACGGAGCGCGCGTCGGGCCGTCCGTCCGGGCGGACCGTCGACAGCGTCATCACCTGCGGTTCGAGTGCCCCGGCGGCGACGGCCTCGTCGAGCCAGCGCTCGAACTGCGCGTGCGGCGTGTCGGGCCAGTCTTGGGCGGGCACGTGGGGCGCCGCGTGCGCGAGTGTTTTCAGCGCCTTCAGGCGCGTTGCGATCGTATCCATGGCGTGGCTCATGCGATGCCGAAGCGGGTCGCGCGGCCGATCAGCCGATGCGCGGCGAGATAGTCGGGGACTTCCGCGAGGAAACCGTCGACGACGGCCGCGGCGACGCGGCGGCCGCCGGATTCGCGCCGCGCGGTGTCGAACGCGTCGATCACGCGGCGGGCGAGGGCGACTTCGTCGGCCGTCGGCGTGAGCACGCGATTGACGACCGGCACGAACTGCGCGTTGACGATCGCTTTCGCCTGATAACCCAGGCCGCGCGACACGCGCATGTCGAGCTCCGCGCCTTCGTTGTCGGCATAGCTGTACGGGCAGTCGATCGCCGTGACGCCGACCGCCGCGCATTCGACGCGAAAACGCGAGCGCACATAGTCGAGCTCGCGGCCCGCGCGCGTGCGCTCGGCGCCCATGTCGGCCACCATGTCCTCGGTCGCGACGAGCACGGCCGTCACGCGCGGGCTCGAACGCGCGATCGCCATCGTGTTCACGAGGCCGAGCGTCGTCTCGACGTTCGGCACCAGTTCCGTCGAACCGGGCGCGATATCGTATTCGCGCTCGAAACGCGTCACGGCTTCGTCGAGCGCGACGACCTGCTCGGGCGTCGCGACATACGACATCATCACGATGTCCGGGCGGCCGCGCATCGCGGCGCGCAGGTCGTCGATCCCGCCCGCGTCGAGCGGGTTCACGCGCACGGACGCCAGTATGCCGGCGTCGCGCCAGCCCGCGAGCACGCGCTCGCTGAGCTCGCGCGCAGCCGGACGCCGGTCGGGCGGCGTAAAGGTTTCGAGTTCCTGGATCAGGACGTCAGCGCCGCTCGCGGCGCCGTCAACGAGCGCATCGTGATCGGCGCCGGCGAGAAACAGCCAGGAGCGGCGCAGGCGGGAAGGGCGTCGGTTCGTCGGTGTCATGCGTGGTTTCCTGTAGGGCGCGTGTTACGCGTATCGATGGCGCGGGCGTTCAGCCGGCGCGCATCATCTGGTTGAAGATGTTCTTGCGATGCATTTCCTCGGTCCCGCCGACGCTCATGAAGCCGAGCGCGTCCGATGCGAACGCGGCCACCGGCCCGGCCTGGTAGCCGAGGCTGCCGTACAGCCGCACGAGGCCGAGCGCGCCGTCGACGAGATCCTGTGCGCCGACCAGCTTCGCGATCGAGCAGGTCATCAACGCGCGCGGGTGATCCGTCAGCAGCTGCGCGAGCGCGCCGCGCGCGAGCCACGTGCCGCGCTCGATGCCGATCTGCAGGTCCACGAGACGACCCTGCACGTACTGATGCGCGTCGATCGTGCTGTCGAAGCTGCGCCGGTCGCGGCAATAGCCGATCGCGTCGCGCAGATACGGCGTGGTCACCTGCGCGGCAACGAGGCCGTAGTAGAGGCGGCCGAGCGAAATGATGTCGATCAGGTTGCCGAGCCCCGCACCGGGCTCGCCCAGCAACTGGCTGCGCGCGATCGGGCAGTCGTCGAAATGCAGCGCGCCGGTGGGCAGATCGTCGAGGCCGAGCTTGCGGTCGGGCGCGGCGACGGTCATGCCCGGCTGGTCGCGATCGACGATCACGAGCGCGGTATTGCGCCGGCCGGGCGTATCGATGCGCGTGACGACGAGGATGAAGCGCGCGAGCGGCGCATGCGCGATGTTGAATTTGCTGCCGGTCAGCCGATAGCCGTCGCCGTGCTCGACCAGCTTCGTCGCAATGCTGCGCACGTCGGTGCCCGTGCCCGGTTCGGCAATCGCGGTCGCGCTCAGCTCGCCGCGCAGGATCGCGCCGAAATAGCGGTCCTGTTGCGGCGCCGTGCCGTATCGTTCGAGCGCGCGCACCATGCCGGCCTGCGCGATCACCGACAGCAGCAGCGCCGGGCGGCGGATCGCCGACGCAAGCCCCTCGAGCGCCGCGGAAAAGTGCCACCAGCCGTGACCGTCGCCGCCATACGTCTCCGGCACGATCATGTCCCACAGTCCTTCCTGCCCGAGCCGCGCCCAGCCGGCTGCGTCGAAGCCGACAGGCACGCTGCCGTCGTGCTCCGCGGCAGCGGCGATCTCCGCGCCGATCCCGCGAAAACGCGCGAGCGTCGCATGCTGTTCCTGCGTCCAGTCAAATGGCATCTGTCGTGTCTCCGGTCGAAGCGGCGCGGCCTTCGACGGCGCGCCAGCGATGTCGACAAGATTACGGGGGCACGGACAGCAGGGGTACTGGCAGTAGTGGTAGTTGCCGGGTGCGTGCTCGGCACGCCGTCGAAGATCGACCGCGGTGTCGCGGATGCGGCCCCGTCGTTTCCTCGCGCGCGCATTTCGCAAGCCGACGTCATGAAGGCATCGCGTTTCGGATCGCCACGGTGGTCGTGCCGCAGGCGATCAACAGCGCTGCATCGATCGGCAGGCCTCGGCGCTGGTCGGCAAGGACAGCGGGGCATGGCAGCCGCTGCCGGATTTACCGCCCCGGTCGTAGGGCAGAGAGAAGTCGGCTCGTCATGGCACGACAAATATCATTCAAATTCGCATCTGTGCGTCAGCGCCGGGTTCTGCCGCTCATGCAGCCGTCAATAGACGCCTGGCTCGCCTGCCGGGCGATGCTTGAACCGTCGGTGCACCCAGTAGTACTGCTCGGGAAATCGAAGGATCTGCTCCTCGAGAAAGGAATTCATCGTGCGCGCATCGAACGACTCGCTGCCGGTCGGATAGCTGTCGAGCGGCTCGAAGATGGTCAGCTTGTAGCCGCGGAATTCCGGCAGCACTTCGGTCACGAACGGTACGACCCGCGCGCCGCTCAGCTTCGCCAGACGCGATACCGACGTCAACGTGCAGGCCTGCACGCCGAACAGCGGCGCAAACACCGAACCCGTCGTGCCGTGATCCATGTCCGCGGCGAGCATCACCGGGGTGCCCGCGCGAAGTAGTCTGACGAGGTGTTTCGCGCTCGCACTGCGTTCGATCATCTCGGCGCCGAAGCGCCCGCGCTGACGTTTGGCGAGGTCGCACACGCGACGGTTCGACATGCGCGTATAGAGCGCCGCCACGGGCAGCGACGACGAATAGAGCATGCAGCCCACCTCGATGCCGACGAAGTGAAATCCCATGAAGATCGTCGGCGGCGCATCCGGATCGTGGAGATCGATGCGGCTGTCCATCTCGACCAGGCGATTGAGCGACCGCGCGTTGCCGAACCACTGGAATCCGCGCTCCAGGTAGCTCCGGACGACATGTTCGAAATGGGCACGCGCGAGCACGTCGCGCTCCTCGTCGGTCTTCAGCGGAAAGCAGAGTTGCAGGTTGACATGCACCACGTGCTTGCGTCGGCTCGGTATCCGGTAGAGCGCAGCGCCGATGCCGCTGCCGGTTCTCGCGACCAGCGAGTACGGAAGAATGGACAGGAACCGTAGGAGGCCGAACAGCAGCCAATACCCGAGAGCGTTCATGATGATGATGGACTTCCGTCTGATGACTGCCCGGCGCCGCTCGAGTCGAGTGATGGGGTACGGGGAAATCGGGTTGTGTCGAGACCGTGCAGGGCAGTTGCTTGCGCGACCGCCTCCGACGGCGGCCGCGCGCCAGCGCCGATGATGGCCGACCGCTTCGATCCGACGTTCGAAGCGATACATGATGGCGGGCGGAAAGTTCATCCACGCGATGCCGAGCCGGACGGCGCGGATGCGCATGGCCTCCAGATAGCGCGCCGGGTTCGGGCAGCGCGGCACATACGTGAATCGATGGAACGCGCCACCGGCAGCCAGGTGGCGCGCGAAGGCGCAGGGAACGATCGCGGCGGCCGGTTCGACCGGCATCGCGACGATGTGGCAATCCGCTCACGATAACACGTGCGTGCTCCCCGCCGAAGAAGTCGCCCGTCATGCCGGGTCGGGCCGCATCCATCCGCATGATCCGCAACGCGGGAAACCGATGCCGAAGGGCGTTCGCGAAAGCGGGCCGGTTCCTCCTGAAACTCACGGCCTTCCTCGCCGGCTATCGCCAATCTGCCTTCATCAAGGCCGATCCCCGCAGGGTGCCGCATCTCGTTTGGTAGCCCTGCATCGTTTCGCGAACCTCGATCCATTTTGTCGGTTTTCGCACCATTGATTTCGGTCAACGTCCGATCCCGTCGCGCGCCGATGATGGAGGCAAGTCCAAACGTCGCATGTACGCCAGTCCATCCCGCGAGGTCCGTATGTACACGAATATCATGGTCGCCGTAGACGGTAGTGCTTCGTCTAGACAAGCCCTCGACGAAGGCCTGAAGATGGCCCGCCTGCATCGGGCCCGTCTGTTTGCCGTTTTCGTCGTCGACAAATCCATTCTGCTCAGCTACGCCGGACGACTCGATCCGAATGCATTGATCGAGGAGGTCAGACACGACGGCGTAGCGGTGCTGCGGGACGCCGAGCGGACGATCGCGCACGCCGGAGTGAACGGCGATACGGAAATCGCCGAAACGGAGCTCGGTCAGGATGTTGCGGAACGCCTGCAGCACTATGTCGCCGAACATGCGATCGATCTGGCCGTACTCGGCACGCATGGCCGGCGCGGCATCCGGCGCGCGATGCTCGGCAGTGTCGCGGAACGCTTCCTGCGCACGTCGAGTTGCCCGGTACTGCTCGTGCGCGGCGACGACGCGACGCGTGCAGCCGTTGCGGCCGCATAGCGCAACTGCGCAAGCGCCGGTCGGTGCGCCATCCCGTCAGGAGAGCGTCATGGAAATCTCGTTTCCCGTCGAATCACCGTCATATTCCGGGCAGGAGCCTGCGCTGGCCTTTCCGGCACTGGTAGAAGGCCGGCGCGTGCAATGCGCGATCACGGCCGCGGCACTGGAAGATCATTTCCTCGCCGCGTCGCCTCGGGAGCCGGATCTCGTGGCCGCGTTCTCGTGCAATCGTCCCGCCATCGAAAGCGCGGCACGCCGCATGCTCGAGGAACTCGGCGGCCGGCCGATCCTGCTCCACAGCGGATTTTTCCGGTTCTGCACGTAACCGGCTCGCGCCGTTGACGCGTATCAAGCCGCAGCCGGCCCGCCCGTCTACGCTGGATTCCTGACGGGACGGTTCGTTCCCCGCGCGACAGGCGTATGCCGCAGCGACGCGTCCCGCATTCCGGTCCGGCACCGTCAGGACGAACGCGCCGGGTCGATTCAACCGTTCGAGGAGTACATATCATGAGCAACCTGACTCGCTACGATCCGTTTTCGATCGATCCCGTCTCCGACCTGTTTCAGGGGCTGTTCAGGCCGTTGCGAGGCATGACGCTGACGGACGAACCCGATCTCGCGTCGATGAAGATCGACGTCACGGAAAGCGATAATGCCTACAAGGTCAACGCGGAATTGCCCGGCGTCGCGAAGGACGACATCGACGTCCAGGTGACGGGCCGGACCGTATCGATCAACGCAAAGATCGAACGCAACAACGAGCAGAAGGAAGGCGAGCGCGTGATCCGGCGCGAGCGCTACAGCGGCACGATCAGTCGCTCATTCTCGCTGCCCGGCGAAATCGACGACGCGAACGCGACGGCAGCGTATCAGGACGGCGTGCTGTCGCTGACGCTGCCGAAGAAGACGCCGGCCGGACAGAAGAAGCTGACGATCGGGTGATCCGGCGGCACGAGATATCCGTTGACCTGCATCAGCGATCCGGCGCCGCGCGTGTGCAAATCTGGCTGCATGCGGCGGACAGGCGCGCCGCGGCTCACAGGAGTGCACGCGATGAAAACCGACAAGCAATTGAAGCAGGACGTTCAGGATGAACTGGAGTCGGACCCGGCGATCGACGCGACCCGCATCGGTGTCGAGGTGGCCGACCGGATCGTGACGATTTCGGGTCACCCGCCAAGCTACGCGGAGAAACTGGCGATCGAGCGCGCGGCGAACCGCGTGGCCGGCGTCAAGGCACTCGTCGTCGACATGACCGTGCATCTGCCTGACGACGACGTCCGCACCGACGAGGACATCGCCAACGCCGTGCGGTCGGTCCTGCACTGGACGGTCGGTCTGAACGACGATGCGGTCAAGGTGCAGGTCGAGCACGGCTGGATCACGCTGTCCGGCACGGTCGACTGGGCATACCAGAGCCATGCGGCCGTGCGCGCGATCTCGCAGATGCGCAGCGTGACCGGCGTGACCAACCACATCAGCGTGCAGGGGGCGATCGGATCGGCCGACATCGGCAGCAACATCAAGCGCGCGATCATGCGTCACGCGGAGCGCGAGGCGAAGCACATCGCGATCGAGGTGCGCGACGGCACCGTGCGGCTCTCCGGCAAGGTCGGCTCGTTCTCCGAGCGCAAGGCCGTGCGCGGTGCCGCGTGGTCCGCACGAGGCGTGCGTGCCGTCGTCGACGACCTGGTCGTCGAGTGAACCCGGCCAGCGGCGGCCGGATGCGCCGTCCGCGTGGATGATGGAGGGAAGTCAGATGACAGTGTCAGGCGAGGTACATGACGCGGACTGGTCGGTGGCGATCGAGACGATCGCCGCCGAAACGGGCGGCTATCATTGCAGGATCCATGTGACGCTCACGTCGCCGGATGGCGCATGCGAACACACGTTCGCGCATAACAGGGCCCATGCCACCGAGCGCGAGGCCGCGGTCGAAGGGCTGCGAGCCGGGATGACGTGGGTCGAGATGAGGAAATCGAACACGTTCACGGTCTGAATCGCCGGCCGTCGCGGACGTGTCGCATCGACGATGATTTCCCGGGTCACGCAAGGCGACACGCGCCATCGCACGCATTCGTGTGACTACTCGTCCGCCGGATCTCGTGCGGAACCCGGTGACGACGGACGCGCGACGTGTTCGCCTTGCCGCTGGACATGATGCGCGACCGCGTCGGTCACGGTCGGAAAGAAGCTGGCTGATCCGAATACGTCGAACAAGCCGTAAGCGCGCAGGCGATCCTTCACCGGGCCCTTCATTTCCGCGAAATTCAGCGCGATGCCTTGCTCGCCGAGTTCCTCGCGAAGCGCCACGAGCCGGTCCGCCGCGCTGACATCGATATCGGTGACGGGTTCTGCCGCGACGACGACTCGATCGACCGGGCCCGTCGCTTGCGTGAGCGCAGCGTGCAGATGCTCGCAGAAAATCTCGACATTGGCATAGAAGAGCGGGGCATCCCAGCGGAACAGCACGAGCCCGGGTGTTTGCACGGCGTCCGGATGTCGCGCAATGTCGTGATAACCGCGAACGCCCGCCAGCCGGCCAAGCACCGCATCGTACGGATGCCAGGCCCGCCAGACGAACGACAGCAGCGACAGCGCGCTCGCAAGCAGGACACCCGGTACGACACCCATGCCGACGACGCCCGCAAGGCACAGCACCGAAATCAGGCATTCGCCGCGGCGCATTCGATACAGTCGTACCACGCCGCGGACGTCGGCGATGCCGAACGCGGCGTAAATCACCACGGCAGCCAGCGCCGCACGCGGGACGAGCGTCAGCAGCGCCGGCGCGACAATGAGCAGCAACACGATGCAGGCCGCCGCGACGAGATTCGTGACCTGGCTTTGCGCGCCCGCGGCAATCGCGACGGGCGTGCGGGACGCGCTGCTGCTGACCGCGCAGCCCTGCATCACGCCAGCCAGCAGATTGGCCGCCCCCAATGCGACCAGTTCCTGGTTGCGGTCCGGCGTGTCGCCTGCACGAGCGGAAAGGGCGCGCGACAACATGCTGATGTCGGCGAACGACACCAGTGCCACGGCGACCGCGCCGGACGCAAGCGCGGTCACGTCGGCGAGCGACACGGCCGGAAGATGGGGCATGGGCGCGCCGGCGGGCAACGCGCCGACCGTCGCGACCCCGTGCAACGGCAATACGCGTGCGGCCAGGGTCGCCGCCAGCACGGCGATCAATACGCCGGGCCAACGCGGCGTCACGCGTTTCATGGCCGCAATCGCCGCCAGAACGCCCACGCCCAGCACGCACGCATCGATGGAAAACCGGCGCTCGACGAGCGCCCGCACGATATGCGACAGGCTGGAGAACACGTCGTTGCCCGGCACGGACATGCCGAACAGCTCCGGCAGCCTGCCGACTGCAAGGGCGATGGCGATGCCGTTCAGGTAACCGTACTGGATCGGGCGCGACAGCAGATCGGTGACGAACCCGAGGCGGAGCGTACCGAGCAGGATGCAGATCGTTCCGGCCGATAGTGCCAGCGCGCCGGACAGCGCGACGGCCCGCTGCGGATCATGGTCGGCGAGCGGCGCGATGGCCGCTGCGATCAACGCGGCCAGCGCGGAATCCGGGCCCAGGACGAGGATCCGGCTCGGTCCGAGCACCGCATAGGCGAGCAACGCGGCGATCGATGCGTAGAGCCCGGTGACGGCGGGCAGGCCGGCCGCCTGCGCGTAGCTCATGCCGACCGGAACCAGCACCGCGGAGAGCGCCAAGCCCGCATACAGGTCGCGCGAGAGCCACGCACGCCGGTAGTTCGCGAGCAGAGCGATTCCCGGGAGCATGCGTGCGATGCGTCCGGAAAGAGGCCGGTTCATCGCGGTTTCGTCACGGAAAAGCCGGGGCGACTGACATGGCTTGCTCCGGCAAGCGTGCATTCGACGGGATGCCGTCGGACCGTAACAGGCGCGAGAAACGCAAGAGCGGGAAGCGCCATTGCGCCGGATGACGGGAGCGCGGCCGCCTGACCGGATACCGGCGGCGCGACACGACGGCGCTCGACATCACGCAGCCTGGAGCGCCGAAAGCTGCAGCGCCTGGGCAAAACGGGCCAGCGAGGCAAGCGATCCCGTCACGCTTTCGTAGCGTTCGCGCCCGATCTGGGCATCGAGCATGACCATCATGCCGGCTTCGCGCGCAAGTGCGAGGAGCGTCTGCGTATCGGGTACCGTGCATCCTTGCGCAGCGGACCTGGAGGTGCCGGTGCGGCCGGCTGCCCGGTTCGAAACAAGACATCGCATGTAGCATGACGGCTCTCCTGGGCGAACGGCCGGGAATCGATGTGCGGTACGACCGGTCGTCGTGCATCCAGTATCGTTTCCGCTCCCGCGGGATTCAATCAGGCAGCCCCGAACCGCGTGTAGGAAACGGGCAGATGAAATCGGCCGATTCCTACATCGCGCGCCGCGGCGGCCGTGATCGCCGCTGCGCATACCAGCAGCCGATTGCGTGCCAGATGTCCTGCGCGGATTCGCAATAGACGAACAAGTCGAGATCGCTGCGATCGATCATCCCGTCATCCGCGAGAAAGGCGAAATCGACGACGCGGCGCCAGTATGCTTCGCCGACGAGTATGACCGGAAGCGGCGCGATCTTCCGGGTCTGCAGGAGCGTCAGCACCTCGAACAACTCGTCGCAGGTGCCGTACCCGCCCGGGAAGAACACGGCGGCTTTCGCGCGTTCGAGCAGATGCAGCTTGCGGATCGCGAAATAGTGAAAGCGAAAGCACAGGGCCGGCGTGAGATAGGGATTGGGCGCCTGTTCGCGCGGAAGTTCGATGTTCAAGCCGATGCTCGGTGCACCGTTTTCGTAGGCGCCTCGATTGGCGGCCTCCATGATGCCCGGGCCGCCGCCGGTGATCACGGCGAGCCTTGCCGTGCGGGTACGCCGGTCGGCACGGCCGACGATGCGCCCGAATTCGCGCGCGACGCGATAGTAGGCACTGTATTTGACCAGACGACTCGCGACCGCGACGGCGCGACGCCGGCGAGCGTCGTGCGGCCGCTCCGCCAGCGCACGGCTCGCTTCGCGCAGCCGCGCATTGGCTTCGGCGGGCGCGACGATGCGCGTGCTGCCGTAGATCACGATCGTGTGGCCGATGCGTTCCTGCTGCAGGCGCTCCTCGGCTTTCCAGTAGTCGAGTTGCAGCCGGATGCCCCGCATGCCGGGGCGCTTCAGGAGCGTCGTGTCTTCATCGGCCTGTATGCAGTTCGCGGTGTCGGCCCGGCGCCGCATCCGCGGCGACAGCGGGCGCGAGGGTCGCGCGCGACGTTGCCGGGCCCTGACAGCGGTCGGTTTGACGGCGCTCATGGTGGAAGGGGGAGCTGACAAGGCCGGTTACTGACTCAGGACCCATTGCACCAGTTGACGGGCGTCGTCACGCGTGAGCGGCCCGCCGCGCTCGGCGGCGGACGGCATCGGCGTATCGCCCCAATGCGCGCGGCCGCCGAGGCGCAGCTTGATTTCGAGTTGCTCCTGGGCGTGCGGCACGCCCCGGTAACGTTCTGCAATCTGGTGGAACGATGGCGCAAGAAACGGCATGTCGGATGTATGGCAAAACATGCAGTGCTGGGCATCGACGAGCGCGGTCGGTTCGGGCACCGCCGTCTGGGCGGCCGCGATGCCGGCCGTCGCGGCGAGCATGCAGGCGGCGAGTAGGCGCGTGACGTTCATGTTTTTTTCCTCGTCAGGACGAAAGCGGGCGCGGCGCGCGATCAGGAAATCACTTCGTCGAGCGGTCGGCGCGGCGAATGCGGCACATGCGGGCCGCGCCCGATGCGCAACAGCAGTTGCGGATGCCCGCGAAGCGCGAGCATGTCGCACAGCTGCGCGCGCAGTCCGGCCGTCTCGATCGGCTGGTTCAGGTACGACGCCGTGTAGCCCGCACGCGTCGCGACGAGCAGCATGCGCTCGAGCGCTTGCCCGGCGGCGAGCCAGGCCTCGCGATCGTCGCGAGCCGTCGCGATGCAGACGATCAGCGGCGACGCACCGACGAGCTGGTGATGCAGCGCGGCCAGGCCGTTGCCGAGATCGAACGTGCGCACCGCGGTCGTCACGAGCGGCGCCGCGAAATCCAGCAGTGCCGGCACGCCGGCCGCGAACGCGGGCATGCCGTCGACGTGCCGGCGCGGATCGATCCAGCTCGCCAGTTCGCGCCGGAACCGCGGGTCGGCGAACTGCTGGCGATCCGCGTCGGCGATCACCTCGGCCACCCGCGCGCGCCGCGCGATCGAGTCGGCACAGGCCACGTCCGCGCCTTCCGCGGCGCCCGCCGCGATCAGCTCGTGCGGGAGCGCGTCCGGAACGGGTTCGGATTCGAACGGGGCGCGCGTCGTGACGCGCTCGGGGATCGCGGCGAACAGCGTACCCAGCTCCGCGTCGGTGTAGCCGTCGTCACACACGCGCACGAGTGCCAGGACGTCGGGATCGACGTCGGACGGGAACGCGCTGATCGTATGCGCGATCCCGGCATGATTGAGCGCGACGCGGAGGTTGAGCAACGCCGCCCCGCAACTGATGATCAGTTCGCGATCATACGGATCGACCACGGGCAGCGCGCGAACCCGGTCCGCGCAGACAGCAATCGTCGTGCCGTCGACGATGAACCGCCACGGCTGGGAATTGTGGCTCGACGGCGCCAGCACCGCGTAGCCCAGCAGCGACCGCAGTCGATCGTCGAGACGGGGGCTTGCAGCAACGGGGGTAACGGATGTCATTCGGCAATCTCCAGGGAGCCGGCCAGCGGCGGAACGCCATTTCATCCTGTCAGCAACCGGCCGGCGGCCGTTGACCCACGTCAAGCCCGCGTCAGCGAGTCGTACGGACACGGTTCCAGGCGCCTACGCTTGGAACAAGCGAAGCGCGCGACGCCGATCGCGCGGGGGAGGCTCATATGCTTGCGATGATGTTCGACGGTACGACACCGGATTTGCGCGAGGCACACGTGCCGGACCCACGGCCCGCGGCGGGCCAGCTGCTGATCGACGTGCACGCATGCGGCGTGTGCCGTACCGATCTCCACGTCGTCGACGGCGATCTCGCGCATCCGAAGCTGCCGCTGATTCCGGGGCATGAAATCGTCGGGACGGTACGCTCGCTGGGCTCAGGCGTGACGGGTTTCGCGGTCGGCGACCGGGTTGGCGTGCCATGGCTCGGCCGGACCTGCGGGCATTGCGCGTATTGCACCGCCGGACGGGAGAATCTGTGCGACAGCCCCGGATTCACCGGCTATACGATCGACGGCGGTTATGCCGAGCGCACCGTTGCGGACCACCGTTATTGCGTGCATCTGCCGCAGCGCTACGCCGACCGGGAGGCCGCACCGCTGCTTTGCGCCGGCCTGATCGGCTACCGTACGTTGCGCATGGCCGGCGACGCACGGCGAATCGGGATCTACGGGTTCGGCGCGGCAGCGCATCTCGTCGCGCAGATCGCACACCATGAAGGACGCCGGGTGTTCGCGCTGACGAAACCCGGCGATACCGCTGCGCAGCGGCTTGCGCTGTCGCTGGGGGCGGCATGGGCAGGCGGCAGCGACGAAGCGCCGCCCGAAACGCTCGACGCCGCGCTGATTTTCGCGCCGGTCGGCGCGTTGGTGCCGGCGGCGCTGCGGGCGGTCGACAAGGGCGGGATCGTCGTGTGCGGCGGCATTCACATGAGCGACATCCCGGCTTTTCCGTACGCGTGGCTGTGGGGCGAGCGCCGAATCGCATCGGTGGCCAACCTGACGCGCGCGGATGCCGTCGCGTTCATGCGGATCGCCGACGCGACGCCGCTGCGGGTCGAAGCAACGCGCTATGCGCTGACCGACGCGAACCGCGCGCTCTCGGACCTGCGCATGGGGCATCTATCGGGCGCCGCCGTACTCGACATGCGCGGCTGAACCGCGCGACGTGCGAGCCGGGAAACCCGCGCGCTCAGATGCGCGCGAGTTCTTCCGAATCGACGATGCGGATCTGCTTGCCCTGCGCCGCGACGAGCCCTTTCTGCTGGAACTTCGACAGCATGCGGCTGACCGTCTCGAGTTTCATGCCGAGATACTCGCCGATCTCGTCGCGGGTCATCCGCAGCACGAACTCCGCGGCCGAGTAGCCGCGCGCCTTGAAACGCGTGGAGAGATTCAGCAGGAACGCGGCCACGCGCTGTTCCGCGCTCATCGTACCGAGCAGCAGCATCAACGCGGACTCGCGGACGATCTCGCCGCTCATCATCTGGTAGACGTGGTGCTGCATCGTCCGTACTTCTCGGCAGATCTGTTCGAGCTGGCCGAACGGAATGATGCAGACGGTGCTGTCCTCGAGCGCGATCGCATCGCCGTTGTGATGGCCGGTGTGCACCCCCTCCAGTCCGAGAGATTCGCCGACGATCTGGAAGCCGGTCACCTGCTCGTCGCCGTCGCGATGCATGACGACGGTCTTGAACGATCCGGTTCTCACCGCATAGATGCTGTTGAATGTATCGCCGGCCCGATACAGGGTGTCGCCGCGCTTGACATGACGCGTCGTGCAGATCATCGCGTCGACCCGCACGAAATCGTCGGGTGTCAGTTCCTGGGGCAGGCAAACGGCGCGCAGCGCGCACGAAGAACAGCGGGACGACGCGCGCTTCGGCTGGTCCGACCGCTCGACGGGGTGCAGCGGAATAAAGGGGCGCGACTGCGGCGGCATCGACACTTCGGCATGGCTCTGCATGATCTGCTCCGGTTTGTTGGGCGGCGGCGAATCGCGTGGGCACGGTCGCGCTGGCCGCTACGGGCGGCGTGAATCTTCGCCGCCTTCATCAAGGACGCGCCGCACCGGGGCGTCGGGACGACGATGCAGTCGAGGCAGGACTGCGCCGCCGCGCCGCTCCGGGAGGCACGCGTGTTTGTTTTTCTTGACGGGAAGTATGGACAGCCGGACGCGCGAATGTAATCAGCGGAAATGGAAGATTAAGTAGGCGTTGAAGAAGGGCTGTAGGGCAATTCCTACAAGCGTGCGGCGTCTTGTCGCGCTCAGGGTTCGTCCGGGTCGTCGAACAGCTTGTGGCGTACGGCGTAACGCACGAGCGCCGCATCGTTCGGCATCTGCATTTTCTCGAGGATGCGCGTCTTGCAGGTGTTCGCCAATCGGCGCGCATGCCCGGGGCCGCCATGTCCGGCGCGAGGCCCGCTTGATCGGTGTCAACGGGCCGGACTGCGGCGGGCCCAGACTGAAGATCCCGATCCGGCCGGAACGGGATGGATAAACCGGGAGGCGCCATGTATGAACGGATCTTCGCCGCGCTCGACGACAGTCGCGGCGCGCGGCTCGCGCTCGACGAGGCGATAACGCTCGCCCGCGCGTCGGGCGGCCTCGTCGTCGCCGTGTGCGTCGTGTCGGATACGCCGCAGCCGACGAATATCGATAGCGGCTATGTCGATCGGATCGACCCGGGCGGAGTAGGGGCAGACCGCGCGGCGACGGCGGTCGCCGATGCCGAGACCGCGTTCCGGCTGTGCGGGGTGCGCGGCACCGCGCAAACGATCGACGCGTGCGGCGAGAACGTGGCGTCGGTGCTGGCGCGCGCGGCCGCCGACTGCGATGCCGACCTGATCGTGATGGGGACGCACGGCCGGCGGGGTGTTCGCAGGGCGTTGCTCGGCAGCGTCGCCGAGTCGCTGCTGCGCACCGCGGACCGGCCCGTGCTGCTGGTCCGCGACGATTCGGGCGCGTCGTGATCCGCCAGGACGACGGGGCGGCCGACGGAGGCCGCCCCGTTCGCGTTCATGCTCAGTGCGACAGCAGCACCGGCACCGTCATGGTTTCGAGGATCGTGCGCGTCGCGCCGCCGAGTACGCGCTCGTGCATCCGGGTATGGCTGTACAGGCCCATCACGATCAGGTCCGCGTGAAGGTCGGTGGCCCGGTTCAGCAGCGTCGCGCCGACGCCGACCGTGCCTGGGCGTGTCGTCGTCGAGAACGATGCGCGGATGCCGTGGCGCTCCAGGTATGCGGCGACGTCCACGCCTGCCGGCGTCTTGTCCGGATCGGGTTGCCCGTGGCTGACCGTCTCGACGTTGACGAAGCGCGCACGCGCGAGCAGCGGCAGCGCGTCGGCCATTGCGCGCGCGGCTTCGCGTCCGCCGTCCCAGCCGATCAGCACGTTCTCGCCGATCTTGCGCACGTCGCCCGCGTACGGCACGACGAGCGCCGGACGGCCGCTGCCCGTCACGACGTCCTCGATGAAATGGTGCGCGACGTGCGTCAGGCGGTCGTCCGGATCCTCCTGGCCGAGCACGAGCAGGTCGGCATGGCGCGCATGCAGGATCGCGGCGTCGGTCGCGGCGCCGGCGGGCGCCTGCCATTCGACGCTGCGCCCCGCGCGCTCGGCGGCTTCGAGGAATTTCTCCTCCGCGTCCTTGCGCCGCTGTTCGCACAGGCGCTCGTACTCCGCGAGCTTGAGCGGCTCGTCGGGCCGCCGCAACGGTTCGAAGAGATCCTGGCAGACCACGTACAGGCCGATCAGGTGCGCGTTCCAGCGTCCTGCGAGTTCGAGCGCCAGTTCGACGCGCGTCGCGCAACGATCGCTATCGTCGAGATGGACGAGCAGGGTCTTGTAGCTCATGACGGCTCCTTTTCGGTCGATGCGGCGGCGGGCGCCGCAGCGGGTACCGGCGCGCAACTCGCCGGAATCATCAGCACGGGGCACGCGGCCCGCCGCAGCAAGCGCTCGGCGACGCTGCCCAGGACGAGGCGGCTGAAGCCGCGCCGGCCGTGGGTGCCCATCACGATCAGGTCGGCGCCGGCTTCCTTCGCGACGATCAGGAGCCGCTGCGCGACGTCTTCGCCGCCCGGATCGACATTGGCGATCCGCGGCGTGCCGGTTACGCCGCGCGCAGCCATGCGCTTCGCCGCGTCGTCGGTGACGCGCAGCCCTTCCTCGCGGAACGCGTCGATCAGGATCGACGGATCGTAGCCGTACATGTCGTAGGCCGGCACCAGGAAGTCGACGACGTAGACCGGCGTGAGCCGCGCGCCCGATTCCGACGCAAGCGTCAGTGCGGCGTCGAGCGCGCGGGACGACGGTTCGCTGCCGTCGAGCGCGACCAGAATGTTCGAGTACATGGCGGTTCCCTCTGAACGCGTGTCAACGATTTCATCATCGGCGCACGCGCGCCGATCGCGCTGATCTGGATCAAGCGGCGCCGTCGCGTCGCAGCCGCCGCACCGCATCGCGTGCCGCAATCCACGCTGCGTCGGCCGGCTCGACGACGAGCAGCGCGAGCGTACGCATCGGCGCGCTCAGTGCGACATCCTCAGTGCGACATCAGTACCGGCAGCGTCATCGACGCCAGCACCGTGCGCGTGGCGCCGCCCATCAGCAGTTCGCGCCAGCGCGGATGGCCGTACGCGCCCATCACGAGCAGATCGCTGCCCGTTTCGTACGCGCGCGACAGCAGCGTGTCGCCGACGGACGTGCCGGGGCCGCTATCGATGTCGAGCACGTTGACGTCCGGCGCGTGGCGCGCAAGCATCAGCGCGGCATCCGCGGCCGGAATGCGGGTGGTCGCCGCTTCGGAATCGCCGTCGACCACCGCGACGACCGTCGTGCGTTTCGCGTGCTCGAGAAAGGGCAGCGCGTCGTGCGCGGCGCGCGTGGCCTCGCGGCTGCCGTCCCACGCCACCAGCGCGCGTTCGCCGAGCGACGGGAATTCCCCGGCATACGGCACGAACAGCACCGGACGCCCCGCCGACAGCACGAGCGTTTCCGGAAACTGGTCGTCGATATAGGTTTCGGGATCGTTCGGGTCGCTCTGGCCCGCGATCACGAGATCCGCGAGACGCGCGAGACGCGGCACCGCGACGTTGGCGCGCTCGTCGGCGCGAATCCAGGCCGACGATACGCCGGCCCGTGCCGTTTCGGCATGAAACAGGCGTTCGAGCGCGGCGAGACGCTCGTCGCGCTGGTCGCGCTGTTCGCGAAAGTAATCGGCGGAACCGGCCATCACGTAAAACGAAGTCGGCTCCGGTGTGTAGATCGCGAACACCCCGGTCAGGTGCGCCTTGAAGCGCCGCGCGAGACGCAACGCGAGCTCGAGGCGCGAATGCGCGCGAACGCTCGTATCGAGATGCACGACCATGCTCTTGTAGCTCATCGGGATCGCTCCATCGACGGTGTATCCGCCATTGCAATTCAGTCTACGAAGCGGGCTTCCCGCGCGCTTGACGCAGATCAACGGCTGCCGTGCCGCACAGCCGCACAGTGAGGCGGTCGCGGCCGGTACCGGGCAGGCGGCGCAAGACGGGTGCCGCCCGGGGTGCAGCCGGGGGGCCGACCCTTCGACCGAATCGACAGAGGGAAGACGATGACCACCGACGCTTTGACGACACCGAACGGCGCGTGCCGGGCAGCCTGCGACATCGCGCTGCGCCTGTTCGCGCTGAATCGCGACTGGCAGCACGAATGGCATGCGCTGACGGGACGGCGCATCGAGCGGGATCGCGACGCGGCGCGGCAGTTGCAGCAGGCGCTCGCGCAAACGCGCGAATGGACCGAGTTCGGCGCGGCGGCACAGCGCGTGATGCGCGATTATGCGATCGCGAGTGCCGCGATCTGGCAGGACGCCGTCGAATGGGGCATGCGCACGCAATACGAGGAGGCGGGGGTCTGGCGCACGTGGCTGCGCGAGTATGGCGCGGACATGCTGTCGCGCTACCAGACCGACTGGCTGCCCGACGTGAGCCGGCTGGCCGTGGTCAACGAAGCGAGCATGCCGTGGCACGAATGGATGGCGGCGTTCGGACGCGGCATGACGGACATGGCCGGCGCGAATGCGACGCAGGAGCACGATCATGTGCGCTGACCGTGTCGCATTCGTGACGGGCGGCACGGGCGGCCTGGGCGCCGCGATCAGCCGTCGTCTGCACGCCGCTGGCATGACCGTCGCCGTGTCGCACACGGAGCACAACGACCATATCGCGACCTGGCTGGTACAAGAACGCGAAGCAGGGCGCAGCTTCCATGCGTTCGAGGTCGACGTCGCCGACTACGACTCGTGCCAGCACTGCGCGGCGCGCGTGCTCGCGCAATTCGGACATGTCGACGTGCTCGTCAACAACGCCGGCATCACGCGCGACGCCAGCTTCGTGAAGATGACCAAGAGCATGTGGGACGCGGTGCTGCGCACCAATCTCGACAGCATGTTCAACATGACGAAGCCGTTCGTGCCCGGCATGATCGAAGCCGGCTTCGGCCGCATCGTCAACGTCGGCTCGGTGAACGGCTCGAGAGGCGCGTACGGGCAGGCCAACTATGCGGCCGCCAAGGCGGGCATTCACGGTTTCACGAAGGCACTCGCGCTCGAACTCGCGCGACACGGCGTGACGGTCAACACGGTGTCGCCGGGCTACCTCGCGACCGCGATGGTCGAGTCGGTGCCGAAGGACGTGCTCGACACGAAAATCCTGCCGCAGATTCCGCTGGGGCGCCTCGGCAACCCCGACGAAATCGCGGCGCTCGTCGCGTGGCTGTGCTCGGACACGGGCGCATTCGCGACCGGCGCGGAATTCGACGTCAACGGCGGCATGCACATGCGATGAATGATTCCGTCATCCACGTGCCGGTCACGCGCCGTCCGGCTGCCGACGCCGGTGAGCTCGCGCAGGCCCCGCGTCCGTGCGCGGGCGAGCGGCCCGACGTGTCGCCGGCTGAACAATGGGATCGCGCGGCGCGGGCGAGCCTGGCCGCGATGACACTCGGCTTGTCGCCGGTGTCGCTGGCGCTGGCCGTGATCGACTGGGGCGCGCATCTCGCCGTGTCGCCCGGAAAGTGTTTCGAACTCGCGTGGCAGGCATGGCGCGCGGCCGGTCCGTTGCCGGCGGCGAACGGCGCGTCCGACGACCCGGACGAAGCCGGGCTGACGGTGCATGCCGGGCAGGCCGATCCGCGTTTCGCCGCACCGGCATGGTCGAACTGGCCGTTTTGCGCGTATCGCGACGGCTTCCTGTCGATCCAGTACTGGTGGCACGATGCGACGCGCGGCGTGCGGGGCGTCGAGCGGCATCACGAGGCACTCGTCGGGTTCGCCGCGCGGCAATGGCTCGACGCATGCTCGCCGGGTAATTTCATCGCGACCAATCCGGTCGTGCTCGACGCGACGATACGCAGCGGCGGCGCCAATTTCGCGGCCGGTGCGCGGCACTGGCTGGACGATCTCGGCGCGCTGATCGATCGCGCCGGCGGCGCCCGTCCGCGCGATGGCCGGGCCTATCTGCCCGGGCGCGACGTCGCGATCACGCCGGGCCGGGTCGTATGGCGCAACGCACTGTGCGAATTGCTGCAGTACGAACCGACGACGGCCGGCGTCGCACGCGAGCCGATCCTGATCGTGCCGTCGTGGATCATGAAGTACTACATCCTCGACCTGCAGCCGCACAATTCGCTGATCCGCTTCCTGGTCGACGCGGGCTACACCGTGTTCGCGATCTCGTGGCGCAATCCGGGCGCGGAGTCGCGCGATCTCGGGCTCGACGATTACCTGCGCGACGGCTGCCTCGCCGCGCTCGACGCCGTTCGCGAGCGGTGCGGCGAAGCCGTCCACGCGGTCGGCTACTGCCTCGGCGGCACGCTGCTGGCCATCGGCGCGGCGGCGCTCGCGCGCGACGGGCGGCAGCACCACGCGTTGCGTTCCGTCTCGCTGCTCGCGGCCCAGACCGATTTCAGCGAACCCGGCGAACTCGGCCTGTTCGTCGACGCGAGCGAGCTGTCCGCGCTCGACGCGCTGATGTGGCGGCAAGGCTACCTGGACGGCTCGCAGATGTCCGCCGCGTTCGAGCTGCTGAATGCGCGCGACCTGATCTGGTCGCGCATGATGAGCGAGTATCTGCTCGGCAAGCGCACGAAGCCGAACGACCTGATGTCGTGGAATGCGGACGTCACGCGCATGCCGTACCGGATGCACACGGAATACCTGAAGCGGCTGTTCCTCGACAACGACCTCGCGGCAGGCCGCTATTGCGTCGACGGCCGGCCGGTCGCGCTGTCGGATATCGACGTGCCGATGTTCGTGGTCGGAACCGAGCGCGATCACGTGTCGCCGTGGCACTCCGTCTACAAGCTCCACCTGCTCACGCACAACGCGCTGACTTTCGTGCTGACCTCGGGCGGCCATAACGCAGGCATCGTGTCGGAACCCGGCCATCCGGGCCGCCACTATCGCCACGCCACCCGCGAACCGGGCGCGCCTTACCGCAGCCAGCACGACTTCGTGAACGAAACGCGCGCCGTCGACGGGTCGTGGTGGACGTGCTGGCGCGACTGGCTGCGCGCGCACGGGTCGGGCGACGTGCCGGCACGCACGCCGGACGCCGGCCTGGGGGCGGCGCCCGGCGCTTACGTGCTGGAAACATGAAGAACCTGACCGGCGGCGTTTTCGATCGCGCCGCTCGTCGTCGCGGCGGCATCGGGCCTGCGCATCGGCAGCGCTGCCGGCGCATGCGACGCCGGCCCGCAACGCGCACGCCGGGCCCGATCAACGAACGAACCTCCCTTTCGACGGAGATGACGCAATGAAAGCACTCGTATACCAGGGGCCGCGGCGCAAGGCGCTCGAACGGCGGCCGATGCCGGAGCTGCAGGCGCCGACCGACGCGATCGTCCGCGTGACGCGCACGACGATCTGCGGCACCGACCTGCACATCCTGAAGGGCGACGTGCCGTCGTGCGAACCCGGCCGCGTCCTCGGCCACGAGGGCGTCGGGATCGTCGAGCAGGTCGGCGCGGCGGTCGACTCGCTGCAGCCGGGCGATCACGTGCTGATCTCGTGCATCACATCGTGCGGCCGGTGCGAATACTGCCGGCGCGGCCTGTACTCGCATTGCACGACGGGCGGCTGGATCCTCGGCAACCGGATCGACGGCACGCAGGCCGAGTACGTGCGCATTCCGCACGCGCAGACCAGCCTGTACCGGCTTCCGCCCGGCGCGGACGAGGATGCGCTCGTGATGCTGTCCGACATCCTGCCCACCGGATTCGAATGCGGCGTGCTGAACGGCAAGGTGCAGCCGGGCTGTTCGGTCGCGATCGTCGGCGCGGGGCCGATCGGGCTCGCGGCGCTGCTGACCGCGCAGTTTTACTCGCCCGCGCAGATCATCATGATCGACCCGGACCGCAACCGGCTCGACGTCGCGCGGCGCTTCGGCGCGACCGACTGCTTCGACGGCGCCAATGGCGACCCTGTCGCGGACGTGATGAAGCTGACCGACGGCGTCGGCGTCGATTGCGCGATCGAGGCGGTCGGGATTCCGGCGACGTTCGAGATGTGCACGTCGCTCGTCGCGCCGGGCGGCGTCGTCGCGAACGTCGGCGTGCATGGCGTGAAGGCCGACCTGCATCTCGAGAAGCTGTGGGATCGCAACATCGCGATCACGACCCGGCTCGTCGATACGGTCAGCACGCCGATGCTGCTGAAGACCGTGCGCGCGGGGCGGCTCGATCCGAAGCGTTTGATCACGCACCGTTTTTCGCTCGACGACGTCGAGCGCGCGTACGACACGTTCGGCCGCGCCGCGGAAACGCATGCACTGAAAGTCATCATCGAAGTGGCGTGATGACGGCGCGCGGCGCGGCGGGAGCGGGCGCCCGTCGCGCAGGATGACGGGACACGTGCGGCATTCGTGTGCCGCACGTCGTCAGGATGACGGCGCCGCCGGTTCGCGCGTATCGTCGCGCTCAGCTTCGTCGAGATCGACGGTCTGCCCGTAGGTCGGCACCTCGCACGGCCAATGCAGGGTCTCGGCGATGCGCCGCCGCAGCGCATCGGCCGCCGCCGGCTCGCCGTGCGTGACGAAGGTCCGGAACGGCGCGCGTTGCATCGTGCCGAGCCATCGCAGGATTTCCTCGTAGTCGGCATGCGCGGACAGCGACGCGATCGACTCGACCCGCGCACGCACGCGCACGTACTCCCCGTGAATCTTCAGCGTCGGCTCATGAGCCGCCAGCGCCGCGCCGCGCGTGCCCGCGGCCTGGTAGCCCACCAGCGCGATCGTGTTGCGCGGATCGGGCGCATAGCGGCTCAGGTGATGCAGCACGCGCCCGCCCGTCGCCATGCCGCTTCCCGCAATGATGACCATCGGCCCCTGATGGTCGGCGATCGCCTTCGACTGGTCGACCGTGCGGATCATCGTCGCCGCGTGGCCGAGCGCGTTCGCTTCCGACAAGGTCAGCCGGTGCTCGAGGACGTGGTGGCGATAGATCTCCGTCACGTCCGTCGCCATCGGGCTGTCGAGAAACACCGGCACGCGCGCCATGCGGCCGGCCGCTTTCAGGCGCGCGATGTAGTGCAGGATCTCCTGCGCGCGGCCGACGGTGAAGCAGGGGATCACGACCACGCCGCCGCGCGAGAAGGTGTTTTCGAACAGTGCCGCCAGCTCGGTCTCGGGGTCCGATGCCGGATGCAGCCGGTCGCCGTACGTCGATTCGACGACCAGGTAATCCGCATGCGCCGGCGGCGTCGGCGGCTGCATGATCGGGTCGTGATAGCGGCCGAGATCGCCGGAGAACGCCAGTACCTTGTGATCCCAGTGCATGACGACGCTGGCCGCGCCGAGGATGTGACCGGCGGGCAGCAGCCGGAACGACAGGCTGCCGCCCAGTGCGACGCATTCGTCGAGTGCGGCGGGTTTCATCAGGTGCAGCGCGCGCTGCGCATCGTCGGTCGTATAGAGCGGCCGGGCCGGGTGGTGCTTCGAATAACCGTGCCGGTTCGCGAAATCGGCTTCTTCCTCCTGCAGCCGCGCGCTGTCGCGCAGCATGATGTCGCAGAGTTCGGCCGTGGCCTGCGTGCAGTACACCGGGCCGCGAAACCCGTCGCGCGCGAGCACCGGCAGGTAGCCGGTGTGGTCGAGATGCGCATGCGTGAGGACCACCGCATCCAGCGTGTCGGGCGCGACCGGCAGCGGGTTCCAGTTGCGCAGCCGCAGGTTCTTCGTGCCCTGGAACAGGCCGCAGTCGACCAGGATGCGCCGGTCGCGATGCTCGACCAGATACTTCGATCCGGTCACGGTTTCGGTCGCACCGAGAAAAGTCAGTTTCATGGCTTGCCCCGCCGGGAGTTGAGGAGTTCGGTGTTCCGATTACATCGCGTGTGCGTGCAATCGCTTTGACGGAAGTCAGGGATTGCCGTGTCCGCGTGCGAGGGAGCGCGCGACCGTGGCGATTCGACAGGAGAATGGCGGCGAGCGGCCGTCCGGCATGCGGGGCGCTCCGTTTCGCGGGCTTGATGTGTGTCAACCGCGCCCGTCGGCACCCACATACAGTCGACACCAAGGCTTGCGCACGTGGTGCGCGGAGCCGACCAGCGCGGCACGTTCGGAAGCCGGATGACCCAGCCGATGCCGCGCGTTTGCGTATGGAACTCACGGCGGTGCGAGGCGTTGGCGATGAAACGACGATGGTTGGCGATTAGCGTGCTGCTCGCGTTGAGCGCTTGCGCGGGAGAGGAGCATACCGCCGCATTCAGGAAGAAGGAAACGCAACTGCTCGAGACGCGCCAGACGGCATTGCTGCGGTGTGCGACGCAATCCGAATGCGACCGTGCGTGGAATCGCACCCGGGACTTCATCGAACGACATTCGTCGACCCGGATCACGCGATTCGGCTCGGACCTGATCGAAACCGCGCAGCCGAGTCTGGCCGGAAACGTCTATCTCTGGGCGTCCCGTACGGCATCGGCAGACGGGAGCTCGACGATCCGGCTCAAGGCGATGTGCAAAGGCATGTACGACAGCAATGGCGGCCCGGGCTGGCAATACGACGGTTGCGCGACGCAGATCCTCGAGATACAGGAAGGCTTCCGCTCGCTCCAGGATCCGTCGTCTGCACAGGGAACGCCTCCAAGATAGTGCGACAGCGCGCGCGGCGCAGTGCCGCTCGCCGGGTCGGTCACGTCATCTGGCCGATCGTCTTGCGGAACCGCATCAGCGACAGCAGGAACAGCGCGCATCCGATCGCGAACAGCACCGCGAACTGTAGCCATACCGCATCGAAGCCGGCGCCGCGATACAGGATGCGCTGCGCCAGCTCGACGAAATGGGTGGTCGGCGCGGCCAGCATGACGCCCTGCACGGCCAGCGGCATGCTTTCTCGCGGCGTCAGCCCGCCTGAGAGCAACTGCAGCGGCAGCAACACGAGCACGAGCAGCATCCCGAACTGCGGCATGCTGCGCACGAGCGTCGCGAGAAAGATCCCCATCGACGTCGTCGCGAACAGGTGCAACGCCATCCCGGCGACGAACAGCGGCACGGAGCCCGGAATCGGCACGTGCAATGCGCCGCCCACCACGAACGTCAGCGATGCGACGGCCGCCACCGTGACGACGAGCCCCATCGACCAGACCTTCGCGAGCATGATTTCCGCCGCGGTCACCGGCATGACCAGCAGATGCTCGATCGTGCCGTGCTCGCGCTCGCGGATCAGTGCCGCCCCGGTCAGGATCATCGACAGCATCGTCACGTTGTTGATCAGCTCCATCAGCGCGCCGAACCATACCTCGTCGAGATTCGGGTTGAAGCGCATCCGCATCGCGAGATCGACGGGCGGCCGCGGCGTGCCGCGATAGCGCCGCACGAACGCGTCGATCTCGCCGGACACGATCTGCTGGACGTAACCGCTGCCGGTGAATGCCTGGGTCATGCGCGTCGCATCGACGTTGAGCTGAATCGTCGCATGGCGGCCGGCCAGCACGTCGCGCTGGAAGTCCGGCGGAATATCTAGCGAGAACGTGTAGTCGCCGTTGTCGAGACCGCGATCGGCCGCGACGGCGTCGATTATCGGCGGCGCCGCGAACTGCGGCGGGAAGAACGCCGCGACGATGCGCGCCGACAGCGGCGACGCGTCCTCGTCGACGATCGCGATCGGCACTTTGTGCAGCGTTTCCGGGCGAGCGGTGGCGGCGACGTAGATCGACGCGCTGAACGTGTAGACGATGAGCGCGAGCAGGATCGGGTCGCGGGCGAGGCTCCAGAGTTCCTTGATGCCGAGCCGGTAAATGGCGAGCAGGCGAGACATGGTCAGCGCTCCTGTTTGCGCAGCAGGAGACCGGTCATGATCAGGATGACCGGTGCCGCCGCGAGCAGCGGCCAGAACTGTGACGACAGGTCGGCCAGCCCGAGCGCCTTGTTGTAGACGCCGCGGCTGATCGCGAGCATGTAGGTGGCCGGGTAGACCGTCCCGACCCACTTGCCGCTGCCTTCGAGCGACGACAGCGGCGTGAGCAGGCCCGAGAACTGCACGACGGGGATCAGCGTGCCGATGATCGTCATGAAGATCGCGGCGATCTGGCTGCGGGTGAACGTCGACGCGAACAGCCCGATGCCCGTGGCCACGACGTTGAATATCAGCACCGCGGCCGCCAGCGTCGCGAAACTTCCCTTGATCCGCACGCCGAATACGACGTCGGCCAGCACGACCATCAGCAGGAAATTCAGCATCGCCAGCATCACGTAGGGCGCCTGCTTGCCGAGCAGGAATTCCGCCCGCGTGACCGGCGTCACGTACAGGTTGACGATCGACCCGAGCTCCCGCTCCCGCACGACGGCGAGCGCCGTGAGCATCGCGGGCAGCATCAGCAGCAGCATCGGCATGATCGCCGGAATCATCGCCGGCAGGCTCTTGACGTCCGGGTTGTAGCGATAGCGGACGGCGACGTCGACCGCGGGGGTGAGCGACGCGCCGAGCCGGCGCTTCGCCTGATCGCGCAGCCAGTTCTCGTGCATGCCGGCGACATAGCCGCGGATCGTCTCCGCGCGCATCGGCATCGCACCGTCGACCCATGCGCCGATCTCGACGCGCCGGCCGCGCGCGACATCGCGTGCGAATCCGGGCGGGATCTCGATCGCGAGCGACAGGTGGCCGCCGCGCATGCGGCGATCGATGTCGCGATCGTCCACGAGCGGCGCGCGCGGCACGAAGTAGCGCGAGCCGGCGAGGTTCTGCGCATAGTCCTGGCTCAGGATCGACTGGTCGCGGTCGAGCACCGCGAACGTCAGGTTGTCGACGTCGAGACTGATGCCGATACTGATCACGCACATCAACACGAGCGAACCGAACAGCGCCAGCGTCGCGCGCAGCGGGTCGCGTCGCAGTTCAAGCACCTCGCGCCACAGATAACTGCCGGCGCGCGCCGGGCTGAACCACGCGGCCCCGTGGCTCGTGCCGGCCGCCTCGGGCGGCGCGGCAAGCCAGCCGGCGTCGGACGGTGCCTCCGTCAACGCGCCGTCCGCTTGCTGCGCATCGGTCAGGTATCCGATGAACGCCTCCTCGAGCGTGCCGGCGCCGCGCATGCGAACCAGTTCCGCGGGCGCGGCGCTCGCGAGCACGCGGCCCGCGTGCATCAGCGAGATGCGATCGCAGCGCTCGGCCTCGTTCATGAAGTGCGTCGAAATGAAGATCGTCACGCGATCGTGCCGCGCGAGCTCGATCATCAGTCGCCAGAAATCGTCCCGTGCGACGGGATCCACGCCCGACGTCGGCTCGTCGAGGATCAGCAATTCGGGCTTGTGCACCATCGCCACCGCGAGGGACAGCCGCTGCCGCATGCCGAGCGGCAGGCGCTCGGGCAGCGCGTCGAGCGCGTCGGCGAGCCCGAAGCGCTCGACCATTTCGGCAACCCGTCCGGATACCTCCGGCTCCGGTACGCCGAACAGGCGCGCATGCAGCACGAGGTTCTGCCGGACGGTCAGTTCGCCGTACAGCGAAAAACCTTGCGACATGTAGCCGACTCGCCGGCGGGTGTCGATGTCGTCCGCGGCGACCGGTCGACCGAATAGCGTCGCGGTGCCTTCGGATGCGGGGAGCAGCCCCGTGAGCATCTTCATGGTCGTCGATTTGCCGCAGCCGTTGGAGCCGAGAAAACCGAAGATTTCGCCCCGGCGGATCTGCAGGCTCACGTGATCGACCGCGACGAAATCGCCGAACCGCATCGTCAGCGCATCCGCCTCGATCGCATAACCGGCGGAAGCATCGGGCTGAAAAGGCTCGATCCGGATCGGCTGGTGCCCGCGCCGGCGCGCGTCCGGAAGCAACGCGACGAACGCGGCTTCCAGCGTGTCGCAACCGGTATGGGCGAGCAGTTCGCCGGGGCTGCCCGTCGCCAGCACGCGGCCGGCGTCCATCGCGATCAGCCAGTCGAAACGCCGGGCCTCGTCCATGTACGCGGTGGCGACCAGTACGCTCATCGCCGGGCGAGCGGCGCGAATGCGTCCGATCAGATCCCAGAACTGCGCGCGAGAGAGCGGATCCACGCCGGTCGTCGGCTCGTCGAGGATCAGCAGGTCGGGATCGTGGATCAACGCGCAGCACAGGCCGAGCTTCTGCTTCATGCCGCCGGACAGTTTGCCGGCGGGACGGTCGAGGAACGGGTGGAGGCCGGTGCTGCGCGTGAGCGCGTCGATCCGGCGGCGGCGCTCCGCCGCATCGTGGCCGAACAGTCTCGCGAAGAACTGCAGGTTTTCCTCGACCGACAGCGTCGCATACAGGTTCCGGCCCAGGCCTTGCGGCATGTACGCGATCCGCCGGCAGACGCGTTCGCGGTGGCGCCGTGACGACAGATCCCCGTCGAGGGTCCAGACCTGACCCTGCTGGACCTCGCGCGCGCCGGACGCGAGCGCGAGCAGGCTCGACTTGCCGACCCCGTCCGGCCCGATCAGCCCGACCATGCGGCCGGCCGGAATCTCGAGCGTCACATCGTCGAGCGCGTACTTGCCGCCGTATCGCAACGAGACGCCCGACAGGCGGACGACCGTGCCGGGTGCACCCGCAACAGGCGGGCCTTCGGTCGATCCGGCGTCGGCGCCGGCCGGCGACATCGATTTCATTGCGGCACCCTGATCGCGAGGCGCTCGGGCCACGCCATGTCCCGATCGACCTTCAGCCACGCGACACCCGGCAGCCCGGTCTTGACGAGCTTCAGATGGCGCTGCAGCAGATCGCGGTCGATGCGCGCCTTGACGCGAAACATCAGCTTCTGCCGCTCGGTGGCCGTCTCGACCGTCTTCGGCGTGAACTGCGCGGTGCTCGACACGTACGACACGCGTGCCGGAATCACGTATTCCGGCGCCGCGTCGAGCACGATCCGCACGTCGGCGCCGAGCGGCACTCGACCGACGACCGTTTCGGGCAGAAAGAACGTCATGTAGACGTCCGACAGGTCGACGACATTGAGCACCTTGCCGCCTGCCGGCAGCACCTCGCCCGATTCGGCCACGCGATACTGGACGCGCCCGTCGCGCGGCGACGTCAGATCGCTGTCCGAGATGTCGGCCTGCACGCGCGCGACGGTCGCCTGCGCGGCCGTCACGGCGGAGCGCGCCGCGACCAGCTGGGCCTTCGTGGCGTCGATCGCGGCCTGGGCGGCTTCCGCCTGCGCGCGCGCGGCGCTCACGGTTGCCCGCAGGCTGCCCGCGCGCGCGCGATCGTCGTCGAGCTCCTGCAGCGACGACGCCCCGTCGCGCGACAGCGTCTCGGAACGCGCGAGCCGCCGCGTCGCCGCATCGAGTTCGCTTTCCCGCTGCACGACGACAGCCGTCGCCGCGGCCTTGTCGCTGCGCCGCTGCGCGACCTGCGCGTCGATGCTCGCCGCGGTGTTCACCGCCTGCTGCTCCCTGGCGCGCGCTTCGTCGAGCTGCGCCTGCAGGACGACGACGTCCATGTGCGCGAGCGGCTGCCCGGCCTTCACGAAGTCGCCTTCGTCGACGAGCATCGCGGCGACGCGCCCCGGCAGCTTGGTCGCGACGTCGATCTCGGTCGCCTCGATCCGGCCGTTGCCGCTCACCAGGCCGGCATCCGCGTGTCCGTCACGCCAGCGTGTCCACCCGTAGTAGATCAGGCCGATCGCGAGCACGGCGGCGCCTGCACCGATCAGAAGAGGGCGCTTGATGGTTTTCATCGTCTGGAATCCGGATCGGTCGAAGTGTTGATCGGCGACGCGGCGGCCTCGTCGTCCTCGTGCGTTGCGCCGCCGAGCGCGCCGTACAGCGCGACGCGGCTCGACAGCAGCGCACGGCGCGCCATTACCCATTGCTGCTCGGCGTTCATCAGGTCCCGTTGCGCGTCGAGCACTTCGAGAAACCGTGTGGCACCGCTGTCGTAGCGCAGCTTCGCCAGGCGCGCCCGTTCGGTTTGGGAGGCCAGCGTGGCGCGCTCGATGCGTACCTGGTCGGCCAGCCAGTAGCGGGACGCGAGCGCGTCGGACACGTCGCGGAAGGCGCCTTGCAGCGTCTTTTCGTACTTCGCGAGCGCCTCGTCGCGCTGCGCATGCGCAAGGTCGAGATTCGAGCGATTTCGGCCGCCGTCGAAAAGCGGCAGCGTCACGGTGGGAACGATCGACCATACGCCGGCGCCGGACGACAGCAGATCATGCAGCGCGCTGCTGCCCGAGCCGATCGAGCTCGTCAATGCGATGCGGGGAAAGAATGCGGCGCGCGCCGCGCCGATGTTCGCGCGCGTCGCCTGCAATTCGTGCTCGGCTGCAATCACGTCCGGACGGTTGGCGAGCAGCGAGGAGGGCAGGCCGGGGGCGAGCGACGGCGTCACGGCGCCGTCGTCGAGCGCGAGCGGCGCGTCGGGCAGATCCGGCGGCCCGCCGACGAGCAACGCCAGCGCATCGGCAGCCGACGCGCGTGCCTGCTGCAACTGGACCCCAAGGGATTCCGCCTGTTGCAGCAGGATCTCCGATTGCGTCAGGTCCAGTCGCGAGATCGCGCCGGCCGCATGACGAAGCCGGAAAATCCGCAGCGATTCGCGCCGCGAGTCGATCGTCGCGCGGGTCAGCGCGATGCGTTCGTCGAGCTCGCACAGGGTCAGGTACCCGTCCGCGACCGCGGTGATCACGCTCAGCGTCGCGGCTCGCCGGGCCGCATCGCTCGCCAGGTAACGCTGGAGCGCCGCGTCTTTCAGGTTGCGCACACGGCCCCAGAAATCGATCTCCCATTGCGTCTCGGCCAGCCGAACCTCGTAGACCTGGCCGATCATGGGCGTCGGGGACAGGAAGCCGCCCGGTGTACGAAACCGTGCGTAGGCCGCGCCCGCATCGATCGACGGCCACTGGTCCGAGCGGCGGATGCCATAAACGGCGCGTGCCTGCTCGACGCGCGCGACGGCCGCGCGCAGATCGCGATTGTCGGTGAGCGCCCGCGCGATCAACGCGCGAAGCCGCGCATCGACGAAGTACTGCTGCCACGCCGGCACCTGAGCCGCGGCCAGGGCGTTGGCGTTGACGGAAGGATCCGGAAATGCGGCAGGGATCGGCGCGGCGGGACGCTCGTCGGGCGGCGCAAGCGACAGGCATCCCGAAAGCAGTCCCGCGCCCGTTGTCATCGCAACGAAACGCACGCACCGCGCAACGGCGATGTGGAAGTCAGCGGGAAGCGCGATGGCGCGCATGGAATGCCTCGGTAAATACGGGAACATGGGATGGCGCCGCCTCATGGCGTCGCCGCTTCGGGTTCACTTATATCCGACGAGTGCGGTTCCCCCCCTTGATCTGTGTCACTTCGGCGGAGATGCGTTTCGAGCGGTGCTTCGCTTGACATCTGCGCCAAGCATGTATCAAACCCACGGGTTGCGTCGTACGCCGGGCTTGAGCAAGCCGCCGGGGGGGAGAAGTGCAAAGCGTCGACGCCTGCGCCAATCCACCGCCGACCGCTTGCAGGCTCCCCGCTCTTCTCTGTTGCAGCACGCTGGTTTCCGCTTGACATGAGTCAACCGATACCGGCGATTCGGTACCTACTATCGTCATTGGAATCGACGGGCGCCACGATCCGATCGCGCGATATCCGGTTTTCTTCGATCCGAACCACATCGATCGATATAAGCAGGACTCCAATTTTTCCCGATTGGACCACGGTTTGTTACCGACGCGTTTCCCGCTCGCATTGACGAAAAACGCATCGGCCGGTTGCGCTGCCGGCAGCCGGGAAGAGTGCCCGTCACGGTGCGACGTCGCAGCGATCCAGTCGCATGCCGTGGCCAGGCCAAGTCAACGCATTCGGAGAACTGGTATGAGCCAACCTGTAGTCGAAAAACCGCCGGTCGACGGCAAGCAGCCGTCGAAGCCGGCGGCAGGCGGCCCGGAAACGCGCAAGCTCGGCCTGCTGCTGCTGAGCGGCATCGTCGTCGGCTCGATGATCGGCGGCGGTGCTTTCAACCTGCCACAGAACATGGCAGCGGGCGCCGGCCTGGGCGCCATTGCGATCGCATGGGCCATCACGCTCGTCGGCATGTTCTTCATGGCCAACGCGTTCCGCACGCTGGCGGACCAGCGTCCCGACCTGACCGCCGGTATCTATTCCTATGCACGGGAAGGTTTCGGCAAGTTCGCCGGCTTCGAGATGGCGTGGGGGTATTGGCTCAGTTCCGCATTCGGCAACGTAGCGTTCGCGGTGCTGATCATGCAGACGCTGGGATATTTCTTTCCGGTGCTCGACGGCAAGAACTGGCAGTCGATCGTGGGCGGTTCGCTGTTGATCTGGGTATTGCACTTCATGGTGCTCTCCGGCGTGAAGCGGGTGGCGATCCTCAACACGATGGCGAGCGTCGTCAACATCGTTACGCTGTCGATCGCGATCGTCGTGATCGCGCTGTTCTTCCAGAAAGGGCACTTCACGTTCGACGTCTGGGGGCAGCAGCAACACCTGGGCGGCACGCTCGCGCAGATCAAGAGCACGATGCTGGTCACGCTGTGGGTGTTCATCGGCATCGAGGGCGCCGTGGTCGTGTCCGATCGCGCGCGCAACCAGCACGAGGTGGGTACCGCGACGTTCATCGGGCTCGCGGTCTGCACGACGCTCTACTTCCTGCTTTCGGCGCTGCCGTTCGGCGTCATGTCCCAGCACCAGTTGGCCGGCCTGCAGAATCCGTCCTCCGCGTATGTGCTGGAGCAGCTCGTCGGGCACTGGGGCGCGATCTTCATCGTCGTCGCGTTGCTGTTTTCGGTACTGAGCTGTTGGCTCGCCTGGACGGTGCTCGTCGCCGAACTGCCTTATGCGGCTGCCAAGGACAACATTTTCCCGCGCTTTCTGTCCCGCGAGAACCGGCATCACGCTGCCGCGCCGTCGTTATGGCTGTCGAGCGCGGTGATGCAGGTCATGATGTTCGTCGTGCTGTTCGCGCATGACGCGTGGATATGGCTCATCAGCGTGGCCGGGGTCATGATCCTGCCGCCGTATCTCGCGAGCACCGGCTTTCTGTGGAAGTGCGCCACGCAAAAGAGCTTTCACGAGCGGGCGGGCGAGGGCAAGCGCGCGTCGATCTGGACCGGCGTGCTGGGAACCGTCTATGCGGCCTGGCTGCTTTATGCGGCCGGCCCGACCTATCTGCTGATGTCCACCATTTTCTTCGTCGTCGGCATCCCGGTGTTCTGGTATGCGCAGCGCGAGAAGGACCCGCAGTCGAACGTCTTTACCGCTCGCGAACGCGTCGCGGCCGCCGTGCTGCTTGCGGTCGCGGCGAGCGCGGTCGTGCTGTTCGCGAAGGGCATCGTGTCGGTCGGCTGACGCGCGCGCCCGCCGGCTTCCGGGTTTCGACAGCGTGATCCGGAACCTCGACGGCGGGCATGGACGCGACGGCCGCAGGCGACTCCCGACCGCCGTCGCGATCGAACCACTACTTCAGGATCAAGGACAATCAAACCATGACATTGGGCGTTCACTCCGAAGCCGGCAAGCTGCGCACCGTGATGGTGTGCGCGCCGGGCCTTGCTCATCGGCGGCTCACGCCGGCCAACTGCGGCGCCTTGCTGTTCGACGACGTGCTGTGGGTCGACAAGGCGATCGAGGATCACCAGACCTTCGTGCGCGTGCTGCGCGAACGGGACGTGGAAGTGCTGGAATTCCAGCACCTGCTGGCCGAAGTCTGCCTCGATACCAACGCGCGAGACTGGATCCTCGATCGCCGCATCACCGAGGAGGAGGTCGGCACCGGCATGTTGCGCGAGCTGCGGTTGTGGCTCGAATCGATGCCGGCGCAGCGGCTTGCCGAGGTACTGATCGGCGGCGTCGCGAAATCGGAGCTGCCGTTCGACGCGCGCGGCCTGTTCGGCGGCTATCTGGAGCGGTCCGACTTCGTGATTCCGCCGCTCGTGAACCTGATCTTTCAGCGCGATCCGAGCGCCTGGATCTACGGCGGCGTGACGTTGCATCCGATGTTCTGGCCGGCGCGACGCAAGGAAACGCTGCTGCTCGCCGCGGTCTATGCATTCCATCCGCGTTTTGCAGGCCAGGTTCGCACCTGGTGGGGCAATCCCGACGTCGACCACGGCGCCCAGACGCTCGAGGGCGGCGACGTGATGGCGATCGGTAACGGCGTGGTGCTGATCGGCATGGGCGAGCGTTCGAGCCCGCAAGCCGTGACGCAGGTGGCGCGCGCGCTGTTCGCCGGCCACGGCGCGAAGCGCGTGATCGCCTGCCAGTTGCCGAAGTCGCGCGCGTCGATGCATCTGGACACGGTGTTCTCCTTCCTCGACGCGGACTTCGTCAGCATTTATCCGGACGTGGCCGACGAGATCCGCTGCACGAGCCTGTACCCGGGCGACGCGCTCGGGCAGGTGCGCTACGAGCGCCACGACGGCCGGTTCCTGGAAGTCGTGGCCAATGCGCTCGGCGTCGGCTCGCTGCGCGTGCTGACGACGGGGGGAGACCGCTACGAGAGCGAACGCGAGCAATGGGACGACGGCAATAACGTGCTCGCGCTGGATCGCCGCGTCGTGCTCGCCTACGACCGCAACACCTACACGAATCGCAAGATGCGCCAGGCCGGCGTCGAAGTCATCGAGCTGCCGGGCGGCGAACTCGGCCGCGGGCGCGGCGGCAGCCATTGCCTCAGTTGCCCGGTGGCGCGCGATCCGATCGCGCTCTGACCGCGCATTCGACCGATATCGACAGACGGAATCTCACCATGTTCAACGTACACAACCGCAGCTACCTGACGCTGATCGACTACACGCCGCGCCAGATCCGCTATCTCCTCGACCTGTCCCGCGACCTGAAGCGGGCAAAATATGCGGGCACCGAGCAGCCGCGCCTGACCGGCAAGAACATCGCGCTGATCTTCGAGAAGACCTCCACGCGCACGCGCTGCGCGTTCGAGGTCGCCGCGCACGACCAGGGCGCGCACGTCACCTATATCGACCCGACCGGCTCGCAGATCGGCCACAAGGAATCGATGAAGGACACGGCGCGCGTGCTGGGCCGCATGTACGATGCGATCGAGTATCGGGGCTTCGGCCAGGCCATCGTCGAGGAACTCGCGCAGTATGCGGGCGTGCCGGTCTACAACGGGCTGACCGACGAATTCCATCCGACCCAGATGCTGGCCGACGTGCTGACCATGCACGAACACAGCGACAAGCCGCTGCACGAGATCGCGTATTGCTATATCGGCGACGCGCACAACAATACCGGCAATTCGCTGATGATCGTCGGCGCGAAGCTCGGCATGGACGTGCGTCTGTGCGCGCCGCGGCATCTGTGGCCGCACGACGAGCTGATCGCGCAATGCCGCGAGATCGCCGCGAAAACCGGTGCGCGACTCACGCTGACCGAGCAGCCCGCGGAGGCCGTGAAGGGCGCGGACTTCATTTATACGGACGTGTGGGTGTCGATGGGCGAGCCCGAGGAGGCCTGGGTCGAACGCATCCGCACGCTGCTGCCCTACCAGGTGAACGCCGCGCTCCTGGCGGCAACCGGCAACCCGCGCGCGAAGTTCATGCATTGCCTGCCGGCTTTTCATGACGCTCATACGGTAGTGGGCAAGCAGCTCGCGGATCGCTTCGGATTGACCGACGGCGTGGAGGTCACCGACGAGGTATTCGAGTCGGACGCGTCCATCGTCTTCGAGCAGGCCGAGAACCGGCTGCATACGATCAAGGCGGTGCTGGTCGCGACGCTGGCGAGCTAGGGGAGGGTGAACCGATGCGTATCGTGGTCGCTCTGGGTGGCAACGCGCTGCTGCGACGCGGCGAGGCAATGACCGCCGCCGCACAACAGGAAAACGTGAGACTGGCCGCCGCCCAGCTCGCGGGCATCGCGCACGGCAACGAACTCGTGATCGTGCACGGCAACGGCCCGCAGGTCGGCATGCTCGCGGCATTGTCCGGGCAGGTGCCGGTTGCCGAACGTTTCCCGCTCGACGTGCTCGACGCCGAGACCGAAGGCATGATCGGTTACCTGATCGAACTCGAGTTGCGCAACCGGCTGTCCGCATCGCGCCCGTGCGCGACGCTGCTGACGATGGTCGAGGTCAGTGCGGCCGATGCCGCGTTCGACCGGCCCGACAAACCGGTCGGCCCGGTGCTGACGCAGACGGCTGCGACCGAAGCGGCGCGTTCGAACGGGTGGACGATCGTCGCCGACGGCAGCGGTTATCGTCGTGCCGTGCCGAGCCCTCGGCCGCTGCGCTTTCTGGAGATCGAACCGGTGCGCGCGCTGCTAGCGACCCAGGCTATCGTGATATGTGCGGGGGGAGGCGGCATTCCCGTCATGAAAGCGGACGACGGTCGGCACCGGGGAATCGAGGCGGTGATCGACAAGGACCGCAGTGCGGCGCTCCTCGCGCGCGAACTCGACGCGGACCTGTTCGTGATCGCAACCGACGTGGCTGGCGTCTACCTCGACTGGGGCACGCCCGACGCACGCCTGGTCCGGCGCACGTCGCCGGAAGCGCTCGCGGCGCTGCAGTTCGCGGCCGGATCCATGGGGCCGAAGGTCGAGGCAGCCTGCGACTTTGCGCGGACAACCGGGCGACGCGCGGCAATCGGCGCGCTCCCGGATATCGCGCGGCTCGTCGACGACACGGCGGGTACATCGGTCCTGGTCAGTCAGGCAAGCATGTTCGTGGAGCGATGAGGCCTCGCGCGACGCTGGTTGCCAAGGTGCGGCTCCGAGCATTGCTGACGACGGAGTGAAGAACCGGCTCGCCGATTCCGTCGGGCGCGTATCGTGAAGCATCCGAACACCGGACGCGCGTTCATTCGATCGCACGGACAAATGCCTGCATCAGGTGAAGTTCGTCCGTGCTTCATCGTGACGCCCTGACGTTCGTGCGGATCCATTCCTGCGTGTCGGCCGAAGATTCAGTTGCCCGTCTCACGCGCACCGAGCGGGCCGGCGTGCGCTTGAGCGCCCCGGCCCGCCTGGTGCCGCCGGAGCGGAGCGGTTGCGACGCAGCGGTCGGTGAGGGTTGCTGCGTCGCGGCTCCCGCGGCACTCCGGCCTGTCCGGTTTCACGGTGAAAGCGTGCGATCCGCTGCTTGACCACGGTCGACGCGAACCGCCGGTTCGTCACGCGACCGGCGCCGGTTGTCGGGCGGCGTCGGCGATGTCCGTCGGTTGACGCACATCAACGAGGCTGTGCCGCCGCCGGGGAAGATGGACGTACGAGTACGAAATCAAGTATTGCGAGCGCACCACACTGATGAACCGGCTCTGGCCATCAATCGGCGCAATCAACAGGAGCGGAACATGGGAATCTGGATGCAAATCGCCTACTTCGGCTTTGCCGGGTCGACTCAGCTGGAGGCGGAAGCTAGCATCCAGCTGATGCGTCTCGAGCCGTTCGGTACGCAACTGGCCGGCTGCCATCTCGCGATCGAGGCCATGGGTGCGTCGACTCGACAGCCGAAGTATGACGTGCGACTCGATCTGATCACGCGCAACGGGGAATTCCGTCCGGTTCCGCATATGACGGGCGTGGACCCCATGGACGCGCTGGAGCGGGCATTCGACCTTGCCGAGCGGCAACTCGCCACGACCGCGGCCACTGGAACCCATGAGAACCCGCTCTGACACGTCCTGCCCATCGAGCGGGATTCGCCATGGCCCGCTGCGCCGGCCCGCCGCGGTTCACAGCAGTTCCCGGCGGTTCGCGACGCGTGTGCCGGTCCGCCGCAGCAAGGGAGACGGTGCGGTCGGCAGCCCTGGTCCGGCTAGCTTTCTTCGTCGCCCGTGAAGACCTCGTGTTCCGGCATCTCCGCCGTATCGTCGACACACTGCACCCGCCATGCGCCAGGCACTGGCGCCTGCCGGGCATCGCGCAACCAGCGCGCGATGCCGGCCTGGCCTTCGAACGGCCCGCACGGTGCGTCGAGATCGAAATCGTCGAGCCAGCACAGGGCGCCGGCGTTGTCGGGGCCCGTCATCACGGTGGCGCCGCCTTCGCGGACGAGCGTCCCCCACACGGGCAGGTCCATCCCTGCATGACCTTCGCGCGACCAGCGACGCATGGCCGTGTCGATCCAGAGAATGGCATAGGCCGAAGGGGTGTCGCAGGCGAAAGTATCGAGATGCAGGGTGATTCGCACGATGGGCTCCGAATCGACGAAGGAGGGCGGCCGCCGTCACCGGCGGTCGCGGCTTTTACTGGCTCATGACCCGGCGAATCAGCGCATGCTCGGAGCACAGCGGGCCGCCGTGCTCGGCGGACAGCGGCATCGCGGTATCGCCCCGGTGCGCGCGGCCGCCCGGTCTCGGCGTGTCATTGGAGCGGTAGTCGTCGCGCGGTGTCCGGCAAGTAGTCCGACTCAGTTTATGCGCGGCCCCGAGCCGGCGATTGATGCAGGTCAAACGCCGGAACGCGCTCGCCGACCGGTTCCTGTCGAGCCGGCCCGCGGCCGGACCGGAATCGGCAGGGATCGAAAGTCAGCCGGGGTTTGGAGAACGGCCGTAGGGGTATGTCAACGGTCTTTGTGCTCACGCATAGGGCCTGAGCGATCTCGGCAATCGTCTCGCCGGCGCCGTTCCTGGAAACGAACCGACGCGCGGATGCTTCGTCGCGTCTGCGGCGGCGCGCCCCCGTTCCGCGCGCAACGCGGCCAGCAGCGGCCGCCAGTATCCCGCCGACCGGAACCGTTCGATCGGCACCTCGGTGTCGAAGGGAAGCGAGATCGCCGCTTCGTCCGGCGTCAACGGCTCGGCGTCGCGCCACTGTGCGTCCAGCACCGCGGGCCCGGCATCGGACACGTCGTTTCCGGCCAGCCAGCGCCGCTTGACGCGTTCGGCCATGCAGGTCCGGCCGGCGCGGAAATCGAGGATGAACACGGGTACGCCAAGCGCCCCGGCCAGCGCGACGAAGCGCGCACGGCGGGCGTGGGCCAGGAAGGTGGCGTCGACGATCGTCGGGTAGCCGGCCCGCAGCGTGGTCTCCGCGATCTCGCGCAGCCGATCGTATTGGGCATCGATCGCGTGCGCCGCATAGGCGCTGTCGGACAATGCGCCGCGCCCGACGGGGGCGAGCGGATGCGTGCGTTTGCGCTCGCTGTCGCTCGACACGCGAACCGCGCCGATCAGATCGGCGAGCGCGCGGCTTGCGACGGATTTGCCGGAGCCGGACGCGCCGTGGCATAGCAACAGATACGGCGGCGGCCTGTGTGCGACGCGCGCGGCGAGCGCAATGTAACGTCCGGCCGCGCGCAGGTCGTCGCTTTGCGCCGATGTGAGTCGCGGGCCGCCCGAACCGGCGCGCAGCACGGCCACCTGCGCGCGCACCAGCGCGCGATAGCCGACGTACAGCGGCAGCGCCGCGAGGCCGGCGAAATCGCCGGTCGCCTCCAGCCAGCGATTGAGCAGGCGATAGGCAAGGTCGGCGCGGCCGTGCGCATACAGATCCATCGCCAGGAATGCCAGGTCGTTGACGACGTCGATCCAGCGAAGTGCGTCGCTGAATTCGATGCAGTCGAACATCAACACGTCGGTGCCCCGGCGGACCAGATTGCCGAGGTGCAGGTCGCCATGGCAGGCGCGCACGAAGCCGCCCGCCCGGCGCGCGTCGAGATGACGGGACAGTGCCGCGCAGTTGCGTCGGTAGCAGTCCCGCAGCGTGGCCGGCAGGGCCATGGGCCCGACCGCGAGCGAGGCGAGCACGGCATCGAGTTGCGCGTGCAGCAAGGCCGCGCTGCCGAACGCGGCGGACGGTACGTCCTTGCTGGCGCGCGCATGAAAGCTCGCGAGCCGGGCCGCGACGCGGTCGATATCCGCGTTCGTGAGCGCTCCCGCCGCAAGCAGGCGGGAAAACAGCGCTGCCTGGTCGAAACGGCGCATCTTCACCAGATAGTCGATGGCCGCCACCGCACGCGTATCGCAGCCGGCAAGCCGGCAACCGCGTCGCGTGCGTTCGAGCGGCATGACGGCCAGATAGAGCTCGCGCGCCAGCGGCCGGTTCAGGACCAGCTCGGCGGCGCAGCTGCGGCGCCGGGCGGAGAGGGGTCTGAAGTCGGCAAAGCCCAGGTCGAGCGGCTTGAGCCGCTTGTACGCGAAACGCCCGGCCAGGTAGATCACCGAGAGATGCGTCTCGATTCGTTCGATCCGGCCGGCAGGGTGCGGGTAGGAGGACGCGCGCCGCAGCGCCGTGTCGAGCCGCCGCGCGTGACGGCGGGCGGCCCGCAACCGGTTCTGCTTTCGCGCCGGGCCCAAACGCCGGGGGATCACGGCAAGCGACATGATTTCCCTGGGATTCGACAATGAATCGCGCATGGCGGGCGTCCGGCCGCCGGATGCGGCTGGCGCCACCGATGCGATGCCGCCGCCTATCAGATAGAACCGACCATTGTCCCGATCGATGCCCGCCGCGCGTCGACGAGCGGCTCGATCCGAATCCCGTGTGCGGCGTTGCATGGAAAAGCCCCTGTTCAGATTGAATGAAACCGCTGTCGACGTCCACGGACGCGCCGAATCGCGCTGCCGCAATTCGCGAGCGCCCGCACCACGATATCCGCGTTCCGGACACGGCGATTGAGATGCGTCAACCGATCCGGCTGGTTGCATGGTCGGCTCCGCGCATGCTCAACGAGCCGTCCAGCATGCGCCTAAACCCTTGAACTACGACATTTCAACTTAGCCTCCACAATTTTCTGTGCGCTAATTATGATTATGTCAAATTAGATACTCACATCCGAAAACCCCTGATCCCACCGCCAACAACCCGCCCGCGGCCCTCAATCCACCTCCAGATCCCCAACCGTTTCCGCCCGCCGCGCGTCGCGCCTCGTCATCGCAGCGTGCCGTCCACGCCGGCCGACGGACACCACCACGCGAAACGCCACCGGCGCGAACACGAGCCCGAACATCGTCGCCGCAAGCACGCCCCCGAACGCGCCCGTGCCGATCGAGCGCCGGCTTTCCGCACCGGCGCCCGTCGCCAGCACGAGCGGCACGACCCCGAGCAAAAACGCCATCGATGTCATTACGATCGGCCGGAATCGCGCGGCGGCCGCGTCGATCACCGCTTGCCGCAGCGGCACACCGCGCCCGGCGAGATCGCGCGCGTACTGCACGATCAGGATCGCGTTCTTCGCCGCCAGCCCGACCACGGTGATCATCCCGACCTTGAAGTACACGTCGTTCGGCATCCCGCGCGCGAGCGCCGCCGCGATCGCGCCGACCATGCCGAGCGGCACGATCGTCAGCACGGACAGCGGAATCGACCAGCTCTCGTACAACGCGGCAAGCGCCATGAAAACCGCCAGCACGGACAGCCCGACGAGCAACGGCGTTTGCCGCGCGGCAACCTGCTCCTCGCGCGCCGCATCGACCCAGTCGAAGCCGATCCCGGCCGGCAGCGTGCCCGCCAGCCGCTCCATCTCCGCCATCGCCGCGCCCGAACTCGTGCCGGTCGCCGCCCGGCCGCTGATATCGAGCGACGGATAGCCGTTGTAACGATTCAGCATCGCCGGCCCGATCGTCCAGTGCGGCGCGGCGATGGCCGATAGCGGAACCATGTCCCCGGTGCGGTTCGGCACCGTCAGCGCCATCAGTTGTGCATCGGTCGCGCGTGCGACCGGGTCGGCCTCGACGATCACCCGCCGCATCCGCCCCGACGCCGGAAAATCGTTGACGTAGTTCGAGCCGAACGTACCGCCCAGGAGGCCCGCGATCCGCTCGAACGGTACGCCGAGCGCATACGCCTTCGCGCGATCGACATCGAGTTCGATACGCGGCGCGTCCGGCAGGTCTTCGAAATGCACGGCGGCCAGCAACGGATCTGCCTTCGCGCGTTCGGACAGCTGCTCGCGAGCCGCCTTCAACGCGTCGAGCCCGACGCCGCCCCGATCCTCGAGCCGGAACGTGAATCCGTCGGAATGGCCGATGCCGCGCACCGACGGCGGCAGCGACGCCTCGACGTCGCCGTCGAGGATCGTGCCGAAACGCCCGTTGAGCCGGTCGCGCAACGCGATCGCGTCGACGTCGCGCTGCGCCCAGTCCTTCAGCTCCACGAACGCCATCCCGACGTTCTGTCCGCTGCCCGCGAAACTCCAGCCGATCACGCTCGTCACGTTCGCGATCGCCGGCTCCGCGCGCAGGATCGCCTCGACACGCTCGACGACCGCGAGCGTGCGCGCCTGCGTGGCGCCCGCCGGCAACTGGATCATCACCTGCAGTTGCCCCTGGTCCTCGGTCGGCAGGAAGCCGCCCGGCATCATCCAGTACAGCAGCCCGCATGCGACCACGAGCGCCGCGTACACTGCCACGACCATGCCGGTGCGGCGCACGGCGAACACGGCGATGCGGCGATAGCCCGTTTCGACGCGTGCGAACGCCGCACCGAACCGGTCGGCCAGACGCGCGCCGATGCCGCGTCGCCGCGCGCGGCCGGTTCCGCCCGCGTGTCGCGCGACCGGCTTCAGCAGGTTCGCGCACAGCGCGGGCGTGAGCGACAGCGCCATGAACGACGACACCAGCATCGATGCGATCATCGCCACCGCGAACTGCCGGTAGATGCCGCCGACGGTGCCCGGAAAAAACGCCATCGGCACGAATACGGCGGTCAGCACCGCGGTCACGCCGACGATCGCCCCGCCGATCCGCTTCATTGCGCGGCGCGTGGCGTCGCGCGGCGACACGCCCTCCTCCATCACCCGGTGCACGCTCTCGACGACGACGATCGCGTCGTCGACGAGGATGCCGATCGCCAGCACGAGACCGAACATCGTGAACACGTTGATCGACAGTCCGAACGCCCACATCGCGACGAACGCGCCCATCAGCGTGACGGGAATCACGACGGTCGGCACCAGCGTGTAGCGCAGGTCGCGCAGGAACAGCCACATCACGCAGAACACCAGCACGACCGCCTCGACGAGCGTCAGCACGACCTCCCGGATCGCGATCGTCACGAAATGCGCACCGTCGAACGGAATCTCGATCGCCACGCCCGGCGGCAACACCCTCGACAACTCGGCGAGCCGCGCACGGATCGCGTTCGACGTTTCGAGCGCGTTGCCGCGCGGGCCGAGCTGGATGCCGACCGTGGCCGCCGGCCGGCCGTTCAGCCGCGAATAGAACGAGTAGTCGTCGCGGCCGAGTTCGACACGCGCGACGTCGGCGACGCGCACCGCCGAACCGTCCGTCTTCGACTTCAGCACGATCCGGCCGAACTCGTCCGGCGACGCGAGCTGCCCCTTGACGACGATCGACGCGGTGAGTTGCTGGCCGCCCGGGAACGGCGCATCGCCGATCGCGCCGGCCGTCACCGTCGCATTCTGCGTGCCGATCGCCGCGATCACGTCGTCGGCGCCGACACCGTATTCGCGCAGCTTGTGCGGATCGAGCCAGACGCGCAGCGCCTCGTCGGCGTCCCACAGTTCGGCCGCGCCGACGCCCGGCGCACGCTTCAGTTCGCGCAGCACGTAGCGGTTCAGGTAATCGCCGAGTTGCGCGGAATCGCGCGTGCCGTCGGTCGACGTCAGCGTGACGAGCATCAGGAACGTGTTCGCCGCCTTGAATACGCCGATCCCTTGCTGGACGACCTGCTGCGGCAACCGTGACTCGACCTGCTTCAGCCGGTTGTTCACGTCGACGAGCGCGATGTCCGGATCGGTGCCGGGCGAAAACGTCACGTCGATCTCGAGGTTGCCGTGACCGTCGCTGCTCGTCTCGTAGTACAGAAGCCCGTCGGCGCCGTCGAGGCTTTCCTCGATGATGCTGCCGACGTCGCCGTCGACCGTCTCGGTCGACGCGCCCGGATACGCGGCCGTGATCACGACCCGCGGCGGCGCAAGGCGCGGATACTGCGCGATCGGAAGCTGCGGAATCGCGAGCACGCCCGCGACGACGATTGCGAGCGCAACGATCCACGCAAAGACGGGACGATCGATGAAGAACGACGGCATCGGCATGCGTCAGCGAACCGCCGGCGTTCCGGCGCGGGACCGCAGGACCGTATCACCGTCGGCACCACCGCACGGCGCGTGGGTGGCCTGGGCGCGCTTCGCCCGGTTCATGTCAATCATCGGTTCCCTCTTGCGGGCCGCGCACCGGAGCCAGCATCGACGACGCAAGCAGCGCGCGTGTATACGGATGGGACGGCGCATGCAGCACGTCGAGCGTATCGCCCTCCTCGACCACGCGCCCCGCCTTCATCACGACGACCCGGTGGGCCATCGCACGCATCACCGCGAGATCGTGCGTGATGAACAGGTAGCTCAATTTGTACTTCTTTTGCAGATTCGTCAGCAGATTCAGCACCTGCTTCTGGATCGACACGTCGAGCGCGCTCGTCGGTTCGTCCAGCACCAGCAATTCGGGTTCCACCGCCAGCGCACGCGCGATCGCGATCCGCTGCCGCTGGCCGCCGGAGAATTCGTGCGGATAGCGCAGCATCGACTCGGCCGCCAGGCCGACCTCCTGAAGCAGCACGGCGATTCGCGCGCGGCGCGCGTCCCCGGCCACCTGCGGCCGGTGCACGGCGAGCCCCTCGCCGACGATCTGCTCGACCGTCATCCGCGGCGACAGCGAGCCGAACGGGTCCTGGAACACGACCTGCATCCTGCCGTACAGCGCGCGCCTGCCACCCGTCGTCCGCAGCGCTTCCAGCGGCATGCCGTCGATCTCGATCGAGCCGGCCGCCGGTCGCTGCAGGCCGAGCACCGTCGCCGCAAGCGTCGATTTCCCCGAGCCCGACTCGCCGACGATCCCCACCGTTTCGCCGCGCCTCAGGTTCAGCTTCACGTCGTGCACGGCCCGGAACGTCGTCTTGCCGAGCACCGCGCGCCAGCCCTTCGCCGCGATGCGGTAATCGACGGCGAGGTCCTGCACGTCGAGGATCGTCGGTGCGCCAGCCGCGACCGGCTCGACGTCCCGCTGCGGCGCGCTGTCGAGCAGCCGGCGCGTATAGGCGTGCTGCGGCGCGACGAACAGCGCGTCGGTCGTGTTCGTCTCCACGAGCACGCCCTGCTCCATCACGGCCACGCGCTGTGCAAAGCGCCGCACGAGATTCAGGTCGTGCGTGATCAGCAGCACGGCCATCCCGCGCGCGGCCGCCTCCTGCTCCTGCAATTCGATCAGCAGATCGACGATCTGCTGGCGCACCGTCACGTCGAGCGCCGTCGTCGGCTCGTCCGCCAGCAACAGCCGCGGGCGGCACGCCAGCGCCATCGCGATCATCGCGCGCTGCCGCTGCCCGCCCGACAACTGATGCGGAAAGCTGTCGATACGCCGCTCCGGCTCCGGGATACCGGTGCGCCGCAGCAGCGCGATCCCCCGCTCGCGCGCGTCGCCCGGCCGCAGCCCCTCGTGCAGCCTCAGGCTCTCGGCGATCTGCTTGCCGATCGTATACAGCGGATTCAGCGCGGTCATCGGCTCCTGGAACACCATCGCGATGTCGGCGCCGCGAATCCCGCGCATCTGCTGTTCGGACTTCGCGAGCAGGTCCTCGCCGTCGAACAGCATCCGTCCCGACAGTGTCGCGTGCTGCGCGAGGCGCAGTATCGACAGCGCCGTCACGCTCTTGCCCGACCCCGATTCGCCGACGAGCGCCACGCGCTCGCCGCGCCCGATCGACAGGCTCAGGTCCTGCACGGCCGCCTTCGCGCCGAAGCGTGCCGAAAACCCGTCGATCTGCAGCAACGCGTTCGCCATCATCGCCCCCCGCCGAACGCCGAGCCGCGCGAGCGCGTATCGAGCGCGTTGCGCAGTGCGTCGCCCATGAACGTGAGCAGCAGCAGCGTGACGACCAGCGCCGCGAACGCGGAGATCGAGATCCACCACGCGTCGAGGTAGTTCTTGCCTTCCTGCAGCAGCTCGCCGAGGCTCGGCGTCGGCGGCTGCACGCCGAGGCCGAGGAAGTCGAGGCTCGTCAGCGACAGGATCGCCGCGCTCATCCGGAAAGGCAGGAACGTGATCACCGGCGTCAGGCTGTTCGGCAGCACGTGCCGCCACATGATCTGCCAGTTCGATAGCCCCATCGTGCGCGCGGCCTTCACGTAGTCGAGCGCGCGGTTGCGCAGGAACTCCGCGCGCACGTAATCGGACAGCACGAGCCAGCCGAACATCGACAGCAGGATGAACAGCAGCCACAGCGACGGCGTGAAGATCGACGCGAAGATGATCAGCAGGTACAGGTCCGGCAACGCGCTCCAGATCTCGATCAGGCGCTGCCCGACCAGGTCGGTGCGGCCGCCGTAGAAGCCCTGCAGCGCGCCCGTCAGCACGCCGACCAGCACCCCCGACACGGTCAGCGCGAACGCCATCAGCACCGACAGCCGGAACCCGTACAGCAGCCGCGCGAGCACGTCGCGCCCGAACTGGTCGGTGCCGAGCCAGTTGCTCGCCGACGGCGGCGCCGGATACGGCTGCGATGCGAAGTAGTCGATCGTGTCGTAGCGGTAGCGGTTCGGCGGATAGACCGCGAAATTGCCGTACGACTCGAGCTTCGCGCGCATGTAGGGATCGAGATAGTTCGTCTTCGCGGGAAAGTCGCCGCCGAACGCGGTCTCCGGATAGTCCTTCACGATCGGAAAGTAATAGTGCCCGTCGTAGCGCACGAGCAGCGGCCGGTCGTTCGACAGGCCGTCGGCACACAGGCTGAGCACGAACAGCGCCGCGAAGATCACGAGGCTTGCATAGCCGAGCGGCTGCGCGCGAAAGCGCTGCCACGTGCGCCGCCACGGCGACGGCGACGGCGCGCACGCGGGATCAGTGGTCCAGGCGGCTGAACTGGATACGGGGGTCGACGACGACATAGCAGATATCCGCGATGAGCTTGGTCAGCAGACCGATCAGGGTGAACAGGAACAGCGAGCCGAGCACGACGGGATAGTCGCGGCGGATCACCGAGTCGTACGACAGTTGCCCCATCCCGTCGAGCGAGAACAGCGTCTCGATCAGCAGGTTGCCGTTCAGGAACGCGCCGACGAATGCCGCCGGCAGCCCGGTGAGCAGCGGAATTGCCGCATTGCGCAGCACGTGCTTCCACAGCACGTCGCGCTCCGGCGCTCCCTTCGCGCGCGCGGTCAGCACGTACTGCCGGCCGATTTCCTCGAGGAACGTGTTCTTCGTCAGGATCGTGACGATCGCGAAATTGCCGATCACCGCCGCGGTCACCGGCATCGCGATGTGCCACAGATAGTCGAGCGTCCTGCCGATCAGCGTCAGGTCGTCGAAGTTGTCCGACGTGAGCCCGCGCATCGGAAACACCTGCCAGAACGTGCCGCCGCCGAACAGCATCAGCAGCAGCACGCCGAGCACGAAACCCGGCACCGCGTAGCCGGTCAGCACCAGCACGCTCGTCACGGTGTCGAACCGCGAGCCGTTGCGCACCGCCTTCGCGATGCCGAGCGGTACCGACACGAGATAGGTGAGGATCACCGTCCACAGCCCGAGCGTGATCGACACCGGCAGCTTCGACCGGATCACCGCCCACACGCTGCGGTGCGCGAAGTAGGACTGGCCGAGGTCGAACGTCGCATAGCTTTTCAGCATCAGCAGATAGCGCTCGAGCGGCGGTTTGTCGAAGCCGAACTGCTTGCGGATCTGCTCGATCTGCTGCGGATCGACGCCCTGGCTGCCGTGGTAGCCGCCCCCGCCTCCGCCCGCCTCGCCCCCGTGCGCGCTGCCGTGGCGCAGCTGCGCGAGCACCTGCTCCACCGGGCCGCCCGGCACGAACTGCGTGACCGCGAACGTGATCGTCACCACCCCGATCAGCGTCGGGATCATCAGCAGCAGCCGCCTGAATATGTATGTCAGCATCGTCGCTCCCCGTCAGGCCGTCGGAGCGGGTCGTGCCGCCGGCTTCTTCACGTACCAGTAGTCGATGATCCAGTCCTCGTACTGATAGGAGTCCGGCACGATCGCCGGGTGGCCGAGCGTCGCCTTGTACGCGATCCGCGCGTTCGGCAGGTAGTACTGCGGAATCAGCGCGTACAGGTTGATCAGCACGCGGTCGAGCGCGTGCGTGGCCGTTTCGAGATCGTCGAGCGTGTCGGCCGCGAGCGCCGCCCGGATCAGCGCATCGACGGCCTTCGACTTCACGCCCGGATAGTTCTCGGAGCCCGGCTGCGACGCGGCCGCGCTGCCGAAACGGCGCGTCAGCTCCGCGCCCGGGATCGTCACGGGCAAGTAGATGTACGTCGTCATGTCGTACTCGAAATTGTCGAGCCGCTTCTGGTAGAGCGCGCTGTCGATCTCGTGCAGGTACGCATGGATGCCGAGCGTCGCGAGCGCCTGCGTGTACGGCAGGATCAGGCGGTCCATGCCGGGCTGGTCGTCGATGATCTCGATCGTCATCGGCGTGCCGTTCGCGTCGCGCAACGCGCCGTCGCGGTAGTGCCAGCCGGCCTGCGCGAGCAGATCGCGCGCTTCCTTCAGGTTCGCGCGCAGAGAGCCGGGCGGCAGCGTCGACGGCTGGCCGACCATCGGCCCGAACACCGCCGGCGGCAGCGTCGACCGGAAGGGTTCGAGCAGCGCGAGCTCCCTGGCGCTCGGCACGCCGGACGCCGCGAACGGGCTCGCCTCCCAGAAGCTGCTGGTGCGGCGATACTGCCCGTAGAACATCATCCGGCTCATCCAGTCGAAGTCGAACGCCAGCGCGAGCGCATGCCGTACACGCACGTCCTGGAACATCGGCTTGCGCATGTTCATCAGGAAACCCTGCATCTGCGCGGGGCCGTCCGGGAATTCCCCCTTCTTCAGCATGCCGTTGCGGAAATTCTTGCCGACGTACTTGCGCGCCCACTGTGTCGAGCTGTATTCCATCCGCGCATCGACATCGCCGGCCTTGAACGCCTCGAGCGACGTGTACTGGTCCAGGTACAGCTTGAACGACACGTGGGCGAAACGAAACATCCCGCGCCGCGACGGCAGGTTCGCGGCCCAGTAGTGCGGGTTGCGCACGTAGCGGATCTGCTTGTCGTTCTTGCGCTGCTCGATCAGGTACGCGCCGCTCGCGATCGGCGGCACGGTCGCGAGCTGGTCGAACGGCGGCCGCGTGCCGTCCGCGCGTTGCCCCCATTTCGGCGAGAACACCGGCAAGTCGCCCGCGATCAGCGCCGCGTCGCGCTCCGCGTGCCTGAATTCGAAGCGGATCGCATGGCTGTCGACCACCACCGCGCGCTTGATGATCGAGAACTGCGCGTTGTAGATCGGCGACGCCTGCGGGCTCGTCAGCGTGTCGAACGAATACTTGACGTCTGCCGCGGTGATCGCGTCGCCGTTCGAGAAGCGCGAGGCCGGGTTGATGTGGAACGTTGCCGACAGCCGGTCCGGTGCGACCTCGACGTCATCGGCGATCAGCGCGTATTCGGACGCGAGTTCGTCCCAGCTGCGCTGCATCAGCGTGTCGAACATCAGGTTCTTGATGTCCGGCGCGGGCGAGCCGCGCACGAGGAACGGATTCAGCGAATCGTAGCTTTGCGCTTCGTCGTAGTTTTCGAAATTCAGCGTACCGGTGTCCGGCGCATCCGCATCCGCGTAATCGAAATGCGTGAAGTCCGGCGGATATTTCGGCTGGTCGTATTGCGAAATCGCCGACACCGCTAGCGCGGCCCGCGGCATGGCGCCGGCCGACGCGAGCAGCACCGCGCATGCGAGCAGCACGGCGCGCGTGCCGTTGCCCATCAGGTATGCATGGCGCGGCACATGTGCCCCTCGCCATTTCAACAGTGTCATGGTCAGTCTGTCCGGAAGCGTGCGGGCGCAATGCCTGCGCGCGGTCGATGCCTGTGCCGGACACGGCATGCCGCCCGCGTCCTGCTGGTAATTCGTGCTGCAAACGATCCGACAAGCTGCGCCGTCGCGGTCCCGTTCGCAGACCGTCGTGGCGCCAGGCGAAAAAAGGCCGCTCCAAAGAAAGGGGGGTGTGGACGTGGAGCGGCCGGTCTAAAGCCTGTCAGTGCATCGCGATCGCCGTCAGAACTTGTACGTCGCGCCGATCTGCGCGAAGCGGCCGATGTACGAATACACCGACGTGTCGTACCCGCTCTGGCTCAGCGTGCCGTTCGCGAAGATCGGATCGTACGGCGGCGTGCGGTTGAAGATGTTGTCGATGCCGCCGTAGATCGTCCAGTTCTTGAAGCCCGTGTACGTCAGCATCAGGTTGAACTGGCTGTACGAACCGACCTTCGGCGGCTCCGGCAGCAGGTTCTGCGCGTATGGGCCCGTGAACTGCCACGTCAGCGCCGCATCGAACTTGCGATAGTTCCAGTCCAGCGTCGTGTTGCCGCGCCAGCGCGGGAAGCTGCCGCCGAACGGCTGCGTGATCGTGAAGTTGTTGCCCGCGCCGTTCACCGGTGTGCCGCCCGGGAAGCCGATCTTGTAGCTGTTGATGTACGCCCAGTCGCCCGACAGCGTGAGCATGCCCCAGCCCTTGAGCGGCAACCCCTGGCGGAACGTGCCTTCGAAGCCGTTCGTGTCGAGGTAGCCGAGGTTCTGGTACGGAATCACCTTGTACAGCAACTGGCCGGTCGTCGGGTCGGTCACGACCTGCGACGGCTTGCCCTGGCCGATCACGTTGTCGATGCGGATCTTGTACCAGTCGAAGCCGATATCCGTGTAGCGGGCCGGCGAGACCTGGAAGCCGATGTTGAAGTTGCGCGTGCGCTCCGGCGCGAGATTCGGGTTGCCGACCGTGATCGACGTGTAGTTCTGGCCGGTGGCCGGGTCGACCTGGATGCCGAGCGTCTGCGACTTGCTGTCCTCGACGAAGGTCGGCGCACGGAACCCGCGGTTGTACGACGTATACAGCGTGAGCGCCTTGATCGGCTGGTAGCGCAACGCGAAGCGCGGCGAGAACGCACCGCCCACGTCCGTGTAGTGGTCGTAGCGGCCTGCCTGGCTGAACGTCAGGTTCTCCAGGATCGGCACGTTGATCTGGTAATAGACGGCCGCGACGTTGCGCGCGCCGTTCACTGTCTGCAGATCGGGCGAGATCACCGCGCCGCTCAGGTATTCGGAGCCCGGTGTCAGCGTTTCGCTCTGGTGCGTGAACTGCGCGCCGAAGCCGATGCCGACGTCACCGGTCGGCAGGTGGAACAGGTTCGGCGTCGACAGCGTCGCGTCGATCGTGTCGAGCTTCGAGATGCCGAGATTGTTCGCTTCCTGGTACAGGCCGTTGAACGCGTTCGGCGTCGCCGCCGGATTCGCGAAATTCAGCGTGCCGTTCTGGTAGATGTTGTTCAACGCGTTCACGTTCAGCTGGTTCGTGAACACGTTCGATACGGTGCTCTGCGAATGGCTGACCGAGGTCGCCCAGTCCCAGTCGCCGTACGGTAGCGTAAACGAACCCTTGATACCGGCCGACGCGCGCCAGTAGTTGGCCCAGGTCTTCTGCGCGACCGTGTTCGGGAACGCGTAGGTCAACGGCGTCGCCGCGCCCGTCGTGTTGTACGGGTTGGTCACCGGTACGACCGTGTTGAACGGCGACAGCAACTGCGTCTGCGGATTCCACACCAGCGCCGGGTTCTGCGGGTTGCCGATCACGTTGTTCCACAGACCGTTGTTGGTCGTGGTGGTGTTGTAGCTCTCGAGGAAGTCCGCGAAGGCCGTTGTCGTGTCGTTGATCTTGAAGTCGCCATGCAGCTTCGCATTCAGACGTTCGGTCATCGGCAGGATCGACGTGCTTTCGGCCGTGTTGTACGAGCAGATCGTGCCCGGCAGGCCGGCCGACAGCGAGTTCGGCGCGGCCGGTCGGACCGCCCCGCCGAACGGGCAGCCGCTCAACGCCTGCGCACTGCCGTCGGGCATGTTCCAGTAGGACGGCGCGAGCAGCGAAAAGCCGCCCGGCTTGCCCGTGAAGTCCTGGTTGCGGGTCGAATCGCGATCAGCAAGGGTAAAACCGTTCGACTTGTAGTAGCTGAGCGCCGCCGTCACGTTGAAGCGGTCGGCGTTCAGGTCGCCGAAGCCGCCGAGCACGCCGAACTTCGTCGTGCCGTCGCCGTTGCCGGCGTTGATTGCGCTGCCGATGCTGCCGTCGAGCTGCAGCCCGCGGAAATTGTGTTTCGTGATGATGTTGACGACGCCGCCGATCGCGTCCGACCCGTATTGCGACACCGCGCCCGTCTTCACGATTTCGATGCGCTCGATGTCGTTGAGCGGCAGCGTGTTGAGGTCGAAGAACGAATCGACGCTGTTCGAGAAGAATGCATACGGTGCCACGCGCTGGCCGTCGATCAACACGAGCGTGTATTTCTCGGACAGGCCGCGCAGCGCGATGCCGGCCGCGCCGGCCGCGAAGTTGCCCGACTGCCCTTCGTTCCAGCTGTTCGCCGAGTTGGCCGTCGCATTGCGCAGGAAGTCGGTCACCGTCACCGCGCCGCTGGCCTGAATCTCCTTCGGCGTGATCGTCTGCACCTGCTGAAAACCGGTCTTGTCGGATTGCCGGATCAGCGAGCCCGTCACCTCGAAACGCTTGATCTGCGCGACCTTGCCCTGCCCGTTCGCGCCGGGTGTGGCAGGCGTCACCTCGGTTGCCGCACCGGACGCCGCGGCACCCGTTGCAGCGGCGGCATCCGGCGTGCTGCCCGCCTCCTGTGCGACGGTCACGGGCGCGCCGTTCGCGACCGCATCCGCGATCGCGACGGCGCCCGGCGCCGGCTGGCTCTGGGCGAACGCCGGCGGCACCAGTGCGGCCGTCAGCGCCAGTTCCGCCCAGACTATCCTCTTGATGGCCAACGCCAAAACTCTCTGCTTCATCTTGTTCCCTCTCGCTCGTAGTAAGACCCCACCTGCAGTGCGCCGGAACCTTGTGAATTCCTTGCGCGTCCTGGGCGCCGGTGTATCGGAACCCGCGATTGCCACTCTTCCGACTGCCATGACTCCAACGGATCGGCCTCGGGCACCCGTGCCAGTCAGCACCACCGTCTTTTATGATTTTTATTCGTCATACTTATTACCTACATTGAGCGCACTTCCCTGCTACCTTCCGATTCGATGGACGACGAATCCTGCTGGCGACGAGCATGTCTCGCGCGCCGTACCGCGTGCCATCCGCTGTCGATCGGGTACTTCTCCTTCATCGCGGCGCGCAGCGCCGGCCGCCCCCGGCTAGAACAACCTCGGCGTGCCGACCCAGACGATTACCGCCTCTTCATCGGCCGTGTTGTGCCACGCATGCGGCATCGTCGATTCGTAATGCGCGGTATCGCCCTCGTTCAGCGTGAGCGTGCAATCCTCGAGGGTCAGCGCGACCTGCCCGCGCATCACATAGACGAACTCCTCGCCCGCATGCGTCGTCATCTCGGACGGCGACTGCCCTGCCGGCATCCGGACGAGAATCGCTTCGAGCTTGCGGCCATCCACCAGATTCGTCAGCCTGGCGAACTGGCTGGCCGAGTTCGCGAACTGGAAATACTGCAGCGCGTCCCTGCGGCACACCGAGCGCGCTTCCGTCGGCGTGTCGATGAAATACTGCATCGTCACGCCCAGCGCCTTCGCGATCCGGACCAGCGACGTGATCGACGGCGTTGCCCGCCCGCGCTCGACCTGCGACAGGAACGGCTTCGAAATGCCGGCGATCGTGGACGTTTCGTCGAGCGTGAGTTTCAGGCGCTGGCGCAGCGCCCGGATCTTGTTGCCGAGCGACACGGCGACGAGCACCGACTCATCAGGGGGCAAAACCATGGAAAGTCGGAGCCTCGCAGTCGAAATCGATTTGATGTCGGCGATCCTTGACCGATGCGATGACGCGATCGGCCCGGTGCGATACCCGGCTGCGCGCTGCCGCTGCGTGCAGGCGGCGCACGGCGCAGCACGGCACCGTCGCCGCACGGTCGCGCAGCCTTCGGATATTTCATTCGGTTTACTAACTAACAAGGCTGCCCCTTTTCTTCGTTTAACCTGACCGTCAGGCACTCGTGCTGCCGTACTGCCGCGGCGGCCCGCCGCTTTTCGACCGCGCCCGTGTTGCGCGCCGTCGCGCCCTTCCGTTGCGTTACCGGGACGCCACCGCCGTCCAGAGTTTTGCCAGGTCGCCGGAACCGTCGGCTCCCTTGACCGTGCGCAGCACCTGGACCGCGCGCGCCTTCTGACCGGCCACGTAGTACGCCTCGCCGAGCCGCAGCCGCGCCGCGTCGGGATGCTCGAGCCCGCCCTTCGCGATCGCCTGCTCCATCATCGGCAAGCCCTGCTGCGGGTGGCCCGCAAAGACGAGGTTCATGCCCGCGTCGATCGGCGCCGCCGGCGCGGCGGCGTCCCCGCCCGGTTGCGCGCGCTTGGCGGCGAGCGCCTGCAGCCGCTTCTCGCGGTCCGCCTGCGCGTCCTTGCCGAGTACGCCGGACGCGAACCCCTGGTCGATCACTTGCTTGCCTTCGGCGGGAGACCCTGCAACCAGCGCGAGCTGCGTCATCTCCATATACGCGTCGGCCGTCGCGAGCGACCCCGTCGCCCGGCGCAACCGGTAGATGTCGAGGTCGAGCGACGACAGATACCCGGGGTTGCCGCGAATGGCCGTGACCATTTCGTCCCAGTACGCGGGGCTTGGGTGGTAGGCCACCAGCAGCCCGAGCGCACCGCGGTATGCGCTGCCGTCCTTCACTTTCTGCGCGCACGTCGCGAGCATCTGCAACTGCCCTTCATCCGGTGCGTGTCCGCCATTCGCCTGCGCGTCCGTGCTCGCCTTCAACTGGCTCACGACCGGCGCGCAATCGCTCGACAGGTAATACGACTGCGTGAGCAGCGTGCGCATTTCCGGATCCGTCCCGCCCACCTTCAGGTAGCGCTGCGCGGTCCGGATCGCCAGCGGGTAGTTCTTCTGCTGGAAGTAGATGCCGGCGAGCGCCGCCGTCGTCCGCTGCTCGTCCTCGCCCGACAGCCGCCCCGAGTTCAGCACGGTCTCATACGCCTGCGCGGCCGTGCCGGACTCGCCGGCCGCCATCGCCGCCGCACCGCGCATCTCTTCCACCATGTACGTTTCGTACGGCGTCCGGCCGGGCACGGCGGCGGCCTGTGCGATCCTGCCGAGCGCCTCGCGATACTTGTGCGCCCGGTACAGCTCCTGCGCCGCCGCCAACGGTTTCGCCACGTCCGGCCGCAGCGCGTCCGCCGGCAGCGCCGGCCGGCCGAGCAGGCATGCCGCGCCGAGCGCGGTCACCGCCATCATCCGTTTCCATCGTCGCTGGTTCATCGGCTCGTCCGTTTCGTCATTGCATGAACTGCTCGTTGCCGATCAGACCGATCTTGGTCGCACCCACGCGTTGCGCGGATGCCAGCACGGCCGCCACGTCCTTGTATGGCACCAGCTTGTTGGGCCGCAGATGGATCTCCGCCTGCACGGGTTCCGCCGCCACCTGGGTCAGCTTCGCCTCGAGCGCCGCGCGGTCCGGCACCGGCGCGCCGTTCCACGTCGTCGTGCCGTCGAAGTCGATGTCGATCTGCACGATTTCCGGCGGTGTCGCCGGCGGCGGCGGATTGCCCACCGGCAAATCCATCTTCACCGAATGCATCTGAATCGGGATCGTGATGATCAGCATGATCAGCAATACCAGCATCACGTCGATCAGCGGCGTGGTGTTGATGTCGACCATCACGTCCGGTTCCGCATTGCCTCCGCCCGAAGGCACGTTCATTCCCATCGTCGACTCCTGTCGATCCGAGTAAGTGCTTCAGCACTTACTCTGCCCCATGCTTCGCATCTGATCCCATGCTTCGCGGTCGATCAGCGTTAGCGCTTTAGCGGTTATGTCGGCTGGAGTGGGTGCTTCGGCACTTACTCCGGCCCCATGCTTCGCAGCAATTCCCGTGCGACGCTAGCCACCGCGCGCCGGCGGCTCCGTAATGAATGACAGCTTCGCGATCCCCGCACGCTCGCACATCGTGACCACCCGGCCGATGAACTCGTAGCGCGTGTTCTGGTCGCCCCGCACGTGGACGCTCGGTTGCGGCTGCTGCTGCGACACGCCCTTCAGCTTCGCGAGCAGCGTCGACGCATCCACCAGTTGCTCGCCCCAGAAGAATTCGCCATCGCGGTTCACCGCGATCTCGATGCTTTTCGGCGTCGTCTGCAGCGGCTGCACCGTCTCTTTCGGAAGCTGAAGCTGGATCGTGTGCGTCACGACCGGAATCGTGATCAGAAAGATGATCAGCAACACCAGCATCACGTCGACGAGCGGCGTCGTGTTGATGTTGGCGATCACCTCGTCGCTATCGTCCTGCCCGACGTTCATGGCCATCGCGCGTCTCCGTCAGCCGATCAGTTCGCGAGCGATGCCGCCGGCGCCGACGCGCGCACCGGGCGCCGGTTGCCGGCCAGCAGCACCGTGTGCAGTTGCGCGCCGAAGTTGCGGACGCGTTCCATCACGGACTTGTTGCGCCGGACCAGGAAGTTGTAGCCGAGCACCGCCGGCACCGCGACGGCAAGGCCGATTGCGGTCATGATGAGCGCCTCGCCCACCGGGCCCGCGACCTTGTCGATCGACGCCTGGCCCGCGATGCCGATCGCCGTCAGCGCGTGATAAATCCCCCAGACCGTGCCGAACAGCCCCACGAACGGGGCCGTCGAGCCTACCGTGGCCAGAAAAGCGAGCCCGTCCTGCATCCGGTTCGACACGTTCGTGATCGAGCGCTCGACCGATACGTCGATCCACGTGTTGCGGTCCACCGCTTCCAGCAGTGCGTCTTCGTGATGCTCGCCGGCCTCGATCGCCGTTTCGGCGATGAAGCGGAACGGCGACGCCTCGTCGAGCAGCCTGGCGCCCTCCGCCAGCGACGGCGCGGTCCAGAGCTGGGCGTCCGCCAGCTTCGCGCGACGATTCGCGCGCAACTGTTCCAGGAACTTGGTGATCATGATGTACCAGCTTCCCATCGACATGATCACCAGCAGGATCAGCACGAAACGCGCGACGAAGTCGCCGTTCTTCCATAGCGCGCCGAGGCCGTACGGATTCTCGACCGCTTCCGTCGTGGCCGGCGCGGGCGGCGGCGCCGGCTCGGCGGCGGCCGGTGCCGGCGCCGGCGTGACCGACGGCGCCGCGGCCTGCGCCGACGTGCCGGCCGCCCCGCTTGCCTGCGCATGAGCGAGCTGCGGCGCAACGAACCCGTCGACTGCCGCGACGGACATCAACATGCTTGCCGCCAGCGCGGCCAGTGAACGCTTCGTCATACCCCACTCCAGTTCTTTCGGTGAACTGAATACTTCAGTTCGATATGGTTTTCCCCGACCCGGCGCGTGCCGGGCCGCCCACTGCATCAATTCAGATTGAACGAGAACGGCACCTGGACCCGTACCGGCTGGCCCTGCGCGACGCACTTGAACCGTTTCACGGTGTTGTAGGCGGCGCGATCGAGGATCGGATCGGCGGACTGCGCCACGCGCTCGTTCGTGATGTTCCCTTCCGCATCCACGACGAATTCGATCGTCACGTCGCCCGTGATGTTGTTTTCCTGCGCTTCCTTCGGGTACTGGATCGCTGCGCGCAGCGTGTCGGAATTCGGGCAGACGACGCCTACGTCATGGCTGACCGGCTTGGCCGGCGCCGGAGCGGGCGCCACGACCGGCGCCTGCACGGCCGGCGCGGAAGGAACCGGGGCCGACTGGTGCGTGATCGTCGCCTGCGGCGGCGCCTGCACCGGCACTTCCGGCGGCGGGACGAACGGCGGTGGCGGCGGCGCGAATTTCGGCGGCGGGAGCTTGACGACGGGTATCGGCAGCGGCGGCGGCGGCTTGACCGGCTCGATGATGCGGGTTTCGATCGGATGCTGGATCACCTGCACGACTTTCGTCGCGAGGCCGTTGAGCAATGCGTAGATCAGCACTGCATGCAGTACCAGGACGATTCCGATGCCGCCGAACCGACGCACCGGATTCTGCTGTTTCTTGCCGAACTCTCGCGGACGCCCCAGCGTAGCCAGTCCGCTGTTCGAAGTAGTCAAACCTTCTTCGACTTTCATGCCCACCATGCATCCCCCAAGCGATTCGCCCAGTTTCGGATTGCTGCCGGAGATGGAGCCAGGTCGGCATCGCCACCGCATCAACCCGAACATTTCATTTCAAATTCAATTTGCAATCCGAATTGAAAGGATCACATTCGAATTCCAATTCATTCTTTTTCAAGGAATCGTTCCGGCCGGCGCGGCCCGGTGTCACGCCGGAAATCCACGCGCCTGCACGGTCAGGCAATTGTCAGCTGTGCTGGCGCGACTTCGTGTTTCGTATGACGATTCACCGTTCGTTACGCGATGATGTCAATGGCGCCGTTCACTTGGGAGCAGAAGATAGCAAGGAAAAAATTTTGCCGTCAAACTTTATTTGATGCCCGAATACAAAGTTTGGAGGATTTATTCAAGTAATATTTTGGTAAGCATAAATCCATCTTTTATTATTGAAACGGTAATTGATTTGTATGGGTATATTCGAAATCGAATGTTGAATCATTTCGACATAAATATCCGCATATTTCTCACGCCGCACCAAAATGGTTCACCCCTGAAGCGACTGCAAGGCTTATCCCTTCATGTCGCCAATGCCGACATCGGTCGTCCAGTGCCGGCGCTCCCCCGCCTCTAGTCGCCGACACCGCTCCCGGGACACATCGAGAGCACGAATGGCCCGCGTCACAATTGATCTGCAATCCGATACAAAAATAAGAAGTACCTTCACCACGTGAAAGCCCTCCAAACCATTTCGGATATCGAATTAACTGTTAAGGATGACACGCGAAGTCCCGGCGCACGAACACGTCGCCCACACTTCGGCACGCACACGTGCGCACCAGCCCCGCGCGTCACCGCACGCGCCGCGCAATCACGACTGCATACCTTGCATCTTGTGCGAAAAATGCGCGCGCTCGGCCGTCTCCATCAGCGCCAGGAACTCGTCCTGGGTCATGTGGATCAGCGCTTCGTGGTCGCCGGCCTCGAAATAAACATCCGGCTGCTGCGCGAGGCGTTCCTCGAGGAACGTTTTCATCCCGTACGCCATGCAGACCGGCGGCAGCGCGCCCATGTCGCAATCCTTGAACAGTTCGCGCAACTCGACCTCCCGGGCGAGCACGAGATGGCGGCCCGTCTTCACCCAGAGATCCGACAGGCGCACGGCGTGCGTCGTCGGCAACACGGCGGCGACGTAGCCCTCGTCGTCCTCGAGGAGCACGGTTTTCGCGAGGCGATCGCCGGGAATATGCGCGGCGGCGGCCGTCTCCATGCTCGTATGGCTATAGGGGTGGTACACGACTTCGTACCGCGATGACTTCTGGCGCAGGCAATCCTGCAGGGTGGCAGATACAGGCATGGCACACCTCGTCTGGGCGAATCGGGCGAACGGAGTTCGCTCCGGATTTGTTCAGCATAGGTCGCATTTAGGCCGATGGAAATCGCCGCTTCGCCCCTTCTTCATTCAGGCTCCCCCTCCGGTTCCAACCCCTTTTCGCGCAGCCATTCGCGGTTGAAAAGCCGCGCGCGATAGATGTCGCCGCGATCGCACAGCAAGGTCACGATCGTGTGTCCCGGGCCCATCCGGCGCGCTAGCCAGACCGCCGCCGCGACGTTGATGCCGCTCGATCCGCCAACGTACAGCCCTTCCTCGCGCAGCAGCCGGTAGACCATCTTCACGCACTGCGTATCGTCGATCCGCACCGCGTCATCGATCGGCGCGCCGGCGAGATTCGCGGTGACGCGCGTCGAGCCGATGCCTTCGGTGATCGAGTTGCCTTCGGCGCCGAGATCGCCCGTTTTTACGTAACCATAGAGCCCGCTGCCGTGGGGATCGGCCAGCACGATCCGGACCTCCGGATTCTGCTCCTTCAGGTAGCGGCTCACGCCCGCCAGCGTGCCGCCCGTGCCGGTCGCGCAGACGAATGCATCGACCGTGCCAGCCGTGTCGCGCCAGATTTCCGGCCCGGTCGTCTCGTAGTGCGCCTGCCGGTTGACCACGTTGTCGAACTGGTTGGCCCATACCGCGTTGTCGAGTTCGTCCGCGAGCCGCCCGGCAATCTTCTGATAGTTGTTCGGGTCGCGGTACGGCGCCGCCGGCACCGGGCGCACGTCGGCGCCGAGCGTGCGCAGGATCGCCATCTTGTCCGGCGATTGCGTGTCGGGAATCACGATCACGCAGCGATAGCCGCGCGCCGCGCAGATATGCGCAAGACCGATGCCCGTGTTGCCCGCCGTGCCCTCGACGACGGTGCCGCCCGGCTTCAGCGCGCCACGCTGCTCGGCGTCGCGGATGATGTAGAGCGCCGCGCGATCCTTCACCGAGCCGCCCGGATTCATGAATTCCGCCTTGCCGAGGATCTCGCAGCCCGTTTCCGCGCTGAGCTTCGCCAGCCGGATCAACGGTGTGCGACCCACACAGTCGACGAAGCCCTGTCGCACGTCCATGTCCCCCTCCTTTGCATTCGCGCTCGCGGCACCATACACAACGAAGGATAGGACGCGCCCGCCGCTTTCGGCGCCGGCCGCCGCGTACTAAGCTTGGAGAGCCCATTGCGGCGCGCGCCGCATCGCCAGACGAGGTCCGCCATGCTGCAATTGCAAACCGTCGCCGTCGACAAGCCCGAGGCCATGAATTTCATCCTCGGCCAGTCGCATTTCATCAAGTCCGTCGAGGACATCCACGAGACGCTGGTCGGCACCGTGCCCGGCATCCGTTTCGGGCTCGCGTTCTGCGAGGCATCGGGCAAGCGGCTCGTGCGCCGTTCCGGCACCGATGCGGAGCTCGTCGAACTCGCGTGCCGCAACGCCAGCGCAATCGGCGCCGGGCACGCTTTCATCGTGTTCCTCGGCGACGGTTTCTATCCGGTCAACGTGCTCAATGCGATCAAGGCCGTGCCGGAGGTCTGCCGGATCTACTGCGCGACCGCGAACCCGACCGACGTGATCGTCGCGGAAACCGCGCAAGGACGCGGGATCGTCGGCGTCGTCGACGGCTTTCCGCCGCTCGGCATCGAGAACGACGACGACGTACGCTGGCGCAAGGATCTGCTGCGCACGATCGGATACAAGGCGTAGACGCGGGCCACCGACGCGGACAGTTCATGATCGCGTCGCCTCTGCCGGGGCCTTTCCTGCAGACTTTGCTGCATCAACGGCGCGTTCCCGCGCGGGATTTCAGGACGCAGGAAAACGGGACCGTTAGTTGCGTTCTAGGGGACGTGGATACGCTTCCGCTTGCGTCGCGCCGCCGCCGCCCGGCTGTCCTATACTGGCCGCAGCAGACCGACCGACGGCCGCGCCGACATACCGGCCACAGCCGCCGCCCCTTCCCGGAGCAACGCATGCATTACCAGCTGATCTACGAACTCGTCGACGATTACCTGTCCCGGCGCGAACCGTTCCGCGCCGAGCATCTCGCGCTCGCGCAGGCCGCGACCGAGCGCGGCGAACTCGTGCTCGCCGGCGCACTGTCGGACCCGGCCGACCAGGCCGTGCTCGTGTTCGAAGGCGATTCGCCGGAAGCGGCCGAGTCGTTCGCGCGCGCCGATCCGTACGTGCAGAATGGCCTCGTGAAATCCTGGCGCGTGCGCCCGTGGCGCGTCGTGGTCGGCAAGCACGCGCCGCGCTAGACGCGCGGGGCTACAGCCACCCTGCCCGCTTGAAGCGCCACCACAGCGCGAGATCGGCCACGACCATCACCGCAATGCAGCCGTAGAAGCCGTATTTCAAGTGCAGCTCCGGCATGTTCGCGAAGTTCATCCCGTAGATGCCGGCGATCATCGTCGGAATCGCGAACAGCGCGGCGAACGAGCCGAGCCGCTTGGTCACCTCGTTCTCGGCGAGCGAGATCATTCCGAGGTTGACCTGGATCGCCGTCACGACCATCTCGCGCCGCCCTTCGATCGTCTTCACGATCCGCTGCAGATGGTCGTACACGTCGCGGAAGTAGTGCTCCATCCCGCTGCATATCTGCGGAATGCGTCCGCCCGTGAGCTTCGCGAGCGGCTCGATCAGCGGTGCCGTGTGCTGGTGCAGCATCACGAGGCGACGCTTCAGCGAATAGAGATCCTCGATGATCGCGCGCGACGACGCGGGCGTGGCCTTCGTGAAGATGCGGTCTTCGAGTTCCTCGAGCTCGGCACCGAGCGTTTCGAGGATCGGAAAATAGCGGTCGACGACCTGGTCCATCAGCGCGTAGAACACGAACGCCGAGCCTTCCTGCAGCAGATGCGGCTCGCGCTCGCAGCGCTTGCGCACGTCGCGGAAGTCCTGCTCGGTGTGGTTGCGGATCGACAGCACATAGTTCGGGCCGACGAACACGTTCAGCTCGCCGACCTTGAGTTCGCCGTCGCCGTCGAGCTCGACCATATGCAGCACCGCGAACAGCGAATCGCCGTACTCCTCGATCTTCGGCCGCTGATGTCCCTTGCGGGCATCCTCGAGCGCGAGCTCGTGCAGCCCGAACTCCTCGCCCATCAGGTCGATTTCGTCGGGCGTCGGATCCTTCAGCGCGACCCACACGAAGCATTCGGGCTTCGACACGTAGTCGCTGATGGCGTCGATATCGATGTCGGCCAGCTTGCGGCCGTCCTGGTATGCAGCACAGTTGATCAGCATGTTGTCCGTGATGTTGCGGTTTGCACATCAGTTTACCGGTTTGCTGCACGGTCGGCCCGGCTTGCGCGGCACACCGATATTGGTCATGATCGTGCTGCGTGCACCGCAGCACGCGCACCAACGCACTTCGGCACGTACGCCGCACGGCCGTGCGGCCTAACCGTCAAGGAGACAGACCCATGTGGTATTTCTCGTGGATACTCGGCATCGGCGTGGCACTCGGCTTCGGCATCATCAACGCGATGTGGCTGGAAGCGGAAGTGTTCTCGCGCGGCGACAAGCGCAGCGACACGTCGAGCCAGGGGGCGGGGAGCAAATATTCGTGACGCACCTGGTGTTCTTCTGCGGTCACGCCGGCACCGGCAAGACCACGCTCGCGAAGCGGCTCATCGGGCCGCTGATGCGCGCGACCGGCGAAGCTTTCTGCCTGCTCGACAAGGACACGCTGTACGGCCGCTACAGCTCGGCCGCGATGGGCGCGCTCACCGACGATCCGAACGACCGCGACAGCCCGCTCTACCTGAAACATCTGCGCGATCCCGAATACCACGGCCTGCTCGACACGGCCCGTGAAAATCTTGCGCTCGGCATCAGCGCGATCGTCGTCGGCCCGCTGTCGCGCGAAGTGCGCGACCGGCGCATCCTCGACCGCGCATGGCTCGGCATCGCGCCCGACGTCACGCTGACGGTCGTCTGGGTCCACACGTCGGAAGACGTCGCGCACGCGCGGATCGTTGCGCGCGGCAACCCGAACGACGCGTACAAGCTCGCGCACTGGGACGAATACCGGCAGCGCCGCTTCGTACCGACCGGCCACGAATGCGACGGCATCGTGATGTTCGACAACACCGCACCGTCCGACGCAGACGTCGACGCATTGCTGTACCGCATCGTGCCGCCCGCGCCCGCCGCGACGATCGTCCCGCCGCTGCCGGCCTGACCGGCACCTACGCCCTTCTCTCCCCCCCAAAAAACAACGCCGGAAGCGCTGCTGCGCTCCCGGCGTCGTACGGCCCTCGTGCCTGAGACTGGCGGGTGGTCAGGCCACCGCGTGCACGCGCTCCATCGTGCCGCCTTCGTACAGCTTGCCGAAGCGGTTCGACAGGAACGCCTTCAGCGACACCTTTTCCTGCGGGATGAAACCGCTCTGCGGCAGCTTCTTCTCGCGGAACAGATCCAGCACCGCGCACATCGCGCCGGCCGTCGTGATCTGGATCGCGCTCATGTGCATCCCGCACACGTCCTTTGCGAAGATCTTGCGCGTGAACACGTCCTGCACGAGCTGGCCGTCCTTCACGCCCGTCACCGTGACGAACACGAGCACGACGTCCTGCTTCGTCGACGGCACCGCGCGGCGCATGATCGACTTCAGCGTGTCGCGGTCGGTCGACAGGCGCAGGTCCTCGAGCAGGAACTGGACGAGCTCGCGGTGGCCCGGGTAGCGCACCGACTTGTAGTCGAGCGTCTCGACCTTGCCCGACAGCGTCTCGCACAGCGTGCCCAGGCCGCCCGACGTGTTGAACGCTTCGTATTCGGTGCCGTCGAGCGAGAAGTGCTCGAGGCCTTCGAGCGGCTGCACCCACTGCTTGCGGCCGTCGCGGATCGCTTCGCACGGCTGGCAGTACTCGTTGATCAGGCCGTCGACGCTCCACGTCAGGTTGTACTTCAACGCGTTGGTCGGATACTCGGGCAGCGCGCCGACGCGCATCTTCACGTCGCGCACTTCGCTGAAGCCGTTCACGAGTTCATGCGCGGCGATGCCGATGAAGCCCGGTGCGAGGCCGCATTGCGGCATGAACGCACGGTCCGAACCGTCGGCCAGTTCGCGGATCGCGTGGGTCGCGCGCACGTCTTCGGTCAGGTCGAAATAATGGACACCGGCAGCCTTCGCGGCGGCGGCGACGTTGACAGCGAGGTAATAAGGCAGCGCGTTGACGAGCGCATCGAAGCCCTTCACTGCTTCGCGAATCGCGTTCGCGTCGGCTGAATCGACCCGTTGCGTCGCGATGCCTTCGCGCGACAGCTTTGCGAGCGCATCCGCATCGCGGTCGAACGCGACGACTTCGTAGTCGCCCGTTTCACGCAGCATGTGAGCAATGGTGTGGCCGATCAGACCTGCGCCGACGATGGCGATTTTCATGCGCTTATCTCCTGATGATGGGTTGGTGTTGTGGACGGCGTTGAGCCATGAACACAGTTTAGGGACGCGCAAAATCAGTTCCAAGACGAAGAATGATGCGAAACGACCGATAATTTAGACGAAATGACGATTCATTTCGTCTAAACGACCAAATCATCTAAAAATCGCGTATAGCTCGTGCCGCAAGCGGACCGTTACGGCCTGCGTTCTCGAAGGCGGAAAAGAAGGAGGAACGACGCGCGCGCTCGTCATGTGCGGAAATGCGCAAGAGAATGCGGCATGGATGCGTCGAACGACGCGTGGAAACGGCCGTCCGCGCCCCTGCGGAACATCGGGCACGGCGGTGTCAACTATGTGGAGGCTCGTGCACTCGGCGCGCACGAATGTGCTCGCGGATCAGGCAGATATCCGTGCGGAATACTCGACTGCGACATCAAATGCGATGTCGCGAGGTGTGCATCAGCCGCCGATCGTCCCGCGATCGATCTTGCGCGAAAGGATGATCGACGTCGTCGTGCGTTCGACGCCTTCGAGCGTGCCGATCTGGTCGAGCAGATCGTTGAGGCGTTCGGGCGAATCGGCGCGCAGCCACGCGACGTAGTCGTACTCGCCGCTCACCGCGCACAGCAACTGCACTTCGGGCATCCGGTCGAGCTTGCGCAACACATCCTTGCCGAACTTCGGCGTGAGGATGATGCCGACATACGCGTAAATGCTCGCGTCGAGCACGTCCTGCCCGAGCCGGACGCTGTAGCCGGCGATCACGTTGGTGCGTTCGAGCCGTGCGATGCGTGCGACGACCGTCGTGCGCGCGACGTCGAGCTGGCGCGCGAGATCCGCGACACTTGCGCGCGCATCGGCTTGCAGCAGCGCGACGAGCTGCCGGTCGAGATCGTCGAGTTGGTCGAGACGGGGTGGACGCATGAGGCCGGGCCGGCGTGCGACGCGCCGGCTAAGTGGAAGGTGACGCGATGATAGCGCCGAACGCCGGTGCGCCCAAACGGCATCGCGCGCCGTCATGCGGTCTCGCTGCCTTGTTCGTGCACAACGACCGCATCCTGATCGCGCTTGCCGCTCACTTGCCGAGCTCGTCGCCGGTACGTACCGGACCATCGCCAGCCCCGCACCGACCCGCTATGTCCCTTTCAATTTCGATTCGTATCGGATGTAAGCAAGTGTCGCTTTCGCTGCCGCGCTGCACGCAACGTGCTACTAATAATGTGCGACGCGAGATGCGTGCTTGCGGCAATTGCCGCCGCGCCCGCTCGCAAGACACCACCCCGGAGAGCCAACCATGAAGAAGATCTCGCTCACCCTCGCTACGCTCGCCGTTGCAGCCAGCGCGTTCGCGCAAACCCCGGCGCAGCCTCAAGCGCCCGCTCCGGCCACGACGGCTGCGGCCGCAGCATCGGCCCCGAGCGCCGAGCAGCGCGCGGCACGCCACGAAGCGCGCGTCGAGCAGCGCATCAAGTATCTGCACGACCAGTTGAAGATCACGTCGGCGCAGGAACCGCAATGGAAGACGTTCGCCGACACGATGCGTGACAACGGCGAAACGATGGGCCGCCTCTATCGCGACCGGATGGCCAAGCACGACGTCTCCGCGCTCGACGACATGAAGCAGTATGCGGAATTGTCGCAGGCGAACGCCGACGGCGCGAAGAAGCTCTCCGACGCATTCGCGCCGCTCTACGCGAGCTTCCCGGCCGAGCAGAAGGCGCTGGCCGACACGACGTTCCGCAGTTGGCTGAACCACGGCGGCGAGCACCGCGGCAAGGGCAAGACGAAGGGCAAGGAAGGCAAGGCGGCAGCCGCGCCGGCCGCAAGCGCACCCGCGCAACCCTGACGTCCTCCCTGCCGGCGCCGCGCTGCCCGTTACGGGCCGAACGGCGCCGCGCGTCCTGCCGGTGATCGGCGCGCGCCACACGGCGCGCCGAATTCGGGATAAGCTCCCGGCTTTTCCCGCACTTCCTCGCCATGCTCGAACTCAAGCACATCGATCTGCGTACCGACCCGCAGGCCCGTCGCGTCGTCAAGGACGAAACCGTCGCCGTTTCATTCGCACACGCCGACGGCGAACTGATGAGCCTCGAAGGCCCGAACCGCTATGTCGCGGGCGACGCGCTGATCACGGGCTCGACCGGCGACCGCTGGGTCGTATCGCGCGCGCGCTTCGAAGCCAAATACCTGCCCGCCGATCCGGCACTCGCGCACGGCGCGCCGGGCGCCTACCGAAACCGGCCGGCCGTCGTGCTCGCACGCAGGATGGACGAGCCGTTTACGATCGCCCGCTCGGAAAACGGCGACACGCTGCGCGGCGTCGCCGGCGACTGGGTCATGCAGTATGCACCCGGCGATTACGGCGTCGTGCAGGCGCAGCGCTTCGCGCAGGTCTACCGCGACGCGTAATCCGCCGCGCCGGCATGAAGCCGGCGTGCATGCTCACGCAAAATCTTCGTCGAGTTCGAGTTCCGCGCTGCGCTCGACGGCCTCGCCGGCCGCGTGGCGCTCCTCGAGCGACCCGAGCATCGCTTCCGTATAGGCATGCAGCACCGCATGGCTACGCGCGCGCTGCATCGGCTTGAGCGCGAGATAACGCGCGAGCGCGGCCGGCACGATGCGGATATCGAGCGTCATCCGCTTCGGCCTCGCGCCGAAACGCATCGCGAGCCAGTGCACGGACAGGAACCGCCCGCGCTCGTCGCTGCTTTCGGCGAAGCGCGTCTGCTCCGGAAAGAGATCGCAGATCACGCGCGCGAGCGCGTCGAATTCGGCGCTCCGGCATTCGATCAGATAGTCGTCCATCCCGTCTCTCCCGTCAGGCAGCCGTACGCGGCGGCCGGCACGTCTTCACCATCACGACGACCAGGATCGCAGCCAGCACGAAATACGCGGCCTCGACCCATGCGGCCGGCAGCACGCGCACCTGGTACAGCAGCGCCGGCGCCGCGGCGAGCGCATGCAGCACGATCGCGAGCGGCAACACGCCCGCACGGCCGGCGCGCACGCCGCGCCAGACCAGCACCGACAGCGCAAGCTGCAGCACGAACGCCGCGCAGCGTTCGAGCAGCAACAGCAGGATCGACTGCACCGACAGCGTCGCGAGCATCACGTGCAGCCGCACGACGGTATCGCCCGGCAGGTCGGAAAGCTGCGTCTCGAGCTGGCCGCGGCTTGCCAGCCACGCGAGATACGACCACTGGCCCCATACGAGCACGCCGACGAACCACGCTTCGGCGCCGCCGTGGCCGATCCCGTAGCCGATCGCGCGACCGTCGCCGGCCGACGTGCCGTAGCGCCGGTTCAGGAAACGCATCCCGAGATAACGGCCGACTTCCTCGAATACGGCGGTCGCGAGCGCGCTGTACGCGACGAACGCGAGCGGCTGCGTCAGCCAGCCATCCGCCGGCGTCCGGCTCAGCACGAGCCCGTGGAACGCGCGTTCGACGATCATCGCGAACAGCGTGAAGACGGCGACGCCGACGATCGTGTCGCGGCGGTTGAGCGCAAGCGGCTTGCGCAGGATACGGAAGAGGACGAGCGGCAGCAGCGCGATGATCAGCGTGGCGGCGATCAGCACCGCCAGCGTGACGGGAGCGACAGTCATGTATTTCCTTGTTCGGGGCAGCGCACCTGACGCGCTGCGTGCCCCGCATGATACTCAGCTTGCGGTCGACGCGCGCGCAATCAGCTCGCCCGGCAGCATCGCGACGCGCACGTCGCCCGCTGCGCCGTCGATCCGCTCATGCACGAATTCGACGGCCTTGTAGCCGATTTCGTAGGTCGGCTGACGGATCGTCGTGATGCCGATCAGCTCGGCCCATTCCGGATCGTCGATCGACAGCAGCGCGGCCTTCTGCTGCCACGCGGCGCCGAAACGCGCGCGCAGGTGGCGCGCGATCGCGAGCGCGACCGGCGCGTTCGCGGCGAACAGCGCCGCGCGCACGCCGCGCCGCGTTGCGTCGTCGATGCGTGTATCGAGGTCGGCGAGTGCCGCCGCGGCCGCGTCGGGCTCGTTCAGGTCGAGCACGACCGTCGACGGCACCGGCAGCCCGCGCGCGCCCAGCGCCGCGCGGAACGCTGCCTCGCGCAGGCGCCGCGAGCTGACGTGCTCGAACGGCTGCACGACGAAATGGATCGCGTCGAAGCCGTGCTCGATCAGGTGCGCGACCGCCGTCTCGATCGCATCGGCGTTGTCGAGGCCGATCAGGTCGGCCTCGAAACCCTCGACGGTCCGGTCGACGAGCACGGCCGGGATGCCGGCGCCGCGCAGCGGGCGCAGCACGTCCTCTTCGGCGCCGAGTGCGTTGACGATCAGCCCTTCGACACGGTAGGTCGTGAGCAGCTGCAGGAAGCGGCGCTCCATCTCGACCTCGTTCGCCGCGTGACAGATGAGCGGCATGTAGCCGAGCGCATGGCACGCAGCCTCGACGCCCTGCAGCACTTCGACGGTATAAGGATTGGTCAGGTCGGCCGCGAGCATGCCGAGCAGCCGGTTGCGGCCGCGCTTGAGCCCGCGCGCCATCTGGTTCGGCCGGTAGTTGAGGCGCGCGATCGCGGCCTCGATGCGCTGACGCAGATCGACGGACAGCACGTGCGTCTCGCCGTTCAGGTAGCGCGAAACGCTGGTCTTGCCCGTGCCGGCCTCGCGCGCGACGTCGCTGATCGTCGCCGGACGCGTCGTGGAAGGTTGCGAATCGGTCACTGTCGTGCCTCACGACGTACGATCCGTGCCGCTTCGTGGGCAGACGGACCTTTGTTGTTGGAAACGTAAGCCACCCGGCAGACTCCTCTGTCGACCAGCGTTAGCGCTTTAGCGCTTACGCTGATCCCATGCTTCGCGGTCGACCAGCGTCAGCCCTTCAGCGCTTACGCTCGTCCCATGCTTCGCGGTCGATCGGCGCCGGCGCATCGGCGCCCGCTCCAGTCACGTGCAAAAGCAGTCGGCCGCACCGGACCTGGCGCGGATGCCCGTCGCCGAACGCCGCCGGCAGCGTTGCCGGGCCGTCGATGCGACAAGCGGGCGATCATAACGCAGCCAGCGCTCCGGCACCAAGACCGTCGACTCTAACGGCGCCGGCGCCCCGCCGGCCGGCTGTCTTCCCGTTACCCGGCGCGGCTCAGGCTCGCGCGAGCGCGTCCGGATTGACGAGATTCGCGCGCAGCGTGCCGGCCAGCGCGCCGACCAGGTTTTCCGCGGCGCAGCGCGCCATCGCGTGGCGCGTCTCGTGCGTCGCCGAGCCGATATGCGGCAGCGCGACGACATTCTTCATCTGCAACAGCGGCGAATCCGCCGGCAGCGGCTCCTTTTCGAACACGTCGAGCCCTGCGCCATGGATCGTGCCCGCGCGCAGCGCGTCGACCAGCGCGGCTTCGTCGACGACGGGCCCGCGTGACGCATTGATCAGGATCGCGCTGCGTTTCATCTTCGCGAATTCGGCCGCGCCGATCAGGTGGTGCGTTTCCGGCGACAGCGGCACCTGCACGCACACGAAATCCGACTGCGCGAGCAGTTCGTCGAGCGTCACGCGCCGCGCGCCGTACTGCGTCTCGGCTTCGGCATGCGCGGACCGGTTCGCGTACAGCACCTGCATCCGGAAGCCGAGCGCAGCGCGGCGTGCAACCGCGCCGCCGATCCGCCCGAGCCCCACAATGCCGAGCGTCTTGCCCTGCACGTCGGTGCCGTACAGGTCCGGGCCGATGCTGCGATGCCAGTGCCCGGCCTTCACCCACTCGGCCAGCTCAACCACGCGCCGTGCGGACGCCAGGATCAGCGAAAACACCGTATCGGCGGTCGACTCGGTCAGCACGTCCGGCGTATGCGCGAGCACGATCCCGCGCCGCGTGAGATCCGCGACGTCGAAGTTGTCGTAGCCGACCGAGATCGTCGACCAGGCCTTCAGCCGCGGCGCGCGGTCGAGCATCTGCGGCGTGACCTTCAGGCTCGCGCCGATCGCGCCGTCCGCGCTGCCGAGCGCATCGGCGAGCGCGTCGGCGCCGTCGGCCTGCACGACGTCCGCATGCTCGCGCAGGTACGCGAGAACGTCATCGGGCAGCGGCTTGTAGGCGACGATACGAGGCTTCATCGGTTTCATTTTCCTTGCAGCGGCGCGGCGAGCGGATGCGCATCGCGCGCCTGGGGTTTGACGGACAGCGTGAGGATCACCGCGGCGACGAGCGCGGCGCTCATGAACGCGTACGACGCGACGGGCGAGCCGGTCGCGCCGTTCAGGTAGCCGACGAAGTACGAGCCGACGAACGAACCGAGCGCGCCCATGCTGTTGATCAGCGCCATCGCGCCGCCGGCCACGTTCTTCGGCAGCAGCTCCGGCACGATCGCGAAGAACGGGCCGTACGGCGCGTACATTGCGGCGCCCGCGACGACCAGCAGCGCATACGAGATCCAGAAATGCGACGAGCCGAGCGCGTACGACGCGGCGAACGCGGCCGCGCCGATCAGCAGGAACGGCCACACGAAGCCGCGGCGCGAGCCGACCTTGTCGGACGCCCACGATGCGGCAAGCATCGCGATCGTCGCCGCGAGATACGGCAGCGCGGACAGCCAGCCGGTCGCGACCATCCCGAGGTCGGAGCCGTTCTTGACGATCGACGGCAGCCACAGCACGAAGCCGTACACGCCGATGCTCCAGCAGAAATACTGCGCGCACAGCTTGATCACGGCCGGCGAGCGGAACGCCTCGCCATAGTTGCGCACGGGTTTGATCGCCGCCTGCTCGGCCACGAGCGCGGCGTCGAGGTCGCGTTTTTCCTGCGCGGTGAGCCACGGCGAATCGGCCGGCTTGTCCTGCACGAGGAACCACCAGCACACGGCCCAGAGGACGGCCGGCACGCCTTCGGCGATGAACATGTGGCGCCAGCCGAATTCGTGCACGAGATAGCCCGACACGATCGACATCCACAGCACGGTGACCGGATTGCCGAGGATCAGGAACGTGTTCGCGCGCGAGCGTTCGTTCTTCGTGAACCAGTTGCTGATGTAGATCAGCATCGCCGGCATCACGGCCGCCTCGACGACGCCGAGCACGAAGCGGATCGCCATCAGCGACGGGATGTTGCTGACCACGCCGGTGAGCGCCGCGCAGCCGCCCCACAGCACGAGGCTGACGAACACGAGCTTCTTCACGCTGCGGCGCTCCGCATAGATCGCACCGGGGATCTGGAAGAAGAAGTAGCCGAGGAAGAACAGCGCGCCGATCAGCGACGACAGGCCCTTGCTGATGCCGAGGTCCTGGTTGATGCCGGCCGCCGCCGCGAACCCGTAGTTCGCGCGGTCGAGGTAGGCGAGGCTGTACGTGATGAACACGATCGGCATGATCGTCCACCAGCGTCGGGCTGCGAGATTGGTTGCCATCAGATTGTCTCCTTTGTTGACCGGGCTGACGCTTCAGCGCTTCGCGGCCGGAACCGGTGCGTCAGCACCGCTCCGGTCGCCTGCTTTGCCGTCCGGTCTCACGCAAAGCGGTGCTTGACGCACGAAATGGATCCGCGGATTGTGCCGTGTTCGGCCTCTCATTGCGCGGTGACGGTTTCCTCTAAGCGATCGGCGCGATTGCTGACATTTTCGAGCCGGTCGAGTGCTTCGCGCGTCGGCAAGCCTTCCGAATCGCCGATCATCTGGATCGCGAGCGCGCCGATCCGGTTGCCGCGCGCGACGGCCTGTTCGACGCTGCGGCCTTCCAGCAGCGCGCTGACCACACCGACCGCGAAGCCGTCGCCGGCGCCTACCGTGTCAACGACGCGTTCGACGGGCTCGCCCGCGACCGTGCCTTCGCGGCCGTCGGCCGTCCGGAAGTACGCGCCTTGCTCGCCGAGCTTGATCACGACACCGCGCGCGCCCTGCGCGAGATAGAAGCCCGCAATGTCGGCCGGCGTGTCGTGCCCGGTGAGCTGCCGCCCTTCGGCGAGGCCCGGCAGCACCCAGTCGGCGAGCGTCGCGAGCGCGTTCAGCGTCTTCGCCATCACGTCCGCGGACGGCCACAGCGTCGGGCGCAGGTTCGGGTCGAACGAGATCGTCTTGCCAGCCGCGCGCATCTCGCGCGCGAGCCGGAACGCGAGCTCGCACGACGTCGCGGAGATCGCCGGCGCGACACCCGTCAGATGCAGGTGGCGCGCACCGAGCACATAGTCGGCCACGTAGTCGTCGCACGACAGGTGGCTTGCGGCCGAGCCCTTGCGGAAATATTCGACGGTCGGGTCGCTGCCGTCGTCGTTGCGCGACTTCAGCTGGAAACCGGTCGGGTAACGCGGATCGACGGTCACGCATGATGCGTCGATGCCTTCGCGTGCGAGTGTGTCGAGCACGTAGCCGCCGAACGAATCGCGGCCGATGCGGCTCATCCAGCCGACCCGGAAGCCGAGCCGCGACAGGCCGATCGCGACGTTCAGGTCGGCGCCCGCGATCCGCTTCGTGAATTGCGTCGCATGCGCGAGATGGCCGGGCTCGGTCGCGACGAACATCGCCATCGCCTCACCGTAGGTCACGACATCGAGTGCTGCTTTCATGAGTGAACTCCTCAGGATTCTTCTGCCGTCACGCCGTTGCAAGCCACGCGACGCGCCGGCGTGCATCGCCCGCCAGGTCGGCCGCGTCGAACGGAAACTCGATGCCGCGCGGCGCATGTTGCGGCAGCGCCGCGAGCACGCCGGTCACGAGCGGGTCGTTCGGCGCCGGCGCGGCCGCGAAACGGCGCGCGCCCTCGCCGGCGACCGCCTTGCAATGAATGTATTCCACATGCGGCGCGAGCATCTGCGCGCAGTCGAGCGGCGCTTCGCCCGGCCACTGCCAGTTGCCGATGTCGAACGTCATCCCGAGCGCATCGGGCATGCCCGCCGCGGCCAGCGCATCGAACAGCCCGCGGAACTGCACGAGCGCGCCGCCGACCGGAAGCTGGCCGTTCTCGACCACCACACGGGCACGCGCGCCGCGCGACAGCGCGACGATGTCGGCCGCATGCGCATCGCCGGCGAAGCCGCCGAGCTGGAATTTCACGAAACGCGCGCCGAGCGCGTCGGCTTCCGCGAGCGCGTCGCGCAATGCGTCGGCGTCGAGCGCGCCCGTTTCCGTGTACAGCGTGGCCGGCGTCGAATAGACCGACCACAGCCCGTGGCCGGCCAGTTGCGCGCCGAGCGCGGCCAGCGCGCCGGGCGTCGCGTCGTCGTCCGACGCGAACAGCTCGCGCCTCACCTCGAAGCCGGTCGCACCGGATGCCGCCGCGGTCGCGACGAATGCGCCGTGGCCCTCCTGGCGCACACGGTCCATCCCGAATGCGCTCGCCACGATCACGATGTCTGCCATTTTGCCCTTTTTACCGGAATGGAACCGGTTCCATTTGCTTGAGACGGATGGTGCGCTTCGCTTCGGACGCACGCCATAGAGGAAATCCCTAAGGCCGGATGCCACGCTAATGCGCGCCCGACGGCGTGCATCGTGTGTCCCCGGATCGGCTTCGGCCGCCTATGCGAGATCCTGCGCGAGACTCATTTCGAGGAACTGCGCGGCGACCCGCGACGGCGCGCCGCCATGCGGCACGAGGATGGAGAAATGACGCGTGAGCGGCGCGGGTGCGAGCGAGCGCAACACGAGCGCCGCATCCTGGTGACGCAGCGACATCGCGGACACGAACCCGACGCCCATCCCGGCACGCACGGCCTCCTTCACCGCCTCGACGCCCGCGATCTCGAACGCCACGCGCATCGGCGCGCCGCCATGCGCGAACGCACGCTCGACGAGCTGCCGCACGCCGGAGCCCTCCTCGCGCAGCACGAGCGGATGCGCGGCGAGCGCGTCAAGCGTCACGCCCGCATCGTAGCCGGGCTCGGCCAGCGGATGGCCGGCCGGCACGATCGCGACGATCTCGTCCTCGTGCCACGCATGCACGGCCGTGCCGGGCGGCAGCGCCTCGCCGGGCGGCCCTTCGATCATCGCGATGTCGAGCGACGGCAGCGCCGCGACCACGTCGGCCGTATTGCCGCTCATCGTCTGGATCGTCACGCGCGGCGCACGCGGCTGGAACGCCGCGATCAGGTACGGCAGCAGATAGCTCGCCGGCGTCGTGCTCGCGCCGATCCGCAGCGTGCCGGCCTCGAGGCCGCGCACCGCGTCGCGAAACGCGCGCGCCTGCGCGAACGTGTCGCGCTGCGCCTTCGCGTATTGCGCGAGCTGTTCGCCGACCGGCGTCAGCCGGATGCCGCGGCCGTCGCGCTGATACAGCGGCTCGCCGAATTCGTCCTGCAGCAGCCGCAACTGGCCCGACACGGCCGGCTGCGACAGATGCAGCGCCACGGCGGCACGGCTGATGTTCAGGTGCTCGGCGACGGCCGCGAACGTTATCAGTTGATCCGGGGTCATGGGGATGAATTATCGGCTTTCCGGATAGTTTACGTCACAAATCACAATTTTTCATATCGATATAACAAAATTAGGATTACAGCATCGCAACACGCTCAATTACGGTGCTCCATGTCCACTGCCCCGACTCCCCATCTCAGCCACGCCGCGCCGTCGATGCGCGGCCAGTTGAACGGCGTGCTGTTCGTCGCGCTGTTCGCCGCCGCCGTCACGAGCCTGTCCGAGCTCCCCGCGATCGCGGGGCTCGGCCTGTCACCGCTGATCGTCGGCATCGTCGCCGGCGCGCTGTACGGCAATGCGCTGCGCGACGGCATGCCGGCCAGCTGGGCAGCCGGCGTCAATTTCTCCGCGCGCAAGCTGCTGCGCATCGCGGTCGCGTTCTTCGGGTTGCGCGTGAGCCTGCAGGAAATCGCGCAGGTCGGCCTGCCGGGCCTGACGGTCTCGGTGCTGGTCGTCGTCAGCACGCTCGTGATCGGCACCTGGGCCGGCATGAAGCTGATGAAGCTCGACCGCGACGCGGCGCTGCTGACCGCCGCCGGCAGTGCGATCTGCGGCGCGGCCGCCGTGCTCGCGTTCGAGTCGACGCTGCAGTCGAAGCCGCACCAGAGCGCGATGGCCGTGGGCAGCGTCGTGCTGTTCGGCACGCTGTCGATGTTCCTGTACCCGATCGCGTATCACGCCGGGCTGCTGAACCTCGATCCGGCCGGCCTCGGCCTGTTCTTCGGCGGCACGATCCATGAGGTCGCGCAGGTGGTTGGCGCAGCCAGCGACATCAGCCCGCAGGTCGCGCACGTCGCCACGATCGTCAAGATGACGCGCGTGATGCTGCTGGTCCCGGTGCTGCTCGTGCTCGGCTGGTGGCTCGCCCGCTCGGCCCGCGCGACGGCCGGCGGTGCGCAAGGCAAGCGCAAGGTGGCCGTGCCCTGGTTCGCGCTCGGCTTCCTCGGCTTCGTGATCGTCAATTCGCTGAACGTGCTGCCCACCGACGTCACGCATACGCTGAACGTGCTCGACACCTTCGCGCTGACGATGGCGATGACCGCGCTCGGCATCGAGACGCGCGTGTCGCAGATCCGCGCAGCCGGTCCCCGTGCACTGATAACCGGCCTGATCCTGTACGTGTGGCTGATCGCCGGCGGCTACGGGATCACCTGGGCCGTGCAGCACTGGCTTGGCTGAGCCGCCCGTCCGCAACACTTCGCGCGCCGCGCCCGACGGGATGGTCCCGCGGGCGCGGCGCGGTGCTATGCTTCGCGTCGTTTTCCATCGCCCCCTTTCAGCCGTGCTCTCGTTCCTGCTGAAGCTGCGCACTCGCGCCGAAACGCTGTTCCGCCTGTCGGACGCCCATACGATGCTGATCTGGTCGGCCATCGTCGGCGTCGGCGGCGCCTTCGCCACCATGGCGTTCCGCGAAGGCATCGACCTGATGCAGCGCCTGATCTCCGGGCACAGCGGCAGCTTCGTCCAGATGGCGAAGAGCCTGCCGTGGTACGTGCGGTTCTGGATGCCGGCCGCGGGCGGCTTCCTGGCCGGCTGCGTGCTGCTGCTCGCGACGCGCGGCGACAAGCCGTCCGGCAAGACCGACTATATGGAATCCGTCGCGCTCGGCAACGGCATCGTGCCCGTGCGGCAGAGCCTGTGGCGCAGCGTGTCGTCGCTGTTGACGATCGGCAGCGGCGGCTCGATCGGCCGCGAAGGCCCGATGGTGCAGCTCGCGGCGCTTGCCGCGTCGCTCGTCGGCCGCTTCGTGCACTTCGACCCGCCGCGCCTGCGCCTGCTGGTCGCGTGCGGGGCAGCGGCCGGCATCACGTCCGCGTACAACGCGCCGATCGCAGGCGCGTTCTTCGTGTCGGAGATCGTGCTCGGCACGATCGCGATGGAGAGCTTCGGGCCGATGGTCGTCGCGTCGGTCGTCGCGAACATCGTGATGCGCGAATTCGCCGGCTATCGGCCGCCGTACGAAATGCCGGTGTTTCCGGCCGTCACGGGCGCCGAGGTGCTGCTGTTCGTCGTGCTCGGCGCGCTGTGCGGCGTGCTCGCGCCGCAGTTCCTGCACCTGCTCGACGCGTCGAAGAACCAGTTCAAGCGGCTGCCCGTGCCGCTGCCCCTGCGGCTCGCGCTCGGCGGCCTCGTCGTCGGCGTGATCTCGGTGTGGATTCCGGACGTATGGGGCAACGGCTACAGCGTCGTGAACCACATCCTTCATTCGCCGTGGACCTGGCAGGCGCTCGTCGCGGTACTCGTGTTCAAGGTGATCGCGACCGCCGCGACCGCCGGCTCGGGCGCGATCGGCGGCGTCTTCACGCCGACGCTGTTCGTCGGCGCGGTGTTCGGCTCGCTGTTCGGGCTCGCGATGCAAGCGCTGTGGCCCGGCCATACGTCGGCGTATTTCGCGTATGCGATCGTCGGGATGGGCGCGTTCATGGCGGGCGCCACGCAGGCGCCGCTGATGGCGATCCTGATGATCTTCGAGATGACGCTGAGCTATCAGGTCGTGCTGCCGCTGCTGGTGTCGTGCGTGTTCGCGTATTTCGTCGCACGCGCGACGGGCACGACGTCGATGTATGAGATCACGCTGCACCACTACCAGGACGCGCAGGAACGGCTGCGGCTGCGCACCACGCAGATGCGCGAGCTGATCCAGCCCGCGCAGACGGTCGTGCCGCTCACCGCGAGCGTCGCCGACATGACGCGCGTGTTTCTCGAATATCCGGTGAAGTATCTGTACGTGACCGACGACGCCGGGCGCTTCCGCGGCGCGGTCGCGCTGAAGGACATCACGTCCGACCTGCTCGACAAGCGCGACACGTCCGACAAGACGGCCGCGCATTACGCGCATACGCCGTTTCCGCTCCTCACGCCCGACATGCCGCTCGCGACGGCGCTCGAACGCTTCATGGCGTTCCAGGGCGAACGGCTGCCGGTGATCGAGAGCGAAGCCGAGCCGACGCTCGCGGGCGTCGTCTACAAGACGTCGCTGCTCGACGCGTACCGGCGGATGACCGGCGAGCGCTGACGCGCACGATGCGGCTCGGGCCTCACCGCGCAGCACCGCTTCATCACATCCGGCCTGCCGCGGACGAACACGGCGCCCGCGAACCCGCTTCCTCGGTCAGTCCGGCGCGCGCCCCAGCACGACCCGCGCGAAGAACCCCGCGAGCACCGATTCGGCCACGTCGGTCGGCACGTGCTGCGGATCGGCCGTGTAGTACGACTGCACGCCGTCGCACAGGCACATCAGCCCGAACGCGAGCGTCTCGGCCGGCAGCAGCAGCGGCGTGCCCGAGCGCTCGGCGAAGCGCTGGATGAATTCGGCCATCTGCAGCCGCTTGCCATGCAGGAACTGGTTGAAGCGCACGCGGAATTTCGCGTCGCGCGCGGCCTGCAGCTTCGCCTCGCCCCACAGCAGCGAGAATTCGTCGTCGCGGAACAGCGTCCGGTAATGCGCGAGCGTCATCGACTCCATCTGTTCGCGCGTCCCGCCCTCGTCGAAGATCGCCTCGAAATCGGCCCGCACCGCCTCATGGTTGCGCTCCAGCAACTCCAGCAGCAGGTCCGACTTGCTGCGGAAATTCGAGTAGAACGCGCCGCGCGTATAGCCGGCCGCGGCCGCGATGTCCTCGACGCTCGCAGCCACATAGCCTTTCTTCAGAAAAATGCGATGCGCGGCTTTCAGCAGACGTTCGCGCGTCTGGTCCCTGCTCTGCTCGCGAGTTAAGCGCTGTGGTTTCATGGCGCGCAGTCTAGCACCATTCCCCTTTCGGATTCATCTTTGCACTCAGATACAGGTGTGTATTAGAATCCGCCACAGTTTCTGAAATTGTTGTCCGCGCGCCGCTGCCGGCGCCGCTTGGGGCAAGCGCCCGTCGCGCTTGCCGGCTTCGTTCCGCTCCATCTCCCCTGGGGGTTTCGTGAATCGCTCCGGTTCCCGCGCCGCGCTGCTGATCGGCGTCGCGCTCTTCGTCGCCGCCTGTCATCCGAAAGAATCCGCGCCGCCCGCGCCGCGCCCCGTCGTCGCGCTGCCCGCGCATGCCGATGCCGCCGCGGTCGCGCGCACGCTGCCCGGCGAAATCCAGCCGCGCTACGCGACGCCGCTGTCGTTCCGCATCGCCGGCAAGATCGTCGAGCGCAAGGTGCGGCTCGGCGATACGGTCAAGGTCGGCCAGGTCGTCGCGCTGCTCGATCCGTCCGACGTCGAGAAAAACGCCGCAAGCGCGCAGGCGCAGCTCGATGCCGCGACGCACACCCTCGCGTTCGCGAAGCAGCAGCTCGACCGCGACCGCGCGCAGGCGCACGAAAACCTGATCGCGACCGCGCAGCTCGAGCAGACCCAGAACAGCTACACGTCGGCGCTCGCGCAGCGCGACCAGGCACAGCAGCAGCTCGCGCTCGCGAAGAACCAGCTCCGCTACGCGACGCTCGTCGCCGATCATGCCGGCTACATCACCGCCGAACAGGCCGACACCGGCCAGAACGTGTCGGCCGGCCAGGCCGTCTACCAGCTCGCGTGGTCCGGCGACGTGGACGTCGTCAGCGACGTGCCCGAAGCCGCGCTCGCGTCGCTCGCACCCGGCCATGCGGCGACCGTCATGCTGCCGTCGCTGCCGGGCCGCCAGTTCGCGGCGAAGGTGCGCGAAGTCGCGCCGGCCGCCGATCCGCAAAGCCGCACGTATCGCGTGAAGCTCACGCTCGCCGCGCCCGATCCGGCGATCCGTCTCGGGATGACCGCGAACGTCGCATTCGCCGGCACGCCGGCCGCCGGCGACGCGCAGCCGATCACGCTGCCCGCAACCGCGCTGTTCCACGACGGCGCGCAGCCGGCCGTGTGGGTCGTGCGCACGAAGGACGACACGCTCGAATTGCGCCGCGTCGACGTCGCGCGCTTCAACGAGCGCACCGTCACCGTGTCGCATGGGCTGCAGCCGGGCGAGCGCGTCGTGCTGCAGGGCGTGCATACGGTCAGCGCGGGCGAGAAGGTGCGCCCGATCGCGCCGCTGCATCCGGAGGACTTCGCATCGTGAGCGCCCCCCGCGAAGAAGGCCGGTTCAACCTGTCGGCGTGGGCACTGCGCCACCAGGCGCTCGTCGTCTACCTGATCGCGCTCGCGACGCTCGCGGGCATCCTCGCGTACACGCGGCTCGCGCAGTCCGAAGACCCGCCGTTCACGTTCCGCGTGATGGTGATCCGCACGTTCTGGCCCGGCGCGAGCGCGCGGCAGGTGCAGGAACAGGTGACCGACCGGATCGGCCGCAAGCTGCAGGAAACGCCGGCCATCGATTTCCTGCGCAGCTATTCGCGCCCCGGCGAATCGCTGATCTTCTTCACGATGAAGGATTCGGCGCCCGTGAAGGACGTGCCCGAGACCTGGTACCAGATCCGCAAGAAGGTCGGCGACATCGGCTATACGCTGCCGCCCGGCGTGCAGGGCCCGTTCTTCAACGACGAATTCGGCGACGTCTACACCAACATCTGGACGCTCGAAGGCGACGGCTTCTCGCCCGCGCAGCTGCACGACTACGCGGACCAGCTGCGCACCGTGCTGCTGCGCGTGCCGGGTGTCGGCAAGGTCGACTATTTCGGCGACCCCGACCAGCGGATCTTCATCGAGGTGAACAACGCGCAGCTCACGCGCCTCGGCATCTCGCCGCAGCAGCTCGGGCAGGCGATCAACGCGCAGAACGACATCTCGTCGGCCGGCGTGCTGACGACCGCCGACGATCGCGTGTTCGTGCGGCCGAGCGGCCAGTTCGACAATGTCGACGCGATCGCCGATACGCTGATCCGCATCAACGGCCGCACGTTCCGGCTCGGCGATCTCGCGACGGTCAAGCGCGGCTACGACGATCCGGTCGTCACCCAGATGCGCGCGGGCGGAAAAGCCGTGCTCGGCATCGGCGTGACGATGCAGCCGGGCGGCGACGTGATCCGGCTAGGCAAGGCGCTCGACGTCGAATCGAAGGACCTGCAGGCGCGCTTGCCGGCCGGCCTCAAGCTGGTCGAGGTGTCGAGCATGCCGCACGCGGTCGCGCATTCGGTCGACGACTTCCTCGAGGCGGTCGCCGAAGCCGTCGCGATCGTGCTGGTCGTGAGCCTCGTGTCGCTCGGCCTGCGCACCGGGATGGTCGTCGTGATCTCGATTCCGGTCGTGCTCGCGGTCACGGCCCTGTTCATGTACCTGTTCGACATCGGGCTGCACAAGGTGTCGCTCGGCACGCTCGTGCTCGCGCTCGGGCTGCTCGTCGACGACGCGATCATCGCGGTCGAGATGATGGCCGTGAAGCTCGAACAGGGCTACAGCCGCGCGCGCGCCGCCGCGTTCGCGTACACCAGCACCGCGTTCCCGATGCTGACGGGCACGCTCGTCACGGTGTCGGGCTTCCTGCCGATCGCGCTCGCGAAATCGAGCACCGGCGAATACACGCGCTCGATCTTCGAGGTGTCGGCGATCGCGCTGATCGCGTCGTGGTTCGCGGCCGTCGTGCTGATCCCGCTGCTCGGCTACCACATGCTGCCCGAGCGCAAGCGGCAGGCGCACGAGGCGCACCTGCCCGACGACCACGAGCACGACATCTACGACACGCGCTTCTATCGGCGGCTGCGCGGCTGGGTCGACTGGTGCATCGAGCGGCGCTTCGTCGTGCTGCTGATCACGGGCGCCCTGTTCGTCGTGTCGCTGATGGGTTTCTCGCTGGTGCCGCAGCAGTTCTTCCCGAGTTCCGACCGGCCCGAGCTGCTGGTCGACCTGCGGCTGCCCGAGGGCGCGTCGTTCGCGGCGACGCTGCGCGAAACCGAACGCCTCGAGAAGGCGATCGACAAGCGCCCCGAGATCGATCATTCGGTGAACTTCGTCGGCAGCGGCGCGCCGCGCTTCTACCTGCCGCTCGACCAGCAGTTGCAACTGCCGAACTTCGCGCAGTTCGTGATCACCGCGAAATCGGTCGAGGATCGCGAGAAGCTCGCGACCTGGCTCGAAACCACGCTGCGCGACCGGTTCCCGGCCGTGCGCTGGCGGCTGTCGCGGCTCGAGAACGGGCCGCCGGTCGGCTATCCGGTGCAGTTCCGCGTGAGCGGCGACAGCATCGCGACGGTCCGCTCGATCGCCGAGAAGGTCGCGGCGACGATGCGCGGCGATGCGCGCACGGTCAACGTGCAGTTCGACTGGGACGAGCCGGCCGAGCGCTCGGTGCGCTTCGAGATCGACCAGAAGAAGGCGCGCGAGCTGAACGTGACGTCGCAGGACGTGTCGAGCTTCCTCGCGATGACGCTGTCCGGCACGACCGTCACGCAGTACCGCGAGCGCGACAAGCTGATCGCGGTCGACCTGCGCGCACCGCAGGCCGACCGCGTCGATCCGGCCAAGCTCGCGGGCCTGGCGCTGCCGACGCCGAACGGCCCGGTGCCGCTCGGCTCGCTCGGCCGCTTCGAGCCGACGCTCGAATACAGCGTCGTGTGGGAACGCGACCGCCAGCCGACCATCACCGTGCAGTCGGACGTGCGCGCCGGCGCACAGGGCATCGACGTCACACACGCGGTCGACGCGAAGCTGAACGCGCTGCGCGCGCAGTTGCCGGTCGGCTATCAGATCAACATCGGCGGCTCGGTCGAGGAAAGCGCGAAGGCGCAGAACTCGATCAACGCGCAGATGCCGCTGATGGCGATCGCCGTGTTCACGCTGCTGATGATCCAGTTGCAGAGCTTCTCGCGCGTGCTGATGGTCGTGCTGACCGCGCCGCTCGGGCTGATCGGCGTGGTCGCCACGCTGCTGCTGTTCGGCAAGCCGTTCGGCTTCGTCGCGATGCTCGGCGTGATCGCGATGTTCGGGATCATCATGCGCAACTCGGTGATCCTGGTCGACCAGATCGAGCAGGACATCGCGGTCGGCCACGGCCGCGTCGACGCGATCATCGGCGCGACGGTGCGGCGCTTCCGCCCGATCACGCTGACGGCCGCGGCCGCCGTGCTCGCGCTGATCCCGCTGCTGCGCTCGAACTTCTTCGGGCCGATGGCGACCGCGCTGATGGGCGGCATCACGAGCGCAACCGTGCTGACGCTGTTCTACCTGCCTGCGCTGTACGCGACGTGGTTCCGCGTGAAGCGCGACGAACGCGACCCGCAGGACGGCCCGCCGCATGACGGCAGCACGCCGTCCGCGCCGTCGGGAGCCTGACCATGGATGTGTCGATGAACCTGAAAACCCAAGCCGTGCGCGCACTCGCGGCCGCGAGCCTCGTCGGGCCCCTGGCCGGCTGCGCGTGGTTCGCGCCGAGCGGCGAGCCGCCCGCGATGCCGTCGCCCGCGCATTACGGCGCCGCGCCGCAAGTCGAGCAGACCGTGTCCGCGCAAGGCGTCGCGCAGCAGTTCGAAGTCGGCGCACAGCCGGTGCCCGACTGGTGGAAGCAGTACCGTTCCGATGCGCTGAACGCGCTCGTCGACGAAGGGCTGCGCAACAGCCCGACGCTCAGTGCGGCGTCGCACTCGCTGGATGCCGCGCGCGAGCAGTTGCGCGGGCAGATCGGCAGCTCGATGCTGCCGTCGATCGACGCGGTCGGCCAGGCCACGCGCCAGCGTGCGCTCGGCGTGCCGATTCCGGCGCTCGGCGCACCGACGCTGCTGTACGACACATTCGTCGGGCAACTTCAGGCGAGCTACACGGTCGACCTGTTCGGTGTCTCGCGCTTCGCGAACCGCGCGCTCGCGAAACGCGTCGACGTCAGTGCGTTCCAGCTCGAATCCGCGCGGCGCGCGCTGGCCGCGAACATCGTCACCGCGTCGATCACGGTATCGGTGCTCAACGCGCAGATCGACACGACCGAGCGGCTCGTCGCGCTCGCGAACGACCAGGCGCACGACGCCGAACGCCGCTACGCGCTCGGCTCGGCGTCGCGCAGCGACGCGCTGAACGCGCGGCAAAGCGCCGATACGTTCGCGGCAAGCCTTCCCGCGCTGCGCCAGCAGCGCGACTCGGCGCGCCATGCGCTCGCGGTGCTGGTCGGCCGCACGCCCGACCGGCCGCCGGCCGATCTCACGCTCGCCGATCTGCACCTGCCCGAACAGGTGCCCGTCGTCGTCCCGTCGGACCTGCTGCAAAGCCGCCCGGACATCCAGGCGGCCGACGCGGGGCTGAAGGCGGCCGCTGCCGAAGTGGGCGTCGCGACCGCACAGTTGTTCCCGCAACTTTCGCTGTCGGCGGCGATGGGCAAAGGCGGCTTCAGCTGGCCGGCCATGCTGTCGGGCGCCGGCGCAATCTGGAACGTCGGCGCGTCGCTGAGCCAGCCGATCTTCCACGGCGGCGCGCTGCTCGCGCAGCGCCGCGCGGCGAAGGCCACCTACGAAGCCGCGGTCGACCAGTACAAGCAGGCCGTGCTCGGCGCGTTCCAGAACGTCGCCGATTCGCTCGCGGCGCTCGAACACGATGCGGAGGCGCTCGACGCGTCGTCTCGCGCCGCGCTGTCCGCACGCGGCGTGTACGACGACGCAGCCGCCCGCGTGCGGCTCGGCGCGCTGCCGCCGTCGGCCGCGCGCGCCAGCGAACTCCAGTACCGCAACGCGCGGCTCGACGAGATCCGCGCGACCGGCGCGCGGTTCGCGGATACCGCGCGGCTCTATCAGGCGATGGGCACGCCGCCGGCCGACAAGGCCGGCAAGGCGGCCGGCGACAACTCAACCGGCAAGGAAGCGCGCACCGCCGAGCCCGACACCGCGCCTTCGCCGCAATAAGCCGGCCCTTCGATCGGGCGCGCGCGGTCAACCCGTCGCGCGCCCGATTCCCGATCTTCCGCTTGACCCTCACGTAGCGTAACGTTCGAGACTCCAGTGTGCGTACCGAACGGAGGAACGAATGCAGCTGAAAGTGGGAGAACTGGCGAAACGCAGCGGGCTGACCGTCCGCACGCTTCATCACTATCACGCGATCGGCCTGCTGACGCCTTCGGCACGTGCCGACAACGGCTACCGGCTGTACGACCGCCACGACATCGCCCGGCTCCACCAGATCCAGGCGCTGCGTCGCTTCGGACTGTCGCTCACCGAAATCGGCGACTACCTGAACCAGCCCGGCACCCCGCTCGTCGATCTCGTCGCGAAGCAGATCGCGCTGCTCGACCGTCAGCTCGCGCAAACCGCGCAGCTGCGCGAGCGGCTCGTGAGCCTGCACGCGCAGCTCGCCGCCGGCACGGAGCCGGAGCTGGCCGATTGGCTCACCACACTGGAGTTGATGACCGTGTACGACAAATATTTTTCCGAGGAAGAACTCGCGCGCATGCCGATGTACCGAAAGAGCCAGGCGGGCGACGCGGAATGGATCGCGCTCGTCGGCGAGGTCCGCGCGCTGCACGACGCGGGCGTGCCGCCCGAGGACGAGCGCGCCCGTGCGCTCGCCGGCCGCTGGATGGCGCTGCTCGTGCGCGACACGAACAACGACCCTCGGCTGCTGGCGAAGTTGAACCTGATGCACGAGCGCGAACCGGCGATGCAGTCGAAGATCGGCATTTCGACCGCGCTGCGCGACTATGTGCTGCGCGCGACAGCCGAAACGAAGATGCGGATCTTCGAGAAGTATCTCGCGCCGGACGAGATCCGCTTCATGCGGGCGCACTACGGCGAACGCGCGATGGAATGGCCGCAACTGATGGCCGACGTGCGCGACGCGATCGACGCGGGCGCGACGCCCGATTCGCCGGAAGGTCGCGCGCTCGCGCAGCGCTGGCTCGACCTGTTCTGCAGCTATGCGGGCCACGATCCGGCCACGCACGCGAAATTCCGTCACGCGATGATGAACGAGCCGGCGCTGACGAAGGACTCGTGGGTCGACGACACGCTGCTCGGCTTCATCCGCGAGGCGATGGCGCAGTTGGTGCCGGCGCGCTGATCGAATCGGACGCGGGCGGTCCGTGTGCGGGCAGCATGCCGCCCGCCACGGACCGCGCAGGCGCCTCCTTCCCGCAAGACGCCGAGCCGCCGTCGCGACACGTCACTCCGGTACACCCATCCCGTCATCGCTGAACGCGGGCAGGTCGCCGGGCTGGCAATCGAGATAGCGGCAGATCGCCTCGACGCAACGCGGATGCCCTTGACCTTCCCCTGCTTGAGCAGCGCATGTTCGTCATCGATACGTAGGAACACCCGCTCACCCGCCGCGCGTGCCCAGCCCGAGCGCCTTCAACCGCCGGTACAACGTGCGCTCGCTCATCCCCGTGCGCTCGGCGAGCGCCTTGCGCGTGCCAGTGAATTCGCCGGCGATCCGCACCAGTTCGGCATCCGTCAGCGCGCCCGCCGCGCCCGCGCCATCCTGCTGCGCCGCCGATGCCGCCACGAGCTCGGCCGGCAGATGCTCGACCCGGATCGTCCCGTCGTCCGCGAACAGGCATGCGCGTTCGAGCACGTTGCGCAGTTCGCGGATGTTGCCCGGCCACGCATACGCGTCGAGGCACGCACGCGCGCGCTCGGTCAGCACGAAGGGCCGGGCCGCGAACGGCCGCGCGCCCGCATCGCCCGCGTTCGCGCGCGCGTTTGCGATCCGCCGCAGGATCGATTCGGCGAGCAGCGCGACGTCGCCCTGCCGTTCGCGCAGTGCCGGCAGCGGAATCGGAAACGCGCTGATCCGGTAGTAGAGGTCCTGCCGGAACCGGCCGTCGTCGATCATCTCGCGCAGCGGCTTGTGCGTGGCCGCGACGAGCCGGAAATCCGCGCGCAGCGCCTCGACGCCGCCGACGCGCCGGAACGTGCCCGACTCGATCAGCCGCAGCAGCTTCACCTGCATCGGCAGCGGCACGTCGCCGATCTCGTCGAGAAACAGCGTGCCGCCCTGCGCGGTCTCGACGAGGCCCGGCTTGCGCTGGTTCGCGCCCGTGAACGCGCCCTTCTCATAGCCGAACAGTTCGCTCTCGAACAGCGTCTCGGCGATCCCCGAGCAATCGACGACGACGAACGGCCCCATCGCGCGATCGCTCGCCTCGTGCAGCGCGCGGGCGAACAGCTCCTTGCCGGTGCCCGACTCGCCGAGCAACAGTACCGGCAACAGCGACGGCGCGACGCGCTGCAGTGCGCCGAGCGCCGCGTTGAACGCGTCGGCGCCGCCGACGAGCCCTTCCGCGCTCGGCTGCGCGGACGCGCTGCGTACCGTCGTCAGCCGCTCGACATACGCGATCACGTTGCCGTCCGCATCGAAGATCGGCCGCAGCTCGACGTCGACATGCTCGGGGCCGCGCGGCGTGTGGTGGATGTGCAGCACGCGGTTCAGCCCGCGCGATTCGAGCGCCTGCTTCATCGGGCAATGCTCCCCGGCCTGGTCGCACGGCACGTCGTAGTGATGCGAGACCTGGAAGCAGTGGCGGCCCACGTGCTCGACGCCCGCCACGCCGAACTGGCGCCGGTACGCATCGTTCGCCGCGAGGATGCGGTAGTCGGGATCGACGACGATCATCGGCTGCGGGTCCTGCTCCAGATAGGCGACGAGCGCGCGGACGTCGGGCGTGACATCGCGGCGCGGCGCGGGAACGATCGGGATGGTGTCGTGCGGATTCATGCGGACGCTCGGTGACGGTTCTGCCGGACGGACTGCCAGGCTGACTGCCAATTCTGCCACGACACTGCCAGATATGGCAGTCAACATGTTCGACCGGCTGGCGCCCACGTCCGCGCAGCGCCATGGCCGCGCCGAAAACCCGAGCCGAATCAAGTCTCTGGCCCATCGGCCGACGCCGCGGTACCGGTTGGCACGGTTCTTGAGTTAGAGATCCCGATTGCAAATGCAGAACCCGATCGAGGACACCCCGTGAGCAACGCCACCACGCTGTCGGTCGAAGGCTTTTTCGACCCGGCGACCCACACCGTCAGCTATCTCCTGCTCGATACGGCGAGCCGCGCGTGCGCGCTGATCGACAGCGTGCTCGACTACGACCCGAAATCCGGCCGCACGCACACCGCGAGCGCCGACCAGCTGATCGCGCGCGTCGCCGAACTCGGCGCGACCGTGCACTGGCTGCTGGAGACGCACGTGCATGCCGACCACCTGTCGGCCGCGCCGTACCTGAAGGCACGGGTCGGCGGCCGGATCGCGATCGGTTCGCACGTGCGCCGCGTGCAGCACGTCTTCGGCACGCTGTTCAACGCGGGCCCCGGCTTCGCCGAGGACGGCCGCCAGTTCGACCGGCTCGTCGACGACGGCGACACGCTCGCGCTCGGCACGCTGACGATCCGCGCGCTGCACACGCCGGGCCACACGCCCGCATGCATGACCTACTGCGTCGACGACGCGACGCAGCGCGCGGCGTTCGTCGGCGACACGCTGTTCATGCCCGACTACGGCACGGCCCGCTGCGACTTCCCCGGCGGCGACGCGCGCACGCTGTACCGCTCGATCTCCCGCGTGCTCGCGCTGCCGCCCGACACGCGCCTGTACCTGTGCCACGACTACCAGCCGGGCGGCCGCGACGTGCAGTTCGTGACGACCGTCGCCGAGCAGCGCCGCGCGAACGTGCACGTGAAAGACGGCGTGACCGAGGACGATTTCGTCGCGATGCGCACCGCGCGCGATGCGACGCTCGACATGCCGGTGCTGATGCTGCCGTCCGTGCAGGTCAACATGCGCGCCGGCCATCTGCCGGAGCCCGAAAACAATGGCGTGCGCTACCTGAAGATCCCGCTCGACGCGATCTGAGCGCCGCCGCCCCCAACCGAGAACCCCGACATGACCACCATCCGCAAGCTGACCGACGCGCTGTCGGTCTCGCCGCAGATCGCGGCGGCCGACCTGCCCGCGCTGCACGCGGCGGGCATCCGCGCGATCGTCTGCAACCGGCCCGACGGCGAAGGCCCCGACCAGCCGACCGTCACCGAGATCCGCGCGGCCGCCGCGCCGCTCGGCATCGACGTGCATTACCTGCCGGTCGATACGGGCAAGGTGACCGACGACCAGGCCGCGCAGTTCGGCGCGCTCGTCGCGTCGCTCGACGGCCCGGTGCTCGCATACTGCCGCAGCGGCACGCGCTCGGCCACGCTGTGGGCGCTGTCGCAAGCGGGCCTGCGCCCGCTGAACGACATCGTCGCGACGGCCGATGCGGCCGGTTACGACCTGCGCGCGCTCGCGTCGCGCGTCGCGCAAGGCGGCAGGCAGGCGGCGCCGGCCGTCGACGCGCGGCACGACATCGTGATCGTCGGCGCGGGCGCGGCCGGTATCGCGGTCGCATCGAGCCTGCTCGCGCGCGACGCGTCGCTCGACATCGCGGTGATCGATCCGGCCGACGTCCATTACTACCAGCCGGGCTGGACGATGGTCGGCGCGGGTGTGTTCCGGCCCGAGACCACCGCGCGCCGGATGACCGACTTGCTGCCGCGCGGCGTGCACCGGATCCAGGCTGCCGTCGCCGGCTTCGAGCCCGACGCGCACACGGTCGTGCTCGACGGCTGCCGGCGCATCGGCTACCGCAAGCTCGTCGTGTGTCCGGGCCTCAAGCTCGACTGGCACGCGATCGAAGGCCTCGCCGACACGCTCGGCCGCAACGGCGTCACGTCGAACTACCGCTACGATCTCGCGCCGTACACGTGGGAGCTCGTTCGTACGTTCCGCGGCGGCAACGCACTCTTCACGCAGCCGCCGATGCCGATCAAGTGCGCGGGCGCGCCGCAGAAGGCGATGTACCTGTCGTGCGACCACTGGCGGCGCGCGGGGCGCCTCGAGGCCGCGAACGTCGAGTTCCTGAATGCAGGCGGCGCGCTGTTCGGCGTCGCCGACTACGTGCCCGCGCTGATGGAGTACGTGAAAAGCTATGACATCGCGCTGTCGTTCGGCCACAACCTCGTCGCGATCGACGGGCCCGCGCGCCGCGCGACGTTCGTGCGTGCGCTGCCGGACGGCGGCAAGGAAACCGTCGTGCGTTCGTTCGACATGATCCACGTCGTGCCGCCGCAGAAGGCGCCCGACTTCGTGCGTTCGAGCCCGCTCGCCGACGCGGCCGGCTGGATCGACGTCGATCCGGCGACACTGCGGCACAAGCACTTTCCGGACATCTACGCGCTCGGCGACGCCACCAACACGACCAATGCGAAGACGGCCGCGGCCGCCCGCAAGCAGGCGCCCGTCGTCGCGCACAACCTGCTCGCATCGCTCGGCCGCGCGCACGGCGACGCCGCGTACGACGGCTATGGCTCGTGCCCGCTCACCGTCGAGCGCGGCAAGATCGTGCTCGTCGAATTCCTGTACGGCGGCAAGGTCGCGCCGACCTTCCCCGCATGGCTGATCGACGGCCGCCACCCGTCGCGGCTCGCGTGGCTGCTCAAGGAACGCGTGCTGCCGCCGCTCTACTGGAAGGCGATGCTCAAGGGCCGCGAATGGCTCGCGAAGCCCGCGATCGCACGTTGAGCGGAGCCCGATGACGTCATGCTGATTTCCCTCGTACTGGGCGGCTTCGTCGGCGCCGTGCTCGGCCTGACCGGCGCCGGCGGCGGCATTCTCGCGGTGCCCGCACTCGTTGTCGGCATGAGCTGGCCGATGCAGCAGGCCACGCCCGTCGCGCTTGTCGCGGTGGCCGGCAGTGCCGCGCTCGGCGCGCTCGAAGGCTTCCGCCGCGGGCTCGTGCGCTATCGTGCTGCGCTGCTGATGGCCGTGGCCGGCGTGCCGCTGACCACGCTCGGCGTGCGGCTCGCGCACGTGCTGCCGCAGCGCCTGCTGCTCGCGCTGTTCGCGCTGACGATGCTGATCGTCGCCGGCCGCCTGCTGCGGCAGGCGCTGCGACACGCGAGCGTCGACACGGACGCGTCGCCGCTGTGCGTCGGTCGCGTGAATCCCGATACGGGCCGTCTCGTGTGGTCCTGGCCGGTCGGCTTCGCGCTCGCGTCGACCGGCGCGATGACCGGCCTGATGACGGGGCTGCTCGGCGTCGGCGGCGGCTTCGTGATCGTGCCGATGCTGCGCAAGTTCACGAACGTGTCGATGCACGGCATCGTCGCGACGTCGCTGATGGTGATCGCGCTGGTCGGCACCGGCGGCGTGCTCGCGACGCTCGTGTCGGGCACGCGCGCGCCGCTCGACGTGACGCTGTGGTTCACCGTCGCGACCGCGCTCGGCATGGCCGCCGGACGCGGTGCGTCGCGGCACCTTGCCGCGCGACACGTGCAGGCCGGCTTCGCGGCCGTGCTCGTGTGCGTCGCGCTCGGAATGCTGGCGAAGGCGGCGTTCGGCGCGTGAACCTCCGGCGGCTGCAGGTCAGCGCCGCCAAACAAAACGCCCGGCCCGACTCGTCGTCGGCACCGGGCGTTTTTCGTTGCGGCCGCAACGGGCGCGTCAGGTCGCGAATCCCGCCATCCGCTTGCGCTCTTGCCGCAGCATCACGAAGTTCGCGATCACGACGCCGGCCGTCACCGCGACGATGAACAGCGTCGCGAGCGCGTTCATCTCCGGGTTCAGCCCGAGCCGCACGCGCGAGAACACGACGAGCGGCAGCGTCGTCGAACCGGGGCCCGACAGGAACGCCGACAGCACGAGGTCGTCGATCGACAGCGTGAACGACAGCAGCCAGCCCGCGATCAGCGCCTGCGAAATCAGCGGCAGCGTGATCGTGAAGAACACCTTCAGCGGCGTCGCACCGAGATCGAGCGCGGCTTCTTCCAGCGACGGATTCAGCTCGCGCACGCGCGACTGCACGATGATCGCGACATACGAGATGCACAGCATCACGTGGCCGAGCCAGATCGTGAAGATGCCGCGCTCGGCCGGCCAGCCGATCCACTTCGCGAGCTCGATGAACAGCAGCAGCAGCGAGATCCCCTGGATCACCTCGGGAATCACGAGCGGCGCGTTGATCATCCCGCTGAACAGCGCGAAGCCGCGAAAGCGCCCCATCCGCGCGAGCACGAAGCCGGCCCACGTGCCGATGAACACCGATGCGAACGCGGTCAGCACGCCGATCTTCAGCGACAGCCACGCGGCCGTCAGCAGCTCGTCGTCCTCGACGAGCGCCGAGTACCAGCGGAACGAAAAACCCGACCACACGGTGACGAGCTTCGACTCGTTGAACGAATAGACGATCAGGCTGAGGATCGGGATGTACAGGAACGCGAAGCCGGCAAACAGCACCGCGAACTGCAGGTAACGATTCGGCTTCATCGACGGGCCTCCTGCTCCTTCGCCTGGAAGTGCTGGAACATCGCCATCGGCACGAGCAGCAGCAGCACCATCGCGCAGGTCACGGCCGACGCCATCGGCCAGTCCGCGTTGTTGAAGAACTCGTTCCACATCACGCGGCCGATCATCAGCGTGTTCGCGCCGCCGAGCAGTTCCGGAATCACGTACTCGCCGACCGCCGGAATGAACACCAGCAGGCAACCCGCGATGATCCCGTTCTTCGACAGCGGCAGCGTGATCTGCACGAACGCCTTCCACGGTTTCGCGCCGAGGTCGTATGCGGCTTCGAGCAGGCGCAGGTCCATCTTCACGAGGTGCGCGTAGAGCGGCATCACGAGGAACGGCAGGTACGAATACACCATCCCGATGTACACCGCGTAGTTCGTGCGGTACAGCTCGATCGGCGTATGGGTCAGGCCGATCCACATCAGGAAGTTGTTCAGCAACCCGTTGTTCTTCAGGATGCCGATCCATGCATACACGCGGATCAGGAACGACGTCCAGAACGGCAGCATCACGCCCATCATCAGCAGGTTGCGGGTCGCCGGGTTCGAGCGCGCGATGTAGTACGCCATCGGATAGCCGATCAGCAGGCACAACAGCGTCGTGACCGCGGCCACCCACACCGAGTTCACGTAGGTCGCGAAATACAGGCTGTCCGTGAACAGGAACGCGTAGTGCGACAGGTTCAGCGCGACGTGCACGACGCCGTCCGCATACGACGCGAGCTCCGTGTACGGCGGGATGCCGAGCTGCAGCTCCGCGAAGCTGATCTTGACGACCAGCACGAACGGCACGAGGAAGAACAGCACGAGCCACGTGAACGGCCCGGCGACGACAGCCGTGGCGCCCGTCAGGTTGAAGCGCCGCACCGGCCACTCGAGCAGGGACTTGAACGCGCTCATGACGTCAGCACCACGCCTGCGGTCGCGCTCCAGCGCACGTAGATCTCGTCGCCGAGCGACGGCGTGTCGAGCTCCGAAATCGCGAGGCTCGATACGTTCGCGATCACCGTCTTGCCCGCGTCGAGCTTAACGTGATACAGCGAATAACCGCCCATGTACGCGACATTGCCGATCCTGCCGCGCGCCCAGTTGAACGCGCCTTCGGGCGGCTTGCGCGTGAGCGCGATCCGCTCGGGGCGCACCGACACCGTGACCGGCATCCCGAGCGGGCCCGAGATCCCGTGGCTCACGTACAGCCGGCTCGGCAGCTCCGGCGATTCGATGTACACGTGGTCGGGTTCGTCCTCGACGGTCACGCCGTCGAACAGATTCGTCGAGCCGATGAACTCGGCCGAGAAGCGGCTGTTCGGATATTCGTAGACCTCGTTCGGCGAACCGATCTGCACGATCTGCCCTTCGCTCATCACCGCGAGGCGGTTCGCCATCGTCATCGCTTCTTCCTGGTCGTGCGTGACCATGATGCAGGTGACACCGACCTTGTTCAGGATGTTGACGAGCTCGATCTGCGTGCGCTGGCGGATCTGCTTGTCGAGCGCGGACATCGGCTCGTCGAGCAGCAGCAGCTTCGGGCGCTTGACCAGCGAACGCGCGAGCGCGACGCGCTGCTGCTGGCCGCCGGAGAGCTGATGCGGCTTGCGCTTCGCGTACTTGCTCATCTGCACGAGTTCGAGCGCCGCATGCACGCGCTCCTTCAGCTCGGCCTTCGGCACGCCTTCCTGCTTCAGGCCGAACGCGACGTTCGACTCGACCGACATGTGCGGGAACAGCGCATACGACTGGAACATCATGTTCACGGGCCGCTTGTACGGCGGCATCTGCGCGAGGTCCTCGCCGTCGATCAGGATCTTGCCCGACGTGACCGTCTCGAGGCCCGCGAGCATCCGCAACAACGTCGACTTGCCGCAGCCCGAGCTGCCGAGCAGCGCGAACAGCTCGCCCCGGCGCACGGTCAGGTTGACGCTGCGTACGGCCTCGGTGTCGCCGAATTTCTTCACGACGTCGACGATCTGGACAAAGTTCTCGGCGCGCGCATCGGCGCCGGAGGAGGAAACGGAGGACGGTGCGCCCGCGACCGGCGCACCCGACTGGCTATTCATGATGTGCTGCTTCTCTCCTGCGTTTAACGAACAAAGCCCCCGGGGGCACCAGGGGCTTCATGACTGCTGGGGGAACGCCGGCTCGCGTCAGCGGCCCGACTTCAGCTCGGTCCACAGACGCGTCTGCAGGCGCTGGATTTCAGGCGGCAGCGGCTTGAGCAGGAACAGCGTCTTCACGACGTCGGCCGGCGGGTAGACGGCCGGATCGTTCGCGACGTCGGGCCGCACGTACTTGCGTGCCTCGGCGTTGGCGCTCGGGTAGTACACCGCGTTCGTGATCGCCGCGTGCACCTTCGGATCCTCGATGTAGTTGATCCACTGCAGCGCGGCATCCTTGTTCTTCGCGTCCTTCGGGATCGCCATCACGTCGAACCACACCGGCGCGCCGCCCTTCGGAATGTAGTACTCGATCTTGTACGGCTTCTTCGCCTCGATCGCGCGATGCTTCGCGATCACGACGTCGCCCGACCAGCCGAACGCGAAGCAGATGTCGCCGCCGACCAGGTCGTTGATGTAGCCCGACGAGTTGAATTGCGTGATGTACGGGCGGATCTTCTTCAGCACTTCCATCGCGGCCTTGTAGTCGGCCGGGTTCGTGCTCATCGGATCCTTGCCGATGTAGTGCAGCGTCGCCGCGAACATCTGGTCGGGCGCGTCGAGCACCGACACGCCGCAGGTCTTCAGCTTCGAGATGTTTTCCGGCTTGAACAGGATGTCCCAGTTGTCGAGCGGGGCCTTGCCGAGCGCCTGCTGCGCCTTGGTCATGTTGTATGCGAGACCCGTCGTGCCGTACGCCCAGGGCACCGAGTACTTGTTGCCCGGGTCCGCGCCCGCGACGAGCGCCATCAGTTGCGGATCGAGGTACTTGAGGTTCGGCAGCTTCGACTTGTCGAGCGGCGCGAAGATGCCGGCGGCGATCTGCTTGCCCGCGTAGTTGCTGGTCGGCACGACGATGTCATAGCCCGAGCTGCCCGTCAGCAGCTTCGCCTGCAGCGTGTCGTCGCTGTCGTAGTTGTCGTAGCGGACCTTGACGCCCACCTGCTTCTCGAAGTTCGGGATCGTATCCTTCGCAATGTAGTCCGACCAGTTATAGACATTGAGCTGCGTATCCTTCGCCGCTGCCGCCGATGCACCCACGCACAGCGCGAGCGCTGCGAACCGGCCCACTACCTTTGCTTTCATCCCGTTCTCCCTCCGGCCGGACCGTTTGTCCGGCTGCCGTCTGCCTCGTCACGGCGGTGCATTCTGGTGCTCCGCCCCTCGAAAACCCCGAAAACTACCACCATTCGCGCTCCGTCACAAAAAAATCATGCCGGTGTCGCGCAAACGGAACAGATTACCGCCGCCGGCCAGTCAGGCCGCTCGTGCGGTCGGGCATTCCGAGGGGAATTCTATCGGGTAATCGACGGCTGTCCACCGGGAAAAACGGGCAGCGGCGCAACCGCGTTCGCCGGCTGCTCGGGTCGCGCGCCCAACGGCTTGTGCGCGCCGCCGTTTCACCGGTGAAAATCTCGGCGCGCTGCGGCCCCGGCGCCTGGCGGGCGGCCTTGTCGGCCAGCCGTTGCCGTGCTTCCGCGCCGGACCGACCGGCAGCACTGTCGTGACGATGCGCCGGCACGGCATGCCGGCCGCACCCGCCGGGCCGACCGGCCGCGATGCATTAAAATGGCGGCTGACGACTCAACCGCGCGAACCCTCCCGATGGCATCCAATCTCCACGACCTGCCCGACAGCCCCTGCATCGGCGTGTGCTCGACCCTCTTCGACGAAGTCTGCAAGGGCTGCGGCCGCACGGCCGCCGAAGTGTCGAACTGGGTCTTCCTGAGCGACGACGAGAAGCGCGCGGTTTGGGAGCGCATCACGCGCGAAGGCACCGCGATGCGCTTCCAGTACGACAAGCTGTAAATCCGCCGCGCATAAAAAAAGCGGCATGCCGACTGACATGCCGCCAACCCCAACTCTGTTCTTTTCCCGCCGCGTCTAGAACTTCATCCCGACGCCCACGCCGACGATCAACGGATCGATGTGCAGCGTGCCGATGCCCTTGTCGCCGAGCGTCGCATCGGTGCTCATCCAGATCTTCTTCACGTCGACGTTCATGAATACCTTCTTCGTCAACTGCACGTCGACGCCGAACTGCAGTGCGGGGCCGAAGCTGCTCTTGTTGATCGACACGCCCTCCCCGCCGACGTTGAGCCCGTTGTTGTAGAAGTACGTGTAGTTCAACCCGGCGCCGACGTACGGACGCACCTTGCCGGCATGGTTGAAGTGGTACTGCAGCAGCAGCGTCGGCGGCAGCACGCCCACGCCGCCGAGGTTGCCGAGGCTCGACGTCACCTGGTGCCGCGACGTGCCGAGGATCAGCTCGACGCCGAGGTAGTCGCGGATCATGTACGTGAAGTCGAGCTCGGGCACGATCGCGTTGTTCACGCCGACGTTGAGCGCGCCGAGCGTGTCGCTCGCGCGCTCGTTCGGCTGGATGCTGATCGCGCGCAGCCGGACCAGTACGTCACCCTGGTTGATGCCGTCGCCCGGCGACGCCGCGTGCGACACCGACGGCATCGCGACGAAGCTTGCCGCGACGGCGGCAGCGGTGACAAAAGTTCGAATCGTTTTATGCATGGTACGGACCCCCAAAGAATGGTTTCCATTCTCCTCGTAGGGTCTTTTCCTTATCTTGATATTCGTCAAGCCAGCGTAAACGTGGGACGGTTTGCCGCAGGCTCGGTCGCACGGCCCGTCAGCAGCAGGTCGAGCAAATCGCGCACGCTGCGGATCGCGCGGCCGAACGGCAGCGCTTCGCGGCCGCGGAAGAACAGCCCGTTCGCGACGTCGCCGCGCAGCGCGGCCGCCAGCCGCGTGTCGATGCAGAAATGGCCGAACTTCTCGATGCCGTCGCGCAAGCCGCATACGCTCAGGCATTCGAGCGCGGTCGGACAGCGCTGCTTGAATGCGCCGAGCTTGTTGCGGATGCGCGTCTCGTTGCGCAGGTAACGATCGAGCCACGGCGTCTTCATCGCGCGCGCGGGCAGCCCCGTCACGCTGACGAATTCGACGATGTCGTCGGGTGCCGCATCGGCGAGCACGCGCTTGAAATCCGGATGCGCGTCGCCCTCTTCCGTCACCGCGAACGGCGTCCCGACCTGCACGCCGTTCGCACCGGCCGCGAGCGCCGCACGCACCATCTCGTGACTGTTGATCCCGCCCGCAACGATCAGCGGGATCGTGTCGCGCGCGAGGCCCAGCGACGCCATCACCTGCGCGGTCTCGTCGAGCACACGCGCGAAATCGAAGCGCGCGTCATGCATGTCGTCGATCTGCGTGACGCCGAGGTGGCCGCCCGCGTGCGCCGGATGCTCGATCACGATCGCATCGGGCAGGCGCCCCTTCTTCATCCACTTCTTCAGCACGAGCGCGATTCCACGGCTGTCCGACAGGATCGGGATCAGCGCGACGTCGTGTCCTTGTGTGAGATCGGGCAGATCGAGCGGCAGGCCCGCGCCCATCACGATCGCATCGGCGCCTTCGTCGCACGCGACTCGCACGTAGTCCGCATGCGCGCTCACCGCCTTCATCACGTTGACCGCGATCATCCCGCGCCCTTCGCCGTAGGTCTTCGCGAGACGGATCTCGCGCGCCAATGCGTCGAGGTTCGCGGCCTCGAGCGTCGCGCGATCGGGCTGCGCACGACAACGCGCGAGCAGGTCCGCATGATGGTGGCGCAGGTCGATGCTCGCGATCGTGCCGACCGCGCCTTCGCGGGCGACGCTGCCCGCCAGCCGGTGCGCGGAGATGCCGACGCCCATGCCACCCTGCACGACAGGCAGCAAGGTGCGGCCGCGTATCGTCAGCGGCGGAAAGGAAGTGCGTACGGTCATCGGATACCTCGTCGGAACATCGGAACCGCGATGATCGACGATTCACTGCAGCGCACCTTGACGGCCGTCAATAAAAAACGGCACGCGAGCGTGCCGTTTCCGGTTCATGCGGTGCGAAACGCTCAGGCCGGCTTCGCTGGCTTCAACTGCATCGACTTGTACTCGAGATACTCTTCGAGCCCATACACGCCGTTCTCGCGGCCGTGCCCCGACTGCTTGTAGCCGCCGAACGGCGCGGCGCCGTTCCACGCGCCGCCGTTGATGTCGACCTGCCCCGTGCGGATGCGCCGCGCGATGCCCATCGCACGTTCGTCGCTGCCGGCCCATACCGCGCCGCCGAGCCCGTACGGCGAATCGTTCGCGATCCGCACGGCTTCGTCTTCGTCGCGATACGTGATGATCGACAGCACCGGCCCGAAGATCTCCTCCTGCGCGATCGTCGATTTCGGATCGACGCGGCCGAACACGGTCGGCTTCACGAAGAAACCTTTCGCGAGCCCCTCCGGCAGGCCCGTGCCGCCCGTCACGAGTTCCGCGCCTTCATCGATCCCGCGCTGGATGTACGCCTGCACGCGCTGCTGCTGCACGGCCGACGCGAGCGCGCCGAGGCGCGTCGCGTCCTGCCGCGGGTCGCCCGCGACATACGTTTCGGCCGCGGCCTTCGCGATCTCGCGCGCCTCTTCGTAGCGCGCTTCCGGCACCAGCATCCGCGTGTGCGCCGAGCAGGTCTGCCCCGCGTTCAGGTAGCACGCGTTGACCGTGCCCTTCACCGCCGTCGCGAAATCGGCATCGTCGAGGATCACCGACGCCGACTTGCCGCCCAGTTCGAGCGCGACGCGCTTGACGCCCGCGGCCGCCAGCTCGGCCACGCGCTTGCCGGCGCGCGTCGAGCCCGTGAACGACACCATGTCGACGTCCGGGTCGGTAGCCAGCACTTCGCCGACGACCGGACCGTAGCCGCACACGAGGTTGAACACGCCGGCCGGCAGGCCGGCTTCGTGAATCGCTTCGGCGAGCATGAATGCGTTGAGCGGCGCGACTTCGGACGGCTTCAGGACGACCGTGCAGCCGGCCGCGAGCGCCGGCGCGACCTTCAGCGTGACCTGGTTGAGCGGGTAGTTCCACGGCGTGATCGCCGCGACCACGCCGACCGGCTCGCGCACCACGAGCGAGTTGCCGACCCGTGCCTCGAATTCGAACGACTCGGCGAGCTTCGCATACGCCTTCCAGTTGTAGATCGGGCCGCCGACCTGGATCGCGCGCGACAGCTTGATCGGCATCCCGACTTCGCCGGTGATCGACTGCGCGAGTTCCTCGCTGCGCGCCTGCAGACGCTCGACGATCTTGCGCAGATAGCCCGCGCGCGTCGCGGCCGGCGTGGCCGCCCACGCGTCGAAGGCCGCGCGCGCCGCGCGGATCGCGTCCTGCGCGTCGGAGGCGATGCCCTCCGGAATCCGGCCGATCACGGCCTCGGTGCCCGAGTCGATCACGTCGATCGTGCCCGTTCCGGCAGGTTTGCGCCAAGCGCCGTCGATATAGAACTGGTCGTAGATTTTCATCGTGTTCCGTCTCCTGTCGGGCAGAGTTGGCGCTTTAGCGCTTATGGCGGCGGGAGCAGGTACTCCAGCCCCATGCTTCGCGGGGAAGCCGACATTCTAGCGAGCGTTGCGGTCGACTGGTGTGACGATTGACAGCCATTCGAAAGGACTCCGGCCTCTGCCGCACCCTCGCTGCGCCGTCGGCGTGAACGCCGGCCCGGTGTCCGCCATGCCGCCGTCGTGCCAGCATCCGCCCGGGTACGCGGCCGGGCCCGCATCGTGCTATGTTTTTATTATCGGCACCGGCCCATTGCGGCCGGCGCCGCCCGGAATCGACGCATTTCGTGAGCGCTGCCATGTCCGACGCATCCCATACCCTCGGCTCGCAAGACCGCCTGGAGCTGCTTTGCTGGCTCACCTGCGGCAATCTCGGCGCGTTTTACCTCAACGAATCGTGGCCGGACGCCACGTTCCAGGTCCAGGCCGCGCACCGCTGGCTCGACCGCCATCACCGTCAGGCCGACTGGCTCGCGATCGCCAAGCTCGCGGCGCTCGCGCAGGACATCGCGAAGCGGCACGCCGGGTTCGTCGACGCGCCGTGGGCGCGCGACGCGGTCGAGGAAATCGTCGATACCGACGATCTCGACTATCGGGCGAAACTCGTGCAATGGGTGTACGACGACTGCTGCAAGGCGCTCGCGGACAAGCGGCTGGCCGATTGAGTCGCGCGGCGGGCGGTACACGAACGGCGGCGATACCCGGCAGACCGCGCGAACGCCGATCCGTGTCACGGGCACACGCGTAGCGTCACGGGTCGTCGCCGGCCGTTCCGGCCATCCGGCCGATCTCGCGTCGAATCGATTGGCTGGCCGCCGCCAGCCCGCGGAACTTGCGCTATCGTTTCTTCTGTCCTGTCCACCTCAAACGGCGCGTCCATCCGCGATGTCCATTCACCTCAGTTTCGACGACGGCCCGGGCCCGTCGACACCGCCCTTGCTCGACGTCCTGCGCGCCGCGTCGTGCAACGCGACCTTCTTCCTGCTCGGCAAGAACCTCGCAGGCGCGCTCGACATCGCGGCGAGAATGGCGCGTGAAGGCCATCGGCTCGGCAACCACACCCATTCCCACGCGAAGCCGGGCGCGCTGGCGGACGACGTGCTGATCGCCGAAATCGATGCGACCGACTCGCTGATTCGCGACGCGTATCGCCGGGCCGGTATGCCCGCGCCGGATACGATCCCGCTGCGCCTGCCTTATGGGCTGGTACCGCAGGACAATCGCGCCGGCGTACTTGCACGCCTTCAACGCGAACACACAGGCTGGACCGCAATCCTCGACGATTGGCAGCGCCCGGCGCCGTCGCCCGAGGCGCTGTTCGACGCAATGCGCGCGCATGTCGCCGACAGCGCGGCACGGCATCGCGACGTGCTGTTCTGCATGCACGACGGATCGCGGCATGGCGAAGCGCGGCCCAACACGGTCGAAGCCGTGCGCCTGTTCCTGAATCGACAAACCTGACGCGGCGGCCGGCTTCAGGGCGCCGCGCCGTCCAGCAACTGCCGCCAGCCGCCGAGAAACCCGATGCCGGGCCCCGGCATCCACAGGCCGCGCTGCGCGGCTTCCAGATGGATCAGCGTCTGGTCCACGCAGAACAGGGATATCAACGCAGCGCGGTTCGCGCGCATCCAGTCCGGCGCAGCATCGGGCCGCGTCGCCGTATAGGCTTGCAGGCCGGCCTCCCATCGCTGCGCATCGAAGACGAAGCGATCGTCCCTGCCCGCATCGCGCGACAGCGCGAACAGCGCAAAGGCCGCCTCGAGCCACTGTGCGCCCTGCCCGACGTCGTCGAAATCGAGCACGCCATTCACCGTATGCCCCACATACAACAGGTTGCCCGCATGATAGTCGCCGTGCAGCCAATGCACCGGCCCCGTCAGCCAGCGTGCAGCGACTTCGAGATGCGCGCCGATGCGCCGGATCATCGTCTCGTAGTGGCGGCTCAAGTCGGCCGACAAGGACGGCATCTTACGTGCCGATACGCGCGCATGGCGCGCCGACAGCCACGCCAGCGGCGCCGATGCGCTCGCGGGTATCGATGCCAGCGCCGCATGCAGATGCGCGAGCGCGCGCATCGCATCGATCGCGCCCGCTTGCGTATCGTCGGGCAGGCCGGGGCTGCCGTCGATATGCTCGAACACATGCAGCCAGCTTCCATCGGGAGCCTGCACTCCGGACTGCGCGTCCACGGTCGGCCGCAGTCGCGGCAGCGCGGGCAGCATCGGCGCCGTGCGCGAACGGCCGAGATCGCCGAGTATCGACGCCTCGCGATGCACCTGCTCGACCGGCTTGCCGGACCACGACACGCGCAGCACCACGCGCTCCGAATCGCACTCGACGAGGTACGTTTTGTTAGTATGGCCCGACGACAGCGCCTGCAGGCGCGCCGGCCCGAGGTTCCAGTGCCGGTGAAGCCAGGGTTCCAGCGTTTTCACGTCACTCCTACTCGTTGCATTGACCATGTCAGAGCGTCCTTCGGCCCGCATGCGGGACATCAACATCGAATGGCTGACGCGCGCTGCCGAATTCGACCATCTGTTCCAGACGCGCTGGCTCGGCGAGCGCTTCTTCCATCTGCCCGGCGACATGCTCGCGCTCCAGGAACTGATCTGGCGCGAGCGCCCCGACTGCATCGTGCAGACCGGCATCGCGGCGGGCGGCGGCGTCGTGTTCTCCGCATCGATGCTGGAACTGACGGGCGATTGCGGCCGCGTCGTCGCGATCGAACCGCGCCTGCGCGACGAGGTCAGGCAGCGCCTGCAATCGCACCGGCTCGCCCATCGCATGGTGCTGATCGAAGGCGAATCGTGCGCGGCCGACACGCTCGCGTCGGTGCGCGCGCAGATCGGCGACGGCGCGCGCGTGATGGCGATCCTCGATCTCACGCATACGCACGCGCACGTGCTGCGCGAACTCGAATGCTATGCATCCCTCGTAACGCCCGGCAGCTACGCGATCGTGATGGACACCATCATGGAGTATCTGCCGGCATCGATGTTCGACGGCAAGCCGTACGGCAAGGGCAACAACCCCGCCACGGCCGTACGTGAATTTCTCGCCTGCGACGGCCGGTTCGAGGTAGACGAGGACATCGAGGACCGCGTGCTCATGACGCTGTCGCCAGGCGGCTTCCTGAAGCGAGTTCGCTGATCAGGCGGGCGGCCTGCGCCGAGCCATCGCGCGCGTAGCTCGCACGGATGCGCGCCGCGTGCTCGCGCAGCGGGCCGGGACGCAACAGGCGTTCGAGCGCATCGGTAATGTCCGCGACACCGGCCTGCTGCAGATCCAGCACGCACCCGGCGCCGGCCCGCTCGACGAAGTGCGCCGAATGGAACTGGTCGTTGCAGAACGGCGACAGCAGCATCGGCACGCCGCACGCGAGCGACTCCATCACCGAATTCGCGCCGCCGTGGCTGACGAACGCGTGCGTGCGCCGCAGCAGCGCCAGTTGCGGCACATAACGCACCGCGACGACGCGCTCGTCGCCGGCCGGCAGCAGATCCGAATCGACCAGTTCGCCCACCGACAGCACCAGTTGCGCCGACGTCGCGCGCATCGCTTCGATGACCTTCGCGAACACGTCCGGGTGGTAATAAAGCTGGCTGCCGAGCGACATGTAGACGAGCGGGCGATCCGCGTCGAGGCGTTCCCACGGGAACGGCGTCTCGTCGCCGCGCGGGCCGGACGGCAGCGCGGGCCCGACCAGTTCGACACCCGGCGGCGGCGCGCCGACCAGTGCGTCGGTCGTGAACGCGAGCGTCAGATGCGGCGACAGGATGTCGCAACCGCGAAAGCGCGCGTCGAGACCGTAGCGCGCGAACAGGCGCGTGCGCTCCGGCGCGAGCCAGCGCACCGTGCGCAACAGTTCCGAATCGAGATCGTCCGGCAGCACCGGATTCAGCGAATTGGACATCGAGACCCACGGCAGCCCTTCCAGCTCCGCGGCGATCGCCGCCGCATAGAGCAGCGGATCGATCACGACCACGTCGGGTTGCCATTCGCGCAGCACCGCGCGGATGCCGTCCACCTGCGCGGGTGCAAGGTCGATCAGCAGCGTGCGGATCCAGTGCCGCAGCCAGTCGGAATCGCGAATGTTCGCGGCGAAGCTCGCGCCGCGCGACAGGTCGTGGCGTTCGGGCGTCTCTCGCGGCCCGACGAACGTGAAGTCGCCTGCGCCGGCGAGCTGCGCGCTGATGTCGGCCGGCGCGTAGAACGCGACGTCGCAGCCGGCGGCGCGCAGATGCTGGGCCGGGCCGATGCACGGATTGACGTGCCCTTTTTCGGGTACCACGCAGAACAGGATGCGTTTCATGAGCGGCTCAGGTTGGGCGATGCGCGGCATCGAAGTGGAAGTGGTCGAGATGATCGAGGATCAGCGTCAGCGTCGCCCACAGCACGCGTTCGGTATCCGCCTGCAATGTGGGCGCGGTAAGACCGAGCGTATCGGCGAGCGCGCGCGTGCGGTCGCGATCGAGCCATTTCGTGAGGTCCATCGCCGGTGCGAGCCGCCCGCGCTTGGGGCCGTGCACGAGACGGTCCGGCAGGTTCAGGCGAGCACCGAGATCGCGCAGGCACTGCTTGTCCGGATCGGGCGCGATGCTCGTCAGATGCGCGACGACGGCGGCGTCGACAAACGGCGGATGCAGGTCGACCGACGCCGCATCGAACAACGCATGACACAGCGGCAGATAGTTGGCCGACCGGTCGCGGCGCAGCACCTGGTCCGCACCGTCGCCGGTGATGGCCACCTCGATGCCGTCCGCGGCCATCGCCTCGGCCAGCAGCAGCTTCGCGACCGGATGCAGGTTGAACATCGGCTCCTCGACCGCATGGGTCGTTCTCGGCAGCGCGGCCACGAAATCGGCCTCGTTCGCGCGCACGATCTTCACGGTCGCCTGCATCTGCGCGGCCAGTTCGAGTGCGGCATCCCGTTCGCAATAGTCCGGCATGTCGGTCGCGAGGATGTAGGACGTCACGTGCCGCTGCGCGCCGAGTTCGCGCAGCAACGCGAGCAGCAGCGCCGAATCGAGCCCGCCGCTCAGCGCCAGCGCGACGCGCTTGCCGCTGTCGAGCGCGCGTTGCAGCGATGCGCGCAGCACGGTTTCCAGATCGCCGCGCTGCGGCCGCTCGGGCGCCGGCTGCACCGCCAGCCCTTGCGGCGAACGGATCAGCGCATGGCCGGGCGGCACCGCCAGCACGTCGCGCAGCACGGTGCGACTGATGGGACGCTCGCCGCTCAGGTAGCCCGCGATGGCGGCCGTGTCCGGCGCGCCGGCCGGTTGCCCCGAAGCATGCAGGACGGCCCGGATGCCGGACGCCGATACGCCGCTGCGCGGATGGTAGTGCAGACGATCGAAACCGAACAGGTCGCGCGTGCCGACGATCATGGATAACGAGCCTTCAGGGTGTCCACTTCAATACGTTTGAGGATGCGATGCGGCGCCACCGGCGCGCTGCCGCCCTGGCAATGCAGGCACGCTTCGAGCGGCACCTCGCGTTGCAGATAGGCGAGCATCGCGTCGAGCATGCCTGCATCGTCGCGCAACGGCAGGCCGTCGGATTGAAAATCCTTCTCGCCCTTGTACAGCGTATGGAAATGCGCGGGACGCGTGCACGTGTAGAACATGCCGTCGCGAATCATATGGCACCGCTCGCGAATCCAGCAATCGCGATAGAGGCGCTGCGCGTCGTCGCGATCCGTGCCGGGCTGTGCGCGATTCATCGTCGTGAACACGTCCTGCACCTTCCAGTTCAGACGTACGTCGAAGCGTGCGGCCTGATGCTCGACATACGCAATCAGGTCGGGCGACAACGACGGCTTCGGGTAGCGCGAGATCGTCAGCGCATCCACCGACTGCCAGAACGCGTCCGGCATCTCGCCGAGCTTCAGGCCGTTCGTCGTGACCGAGATCACGGGCGCGATGCCCGTGGCACGCACGCGTTCGATCAGCTCGACGAGCGCCGGATGCAGCAGCGGTTCGCCGCCGACCAGCTTGAACATGCGCGGGCTCAAGACCTTCGCGGCCATGCGCAGATCGGCCTCGAGCGAATCGGGGTTCGCATGCCACTCGGGCAGGAGCGGCGACAGCGAGCAGCATTCCGCGCAGGTCAGGTTGCAGTGATCGACGATATGCGCTTCCAGCGAGCGCGTCCGGACGCGCCCGTCTTCGACGCGGTAATCGCGATCCAGCGGCGGCGGGAAGACATGTTGCCGTTCGCCGGACGGCAGCGGGTTCGTGGCCCGGTTCGGATTCGCATTCACTTCAGCTTCCTGCTTCCATGCAACGGGAAAAGAAATCGACGAGACGGCCGCGCGCGTCCACCATCGCGGACGCCATCGTCACCGCCCCGTTCAGGTGCGCGGCGAAGCGCACGGGATCGTCGAGCCAGCCTTGCACGACCCACAGCTTGAGCGCGTGCTGCAGACACGCGGCATCGACGGCCCATGCGATGCGCGCGGGATCCACCGGCCGGACCCGCCGGTACGCGCGCACGAAGGCTTCCGCCAGGTGCGGCGCCTCCAGCGGCAGATGATTCAGGCAACGCACCAGCTCGTATTCGCGCGGCGCGCCGATCGACGCTTCCCAGTCGAGGATGAGCGGCGGCGTGCCCGCGTCCGTGAACAGGTAGTTGAACTGGTTGTAATCGTTGTGGATCGGGTGCTGCGGATCGTCGGCGGGAAACGCTTCGACGCTGCCCGGATGGTAGCGGTCGATCATGCGCAGCGCGAGTTCGACATAGCGGTGCAGGTTCGCGGCGCCGTCGTTCGAGCGCGCGCGATCCAGCGCGTCCAGCAGGCTGCGGCGCACCGCGTCCGCGTCGATCGCAGTCAGCCGCGCGCGGATCGTGTCGAGCGACGGCAGATGAAGCCGTTCGAGGCTCAAATGCAACGCCGCCAGACTCGCGCCGAGCGCATCCCATTCGGCAGGCGAAAACGTATCGTAGGTTCTGAACTGCCCCGCTACCCAGTGCGTCAGCATCGCGCGCGCGCCGGTGCCCGTCCACAGCGGTTCGCCGGCCGTCGTGCGTTTCAGCGTCTGGACACGGAAGCGGACATCGCCATGCGTCTCGAAATGCGCGAGGACGGCGGCTTCCTTGGCCGCGCGCGCATGATGCTCCGGCGCATAGAGCTTGACCGCCACGCCGCCGTCGTCGATCGGCAGGTGCCATACGCGTTCGCCGACCTGCCGCGGCGGCCCGCTTTGGCCGAGCGCATAGGCGTCGCGGATTTCGTCGAAGGTGACGGCAGGCTGGTCCATTCAGATGTGCTCGGCCGGCCCGTGCCGATATGGATGGCCGCTCAGGAACGTGTTGTGCCCGACGTAGCGCAGCTTGTACATCGCCGGGCGGAACAGCACCGATGGAGCGTTGTTCGCGATGCCGAGCAGCGGGTACAGGTCCTGCCGCACGAAGAATGCGTTGTTGCCCATGTCGTCGCAGCAGACGAGCTCATAGCCCTTCTGCCTGCCGAGATGAACGAGCGATTCGAGGCTCGCGCCGTAATAGGTCGATCCATCCCATTCGTGGTCCGGATTGAAGCACATGACCCAGCGTTCGGGCGGCGTGTAGTACGGGTTGTATTCGATCACCACGATGCGCGGCTGAAACGCTTGCAGGCCGCGCCACACCCAGTAGTCGTTGCCGTCGATATCGATCGACAGCAGGTCGAAGTCGGCGGGCACGTTCGCATCGGCGAGCAACAGGTCGACCGTGTCGGGCTGGACGCGGTCGTGGTGCAAACGCACGCGCTCCGCGCCCGCGTATTGGGCGGCAAGCTTGCCGAACCGGTACGCGCTGCCTTCCACCAGCACGCCAGCCCAGTCCTGTTCGCGCAGCAGCCGCGCGGTGTTGCTGTTGCGCAGGCCGTCGCTCGCGCCGATATCGACGCAGAAGCGATTCGTAGGCGCGATCCGCTCCATCAGCCGCGCGAGGATGCTTTCCTCGGTGCCCTGCGCGTACAGGCTTGGCGCAAGGCCGGACAGGTCGAGCGGCAGAGGATGGTCCTGCATCGAGGGGCGGCTCCGGGTCGGGGGTGGGGGGGTGGGGAATGGGGATTGGCGTTCGGAGTGTAATTTACCCGAAGTCGATTGATCGGAGGAAACTGGAATGCACGATGCTGTCCGGCTTTGCCGGCGGCGGAAATGAAAAAGCCCGCATCGACAATGCTGTCGATACGGGCCTGATGCGTTTTTGGCGGTTTCCCTCCATGCGCCGCGCTTCCTGCTGTCTAACCACGGCACATGAACGGAAGCGTCAGGACAATTACTCCTGCCCCTGACTCGTCAGGAACTCCTCGTAATTCCCACCGAAGTCGAACAGCGTACCGTCCGTGCGCACTTCGATGATCCGGTTCGCCAGCCCGCTCACGAATTCGCGGTCGTGCGACACGAAGATCAGCGTGCCTTCGAACTGCTCGAGCGCGATCTGCAGCGACTCGATCGATTCCATGTCCATGTGGTTGGTCGGCTCGTCCATCAGCAGCACGTTGTGGCGGCCGAGCATCAGCTTGCCCCAGATCATGCGGCCCTTCTCGCCGCCCGACAGCACCTTCACCGACTTCTTGATGTCGTCCGACGAGAACAGCAGGCGGCCGAGCGTGCCGCGCACCATCGTTTCGTCGTCGCCGTCCTTGCGGTACTGGTCGATCCAGTCCATCAGCGTGATGTCGTTCGGGAACTCCTCGTACGTGTCCTGCGGCATGTAGCCGACATTCGCGTTCTCGGACCACTTCACCGTACCGTGATCGAGCTCGAGCGCGCCGAGCAGCGAACGCAGCAGCGTCGTCTTGCCCGCGCCGTTCTCGCCGATGATCGCGATCCGCTCGCCCGGCTGCACCGACAGGTTGAAGTTCTGGAAGATCGTGCGCTCGTACTTCTTCGTGATGTCTTCGGCAACCACCGCGACGTTGTGCAGCTTCTTCTCGAACTCGAAGCGGATGAACGGGTTCTGGCGCGACGACGGCTTGAATTCCTCGATCTTGATCTTGTCGATCTGCTTCGCGCGGCTCGTTGCCTGGCGGGCCTTCGACTTGTTCGCCGAGAAGCGGCGCACGAAGTCCTGCAGTTCGGCCACGCGCTCCTTCGCGCGCGCGTTCGCCGCGGCCTGACGCTCGCGCGCCTGTGCCGATGCCAGCATGTAGTCGTCGTAGTTGCCCGGCCAGACCTTCAGCGTGCCGTAGTCCATGTCGGCCATGTGCGTGCACACCGAGTTCAGGAAGTGACGATCGTGCGAGATGATGATCATCGTCGAGTTGTACTCGTTGAGCGTGTGCTCGAGCCAACGGATCGAGTTGATGTCGAGGTTGTTGGTCGGCTCGTCGAGCAGCAGCACGTCGGGCTTCGAGAACAGCGCCTGCGCGAGCAGCACGCGCAGCTTCCAGCCCGGCGCGACGTCGCTCATCGTGCCGTTGTGGAACTTCTCCTCGATGCCGATGCCGAGCAGCAGCGCGCCCGCGCGCGCCTCGGCGTCGTAGCCGCCGTATTCGGCGAACTTGCCCTCGAGCTCGGCCGCGTGCATGTAGTCGTCGTCGGTGGCTTCCGGGTTCGCGTAGATCGCGTCACGCTCGGTCATCGCGGCCCACATCTCGGTGTGGCCCATCATCACGACGTCGAGCACGCGCACGTCTTCGTACGCGAACTGGTCCTGGCGCAGCTTGCCGAGACGCACGTTCGGCTCCAGCGCGACGTTGCCGGCGCTCGGCTCGAGGTCGCTGCCGAGGATCTTCATGAAGGTCGACTTGCCACAGCCGTTCGCGCCGATCAGACCATAGCGGTTGCCCTCGCCGAATTTGACCGAGATATTCTCGAACAAGGGCTTCGGCCCGAATTGCATCGTGATGTTGGCAGTAGAAAGCACGGCAGGTCCCGTAAGAGAGAAATCGACGGAAAACCGTGTATTTTAGCAGGTGTCGGAGAAACTGCCGACCGCACTGTTCCGGCCCCGCCAGCCGGGCCGCCACGTGCGGCGCCGGCGCCCGCGTCCGCATCAGGCCAATGTCACTTGCCGGCCTTCGCCGCCTCCTTCTGCGCTGCCTTCTCCTTCATCTGCCCGAACAGCTGCGAGCACGGCACGTCCTTGTTGTTGCTCGGCGCGATCAACGGAATCAGCGCCGCGAACGGGTTGATCAGGCCGAGCCCGATCATCGCGCCGGCACGCAGCGCGAGCGCACCCGCATCGACGCCGACGTCCGGGTTCTTGAACGTGCCCTTCGCGTACAGCGGCGAGCGCAGCGAGAAGATACGGAAACCCTTCGTGTGCGGATGGATCTTCAAGTCGAGCGTTTCGTCGCGCAGGCTGATCGGGCCGTCGACGTTGATCAGCGCGTCGTCGGTATCGAGCGCGAACACCTTCGGGTCGAGGATCCCGTTGGTCGCGACGAAGTCGATCGCCGCGCAATTGATGTTCACGTCGCGATTGCCGAACAGCTTCTCGTAGACGACGTTCGCGACGTTCAGCCCCGCGGCTTCCATCAGCAGGCGGCTGATACGGCCGTCGGTGATGAGCGCCTTCACTTCGCCGGTCGACGTCGCAGCCAGTGCGGCCGGCGAGTTGCCGGTCGCCGACAGCGACGCGTCACCGTTGATCTCGCCGAGCGCCGACTGCATCACCTTCTGCGTCGGGAACAACTGCTTGAGCTTCAGGTGCCGCGCGGCCACCGTGAAGCGGCCCTTCAGCGGCGCGCCGCTGCCGTCGAGATGCGCGGTCGTCGCGAGCGTGCCGCCCGCGACGCCGAACTGCAGCGGTTCGAGCGACAGCACGCCGTCCTGCATCACGATGTGCGTGTACAGGTTGGTGATCGGCAGGTTCGCGCTCTTGATCAGCTTGCGGCCGGTGAACTTCACGTCCGCGTCAAGCGCGCGCCAGCGGTCGGTACGGAACGTCTCGACCGGCAGCACGCGGCCCGGCGGCTGGCGCGTCGTGTCGCCGCGTTTCGCCTTGCTCGCGGCCGTGTCCGCGCCGATCACCGGCGCGAGATCGGAGAACTGCAGCAGGTTCGACACGAGTTCGCCCGACAGCTTCGGTCGCGGCTCGCGCTGCTCGTACAACAGCGTGCCGCCGAGATCGCTGCCGCCGACGCGGCCGTTGAAGTTCTCGTAGCGGAACGTGCTCGCGCGCCGCTTGAAGTTGCCGATCAGCCGCCCCTCGGTCGCATAAGGCGGCGTGTCGGGCAGCGTGATGCCGGTGAGCTGATAGAGGTGCGACATCGACGTACCCTGCAGCCACAGGCGCAGGTCGAGCGCCGCGAGATTCCGCGGGTCGGTCAGCGTGCCGACGATCGCGAGCCGCGTGTCGCCGGCCTTCACGTCGGCCTGCAGCGGGAACGGCCGCGACGTGTCCTCGACCGCGAGCACGCCGCCGAGCTTGCCGGTGCCGCTGATCGGCACGTTCTTGTAGCGGCCGTCGACCTTCAGCCCGAACGCATAGGTCGGGCCGGACGGCTTCGCGGGTGCCGCGGTGCCGCTTGCACCGGATGCGGCGGACGCACCGGACGCGGGAGCTGCCGACGACGCAGGCGCAGGCGCAACCGCAGACGCTGCCGCAACCGCCATGGACGACGACGCCCCCGCAGCCTGCGCCGCCGACGCGCTCGACGCGGCTTCCGCGTTCGCCTTCGCGCTCAGTTGCGCGGCGCCGTGCTTGCCGACACGCTGCGCGGACGCCGCGCGCGACGTCTGCTCCTGTTCCTTCAGCACGTCGCCGAGCGGAATCGGCTGCCCGAGCGTATCGATCGCGACGCTCAGGTCGGCCTTCGTGATCGCGTCGCGATACGTGACGGTGCCCTTCGCGAAGCCAAAGCTGTCGAGCCGTACCTTCCACGGCGACGGCTGCGCCGATTGCTTGAACTGTAAGGTCCACGTGTTGCGGCCGTCGGCGAGCCGCTCGAGGTCGACGGCGGGATTCACGACGTCGATCGACGGAATGACGATTTCATGCGCGAGCAACGGCAGGATCGCGAGATCGAAGTGCGCGGCATCGAGCGTGACGAATTTGGGCGCCTTCGCCCAGTCTGGGTTGCCGATCTCGAGCTGCGTGGCCGAAAAGCTCGGCCAGGGCACCCAGGCGCGCCAGCCGGTCTCGCCGTCGGGGCGACGCCAGCCGACCTTCAGGTCGCCGTTGATCGCGAACGAGCGGCCGAGCGCGGCACTCACCTGTTCGTTGACCCACGGTTTCGCGCGGTTCCAGTCGAATGTGAAGAGAAAGACGCCGGCCGCCGCGATGAGCACCGCGACGATACCGACGATCCATGCAGCCGATTTGCCGATGGCTCGGGTTAGCGTCATGGCGGTTCCGTTGTTGTTCTGACATGTTGCCGCACCATGCCGGGCCGCTTGCGTGGACGAACGGCGCACGACACTCGCGGCTTTTCAATCGGTATTATGACGCACGGCACGGCGACCTTTCGGCGCCATTAACGCTTTTTTTCATTTGTGACATGACAGCCCCCACCGGCCTCATCGAGGCGCAGCGCATCACGCGGCGCGACGCCAGCAGCGGCAAGACCCTGCTCGCCCCGACCGATTTCAGCCTCGCAGCGGGATCGCGAATTGCTGTCACGGGACCGTCCGGGTCGGGCAAGAGCGTGCTGCTGCGCGCGCTCGCGCTGCTCGATCCGCTCGACGGCGGCCACATCCTGTGGCGCGGCCGCCGGATCCGGCGCAGCGCGATCCCGCGCTACCGGCGCAGCGTCGCATATGTGCGCCAGCGCCCCGCGCAGATGGACGGCACCGTCGAATCGCAATTGCGCTATCCGTATTCGCTGGCGATCTATCGCGACGTCGCGTTCGATCGCACGCGCGCCGAAACGCTCGCCGCACGTGCCGGCCGCGGCCCCGACTTTCTCGACAAGCGCGCGAGCGACCTGTCGGGCGGCGAAGCGCAGATCGCCGCGCTGCTGCGCGTACTGCAGCTCGCCCCCGACGTGCTGCTGCTCGACGAGCCGACCTCCGCGCTCGATCCCGAATCGGCGCGCGCGATCGAAGCGCTCGTCGGTGCGTGGTTCGACGCGGCGCCCGACGCTCGCGCGTATATGTGGATCTCGCACGATCCGGCCCAGGCCGAACGGATCGGCACGACGCGGCTCGTGATGCAGGCCGGCGTGCTGCACGCTGCAAACCAGATGGAGGCTGCGCGATGAGCCCGGCACTGCAGGACCTGAGCCTCGTCGACGTCGGCATCGCCGCCGCGCTCGTCGCAATCAACGGCGCGATCTCGGCGGCGCTGTCGCTCGGCCTCGGCCGCAAGCTCGCGCTCGCGGCCGTGCGCACCGTCGTGCAGTTGCTCGCGATCGGCTATGTGCTCGGCTGGGTGTTCGGCCATCCGCACTGGTATGTCGTGCTGCCGCTCACCGCGCTGATGACGCTGATCGCCGGTTTCGCCGGCGCGGGACGCGGCAAGCGCACGTACCGCGGCCAGCGCATCGACAGCATCGCGTCGATCTGGTTCAGCAGCTGGTTCGTCGCGGCGGTCGGCCTGTTCGTCGTGATCCGCATCCATCCGTGGTACGCGCCGCAATACGCGATTCCGATCCTCGGGATGATTCTCGGCAATACGCTGACGGGCGTGTCGCTCGGCGTCGAGCGGATGATGGAAGAGCTCACCGCACGCCGCGACCGCGTCGAGACCGCGCTCGCGCTCGGCGCGACGCGCTGGGAAGCCGCGCAGGACGCCGCGCGCCAGGCCGTGCGCGCGGGCATGCTGCCGACGCTGAACCAGATGGCCGTCGTCGGCGTCGTGAGCCTGCCGGGGATGATGACGGGCCAGGTGCTGGCCGGCCAGTCGCCGCTGCAGGCCGTGCGCTACCAGATCGTGATCATGTTCCTGATCGCCGCGGCGTCCGCGCTCGGCACCGTCGGCGCGGTGCTGATGACCTATCGCCGGCTGTTCTCGGCCGATCACCGCTTTCTCGCAGCGCGGCTCGAAGAGCGTGCGCACTGACACGCGGCGGCGCCGCGCGATGCGTACGCGCGCTGCGCGACCAGCGCGTCAGCGCGCGACGCGGCGCTTGCCGATCGCCTGCCGCAACGCGGCCGCGATGTCCGCGTCGGGCGCGAGCCCGTCGACCGACGCGACGAGCCGTACCGCACGCGGTGTCGTCACATAGGCCTGCGCACCGACATAACCGCCGCTGCCGGCCGAGCGCGTCGTCACGACGAGCGCCTGCGGCGCGCGTGCGCCGAGGTCGGCCGTGAACGCATCGGTGACCGTGCCATCGCGCGCATGCAGCGCCCCCGTCACGTAGTCGTCCGTATCGAAGCCGGGTGCGGCATGCGCGGTCGAATACACGCGCACCGCATAGCTGCCGGTCGAGCACGGTTCGAGTGCGCCGCTCGACACGACCGCCACCTGCTGCCGCGCCGGCAGCTCGACCTTCTTCACGAAACTGCAATCGTCGGCCGCCTGCGCGTGCGCGGAGACGAACGCAGCGGCCGACAACACCATGCACATTCGGAATTTCATCGGGATATCGTTACAGGAAGGTGATGATGTGGCGGAGCATAACGTGACATCCGCATGACGTCACGCAGGTTGGCACGCTGAGCGGACGCGCGGCAAACAGTTGCAATGCCGTTGCCGCGGCAACATAGCGCGAAGCAGGTCGCGGGAAAGCATCGTGACGGCGACACGAAACGTTCACGTGCCGCCCTGCTCGTCCCGCCAGTCGAATCCGTTGCGCGCGCACCGGACGAAACGCCGGCCCGCGCGCTGCTCACCGCTTGATCGACACCGTCACCTTCGTGCCGTCGCTCATCGTCACGGACTTCGAACCGCCGTTGGTCGGAATCGACACCCACTTCACCTGGCTCACCGACACGACGTCCGGGCACTGCAGCGACTTGCCGCCGGCCGTCACGGTGCGCGTGCCCTTCGGCGCGGCCGCCTGGAAGCTCATCTGCACGTTCGCGGTCCCCTTCGCATCGACCGACGGCGCCAGCCGCACCTGGGTCTGGCGCACCATCGCGCCGTTCGCGTCGCGCGGCAGGTTGTCCGCGTTCGGGCAGCCGTCCGGCAACGCGACCGCGCCGCTCGGCGGCACCGACTTCCAGTTGAAGTCGTCCGTTTCGCCCGAGCGGATCTTGCGGGTCTCCTGCGTATTGCCGAAGGTCTTCGAGTCGACCTTGACGGTGTATTCGAGCTGTCCCGTACCGCCGCCCTTCAGGCTGCCCTTGACCGGCGGCGCCGCGAATACGCTCGCGCTGACGCACGCCGCCGCGAACACGGCCGACCACGATGCGGCGACTGACAAGCTGCGTTGGCTCATGCTGACCTCCTTGTAATGCGGCGGCACGCGCGTGCCGCGCGGTTTTCGATGCATGATGCGTTGCCAGTCTACCGCCAAGCGGCATGCAATGCGCCGCAAACGCATCGGGTGTTACCCCGCTTGCGTTCGCGGCGTTGCAACCTTACGCGCGCTGCCGGCTCTCGAGAAAACGCCGGGCCACCGCAGGCTTTCCGCCCCGAAGGAAGTCACAGTGGGGGATGCCTCCTCGAAGGGCCTCGCACGACGCGACGGGTTTGCAGGCGCTCAGAAGCCGCTCAGCACGAGCTTGCCGATCGTGCGCCCGGCTTCGAGCAACTGGTGCGCGCGCCGCACGTTCGCCGCATTGATCGCGCCGAGCTGTTCGCCGAGCGTCGTGCGCAGCGCGCCGCCGTCGACGAGCCGCGCGACTTCGCCGAGGATCCGGTGCTGCTCGATCATGTCCGGCGTCTCGAACATCGCGCGCGTGAACATGAACTCCCAGTGAAACGCGGCGCTCTTCGCCTTCAGCAGTTCGACCGGCACCGGCTTCCCGTTCTCGACGATCGTGCAAATGCCGCCCTGCGGCCGGATTACTTCCGCCGCGGCGGGGAAATGGCGGTCCGTGTCGTTGAAGATCAGCACGTAGTCGACATTCGGATGCCCGGCTTCGCGCAACTGTGCAGGCAGGTCGCCGAAATGGTCGACCACCGCATCCGCGCCGAGCGAGCGCACCCATTCGGCCGACGCCGGCCGCGACGCGGTCGCGATCACGTGCAGCTTGCCGAGCACCTTCGCGAGCTGGATCGCGATCGAGCCCACGCCGCCCGCGCCGCCGATGATCAGCACCGACTTGCCGGCGTCCGCGCCCTGCGGCGACACGCGCAGCCGGTCGAACAGCGCTTCCCATGCGGTCAGCGCAGTGAGCGGCAGTGCCGCGGCCGCGGCGAAGTCGAGCGTGCGCGGCTTCAACGCGGCGATCCGTTCGTCGACCGCATGGAATTCGCTGTTCGCGCCGGGTCGCGTGATGCTGCCCGCGTAGAACACTTCGTCGCCGGGCCGGAACAGCGTGACGTCCGCGCCGACCGCGACGACCGTACCGGCGGCATCCCAGCCGAGCACGCGCGGCGTGTCCTCGACCTGCGACTTCGGCGCGCGCACCTTGGTGTCCACCGGGTTCACGGAAATCGACTCGACCTTCACGAGCAGGTCGCGCGGGCCCGGCACGGGCTGCGGCAGCTCCACGTCGAGCAAGGCCTGCGGGTCGTCGATCGGCAGATAGCGGGTCAGTCCAACGGCTTTCATCACGAAACTCCTTTCAGGGAAACGGGCGGGCCGCGGCGCAGCCCCATGAACGTCATCGTAGGCAACCCGATCATTCGAGAAAACAGCTATATTTCCTGAAACATTTTCAGGAATTTCAGAATAATGGCGTCCGATCCGATTCCGGCACCCGACAAGCCGCTCGACCTGCTCGACGTCGCGCTGTTCGTGCGCGCGGCGCTGCTCGCGAACGTCACCGCGGCCGGGCGCGAATTCGGCGTGTCGGCCGCGGTCGCGAGTGCGCGCATCGCGCAGCTCGAGCGCCAGCTCGGCGCGCGGCTGCTGCACCGCACCACGCGCCGCATCAGCCTCACGCAGGACGGTGAGGTCTTCATGGCGCGCGCCGACGCGCTGCTGTCGGCCGCCGACGCCGCGCGCGCGTCGGTCGGCCGCGGCCGCAGCGAGCCGTACGGGCGGCTGAAGGTATCGATGTCGTCGTCGTTCGGCCGCCAGCATGTCGCTCCGGTGATTCCCGCGTTCCTGCGCCGCTATCCGTCGGTGTCGCTCGACCTGCGGCTGTCCGACGAGATCGTCGATCTCGTCGACGACGGCTACGACGTCGCGATCCGCCTCGGCGCGCTGAAGGATTCGACGCTCGTCGCGCGCAAGCTCGCGGTGAACCGCCGCGTGCTGTGCTGCTCGCCCGCGTATCTCGCCGAACGCGGCACGCCGCGCCATCCGGCCGACCTCGCGCAGCACGAGTGCGTGATCCTCGGCAACCAGCGCGACTGGTCGTTCGCGACGCCGCAAGGCCCGCTGACCGTGCGGGTCGCCGGCCGGCTCGTCGCCAGCAACGGCGAGGCGATCCGCGAAGCGCTCGTCGACGGCTTCGGGATCGCGATCAAGTCGACCTGGGACGTCGGCCCGCTGCTCGCGAGCGGCGCGCTCGTCACGGTGCTCGACGACTATCCGTTCGCCGACGACGTCGCGATCTGGGCCGTCTATCCGAGCCGCGCACACGTGCCGCTGAAGACGCTCGCGCTCATCTCCTTTCTGGCCGAACATTTCGGCGATCCGCCGTACTGGGATCGCGTGGACGGGCAATAAGCGTTGACGTTCGGCCCGCGCGGCGGGCGTGCCGTTGCGAGTCCGGCCTCAGGATTCGTACCTGCCGCGATCGCCCGGCCCGGCCAACCGGCTACAATGGCGCGTTCGCGACGCCATGGCCCGCAGCCGAACGGGGCCCGCGTCCGCAGGCGGCCGTCCGTTGGCCGCGCATGCATTTCATTCGCCTCGCAACCATCCCGCCATGACCCACAACCTCGTCATCCAGAGTCTTGCGCCGCTGTCGGACGCCCATCACAAACCGCTGCTCGCGCTGTCGCGCGGCACCCGCATCGTGCAGACCGACGATCACGCGCTGCGCATCGAAAACGCGAACCCGGCGCAGCGCCTCGACATCGACGCGTACTGCGGCACGCACGCACTCGACTTCGCGTTCGTCGAGGCAGGCCGCACGCTCGGCGATTTCGGGCTCGTCGTGATGGACATGGATTCGACGCTGATCACGATCGAATGCATCGACGAAATCGCCGATTTCTGCGGGCTCAAGACGCAGGTCGCCGAGATCACCGAAGCGTCGATGCGCGGCGAGATCCGCGACTTCAACGAAAGCCTCACGCGCCGCGTCGCGCTGCTGGCCGGGCTCGATGCGCAGGCGCTCGAGCGCGTATACGAGGAACGGCTGCAACTGTCGCCGGGCGCCGAGACGATGCTTGCCGGCGTGAAAGCCGCCGGCATGAAGACCCTGCTCGTGTCGGGCGGCTTCACGTTCTTCACCGAGCGGCTGAAGGCACGCCTCAGCCTCGACTACGCGCATGCGAACACGCTCGAGATCGTCGACGGCAAGCTGACCGGCAAGGTGCTCGGCGAGATCGTCAACGCCGACGTGAAGGCACGCCTGCTGCGCGACACGTGCGCGTCGCTCGGCCTCGAGCCGAACCGCGCGATCGCGATGGGCGACGGGTCGAACGACCTGAAGATGATGGCCGAAGCCGGCCTGTCGGTCGCGTTCCACGCGAAGCCCGTCGTGCGCGACGCGGCGACGGTCGCGTTCGATCATGTCGGCCTCGACGGGCTGCTGCGGTTGTTCTGATCCCGCGCGACCTCGAATGAAAAACGCCGGCGCGATGTTGCATCGCGCCGGCGTTTCGTTTTTCGCGGGGCGTTATCGGCCTGCGATCAGCCGAGTGCGGCCTGCATCGCGCGCTCGATGTCCGCGCGCAGGTCGGCTTCGTCCTCGAGACCGACATAGAAACGCACCAGCGTGCCGCGATGCGGCCAGTCCGGGCGCATCGACGCGACGTCGTAAGGCATCGCGAGGCTGCACGCGCCGCCCCAGCTCCAGCCGATCGCGAACAGTTCGAGCGACTCGACGAAACGGTCGATCTGCTCCGCGCTGTAGCGATCGTCGAACACCACCGAGAACAGCCCGCCCGCGCCCGTGAAGTCACGCATGAACGACGTATGCCCGGGGCAGTCGGCGATCTGCGGGTGCAGCACCGAAGCAATCTCCGGCCGCGTCTTCAGCCATTGCGCGAGCGCGAGCGCGCTCTTGCTGTGCGCGTCGAAACGCACCTGCATGCTCGGCAGGCTGCGCAGCACGAGCGAACAATCGTCGACGGACACGCCGATCCCGCAGCGCATCCGCGCGAGCTTCAGCTTCGCGTGCAGTTCGGCGTCCGCGGTGATCGTCGCGCCCATCAGCACATCGCTGCCGCCCGACTGATACTTGGTCAGCGCCTGCACCGAGATGTCGACGCCGTGCTCGAACGGCTTGAATGCGAGCCCGGCCGAATAGGTGTTGTCGATCGCGGTGACGATGCCGCGCGCCTTCGCGGCCGCCGCGATCGCCTGCACGTCGGGCACTTCCATCGTCACCGAGCCGGGTGCCTCGATCCAGATCAGCCGCGTGTTCGGCTGGATCAGCTCGGCGATGCCCGCGCCGACGAGCGGATCGTAGAAGCGCACGGCGATGCCGAAATCCTTCGCGAGCCAGTTGCCGAAATCGGCGTTCGGCCCGTACACGTTGTGCGGAATCAGCACGTCGTCGCCGGCTTTCACGATCCCGAAATAGACGTTCATGATCGCCGCGAGGCCCGACGGCTGCAGCAGCGCGTGCGTGCCGCCCTCGATCTCGGCGAGCCGCTGCGCGAGCGCGAGCGACGTCGGCGTCGCATGCAGCCCGTAGCGCCACTGGTTGTCGTTGTGCCAGACGAGCGCGCGCATCGTCGCGAGATCGGGGAACACGACCGTCGATGCGCGCGCGACCGGCGGCACGAACGAACGGAAGCCTTCCGGAATGACGTCGTCGGGTTGAACGATGCGGGTTTGCAGCGCGCGCTTGGGAGTGGATGCAGTCATGACAGGAAGCCGGGCACAAGGCCGTTCGGTTGCGGAATATGTCGCTAGATTAGCCAAAATCGGCGCATTTGGCCCGGTACAATGCGCGCCGCGCACACCGAGCCAGCGCGGGCTCAGTCGTCGGTGCGCAGATTGACGACCGAGCCCACCGTCTCGATTTCCTGCACGCGGCCGTCGCGCACCTGCAGCGCCGCGCGCTTGCCCGGCGCCAGGCGCAGCACGACGGGCTGCGGGTCCGATTCGTCCGAATTCATCCGGTCGGCCTTCAGATCGCCCGTCGCGTCGAAGCGGCCGATCCATACGCCGGAGATGTTCGTGCCGTCGTTCGATTCCTCGATCTCGAGCGTATCGCCATCGCGATCGCCCGCGAGCAGGACCACCTCGCCCGTATCGGCGAACTGGTATTCGCCGTGCACGCCTTCCTCATCCGTCTTCGGGCCGAGATGCACGACGATCGGCCGGTCGCCGAGCGTGCCTTCGTAGCGAGGCAGCCGGGCGAATTCGGGATTCGGCCGCAGCGGCCGCGCGGGTGCCGCCTCATCCTGTTGCGCGCCCGGCGCGACGGCCTGCGCCCCGACCGCGCCCGGCAGCGCGATGCCCGCCGCCAGCGCGCATGCGACGACAAGCGCCCGTTGCCATTCCGAATATCGACCCACCTTGCGTTGCTCCTTGCTTCAGATTCGCTCGAAAATCGCGGCGATGCCCTGCCCGCCGCCGATGCACATCGTCACGAGCGCGTATCGGCCGCCGATGCGCTGCAACTCGTACAGCGCCTTGACGGTGATCAGCGCGCCCGTCGCGCCGATCGGGTGGCCGAGCGAAATGCCGGACCCGTTCGGATTCACCTTTGCCGGGTCGAGACCCAGTTCCTTCGTCACCGCGCATGCCTGCGCGGCGAATGCCTCGTTCGCCTCGATCACGTCGAGATCGGCAACCGTGAGCCCCGCGCGCTCGAGCACCTTTTGCGTGGCCGGCACGGGACCGATCCCCATGTAGGCCGGATCGACGCCCGCATGCGCATACGCGACGAGGCGCGCGAGCGGCTTTGCGCCGCGCTTCTCGGCAACGCTGCGCTCCATCAGCAGCACCGCGGCGGCCGCGTCGTTGATGCCCGACGCGTTGCCGGCCGTCACCGTGCCGTTCTCCTTCACGAACACGGGGCGCAGCTTCGAGAAATCGTCCAGGCTCGCGTCGTGGCGCACGTGCTCGTCGCGATCGAACACGACCGGCGTGCCCTTCCTCGAGCCGATCAGCTCGACCGGTAGGATCTGCTCCCTGAAGTAGCCGGCCTTCGCCGCGTGCGACGCGCGACGGTGCGATTCGAGCGCGAGCGCGTCCTGCGCGTCGCGCGAAATGCCGTACTTCGCGGCGACGTTCTCGGCCGTCACGCCCATGTGGATCGTCTGGAACGGATCGCTCAGCGCGCCGACCATCATGTCGACCGCGCGCATGTCGCCCATGCGCTGCCCGAAGCGCGCGGCCGGGATCGCGTATGGCGCGCGGCTCATGTTCTCCGCGCCGCCCGCGATCGCGATGTCCGCATCGCCGAGCAGCACGCCCTGCGCCGCCGACACGATCGCCTGCAGCCCCGAACCGCACAGCCGGTTGACCGTGAGCGCCGGCGCATGCTGCGCGACGCCGCCATTGATCGCGGCGACGCGTGCGAGGTACATGTCCTTCGGCTCCGTGTGCACCACGTTGCCGAACACCACGTGGCCGACCTCGTCGCCCGACACCTGCGCACGCCGCAACACTTCGCGCACGACCTGTGCGCCGAGCTCGGTCGGCGCGATGTCCTTCAGGCCGCCGCCGAAATCGCCGATCGCGGTACGCACGCCGCTCACCACCACCACTTCACGTTGCATGTTGCCTCCTCATCCTTCTGTTCGAATGAATCGATCGTGCGGGGCCGTGGCCGGCGTGCGCGTGCCGCGTCAGCCTTGCATCAGGCGCTCCACCGCATCGCGGTGCGGAATCGGCGCGACCGCGCCGTAACCGGTCGTCGACAGCGCCGCCGCGGCGTTCGCATAGCGTGCCGCCGCGAACGGATCGTCGCCCGCGACGATCCGCGCGACGAAGGCGCCGCCGAAGCAGTCGCCCGCGCCCGTCGCGTCGACGGCCTCGACCGCGAAGCCCGGCACGACGCGCCGCTCGTTCGGCGTCGCGACATACGCGCCGTCCTTGCCGAGCTTCAACGCGACGACCTGCGGCCCGTGTTCGAGCATCGCATCGACGATCGCGTCGCGATCGTTCGCGCCCGTGAGCGCGGTGACGTCGTCCCAGCTCGGCAGGCAGATGTCCGTCTGGCGAAGCGCCTCGCGCATCACCGCGCGGGCGCGCGGCAGCGGCCAGAGCTTCAGGCGCAGGTTCGTGTCGAAGCTGACCTTCGCGCCGTTGCGGCGCGCATGGTCGATCCCTGCGAACGCGGCGTCGCACGCTGCGGTGCTGATCGCGAGGCTGATGCCCGACAGGTGCACGGCCTTCGCCGCGGCCAGCGCGTCGAGCGGCAGATCGCCCGTCGCATAGCGGCTCGCCGCGGAACCCGCGCGCAGATAGTCGAACTGGTGGCCGTCGGCGCCGTGCGTGACGAAATACACGCCGGTCGGCGCCATGCGATCGATCCGCACGTACGTCGTATCGACGCGCTCGGCGCGCCACATGTCGGCCAGCAGGCGGCCGAACGGATCGTCGCCGATCGCCGACACGAAGCCCGTCGACGCGCCCTGGCGCGCCGCCGCGATGCAGAAGTTCGACGTGTCGCCGCCGAAGCCCTGCAGGAATTCCGGACGGCCCGGCTGCGACTGGTTGAATTCGATCATCGCCTCGCCGAGCGCGAGGATCTCCGGAAATGCGACGCGCATCGCTTAGACCTCGCCCCACAGATCGTGGCCGTCGGCGCCCGTGATCTTCACGGACACGAAATCGCCGACCTTGTAGCGCTTCGACGCCTTCGTCGCCGGCTCGACATAAACGACGCCGTCGATCTCCGGCGCATCGGCTGCCGTGCGGCCGATCCCGCCTTCTTCGCCGACTTCGTCGATCAGCACCTTGAGGGTCTTGCCGACCTTGCGCTGGATGCGGTTCGCCGACACCTCCTCGGCGACTTCCATGAAGCGCGCGCGGCGTTCTTCACGGACATCGTCGGGCAGCGCGCCGTCGAGTTCGTTCGCGGTCGCACCTTCGACCGGCGAGTACGCGAAGCAGCCGACGCGATCGAGTTCCGCCTCGCGGATGAAGTCGAGCAGCGTTTCAAACTGCTCTTCCGTCTCGCCGGGGAAGCCCGCGATGAACGTGCTGCGGATCGTCAGGTCCGGGCAGATCTCGCGCCACTTCTGCACGCGCTCGAGCACCTTCTCGGCGTTCGCCGGACGCTTCATGCGCTTCAGCACTTCGGGGTGCGCGTGCTGGAACGGCACGTCGAGATACGGCAGCACGTGGCCCTTGAACGGACCTTCGGCCATCAGCGGAATCACTTCGTCGACGCTCGGATACGGATACACGTAGTGCAGGCGCACCCATGCGCCGTACTGCGCCGCGAGTTCGCCGAGCGCGGCGACCAGGTCGGTCATGCGTGTCTTGATCGGCTTGCCGTTCCAGAAGCCCGTGCGGTACTTCACGTCGACGCCGTAAGCGCTCGTGTCCTGCGAGATCACGAGCAGTTCCTTCACGCCCGACTTGAACAGGTTCTCGGCCTCGAGCATCACTTCGGCGACCGGACGCGACACGAGATCGCCGCGCATCGACGGGATAATGCAGAACGTGCAGCGGTGGTTGCAGCCTTCGGAAATCTTCAGGTATGCGTAGTGGCGCGGCGTGAGCTTGATGCCGGCCGCGGGCACGAGGTCGACGAACGGGTCGTGCGGCTTCGGCAGGTGCGAATGCACGGCCTGCATCACTTCGCCAACCGCGTGCGGGCCGGTGACGGCGAGCACCTTCGGATGGACTTCCTCGATCAGGTTCGAGCCGCTCGCGCTCGACTTCGCGCCGAGGCAGCCGGTGACGATCACCTTGCCGTTCTCGGTCAGCGCCTCGCCGATCGCATCGAGGCTTTCCTGCACGGCTTCGTCGATGAAGCCGCAGGTGTTGACGACGACGAGGTCGGCGCCGTCGTAGGTGCCGGAGATTTCATAACCTTCGGCGCGCAGCTGCGTGATGATTTGTTCGGAGTCGACCAACGCTTTCGGGCAGCCGAGCGAAACGAAACCTACTTTGGGGGATTGGGACATCTGGAATGTGGGGGCGTGGCAGCAAAAGCGTGAGTTTACAGCGATTTAGGGGCGGCGAGCCAAAATGAACGGCTGGCGACAACATGGACCGCCAGTTCGAATACGCCGCACGACGGACGGCGGGTCATGAATCGGAGTTTGATGCGACCCTTTCACTTCGGGGCGAGCGATTGCCGCAGAGGTACGACGCCTCCCCGATCGCCCCGCGACAGTTCCTGCCCCGGCTGCTGCGACACCTGCCCCTCGCGTCCGTGCTTTCTTCCTTTTTGCCACGAAAATTAGAACCCGTCTCATTCCACGATGAACCCGATGCCACGTAGCATCGAGCGTCGTGCGCAGCACCGAAAAAATACGCCTGGCCCCTCGCTGGCCGCACCGGCCAGCCCCTAACCCTTCACGTTCATCGTGTTCACGAGAAAAAGTCCCATGTCATTGCCGCATTCAATACGGACAGGGCTCTCGCTGTGCCTGCTGATCGCAGGCACAGCGATGGCCCAATCCACCCAGGTACCGGGCTTTACCCATGTGCGCTCCCTGGCCGGTATCGACGAATACCGCCTGGACGCCAACGGCCTCACCGTGCTCGCCCTGCCCGACCCTGCCGCGCCGGTGGTCAGTTTCCAGGTGTTGTACCGGGTAGGCTCGCGCAACGAGGCCACCGGCACCACCGGCGGCACCCACCTGCTGGAACACCTGATGTTCAAGGGCAGCCGGCACTACACGAAGGAACAGGGCAACTCGGTGAACGACTATCTGGAGCGGGCGGGTGCCAGCTTCAACGCCACCACATCGATGGACCGCACCAATTACTTCGGCACGCTGGAGCGCCACGCGCTGGAAGGCTATATCGCCATCGAAGCCGACCGCATGCGCAACCTCCTGCTGCGCCCCGAAGACCTGGCCAGCGAGATGACGGTGGTGCGCAACGAGTACGAGCGGGGCGAGAACCGTCCTTTCCGCGCGTTGTTCCAGCAAGTGCTGGCCACCGCTTACCAGACGCATCCCTACCACCATCCCACCATCGGCTGGCGCAGCGACATCGAGCATGCCAGTGTGGACAAGCTGCGCAGCTTCTACGACACCTTCTACTGGCCGGACAATGCGGTGGTCATTCTGGTCGGCGACTTCCAGCCGGCGCAGGCGCTGGGCTGGATCAGGCAGTACTACGGCGGCATTCCGCGCGCACCCCATGCGATCCCGGCGATGACCACCGAGGAACCCCCGCAACAGGGGCCACGGCGGCTGGTGCTCAAGCGGGCCGGCGAGACCGGCAGCGTCATCATGGCCTTCAAGGCGCCCAACGCCCTGCATCCCGATGCGGCAGCGCTGACCGTGCTGGGCCTGGTATTGAGCCAGGGCAAGGCCAGCCCGCTGTATCGCACGCTGGTGGACACCGAAGTCGCCACGAACGCCAGCGCCAGCTTCCATGCGTTGCGCGATCCCGGGCCGTTCCTGATCACGGTCAACCTGTCGTCCAACGCCAAGCACGACCAGGCCGAGAAAATCGCCTGGGCCGAACTGGAACGCATCAAGAACCACGGCGTGACTCGCGAGGATATCCAGCGGGTGTTGGGCCCTTACCGGGCCGAGCAGATCTACCAGCGCGACGGCGTCAGCAAGACCTCCGCCCTGCTTGGCGAAGCGGTCGCTCAAGGCGATTGGACCCGGTTCGTCACCGAACTGGAACAACTGGAAAAGGTCACGCCCGCCGACGTGCAGCGGGTGGCCCGCAAGTACCTCAATGAAGACCAGAGCACCACCGGCTGGTTCGTCCTGGAGAAGTCGACATGATGCGTGTTCGTTTCAACTGGCTGCACCCATGGGTGCTGGCGTTGGCCATGCTGTGGTTGCCTGTCGCGGCTCAGGCGGGCATCGCCGATCGCGTGGTGCGCGCCCAGGCCGGCAGCATCGATCTGTTGGTCTATCCGATGGCGCCGCAGGAGATGGTGTCCGTTGCCGCAGTGATGCCGCTGGGCGATGCCGACGCGGCCAGCAAGGCGACCAATCCCGCCGTGCCATTGCTGACCGGCATGTTGCTGGAGGCGGGCACCACCCGCCGCGACAAGGTGGCGATCTCCACGCTGCTGGATAGCCTGGGCGCCCAGCTGTCGTTCCAGACCGCGGCGGGCTACGTCGGCATATACGGCAAGAGCCTGACCCGGGATTTGCCTACCCTGATCGACCTGATGGCCGAGCAGTTGCGCTTGCCGGCCTTCAAGGCCGAGGAACTGGCCAGGGCCAAGACCCTGCTGGAGGCCAGGGTTCGTCAAAGCGGGGAAGTACCGGGCATGCGGGCACGCGATGCGTTGTCGATGGCCATCTACCCCGAGGCACACGTCAACGCCCCGGTGCCGCGCGAGCGGATGCTCCAGGCCATTGCCGCCGCCACACTGGAGGACATCAAGGCGTTTCATCGCGCGTACTACGGACCGGCGCATATGACCGTGGTCGTGGTGGGCGGCGCGGACCCTCGCGGCCTGCAGGCCAAGTTGATCGAGGCCTTCGCGGGCTGGAGCGGCGGCAAGGCACTCGTACGGCAGGGGCCGACACGCAAGGCAAGTCGGCCTGACACGCAGCGCATCGCGATGAAGGACAAGGCGTCCATCAGCGTGGCGATGGGGCAAGCCATCGACCTGCGCGCCAGCGACGTCGACTACCTGCCCCTGAGTGCGGGCATTGCCATCCTGGGCAGCGGCTTCACCGGCCGCCTGATGGCGACCGTCCGCGACCAGGAAGGCCTGACCTACGGCATCGGCGCCGGCTTGTCCGGCCTCTCGCTGATGGAGGGCGGCTTTGTCGTCAACACCAACTTCGCCCCGGCCCTGCTGGACAAGGGCATCGCCAGCACCCGCCGGGTGCTGGACGCCTGGTGGAAACAGGGCATCACCCAGGCGGAACTGGATGCGCGCAAGGACGGCATGATCGGTCGCCAGCAGGTCGCGATGGAAACCACCGGGCAGATGGCCGCCATGCTCGCCCAGACGGTGCTTCAGGACCAACCGCTAAGCGACCTGGACACCTACCCCGAGCGCGTCCGCGCGCTGACCCTGGAACAGGTCAATACCGCCATTCGCAAATACCTGAACCCCGGCAAGATGACGTTGGTGCAAGCGGGGACGTTTGCGGAGAGGTAACGGTCGCTCCGCTTCGTCCCGCCCTCCCGACCCGGCTTCGGCCGGGTCGTTGCTATCGCATCTGCGTGGACCAGCGGGCAAGCACGATCGGCAATCGCGGTCGCGCAACAATCGCCGCGGAAGCGCACCGCCGCTATGCGAAAATCGAAGCCTTCGCTCTCTTCCATCCACCCAACGGGGCCCGCATGACCACCCACATCACGATCGAATTCACTCAGCACGCGGCAGAAGCAATCGGTGAGCAAACCAGCATGAGCTTTTCCTACGACCAGGGTGCCCACGTGCCGCAACCCGGCGACTTCGTCGAGATCGAGAATTCGCGGCAGACGTTTCTCGTGATCGGTCGCGTGTTTTCGCTGAAGGCCAACTACAGCGCGGTCAAGCTCGTTCTCGACCTTCCTCCGTCGGACGATCACCAGGATTTCAGTTCGGAGCTGTGAGCGAAGGCGGGCGAACACACCGGGCCGGGTGTCTGTCCGGCAGTCCTGACGGAGCCTTCGGCCTGCACTCAGCCAGCATTTCCGGAAACGGCCTCACCCAACGCCAGACCCGGCATCCCGGGCACGGGCATGCGGTGCCGACGATCATGAACGACCGTCGGCGGCGCCCTTCCGGCAGGCGGCAGCCAGTCCGTCGTGCCCGAGCACACGATCGGCCGCAGCGCACCACGCTTCACGGCGTCGGCCATTCGACGGCTCGCGCCGCCGCGGCCGGCCTGCCGCAAAATCGCTACTTCTTCTCCGGCTCGGTGGACCCCGGCTGCTTGAACGGAAACGTGCTGAACATCGACTTCGCCTGGTTCTGCATCTGTTCCTGCATCTGCACGAACATGTTCTTCGACTGCTCGATGTAGCTCGTCATCATCCCTTGCATCATCGGCGCCTGCATGTTCATGAACTGCGACCAGACTTCCGGATTCATCGCATTGGTGTCGTACATGTTCTTCGACTGATCCGCGAGCTTGTTCTGGATGTCGATGAACGCCTGGATGTTCTTTTCCAGGTACGTGCCCATCATGCCCTGCATCGCGTGACCGTAGAAACGGATGATCTGCGACAGCATCGACGACGAGAACATCGGCACGCCGCCGCTTTCCTCTTCGAGGATGATCTGCAGGAGGATGCTGCGCGTCAGGTCTTCGTTGGATTTCGCATCGACGACCTTGAAGTCCTCCTGCTCCAGTACGAGCTGCTTCACGTCGGTGAGCGTAATGTACGTGCTTGTCTCGGTATCGTAGAGCCGGCGGTTCGGGTACTTCTTGATGAGCCGTTCGGCCGTCTTCTTTGTAGTAGTCATGTAACGCCTTTCAGTGCAGCGTAGCGCAAGTGACGAATCCCCGCCGCCCGAACCCGGGAGGCGGGGGCCTTCGGAACACACCCGGCTGCGCGGCCACCCGGCCCGCGCAGCCCGGGCGTTCAGCCCATGTGCAGGCCGCCGTTCAGCGAGAAGTCGGCGCCCGTCGCGAAGCCGGAATCGTTCGACGCAAGCCACGCGACGATCGAGCCGATTTCCTCCGGCGCACCGAGACGCCGCACCGGGATCGTCGCGACGATCTTCTCCAGCACGTCGGGGCGGATCGCCTTCACCATGTCGGTGCCGATGTAGCCCGGCGACACGGTGTTGACCGTCACGCCCTTCGTCGCGACTTCCTGCGCGAGCGACATCGTGAAGCCGTGGATGCCGGCCTTCGCGGTCGAATAGTTGGTCTGGCCGAATTGCCCCTTCTGGCCGTTCACCGACGAAATGTTGATGATCCGGCCCCAGCCGCGCTCGACCATCCCGTCGATCACCTGCTTCGTCACGTTGAACAGGCTCGTCAGGTTGGTGTCGATCACGGCGGTCCAGTCTTCGTGCGTCATCTTGCGGAACACGACGTCGCGCGTGATGCCCGCGTTGTTGACCAGCACGTCGATCTCGCCGACTTCGGCCTTGACCTTGTCGAACGCTTCCTTGGTCGAGTCCCAGTCGCCGACGTTGCCTTCCGACGCGATGAAATCGTACCCGAGCGCCTTCTGGTCCTCGAGCCATTTCACACGGCGCGGCGAGTTCGGGCCGCAGCCCGCGACGACCTTGAAGCCGTCCTTCAACAGACGCTGGCAAATGCTGGTGCCGATGCCGCCCATCCCGCCCGTTACGTACGCAATTCGCTGAGACATAAATCTCACTCCATTTTTTGGTTTCGAGAGCTGCCGAGGCCCCCTCTGACTTCACGTGGCGCCGGCCGAAGCCGCAATCGGCCGGCGCCCGGATTCGGTTCGCAGGTAACGAACGACCGGTTACGGACGTTCGACCGCGAGCGCGACACCCATCCCGCCGCCGATACACAGCGACGCCAGCCCGCGCTTCGCATCGCGCTTGGCCATCTCGTGCAGCAGCGTCACCAGGATCCGGCAGCCCGACGCGCCGATCGGGTGGCCGATCGCGATCGCCCCGCCGTTCACGTTCACCTTCGACGTGTCCCAGCCCATCTGCTTGTGCACCGCCAGCGCCTGCGCCGCGAACGCCTCGTTGATCTCCATCAGGTCCAGGTCGCCCGGCGTCCAGCCCGCGCGCTCCAGGCACCGGCGCGACGCCGGCACCGGGCCCATCCCCATCACGCTCGGATCCACCCCCGCGTTCGCATACGCCTTGATCCGCGCCAGCGGCGTCAGGCCGAGCGCCGCCGCCTTCTGCGCCGACATCACCAGCACCGCCGCCGCGCCGTCGTTCAGGCCCGACGCGTTTGCCGCCGTTACCGTGCCGTCCTTCGAGAACGCCGGCTTCAGCCCCGCCAGCGATTCCGCCGTCACGCCGTGACGCACGAACTCGTCGGTCGCGAACTGCAGCGGCTCGCCCTTGCGCTGCGGAATCGACACCGGCACGATCTCGTCGTTGAAGCGCCCGGCCTTCTGCGCGGCTTCCGCCTTGTTCTGCGACAGCGCCGCGAACGCGTCCTGCTCTTCGCGCGTGATTCCGTATTCCTTCGCGACGTTCTCCGCCGTGATGCCCATGTGGTACTGGTTGTACACGTCCCACAGCCCGTCGACGATCATCGTGTCGACCAGCTTCGCGTCGCCCATCCGGAACCCGTCGCGCGAGCCCGGCAGCACGTGCGGCGACGCGCTCATGTTCTCCTGCCCGCCCGCGATCACGATCTCCGCGTCGCCCGCGACGATCGCATTCGCCGCCAGCATCACGGCCTTCAGGCCCGAGCCGCACACCTTGTTGATCGTCATCCCCGGCACTGCCGCCGGCAGCCCGGCCTTGATCAGCGACTGCCGCGCCGGATTCTGCCCCGAGCCGGCCGTCAGCACCTGGCCCATGATCACTTCGCTGACCTGCTCGGGCTTCACGCCCGCACGCTCCAGCACCGCGCGGATCACCGTCGCGCCCAGTTCAGGCGCCGCAATCTTCGCAAGCGAGCCGCCGAATTTGCCGACCGCGGTCCGCGCGGCCGATACGATCACTACGTCCGTCATTTCCCTTTCCTCCAGGCCCGCACGACACGGCGCATCGTTACCGGCCCTGTTAAAAAACTGCGGTGCATCGGACAGCGTGCGCCGCTGTCCGGTTTTCGTCAATCGCGCTGCAATACGTAGCGACCCGGCGCCGGCTCGATCACCGGGAACTGGGCGGAACCCGGCTTGGCGGGCGGCGCCACCTTGCGGCCGCCGTACTGGTCGAGCCATTCGACCCAGGTCGTCCACCAGCTCCCCGGCTGCTCGGTCGCACCGGCGAACCAGTCGTCCGCGGCTTCGGGCAGGTCGCTGTCGTTGACCCAGTAGCTGCGCTTCTTCTTCGCCGGCGGATTGATCACGCCCGCGATGTGACCCGACGCGCCGAGCACGAACTTCAGCGGCCCCGACAGGATCGACGTCGACGCGTAGGCCGTCTGCCACGGCACGATGTGATCCTCGCGCGAGCCGTAGATGAAGGTCGGCACGTCGATCAGCGACAGGTCGACGGATTCGCCGCACACGGTCAGCGCGCCCGGCTCGCGCAGCTTGTTCTCGAGATAGGTATTGCGCAGGTACCACGCGTACATCGGGCCCGGCAGGCTCGTCGAATCGCTGTTCCAGTACAGCAGATCGAACGGCGCGGGCGTGCGGCCCTTCAAGTAGTTGTCGACGACGTAGTTCCACACGAGGTCGTTCGGCCGCAGGAACGAGAACGTGTTCGCGAACTCCACGCCGCGCATCAGCCCCGGTTGCGTGCCGTTCTTGCCGCCGATGGTCTGCTCGCGCATCTGCACGTGCGCCTCGTCGACGAACACGTCGAGAATGCCCGTGTCGGTGAAGTCGAGCATCGCGGTGAGCAGCGTCATCGACGCGGCCGGGTGTTCGCCGCGCGCGGCGAGCACCGCCAGCGCGGTCGCGAGCATCGTGCCGCCGACGCAGAAGCCGAGCGTGTTGATCTGTTCGCGGCCGCTGACCTGCTGCACGGCATCGATCGCCGCGAGCAGCCCTTCGTTCATGTAGTCGTCCCACGTCTTGTGCGCGACCGATGCATCCGCATTGCGCCACGACACGAGGAACACCTGATGGCCGTTCGACAGCGCGTGCGCGACGAGCGAATTCTCGGGCTGCAGGTCGAGGATGTAGAACTTGTTGATGCACGGCGGGACGATCAGCAGCGGCCGCTCGAACACCTTGTCCGTCTTCGGCGTGTACTGGATCAACTGGATCAGGTCGTTCTCGTAGACGACCGCGCCTTCAGTACACCCGAGGTTCTTGCCGACCACGAACTGTGATTCATCGGTCTGCGAAATCTTGCCGCGCTGCAGGTCGCCGAGCAGGTTCATCATCCCCTGCCGCAGGCTTTCGCCCTGCGTCTCGAGAATCGATTTCTGCGCGTCGGGATTGAGTGCGAGGAAGTTGCTCGGCGCGGCGGCGGCCGTCCATTGCTGGACCGTGAACCGGATGCGCTCGCGTGTCTTCGGATCGGTCTGAAGCGCGTCGGCCAGTTCCTGCAGATAGCGCGCGTTGAGCAGATACCAGGCAGCCGCGAACGCATGCGCCGGCGACGCCTTCCACGCATCGCCGCTGAAGCGGCGGTCCTTCAGTTCGGGCGATTCGAGCTTCGCGGCGGCTGCCTGCTGCATCAGCGTCATGCAATCGCGCGCGTAGTCGGCCTGCAGCGTCTGCAGCCGTTCGGGCGGAATCGCGGCAACCGGCAGCTTCAACCCCGCGAACGGCGACGCCATGCTGCCCAGATCGGGCATCGACGGCACCTGGAACGGAAATGAAGTCGGGAACTGGAATGTCGCGAACGGATTGACGGTGGCCGACGCAGTCGCGGCGCGCGCCGGATCCGCAAAGCCGCGCCACGCGCTCAACCACGACTCGAACATCTGCTGCATCGGCTGGGCGGCCGGATCGAAACCGGTGCTGCCTGCGGAAGTGCCCGCCTGAGCGGACGTCGACGAATTTTTCGATGCTGTCATTACCTGCCTTACCGGTGATTCGTGAGCGTCTATCGTGAAATCCTGCTCGCGCGCGGCATGCCGGCTGCGAGCCGGGCCGTCATGCTCTGGAGAGGCGTCTCCAGATTCTGCCGCAGTGCGGTATTTTTATCATTATCGTTTTCCCCATGTGAAGCGCCATGTCAAACCGCTGAACATTTCCGCGCGGAGATAATCCGTGCGCAACAGACGGGACAAGGGTTTCGGCGAAACATAAAGCATTTTGGTCGACTTGACTTCGGGATTTTTCATTCGACTGCGCATGCTACGCCGCATTGCCGTCTAAATATCGAGATAACCGATTTCGCGACGCAACAAAACCATGCGCGCATGCGCATGCGTCAATCTGCCAGCCAGATCGCCGCCGCCATGCGGCCCGTCACACGGTCGCGCCGATACGAATAGAAGCGCGCGCGTTCGGTGACCGTACAGGCGGTCCCGCCGCTCACGTGCGCCACGCCGGCACGCGCGAGGCGCAGGCGCGCGAGCGCATGGAGATCGGCGAGAAACTTGCCGGGCACGCCGTCGATGGCGACGAACGCATGACGGGTTTCATCATGCTCCGACTGCGGGGCCGTGTCGAGAAACGCGTCGCGCACGTCGGCGCCGACCTCGAACGCCTGCGGGCCGATCGCCGGCCCAAGGTACGCATGAAGCGTGTCCGTCGCGCCGCCTGCGAGTGCCGCGACGTGCGCCGCGGTCTGCTCGACGATGCCGGCCGCGAGCCCGCGCCAGCCCGCATGCGCGGCGCCGACCGCGCGGCCCTGCGCGTCGCACAGCAGCACGGGCAGGCAGTCGGCCACCATCACGACGCAGACGGCGCCTGTCCGGTCCGTGACGCTCGCGTCGGCCTGCACCGGCACCGCGGCCGCGGGCGCCGCCGCGATCACCTCGTCGGCGCGCACGATCCGCGCGCCGTGAACCTGCTCGAGCCATGCCGCGCTCGACTGGCCCGCCAGCGCGAGCAAGCGCGCGCGATTCGCGGCGACATGGACGGGATCGTCACCGGTATGCAGGCCGAGATTCATCCCGCCCGCCATCGCGGCGCCGTCCTGCCAGCGCCCGTACGGGCCTTCGCTCACGCCGCCGTCGCGCGTCGTGATCAGCGCGCGCACGCGCGGCGACACCTGCCAGTCGGGCTGTACGCAGTCCTGCCACGTCAACGGCGCCAGGTTCGTCATCGGCACTCACTCCTCCTCATCGTCCAGGTACGGCTCATCGTCGTGATACTCGCCGCCGAAATCGTCATCGTCGTAGACACCGTCGTCGTCGTCGAATTCCTCGTCGCCCTGCCCGAAGCCGAGCGCCGCGACGAGTGCGTTCATGTCGTCCGGCAACGGGCAGCGCCACTGCATCGCCTTGCCCGTGACCGGATGCACGAGGCCGAGCCGCCATGCATGCAGCGCCTGTCGCGCGAACCCGTCCGGCAGCGGCGCGACCGAGCGCTTGCCGCGCGCGCGTCCGTAGACGGGGTCGCCGAGCAGCGGGTGCCCGGCATGCGCGCAGTGCACGCGGATCTGATGCGTGCGGCCGGTTTCGAGGTCGCACTGGATCGCCGAAACCGGCTGACGTTGCCACACGCATGTGTCAACCGTGCGGAAATGCGTGCGCGCGGGCTTGCCCGACGCGCCCGTGACGACGGCCATGCGCGTGCGCTCGCGCGGATCCCGGCCGATCGGCGCGTCGATCGTACCTTCCTCGGGCATCGTGCCCCACACGAGCGCGAAATAGCGGCGCTTCACCGTGCGGGCCTGCAGTTGGCGCACGAGGTCCGTCTGCGCGGCCAGCGTGCGTGCCACCACCATCAGGCCGGAGGTCTCCTTGTCGAGCCGGTGGACGATCCCCGCGCGCGGCAGGCCGGCCGCCGCGTCGCCGTAACGATGCAGCAGGCCGTTCAGGATCGTGCCGCTCCAGTTGCCGGCCGCCGGGTGCACGACGAGGCCGGCCGGCTTGTTGATGACGACGAGCGCGTCGTCCTCGTAGACGACGTCGAGCGGCACGGGTTCCGGCGTGAACGCGAGCTGCTCGGGAAGCAGGTCGGGCACGAGCTCGATCTTCGCGCCGAGCGGCACCGGCTGGCGGATCTTCGCCGGCGCGCCGTCGACCAGCACGCGCTGCGCCTCGATCCAGCTCTGCAGGCGGCTGCGGGAGAATTCGGGGAACAGTTGGGCGAGCGCCTTGTCGAGGCGTTCGCCCGCGAGCGACAGCGGCACTTCGACGACGCGCGGCGCGTCATCGCCCGCCGCTGACGGCACTACGGGCGGTTGCAATACGTCGCCGGTCAGATCGTCATCGAGGGAATCCCCCGAGGCAGCGTCGGCGGGCCGACCGCTTGGGCTATAATCTTCGCGATTTGGTGTGCCCGGCTGGGCATTCTGCGAACTTGAACGGGTCATTTAGACTGGGTCACCGAGACTTGAAGCTAGGACATGCGAGCATGATGAATTCGACCAAACGTACGGCCAGAACCGTCGCCGCCCGGGCTGCGGCGGTAGCGGCCGCGGCCCTCATCGCCGGCTGCCACGGCTTGCCGCAGAAGCAGGACGAGACGGCTACCTGGTCGAACAACAAATTATACTCAGAGGCCCAGGACGCACTGTCCGGCGGCGACTGGGGCAAATGCGCGAAATATTTCGAATCGCTGCAAGGTCGCGATCCATTCGGCCATTTCGCGCAACAGGCGCAGATCAACGTCGCATACTGCAACTGGAAGGATAACGAAGCGGCAGCCGCCGACCAGGCCGTCGACCGCTTCATCCAGCTCCACCCCGATCATCCGGATATCCCGTACGCGTACTACCTGAAGGGGATGATCCACTTCAACGACGATCTGGGCCTGTTCGGCCGCTTCTCCGGCCAGGACATGAGCGAACGCGATCCGCAGGCGCTGCGCGAATCGTACGATGCGTTCAAGGTCGTCGTCGACCGCTTCCCGAAGAGCAAGTACGCGCCCGACGCAGCCGCACGGATGCGCTACATCGTCAACGCGCTCGCGTCGCACGAAGTGCACGCGGCCGACTACTACTACCGTCGTGGCGCATATGTCGCGGCCATCAACCGCGCGCAGCTCGCGATCAAGGACTACAAGGGCGCACCGGCGATCGAGGACGCGCTGCACATCATGATCCTGTCGTACGGCAAGCTGAACCAGCCGCAACTCGCCGAGGACACGAAGCGCGTGCTCGCGGGCACGTTCCCCGACAGCCCGTACGTGACGGGCCATTCGCGCCCCGGTGCGAAGAAGTCGTGGTGGCAGTTCTAAAGCGCTGCGCGACGCAACACCAGTTGCACGAACAAAAAACCCGGCCATCGAGCCGGGTTTTTTGTTGGCGCCGCATTCCGGCGGCACAGGTGCGGTCGCGCGGCGGTCGCCGCGCGTGCCGTCACATGCGTTTTTCCGAGCGGTGCTCGTCGAAGAAGTCCTGGACGACCGCGATCTCGCGAGTCCGCTTGAACGGCGGCAGGCTCTGCCAGATCCGGCGCCCGTAAGGCTTGTCGACGAGCCGCGTGTCGCAGATCATCAGCACGCCGCGATCCGTCTCCGCGCGAATCAGCCGGCCCGCGCCCTGCTTCAGCGTAATCACGGCCTGCGGCAACTGGTGCACGGCGAACGGACTCAAGCCCTTCTTCGTCAGCGCGTCGAGCCGCGCGGCCAGCACCGGATCGTCGGGCGGCGCGAACGGCAGCTTGTCGATCACGACGAGTGACAGCGCGTCGCCGCGCACGTCGACACCTTCCCAGAAACTCTGGCTGCCGACCAGGATCGCGTTGCCGTACGCGCGGAAGCGATCGAGCAGCTCGGTGCGGCTCGCATCGCCCTGCACGAGCAGCGGCGTATTCCATCCGCGCGACTCGATCACGTCGCGCAGCTTCGACGCGATCCGGTCGACCGCGCGCAACGTCGTGCACAGCATGAACACGCCGCCGCCGGACGCCTCGATCGCAGGCAGCGCGGCATCGAAGACGGCATCGGTAAACGCGGGCGAAGATGGCTGCGGCAGGTTGCGCGGCACGTACAGCAGCCCTTGCGACTGGTAGTCGAACGGGCTCGCGAGCGTCATCGAACGACGCGAGCTGAGGCCCATCTGCGCCGCGTAGTGCGTGAAATCGCCGCGCACCGACAACGTGGCCGACGTGAACACCCATGCACGCGGCACGCCCGCGCGCTGCTTCGCAAAGATCGGCGCAACCGACAGCGGCGTCTCGTGCAACTGGACGGTATGCGAGAACACCTCGACCCAGCGCACCTTCTCGTTCGGATCGCCGTCGGACGCAGCCTTGTCGCCGGCCGCTGCCTCATCGGCCTTCGCGGCCGCCTCCGCCGCGCCGGGCGCGACCCAGCCGGCCAGCAGGTCCTGCAATTCGCGTGCGCGCCGCAGGCATGCGCCGAGCGACTCCGCCCGCTCGGCCTGGCTCGCGAGCGCCGACGCGAGCGCATCGAGCGCCGCCTCGAGCGCGTCGAGCGCGCCGAACATCGGATGATCGTCGCCGAGCTGCGCGAGCGACATGCGGACGATCTGATCGTTCGCGAACGCGAGGCGCAAGTCGCGCGCCGCACGTTCGAGATCGCCGCCGAGCTTCACCCACTCGACCGCGTCGCGCGCATGGCTCAGGCCTTCGGCCACCGTGTCGCGTGCGAGCTCGAGGATCTGCGTCGTCGACAGCGTCTCGCCGAAGAACAGCGTCGCCGTCTCCGGCAACTGGTGCGCTTCGTCGAAGATGATCGTGTTCGCGTTCGGCAGCAGTTCGGCCATCCCCGTGTCGCGCAGCATGATGTCCGCGAAGAACAGGTGGTGGTTGACGACGACCACGTCGGCCTGCTGCGCCTCGCGCCGCGCCTGCATCACGAAGCATTCCTTGTAGTGCGGGCACTCCTGGCCGAGGCAGTTGTCGCGCGTCGACGTGACCATCGACCACACGGGTGCCGTTTCCGGCACGCTGGCGAGTTCGGCCTTGTCGCCGCTCTTCGTGAGCTTCGCGAAGCGGACGATTTCCTGCAGGTAAGCCGTGTCCTGCCGCGACGGCAGGCGGCCGTTGTCGGCCGTGCGTTGCAGGTAGTAGTGGCACAGGTAGTTTGCGCGGCCCTTGAGCATCGCGACCGTCACCGGCACCGCGAGCGCGTTGCGCACGGTCGGGATGTCGCGCTGGAACAACTGGTCCTGCAGGTGCTTCGTACCGGTCGACACGATCACCTTGCCGCCCCACAGCATCGCGGGCACGAGATACGCATAGGTCTTGCCGGTACCCGTGCCGGCCTCGACGATCAGCGTGTTGTCGCCTGCGTCGTTATCGGACTCGGCGGCCGCGGCATCGTCCGCCGCCGGCCCGGCCGTCTTGTCGCCGTCGCCGAGGCGGCGCGCCGGCCGCTTGCGGGTTTCGAAGATCTCGGGTTCGGGCATCCGGCGCGCGGACGCTTCCATCGCGGACGCAACCGCACGCGCCATCTCGATCTGCGACGTACGCGGCCGATAGCCGTCGAGCGCGCGCGCCAGCAACCCGCCAACGCCAAAGATCGTGTCGAGTTCGTCGACGCGCTTGCGGCTCAGCTCGAAGGTGCCTTCGGGCGCACGAACGCGCCCGGCGGACGACTCGTCTCGCCGGGCATCGGGGGTGGCTTCAAGCGGTGAATTCAAGGCAAGCGTTCCTGTGTCCAGCGCCCGAGCGGCGCCGGCGCTTGCCAGGCCGCGCTCAGGCGCGCTTATCCGGTTCCAGCTGCGATTGCAGCAAAATGATTTTGTCCTTGGCTGCCAGCTTTTCCTTCTTCAGCCGGTGCAGCGTGATGTCGTCGATGTCGGAGTGTCCTTCCTTCAGCTCGATCTCCCGAGCGAGCTGCTGGTGCTGCTCCTGCAATGCAGCCAAACGGTTGTGCAATTCCTGCTGCTGTTCCGTGAGACGGTTTTGCATGTTTGCCTCCTCATCGAAGCAGCGCGCCGGCTGGCGTGCCAACGCGCACGAGACTGATCCCGATCAATCCAACACGTTACTGCCCCTGCTGTTGCTGCTGTTTGGCCTTCTCGGCCGCTTCCTGCTGACGCCGCTCGACATCGGCCTTGTGCTGCGCGGCTTCCTTCTGCTTCTGCTCGTAGCGCACGGCGTTGTCCGCCCGCTCCTGCGCCTTCTGCGCCGCCTGCTGGTGCGCCTGGTCGAGCTTGCGCTGGAAGTCGGCCTGCTTCTGGTCGTATGCCTGCTTGCTCGCCGCGCGCTGCGGCCCTTCCGCGCCGCGCTGTGCCTGCTTCAGCGCATTCTGCTCCTGCTTGTCGCGGAACGCAGCCGCGTTCGCCGCGTCGTTCGCCGCGCGCTGCGGCGCTTCCGCCGCGTTCTGCGCCTGCTTCAGCGCCTGTTGCTGGTCACGCTGCTGCGCGCGCACCGCGCGCTGCTCGTCGTTGAGCGCAAGCTGCTCCTGGCGGATGCTCGCCCGCTCGTCGCGCATCTGGTCGCGTGCCTTGCCGAGACAGTGATTGACGAAGAACTTGCTGTAGCAATCGTGCTCGGCCACCGCATAACGATAATCGTTTTCCGCGGAGCGCTGATTGAGCACTTTTTGACGGGCGTCGAAATCCGGTGCGGCTGTGGCCGTAACGGGCGCGGCTGCGACGGCGGCCGGCGCGGTTGCGCCGGAAGCCTGCGCGAACGCACCGGAAGGCCCGGCAGACAAAGCCGCGGCGAGCGCTGCGCCGAGCGCGGCGAGAGAAATGCGGGAAGTTGGCAACGTCGTAGGAAAGCTGCGGGACATGTGTCAAATTCTATCACCCCCGGCTGGGCGCTCCGCCATTTATGGCAAAATGCCCCGCTTCACCCACCCGCGGCATCTGGCCCGTCGGGCCGCCGTGCAGCCTGCCGCTCCGGGCCTGCCGGCCCGCGCCGCGATTTCAGCAGGCAGATCATCCACGACATGACGGAAACCGTAGCACTCAAGATCGTACAGCGCATCGCCACCGAACTGTCCGTCCAGCCGCGCCAGGTCGCGGCGGCCGTGCAACTCCTCGACGAAGGCTCGACCGTTCCGTTCATTGCCCGGTACCGCAAGGAAGTGACCGGCAACCTGGACGACACGCAGCTGCGCCAGCTCGAGGAACGCCTCCTGTATCTGCGCGAACTCGAGGATCGCCGCGCGGCGATCCTGTCGAGCATCGACGAACAGGGCAAGCTGACCGACGAACTGCGCGCCGCGATCGACGCGGCCGACAGCAAGCAGGTGCTCGAAGACCTTTATCTGCCGTACAAGCCGAAGCGCCGTACGCGCGCGCAGATCGCCCGCGAAGCCGGCCTCGAGCCGCTCGCGCAGGCGCTGCTCGCGAACCCGCTGCTCGACCCGCAGGCCGAGGCGGCCGCGTATGTCGACGCCGACAAGGGCGTCGCCGACGTGAAGGCCGCGCTCGACGGCGCGCGCGACATCCTGTCCGAACAGTTCGGCGAGACGGCCGAGCTGCTCGGCAAGCTGCGCGACTACCTGCACAACCAGGGCGTCGTGTCGTCGGCAGTCGTCGAGGGCAAGGAAAACGAGGAAGGCGAGAAATTCCGCGACTATTACGACTACGCGGAAACGATCAAGACCGTGCCGTCGCACCGCGCACTCGCGCTGTTCCGCGGCCGCAACGCGGGCGTGCTGACGGTCAAGCTCGGCCTCGGCGAAGAGCTCGACGCGCAGGTGCCGCATCCCGGCGAGGCGATGATCGCGCGCCATTTCGGCATCGCGAACCAGAACCGCCCGGCCGACAAATGGCTGTCCGACGTATGCCGCTGGTGCTGGCGCGTGAAGGTGCAGCCGCATATCGAGAACGAACTGCTCACGCAACTGCGAGAAACCGCCGAAACCGAAGCAATCCGTGTGTTCGCGCGCAACCTGAACGACCTGCTGCTCGCGGCGCCGGCCGGCCCGAAGGCCGTGATCGGTCTCGACCCCGGCCTGCGCACCGGCGTGAAGGTCGCAGTCGTCGACCGCACCGGCAAGGTACTCGCGACCGACACGATCTACCCGCACGAGCCGCGCCGCGACTGGGACGGCTCGATCGCGAAACTCGCGCGCATCGCCGCGCAGACTCAGGCCGAACTGATCAGCATCGGCAACGGCACCGCGTCGCGCGAAACCGACAAGCTCGCGAGCGAACTGATCGCGAAACACCCCGAGCTGCGCCTGCAGAAGATCGTCGTGTCGGAAGCCGGCGCGTCGGTCTACTCGGCGTCCGAGCTCGCGGCGAAGGAATTCCCGGAACTCGACGTGTCGCTGCGCGGCGCCGTGTCGATCGCGCGCCGCCTGCAGGATCCGCTCGCCGAGCTCGTGAAGATCGAGCCGAAGGCCATCGGCGTCGGCCAGTACCAGCACGACGTGAACCAGCGCGAACTCGCCCGCGCGCTCGACGCGGTCGTCGAGGATTGCGTGAACGCGGTCGGCGTCGACGCGAACACGGCATCGGCCCCGCTGCTCGCACGCGTGTCGGGCCTGAACGCGACGCTCGCGCGCAACATCGTCGACTACCGCGATGCGAACGGCCCGTTCCCGTCGCGCGAGCACCTGCGCAAGGTGCCGCGCCTCGGCGACAAGACGTTCGAACAGGCCGCCGGCTTCCTGCGCATCAACGGCGGCGAAAATCCGCTCGACCGCTCGTCGGTGCACCCGGAAGCCTATCCGGTCGTCGAGCGGATGCTCGCGAAGATCAGCAAGCGCATCGACGACGTGCTCGGCAACCGCGAAGCGCTGTCGGGCCTGTCCCCTGCGGAATTTGTCGACGAACGTTTCGGCCTGCCGACCGTGCGCGACATCCTGTCCGAACTGGAGAAGCCGGGCCGCGATCCGCGCCCGGAATTCAAGACCGCGACGTTCCGCGAAGGCGTCGAGAAGGTGTCGGATCTCGTGCCGGGCATGACGCTCGAAGGGGTCGTGACGAACGTCGCCGCGTTCGGCGCGTTCGTGGATATCGGCGTCCATCAGGACGGCCTCGTCCACGTGTCCGCGATGTCGACGAAATTCATCAAGGACCCGCACGAAGTCGTGAAGGCCGGCCAGGTCGTCAAGGTGAAGGTGCTCGACGTCGACGTGAAGCGCCAGCGCATTGCGCTGACGATGCGCCTCGACGACGATGCGGCAGCACCCGGCATGTCGTCGCGCGGCAGCCAGGATCGCGGCAACGCGGGACGTGGCGCTGCCCGCCCGCCGCGTTCGCGCGAGCCGGAACCGGCCGGCGCGATGGCCGCGGCATTCGCGAAGCTGAAGCGCTGAGCGCGCGAAAGCCGTCGACGCACGCAAAGCCCGCCGCAAGGCGGGCTTTTTTATGGCTGCCGCGAACGCGCACGCAGTCGGCTATCTGATTGGATGGTTTGGCTTGCGCGGAACACGCGGCGCGATGCGGCTGCGTTGGCTCTCGCGGTGACGGCCGGCGATGCGAACGATCGCGGCCAGTCCGGGCGGTCGGCAGACGCGGCGTGCGGCCGTCAGGCCCGCGCGCCGCACCTGGTCAGATCTCGATCTTCGTGCCGAGCTCGACGACGCGGTTCGCCGGAATCGAGAAGAAGTCGGTCGGCTTCGCGGCGTTCTGATGCATCCACGCGAACACGCGCTCGCGCCAGATCGACATCCCGGGCAGATGCGTCGGCACGACGGTTTCGCGCGCGAGGAAGAACGACGTATCCATCAGCTCGAACGTCATGTCGTGCGCGCGGCCGAATTCCTCGAGCACGGCCTTCACGTCCGGCGTCTCGTTGAAACCGTACTCGGCCTTGACGATGTACAGCCCACCGCCCGCATCGCGCGAGCTCAGGCGCTTGTCGTCGCGCACGTAAGGAAAGTCGCGCGTGACGAACGTCAGGAAAATGGTTCGCTCGTGCAGCACCTTGTTGTGCTTCAGGTTGTGCAGCAGGCTCACGGGCACGAGCTTGTCGTTGCCGGTCAGGTAGATCGCGGTGCCCGACACGCGATGCGGCGGATGCGCGAGCAGCCCTTGCAGGAACGGCTCGAGCGGAATGCCGTCGGCCGCCGTGCGCTCCTTGACGATGTGGCGCCCCTTGTACCAGGTCATCAGCAGGAAGAACAGCAGCGCGCCAATGCCGAGCGGCAGCCAGCCGCCCTGCGCGACCTTCAGCAGGTTCGCGCCGAAAAAGCCGAGGTCGATCGCGAGGAACACCGTGATGATCGCGCCGACCAGCACCCGGTTCCAGTTCCATACCTTCACCATCACGACGGCCGCGAGCACGGTCGTGATCACCATCGTCGCCGTCACCGCGATGCCGTACGCGGCCGCGAGGTTGTCGGAGCTCTTGAAGCCGACCACGATGCAGAGGATCACGAACAGCAGCAGCCAGTTCACGACCGGCACGTAGATCTGGCCGATCGCGAGTTCCGACGTATGCAGCACCTTCATGCGCGGCACGTAGCCGAGCTGGATCGCCTGCGACGTCAGCGAATACGCACCCGAGATCACGGCCTGCGACGCGATCACGGTCGCGACCGTCGACAGCACGACGAGCGGCAGCGTCCCCCATTCGGGCGCCATCAGGAAGAACGGGTTCTCGATCGCCTTCGGGTTCTGGATCAGCAGCGCGCCCTGGCCGAAGTAGTTCAGCACGAGCGACGGCATCACGAGCCCGTATGCAGCGAGGCGAATCGGCTTCGCGCCGAAGTGACCCATGTCCGCGTAGAGCGCTTCCGCGCCGGTCAGCACCAGCACGACCGAGCCGAGCACGACGTAGGCCTGCAGCAGGTGATCGGCCATGAACGACGCTGCGTAGTACGGATTGATTGCCGCGATGATGCCGGGCACGCGCGCGATGTGGTACACGCCGAGCGCCGCGATCACGACGAACCACAGCACCATGATCGGGCCGAACAGCTTGCCGACCAACGCGGTGCCGTGGCGCTGGATCCAGAACAGCGCGATCAGGATCACGATCGTGATCGGCAGCACGAGGTGCGACAGGTGCGGCGTCGCGATTTCGAGACCTTCGACGGCTGACATCACCGAGATCGCCGGCGTGATCACCGCGTCCCCGTAGAACATGCATGCGCCGAATATCCCGAGCGCCATCAGCGCACCCGCGACGCGGGTTTTCGAGTCGAGCGGCCGCAGCGACAGCGCCATCAGCGCGAGCACGCCGCCTTCGCCGTTGTTGTCTGCCCGCATCACGAACAGCAGGTACTTGACGCCGACCACCAGGATGATCGCCCAGAACAGCAGCGAGATCACGCCGAGAATCGAGCTTTCGGTCAGCGGGATGCCGTGCGCGGGGCTGAACGCCTCCTTGAGCGCATACAGCGGGCTGGTGCCGATGTCGCCGAACACGACGCCGATGGCTGCTATCGCTAGCGCCCGCATCGAGTGTTGTTGCGTCGAGTGCGGCGCGTGTGCCGCGTCGGTCGCGTGGATCGTGTCGTTCATATGAAGCGTAATAATCGGGTCCGAGTCGGACAAAACGAGCGCTATTCTACTCGCGCCCCCGTGAAACGCCGCCCTGCTCTGTTGCCGTGAAACCACGTGATCCACGCTGCGCATGCAATCCGGCGCGAGCTGTGGCAGGGCTGCCATCATAGCCGGGGCGGCGGCGTCTGCCTACCGGATACGCAGGGCATGCCGCGCCGCGCAAACGGTGCCGCAACGAAAAACGGCGCCGCAAGCGGCGCCGTGCAAGGCTTTCCTTCGATCGACCGGCCGCTTACGCGCCCGAACCGTCGCGCTGCGCGCGACCGCGCTTGATCCATGCCTCGAGGTTGTGCGGGCGAACCGTGTCCCACTCCTCGAACGGCTGATGAATCCACGGATTCGTCGGCAGATATTGCGTGTGATAGTCGGGCTTGACCTTCGAGCAACCCTTGTACCAGAGCACGGCCGAACGCACGGCCGTCACGGCCGGATAGCGCTCCTTCAGGTGCTCCTGCACGCGCGCGAGCGTAACGCCCGAATCGACGAGATCGTCGACCAGCAGCACGTTGCCTGCGAGGTTGCCGCGCGTCATCGTGATGTACTGCGCGATGTCGAGGTCGCCCTGCTCGGTGCCGGCCGCTTCCCGGTACGAACTCGTCGCGAGGATCGCGAGCGGCACGTCGTAGATGCGCGACAGTTGATCGCCGACGCGCAGGCCGCCGCGCGCGAGACACAGGATCTGGTCGAACTTCCAACCCGATGCATGCACCTCGAGCGCGAGCAGTTCGATCAGACGATGATATTCATCCCAGCCTACCCACAGGTTCTTGTCGTCGTTGCGCGGATCGGTCATCAAGTCTGCCGCCGTCATCGTGATTTGCTGCGTCATCTGGGGTTACACCTTGAACGGATGGCGGAGCAGGATCGTTTCGTCGCGGTCCGGGCCCGTCGACACCATGTCGACCGGCACGCCAGCCACTTCCTGGACGCGGGTCAGGTAGGCCTGCGCGTTCGCCGGCAGTGCTTCCCACGTCTTGATGCCGACCGTGCTTTCCTTCCAGCCGGAGAAGGTTTCGTACACGGGCTCGCAACGGGCCACATCGGCCGCGCCGCGCGGCAGGATGTCCACATCCTTGCCGTCGATCTTGTAGCCGACGCACAGCTTGACTTCGTCGAGGCCGTCGAGCACATCGAGCTTCGTCATGCACAGGCCCGACACGCCGTTGATCTGGATCGAGCGGCGCAGCGCGGCCGCGTCGAGCCAGCCCGTGCGGCGCGGACGGCCGGTGACGGAACCGAATTCCTTACCGACGTTCGCGAGCGTGACGCCGACTTGGTCCTGGCGCTGCGGGTTGTCCGCATCGTACAGTTCGCTCGGGAACGGGCCCGAACCGACGCGCGTGCAATACGCCTTCGTGATGCCGAGGATGTAGTTGAGCTTCTGCGGACCGACGCCCGCGCCAGCCGACGCCGCACCCGCGACGCAGTTGCTCGACGTGACGAACGGATAGGTGCCGTGATCGATGTCGAGCAGCGTGCCTTGCGCGCCTTCGAACAGCAGGTTCTGGCCCGCGTTATTCGCGTCGTACAGGCGGCGCGACACGTCGGCCACCATCGGCTTCAGGCGGTCGGCATAGCCGAGCATCGTGTCGAGCGTGGCCTGGAAGTCGACGGCCGCGCCACCCAGGTACTGGGTCAGCACGAAGTTGTGGAAATCGAGGTTTTCGCGCAGGCGGTCGGCGAAAGTCTTCGCGTCGAACAGGTCCTGCACGCGCAGCGCGCGACGGCCGACCTTGTCTTCGTACGCGGGGCCGATGCCGCGGCCCGTCGTGCCGATCTTGCCCGCGCCCTTGCGCGCTTCGCGCGCCTGGTCGATCGCGATGTGGTACGGCAGGATCAGCGTCGTGGCTTCGGAAATGAACAGACGGTCGCGCACGTTCACGCCGGCTTCTTCGAGCTCGCCGATTTCCTTGAACAGTGCTTCGGGGGACAGGACGACGCCGTTGCCGATGTAGCAGGCGACGCCTTCACGCATGATGCCCGACGGAATGAGGCGCAAGATCGTTTTCTTGCCGCCGATGATGAGGGTGTGGCCGGCGTTGTGGCCGCCCTGGAAACGCACGACGCCCTGAGCGTGGTCCGTCAGCCAGTCGACGATCTTGCCCTTGCCTTCATCACCCCATTGAGTTCCCACAACGACGACATTGCGCCCGGGAGTCACGTTCACTGCGCTGGCAGACATGTTGATTCGTTAGCTGGTTAAAAACGTATTCTACCTATGTTCGCGGGCGTTTCCGAATTTTTCCGTTTCGCTTCAACGATATGCACGCCGAAGCACGGCCCGCGAACGCCTGTTTATCGGGGTTCGACCACCCATGCGCCGTTGCGCTCGACGAGCGAACGGTCGCATGCGAACTCGTCGAGCACGTGGTCGTGGCCCGGCAGTGCCTGGATCACGACCTCGCCCGCATCGCGCAGCGCCGCGACGGCCGCGCCCAGCGCGTCGTCCTGCGCCCACGGCGCGAGAATCGCGGTGCCGCGCGCCTCGACCGGCGAAATCCGCGCGAGCTCGCGCAGGTCGAGCGAGAAGCCCGTGGCCGGACGGGCACGACCATATGCCTGGCCCACGTGGTCGTAGCGGCCGCCGCGCGCGATCGCGTTCGGCACGCCGTCGATGTACGCGCTGAACATCGCGCCGCTGTGGTATGCGTAGCCGCGCAGGTCGGCGAGATCGATCGCCACTTCGGCGCCCTTCGCCTGTGCGGCGAGCTGCGCCAGATCGTCGAGCGCCCGCGTGATTTCGGGCAGCACCGGCAGCCGTGCGCGCGCCTCGGCGAGCACGCTCGCGTCGCCGTAAAGGTTCGGCAGCGCGCGCAGCGCTGCCCGCGTATCGGCACCGAGATCGTCGGTAAGTTCGTTCAGCAGCGGCACGTCCTTGCCCGACAGCGCGTCGTACAGCGACTCGCCGCGCTCGGCGGCCTGCGCATCGCGCGCCAGCAGCGCAGCGAGCACGCCCGCGTGGCCGAGGTCGAGACGGATGCGCGACAGGCCCGCCAGATGCAGTGCGTCGAGCATCAATTGCTGGATCTCGAGATCGGCTTCCAGCCCGGCATGCCCGTAGATTTCGGCGCCGATCTGGATCTGCTCGCGCGTCGCATGCAGGCCGCGCGGACGCGTATGCATCACGTGGCCCGCATAGCAGAGGCGCGTCACGCCCTGACGGTTCAACAGGTGCGCGTCGATCCGCGCGACCTGCGGCGTGATGTCCGCGCGCAGGCCGAGCGTGCGGCCCGACAGCTGGTCGACCAGCTTGAAGGTGCGCAGGCGCAGATCGGCGCCGCCGCTCGTCAGCAGCGACTCGAGATACTCGAGCAGCGGCGGCATCACCATTTCGTAGCCGTACGAACGGAAACGGTCGAGCAGCCTGCGGCGCAGCTCCTCGATCTTGCGCGCTTCCGACGGCAGTACGTCGGCGATATTCTCGGGAAGTAACCAGGTCGACATCGGTACGGTCCTACGACGGGAAACAGCGCGCGACACGCGCGCCGCGATGTAAATCGGAAATTCGAAATCGGGCGGGACGAACGGCGGATGCGCCGTCCGGATCAGGTCTCCGGTCAGGTGGCGAGTAGCAGCAGCACGAGCCCGAGCACCATCACGATCAGCCCGCCGATCCGGATATGATGCGGCGGCCGCTCAGCTATTCTACGAAACGTGTCGCGCCAGGCGACGGGAAACACGAAGGGAAACGCCCCCTCGATGATCAGCATCAGCGCTACTGCGAGCAACAACGAGCCAGCCAGGTCCATGCGAGCGACGGCGCCGCTCGACGCGGCGCCCAAAGGTCAGTGTTTGCGGGGAGCGGGCGCCGACGGTGCGGCACCGCCCGTCGGGCTGCGCATGAAGCGGAAGAACTCGCTGTCGGGATCGACGACGATGATGTCGTTGCGCTTGAACGTCTTCCGGTAGGCCTGCAGGCTCGCGTAGAACTGATAGAACTGCGGATCGCGGCCGAACGCATCGGCGGCAATCGTCGCGGCCTTCGCGTCGCCCTCGCCCTTGATCGTCTGCGCGGATTTGTACGCGTTCGCGAGCACGGCCTGCTGTTCCCGTTCGGCGTCGGCCTTGATCTGCTCGACGTCGGCCGCGCCTTCCGCACGCACCTGTGCCGCCTGATCGCGCAGCGTGCCGATCATCCGCTGATAGACGGCATCCGCCTGCGCGGCCGGCAAGTCGACGCGCGTCAACTGGACGTCGACCACGTCGACGCCGAAACCGGACGCTTTCGCCTTCGCCGCGTCGCGGGCCGCGTCGGCGATCGCGCGCTGGCCGCCGAGGGCGTCGTCGAGCGCACGCTTGCCGAACGCGTCGCCGAGCGCGCTCTTCAGCACACCGGCCAGGCGTTCGGTAGCCGCCGCCGGATCGCCGCCCGTCGCCGTGAAGTATTTCAGCGGATCGCTGATCCGGTACTTCACCGCATACGCAACGAGCAGGTCGTGCTTGTCTTCCGTTGCCAGTTGCAGCGGATCGGACGACTCGAGCGATTGCAGGCGCGTGTCGATCAGCGTCGCCGTCTGCAGTGGCGGCGGCAGCTTGAAATGGATACCGGGGCCGGCGAGTTCGGGCTGTGCGCCGTCGCGGCCCGACAGCACGGCCGTATGGCGCGGATCGACGGTCAGGACCGTCGAGGACGCCGCGAAGGCAACGATCACGATTGCGACGACGAGCGCAATGATTCGGTTCATGTTCTGCGCTCCCGTTACTTCAGATCGTCTTCACGCGACCGGCTGCGGAAACCTTCGCGCGATCGCAGCACGTCGCCGCCCGACGCCGCGGCGGCCGATGCCGCGCTCGCGGGTACGGCTGCCGCCGGCGCGACAGCCGCCGGTGCGGACGCCGCATCGGGCGCGGCTGCGCCGGTGGACGTCGCGGCGTTTTGCCGCCCCTGCTCGACGAGCTTGTCGAGCGGCAGATACACGACGCTGTTGCCGCCCTTGTTGCCGACGAACACCTTCGTCGCGTTCGAATAGATTTCCTGCATCGTCTCGAGGTACATCCGCTCGCGGATCACCGCCGGCGCCTTCGAGTACTGCGCGTAGACCTGCTTGAAGCGATCGGCATCACCTTCGGCTTCCGTGACCACGCGATCGGAATACGCCTTCGCTTCGTCGACGAGCTTCGCGGCATCGCCCTGCGCCTTCGGCAGCAGGTCGTTTGCGTACGCCTGCGCGGCGCGCTTCGCTGCCTCGCGCTCGTCGCGCGCCTTCGCGACTTCGCCGTAGGCGGCTTGCGTCTGCTCGGGCGCGGCGACGCTCTGCATCGTGACGGCCGTCACCTCGAGCCCCGACTGGTAGCGGTCGAGGTCGCGCTGAATCGCGGCGGAAAGCTGCTCGCGCAGCGCGTCGCGGTCCTGGTTCAGCACGTCGGCCGCGCTGCGCGTACCGACGATCGCACGCACCGCGGCCTGCGCGGCCTGCGACACGCTGCGCTCGGGATCGACGCTGCGGAACAGGTAATCGGTTGCCGAACGAATCCGGTACTGGACGATGAAGCGCACGTCGACGATGTCGGCATCGCGCGTCAGCATCGCCGCTTCCTTCACGTTCGCGAGACGCACGACGTTGTTGCGGCCGATCTCGATCGAGCGGACCTGCGACGTATCGACGATCTCGTGCGACGCGAACGGATACGGCGCGCGCCAGTGCACGCCCTGGCCGACCGTGCCCGACAGCTTGCCGAGCTGCAGTACGACGCCCGTCTGGCCGTCCTGCACGACGAACAGCCCGCTGCCCGCGTAGACCGCGACCAGCACGCCGATCACGATGCCGACGCCGACCCGCGCGGCCCGTCCGTTGTCGGGACGGAAGCCGTTGCCGCCCTTGCCGCCGAAAAGGCCGCTCAAGCGGCGGTTGAAGTTGCGCCACATCTCGTCGAGATCGGGCGGACCTTCGCCGTCACCGCCTTGCGGACGCTTCGATTCGTTCGCACGGGGACGGGATCCGTCTTTGCCATTGCCTTCGCCGCGTCCCCAGCGGGGATCGTTGATCGACAGCAAGGCGCGCATCCGCCGCCAGGTACTCCGCTCGTTGTATTCGTTCACCAGAGTTTGTTCACCAGATTAGACGCCGGCGAACCGGCCGGGACCGGTTAGCGCCCGTGTTCGGAAATCGTGCGGTCTTCGTGTGATTCAGCGGACGCGCCGTCGAGTGCGCCGTTGGGTAACATCGCGCTGGGAAGGTGTTCCGCGGAGGCAATCTCGGCGATGGCGGCACGCAACGCGTCAAGCCCCTGACCGGTGCGTGCGCTCAAAAAGACGCGCGAAATATTACCATACTCGTCCCGCTCGACCGCGTCGCCGCGGGCCGCCAGTTCGGGCACCGCGTCGATCTTGTTGAACACCAGCACCTGCCGGATCGTGTCCGCGCCGATCTCGTGCAGCACGCCGTTGACCTGCTCGATCTGCTCGAGCCTGACCGCACTCGATGCATCGACCACGTGCAGCAGCAGATCCGCGTGGATCGTTTCCTCGAGGGTCGCGCGAAACGCCGCGACGAGCTGGTGAGGCAGCTCTCGGATGAACCCGACCGTATCCGACACGACGATCTGGCCGACCTCGTCGCCGAGGTACACGCGCCGCGACGTCGTATCGAGCGTGGCGAACAGCTGGTCGGCCGCGTAGGCCTGCGCTTTCGTCAGCGCATTGAACAGCGTCGACTTGCCCGCGTTCGTATAGCCGACCAGCGACACCGACATCGTGCCGCTGCGCGCGCGCTGCCGGCGTTGCGTGCTGTGTTGCCGGCGCAGCCGGTCGAGCCGCGACTTCAGCATCTTGATGCGCTCGCCGATCAGCCGACGGTCGGTTTCGAGCTGGGTTTCGCCGGGGCCGCGCAGGCCGATACCACCCTTTTGCCGTTCGAGGTGGGTCCATGCGCGAATGAGCCGCGTCGACAGGTATTGAAGCTGCGCGAGCTCGACCTGCAGCTTGCCTTCATGGCTGCGGGCGCGCTGCGCGAAGATATCGAGGATGAGGCTCGTGCGATCGACGACCCGCCTGTTAAGTGCCCGTTCCAGATTGCGTTGCTGGGCCGGCGCCAGTGCGTGGTTGAAGATGACGATCTCGACGTTGTGCGCGTCGCAGGCAAGCCGCAGTTCATCGGCTTTGCCGCTGCCGATGAACATCGCGGCATCGGGACTGGCGCGACGACCTGTGAGGGTGACGGCGGGACGGGCCCCCGCGCTGGAGGCGAGAAGACTGAGTTCTTCGAGACTGGCTTCGAAATCGGTCTTGCCGAAATCGATGCCGACGAGCGCTGCGTTGATCAAATTATCGGGTGTCAAGATAAGGCGGCTGGCATCGGTCGCTCGCGGCGACCGGATGCCGGCCGCTGCGATAGGTTAGGACGAAGCTTCCGCGTCCGGGTGGAAATTCACCGGGCGCGCCGGCACGACCGTCGAGATGGCGTGCTTGTAGACCATCTGGGTCACCGTATTACGGAGCAACACGACGTACTGGTCGAACGATTCAATGTTCCCTTGGAGCTTGATGCCGTTGACGAGGTAGATCGAAACGGGAACGTGCTCTTTGCGCAGTGCGTTCAAAAACGGGTCTTGTAACAATTGCCCTTTGTTGCTCATGGCGTACTCCATCTTTTTTTGCAGGTTGATCTGGATTGGCGAGGAAGAAAAAGAGATCCGGCGCCAATCGCTACACTATAGCCGATTTTGCCTGCCCCGCCCGGGGCATAGGCCTTGCGGCCTATCCCTTGCGGGGCGTGCTTCAGCCCTTGTCCGCGTACGGATTGTTCGACGAACGGAACTCTATGCGCAATGGAGTCCCGGTCAGCGAGAAAGTTTCGCGGAACCGGTTTTCCAGGTAGCGCTTGTACGTTTCCGTCACGGCGTCGAGCGCGTTGCCGTGGATGACGATGATCGGCGGATTCTGGCCGCCCTGGTGCGCGTAGCGCAGCTTCGGACGCACCGGGCCGCGACGGCGCGGCTGCTGGAACTCGACAGCCTCGATCAGCGCGCGCGTGAGCTTCGGCGTCGGCAGCTTCGCCATCGCCGCCGCGTACGCGTCGTCGACCGAGCGCATCAGCGTGCCGATGCCCGTCTTCTTCGCGGCCGAAATGAAGTGCGATTTCGCGAAGTCGAGGAATTTCAGCTTGCGGGTCAAATCCGCTTTCGCGCGGTCTCGCGCGTGGTCGTCGAGCCCGTCCCACTTGTTGACGCCGATCACGAGCGCGCGGCCCTGCTCGACGACGAAGCCGGCGATGTGCGCGTCCTGGTCGGAAATGTCCTGCTGCGCATCCAGCAGAAGAATGACGACATTTGCGTCGGAAATCGACTGCAGCGTCTTCACGACCGAGAACTTTTCGATCGCCTCGAACACCTTGCCGCGGCGCCGCAGGCCGGCCGTGTCGATCAGCGTGTATTTCTTGCCGTTGCGCTCGAAGTCGACGTAGATCGAATCGCGCGTGGTGCCCGGCATGTCGAACGCGATCACGCGGTCCTCGCCGATCAGCGCGTTCACGAGCGTCGACTTGCCGACGTTCGGCCGGCCGACGATCGCGATCTTGATGCCGCGCGACGGGTCGTTCTCGTCTTCCTCTTCGGGCTGGTCCCTGTATGCGACTTCCAGCGCCTCGTTGATCATGTCGGTCACGCCGTCGCCGTGCGCGGCCGAGATCGCGCGCGGGTCGCCGAGCCCGAGCTCGTAGAAGTCGGTCGCGACCGCCGTGTACTTCATCCCCTCGGCCTTGTTGACGACGAGGAAGATCGGCCGGCCGGTCTTGCGCAGGTAGTCGGCGATCGACTTGTCCTGCGGCGCGAGCCCGTTGCGGCCGTCGACGATGAACACGACAACGTCGGCCTCTTCAACCGCCTGCCGCGTCTGGCGCGCCATCTCGTGCAGGATGCCGTCCTTCGCGACGGGTTCGAAGCCGCCCGTATCGACGACCAGGTACGGCCGCTCGCCGACGCGCCCTTCGCCGTAATGGCGATCGCGCGTCAGGCCCGGCAGGTCGGCAACCAGCGCATCGCGCGAGCGCGTGAGCCGGTTGAACAGCGTGGATTTCCCCACATTGGGGCGCCCAACGAGGGCAATGACCGGTTTCATCTGTGTTTTCTACGGTGAAGCGCAGCAGCGGGAGGCCCGCTGCTGCGGGCGGCTGCGCTGAATGAAAATATCACGAATTCGCGCCGCGCCCGATGCGCGCGCCGGGCGCGCGTTGCGCGCCGTCGTCTTTCGTCTCAACTGCCTTTCAAATACCGAGCGGCCGGGAACACCGGCCGCCTTCATGTCGCGCGGCCAAGGCGCGCGGGACAAGCCCGTCGCACCGCGGCCGCGCATGTTTCCTGCGCGTCAGCGCGGACGGAACCCGTACAGGCCGCCGTCCTTCGTCTGCACGACGAGCGTATTGCCCGCGAGGACCGGTGCGGCCGTAATCGCGCTGCCGTCGGTCTTCATCCGCGCGATGAAGCTGCCGTCTTCGCGCGACAGGAAGTGCACGACGCCCTGGTAGTCGCCCATCACGACCGCATGCCCTAGCAGGTACGGCACACCGACGTCGCGACTCTTGAGCTTGTCGTTGCGCCAGAGCTGATTGCCCGACGCCGCATCGTACGCCGTCACGACCGACCAGTCGTCGCCGCCGGCGACCACCGAATCGTCCTGTGCGAGGCCGCTGCGGCTCGAGAACGGCTTTTCCCACAGCGGGCGGCCCGAGTTCGCATCGAAGCAGCCGAGCTGACCCTGGAACGTCACCGCGCAGGCTTCGGCACCCACGAGCGTCGGCGGACCGCTGACGTCGTTGATGCGCTCGACCTCGGTCACGCCCTTCGGGAACGACACGGGCGTCTGCCAGAACGGTTCGCCCGTCTGCAGGTTGATCGCGACGAGACCGCCGCCGGGGAAGCCCGCCAGCACCGCCGCGTCGCCCGCGAACGTCATGCCGGCCGACACGCGCAGGTTCAGCGGTACCGCGCGGTTGCGGTAGTTCCACTTCTGCTCGCCCGTCTGCGCGTTGAAGGCGATCACCTGCCCGTCGATCGTGCGGACGACCACGAGGCCGTTGCCGACGAGCGGCGGCGAGAAGATCTCGCCCTGCACGCTGGTCTTCCACAGTTGCTTGCCGTCCGGGCCCAGCACGAACACGCCGCCCTTCAGCGCGCCGACCGCGGTCAGGTTGCCGTCGCTGCCGACGCCGGCCGACAGGTCCGAATCGACCTTCGAGCGCCATACCGTCTGGCCCGTCTTCGCGTCGATCTTCTCGACCGAACCGTTTTCGCCCGCCGCATAAACGGCGTCGCCAACGGCCACCGGCGAGAACAGGTAGCGTCCGCCCTTGCCGACGCTCGCCTTCCAGACCTGTTGCACGTCCATCACGGGCTTGAACTCGGTGAGCGGCGTCGGCACGCGGCGCGCATCCTTCGACGACGAGCAGGCCGCCAATGCCAGGACAGCCGCCGCGCAGGCAACGGGCACAGCGTAACGTTTCAGCAAATTCATCGGTTAGCGAAGCAGAGTTAAGAGGTTGAGGGGACCGGGGTTCAGCCGCCGAGCGCGTCCAGCTTGAACTGCACGAGCTGGCGCGCAGACTGGTCGTCCTTCGACAGGCCGTCGAGCGCGAGCTTGTAAGCGGCGCGCGCATCGTCGGTCTTGCCTTGCGCGGCAAGCAGATCGCCGCGGCGATCGGCCACGAGGCCCTTGAATGCATCGAGCGGCGTACCCGACAGCAGCGCGAGGCCCGCGTCGTATGCCTTCTCGTCGAGCAGCAGCGATGCGAGACGCAGCTTCGCGATCTGCTTGTACTCGTCGTCCTTGGCGTGATCGACGGCCCATTGCAGCTGCGCCTTCGCGCCTGCGGAGTCGCCGGCCGCGTACAGCACCTTCGCGGCCGCGAGCGCCGTCATCTGCGCATACGGCGTGCTGCCGAACTTGTCTTCCATGTCGGCGGCCGCGCGAGCCATCGTCGCCTTGTCGTTCGCGGCGGCGGCCTTCTGGACCTGCTCGTACAGCCCGGACGCCTCGGCAGCCTGACGGCGCTGCCAGTAGTTCCAGCCGTTGAAACCGGCCGCGACGACGAGCGCCGCGAGCACGATCCACGTGGTGAGGTTGCCCCAGCGGGCCCACCACGCCTTGACACTTTCAATCGATTCTTGTTCGTCGTGATAACTCATCGGCGAGCGATTCCTTCCTGTTCAGGCCTTTCTTGTCGAGCGATTGCCAGCGCGATCAGTCGTCGCCGTCTTCGGCGGATGCAACCATCGCATTGATTAGGAATTCGGTCAAGCTTTCGACCGGTACGGTCTGCTGAACGTTCTTTTCCCCGTCTTCGCCTGCACCGCGCAGCGCTTTCACGCCCACCGTTCCGTTCGCGACCTCTTCTTCGCCGAAGATCACCGCGAATGCCGCGCCGCTTGCATCGGCCCGCTTCATCTGCGACTTGAAGCTCGCCGGCGCGCCGTCGGCGCTGCAGTGGAAGATCACGTCGAGGCCCGTGTCGCGCAGGCGCTCGGCCGCGATGAACGCCTGTTCGCGGGCGGTCTCGCCCTGGTGCACGACGTACACGTCGACGCCTTCCTGCTCGGGTGCCAGATCCTCTTCCTTCAGCAGTTCGAGGATGCGCTCGATGCCCATCGCCCAGCCGCACGCGGCGGTCGGCTTGCCGCCGAGCTGCTCGATCAGCGGATCGTAGCGGCCGCCGGCCGCGACCGTGCCCTGCGCGCCGAGCTTGTCCGTCACCCACTCGAACACGGTCAGGTTGTAGTAGTCGAGGCCGCGCACGAGACGCGGGTTGATCTTGAACGGAATGTTGTTCGCGAGCAGCAGGCGCTGCAGCCCCTCGAAGTGCGCGCGCGATTCGTCGCCGAGGAAGTCGATCAGCTTCGGCGCGTTCTGTGCGATCTCCTGCAGCGCGGGATTCTTCGTGTCGAGCACGCGCAGCGGGTTCGTATACAGGCGGCGCTTCGCGTCCTCGTCGAGCACGTCGGCGAACTGCTCGAGGTACTTGATCAGTTCGACGCGGTGCGCGGCGCGCTCTTCGGCGAGGCCGAGCGAGTTGATCTCGAGCTTGATGCCGGTCAGGCCGAGGTCGTCCCACAGGCGCTGGCACATCATGATGATCTCGGCATCCGCATCGGGACCCGCGAAACCGAGCGCCTCGACGCCGACCTGGTGGAACTGCCGGTAGCGGCCGCGCTGCGGACGCTCGTGACGGAACATCGGGCCGATGTACCACAGGCGCTTCGGGCCGTCGTACAGCATGTTGTGCTCGATCGACGCGCGCACGACGGCCGCAGTGTTTTCCGGGCGCATCGTCAGGTTCTCGCCGTTCAGCGCGTCGGTGAAGCTGTACATCTCCTTCTCGACGATGTCGGTGACTTCGCCGATGCCGCGCGTGAAGAGCTGCGTGTGTTCGACGATCGGCGTGCGGATGTTCTGGTAGCCGTATGCGCGCAGCAGCGATTTCACGGTGGCTTCAAAGAATTCCCACAGGCCGGCATCCTGCGGAAGGATGTCGTTCATGCCCTTGACGCCGGTGAGTTTCTCGATCTTGCGTTTCTGTTCAGTCATCGTGTGTGTTGACGAATTAGTTCACTGCCGCGTCGGCGCGGCCATAGTTGCGTGCGACGTAGTCGCTGACGATCTGCTGGAATTCCTCGGCGATCCGCTCGCCGCGCAGCGTCTTGACCTTCTCGCCGTCGATGAAGACGGGCGCGGCCGGGTTTTCGCCCGAACCCGGCAGGCTGATGCCGATGTTCGCGTGCTTCGATTCGCCCGGGCCGTTGACGATGCAGCCCATCACCGCGACGTTCATCTTCTCGACGCCCGGGTACTCCTTGCGCCAGACCGGCATCTGCTCGCGCAGGTAGGTCTGGATCTGCATCGCGAGTTCCTGGAACAGCGTGCTCGTCGTACGGCCGCAGCCCGGGCACGCGATCACCATCGGCGCGAACGAGCGCAGGCCCATCGTCTGGAGGATTTCCTGGCCGACGATCACCTCGCCCGTGCGCGACGCGCCCGGTTCCGGCGTCAGCGAGATGCGGATCGTGTCGCCGATCCCTTCCTGCAGCAGCACGCCGAGCGCTGCCGTCGATGCGACGATGCCCTTCGAGCCCATGCCGGCCTCGGTCAGCCCGAGATGCAGCGCGAAGCCGCAGCGGCGGCCGAGTTCGCGGTACACGGCAATCAGGTCCTGCACGCCGCTGACCTTGCACGACAGCACGATGCGGTCACGGCCGAGACCCAGCTCGACTGCGCGCTCGGCCGAGCCGATCGCCGACTGGATCAGCGCCTCGTACATCACGCTTTGCGCGTCCCACGGCTGCGAACGCGCGCCGTTCTCGTCCATCATGCGCGCGAGCAGGTCCTGGTCGAGACTGCCCCAGTTCACGCCGATCCGCACCGGCTTGTCGTACTTGGCCGCGGCCTCGATCATCTGCGCGAACTGCGTATCGCGCTTCGCGCCCTGACCGACGTTGCCGGGGTTGATCCGGTACTTCGACAGCGACTCCGCGCAGCCCGGGTAATCGCGCAGCAGCAGGTGGCCGTTGTAGTGGAAATCGCCGACGAGCGGCACGGTCACGCCCATCCGGTCGAGCTGCTCGCGAATCGCCGGCACGGCGGCCGCGGCCTCCGGCGTGTTGACCGTGATGCGCACCAGCTCGGAGCCCGCGTTCGCGAGTTCCTTGATCTGGATCGCGGTGCCGATCGCGTCGGCCGTGTCGGTATTCGTCATCGACTGCACGCGCACCGGCGCGGCGCCGCCGATCGTCACGAGCTGCCCGCCCCAGCGGACATCCACCGCATGCGACACGCGGCGCGGCTGATGCCCGCCGAACACCGGCTCGGTTGAACAAATCTGACTGCTGCGTGGGGATTGAGCTTCGGATTGCATCGATAGATCCATTTACGCGGAATGCGCCGCGACGCGGCGCATGAATTGAAAAAGCGCCGTGTCCTCACGGCCTGCCGATATCGACGACAGGCCTTCGCCACGGCGCTTGACGTCAGGGCAACGTGAACCGCGCCACATTACCCCGCACTGCCGAATATTTTGCCGGATCGACAGGTTTTCCGTCGAACGCGACCGCGTCGAGGCCCGCCTTGTTGCCGATCGTGACCTTGAACGGCCCGTCGCCGGCGACCTGCTTCGTCTCGCCGGCCCGCACCAGTGCCGAGAACAGCTCCTTGCCGTTCTTGTCGCGCACGCTGAACCAGCAATCCTGCTTGACCTTCAGTTCGACCATCGACTGGCCAGCCGCAACCACGACGCTCGCCGGCTCGGCCGGCGTAGCGGCACTCGCGGCCGTCGTTGCCACGACGGGCTGCGATGCAGCCGCCGCGACCGGGGCCACGGGCGCCGGGACAGCAGACGCAATCGCCGGTGCCGGGGCGGCAGATGCAGCGGCCGGGGCCGGAACCTCATTGGCGGCTACGGCCGACGTGCCGCTCGCAGCCGCCTCTTCGACGGAAGACGACGATGCCGCCGGCGCGCTCGCAGCCGACGCATGTTCCGCGTCGCCGCCCTTGAAGCGCGCGAGCAGGCTCGACGAATCGCCGCCAGTGTGCCACATCAGTACGGCAACCACTGCGACGACGACGATCGCCGTTCCCCACAGCCACGGGTGGTGGTGCGACGAGCCGCCCAGCGGAATCGACACGCGGCCGCGCGGCAGATCCGTCCCCGACGATGCGGGCATCGACAGATCGACTTCCGGCACCCCGCGCTCGCGGCGCAGCGCCTGCGCGAACGGTTCCGGGTCCACGCCGAGCATCTTCGCGTAGCTGCGCACGACGCCAAGCGCGAACGTCACGCCAGGCAAATGACTGATGTCGCCGGCCTCGAGCGCCCGAAGCTTCTGCGGTGCGACCTTGAGCCGCGCCGATACGTCGTCGACCGTCCAGCCCTTCGTCTCCCGAAGCTGCGCCAGCCGGCTGCCGACCGCCGCCAGCGATTCCAGTCCCGCCGGTGCCGGTCTTGCGGCATTCGTCTCTGCGCCGTTAGTCGGCTGCGGCTCACTCATCCTTGTCCTCGCGTCGATTCTTCTTCACTGGCGGCCGCCGCCGACTCCCCGCCGGCCGGCACCCGCAACTGTTCATACCATGCGCGGCGCCGTGGCGCCGCGACCGATCGCTATTCGCGTGTTGTACCGCCAAGAGGTTCGGGCATCCTCGGCTAGGCACCCCCAGCTAGGCGCTCCCAGCTGGGCGCCCCCAGCTAGGCGCCCCCGTCAAACCGCCCGAACTTCGATGATTTTTGCTGCTGTGCCCGTTCGTTCCGCGAGGCGCGTGCGGTCCTTCACCGCGCCGGCCAGCTGGCCGCATGCGGCATCGATATCGTCGCCGCGCGTCTTTCGCACGGTCGTGACGACACCCGCGTCGATGAGGACCTGTGCAAAGCGCTTGATCTGCTCCGGCTTCGAGCGGATGAGGCCCGATTCCGGAAACGGATTGAACGGGATCAGATTGAACTTGCACGGCACGTCACGCGTGACGGCCAGCAGTTCGCGCGCATGCGCTTCGGTGTCGTTGACGCCGTCGAGCATGCAGTATTCGAACGTAATGAAATCGCGCGGCGCGACTTTCAGATAGCGCTGGCACGCGGCCATCAGTTCGCGAAGCGGATACTTCTTGTTGAGCGGCACCAGCTCGTCGCGCAGCGCATCGTTCGGCGCGTGCAGCGAAACGGCCAGCGCGACCGGCAACTCGGCGCCGAGGCGGTCCATCATCGGCACCACGCCGGACGTCGACAGCGTGACGCGGCGGCGCGACAGGCCATACGCGTTGTCGTCGAGCATCAGCCGCATTGCGGGCACGACCGCACTGTAATTCAGGAGCGGCTCGCCCATGCCCATCATCACCACGTTGGTGACGACCCGTTCGGCCTTGCCGTTCGGGCCGGGCGCGCGGCCCAGCGACGCTCGCAATGCAAATTCGGCCATCCGCAGCTGGCCAATGATTTCGGCTGTCGACAGGTTGCGGGAAAAGCCCTGCTTGCCCGTCGAACAGAAGCGGCAGTTGACCGCGCACCCGGCCTGCGACGACACGCACAGCGTGCCGCGCGTCTCTTCCGGGATGAACACGGTTTCGACCGCATTGCCGTTTCCGACGTCGATCAGCCACTTGCGCGTGCCGTCGGTGGAAACGTGATCACTGGCGATATCCGGCATCACGATCGACGCGCGGCCCTTGAGTTTCTCCCTCAGGGACTTCGCGAGATCGGTCATGCCGTCGAAATCGCCGGCGTTGTATTGGTGGATCCAGCGCTGCAACTGCTTGGCGCGGAACGGCTTCTCGCCGAGGCTGCCGCAGTACGCGACAAGACCCTCGGCATCGAAGTCGAGAAGATTGACGGAAGTTTCGCTCGTCATGATGTGCTGCCTTGCCGCGTGCGCTGAATCCTGCCTACCTGCTGTCAGCCAGAGCTTAACGCGAGTAAACGTTCATTTCCGGGAAGAAGAACGCGATTTCGACAGCAGCCGTTTCAGCTGCGTCCGAGCCGTGCACGGCGTTCGCGTCGATGCTGTCGGCGAAGTCGGCGCGGATCGTGCCCTTTTCCGCCTTCTTCGGATCCGTTGCGCCCATCAGGTCGCGGTTCTTCAGGATCGCGCCTTCACCTTCCAGAACCTGGATCATCACCGGGCCCGAGATCATGAAATCGACGAGATCCTTGAAGAACGGACGCGCTGCGTGAACCGCGTAGAACTTCTCTGCGTCAGCACGCGACAGATGTGCCATGCGCGATGCGACGATCTTCAGGCCGGCGCCTTCGAAACGGCTGTAGATCTGGCCGATCACGTTCTTTGCCACCGCATCCGGCTTGATGATCGACAGGGTGCGCTCGATTGCCATAAAAACTCCAAGAAATTAAGAAGTTACAGGTTCAAATGAATCCGCTATTGTAGCACGATCCCGTGTATCATTGCGATTGAACCCTTACACGCGTGAAAGGTTCCGAATCCATATGTTTTGCGCCGCGCAGCCATTGAAACCTCGCGGTGCGGAACGTATCTTAGCCATAGCTGCTCCGGTTTGCTGCGCCGCACACCGCGCGCGCCGAACCGGCCCCGGACGCCCACGCGTTCCATGTTAGGAGAAACCATGAACGACTATCCGTACAATTTCGGTCGCGGCGGTTCCGTCAGCACCGCCGAGGTTCGCAACCGCGTGCTGCGGAACACGTACTGGCTGCTCGCGCTATCGATGGTGCCGACCGTGCTGGGCGCCTGGGTCGGCGTCGCGACGGGCTTCTCGCTGTTCGCGGCCACGAGCCCGATGATGAGCCTGCTCGCGTTCTTCGCGATCGCGTTCGGCTTCATGTTCGCGATCGAGCGGACGAAGAACAGCGCGGCCGGCGTGTTCGTGCTGCTCGGCTTCACGTTCTTCATGGGCCTGATGCTGTCGCGGCTGCTGAGCTTCATTCTCGGTTTCTCGAACGGCCCGTCGCTGATCATGCTCGCGTTCGGCGGCACCGGCATCATCTTCGCCGCGATGGCGACGATCGCCACCGTCAGCAAGCGCGATTTCTCGGGGCTCGGCAAGTGGCTGTTCATGGGCGTGATCGTGATCCTGCTCGCATCGGTCGCGAACATCTTCCTGCAGCTGCCGGCACTGATGCTCACCGTGTCGGTGCTCGCGATCGCGATCTTCTCGGCGTACATGCTGTTCGACGTCCAGCGCGTCGTGAACGGCGGCGAGACGAACTACATCTCGGCGACGCTCGCGATTTACCTCGACCTGTACAACGTGTTCACGAACCTGCTCGCGCTGCTCGGCATCTTCGGCGGCAACCGCAACTGACGTTCGCCACGCAACATGAAAAACCGGCCCTCGGGCCGGTTTTTTTACGTCCGCCTCCGGGCTCAGTCGCGCTCGAACAGCGCAATCGATTCGACGTGCGACGTGTTCGGGAACATGTTCACGACACCGGCGCCCTTCAGCCGGTAGCCGGCCTCGTGCACGAGCAGGCCCGCATCGCGCGCAAGCGTCGACGGGTTGCACGACACGTAGACGATCCGCTTCGGCAGCGGGCCTTCGCCGCTTTGCGCAATCTCGGCCAGCGCCTTCGACACCGCAAGCGCGCCTTCGCGCGGCGGATCGATCAGGAACTTGTCGAATGCGCCGAGCGCGCGGATGTCATCGCCCGTCACTTCGAACAGGTTCCGGCACGCGAACGTCGTATGGCCGTCGACACCGTTCTCGCGCGCATTCGCAAGCGCGCGCGTCGTCAGCGTGTCGCTGCCCTCGATGCCCATCACTTCGCGCGACAGCCGCGCGAGCGGCAGCGTGAAGTTGCCGATCCCGCAGAACAGGTCGAGCACGCGGTCGTCGCGCGACGGTGCGAGCAGACGCAGCGCACGGCCCACCAGCACGCGGTTGATCTGATGGTTGACCTGCGTGAAGTCGGTCGGCTTGAACGGCATGCGGATGCCGAACTCCGGCAGCGTGTAGTCGAGCGACACGTCGAGCGGATAGAACGGCGTCACCGTGTCGGGGCCCTTCGGCTGCAGCCAGAACTGCACCTTGTGCTCGTCCGCGAACGCGCGCAGCAAAGCTTCGTCGTCCGCGTTGATCGGCTCCAGCACGCGCAGCACGAGCGCCGTGACCTCCGAGCCGACCGCGAGCTCGATCTGCGGCATCCGATCGCGGATCGACAGCCCCTCGACGAGCCGGCGCAGCGGCACGAGCATCGCCGACACGTGCGGCGGCAGCACCTCGCAGCTCGTCATGTCGGCAACGTAGCTGCTCTTCTTCTCGTGGAACCCTACCAGCACGCCGCCCTTCTTCGCCACGTTGCGCACGGTCAGGCGCGCCCGGTAGCGATAACCCCACGACGGGCCGTGGATCGGCGCGAACATCGTTTCCGCCCGCAGCTTCGCCAGGTGCCACAGGTTGTCTTCGAGCACGCGCTGCTTGACCGCCACCTGCGCGCGCATGTCGAGATGCTGCATCGAGCAGCCGCCGCAGGTGCCGAAGAACTTGCATTTCGGCTGCGTGCGCATCACGCTCGGGCGCAGAATGTCGACTACCGTCGCCTGCTCGTAGCTCGGCTTGCGGCGGTAGCTCGAATAGGTCACGCGCTCGCCGGGCAGCGCCCCCTCGACGAAGATGACCTTGCCCGGCTCGCCGTCCTCGGTCATCGTGCGGCCGACACCGCGCGCTTCCATGTCGAGCGATTCGATCTCGAGAACCGGGGCGATCCCGGGCGCGACGGGCGCATTTTTCGATTTGCGCGCAGAAGTGGGGACGGCTTCGGACACCAGCTTTTCCTGACAAACGTTGAAGAAGGCGAGATTGTAGACGACGAAGGCCCGCATCGGCCGCTTTGCATCGGGCAAGCGCCGACACTTAAGCATAGACGGCCGCGCGAATAGCTCAGGAAGGCCCGCAGCCGGCGGGATGCGAACCAGTCAGGAGAGGCCGGGAACCAGAGATCCGCCCGGCAGGAGATTCGACCATGCAACTGATCGACTGGAACATCCAATGGGGTCGGGACGCCAACGGCGTTGTCGATCTTTCGCGCACCGTCGCGACGATCCGCCGGCTCGGCGATTTCGACGTGCTGTGCCTGCAGGAAGTCACGCGCGGCTTCGGCGCATTGCCCGGCCGGCCCGGCCCCGACCAGTTCGTCGAACTCGCGGCACTGCTGCCCGGCTATACGATCGTCGAAGCCATCGGCGCGGACCTGCCGGCCCTCGAACCGGGCGCACCGCGCCGCCAGTTCGGTAATGCGATCGCGACCCGGCTGCCGGTCGGGCGCGTGCTGCGCCAGTTACTGCCGTGGCCGGCCGACGCCGGCGCGCCGTCGATGCCGCGCATCGCGCTCGACGTCGAGCTGCACGCGCCTTTCGGCCCGCTGCGCGTGGTCACCACGCACCTCGAATACTATTCGGCGCGCCAGCGGCTTGCGCAGGTCGACGCGCTGCGCGCCCGGCATCGCGAGGCCTGCGCGCACGCGGAACGGCCCGCGCCCGCCGAAACTGCCGAGGGACCGTTCAGCGCGACCGGCCAGCCGCGCGATGCGATCGTCTGCGGCGATTTCAACAGCGCGTTCGGCAGCGATGCGTACCGGCGCTTCCTGGAGCCGATCGCCGACGCCCCGCGCTTCGTCGACGCATGGGTCGCGCGGCATCCCGGCAGCACGCCGCCGCCGACAGCCGGCGTCTACGATACGGTGCAATGGTCGGAGGGGCCGCTCGCGTGCGACTTCGTGTTCGTGACGGAAACGCTGCTGCCGCGCGTCATGCGCTGCGAGATCGACGGCGACGTGCGCGCGTCGGATCATCAGCCGGTGCTGCTCGAACTCGCTTGATCGCCCCGGCCGCGCTACGCGGCGAAGCCGGCCAGGTATTCGGCCCAGTGCGACGCCGGTTCCTGCGCGAGCACGTTCTTCACGAGCAGGATCTCGTCCGCATACTCGCTCTGCGTCAGGCCGCCGCGCATCAGCTGGAACCGGCAATACAGCAGGTACGTATTGACGACGTCGGTCTCGCAATAATTGCGGATCTCGTCGATTCGCCCGTCCTGGAACGCCGGCCACACCTGGCTGCCGTCCATCCCGAGCTTGCCCGGAAAGCCGCACATCTTCGCGAGCGCGTCGAGCGGCGCGTTCGCGCGCGCCTGATACATCGCGAGCACATCCATCAGGTCGGTATGCCGCGAGTGATAGCGCGAGATGTAGTTGTTCCACTTGAACTCGCGGTCGTCCTCGCCGAGATCCCAATAGCGGGTCGCGGGGATACCGTGCACCAGCGCGCGGTAATGGAGCACCGGAAGATCGAAGCCGCCGCCGTTCCACGACACGAGCTGCGGCGTGTATTTCTCGATCACGCGGTAAAACGACTGGATCAGCGTCGCTTCGTTGTCCTGCGGCGTGCCGAGCGAGCGGACGCGAAAACCGTTGTTGTCGCGGAACACGCACGAGATCGCCGCGATACGCTGCAGGTGATGCGGCAGGAAATCGCCGCCGGTCTTCTCGCGCCGTGCGGCGAATGCATGTTCGGCCACGGCGGCATCGTCGAGCGTCGCCGGCAGGTCTTCCAGACGGCGAATGCCGTCGACATCGGGAATCGTCTCGATGTCAAAAACAAGAATCGGAGTCATCGGTTACAGAACGGCGTCCTTGCGCACGCCGTTGGAGGCGAAAAACCGCTTGAGGCGCACCAGCGCTTCCTGCTGGATCTGCCGCACGCGCTCGCGCGTGAGCCCCATCTCGTCGGCGAGCTCTTCGAGCGTCGCCGGTTCGATGTGGTTCAGGCCGAAGCGGCGCTCGATCACGTGCCGATGCTTGTCGGACAGCCGCGACAGCCACGCGCGCGTCAGCGTCTCGAGCTCGCGGTGCTGCACCTCGGCGTCGGGCGACTGGCTCTGGTCGTCGGGCAGCAGGTCGAGCAGGCTGCTCGCGGGATCGAGGTCGAGCGGCGCGTCGAGCGACGCCGTGTGCTCGTTGAGCGCGAGGATGTCGGTGACTTCCTCGGCGGTCTTGCCGGTGAGATAGGCGATGTCGTCGATGCTGGCTTCGCGGCGCTCGGCCGCCTCGCCCGTCGACATCGAATTCTTTTCGAGGTGGCGCTTCGCGCGCAGCACCTGGTTCAGTTCGCGGATCACGTGCACGGGCAGGCGCACCGTGCGGGCCTGGTTCATGATCGCCCGCTCGATGCTCTGCCGGATCCACCAGGTCGCGTAGGTCGAGAAACGGAAACCGCGCGTCGGGTCGAATTTCTCGATCGCGTGCATCAGGCCGAGGTTGCCCTCCTCGATCAGGTCGAGCAGCGGCACGCCGCGGTTCAGATACCCCTTGGCGATGCTGACGACGAGACGCAGGTTGCGCTCGATCATCACCTGCCGCGCCTCGAATTCGCCGGCCTTGGCGAGCCGGGAATAGCGCTGCTCTTCCTCGACGGTCAGCAGCGGCTTCACGCTGATGCGGTTCAGGTAATGCTGGATCGTGTCGGCCGTGAGCTCGGCCTGCAGCAGCGTGCGGAAATCGTCGACGTCGGGCGCGGCTTCCGCGCGGCCTTCGCGCTCGTCGTCGCCACCGTCCGCCTCGGCGTCGCGTGCCTCGAGATCTCGTTCGTTTTCCGCGACGTCGTCGTCATCGTCCGTCGAAGCGCCAGCTCGCCCCGCCGATGCTTGCGTGGCACGACTGATCTTCTCAGACTCGGCTTGCGGCTCGTGGCGCTTCGATTTCGGCATGGTCGTCTCGGTTATTGAGGCGGCAAATACTTCAGCGGATCGACAGGCTTACCCTGCCGGCGAACCTCGAAATGCAGCATCACGCGGTCGGCATCGCTGTTACCCATCTCGGCGATCTTCTGCCCCTTCGTTACCGCGTCCCCCTCTTTTACCATCAAAGCGCGATTGTGTGCATACGCCGTGAGGTAAGTTGCATCGTGTTTGATGATAATGAGGTTGCCGTAGCCACGCAGGCCGTTGCCCGAGTAGACGACGCGGCCGTCGGCCGCCGCCTTCACGGTCTCGCCGGCCGTGCCGCCGATGTTGACCCCCTTGTTCTTCGCGTCGTCGAACCCGTTCAGCACCGGGCCGCGCGCGGGCCACGCGAACGTCACGGGGCCGCTCGGGGCCGCCGCCGTGTCGCTCGACCCGGTGGCCGCAGCCGGCGGCGTTGCGAGCGTGGACGACGTGCCGGCGGCCGGCGTCGCGGGACCGCTGCTGAGCGGCGCAGTCGCGACGGCGGCGCCCGCGATCGGAGCAGCAGCCGGTACGCCCGCAGCCGGTACGCCCGCAACCGCAGCGCCGCCCGGCGGCGCAACGCGCAGCAACTGGTCGACTTCGATCTGGTTCGGGTTCGTCAGGTTGTTCCACGACGCGATGTCGCGATAGTTCTGCCCGTTCTCGAGCGCGATCCGGTACAGCGTGTCGCCCGGCTTCACCCGGTAGTAACCCGGCGGCGGCGGCCCGAGCGGCACCGCGGGTTGCGCGGTGGCCGTCGTGCCGAGCGACCCGGAGCGGTCGACGACGGGCGCGTTGTCGAGCCGCGTCGCACAGGCAGCCAGTAGCGTGGAGAACGCAGCCACACAGATCGCGCGCTGGGCGAACGTGAGCGGTTCCCTGGATCGGTTGTTTTGCATCGCGCGCAACATACTCATCGGTTTCAAATCACTCCGGATTTTAAAGGGACAAAGAAAACGCGATCAAGCCGGGACTCTCGCCATTGCGCGTGCGCGACGCGCTCGACGAGCGTGAGCACCTGGTGCTGCCCGCTCTGCGCGCCGACCGGCGCGACGAGCCGCCCGCCGATCGCAAGCTGCTCGAGCAGCGCCTGCGGCACGTCGAGCCCCGCCGCCGCGATCACGATCGCGTCGAACGGGGCCGCGGACGGCAGGCCGACACGCCCGTCGCCGTAGTGCAGGCGGATGTTCGGCACGCGCAGCGGCCGCAGGTTCAGCTTCGCGCGCTCGTAGAGCGGCTTGATGCGTTCAATCGAATACACGTCGCGTGCCACGTGGCTCAGCACGGCGGCCTGATAGCCGCAGCCCGTACCGATCTCGAGGACGCGCTCGAGCGTGCGGCCGGCCATCGCGAGCTCGATCATGCGCGCGACGACCGACGGCTTTGAAATTGTTTGCTGATGACCGATCGGCAACGCCGAATCCTCATAGGCCTGCGTCGCGAGCCCAGGATCCACGAACATGTGGCGCGGCACCGCGGCCATCGCTTCCAGCACACGCGCGTCGGTCACGCCGTTCGCGCGCAGCCGTTCGACCATCCGCTCGCGCACACGTTCCGACGTGAGCGCGAACGCGCCGGCCGGCGCGACGCTCGGCGCGGCCGGCTTCGGCAGCGCAGGCTTCAACGCGGTCGGCTTCGGCGCGGTCGCAGGCTTCGCGGCGGCGGAACCGGACAGCGGCGCCCGCCCGGCAGCCGGCTTTACCGCAACCGGTTTCAGCACGGCTGCGGGCTTGTCGGTGGCCTTCGGCACCGCGACCGCCGCATGGCGTTCGCCGGCCCGACCTTCCGATTTGCGTGGCGCTCGCTTGAGATCTTCGAGCGCGAGCGGGAACCGCTTCGCGCGCTCGCCGCTCATGAAGCCCGCCCTCCGGCGCGCGCCCATTCGCGCGTCGCGGGCAGCATCTGCGTATGCGTGAGGTCGAGCTGCAGCGGCGTGATCGACACGAAACCGTTTGCGACGGCGTGGAAATCGGTGCCCTCGCTCGCGTCCAGCGCCGCGCCCGCCGCCCCGATCCAGTAGACCGGCTCGCCGCGCGGGTCGGTCTGGCGAATCACCGGCTGCGACGGATGACGCTTGCCGAGGCGCGTGACCTTCCAGCCCTTCAGTTCGTCGTAAGGCAGGTTCGGAATATTGACGTTCAGCAGCGGCTGGCCCGGCAGCGGATTCGCGAGGAAGTGCTCGACGATTTCCGCGGCGACACGCGCGGCGTCCGCCAGATGGGTCCAGCCCTTGTCGGCCAGCGAGAATGCGATGGCGGGAACGCCGAACATGATGCCTTCGGTAGCCGCTGCAACTGTCCCCGAATAGAGCGTGTCTTCGCCCATGTTCTGGCCGTTGTTGATCCCCGACACGACGAGGTCCGGCTTCGCGTCGGCCATCCCCGTCAACGCGACGTGCACCGAATCGGTCGGCGTGCCGTTCACGTAGAAGAAACCCGTACCCGTCGCGCGCTGCACCGACAGCGGCCGCCACAACGTGAGGGAATTCGATGCGCCGCTGCAGTTCTGCTCGGGCGCGATCACCGTGAGTTCGGCCAGCGGCTGCAGCGCTTCGCTGAGCGCGGCGAGACCGGGGGCGAGATAGCCGTCGTCGTTGCTGAGTAGGATTCGCATCCGGCGATTGTAACCGAGGAAAGATGGCGCGAGAGCGACAGTCCGGCGGCCGCGGACGAGCGATTGCGCACGGTGCGCCGCCGCATCGAGCGGCGGCGTTCCGCGCTCAGATCGCGCCCGCGTCGCGCAGCGCGGCAATCGCCTGCGCGTCGTAGCCGAGGCCGCGCAGCACCTCATCCGTATGCTCGCCGAGCTCGGGCCCGAGCCAGCGCGTTTCGCCCGGCGTGTCCGACAGCTTCGGCGTGATGTTCGGGAGCGGAATGTCGGTGCCGTCGGCGAGCTTGAAGCGCTGGATCATCTGCCGCGCGACGAACTGCGGATCGGTGAACATGTCCGCGGCGCTGTAGATGCGCCCGGCGGGCACGTCGGCCGCGTTGAGCACGACAAGCGCATCGTCGATCGTGCGCGGCGCGAGCCACTCGGCAATCGCGTCGTCGATTTCCTGCGTGCGCGGCACGCGCCCGTCGTTGCGCGCAAGCGCGGGATCGTCGGCGAGGTCGTCGCGCTCGATCGCCTTCATCAGCCGCTTGAAGATCGGGTCGCTGTTGCCGCCGATCACGATGCTGCCGTCGCGGCACGCATAGGTATTAGACGGAACGATGCCCGGCAGCGACGCGCCGGTGCGCTCGCGCACCATCCCGTACACGCCGTATTCGGGCACCACGCTTTCCATCATGTTGAATACGGCTTCATACAGTGCAACGTCGACCACCTGCCCCGCGCCGCCGTTGACCTTGCGGTGATGGAGCGCCATCAGCGCGCCGATCACGCCGTGCAGCGCGGCGATCGAATCGCCGATCGAGATGCCGATGCGCGGCGGCGGCAGGTCGGGATAGCCGGTGATGTGGCGCAGCCCGCCCATCGATTCGGCGATCGCGCCGAAGCCGGGCCGGTCGCGGTACGGGCCCGTCTGCCCGTAGCCGGACAGGCGCACCATCACGAGGCCCGGGTTGTCGGCCGACAGCACGTCGTAACCGAGCCCGAGCTTTTCGAGCAGGCCCGGACGGAAGTTCTCGATCACGATGTCGGCCTCGCTCGCGAGCTGCCGCGCGATCGCCTTGCCGGCATCGGATTTCAGGTTGAGCGTGACCGATTTCTTGTTGCGCGCCTGGACGGACCACCACAGCGACGTGCCGCCCTGCTCCGGATGAAGCTTGCGCCACTTGCGCAGCGGGTCGCCGCCGTTCGGATCCTCGATCTTGATCACTTCAGCGCCGAATTCGGCGAACAGCCGCGACGCGAACGGCCCCGCGATCAGCGTTCCGAATTCGAGCACTTTGACGCCCGCGAGCGGGCCCTGGCTGGTGCTCATGTGTCTCCCTGGCATGAGGAACGGCGCCGCCGGCAGGCGGCGCCCGGCTTACATCGTGCGGCGGTCGAGCATCGCGCGGGCGATGGTGCCCGCGTCGACGTATTCGAGCTCGCCACCCACCGGCACGCCGCGCGCGAGGCGCGTGACCGCCAAGCCGCGCGCCTTCAGCGTCTGGCCGAGGTAGTGCGCGGTAGCCTCGCCCTCGTTCGTGAAGTTGGTCGCGAGCACGACTTCCTTCACGATTCCGTCGGACGCGCGTCGCACGAGGCGGTCGAAATGGATTTCCTTCGGACCGATCCCGTCGAGCGGGCTCAGTCGCCCCATCAGCACGAAATACAGCCCGCGGTAAGTCATCGTCTGCTCGAGCATGATCTGGTCGGCAGGCGTCTCGACGACGCACAGCAGCGTCGGATCACGCTCTTCGTCGCTGCAGACCTCGCAAATCTGCGCTTCGGTGAACGTGTTGCACTTCTCGCAGTGCTGCAGATGCTCGGTCGCGAACAGCAGCGACCGGCCGAGCCGCTCCGCGCCCTCGCGGTCGTGCTGCATCAGGTGGACCGCCATGCGCTGCGCGGATTTCGGCCCGACGCCGGGCAGCACGCGTAGTGCCTCGACGAGAGCGGACAGGGCGGACGGCTGTTTCATACGGCGGCAAACAGTGGCAAGGACGCCGCGTTCAGAACGGCAGCTTGAAGCCCGGGGGCAGCGGCAGGCCCGACGTCATGCCGCTCATCTTTTCCTGCGACGTCGCTTCGGCCTTGCGCACGGCGTCGTTGAACGCAGCCGCGACGAGATCCTCGAGCATGTCCTTGTCGTCCGCGAGCAGGCTCGGGTCGATCGACACGCGACGCACTTCGTTGCGGCACGTCATCGTCACCTTGACGAGGCCCGCCCCCGACTGCCCTTCGACCTCGATCAGCGCAAGCTGCTCCTGCATCTTCTTCATGTTTTCCTGCATTTGCTGCGCTTGCTTCATCAGTCCGGCGAGGTTGCCTTTCAACATGGGAATACTCCTTCTTTCTTGATCGTGTGAAAACCGGCACGCCGAGCGTGCCGGCCAGTGTGTGCGGGCGTGATTGTGCCTGTCGCGGTGCGGTCAGTTCAATGCAGCGTCGGCGGCGGGCCGTCCGGCGCCGAATCGGCGAGCGGGCGCACCGAGCCCTCGACGATGCGCGCACCGAAGTCGCGCACGAGCTGCTGGACGAACGGGTCGCCATGAATCTCCTGCTCGGCCTCGCGCTGGCGAGCCGCGCGCGCGGCCGCGTCGAGCGCCGCCGCCGTGCGTCGTGCAGGCCCGACCTCGACCGCCACTTCGACCGGCTTGCCGAGCGCATCGGCCAGCGCGGCCTTCAGCTTCGCGACCTGCGCGGCGTCCGCGTACTGCGGCACCGGCACGGAAAGTTTCAACGTGGTCGCATCGACAGCCGTCAGTTCGCTGTTGAACGCGAGCTGGTATGCGACGCCCTTGAGCGGCAGCCGCGCGGCCAGCGCCGGCCATTCGCCGTCGAAACCGACCGGATCGAGCGCGATCGCGGGCGGCAACGGACGCGTGTCGACCGGTGCGGCCGGACGCGCTTCCGCCGGCTGCGGCGCCACGCGCACATCGTCGGGACCGCTGTCGAACACGGGGACGAAGCCATCGTCGGGCCCGCCGAACATCTCGTCGGCGCTGAGCGGCACGTAGTCGTCCGGCGGGATGTCCTCCCACGGCGGCGAAGCCTGGCGCGAATCGGATGCTTGCGGCGCACGGGCGGCAGCGCGCGGCGTCGGCACCTGCACGGCAGGACGCGGCGCGGCCGGCTTCTCGGCGGCCGGCTGGACCGCCGGCTTCGGGGCGGCGCCTGCCCGCGCACGGTCGGACGACACACGCATCCCCGCGTTGCGCAGCACGTCGAGCGCGGCAGCGGCACCGCCTGCGCGCGATGCCGGACGCGCGGCGGGCTCGGGTGGCGCAGCACGCGGCACCGGTTCGGCCGGCGCAGCCGGTTCGTCGTTTCGTTGCGCAACGGCAGCAGCGGCAGGTGGCTCGGGTTCCTTGCGGGCCGGTGGCGGCATATCGCCGGCCGGCGCCGCTTGCGGCGCCGCATTCGCTTCCGGCTGCGGCGCCTCGACAACTTGTGCATCAACCGGAACCGGCGCGGACGCCTGGGCTGCAGCCGGCTTCACGGCCGGCCGGCTCGCTTCGGCGCCGGACTGCGCCGGCGCTGAACGCACAACCGGCGCAACGGGGGCAGCCGGTGCGGCAGCCTGCGGACGCACTGCGTCGGCGGCGGCAGCCAATACCGGCTTCGCCGCAGCGGCCGAAGCCGCGGCAGCGCGCGGGCCCGGCACTGCACGCGGCACGGACGGCTGGCCGCCCGGCGCACTGCCGGCGGCAACGGCCGGCTCGAACGCGAGCATCCGCAGCAGCGTCATCGTGAAACCGGCGTACTCGTCCGGCGCGAGGCCGAGCTCCGCGCGGCCGACCGTCGCGATCTGATAGAACAACTGCACCTGCTCGGGGCTCAGCGTCTCCGCGAAGCGGCGCAGGTCGGCCGCTTCCGGCCATTCGTCGAGCACCGAGCCCGGCGCGAACTGCGCCCATGCGATCCGGTGCAGCAGGCTCGCGAGATCCTGCAGCGCAGTCGAGAACGACAGGCTGCGCAGCGACATCTCGTCGGCAATCGCGAGGATTTCCGGGCCGCCGCCGGCCGCGAGCGCGTCGAGCAGGCGCACCATGTAAGTCTGGTCGAGCGCGCCGAGCATGCCCGACACGGCCGACTCGGTCACCTCGTTCGCCGAATAGGCGATCGCCTGGTCGGTGAGCGACAGCGCGTCGCGCATGCTGCCCTGCGCGGCACGCGCGAGCAGGCGCAGCGCCTGCGGCTCGAACGTGATCCGCTCTTCGCCGAGGATCCGTTCGAGATGCGACACGATGTGCCCGGCCGGCATCTGCTTCAGGTTGAACTGAAGGCAGCGCGACAGCACGGTGACGGGAATTTTCTGCGGATCGGTCGTCGCGAGGATGAACTTGACGTGTGGCGGCGGCTCTTCGAGCGTCTTCAGCATCGCGTTGAACGCGTGGTTCGTCAGCATGTGCACTTCGTCGATCATGTAGACCTTGAAGCGCGCATCGACGGGCGCGTACACCGCGCGCTCGAGCAGCGCGGCCATTTCGTCGACGCCGCGGTTGCTCGCGGCATCCATCTCCACGTAATCGACGAAACGCCCCTCGTCGATCTCGCGACAGGCACGGCACACGCCGCACGGCTGCGACGTGACGCCGGTTTCACAGTTGAGCGCCTTCGCGAAGATCCGCGACAGCGTCGTCTTGCCGACACCGCGGGTTCCGGTAAACAGATAGGCGTGATGGAGACGCCCGCCGTCGAGCGCGTGCGTGAGCGCCCTGACGACGTGCTCCTGGCCGACGAGCGAAGCGAAATCCTTCGGACGCCACTTGCGTGCGAGAACTTGATAGGTCATCGGGAAATTGTATCAGTAACGCTGCGTTGCGCCGACACGCGAAACGGTGCGAAAGACGGGCAAAGTGCAGGTAAAACGGAGTGTGACGCGGAAATAAAAAACGCCCTGCGAACGGGGCGAGAAGGAAGGTGACGAGCCCGACCCTCGGCACTGGCGGAAAACGATTGTGGCTGCTTCGTTCCCGACCTGACCAGGTTCACCGCCCCACCATGCGAGGAGGCCCGTCACGGCATATTCTATCACCGCTTCCGGACGAATGCGACCGTTTGTTCGCACCAATGCGAACAACCCTGCCAGCCGACGCGTGTTCAGTGCCCCAAATCGCTACATATATGCCACCCCCTTGTAATTCGCGAGCCGGCCTCCACCTGCGGGGCACAACGGTCGAACGTCGCGTCGTACCCCTACTCGCGTAGCGGCTACTATCGCCGCCCGCAGCAGATAGCAATTTAGGCTAATATGACGCCCGAACGACCCGCGAGCCGCGGCATGCAGCGCTTACGCCCCTCTTTCTTCCGGGGAGCGGAGTGACCTGCCGCGGCGGCCGGCAGCCTACGGCGGCCGGTACGCCGCAACGCGCAAGCAGGCAGTCCCCGAACCGTAAGAGGTATTGACCCAATGAGCGAACAGATCAAACACATCAGCGACGCATCGTTCGAACAGGACGTCGTCAAGTCCGACAAGCCCGTGCTCGTCGATTTCTGGGCCGAATGGTGCGGCCCGTGCAAAATGATCGCCCCGATCCTCGACGAAGTCGCAAAGGACTACGGCGACAAGCTGCAAATCGCGAAGATCAACGTCGACGACAACCAGGCCACGCCCGCGAAGTTCGGCGTGCGCGGCATCCCGACGCTGATCCTGTTCAAGAACGGCGCGGCCGCCGCGCAGAAGGTCGGCGCGCTGTCGAAGTCGCAGCTCACCGCATTCCTGGACAGCCACCTGTAATACCGGCAGTTCCGCGGACGTGTTGTCAACCGGCAACACGTCCGTCGTCAAGCCGCCGATCGGCCGCTCAAGCGCGAATCGGCCTATGCTAGAATTAAAAAACGTCTACAAGACGCATTTAAGTCTCTGAGCGCTTCCGCTCGCCCTCCTCCCTTATTTCTTTCGTCGCTTCTCCTCCCTGGCGGGTTCTCCGTATGCATTTATCCGAGCTCAAGTCTCTGCACGTGTCCGAACTGATCGAAATGGCCAATGGCCTCGAGATCGAAAACGCGAACCGCCTGCGCAAGCAGGAGTTGATGTTCGCCATTCTTAAAAAGCGCGCCAAGACGGGAGAGACGATCTTCGGCGACGGTACGCTCGAAGTGCTGCCGGACGGCTTCGGCTTCCTGCGCTCGCCGGAAATGTCGTACCTCGCGAGCACCGACGACATCTATATCAGCCCGTCGCAGATCCGCCGCTTCAACCTGCACACCGGCGACACCATCGAAGGTGAAGTCCGCACGCCGAAGGACGGCGAGCGCTACTTCGCGCTGGTGAAGGTCGACAAAGTCAACGGGCAGCCGCCCGAGGCCTCGAAACACAAGATCATGTTCGAGAACCTCACGCCGCTGCACCCGAACAAGCCGCTGGCGCTCGAACGCGAGATGCGCGGCGAAGAGAACGTCACGGGCCGCATCATCGACATGATCGCGCCGATCGGCAAGGGCCAGCGCGGCCTGCTGGTCGCGTCGCCGAAGTCGGGCAAGACCGTGATGCTCCAGCACATCGCACACGCGATCAAGCAGAACCACCCGGACGTCGTCCTGTTCGTGCTGCTGATCGACGAGCGCCCCGAAGAAGTGACCGAAATGCAGCGCTCGGTCGCCGGCGAAGTCATCGCGTCGACGTTCGACGAACCGGCCACGCGTCACGTGCAGGTCGCCGAAATGGTGATCGAGAAGGCCAAGCGCCTCGTCGAAATGAAGCACGACGTCGTGATTCTGCTCGACTCGATCACGCGTCTCGCACGCGCATACAACACCGTGATCCCGGCATCGGGCAAGGTGCTGACGGGCGGCGTCGACGCGAATGCACTGCAGCGTCCGAAGCGCTTCTTCGGCGCGGCGCGCAACATCGAGGAAGGCGGCTCGCTGACGATCATCGGCACCGCGCTGATCGAAACCGGCAGCCGCATGGACGACGTGATCTACGAAGAGTTCAAGGGCACCGGCAACATGGAAGTGCACCTCGAGCGCCGCCTCGCGGAAAAGCGCGTCTATCCGTCGATCAACCTGAACAAGTCGGGCACGCGTCGCGAGGAAATGCTGATCAAGCCCGAGATCCTTCAAAAGATCTGGGTGCTGCGCAAGTTCATCCACGACATGGACGAAGTCGAGGCAATGGAATTCCTGCTCGACAAGATTCGCCAGACGAAGAGCAACTCCGAGTTCTTCGACCTGATGCGTCGCGGCGGCTGATCGCCCCGCGCCGCAACGAACGGCCGCCCGCGCATCCTGCCCGGCGGCCGTTTTTTTGCCCCAACCTGAACGTGAACGTACAGGTTGATCTATAATCACGGCATCGCCCCGACCGAATCCCCCCCGATGCCGAACGACGCCTCCACCCCGCTGCTGACCGTGAGCGACGCCGCATCGCGGCTCGGCGTCACGCCGCGCACGCTGAAGTATTACGAAGAGCGCGGGCTCGTCACGCCGTCGCGCAGCGAAGGCCGCTACCGCCTCTACGACGAAGCCGATCTCGAACGCTTCGCGCGCATCCTGCGGCTGCGCGCGCTCGGCTTCTCGCTGCACGGCATCACCGAAATGCTGAAGCGCCCGCTGGAGGAAACGGGCGACGGCCGGCGCCGCTACTCGGACGCGTCGCTGCGCGACATCCGCACCGGCCTCGCCGAGCAGATCGACACGCTCGACCGGCGGATCGCGGCCGTCCAGCGCGAACTGAAGGAAGCCGTCGCGCTGCGCAAGGAACTGCAGCACGACATCGACTACGTCGAGCGGCGTCTCGCCGGCGAAAACCCCGATGCGCTGATCGCGCAGCGGCGGGCCGAAGCCGGCACGCGGCGCACTCGCAAGGATCGCGAATGAACGCGGTGCCCGGCCGCTCGCCGCTATGGAGCCGCGCGAACCTGCGCGCGGACCTGTTCCCGTGGGCGCTCGCGCTCGTCACCGGCATCGACTACTTCGACAATGCGGCCTTCTCGTTCTTCGCGAGCTACATCGCGGGCGGCATCAACGCATCGCCCGACGAACTCGTGTGGTCGTCGAGCGCGTACGCGGTCACGGCCGTGCTCGGCATCCTGCAGCAGCAATGGTGGGTCGACCGGCTCGGGCATCGCCGCTACGTCGCGGGCTGCATGCTGATGTTCTCGTTCGGCGCGATCGCGGCCGCGCTCGCCGACACGTCACTGGAACTCGCGTTCGCGCGAGGTTTCCAGGGCTACTTCATCGGCCCGATGATGGGCGCGTGCCGGATCCTGATCCAGATCAGCTTCAAGCCGCAGGAACGGCCGCCCGCGACGCGCGCGTTCCTGATCATGATCCTGCTCGGCAGCGCGCTCGCGCCGATCGTCGGCGGGCTGCTCGTCGCGCATTCGACGTGGCGCGCGCTGTTCGCGTGCACGGCGCCCGCCGGCATCGCGTTCGCGATCCTCGCGCTGCTCACGCTGCCCGATTCGGGCAGGACACCCGACGACGAACGCGGCTCCGGGCACTTCTGGCCGTATGTCGTGTTCGCGCTCGCGCAAGGTGCGCTGCAGATCGTGCTGCAGCAGGTGCATTACCAGCTCTACAGCGGCTCGCCGACGCTGATCCTGCTGACGATCCTGGGGATCGGCGCACTCGCATGGTTCGCGTATCACCAGTGGCATCACCCGACGCCGCTCGTGCGGCTGCATGCATTCCGCGAAAGGACGTTCCAGGTCGGGCTGCTGCTCTACATGTTCTATTACTACGAGACGACGGGTTTCAGTTACCTGACATCGCGGTTTCTCGAAGGCGGGCTCGGCTATCCGGTCGAGAACGCCGGGCGCCTGGTCGGCACGATGTCGCTGATCTCGGCCACCGCGCTGTTCGCGTACCTGCGCTACGCGAAATTCGTCACGCACAAGAAGTGGTTCGTCGTGCCGGGGTTCGCGATCGCCGTCACGGCCGCGCTGTGGATGACGCGGATGACGCCGCAGGTCGGCGAAGCCGCGCTGACCGTCCCGCTGCTGCTGCGCGGGCTGCTGCTGCTCTTCATCGTGCTGCCGGTGGCCAACCTGACGTTCCGGATCTTCGCGATCGACGAGTACACGCACGGCTACCGGCTGAAGAACATCGTCCGGCAACTGACGATCTCGTTCGCGACGTCGTCGGTGATCATCGTCGAGCAGCATCGCGTGGCCGTGCACCAGACGCGGCTCGTCGAACGTACGAACGTGTTCGACCCGATGTTCCAGCAGACCGTCGACGCCCTGACGCGCAGCTATGCGGCCGCCGGGCACGCGCTGAACGAAGCGCACGGCCTCGCGATCGCCGCCATCGCCCGCATGGTCGCGCAACAGGCGTCGTTCCTCGCGTCGCTCGACGGCTTTTACTTCCTGGCGGGCATCGCGCTCGTCGGCGGCCTCTTCGCGGCATGGCAAAAAGAGATCGATTGAGTTAAAAGACAGGCTTTGGATTTCCGTCCGCAGCCTCCATGCTCTCGAAACTCACCCGCTGGTTCGACGACCGCCGCCGCGACCGCGCGCTGCGCAGCCACCCGATCCCCGACGCGCTGTGGAAGGACACCGTCGAGCGCCTGCCGTTCCTCGCGACGCTGTCGCCCGACGCGCTCGGCCGGCTGCGCGAGCTGACGAGCCTGTTCATCGCGAAGAAATCGTTTTCGACCGCGCACGGGCTCGAACTGACCGACGCGATGATCGTCGCGATCGCCGCGCAAGCCTGCCTGCCGGTGCTGAATCTCGACCTGTCGCTGTACGACGGCTGGGTCGGCGTCGTCGTGTATCCGGGCGAATTCGTGATCCGCAAGACCGTGCAGGACGAGGACGGCGTCGTCCACGAAGTCGAGCAGGATGCGAGCGGCGAGGCATGGGAAGGCGGCCCCGTGATCCTGTCGTGGGAAGACGCGCAGATGACGGACGGCCATGACGCGTACAACGTCGTGATCCACGAGTTCGCGCACAAGATCGACATGGTCAACGGCGCGGCCGACGGCTATCCGCCCCTTTTTCGCCGCTGGCACGCGCCGCACCTCGACGCGCAGGCGTGGGCCGACGTGTTCGAGCATGCGTACGACCAGTTCTGCGCACGCGTCGACGCGGTGCCGGACCGCGCGTGGGCGCGCTTCGAGCGGGAATCGCTGATCGATCCGTATGCGGCCGACCATCCGTCGGAATTCTTCGCGGTGTGCAGCGAAGCGCTGTTCGTGCGGCCGAAAGCGTTCGAGTCCGAATTTCCGGAGCTGTACCGGCTGCTCGCCCGCTATTACCGGCAGGATCCGGCGGGCACCGGCGCGCTCGACGCACCGTGAAAATTATTCGTCAACCATCTGATTTTCTGGCATAATCGCCGTTTTTCGACCTTAGGCAAGTGGCTCGCGCCGGGCTTGGCGTCGTCTGGTATGCGCAATGTGCGCGCTCCAGCACGGCAAGCGGCGGGTTGGCTACCGCTCTCACCAAGGAAAGACCATGAAAGAAGGCATCCACCCGAACTACCGCGAAGTCGTCTTCCAAGACATGTCGAACGGCTTCAAGTTCATCACGCGCTCGACGATCCAGACGCGCGAAAACATCGAACTCGACGGCAAGACCTACCCGCTCGCCAAGATCGAAGTGTCGTCGGAATCGCACTCGTTCTACACGGGTCAGCAAAAGATCATGGACACGGCAGGCCGTGTCGAGAAGTTCAAGAACAAGTTCGGCGTACGCGCCAGCGGCAAGGCGAAGTAAGCTTCGCACCGCATCCGGTGGTTGCAACGCACCGGTATCGCACAAAAAGGGCAGCCCAGGCTGCCCTTTTTTGTCTCTGCTCGCCGGGAAAGCACCGGCCGGCACCCGGGCAACGACCTGACGCGCAACAGCCGGCGCGTCTACAATGCCGGATGCTCGAAACCGGCTCGACCGTGCGCACCCGCGCCGCCCGCCCGCCCATAACAAAACGCTCATCTGCATGAAGCCTGTCGTCCGTCTCACCGCCTCCGCCACGCGTGCGCTGCCGCGCTGGCTGCTGCTCACGCTCTGCTTCGTCTACGCCGCGTTCGGCCTGTTCGGCCGCGACCCGTGGAAAAACGAGGACGCGGCGGGCTTCGGCGTGATGTGGACGATGGCCAAGGGCGGCTGGCACGACTGGCTGCTGCCGAACCTGGTCGGCAAGTTCATCACGACCGACGGGCCGCTCGGCTACTGGCTCGGCGCGCTGTCGATCCGCGGCCTCGGCCCGTGGGTCGATGCAAGCAACGCGTCGCGCGTCGACACGGGCGTGCTGTTCTGCGTCGCGTGCGCGTTCGTCTGGTATGCGGCCTACCTGCTCGGCCGGCGCGCCGAGGTCCAGCCGTTCAAGTACGCGTTCGGCGGCGAGCCGGAGCCGCGCGACTACGGCCGCACGCTCGCCGACGGCGCGCTGCTGGTCCTCGTCGCGTGCTTCGGCCTCGCGGAACGCGGGCACGAAACAACGCCGCAGGTCGCGCAGTTCGCGTGGATCGCGATGCTCGTCTACGGGATCGTGCGCGGCATCGACAAGCCGATGCAGGGCGCGCTGTGGTGGGGCCTCGCGATCGGCCTCGTCGCGCTGTCCGGCAACCCGGTGCTGGTCGTCGCGCTGCTCGCCGGCACCGCCGCGCTGTGGCTCGTCACGCCCGAGATGCGCAACCTGCGCCTGCCGCTGGTCGGCGTGCCGCTCGCGGCCGCAATCTTCGCACTGTGGCCGCTTGCCGCGTTCGTCGCGGCGCCCGACGACGCCGCGTGGTTCTTCAACCAGTGGATCCACGGCAGCCTGATGCGCTTTTCGGGCCCGCCGACCGCCGTGCTCGCGTATGCGGCGAAGAACCTGCCGCTGTTCACGTGGCCCGCATGGCCGCTCGCGATCTGGGCATGGTGGAGCTGGGCCGGCATGCGCCGCCGCGCGCACATCGCGATTCCGCTGTCGGTCGCCGTGCCGCTCGTCGCGCTCGTGATCCTGCAGAGCCAGCAATCGAACCGCATGTACATGCTGTTGCTGCCGCCGCTCGCAGTGCTCGCGACGTTCGCGCTGCCGACCCTCAAGCGCGGTGCGATCAACGCGTTCGACTGGTTCGCGGTACTGAGCTTCACGATCCTCGGCACCTTCGTATGGCTCGTATGGCTCGCGTCGCTCACGGGTTTCCCGCATCCGCTCGCTCGCAACCTCGCGCGCCTCGTGCCGGGCTACGAACCGCATTTCAAGATCCTGTCGTTCATCTGCGCGGTGATCGTCACCGTGTGCTGGTGCGTGCTCGTGCGCTGGCGCGTCTCGCGGCAGCCGAAGGTGCTGTGGCGCAGCGTCGTGCTGTCGGGCGCCGGCACCACGCTCATGTGGGTGCTGCTGATGACGCTGTGGCTGCCGATCGTCAACTACGGCCGGACCTATCGCGATGTCGCGCAGCAGATCGCGCTGCACCTGCCGTCCGACTACGAGTGCATCTCGCCGGTGCGGCTTGGCGATGCGCAAATCGCGACCTTCGCGTACTTCGGCAACATGCACTTCGATTTCTCCGGCGACTGCGACGTGATCCTGCGCCAGGACCGTTCCGACTTCGGCGAACCGAGCGCGATGTCGCAATACGTGTGGCGTCTCGTGTGGGAAGGCCGCCGCGTCGCCGACCGCGATGAACGCTTCCGCCTGTACGAGCGCATCGAACGGCCGAAGACGCCCGTCAAGCGGCGCCCGCCGCGCCGCCGGGCAGCCGATTGACGATGTTCGGCGACATCCGCCGGATCGTCGGTCTCGCGTGGCCGGTGCTGGTCGGCCAGCTCGCGATCATCGCGTTCGGCGTGATCGACACCGCGATGGTCGGCCGCTACTCGGCCACCGATCTCGCCGCGCTCGGGCTCGGCTCGTCGATCTATGTGTCGATCTACATCGGCCTGACGGGCATCCTGTCCGCGCTGCAGCCGATCACCGGGCAACTGTACGGCGCGCGGCGCTATGCCGAGATCGGCGAGGAAGTCCGCCAGGCACTGTGGCTCGCGCTGCTGCTCGCGGTGCCCGGCTTCCTGCTGCTGCATTTTCCCGAGCCGCTGCTGCGCGTCGCGCACGCGCCCGCCGTGCTGCACGAGCGCACCGTCGACTACCTGCGCATCCTGTCGTACGGGCTGCCCGCCAGCCTCGTCTTCCGCATCTACAACGCGCTGACCAACGCGGCCGGCAAGCCGCGGCTTGCGATGATCCTGCAGATCGGTGCGTTGCTGCTCAAGTTTCCGCTCAACGTGTGGTTCATCTTCGGCGGGTTCGGCGTGCCGGCCCTCGGCGGCCCCGGCTGCGGGCTTGCCAGCACGCTGATCAACTGGGCGCTCGCGCTGATCGGCTATACGCTGCTCGCGAAGCTCGACGTGTTCGCGCCGCTCGCGATCTTCTCGCGCTTCTGCTGGCCCGTCTGGGAGCGCCAGAAGGCGATCCTGAAACTCGGCGTGCCGATGGGCCTGTCATACCTGATCGAGGTCACGTCGTACACGTGCATGGCGCTGTTCATCGCGCAGTTCGGCACGACGACGCTCGCCGGCCACCAGATCGCCGGCAACATCGGCGCGGTGCTGTACATGACGCCGCTGTCGATCGGCGTGGCGGCCTCGACGCTGGTCGCGCGCGCGCTCGGCGCCGGACGCCCCGAAGAAGCACGGCTGCTCGGCCGGCACAGCGTGATTTTCGCGTGCGGCGTTGCCGCGACATACGGCTTGCTCGTCTTTACGCTGCGCCCGCTGATCGTCGGCGGCTATACGCCGAACCCGGCCGTCGCCGCGGCCGCGATGCCGCTCGTCGCGATCGTCGCGTGCTACCACGTGTTCGATGCGCTGCAGGTCACGTCGGCGTTCGTGCTGCGCGCGTACAAGGTCGCGATCGTGCCGACCGTGATCTATGCGGTCGCGCTGTGGGGCGTCGGGCTCAGCGGCGGCTACGTGCTCGGCTTCGATGTGGGCGGCATCGCGCCCGCATGGCTGACCGGCGCGCGCGGCTTCTGGTTCGCGAACACGGTCAGCCTGATGCTCGCGGGCGCCGGGCTCGTGTTCTACCTGCGCCACGTAAGCCGCGCGCACGTATCGACTCAGCCGGCCTGACGCGCTGCCCGCTACGCATCCGCCAGCACGTCGGCCGCGTGATAGGACGAGCGCACGAGCGGACCGGCAACGACTTCCCTGAAACCGAGCGCCAGCGCCTCGTCGCGCCACGCGGCGAATGCGTCCGGGCTCACGTAGCGCCGCACCGGCAGATGGTGCTCGGACGGCGCCATATACTGGCCGAGCGTCAGCACGTCGACTTCGTGCGCGCGCAGGTCGCGCAGCGTGTCGCGCACCTCGTCGTCGCGCTCGCCGAGCCCGAGCATCAGCCCCGACTTCGTCACGAGCGTCGGCCGCGCGGCCTTCGCCTGCGCGAGCAGTGCGAGCGAGCCGCGATAGTCGGCGCCCGGCCGCGCCGCGCGATACAGCGACGGCACCGTCTCGATGTTGTGGTTGAACACGTCCGGCCAGGCCGACGACAGCGCGTCGAGCGCGCGCGCGACGCGGCCGCGGAAGTCCGGCGTCAGCACCTCGACGCCGATACCCGGCACGCTCGCGCGCACCGCCGCGATGCACGCGGCGAAATGCGCGGCGCCGCCGTCGCGCAGGTCGTCGCGGTCGACCGACGTGATCACGACGTAGCGCAGCCCGAGCGCCGCGACCGCATCGGCCAGCCGCGCGGGCTCGTCGGGATCGAGCGGCTCGGGACGGCCGTGCGCGACGTCGCAGAACGGGCAACGTCGCGTGCACAGCCCGCCCATGATCATGAAGGTCGCGGTGCGCTGCGCGAAGCATTCGCCGATGTTCGGGCACATCGCCTCCTCGCAGACGGAATGCAGCCGATGGTCGCGCAGCACGGCAGCCATGTCGGCCACCGCCGCGCTCATCATCGGCCGCGCGCGCAGCCACGGCGGCTTCGGCAGCGCCGCGCCGGCCGCGGGCTCGACGCGCACCGGAATGCGCGCGAGCTTGTCGCGGCTTCTCGCGCCCGGCTGGCCGAGCGCCGTGAGGCTGGGTCGTTCGAGCGCGGCGGCCATCGTCAGTCTCCGAGAAACGCGACGATCAGGCGGTTCACGTCGGCGGCCGCCTCCATCTGCACCATGTGCCCGCTGCCGGCGATCACCTCGGCGCGCACGCCGTCCGGCAAGCCCCGCGCGTGCTGCGCGGGGATCACCTGGTCGCGCTCGCCCCAGATCACGAGCGTGCGCGGCGCGAGCGACGCGAGCCGGTCGCGGAACACGCGCCGCTGCGCCGCGCCGTCGAACGCGGCGTTCGCGATTTTCTCCAGCGCGGCCTGTACGCCTTCGAGCCGCTTGTACTTGACGAGATCCTCGACGAGCTGCCGCGTCACGAGCGCGTTGTCCGCGAACAGCGCACCGAGGTGCGGCTTCAGCGTGTTGCGGCTGTTGCCGGCGACGAAGCCGTCGATATAGACGCGGTTGATGTCGGTGCCGAGCCCCGCGCTCGCGATCAGCGTCAGCGACGCGACGCGCTGCGGCGCGCGTTCGGCCGCGGCCATCGCGACCGCGCCGCCCATCGAATGGCCGATCAGGTGCGCGCGGTCGATGTGCTGCGCATCGAGCAGCGCGAGCACCGCGTCCGCCAACTCATCGAGACTGCCCGTGTCGACCGCCTTGCCCGACTCGCCATGACCGGGCAAGTCGAGCGCCCATACGGGCCGGTGCGCGGCGAGGTCCGCGTGATTGAACAGCCAGTTGTTCAGGTCGCCGCCGAAGCCGTGGATCAGCACGGCGGGCGTGCCCGCGCCGTCGCCGAGCTTCAGGAAGCGCACCGTACGGCCGCCGATCTGCGCCTTCTCGGGCTGCGGGCCCGCCGCTTCGTCCGATGCCGCGCTCGGCACGAAATCGCGCTGGAACTCGGCGATCGCCGCATCGATGTCGGCATCGCTCGCGTCGGCCGCTGCGACGACGCCGAGCAGCGCGCCGACCGGCAGCGTTTCGCCTTCCTGCGCGACCTGCCGGCGCAGCGTGCCGTCGAACGCACATTCGACGCCCGACGAGATCTTGTCGGTCTCGACGTCGAGCACTTCGTCGCCCTTCGTCACGCGTTCGCCGATCGCCTTCAGCCAGCCGTTGACCTGCCCCTGCTCCATCGACAGCCCCCACTTGGGCATCGTGATCATGTGAATCGACATCGTGTCAGCTCCTCGTCTTCAGGACCGCCTGCGCAATCGCATCGGCGGACGGGATATACAGGTCTTCCAGCACGCTCGCGAACGGCGCGGGCGTATGCGGCGCGGTCACGAGCTCGATCGGCGCCTTGAGCGTTCGGAACGCGCGCTGTGCGACGAGCGCGGCGATGTCGGTCGCGATCGAGCAGCGCGGGTTCGCTTCGTCGACGACCACCACGCGCCCGGTGCGCGCCGCGCTTTCGAGGATGGTTTCCTCGTCGAGCGGCGACGTCGTGCGCAGGTCGATCACGTCGACCTGGATACCGTCCTTCGCGAGCTTCGCGGCCGCATCCATCGCGAGATGCACCATCCTGCCGTACGTGACGATGGTCGCGTCGTCGCCGTCGCGCATCACGTTCGCCTCGCCGAACGGAATCGCATAGGACTCCTCCGGCACGTCGCCCTCGCGCGTGTAAAGCAGCTTGTGCTCGAGGAAGATCACGGGATCGTCGTCGCGGATCGCCTGGATCAGCAGCCCCTTCGCGTCGTACGGCGTCGACGGGCACACGACCTTCAGCCCCGGGATGTGCGTGAACAGCGACGTGAGCATCTGCGAGTGCTGCGCGGCCGCGCGCAGCCCGGCGCCGTACATCGCGCGGATCACGACCGGCGTCACCGCCTTGCCGCCGAACATGTAGCGGAATTTCGCGGCCTGGTTGAAGATCTGGTCGAAGCACACGCCCATGAAATCGATGAACATCAGTTCCGCGACGGGCCGCATCCCGCACGCGGCCGCGCCGACCGCCGCGCCGATGTAGCCGCCTTCGGACAGCGGCGTATCGAGCACGCGCCCCGGAAACTTGTGGAACAGCCCCTTCGTCACGCCGAGCACGCCGCCCCACGCGTCGTCCTCGCCCGGCGCGCCCGCGCCGCCCGCATTGTCCTCGCCCATCACGATCACGCTGTCGTCGCGCGCCATCTCCTGCGCGAGCGCCTCGTTGATCGCCTGCGAATAAGTGATCTTCCTTGCCATGTCTGTCTCCTGGTATGTTCGGTTCGCCGTGCCGGCTGCGGTGTCAGGCCGCGCTCACGGATACGACACGTAGACGTCGGTCAGCAGGTCGGCCGCGTCGGGCAGCGGCGCGGCCTTCGCCTGCGCGACCGCGTCGTCGATCAGCGCCTTCACCTGGGCGTCGACCGCGCGCAGATCGTCGGTCGTCAGCGCTTCGGCGCGCACGACACGCGTCTCGAAATGCTTCAGGCAGTCCTTCTCGTCGCGCAGCTTCTGCACCTCGCCGGGTGCGCGGTAGGTCTGCGCATCGCCTTCGAAATGGCCGAAATAGCGCGTGAACTTCACCTCGACGAGCGTCGGGCCGCCGCCGTTGCGCGCACGCTCGACGGCCTCGCCGAGCGCTTCGTGCACCGCGAAGAAGTCGAAGCCGTCGACGATCACGCCCGGCATCCCGAACCCGTTCGCGCGATCGGCGATGTTGTCGGTCGCGACCGACCAGCTCGACGACGTCGCTTCCGCATAACCGTTGTTTTCGGCGACGAAGATCGCGGGCAGCCGCCACACCGACGCGAGGTTCATCGATTCGAAGATCACGCCCTGGTTCGACGCACCGTCGCCGAAGAAGCACACGCCGACGCCGCCGGTCTTCCGGTGCTTCGCCGCGAGCGCCGCGCCGCACACGAGCGGGCCGCCCGCGCCGACGATCCCGTTCGCGCCGAGCATCCCCATCGACAGGTCGGCGATGTGCATCGAGCCGCCCTTGCCGTGGCAGACGCCGGTCTTCTTGCCATAGATCTCGGCCATCATCCCGCGCACGTCGACGCCCTTCGCGATGCAATGGCCGTGGCCGCGGTGCGTGGTCGCGACGTAGTCGGCGAGGCCGAGGTGCAGCATCGTACCGACCGCGGACGCTTCCTCGCCCGCGTACAGGTGAACGAAGCCGGGGATTTCTCCGGTCGCGAATTCGACGTGCAGGCGTTCCTCGAATTCGCGGATCGTGCGCATCAGCCGGTATGCGTCCAGCAGCTTGTCCCTGCTGAGCTGGGTCGAAACGGTCATGTGTGTCTCCTGGGTAGGTCTGACTGCGAATGCCGCCGCGGCCGTGCCGCGGCGACGGATTGCACGGCCTGCGGCCGTCAGTGGAACGTGAAGCCGCCGTCGATGTTCACGGCCTGGCCGGTCACGTTGTCCATCGGTGCCTCCTTGACGATCGTCATGGATGTCGAAATGTCGTTCGGAAAAACGGAGGCTCAGTTGCGCCATGCGCCGGCATCGCGCAGCAATTGCCGCGAAGACGCGTAGCGCAGCGTGCGGCCGACGTCGACCGTCAGCGGCCCGCGCCAGTCGAGCGAAATCTCGTAGCGATCGCCGCGCGCAACCTCGATCTCGCGCTCGCCGTCGAACGCGAGCGTGCCGCGCTCGAACGGGATCGTCTGCCACGCGCCCGGTTCGAGCCGCTCGCAGCTGCGCATCACGACGCGGTCGACGCGGCCCGGCGCAATCGGTGCGACGAGCGGCGTGCCGGCCGTCTTGCCTTCGTCCGCGAAGCGCATCGCGAGCCCGTGCGGCGCGCTGCGCTCGAGCGGTGCCCATGCGCCGCCGAGCGCGGACAGGCCGATGCCGTCCGGTTCCGCGAACGTCAGGTAGAGCGAGTCGATGTCGTCGGGCCCCGAAATCGCGCGGGCGCCGATGAAGCGCTGTCGCGCCGCGCACACGTCGACGAGCGCAATCTCTTCGCGCCCCGGCCGTGCACCCGCCACGCAGCGCACGACGAGCCGCTTGTTGCGCGTGAACGCAACCTCGGCCGGCACGGCGCCGGTCGCGACGAGTCCGGCCGCGACGCCTGCGACGGTCGCCTCGCGATGTTCGGGAAAGGCGTTGTTGGTGCCGGTGGACAGCGCGACGAGCGGCGTCGCGCCGCAATGCGCGGCCACCGCGCGATGGGTGCCGTCGCCGCCGAGCACGACGATCAGCGCGACTTCCATCCGGTGCAGGTACGCGGCGCCGGCGTGCGTATCGGCGACGGTATCCGTGATCGGCAGGTCGATGAACTCGACCTCGGGCCAGCGCTCGTGCGGCGCGACCGCGCGATGCGTATCGAGCGCGCGCAGCAGCAGCGTCGCGATGCCCGTCCGGTCGCGCAGCGTCAGCACGCGCTCGACGCCCATCGCGCCGAGGCCGGCCAGCAGGCGCACGATCATGTTCGCCTTCTCCGCCGTCGGAAACACGGATGCATGCGTCGTGAGGCGGCGGATGTCGCGCCCCGATGCGGGGTTCGCGATCACACCGACGGTAACGGGCGTCGTCACGGGTTTGTCTCCATCCAGTTGACCGGCAGCGGCGCATTGGCGCCCGCTCCGGCCCTGCCTGTTTCGTCCGCTGCCATCGACGGGCTGCGGATCGTCGTCGCCGACGCGACTGCGCCGGACTTGCCCGTGATCTCTGCAAGCGGCGTGCCATCGTGTGTGCAATGACCGCGAAACCCGCGCGCACGCTGGCGCGGCGGGCATGCACGTGTTCCGGGTTCGCGACCGTGACCACGCAGCACGTGGCGAATCCACCCGTGCGTCTCACGTCGTCGTTGCGACGACGCGCTCGTCGCGACGCCTGCGCAAGCGCGCCGCGCTGCCTGCAAACCCTGCGTCGATGCGGCGTGGCGCATGCCGCGACAAGCCGGACGACCGCTGCGCGCCACGCATGCGGGCGTCTCAACCGCGCGAGACCGGGCGAGAGACACGTGAGACGAACGTCTCACGCGTGCTGCGTGCTGCGATGCAATGTGATCCGCCGGACCGGATGTGCTACAAGAACATCGAATTCCCCGCCGTACGGAACCGGAGCCGACCATGCCCTACGCCGTCCCCCAGGCCCAGCACGCCGACCGTGTGCTCGGCGCGCTCGCCGGACGCCTGCCCGCGCCGGCCGATTCCGCGCGCCTCGTGTCGTCGTGGCAACGTTCGCTGGAGCGCTACTGCCTCGACCCCGCTTCGTCGATCGGCCCGCGCGTGCTGACCGCGTCCGAGCTGCGCGAAGTGCGCGACAAGGAGGAAGCCTTCCTGCGTGCGTCGGGCCAGTGCCTGACGCGGCTGCACGACATGATCCGCGTCGCCGACTACTGCGTGATGCTGACCGACGCGCACGGCGTGACGATCGACTACCGGATCGACCGCGAGCGCCGCAACGACTTCCGCCATGCGGGGCTGCACATCGGCTCGTGCTGGTCGGAAAGCGAGGAAGGAACGTGCGGCGTCGCGAGCGTGCTGACCGATCTCGCGCCGATCACCGTGCACAAGACCGATCACTTTCGCGCGGCGTTCACGACGCTCACCTGCAGCGCGGCGCCGATCTTCTCCCCGGGCGGCGAACTGATCGGCGTGCTCGACGCGTCGGCCGTCCATTCGCCCGACGGCCGCGACAGCCAGCGCCTCGTCTACCAGCTCGTGCGGCAAAGCGCGGCGCTGATCGAGGACGGCTACTTCGTGCACAGCACCGCGCAGCACTGGATATTGTTCGGGCATCCGAACCGTCACTACGTCGAAGCGCAACCCGAGTGGCTGATCGCGTTCGACGAATGCGGCAATATCGTCGCCGCGAACCGGCAGGCTCGCGACGCGCTGCCGGCGCTGCGCGAACCGCGCCATATCGACGAGATCTTCGACGCAACCGAGATGCCGCTGCGCGATGCCGCGCGGCTCGACACGATCGTCGCGCTGCGGCTGCGCGCGACCGGCGCACCGCTCTATGCGCGGCTGCGTGCGCCGCTACGACGCGCCGGCCGCGAGCCCGGCACGGTAGCGCGGCGCGCGGGCACCGCGCCACGCCACGTCGGCGCGCTGACGCCGTTCCTGCACAGCAGCGACGCGCACATCGCGCAACAGGCCGAGCTCGCGCTGCGGGTCGCGAGCAAGCGGCTGCCAATTCTCGTGCTCGGCGAGACCGGTGCGGGCAAGGAAGTATTCGCGCGCGCGATCCACGACGCCGGTGCGCGGCGCGCGCGGCCGTTCGTCGCCGTCAACTGCGGCGCGCTGCCGGAAGCATTGATCGAGAGCGAACTGTTCGGCTATGCGGCCGGCGCGTTCACCGGCGCACGCAAGCACGGCGCGCGCGGCAAGATCGCGCTTGCCGACGGCGGCACGCTGTTTCTCGACGAAATCGGCGACATGCCGCTCGCGCTGCAGACACGGCTGTTGCGCGTGCTCGCCGACGGCGAGGTCGTGCCGCTCGGCAGCGACACGCCCGTGCGCGTCGACCTCGACGTGATCTGCGCGACGCACCGCGATCTCGCGCGCATGGTGGCCGACGGCACGTTCCGCGAAGATCTGTATTACCGGCTGAGCGGCGCGACGTTCGAACTGCCGCCGCTGCGCGAGCGCGCAGACGTGCGCGACGTGATTGCCGCCGTGTTCGCCGAGGAAGCGCAGGCGACCGGCCACGTACTCACGCTCGACGCGACGCTCGCCGAACAGCTCGCCGCCTATCCGTGGCCCGGCAACGTACGGCAGCTGCGCAACGTGCTGCGCTATGCGTGCGCGGTGTGCGACACGGCGCGCGTGACGCGGCGCGACCTGCCGGCCGACCTCGCCGCACAGCTCGGCGGCGCCCCGGCCGGCGCACTGCCCGACGACGAGCGCGGCCGCATCGTCGCGGCGCTCACCGCGCACCGCTGGCGGCCCGACGCGGCCGCGCAGGCGCTCGGCATCTCGCGCGCGACGCTGTACCGGCGGATCGCTAAACACCGGATCGTCGCGCCGCACCGCGCTTGACGCGCGGGCGCGACCGGCATCATGCCGCGTGCGCGGCCGCTTCGCTTGCGTTCCCGGCCTCACCGGCCGCTTCGTCGCGCTGTGCGAACACCTCGTGCGCGGCGAACAGCGCGTTGAGCGCGGCCGGGAAACCGGCGTAGACGGCCATCTGCATGAACACCTCGACGATCTCGTCGCGCGTGCAGCCGACGTTCAGCGCGGCCTCGATATGCACCTTCAACTGCGGCTGCGCATTGCCGAGCGCGGCCAGCGCCGCGATCGTCGCGATCTCGCGCGCTTTCAGGTCGAGCTGCGGCCGGCTGTAGATGTCGCCGAAACCGAACTCGACCAGGAGCCGCCCGAAATCCGGCGCGATCGGTGCAAGCGCCGCAATCACGCGTTCGCCCACTTCGCCGTCGATTTCCTTCAGTTTGTTCCAGCCGCGCGTATAACGATCTTCAACGAGTTGTTCCATCGTGTCCGTCCTGTTCCGATTGAGAGTGAGAAGGTGTCGCCCGTCGTTCCATATCGCGTTCCCGCGCCTCGTAGTACGCGATCTTGTCGCCGATCGCGTCGAGGCTCGCCTGCAGCTCCGCGATATGCACCCGCACCGCGTCGCGATGCGCAACCAGCAACCGGCGCCGCGCACCGAACGTCGGCTCGCCTTGCGCGCGCAGCGCCGCGAACTGCTGCATCTGCGCGATCGGCATGCCGGTCGCCTTCAGGCGCATCACAAACGCCAGCCAGTCAAGGTCGGCCGGCGCATAGAGCCGGTGCCCGGCCGCCGTGCGCGAAATCGCGCGCAGCAGGCCGGCCTGCTCGTAATACCGCAGCGTATGCGTCGACACGCCGGTCAGCTCGGCGACTTGCCCGATCGTCAGCGGACCGGTGGCGGAAGGTTTGGATACGGTTTTCGACATGGCAGGAACAAGGTTAGGAGTTAGAGTTCACTCTAAGTCAAGCCCTGTCGAACAGCCAGCGTCGCGATAACCCGCGATCCCCCCCGATACCGTAAAGAATGGTCAAAAACGCCGCCCGGCGCGGCTTTCGGCCTTTACAGCGACGCAAGCCTTCAGCAAGATTCGGTCAGCCTGTCTTAAAAAGGGCACGCATTTGTCCTATGCTTAACGGCGACGCCCGGCCAGGCCTCGCCCCGCCGTCCGTTGCAACAGCCATTCATCCGTCAGAACCAGGGAGCCTTTGCCATGCTGAAAAAGCTGCTGATGCTGTTCGTCGCGCTATCGCTGTCGCTCGCCGCAGGCTTTGCCGCGGCCGTCGAAGTCAACACGGCCGACCAGGCCGCGCTCGAAGCCGTGAAGGGTCTCGGGCCCGTCAAGTCGAAGGCGATCATCGACGAACGCACCAAGAACGGCCCATTCAAGGACGCCGACGATCTCGCAAATCGGGTGAAGGGCCTCGGCACGAAATCGGTCGGGCATCTCGAGGAAAACGGCCTGACGATCGGCGGCTCGTCGACGCCGCCGAAAGGCGTGAAGCTGTCGAAGCCGGCCGCGACGACGTCGGCCACCACATCGGCAACGACGTCGGCAGGCACCGCATCGACGTCCACCACGGCGACGGCCGGCACGACGGCTACGGCGCCGGCCCCGGCGGCAAGCGCGCCGGAAGCGGCAACGAAGCCGGCGAAGACCAAGCGCGCGTCGAAGAAGGAAAAGGCGGCAGCGGCCGCAGCGGCATCCGCCGACGCGGGTGCGAGCGCACCGGCCGCAGCGTCGTCCGCGAAGGCGGCGAAGGGCTCGAAGAAAAAGAGCAAGAAGGACAAGGCAGCCTCCGCCGCCGCGGCGTCGGGCGCCTGATGTGCGCCGCGCGCGCGACGGCGTGCGCGCGGCATTCGTTCAACGGGCGCCCTTATTGCGGCGCCCTTATCGGTAAAGGTGAAGAACCATGGGTCTCCTCGACATCGTAGGCGGTCTGATCGGCGGCCAGGCCGGCGGCAACTCGCAAAGCGCGCTCATCGCGACCGCGCTCGAATTCATCAACAACCAGCCGGGCGGCCTGAACGGCCTGATCGAGAAGTTCCAGAAAGGCGGCGCCGGCGAGGTCATCGGCTCATGGGTCGGCACCGGCGAGAACCAGCCGATCTCGGCCGACATGCTGCAGAACGTGCTCGGCTCGGACGTCGTCGGTTCACTCGCGAGCAAGATCGGCATCGATCCGGGTCAGGCCTCGTCGATCCTCGCGCAGGTGCTGCCGCACGTCGTCAACAGCGCGACGCCGAACGGCGAAGTGCCGGCCGGCGGCCAGATCGATACGTCGAACGTGCTCGGCACGCTGACGCAGCTCGCCGGCATGTTCGGCGGCAACAAGCAGGCCTGAGCCCGCGCCGCTTCGCGGCCCCCGCTTCATGGCCCAATCGGGCCGCTCCATATGCAAACACCCCGCCGAGGCGGGGTGTTTGTTTTTGCGCGCCCGGCGCGAACCGGGCGTGCGGCCGGTGGCCGGCGTTCAGTGAACGACGCGGTCGAACACGAACTTGCCGTCGTTGACGTCGACCGGAATCACGTCCTTCGGACCGAAGCGGCCCGCGAGGATGAGCTTCGCGACCGGGTTCTCGATCTCCTGCTGGATCGCGCGCTTCAGCGGCCGCGCGCCGAACACCGGATCGTAGCCGACCTTCGCGATCTGCTCGAGCGCCGCTTCCGACACGTCGAGCGCCATGTCGAGCTTCGCGAGCCGGTCGTGCAGGCGCGCGAGCTGGATCTTCGCGATCGACTCGATGTTGCTGCGGTCGAGCGCATGGAACACGACGACGTCGTCGATCCGGTTCAGGAACTCGGGGCGGAAATGCTGCTTCACCTCGATCCACACCGCGTCCTTGATCTCGTCCTGCGGCGCACCGGTCATCGCCTGGATCACCTGCGAGCCGAGGTTCGACGTCATCACGATCACCGTGTTCTTGAAGTCGACCGTGCGCCCCTGCCCGTCCGTCATGCGGCCGTCGTCGAGCACCTGCAGCAGCACGTTGAACACGTCCGGATGCGCCTTCTCGATCTCGTCGAGCAGGATCACGCTGTACGGCTTGCGGCGCACGGCTTCCGTCAGGTAGCCGCCTTCCTCGTAGCCGACGTAGCCCGGCGGCGCGCCGATCAGCCGCGCGACGCTGTGCTTCTCCATGAACTCGCTCATGTCGATGCGGATCAGGTGCTCTTCCGAATCGAACAGGAACGACGCCAGCGCCTTGCACAGCTCGGTCTTGCCGACACCCGTCGGGCCGAGGAACAGGAACGAGCCGTACGGACGGTTCGGATCGGCGAGACCCGCGCGCGAACGGCGGATCGCGTCGGCCACCGCGCTGATCGCCTCGTCCTGGCCGACCACGCGCTCATGCAGCTTTTCCTCGATGTGCAGCAGCTTCTCGCGTTCGCCCTGCATCATCCGCGACACGGGAATTCCCGTCGAACGCGACACGACTTCCGCGATTTCCTCGGCGCCGACCTGCGTGCGCAGCAGGCGCGGACGCGTCGGGTTGTGCTGCTCCTGCTCTTCGGCCTGCGTGACCTGCTTCAGTTGTGCCTCGAGCTGCGGCAGCTTGCCGTACTGCAGCTCCGCGACCTTCTCCAGCTTGCCTTCACGCTGCAGCCGCGCGATGTCCGCCCGCGCCTTCTCGATCTCTTCCTTGAGCTGCGCGCTGCCCTGCACCGCGGCCTTCTCGGCGGTCCAGATTTCCTCGAGATCCGAATACTCGCGGCCGAGCCGCTCGATCTCTTCCTCGATCAGCTGCAGGCGCTTCTGCGACGCTTCGTCCTGCTCCTTCTTCACGGCTTCGCGCTCGATCTTCAGCTGGATCAGCCGGCGGTCGAGCTTGTCCATCTCTTCGGGCTTCGAATCGATTTCCATCTTGATCTTCGAAGCGGCTTCGTCGATCAGGTCGATCGCCTTGTCGGGCAGGAAGCGGTCGGTGATGTAGCGATGCGACAACTCGGCCGCGGCCACGATCGCCGGGTCGGTGATGTCGACGCCGTGGTGCAGTTCGTACTTCTCCTGCAGCCCGCGCAGGATCGCGATCGTCGCCTCGACGCTCGGCTCGTCGACGAGCACCTTCTGGAAGCGGCGCTCGAGCGCGGCATCCTTCTCGATGTACTTGCGGTATTCGTCGAGCGTGGTCGCGCCGATGCAATGCAGCTCGCCGCGCGACAGCGCCGGCTTCAGCATGTTGCCCGCATCCATCGCGCCTTCGGCCTTGCCCGCGCCGACCATCGTGTGGATCTCGTCGATGAAGACGATCGTCTGGCCTTCGTCCTTCGCGATGTCGTTGAGCACGGCCTTCAGGCGCTCCTCGAACTCGCCGCGGTACTTCGCGCCGGCGAGCAGCGCGGCCATGTCGAGCGACAGCACGCGCTTGCCCTTCAGCGTCTCGGGCACTTCGCCGTTGACGATCCGCTGCGCGAGCCCTTCGACGATCGCGGTCTTGCCGACGCCCGGCTCGCCGATCAGCACCGGGTTGTTCTTCGTGCGGCGCTGCAGGATCTGAATCGAGCGGCGGATTTCGTCGTCGCGGCCGATCACCGGATCGAGCTTGCCCGAACGGGCGCGCTCGGTCAGGTCGACCGTGTACTTCTTCAGCGCCTCACGCTGGCTTTCGGCATCCTGGCTGTGCACCTGCGAGCCGCCGCGCACCGCCGCGATCGCGGCTTCGAGCGCCTTGCGCGTGAGGCCGTGCTGACGCGCGAGCTTGCCGGCGTCGCCCTTGTCGTCGGACACGGCGAGCAGGAACATCTCGCTCGCGATGAACGTGTCGTTGAGCTTCTGCGCTTCCCTGTCGGCCTGGTTCAGCAGCCCGGCCAACTCGCGGCCGATCTGGATGTCGCCGCCCGTGCCCGTGACTTGCGGCAGGCGCGAGATCGCTTCGTTCAGCGCGCCTTGCAGCGCCTGCACGTGAACGCCCGCGCGCGACATCAGCGAACGGGCTGAACCGTCGTGCTGCGCGACCAGCGCCGCCAGTACGTGAACGGGTTCGATGTATTGATTGTCGCGGCCTGCCGCAAGGCTTTGCGCGTCCGCGAGTGCTTCCTGGAACTTGGTGGTGAGCTTGTCGATTCTCATTTTGTCGAGACCTCCAATTTTCGATTAACACCAAGATGAGGATGGTTATGCGGCTTTCAAGCGAAATTCGGGTTGATTCAGCGCAAAAAATCGCTGGATGGCAATGCCGCGGCCCAGAGGCGGGACGCGACCGGATCGCGGGACGCGGTGCTCGCGTGTCAGCCGGCCGTCGACGGCGGCTCGACGGGCGCAGGCGATTCGTCCGGTGACGGTGCGGCGCGCACGAGCGCGACCGGGCGGATGCCGAGCAACGCAGCAAGCGGCGACGCGGGTTCGACCAGTTCGCCGAGCGTGTGACGATCGAGCTCGGCGAAGAACGCATCGCGCGCGGCCGCCAGCACCCCCTTCAGGCGACACTGCGGCTCGATCACGCAACCGCGCGACTCGCTGCCGTCAGTCGAAAAGCAGCCGACCAGCGCGAAGTCGTTCTCGGTCGCGCGCACGACCTGGCCGACCGTCAGCAGCAGCGATTCGGGGAACAGCCGCAGCCCGCCGTTGCGGCCGCGGACTGTGTCGACCCATCCCAACTCGCCGAGCTGCTGCACGACTTTCATCAGATGGTTCTTCGAGATGCCGTAGGCATCCGATATCTCCTGGATCGTCGCGAGCCCCTCGCCGCGCACGGCAAGGTACAGCATCACGCGCAGCGAATAATCGGTGTAGTCGGTGAGTCTCATGGGCGAATACGGAAATGATCGATCGTGCCCCGATTGCGCGGGCCGGGCCGGCCGGAACGCGCGCCGGGCCGGGCCGGCTGACGGCCCCGTTCCGCGGCCCCGGGTTGCCCGGACGGCGCGCGCGCAATAAGATGCGTTACATCCGCACGTTTTACAGGGGTTGTTGGACGCTATTTTGCGTCAAAATCCTGCCGGCGTCCTGCGCGTTGCCCGCGCCGCCGCTTCGTCGTTGCCTCGATCTCCCGGCCCTTTTTGCCATGACCGCCCTGCCTGCCTCGCCTGAAACCGCCCCGGCCCGCCCTCGCGATGCCGAGCCGACCGAAGACAACATCCGCGATCTCGTCTACGCGTTTTACGACCGCGTGCGCGCCGATCCGCTGCTCGGGCCCGTGTTCGATGCGAAACTGGCCGGCCGCTGGGACGACCATCTGCCGAAGATGGTCACGTTCTGGTCGAGCCTCGTGCTTGGCACCAAGGGCTATCGCGGCAACGTGCAGCAGGCGCACCAGCCGCTCGACAGGATCGAGCCGGCCCATTTCAGCCGCTGGCTGTCGCTGTTCCTGAAGACCGTCGAGGCGCGCTACGCGCCGCCTGCGGCGATCCGCTTCATGGAACCCGCGCTGCGGATCGCGCAAAGCCTGCAGTTGAGCCGGTTCGGCTGGGATTACCGGATTCCGCCCGAGCAGCAGGCGCTGCTCGATGCGATCGCGCCGCGCCGCCGCGACGCGGGCGACGATCCGCACGCATTGCCGTCGCGTGCCCGCGGCGAACCGTTTCCGACGAAGATCATCGGGCGCAGCGCCGATCCGGACGCGTAACGCGTACACATCGCGCGCGACGTTTGCGCACGTGCGGCACATCGCCGCATCGCGCGGACGCCGCGCTCAGCGCGGCGTGTTGCCCGATTCGACGCCCCAGCGCGCGAGCGCCGCATCGTCGGTGCTGCGCGCATCGACCCAGCGCTCGCCGTCAGGCGTCGTTTCCTTCTTCCAGAACGGCGCTTCGGTCTTCAGGTAGTCCATCACGAACTCGCACGACGCGAACGCATCGCCGCGATGCGCGGCGACCGTCGCCACCATCACGATCTGGTCGAGCGGCAGGAGCCTGCCGACCCGATGCACGATCGCGACGTCGATGCCCGGCCAGCGCCGGCAGGCCTCGGCAGCGATCTTCTCGAGCGCCTTCTCGGTCATCCCCGGATAGTGCTCGAGCTCCATCGCGGCGACCGAATCGCCTTCGTTCAGGTCGCGCACGGTGCCGACGAAGCACGCGATCGCGCCGATCTTCGGATTGCGCGCGCGTAATGCCGCGACTTCGGCGTTCAGATCGAAGTCGTCGGTCTGGATTCGTATCGTTGCCATCACACGCCCCGGTCCCATGCCAAGCTCAACCGCCCGTCACCGGCGGAAAGAACGCGACCTCGCAGCCCTCGGTGAGCCGTGTGTCGGGATCGGTCATCTCGTGGTTGCACGCCATGCGCAATGCGCGCCCTTCGGCGAGCGTCTCGGCCCACGCACCGCCGCGCACGCGCAGCCACGCGCGCACGTCGCCGACGGTCGTTACGCTGTCCGGCACGTCGGCCTGCTCGTCGGCGACGCCCAGCGCTTCTCGTACGCTTGCAAAAAATTTCAGCTGAATCTTCATGGTTCGGGAAGCCGCCGCGTTACGACAGCAATTCGGAAAACGGAATGAAACGCACGGTCTCGCCTGCGCTGATCGCGTGCTGCGGCGGATTGTCGATCAGGCCGTCGCCCCAGACCGTCGACGTCAGCACCGCCGAGCTCTGGTTCGGGAACAGATCGAGGCCGCCGGCCGCATTGACGCGTGCGCGCAGGAATTCGTTGCGCCGGTCGCCCTTGCCTTGCGAAAAGTCGGCGCGCAGCGACAGCGCGCGCGGCGCGACGTCGCGCACGCCGGACAGGCGCAGCAGGAACGGCCGCACGAACAGCAGGAACGTGACGAAGCTCGATACGGGGTTGCCGGGCAGCCCGATGAAGTGCGCATCGGGGCGATCGTCGCCGCGCCGCACCGCGCCGTACGCGAGCGGCTTGCCGGGCTTCATCGCGATCTGCCACAGCGCGAGCCGCCCTTCGGACTCGACGGCCGGCTTCACGTGATCCTCGTCGCCGACCGATACGCCGCCGCTCGTCAGGATCACGTCGTGATCGCGCGCGGCCTCGCGCAGCGTGTCGCGCGTCGCGGCGAGCGAGTCGGGCACGATCCCGTAGTCGGTCACGTGGCAGCCGAGCCGCTCCAGCAGCCCGCGCAGCGTGAAGCGGTTCGAGTTGTAGATCGCGCCGGGCTTCAGCGGCTCGCCCGGCATCGTCAGCTCGTCGCCGGTGAAGAACACCGCGACGCGAATCCGCCGTGCGACCGACAGTTGCGCGCAGCCGACCGATGCGGCCAGGCCGAGCGCCTGCGGCGTGAGCCGCGTGCCGGCCGGCAGGATCACCGCGCCCTGCCGGATGTCCGCGCCCTGCGCGGTGATCCATTCACCGGCCTTCGGCGTATGCAGGATTTCGACCGCATCGCCGTCGGCCGACGTCTGCTCCTGCATCACGACGGCGTCGGCGCCCGGCGGCACCGTCGCGCCGGTGAAGATCCGCGCGGCCGTCCCGGCCGCGAGCGGCACGGCCGGATGACCGGCCGGAATCCGCTGCGACACCGGCAGACGCCGCTCGCCGTGCAGCAGGTCGGCGACGCGCACCGCATAACCGTCCATCGCGCTCGTATGCATCGGCGGCACGTCGAGCGGCGAGCTCACGTCGGCCGCCAGCACGCGGCCGAGCGCGTCGAGCGTGGCGACGGTTTCGGTGCCGGGCAGCGGCTTCGCGGCATCGAGCAGCGCGGCGAGCGCCTCGGCGGTCGACAGCATCGGCGCGCGCGGCGCCGCGGGATTCGGGTTCGACATCGATGGAATCGGGGAACGTTGGAGTCAATACGTCATTGTAGCGACGCCGTCGCGCGGGCGCGCGATATGGCGGACATGCGAGAACTGTGATCGTCGCGAACGCGCGGGTCTGGCACCCGTTTCGCGCGACGTTCGGCTGCAGACGCGCGGCGGGCTGCCGAACGCCTGCATATCGCAGTACCGCTGCACCGCATCGCCAAGCGAAACGGCCGGAACCCCGATCCGTTCGACGAATCGGCATTCCGGCCGTCCTGCGCAGCCGGGCCTGCAGGCCCGGCCGTGCGTCACGCGCCCGTATGCGCGGCGATGAAGTCCTTCACCTGCTGCGCGTCAGCCTTCACGACCTCGAAGCGCTGCGGCAGCGCCTCGAGCCCGTCGAATGCGGCCGGCCGCTCGGCTTCGCGCTCGAGCGCTTCACGGATCGTCTCGCCGAACTTGATCGGTTGCGCCGTTTCGAGCACGACCATCGGCACGCCCGCATCGAGATGCTCGCGCGCAACCTTCACGCCGTCGGCCGTGTGCGTATCGATCATCGTGTCGTAGCGCGAGAACACGTCGCGGATCGTCGCGATACGGTCCGTGTGGCTGCTGCGGCCCGACACGAAGCCGAACTCCGCGACGCGCGCGAAATCGCCGCTCGCCGCGAGGTCGAAGCCGCCCTTCTCCTCGACGTCGCGGAACAGCTGCATCACGCGCGCCGGATCGCGGCCGAGCAGGTCGAACACGAAGCGCTCGAAGTTCGACGCCTTCGAGATGTCCATGCTCGGGCTGCTCGTGTGATACGTGTTCTCGGCGCTGCGCACGCGATACGCGCCCGTGCGGAAGAACTCGTCGAGCACGTCGTTCTCGTTGGTCGCGACCACGAGCTTCGCGATCGGCAGCCCCATCATCCGCGCGATGTGGCCCGCGCATACGTTGCCGAAGTTGCCCGACGGCACCGTGAACGACACGCGCTCGTCGTTGGACTGCGTCGCCGCGAAGTAGCCTTTGAAGTAGTACACGACCTGTGCGACGACGCGCGCCCAGTTGATCGAGTTGACCGTGCCGATCTTCTGCTGCGCCTTGAACGCGTGATCGTTCGACACGGCCTTCACGATGTCCTGGCAGTCGTCGAACACGCCTTCGACCGCGAGGTTGAAGATGTTCGGATCCTGCAGGCTGAACATCTGGGCCGTCTGGAACGCGCTCATCTTCTTGTGCGGCGACAGCATGAACACGCGCACGCCGGCCTTGCCGCGCATCGCGTATTCGGCCGCGCTGCCCGTGTCGCCCGACGTCGCGCCGAGAATGTTCAGCGCCTCGCCGTGCTTCGCGAGCGTGTACTCGAACAGGTTGCCGAGCAGCTGCATCGCCATGTCCTTGAACGCGAGCGTCGGGCCGTTCGACAGTTCGAGCAGCGAGATCGGCGCGCCGTTCTCGGTGCCGAGCGTCTTCAGCGGCGTGATGTCGGCTGCGTTCTCGCCGTGGCGCGTGTTGCTGTACACGTCGGCCGTATACGTGCGGCGCGTGATCGCGCGCAGGTCGTCGGCCGGCACGTCGTCGCAGAACTTCGACAGGATCTCGAATGCGAGATCCGCGTACGGCAGCGCGCGCCAGCGCGCGAGCTCGTCGGCGGACACCTTCGGATACTCGGCCGGCAGGTAGAGCCCGCCGTCCTTCGCGAGACCGCCGAGCAGGATGTCGGAGAACGTATGGCGCTCGCCGATGCCGGCGCCGCGCGTGGAGATGTAGTTCATGTCTTCCGCCTCAGTTCAGCGCTTCCATGCGCAGCTTCGTCACCTTCGACACGACCGTCGCGAGGCTTTCGATTTGCGCGATCGCCGCGTTGACGTTCTTCTCGAGCGTCTCGTGCGTGATCAGGATGATGTCGGTTTCGCCGTTCGCGCCGTCGACCTGCTCCGATTCCTTCTGCAGCAGCGCGTCGATCGAAATGCCCGATTCGGCGAGGATCCGCGTGATGTTGGCGAGCACGCCGGTCTGGTCGGCCACCCGCAGGCGCAGGTAGTAGCCGCTCGTGACTTCCTCGATCGGCAAAATCGGCGTGTTCGACAGGCTGTCGGGCTGGAACGCGAGGTGCGGCACGCGATGCTCGGGGTCGGCCGTATGCAGGCGCGTGACGTCGACGAGATCCGCGACCACCGCCGACGCGGTCGGCTCCGCGCCCGCGCCCTTGCCGTAGTACAGCGTGGTACCCACCGCGTCGCCGTGCACGACGACCGCGTTCATCGCGCCTTCGACGTTCGCGAGCAGGCGCTTTTCCGGGATCAGCGTCGGGTGCACGCGCAGCTCGATGCCGTTTTCGGCGCGGCGCGCGATGCCGAGCAGCTTGATCCGGTAGCCGAGTTCTTCCGCGTAGCGGATGTCGGTTGCGTCGAGCTTGCTGATGCCCTCGACGTACGCGCGATCGAACTGCACCGGCACGCCGAACGCGATCGCGCTCATGATCGTCGCCTTGTGCGCGGCGTCGATGCCTTCGATGTCGAAGGTCGGATCGGCTTCCGCGTAGCCGAGCTCCTGCGCGGCCTTCAGCGCGGTCGCGAAGTCGAGCCCGCGGTCGCGCATTTCCGACAGGATGTAGTTCGTCGTGCCGTTGATGATGCCCGCGATGTACTGGATGCGGTTCGCGGTCAGGCCTTCGCGCAGCGCCTTGATGATCGGGATGCCGCCGGCGACGGCCGCCTCGAACGCGACCATCACGCCCTTCGCGCGCGCGGCCTCGAAGATCTCGGTGCCGTGCACCGCGAGCAGCGCCTTGTTCGCCGTCACGACGTGCTTGCCGTTCGCGATCGCGCGCAGCACGAGTTCGCGCGCGATGCCCGTGCCGCCGATCATCTCGGCGATGATCGCGATCGACGGATCGTCGACGACCGAATTGAAATCGTCGGTGATCTGCGCGGCGCCGGCGTCGCCGCCGAGCACAGCCTGCGCCTTGGCCGGGTTGCGCACGGCAATGCGCGTCACCTCGATGCCGCGCCCCGCGCGTCGCTTGATTTCTTCCTGGTTGCGGCGCAGCACCGTGAAGGTGCCGCTGCCCACCGTGCCGAAGCCCAACAGGCCAACTTTGATCGGTTCCATGCTGCGTGTGATCGATGAGTAAGAAGTAATGGGTTCCGTGTGGTCCTGTCCGCTCAGGCCGAATGGCGCTTGCGGTAGCCGTCGAGGAAGCGTGCGATCCGGTTGATCGAATCGGTCAGGTCGTCGAGGTTCGGCAGGAAGACCACGCGGAAGTGGTCCGGCGTCGCCCAGTTGAAACCCGTGCCCTGCACGAGCAGCACGCGCTCTTCGAGCAGCAGGTCGAGTATGAACTGCTGGTCGTTCTGGATCGGATAGATTTTCGGATCGAGGCGCGGAAACATGTACAGCGCGGCCTGCGGCTTCACGCAGGTCACGCCCGGAATCGACGTGAGCATGTCGTACGCGAGCTCGCGCTGCTTGTACAGGCGCCCGCTCGGCACGATCAGCTCGTTGATGCTCTGGTAGCCGCCGAGCGCCGTCTGGATCGCGAACTGCCCCGGCACGTTCGCGCACAGGCGCATCGACGACAGGATGCCGAGCCCCTCGAGGTAATCCTTCGCGCGCCGGCGGTTGTCGCCGCCGAGGCCCGACACGGCCATCCAGCCCGCGCGGTAGCCGCACGAACGATAGCTCTTCGACAGGCTGTTGAACGTGACGGTGATCACGTCCTCCGACAGCGAGCCCATCGCCGTGTGCTCGAGGCCGTCGTAGACGATCTTGTCGTAGACCTCGTCGGCAAACACGATCAGCCCGTGCTGGCGCGCGATCTCGAGCAGCTCCAGCAGCAATTCGTCGGAATAAAGCGCGCCCGTCGGGTTGTTCGGGTTGATCACGACGATCGCCTTCGTGTTCGGCGTGATCTTGCGGCGGATGTCGTCGAGATCGGGCATCCACGCGTTCTGCTCGTCGCACACGTAGTGCACGGGCGTGCCGCCCGACAGGCTCACCGCCGCCGTCCACAGCGGGTAGTCGGGCGCGGGCAGCAGCACTTCGTCGCCGTCGTTCAGCAACGCCTGGGTCGCCATCACGATCAGCTCGGACGCGCCGTTGCCGATGTAGATGTCGTCGAGGCCGACGCCCACGACGCCCTTTTCCTGCGTGTAGTGCATCACGGCCTTGCGGGCCGAGAACACGCCTTTCGAATCCGAATAGCCCGACGACGCCGGCAGGTTGCGGATCATGTCCTGGATGATCTCGTCCGGTGCGTCGAAGCCGAACGGCGCGAGGTTGCCGATGTTCAGCTTGATGATGCGGTGGCCTTCTTCCTCGAGGCGCTTGGCGTGCTCGAGCACCGGGCCACGGATGTCGTAGCAGACGTTGAGCAGCTTGTTCGACTTCTGAATCGGTTTCACGACGACACGGTTCCTGGGTTGGCCTTGCGGCCGGGGGGACGGGATCAAAACTGGAAAGCGGCCGGTCTGTGCGCGCTGTCTAGACTGGGAAAAAGCGGGCGATCGTGCGCGGCTTGTGGCAGCGCGCGATGCAAGTGGCGCCCGGGGGCGACCAAAAAGTTATAATTTAGCGGATTTTGGCCGACTTTCGCAATGCACCATAGCCGCGCCGGGCCCGCGCCGTCAGGCGTCCCGCGTGCACAGGCGCGCGAAACCGGCCGCCCGGGGCCCGTGTGGCCCTGCAACACATTCCCCTACGGAACCGCGGAATACCGATTTGAAACTGCACCAGGACGCGAGCGGCGCGCTCAACACCGTCACCGGCTACGGCCCCGATTATGTCGACGTCAATCTCGAACGCCATGAAACGAGCGTCATCGTGCTGCCCGGCGCGCCGGTCCAGGCATGGCCCGTGTCGTCGTTCGACGCGCTCGCGCCCGAGCATTTCGCGATGCTGCTCGACCCGACGCCCGAACTCGTGATCTTCGGCAGCGGCGCGCGGCTGCGCTTCCCGCACCCGCGGCTGGTTGCCGCGCTCACGGCCAGGCGGATCGGCGTCGAGACGATGGATTTCCAGGCCGCGTGCCGCACCTACAACATCCTGATGGCCGAGGGCCGCAAGGTCGCCGCTGCGCTCTTAATTGAACGTTAATCCCCGATGCGGTAAAACTCGGGCCGGCGCAGCGGGTCGATCCCCGGATCGGCCCGGCCAGGCCGCCCGCCCCCGGCGCAATCCGCCGGCGGCCCGTCACAACAACCAACAGGCTGAAAACCCATGAACGATACGCCGTCGAGGCTACCGCTCAATCGCATCACGCTCGTCCTCCTGCTCGTCGCGCTCGCGATCGTCTGGTTCGCGCCGCTCGGGCTGCGCCACCTGATCCCGAGCGACGAAGGCCGCTACGCGGAGATGGCACGCGAGATGTTCGTCACCGGCGACTGGATCACGCCGCGCTACAACGGCTACAAGTACTTCGAGAAGCCGCCGCTGCAGACCTGGCTGAACGCGCTGACGTTCGCGTGGTTCGGCATCGGCGAATGGCAGGCGCGCCTCTACACGGCCGTCGTGAGCTTCGCCGGCGTGCTGCTCGTCGGCTTCACCGGCGCGCGCCTGTTCAACCCGCTGTCGGGCTTCCTCGCGGCCGTCGTGCTCGCGAGCTCGCCGTACTGGAACCTGATGGGCCACTTCAACGCGCTCGACATGGGGCTCGCGTTCTGGATGGCGCTGTCGCTGTGCTCGCTGCTGCTCGCGCAGCGGCCCGGGCTGCGCCCGGCCGCGGTGCGCGGCTGGATGTGGGCGTGCTGGGCCGCAATGGCGTTCGCGGTGCTGTCGAAGGGCCTCGTCGGCCTGATCCTGCCCGGCGCCGTGCTCGTGCTCTACACGCTGATCGCGCGCGACTGGGCGCTGTGGAAGCGCCTGTATCTCGTCAGCGGCCTCGTGATCTTCTTCGCGATCGTCACGCCGTGGTTCGTGCTCGTCCAGCAGCGCAACCCCGAGTTCTTCAACTTCTTCTTCATCGTCCAGCAGTTCCGCCGCTACCTGACCCCGGAACAGAACCGCCCCGGGCCGCTGTACTACTTCGTGCCGGTGCTGCTGGTCGGCTTCCTGCCGTGGCTGTCGGTCGCGTGGCAAAGCATCCGCCATGCGCTGCGGATGCCGCGCCAGCCGAACGGCTTCTCGCCGATGCTCGTGCTGCTGATCTGGAGCGCGTTCATCTTCCTGTTCTTCAGCGCGTCGCATTCGAAGCTGATCTCGTACGTGCTGCCGATCGCGCCGGCGCTCGCGCTGATCGTCGGCGCGTACCTGCCGCTGGTGTCGGCCGACCGGTTCCGACGCCACCTGCTCGGCTACCTCGTGTTCTTCGTCGCCGCGGCATTCGGGATCATCTTCCTCGCGTACCAGGGCGATGCCCGCACGCCGAACGCGCTGTACCGCGCGTTCCAGATGTGGCTGTACGCGGGCCTCGCGATCGCGGCCGCGCTGACGCTCGCGGCCGCGTGGCTGAACCGCCGCGCGGGCGTGGCCGCCGCGATCGCCGCGTTCGGCGCCGCCTGGCTCGCGTTCGGCACGATCGGCGGCACCGGGCACGACGAGTTCGGCCGCTACAGCTCGGGCGCGCAACTCGCGCCCGCCGTGCGCGCCGAACTGGCGAAGCTGCCGCCCGACACGCCGTTCTACTCGATCGAGATGCTCGATCACACGTTCCCGTTCTACATGGGCCACACGACGATCATGGTGCAGCGCCGGGACGAGCTCGCGTTCGGGATCTCGGTGGAGCCGAACAAATGGATTCCGACCGTCGACGAATGGATCACGCGCTGGAAACAGGAAACCCATGCGCTCGCGATCATGCCGCCCGGCCAGTACGACGCGCTGGTCAAGCAAGGCGTGCCGATGCGCGTGATCGCGCGCGACAACCGCCGCGTGATCGTCGAGAAACCGCAATCGTAAGGACGCCCGCCGCATGAATCCCGTTTCGTTCGTCTGCATCATCACCGGCGTGATGCTCAACGCCTGTGCGCAACTTCTGCTGAAAGCCGGCGTCAACGCCGTTGGACACTTCGAATTCAGCCGTGCGAACATCATCCCGGTCGGCCTGAAGATCGCGACCCAGTTGCCGATCATCGGCGGCCTGAGCTGCTACGTGCTGAGCGTCGTCGTCTGGATCCTCGGGCTGTCGCGGGTCGACGTGTCGATCGCGTACCCGATGCTGTCGCTCGGCTACGTCGTCAACGCATTCGCGGCCTGGTACCTGTTCGGCGAGGTGTTGTCGGTCCAGCGGCTCGTCGGCATCGGCATCATTTTGATCGGGGTACTCGTGCTTGCACGAAGCTGAGCATGCCTCGTGGCGTTAAGCGTCCGCCTACAAAAAATCACGGTACGAATCCGCCAACCGGTGTTTAATGCCGGTTTCGGACGGGATTGCCCGACCCTTTTATTACACGCCATTACAGGCCAAAGCGTTCATGAGCCAGACTACCGCTCCGTTTCTGCCGTTCACCCGCCCCGAGATCGACGAGGAAACCATCCAGGGCGTCGTCGAAGTGCTGCGCTCGGGCTGGATCACCACCGGCCCGCAGTGCCAGAAATTCGAAGCGGCGCTGTCCGAATACTGCGGCGGCCGTCCGGTCCGCGCGTTCAACTCGGGCACCTGCACGCTCGAGATCGGCCTGCGCATCGCGGGCGTCGGCGCCGGCGACGAGGTGATCACGACGCCGGCGTCGTGGGTCTCGACCAGCAACGTGATCCTCGAGACGGGCGCGACGCCCGTGTTCGCCGACATCGATCCCGTCACGCGCAACATCGACCTCGACAAGCTCGAGCAGGCGATCACGCCGCGCACGAAGGCGATCATCCCCGTCTACCTGGCCGGCCTGCCGGTCGACATGGACCGCCTGTACGCGATCGCGCGCGCGCACAACCTGCGCGTGATCGAAGACGCGGCGCAGGCGCTCGGCTCGACGTGGAACGGCAAGCGCATCGGCGCGTTCGGCGACATCGTGTCGTTCAGCTTCCACGCGAACAAGAACCTGACGACGATCGAAGGCGGCGCGCTCGTGCTGAACAACGAGGACGAGGCGACGCTCGCGCAGAAGTACCGGCTGCAGGGCATCACGCGCACGGGCTTCGACGGGATGGACTGCGACGTGCTCGGCGGCAAGTACAACCTGACCGACGTCGCCGCGCGCGTCGGCCTCGGCCAGCTTCCGCACCTCGAGCGCTTCACCGCGCAGCGCCGTGCGCTCGCGCGCGCGTATTTCGCCGCGTTCGACGGTAGCCCGGCCGCGAAGCTCGGCGTCGGCCTGCCGGTCGCCGAATTCGAGAACGGCAACTGGCACATGTTCCAGATCACGCTGCCGCTCGAGCGGCTGTCGATCCCGCGCGCCGAGTTCATGGCGCAGATGAAGGAACGCGGCATCGGCACGGGCGTCCACTACCCGGCGATCCATCTTTTCACGCTGTACCGTGCGCGCGGCTTCAAGGAGGGCATGTTCCCCCACGCCGAACGGTACGGCGCGTCGACCGTCACGCTGCCGCTGTTCACGCAGATGACGGAGGGCGACGTGCGTCGCGTGGTCGACGCCATCAACCAGATTTGCGAACAATACGGAAAATAAGCGTACATGAGTCACCTTGAAGCACGCGCCGGGCATCCGGGCGCCGGGCAACCGGAAGTATCGGTCATCATCCCCGTGTACAACGAGGAAGACGGCCTCGCCGCGCTGTTCGCGCGGCTGTATCCGGCGCTCGACGCACTCGACACGTCATACGAAGTGATCCTGATCAACGACGGCAGCCGCGACCGCTCGGCCGCGATGCTCGCCGACCAGTTCCACGTGCGCCCCGACACGACGCGCGTCGTGCTGCTCAACGGCAACTACGGCCAGCACATGGCGATCCTCGCGGGCTTCGCGCAGTCGCGCGGCGAGATCGTCATCACGCTCGACGCCGACCTGCAGAACCCGCCCGAGGAAATCGGCAAGCTGATCGCGAAGATGCGCGAGGGCTACGACTACGTCGGCTCGATCCGCAAGCAGCGCCAGGACAGCCTGTGGCGACGCAAGGCGTCGCAGATGATGAACCGGCTGCGCGAGCGCATCACGCGCATCAAGATGACCGACCAGGGCTGCATGCTGCGCGCGTACAGCCGCCGCATCATCGACACGATCAACGTGTGCGGCGAAGTCAACACGTTCATCCCGGCGCTTGCCTATACGTTCGCGCAGAAGCCGACCGAAATCGAGGTCGCGCACGAGGAGCGCTTCGCGGGCGAGTCGAAGTACTCTCTGTACAGCCTGATCCGGCTGAACTTCGACCTCGTGACGGGCTTCTCGGTCGTGCCGCTGCAGTGGCTGTCGTTCATCGGCGTGATCCTGTCGCTCGGCTCCGCCGCACTGTTCGTGCTGCTGCTCGTGCGGCGCTTCATCGTCGGCGCGGAAGTGCAAGGCGTGTTCACGCTGTTCGCGATCACGTTCTTCCTGCTCGGCGTGATCATCTTCGCGCTCGGCCTGCTCGGCGAATACGTCGGCCGCATCTACCAGCAGGTGCGCGCACGGCCGCGCTACCTGATCCAGGCCGTGCTCGAGCAGCACGACGGCATGCCGGCGGTGCCGGCCGGCGAGAACCGCGCGGGAGCCGCGCAATGAAGCCGCGCGCGGTCGTCTTCGCGTATCACAACGTCGGCGTGCGGTGCCTGCAGGTGCTGCTCGCGCGCGGCGTCGACGTCGCGCTCGTCGTCACGCACGAGGACAACCCGAACGAGAACATCTGGTTCGGCAGCGTCGCGTCCGTCGCGGCCGAGCACGGCATTCCGGTCGTCACGCCGGCCGATCCCGCCGATCCGGCGCTGCGCCGCGCGGTATCGGACGCGCAGCCGGATTTCATCTTCTCGTTCTACTACCGGCACATGCTGCCGGTGGACCTGCTCGCGATCGCGCCGCGCGGCGCGTACAACATGCACGGTTCGCTGCTGCCGAAATACCGGGGTCGGGTACCGACCAACTGGGCCGTGCTGAACGGCGAGACCGAAACCGGCGCGACGCTGCACGAAATGGCCGCGAAGCCCGACGCGGGCGCGATCATCGGCCAGACCGCGGTGCCGATCCTGCCGGACGACACGGCCACGCAGGTGTTCGACAAGGTCACGGTGGCCGCCGAGCAGACGCTCTGGCGCGTGCTGCCCGCGCTGCTCGCGGGCGAGGCGGCGCACCTGCCGAACGATCTCGCGACCGGCAGCTACTTCGGCGGGCGCAAGCCCGAAGACGGCCGCGTCGACTGGTCGAAGCCGGCCGCGCAGGTCTACAACCTGGTGCGTGCGGTCGCGCCGCCGTATCCGGGCGCGTTCACGGACGTCGGCGGCACGCGTTTCGTGATCGCGCGCGCGCGCCTCGCGGCGCCCGGCAGCCCGGCAGCGGCCGCCGCGGCAGATTTGCCGCCCGGCCTGCACGTAAGCGATAATGCGCTATTCGGCGTCTGCGGCGACAGCCGCGCCCTATCCATTCTCGAGCTGTGGCAGCAGCGCGGCGGCAGCGAAACCGTCGTGACGCCCGCGGAATTCGCGCAGTTCATTCATTCTTCCCGTCATTCATGAAAGCAAAAAAAGTCCTGATCCTGGGTGTGAACGGCTTCATCGGCCATCACCTGTCGAAGCGCATTCTTGAAACCACCGATTGGGAAGTGTTCGGCATGGACATGCAGACCGATCGGCTTGGCGACCTCGTCAACCACGAGCGGATGCATTTCTTCGAAGGCGACATCACGATCAACAAGGAGTGGGTCGAGTATCACGTGAAGAAGTGCGACGTGATCCTGCCGCTCGTCGCGATCGCGACGCCCGCCACCTACGTCCAGCAGCCGCTGCGCGTGTTCGAGCTCGACTTCGAGGCGAACCTGCCGATCGTGCGTTCGGCCGTCAAGTACGGCAAGCACCTCGTGTTCCCGTCGACCTCCGAGGTCTACGGCATGTGCTCGGACGAGCAGTTCGACCCGGACGCATCGGCCCTCACCTACGGCCCGATCAACAAGCCGCGCTGGATCTACGCGTGCTCGAAGCAGCTGATGGACCGCGTGATCTGGGGTTACGGGATGGAAGGCCTGAACTTCACGCTGTTCCGCCCGTTCAACTGGATCGGCCCGGGCCTCGACTCGATCTACACGCCGAAGGAAGGCAGCTCGCGCGTCGTCACGCAGTTCCTCGGCCACATCGTGCGCGGCGAGAACATCAGCCTCGTCGACGGCGGCTCGCAGAAGCGCGCGTTCACCGACATCGGCGACGGCATCAGCGCGCTGATGAAGATCATCGAGAACAAGAACGGCGTCGCATCGGGCAAGATCTACAACATCGGGAATCCGAAGAACAACTTCTCGGTTCGCGAGCTCGCGCACAAGATGCTCGAACTGGCGGCGGAATTCCCCGAGTACGCCGATTCGGCCAAGCAGGTGAAGCTCGTCGAGACGACGTCGGGCGCCTACTACGGCAACGGCTACCAGGACGTGCAGAACCGCGTGCCGAAGATCGACAACACGATGCAGGAACTCGGCTGGGCGCCGCAGGCGACGTTCGACGACGCGCTGCGCAACATCTTCGAAGCGTATCGCGGCCACGTCGCCGACGCGCGCGCGCTCGTCGAACAGCAAGGCTGACCGGGACGCTCGCTTGGCTCGCATCGTCCTCAAGATCGACGTCGACACGCTGCGCGGCACGCGCGAAGGCGTGCCGAACCTCGCGCGCATCTTCGACCGCTTCAGTGCGCGCGCGACCTTCCTCTTCAGCCTCGGGCCCGATCACACGGGCTGGGCGCTGCGGCGCGTGTTCCGCCCCGGCTTCCTGAAGAAGGTGTCGCGCACGTCGGTGGTCGAGCACTACGGCGTGAAGCAGCTGATGTACGGCGTGCTGCTGCCGGGCCCCGACATCGGCCGCCGCGCGATCTCCGACATGCGCGCGATTCACGAGGCCGGCTTCGAATGCGGGATCCACACGTGGGATCACGTGTACTGGCAGGACAACGTCCGCGCGCGCGATCGCGACTGGACCGCGCGTGAAATGCAGAAGAGCCATGCGCGCTTCATCGAGATCTTCGGCGCGCCGCCCGTCACGCACGGCGCGGCCGGCTGGCAGATGAACGACTCCGCGTTCGAGCAGATCGACGCATGGGGGATGCGCTACGCATCCGACGGCCGCGGCCATTCGCCGTACCTGCCCGTCGTCGGCGGCCGCACGCTGTCGCACGTGCAGATGCCGACGACGCTGCCCACGCTCGACGAAGTGCTCGGCATCGACGGCGTCGACACGCACAACGTCGCCGCGCACATCCTCAGGTTCACCGAAACCAATCCGCACGACCAGGTGTTCACGCTGCACGCGGAACTGGAAGGCCAGAAGCTCGCGCCCGTGTTCGAGCAACTGCTCGCCGGCTGGCGCGCGCAAGGCCACACGTTTGCGACGATGGGCGACTACCACGCGACGCTGGACCGCGACTCGCTGCCATCGTACCCTGTCACGTGGGGCGAAATCCCCGGCCGCTCCGGCGAACTGATCGTCCAGCCCGACTGAGTTCGAGTTCGCGCGCGAGCCGGCGTCGCCCGCCGCGCCCTTGCGGCGCGCTGCCGCGGCGCCCCGCCGAACCGCGCCGCAGCGGCGCCTTTCCATAACAACAGGAGAAACACGTGTCTGTCGAAGTTGACCGTCAAGTTCCCGATTTCACCGCACCGGCCACAGGCGGCGACATTTCGCTGTCCGACCTGAAGGGCAAGAAGCTCGTGCTGTACTTCTATCCGAAGGACAACACGCCGGGCTGCACGACCGAAGGGCTGCAGTTCCGCGATCTTTATCCGAAGTTCAAGAAAGCCGGTGCGGAAGTCATCGGCGTGTCGCGCGACAGCCTGCGCTCGCATGACAATTTCAAGGCAAAGCTCGAACTGCCGTTCCCGCTGATCTCGGATGCCGACGAAGCGCTGTGCGCGCTGTTCGATGTCATCAAGATGAAGAAGATGTATGGCAAGGAAGTGCGCGGAATCGAGCGCTCGACGTTCCTGATCGACGCCGACGGCGTACTCCGTCAGGCATGGCGCGGCATCAAGGTGCCGGGTCATGTGGACGACGTGCTAAGTGCTGTACAAGCGCTTTGAGGCGCGTTATATTGGGCCGCAATGAATGCCAGTTCGCCCCATATTTCTCGTAGCTGCGCCGGTGCTCGATGCGATGCTTCCCGGCACCTGACGCGCATCACGACGGTATCAGCCGAGCCGCATGCCCCTGTCGACGGGGCAGCGGCTTTTTTTATGGATTGCGCGCCGGCCCTCGGTCCGGCCCTCACCCCGTCAAGGAGCTGATCGACATTTAGGCGAACCGGCTAGACGAAATTCCTGTGCGCCACCGCGCGCAAACTGCATGCGTCTACGTCAAGCAGGATGCGATCAGCGGCGCACGCCTTGCGACACGATTCCTCCCGAGGGACACCATGCCTTTGCCTACTCCCCCCAGCAAGCTCGGCAGCCTTCTGCCGCCCGACGAATACAAGGCGAAAGCGCGGCCCGCGAAAGCCGCGAAGAAATCCGCCGAAGGGGACGCATCCACAGCCGGTGATTATGGTCCGGCCAGCGTGGCCCAACCGATGATCGAAGCCGCGAACACGGCCGCGCCGCTGCGCGCCGTCGCGTCTTCGGCGCAAGATGCCGCGAGCGCACCCGCACGCGGCCGCAAGACCAGACAGACGGCCGCACTGTTGCAGCCGATGCCGGCGCCCGCCGCACCCGCGGCGCCGGTCGTCGCGCGCAACGACAAGCCGGCCGCCGACAAACCGGCCGCGGCTCCCGCGCGCGATGCCGGTACGGCGACGAAATCGCGCGGCCGCAAGCCCGCCGACGCCGAACTGCAGAAACTGTTCGTACTCGACACCAACGTGTTGATGCACGACCCGAGCAGCCTCTTCCGCTTCGAGGAACACGACGTCTATCTGCCGATGATGACGCTCGAGGAACTCGACAACCACAAGAAGGGGATGTCCGAAGTCGCGCGCAACGCACGCCAGGTCAGCCGCACGCTCGACGCGCTCGTCGCCGATGCGGGCGCGATCACGGCAGGCATCCCGCTGTCGCGCCTCGGCAGCCGCGAGGCGCTCGGCCGCCTGTACTTCCAGACGAAGCTCGCCGACATCGCGCCCGTCGAAGGCTTGCCCACCGGCAAGGCCGACAACCAGATCCTCGGCGTCGTGCGCGCGCTACAGCGCGACCGGCCCGACCGCCAGGTCGTGCTGGTGTCGAAAGACATCAACATGCGGATCAAGGCGCATGCGCTCGGCCTGCCCGCGGAAGACTACTTCAACGACCAGGTGCTGGAGGACTCGGATCTCCTCTACAACGGCGTGCGCGAACTGCCGCAGGACTTCTGGACCAAGCACGCGAAGGGCATGGAGAGCTGGCAGGACACGAAGACGGGCACCACGTACTACCGCGTGACGGGTCCGCTCGTCGCGTCGATGCTCGTCAACGAGTTCGTCTATCTCGAGCCGCAGAACGGCGAACCGACGTTCCACGCGATCGTCCGCGAGCTGAACGGCAAGACCGCGCTGCTGCAGACGCTGCGCGACTACAGCCACCACAAGAACAACGTGTGGGGCATCACCGCGCGCAATCGCGAGCAGAACTTCGCGCTGAACCTGCTGATGAACCCCGAGATCGACTTCGTCACGCTGCTCGGCCAGGCCGGCACCGGCAAGACGCTCGTCGCGCTCGCGGCCGGCCTCGCGCAGGTGCTCGACGACAAGCGCTACAACGAGATCATCGTGACGCGCGCGACCGTACCCGTCGGCGAGGACATCGGTTTCCTGCCCGGTACCGAGGAGGAGAAGATGCAGCCGTGGATGGGCGCATTCGACGACAACCTCGAAGTGCTGCAGAAGACCGACGATGCCGCCGGCGAATGGGGCCGTGCCGCGACGCAGGAACTGATCCGTTCGCGCCTGAAGGTGAAGAGCATGAACTTCATGCGCGGCCGTACGTTCGTCGACAAGTACCTGATCATCGACGAAGCGCAGAACCTGACGCCGAAACAGATGAAGACGCTCGTCACGCGCGCGGGCCCCGGCACGAAAATCGTGTGCCTCGGCAACATCGCGCAGATCGACACGCCTTACCTGACCGAAGGCAGTTCGGGCCTGACCTACGTCGTCGACCGCTTCAAGGGCTGGGGCCACAGCGGCCACGTGACGCTCGCGCGCGGCGAACGCTCGCGGCTCGCCGACTACGCGTCGGACATCCTGTAACACGGCGGGCCGTCCTCTCCGGCCGGCTTTCGACGCATTGCGGCGCTCCGTTTCCGGAGCGCCGTTTTTTATTTGGGGTCGAAAACGCTGTAACGCGTCGTCACGCAATAACCCCATTTACGCGCGAAACTTCAAGTAAATTCTCAAGAATGGTTGCTTAAGCCCCGCCGGAGCGTCTACCATCGGGTCTGTCTGTTGTCATACGATTCGCGAGTGCGCCGCGCTCGCCCGCCTTGCCATGCTTCGAATCTGGGTCCCCCTCGCCGTCGTTTCGCTGCTTGCGGCCTGCTCCAGCGTGCCGCCGCAGTCGGCATCGCGCGAGCCGGGAATGAAGATCACGACGCCGCGCGCATTCCCGGCTCCCGCCAATTTCCCGAAATTCGTCGATCACAGCGTCGGCCAGGAAGAAATCTCGATCCAGGCGATGAGCCTGGTCGGCGTCCCGTATCGCTGGGGCGGCAATACGCCGACGAGCGGTTTCGACTGCAGCGGGCTCGTGCGCTACGTGATCGGCCGCGCGGCCGACGTGAACCTGCCGCGCACGACCGCCGACATGAGCGACCGCGGCGTGTCGATCGAGCCCGACCAGGTCGCGCCGGGCGACCTGATCTTCTTCAATACGACCGGGCGGCCGCATTCGCACGTCGGCATCTATGTCGGCAAGCTGCGCTTCGTCAACGCGCCGTCGACGGGCGGCACCGTGCGGCTCGACTACCTGACGAACCCGTACTGGGCCAAGCGTTTCGACGGCATTCGCCGCGTCGCGCCACCGCGCGCGACGCCCGCGCCGTTCGATGCGCCGACCTACGAGGCGAAGCGCGACGAGCCGCGCAACCCGCCGGCGGTTGCGCCCGCCCCCGTCATGACTGCCGCCGCGGCGCGGCAGCCTGCCTATGCGTCGTCGCAAGCCAGAGCGACGCAGTCGCCCGCTCCGGTCATGCCGGCCGTGACGACCGCGGCAGTGGCGCCTGCGGCCGCACCCGCCGATCCGTACGAACCGCCGCCGACGCGCGTGCAGGCAGCCCGGCAGCAGGCAACATCGGCGATTGGCGATGGCGGCCTGACCGCAATGACGGCGAACGCAGCGCCGGCCGGCCCGGTAGAAGCCGGCACGCAGATTCCGACGACGGCACTGACGGCCGCCCAGGCTGCCGCATTCGATGCGGAGCCGCCACCGGCAGCAGCCGCGACGTCGCCGCGCGGCACCGAGCCCGCGGCCGTGCAGGTGCTGCGTGCGTCGACGCAATCCGCGCCCGTTAGCCCGCGCACCGGCACCGCAGACGATCCGATTGCCCGGTTCGCGAACGGAAGCTACTAGCCCGTTGCTCAAACGCCGACGGTAACCTCGGCGGCATCCGCCGCAGCCCCGCCGTTCGTCGCAAACTTCCTCGCCCCCAAAGAAAATGCGCCGCAGCCTTTCGGCTTGCGGCGCATTTCATGTCGATCCCGCAGCGTCGGCGATCAGAAAATCCGGTGTCCGAGCCACCATCCGCCGGCCGCGATCAACGCGGATGCCGGAATCGTCAGCACCCACGCCCACACGATGTTGCCGGCAACGCCCCAACGCACGGCCGACAGCTTCTGCGTCGCGCCGACGCCGACGATCGCGCCGGTGATCGTATGCGTGGTCGATACGGGGATGCCGAGGAACGACGCGATGAACAGCGTGATCGCGCCGCCGCTTTCGGCACAGAAACCGCCGACCGGCTTGAGCTTCGTGATCTTCTGGCCCATCGTGCGCACGATGCGCCAACCGCCGAACAGCGTGCCGAGGCCCATCGACAGGTAGCACGCGCCGATCACCCACGCGGGCGGCGCATCGGACGTCGCCGACGCATAGCCCGACGCGATCAGCAGCATCCAGATGATGCCGATCGTCTTCTGCGCGTCGTTGCCGCCGTGGCCGAGGCTGTACAGGCCGGCCGATAGCAGCTGGAGCCTGCGGAACCGCCGGTCGACCTTGCTGGGTGCGGTACGGAAATACAGCCACGACACGCCGAGCATGAACAGCGAACCGAGGATGAAGCCGAGCAGCGGCGAAATGAAGATGAACGCGACGGTCTTCATCAGCCCGTCGATGTTCAGCGAGCTCCAGCCCGACTTCGCGAGTGCCGAGCCGACGAGGCCGCCGATCAGCGCGTGCGACGAGCTCGACGGAATCCCGTAGTACCAGGTGATCACGTTCCAGCCGATCGCGCCGACCAGCGCGCCGAACACGACGTAGTGGTCGACGATCTCGGGATCGATCGTGCCTTTACCGACGGTCTGCGCGACTTTAAGGTGGAAGATGAAATACGCGATGACGTTGAACGCCGCCGCGAACACCACGGCCTGCTGGGGTTTCAGCACCCCGGTGGACACGACGGTGGCGATCGAGTTCGCCGCGTCGTGGAAGCCGTTCATGAAGTCGAATACGAGCGCGACGAGCACCAGCGTCGCGACCATCCATAGGGCGAGTTGTATCGAATGCATCGTGGTCCGCTCAGGCGTTTTCCAGCACGATGCCTTCGATGATGTTCGCGACGTCCTCGCACTTGTCGGTGATCTCTTCGAGCAGCTCGTAGATCGCCTTCAGCTTGATGAGCGTCTTCACGTCGTCTTCTTCGCGGAACAGCTTCGACATCGCGGCGCGCAGCACGCGATCGGCCTCCGACTCCCAGCGGTCGATCTCCTCGCACTGCTTGAGGATCTGCGCCGACTGCTTCATGTCGGACAGCATCCCGACCGCCTGCTGCACGTGCTGCGCCGACTGCGTGACGATGTGCGCGAGCTGGCTCGCCTCGGACGTGACGGCCCGCACGTCGTACAGCGACACCGCCGTCGCGACGTCTTCCATCAGGTCGAGGATGTCGTCCATCGTCGTGATCAGCTTGTGGATCTCGTCGCGATCGAGCGGCGTGATGAAAGTCTTGTGCAGCAGATCGATCGCTTCGTGCGTGAGCTTGTCGGCGGCCTTCTCGGCCGTCTGCACGTTTTGCTTGTGAATCTCGGCGTCGGCGAGATTGTCGATCAGCAGTTCGAGTTCGCGTCCGCCGGCAACGATGTGCTTTGCGTGCGCGTTGAAGAGTTCAAAGAACTTGCCCTCGGTGGGCATGAATCGACCGAACATGGGATTCCTGAGAGATTGTCAAACTACTGTCACGAAAACGGGCGACATTGTACCGTTTTCGGTCGCGCCGCGACGCGCGCATATGCGCACGCCGGGATTGGATACAACGCTTGGCGAAATAAGGGTTTACATCCGGCGCTACTCGCCGTAGAAGTTCTGCGCTCCGGCAAAGTTGTCGAACTTCGTGTATTGACCCAGGAACGTGAGCCGAACGGGACCGATCGGGCCGTTACGCTGCTTGCCGATGATGATTTCGGCCGTGCCCTTGTCCGGGCTGTCCGGGTTGTAAACTTCGTCGCGATAAATGAACAGGATCACGTCCGCGTCCTGTTCGATTGCGCCCGATTCGCGCAAATCGGACATCACCGGACGCTTGTTCGGACGCTGTTCGAGGCCGCGGTTCAGCTGCGACAGCGCGATCACCGGCACGTCGAGTTCCTTCGCCAGGCTCTTCAGCGATCGCGAGATTTCCGAGATTTCGGTCGCGCGGTTCTCGCCCTGCGACGAACCCGACATCAGCTGCAGGTAGTCGACGATGATCAGGCCGAGCTTGCCGCATTGCCGCGAGAGACGCCGCGCGCGCGAGCGCAATTCCATCGGGTTCAGGCCGCCCGTCTCGTCGATGAAGATTTGCGCCTCGCTCATCTTCTGCACCGCGTGCGTCAGTTTCGGCCAATCCTCGTCCGTCAGGCGGCCCGTACGCATCCGGTGCTGGTCAAGCCGGCCGATCGAGCCGAGCATACGCATCACGAGCTGGGTGCCCGGCATTTCCATCGAGAACACCGCGACCGGCAGCCCGTACTCGACCGCGACGTACTCGCCGATGTTCATCGAGAAGGCGGTGTTGTGGGTCACGACGTAATCGTCGGTCACGTACAGCCGCGACGGATGCGAGACCGAAATGCATTGCGTGGCCGTTCGGCGCGTCGGCTCGATGCCGGTGATAACCGGCATCTTGCGGCGCATCCGTCCGCCCGCGAGCCGCTCGCGCTTGCCCTCGAACAGGAACAGGCTCTGCGGATCCGGATGACTGATCGTGCAAACATAGGCCGTCGCGCCGGTCTTGCGTTCGCCGTCGACCGTGAAGCTCGTCGCCTTTTCGGCAATCTGGCACCACGCGCCGAGCGAACGCGCCAGTTCGCGCACATCGTTCGCCAGTTGCGCACTGGCGGTCGAATAACGCACCGTGCCCCACGACTCGACCCAGCCGTCAGTGTCGAGCAGCCCGCGCAGCAGATCGAGCCGCGTGTCCTTGTCCGCATCGAGGTAACTGCGCGGGATGAACTTGTCGTAGCTCGTCCTCCCCCATACACCGAGCTGCTCGAGGGCGGCCTTGAGCGGGTTGGCGGACGGCCGGGTTTCGCCGGCCGTGGATGGACGGCGCTTGATGCGCCAGTCGTACTGGCCCGCGTGTTCGAGCTCGAGCGACGCGTCGACGCGCGCACGCATCCGGTTCAGCGTTTCCTCGGCCTTCACGCTGAAACGCACGGCAGTACCGCCGATAGCACCGTCGCCCAGCAGCGCGCCGAGCACCCACGGGTCGACCGGCAGCGCTTCCCGATGGCCGAACTCGCCGCTCGGCATGTCGATCCACAACCGGTTCCGGTAACGTTCGCGCGCCAGCAACGTGCGAATCTCCCCGGTCGACAGCACGCGCGGCTTGCCCCACCCGCGAAAATGGACGCACCACAGGTGCTCGTCGCAGCATTCGGCCGAGCGGCCGTCCGAGAAACGGACCCGATACACCTGGCGTTCACCCTGCGGGTAAATGCCGGTCACGACCGACGGTGCGCCGTCAACCGAAGCGAGCGCTTCGCCGACCGCCAACTCGCCCATCGGCTTCCAGCCCGCCAGCGTCCTGACGCGTGCGTCGAGCGGCTGGGCCTTACCCATCGACGGGCGCCCCGCCACGATGATCAGTTCGCCGCCGTGCATCCCGGACGTCATCCGGTCAAGGTCGACGAAGCCCGTCGGCGTACCGGTGACGTCGCTCGGGTTCGCGGTGTGGTACAGCGTGTCGATGCGCTCGACGACCTGCGTGAGCAGCGGGCCGATCTCGAGGAAGCCCTGGTTGCCGCGCGCGCCCTCTTCGGCGATCGAGAATACCTTCGACTCGGCTTCGTCGAGCAGCTGGCGGACTTCCTTGCCCTGCGGATTGAACGCGTCGGCCGAGATTTCGTCGGCGACCGACACGAGCCGGCGCAGCACCGCACGGTCGCGCACGATTTCCGCATAACGACGGATGTTCGCCGCGCTCGGCGTGTTCTGCGCGAGTGCGTTCAGGTACGCGAGCCCGCCGACGTCGTCGGCCTTGCCGGACGTGGTCATCGCTTCGTACACGGTGACGACGTCGGCCGGGCGCGTCGACGCGATCAGCCGGCCGATGTGCTCGTAGATGATCCGGTGGTCGTAGCGATAGAAATCGCCCTGCGACAGGAAGTCGGCAATCCGGTCCCATGCCGCGTTGTCGAGCAACAGGCCGCCGAGCACCGACTGTTCGGCTTCGACCGAATGCGGCGGGACTTTCAGCGATTCGATTTGAGGATCTTGCGGCGCGTTCATGGGTTGGGATTATCGCGAATTACACCGGACGACGCCATACCGGCCGCCAGTGATGCGGCAATAAAAAAGGCAGGCCCCGGTTGCCCGGGCGCCTGCCCTTGTCCGGACAGCGGAGGCCGCCCGGAAAGCTCGCGTACGCTTACGCGTGGTCGCCGATCACGTTGACCGTGACGTCGACGACGACGTCCGTGTGCAGCGCGACCTGGACGTTGTGCTCGCCGATCATCTTCAGCGGGCCTTCCGGCATGCGAACTTGCAGCTTCTCGACTTCGAAACCTGCCTTCTTCAGCAGTTCCGCGACGTCGCCGTTCGTGACCGAGCCGAACAGACGGCCGTCAACGCCCGACTTCTGCGTGATTTCGAACGACTGGCCGTTCAGCTTCTCGCCGACTGCCTGCGAGGCTGCCAGCTTTTCAGCGGCGATCTTTTCGAGTTCAGCGCGGCGCACTTCGAATTCGGCGATCGCTTCCTTCGTTGCACGGCGAGCCTTGCGGTTCGGGATCAGGAAGTTGCGAGCGTAACCGTCCTTGACCTTGACGATGTCGCCGAGGTTACCCAGATTGGCGACTTTTTCCAACAGAATGATTTGCATTCGAATTCTCCTTATGGCGTCGCCGAGTTACGCCTTGTGCTGATCGGTGTACGGCAGCAGCGCGAGGAAACGCGCACGCTTGATTGCCGTGTCGAGCTGACGCTGATAGTGCGACTTCGTACCCGTCAGACGAGCCGGCGTGATCTTGCCGTTTTCGCCGATGAAGTCCTTCAGCGTTTCCGTGTCCTTGTAGTCGATCTGATCGACGCCGGCGGCCGTGAAACGGCAGAACTTCTTGCGCTTGAAGAGCGGGTTTTGTTGCTGACGACGCTTGTCGAATTTTTTACCAGTCGGGCGGGCCATGATTTCAGTCCTTTCCAATGTCCTGCAATGCAGTGATGTGAAACACCAAGGTTCTCGCGTTGCGGCTTTTCTTTGCCAGGAAGCCCGTGAACAGCGTCTCGACGCCCATTTCACGGCTTTCCAGCCTGCCGCTCGCCTCACCGGCCGCCACCGCCTCGATCGTCATTTCGACCTGACGGGGAATGCCTGCTTCGACGACTTCCGTGCGGTGATGCAATGTGGCGCTTGCGATCGGAACGCCTGCCGGCGTATATCGCACCGGTGCGCGTTCGACGACGCTCGCCGTCAATTGCAACCTGTTCACGTGAGTGGCGCGCTCCTTGATGGCTTAATGAATGACGAACTTAAGCCTGCGCTTCGGTCGGCTGAGCTGCAGCCGCCTTCTTGGCTTCTTCGCGCTGAACTTCCTTCATCATCGGCGACGGGCCGGTTTCGGCCTTCTTCATCTTGACGATGAGGTGGCGCAGCACGGCGTCGTTGAACTTGAACGCGTGTTCGAGTTCGTCGAGCGTCGTCTGGTCGCACTCGATGTTCATGCAGACGTAGTGAGCCTTCGCGAGTTTCTCGATCATGTAGGCCAGTTGGCGACGGCCCCAGTCTTCGACGCGGTGGATCTGACCGCCGTGCGACGTGATCGTGGACTTGTAACGCTCGATCATCGCGGGCACTTGCTCGCTTTGATCGGGGTGCACGATGAATACGATTTCGTAATGACGCATTACACACTCCTTGTGGATTAAAGCCACCCGGGCGTCTGAACCGGTGTGGCAAGTGAGAAGCCGAAGATTCTAACCCGGATACGGGGCGCATGCAAGGCCAATCAACGATTCGCAGCCGGATTCGGCCGTGTTTTCAAAGACTTGAAGGGCTGGGCCTGCGTAATCGGCCGCCCGTCGCCCTTTTTTCGATCGGGGTCGGGACACAAGTGCACGGGCCGCGGCCCGTGCGTCGTCACTCGCTGCGCGTGCCGGCGAGCCGCGCGTCGAGCGCCGTCCTGAACGCCGCGAGCGCCGACGGCTCCGCGTCCGTCACGGCCCACCACGTCATCCCGGCCGCGTCCCAGCGGTCGAGCGCGTAGCCCTGCGACACGGTCGCGTACGGGGCCGCCGGCCCTTCACCCGCCGGCCGCACGTAGACGTCGATCACGTGCTGCCGGTAACGGTAGACGAGCACCGCGACGCGACGCCGCCCGACATAGTCGAGCCGGCCGCCGACCAGTGCGAAGCCGCTCGCCGCGAGATCCTCGACCGGCGGCGCATAGTCGAGCCGGCCGTTGAACCACGGCTTGACCGTATGCCGGTCGGTCGAGATCACGTCGATGGCGCGCGCCGACAGGTCGGCCCGCACGTGGCTCGCGACGAGTTCGTCGACCGTGCGGTCGGTGTCGGCGTGGCGCGCGGACAGCGCCATCCCGGCCGCCGCGGCAAGCGCGACCATCAGCGCCACGCCCCAGCCGAGCCCGGGCAGCGCGGCGACGCGCGGCCCCGGACCCGCCGGCGCCGGGCGTGCCGATACGCCGCCGCCCAGCCAGGAAAACCAGCGACGGCCGCGCGGCCGCGGCTGCGATCGCCGCTCGGGCTCGGGTTCCGCCCGGGATTGCCCGCGGGCGCGCCCGTCCCCGGCTGCCGGCAGGCTCGCAAGGATGCTCGCCCGCAGCGCATCCGGCGCGCGGTGATAGTCGGCCTGCCGCACGGCCTGCACCAGCGTGACGATCCGCGCGCGATCGCGGCGGCACGCGTCGCACCCGTCGACATGCTGCTGGACGCGCAACGCATCGGGCGCCGACAGCTCGCGGTCGACGTCCGCGTCCAGCAATGCTCGCGCTTCGTTACAGTCCATCGATAGCCTCCGATGCGGTTCCGCCTGCCGGCGTATGGCCCGGCCTGCCTTTGGCCGCCGGCGTGGTGTCGCCGCCCAGCAGCACGGCGAGCCTGCGACGGCCGCGCGCGAGCCGCGACATCACCGTGCCGACCGGCACGTCCGCGATCGCCGCGATCTCGCGGTAACTCAGGTCCTCCATCTCGCGCAGCACGAGCACCTCGCGGTATTCGGGCGGCAGCTTCGCAAGCGCCGCATTCACGAGCCGTACGTTCTCGCCGCGCAGCAATTGCGCGAGCGGATCCTCGGTCGCCGGTTGCCAGTCGTCGGGAACGTCGGTGTCGTCGAGCGTGTCGGGCAGCGCGACCTCGTGCGCGTGCGTACGGCGCCGCCATTCGGTGTACCAGGTGTGGCGCACAATCGTCAGCAGCCACGGCCGCGCGTTGTCGCCGCGACACGAATCGATGAAGCGCAGCGCGCGCATGCACGCGTCCTGGACGACGTCGTCCGCATCGCCGGCGCTGCCGCTCAGCCAGCGCGCGAGGTTGTACGCGGCGTCGAGATGCGGCAGCACGAGCGTACGAAACCGCTCGCCGCGCGCTATCGCATCGCCCTCCGCCCGCTCATCGACCGCCTGTCCGGCTTGCCCCACATGGCCTCCCTGGTCCCGGCGGCCGAAACCGCGCCCGTTCCGCGCATGGCGCCCGGACAGACCGGCAACGTGCGCGCTCGATGACCTTACCGTCGCTGCGTCGAGTTTATTCCCGCGCAACGCACACGAAGCGTAAAAAATCCATGGTCAGCCCTGTGGCCGGGCCGCCCGCCGCCGTTACGGCGTGGTGCTCCAGTAGCCGGGGCGCGCGTACGCGTCGCGCAGGTAGTCGATGAAATAGCGCACGCGCGCCGGCACGTAGCGCTGTTGCGGGTAGACGGCGAGGATGTCGTAGTCGGGCAGCGCATACTCGTCGAGCACGGTCTCGAGCTCGCCCGTTTCGAGCTGCGCGGCGATTTCCCACGTCGAGCGCCAGCCGAGCCCGAGGCCTTCGGCCACCCAGCGGTGCAGCAACTCACCGTCGTTGCAGTCGAGATTGCCCGCGACGCGCATCGTCGCGATCTTGCCGTGGCGCTGGAAATACCAGCCGCGGTTCTGCCCGCCCTGCAGGTTGAACGCGAGGCAGTTGTGCTTCAGCAGGTCGTCGAGCGACTTCGGTCGGCCGTGCCGGCGGAAATAGTCGGGCGTGCCGCACACGACGCGCCGGTTCGACGCGAGCTTCACCGCGACGAAGTTCGGATCGACGGCGCCACCAATCCGGATCGACAGGTCGTAGCCTTCGCGCACGAGATCGACGACACGGTCGGTCAGGTTGAACGACAGCTGCATCTCGGGCTTGTCGGCCAGGAAGCCCGGCGCGTGCGGCGCGACGTGCTTGCGCCCGAACGCGGCCGGCGCGGACACGATCAGGTGCCCGCTGACCGCGCGCCGCCCGGCGGCCAGCTCGTTCTCGGCCTGGTCCCATTCGGACAGCAGCCCGCGGCAGCGTTCGAGGAACGCGGCGCCGTCCTCGCTGACCACCAGCCGCCGCGTCGAGCGGTACATCAGCTTCACGCCGAGGCGCTTCTCGAGCGCATCGATGCGCCGCCCGAGCACCACCGGCGACACGCCCTCCTCGAGCGCCGCCGCCGCGAGGCTGCCGGCATCGGCAACCCGCACGAACGTCTCGATCTGCTTGAAGCGATCCATCTGCCGTCTCCGTTCCGACACCGGCGGGAAGCCCCGTCCGGCCGTCATTCCATACTTTTAGTTTCGAAATAAGCGACTCCGGCTGATCTTATCAAACCTTTCCTGCATCCCTAAAGTGTCCCCAACAGACCGATTCGCACGATCCGCCACATTCAAGGAGACATTCATGGCCAAGATGAGAGCCGTCGACGCAGCAGTGCTCGTGCTCGAGAAGGAAGGCATCCAGACCGCGTTCGGCGTGCCGGGTGCAGCCATCAACCCGTTCTACTCCGCCATGCGCAAGTCGGGTGGCATCAGCCACGTGCTGGCCCGCCACGTCGAGGGCGCCTCGCACATGGCCGAAGGCTTCACGCGTGCCGCCCCGGGCAACATCGGCGTGTGCATCGGCACGTCGGGCCCCGCCGGCACCGACATGATCACGGGCCTCTACTCCGCATCGGCCGACTCGATTCCGATCCTCGCGATCACGGGCCAGGCACCGCGTGCACGCTTGTACAAGGAAGACTTCCAGGCCGTCGACATCGAGTCGATCGCGAAGCCGGTCACCAAGTGGGCCGTCACCGTGCGCGAGCCGGCGCTCGTGCCGCGCGTGTTCCAGCAGGCATTCCACCTGATGCGCTCGGGCCGTCCGGGCCCGGTGCTGGTCGACCTGCCGATCGACGTGCAGCTCGCCGAAATCGAGTTCGACATCGACACGTACGAACCGCTGCCGGTCTACAAGCCCGCGGCCACCCGCGCGCAGATCGAGAAGGCGCTCGCGATGCTCAACGACGCGAACAAGCCGCTGATCGTGTCGGGCGGCGGCGTGCTCAACGCGGCGGCCGAAGACCTGCTCGTCCGGTTCGCCGAAACGATCGGCGTGCCGGTGATCCCGACGCTGATGTCGTGGGGTGCGATTCCGGACGACCACCCGCTGATGGCCGGCATGGTCGGCCTGCAGACGTCGCACCGCTACGGCAACGCGACGATGCTCGCGTCCGACTTCGTGCTCGGCATCGGCAACCGCTGGGCGAACCGCCACACGGGCAGCGTCGAGGTCTACACGAAGGGTCGCAAGTTCGTGCACGTCGACATCGAGCCGACGCAGATCGGCCGCGTGTTCGGCCCGGATCTCGGCATCGTGTCGGATGCGAAGGCCGCGCTGGAGCTGTTCGTCGCCGTCGCGCAGGAATGGAAGGCCGCCGGCAAGCTGAAGGACCGCAGCGCATGGGTCGCGGATTGCCAGCAACGCAAGCGCACGCTGCAGCGCAAGACGCACTTCGACAACGTGCCGGTCAAGCCGCAGCGCGTGTACGAAGAGATGAACAAGGTGTTCGGCCGGGATACGTGCTACGTCAGTACGATCGGCCTGTCGCAGATCGCCGCCGCGCAGTTCCTGCACGTGTTCAAGGCTCGCAACTGGATCAACTGCGGCCAGGCCGGCCCGCTCGGCTGGACGATCCCCGCCGCGCTCGGCGTGCGTGCGGCCGACCCGAGCCGCCCGATCGTCGCGCTGTCCGGCGACTACGACTTCCAGTTCATGATCGAGGAACTGGCGGCCGGCGCGCAATTCAAGCTGCCGTACGTGCACGTCGTCGTGAACAACTCGTACCTCGGGCTGATCCGCCAGGCACAGCGTGCGTTCGACATGGACTACTGCGTGCAGCTCGCGTTCGACAACGTGAACGCACCGGAACTGAACGGCTATGGCGTCGATCACGTGGCAGTCGCCGAAGGCCTCGGCTGCAAGGCGCTGCGCGTGTTCAAGCCGGAAGAGATCGAGCCGGCGCTGCGGCAGGCGCAATCGCTCGCGGAAGAGTTCAGCGTGCCGGTGGTCGTCGAAGTGATCCTCGAGCGCGTGACGAACATCTCGATGGGCACCGAAATCGACGCGATCAACGAATTCGAGGATCTCGCCGAAAAGGCCGAGCACGCACCGACCGCAATCTCGATGCTCGACTGATCCGCAGGACATTTTTGACTGACCGACCGAAGAGGCTTAGCTCATGCCGAAGTTTGCTGCAAACCTGACCATGCTGTTCAACGAAGTGCCGTTCCTCGACCGCTTCAAGGCGGCCGCGGACGCGGGCTTCGACGCCGTCGAGTTCCTGTTCCCGTATCCGTACGCAAAAGAGGAACTCGCCGAGCGGCTCGAAACGCACCGCCTGCGCCTCGTGCTGCACAACCTGCCCGCCGGCAACTGGGACCAGGGCGAGCGCGGCATCGCGTGCCTGCCCGATCGCGTCGGCGAGTTCCAGGAAGGCGTCGGCCGTGCGATCGAGTATGCGAAGGCACTGAAGGTGCCGCAACTGAACTGCCTCGTCGGCATCCCGTCGGCGAGCACGGCGCGCGACAAGACGTTCGTCACGATCGTCGACAACCTGCGCTTTGCGGCCGACGCGCTGAAGCGCGAAGGCATCCGCCTGCTCGTCGAGCCGTGCAACAGCTTCGACATCCCGGGCTTCGCGCTGAACCGTTCGGCCGAAGGGCTCGACGTGATCCGCGCGGTCGGCTCGGACAACCTGTTCCTGCAGTACGACATCTATCACATGCAGCGCATGGAAGGCGAACTGGCCGCGACGATCGAACGCAACCTCGCATCGATCGGCCACGTCCAGCTCGCGGACAACCCGGGCCGCAACGAGCCGGGCACGGGCGAGATCAACTACGCGTTCCTGTTCGCACTGCTCGACCGGCTCGGCTACAACGGCCACGTCGGCTGCGAATACAAGCCCCGTACCACCACGACGGAAGGCCTCGGCTGGCTGCAAAGCGTCGCCGGCTGCGCGCCGGGCTCGGCGCGCCGCGCCGCCTGAGATCCGCCCTTCCCGCTTTCGCCACTCCAGGAGACTTTCACATGGCAACCATCGGTTTCATCGGCCTCGGCATCATGGGCGCGCACATGGCGCGCAACCTGCTCAAGGGCGATCATCAGCTCGTCGTGAACGGTGCGTTCCCGATCCCGGACGACCTGCGCGCGAGCGCCAAGGTCGTCGCGAACTCGACCGAAGTCGCACGAAACGCGGACATCATCATCTCGATGGTGCCGGACACGCCCGACGTGCGTAACGTGCTGTTCGCCGACGACGGCGTCGCAAAAGGCCTGACGGCCGGCAAGCTCGTGATCGACATGAGCTCGATCTCGCCGCTCGACACGCAGGAATTCGCGAAGCAGATCAACGCGCTCGGCTGCGACTACCTCGACGCACCGGTGTCCGGCGGCGAAGTCGGCGCACGCGAAGCAACGCTGACGATCATGGTCGGCGGCCCGGAACGGGCCTTCGAGCGCGCGAAGCCGCTGTTCGAGAAGATGGGCAAGAACATCACGCTCGTCGGCGACAACGGCGCGGGCCAGACCTGCAAGGTCGCGAACCAGATCATCGTCGCGCTGAACATCGAGGCCGTCGGCGAAGCATTGCTGTTCGCCGCACGCTCGGGCGCCGATCCGGAGCGCGTTCGCCAGGCACTGATGGGCGGCTTCGCCGCGTCGCGCATCCTCGAAGTGCACGGCGCGCGGATGACGAAGCGCACGTTCGATCCGGGCTTCCGCATCGAGCTGCACCAGAAGGACCTGAACCTCGCGCTCGACGGCGCACGCAAGCTCGGCCTCGCCCTGCCGCATACCGCGAGCGCGCAGCAGCTGTTCAGCGTGTGCGCATCGCACGGCGGCAAGGCGTGGGATCACTCGGCACTCGTGCGCGCGCTCGAGATCATGTCGAACTTCGAGATCGGCCAGACGCCGGCCGCGTAACGCGGACGCAAAAACGCGCGGTTCCGCTGCAATGGCGGACGCGCGCGAAGAACACGCGCGATCCGGCCGCGGCCGGTCGCATCGATGCGCGACGCACGCGCGCATCACGGTGGGGCGCCCCGCCGCGCATCGCCAACCGCATGCGCGACGGGGCGAAAAACGCCGCTCTGGGCTGAGAGCGGCGTGGTGGGGTCCGCAGCGGCACCCGGCGGCGCCGGGGAAGCCTTGGTCGGTCAGACGTCGTCGTCGGGTGTCCGCCTGTCGGATTTCGCGTATTACATTTCTTTACGTTCGAGCGTGCGATTTTTCATGCAATCGTCGCGCTGAACGCCTACACTTTCGCCACGCCTTTCGAGAAAACCGCCGCGCTTGCGTTCACTCCGGTGAATGCGCCCAGCGCGGTGTTTTTTTCGCCACTTCACGGCGCGTTTTCTTTTCAACCACCTAAGGAGTGCAGCGATGGGTCTTCTTTCGTTTATCAAAGAGGCGGGTGAAAAACTGCTGGGTCATGCCGACGCGCAAGCGGCGGAAGATCCGAATGCCGCGAACCAAACCGCGGCCGATGCGATCAAGAACTACATCAGTACGCAGGGTCTCGACACGTCGAACCTGACGGTCGCGTTCGACGGCGCATCGCGCACCGTCACGCTGTCGGGCAGCGTCGCCGATCTCGACACGAAGGCCAAGGTCAAGGTCGCGGCCGGCAACGTGCAGGGCGTCGCGGGCGTCAACGACGACGATCTGCAGCCGGACGATCCGGAAGTGCAGTACCACGACGTGAAGCCGGGCGACACGCTGTCGGCGATCGCCAAGGAAGTGTATGGCGACGCGAACAAGTACCCGGCGATCTTCGAAGCGAACAAGCCGATGCTGTCGAGCCCGGACAAGATCTATCCGGGCCAGAAGCTCGTGATTCCGCCGCAGTCCTGAGCATCCGCGCAGGATTGAAAAACGGAAAAGGCAGGCCATCGGGCCTGCCTTTTTCTTTGGCGATGCCGCGCCGCGCGAGCGGCGGGCGGACATCGGTCAGAACGTATCGAATACGCGCTGCAGTTCGTCGCGCGCCCGGATGCCGTTCGCCAGCGCGAGCATCAGCAGCACGCGCGCCTTGAACGGATTCAGCGAGCCCGCGCTGACGAAGCCGAGCGCATCGTCGTTGGCCGCGCCGTTGCGCATCACATGCCCCGAGCCGACGCGCGACGCGCGGACCACGGCAACGCCCGCGCTCACCGCATCGGCGAGCGCCGCCTGCAGTGTCGCATGGATCGACCCGTTGCCGGTGCCGGCCACGACGAGCCCGCGCACGCCGGCCGCCACAAGCGCATCGACGGCCGTGCGCGTCACGCCCGCGTAGCTCGCGACGACTTCGACGGGCGGCCACGTTGCGGCGATCGCCAGTTGCGCATCGCGCGAGCGCGTGACGCGGCGCGCGAATTCGACGCGGCCGTCCTGCACCCAGCCAAGCGCACCGAGTTCCGGCGACTGGAATGCGTCGACCGCATAGGTGCTCGTCTTCACGACGTCGCGCGCGCCGTGGATCCGGTTGTTGAACGCGATCAGCACGCCCTGCCCGCGCGCGGCCGGATGCGCGGCCACCGTCACCGCGTTCAGCAGGTTCAGCGGGCCGTCGGACGACAGCGCGGTCGCCGGCCGCATCGCGGCCGTCAGCACGACCGGCTTGTCGCCTTTCACGACCAGGTGAAGTGCATACGCGGTTTCCTCGAGCGTGTCGGTGCCGTGCGTGATCACGATGCCGTCGACCGCCGGATCGGCCATCAGCGCGTCGATCCGCGCGGCGAGCGTGTTCCACAGCGGCAGTGCGAGATCCTTGCTGTCGATGCTGGCGATCTGCTCGGCGTCGATGCGCGCGACCGACGCGAGCGCCGGCACCGCGTCGACCAGGAAACCGACGCCGAGCGCGCCGGCCTGGTAGCCGGCCGTGCTGGCCGCGTCGGGCGCGGCGCCGGCGATCGTGCCGCCGGTGGCGAGCACGGCGATGCGCGGCAGGGTCGCCGCGGGCGGGGGGGATGCGGGATTCGGAGTATTCATGGCCGCGATTGTAATGGCTCGCGGCCGGGATCCGGCAGGTTCCGGCGCCACGGCCGATGCCGGCCGCCGCGCATCATGGTTTGTCCCGATCGCCCGGTCGCGCGCGTCGTCAACGGCCGCGGCGCCCGCAACGTTATAGGAAGTGCCGTTTCGGTGTTTTTCACATTGATTTGCCATAATCGGAGCGCACGGTGCGATGTGGCCCTATCCTCATCGCAACGTGCTTCGTGACGGCGTCGACAACACGCAATTCACCCCATGGGAGTGTCGAAATGAAAATCCAATCGCTCGTAGCCGCAGTGCTCCTCGGCGGCATGCTGGCTTCCCCCGCGTTCGCGGCGAACAGCCAGCAGGACAAGATGAAGGCCTGTAACACCCAGGCAGCAGGCAAGACGGGCGACGAACGCAAGGCGTTCATGAAGGACTGCCTGTCGGCGAAGCCCGCGAAGGCGATGACGCAGCAGGAAAAGATGAAGGCCTGCAACACGCAGGCCACCGGCAAGAAGGGCGACGACCGCAAGGCGTTCATGAAGAGCTGCCTGAGCAGCCAGCCGGCCGCCTGAGTTCCGGCGCTCCCGTATCGAATGCCGCGCACCGCTTCGGCGGGCGCGGCATTTTTGTTTTCGTTGCATGCGCATCGACGCGTACGCGCGTGAAGCGCCTGCCGCACGTGTTCCGCCGCCGTTCGACCGCCCGCCTCCACGCGTCCCGCTTTCCGGGCCCGCCGTACCGGCGCCGCCACATGGTGCGGCAATTCGACGCGTTTTCTTCTATGATGGCTGCAACGCGGCCCACCCAAGTACAAGAAGCGCCATCGGGCCGCCCTCGAGACGGACGCGCACGCGCGTCAATTGGAGGCATGGATGGCATGGAGACAACACCGCTGGTTCCGCCGCTGGCTGATCGTGATCGTGTTCTGGGCCGTGCCCGTCGCGATCGTCGCAGTACGCGAGATCCGCGAGGAAATGGCCTACAACAAGGCGGACCTGCAGCTCGCGCTGACCACCTGGCAGCTCACCGACGCGCAGCAGGCAGCCGGCGCCGCCGCGAAGTGTCACGGGGATCCTGACGAGGCGCGCGCGGCCGGCTGCCCGGCCGACGTGCTCGCCGCCAACGCGCCGCGCCAGCAGGCGGCCCGCGACGAATACGTGGTGCGCCGCACTACGCTCGCGGGCTATCTGTGGCATGCGTTCGTCGGCTACTGGGTCGTACCGGCCGCATTCCTGTTCGCCTGCGGCGTCGTGATCGCACTGATCCGCCGCGCGCTGCGCCGCCCGCCGATCAAGCCGCCCGTCCCGCCGGTCACGCACTGACCCGCCCGCAAGCGCCGTCGCTGCCCGATCTGCCGCCCTGGTTTCCCGCATGCCGACCCGCGCGGGGCGCGTCGGTACGCGGGCGCCGATCCGATCGGTCCGTTGGCGCACAGCGACACCGCCACCCCGATTTGACGCTCTTTCACGCACGAATGAAAAGGGGTTGTAATCCGCTGTGATATAACTGCCGACGTGATCCGCTCCTTGAGCGAGACTCACTCCGAACGTCATCCGATGGAGAATAACGATGCAAAAACGGAATCTTGTGCTGAAAGCCGCCGCTGCGCTCATCGTCGGTAGCCTCGCGCTCACCGGTTGCACCACCACCCCGGACAAGCCGGACAACGCCGCGACCAGCGCGTCGAAGCGTCAGGCAATCGACTCGAGCGTCGACGCAACGCTGTCGCGCCTGTATTCCACGGTCAAGGGTTCGCGTGAACTCGTCGCGAAATCGCGCGGCGTGCTCGTGTTCCCGAACGTGCTGCAAGCCGGCCTCATCGTCGGCGGCCAGTCCGGCAACGGCGCGCTGCGCGTCGGCGGCAGCACGGTCGGCTACTACAACACGTCGTCGCTGTCGGTCGGCCTGCAGGCTGGTGCGCAGTCGAAGGCGATCGTGTTCCTGTTCATGACGCAGGAAGCGCTCGACGAATTCCGCGGCTCGGACGGCTGGGCAGCCGGCGCCGGCGCATCGGTCGCGCTCGTGAAGATGGGCGCGAACGGTGCGATCGACACGACCACGGCCACCGCACCGGTCCAGGTCGTCGTGCTGACGAACGCGGGCCTGATGGGCGATGTGTCGATCAACGGCACGAAGGTCACGAAGCTCAAGATCTGACGCTCACGCACCGCCCGTGCGCACCGCGCACGGGCCATGCGCAAACGGCGATGTCCTTGCGGGCATCGCCGTTTTTTTATCCGCCCGCGCTCCGCGTCAGGTCGTCGAGTCGATCACCTTGAAGCGCGAGCGCTTCTGCGCGCGGATCACCGACTGGTAGACGTCGACGTACTGCTGCGCCATCCGCCGCGACGTGAAGCGTTCCTCGAAGCGCTGCCGCACGCGCGCACGCGGCAGCAGGTGCAGCCGGTTCACGGCAGCCACCGCACTGATTTCATCCTCGACGATGAAACCCGACACGCCCTCGTCCAGCACCTCGGGCACCGCACCGCGATTGAACGCGACCACCGGCGTGCCGCACGACATCGCCTCGATCATCACGAGGCCGAACGGCTCCGGCCAGTCGATCGGGAACAGCAGCGCATGCGCGCCCGACAGGAATTCGGCCTTCTGGTGATCGGCGATCTCGCCGATGTATTCGACGTGCGGCAACGCGAAGAGCGGCTTGATCTCGCGGTCGAAGTATTCCTGGTCGGCCGCATCGATCTTCGCGGCGATCCGGATCGGCAGCCCGCACTGGCGCGCGATGCGAATCGCCGTGTCGACGCGCTTCTCCGGCGAGATGCGGCCGAGGAACGCGAGATAGCGCGGCTCGACGGGCTGCGGCATGTACAGCGTATCGGGCAACCCGTGGTAGACGGTCGTCAGCCATTTCGCCTGCGGCAGCGGCTGGCGTTGCGAGTTCGAAATCGAAATCACGGGCGCCGTGTTGAAGGTGTCGAACACCGGCTGCTGCTCGGGCAGGTCGAGCCGGCCGTGCAGCGTCGTCACGTAAGGCGTTTCCTGCCGGTTGAAGACCGAGAACGAGTAGTAGTCCATGTGGAAATGGAGCACGTCGAAGTCCTTCGCGCGGCGCGCGACCGTCTCCATCAGCAGCATGTGCGGCGCGACGCGGTCGCGAATCGACGTGTCGAGCCGCAGCGCGCGCGGCCAGACCGGCTCGAGCTTCGCCCGTGTCGTCGAGTCGCCGCTCGCGAACAGCGTCACATCATGGCCGAGATCGACGAGCGCCTCGGTGATGTAGGACACGACGCGCTCCGTGCCGCCGTACAGCTTCGGCGGCACCGATTCGGTCAGCGGGGCGATCTGGGCAATTCTCATGGTCCACGTCTCCTGTGTCCTGTCCCGTTCGGCAGGCGGGAGCATGCGCTTTTCGCGCGCCCCCGCCCCGTGCAGCGCCTGCCGGCACGGCGCCGGCCGGATATCCTGCCATTATTCGCAATCCCGGTCCCCGGAACCGCCTGTCTTGCATTTTATGGGCGTTGTTACAGACAGGATACATTCGTTCCGCCTCGCCCGATCGCACCGCATCGTGCACCGTCGGGCCATGCCCCCGCCCGGGCGCGGCCAAATGCACGCGGCCTGGCCCGTCAGCGCGACGGCCACTTCCACGGCGGCAGGTCGCGCGTGTCGGCATCGACGAGCGCGGTCGCGCCGAGCTGCTTGTCGAGCACCAGCGATTCGCAGCCGGCCTCGCGCTCGAGCGTCGCGATCAGCCGCGCCGCATGCGACACGACCAGCACCTGCGAGTGCCGCGCGGCCTGCGCGATCAGGCGGCCGAGCGCCGGCAGCAGATCGGGATGCAGGCTCGTCTCCGGTTCGTTCAGCACCATCAGCGCCGGCGGCCGCGGCGTCAGCAGCGCGGCCGCGAGCAGCAGGTAGCGCAGCGTGCCGTCGGACAGCTCGGCCGCCGCGAGCGGCCGCAGCAGCCCCGGCTGACGCATCAGCACGTCGAAGCGGCCGCGCGCGCCCGGATTGTCGATCTCGACCGATGCGCCCGGAAACGCGTCGTCAAGCGCCGCATCGAGCGCCGCGCCGTCGCCGATTTCGCGGATCGTCTGCAGCGCGGCGGCGAGGTCGGCGCCGTCGTCCGCCAGCACCGGCGTATGAGTGCCGATGTGCGACTGCCGTGCCGGCGCCTGCGCATCGGTCCGGAAATGGTCGTAGAAGCGCCACGAGCGAATCCGCTCGCGCACCGCGATCATCTCGGGCGCGCCGGTCGGATCGGCGAACTCGGTCATCATGCTGTCGAAGCTCGCGACCGGCTGCGGAATCGTCCGCCAGTCGCCCGACGCGGTGCGTGCGCGGATCTGCGCCCCCTGCCGATCGACCAGCAGCGTCGACGGGCGCGGCAGCGCGCCGCCCCAGATGCATTCGCGCTTGACCACCGGATCGAGCCGGAACATCGACGCGTCGTTCTTCACCGGTAGGCCAAGATCGATCGCGTAGCCGAAATCGTCGCACGCGAAGCCGAGCTTCAGGCTCACCGGCTCCTTGCGCACCGTGCCCGTCACCGGTTCGTCGCCGGTCAGCATCGCCCGCGAGAAGCGCTCGGGGCCGGCCCACAGCGTCGACGGCAACCCGCCCTCGCGGGCGAGCGACGGGATCACGCGGCCCTGCGCGGTGTCGGCGAGCAGCCGCAGCGCGCGGTATACGCTCGACTTGCCGCTGCCGTTCGGCCCCGTGACGACGTTGAGCGCCGCGAGCGGCACGATCAGCTCGCGCAGCGAGCGGTAATTGGCGATGGCGAGCGTGTTCAGCGCGGTCATGACGATGGATGGCGGGCAGGCACCGGGCCGCGTTCAGCGGCCTTCGACGGCCTGCGGATCGGCTGCGGTGTTGGCCGCCGTGCTGGCGGCGGGCGCCCGCGCGTGCGGCCGTTCGGGATTCGGTGCGTCCGGCGCGGAATCGTGCGGATACAGTTCCATCCGGCTGCGCGGCAGGCATTGCGGATAGCGGCCCTGCAGGTATGCGATCAATCCTTCGCGCACGCGGCAGCGCAGATCCCAGCACGACGACGAATCGGCCGCGCTGACGAGCGCGCGCAACTGCATCGTGCGCTCCGTTGCATCGGTCACCTGCAGCACCTGCACGCGGCCGTCCCACTCGGGCGCCGCATGGACGAGCCGCGCAAGCTCCTCGCGCAGCGGCGCGAGCGGCGTGCGGTAGTCGACCGACAGGTAGACCGTGCCGATGATTTCCGCACTGTTGCGCGTCCAGTTCGTGAACGGGTTCTCGATGATCCACTGCAGCGGCACGACGAGGCGCCGCTGGTCCCACAACCGCACCGACACGAACGAGCCGGTGATTTCCTCGATGCGCCCCCATTCGCCCTGGATCACGACCACGTCGTCGAGCCGGATAGGCTGCGTGAGCGCGATCTGCAGCCCGGCAATCAGGTTGCCGAGCACCGGCCGCGCAGCGATACCGGCGACCAGGCCCGCGACGCCGGCCGACGCCAGCAGGCTCGCGCCCACCTGGCGCACGTTCGGGAACGTCATCAGCGCGGCACCGGTGCCGATGATCACGATCAGCACCATCACGGTCCGCACGAGCACCTTGGCCTGCGTATGGATGCGCCGCGCCTGGAGGTTGTCGGCCGTATCGAGCGGATGCGCCTGGATGATCGCGTCGCCGACGCCCGCCGCGAGCCGCACCAGCAGCCATGTGAGCGACACGATGGAGCCGACCGCCGCCGCGGTGCGCATGCCGCCCACGAACGACATGCCGTCGTCGGCCTGGACCCACAGGAATTCGAGCGCCAGCAGCGCGAGCACGACGAGCGACGGCTTGTCGATGTAGCGCAGGATCGCGCTCATCAGCGGATACGGCTGCGCGATGCGCTTGACAATGCGTGCGCCGAGACGGTGCACGATCGCGACGACCAGCACGACGATGACCGACACGGCCAGCGTGCCGAGCCACGAATGCAGCGGCGCATCGGCGATGCGCTGCAGTTCCTCGATTGAAATCATCGGCGCCCGGGATGCTTCGGTTATGAGGCGCGCACGCCTCGTCCTGGATGCGTCGGCGACGTCCGGGTAGCGCATGCACCGGCACGCGCCCGGACACGGCGTCGGATCAGTTGCCGCCCCTGCAGGGAAACGCCTTGCCGAGACCGAGCGACACCGCGGTGCTCGCGTTGTAGTCGGCCAGCTTCGGATTTTCAGCGATGTACTTGCGCACCGCATCGGTCATCTGCTGCGCCCGGATGTCGGGCGGCAGGCAGAAATACTGGCCGACACGCGGCCCCGTGGTGCCGCCGATCGCGTCGATGGTGTTGTAGACGCCATCGGCAGCGCCTTCGATGTAGGCCGCGCACGACGCCCGCGACTTGACGTCCGTCTTCGCGCACAGCCGGTCGAGATCCGCGCCCGTGAAAGCCGCCGCCGACAACGGCACGGCAAACGCCGCGGCACAAAACATTGCGCGCAACATGGTGTTCCTTATGTCAATGCGGCCCGAGACCGCCTGCTGCGTTGGCCGGCGCGGCGCCGGACACCCTTCTCCGGCCGGAATCCGCCCGGCCGGGTGCGCACCGCCGCCCTGGCCGGTGCACCGAAAACCGTCATTTTGCACTCTTTTGCGCATCTGCCGGCGCCGACGCGCCGATACGCACCGTACGCTTGCTCAGGATGTCGATCGCGTCCGGCGCCTTGTAATGCTTCGCGAACTCGAGCGCGGTGATGCCGAGCTGGTTCTTCACCTGCGGATCGGCCCCCTGGTCGAGCAGCAGCGTGACCGTCGACGCATGGTTGCCGCGCGCGGCCATCATCAGCGGCGTGGTGCCGTTCGGCGAAGCCGTGTCGATATACGCGTCATGGTCGAGCAGCACCTTGACGACCGCGTCCTGGCCGTTGGTCGCCGCGTAGTGCAGCGGCGCCCAGCCCTTCTTGCTGACTTCCGCGCCCTTGTCGATCAGCAGCTTGACGAGGCCGACGTCGCCGTTCAGCGACGCGAGCATCAGCGCGTTCTCGCCGGCCTTGTCTTCCTTCTCGAGGTCGACGTTCGGCGTCGTGGCGATCGCCGCCGCGACCTTGTCGGATTTCTCGCGCGCGGCGATCACCAGCAGCGGGTCGCCGTTCGGCGCGAGCGTGTTCGGATCGAGGCCGTTCTTGAGCTGCTTGCCGATGTCGGCGATGTCGTCGAACTTGACGGCCTTGACGATCGCGTCGAGCGACTCGGCATGCGCGCCGGCTGCAGCGAACAGGCCGCTCGCGATCAGCGCGGCGGCAACGAGTGCGCGTTTGGTCGGATGGTTGGTCGGCTTCGTCATTGTTGTGGGCTCCTTCCCTGGGTTGTCGGCTGCGCGCGCGTCGTTAGCGGGCGATCTTGAACAGCCGGAAAAAGTTCTGTGTCGTCGCATCGGCCAGCGCCTCGACGGCGATCCCGCGCTCGGATGCGATAAAGCGTCCGACATGGCTGACGTACGCAGGTTCATTCGGCTTGCCGCGATACGGCACCGGCGCGAGGTACGGCGAGTCGGTCTCGATCAGCAGCCGGTCGAGCGGCACGCGCCGCGCGACGTCCTGCACGTCGGTCGCGTTCTTGAACGTGACGATGCCCGACAGCGAGATATGGAAGTTCTGCGCGAGCGCCTGCTCGGCGACGGGCCACGGCTCGGTGAAGCAGTGCATCACGCCGCCCGGCACGTCCGCGCGCTCCTCGGCCATGATCCGCAGCGTGTCGTCCGACGACGACCGCGTATGGACGATCAGCGGCTTCATCGTCGCGGTCGCCGCGCGGATGTGCGTGCGAAAGCGTTCGCGCTGCCATTCCATGTCGGCGATCGAGCGGCCCTCGAGACGGTAGTAGTCGAGGCCCGTTTCGCCGATCGCGACGACCTTCGGGTGCGCGGCCAGCTCGACGAGTTCCGCGAGCGTCGGCTCGCGCGCGTCCTCGTGATCGGGATGCACGCCGACCGACGCGTAGACGTTGTCGTACGCGTCCGCGATCGCGAGGACCTCGGGCAGCGTCTCGAAATCGACGGACACGCACAGCGCGTGCGTGACGTCGTGTTCGCGCATGTTCTCGAGAACGGCCGGCAGGCGATCGGCCAGGCCCTTGAAATTGATGTGGCAGTGAGAGTCGACGAACATCGTGTTTCCTGAATACGTAAGGCGGGCGCTCATGCGCTCGCCGGCGTGCGGCAGCGGGCGGCGTTCGCGGGCCGGCCGGCCGCGGTCGCGTCGCCGAGTAAGCCGAACATCGTTTCGCAACCCATCAGAAACAATGCCGGGTCACGCGAACATTTCCCGATATCCGAGAAACAATTCCTCGAATACGAGCCGCGCGTTCAGCGGATGGTTCTCGACCGTCCGCTGCCGCGTCACGGCCTTCATGAAGCGCGCGAACGCGTTCGCGTCGACCGATTCCGCGCAGCGCGCGAGCGCCGCCGCGTGCATCGGGAAGTAGCGCGGCGCGCCCGCCATCCGCTGCGCGAGCAGATCGTACAGCCAGCGCTGCAGCCAGCCGAGCACCAGCGGCACCGGCAGCTTCTGCAGCGTCTCGCCGCATGCGAACGGGTCGCATGCCGCACCGGCCGCGAGCTGCCCGAGCGTGTAGTCGCGCAGCGGGCGGTTCTCGTCGCTCGCGAGCGCCAGCGCGGCGAGCGGCGCGCCGCCGGCTTCGGCGAGCAGCGCGCTCGCATGGTCGACGCCCTGCGCCGCGAGCCAGTCCGCGGCCGCGTCGGGCGCCGGCACGGTCATCGGCCACTGCCGGCAGCGGCTGATGATCGTCGGCAACAGGCGGTCGATGCGCGCCGACACGAGCAGGAACACGACGCCGGACGGCGGCTCCTCCAGCGTTTTCAGCAGCGCATTCGATGCGGCGACGTTGAGCGCCTCGGCCGGATACAGCACGACGACGCGCGCGCCGCCGCGGTGCGAACCGACCCCGCAGAAGTCGAGCAGCGCGCGCACCTGCTCGATCTTGATTTCCTTGCTCGGCGCGCGCGTCTTCTTGCCGCCCTCGTCCGCGTCGGCCGGCTTCGCGTCGTCCGCGGCGCCCGGCGCTTCGCCGGCCAGCACCTCGGGCAGCACGATCCGGTAGTCCGGGTGATTGCCCTGCGAGAACCAGGTGCAGGCCGCGCAGGTGCCGCACGGCTCGCCGTTCGGCAGCGGCGATTCGCACAGGAAGCCCTGCGCGAGATGCTGCGCGAACTGCAGCTTGCCGATGCCGGCCTGGCCGTGCAGCAGCAGCGCATGCGGCCATTGCGCGCGCAGTTGCTGCAGGCGGTTCCAGTCGTCGGTCTGCCACGGATAGATCATGTGGTGCGTTCCTTGCGGGTTACAGCGCGGCGAGCACGCGTTCGAGCTGCCGGCGGATCTCGGGAATCGACTGCGTCGCGTCGACGATCGCGAAGCGGTGCGGCGCCTCTTCCGCGCGCCGCAGGTATTCGCCGCGCGTGCGCGTGAAGAACGCGTCGGACTCGCTTTCGAACTTGTCGGGCGTGCGCGCCGCGCCGCGGCGCTCGCTCGCGACCTGCGGCGCGACGTCGAACAGCACCGTGAGGTCGGGCTGGAAACCGCCCTGCACCCAGCGCTCGAGCGTCTCGAGCTTGTCGCGCGGCAGCCCGCGGCCGCCGCCCTGGTACGCGAACGTCGCGTCGGTGAAGCGATCGGACACGACCCAGTCGCCACGCGCGAGCGCCGGCTCGATCACGAGCGCAAGATGCTCGCGGCGCGCGGCGAACATCAGCAGCGCTTCCGTCTCGAGATCCATCGGCTGGTTCAGCAGGATCTCGCGCAGTTTCTCGCCGAGCTGCGTGCCGCCCGGCTCGCGGGTGACGACGACCTGCCGGCCGGCCGCGGCCAGCTTGCCCTGGAGGCGTTCGCAGAACCATTGCAGGTGGGTGGTCTTCCCCGCCCCGTCGATGCCTTCGAACGTAATGAATTTACCGCTCGCCATTATTGCCCTCGTATGTACTTGTCCACGGCCTTGTTGTGGTCGCCGAGCGTGTCCGAGAACACGCTGGTGCCGTCGCCCTTCGCGACGAAATAGAGCGCGCTCGTCTGCGCCGGATTGATCGCCGCCTGCAGTGCGGCGACGCCCGGCAACGCGATCGGCGTCGGCGGCAGGCCGCGTCGCGTGTAGGTATTGTAAGGAGTGTCGGCCTGCAGGTCGCGCTTGCGCAAGCGGCCGTCGTACGCGTCGCCGAGCCCGTAGATCACCGACGGATCGGTCTGCAGCGGCATGCCGATGCGCAGCCGGTTCGCGAACACGGCCGCGACGAACGCGCGGTCGGCCGCGTGGCCCGTTTCCTTCTCGACGATCGATGCGATCGTCAGCATTTCGTAAGGCGACTTGTACGGCAGCCCCGGCACGCGCGCGGCCCAGGCCTCGTCAAGGCGCGTCTGCATCAGGTGGTACGCGCGCCGGTAGATGTTCAGGTCGCTCGTGCCCTTGTCGAACAGGTAGGTATCCGGGAAGAACAGCCCTTCGCCGCTGCCGCGCTGCACGGTGCTGTCCGACGCGCCGATCGCGCGCAGCAGCTCGGCGTCGCTCATGCCGGCCGTGGTGTGCGCAAGATCGGGGTTCCCGTCGAGTTCCGCGCGCATCCGTTTGAAGGTCCAGCCTTCGATCACCGTCGCGACGTATTCGTTCACGTCGCCGCGCGCGATCTTCTGCAGGACTTCGTAAGGCGTGATGCCCGTCTTGAATTCGTAGTTGCCGGACTTGAGCCGGCTCGACAGCCCGAGCACGCGCGTCATCGCGACGAAACCGAACGGCTCGACCGGCACGCCGCCGCGCTTGAGCTGCAGCGCGACGCTCTTCACGCTGCTGCGCGGCTTGATCGTGACGTCGAGCGATGCCGAACCCAGCAGCAGCGGCCGGGTCGCCCAGTAATATCCGCCGCCCGCGCCGGCAGCGGCCACAACGACGGCCAGCGCCGCGATCGTCGCGGCGCATTTCTTCAGTAGGGACATGGAAACGTGACTCAGGTAAGACCCATATAATACTTGCTCGCCTCCGTCAAAGTCAGGGTTGACTGTTCCCTCATTCCATGAGCTCACCGTTCGCTTCACCGGCTGCCCAGGCCGCATCCGCCTCGCTCCCCGTATTCCCCCGCCCGTCCGCCGCCGATTTCGATGCGCCGGGCGCCTGCATGCCGCTGCCGCAGTTCGGCGTGATCGACGTGGCCGGCGACGACGCCGCGACGTTCCTGCACAGCCAGCTGACCAACGACATCGAGCATCTCGATGCCGCGAGCGCACGGCTGTCCGGCTATTGCTCGCCGAAGGGGCGCCTCCTCGGGTCGTTCCTCGCGTGGCGTGCCGGCCACGATGTGCGCCTGCTGGTGTCGAAGGACGTGCAGCCCGCCGTGCAGAAGCGGCTGTCGATGTTCGTGCTGCGCGCGAAGGCGAAGCTCACGGATGCGAGCGACGCGCTCGCGGTGGTCGGCTTCGCGGGCGACGTGCGCGAAGCGCTGGCGGGCATCTTCGATGCGCTGCCCGACGGCGTGCACGTGAAGGTCGACGGGCCGGCCGGCACGCTGATTCGTGTGCCCGATGCGGCCGGCCGCAAGCGCTATCTGTGGATCGGCCAGCGCGCGGAAGTCGACGCACGCATCGCCGCGCTCGCCGGCACGCTGCCGGTCGTGTCGCCGGCCGTGTGGGACTGGCTCGACATTCGCGCGGGCGAGCCGCGCATCACGCAGCCGGCCGTCGAACAGTTCGTGCCGCAGATGGTCAACTTCGACGTGATCGGCGCCGTCAACTTCCGCAAAGGGTGCTACCCGGGCCAGGAAATCGTCGCGCGCAGCCAGTACCGCGGCACCATCAAGCGCCGCACCGCGCTCGCGCATGTCGCCGGCGAGACCGATACCGTGCATGCCGGCGTCGAGCTGTTCCACAGCGACGATCCCGGCCAGCCGTGCGGGATGATCGTCAACGCGGCGGCCGCGCCCGCGGGCGGCGTCGACGCGCTCGTCGAGATCAAGCTCGCCGCGCTCGACAACGGCACCGTGCACGTCGGTTCGGCCGACGGCCCGGCGCTCGCGTTCGACGCGCTCCCGTACGCGTGGCCGACGGAAGCGTGACGCACTGACAACCCGTTCGCGCGCCGGCTCGCGAGTCGCAGCCGGCGCCCGATGTTTCCTGCGAGAGATTCGCCCGATGTGTCTGATTGCCTTCGACTGGCAGCCTGATGCCGCCGCCGGTCCCGTCTTTACCCTCACCGCCAACCGCGACGAGTTCTTTCGCCGCACGAGCGCGCCGCTCACCTGGTGGGAGGATGTACCGGGCGTGCTGGCCGGCCGCGATCTCGAAGCCGGCGGCACGTGGCTCGGCGTATCGCGCGACGGCCGCTTCGCGGCGCTGACGAACTACCGCGCGCCGTTCGACATCCGCGCGGGCGCGCCCACCCGCGGCAAGCTCGTGTCCGATTTCCTTCGCGGCTCGTCCGTCGCGCCGCTCGACTATCTCGGGCAGCTTGCCGAGCATGCGGCCGTATACAACGGCTTCAACCTGCTCGTCGGCGACTGGACGCGGCGCGAACTCGCGTGGTTCTGCAACCGAGCGCCCGACGGCGAAAGCAGTGTCGCCGCGCCCGTCGCGATCGCGCCCGGCGTGCATGCGCTGTCGAATGCGCGGCTCGATACGCCCTGGCCGAAAGTGGTGCGCAAGCGCGCGGAGCTCGGCACGCTGCTCACCGACAATCCGACCCCGTCGCTCGACGAGCTGATCGATCTGATGCGCGACCCGCATGTCGCGGACGACGACGCGCTGCCGCATACGGGCATTCCGATCGAGCGCGAGCGCGCGCTGTCGGCCGCGTTCATCGAGACGCCCGAATACGGCACGCGCGGCACGACCGCGCTGCGCGTCACGATGAAGGAAGGCGTGCGGCTGACGGTCGAGATCAAGGAGCGCTGCGACGACGACGGTTCGCACCGCACCGTCCGCCCGGGTGCGTTCGAGCGCACGTTCACGTTCGACGTCGACGCAACGCGGCCGCGCTGAACGCGCATTGCCCGCGCTACGGCGCGCGCGCCATCTCGACGTGCGGCACGCCGGCTTCGACGAACGGTTCGCCGACCGCCGCGAAGCCGTGCCGCACATAGAACGACACCGCCGAATCCTGCGCGTAGAGCCGCACGACGGTTTCGCCGCGGCGCCGCGCGGCAGCCAGCAGCGCGTGCAGCACGGCCGACCCGACGCCCTGCCCGCGCGCGTCGGCCAGCACGGCGACGCGGCCGATCGTGCCGGACGGCAGCAGCCTCCCCGTCGCGACCGCGCGGCGTATTCCCGTCGCCGTGTCGATCCGGTACGCGACCGCATGGAGCGATAGCGGATCGTCGTCGTCGAGCTCCCATTCCGGCGGAATCTGCTGCTCGCGCACGAATACCGCGTCGCGAATCCGCGCGGCGTCGCCACCCAGTAGCGTCCAGTCACCCGTTTCCACTACGCCGTCCGTCATCGCAGCTCTCCATGCGGCGCGCGCGCCGTCGAACGCCCGCCCGTCAAACGTCGTCGAACGCGGCCTTCAGCGCCGCGGCCGCATCGGCATGCGCGGCCCGCACCTCGGGCACGTAGCCGCCCATCTTGAAGAATTCGTGGATCATCCCCGGATAGCAGACCAGCGTAACCGCATTGCCGGCCGCGCGCAGCTTGTCCGCGTACGCGGCGCCCTCGTCGCTCAGCGGATCGTATTCGGCCGTCGCGATCCAGGCTGGCGCGACGCCCGCGAACGACGGCGCGTCGCGCGTGCCGTCGAGCGGCGCGAAGCGCCAGTCGTCGCGGTCGGCCGGATCGCGCACGTATTGCGTGAAGAACCACTGGATCGTGTCCTGCGACAGCAGGTAGCCGTTCGCGAGCCGTGCGTGCGATTCGGTGCCCTGGTAGCCCGTCACGCCCGGATAGATCAGCATTTGAAGCGCCAGGCGAATGCCTGCGTCGCGCGCGAGCACCGCGCAGACGGTCGCGAGCGTGCCGCCCGCGCTGTCGCCGCCGACCGCCAGCCGCGCGGCGTCGATGCCGAACGCGGCGGCCTCGCGATGCAGCCAGCGCAACGCGTCGTCGGCATCGTTCACCGCGGTCGGAAACCGGTGCTCGGGCGCGAGCCGGTAGCCGACCGACAGTACCGCACATTGCGCGCCGTGCGCGAACATCCGGCACAGCGCATCGTGCGTGTCGACGCTGCCGACCGTGAAGCCGCCGCCATGGTAGTAGACGAGCGCGGGCAGCGGCTCCGCGAGGCTCGGCTCGACCGGCAGGTACAGCCGCGCGCCGATCGTGCGGCCGTCGCGCGTCGGCACGACGCATTCCTCGACCGAATGCATCGGCGCCGGCGCGACGTCGAGGATCGGCGCGCTCTTCTCGTATGCGGCGCGCGCCTGTTGCGGCGTCTGATGGTGATAGGACGGACGTTTCGCGCGCTCGATCATGTCGAGCACCTGGGCGATCTTTGGATTCAGCGGCATCGGTGAGGACGGCGCCTGCGTGGCGCCGTGAACGGACAAGCGTCACATGATGCCATGCCCGCGTCGGGCCAGCGCTACGCGCGCCGCGTGTCGAAGTACCGGCCCTTCGGTGTCCTGTGACGCGCGTCCTTCACGCAATCTCGCACCGCAAAACAAAACGGCCCTGCCTGTGAAGAGGCAGGGCCGTGCGTTGGGGCGCTTACGCGTCGCTCGGGCCGGGCTGCGCGTCCGGCGCCGTGCGCGAGCGTTGCCGCTTGATGTCGCGGCCCACCGCGAGCCGCCGCATGTATTTGAACGTACCGAGCGCCTTTGCGACGAAGTTGCCGTCGCTGTCGCGCACTTCGCCTTCGCAGTAGGCCATCGTCGTCGAACGATGCATCACGCGCCCGTACGCGCGCAATTCGCCGCGCCCAGGCTGCATGAAGTTCACCTTCATCTCGACCGTGACGACGCCAACGCCGTCGTCGGTCAGGCTGCGCGCCGCCATCGCGAGCGCGATGTCCGCGAGCGTCATCGTCACGCCGCCGTGCGCGATGCCCCACGTGTTCATGTGCCGCTCTTCGAGCGGCAGCACGATCTCGCTCGCGCCATCCTTCGCGGACACGAGCTGCACGCCGAGCAGGTCGACGAACGGGCTTTCGATCGACGGGCCGTCCGCCGGGGATGCCGCGTCGCTCATTGCTCGCTGTCGACGACGTAGTCGACGCACTCGCGCGATTCGGCCACCGCGACGACGAATTTCTTCACTTCCAGGTGAACCGGGTGCACCTGGTAGGCGTCGAGCGCGGCTTTGTCCGCGAAATCGGACACGAGCACGATGTCGGAGGTCGCATCGAGGCCCGGCGTCGCCACGCCGACGTCGATCTGCAGGATGCCCGGCACGAGATCGCGGCAGCCTTCGAGCTTTTCCTTCAGCTTCAGCGCGTTCTGCGCGCGCGTCGCGCCTTCCGCGGATTCCTTCAACTTCCAAATGACGATATGTCTGATCACTTCGTTCGCTCCAGTTCGTGTTGGTTCAGTGATTCGCCTGTAACCCTTACCAGTCGGGCTTCCTATGCCCTTTCGCTGTTCGCTCGCGTTCGCCGGAAATCGCGCCCAGCCGAGAAAAAAAGCGGGTAAGAAAGGGGGTATCACTCCAACCTTCCAAAGACGATACCCTCTTTTTTTACCGTGCCACTTACCGACGTCAAGATCCGACAAGCGAAGGCAGGCGACAAGCCTACCAAACTTACCGACGCCAATGGACTGTATCTTGAGGTGCGTCCATCCGGCTCCAAGCTCTGGCGATACCGATACAGGATTGCCGGGAAGGAGAATCTATTCGCGATCGGCGAATACCCCGCCGTCAGCCCCCGCGTGCTGAGTGCCTGTAGGGCCCCATTCCTTAAAAAATGCGCACTTTGCCAACCCGCGCACCCGCACTCGTGGGCACCGACTTGGGCTTACAAAACGACGTTTATTGCATTTTCAGAAATTAAATCAAGCATACCGAAACGGACTGAAACTCATCCTTAATTCAATCCCGCCCTATAATTTCTGGAAGATTTCGACATACATCTTGACTATCCTTAATCGCAGGACAATCTCTTGCGAAAAATATGAAATCTTCTATAAGGACATTCAGTTTTATCTAATAATCCGCTCCGATTGGCCACCTCAAGAGTCATTTTACAAAAGACTCAAACCATCGCCAGTGTAGTTGCTTAATGAAAACGACCGGAAAAACACATCGCCCACTCGATCAAATCTCATCAAAGGATGATTGCTGCTAGCAGACATCATCAGTCGAGCTCGCACAAAATTCGTGCCGGATTGGGGTGAGGTTCGCCATTGAGTGGTTGAGCCGATACGCGGGATCCGCACAGTAGAACGGAAGGAACAGAAATGAAGAAAACTCTCGTATCACTCGCTATTTTGGGGACCGTCGCATCACCTTCATGGGCCGACACGGCAACTTGCCAAAATCCAGTCGGTACGTGGCGCAACGAGTTGGGCTCAACAATGAAGATCTCCTCCGTCGCGAGCAGTGGCGCCATTACCGGAACGTATATCTCGCCTTCCGGAACTAGCGGACAGACTTTTTCACTTTCCGGCTGGTATTACGCGGCACCGTCTTCAAGCCCCGGACTTGATCAAGTCACGTTGGTTACATTTTCCGTAAATTGGAACAATAACTCGGTTAGCTACAATAGCATTACAACATGGTCAGGACTTTGCCAAGTGAAGAACAGCGCACCGACGATCACGGCGCTTTACTATTACGCAAACGCTTTCGCTCAGTTTCCGTGGAAACACGTCAATGTAGGGCAAGATATTTTCACACCAGTTAACTCACAGTAAGAGGGCCGCTGCTGACGTTCCTACGCCCGAGTCGCGCGTCAGCGTCAGCGTCAGCGTCAGGACTCGAAATGAAAGCGCCTCGCTGCCAACGGATCGGCGCGAGGTGCAGTTCGAAGCACAACAAAAAGCCCTGAGGGCTTACGCACCCAGGGCTTCTATATCCATTTCGTAGGGACGAACACCCCCCACACGACCTAACGGGCTCCACTATGTGTTCTTATGTCCCGAGAGGTTTGCATGACTAACGCGCGGTGCCAGCGATTCTCGCAATTGTCGGCGCATTGTGTCGGATACCGATCCGTTCACGTGATCGGGCAGTGCGTGCATGTCATGAAAACGACGAGACCAGTGCCGACGATATTCATCGAGCGGGACGTCGATCGCTTGCGCACCCACCCGAGCGACTTCAGCGCCTTGCCGATGCGACGCCGTTCCGGCAGCGACCATTTCGACGTGTCGAGCTTCAGAATGTCGGCCAGAATCTCTTCCATCGTCGTGCGTGTCACGAATTCCAGGGCCTTGGCGATCTTGTTCTCGTACGCGTCGCCTTCGTAGCGCTCGGCCTGCTCGATCTCGAACAGCGGACGCTCCTGCTCCGTCACGTGCCACACGACAGCGATCTACTTGATACGAAGCCCGCCGGAAAATCGTGGCCTGTCACCGAGCCGGATGAAAACGGTGCCTGCGAGCCCCTGCGCGACCCCGAGCGAACCGGTCGGATCAAGAGGCCGCTCGCTCACACTCGGATCGCACAACCGTCTCCGGGAGCGTGGATTTACGCGATCGAATACAACACTGGCACCAGCTTCGCGAGCGATGGACGGAAGGTACGCACTTTTTCACCGCGTCGGCACTCGACGGCGCGATCCGCGCAAACGGCGGCAGGCACCACCTACCAAACTTGGCGGCACCGATGGAACGATCGCACGGTTCGCGGCACCGAACCGGTGCCGATCACGGAGTCTGTCATCCGGATCGCGCTTTGGAGCCGGGAACGGCGCACGCCTTCCGCCGCATCGCAGGAACGCGGATTGCTCATGCGTCGCACGCTCCGTTTTCCGCGCACTCCGGCATTGCCCGACAACAGTCGGCACAAACGCGGCGATTCAATTCCTGTCCGGCATCAATCGACGAATTGAAACGTCATTGTCAATTGTTTCGCCCACCGGATATCCGGATTCCACTATTCATTTTCATTAAATCGAATATTTTACCGACTCAATGGGTAATAATTGCAATCGCCTTTTCAATCGAATATTGTAAAACCGCGAAAACATTATTGACTTCAACTTTCCCGTAAATTTAGAATCCCCTACGACGGCTTACGTTTCATTTTCTTCCGCCGGATACGAGTCGCCATTCGCTCGCGCGAAGGCCACCCCTGAGCCTTTTCCCGTGCCGCGCCGGGGCGACACCCTCTGCCATTTCCGTTTTCGACACTGATCGATCATTTGCTCATTTTCCGCGCAATTCGCTTGTCGCAGAAGCATCACATCTCGATTAATTCCAGGCATTCGCCCGAATGCCCGCAGCACTGAACGAAACGGACGGAAGATCCGTTCATTCGGCCATTCCGATAAAAATCGCCAGTCACCAGGAGGGACATCAACATGCATCGCCTTGCGAAGTCGCTGTGTCTCGGGTTCGTCTGCGCCGGCCTGCTCGCCGCATGCAACGACGACGACATCCGGTCGAGCGACGCACCGTCGCACAACGCCGCGCTGTCGTTCCGCATGGACACCGGCGGCCAGATCAATGCGTTCTACCGGCAGGACAAGGTCGCCGCGCACCTGCTGGCGCGCTCGTCGACGAAACCGCGCCTGCTCGTGGTCTTCCCCGCCGGCAACAGCGGCACTGGGCTGTGGTTCGACGACACCGCGCAGCCGGTGAACTGGAGCCTCGACACGCAACCGTCTGCGCTATCGGCCCCCGACACGCACGGCCGCCCGCTGTACGGAATCGGCGCCGACGTGTCGGTGGACACCGACACGCTGACGATCCGCCAGGGCGTGCTCAGCAACGTGCGCTTCCTGCGCGACTTCAACGGCGGCGCAACGATTCCGCAGCAGATCGTCACGGCGCCGACGATCCAGGGCAGCGCAGCGCAATGGCAGCGCGACCGGATCGACGGCGCGCCCGGCTATGCGCTGCGCATCACGCTGCGCGACGGCGGCAGCATCGCGCCGGCGGCGGGCGGCAAGCTCGTGCTGCGCGCACCGGCAGGCTCGCACACGCTGAAGCTGCATGTCGACGCGCTGTCGGGCGAAACGCCGCTGTCGCCGATCACGCGCGCCGATTTGCTCGCGCCGTCCGTGAACCCCGATCCGGTCAGCCAGAACGTGCTCGAATTCCTGAGCTTCCACGACAAGCTGCTGGCCGGCTCGTGGCAGTACGACACGTACTTCGGCCGCGACACGCTGATCTCGGTCCGCATGCTGATGCCCGTGCTCGAACCGGCGGCGATCGAGGCCGGTTTGTCGTCGGTGCTGAGCCGCCTGTCGGTGGACGGCAAGGTCGCGCACGAGGAAGGCATCGGCGAATTCGCGCTGGTCGACAACCAGAAGAACGGGCGGCCGAACGATCCGACGCCGACCTACGACTACAAGATGATCGACAGCGACTACCTGCTCGCGCCGATCGCGGCCGCGTGGCTGATCGACGATACTCGCGGCCAGGCCCGCGCGGCCGCCTATCTGGCGCAGCGCGGCAGCGACGGGCAGACCAACGGCAGCCGCCTGGTCGTCAACCTGCTGCACGTCGCGACGACCGCGCAGCCGTTCGCGCAGCAGCCGTCGGTCGCGAACCTGATCCACCTGCGGCCCGGAGAGATCGTCGGCAACTGGCGCGACAGCACCGACGGGCTCGGCGGCGGCGCCTACCCGTACGACGTGAACGCGGTGCTCGTGCCGGCCGCGTTGCGCGCGGCGAATGCGTTCCTCGCGCGCGGCCTGCTCGATCCGTACCTGGATGCCGCGCAGCGCGCGACGCTCGCCAACACGGCGAACCAGGCCGCCGTGTGGGAAACGCAGGCGCCGCCGCTGTTCCAGGTCAGCGTGCCGGCCGCGCAGGCAGCCACCGACGTGTCCGCCTATGCGCCGTCCGCCGGCGTGCCGGCCGGTGCCGCGCCGAGCGCACCGCTGTCGTTCTACGCGCTGTCGCTCGATCAGCAGGGCAACCCGGTTCCGGTGATGAATTCCGACGGCGGCTTCGCACTGCTGTTCGGCACGCCGCCGGACGACGAGCTCCAGCGGATCGTCGCCGACGTCACGCGGCCGTTCCCGACCGGGCTCGTGACCGATGCCGGGATGCTGATCGCGAACCCGGCGTATGCGAACCAGTCGCTGTGGCCGAAGTTCACGAGCTCCGCATACCACGGCACGGTGATCTGGTCGTGGCAGCAGGCGATGTGGGTGGCCGGGCTCGATCGCCAGCTCGCGCGCCAGGACCTGTCGGCCGCAACCCGTGCGTTGCTCGCGCAGGCGCGGCAGACGATCTGGCAGGTGATCTCGAACGGGCGCGACATGCGCACGTCGGAGATGTGGACATGGTCCTATGTGAACGGCCAGTACCGGACCGATGCATTCGGCACGCGCAGCGCGGACGCGACCGAAGCCAACGCGGCGCAGCTCTGGAGTACGACGTATCTCGCGATCCGCGATCCGCAGCAGCGCGCGGGCAAGTACTGGTGGCAGGCGTCGCAGCGGATGCAGGACACGCAGCCGACCGGCAACGCGGCGGCCGTCGCGTCGCGATAGCGCATCGCACGGGGGCGCTGGTGCGCGTGCTGGAACACGTGCCGTCGGCCGGCACGCCGATGCATGTGGTGTGGCCCGCGACGCGGTTCCTGCCGCACAAGCTGAGGGTGGCGATCGATGCGGTGCTGGCGGCGATTCCGCCGCTGCTCGCGTCATAGGCGGCCGATTTCGACGAGCCGTGCGCGACTCGCCCCGCTCGCCCGGGCGTTACCGCGACACGACCCGGTTCCGCCCTTCCCGCTTCGCCTGGTACAGCCGCTCGTCGACCACGCGCAGCAGCGCATCGACCGTACTGCCGTCGACCCCGTATTGCGCGACGCCGACGCTGACCGTCACCTGCACGCGCTTGAAGTCCAGCCCGAACGGCGCACTCGCGATCGACGAGCGCACGCGCTCGGCCGTCATCCGCGCGCCCTCGAGCGGCATCTCCGGCAGCAGCGCCATGAACTCCTCGCCGCCGACTCGCGCGAGGCCGCCCGCCGGCCGGATCGCCTCGAGGCACTGGCGTACGACGCCGCGCAGCACCTCGTCGCCGATCTGGTGCCCGTACGCATCGTTGATGTTCTTGAAATTGTCGAGATCGAGCGCGAGCAGGCAAAACGGCGTGCCGTCGCGCTCGGCCCGCACCATCTCGCGCTCGACCTGCGCGATGAACTGCCGGCGATTCGATGCGCCCGTCATCGGATCGGTTGCGGCCATGTACTCGAGCTTCTGGTTCGTGCGCCGCAGTTCCTGCAGCGCGCTCTCGGCACGCGCCATCGACTCCGACAGCCGGCTCATCAGGTCTTCCTGGCTGTAGATCGCCGAGAACGAGCGCGTCGTCTGCAGCGCCTGCACGACGCCGTAGCTGAGCAGGAAGAAGCCGCCCGCGAAGATCGCGTGCGCGAGCCACCACATGTGGTTCCACGGCTTGCCGAGAATGAATGCGAGCGACGACAGCGCGAACGCCATGATCGACATGCCGTAGATCACCATCAGCGGCGAGCGGATTCGCCGCGCGAGCAGCACGCCGACGTTCAGCAGCGAGAACACGAGCGCGCCGCCCTCCATCGACAGCCGCGTGCCCAGCGCGCCCGCGACCGGCGAATACGCGATGTACGCAACGGCCACGTTGACGATCACGAAGAACATGATCCACGGCAGCCACGTCCGCACGCTCGTGCGCTTCTCGACGCGATCGGGCGGACGCGAATACGACATCAGGCCCGTGAGCAGCAGGATCGACATCACGAGCCGCGACGCGGGCCCATACAGCAGGAACAGCCAGATATTGTGGTGCGCCATCCCGGTGAATGCACCGTGCAGCGAATAGATCATCGCGAAGCCGAGAAAGCCGAGCGTCAGCCAGCGCAGCAGCGGCTCGCCGGACGACCGGTAGCACACCCACGTCACGTAGGTGACGAACGCGCCCTCGAGGGTCGCCGCCGCAATCGCGATTTCATGGAACGCGTGGTTCTCGAACACGACGCGCGGGTCGCCGAAGAACCACAGATAGGCGATCAGATAGGCAGGCAGCAACGCGAATCCGACCAGCAGGCATTTCGCGTAAAGCCTCGCGGCCGCGCTGACGACGCGCGGCGGTTCCCCGGCTGCATAGGTCGTACTCATTCGGTCCCCGGTCGGTCTGCTGCGTTGGTTCAACCTTCGCGGCACGTATCGCGCGACGTACGATCCGGCCCGTCGTGCCGAACGGCAAATGTCAGAGCAAGTATAGGTGGGGCAATTCGTTTGACAAGTAAGGGGAAACGGCATTGCCGGGAGCACGCTTTTTGCCTCCCAATCGTTTCGAATGGCAATCCTGCCGCGCCGATTCGCGTCGCATCACGGCCGCTGGCCTCGCCGAAGCGAAACCGCGGCCGCCGCCAGCCAAAGATCAGATAATTTCGAACAGGCCCGCCGCGCCTTGCCCGCCGCCGATGCACATCGTGACAACCACGTATTTCACGCCCCGGCGCTTGCCTTCGATCAGCGCATGGCCCGTCAGGCGGGCGCCCGACACGCCGTACGGATGGCCGACGGCAATCGCACCGCCGTTCACGTTCAGACGATCCTCGGGAATCCCGAGCGTGTCGCGGCAATACAGCACCTGCACCGCGAACGCCTCGTTCAGTTCCCACAGGCCGATGTCGCCAACCTTCAGCCCCGCCTGCTTCAACAGCTTGGGCACCGCGAACACGGGGCCGATGCCCATCTCGTCCGGTTCGCAGCCGGCCACCGCGAAGCCGCGGAACACGCCCAGCGGCTGCAGCCCTTCGCGCTGCGCGGCAGCGGCGCTCATCACGACGCACGCCGACGCGCCGTCCGAGAACTGGCTCGCGTTGCCGGCGGTGATCACGCCGCCCGGCACGGCCGAACGGATCTTCGACACGCCTTCGAGCGTCGTGTCGGGACGGATGCCTTCGTCGGCCGATACGGTCACTTCCTTCGTGAACAGGCGGCCCGTCGCCTTGTCGGCGATACCCGCGAGCACGGTGATCGGCACGATCTCGTCGCGAAAACGACCGGCTTCCTGGGCGGCCGCGGCCCGCAGTTGCGACTGCACGCCGTACTCGTCCTGCCGCTCCTTCGAGATTCCGTAGCGCTTCGCGACGTTCTCGGCCGTCTGCAGCATGTTCCAGTAGATCTCGGGCTTGTGCTCGACCAGCCAGCCCTCCTGGACCATGTGCCGGTTCATCTCGTTCTGCACGCACGAGATCGATTCGACACCGCCCGCAACATATACGTCGCCTTCGCCCGCGATGATCCGCTGCGCGGCCAGCGCGATGGTCTGCAGCCCCGACGAGCAGAAACGGTTCACCGTCATCCCCGGCACGGTCACCGGCAGCCCCGCGCGCAGCGCGATCTGCCGCGCGATGTTCGCGCCGGTCGCGCCTTCGGGGTTCGCGCAGCCCATGATCACGTCCTCGACGCGCGCGGGGTCGAGCTTCGCGCGTTCGAGCGCGGCCGCGACCACGTGGCCGCCGAGCGTCGCGCCGTGCGTCATGTTGAAGGCGCCGCGCCAGGATTTCGCGAGCGGCGTGCGTGCGGTCGATACGATTACGGCTTCGGTCATGCGAGTCTCCTTCGGTCCTGCTTCATGTCCTGAATCGGATGGGGGAATGCGCTACGCCGCCGGGCGCGCGCCCGCGGACGTCACATGTGCGACGCCCGCTGCCTGCATCTGCTGCCATGCGTGCGCGAGCGACCCGTTCAGGTCGATCGCGCGGCACGCGTCGTTGATCACCGCGGCTTCGAAACCGGCCGCGCGCGCATCGAGCGCCGACCACGCGACGCAATAGTCGGTCGCGAGCCCGCAGCACCACACGCGCTTCGCGCCGAGTTCGCGCAGATAACCCGCAAGTCCCGTGCGGGTCGTGCGGTCGGCCTCGACGAACGCGGAATAGCTGTCGATCTGCGCGTCGCCGCCCTTGCGGATCACGAGCCGCGCCTGCGGGATGTCGAGGTCGCGATGCAGCGCCGCGCCGTCGGTGCCCTGCACGCAGTGCACGGGCCACAGCACCTGCTCGCCGTACGGCAGCGCGAGCGTCGAGAACGGCTCGCGCCCCGGATGGTTCGCCGCGAACGACACGTGCTCGCGCGGGTGCCAGTCCTGCGTCAGCACGACCTGGTCGAAGCGTCGCGCGAGCGCGTTGATCACCGGCACGACCGCGTCGCCGTCCGGCACCGCGAGTGCGCCGCCCGGCATGAAGTCGTATTGCACGTCGATCACGAGCAGTACGTCGTCGGTGCGTTTCATTGCGTTTCTCCTGCGGAAATCGGTTGCGCCGCCGCGCGATATCGTCAGCCGTTGAACCCGCGGCCGGCCTTCGCGAGCTCCACGATCGACGGCGCGAGCTGCCATGCGTCGCCGTTCGGCGCGGCCGCATAGCGGCGAATCGCGCGCTCGACGTTGTAGAGGCCGACCATGTCCGCGTACAGCATCGGGCCGCCGCGCCACAGCGGGAAGCCATAGCCGGTCAGGTAAACCATGTCGATGTCGGACGCCTTCGATGCGATCTTCTCTTCGAGGATCTTCGCGCCTTCGTTGACGAGCGCGAACACCAGCCGCTCGACGATCTCGTCGTCGCCGATCTTGCGCCGCTCGACGCCGCGCTCCTTCGAATACGCGACGACCATCTCGTCGACCAGCGACGACGGCTTCGCGTTGCGATCGCCCGGCACGTAGTCGTACCAGCCGGCGCCCGTCTTCTGACCGAAGCGGCCCTGCTCGCACAGGCGGTCGGCGATCTTCGAGTACTGGAGATCCGGCTTCTCGACGTAACGACGCTTGCGGATCGCCCAGCCGATGTCGTTGCCGGCGAGATCGCTCATCCGGAACGGCCCCATCGCGAAACCGAACTTCTCGATCGCGCGATCCACCTGCGCGGGCAGCGCGCCTTCCTCGAGCATGAAGAGCGCCTGGCGGATGTACTGCTCGATCATCCGGTTGCCGATGAAGCCGTCGCACACGCCCGACACGACCGCCGTCTTGCGGATCTTCTTCGCGACGGCCATCACGGTCGCGAGCACGTCCTTCGCGGTCTGCGCGCCGCGCACGACCTCGAGCAGCTTCATCACGTTCGCCGGGCTGAAGAAGTGCATGCCGACGACGTCCTGCGGACGCTTCGTGAACGCCGCGATCCTGTCGACGTCGAGCGTCGACGTGTTCGACGCGAGGATCGCGCCCGGTTTCGCGACTTCGTCGAGCTTCCTGAACACCTGCTCCTTCACGCCGAGTTCCTCGAACACGGCCTCGACGATCAGGTCGGCATCCTTCAGGTCGTCGTAGGACAGCGTCGGCGCGATCAGCGCCATGCGCGCGTCGAGCTTCTCCTGCGTGAGCTTGCCCTTCTTCACCTGCGCGTCGTAGTTCTTGCGGATCGTCGCGACGCCGCGCTCGAGCGCTTCCTGTTTCGTCTCGAGCAGCATGACGGGCAGGCCCGCGTTGACGAAGTTCATCGCGATCCCGCCGCCCATCGTGCCCGCGCCGATCACGCCGACGCGACGGATCTCGCGCAGCGGCGTATCGGCCGGCACGTCGGGAATCTTGCTCGCCGCACGCTCGCCGAAGAACGCATGGCGCAGCGCGCGGCTTTCCGGCGTCATCATCAGCGCGACGAAACCCTCGCGCTCGGCGACGCTGCCCTTGTCGAAGCCGTTCAGCACGCCGGCCTCGATCGCGTCGATGCATTTGTGCGGCGCGGGGAAGTTCGGCGCCGCGGCCCGCGCGGAATTGCGCGCGAACTGGATGAAGCCCGCGGCGTTCTCGTGGACGATCTTGCGGTCGCGCACACGCGGATGCGGCCCCTTCTGCGCACCGACCTTGCGCGCGAACGCGACGGCCGCGTCGAGCAGGTCGCCGTCGGCCATCTCGTCGAACAGCCCGCTCTTCGCGAGCTGCTCGGACGGCACGGGCGCGCCCGACACGATCATGTTCAGCGCGGTTTCGAGCCCGACCGCGCGCGGCAGGCGCTGCGTGCCGCCCGCGCCCGGCAGCAGGCCGAGCTTCACTTCGGGCAGCGCGACCTGCGCGCCGGGCGCCGCGACGCGGTAGTGCGCGCCGAGCGCGAGCTCGAGGCCGCCGCCCATCACGACGCTGTGCAGCGCCGCGACGACGGGCTTCGCGCTCGCCTCCACCGCGCGGATCACGGTGTGCAGCGTCGGCTCCTGCAGCGCCTTCGGCGTATTGAATTCGGTGATGTCGGCGCCGCCCGAGAACGCGCGGCCCGCGCCGGTCAGCACGATGGCCGTGACCGACGGGTCCTGCGCGGCGCGATCGAGCGCGTCCATGACGCCCTGCCGGGTCGACAGGCCGAGCCCGTTGACGGGCGGATTGTTGAGCGTGAGGACGGCCACGCCGTCGCGAGTCGAGTAATCCACTGCCATCTGCCTGCCTCCATGCATCGCGCGCCGGGGTGGCTGCGCTTCATTGTGCGCGGTCGAACGGCCGCATGTCCGGATCGAACGGAGGCAGCATACAACGAAAAAGCACGGTCGTTCAATTTGAATTTGTATCGCGGCCGGGGGACGGATCGGGCGACCGGATCGCGGGCCGTCGCCGGCCCGGGGCCTGCCTGGCCTTATGGCGCCTTGCGGGTCCTTATGGCTAGCACACCGCCGTCGGCAACACGTAATCGCGGAACGTCTCGCGCAGCTTCAGCTTCTGCAGCTTGCCGGTCGCGGTGTGCGGCAGCGATTCGACGAACACGACGTCGTCGGGAATCCACCATTTCGCGACCTTGCCCTCATAGAACGCGAGCAGCGCGTCGCGGCTCAGGTTCGCGCCTTCGCGGGGCACCACGACCAGCAGCGGGCGCTCGGTCCACTTCGGGTGCGCGCATGCGATGCACGCGGCTTCGGCCACGCCCGGGTGCGCGATCGCGACGTTCTCGATGTCGATCGAGCTGATCCACTCGCCGCCCGACTTGATCACGTCCTTGCTGCGGTCGGTGATCTGCAGGAAGCCGTCGGGGTCGATCGTCGCGACGTCGCCGGTCGGAAACCAGCCGTCCGACAGCGGCGACGTGTCGCCGCGGAAGTAGTGATCGATCACCCACGGCCCGCGCACCTGCAGTTCGCCGAACGCGACGCCGTCCCACGGCAATTCATGGCCGTCCTCGCCGACGATGCGCATGTCGACGCCGCAGATCACGCGCCCCTGTTTCTCGAGCAGCCTGCGCTGCGCGTCGAGCGGACGCTGCGACTGCGCCCAGTTGAGCTTCGCGAGCGTGCCGAGCGGCGACAGTTCGGTCATCCCCCATGCATGGATCACGCGCACGCCGTATTCGTCCTCGAACGTGCGCAGCATCGCGGGCGGGCACGCGGAGCCGCCGATCACCGTGCGGTTCAGCGTCGAGAAGCGCACGCCGGCTTCGCGCATGTAGTTCAGCAGACCGAGCCACACGGTCGGCACGCCCGCGGAGAACGTCACGCGCTCGGCCTCCATCAGCTCGTACAGCGATTTCCCGTCGAGATCCTTGCCGGGCAGCACCAGCTTGCCGCCGGTGAGCGGCACCGCGTACGGCAGCCCCCACGCATTGACGTGGAACATCGGCACGACGGGCAGCACGGCGTCCATCGCGGACAGGTTCATCGCGTCGGGCAGCGCGGCGCCGTACGCGTGCAGCACCGTCGAGCGGTGCGAATACAGCACGCCTTTCGGATTGCCGGTCGTGCCCGACGTGTAGCAGAGCCCCGACGCCTGCTGCTCGTCGAGGCGCGGCCAGTCGAAGCGGCCGTCCTCCGCTTCGACGAGCGTTTCGTAGCAGAGCAACGGCGTCGCGCAGGACGGCAGGTGCGCGGCGTCCGTCATCGCGACCCAGCCCTTCACGTGCGGACAGTGCGGCGCGATCGCGTCGACGAGCGGCGCGAAATTGATGTCGAACAGGACGTAGCGGTCTTCCGCGTGATTGACGATGTACGCGATCTGCTCGGGGAAGAGGCGCGGGTTGATCGTGTGGCATACGGCACCCATCCCGCCGATCCCGTAATACGCCTCCAGATGCCGGTAGCCGTTCCACGCCAGCGTGCCGACGCGGTCGCCGGTTTCGACGCCGAGCCGTGCGAGCGCCTGCGCGAGCTGCTTCGCGCGGCGTTCGCAATCGCGATACGTGTAGCGATGCACATCGCCCTCGATGCGCTTCGACACGATCTCGGTGTCGCCCGCGTGACGCGCGGCATGCGCGATCAGCGAGGACACCAGCAACGGCATGTCCATCATCTGGCCCAGCAACGGCTTACCCATCGTCTTGTTCTCCCGGAAGGACGCGAATCGGTGACCAGCCTCGAGCCGGCGCGCGCCCGTCAGCGGCCCGGACGGGCGCGGCGCACGGTGCGCGGGCCGCCATGCGGGCGGCGCGGCGCCGCCTTACAATATCGGCTTACCCAGAGGCGCTCAACATGTCGTTTTCCCGAAGCGCAGCCGATCCGGCTGACACCTTGCCCGACCTCGCCGCCACGCTCGGCGCACCCGCCGAAGGCGCGTTCGTCCAGCTCGGCGACGCGTTTCATACGCGGCTGCCGGCCGCGCCGCTTGCCGCGCCGTACGTCGTCGGCTTTTCCGACGAAGTCGCGCAACTGCTCGACCTGCCTGCGTCGCTCGCCGCGCAGCCCGGCTTCGCAGAACTGTTCGCCGGCAACCCGACACGCGACTGGCCCGCAACCGCGATGCCGTACGCATCGGTGTATTCCGGCCACCAGTTCGGCGTGTGGGCCGGCCAGCTCGGCGACGGCCGCGCGCTGACGATCGGCGAGCGCACCGGCACCGATGGCCGCCGCTACGAACTGCAACTGAAAGGCAGCGGGCGCACACCGTACTCGCGGATGGGCGACGGCCGCGCGGTGCTGCGCTCGTCGATCCGCGAATTCCTGTGCTCGGAAGCGATGCATCACCTCGGCATCCCGACCACGCGCGCGCTGACGGTGATCGGCTCCGACCAGCCGGTGGTCCGCGAGGAGATCGAGACGTCGGCCGTCGTCACGCGCGTGTCGGAAAGCTTCGTGCGCTTCGGCCACTTCGAGCACTTCTTCTCGAACGATCGCCCCGACCTGCTGCGCCAGCTCGCCGATCACGTGATCGACCGCTTCTATCCGGATTGCCGAAACGCGGACGATCCGTACCTCGCGCTGCTCGAAGCCGCGACACTGCGCACGGCCGACCTCGTCGCGCAGTGGCAGGCCGTCGGCTTCTGCCACGGCGTGATGAACACCGACAACATGTCGATCCTCGGCGTGACGATCGACTACGGCCCGTTCGGCTTCGTCGACGCGTTCGACGCGAACCATATCTGCAACCACTCCGACAACAGCGGCCGCTACGCATACCGGATGCAGCCGCGCATCGCGCACTGGAACTGCTATTGCCTCGCGCAGGCGCTGCTGCCGCTGATCGGGCTGCAGCACGGCATCGCCGATGACGATGCGCGCGCCGAGCGCGCGGTGGACGACGCGCAGGCCGTGCTCGCGAAATTTCCGGAACGCTTCGGCCCGGCGCTCGAACGCGCGATGCGCGCGAAGCTCGGCCTCGAGGTCGAGCGCGAGAACGATGCCGAACTCGCGAACAAGCTGCTCGAGACGATGCATGCGAGCCATGCTGATTTCACGCTGACGTTCCGCCGCCTCGCGCAACTGTCGAAGCACGACGCGAGCCGCGACGCGCCCGTGCGCGACCTGTTCATCGACCGCGACGCATTCGACGCCTGGGCGAACCTCTATCGCGCGCGGCTGTCCGAGGAAACGCGCGACGATGCGGCACGTGCGGCCGCGATGAACCGCGTGAACCCGAAATACGTATTGCGCAACCATCTGGCCGAAGTCGCGATCCGGCGCGCGAAGGAAAAGGATTTTTCGGAGATCGAGCGGCTCGCGCAGATCCTGCGCCGGCCGTTCGACGAACAACCGGAGCATGACGCGTACGCGGCGTTGCCGCCCGACTGGGCCGGGTCGCTCGAAGTGAGCTGCTCGTCCTGAAGCCCCCAACCCGCGCGTATCGAACGACCGATCAGGAGAACCCCACATGTCCCACGATTCCGACGACAAGACCTTCCCGTACGAGAAGGACGACGCCGAGCTGCGCCGCCGGCTCACGCCGATGCAGTACGAGGTCACGCAGCATGCGGCGACCGAGCGCGCCTTCACCGGCGAATACACCGACACCGAAGACGCCGGCATCTACAAATGCGTCGTCTGCAGCACGCCGCTGTTCGAATCCGGTTCCAAGTTCCATTCGGGCTGCGGCTGGCCCAGCTACTTCAAGCCGCTCAACGGCGAGGTGATCGACGAGAAGGTCGACTACTCGCACGGCATGGTGCGCGTCGAGGTCCGCTGCAACCATTGCGGCGCGCATCTCGGTCACGTCTTCGAGGACGGCCCGCGCGACAAGACCGGTTTGCGGTACTGCATCAATTCGGCTGCGTTAAACTTCGAGTCCCGACCCGAAAACGAATGAGCGGCGCCGGGCGGATCGGCGAGACGGCCCTTTGGGGGCGACCTTCGCCGGGCGGCCTGCTCTCGGGCTGGCCGCCCCGATCCGCGACGGCGGTGCCTGGCGGGTCCCTACAACGGTGAAAGGCCGCGCACGCGGCGTTTCACGCAGCTGCGAGCGCCATGAAATTCCTGTTCGATCTGTTTCCGATCATCCTGTTTTTTGTCGCCTTCAAGGTCTGGGGCATCTTCACCGCCACCGCCGTCGCGATCGTCGCGACGCTGGCCCAGGTCGCATGGGTCGCCTTCCGGCACCGGAAGGTCGACACGATGCTGTGGGTCAGCCTCGGCGTGATCGTCGTCTTCGGCGGCGCCACCCTCGTCCTGCATGACGAGAAATTCATTCAATGGAAACCGACTGTGCTGTACTGGCTGTTTGCGGTCGGGCTGCTTGCCGCGCGCTATGCGTTCGGCAACAACCTGATCGAGAAGATGATGGGCAAGCAGCTCACGCTGCCGCACCCCGTGTGGGACAAGCTGAACGTCGCGTGGGCGCTGTTCTTCGCGGTGCTCGGCGTCGCGAACCTGTACGTGGTGCACAATTTCACCGAATCGCAATGGGTGAACTTCAAGCTGTTCGGCACGACGGGCGCGATGGTCGTGTTCATCATCCTGCAGAGCCTGTGGCTCACGAAATACCTGAAGGACGAATGACATGACGGACGCCTTTCTCCACGCGTCGCCCGACGAACGCATCGCGCTGATCGAGGCACGCCTCACCGCGTCGCTCGCCCCCGTGTCGCTCGCCGTGCGTGACGACAGCGCGCAGCACGCGGGCCACGCCGGCGCGGCCTCGGGCGGCCACTACACGGTCACGATCGTGTCGGCCGCATTCGCGGGCAAGCCGCGCGTCGCGCGGCACCGGCTGGTGTATGATGCGCTCGCTGATGCGATGCAGCGCGGCATTCACGCGCTCGCGATCGTGGCTTACACGCCCGAAGAATTCAACGAATCTTCAATCTAGTCTCATTAGGAATTCCCGATGATCCTGAAATCCCCTCGCCTGTGGGTCGCGGCGGCTGCTTTCGCAGCGGCACCGGCATTTGCCCAGAACATCGCCGTCGTCAACGGCACGCCGATTCCGAAGTCGCGCGCGGACGCGATGGTTGCCCAGCTCGTCCAGCAAGGCCAGACCGACAGCCCGCAACTGCAGCAGGCCGTGCGCCAGGAACTCGTGAACCGCGAAATCCTGATGCAGGAAGCGATCCGCGAAGGCATCCCGAACCGTCCGGACGTGAAGGCGCAGGTCGCCGTCGCGCAGCAGACCGTCGTGCTGCGTTCGATGATCGAGAGCTTCCTGAAGAAGAACCAGCCGACCGATGCAGAAGTGAAGGCGCGCTACGACGAACTCGTCAAGGGCGCCGGCGGCAACCGCGAATATCACCTGCACCACATCCTCGTCGACAGCGAGCAGCAGGCCAAGGACCTGATCGCGAAGATCAAGGCCGGCGCGAAGTTCGAGGATCTCGCGAAGCAATACTCGAAGGATCCGGGTTCGGGCAAGAACGGCGGCGATCTCGACTGGTCCGACCCGAAGGCGTACGTGCCGGAATTCTCGGCGGCCGCGCAGAAGCTGCAGAAAGGCCAGATGACCGACGCGCCGGTGAAGACGCAGTTCGGCTGGCACATCATCCGCGTCGACGACGTCCGCGACATCGCGCCGCCGCCGTTCGACCAGGTAAAGGCGCAGATCGCGCAACAGCTCGTGCAGCAGAAGCTGCAGGCGTTCGAGGAAGGTCTGCGCCAGCAGGCAAAGATCCAGTAACGCAGGCGCCCGTCGCCCGTGCATCGACAAGCCGCTCTTCGGAGCGGCTTTTTCATTTGGCGCGCCGGAGCGCATGCATCGTGAGGCTCCGGCAGTCAGTCGACGCGCGATAAAAAGGCCGCTCCGAAGAGCGGCCTCTCGTGCCGGACATCACCCGCGCCGCAGCGTTCGCTACGCGGAATGGAACGCGTCGTGATAGCGCACTTCGCCCGGCGGCAGCGTTGCCGCTGCGTCGAACGGCAACGCGAGGAAATACTCGGGCGGCACGTCGGGAAACACGATGTCGCCGGACGGCTCGAACCCGAAGCGCGCGTAGTACGCGGGATCGCCGAGCACGACGCAGCCGCGCGCGCCGAGCCGGCGCAACGCGTCGAGCCCCGCGCGCACGAGCCCGGCGCCGATGCTCTGCCGCTGGCAGTCGGGCAGCACCGCGAGCGGCGCAAGCCCGTACCATTGCTGTCGACCCGCCGGCTCGCCGCCGATCGCGACTGGCGAGAACGCGACGTGGCCGATGATGCGGCCGTCGCGCTCCGCGACGAGCGACACGCTCAGCGCACCGTCCGCGCGCAGCGCGTCGACGATTCGCCGCTCGAACTGCCCGCCCTGCGGTTCGCCCGCGAACGCCGCGACGATCACACGACCGATCGCGTCGGCCTCGCTCGCGCGCTCGTCGCGCAGCGTGACGACCTCGACCGGCGCGTTCGGGTCGAACCTCATCCGGATCAGCCGATCCAGCGGCGCGCGTTGCGGAACACGCGCATCCACGGGCTCGCTTCACCCCAGCCTTCAGGGTGCCAGCTCATCGCGACCGTGCGGTGCACGCGCTCCATGTGCGGCATCAGCACCGAGAAGCGGCCGTCGGCCGTCGTCACCGACGTGATGCCGGCCGGCGAGCCGTTCGGGTTGAACGGATAGCGCTCGGTCGCTTCGCCGCGGTGGTCGACGTAACGCATCGCGACTGCAACGCGGTCGATGTCGCCCTGCTGCGAGAAGTCCGCATAACCTTCGCCGTGCGCGACCGCGACCGGAATCCGCGAGCCTTCCATCCCCGTGAAGAAGATCGACGGCGACTTCTCCACTTCGACGAACGAGAAGCGCGCCTCGAACTGCTCGGACTTGTTGCGCGTGAACTTCGGCCACGCTTCCGCACCCGGAATCATCGACGCGAGGCTCGACAGCATCTGGCAGCCGTTGCAGATGCCGAGCGCGAACGTGTCGGGACGCGCGAAGAACGCCGAGAACATGTCGGCCAGGTTCGCGTTGAAACGGATCGTCTTCGCCCAGCCTTCGCCCGCACCGAGCACGTCGCCGTACGAGAAGCCGCCGCACGCGACCGCACCCGCGAAATCGGCGAGCGTCGCGCGGCCCGCGAGCAGGTCGCTCATGTGCACGTCGTGCGCGTCGAAGCCCGCGCGGTCGAACGCGTAGGCCGTTTCCAGATGCGAGTTCACGCCCTGCTCGCGCAGGATCGCGACGCGCGGCCGCGCGCCGGTCGCGATGAACGGCGCGGCGATGTCGTCGGCCGGATCGAAGCTCAGCACCGGCGAGATGCCCGGATCGGCCGCGTCGAGCAGCGCGTCGTATTCGGCATCCGCGCATGCGGGGTTGTCGCGCAGGCGCGCGATGCGCCAGCTCACTTCGCCCCATGCACGGTGGAGTTCGGTGCGCGGCGCATCGAAGATCTTCTTCGCGTCGCGGTACACCTCGATCACGTCGCGATCGTTGACCGAGCCGATCACGTGCGAGCACGTCGACAGGCCGAATTCACGCAGCGCGCCGAGCACCGCGTCGCGGTCGGCCGTGCGCACCTGCACGACGGCGCCGAGCTCCTCGGAGAACAGCGCGCGCAGCGTGCGATCGTCGCGGCGGCCGCTCGTCTGCTTCGCCCAGTCCTTCGCGTCGCCGTAGTCGGATTCGTGATGCGGGTCGAGCGTCAGCATGTCGACGTTCAGCGACACGCCCGCGTGGCCCGCGAACGCCATTTCGCACACCGTCGCCCACAAGCCGCCGTCCGAGCGGTCGTGGTACGCGAGCAGCTTGCCCTGCGCATTGAGCGACTGGATCGCGTTGAAGAAGCGCTTCAGGTCTTCCGCATCGTCGACGTCCGGCGTCGTGTCGCCGACCTGCTGCGTGACCTGCGCGAAGATGCTGCCGCCCATCCGGTTCTTGCCGCGGCCGAGATCGATCGCGATCAGCACGCTGTCGCCCGCGTCGGCGACGCGGCGCAGTTGCGGCGTCAGGTGGAGCCGCACGTCCTCGACCGGCGCGAACGCGGAGATGATCAGCGACACCGGCGCGACCACTTCCTTCGCGACGCCCTGCTCGTCCCACTTCGTCTTCATCGACAGCGAGTCCTTGCCGACCGGGATGCCGATTCCGAGCGCCGGACACAGCTCCATGCCGATCGCCTTGACCGTGTCGAACAGCGCGGCGTCCTCGCCGGCCGTGCCGCACGCGGCCATCCAGTTCGCCGACAGCTTCAGCTTGTCGAGCGACGCGATCGGCGCGCTCGCGATGTTCGTGATCGCTTCGCCGACGGCCATGCGGCCCGATGCCGGCGCGTCGATCACCGCGAGCGGCGTGCGCTCGGCCATCGTCATCGCCTCGCCCTTGAAGCCCGCATAGTCGAGCGCGGTGACCGCGCAGTCGGCCACCGGCACCTGCCACGGGCCGACCATCTGGTCGCGCACCGACGTGCCGCCGACCGACCGGTCGCCGATCGTGATCAGGAACGACTTGCTGCCGACCGTCGGGTGCTTCAGCACGTCGACCGCGACTTCCGACAGCGCGATGCCCGTCACGTCGACCGGCGCGCGCTCGGTCGCCACGCGCGTGACGTCGCGGTGCATGCGCGGCGGCTTGCCGAGCAGCACTTCCATCGGCATGTCGACCGGATATTCGTCGGCACCCGTCGCTTCGGCATCGACGAGCTGCAGCTGGCGCTCGTCGGTTGCAACACCGACCACCGCGAACGGGCAGCGCTCACGCGCGCAGATCGCCTCGAAGCGCGGCAGGTCGGCCGGCGCGATCGCGAGCACGTAGCGCTCCTGCGCCTCGTTCGACCAGATCTCGCGCGGCGACAGGCCCGATTCCTCGAGCGCGACCTTGCGCAGTTCGAAGCGCGCGCCCTTGCCCGCGCCGTCGACGATTTCGGGGAACGCATTCGACAGGCCGCCCGCGCCGACGTCGTGGATGCTCAGGATCGGGTTTTCCGCGCCGAGCTGCCAGCAGCCGTTGATCACTTCCTGCGCGCGACGCTCGATTTCGGGGTTGCCGCGCTGCACCGAGTCGAAATCGAGCTCGGCCGTGTTCGCGCCGGTCGCCATCGAGCTCGCGGCGCCGCCGCCCATGCCGATCCGCATGCCGGGGCCGCCGATCTGGATCAGCAGCGAGCCGGCCGGCACGTCGTGCTTGTGCGTGTGTTGATCCGCGATGTTGCCGAGGCCGCCCGCGATCATGATCGGCTTGTGATAGCCGCGCACCTGGCCGCCGACGTTCTGCTCGTACACGCGGAAGTAGCCGCCGAGGTTCGGGCGGCCGAATTCATTGTTGAACGCGGCGCCGCCGAGCGGGCCGTCGATCATGATCTGCAGCGGCGACGCGATGCGGTCCGGGCGGCCGTACGGGCCATGCTGCTCGTTCGGGTTGCGCTCGCCGACCGGCTGCGCCGCGTCGCGCGCGTTTTCCCACGGCTGGCGTGCATCGGGCAGGTCGAGGTTCGACACGGTGAAGCCCGTGAGTCCGGCCTTCGGACGCGCGCCGCGGCCCGTCGCGCCTTCGTCGCGGATCTCGCCGCCCGCGCCGGTCGCCGCACCCGGGAACGGCGAGATCGCCGTCGGGTGGTTGTGCGTCTCGACCTTCATCAGCGTGTGCGTGAGCTCGGTGTGGCGGCCATATCGCTCGCCGGGCTCGCCGGCCGCGCCCGCGTTGCGCGGGAACCAGCGCTCGGCCTCGGCACCCATCATGATCGACGAGTTGTCGGAATACGCGACGATCGTGCCCTGCGGATTCAGCTTCTCGGTGTTGCGGATCATCGCGAACAGCGACATGTCCTGCGCTTGCCCGTCGATCGTCCACTGCGCGTTGAAAATCTTGTGGCGGCAGTGCTCGCTGTTCGCCTGCGCGAACATCATCAGTTCGACGTCGGTCGGATTGCGTTCGAGCTTGCGGAATGCGTCGACCAGGTAATCGATCTCGTCGTCGGCGAGCGCGAGGCCCAGCTCGACGTTCGCGCGCTCGAGCGCGCCGCGGCCGACGCCCAGCACGTCGACGCTCGCGAGCGGCTTTGCCGGCAGTTCGTCGAACAGGTGCTTCGCGTCGTCGCGCGCGGCGACCACGCTTTCGGTCATCCGGTCATGCAGCGCGGCCGCGACGGCCGCACGCGCGTCGTCGGACAGCGCCTTCTTGCCGCCGAGCAGGCCCGACTTCAGCGTGACCGTGAATTCGACGCCGCGCTCGATGCGGCGCACCTGCGTGAGGCCGCAGTGCTGCGCGATGTCGGTCGCCTTGCTCGCCCACGGCGAGACCGTGCCGAAGCGCGGCAGCACGACGAAGGTCTCGGCCGCGCCCTTCTCGGCCGCCGGCTCGAACGGCGCGCCGTAGTGCATCAGCGCGTCGATGCGCGCGCTGTCGTCGGCCGACAGCGGCTCGGCCGCATTGACGAAGTGCAGGAACTGGCCGCGCACCGCGACGATGTTGGCGTCGATTTGCCTGAGCGTGTCGAGCAGACGGGTTTGACGGAAATCGGAAAGGGCCGAAGCGCCGGGAAAACACGAGAAGTGAGCCATGGGCTGGACTGACGTCGATGAGTCGCGCGAGGTGGCGACGTGGGGCGAAAGGAAGGCCGTAATTATACCCGGAAGTCGGTCGCCCCAAACCGGCCGATCGGCAGCCCGCGTGCACCGCGACGGTGCCGCGGCGCGCGCCGTGCACGGCCGCCCGTCGGGCCGGCCCGCCCGGGTACGGCAGCCGGCGCCGCCGCGCGGCCGCATGGCACCTGCTCGCGCGACGCCGGTTACCGCGATTTTGGCGCTATCATTCCGGGTTCACCGGGCCCGGGCCCTCAGCGAATCCTCACCGGGCGGCGTGCGCGCCGCCCGTCATCGAAGCAATCCATGGATGTCATCGTCATCGGCGGCGGAATCAGCGGCGTCGCCACCGCCTACCAGTTGCGCGCGGCCGGCCATCGCGTATGCGTGGTCGAACGCCACGCAACCGTCGCGCAGGGAGCGACCTACGGCGACGGCGGCGCGCTGCTGCCGAGCCCGCTCGACGTCTGGTTCGGTCCGACCTTCATGCGCCAGCGCCAGTCGCGCGACAGCGGCATCGTCTACAAACCGGGCTTCAACGGCGGCGTGCGCCGCTTCGTCAAGCAGCTCAGCGCGCTGCGCGAGCCCGATGCGTTCGCCGCGCAGTACGCGCGGCTGCGCCCGCTGATCGACGCGTCGCGCGACACGCTCGCCGACATCGAGGCACGCCTCGAACTCGAATTCGAACAGAAACCCGGCATCCTGCACGTCGTGCGCGATCCGCGCGACTGGGAAGCGATGCAGCCCGCGCTCGACCTGCTGCGCACGCTCGACCAGCCGTACCGCATGCTGAGCGCCGAAGAATGCGCGGCGCTCGAACCGTCGGTGCCGGCCGAGCCCGGCTTCGCCGGCGGCGTGCTGCTCGAGACCGAGCGCACCGGAAACTGCCCGCTGTTCACGAAACTGGTCAAGCAGACGCTCGACGAGCACGGCGTGCAGTTCCGCTTCGGCGCGGACGTCGCCGCGATCCGCGTCGACACCGGCCGCGCCGCGGTCGAACTCGTACCGTCCGGCCAGCGGAACGCGGCAAAGGCGCACGAGGTCGACGTGATTTCCGCCGACGCGATCGTGGTGGCCGCCGGCGCCGGCAGCCTGCCGCTGCTCGAACAGCTCGGCTGGCGCCTGCCGCTGCACCCGGTGCGGGTCCACACGCTCACCGCGCCGGTCGCGTACGAAGAGCACGCGCCGCACCTGAGCGTCGTCGATTCGATCAAGCGCATCTCGATCACGCGCACCCACCAGCGGCTGCGCATCGGCGGCGGCGCCGTGCTGCAGAGCCTGCCCGACACCGCGAAGCCGCTTGCCCAGCCGCTGTCCGAGGCCGCGCTCGCGCTGCTCGGCCAGGCCGTCCACGACTGGGTGCCCGGTGCCGCCAGGATCTCGGCCGCGCTGTCGTGGCAAGGCACGCAACTGCTGTCGCCGGACGGCCTGCCCGTCGTGGGTCCGACCCCGCATCCGCGCGTGTTCGTCAATTTCGGGCACGGCCCGACCGGCTGGGGGCTCGCGTGCGGGTCTGCTAAAGTGGTGGCCGACTACCTCGGCGGCGACGTGCAGCACTGGCCCGCCGACACGCTCGCCGCACTGCGCGCCGGGCGCTTCACGACCTGACCGCCGCGGGCCCGTCCCGTGGCGGCATCCTTGCCAGCCGCCACGATCCCGCGATGACCGCTACCCGCCCGCTTCCCGATTCCGATCCGATCGCACTGCTGCGCGTCGCCGACTTGCGCGCAGCCGAAGCCGACGCGGCCGCGGCCCTGCCGCCGCACACACTGATGGGCCGTGCGGGTGCCGCCGCCGCGCGCTGGCTGTCCGAGCGCGTCGCCGACGACGACCGCCCCGTATGGTTCGCGGTCGGCCCCGGCAACAACGGCGGCGACGCGCTGGTCGCCGCCGCGCAGCTCCAGCAACTCGGCGTCGCGACGCAGGCGTGGATGCCGGTGCCGGTCAAGCCGGACGACGCGCAATGGGCACTCGGCCTCGCGCGCGCGGCCGGCGTCCCGCTGTCGGCCACGCCGCCCGCGTCGCTGGACGGTTACGCATGGGTCGTCGACGGGCTGTTCGGCATCGGTCTCGGCCGCGCGCTCGACGGCGCGTTCGCCGAACAGGCCGCGCGCATTGCCGCGCATGCACGGCGCGGCGGCCGCGTGCTCGCGCTCGACGTGCCGAGCGGGCTCGACAGCGATACGGGCCTGATCGTCGGCGCAGGCGTCGCCGTCACGGCCACGCATACGCTCACCTTCATCGGCGCGAAGCCGGGCCTCTACACGGGCGACGGCCGCGACCTCGCCGGCGAGATCGACGTCGCGTCGCTCGACGTCGCACCGCCCGTCGCGCCGGCCATCGTGCTGAACACGCCCGAGCGATTCGCCGCGGCGCTGCCCGCGCGCGCGTTCGCGTCCCACAAGGGCACCTTCGGCAGCCTCGCGGTGCTCGGCGGCGACACCGGCATGTGCGGCGCACCGATCCTGGCCGCGCGCGCCGCGCTGTTCGCGGGCGCCGGCAAGGTGCACGTCGGCTTCCTCGGCGCCGGCGCGCCGCCGTACGACCCGCCGTTCCCCGAACTGATGCTGCATCCGGCCGACGGCCTCGACCTCGGCGCGATGACCGCGATCGCGGCCGGCTGCGGCCTCGGCATGCGCGAAGCCGCGGCAACGCTCGTGCGCGACGTGCTCGCCCACGATGCCGCGACGCTGCTCGATGCCGACGCGCTGAACCTCGTCGCGACGCACGCGGACCTCGCGGCCGCCGTTGCCGCGCGCGGCGCCCGCGGCAATCCCTGCGTGCTGACCCCGCACCCGCTCGAGGCCGCGCGGCTGCTCGGCAGCGACACGGCGACGGTGCAGCGCGACCGCGTCGCGGCGGCACAGGCGCTCGCCGCTCGCCATGCAGCCATCGTCGTGCTGAAAGGCTCCGGCACGGTGATTGCAGCACCCGACGGCCGAGTGACGATCAACCCGACCGGCAACGCGGCGCTCGCCACCGGCGGCACCGGCGACGTGCTCGGCGGCCTGATCGGCGCGCTGCTCGCACAGCGAGTCACACCGTACGAAGCAGCGCTCGCGGGCGTCTACCTGCACGGCCTCGCGGCCGACACGCTGACCGCGCACGGCACCGGCCCGGCCGGGCTCACGGCCGGCGAACTCGCACCGACGGTGCGCACGCTGATCAATCGCCTTTTTTATCCATCGCCGCGCGCCGACACATAACGCCGCTATACTGACTGCCCCGCCGCACGGCGGGCCCTCTCGTCCGCCGGCCTGCCGATCCCGATGAGCCGGCGCGGCATTCCTCCCGATTCACGCTTCACTCGAACCGCCATGACGCTGAATTCGCTCCCCGCCTGGACTGCCCTTCAATCCCACTTCGAACAGATCCGCCACGCCCGGCTGCGCGATTGGTTCGCACCGGAAAACGACCGCGCGCCGACCCGCGCCGAACGCTTCACGATCCCGGGCGCCGGTCTCGCGGCCGATTTCTCGAAGAACCGCATCAATGACGAAACGCTGCGCCTGCTCGTGCAGCTCGCGCGCGACGCAGGCGTCGAAACGCGCCGCGACGCGATGTTCGCGGGCGAGATCGTCAACGCGACCGAAGGCCGCGCCGCGCTGCATACCGCGTTGCGCGCGACCGACCCGCAAGCGCCGTTCCACGCGCAGGTGAGCGCCGAGCGCGCGAAGATGGCGACGTTCGCGCGCGCCGTGCGCAGCGGCACGTGGACGGGCTACACGGGCAAGCGCATCCGCCACGTGATCAACATCGGCATCGGCGGCTCCGATCTCGGGCCGAAGATGGTCGTGCATGCGCTGCACCACGTCGCGACGCCCGACATCTCGACCCACTTCGTGTCGAACGTCGACGGCGCCGATCTCGCGCGCGTGCTCGAACAGGTCGATCCCGAGGAAACGCTCGCGATCATCGTGTCGAAGACCTTCACGACGCTCGAGACGATGACGAACGCACGCTCGCTGCGCGACTGGTTCGTCGCACGCGGCTGCCCCGAGGACGCGCTCGCGAAGCACTTCGTCGGCGTGTCGGCGAACCCGGCCGAAGTCGTGAAGTTCGGCATCGCTGCGGACAACGTGTTCGAAATGTGGGACTGGGTCGGCGGCCGCTATTCGCTGTGGTCGGCGGTCGGCCTGTCGATCATGATCGCGATCGGCCCCGAGCAGTTCGACGAGCTGCTGGCCGGCGCGGACGACATGGACCGCCATTTCCGCGAAGCGCCGCTCGAACGCAACCTGCCGGTACTGCTCGGCCTGATCGGCATCTGGTACCGGAATTTCTTCGGCTCGCAGAGCTATCTCGTCGCGCCGTATTCGGAAGCGCTGCACTACCTGCCGTCGTACCTGCAGCAGCTCGAAATGGAGAGCAACGGCAAATCCGCGCGCCTGGACGGCACCTTCGTCGATTACCCGACGTCGGCCGTCACGTGGGGCGAGCCGGGCACCAACGGCCAGCATGCGTTCTTCCAGATGCTGCACCAGGGGCCGACGATCGTGCCGATCGACTTCATCGCGGTGCTGACGCCCGAGCATCCGCTCGCGAGCCATCATCCGAAACTGCTCGCGAACTGCTTCGCGCAGAGCGAGGCGCTGATGCTCGGCCGCACGCTCGAGGAAGCGCGCAAGGTCGCGGGGCCGGGCAAAGAGGCGCTCGCGCCGCACCTGACGTTCCCCGGCAACCGCCCGACGACGACGCTGCTCGTCGATGCGCTAACGCCGCGCACGCTCGGCGCGCTGATCGCGCTTTACGAGCACAAGGTGCTCGTGCAGGCGACGGTGTGGGACATCAATCCGTTCGACCAGTGGGGCGTCGAGCTCGGCAAGATTCTCGGCAAGGTCGTCGAAGCCGACCTGTCGGCCGAGTCGGTCGATCCCGCGAAGCACGACTCGTCGACCACGGCGCTGATCGAACGCGCCCGCGCGGCGCTCAAGCGCTGACGGGCCGGCGTCACGCGCACGCCGGCCGCGCATCGCAACCCGCGCGGCTGGCAGGAAAATTCAGGCGCCGCGCTGCGCCGCGTGCGGCTCGACGATGTGCCCGGCGTCGAGCGTCACCGTGGTCGCGCAGCGGCGCGCAAGTTCAGCATCGTGCGTGACGAGCACGAGCGTTGCGCCGTGCGTGCGGTTCAGTTCGAACATCAGGTCGATGACCGCATGCCCCGTCGCCGCATCGAGGCTGCCGGTCGGCTCGTCGGCAAACAGGATCGCCGGGCGCGTGACGAACGCGCGCGCGAGCGCGACGCGCTGCTGCTCGCCGCCCGACAGCAGCTTCGGATAATGCGCGGTGCGTTCGCCGAGACCGACCTGCACGAGCAGCGCCCGCGCGCGATCGGCCGCCTCGCGCGCGCTGATGCCGCCCCGCAGTTCGAGCGGCAGCATCACGTTTTCGAGCGCCGTCAGGTGCGGCATCAACTGGAACGACTGGAACACGAACCCGACGGCACCGTTGCGCAGCGCGGCGCGCTCGTCCTCGTCGAGCTGGTCGAGCGCGCGGCCGAGCAGGCGAACCGTGCCGCTCGTCGCACTGTCCAACCCTGCAAGCAGGCCGAGCAGCGTCGACTTGCCCGACCCCGACGCACCGACGATCGCGAGGCTGCTGCCCGGCCGCACGGCGAGCGTGATGCCGTCGAGGATCGTCAGCTCGCCCGTTGCGTCGGCGACCCGCTTGCACACGTCATGGACTTCGATGATCGGATCGGTAATCTTGAACATGGACACGACATTTCGCTGGAAAAGACGCGCGGCGCTCGCCGCGCTGCTGGGCACCCTGCTGACCGCAACCGCGCCCGCACGCGCCGTGACGGCGCCGGCCCCGACATCGGGCCAGCCGGTGATCGTCGTGCTCGGCGACAGCCTGTCGGCCGAATACGGGCTGCCGCGCGACACGGGCTGGGTTGCATTGCTGCGACAGCGGCTCACGAACGAGCGAATCGATTATAGCGTCGCGAACGCCAGCGTCAGCGGCGACACCACGAGCGGCGGCCGCGCGCGGCTGCCTGCGGTGCTGCAGCGGCTCAAGCCTTCGATCGTCGTCGTCGAACTCGGCTCGAACGATGCGCTGCGCGGCGTGCCGCTCGCGACGACCGAGCAGAACCTGCGCGACATCATCGCCGGCGCACGGCGTGCACAGGCGAAGGTCGTGCTGGTCGGCATGTACGTGCCGCCCAATTACGGCCCCGACTACACGCAGAAGTTCCACGCCGTCTATACGCGGCTGTCGAAGGATCTCGGCGTACCGCTCGTGCCGTTCCTGCTGGCCGGCATCGAGAACAGGCCCGAGATGTTCCAGGCCGACCAGATGCATCCCGCGCAGCAGGCGCAGGGCATTCTGCTCGACAACGTGTGGCCGGCACTGAAGCCGCTGCTCGGCAAGCCGCGCGGTTGACCTGACGACTCGCCGCCACCGGAAAACAAAAAGCCCCGCTCGAAGCGGGGCTTTTTGTTGCATGCGAAACGATGCTCAGTTGTCGCCGTCCTGCGACTGGCTGGTCGTCGTCCCGTACAGCTTCACCTTCGATCGATCGCGCAGCGCGGCGAGATACGCTTCGCCTTCGCTTTGCGCGTCGACCTGCGCCATCTGCTGCTGCGCGGCCGCCAGTTGCTGCGGATCGACGGCCGTACCCGGGATCACCGCGTTCACGCGGTAGATCGCGTAGCCGTCCGCGCCGAGATCGACGCCGACGTAAGCCGGCAGCGTCTTCGCATCGACCTTGTAGACGGCGCTCAGCGCGGCCGGCGTCAGGCCCTGAGATTGCGTGCGCGACACCTTCTGCGCTGCCGCGAACCCGTCGGTCGACTTCGACTTCTGCAGCTCGGCGAGCTTCGCCGCACCGTCCTTCTGCGCGAGTGCCGCGGCCTGCTCGGCGACGACCTTCTGGCGCACGACGTCCTTGATCGCATCGAGCGCGGGCACGGCAGCCGGCTTGTAGTCGGTCACGCGCGCCGAGATCAGCGTGTTGTTGCCGACGTCGATCGCCTGCGTGTTGTTCTGGTTCTTCACCGAGTCGTTCGCGAACACGGCGGCCAGGAACTTCGGATTGTTCAGCGGGCTCGTCGGCGGCAGCTGCGGATTCGGCGTCGGCGTGACGGTGGCCGTCTGGATCGTCAGCTTGTACTTGTCCGCGGCCGGCTGCAGCGTCTTCGCCTTTTCGTAGACGGTCGACGTGAAGCCTTCCGCGTTGTCCGTGAACGCCTTCGATGCGTACTGCTGCTTCAGGTCGATCGCGATCCGGTCCTTCACTTCCGCGAACGGCTTGACGGCCGCCGGCTTCACTTCGGTCGCCTTCAGGATGTGGAAGCCGAGATCCGACTGCACGACACCGCTCACGTCGCCCTGCTTGAGCGCGAACGCGGCATCGTCGAACGCCTTGCCGCCCGCCGTCGAGCCGCGCGTGATGAAGCCGAGGTCGCCGCCCTTCGCCGCCGACGGCGCGTCCTGCGAGCTCTTCTGCGCGATCTGCGCGAACTGGTCCGGATGCGCCTTCACGTCGGCGAGCAGTTGCTCGGCCTTCGCCTTCGCTGCGGCCTTGTCGGCCGCGCTTGCGCTGCTCGCCGCGGCGATGAAGATGTGGCTCACGCGAACCTGCGCTTCGGTGCGGAAGTGCGTCGGGTTGTCGTCGTAGAACTTCTTGATGTCCGCATCGGTCGGCTGGGCGCTTGCAGCGGCCGCGGCCGGCGAATAGACGAGGTACTGGATCGTCGCGGTCTCGGGCGTCGCGAAGCCCTGCTTGTGCGCGTCGTAGTACGCGGCGAGCTGCGCGTCAGTCGGCTGGACCTTCGATGCGTAGTCGCTCGTCTTCAGCACGAGCGCCTGCACGTCGCGTTGCTGCGCGGCGAGTTCGGACAGGCGTTGCGCGAGGCTCTTCGGCGTGAACGCGCTCGACACGATGCTGGCCGGAATCTGCTGCAGTGCGAGGCTGTAGCGCACGCGCTCCTGATACTGCTCGGGCGTCATCCCCTGGAACGACAGCAGTTGCGCGTAACGCTCGACGTCGATCGAACCGTCGGGCTTCTTCAGCGACGCGATCATCGGGTCGCTCATCAGCGCATCGCGCACCGCATTGTCGGACGCGGTCAGGTGCAAACGCTGCGTTTCATCGGCCAGCACACGTTGCTGGATCAGGCCGTCGAGCACCTGCTTGCGATGCTCGGGCGTATCGAACATCTTGATGTCGAACTGCCCGCCGAGCGCCTGACGCGCCTGGTCGATCTGCTGGCGAAACGCGCCGTCGAATTCGACCCGCGTGATCTTGTGCCCGTTGACCGCTGCGGCGTTCGCACTGTCGTCGAAGAAGCCGCGGAAGCCTTGGATCCCGACGAAACCCAGCCCCGGCAATACGATCAGGAGCAGGAGCGCCATCATCAGGCGCTGGTGATTACGGAAGAAATCGAGCATGCGTGACGGGAAAATTGGACAAAACGACCGATATTACAACATACGGGGTGGGACGGGAGAAAAGCAGCGGCGCAGGCGCGCTTGCCCCGCTCCGCAGTCACGCGCCCGCCAGTGTGCGCAATCGGAAACGCAAATGAAAAAGCCCGCACAAGGCGGGCTTTTTCATTTTCTGGCGGAGCGGACGGGACTCGAACCCGCGACCCCCGGCGTGACAGGCCGGTATTCTAACCGACTGAACTACCGCTCCTTGGTCTGGCTGAATCAGGAAACTGGTGGGTGCTGAGGGGTTCGAACCCCCGACCTACGCCTTGTAAGGGCGCCGCTCTACCAGCTGAGCTAAGCACCCGTTCCCGATTCGTTCTGGCTGCGATCTGCGTTTCCGCATCAACAACCAGCGAGCCCGCAAGTTTAATTCATCCCCGATCATTTTGCCAAGCCCGGACGCGAATTTTTTTCTGCCGCACCCGTTCGCGATTCCGTGTGCACATAAAAAAACCCGCGGACACGCCGCGGGTTTCGTGAACAACCGTCAGGAAGGACGGCGTTCAGGGTCTCAGTGCTTGACGACTTCCGTCGAGCCGGCATCCTTCGCCGCCTCGCCGACCGGCGCTGCTGCCTTCGCTTCTTCTTCCGGCGGCAGCGGAGTCGGCGAACGCTCGAGCGCGAGTTCCAGCACCTTGTCGATCCAGCGGACCGGCACGATCTCGATCGCATTCTTCACGTTGTCCGGAATGTCCGCGAGATCCTTCACGTTCTCTTCCGGAATCAGCACGAGCTTGATGCCGCCGCGATGCGCTGCCAGCAGCTTTTCCTTCAGCCCGCCGATCGGCAGCACTTCGCCACGCAACGTGATTTCGCCCGTCATCGCGACATCGGCACGCACGGGGATACCCGTCAGCACCGACACCAGCGCGGTCGTCATCGCACCACCGGCGGACGGACCGTCCTTCGGCGTCGCGCCTTCCGGCACGTGAATGTGGATGTCCTGCTTCTCGAACGCTTCGTCCTTGATGCCCAGACGGCGCGAACGCGAGCGCACGACCGAACGCGCAGCCTCGACCGACTCCTTCATCACGTCGCCGAGCGAACCCGTGCGGATCACGTTGCCCTTGCCCGGCATCACCGCGGCTTCGATCGTCAGCAGGTCGCCGCCGACTTCCGTCCACGCGAGGCCCGTCACCTGGCCGACCTGGTTTTCCTTCGCCGCGAGGCCGAAGTCGTACTTGCGCACGCCGAGGAACGTATCGAGATTCTCGCCATCGACCTTGATCGCGCCCGATGCCTTCTTCAGCAGCAGCATCTTCACGACCTTGCGGCAGATCTTCGACACTTCCCGCTCGAGCGAACGCACACCGGCTTCGCGCGTGTAGTAGCGGATGATGTCGCGGATCGCCTGCTCGGTGACGTCGACCTCGCCTTCCTTCAGCCCGTTGTTCTTCTTCTGCTTCGGCAGCAGGTAACGCTGCGCGATGCTGACCTTCTCGTCTTCCGTGTAGCCCGACAGACGGATCACTTCCATCCGGTCGAGCAGCGGCGGCGGGATGTTCAGCGAGTTCGACGTCGCGACGAACATCACGTCCGACAGGTCGAAGTCGACCTCGATGTAGTGGTCGGCGAACGTATGGTTTTGTTCGGGATCGAGCACTTCGAGCAGCGCCGACGACGGATCGCCGCGGAAATCCATGCCCATCTTGTCGACTTCGTCGAGCAGGAAGAGCGGATTGCGCACGCCGACCTTCGTGAGGCTCTGCAGGATCTTGCCCGGCATCGAACCGATATACGTACGGCGATGGCCGCGGATCTCGGCTTCGTCACGCACGCCGCCGAGCGCCATCCGGACGAACTTGCGGTTCGTCGCACGGGCGATCGACTGGCCGAGCGAGGTCTTGCCGACGCCCGGGGGCCCGACGAGGCACAGGATCGGCGCCTTGACCTTGTCGACGCGCTGTTGCACCGCGAGATACTCGAGAATGCGTTCCTTGACCTTCTCGAGGCCGAAGTGATCCTCGTCGAGCACCTGCTCGGCGTTCGACAGGTCGTTGTTGACCTTGCTCTTCTTGCGCCACGGCAGGCCGATCAGCGTGTCGATGTAGTTGCGCACGACGGTCGCTTCCGCGGACATCGGCGACATCAGCTTCAGCTTCTTCAGCTCGGCATCGGCCTTCTTCTTGGCTTCCTTCGGCATGCGCGCGGCGTTGATGCGCTTCTCGAGTTCCTCGAGATCGGCACCCTCTTCGCCTTCGCCCAGTTCCTTCTGGATCGCCTTGACCTGCTCGTTCAGGTAGTACTCGCGCTGGCTCTTTTCCATCTGGCGCTTCACGCGCCCGCGGATGCGCTTTTCGACCTGCAGGATGTCGATCTCGGCTTCGAGCTGCGCGAGCAGGTGCTCGAGGCGCTCGATGACCGGGAACATCTCGAGGATGTGCTGCTTCTGGTCGAGCTTCAGCGGCAGGCGCTCGGCGATCATGTCGGCGAGGCGACCTGCTTCGTCGATGCCCGACAGCGACGTAAGGATCTCCGGCGGGATCTTCTTGTTCAGCTTCACGTACTGGTCGAACTGCGACACGATCGCGCGGCGCAGCGCTTCCGTTTCGGCGCTGTCGGCATGATCCGGCTCGAGCGGCATCACGTCGCAGGAGAACTGCGTCTCCTGTTCTTCGATCGACAGCGCCTTCGCACGCTGCAGGCCTTCGACGAGCACCTTCACGGTGCCGTCCGGCAGCTTCAGCATCTGCAGGATGTTGGCGATACAACCGACCTCGTACATGTCCTTTTCGGTCGGTTCGTCCTTGGCCGCGGTTTTCTGGGCGACGAGCATGATGTGCTTGCCGCCTTCCATCGCTGCTTCGAGGGCCTTGATCGATTTCGGCCGGCCCACGAAGAGCGGAATCACCATGTGCGGGAAAACGACGACATCCCGCAGCGGCAGCAGCGGGAGCGTGATGCGTTCCGGCGGGAGAAGTTGGGTGCCTGACATTTCATTTCCCCATGAGTGGAATCAATTGTTCGGTAATTGAGGCCGCCACAACGAATTGCAAGCCTTCAAGTGCGGGAAATATTCGGTAAGAAAGTAACCACCGCGTGTCGAGTCAGAGTTACCCACAAGATAAACGAAAAAAAGCCGCCCACGGTCTCATGAACGGCCTTTTTCGCAGAACATCGTCGGCAAGCCGGTCAGTTCGAACCCGCCACCTTCGGCGTGTCCTCGTAGATCAGCAAAGGCTTGCCGTCCCCATCGATGACGTTCTCGTCGATGATGACCTTGCTGACCCCTTTCATCGTCGGCAGCTCGTACATCACGTCGAGCAACGCCTGTTCGATGATCGAACGCAAGCCGCGCGCGCCGGTCTTGCGGCGGATCGCCTTGCGGGCGACTGCCTGCAGTGCGCCCGGCCGGATCTCCAGCTCGACGCGCTCCATCGCGAACAGCTTGTGATACTGCTTGACGAGCGCGTTCTTCGGCTCGACCAGGATCTTCATCAGCGCGGCTTCATCGAGCTTGCCGAGCGTCGCGACCACCGGCAGACGGCCGATCAATTCGGGGATCAGACCGAATTTGATCAGGTCTTCCGGTTCCGTTTCGCGCAGCACTTCGCCCGCGTCGCGCTCCTGCTTGCTCTTGACCGTCGCGCCGAAGCCGATGCCGGTTTTCTCGGTGCGATCGGTGATCACCTTTTCGAGACCGTCGAACGCGCCGCCGCAGATGAACAGGATGTTGGTCGTGTCGACCTGGATGAAATCCTGGTTCGGGTGCTTGCGGCCGCCCTGCGGCGGCACCGACGCCATCGTGCCCTCGACGAGCTTCAGCAGCGCCTGCTGGACGCCCTCGCCCGACACGTCGCGCGTGATCGACGGGTTGTCCGACTTGCGGCTGATCTTGTCGATTTCGTCGATGTAGACGATCCCGCGCTGGGCCTTGTCGACCTCGTAGTTGCAGTTCTGCAACAGCTTCTGGATGATGTTCTCGACGTCCTCGCCGACGTAGCCGGCTTCGGTCAGCGTCGTCGCATCGGCGATCACGAACGGCACGTTGAGCAACCGCGCGAGCGTCTGCGCGAGCAGCGTCTTGCCGGAGCCCGTCGGGCCGATCAGCAGGATGTTGCTCTTCGACAATTCGACGTCGTCCTTCTTGTCGAGATGCTTCAGGCGCTTGTAGTGGTTGTACACGGCCACCGCGAGGATCTTCTTCGCGCGCTCCTGGCCGATCACGTACTGATCGAGGATGTCGCGAATTTCCTGCGGGCTCGGCAGATCCGACCGGGACAGGCTGGCCTCGACGCCGGCGGCAGCCGCCTCGTCGCGAATGATCTCGTTGCAGAGGTCGATACATTCATCGCAGATGAACACCGACGGGCCCGCGATGAGTTTTTTCACCTCATGCTGGCTTTTCCCGCAAAACGAGCAATACAACAGCTTCTCGCTGTTCGAACCTTTTTTGTCCGCCATGAATGTAGAGCCTCCGGACAGGTAAATGACATGATACGCCGAATGCTCCGAACGCCGCGCCTAGGGCGCGACCGGAGCCGGCCGGATGCGCTTGCCGCAGAGGCTCGGGGCGTGCGGAACATCGCAGGGGCGCCGCGCGAATCGGGGCGGCACCCCACTTAAAAGTTTACGGGCGCTTCAGCAGCACCTGGTCGATCAACCCGTACGCCTTCGCGTCTTCGCTCGACATGAAGTTATCACGGTCGGTGTCGCGCGCGATGCGCTCGACGTCCTGGCCCGTGTGCTGCGCGAGCAACTGGTTCAGCCGCTCCTTCAGGTAGAGGATTTCGCGCGCCTGGATCTCGATGTCGGATGCCTGGCCGCGTGCGCCGCCGAGCGGCTGGTGGATCATCACGCGCGAGTTCGGCAGCGCGAAGCGCTTGCCCTTCGCGCCCGACGCGAGCAGGAACGCGCCCATGCTGGCCGCGAGGCCCATGCACAGCGTCGATACGTCCGGCTTGATGAACTGCATCGTGTCGTAGATCGCCATGCCGGCCGACACCGACCCGCCCGGGCTGTTGATGTACAGGCTGATGTCCTTGTCGGGATTCTCGCTTTCGAGGAACAGCAGCTGCGCGACCACGAGGTTGGCGGTCTGGTCGTTCACTTCGCCGACCATGAACACCAGGCGCTCCTTCAGGAGACGCGAGTAGATATCGTACGAACGCTCGCCGCGGCCGCTCGTTTCAACGACGATCGGCACCAGCCCCAGTGCTTGCGCCTCGAAACCCTGCGGCGCGTTCGAAGCAAGCATGTCCAGCAATTCAGCGCGAGTGATCATTCAATGAACCTTGTTCGAATGGAAAATTGAACGGAGGGAAGCCGCCCGCTCAATCGCCATATTAATGGCAACCGTGCGCTTGACGTAAAAACGGCGTGCGGGCCGTCGCTCCGACAGCCGGCACGCCGCTAGAGCGACACTTACGCTTGCGCCGATGCGCTCGCGAGTGCCTCGAAGCTCACTTCCTTGTCCGTCACCTTTGCCTTGCCCAGCACGAAATCGACGACGTTGCTTTCAACGACGAACGCTTCCATCTCGGCGAGGCGCTGCTGGTTGGAATAATACCAGCGGACCACTTCCTTCGGGTCTTCGTAGCTCTTCGCGAACTCGTCGACTTCCGCGCGGATCTGTTCCGGCTTCGCTTCGAGGCTGTTCGACTTCACGAGCTCGGCCAGAACCAGGCCCAGCTTCACGCGACGCTCGGCCTGCTCGGCGAACATCTCGGCCGGGATCGGTGCGTCCTTCGCGTTCGGCACGCCGCGCTGCGCCAGATCCTGGCGAGCCATTTCGACGAGACGTTGCTGGTCCTGCTCGATCAGCGACTTCGGCACGTCGAGTTCGGAAATCTTCAGCAGCGCGTCCATCACCTGGTTCTTGACGATAGACTGCGTGCGGCGCTTCGCTTCACGCTCGAGGTTTTCCTTGATCTCGGCGCGCATCTTCGTGAGATCGCCGTCTTCGATACCGAGCGACTTCGCGAATTCGGCATCGATTTCCGGCAGGTGCGGCCATTCGATCTTCTTCATCGTGACCGTGAATTGCGCGGTCTTGCCCGCGACGTCGGCACCGTGGTAGTCGTCCGGGAACTTCAGGTCGAACGTGCGCGATTCGCCGGCCTTCAGGCCCAGCGCCGCGGTTTCGAATTCCGGCAGCATGCGGCCTTCGCCGAGCACGAACGGGAAATCTTCGGCCGTGCCGCCCTGGAACGCGACGTCGTCGATCTTGCCGACGAAGTCGACCGTCACGCGGTCGCCGTTCTTCGCTGCGGTGTCCGCACCGCCGTCGCCGTGCTCGCCGGCTTCGCCGCGTGCGTGGTAGTGCACGCGCTGCTTGCGCAGGATGTCCAGCGTGCGGTCGATTTCGGCGTCGCCGATCGACGTCGTCGAGCGCTCGACTTCAGCCGTCGCCAGATCGCCGATCTTCACTTCCGGGTAGACCTCGAACGTCGCGTCGAACGCGTATGCATCTTCGGCTTGCTCCTGCTTCGGCTCGAAGCTCGGCTGGCCGGCGACGCGCAGGTTTTCCGCGCGGCTGATCGTGAAGAACTCCTGGCCGATCTTGTCGCTCAGCACTTCCGCCTCGACCTGGCCCGCGTACTGCTGCGCGACCATCTTCAGCGGCACCTTGCCCGGGCGGAAACCCGGCATGCGCACGTTCTTCGCGAGTTTCTGGATACGGGCGTCGATTTCCTTCTGCACGGTGTCTTTCGGCAGGGAAATCGTCACGCGGCGTTCAAGCTTGCCGAGGTTCTCAACAACGTTAGCCATGGCTTCAATCGTCCTAAAATTATTCGAGCGAATCGGGTTTTCCTTGCCGTGCCTGCCTGCGGCGTGAAGTGAGGGTCACGTTCACACGCCGCGCCGGAGCGCCACGCCATCCCTGCACGCGCCGGATGGCTAGCGCAAGCGGCTCGGAGCACGGCTTTGGCCGGAAGAATCGACTATTCTAGCAAACAATTTTCCTCGCACCGCCAGTTCGGCGCGACGCGCATGCGTCTGCGCCATGTCGGCAGCCCCTTGCACGGCAATGCACGCGGATCGCCGCTATGCCGTACGCCGTATCCAACGCGGGCCCGCCATCCTGTAAGCTCCAATTGAGGGTGCGCCGCCGTCGCGGCCCCTGCCATTCTTCACACCAATCACGCCTTCCGGAGACACCATGCCGCAACACCCGTCCGCGCCTGTCGTCGTCATCGCGCCCGATTCGTTCAAAGGCTCGCTTTCCGCCGAGCAGGTCGCGGACGCGATCGCCACCGGCATCCGCCGCGCCCGCCCCGACGCGGTCGTGCGCTGCTGCCCGATGGCCGACGGCGGCGAAGGCACGCTCGACGCGATGCTGGCAGGCGGCGGCACGCGGCGCTCGCTGCGGGTGGCCGGCGCGTCGCTCGCGGCACGCGACGCGGCGGTCGGCGTGATCGATGCGCGCACCGCGATCATCGAGACGGCCGAGATCGTCGGCATTACCGACCCGGTCGGCATGAGCGTGCCGGTCGACGCGCGCAGCACGCGCGGGATGGGCGACGCGATCCGCACGCTGCTCGACGACGGCGTGCGCCGCTTCTTCGTCGCGCTCGGCGGCAGCAGCACCAACGATGCGGGTGCCGGGCTGCTCGCGGGCCTCGGCCTGCAATGCTTCGACGCGGCAGGCCAGCCGGTCGAGCCCGTGCCGTCGCGGCTCGCCGACATCGCGCGCCTCGACGCGTCGGGACTCGACCCGCGCCTGAAGGAAACGGAATTCGTCGGCATGTCCGACGTCGACAACCCGCTGACGGGCGCGCACGGCGCGACCGCCGTATTCGGCCCGCAAAAAGGCGTGACGTCCGCGCAGGTTGCAACCCTCGACGCGGCGCTCGGCCATTTCGCCGACCTGCTCGAAGCCGCGCTCGACCGACGCGCTCGCGACCTGCCCGGCGCCGGCGCCGCGGGCGGCCTCGGTTTCGCGCTGCACATGCTCGGCGCGCAGTTCGAAGCCGGCGCCGAAGTGGTCGCGCGGCAAGTCGGGCTCGATGCGGCGCTCGCCGGCGCCGACTGGCTGATCACCGGCGAAGGCCGCTCCGACGTGCAGACGCTGCACGGCAAGGCGCCGTTCATCGCGTGCCGGCACGCACAGGCCGCAGGCGTGCCCGCGTCGCTGCTGTCGGGCGCGGTCGACCCGGCCGCGCTGCCGCGCCTGTCCGAACATTTTTCCGGCTGCTTCTCGCCGGCTCCCGGGCCGATCACGCTCGACGTCGCGATCCGCGACGCGGCGAACCTGCTCGCGAACGAAGCGGAGCAATTGACACGCCTGAAGTATGGCGCACACTGACCGTTGACCCGAGCGCGCGATACAGGAACAATCGGGCCCGCCCTTTTTCTTCAGGATTCGACATGAAAGGCCGTCAAACCGGGCTCGATCAGTTTCTGACCTATCGCCTCCATGCACTCACGAAGCGATCCGACCGCGGGATCGGCGAGGTGTACCGGCACAAGCTCGACATCTCGCTGCCCGAGGCACGCGTGATCGCCGCCGTCGGCGCGTTCGGTCCGTTCTCGATCATGGATCTTGCGCGCCACACCAATCTCGACAAGAGCCAGGCGAGTCGCGCGGCCGAAGCGCTGCTGCGCCAGGGGCTGCTCGAGCGCAGCGCGAGCGACGAGGATGGCCGGATCGTGCTGATCGCGCTGACCGCCGACGGCCGCGCGCTGCATCGCAAGATCATGCCGATCGTGCGCAAGTGGAACGACGGGTTGCTCGCGTGCCTGTCCGACAGCGAACGCCAGACGTTCGAGCGGCTGCTCGACAAGGTCGTTGCGCACGCAATCGAGCGGGACGACTGAGCCTGGCGGGCTCGGCATCGGCAGACGATCGAGCCCTGCCGGCGGCATCGATCCGACGAATTCGACGGGCCGCCCGGGCCGCGTAACCAGCGACCGGGCGGCCCGTTTTGCATCATGCGGCGACACCCGCCAAGGAGCGCGCTTCGCCGCGTTGCCCGCGACCGCGACCGCGAATCCATCAGCCTCGCAGACGCTACAGCCCGCTGTTGGCCGCGCGCTGGCGCAGCAGCCCGAGCACCGCGTCGCAATACGGGGTCGGCACATCGAGCTTGCGCCCGAGCTCAGGAAACACGCCGAGGATCGGCCCGATCTCGAGCGGACGCCCCGCTTCGAAATCCTGCAGCATCGACGTCCTGAACGCGCCGAGCTTGCGCGTGACCGCGATCCGTTCGGGCCCGCTCATCCCCGTCGACAAGCCGAGCTTCGCGCCGATCGCGGTCGCCTCCTCCATCATCCGCAGCGCGAGATCCTGCGTGAACGGGTCGTCGAGCAACTGCTCGGCCGTCGACCCCGTCAGCGCGCTCAGCGGATTCATGTTCATGTTGCCCCACAGCTTCGTCCAGATCTCGGTCCGGATCGCGGGCGTCGACTCGACGTCGAACCCGCCCGCCGCGAGCGCCGCGGCGAATCGTGCGGCGGCCGAATCGAGCCGCGGATCGGGTGCGCCGACAATCAGCCGGTTGCCGCGCCCGCGCCGCACGACGCCCGGCGCGTCGGTGCTCGACGACAGGTGCACGACGCAGCCGATCGCCTGCGCGGGCGGCAGCGCCGCCGACACCGCGCCGGCCGGATCGACCGCGTCGAGCGGCACGTTGTCGATCGGCCCTTCGAGCCCATGCGTGAACCACCACGGCAGCCCGTTCATCGCCGCGACGATCACGGTGTCCGGCCCGACCAGCGGCGCAAGGTGCGCGGCCAGCGCCGGCAGCGCCTGCGCCTTCAGCGCAATCACCACGTAGTCCTGCACGCCGAGCGCGGCCGCATCGTCGCTCGCGCGCACCGGCACCGACGATGTGACGCCCGCCTCGTCGATCACGCGCACGCCGTGCGCGTTCAGCGCGTCGAGCGTCGCGCCGCGTGCATATGCGCTCACGGTCATGCCGGCCCGCGACAGTGCGGCCGCAAGCAATCCGCCGATCGCGCCGACACCGACCACCGCCGCGCGCACCGACCCTGAATTCGTGTCGTTCATGATGGAATTCCGTCTCCCGGGAGCTGACGAGCATAACGCTCAATGGTTGCGGACACAACCATTAGGGCGGGAGCGTGCCACGTGCGCGCGTTCGAGCGATTCAGCGCGGCTCGCCGCCCGCTTCCACCGGTTCGTCGTCGGTCGCGCCGCCCGTCGCGCCGAGCACGTCCGCGATCTGGCTCTTGTCGTGCATGCCGAGCCTGCGGTACGCACAGCACAGGTAGCGGCGCACGGTCGTCGGCGAAATCGCCATCTGTTGCGCGATCCATGACGATCCGGACACACTGACGATCTCGCTGCACCAGGACCGCTGCTTCCCGCCCGGCTACAGCGGCGCGGACGATCGCGGCGAAGGCGCGGGTATCGGTGCGAGCCTGAACGTGCCGCTGCTCGCGGGCAGCGGCGACGACGCATATCGCTACGCATTCGAGCGGATCGTACTGCCGGCGCTGGAGCGTTTCCGGCCCGAGCTGATCGTCGTTGCGAGCGGCCTCGACGCGAGCGCGGTCGATCCGCTCGCGCGCATGCAGCTGCATACCGACAGCTACCGGTTCATGACGCGCGCGGTGAAAGATGCCGCGCAGCGCCATTGCGGCGGGCGGCTCGTGATCGTTCACGAAGGCGGCTATTCGGAGGCGTACGTGCCGTTCTGCGGGCTCGCGATCGTCGAGGAGCTCGCCGGCATTCGCACCGACGTCGCCGATCCGATGCTCGACCTCGCGATCGCGCAGCAGCCGGGCGAGCGGTTCGTCGCGTTCCAGCGCGAGTTGCTCGACGAACTGGCTGCGTCGTTCGGGTTGTAACTTGTAACGCTCGGGAATGAACATAACGGGGCCGGCATGCGCCGGCCCTTGCGCGATCCGTGCGGATGGGGTTTCCTGTGCTTTTACCCCTGTTTCGGCCCGAGGCCGCACTCTTCCGATGAAATCGTCCCCGCGCGATAACGACGACAACGCCAAAACGCGCCGCCAGCCTTCGAAGCTGGTGCTGAACATCGCCGCCGTGGCGGTCGGCCTCATCACGTTCGCGATCGGCGCGGCGTGGGTGATCTATAGCTGGATCGTCGATCGCGAAGCGCAGTATTTCGCGATCCCGCTGGTGTTCTCGGTGCCGGTGATCGTGGCGGTCGCAATCCGGAGCTTCTGGGAGTAGATCCGCCAGAAACGACAAAGCGCTGCGGTCAGCCGACCGGCAGCGCTTTTTCGGGAACGGCACCCTGACGGGTGCTGGTCCGACTTCTGGTGCGTGAGGCCGGACTCGAACCGGCACACCCTTGCGGGCGTCAGGACCTAAACCTGGTGCGTCTACCAATTTCGCCACTCACGCGCATTTTCTGTCGCCTGACCGCGCGGCACGCAAGATGCGTACTCCACGCGCCCGGGACCGCTCGGGACACTTCATGCCGGCCTGAAAACCGGCGCGCCCGATCAGGCGAGCGCGAGATTCTACCCGATCCGTGCGGCCTTGTCTCGCCCTGCCGGCACCCGTCGTGCAGCGGTGCTAGAATGCCGCGCTCGACGTTTCGGCACCGCGCCGCCGCGCGTCCCCCGAACCCGCCCCACCCGATTCCGCCCGTGAACTTCGACGACTACTGTCAGCAAAAGGCCGCCCCCGCGGGCTCCAGCGTCTATTACGCGTTGCGTCAGGCGCCGCTCGCCACGCAGCCGCGCCTGATGGCGCTGTTCGCGTTGCGCCGCGAGCTCGAGGAAACCGTCAAGGAAACCAGCGACCCGACCGTCGGCCACACGAAGCTCGCGTGGTGGCACAAGGAACTCGCGGCACTGGCCGACGCTCAGCCGTCGCACCCCGTCACGAAAGCGCTCGCGCAGCATCATCCGGCGATCGCCGCCGAGGCCGACGCATTGCGTACGCTCGTCAACGGTTACGGGATGGACCTCGAACAGGCGCGCTACCTCGATTTCGCGAACCTGCAGCGCTACATCGCGCAGGTCGGCGGTACCTTCGCGTCGCTGGTCGCGCGCGCCAGCGCCGCGAACCCGGCCGACCCGCAGCCGTGGGCCGCGGACGCCGGCCGCGCGCTGATGCTCGCGCAATTCGTGCAGGAACTCGGCAACGACGCGCGCCACGGCCGCATCTACCTGCCGATCGACGAACTGCAGCGCTACAACGTGACCGCAGCCGATCTGCTGAACCGTCGCTACAGTCCGGCCTTCACCGAGTTGCTGCAATTCCAGACGGCGCGTGCGCGCGAAGCGCTCGCGGCCACCGATGCAGCGATCCCCGCCCCCGAACGCCGCGCGCAGCGCACGCTGCGCGCGCAGATCGCATTGGCCGGCGCGCTGCTCGACGAAATCGAGCGCGACGGCTACCAGGTTCTGCACCAGCGCATCGCGCTGACGCCGATCCGCAAGCTGTGGATCGCGTGGCGCGCCGCACGCCGGCGCTGAACCTGACGCATCACGCCTTCAACAACGGCAGCGTGTCGAAGCGCTGCTGCAGCACGCGCGTCGCGTCGAGCCCCCACCACGGCCCGAGCACGGTAGCGTAGAGTTGGCGAAAATCGACCGCGACCGGCAGGTTGCCGTTGCCGTCGAGCCGCCCGAGCGCCGGCGGCGCGCCGTACAGGCCGCCGGCCACGCGGCCGCCCATCACGAAATGCGGCGCGGCCGTGCCGTGATCGGTGCCGTTGCTCTGGTTCTCGCGCACGCGCCGCCCGAATTCCGCATACGTCATCACGAGCGTCTGGTTCCAGCGCCCGAGTTCGATCAGCGCGCCGCGCATCGCGCTCATTCCTTCCGCAAACTGCTTGAGCAGCGCGGCCTGCTGCCCCGGCTGGTTCTGGTGCGTGTCGAAGCCGTTGAGCGTCAGGCGCAGCACCGCGACGCCATCCTGCGCACCGGGCCCGGACGCTTCGCATGCGGCCAGCACCTGCATCGCGGTCTTGACCGACGTGCCGAACGCGCCGGCCGGAAACGCCGTCCTGAATTCACGCATCCCGCCGCGCGGGCGCAGCCGGTCGGCTGCCTTCACGATGTCGTTCTCGACGTCGATGATGTGCGCAAGCGCCGGGTTCTGCTCGCGCAGCGACGACGGTTCGGCCAGCCGAGCCGCGCGGATGAACTGCGCGGGATTGACGAGCGCGATCGCGCGCGCGCCGTTCGCGAGCGGCCCCATCTCCGCGCTGCCGAGCACGACGCCGTCCGCCGCGAAACCGGGAGGCACCGGCGCCTGCGCGAACGTGCGCGTGAGCCAGCCTTCGTGCAGGTACTGGTCCGAACGCGACGCGGTATCCCAGATCTCGATCGAGCGGAAATGCGACAGATTCGGCTGCGGATAACCTACGCCCTGCACGACCGCGACCTGCCCGTCATGCCACAGCGGCATCAGCGGCGCGAGCGACGGGTGCAGCCCGGTGTGCGCGTCAAGTTGCAGCACCTGCTCGCGCTTGATGCCGATGCTGCGCCGGAACTGGTAGTACAGCGGGTCCGCATACGGCACCACCGTGTTGAGGCCGTCGTTGCCGCCCTTCAGCTCGACGAGGATCAGCACGTTCGCATACCCGGCCGCCGGTTGCCTGCCGGCCGGCGCCACCGAGGCCGCCAGCGCGGGCGACTGCCACATCGACACGCCCGCCGCGGCAGCAGCGCCCGTCAGCGTCAGAAAATCACGTCGGTTCATCGCGCATCCTTTGGTTTGCCGCCCGGCACCTTTGCCGCACCGGCGCTCCGATTCGTCTTCGTTTGCATCATTTCAGTTGATAGGCCGGATCCATCAGCAGCGCTTCGAGATACGCGCTGCCGGTCGAATCCGTGTCGATCGCCGCGACCGGCGACACCGGCAGCACCGCGTGCTGGAACTGAAGCTCGGTCGACAATCCCGCGATCGCCTGCGGCCGCGCACGATATTGCGCAAGCCAGCGTTCGAGATCGAAACGCAGGCCGCCGCGCGCGGGCTTGGCCGGCGCGCCGCGCATGCCGGCAGCGGACGCCGTGTCGGCCACCGGCATCGCTTGCGCACGCGCGTTCGGCGGCGCCATCGGATGCGCCGGCGGCCGCATGCCGGCCGTCTCCGTCGCGCGGAACAGTTGCTCGACGAACTGCTTGCGCGCGAGCAGCGTCGTGCTGTTGATCCACAGCGCGCCGCCCGGCCAGCCCTTCACGTTCGGCGGATAGAACAGGTTCTGCCCGAGCGTGCGCACGGTGTTCGCGAGCATCTGCGGATCGCCGTACGCAACGTCGAACAGCCGCACCGACCCGACGACGAACTCGGCCGGCGACTTGACGAGCACGCCGCGGTTGCGCGGATCCCAGAACGCGTCGGTCGACCACAGCGCGGCGAGCGCAGTGCGAATGTCGTAGCCGCTCGCGCGAAACCGCTCGGCCAGGCCATCGAGCACGCCCGCGTCGGGCGTATCGGACACGAACTCGCGCCACAGCTTGCCGGCGACGAAGCGCGCGGTGCCGGGCCGCTTCAGCAGGATGTCGACGAAGCCGTCGCCGTCGAACGGCCCCGTCTCGCCGAGAATCGTCTTGTCGCCCGCGTCGTGCCATTCGGGCCGCACCTCGAAGCGCAGCGTATCGGGATTGATCGTCCAGCCCGTCATCGCACGCGCGGCTTCGGTCACGTCGTACTGCGTGTAATGCCCTTCGCCGAGCGTGAACAGCTCCATCACCTCGCGCGCGAAATTCTCGTTCGGGCGCCCCTTGCGATTGCTCGCGCCGTCGAGATACTGCAGCATCGCCGGGTCCTTCGCGACCGCGTGCAGCAGCGTGCCGAAGTTGCCGAGCGCCTCGCGGCGAAAGAGCGCGTTCTGCGCGGCCATGGTTTGCGGATAAGGCACCTTGTCCTGCCCCGACGTGAAGTGCCCGTGCCAGAACAGCGTCATGCGCTCGGTCAGCGGCGACGGCGTCACGACCATCTCGTTGACCCACGCCGCGCGCAACGCCTCGTAGCGGCGATCGCGCTCGCGCTGCTCGTCGCGCCGCATGTCGGGGGTCAGCGCCTGGCGCTGCGCGCGCGTCGGCGGCAGCTCGGCGATCCAGTCGGGCCACGCCGTGACGGGTTCGCGGCGAACGTTGCCGAGCGTGTCGGCCACGACCTGCGCGCGCGTCATGCCGACGATGCGCGCGACCTCGGCAGGCGCGGGAGAGAAACCGGTGCGGCTCAGGAAAAACAGCGCATCGTCGGCGTCGAGCACCGACTGCATGGCAGGCGACGGCGCCGGTGCGGCAGCGTTCGCTTTCATCGTCATGGACTCCCGGAACGCACCGGCGGTGCGGATGCCGGTACAACGGCAATCGGCAGGCGAAAGTTGACGGAAAAAGTGCTACGAATTTTTTCGGCGCGGCGTGTTCCGCGCAGGTCGAGGACGGCACGCGTCAGCGCTTGTACAGCTCGCGAACGGCGTCTTCGATGTGCTGGCGCAAAAGGTGGCGCTCCTCGGGCGTCATGTGCCCGTCGCGGCGGCGCTGTTCGAGATCGGGAGGCACGGCGGAACGGACCGTCGTCTCGGCGGCACGATCGGGCTGCTGCGTTTTGCCGCGCGGCAGCTTGCGCGACGGCGCCCCCTGCTCGGGGCGCTGCGCATACGCGAAGTTCGACGCATACGGACCGGCAAGCGCGATCGTCAGCATCAGTGCAATCCGGGCAGATCGCATGACCGTCCTCGCTTCTTTGGTCGATTTGTTCCCTTCGTCACGCGGCAACCGGCTACCTCTGGTACTTGAAAAACCCTGCGGAATTCGGGTGTGCAAAGATGAAAGATGGAATGCAGGGGAGTATCTACCGAACTTCGGCTTCGAGTAAAGGAATCTATATAGCCTGCCTTTACTCGGCGCGACACTACGGGTAAATTTTGTAACCGACTGTAACGCGCGAAAATTCGCGGCCGTGCGCCAATTCCCATTCGCGATAAGATGCCGATCATGGAAACGAAAAACCCCTCCAAGATTCTCGTCGTCGACGACGACCCACGCCTGCGCGATCTGCTGCGCCGCTATCTCGGCGAGCAGGGTTTCAACGTATATGTCGCGGAAAACGCGACCGCGATGAACAAGCTCTGGGTACGCGAGCGCTTCGACCTGCTCGTGCTCGACCTGATGCTGCCGGGCGAAGACGGCCTGTCGATCTGCCGCCGCCTGCGCGGCAGCAACGACCGCACGCCGATCATCATGCTCACCGCGAAGGGCGAGGACGTCGATCGCATCGTCGGCCTCGAGATGGGCGCCGACGATTACCTGCCGAAGCCGTTCAACCCGCGCGAACTCGTCGCGCGCATTCACGCGGTGCTGCGCCGCCAGGCGCCGGCCGAACTGCCGGGCGCACCGTCCGAAACGACCGAGGTGTTCGAGTTCGGCGAGTTCTCGCTGAACCTCGCGACGCGCACGCTGACGAAGTCCGGCCAGGAAATTCCGCTGACGACCGGCGAGTTCTCGGTGCTGAAGGTGTTCGCGCGTCATCCGCGCCAGCCGCTGTCGCGCGAGAAGCTGATGGAGCTCGCGCGCGGCCGTGAATACGAAGTGTTCGACCGCAGCCTCGACGTGCAGATCTCGCGCCTGCGCAAGCTGATCGAACCGGATCCGGGCAGCCCGCGTTTCATCCAGACGGTCTGGGGCCTTGGTTACGTGTTCATTCCGGACGGCGCCGCCTGATTTTTTCTTTTCCGGTTTCGCCCGCCCACGGCCCGTCCCATGCGTATTGACCGGCGCCTCCTGCAGCTCGCGTTCGGCGGGCTGTTCTGGCGCACCTTCCTGCTGATCGCGCTGCTGATCTCGGTCAGTCTCGCCGCGTGGTTCCAGAGCTTTCGCGTGATCGAGCGCGAGCCGCGTGCGCAGCGCGTCGCGCTGCAGCTCGTCGCGGTCGTGAAGCTCACGCGCACCGCCCTGCTCTATTCCGATCCCGATCTGCGGCGCGCGCTGCTGCAGGATCTCGAGAGCAACGAGGGCGTGCGCGTTTACCCGCGCGAGAAAACCGACAAGTTCAAGCTGCAGCCCGACGAATCGCTGAATCGCCTGATCGAGCACGACATCCGCAGCCGCCTCGGCGACGATACCGTGATCGCGCAGTCGGTCAACGACATTCCCGGCGTGTGGATCAGCTTCAAGATCGACGACGACGATTACTGGGTCGCGCTCGATCGCGACCAGCTCGACAACGTCACGGGCCTGCAGTGGGCCGGCTGGGGGCTGTTCGCGCTCGCGCTGTCGTTGTTCGGCTCCGCGTTCATCACGAGCCTCGTGAACCGGCCGTTCTCGCGGCTCGCGCTCGCCGCGCGCCAGGTCGGCTCGGGCCAGGCACCCGAGCCGCTGCCCGAGCGCGGGATGGGCGTCGCGGCCGACACCAATCGCAGCTTCAACCAGATGGTTCGCGACCTCGAACAGCTCGAGGCGGACCGCGCGCTGATGCTCGCGGGTATCTCGCACGATCTGCGCACGCCGCTCGCGCGGCTGCGCCTCGAAACCGAGATGAGTCCGTCCGACCAGGCAACCAAGGATGCGATGGTCGACGACATCGAGCAGATGGACCGCATCATCGCCGCCTTCATCGACTACGCGCGCCCGTCGCAGCGCAAGCCCGAGCCCGTCGACCTGTCGTCGATCGCGCAGGAAGTTGCCGCGCGCATAGCGAGCGAGGACGGCGTCGAGATCCGCACGCGGCTCGCGCCGAGCGCGGTCATCGAAGCCGACGAGACCGACATGCGCCGCGTGATCGGCAATCTCGTCGAGAACGCGCGCAAGTACGGCCAGAGCAAGCAGGACGGCATCTCGCGCATCACGCTCGAGACGCGCATATCGCACGCGCGCGTCGAGCTGTCGGTGAGCGACGAAGGCCCCGGCATCCCCGAAGATCAGCTGCCGCTCGTGATGCGGCCGTTCTATCGCGTCGACACCGCGCGCACCAAGGCGGACGGCACGGGCCTCGGGATGGCGATCGTGCTGCGGCTCGTCGGCCGCTATCGCGGCGCGCTGCGACTGCGCAACCGCAACCCCGAAGCGGGCCTCGAAGTCACGCTCGAATTCCCTGGCGCCGGCAAGGCGCGTGCGACCGCGTGACGCGCACGCTTCTTGCGCCCCACACTATCGATCCGGTTGAAAAAAACTATGAAGATCGTTAGTTAAAATCTATTGAATCGTTTTATTAATAGTGTTATAGTTTGCCGCATGCTGTCACACCATCGTTGCAGCACCGAGGTAGCTTGACTCAGCCTTCTTCCCAACTCATACAGGAGTATCCGCATGAAAACCGTGGGCGATAAACTCGAAGCTTTCACCGTCGTAGCCGCGAAGCCGGGCTTCAACAATCACGAGGAAAACGGCCAGTCGGCGTTCGAGACCGTCACCGAAGCGTCGTTCCCGGGCAAGTGGAAGATCATCTACTTCTATCCGAAGGATTTCACGTTCGTGTGCCCGACGGAAATCGTCGAGTTCGCGAAGCTGACGAAGCAGTTCGAAGAGCGCGACGCCATCCTGCTCGGCGGCAGCTCGGACAACGAATTCGTCAAGCTCGCATGGCGCCGTGAGCACAAGGACCTCGACAAGCTGAACCACTACTCGTTCGGCGACGTCAAGGGCGAGCTGATCGACCAGCTCGGCGTGCGCGACAAGGAAGCCGGCGTGGCCCTGCGTGCAACGTTCATCGTCGATCCGGACAACACGATCCAGCACGTTTCGGTGAACAACCTGAACGTCGGCCGCAGCCCGGAAGAAGTCCTGCGCATTCTGGACGGCCTGCAAACGGACGAACTGTGCCCGTGCAACCGTGCAGTCGGCGGCGCAACGCTGTAAGCGCATCGATGCACGAAGCCCGCGGCGCACGTCCTGCCTGCGGGCTTTTTTAACGGCCAACCCATAGGAGATATCAATGGAATTCATCGACTCGATTAAGGCGCGTATTCCCGACTACGCGAAGGACATTCGCCTGAACCTCGACGGCACGATCTCGCGCTCGTCGCTCGAAGGCACCGATGCGGTCGGCGTCGCGCTGGCGGCGGCGATCGCGGCGAAGAGCACGGTGCTCGTGAAGACGATCCGCGAAGCCGGCGTGCTGTCGCCCGAAGAGACGAACGCCGTGCTGACGGCAGCCGCGCTGATGGGGATGAACAACACCTGGTATCCGTATGTCGAGATGGCCGACGACGCCGACCTGAAGACGCAACGCGCCGAGCTGCGGATGGGCGCGTACGCGACGCACGGCGGCGTCGACAAGCGCAAGTTCGAGATGTATGCGCTCGCCGCGTCGATCGTCGGCAAGTGCCACTTCTGCGTGAAGTCGCACTATGCGCTGCTGAAGAACGAGCAAGGGATGACCGTCACGCAGCTGCGCGACGTCGGCCGCATCGCGTCGGTGATCAACGCCGCCGCGCAGGTGATCGCCGCCGAAGGCGAGTAAACGGCTGCATGAGCGGTTTCGCCGCGCGACCGGCAGCCGTGCCGGAGTGGCGGCCGCCCCAAAACGAAAATGCCACGCATCAGCGTGGCATTTTTCATTTCCGCAGCACCACCGCGCGCGGAACGGGCCGCGCGCCGCCGCAACCGGGCGTCAACCGCCCTGCCTGACCAGCAGCGCGGCGGCCTGCGCCTCGATGCCCTCGCCGCGGCCGAGATAACCGAGCTTCTCGTTGGTCTTCGCCTTCACGTTCACGCGGTCGAGCGGCAGCCCGAGATCGGCCGCGATGTTCGCGCGCATCCCGTCGATATGCGGCGCGAGCTTCGGCGCCTGCGCGATCACGGTGCTGTCGACGTTCTGGATCGCGAAGCCGGCCGCCTGCACGCGGGCGGCGCATTCGCGCAGCAGCACGCGGCTGTCCGCGCCCTTGAACGCCGCGTCGGTGTCGGAGAAATGGCGGCCGATGTCGCCGAGCGCCGCCGCGCCGAACAGCGCGTCGGTGATCGCGTGCAGCAGCACGTCCGCGTCCGAGTGGCCGAGCAGGCCGCGCTCGTACGGAATCGTCACGCCGCCGATGATGAGGGGGCGCCCCGGGACGAGCTGGTGCACGTCGTAGCCTTGTCCGATTCTGAAATCCATGCGTGTTCCGATTGAGATGGGGTGAAAGTCAGGAAGCGTTCGCGGAGCGCGCGAGAATCGCTTCCGCGAGCGCGAAATCTTCCGGATACGTGACCTTGAAGTTGCGCAGGCTGCCCTGCACGACGCGCGGCGTGTGGCCCGCCCATTCGATCGCGCTCGCTTCGTCGGTCAGGTCGTGCCCTTCGCGCTGGGCGCGCAGGATCGCGTCGCGCAGCATGCCGATGCGGAACATCTGCGGCGTCTGCGCCTGCCACAGCGCGTCGCGCGACTCGGTACGCGCGATCGCGTCGCCGCCGGCCGGCACGCGCTTGAGCGTATCGGCCACCGGTAGCGCGACGATGCCGCCGACCGGGTCGTCCTTCAGCGTCGCGACGAGCGTGCGGATCAGCTCCGGCGTGATGCCCGGGCGCGCGGCGTCGTGCACGAGCACCCAGTCGTGATCGGTCGCGCCGAATTCGGCCAGCCCGAGCAGCCCGTTCAGCACCGACGCCTGCCGCGAGCCGCCGCCGCAGCGGCGCACCGCGAAGCGCAGGCCCGCGAAGCGGCGCGCGTCGAAATGGGAATCGTCGGGCGCGAGGACGACGAGCGTCTGCGCGAATTCGCTGCACGCGTCGAACGCGGCGAGCGTGTAATGCAGGAGCGCGCGGCCGGCCAGCGTGCGATATTGCTTCGGCACGGCCGAGCCGGAACGGCTGCCCGTGCCGGCACAGGGAATCAGGGCGAAAAGTCGGGGAGTCACGAAAGGAAACGCCGGAAAGATGAAATCGAGAAGCGGATTTTATAATAGGTCTTTCGTCTCGACCGGCGCACCGCGATGCGCCCGTGCACGCCACCCCTGCCGTCCCTATGCCAGATAACGCTTCCACCCTGTCCGCCTCGCCCGTTGCCCGCGTCAAACCCGGCCAGCGCTTTGCCTTCGACGGCGCGCACGGTTCCGCCGACGCGCTCGCCATCGCCCGTTATCTCGCCGACAACCGCCGGGACGTGCCGCTCCTCGCGGTGATCTGCGCGAACGCGGTCGACGCGCAGCGGCTCTCGCAGGAAATCCGCTACTTCTCGCCCGATGCGCGCGTGCGCCTGCTGCCGGACTGGGAAACGCTGCCGTACGACACGTTCTCGCCGCACCAGGACCTCGTGTCCGAGCGGCTCGCGACGCTGCACGATCTCGGCGAAGGCCGCTGCGACATCCTGCTCGTGCCCGCGACCACCGCGCTGTACCGGATGCCGCCCGCGTCGTTCATGGCCGCGTACACGTTCGCGTTCGCGCAGGGCGAACGGCTCGACGAGGCGAAGCTGAAGGCGCAGCTCACGCTGGCCGGCTACGAGCACGTGAGCCAGGTCGTGCGGCCCGGCGAATACTGCGTGCGCGGCTCGCTGATCGACCTGTACCCGATGGGCTCGCCGCTGCCGTACCGGATCGACCTGTTCGACGACCAGGTCGACTCGATCCGCGCGTTCGACCCCGACACGCAGCGCAGCCTCTACCCGGTGCGCGACGTGCGGCTCTTGCCCGGCCGCGAGTTCCCGTTCGACGAAGCCGCGCGCACGGCCTTTCGCAGCCGCTGGCGCGAGACCTTCGAAGGCGACCCGAGCCGCGCGCCGATCTACAAGGACATCGGCAACGGCGTGCCGTCGGCGGGCATCGAGTATTACCTGCCGCTGTTCTTCGACGAAACGGCCACGCTGTTCCACTACCTGCCGCAGGACGCGCACCTCGTGTTCACCGGCGATCTCGAAGCCTCGATCCGCCGCTTCACGGCCGATACGAAGCAGCGCCACGCGTTCCTGTCGCACGATCGCGAGCGGCCGATCCTGGAGCCGCAGCGCCTGTTCCTGTCCGACGAGGATTTCTTCGCGTTCGCGAAGCCGTTCGCACGCGTCGTGCTGCCCGCGCAACCGGCCGGCGGCTGGGCGACCGCGCTGCCCGAGCTCACCGTCGACCGGCATGCCGACGATCCGCTCGCGTCGCTGCGTACGTTCGTCGAATCGTCGGGCAGGCGCGTGCTGCTGACCGTCGAATCGGCCGGCCGCCGCGAGACGATCCTGCAACTGCTCGCCGAGCACCATCTGCGGCCGGTGTCGAACGACCACTTCGCCGGCTGGCTCGCGAGCGAAGAACGCTTCGCGCTCGGCGTCGCTCCGCTCGCGAACGGCTTCGCTGTGCCGGGCGAAGGCTATGCGATCGTTACCGAGACCGAGCTGTACGGCGCGCTCGGCCGCCGCGCGGGCCGCCGCCGGCAGGAACAGGCCAGCAACGTCGACGCGATGGTGCGCGACCTGTCGGAGCTGAAGGTCGGCGACCCGGTCGTCCACGCGCAGCACGGCATCGGCCGCTACATGGGCCTCGTGTCGATGGATCTCGGCGAAGGCGAGACCGAATTCCTGCATCTCGAATACTCGGGCGACAGCAAGCTCTACGTGCCCGTCGCGCAATTGCACGTGATCTCGCGCTACAGCGGCGCCGATCCCGACAGCGCGCCGCTGCACGCGCTCGGCTCCGGCCAGTGGGAGCGCGCGAAGCGCAAGGCCGCGCAGCAGATCCGCGATACCGCCGCCGAGCTGCTGAACCTGTACGCGCGCCGTGCGGCCCGCGAAGGCCACGCGTTCGCGCTCGACCCGCGCGACTACGTGAAATTCGCGGAAAGCTTCGGCTTCGAGGAAACGCCCGACCAGGCCGCCGCGATCGCGGCCGTGATCGGCGACATGACGAGCGGCAAGCCGATGGACCGCCTCGTGTGCGGCGACGTCGGCTTCGGCAAGACCGAGGTCGCGCTGCGCGCCGCGTTCATCGCGGTGATGGGCGGCAAGCAGGTCGCGCTGCTGTCGCCGACCACGCTGCTCGCCGAGCAGCACACGCAGACCTTCGTCGACCGCTTCGCGGACTGGCCGGTGCGGATCGTCGAGCTGTCGCGCTTCAAGACCGCGAAGGAAGTCAACGCGGCGATCGCGCAGATCAACGAAGGCAGCGTCGACATCGTGATCGGCACGCACAAGCTGCTGTCGTCGGACGTGCAGTTCAAGCGCCTCGGCCTGGTGATCATCGACGAGGAACACCGCTTCGGCGTGCGCCAGAAGGAAGCGCTGAAGGCGCTGCGCGCGGAAGTCGACGTGCTGACGCTCACCGCGACGCCGATCCCGCGCACGCTCGGGATGGCGCTCGAAGGGCTGCGCGATTTCTCGGTGATCGCGACCGCGCCGCAGAAGCGGCTCGCGATCAAGACCTTCGTGCGCCGCGAGGAGGAAAGCGTGATCCGCGAGGCGATGCTGCGCGAGCTGAAGCGCGGCGGCCAGGTGTACTTCCTGCACAACGAGGTCGAGACGATCGAGAACCGCAGGGCAATGCTCGAGGAGCTCGTGCCCGAGGCGCGCATCGTGATCGCGCACGGCCAGATGCACGAGCGCGAGCTCGAGCGCGTGATGCGCGATTTCGTCGCGCAGCGCGCGAACGTGCTGCTGTGCACGACCATCATCGAGACCGGCATCGACGTGCCGAGCGCGAACACGATCATCATGCACCGCTCGGACAAGTTCGGCCTCGCGCAGCTCCACCAGTTGCGCGGCCGCGTCGGCCGCTCGCATCACCAGGCCTATGCGTACCTGCTGGTCCACGATCCGCAGGCGCTGACCAAGCAGGCGCAGCGCCGGCTGGAAGCGATCCAGCAGATGGAGGAGCTCGGCTCGGGCTTCTATCTCGCGATGCACGACCTCGAGATCCGCGGCACCGGCGAAGTGCTCGGCGACAAGCAGTCGGGCGAGATACACGAGATCGGCTTCCAGCTTTATACGGACATGCTGAACGACGCGGTGAAGGCGCTGAAGAACGGCAAGGAGCCCGACCTCACCGCGCCGCTCGCCGCGACGACGGAAATCAACCTGCATGCGCCCGCGATCCTGCCGGCCGACTACTGCGCGGACGTGCAGGAGCGGCTGTCGCTGTACAAGCGTCTCGCGAACTGCGAGCACGGCGACGCGATCGACGGCATCCAGGAGGAACTGATCGACCGCTTCGGCAAGCTGCCGCCGCAGGCGCACGCGCTCGTCGAGACGCACCGGCTGCGCATCGCCGCGAAGCCGCTCGGCATCGTGAAGATCGACGCGAGCGAAGCAGCGATCGGGCTGCAGTTCGAGCCGAATCCGCCGATCGATCCGATGCGGATCATCGACATGGTGCAGAAGCACCGGCACATCAAGCTCGCGGGCCAGGACAAGCTGCGCATCGAGACGCGCTCGCCCGATCTCGCGATCCGCGTGTCGACGATCAAGGAAACGCTGCGCGCGCTCGCGCCGAAGCAGGGAGCGGCCGCCGCGGTGCGCTGAAGGCCGCGGCGATGCTGCACCGCACCGCGCCCGGCGCAGGCGGGCCGACGTGTTTTTGAGTATGATTTTCCCATTCATCAGACGGAGTTTTGCCATGTCCACTCTCGACGCGACGGCGCCGTCCGCCGCAACCCAAGGCGACGCATCGCTGGTCGGCCTGCCCTGGGTCAAGCAACTGGTGTCGATGGACACGACGAGCCGCGTGCCGAATCTCGGCCTGATCGAAACGGTGCGCGACGCGCTCGCCGCGAAAGGCATCGTTTCGACGATCACGCACGATCCGCGCGAAGGCTGGGCAAACCTGTTCGCGACGGTGCCCGCGCACGACGGCTCGACGAACGGCGGCATCGTGCTGTCCGGGCATACCGACGTCGTGCCGGTCGACGGCCAGCAATGGGACAGCAACCCGTTTGCGCCGGAAATCCGCGACGGCCGCCTGTACGGCCGCGGCACCTGCGACATGAAGGGTTTCATCGGCACGGCGCTCGCGCTGTTGCCCGAAATGCAGGCGACGAAGCTCGCGAAGCCGATCCATTTCGCGCTGTCCTACGACGAGGAAATCGGCTGCGCGGGCGCGCCGCTGATGATCGCCGACCTCGTCAAGCGCGGCGTGCAACCGTCCGGCTGCATCGTCGGCGAGCCGACCAGCATGCGGCCGATCATCGCGCACAAGGGCATCAACGCGTACCGCTGCTGCGTGCGCGGCCACGCGGCGCATTCGTCGCTGACGCCGAAGGGGCTCAACGCGATCGAATACGCGGCGCGCCTCATCTGCCACATCCGCGACATCGCCGAGCGCTTCCGCGCCGAAGGCCCGTTCGACGAGCTGTACGACGTGCCGTTCACGACCGCGCAGACGAGCACGATCCAGGGCGGCAACGCGATCAACACGGTGCCGGCCGAATGCCGGTTCGACTTCGAGTTCCGCAACCTGCCGACGCTCGATCCCGAGCAGATCTTCACGCGCATCGAAGCATATGCGCAGCAAACGCTGCTGCCGCAGATGCTTCGCGAGCATCCGAATGCCGCGATCGAGTTCTCGAAGATCGCCGCGGCGCCCGGCCTCGACGCGACCGAACAGGCCGCGATCACGCAGCTCGTGCGCGCGCTGACGGCCGACCAGGACAAGCGCAAGGTCGCGTACGGAACCGAAGCCGGCCTGTTCGAACGCGCGGGCATCCCGAGCGTCGTGTGCGGGCCCGGCAACATCGAGCAGGCGCACAAGCCGAACGAATATGTCGAGCTCGCGCAGCTCGCCGGCTGCGAGCAGTTCCTGCGCAAGTTCATCCGCAGCATGTCGGTCGACGCGCACTGACTGCCTCCCGCCACGCCGGCCCGCGTGTGCGGGCCGGCCCACTCCGCCACCCGCCACGTCATGTCGACTGAACAGCAGGGCACTGCCCATACGACGATCGACGGCGAGCCGATTCCGACGCTCGACGAAATCGCCGCGCAGCATTTCGCGTTGTCGCCCTGGGTCGCGCGCACGCCCGTGTTCGAACGCGCCGACCTGCCGTCCCTCGAGGGCACGCACGTCAACTTCAAGTTCGAACTGCTGCAGGCGAGCGGCAGCTTCAAGGCGCGCGGCGCATTCACGCACCTGCTCGCGCTCGACGAGGCACGCAAGGATGCCGGCGTCACCTGCGTATCGGCCGGCAATCATGCGGCAGCCGTCGCGTATGCGGCGATGCGGCTCGGCAGCAGCGCGAAGGTCGTGATGTTCCATACCGCGAGCCCGTCGCGCATCGCGCAGTGCAAGCAGTACCGCGCGGAGGTCGTGCTCGCGGGCAGCGCATCGCAGGCGTTCGATCTCGTGCGGCGGATCGAGGCCGAGGAAGGCCGCTTCTTCATCCATCCGTTCAACGGCTATCACACGATCCTCGGCACCGCGACGCTCGGCTACGAATGGGCGACGCAGACGCCCGACCTCGACGCGGTGATCGTGCCGATCGGCGGCGGCGGGCTCGCGGCCGGCATGGCGACCGCGCTAAGGCTCGCGAATCCGCGCGTGCACGTGTACGGCGTCGAGCCGGAAGGCGCCGACGCGATGAGCCGCAGCTTCGCGGCGAATCACACGATCAAGATGAGCGCAATGCAGACGATCGCCGATTCGCTGATGGCGCCGCATACCGAGGAATACAGCTACCAGCTGTGCCGGCGCCACGTCGACCGCATCGTCACCGTGTCCGATGACGCGCTGCGCGCCGCGATGCTGTTCCTGTTCTCGCACCTGAAGCTGTCGGTCGAACCGGCTTGCGCAGCCGCGCTCGCCGCGCTGCTCGGCCCGCTGCGCGAAACGCTGCAGGGCAAGCGCGTCGGCGTGCTGCTGTCGGGCACGAACACCGACCCCGGCACGCTCGGCATGCATCTCGCGCACGCGAAACGGCAGCACTGACCGCGCGCCAGGCGCCGGCGAACCGACCTAGGGTTATCCCCAGATTATGTTGACAGCCCTGTTGATAACCCGCCGAACAAGCACGCAAGTGGTTGAGCGCGCAGCGTTTTGCGCGCACGAAGGTCGTCGGACGCGAAATGAGCAAATGCGGCCGCTATGGGCTGCAATGTGGCGGCGCCGCGCGCGGCCGCTGATCGCCGCCGCGGCGATCGCACTGCTCGCCGGTTGCGCGGCACCACCCTCGCCCGTCGCCGGCGCGCAGCCGGCCTGCACGCAGCCTGGCGCGAGCCGCATGTTGCAGGCCGACCTGCTGTTCGGACGCGACATCGCCGGACGCGGCCCCGTCACCGATGCCGAACGCGCGGCGTTCCTCGCCGACACCGTCACGCCGCGCTTCCCCGACGGCTTCACGTACTGGGACACGCACGGCCAATGGCGCGATCGCGCGACCGGCAACATCACACGGGAACAGAGTTTCGTGATCCGTATCATCGCCGACGATACGCCCGACACGCACGCGCGGCTCGCCGCGATCCGGCACGCGTACGCGGAGCGGTTCCGTCAGGAGTCGGTCGGTATCACGTTCATGCCGGCCTGCGCGTCGTTCTGATTCGGCGTCTCCCGCTACCTGCCGGCAGCGCGCAAAAAAACGGGCGCCCGAAGGCGCCCGTCGCATGCCGAAACAGCGGCGTACCGCTTACTTGCTCTCGAACATGTCCATGATCTGCTGCTTCTCCTGCGGCGTGACGGGCGGCGGCGTGAGCCCTGCCGCGCCGGCCGAGCCGAGTGCGTCGTTCGCGCTGATCGCATTCTCGGCCGGATTGATGTCGACGTTCCCGACGAAGCCGTTGCCCGGCGTGCGATCAGCGTAGTACAGCTCGCCGTCGAGCGAGGTCAGGCCGTCCGGCATCGGCATCTGCTGCTCCGGCACGCCGTTCAGCGCGGTGCGCATGTAATTCACCCAGATCGGCAGCGCAAGCTGCGCGCCGAATTCGCGGCTGCCCAGGCTCTTCGGCTGGTCGAAGCCCATCCACGCGACCGCGACGAGCGACTGCTGGTAACCGGCGAACCAGCCGTCCTTCGCGTCGTTCGTCGTACCCGTCTTGCCCTGCAGGTCGCTGCGGCCCAGTGCGTTGGTGCCCGCACCCGTGCCGGCCGTCGCGACCGTGTGCAGCAGGCTGTTCATCACGTACGCGTTGCGGCCTTCGATCGTGCGCGGCGCCGTGCTGCCCGCGATCACCGGCTGCGACTTCTGCAGTGCCTGGCCGCGCGCGTCGTCGACTTCGGCGATCAGGTACGGATCGACCTTGTAGCCGCCGTTCGCGAACACCGCGTAGCCGGTCGCGAGCTGCAGCGGCGTCACGAGGCCCGCGCCGAGCGCCATCGGCAGGTACGGCGGCGTCTTCGCGGGATCGAAGCCGAAGCGCTGCGTCACGTACTGCTGCGCATACTGCGTGCCGATCGATGCGAGGATCCGGATCGACACGAGGTTCTTCGAGCGCTGCAGGCCGGTGCGCATCGTCATCGGGCCGTCCGGCTGGTCGTCGTCCTTCGGCTCCCACGCGGTGCCGCCCGGCACGCTCGGCGGGAAGTACAGCGGCGCGTCGTTAATGATCGTCGCCGGCCCGAGGCCCTTGTCGAGCGATGCCGAATAGATGAACGGCTTGAACGACGAGCCCGGCTGCCGCCATGCCTGCGTCACGTGGTTGAACTTGCTCTTGTTGAAATCGAAGCCGCCGACGAGCGAACGGATCGCGCCGTCCTGCGGCGCGATCGCGACGAGCGCGCCTTCGACCTGCGGCAGCTGCACGACCTGCCAGCCCGTCTTGCCGTCCTTCAGCACGCGCACGATCGAACCCGGCTTGATGCGCAGCGCGTTGTTCGCGCGGGGCCCGAGCGCGGCCGACACGAAGCGCAGCCCGGCCGGGCCGATCGTCGTCGTCGCGCCGCCGACGAACTGCACCTCGACCGCGTTCGGCGAGGCCGACAGCACGACCGCCGACTGCAGGTCGCCGTTGTCCGGGTGATCGGCGAGCGCATCGTCGATCGCCTCGTCGCGGTCGTCGCCGGCCGCGGGCAGGTTGATCGACGCTTCCGGCCCGCGATAGCCGTGGCGGCGCTCGTAGTCGAGAATGCCGCGACGCACGGCCTGGTACGCGGCTTCCTGGTCGGCCGAGTTGATCGTCGTCGTGACGGTCAGCCCGCGCGTGTAGGTTTCGTCCTTGTACTGCTGGTACATCATCTGCCGCACCATCTCGGCGACGTATTCGCCGTGCACCGCGTACTGGTTGCCCGGCGTGCGCACGTGGATCTCTTCCTTCACGGCCGCGTCGTACTGCGGCTGCGTGATGTAGCCGACCTCGAGCATGCGCTTCAGGATGTATTCCTGGCGCACCTTCGCGCGCTTCGGATTCACGACCGGGTTATACGCGGACGGCGCCTTCGGCAGCCCCGCGAGCATCGCCGCTTCCGCGAGCGTGATGTCCTTCAGGTCCTTGCCGAAATAGACCCGCGCGGCGGCCGCGAAGCCGTACGAGCGCTGGCCGAGATAGATCTGGTTCATGTACAGCTCGAGGATCTGGTCCTTCGTCAGGGCCTTCTCGATCTTGTACGCGAGCAGCATCTCGTAGATCTTGCGCGTGTAGGTCTTCTCGCTCGACAGGAAGAAGTTGCGCGCGACCTGCATCGTGATGGTGCTCGCGCCCTGGCGCGCGCCGCCGTGCATCAGGTCGGCGACGCCCGCCCGCAGGATGCCGACGAAATCGACGCCGCCGTGCTCGTAGAAGCGGTAGTCCTCGATCGCGAGCACGGCCTTCTTCATCACGTCGGGAATGTCCTGGAAACGCACGAGGCTGCGGCGCTCCTCGCCGAACTCGCCGATCAGCACGTGATCGGCCGTGAACACGCGCAGCGGCACCTTCGGCTGGTAGTTGGTCAGCGCATCGAGCGACGGCAGTTGCGGCGCCATCACGACCAGCGCGTAGCCGACGATCAGCGCGCCGACGATCGCCAGCGTGACGAACAGGCCGACGAACCACAGCGCGACGCGCGAGCCGAACGAGCGACGGCCTCCGCCGCCGCTGCGCTGTGCACGGCGGTCGTCGTTGCGATGGTCGCGATCGTCATCATCGGGGTAATAGGCCCCGGACGGCGAACGGCGCAGCGTGTAGTGGGGTTCGTTCCTGTCGGAAGAAGAAGGCGGTCGTTTGATAATTGGCATGTCGGAATGGCGGGCGTCGTGGCGCCCTCGGACGCATGCGGAAATGCAGGCGGATGGATCAGAGCGGGTGCATCGAGATGCGACTGTCACGTCGACAGACCCCGCCGCGCGGCGATCCGTTCCCGCGACGTGACAGCGCATTTTAATGAAATCGACCGGGTGCCTTCGCGATTTTTTGTAAAAATTCCCGCAACGCCGTGATTTGCGGAACGTATTGTCGGCATCCTCGGCCTATCATGGACACGCAATATGGCGCGCGCGGCCGATTTTCTTTCAATCGCGAAAGGTTTGTCATCCCGATACGCAAGCCGCTTGAACTCACGCGTTTAAGCCGTATTTAAGTGAACCGGTGGTGTAATATCCGCCGGCTCACGCGGGTCGCAACCGGCCCGCGGCGGGCATTGCCGCGGTCACGCGGCGCCTTTCAACCACGGAGGATTTCATGTCGCTTTTCGACTCTGTTTCGCGCACGATCAAAGGCCTGCTGAACGATGCGGCCGATTCGGTACAGGATCCGTCGCGCGACGCACGGCAGATCGTGCGGGAGCTCGACGACAGCATCGGTCGTGCCGAGAATTCGCTGATCGAGATCGAGGCACAGGTCGCGACCCAGCGCAGCAAGCGCGATGCGGCCGACGACAAGGTGAAGAAGTACGAAGACGGCGCGAAGCGCGCGCTGCAGTCCGGCGACGAAGCGCTCGCACGCGAGGCACTGGCCGCGCAGTCGAACGCGGAAGCCGAGCGCGACGCGCTCGCGGCCGAGTTGACGACGCTCGAGCCGTCGGTCGACAAGCTGAAGGGGCAGATCGCCGACATGCGCCAGCGCCGCAACGACCTGAACGCACGCTCGAACATCCTGCAGGCCAAGCAGGAAATCGCGCAGGCGAAGGATGTCGCGGCAAGCGCGTTGGGCGGCATCGGCGGCAAGAACCTGTCCGAGGATTTCCAGAAGCTCGAGGACAAGGTCGCACTGCAGAACGCACGCTCGGACGCGCGCCTCAATTCGGCCGACACGTCGAGCGGCAAGGCGCTCGACGACAAGCTCGCCGCGCTGAACAAGGGCCCGTCGGTCGAGGATCGCCTCGCCGCGCTGAAGAAGCAGCTCGACACGCCCGCGCAGTAACGGCAAACGCGGGCAACCGCGCCGCGGCCCGCCCGGGCGCGCGGCGCGAACCGATCGTCAGGAGACGGGCGCGTGCGTCCGGTTCGACCATGAAGAAATCCCTCGCCGCACTCGGCCTCTCGCTGATGCTGCTGTCGTCCGCCGCGTTTGCGGTACCGTCGCTGCAGCAGGTCGAGCAGTCGATCGCCCAGCGCGACTGGCAACGTGCCGACACGCAGCTGTCGCAAGTCATCGATGCCCATCCGAACAACGCGCACGCGCGCTACCTGTATGCGCAAGTGCTGGACCGCGAAGGCCGCGCGTCCGACGCGCTCGCGCAGCTGCAGCGAGCGAAGTCGCTCGATCCGCAACTGCGCTTCACCGACGCGTCGCGCTTCGCGCAGACCGAGTCGCGCATTCGTGCCGACGCCGCGCGCGTGAGCGGCAACGCACCATCGGCCGCGCAGGCCGGCACGCTGCAGCCGTCGCTCGCGCCCGCCGTCGCGCCGGCCGAAAAACACGGCCCGTCGACCGGCATGTGGATCGGCCTCGGGCTGATCGTCGCGGTGATCGCGCTGGTGCTGCGCTGGACGCTGCGGCGCGCGCGCACGGCCGACAACAGCCGCGCCGACGACGAACGCCGCACGCAGCTCAAGCGTGCGACCGACGTACTGAACGACATCCGTCCGCTGAAACTCGACGCGAAGCTGTCGACGGCGCCCGGCGCCGCGGCGCTGACAGGCGAACTCGAAGCGATCGAAACCGACGCGCGCACGCTCGTCGAGGCGCTGGCGAACGGCAAGAATCCGGTACCGCCGTACCAGGTCGACGAACTCGAACAGCGTCATGCGAGCGTGAAGGCACGCGTCGAAGGCCGACCCGATCCGGCCGCGCAACCCGCGCCGCCGGCGAACGGCAGCGGCTCCGTATACGCGCAGGAAGCCGATCGCATGACGGGTGCGCAGGGCCAGCCGTATCCGCAGCAGCCCTACCCGCAACAGCAGCCGCCTGTCGTGATCCAGCAAAGCGGCGGCGGTTTCGGCGGCGGGATGGGCGGGCTGCTGACCGGCGTGCTGCTCGGCGAGGCGATGTCCGGCGGCCGCGAGCGCGTGGTCGAACGCGACGTGATCGTCGACGGCGAGCGCCGCCGGCAGGAAACCGACCCGGGCTTCGACCTCGGCCACGGCGATGCGTCGAACTGGAGCGACGGCGGCAGCGGCAACGTCGATCTCGGCAGCAACGACGACGGCTGGACGGACGACAACACCTGACCCTGCGCAGCGCGCCGACGTTCACGTCGACGCGCCGCAACACACGCCACGCTCCCCTGCATGACCGGCCGCGCCGACGCGCGGATTTGTCAATCATTTCAAGATGGACTACCGGCAATGGGGAGCGTTCGCTATCATGCGGCCATCGGCGTGCCACCGACCCTCATTCGACGCAATACAAGCCTGCGCGTCGCGGCACGCCTCCTCTAGCACCAACAAGGAGAAAGCCGCTCATGAGCATCATCAAGGAATTCAAGGAGTTCGCCGTCAAGGGCAACGTGATGGATCTCGCCGTCGGCGTGATCATCGGCGGCGCCTTCTCGAAGATCGTCGACTCGATCGTGAAAGACCTCATCATGCCGGTCATCGGCTTGCTGACGGGCGGCCTGGATTTCTCGAACAAGTTCGTTCTGCTCGGCACCATCCCTCCGACGTTCAAGGGTAATCCCGATTCGTTCAAGGACCTGCAGACCGCGGGTGTTGCCGCGTTCGGCTACGGCTCGTTCATCACCGTGGCGATCAATTTCGTCATCCTCGCGTTCATCATTTTCCTGATGGTGAAATTCATCAACAAGCTGCGCAAGCCGGAAGACGCCGCGCCGGCCGCGACGCCGGAAGACACCGTACTGCTGCGCGAGATCCGCGATTCGCTCAAGCAGCGCTGATCGCCGAGCGCCCCGCCCGCCAGGCCCGCCCCGTGCGGGCCTTTTTATTGCGCGCGCCGTGCACCGCCGCATGCGGCCTGTCTCACTTTTTTGTGACGCACGAATGCACGCGCGGGGAAAGCGGGTCTATGATGGAGACTAAACGACAGTACGGGCGCCAAGACGCTGGCTGTGTCGATCAGGGCGAGCAGGTCGACGGGAGACATTGATCGTCGTACTGCACGAATGCAGCATTTTCGTGTGCTATAAAGGATCGACATGCGGCGTACATAGCCGGGAGTGGGTCGCATGAAAGTGCCGCATTTCTTGCAATTGTTTTTGAGGCGAGTGTTTATGTCCTTCCCGAAAAAACGTCGGCGTGCCCAACAGGATGGCCAGGAGTCATTCCTTGCGGTGTTGCGCCACTCGAAACCTTTCGCCCAGCTCGACACCAAGATTGCCCGCGCCCGTGCGCAGGACGAACCCGTCCTCTACGCGCATGTGCTGCCCGGTCTCGACGTGCTCCTGTGCAGCGTGCGCGGCGCACAGCCGCCCTATCCGGCCATCGCCGAGCTGCGCAAGCGCTGCATCGAATCGATCGCCAACGCGCTCGAGCAGCCGCTGGACGGCCTCGAGAACGGCGGGTACTGGTACGAAGCGAACGGCTTCGGCTTCCTGGTATTCGCGAGCCGGGCACGCGCGCGCATCCTGCCCGAGTTTGGTGCAGGCACGAAAGCGAGCCTGCGCGGCGGGCTCGGTCGCCAGAACGCCGGCGACACGACACCTCGCTCCCTCGGCTGAACCGCCAGTCATTCGATGGGCCGCCTCCGGGCGGCCCATCTGCCATTCATGCGCGCCGCTTGCCCGTCACGCGGGCTGCCGACGCCCGTTGCCGGGCCGCACGATGTCGATGAACGCGGCGAAATCGGCGCCGGCGAGCCCCTGCGCAGCGCCGAGCCGCAGCACCTGCTGCACGGTCGCCGACACGGGCATCACCGCGCCTGTGTCGCGCGCCGCGTCGGCGATCGCGTCGACGTCCTTCTGGAACGTGCTGAGCGCGCCGATCGACGCGTGACCACCCGACGTCATGCGCGGCACGAACGTCTGCAGCAGCACCGAATCGGCCCAGCCGCCGGCCAGCGCCTCGGCCAGCCGCGCGGCATCGATGCCGCTCGCCTGCGCCAGGCCGACGGCCTCGGCGATCGCGGTCACCGTCGCGGTGACGATCGCCTGGTTGCACAGCTTCGCCGTCTGGCCCGCGCCCGCGTCGCCCATGTGCGTGATGCGCGACGCGTACGTGCCGATCAGCGGCCGCACCGCGTCGAGATCGGCCGCGCGGCCGCCGGCCATCACCGCGAGCGTGCCGGCCTGCGCGCCCGGTACGCCGCCCGACACGGGCGCATCGACCCAGCCTGCGCCGAGCGCGGCCGCGCGCGCCGCGTAGTCGCGCGTCGCGGCGGGCGGAATGCTCGAATGATCGACGATGCGCCGCAGGCGGCGCGCAGCCGCGTCGCCGGAGAACAGCCCGTGCTCGCCGAACACGACGTCGCCGACCGCACGCCCGTCGAGCACGCAGACGAATACCGTATCGACGCGTTCCGCCAGTTCGCGCGGCGTGCCGACCACCTGCGCGCCGTCCTTCACGAGCGCCTCGGCCTTGTCGCGCGAGCGATTCCACACGCTGACCCGATACCCGGCCGCCAGCAAATGCCGAATCATCGGCGCGCCCATCAATCCCGGTCCGCAAAATCCGACTTCCACGATGTTCCTCGTCTCCGATATGGGTTGCACTTGCCGCCCATCATACCTATCACTCAAGAAGCCGGGCACGCGCGGCGGCGCCTCGGGACCGCAGCTTGCACCGGCGATATAGACCGATATCCCAGGGAGCGCATCATGAGCGACCACGTGTACAAGCTGATCGAACTGACCGGTTCGTCGCAGCAATCGAGCGACGACGCCATCCGCAACGCGATCTCGAAGGCCGGCAAGACGCTGCACAACCTGCACTGGTTCCAGGTGACCGAAACACGCGGCCACATCGAAGGCGACCAGGTCGTTCACTGGCAGGTCACGCTGAAGGTCGGCATGCGCATCGACGACTGACGCAGCCGCCGCATCACACGCCGCGCCGCGATCCGAATACGCGCAACGCGTATCCGCGCGGCGCCGCGGCCCAGCCTCCCCGTTCAGGCCCCTTGTCGCGGCCCGGCCGGCGGGTGCCTGCGGGTATCCATCTCTTGACGCTGATTTTCGTTCATATTAAAAACGATATACCCACAGTACCCCTCGATCAGCCTGGACATATAACCCGGAGAAATCATGAGTCAGCAACGCGAGGCGATCGACACGTACCTCTTGCGCGTCTTGCACACCTTGTTGATGGAGCGCAGCGTCACGCGCGCGGCCGTCAAACTGAACCAGTCGCAACCGGCGATCAGCGCCGCGCTGCGGCGCCTGCGCGACATCACCGGCGATCCGCTGCTGGTGCGCGGCAAATCCGGCATGGTGCCGACCGAATACGGGCTGCGTCTGCTCGAGCCCGTGCAGAATGCGCTGCGTGAAATCGAGCGCATCAAGTTCCAGCAGCACAACTTCGACCCGGCCACGTCGATCCGCTGCTACCGGATCGGCTGCCCCGACTACCTGAACGTGCTGTTCGTGCCGACCGTCGTCGAGCGCTTCCGCCTGGCCGCGCCGAACGCAACGCTCGAGTTTCACTCGCTCGGCCCCGCGTTCGACTACGAACTCGCGCTGGAAGACGGCAAGCTCGACATCGTCGTCGGCAACTGGCCCGAACCGCCCGAGCAGCTGCACCTGTCGAACCTGTTCGTCGACGAGATCGTCTGCCTGATGAGCAACACGCACCCGTTCGCGAAGCGCGGCGGGCTCACGCTCGACCAGTACCTGAACGCGCCGCATCTCGCGCCGACGCCGTACTCGGTCGGCCAGCGCGGCGCGATCGACGTGCATCTTGCGCGCGAACGGCTCAAGCGCCACGTGGTCGTCACGCTGCCGTACTTCAACCTCGCGCCGTACGTGCTCGTGAAGTCCGACCTGATCTTCACGACCACGCGCCTGTTCGCCGATCACTACGCGAAGTTCCTGCCGCTGTCGGTCGTGCCGGCGCCGCTCGACTTCCCGCCGATGCAGTACTACCAGCTGTGGCACGAGCGCTGCCACTACTCCGACGAAGTACGCTGGCTGCGCAGCCTCGTCGCCGAAGCCACCCGCACGCTGATCGAGGCGTAACGGCACACGCCGCCCGCGCCGTCGCGGCGCGGTGGCGGCTGGCGGCTGGCGGCACGCCCGGCAAGGCGGCCGCCGTATCGCTTCAGGCTTCGTTCAGCGCGATGCGTCGACCAATGCATGCGCGAGCGCGTTATGGCGCTCGATGACGGGCGGCAGATCGAGCGTCGCCAACCGCCCTTCCCGCACCACCACCTTCCCGTTCACCACCGTGTACGCCGTCTGCGACGGCGCGCAGAACACGAGCGCCGCGACCGGATCGTGCAGCGCGCCCGCGAACAGCGGCTGGCGCAGGTCGAACGCGGCGAAGTCCGCGGCCATGCCGGGCTTCAACGCGCCGATATCGTCACGGTTCAGCACCTTCGCTCCGCCGAGCGTCGCGATCTCGAGCGCTTCGCGCGCGGTCATCGCATCGGGCCCGAAACCGACCCGCTGCAGCAGCAGCGCCTGCCGCACTTCCGCGACCATCTGCGCGCCGTCGTTCGACGCGGAGCCGTCGACGCCGAGGCCGACCGGCACGCCCGCGAGACGCATCTTCTTTACCGGCGCGATACCCGACGCGAGCCGCATGTTCGAGCACGGACAGTGCGCGACGCCCGTGCCGGTGCGCGCGAACAGGCCGATGCCCGCATCGTCGAGCTGCACGCAGTGCGCATGCCATACGTCGCGGCCAACCCAGCCGAGATCTTCCGCATATTCGGCGGGTGTCATCCCGAACTTCTCGCGGCTGTACGCGATATCGTTGACGTTCTCCGCCAGGTGCGTGTGCAGCGACACGCCGTACTCGCGCGCGAGCACGGCCGCGTCGCGCATCAGGTCGCGGCTCACCGAAAACGGCGAGCATGGCGCGACCACCACGCGCAGCATCGCGTAGCGGCCTTCGTCGTGATAGGTCTCGATCAGGCGCTGTGTGTCGCGCAGGATATCGGGTTCGCGCTCGACGACCGAATCGGGCGGCAGCCCGCCGTCGCGCTGGCCGACGCTCATCGCGCCACGGCTCGCGTGAAAGCGCATGCCGATTCGCTGCGCGGCGTCGATGCTGTCGTCGAGCCGGCTGCCGTTCGGGTAGATGTACAGGTGGTCGCTCGACGTCGTGCAGCCCGACTGCAGCAGCTCGGCCATCGCGGTGAGCGTCGACACCTCGATCATCTCGGGCGTCAGGTGCGCCCAGATCCGGTACAGGTTCGTAAGCCAGCCGAACAGCTCGGCGTTCTGCGCAGCCGGCACCGCGCGCGTGAGGCTCTGGTACATGTGGTGGTGCGTGTTCACGAGCCCCGGGATCACGAGGTGGCCGCGCAGGTCCAGCACTTCGTCGGCCGCGTCGGGCAGCTCGGCGGTCGGGCCGACCGCGACGATCCGGTTGTCTTCGATGTAGAGCCCCGCGTCGCGCAATTCGCGGCGCGTGTCGTCCATGGTCACGAGCACGTCGGCGTGCTTGACCAGCAGGGTTTTCGGGCGGGATGGGGATGCGTTCGGCGCGCGTGCGCCGGCGTGCTGCTCGAGGTTCATGCGTTCTCCGCGTCGGTCTGCCCCCAGGGGCTGATTCCCGGGGACGGTCACAAAGCCGTTCGAACGCCGATTCGCGGCACGCCCCGGTGCCTGCGTCCGTTCGAACGCCCTGGCCCGGTTACCCGGCGTGCTCGCCGTCTTCGGGGTACGCGCGGGCCACAGGCCGACGCGCACGGCGGGAGGATCGCCCAAGCGCGCGCGGCGCACAATGCGCGGTCCCGAATACCGCACTTCACGGTTCCGATATGGTACGCCGCGCGCGCTTGGTCCGTCCTGCCGCCGGATGCCCGAAACGCCCGCCGGAAGCCCTGGCGGCGTGCCGTCGACAGCCGCTTATGCGCGGCGCATTATCTTTGATATCGCGCCCGTATTTGCGCAGGGAACCTTTTTACAATGCCTGCACGGCGCTCGCTTCACCTCGCCGACGGGTATGTAGCCACGTGACGTGGAGCCTCGATCCGCCGCACAGTCAATGGATCGAGTCGCCGCCGAACCTCGCATTCACACAAGGACACAACGAATGGGAAAGCTCACTACCCACGTACTCGATACGGCACACGGTCGTCCCGGCGCCGCAATCAAGGTCGACCTCTACGCGCTGGACGGCGAATCGCGCCGCGCGATCAAGACCGTGCTGACCAATAGCGACGGCCGCTGCGACGAACCCCTGCTCGAAGGCGCTGCGCTCGCCGCCGGCGAATACGAACTCGTGTTCCATGCCGGCGACTACTTCGCGTCGCTCGGCGTGAAGGTGCCCGAACCCCGTTTCGTCGACCGCGTCGTGCTGCGCTTCGGCATCGCCGACACCGGTTCGCACTACCACGTGCCACTGCTCGTGTCGCCGTGGTCGTACAGCACCTATCGCGGCAGCTGACATCGCATCGGCGCCTGCATCAAAGACAAACGATCTGAGTCTGGAGGAGTTTCATGGAAGGCTTCATCACCGACTGGCTGAACCTCGCGCTGCGATGGCTGCACGTCATCGTCGCCATCGCGTGGATCGGCGAGTCGTTCTATTTCGTCGCGCTCGACAACAGCCTGAAACCGCCGACCGACCCGAACCAGCGCAAGCGCGGGGTATTCGGCGAACTGTGGCACGTCCACGGCGGCGGCTTCTACAACATGCAGAAGTACACGGTCGCGCCGCCGGAAATGCCGGATGACCTGCACTGGTCGAAGTGGCCGTCGTACACGACCTGGCTGTCGGGCTTCTCGCTGTTCTTCGTGCTGTACCTGCTCGCGCCGAACACGTACCTGATCGACAAGAGCGTGCTCGACATGGGCCCGGTCGTCGCCGTCGCATCCGCGCTCGGCTTCCTCGCAGCCGGCTGGATCGTCTACGACTCGCTGTGCCGCATCCTCGGCACCAACGACCGCGTGCTCGGCATTTGCGTCGGCCTTTATGTCGTCGTCGCAGCGTACCTCGCGTGCCACATCTTCTCGGGCCGGGCCGCGTACCTGATCGTCGGCGCGATGCTCGCGACGATCATGTCGGCGAACGTGTTTTTCGTGATCATCCCCGGCCAGCGCAAGATGGTCGACAAGATGCTCAAGGGCGAAGAGCCGAACCCGATCTACGGCAAGCGCGGCAAGCAGCGCTCGGTGCACAACACGTACTTCACGCTGCCCGTCGTGTTCGCGATGCTGTCGAACCACTATGCGATGACGTACACGAACAAGTTCAACTGGATCGTGCTCGTGCTGATCATGCTGGCCGGCGCGCTGATCCGCCAGTTCTTCGTGATGCGTCACCGCGGCAAGCAGCTGTGGTACCTGCCGATCGGCGGCGTCGCGCTGCTGTCGGGCGCGCTGGTGTGGACGATGCCGAAGCCGGTCGCACCGGAAGCGCAGGCCGCCAACGCGCCGAAGATCGTGATCAACGACATCATGCCGATCCTGCAGCAGCGCTGCGTCGAGTGCCACTCGTCGAAGCCGACGCTGATGGGCAGCGCGCCCGCGGGCGTGCTGTTCGACACGCCGGACGAAGTGTCGAAGAACGCGCAGCGCATCTACGAACAAGCCGTGCGCCTGAAGGCGATGCCGATCGGCAACGTCACGCACATGACCGACGACGAGCGAACGAAGCTCGCCGCCTGGTTCGAGGGCGGCGCGGTCAAGTAAGCCGCCGTGCGCCGGTTGCCGGCGCAATCCTCTCCGTTCGCGGGCCCGGTGACGGGCCCGTTTTTTTGCGTGTTCCGAATGCGCCGCGCGCTAGCCGTGCATCGCGTCGCGTTGCAGTGCGGCGAGCGCCTCGAGGGCGCGCGGGCCGTCGTCGAACGGCACGAAGATGTGATCGTGGTACGCGGCCGCCATCACGTTGCAACTGATCCCGGCCGCGCCGAGCGCCCGCGCGAATGCCGCGGTGAGGCCGACTGCCGCGAGATCGGAATGCACGGTCAGCGTGATCCACGCGGCGCGGAACAGCACGGGCCAGCCGCGACGCACGGCCACCTCCTCGCCGACGACGACCGTCAGCCCTTCCGCTTCGCGGAACGTCGCGATTGTTTCGGATAACGATACGTCCGCATCGGTCGGCAGCGAGACAAACGCGAACGCGCCCGGATGCAGTTCGGGTTGCATCGTGCGCAGCAGGATCGCGAGGTCGTTTTCAGGTTGGCTCATCGGAGGAACACGTCCGGTTCCGGACGTCGTGCGGTGGCGATGCGGGCACGATAGCACGCGCGATGACGGCGCCATGCACGCACCGCCGCGACTTCGTCCGCAAGCCAGCCTCGGAACGCGGGTGCGCTGCCGGTCACCTCATCCGTCGACGGACTCCGGCAGCCGCGCGATCGCCTTGATCTCGAACTGGAAGCCGTACAGCCAGGTCACGCCGACGGCGGTCAGCGTCGGATGCGGCGCATCGCCCCAGTACTCGGGGACGATCTCCCAGATCCGCTCGAACGTCGCTTCGGGGTCGACGAGGAACACCGTCACGTCGACGACATCGTCGAACGTGCAGCCGGCCGCACGCAGCACCGCGTTCAGGTTGTCGAACGCGCGGCGAACCTGCGCGCCCAGCTCCGGCTCGGGCGAACCGTCGTCGCGGCTGCCGACCTGCCCGGACACGAACAGGAAACCGTTCGAGCGCAGCGCCGGCGAATAGCGGTTGCGCTCGTACAGCGCCTGGCGACCGGGCGGGAAAACTACGCTACGCTTTGCCATCCAACACCTCCATCAGTCAGTGGGGCGAAGCCGCCCCTGCATCAACGATGAAGGCACTTTAAGGACCGTCGCCCGGCGGATAAACCGGCAACCCTGTTCAACACTGTTTGCGCGCCCCAAACAATTTCCGACCGACGCGGAGCCCTGACCCGATGGATCGATTCGACGCAATGCAGGCGTTCGCCCGCGTAGTGGAAGCCGGCAGCTTCACAAGGGCGGCCGAGACGCTGCACATGAGCCGCACCACCGTCACGCAACTGGTGCAGCAGCTCGAAGCGCGGCTGCGCGTGAAGCTGTTCAACCGCACGACGCGCAAGGTCGTCGTCACCGCCGACGGCGCCGCATACTACGAGCGCGTCGTGCGGCTGCTGGCCGACATGGACGATGCCGAAACGAGCCTGTCCGCGGCGTCCGCGTCGCCCAGGGGGCGGCTGCGCGTGGACGTGCCGAGCCCGTTCGCGCGCCTGATCCTGATCCCCGCGCTGCCGGCGTTCCATGCGCGCTACCCGGACATCCAGCTCGACATGGGCGTCAGCGACCGCGTAGTGGACGTGATCGGCGAGAACGTCGACTGCGTCGTGCGCGGCGGTGAACCGACCGACGGGTCGCTGATCGCGCGCCACGTCGGCGACCTGCGGCTCGGCGTGTACGCGTCGCCGGCCTATCTCGCGCGTGCCGGCACGCCGTCGCATCCGAACGAACTGGAAGACACGCATCACCGGATCGTCGGCTTCCTGTGGGCGCGTACCGGCAAGGCTCTGCCGTTTGCGATGGAATGCGACGGCGAGCGCGTCGACGTGCGCGGGCGCTACGTGCTCGCCGTCGACGACGGCAATGCGTACCTCGAGGCCGGCCTCGCCGGGCTGGGCATTCTGTGGCTACCCGACTACATGGCTGCCGCGCATCGCGCGCGTGGCGAACTGGTGCCGCTGTTCGACGCGTGGCAACTCGAACCGATGCCGATGTACGTCGCGTTCCCGCCGAACCGGCACGTCAGCGCGAAACTGCGCGTCTTCGTCGACTGGATCGCCGACCTGATGGCGCAGCATGCGCCGGTCGCGAACCGGCGTCGCGGCGGCAGCGGCTCGCGCGACACGGGCAAGGCTGTGGCGACCTGAATCGCACATAAACGGCCGCACATAAAAAAACCCGCGCAAGTTGCGCGGGGTTCGACAAGCTGGCGCGGAAGCGCCGGCGACTCAGGCCGTCAGCGCATGCAGCGCCTCGTCGGTGAGCCACAGCGATTCCTGCAGATCCTGCTCGTTGAGGTTCAGGCCGTCGCCGCCACGGTCGACGACGATGAAATCGCTGACGCCGCCGAGTGCGATCAGCGGGTGATGCCACACGCCCTTCGCATAGTTGACGCCCTGCCAGCCGCTCGTCACGAACGCGCGGATCTTCGCCGGGTCGAGATCGCCTGCTGGCGCCACGACGACGAGATACGGCTGGTCGTTCAGCGGCACGAATGCCTGGCTGCCGAGCGGGTGCCGCTCGAGCATCTTCACTTCGAACGGCAGCGTGCGCGGCTGGCCTCGAAACAGGTTGACGAGCGTGCGGCCCTCTTCGTCGCTCACATCGACTTTCGCGAGATCGTGAAAGCGGATCGTCGTGCCGAGGTTGATCGGGATCTGCTTCGCGCCTTCCGTCTCGATCACGTCGCCGAACGGCGCGAACGCTTCCTTGGTCAGCGGTTCGATAACAAGCGTCTTCATTTGTCGAGCGTCCCCCACAGACGCAGACGCGACACGCCGCCGTCCGGAATGATGTTCAGTCGCACGTGCGTGACGGGGCCGAGCGACGCGATGTCGGCTTCGAAGTAGTGCTGCTTGTCCATCTGCAGCTTCTGTTCGCCGAGCAGCACCGGCCAGAACATCGACTGCGTGATCAGCGAGCTGTCGGTGCCGCCCGACACATAGGCAGCCTGGATCGAGCAGCGGTCCGGGTAGTTGCCCTTGAAGAACGCGGTATCGACTTCGATCTTGCGGATCACGCCCGGCTGCGCGAGCGCGATGATCGCCCAGTCGTTGCCCGGCTCGCGGCGGCGGCGGGTTTCCCAGCCGTCGCCCATGTTCACGCCGCGGCCCGGCAGCAGCAGGTTCGACGCGACGCCGAAATGCTGGTTGTTCGCGGCCACGACATAACCGCCGTTCTCCATCGCCGCGAGATCGAATTGCTCGGTCGCACTCGCACCGGCCCAGTCGAGCTGCGGCTGGCCGTACACGCGCAGGCGCGCAATGCCGCCGTCCGGGTAGATGTTCACGCGCAGGTGCGTGAATGCCCGTGCGTCGCTCGCCTCGACATAGTGATGGCTGTTGCCCTGCAGCGTCGTCGACGGCACGATCTCGACCCACTCGGTCGCATGCGTCGGCGCGCCGTCGGCCACGAAGGCGGCCTCGATCGACGCGGCCGGCGGGAAGTTGCCGGTGAAATGGCTCGTGTCGATGTCGAAGCCCTTGATCACGCCCGGGCGCGCGAGCTTGACGATGCACCAGTCGTAGCCCGTCGTGCGCTTGCGGCGCGTTTCCCAGCCGTCCATCCACTTGCCGTGGTCGTCGTACTTGCCGGGAATGAAGACGGCCGGCTCGGGGTTCAGCATCCGGTCCTTCGGCGCGAAGAAATCGTCGCTGGCTTCGAGCGCCTGCGCACCGAGACGCGGGTCGGCAAGATTCACGTAGCGCCGCGTGAATTCGGGTGCGTTGGGATCGAGAAGCGGAACAGCCATGATGTTTCCTTGTTTCAGTGATGCGATCCGGCCGCCGCGACGCAGCAGGCCGTATTGCGGTGTCAGGCGTCGATCAGGTCGTCGAGGCGGAAGCGCGCGATCCGGTAGATCTGGTCGAGGCTCGCGCGCAGTTCCTCGGCGCGCGAATGATTCACGCGCGACTCGAAGTTCGCGATGATGCCGTGCCGGTCATAGCCGCGCACCGCGAGGATGAACGGGAAGCCGAACTTCTCGCGATACGTGCGGTTCAGCGTCAGCAGCTTGTCGAATTCTTCCTGCGTGCACTGGTCGAGGCCCGCGCCGCTCTGCTCGCGCGTCGACTCGGCCGTCAGCTCGCCGCGCACGGCGGCCTTGCCGGCCAGCTCCGGGTGAGCGTTGATCAGCGCAAGCTGGCGCACTTCGCCGCCCGTTTCCACCGCGCCCGACATCGTCTTGTGCAGCGCGTCGATGCTCGCGAACGGCCGTTCGCCCGCGGCAACCTCGGCCACCCACGGCGAATGTTCGAAAATCCCCGACAGCGCCGCGACGAATGCGCTCGGCACCATCGTGTTCAGTTGACTCAACGTGTAACGCATCGCCTTCATGCTTTCCCTTCGTTTCGATGACCGGGCTGATACGGATGATGTTCACGCCAGTGGCGCGCGATATCGACACGGCGCGTCACCCATACGCGATCGTGCTTCTCGATGTGATCGAGGAACCGCTGCAGCCCGCGGAACCGGCCCGGCCGGCCGAGCAGCCGGCAGTGCATGCCGATCGACAGCATCTTCGGCGCCTCGTCGCCCTCCGCATACAGCACGTCGAACGCGTCGCGCAGATAGTCGAAGAAGTGATCGCCGGTGTTGAAGCCCTGCGGCGTCGCGAAGCGCATGTCGTTCGTGTCGAGCGTGTACGGGACGATCAGTTGCGGCGACGTGCCGCCGCCCGACACGGCGACGTCCATCCAGAACGGCAGGTCGTCGCCGTAGTTGTCGGAGTCGTACAGGAAGCCGCCGTATTCCGCGACCAGGCGGTGCGTATTGGGGCTGTCGCGGCCGGTATACCAGCCGAGCGGGCGCTCGCCCGTCACGCGCTCGATCGCCTCCATCCCGAGACGCATGTGTTCGGCCTCGAGTTCGGGCGTCATGCTCTGGTAATGGATCCAGCGCCAGCCGTGGCACGCGATCTCATGGCCGAGCTCGACGAACGCGCGCGCGAGCTCCGGGTGACGCTCGATCGCCATGCCGACGCCGAATACCGTCAGCGGCAACCCGCGCTTCTCGAATTCGCGCAGGATGCGCCACACGCCGGCCCGCGAACCGTATTCGTAGATCGACTCCATGCTCATGTGGCGGTCCGGATACGCGGCCGCGCCGACGATTTCGGACAGGAACTGCTCGGAGCCCGGATCGCCGTGCAGCACGCAGTTCTCGCCGCCTTCTTCGTAGTTCAGCACGAATTGCACGGCGACGCGGGCGCGCCCCGGCCAGTTCGCCTGCACGGGATGGCGGCCATAGCCGATCAGGTCGCGAGGATAGTTGGGATCGAGTGACATGGTTCGAAGTGCGGCGAAAGTTCGCTGGAGTAATGGGTTCGCATCGACCGCGCGGGTGCCGCAGGGCGGCCGCGTGAGCCGATGCGATGACGGCCCAGTGTAGCGAAAACGTCCATACGCGCCCATACAGCGGCGCAGATAGTGCATGTCAGACGGTGTGTATGTGCGGTTGCGGCAAATTCGGGACGGGTTCCGCCGCATCCCCGTCCGGCGGGCTGAAGCGGGCGAATGCGCCGTCGTAGCGCTTCGGCAGCGGCCGCGCGTAGTCGCCGCGCTTCGCGGTCGCGAGGCGCAGCGCAACGAGCGCCTCGGCCCACTTGACGGCCGCCGTGACACCCTCGACCACCGGTGCGCCGATCTGCTGCTCGATCTCGTGCGCGAATTCGGCCATCCCCGCACAGCCGAGCACGATCGCGTCGGCGCCGTCCTCGTCGAGCGCCCGCCGGCATTCGTCGACGATGATCCGGCGCGCGGCCGAGCCCGGCCGGTCGAGTTCGAGCACCGCGACGTCGGTCGCGCGCACGTTGCGGCAGAATCGCTTCATTCCGTAGCGTTCGGCCAGGTGCCACGCCATCCCGCAGGTGCGCGCGAGGGTCGTGACGACCGAGAAGCCGGGCGCGAGCACGCTCGCCGCATGCATCGCGGCCTCGGCGATGCCGATCACCGGCCCGCGCGCGAGCTCGCGAGCCGCGTAGAGGCCGGGATCGCCGAAGCATGCGATCACGTACGCGTCGCAGCCGTCGCGCTCGCCCTGCGCGATCTCGGCGAGCAGCCCGGGCGTCGCGAGCGCCTCGTCGTAATACCCTTCGATCGACGGCGGCCCCATCGGCGGGCTCACCGCGACGATCTCCGTGCCGGCGGCCGCGACGTCGCGTGCGCAGCGGCCCATCGCTTCGGTCATCCGCTGCGTCGTATTCGGATTGATCAGTCGGATCTTCATCGCATGCTCCTCACGCCTTCGTGCTCACGAGCAGCCGGTAGAACACGAAGCCGAGCCCCGCGCCGATGAACCACGAGAAGTTCGCGACGCCCTGCCAGCCCGGCACCATCACGCAGACGACCGCGATCACCGCTGCCGGCAGCAGCGCGGCGAGCGCACGACGGTTCACGCCGCCCGTGTACCAGTACGTGCCGCTTTCCGACATCGTGTACAGGTCGTCGCGAACGAGCCGGCCGCGCTTGACGAGATAGAAGTCGGCGATCAGCACGCCGTACAGCGGGCCGATGAACGCGCCGAGCACGTCGAGCGTGTAGTGGATCACGGCCGGGTTGTTGAACAGGTTCCACGGTGTGATGAAGATCGACGCGACGGCCGCGAGCATCCCGCCCGCGCGCCAGCTGATCAGGCGCGGCGCGACGTTCGAGAAGTCGAACGCGGGCGACACGAAGTTCGCGACGATGTTGATGCCGATCGTCGCGATCGTGAACGTCAGCGCGCCGAGGATCACCGCGGTCGGATGATCGATGCGGCCGACCGTCTCCACGGGATCGGTGATGAGTTCGCCGAACACCGGCAGGGTCGCGGCCATCGTGATCACCGTGACGAGCGAGAACGCGAGGAAGTTGACGGGCAGCCCCCAGAAATTGCCGCGCTTCACTTCGCCGAACGAACGGCAGTAGCGCGAGAAATCGCCGAAGTTCAGCATCGGCCCGGAGAAGTACGACACGACCAGCGACACGGCCGTGATCATCACCGGGATCACTTGCGCGCCGTGATACTTGACGCCGCCGAGGTTGATGCCGATGTTGCGCCAGCCCGCGCGCCATACCATGTAGCCGGCGAGGATGAACATCACGACATAGACGGCCGGGCCCGCGAAGTCGATGAACTTCTTGATCGTCTCCATCCCGTTCCAGAACACGAACGCCTGCAGCACCCACAGCAGCATGAACCCGGCCCAGCCGACCACGGACAGCCCGAGGAAGCCGTAGCGATGGACGTCCGCATACGGCAGCCATTGCGGGAAGAACTTCAGCACGACGATCACCAGCGCGCTCGATGCGAGATAGGTCTGGATGCCGTACCACGCGATCGCGATCAGCCCGCGGATCACGGCCGGCACGTTCGCGCCGAGCACGCCGAACGTCGCGCGGCACGCGACCGGATACGGCACGCCGATCTGCTGGCTCGGCCGCGCGATCAGGTTGCACAGCAGGTTCACGATGCCGATCCCGACGATCAGCGCGATCAGCACCTGCCAGCTCGTCAGCCCGAGCGCGAACAGGCTGCCCGCGAACACGTAGCCGCCGACGCTGTGCACGTCCGACATCCAGAACGCGAAGATGTTGTACGAGCCCCATGTCTGATTCTTCAGGGGTGCCAAATCTTCGTTATACAGACGTTCGCTGTAACCGCCCGGCAGCGTCGGATCGCCGCCCTCGCCGCCTTCTTCCGCCGGATAGGCGCTGTCGTGCGCCACACTGAACTGAGCCATGACTTCTCCTTGACGCGGCCGGGTGGCCGCTCCACCGTCATCGTTACCGCTCCGGATCGTCGCCCGGAGTCGGACCAGCGGCCCGCGGCGAACACCGCAGGCCTGCATTGCTCTCGTTCTGTGGCGCGCGGCCGGGTTCGCGTCGCCGCTCAGGCGCCGCCGAACACTTCGCGCAAATCGACCTGCCCTTGCGCGGGCCGGTCCAGCATCTTCAGTTCGACATGCTGCAGGTGGCGCGCCATCAGCGTCACCGCCCGCTTCGGATCGCCCGCCTCCAGCGCGGCGAGGATCTCGTCGTGGTCGTCGCACGAACACGGGCTGCGCCCGTGCGATTCGTACAGCGCCGACATCAGCGTCGAACGTGCGACGAGCCCTTCGAGGCACTCGCTGAGCGTCGCATTGCCCATCAGCGTGGCGAGCGCCGTATGGAATTCGCCCGACAGCCGGATCCATGCCGCGAAGTCGTGCCGCTCGAACGCCTTGCGTTCCTTGTCGATCAGCGCGGCGACGCCCTTCAGCCGCTTCGCGCCGGGCCCGGTCGCGAGCCGCTCGACCACGGCGAGCTCGATGATCCGGCGCATCTCGAACACCTCGTGCACGTCCTGCAGCGTCGGGCTCGCGACGAACGCACCGCGGTTCGGTTCGAGTTCGACCAGCTTGTCGGTCGCGAGCTGCGCGAGCGCCTGGCGAATCGTCCCGCGCTTCACGCCGAACACGTCGCAGAGCTGCGCCTCCGTCAGCTTCGCGCCGGGCGCGAGCCGATGCTCGAGGATCGCCGTGCGGATCCGCTCGGCGATCGCTTCGGGACTGGCTGCACCGGACGCGTGGGAATCGGGCTCGTTCATGATCTGCATCGTGTGATGGTCCTCATCCTAGGATGGACATAAAGATTGTCAACAATTCTTTTCCTGAATTTCGCACAATCGACGTGCACGGACGCGACCCCAATCGGTGCAGGATGCGCGAAATCCATGCATATCAAGCCTGAATGCCATGACAGAGGCCGTTCTTGTCGTATACCCTCCCGGCCATTTTGTTGACAAAAATGGTGCAAAATCCGGTGACGATCCTGTCGGCGGCAGTCGAAATTTTTGACCGTTAGTTGCACATTTGCATAAAGAAAAAGGCGGAAACCCGCCTTTCGATCGACCGCGCCCGCATCAGCCGAGGTGCGGATAGTCCGACAGCGTGAGCCGGAAACCGTGTGCGTTCGCGACCAGCTGCGCCTGCGCGCCGAACGGCAGCGTCAGCAGGTCGGGCACGTGGCCGAACTGCAGGCCCGTGACGACCGGGATGCCGACCACCTCGCGCACCTGGTCGATCATCGCCTGCATGTCGTAGCCGTTGTCGTACTCGAACGGCCGCGCGCCCGTGAACTGGCCGAGCACGAGCGCCTGCTGGCGCGCGAGCAGGCCCGACAGGTGCAGTTGATAGATCATCCGCTCGATCCGGAACGGTTGCTCGTTGACATCCTCGATGAACAGGATGCCGCCCTCGATGTCGGGCATGTAAGGCGTGCCGATGAGCGACGTGAGGATCGCGAGGTTGCCGCCCCACAGCGTGCCCGTCACGTTCACGGTCTGCACCTGCGGTGCTTCGGCGATGATCGTCGTGCTCGGCTGCGTCAGCGTCTGCCAGAAGTGCTGCATCGTGAAGTCGCTCGGCGTTTCCGCGCCGAAATCGGCGGACAGCATCGGGCCGCCGAACGTCTTGATGCGCGCCTTCGCGTACAGCGCGAGCTGGATCGCCGTGAAATCGCTGTGGCCGACGAGCGCGACGGGCCGGTCGCGCAGCCTGCGCTCGAGCCCGCGATAGTCGAGCCCGTGCAGGATCCGCGCGGCACCGTAGCCGCCGCGCACCGCGAGCGCGATGTCCGGCAGCGGCCGCTCGGGATCGGCGAGACGATTCAGGTCGCCTGCCCGCTCGCCGTCGGTGCCGCCGAAACGCTGGAAGCGCCGCTGCGTCGCCTCGATGTTCTCGATGCGCTGCTGCGCGATGCTGAGGCGTTCGAGCGCGCGATTGATCGCGTCGGGATCGTGCGGATAACCGGATGGCGCCAGCAGGCGGATGGTGTAGGACGCGGCGGGCTGGAAGGACATGGCGAAAGGTGTCGGGTCGTCAAACCTGCTTAGAGGGTCCGAACCGTCTTCGGTTCAGCGGAACCGTGCGCGCCCAGGGCGGCAGGCGCGGCCGGCGCGACTATGACGCGCCGGATTCGCCGTCGCGCGCCAGCCGTGCTTCGCGCAACGCGCGACGGCGCTCGGCGAAGAACGACTTCAGCGCGGCGCCGCACTCGTCGGCGAGCACGCCGCCGGTCACTTCGGTATGGTGGTTGAGCTGCGGATTCGCGAACGCGTCGATCACGCTGCCGCATGCACCCGTCTTCGGATCGGCGGCGCCGTAGACGACCCGCGCGATGCGCGCATGCATGATCGCACCCGCGCACATCAGGCATGGCTCGAGCGTCACGTACAGCTCGCAGCCGGGCATCCGGTAATTCTGCAGATTTTGCGCGGCCATGCGCAGCGCCGCCATTTCCGCATGGGCCGACGGGTCGTGCCCGCCGATCGGATGGTTGAAGCCGCGTGCAATCACTTCGTCGCCGCGCACGAGCACCGCGCCGACCGGCACTTCGCCGGCCGCGCGCGCCTCTTCCGCGGCGGCCTGCGCGAGCCGCATGAAATGCAGGTCGCGCGCCGATACGGGTGCGGTTTCGGGAGCAGGAGACTGGGCGGCGGGTTCAGCGGCCGTGTCGGCCACCGATCGGGCTGCGTCGTGCAGCGCGTCGGACGTCACATCGGCCCCGCTTCGGCGGGCGCATCGTCGAGCCCGCGCTCGCACAGGCGTTCCGCGATGCGACGGCAGTAGTCGCGCGGCATCACCATCGGGCCGCCGCGCAGCGATTCGAGCGCCATGTCGAGCGCCAGGATCTTCGCCTGCAGCCGGCAGCGCGCGGCGCGGTCGCTGACCGCCTGCACTTCGTCATGCAAGTTGCGCAGCGCGCGCAATTGCTCGACGGCCGGCGGCACGAAGCCCGCGTTCTTCAGGATACGGTTGGCCACCCGCACCTCCTCGGGCACGAGCAGGTCGTCATCCAGCGCCTGCGGCGCGCCGGTACCCGGCAAATCGTCGAACTCTCCCCGCGCGGCGGCGGCGGCAATACGTTGTTCGACCAGGGCGTCAAGCAATCTCATCAGTCAATGGGAACAATGCGGCAGGCCGAATTCTAGCAGGGTGACGCGGGTATGACAGGCCCTTCGAATACATGCTCGATATTGTGCTTTTAGGGGCCGAATCGTGACGCATGCGCGCCGATCGGCGCCAGTTGCCGGTCTGCTGCGCCGCAGCGGGCGAAGCGCCGTCCGGACACCTGCAAATGCAGGCGGTGTCCGGCCCTGTTTTTTATCTGCGTCGATGCGTTCCGGGCGTCGCCAATCCGGCGAAACGGAAGGCGCCCGTCTTCCGTTATCGGGTCACGCGGCCATCGTTTCCGGCCGCGCTTTCGCAAACGGGCGGAACATCGTCGCGATCAGGAACGCGCCGAGACCGATCGCGAACGAACCGAGGTACAGCCAGCCGTAACTGCCGAACGTATCGACGATCAGACCGCCGGCAACGGGCCCCGCAGCCATGCCAAGGCTGCCGGCCATCGCGCAGCCGCCGATCACGGTGCCCATCATCCGCAGCGGGAAGTTCTCGCGCGCGAGCACCGAATACAGCGGCATCACGCCCGCATAGATGAAGCCGAACAGCGTCGCGACCGCGTAGAACCCGTCGAGCGTGCGCACGAAGTAGTAGCCGAGCGCGCCCAGCGCCTGCGCGAGCAGCCCGGCCACCAGCATGCGCTTCGCGCCGACACGGTCGCCGAGGAGCCCGAACACGATCCGGCCGCCCATGCCCGCGAGCCCTTCGACGCTGTAGATCGACACCGCGACGATCAGCGGGATCCCGCACGTCACCGCGTAGCTGACCGTATGGAAAATCGGGCCCGAGTGCGTCGCACAGCAGAAGAAGTTGGTCAGCAGCAGCACCATGAACTGCGGCGAGCGCAGCGCGTCCGCGACCGACATCGCCGCGGGCGCGCCGGCAGGCGCGGGCACAGCCTGTGCGCGGTCGAGCGCGGGCGCGCGGCGCACCAGCAGCGACGCCGGAATCATCACGACGGCCGCCAGCGCGGCGACCAGCAGCATCGACGTGCGCCAGTCGTGCGTCGATACGAGCCATGCGGCCAGCGGCGACATCGTCATCGGCGCCATCCCCATGCCGGCCGACACGAGCGACACCGCCAGGCTGCGGTGCGTGTCGAACCAGCCCGTCACGCACGCCATCATCGGCGCGAACACCGCGGCCGCCGCGCTGCCGACGGCAAGACCGAAGGTCAGCTGGAACGCGAGCAGCGACGGCGCTCGGCTCGCCAGCGCGAGGCTCGCCGACAGCAGCACGGCGCCCGTCATGACGACCGCGCGCGTGCCGATGCGGTCCGACAGGCTGCCCCACCCCATGCTCGCGAAGGCCATCGCGATGAAGCCGAGCGTCATCGCGCCGGAAATGCCGGTCATCGACCAGCCCGTATCGCGCGCAATCGCGCGCAGAAACACCGGCAGCGAAAACATCGCGCCGATCGCGATGCAGCCCATCAGGCCGCCCGCGGCGACGATCACCCAGCGGTATCGGGAATCCGGCATCTGGCGTCTCCTTTCTCGTTTCCGCAACCCTCGGAACCGGGCTCCCGCCGCGCTGCGCTGCGGCCGGTCCGGCTGCCGCATCGACGCTGTCGCGAGCCCGGTCGACATCGATACGACGGGCGACGCATCGGGAAATCGACATGCGCGGCGCACACGCCGGCGAATTTTTTTGATTGTCGGCCGATCCGCGCGGCTGGCGAGGGCGGATCGTTCGAACACCGAATGCCGCCGGAGCGCCCGTCCGGCCTGCCGCCCTGCTTTTCCGGATTCGGAAAGTCGAAATCAGAAATGGTTGGTTTGGACGCACGATCGCGCTGGCTACACTCGAACCATCTTGTCATAACAAGTTGACCGATGCCTCCAACCAACGTCGTGCCGCTGTCGGCGCCGCCGCTCTATGTGCAGATCAAGGACACGATGCGCGCGCGCATTCTCGACGGCACCTATGCGCCGCACAGCCGGATGCCGTCCGAGCACGAGCTCTGCGCAATGTTCGACGTCAGCCGCATCACGGTGCGCCAGGCGCTCGGCGACCTGCAGAAGGAAGGCCTGTTGTTCAAGCTGCATGGCAAGGGCACGTTCGTGTCGAAGCCGAAGGCGTTCCAGAACGTGACGTCGCTGCAGGGGTTCGCCGAGGCGATGTCGTCGATGGGCTACGAGATCGTCAACCAGTTGCGCAGCGTTCGCACCGTGAAGGCCGATCGCCATCTCGCGACGAAGCTGCACGTGCCGGAAGGCGCGCCGGTCGTCGAGATCCATCGCGTGCGGCTGCTGAACCGCGAGCCCGTGTCGCTCGAACAGACCTGGGTGCCCGAAGCGCTCGGCAAGCGCCTCGCGGGTGCCGATCTCGCGACCCGCGACATCTTCCTGATCCTCGAGAACGACTGCGGCATTCCGCTCGGTCATGCCGACGTGTCGATCGACGCAATCCTCGCCGACGACGAGATCGTCGACGCGCTGCGCGTCGAGGAAAGCAGCCCCGTGCTGCGCATCGAACGCCTCACGCACGACGCATCGGGCGCGCCGATCGACTACGAATACCTCTACTTCCGCGGCGACGCCTTCCAGTACCGGTTGCGCATCGACCGGCAGAAGGCCCGCAAACCTGCAAGGAACCCGCGATGAATACCCATGTGCACGAATACGACGTCGTCGTGGTCGGCGGCGGCACGGCCGGCCCGATGGCGGCGATCAAGGCGAAGGAACGCGACCCGTCCCTGCGCGTGCTGCTGCTCGAAAAGGCCAACGTGAAGCGCAGCGGCGCGATCTCGATGGGGATGGACGGGCTGAACAACGCGGTGATCCCCGGGCATGCGACGCCCGATCAGTACACGCGCGAGATCACGATCGCCAACGATGGCATCGTCGACCAGGAAGCCGTGTACGCGTATGCGACGCACAGCTTCGCGACGATCGAACAGCTCGACCGCTGGGGCGTGAAGTTCGAGAAGGACGGCACCGGCGACTATGCGGTGAAGAAGGTCCATCACATGGGCTCGTACGTGCTGCCGATGCCGGAAGGACACGACATCAAGAAGGTGCTGTACCGGCAACTGAAGCGCGCACGCATCGCGATCACGAACCGGATCGTCGCGACGCGCGTGCTGACCGACGCGCACGGCCATGCGAGCGGCGTGCTCGGCTTCGACTGCCGCACCGCGGAGTTCCACGTGATCCGCGCGAAGGCCGTGATTCTCTGCTGCGGCGCGGCCGGCCGGCTCGGGCTGCCGGCGTCGGGCTACCTGATGGGCACGTACGAGAATCCGACCAACGCGGGCGACGGCTACGCGATGGCCTATCACGCGGGCGCCGCACTCGCGAATCTCGAATGCTTCCAGATCAATCCGCTGATCAAGGACTACAACGGCCCCGCGTGCGCATACGTGACGGGCCCGCTCGGCGGCTTCACCGCGAACGGCCGGGGCGAGCGCTTCATCGAATGCGATTACTGGAGCGGCCAGATGATGTGGGAGTTCCATCAGGAACTGCAAAGCGGCAACGGCCCCGTGTTCCTGAAGCTCGACCATCTCGCGGAAGAAACGATCCGGACCATCGAGCAGATCCTGCATACGAACGAGCGGCCGAGCCGCGGCCGCTTCCATGCGGGGCGCGGGACCGACTACCGCAGCCAGATGGTCGAGATGCACATCTCCGAGATCGGCTTCTGCAGCGGCCACAGCGCGTCCGGCGTCTACGTGAACGCGCGCGCGGAGACGACCGTGCCCGGGCTCTACGCCGCCGGCGACATGGCCGCCGTCCCGCACAACTACATGCTCGGCGCTTTCACGTACGGCTGGTTTGCCGGGCAGAACGCGGCCGACTACGTGATCGGCCGCGACCATGCGCCGGTGGACGACGAACAGGTCGACGCGGAACGTACACGCGTGTTCGCCCCGCTGCTGCGCGAGCGCGGCCTGGCGCCGGCGCAGGTGGAATACAAGCTGCGCCGCATGGTGAACGACTATCTGCAACCGCCGAAGGTGACGCGCAAGATGGAAATCGGACTGCAACGTTTTGACGCGATTACTGAGGATATCGAATTTATCAAGGCAAGCCATCCTCACGAACTGATGCGCGCCGCCGAAGTGCGCGCGATTCGCGACTGCGCGGAAATGGCCGCGCGCGCGTCGCTGTTCCGCACCGAAAGCCGCTGGGGGCTGTACCACCATCGCGTCGACTTTCCGCATCGCGACGACGCCGAATGGTTCTGCCACACATGGCTGCGAAAGGATGCCGACGGCGCGATGCGCAGCGAGAAGCGGCCGGTCGAGCCGTACATCGTGCCGCTGGCCGACGACGAACGCGGTGCCTACGCGCATCTGCGCATCCGCGAACCGGCCGCGCTCGCGGCCGCCCTTTGAGGAGCCACACCATGCCCCATACCCCGCACGACATCTTCCAGCGCAGCAGCGCGCCCGTCACGATCGACGAGGCACTGTGCATCGCCGACAAGGGCTGCACCGTCTGCGTCGACGTGTGCCCGCTCGACCTGCTCGCGATCGACGTGACCAAGGGCAAGGCCTATATGCAGTTCGACGAATGCTGGTACTGCATGCCGTGCGAGCGCGATTGCCCGACCGGCGCGGTCAAGGTCGAGATCCCTTATCTGCTGCGCTGACCGGGCGCGTGCCAATCGTCGTCGTGCTGCCCGCGCGGGCCGTGCATCGACGACGTGACGGCCGGGCCGGCGTTCGTCAGGTTCGCGTCGCCCATGCACCGCGCTCCGTGAGCAGCCGCCCTTTCATCGAACCGACCTTTTTCCCATGACCGATTTCTCTTCCACCTCCTCGCTGCCCGGCATGCACGATCCGGATCGTGCCGTGCTCGTCGCCCGCCTCGCTGCGCCCGACGCATCCGTGCGCCGCATCGCGCTGCTCGAACTCGCCGATCTCGAGGAATCCGGGTTCATCCCCGCGTTCGTCGCGGCGCTGCGCGACGACCCGTCGGCCGACGTGCGCAGCGAGGCGGCCCGCGTGCTCGGCGCGTGGGAACAGCCCGACGTCGTCGATGCGCTGTGCCGCGCGCTGCTCGATCCGGACGACGGCGTGCGCGCGACCGCTGCGCAGAGCCTGTCGGAACTTAAGGACACGGCATCGGGCGCCGTGCTGTGCGGCTGGGCCGACCGGCCCGAGCCGTTCGTGCGCAGCGCCGTGCTGCGTGGGCTGCGCGAGTTGCGCGATCCGGATGCGTTCGCGCCTGCGTTGCGCTCGCTCGACGCCGACGCCACCACCGTGCGTGCCGAAGCCGTCGCCGTGCTCGGCTGGCTCAGGGATATACGCGCGTTGTCGCCGCTCGCGCGCGTCGCGACGATCGATGCCGATGCGGACGTGCGGCGCGTCGCGGTCGGTGCGCTCGGATTCGCGGCATCGGACGACACGACCGTCATCGCCGCACTGCTCGCAGCATTGCGCGACGCCGCATGGCAGGTACGCGAAGAATCGGCCGCAACGCTCGGCAAGCTGCGTGTCGCGGTCGCGCGTGACCAACTCGTCGCCGCGCTCGACGACGACTACTGGCAAGTGCGATTGCGCGCCGTTCGCGCGCTCGGACAGTTGCGCGATGCGGCTGCGGCGCCGGCCGTCGCCGCGCTGCTCCCGCATACGATCAGCAATCTGCGCAAGGAAGCCGCGCTCGCGCTCGGCGAACTGCGCGACCCCGGCACGCTTCCGGTACTGCACGACGCACTCGACGATCGCGATCCCGAAGTGCGCAAGGCCGTGCGGATCGCGATCCGGCAGATCGGAGAGGCGCGATGACGCCGCCGACCGAAATCGTGCTCGACCACGCTGCTCGTGTGTTGACGCTGCGCTGGCCGGGCGGCGACATGCAACGCATCGATTACGTGCTGTTGCGCAGCAGTTGCCCGTGCGCGGCTTGCCGCAAGATCCGGTTCGGCGCAGGCGTGGTCGACGCGCGACCGGACGTGACGCTGGACGATGTGGAAGCGGCCGGTTACGGCATTCGCCTGCTGTTCGGCGACGGTCATGCTCGCGGCATCTATCCGTGGCCGTATCTGGCGGAACTCGGAAAACGCGCGACGGATCCGGACCTCGGCACGCATTGCGTGCGCAAGTTCGGCGATCTCGCGAACTGACCACCGGCGGGCCAGCCTCGCATCGGTACGCCGTTCCGGCTCGCAGCATGCCTCGATATGCACCGCGCCTGCCCGGCGCACTCGACGTTGCCGCCGAAACCTTCGCGCGCCGCCGTCATGCCTCCTGAAACGCTGCGATACTGACGCCTGCGCGCTGCGCGCCCCTTTTCCACAGGAGCCAGGACATGCAAACGGCAGTCGGATTCATCGGCCTCGGCGTGACAGGCACGCCGATGGCGCTCAACCTTGCGCGGGCCGGCTCGCCGCTCGTCGTGCAGAGCCGTTCGAACAGCAGCGATGGTGCGCTCGAGGCAGGCTGGTTCGATCTCGCGGAACTCGATCGGGACGATCTGCTGATGAGCCCGGGGGTCCAGGACGTCGCGCGACGAGCCGTCGAACGGACATCCGAACCACGACAAATCAAGCCATGATCAGAATCCGCAAATCCACCCAGGCCGACGGCTCACGCGTGCTGGATATCTGGCGCAGCGCGGTCGACGCGACGCATCACTTCCTGAGCGACGCCGACCGACGCGCGATCGATGCCGAAGTCGAGCCGTTTCTGCCCGGCGCGCCGCTCGATGTGGCCGTCGACGAGGCCGATCGGCCGATCGGCTTCATGCTGCTCGACGGCAGTCACATGGCAGCGCTGTTCATCGATCCCGCTCACCATGGCGCGGGCATCGGGCGCCTGCTCGTGGAAGAAGCGCTCAGGCACCATCCCGACCTGTCGACCGACGTCAACGAGCAGAACGAATCGGCGGCGGGATTCTATGAAAGGCTCGGATTCGAGCGCTGCGGGCGATCGGCGCTCGACGGACAGGGGCGGCCTTATCCGCTGGTCCACCTTCGCTATCGCGGCGCGATCGCGTCTGGCCGGTCGCAGGAAAACGCGTGACTTGGACTTGCGCGGCATCTCCTGCCGCGCCGCTTGCCAACCACGCACCGAACGCCCCGAAGCACTCGCTCGCCTTCGATTGCGCGATACCCATGCAATCCATGCATCGCAGCTAAACGGGAGATTTACAGCGATCCGATCGGATTCAGCATCAGGCAGCGCGCACGGCAAACCATGGGCTCGATCCGGATGGTCGACGACCGGAGCGGGCTTCCAACATACGATCACGCCGACGAACTGCGGTTCGTCAGCGGCCAGCGCCCTATTACATCGTAGTGCGTCCTGCGGAGCCAACTGTGAATCAGGACGAATTCGCGGACGGTCCACGTAATCGGATCGATCCTGTACTGATCGGGCCTGCGTTCGCCGTACAGCAACGTCACGTGGGGCGTGAAACGCGCACCTGAAACACGCAGACCTGCCTTTCCAAGGGCATCTCGAAGTTGCTGCTGAAAATCGATCAATATTTCCAGCCCTGCGCTCCCAGTCAGTACCAGAGGCCGATGGCCCGGCCGCCCATTGAAGCTGACGAGCCGATCGAAGGTGACGCCGAAAGACGGCACATCGATGCGATCCGCCGCGGCACATGCACGCGCGATGATGGCGCCCGGCACATAAGCAAAGTCGCCCAGGGAGTACAGCGTGACATGCAGACGCTCGGTGTGCAGCACCCCGCGCTCCCCAGGCTTCCCTGACTGCAAGCCTTCAGTCATTCCGGCAATACATGCAGCCGCCGCTGGATCGGGCATCGCAGCGAAGAAAAAGCGATGCTCGGGAACCGGTGGCGGCACATCGAATCCGGGTAGCGTCAGCTGAGTCATGGCCATATTGCAGATATGCCGATGGCAACGTCTCCATTATCGTCGATCGGAAGACAACCCTTCCGTCGCGCAAACAACAACGCCCGGCAGGTATCCCTGTCGGGCGCCTGCATCATCCGATACGGCAAGCTGCCAACGATGCACCGAGCGCCGGACTTGGTATCAAGACATCAAGGACCCGTTTTGGAATTGGACGTCGACAGCAACCGCATGGCACCGGATCGCAAGCGGGGAAATGGCAAGGACGATCGTTTCTCGAACTGAACGAGTCTTTCACAGGCCCGATGATGCTAACCTCTTGGCCAAACTAAACGCCACCGCATGAAGCAACAGGATTCAACCATGCAAACCGTTGCGGTACTGGACTTCGAAACAACCGGGCTGTCGCCGAATCTGGGCGACCGTGCCACCGAAATTGCCGTGATCCTTCTACGCGACGGACAAGTCGTCGACCGTTTCCAGAGCTTGATGAATGCGGGCAAACGCATACCGTCCGATGTCGTCGCGCTGACCGGTATCACGAACGACATGATTGCATCGGCTCCCCCGGCGTCAAAAGTCATGAAGGAAGCGGCGGCGTTCGTTGGCAAGCATGCGGTCGTCGCCCACAACGCCGGTTTCGACAAGCGGTTCTGGCAGGCAGAACTCGGGCTTCTCGGCATGTCGGCCGAGCATTCCTTTGCTTGCACGATGCTCGTGGCGAGACGTATCTATCCGGACGCTCGGAGCCACCGCCTGTCGAGCCTGGCCGAAACACTGCAGTTGCCGAAATCGGGACGTGCTCACCGGGCGATGGTCGACGCCGAGATGGCCAGTCATCTGTGGTGCCGGTTGCAGCACGACATTGCTCGGACTTACGGCCTGGATCGCATCGATCATGCGCTCATGACGCGCGTCCAGACGACGAGCAAGGCGAACGTGCCTATGTACTTGCGTTCGCTCGCACGCTCGCACGCGTGACAAATCCGCGCAATGCGTTAACGTAGAACGGCTTGGCAACCGCCAAGCCATTTCTTGTCCTGCGCCCGCCATCATGCCGACAGAGCGGCCTGCACCAGCACTACGTGCTGGTCGCAGTGCCGTGCGAATAGCTGCGCGGCACGCCCGTCGTATGTGACGATGCGCTCGAGGCGAGCTGGTTCGATCTCGCCGAACTCGATCGCGACGATCTGCCAATGAGCGCGAACGTGCGGGATATTGCGCGGCGGGTACACGACCTGGCATCTATTCGTCCCGGATCGCCCCGCTCCTGAACCTGAAATACCGCTGTCTTTCCTGCACCGTCTCGAGGGTGACTCGCATGAAGAAATGACGGCACCGGACGCCCGCGGGCGTCGGCATCAAGACAACTCGAACCATGTCAAGCAGTTTCAGTGCTGCTTACCCACCGAGCCAAAAACGCCACGACCTTTTCTTCGATGTGACTCTCAACAGTCTGCAATCGGAGCAAGGGGATCCCGCTTTTCCTCAAAATGCTGTCTTTTAGCGCATCCCGCTCGACTTGTTGCGCCATGCTGTGCGATCCGCCATCGACTTCGATCACACCCAACGGCGTTTTCCCTACCTTGAAATACAGCACGAAATCGCAACTGGCGCGATTCCTCATGAAATCCCGCTCCCGTGACGTCAGTGTGCCGTTGCTCAAGGAGATCAACTGATTCAAGGCAATCTGCGAGTGAAATGTCATCGCTCGATAAGCGTCGCCGGACAGTACCTCACGCAGTATCTGCGCCACAATCTGCTCGGACTTGTATCGAGAATCACTTGGACGCAGCCTGGCGTTGAGCCGCTCAAGCGACGCATCATATTCCTTGTAAAGCAGGTCGAAAGCTGACACGACCGGAGCTCGATGGATCTGCTTCTCGCCGGCGTAGTACTCGATATAACGGATCAGTGCAGCAATATGTCCGTTGTTTGCAGAAAAGACATCATCCCCCGTCACCAACGTGAACTTGTGCTTCGCTCTCGATACCGCCACATTGACCAAGTGCGGATCATCTACGAAACCCAGGCTTCGCTGGCTCCGGTACTTCTTGTCGAGCACCGTGGAAAAGACAATCTCGTCGCACTCCCTGCCCTGAAACTTGTGTACCGTATCCTTGACGAAATCGGCCGGCAAATGCGCGCGAGACAGCGTGACCTGGGCGTTGTACGGGGCGATGAATCCCCTGCGGTGCGCACTGTCCCAGTCGCTCTCGCCATCCCATTTGAGCGTCTCAAGCAGAGAATCCAGTTCGCGTCGATTCGCATTGTTTCGCGTGTGATTTCCCTTGGCCGTAACGAGCAGTTTCAGTGAATTTTCGCCTGCGTCTTGCGTCATCGGGACGAGTTGGTTGTCATAAAACTGCTGATTGCAGAACTGGATGATTCTGGGGTGGCATCGATAATGCTCCTTCAGGAGGGTCATCGGTATCGCATCCTTGAACACGCCGACACACGAATCGAGCAGACTGTATTTATCGCAGTCGTAGAACTCGCCAGGCGAGGCGATGCCAAGATTCCCCGGGATATGTGGGAGCTGCTTTCTGTCGCCGACGATGATCAGGTTCCTGGTGCAGCCCAGCGCCAGTATCCCGGGGACGATGTCTTGCTGCGACGCCTCGTCGATGATCACATAATCGAGAATCGCACCTCCGACGGAGTTGACAATGGAATGCGTGCTGCTACCGATAATCGGAAAACGCCGCACAAACGCATCGAAATTCCTACTGTAATTTTTTGCATCGAACGCTTCTTGCCGCGAGATATTCTGGTGAAGATGATGCTTGAGATGGGCCATCGATCCTGCGACCAGCTCATCCAGCAATGCGTCGAAGTTGCCACGCACCAGCGCTTCGCGATGGGCTGTCAATGCAGATTTTTTCTCCTGCAATGCTCTTTCGTAATAGTGCTTCTGCAAGGCATAAATCACCGATTTGCGCTTTTCCCAATCCTCAAATGGTTTCGCCCGCAGGATTTTAAAATTAAGTAGCAGCTCGAGTCTGTCCTTGAGCCGGATACGGTTCTCGGCAAGATAGGCCAGATAAGCCATCAGGTCTGACGATTTTCGTGGAGACAGTTTGTATCTATCCAGAGAAACCGGCATCGTCACCGAGTTCTCGCGCTGCCATTCCAGCAGGTAGTTCAGCTCTACGGTCAGTTCATCGATCTCGGCCTGTAGTCGAGCTACTGTATTCTGAGCATACAGGTGTTGCTTCAGCTTCTGCAGGACAGCTTGAATCTGTTCCATGGCAGGAGCAGGCACAGGGGGCTCCGACGGCAGGGCGGGAACATCGACGAAGAAGCCCTCGCGATTAGCCGCACGGCCCAGCTTGGCAACTACATAATCCAGTCCGACCTTATCTAGTTTTTCATAAACGTTTTCGACGGCAGCGTTGTTATTGGACAGGACCGCGACCGTTTTTCCCTGCAACAGGATGTTGGCCAGGATGTTCAAGATCGTTTGCGTCTTTCCCGTTCCGGGCGGCCCTTCTATCAGGCTGATTTGCGAGGCGAAAGCTTTCTCCACTGCCTTGAGCTGACTCTCGTTGACGCCAAAAGGGTAAATAAAGCTCCCCCCTTGCTCCCGCGGCTGATGCTGTGCCGCGCAATATGCGTGCAACGCCGTGTCTCCATGAGGAGTCACCTTCTCCAACTGACGCAGCACGTTGTCGGCAATAGGTTTGTCCTGCGGGCCCGCCTGCTCTGCCCTGGCCTTTGCCACGGCAACGAAATAACGGAATATCGGTCCATCCTTGATTTTCGTCGCGAGGGTGAACGCAATATCATGCGCGTTCATGACGTAAATCTTTCGGCTCCCTGGATAGTGGACGGCCGCATATTTCCCGCCATAGATCACCACCTTGTCGACGACGCTGAACACCGCTCCCCCTTTCTTTGAAAGAAGCTTGCCTTGCGCTACCTCGGTGGGTTCAATTCTGCAATTGCGGAGCGGACTATGGAAAGATTTGCCGGATGGGAAATGGCAAGTCAACATCAACTCATCCCCGTCGGTACTCCACCATATCGCCCAGTCTCTGATCTGCCTGGTTCTGTCTTCATCGTTTACCCAGATGGAAACCATATGATCCTTATGCAATTTTTATTCGAATCATAAAAATTCGGATTCCCCATTCTAAACGACACTCAGCCTCAACGATCCAGCAACAGGCGAGACTCCCGTCAATTCAGCTTGATCGTGAAGATCAAATGAACTCTGTATTGATAGTCCGTCATTAGAGAATAGCGGGGTACACAAGCGACCAGATGCGTACTGCCTCGAAGAGAAAGGTGGACTGCACCGACGTCACCCCACGACGGAATCATCACCTTTTTTCTGTCGTTCCAGGCACAACTCCCGCTCATCGCAGGATTGCAAATTGTGAACGATTCAGTTTCTCAAATCGTCGGGATGCTGTCCGTCAGCGGCCAGCGCCCGACAATGTCGTAGTGCGTCTTGCCGAGCCAGCTGTGGATCAGGACGAATTCGCGTACGGTCCACGTGATCGGTTCCGTTGGACATCGAGTGACCCTGCCGTCGCCGTACAGCAAGGTGAGATGAGGTGTGAAACGCGCGCCCGAAACACGCAGGCGGGCCCCTCTGAGCGCATCCACCAGTAGGCGCTGAAACCTGAGCAGCTCGTCCAGCCCGCCGCTCCCCGTCAACACCAGAGGCCGATGCCCCGGCCGCCCGTTGAAGCTGAGGATCTGATCGAATGTCACGCCGAATGACGGCACGTCGATACTTGCCGCCGCAACGCATGCACGCGCGAGGATGACCTCCGGCACATACGCGAAATCGCCCACAAGTTGCAACGTGACATGCAGACGCCCGGCATGCAGCGGCCGGCCGTCGACTCGCATCCCGGCGCCCAGGCGAGCGCCCCTTTCGGCCATGCACGCAGCGGTGTCCGGATCGGGCATCACGGCGAAGAAAAAGCGATGCTCAGGTGCCAATTGCGTTGCCTCGAAGCCTGGCAGCGTAAGTTGGGGCACAGCAGCGTTAGACGTTCGCATCTGTAGACCTCCGTTACCGTCAATCGATTGACGACCCGCCAACAGCGCAAAAAAACAACGCCCGGCAGGATTTCCTGCCGGGCGTTCGCATCAACCGGTGCCGCAATCCGCTATCGAGGCATGCCCCGACACCAGATCACTCCCACTCGATCGTCGCCGGCGGCTTCCCCGAGATGTCGTACACCACACGGTTGATCCCGCGCACCTCGTTGATGATCCGGTTCGACGCGCGGCCGAGCAGCGCGTACGGCAGGTGCGCCCAGTGTGCGGTCATGAAGTCGGTCGTCTGCACTGCGCGCAGCGACGTCACGTAGTCGTACGTGCGGCCGTCGCCCATCACGCCGACCGACTTCACCGGCAGGAACACCGCGAACGCCTGGCTCGTCAGGTCGTACCAGCTCTTGCCGACATCGGCCTCGCCGCACAGGCCGGCAGCCGCATCCTGCGCGGTCGCGGTCGTGTTGCGCAGTTCCTCGATGAAGATCGCGTCCGCGCGGCGCAGCAGGTCGGCGTATTCGCGCTTCACTTCGCCGAGGATCCGCACGCCGAGGCCCGGGCCCGGGAACGGATGGCGATACACCATCTCCGGCGGCAGGCCGAGCGCGACGCCCAACTCACGCACTTCGTCCTTGAACAGGTCGCGCAGCGGCTCGAGCAGCTTCAGGCCGAGCGTTTCCGGCAGGCCACCGACGTTGTGGTGGCTCTTGATCGTCGTCGCCTTCTTCGTCTTCGTGCCGCCGGATTCGACCACGTCCGGATAGATCGTGCCCTGCGCGAGCCACTTCGCCTTCGACAGCTTCTTCGCCTCGGCCTGGAACACCTCGACGAACTCGCGGCCGATGATCTTGCGCTTCGCTTCCGGATCGGTCACGCCGGCCAGGTGGCCGAGGAACTGATCGGACGCGTCGACGTGCACGACCTTCGCATGCAGGCGGCCCTCGAACATGTCGAGCACCATCTTGCCTTCGTTCAGGCGCAGCAGGCCGTGGTCGACGAACACGCAGGTGAGCTGGTCGCCGATCGCGCGGTGGATCAGCGCAGCCGCGACGCTCGAATCGACGCCACCCGACAGGCCGAGAATCACTTCCTCGTCACCGACCTGCTCGCGGATCTTCGCGACGGCTTCCTCGATGTGGTTGCGCATGATCCAGTCGGGCTTCGCGCCGGCGATCTGCAGCACGAAGCGCTCGATGATCTGGCGGCCCTTCACCGTATGCGTGACTTCCGGGTGGAACTGCACCGCGTAGTAGCCGCGCGCCTCGTCGGCCATGCCGGCGATCGGGCAGCTCGGCGTCGATGCCATCAGCGCGAAGCCCGGCGGCAGCTCGGCGACCTTGTCGCCATGGCTCATCCAGACCTTCAGCATCCCGTGGCCTTCGGCCGTCGTGAAATCCTCGATGCCGTCGAGCAGGCGCGTATGGCCGTGCGCGCGCATTTCCGCATAGCCGAATTCGCGATGGTCGCTCCACTCGACCTTGCCGCCGAGTTGCACGGCCATCGTCTGCATGCCGTAGCAGATGCCGAGCACCGGCACGCCGAGATCCCACACGGCCTGCGGCGCGCGCAGCTGGTGGTCTTCGTACGTGCTCGCGTGGCTGCCCGACAGGATCACCGCCTTCGGCGCGAACTCGCGGACGAAGTCGTCGGACACATCGTTCGGATGGATTTCGCAGTAGACGTGCGCTTCACGCACGCGCCGCGCAATCAGTTGGGTGACTTGCGAACCGAAGTCGAGAATCAGGATTTTGTCGTGCATGGCTGCGGACGGGATGAAGAGAAGAAGAAAAGCAGCGCACGAAGCGCTGCGTCAATAGCATGGACAGCGGCGTCGGGCGGCAGGCGGCACGCGCGACGCATGGCCGTTCAATCCTGCATCGGCGGGCGCTCGTCGAGTGCGACGCCGCCTGATTGGCTGGACGCGGCCGACGACGGCGCGGCGGGCGCCGCGGGACGGCTAACGACGGGTTCGACGCGCTGCGGTGCGGGCGACGACGCCGGCGCCATCGCCGGCTCGGCCGGACGCTGCGCCGGTGCGCGCGCCTCGAGCGCCTGCGCTTTCTCGCGCCGGCGCACGGCCGATGCGAGCCGCACGCCGCCGAGGCCCAGCATGATCAGCGCGACCCCGGCCACGGCCGACAGCACCCGGCCGGCGGCCGCGAGCGCGGGACCGCTGCCGGTGCCGATCGACCAGACGATCGTCAGCACGCCGGTCAGCCAGTACACGTGGCCGACCGACCGCGCGACGGGCGCCGTGAGATCGCCGTTGAACGCCGCATGAAACGCGAGCCACGCGAGCCCGAGCAATGCGATGCCGAACGCCTGGCCGAGCATCGCCGGCTGGATGTTCGCAAGCTGCAGCGCGTTGAAGAGCGACTGCCAGGGCGTCAGCACGAACAGCACGCCGAACGCCAGCAGCAGCACGGCATCGATGATCAGCACGGCTCGCAACAGCGGTTTCATCGGCGGTCAGTCCACGTGGTAGTTCGGCGCTTCCTTCGTGATCTGCACGTCGTGCACGTGCGACTCGCGCATGCCCGCAGCGGTGATCTGGACGAATTCGGCCTTGTCGTGCAGCTCGTCGATCGTCCGGCAGCCGCAGTAGCCCATGCTGGCGCGCACGCCGCCGACCAGCTGGAACAGGATCGCGTTGACCGAACCCTTGTACGCGACGCGGCCTTCGATGCCTTCCGGCACGAGCTTGTCGATGTTCGCCGAGTTGTCCTGGAAATAGCGGTCTGCCGCGCCGTCCTTCATCGCACCGACCGAACCCATGCCGCGGTACGCCTTGTACTGGCGGCCCTGGTACAGGAACACGTCGCCCGGCGACTCTTCGGTGCCCGCCAGCATGCTGCCCATCATCACCGCGTTCGCGCCGGCCGCGAGGGCCTTCGACACGTCGCCCGAGAAGCGCACGCCGCCGTCGGCGATGCACGGCACACCGGTGCCCTTCAGCGCTTCCGCGACGTTCGCGATCGCGCTGATCTGCGGCACGCCGACGCCCGCGACGATCCGCGTCGTGCAGATCGAGCCGGGGCCGATACCGACCTTGACCGCGTCCGCGCCGTATTCGACGAGCGCCTTCGCGGCAGCGGCCGTCGCGATGTTGCCGCCGATCACCTCGACGTGCGGGAAATTCTGCTTGACCCAGCGGACGCGCTCGAGCACGCCCTTGCTGTGACCGTGCGCGGTATCGACGACGATCACGTCGACGCCGGCCTGCACCAGCAGCTCGACGCGTTCTTCGTTGTCGGGACCGACGCCGACCGCCGCGCCTGCGCGCAGCTTGCCGTGTTCGTCCTTGCACGCGTCCGGGTGCTCGGTCTGCTTCGTGATGTCCTTGACGGTCATCAGGCCGCGCAGTTCGAACGCGTCGTTGACGACCAGCACGCGCTCGAGGCGGTGGCTGTGCATCAGCGCCTTCGCTTCGGCGAGCGGCGTGCCTTCCTTGACCGTGACGAGGCGCTCGCGCGGCGTCATGATCGACTTGACCGGCTCGTCGAGGCGCGTTTCGAAACGCAGGTCGCGGTTCGTGACGATGCCGACGAGCTGCGGGCCTTCGACGACCGGGAACCCCGAGATGCCATGCTGGCGCGACAGCGCGATTACATCGCGCACCTTCATTTGCGGCGGCACCGTGATCGGGTCACGGACGACACCCGACTCGAAACGCTTGACCTTCGCGACCTCGCGGGCTTGTTCGGCCGGCGTGAGGTTCTTGTGGACGATACCGACGCCACCCTGCTGCGCCATCGCGATCGCGAGACGACCTTCGGTGACCGTGTCCATGGCGGCGGACACGAGCGGCATGTTCAGGGAGATGTTGCGGGTCAGCTTGGTCTTGAGGCTGGTGTCGCGCGGGAGAACGTCGGAAAAGGCGGGTACGAGGAGCACGTCATCGAAAGTGAGTGCTTTTTGGATCAGACGCATGGCAAATCCTATGGGCGCAAAAGCGAATTATACGCGAAGCGCTGCGAATTTTCACAACACGAACAACGGCTTAGCCGTTTTCATGCGTCCGGGGGCCGAATCGTTCGGATCGCCGTTCGGTTCGTTTTCGATCGCTTTTCGTTTCACCGCCGCATCGAGCCATTCGCGCAACGGGCTGCGCCGCGGCAACCGCGCCTGTCGCGGCCGGGCCACACGGCAGCCGCGGCACCGGTCGCCCGCAGCCCGGCAACGCGCCGGATCGGCTCGCCTCCCCGGTCTTATACCAGCCCGGCCGCGCGCGCGATCATCGCGAGACCGCCCCCGATCGCGATACCGCCGACCAGCCGCGCAACGCGCTCGCCGGCCGGCGCCAGCCGCTCGGCGGCAATCGCGACCGTCACGGCGGCCATCACGCGCAGATCCATCATGCCGGCCGCCAGCGCGATCGCCATCAGGTTCCCGCAACAGGCGCCGCAACGCGTCGCGGTTCGCACACCGTGCCGCCAGGCCGCGCCGGCATCCGGGCGCGACCGGCGCGGGCCCGCCGCAGCGTGCCGGCAGCACGCCAGCCGGCGCGCCTTCCACACCGAGAACTGCAACACGCCCGCGCCGAGCACGACCGCGCCGGCCGCGAACGGCATCGCACGGGCGAGCGCCGGCAGCCGTGCCGCGGCGGCGGTCAGCGCGCCGCCGAGCGCAAACGTCACCGCGCCGAGCGCCATCCATACCGCGAAATACCCGGCGCCCGCGACGACGACCAGCCAGGTCGAGCGCGCCGCGCCCAGCTGGCCGACGCGCTGCCGGTATCGCCAGAGCGTCGGCGCCAGCACGGGAAGCATCATCGTCACCGTCATCGTGCCCCACATGCCGGCGAACGCCGCGAACGCGCGGCCGGCACCCCATCCGCACGGCCGCAGCCATGCGGACGAGAGCATCCAGCCGCCGGGCATCGGTTCGCCGCCCATCGCGTCCATCGACGCGTGCTGCGCCAGTGTCGCCATCGCCGCGGCGGCGAACACGGCGACGAGCGCCGCGCCGAATGCGCGCCGATCGCGGCCCGTGTCGCCGGTTGCCGGCCGTGTCATCGCACGCTCCCGCCCCGTCGCCGGCCCGCGCTCAGCCGCGCGCGTATTCGTCGTGCCGGCGCCACCACGGGCCCGCCTCGTTGCGCCCGCGCGGCGCGCGATCGAGCCACTGGTACATCCCCCACAGCCCGTCGAGGCCGCGCGCATAGGTCGAATACGTGTGATAGACGGCGCCGTCCTCGCGCACGAACGCGCTCATCCCCGGCCGGTCGAGCGAATACGTGGCCGCGTCGGTGCCGCACGTCGCCGCGAACTGCACGACGGGCGCCGGCGGCGGATCCATGTCCATCGCATGTCCCGCCCTCGCGTAGTTGTATTCGACGTCGCCCGTGCGCCGCTGCGTTTCGGTGAACGACACATTGAAGTCGAAGTTGAAATCGCTGCCGACCGACGACGCCCACGGGAAAGTCCACCCCATCCGCTGCCGGTACGCGAGCAGCTTCGCGAGCGGCGCGCGCGACACGGCCGCGAGCGTCACGTCGTGGTTCGCCAGGTGCACGGCAAAACCGTCGAAACCGTCCGCGAGCGCCGAGCACGACGGGCAGCCGGCCTTGTAGTCGGGGCCGAACATGAAGTGATAAACGAGCAGTTGCGAACGGCCGCGAAACAGGTCGTCGAGCGTCGCCTGCCCTTCTTCGGTGTCGAACCGGTAGGTCTTGTCGACGCGCACCCAAGGCAGTGCCTGGCGCCGCCGCGCGAGTTCGTCGCTTTGCCGCGTCAGCGCCTTTTCTGCTTCGAGCAGCGCCCTGCGCTCGGCCAGCCATTCGTCGCGCGTTCCGGTGAGATGGGTCGTCATTGCGGGTTCCTCCTTCCGATGGGTATCCGGGCACGGCGTACGGCGCCGTGTGCGTGGTGCTAGATTAGTGCTCGGCATCGGGCCGGAGGGAGTGACAAGTGTGTCGGGATTCGGATGGATTCGCTGATCACCGCGGCCGCGCGCGCGCTCGCGGCCGGTGACGCGCTCGGCGCGCTGAACCGCGTCGCGCTGCGCGACGACGCGCCGGCGCTCGCGCTGCGCGGAATCGCGATGGCTCAGCTCGGCGATTTCGAGCGCGCGCGGGCACTCGTGCGCGGCGCCGCGCGCGCGTGCGGCGCAAAGGAAGCCGTGGCGCGTGCGCGCTGCGTCGTCGCGGAAGCCGAGATCGCGCTCGCGTCGCGCGACCTCCGCTGGCCGACGCGCGCGCTCGATGCCGCGTGCGCGACGCTCGACGCGCACGGCGACCGCGCGAACGCCGCGCATGCGCGTTATCTCGACGTGCGCCGGCTGCTGCTGATCGGTCGCATCGACGATGCCGAACGGATGCTCGCGCATCTCGATCCCGCGCCGCTGCCGGCCGCGTCGCGCGCCGCCCATGAACTGATCGCGGCCGGCATCGCGATGCGCCGCATCCGCACGCATGCGGCCCGCGCTGCGCTCGCCCGTGCACGCGCAGCCGCCCGCGACACCGGCATCGCCGCGCTGACGGCCGAAATCGATACCGCCGCGCGCGTGCTCGATGCGCCGGCCGCGCGACTCATCGCGCGCGGCACGTCGCGGCTCGTTCAGCTCGACGAAGTCGAGACGCTGTTCGCGTCGAATACGCTCGTCGTCGACGCGTGCCGCCACACGGTGCGCGACGCGCGCACGACCGTGTCGCTCGCGCGCCGCCCCGTGCTGTTCGTGCTCGCCCGCGCGCTCGGCGAGGCATGGCCGGCCGACGTGTCGAGAAACGCGCTCGTGGCCGCCGCGTTCCGCGCGAAACATGCGGATGAATCGCATCGCGCGCGCCTGCGCGTCGAGATCGGCCGGCTCCGAGCGGTGCTGCGGCCGCTCGCGAACGTCACCGCGACGCCGCGCGGCTTCGCGCTCGAACCGCTCGGCGTGCGCGAGACCGTCGTACTCGCGCGCCCGGTCGACGATCGCCACGCGGCCGTGCTCGCGCTCCTCGCCGACGGCGAGGCGTGGTCGAGCTCCGCGCTGGCGCTCGCGCTCGGCGCGAGCCAGCGCACCGTGCAGCGCGCGCTCGACGCGCTCGCCGAAGCGGCCAAGGTGCAGGCACTCGGACGCGGCCGCGCGCGCCGCTGGATGACGCCGCCGCTGCCCGGATTCGCGACGACCTTGTTACTCCCTGCCGCGCTGCCGGGAGATTAGGATGGCCTCACCGAACGACGAGGTGACGAACATGAAACGCTCCAATGCAGACATCATTCGCGAATACGGCCCGTTTCCGGGCGTCGACGGCGTGCACGGCGTCACGTTCGACGGGCGGCACGTGTGGTACGCGTCCGGCGACAAGCTGAATGCGCTCGATCCGGAGCGCGGCACGACCGTCCGCTCGCTCGACGTCGCCGCGCATGCGGGCACGGCGTTCGACGGCCGCCACCTGTTCCAGATCGTCGAGGACCGCATCGAGAAGATCGATCCGGAATCGGGCCGCGTGCTCGCTACGATCCCGGCACCCGGCGGCGGCGCCGACTCTGGGCTCGCGTGGGCCGAAGGCACGCTGTGGGTCGGCCAGTACCGCGAACGCAAGATTCATCAGATCGATCCGGAATCGGGCGCCGTGCTGCGCACGATCGAATCGAATCGCTTCGTCACCGGCGTGACGTGGGTCGACGGCGAGCTGTGGCACGGCACCTGGGAAGCCGACCAGAGCGATTTGCGGCACGTCGATCCGCGTACGGGCCAGGTGCTCGAGCAGGTCGACATGCCGCCCGGCGTCGGCGTGTCGGGGCTCGAATCCGACGGCCGCGATCTTTTCTACTGCGGCGGCGGCAACAGCGGCAAGCTGCGCACCGTGCGTCGCCCGGCGCGCGTGCGGGCGTCGGGCGACGGCGCCGGTGCGACGCCCGACCCGGCCGACGGCTGATTCGCACCGTACCGCGGCCGCGAACCCTCGATAACCAGGAACGGATCGCGACCGCTCCGTCGCACGGCACATCGAAACCCCGCCACGCCCCGAGTGCAGGAATGAACAAGACGCCGCCGAACCGGCGTCGCTAAGATGCGCGCTCGTCAGTCATGTGTTCGGAGCGGTCGATGCGGCGCGGTGTGGTCTATGGTGTTCTGGCAGGTGCCCTGTGGGGCATGGTGTTTCTCGTTCCGCGGCTGCTGACCGACTTCTCGCCGCTGCTGCTGAGCGCCGGCCGCTACGCGATGTATGGCGTCGTGTCACTCGCGGCCGCGCTGCCGGCCGCCCGCTCGCTGCTCGCGCGGCTGACCCGCGAAGATCTCGTCGCGCTCGTGAAGCTCGCGGTCGTCGGCAACGTCGCTTACTACATGCTGCTGTCCGGCGCCGTGCATCTGATCGGCATCGCGCCCAGCTCGCTGATCGTCGGCGTATTGCCCGTCACCGTCACGCTCGCGGGCATCGGCGACCACGGCGCCGTGCCGCTGCGGCGGCTTGCCGTCCCGCTCGCACTGGTGATCGCGGGCATCGCTTGCATCAACGTCGACCTGTTCACGTCCGAGGCCGCGCACGCGACGACGCTCGGCCAGAAGCTCGCGGGCATCGCCTGCGCGGCCGGCGCGCTCGCGAGCTGGACCTGGTACGCGGTCGCGAACACGCGCTACCTGCAGCGCCATCATCATTTCGGCGGCAACGAATGGTCGGTGCTGTGGGGTGTCGTGACAGGCCTGATCGGCGCGCTCTGCTGGATCGCGATCCTCGCGCTGCCGGCCGGCACGGTGCAGGCGGCCGTCCCGGCGTCGCGCTGGCAACTGTTCTGGCTGCTGAATCTCGTACTCGCGATCGGCGCGTCATGGCTCGGCAACGGGCTGTGGAATGCGGCGTCGAAGCGGTTGCCGCTCACGCTGTCGGGTCAGTTGATCGTGTTCGAAACCGTGTTCGCGATGCTTTACGCGTTCGCCTTCGACCAGCGGATGCCGCACGCGCTCGAGATCGCCGCGCTCGTGCTGCTGCTCGCAGGCGTGTACGGCTCGGTGCGACAGCACGACGACACGCCCGCCGGCGGAGACACGCCGGGCAGCGCGTCGGTCAACGCGAACGCCGCGGCCCACTGAGCGCCGCGGCGTTTGATCAGACGAATCGGAGCGGAAGGAGCGAAAGAAGCGGAATCGCGCGTCAGCGCGCGTCCTTGTGCATCCACTTGCGGCCCTCGATCGAGCCGGCGCGGCGGGACTTGTCGACGCGCCGCTGGCGCGCCAGCTTCGGATCGACGATCAGCGGGCGGTAGATCTCGACGCGATCGTGGTCGGCGAGCGGCGCATCGAGCGGCGCGAGCTTGCCGTACACGCCCGTCTTCGCTTGCGCGAGGTCGATCTCCGGGTGCAGCGCGAGCACGCCGCTCGCGTCGATCGCGGAGCGAACGGTCGCGCCTTCGGGCAGCGACACCCGAATCAGCGTCTGGCGGTCCGGCAGCGCATAGCAGACTTCGATCGACAGCATCGCGTCACCCCTTCCCGTAGCGCTGGTCCGCACGCTTCACGAACGAATCGACGAACGTGTTCGCGATGTGGCTGAACACCGGCCCGATGATTTTCTCGAGCAGGATGCTCGAAAACTCGTAGTGCAGCGCGAATTCGATCTTGCACGCATCGGCGCGCAGCGCGGTGAAGCGCCACGAGCCCGTGAACTTCTTGAACGGGCCGTCCGTGAACTCCATGTCGATCCGCGTCGGACGCTGCTGCGTGTTGCGCGTCGCGAAATGCTGCTTGATGCCCTTGAAGTTGATATCGATGCGCGCTTCCATCCCGCTGTCGTCCTGACGGCGAATCTCGACGCCGCCGCACCAGGGCAGGAAATTGGGGTAATCGGCCACGTCGGTGACGAGGTCGAACATCTGTTCCGCCGAATGACGGATCAATACGGTTTTCTGGACATCTGCCATAAATCGCGCGGCATCGCTCAAGGTGGGAACGCAAGCCGGGCGATTCACGCCCCGCTTTGCTAAAATCGTGATTTTAAACGAGTTGGCCCGATCCTTTCATGAGCATCATCGACAACAGGAAAGCGCACTTCGATTATCACATCGAGGAACGCTACGAAGCGGGGCTCGTGCTTGAGGGCTGGGAAGTCAAGGCGCTGCGTGCCGGGCGAGGCCAGATCAAGGAAGGCTACGTCGTGGTGAAGAACGCCGAGATCTTCCTGATCGGCACCCATATCAGCCCGCTGCCCGAAGCCTCGACGCACATCAAGCCCGACCCGGTCCGCACGCGCAAGCTGCTGCTGCACCGTGAGGAAATCAAGAAACTGATCGGCAAGGTCGAGCAGCGCGGCTACACGCTCGTGCCGCTGAACTTCCACTACAAGGGCGGCCGCGTGAAGTGCGACATCGCGCTCGCGAAAGGCAAGAAGCTGCACGACAAGCGCGAAACCGAGAAGAAGCGCGACTGGGAACGCGAGAAAGCGCGCATCATGCGCGCCGGCACCTGACGCGCGCGATACGCATCACAAACGATACGGCCCGCTCGAAGCGGGCCGTGTTGCTTTGTAAAGCGTGATTCGCACATATCGGCGACCGGACGCGGGCGGCGGGATTCCGGATGCCGCGCCGGTTCGGTTGACGATACGGGCCAGCCGGCAACCGACGGACCTCATCCGAGCCCGCCCGGCTGCGCGACGATTCGCCGCACGCCTATCGCATACGGCAGCCGTCGGCACATAGTGCGTCCGGCTCAGCCCTTCCCGCCCGCGGCCGGCGACGCGTTCTTGACGATCGACATCGCCGATGCGATCGCACTGCCGAGATCCGACAGGTTCGACGGCACGATCAGCGTATTACCCTGCTTCGCGAGATTCGAGAACGCGCCGACATACTGCTCGGCGACCTTCAGGTTCACCGCGTCCATCCCGCCCTGCGACTGGATCGCGCTCGCGATCTTCTGGATCGCCTGCGCGTTCGCCTCGGCCACCGCGAGAATCGCGGCCGCCTCGCCCTGCGCCTGGTTGATCGCGGCCTGCCGCTCGCCTTCGGACTTCTGGATCGCCGCCTCGCGCGCGCCCGACGCGAGGTTGATCTGCTCCTGCTTGCGGCCTTCGGACGCGGCGATCAGCGCGCGCTTCTCGCGCTCGGCGGTGATCTGCGCCTGCATCGCGTGCAGGATCTCCTTCGGCGGCGTCAGGTCCTTGATCTCGTAGCGCAGCACTTTCACGCCCCAGTTCGCCGCGGCCTCGTCGAGCGCCGACACGATGCTGTGGTTGATGAAGTCGCGCTCCTCGAAGGTCTTGTCGAGCTCCAGCTTGCCGATTACCGAGCGCAGCATCGTTTGCGACAACTGCGTGATCGCGAGCACGAAGTTGCTCGACCCGTACGACGCCTTCATCGGGTCCATCACCTGGAAATACAGCACGCCGTCGACCTGAAGCTGCGTATTGTCGCGCGTGATGCAGATCTGGCTCGGCACGTCGAGCGGAATTTCCTTCAGCACGTGCCGGTACGCGATGCGATCGACGAACGGCAGCACGATGTTCAGCCCCGGCGACAGCGTCGCGTGATAGCGACCGAAGCGCTCGAGCACCCACGCATGCTGCTGCGGCACGATCTTCACCGTCTTCGACACGATCACGATCGCGATGACGAGCAGGACAACCCAGATGATCAGCGAATCCATGAACTATTCCCTCCTTGTTGTACCGGCGGACAATCAGCCCGCGGGTTTCGCCACGACCACGAGACAGTTGCCGCGCACGGCGCTTACCTGATACACGTGCGCATCGTCGCGCTCGCCGTTCGCGAGCTCGACGTCCCAGTCGGCGCCGCGATACTGCACGCGCGCACGACCGTCACGCCACGCGTCGACCGTAACGGTCGCACCGATATCGAGATTGATGTCGGGATTCGTCGACGTGTCGCGCTTCTGCTTGCGGCCGAGCCCCGAACGGCGCAGCACGATCATCGCGACGATCGCCACCACGGCCGCCGCGCCGAACTGCACGTGCGGCGCGAAACCCGCCAGTTGCAGCAACCCGCCCGCGAGAAAGCCGAGCGCGATCATCAGCAGATAGAACGTGCCCGTCAGCAACTCGGCCACGACCAGCACACCCACCGCAACCCACCAGAACAGATGCCCCGACATCATTGTGGTCTCCAGAAAACGCCCCAACGCTCACTTGCGTTGCATGGGACCGGAGTACGCGCTGAAGCGCTACTCCGGATCGACACGTTCACCGCCCCTCGAGGGGGCGGTCGGCACGCTTGGGGCGGCCCGGCGCGTCCCGACAAACAAAAACACCCCGGCGTCTACCGGGGTGTTTATAGCATGAACCTTGCATTTTGCCTTCAACGAAAGCGCGGTGGACCCGCGCTTTCGCCGAAGGTGCGTTACCGGCCGTTACTTCCGGTTGGCGAGCGCCTGCCACGTATCGATGATCGTGTCCGGGTTCAGCGAGATCGACACGATGCCTTCGTCGGCCAGCCATTGCGCGAAGTCCGGGTGATCGGACGGGCCCTGGCCGCAGATGCCGACGTACTTGCCCATCTTGCGGCAGGTATCGATCGCACGCTTCAGCAGGAACTTGACGGCCGGATCGCGTTCGTCGAAGTCGACCGCCAGCAGTTCCATGCCCGAGTCGCGGTCGAGGCCGAGCGTGAGCTGCGTGAGGTCGTTCGAGCCGATCGAGAAACCGTCGAAGTGCTGCAGGAAGTCTTCGGCGAGGATCGCGTTGGTCGGGACTTCGCACATCATCACGAGGCGCAGGCCGTTTTCGCCGCGCTTCAGGCCGAACTTCTCGAGCAGGCCGACGACACGTTCCGCCTGCTTCACGGTACGCACGAACGGCACCATGATCTCGACGTTGGTCAGGCCCATCTCGTCGCGCACGCGCTTCAATGCACGGCACTCCATCTCGAACGCCGGTGCGAAGTCTTCAGCGATGTAGCGCGACGCGCCGCGGAAGCCCAGCATCGGGTTTTCCTCGTCCGGCTCGTAACGCGAACCGCCGATCAGCTTCTTGTACTCGTTCGACTTGAAGTCGGACAGGCGCACGATCACGGGCTTCGGATAGAACGCCGCGGCGATCGTCGCGACACCTTCCGTCAGCTTGTCGACGTAGAACTGACGCGGCGACGCGTGGCCGCGCGCGACGCTCTCGACAGCCTTCTTCAAGTCCTGGTCGATGTTCGGGTACTCGAGAATCGCCTTCGGGTGAACGCCGATGTTGTTGTTGATGATGAACTCGAGACGCGCGAGGCCCACGCCGCCGTTCGGCAGCTGCGAGAAGTCGAACGCGAGCTGCGGGTTGCCGACGTTCATCATGATCTTGACCGGGATTTCCGGCAGTTCGCCGCGCTGCACTTCCGTGACTTCCGTCTCGAGCAGGCCGTCGTAGATCTTGCCTTCGTCGCCTTCCGCGCACGACACGGTGACGAGCGCGCCGTCCTTCAGCACGTCGGTTGCGTCGCCGCAGCCGACGACCGCCGGCACGCCGAGCTCACGCGCGATGATCGCCGCGTGGCAGGTCCGGCCGCCACGGTTCGTGACGATCGCGGCTGCACGCTTCATCACCGGCTCCCAGTTCGGGTCGGTCATGTCGGCAACCAGCACGTCGCCCGGCTGCACGCGTTCCATTTCCGACGGATCCTGGATCACGCGCACGCGGCCCGCGCCGATCTTCTGGCCGATCGCACGGCCCGTCGCGAGAACCTGCGACTGGCCCTTCAGCTTGAAGCGCTGCTCGGCCTTGCCGCTCGCCTGGCTCTTCACCGTTTCCGGACGCGCCTGCAGGATGAAGATCTTGCCGTCGCGGCCGTCCTTGCCCCACTCGATGTCCATCGGACGCTGGTAGTGCTTCTCGATGATGACCGCGTACTTCGCCAGCTCGATCACGTCCTCGTCGGTGATCGAGTAGCGGTTGCGCTGCTCGTGCGACACGTCGACCGTCTTCACGCGGCCCGGCTCGCCCGGCTGCGTGAATTCCATCTTGATCAGCTTCGAGCCGATCGAGCGGCGGATGATCGGGTATTTGTCCTGTGCGAGCGTCGTCTTGAACACATAGAACTCGTCCGGGTTCACCGCGCCCTGCACGACGGTTTCGCCCAGGCCGTAGCTCGACGTGATGAACACGGCGTCCTTGAAGCCCGATTCGGTGTCGATCGTGAACATCACGCCGGCGGCGCCGACGTCCGAGCGGACCATGCGCTGCACGCCGGCCGACAGAGCGACCTCGGCGTGCGTGAAGCCCTTGTGCACGCGGTACGAGATCGCGCGGTCGTTATACAGCGACGCGAACACGTGCTTCATGCGGTCGAGCACGTCTTCGATGCCGACGACGTTCAGGTACGACTCCTGCTGGCCGGCGAACGATGCGTCGGGCAGGTCTTCCGCGGTCGCGGACGAGCGCACGGCGAACGACAGCTCGCCCGGCGAGCCGTTCTTCAGGACTTCGAACTGCGCGCGGATTTCCTGCTCGAGGCGCGCCTGCATCGGCGCGTCGACGATCCACTTGCGGATTTCGGCACCGGCTTCGGCGAGCGCCTTCACGTCGTCGATGTCGAGCGACTCGAGACGCTTGGCGATGCGGTCGGTAAGGTCGTTGTGCGTGAGGAAATCGCGGAAGGCGAGCGCGGTCGTGGCGAAACCGGTGGGCACGCGAACGCCAGCTTCGGAAAGCTGGCTGATCATCTCGCCGAGCGACGCATTCTTGCCGCCGACGATCTCCACATCGGTCATCCGCAACTGCTCGAACGGAATTACATACGCCTGGTCCTTTGCGACGTTTGCTGCGTTAGTCATACAAGCCCCTAAGTGTGAAAAAAATGCTCGATCGCGCAAGTGGGCTTGGACGCGGGCGCTTGCAAAAAGGCGCGGCGCGTCTTGCGCAACCTGTTAGATAAACACTCGCAGGGCGGAAAATCTTCCGACCCGATTTGCAAAAATCCCGGCAGAAGGGCGATATTTGCAGACAAATCGCCAAACTTGCCGGGAATTTTGGAATCGAGCGGCGAAGCCACGGGCGCCGTTCGCGCCCTGCCCCCGCAATTGCTTATCCAACAGGTTGCCGCTATTCTACCGTGCCGGCTGCCGGATGTGGCGCGACCTTGTCACTGTGTCTGGAGGCGAACCTCCAGCCGCCCCGTGCAACCGCCCTTCACGTTCGACGCCCAGATTCATGCTGCCTACCGTTTTCATCGTCTCCGACGGCACCGGGATTACTGCCGAAACCTTCGCGCACTCGATCCTCTCCCAGTTCGACCAGAAATTCCGTCTCGTGCGCGTGCCGTTCGTCGACTCGCTCGACAAGGCCTATGCGACCGTCGAGAAGATCAACGAGGCCGCCGTGCACGACGGCCGCCGCGCGATCGTATTCACGACGCTCGTCGACAGCGAGTCGAACGACATCGTCAAGCGCTCGAACGCGCTCGTGCTCGACATGTTCCAGCGCTTCGTCGAGCCGCTCGAGCAGGAGCTGGAGCTCAAGTCGAGCCACGCGATGGGCCGCGGCCACCAGAACGCGGATACCGAGGAATACAAGACGCGGATCGAGGCGATCAACTTCTCGCTCGCGCACGACGACGGCCAGTCGAACCGCAACCTGTCGGAGGCCGACGTGATCCTCGTCGGCGTGTCGCGCAGCGGCAAGACGCCGACGAGCCTGTATCTCGCGATGCAGTACGGCGTGAAGGCCGCGAACTATCCGCTGATTCCGGAAGACTTCGAACGCGGCAAGCTGCCGTCGGCGCTCTCCGCGCACCGCGAAAAGCTGTTCGGGCTGTCGATCGACCCGCAGCGCCTGTCCGAGATCCGCAACGAGCGACGGCCGGGCAGCAAGTACGCGGCGCCCGAGAACTGCCGCTTCGAGATCAACGAGGCCGAAGCGATGATGCGTCGCGAAGGGATCAAGTGGCTGTCGTCGACGCACAAGTCGATCGAGGAAATCGCGACGACGATCCTGCAGGAAATCCGCCTCGACCGGCAGTCGTACTGAGCGCCGGCGCGCTTGCGGCCGCTCGGCCGCAGCCGGAAACAAAAAGGCCGCCTGCACATGCAGGCGGCCTTTTTCGTGGTGCGGGGAATGCTTGCGTGGGGCGTCACGCAGGCCGCTGCTGTCGCACCTGCTCGAACAGGCAGATCGCCGCTGCTGCCGCGACATTCAGCGACTCCATCCCGCCCGGCTGCGGAATCGTCACGCGATGCGTGGCCGCATCGCGCCAGAACGCCGATACGCCGGCGCCCTCGTTGCCGAACACCCATGCGACGGGCCCCGACAGGTCGCAGTCGTAGAGCGCCTGCGCGCCATGCGAATCGGTCAGCGCGACCGGTACGTCGAGGCGTTCGGCGAGCGCCGCGGCGTCAACGTCTTCGTGGATCGACAGCAGGAAATGCGCGCCCATGCCCGAGCGCAGCACCTTCGACGACCACGCGTAGGCCGTGCCCGGCGCACAGAACACGTGGCGCACACCGGCCGCCGCGGCGCTGCGCAGGATCGAGCCGACGTTGCCGGCGTCCTGCACGCCGTCGAGCACGACCGACGTGTGCGTCACGCGCTCAGGCAGCGGTTGCGCCGGCCGGTCGACGAGCAGCAGGAACCCGACGCCGTTGACGACGTTCGACAACTGCCCGAACAGCGCTTCGGGCAGCGTGACGACACGCTGCGCGTCGATGCGCGCGACGATCGCCTGCGCCTCGGCGTGGCCGAGCGCGCCTTCGGTCGCCACGCACAGCTCGGGCGTCGCACCCGTATCGAGGTACGCGCTCGCGAGATGGAATCCTTCGAGCATCGCCTGGCCGCCGCGGCGCTGATGGTGCGTCGAACCCGCGAGCGCCTTCAGGCGCTTGTACAGCGGGTTGTCACGGGAAGTAATGCTTTTCATCGAATCAGGTCGAGTGCCGCCCGGACCGGCGCGAACGAGCGCCGGTGCGCTTCGCACGGGCCGTGCTCGCGCAGCGCGGCAAGGTGTTTCGCGGTGCCGTAACCCGCATGCACGTTGAAACCGTACACCGGGAAGCGTTCGTGCAGGTCGACGAGCATGCGGTCGCGCGTGACCTTCGCGAGGATCGACGCGGCCGAGATGCTCGGTACGAGCGCATCGCCGCTGACGATCGCCTCGGCACGCACCGTCAGCGTCGGGCAACGGTTGCCGTCGATCTGCGCGAGCGTCGGCAGGACCGACAGGCCCTCGACGGCCCGCTTCATCGCAAGCATCGTCGCGTGCAGGATGTTCAGCGTATCGATTTCGTCGACGCTTGCCGACGCAACGCAATACGCGCGCGAACGCGCGACGATCAGGTCGTACAGCACGTCGCGCTTCTTCGCGGACAGCGCCTTCGAATCGTCGAGCCCGTCGATCGGCTGCGCCGGATCGAGAATCACCGCCGCGGCCACCACCGGCCCCGCGAGCGGGCCGCGGCCGGCTTCGTCGACGCCGCAGACGATCTCGTCGGGCCGGCTGAAGTCGAAGCCGCCCTGCACGTCGCTCGACGCGCGGCGGCGCGGTGCACGTACTGCCGTCATGCGCGCCCCTTGCGTTGTTCGAGCACGCGCACGACCGCTTCGGCCGCCTTCGCGGCCGTGTTCTGCCGCAGCGAAAGATGCATTTCGGTAAACACGTCGGTCAGCGTGCGGCGGTTCGCGTCGTCGCGCAGCTGCGTGAGCGTCGCATCGGCGAGCGCCTCGGGCGTCGCGAAATGCTGCAGCAGCTCGGGCACGACGAAGCGTCCCGCCAGGATGTTCGGCAAGCCGACATACGGCAGGTAGCCCTGCCGGCGCATGATCTGCCCGGTCAGCCAGGGCACCTTGTACGAGATCACCATCGGCTTCTTCAGCAGCGCGGCTTCCAGCGTGACGGTGCCGCTCTTCACGAGGATCGCGTCGGCGGCCGTCATCGCGACCTGCGAGCGGCCATCGGTAATCGTCAGCGCGAGCTGCGGATGCGCGTCGACGAGCGGCTGCAGCAGCTCGCGCAGCGCGGGCGTCGCCGCCGGCATCACGAACCGCACGCCGGGCTCGCGCTGCTGCATCAGTGCCATCGCCGCGAAGAACGTCGGGCCGATCAGCGCAATCTCCGAGCGCCGGCTGCCCGGCAGCACCGCGATCACGGGACCGTCCGCGGGCAGGCCGAGCGCGATGCGCGCGCCATGCGTGTCGGGCTCCAGCGGGATCTCGTCGGCCAGCGGATGGCCGACGTAGGTCGACGCGACGCCTGCCTTGTCGAGAATCGCCGGCTCGAACGGGAACAGGCACAGCATGTGATCGACGGACTTCGCGATCTTCTTGATCCGGCCGCCGCGCCATGCCCAGATCGACGGGCACACGAAGTGGATCGACGGGATGCCCGCGTCGCGCACGGCCTGTTCGACGCTGAAGTTGAAATCCGGCGCGTCGATGCCGATGAACGCGGCCGGCCGCTCCGCGAGCACCTGGCGCTTCAGCTCGCCGCGAATCCGCAGGATCTCGGGAATCTGGCCCAGCGCCTCGACATAACCGCGCACGGTCAGCTTGTCCATCTGCCAGTGCGAATCGAAGCCCTGCGCGATCATCCGCGGCCCGCCGATCCCGTAATACTGGGCCGATTCGGGCAGCCGCTCGCGCAGCCCGCCGAGCAGCGACGCCGCGAGCAGGTCGCCCGATGGCTCGCCTGCCACCATCGCGAGCCGGAGCTGATTGGTCGGAAACGGCATCGCTTAGCGGATGATGCCGCGTTGCGACGCGTCGATGAACTCGACGAGCGCCTTCACCGGCGCATCGCCGTCGCCGCCCGCCTCCGCCAGCTCGCGCAGCTGCACCTTCGCTTCCTCGAGCGACAGGCCGTTCTTGTACAGCAGGCGGTACGCGCTGCGCAGCGCCGAAATCGCGTCGGGCGAGAAACCGCGCCGGCGCAGCCCTTCGATGTTGATCCCGTGCGGCTCGGCCTTGTTGCCTGCCGCGATCACGAACGGCGGAATGTCCTGCACGAGCGCCGACGCGCCGCCCAGCATCGAGTGAGCACCGATGCGCACGAACTGGTGAACGCCCGACATCCCGCCGACGATCGCCCAGTCGCCGATCTCGACGTGGCCGGCCATCTGCGCGTTGCTCGACAGGATCACGTGGCTGCCGACGCTGCAGTCATGGCCGATGTGCACATAGGCCATGATCCAGTTGTCGTCGCCGAGCGTCGTCACGCCGACGTCCTGCACGGTGCCCGTGTGGATCGTCGTGAATTCGCGGATCGTGTTGCGGTTGCCGATCACGAGCTTCGTCGGCTCGTCCTTGTACTTCATGTCCTGCGGACGGCCGCCGACCGATGCGTAATGGCCGATGCGATTGTCCTCGCCGAGCGTCGTGTGGCCTTCGATCACGCTGTGCGAGCCGATCGTCGTGCGCGCGCCGATCGTGACGTTCGGGCCGACGATCGCATACGGGCCGATCTCGACCGATTCGTCGATCTGCGCGCCCGGTTCGACAATCGCGGTGGGATGAATCCTGGTCATGCGCCGTTGCCTCTCGATGTGAAGTGTCGCGTTGCGTTGCCCATGCGTGCCGCGTCGCTCAGGGCGCCGCGTCGGCCGTCTTGACCGTGCACATCAGTTCGGCTTCCGCCGCCACCTTGCCGTCCACTTCCGCCACCGCCTTGAACTTCCAGATGCCGCGGATGTAGCGTTCGAACGTCACGTTCAGAATCAGTTGGTCGCCCGGTTCGACCACACGCTTGAAGCGCGCACCGTCGATCCCGACGAAGTAGTACAGCGTGTTCTCCGGATCCTTCGGCTGCTCTTCCGCGAAGGTCAGCAGCGCCGCGGCCTGCGCGAGCGCCTCGAGGATCAGCACGCCCGGCATCACCGGCCGCTTCGGGAAGTGCCCCTGGAAGAACGGCTCGTTGATCGACACGTTCTTCAGCGCTTTGATCCCTTTGTGCGGCTCGAGTTCGAGCACGCGATCGACGAGCAGAATCGGGTAGCGATGCGGCAGCAGCGTGAGGATCTTGTGGATGTCGAGATTGATTTTTTCAGTGCTCATGATGGTTCGTCTCACGCAGAGGCTGCGCGGTGGTAATGCAAAGGCTGAAGCGGGCCGCCATGCGGCCCAGTCTGACAAACCGGACCGGTTGCGCTGGCCGTGCCCGGTTGGTGGTCTCGCATGGCGCGCTCAGGCTTCCGTGCCGCCCTGGGCGGCGAGCGCGGCTTCGAGCGCCTTGATGCGGTCGCGCAGCTTGTCGAGGTTGCGCACGAGCGCGGCGCTCTTGTTCCATTCGCCGTGGTCGACGGCCGGGAACGCGCTGGTATAGATGCCGGCTTTCGGCAGCGACTTCGATACGCCCGACTTCGCGGTGATGATGACGTAGTCGCCGAGCGTCACATGGCCGGCAATCCCGGCCGCGCCGCCGATCATGCAGTGGCGGCCGATCGTCGTGCTGCCCGCGATGCCGGCGCTGCCGGCGATCACGGTATAGGCGCCGATCCGGCAGTTGTGCCCGATCTGCACCTGGTTGTCGATCTTCACGCATTCCTCGATGACGGTGTCCGCCATCGCGCCGCGATCGATCGTCGTGTTCGCGCCGATCTCGACGTCCGGGCCGATCGATACGCCGCCGACCTGCGGGATCTTGACCCAGCTGCCGGTGCGGGCGTCGCCGTCGCCGACGAAATCCGGCGCGAAGCCGAAGCCGTCGGAGCCGATCACCGCGCCCGCATGGACGATCGCGCGCGGTCCGACCTTGCAGCCGTGATACACCGATGCGTTGGGATAAAGGTGCGAGCCTGCGCCGATCGTCGTGCCGCGGCCGACGAATACGTTCGCGTCGAGCTGCACGCCGTCCTCGATCACCGCGCCGGCCTCGACCGTCACGTGCGGGCCGATCACCGCGCTCGCGGCGACCTTCGCGGCCGGATCGATCGTCGCGCTCGGATGCACACCGGCGGCGCGCGGCGGCGCGGCCAGGTCGATGAACATCTGCGCGACGCGCGCGAAGTACGCGTACGGATTCGGCGTCACGATGAAATTGCGACCGTTAGCGGCCGCGCCCAGCTTTTCCAGATCCTTCGGTGCGATCAGCACCGCGCCTGCGCGGGTCGACTCGACCTGCGACAGGTACTTCGGATTCGCGAGGAACGCGAGTTGCTGAGGGCCTGCCTGGTCGAGCGGCGCGAGCCCGCTCACCTTGCACTGTGCGTCGCCGGCGATCTCGCCGCCGAACCGCTTTACGAGTTCCTCAAGCGTCAATGCCATTCGTCGTCTGCTCCGTTCAGTTCGCCGAGCCGGACGCGAGCGCCTTGAGCACCTTGTCGGTGATGTCGATGCGCGGGCTGACGTACACGGCCTCCTGCACGATCAGGTCGTAGTTCTGCTGCTCGGCGATCTGCTTGATGACCTTGTTCGCCCGCTCCAGCACGGCCGCCAGTTCCTCGTTGCGACGCTGGTTCAGGTCTTCGCGGAACTCGCGCTGCTTGCGCTGGAAGTCGGTATCGAGCTGGGCGAGATCGCGCTGCTTCTGCGCGCGATCGGCCGCCGACATCGACGTGCCGCCCTTGTCCAGCGAATCGGACATCGACTTCAGGCGCGCCGCCAGATCCTGCAGATCCTTGTCGCGCTTCGCGAACTCGGCTTCGAGCTTCGTCTGCGCCGCCTTCGCGGGCGCCGACTCGCGCAGGATCCGATCCGAATTGACCGCCGCGATGCGGGCGACGTCCTGTGCGTGAACCGTCGCCGCGCCCAGGGCCAGCGCAACGGTCAGCGCGCACATCACTCGTTTCGAAAACTTACCGGTTAGCAAAATTACCCTCTCGTTGCTGTTGTCATGCGTTCGGTCAGAACGCCGTCCCGATCTGGAACTGGAATTTCTGGTACTGGTCGCCTTCGTGCTTCTGCAGCGGGAAGCCGAGGCTCAGCTTCAGCGGGCCGATCGGCGAGATCCACGCGAGACCCACACCATAGCCGTAACGCAGGCCGTTGGCGCCCGTACTCGTGCCGCCCGGCGCGTTGCCCCACACGTTACCGCCGTCGAGGAACGTGAACACGCGCAGCGTACGGTCGTAGCCGGTGCCCGGCAGCGGGAACGTCAGCTCGATGTTGCCGACCAGCATCTTCGAACCGCCGATCGGGTCGTTCGTCTTCGTGTCGCGCGGGCCCAGCGAGCTCGGCTCATAGCCACGCACGGAGCCGATACCGCCCGCGTAGTAGTTCTTGAAGATCGGGTACGGGTTGCCGATACCGTTACCGTAGCCGCCCTGCAGGTTCAGGCCCAGGATGAAGCCGCGCGAGAACGAATAGTAGTACTGCGCCTGCAGGTCGGCCTTGTAGTACTGGATCTTGCCGACCGGCACGCCGTACTCCATGTTCGCCTGCGTGAAGTAACCGCGGCTCGGAATCAGCGCGCTGTCGCGCGCGTCGCGCGACCACGCGACGGTCAGCGGCACCGTGTTCGACACGCGGCCGAACTGGTTCACGTAATCCTGGTAGCTCTGCGGCGTGTTCGAATCGACGTCGAGGCGGTTCTGCTCGAAGCCCGCGCCGAAGTAGACGGTGTCGACTTCCGAGAACGGGATGCCGAACTTCAGGTTGCCGCCCGCGCTGATGATCCGGAAGCTCGAGCTCGTCGAATAGTAGAGCGGCTGGTACGTCCGGTAGTAGACGTCCGTGATCCGCTTGATGCCGTCGACCGTGAAGTACGGGTCGACCTGCGTGACGGTCAGCGTGCGGTAGCTCTTCGCGGTGTTGACGTTCACCGACAGGCTGGTACCCGAACCGAACACGTTGTCCTGCGACACGCCGGCCGACAGCACGACCTTGTCCGTCGACGAGAAGCCGGCGCCCAGCGTGATCGCGCCGGTCGGCTTTTCGTCGACCTTCACGTTCACGTCGACCTGGTCGTTCGTGCCTTCGACCGGCACCGTCGTCACGTCGACGTTGGTGAAGTAGCCGAGACGGTTCACGCGGTCCTTCGACAGCGCGAGGCGGTTCGAATCGAACCACGAGCTTTCGAGCTGGCGCATTTCGCGGCGCACCACTTCGTCGCGCGTGCGCGTGTTGCCGACGACGTTGATGCGGCGCACGTACACGCGGCGGCTCGGATCGACGACGAGGTTCAGGTTCACCTTGTGGTTCGCCTGGTCGATGTCCGGCTGCGCGTTGACGGCCGCGAATGCATAGCCGTATTCACCGAGCTTGTCGACGATCGACTTGGTGGTCTGCTGCAGCTTTTCGGCCGAGAAGCGGTCGCCCGGCTTGATCTTGATCAGCTTGTTGAGTTCGGCCTCGCGATCGAGCAGGTTGCCCGACAGCTTGATGCCCGACACCGTGTACGGCTCGCCTTCGTGCAGCGTGACCGTCAGGTACATGTCCTTCTTGTCGGGCGAGATCGACACCTGGGTCGACTCGATGTTGAACTCGAGGTAGCCGCGGTTCAGGTAGTACGAGCGCACGGCCTCGAGGTCGCCCGTCAGCTTTTCCTTCGAGTACAGGTCGTTCTTCGTGTACCAGGAGAACCAGTTCGGCGTCGACAGCTGCATCTCGTCGCGCAGCGTGCTCGTCTTGAACGCCTTGTTGCCGATGAAGTTGATCTGGCGGATCTTCGCGCTCGGGCCTTCGGCAACCGCGAACAGGATCGATACGCGGTTCGCGTCGACCGGCGTGACCGTCGTCTTGACTTCGGCCGCGTAGAAGCCGCGCGTCAGGTACTGGCGCTTGAGCTCCTGCTCCGCCTTGTCGACGAGTGCCTTGTCGTAGTAGCGGCCGTCGGCGAGACCGACGGCGCGCAGCGCCTTCGTCAGGTTGTCCTTGTCGAATTCCTTCGTGCCGGTGAAGTCGATCGACGCGATCGCCGGACGCTCCTGCACCTGCACGATCACGACGTTGCCCTGCGTGGCGATGCGCACGTCGTTGAAGAAGCCCGTCGCGTACAGCGCGCGGATTGCTTCGGATGCCTTGTCGTCCGTGAAGGTATCGCCCTGCTTGATCGGCAGATAGGCGAACACCGAACCCGCTTCGACGCGCTGCAGCCCCTCGATCTTGATGTCTTGCACCACGAACGGTGCCGCTGCATGCGCCGCGAGGCCGTGCGCGGCGAGCGCGGCCGCTGCAACTGTCTTAGGTACAAAGCGATGAGGTTTGAACAACATGCATCCCCAATATTTAAGCTGCATCAAATCGGGCGACTGCCCAGCGGCGGCCGCCTGACGCTTCAGAAATGGATTAGCCGAGCCAGATCGTTGAACAGCGCGATCGCCGACAACGCGACGATGCAGATCAACCCGGCTCTTTGCAGAATCAGTTGCCAGCGCTCCGAGACGGCTTTCCCGGTCGCGGCTTCAACCGCATAATATAACAGATGCCCCCCGTCCAAAACGGGAATCGGCAACAAGTTCAGGACGCCAAGGCTAATGCTGACAAGGGCGAGGAACGACAGGAACGCCGACGGACCGAGCCGTGCACTCTTGCCCGCGTAGTCGGCGATCGTCACGGGGCCGGACAGGTTCTTCAGCGACGCGTTGCCCGTGATCATCCGCCCGAACATCCGCAGCGAATACACGGAGATGTCCCACGTGCGGTGCACGCCGAGCCGCAGGCTCTCGATCGGCCCGTAGCGCACGTCGACGGACGGCGTGTGCATCGACAGCGCCGCGCCGATCCGGCCGACCTGCTGCCCCGATTCGTCGTCGCGCTGCATCTGCGGCACGATCGATACCGTCTGCGCGGCGCCGTCGCGCTCGATCCGCAGGTCGAGCGCCTTGCCCGCATGGTGCTTGACGGAATCGATGAAGCGCGACGCGCCGCCGATCGGCTTGCCGTCGAGCGCGACCAGCTTGTCGCCGGCCTTCAGGCCCGCCTGCTCCGCCGCGCTGCCGGGCTGCACCGATGCGACCGACAGCGTGCCGCCGCCGGCCTCGAAGCCCAGGTGCGTCATGAAATCGTCGTCGAGCTGGCTTTCGGGAACATTGCGGAGGTCGACGCGGAAATCGAACGTCGCGCTGCCGTCGCGCGCGCCGAGCACGATCTCGCGATGATCGAACGCGGCCGCCAGCAGCTTCCAGCGCAGGTCCGACCACGACCGCACCGGCTCCGACTCGCCGCCCTGCGCATCGCCTACGCGCACGTTGCGGATCGACACGATCGTCTCGCTGCCGTCGAAGCCCGCGCGCGCCGCCACCGTGCCGGCGGCCGGCGGCGCGACGATCGCGGCCGGCTCGGTCACGCCGGACGCGAATACGACGGAAAACAGCACGATTGCCAACAGGAAGTTCGCAATCGGCCCGGCCGCAACGATCGCGATGCGCTTGTAGACCGACTGGCGGTTGAATGCCTGGCCGAGCTCCTCCGGCCTGATGCCGGGGCCCGGATCGCGCTCGTCGAGCATCTTCACGTAGCCGCCGAGCGGCAGCGCGGACAGCGTCCACTCGGTGCCCGTCCTGCGGCTGACCCAGCGCGCGACGGGCTGGCCGAAGCCGATCGAGAAACGCAGCACCTTCACGCCGCACCAGCGCGCGACGCGATAATGTCCGTACTCATGCACGACGACCAGCACCCCGATCGCCACCGCAAACGCGATCAGTTCGACCAGCACGTTCATGAGCACTCCATTCAGACAGTACGCTCCACGCGGGGCGCAGGCGCTTTTGCAATGATCGCGGCGGCGAGGCGGCGTGCCTCGGCATCCGCCGCCAGGACGTCGTCGAGCCCGTCGGGTGCACGGTTCGGCAGCGCGTTGAGCACTGCGTCGACCGTCGCCGCGATCGCCATGAAGCCGATCCGGCGCTCGAGAAACGCTTCGACCGCAACTTCGTTCGCCGCGTTCAATGCGGCGCTCGCGATGCCGCCTTCCTCAAGCGCCTTCAGCGCGAGCGCGAGGCACGGGAAGCGCGCGTAATCGGGCTTCTCGAACGACAGCTGCGCGATCTGCGCGAGATCGAGCTGGTCGACGCCCGCATCGACGCGATCGGGAAACGCGAGCGCATGCGCGATCGGCGTGCGCATGTCGGGGTTGCCGAGCTGCGCGAGCACCGAGCCGTCGCGGTACGACACGAGCGAATGGATCACGCTCTGCGGATGGATCAGCACGTCGATCCGGTCGCCCGGCAGCCCGAAGATCCAGTGCGCCTCGATCACCTCGAGACCCTTGTTCATCATCGTCGCGGAATCGACCGAGATCTTGCGGCCCATCACCCAGTTCGGGTGCTTGCACGCCTCGTCCGGCGTAACGTCGACGAGCGTGGCCGGCTCGCGCGTGCGGAACGGGCCGCCCGACGCGGTCAGGATGATCTTCGAGATCCCGCCGTGCTCGCCCGCATCGCGCGGCATGCACTGGAAGATCGCGTTGTGTTCGCTGTCGACCGGCAGCAGGATCGCGCCATGGTCGCGCACGGCGTCCATGAAGATCGCGCCCGACATCACGAGCGCTTCCTTGTTCGCGAGCAGGATCCGCTTGCCGGCACGCGCGGCCGCGAGGCTCGGCGCGAGGCCTGCCGCGCCGACGATCGCCGCGACCACCGTGTCGCAGCCGTCGCTCGTCGACACGTCGACGAGCGCCTGCGGCCCGTGCAGCACGATCGTCTTGCTGCCCGCCGCGCGCAGTTTCGCTTCGACGTGCGCGGCCGTCGCGGCATCGCCGACCACCGCCACTTCAGGCGCGAAGCGCAGGCACTGCTCGACGAGCTTGTCGCCGTTGCGGTGCGCGGTCAGCGCGTAGACCGAGAAACGCTCGGGATGGCGCGCGACCACGTCGAGCGTGCTGTCTCCGATCGAGCCCGTAGAACCGAGCAATGTCAGACGTTTTTGCATAACAGAGATAATGGTTTAACCAAGCAGCAGCATCGCGAGCGGCAGCACCGGCAGCAGCGCGTCGACACGGTCGAGCACGCCGCCATGGCCGGGCAGCAGTCCGCTCGAATCCTTCACACCGGCCTGCCGCTTCAGCAGCGACTCGAACAGGTCGCCGATCACGCTGTACGCAACCAGCAGCGTCAGCGCGGCCCACGCACCGGGCATTCCGTAGCGCACGGCGAATGCGGAAAACAGGGTCGGCTCGAAAGCATGCGCGGCCGTCGCGACACCGGCGACGACCATCACCGCAAGCCAGCCGCCGATCGCGCCTTCCCAGCTCTTGCCGGGACTGATCGTAATGGCCAGTTTACGCTTTCCGAAGGCCTTGCCCGCGAAGTATGCGCCGATATCGGCCAGCCAGACGACCAGAAGCAGCGACAGCACGAACGGCACGCCCTGCGCGCGCGCCGCGACGAGCGCATGCCAGCAGGCCGCGAACACGATCAACCCGGCCGCCAGCAGGAACGGCCGCCAGACGCCGCCCGCAAGTTCGGGCTTGCGCCGCAGCGCGAACGGGCCGACCAGCAGCCAGAACACGCCGGCCGCCATGAAAAGGGGCCGGGACGCAGTCGCATCGATGCCGAGCGGCATGGTGGCCGCCAGCGCGAGCGCCGCGACGACCGCATAGACGACCGGGCCCGCGCCGCCGAGCTTCAGCAGGCGCGCCCATTCCCATGCGGCGAACACGAGCACGACGCCGATCAGCGCGCCGAACGCGGCGAGCGGCGCGAACAGCGTCACCGGCAGCAGCACTGCCAGCATCACGATCGCCGTGATCACACGGGTTTTCAGCATGAAAGGGAGTCGGCGTTCTGCGATTGTGGTTCGAGCTGTGCGCTCGTGCGCCCGAAACGGCGCTCGCGCTCGGTATACGATGCCATCGCGTCGGCCAGTGCCGCGCCGTCGAAATCCGGCCAGTATTTGTCGGTGAAATAGAATTCGGCGTACGCGAGCTGCCACAGCAGGAAGTTGCTGACGCGCTGCTCGCCGCCGGTGCGGATGAAGAGATCGGGCTCCGGCGCATAGGCCATCGCCAGGTGCGGCGCGAATGCGTCCTCGGTCACTTCGACCTCGCGACCCTCGCGCACGGCCTGCTCGACGAGCTTCTTCGTCGCCTGCAGGATGTCCCACCGGCCGCCGTAGTTGGCAGCGATGGTGAGCGTAAGACGGGTGTTGCGCGCCGTCTTGGTCTCGGCGCGGCGAATCAGTTCGCGGATGCGCGGCTCGAAGCGCTCGAGATCGCCGACGACACGCAGGCGGATCCCGTTCGCATGCAGCTTGCCCACCTCGCGCTCGAGCGCGGTGATGAAGAGCCGCATCAGGAACGACACTTCGTCGTTCGGCCGGCGCCAGTTTTCCGAACTGAACGCGAACAGCGTCAGGTATTCGACGCCGGCGCGTGCGCAGCCTTCGACCACCGCCCGCACGGCATCGACGCCGCGGGTATGCCCCGCGACGCGCGGCAAGCGGCGTTCGGTTGCCCAACGGCCGTTGCCGTCCATGATGATCGCGATGTGACGCGGCACGACGCCGACGTCAGGCACGCGAACGGTAGAGCTGGTATAGGTCATGGCCGTTGAGACAGTAATGCGGGAAGAAGGCGGCGCGCGAGGACGGTCGTCAGACCGTCATGATCTCGGCTTCCTTGGTCTGCACGAGCTTGTCGATTTCGGCGACGTGCTTGTCGGTCAGCTTCTGCACGTCGTCGCTCGCACGGCGCTCGTCGTCTTCCGAGATTTCCTTGTCCTTCACGAGCTTCTTGAGCGCTTCGTTCGCGTCGCGGCGCAGGTTGCGGATCGCGACCTTGGCCGTTTCGCCTTCGCTCTTGACGACTTTCGTCAGCTCGCGGCGGCGCTCTTCCGTCAGCGCGGGCATCGGCACGCGGATCAGGTCGCCGGCCGTTGCCGGGTTCAGGCCCAGATCGGCTTCGCGGATGGCCTTCTCGACCTTCGCGACCATGTTCTTTTCCCACGGCTGCACGCCGATCGTGCGCGCGTCGACCAGCGTCAGGTTCGCGACCTGCGAGATCGGCACCATCGACCCGTAGTAGTCGACCTGCACGTGATCGAGCAGACCGGTGTGCGCACGGCCCGTACGGATCTTTGCCAGATCGTTCTTGAACGCTTCGATCGAGCGCTGCATCTTTTGCTCGACGCCCTTCTTGGTATCAGCGACACTCATTTCAACCTCCGAACCTTCAAACCTTCAAAGAACGCGGGCCCCGCACGGCGCATCCTGCGCGCCGCGGCCATTGACCCGCATCCGCGGGAGTTTACACGTGGACGAGCGTACCTTCGTCCTCGCCCAGCACGATGCGCTTGAGCGCGCCCGGCTTGTTGATCGAAAACACGCGAATCGGCAGCTTCTGGTCGCGGCACAGCGCAAACGCCGTCGCGTCCATCACCTGCAGGTTGCGGCTGATCGCCTCGTCGAAGCTGATCGTCGTGTAGCGCGTGGCCGACGGATCCTTCTTCGGATCGGCAGAATATACGCCATCGACCTTGGTCGCCTTCAGTACGACCTCGGCGCCCACTTCCGAACCGCGCAGCGCCGCGGCGGTGTCCGTCGTGAAGAACGGGTTGCCGGTGCCGGCCGCGAAGATCACGACGCGGCCTTCCTCGAGCTGGCGGATCGCGCGCGGCCGGATGTACGGCTCGACGACCTGGTCCATCCGCAGCGCGGATTGCACGCGCGCCTCGATGCCGGCGTGGCGCATCGCGTCCTGCAGCGCCAGCGCGTTCATCATCGTCGCGAGCATCCCCATGTAGTCGGCGGTCGCACGGTCCATGCCGGCCGCGCCGCCCGCGACACCGCGGAAAATATTACCGCCACCGATCACGACCGCCAGCTGCGTACCGAGACGCACGACTTCGGCGATATCGGCCACCATCCGTTCGATCGTCGCGCGATTGATGCCGAAGGCATCGTCGCCCATCAGCGCTTCGCCGGAGAGTTTGAGGAGGACGCGTTTATAGGCATTGGACATAGGGGCTTCCGAGCGACGAGAGGATGACAACCACGAACTGTAGGGGCGAAATACTGATTCGGGCAAGCACCGACGGTCGGACCGGGGTTCCCGGCCGGCCGGCGGCGCCGCCGGCCGCGGCGGAGCGGACGCCCGCCGCGGGTACTGCCTGACTGCTTACTGCTGCTTTGCTGCTGCGACTTGCGCGGCCACTTCGGCGGCGAAGTCGTCCTGGCGCTTCTCGATGCCTTCGCCGACGACGAACAGCGCGAACTTCTGCACGGCGGAATCCGCCGCCTTCAGCATCTGCTCGATCGTCTGCTTGTCGTTCTTCACGAACGTCTGGTTCAGCAGCGACACTTCCTTCAGGTACTTCTGGACGCTACCGTCGACCATCTTCGCGACGATCTCGGCCGGCTTGCCCGATTCTGCAGCCTTCTGCTCGGCCACGCGGCGTTCCGTGTCGATCAGCTCGGCCGGCACGTCGGCCGACGACAGCGCGACCGGCTTCATTGCCGCGATGTGCATCGCGACGTCCTTGCCGACCTGCTCGTCCGCACCCGTGTACTCGACGATCACGCCGATGCGCGCGCCGTGCAGGTACGTTGCGATCTTGTTCGCGGTTTCGAAGCGGACGAAACGGCGGATCGACACGTTCTCGCCGATCTTGCCGATCAGTGCCAGGCGCACTGCGTCGACCGTCGAGCCCTCGAGCGGCAGTGCCGACAGCGCGGCCACGTCGGCCGGGTTCTGCGTCGCGACGAGTTCGGCGACCGTCTTCGAGAATGCGAGGAAGTCGTCGTTCTTCGCGACGAAGTCGGTTTCGCAGTTCAGTTCGACCAGCGCGCCTGCGTTGCCGCCGACGAACGATGCGACGACGCCTTCGGCCGTCACGCGCGATGCCGCCTTGCTCGCCTTGTTGCCGAGCTTGACGCGCAGCAGCTCTTCAGCCTTGGCCAGATCGCCGTCGGCTTCCGTCAGCGCCTTCTTGCACTCCATCATCGGTGCGTCGGTCTTTGCGCGCAGTTCTGCCACCATGCTTGCGGTAATTGCCGCCATCATTCGCTCCTTGAGTCTGTATTCACAACGCCGCCCGCTTGGACGCGAACGGCCGAGATTCGTTTCCGGACCCGCGCCGCTTCGGCGCGATCAGGTCCGGCGCACAAGCTTAAAAAAAGGGGGCCTGTTGAGAGCCCCCTTTTTGCGCCGGCTCGGGGCCAGTTACGCGTTTTCCTCGACGTACTCGTCGTCGCCGCGTGCTGCCTGGACCACTTCGTTGACCGCGTTCGCACGGCCTTCCAGGATCGCGTCGGCCACGCCTTCCGCGTACAGCGCGACTGCCTTGCTCGAGTCGTCGTTGCCCGGGATCACGTAGTCCACACCTTCCGGCGAGTGGTTCGTATCGACCACGGCGATGACCGGCACGCCCAGCTTGTTCGCTTCGGTGACGGCAATCTTGTGGTAGCCGACGTCGACGACGAAGATCGCGTCCGGAATGCCGCCCATGTCCTTCACGCCGCCGATCGACTTCTGCAGCTTGGCGATTTCACGTTCGAACAGCAGCGCTTCCTTCTTGCTCATCTTCTCGGTTTCGCCCGATTCGACGGCCGCTTCCATGTCCTTCAGGCGCTTGATCGACACCTTCAGCGTCTTGAAGTTGGTCATCATGCCGCCGAGCCAGCGTGCGTTGACGTACGGCATGCCCGCGCGCTGCGCTTCCTGGGCGATCGTGTCGCGCGACTGGCGCTTCGTACCGACGAACAGGATCGTGCCGCGGTTCGCTGCCAGCTGGCGCACGTACTTCTGTGCGTCCGTGAACATCGGCAGCGTCTTTTCGAGGTTGATGATGTGAATCTTGTTGCGGTGACCGAAAATGAACGGTGCCATCTTCGGGTTCCAGAAGCGCGTCTGGTGACCGAAGTGGACACCCGCTTCCAGCATTTGGCGCATCGTAACTGCCATGTGAATTCTCCACGAGGGTTGGGTCTTAAGCCGGCCGCCGTACCGCCGCGCGAACCTGCCCCGAATTACTCCGAAAGGCAACGAATTCTGCGCGGCCGGCACCCTGGTTGCGCCGGCTTGCGATTCGGCACGTGCAAAACGCCCGTGCCGTAAGCCTGTCACCGCGATGCCGCCCCAACTTGGGGCAAACTCGGCATTTGGATATCGACTTAGCCAAAGAGTATAGCACGCCGATTTGTCGGCCCTCAAGTCGCCCGCCACTTTCGCTTGCCGCGCGGCAGCCGGCCGGACAATCCTCGAAAACCCGCATCGGCACGGCCGGCAGGGGCTGCGACGCCCGCCATAAGGTGCGATAATCCATCAATTCACCGCATTCCAGGCATACCTCGATGACTATTACGCTCAAAAACGAACACGATATCGCCGAGATGCGCGTCGCCTGCCGTCTCGCGAGCGAAGTGCTCGACTTCATCACGCCGCACGTCGTCGCGGGCGTCACGACCGCCGAACTCGATCGCCTCTGCCACGAGTTCATGCTCAACGAACAGGGCACGATCCCCGCGCCGCTGAACTACCAGCCGCCCGGCTATCCGCCGTACCCGAAGGCCACCTGCATTTCGGTCAACGACGTGATCTGCCACGGCATTCCCGGCGAGAAGGTGATCAAGAACGGCGACGCGCTGAACATCGACATTACCGTGATCAAGAACGGCTACTTCGGCGACACGAGCCGGATGTTCATCGTCGGCGAGGGCTCGATCCTCGCGAAGCGCCTCGTGCAGACCACCTACGAGTGCATGTGGCTCGGCATCGACCAGGTCAAGCCCGGCGCGCACCTCGGCGACATCGGCCACGCGATCCAGAAGCATGCGGAAGCGCAGGGCTACAGCGTCGTGCGCGAATACTGCGGCCACGGCATCGGTACGGTGTTCCACGAGGATCCGCAGGTCGTCCACTATGGCCGTCCGGGCACGGGCATCGAGCTGAAGCCCGGAATGATCTTCACGATCGAGCCGATGATCAACGCCGGCAAGCGCGACATCCGCACGATGCCCGACCAGTGGACGGTCAAGACGCGCGACCGCAGCCTGTCCGCGCAGTGGGAGCACACGGTGCTCGTCACCGAAACCGGCTACGACGTGCTGACCGTGTCGGCCGGCACGCCGGCGCGCCCCGTATTCGCGCAACCGGCCGCCGCAGTCTGAGCGCCGTCGCGCCAGCCCGCCCCGCCCCCAACTGAACGGCCGCACATGAGCGCTCACGCCGCCCCGTCGCCCGACGCGCTGTCGCGGCGCGCCGGATTCAAGGCCGCCAAGGCCGACATGCTCGAGCGCTTTCGCCGCGCGACGAACGTCGCGTCGCTGATGCACGCGCAGTCGAAACTCACCGACGACGCGCTGAAGCGCGTGTGGGACGATTGCGGGCTGCCGGCGACGCTCGCGCTCGTCGCCGTCGGCGGCTACGGGCGCGGCGAGCTCGCCCCCTATTCCGACGTCGACATACTCGTGCTGCTGCCCGATGCGCACGACCCGGCGCTCGACCCGCGCATCGAGCGTTTCATCGGGATGGCATGGGATCTCGGCCTCGAGATCGGCAGCAGCGTGCGCACGGTCGCGCAATGCATCGAGGAGGCATCGCAGGACGTCACGGTGCAAACCTCGCTGCTGGAAGCGCGCCGCATCGTCGGCAGCACCGCGCTGTTCGAGCGCTTCACGGTGCGCTACCACGAGGCGCTCGACGCCCGCGCGTTCTTCACCGCGAAGGTGCTCGAGATGCGCCAGCGCCACGCGAAGTTCCAGGACACGCCGTACAGCCTCGAACCTAACGTGAAGGAAAGCCCCGGCGGGCTGCGCGACCTGCAGACGATCCTGTGGATCGCGCGCGCGGCGGGTTTCGGCAGCAGCTGGCGCGAGCTCGACACGCGCGGCCTCATCACCGATCGCGAAGCGCGCGAGCTGCGCCGCAACGAGGGTTTCCTGAAGACGCTGCGCGCACGGCTGCACGTGATCGCCGGCCGCCGCCAGGACATGCTCGTCTTCGACCTGCAGACGCAGGCCGCCGAGAGCTTCGGCTACCAGCCGACGCAGGCCAAGCGCGCGAGCGAGCAACTGATGCGCCGCTATTACTGGGCCGCGAAAGCCGTCACGCAGCTCGCGACGATCCTGATCCAGAACATCGAGGCGCAGCTCTTCCCCGCAACGAGCGGCATCACGCGCGTGCTGTCGCCCGACCGCTTCGTCGAGAAGCAGGGGATGCTCGAGATCGTCGACGACGGCGTGTTCGAACGCCATCCCGATGCGATCCTCGAAGCGTTCCTGCTGTACGAAACGACCCGCGGCGTGAAGGGCCTGTCCGCGCGCACGCTGCGCGCGCTGTACAACTCGCGCGAAATCATGAACAACGCGTGGCGCCGCGATCCGCAGAACCGCCACACGTTCATGCGGATCCTGCAACAGCCCGAAGGGATCACGCACGCGTTCCGGCTGATGAACCAGACGAGCGTGCTCGGCCGCTATCTGCTGAACTTCCGCCGCATCGTCGGCCAGATGCAGCACGACCTGTACCACGTGTACACGGTCGATCAGCACATCCTGATGGTGTTGCGCAACATCCGCCGCTTCGCGGTCGCCGAGCATGCGCACGAATACCCGTTCTGCAGCCAGTTGATCGGCAACTTCGACCGTCCGTGGGTGCTGTATGTCGCGGCGCTGTTCCACGACATCGCGAAGGGCCGCGGCGGCGACCACTCGACGCTCGGGATGGCCGATGCGCGGCGCTTCTGCCGCGAACACGAGATCGCCGGCGACGACGCGGCGCTGATCGTGTGGCTCGTCCAGCATCACCTGACGATGAGCCAGGTCGCGCAGAAGCAGGACACGAGCGACCCCGAAGTCATCAAGCGCTTCGCCGAACTCGTCGGCAACGAACGGCGCCTCACCGCGCTCTACCTGCTGACCGTCGCCGATATCCGCGGCACGAGCCCGAAGGTGTGGAACACGTGGAAGGGCAAGCTGCTCGAGGATCTGTACCGCATCACGCTCGCGGTGCTCGGCGGCGCGAACCCCGACGCGCATTCGGAGCTGAAGTCGCGGCAGGAACAGGCGCTCGCGCTGCTGCGCCTCGAGACCGTGCCCGACGACGCGCACCGCGCGCTGTGGGATCAGCTCGACGTCGGCTTCTTCCTGCGTCACGATGCGGCCGATATCGCATGGCAGACGCGTGTGCTGTACCGGCACGTGAACGCCGAAACCGCGATCGTCCGCGCGCGACCGTCGCCGATCGGCGACGCGCTGCAGGTGCTCGTGTACGTGAAGGACCGCCCCGACCTGTTCGCGGGCATCTGCGCGTATTTCGACCGCAACGGGCTGTCGGTGCTCGATGCGCGCGTCAGCACGACGCGGCATGGTTATGCACTCGACAACTTCATCGTCACGCAGACCGAACGCGACGTGCGGTACCGCGACATCGCGAATCTCGTCGAACAGCAGCTCGCGACGCGGCTCGCCGAAACCGCACCGCTGCCGGAGCCGTCCAAGGGCCGCCTGTCGAGGCTGTCCCGAACCTTTCCGATCACGCCGCGCGTCGACCTGCGGGCCGACGAGCGCGGTCAGTACTACATCCTGTCCGTGTCCGCCAACGACCGGCCGGGCCTTCTCTATTCGATCGCGCGCGTACTCGCCGAGCATCGGATCGGCGTCCACGCGGCGCGGATCAATACGCTCGGCGAACGCGTCGAGGACATCTTCCTGCTCGCGGGTGCCGGCTTGTCCGACAACCGCCTGCAGATCCAGCTCGAAACCGAATTGCTGCGTGCGATCGCAGTCTGAATGAATCCCAGCGTTTATGCGCACCAAATTGACCGTCAAGAATCCGCGGCCGGCGTCGCCGACCCGCGCACCTGTCCGCTCCGGCAGCCACGTCGCCCGCAAGGCGGTGCGCCCCGCCGCGCCGCCCGCGGCAGACAAGCCGGCCCGCCCGAAAAAGGCGTCGGGCCCGGCAGCCGCCGGCGAACGCACGTTCAAGCCGCGCGGTGCCGCGGGCGCCGAGCGCCCGGGCGCGGATCGCGCAACGGCCAAGCGTGCGCCGCGCGACGGCGGCGCCGATCGCGGCTATCGCAGCGCTGACGGCAAGCCCGACTCGCGCCCGCCGCGACGCAGCGACGCCGATGCGCGGCCGCGCCGCGCGGGTGCCGAAGGCGGCGCGCGCGCGCCCTATCGTGACAACGCAACCGGCGCAGGCGCGAAGCGCAGTTTCGACGACCGTCGCTCGTCGTCCGACCGCCCGCCCCGTCGCAGCGACGATGATGCACGGCCGCGCCGCGCAGGTGCCGAAGGCGGCGCACGCGCACCCTATCGCGACAAGGCAGCCGGCGAAGGCGCGAAGCGCAGTTTCGACGACCGTCGCTCATCGTCAGATCGCCCGGCTCGTCGCAGCGACGACGATGCACGGCCGCGCCGCGCAGGCGCAGAAGGCGGCACGCGCGCGCCCTATCGCGACAAGGCAGCCGGCGAAGGCGCGAAGCGCAGCTTCGGCGACCGCCGTCCGCCTTCGGACCGCCCGCCCCGTCGCGGCGACGACGACGCACGGCCGCGCCGCGCAGGTGCCGAAGGCGGCGCACGCGCACCCTATCGCGACAAGGCAGCCGGCGAAGGTGCGAAACGCAGCTTCGATGACCGCCGTACGTCGTCCGACCGCCCGCCCCGTCGCAGCGACGACGATGCACGGCCGCGCCGCGCAGGCGCCGACGACGCCAAGCGCACGCCCTATCGCGACAAGGCAGCCGGCGAAGGCGCGAAGCGCAGCTTCGACGACCGCCGTACGTCGTCCGATCGCCCGGCCCGTCGCAGTGACGACGATGCACGGCCGCGCCGCGCAAGTGCTGACGACACCAAGCGCACACCCTATCGCGACAAGGCAGCCGGCGAAGGTGCGAAACGCAGCTTCGGCGACCGTCCGGCTCGCCCCGCACGTGACGGCGAGCGCCGCACGTCCGGCGCGGGCCTGAAGACCGCGCAACCCGTCAAGCGCCAGGCTGCCGACACCGATTACGGTGATGAAACGGGCCTGATGCGCCTGTCGAAGCGGATGTCCGAGCTCGGCATGTGCTCGCGCCGCGAAGCCGACGAGTGGATCGAAAAAGGCTGGGTGCTCGTCGACGGCGAACGCATCGACACGCTCGGCACCAAGGTGCGCGCCGACCAGAAAATCGAGATCGACGAACGCGCAAGCGCCGCGCAGGCCGCGCAGGTGACGATCCTGCTGCACAAGCCGGTCGGCTATGTATCGGGTCAGGCGGAAGACGGCTACGAGCCCGCGGCCGTGCTGATCACGCGCGGGAACCACTGGAGCGGCGACCATTCGCCGCTGCGCTTCTCGCCGCAGCACCTGCACGCGCTCGCACCGGCCGGCCGGCTCGACATCGATTCCACCGGCCTGCTCGTGCTGACGCAGAACGGCCGGATCGCGAAGCAGCTGATCGGCGAGCAGTCGGACATCGACAAGGAGTACCTGGTGCGCGTGCGCTTCGGCGAACGGCTCATCGACATCGACCAGCACTTCCCCGCGGAATCGCTCGCGAAGCTGCGCCACGGCCTCGAGCTCGACGGCGTCGCATTGAAGCCCGCAATGGTGAGCTGGCAGAACGGCGAGCAACTGCGTTTCGTGCTGCGCGAAGGCAAGAAGCGCCAGATCCGCCGCATGTGCGAACTGGTCGGTCTCGACGTGGTCGGCCTCAAGCGCGTGCGGATGGGCCGCGTGATGCTCGGCGCGCTGCCGCAGGGGCAATGGCGCTATCTGTCGGCCGACGAGACGTTCTGACAGCGGGCACGCGACGTGCGCCACGCAACAAAAAACCCGCGCAAGCGGGTTTTTTGTTGCCGTCGAACATCGCGAAACGAGTGCCGGCAGCACGCCGGCTGGCCGCCCCGCATGCCCGGTCAGTCGTCTTCCGCCGGATCGAGCCCCGGGAACAGCACCTCGGTGAAGCCGAAGCGCGTGAAGTCGGTGATCCGCATCGGATACAGCTTGCCGATCAGGTGGTCGTATTCATGCTGGACCACGCGCGCGTGAAAACCGTCGGCGACGCGCTCGATCTTCGCGCCGAACTGGTCGAAGCCGCTGTAGCGCACCTTCGCGTAGCGGCTGACGACACCGCGCATGCCCGGCACCGACAGGCAGCCTTCCCAGCCCTCTTCCATGTCCGGCGGCATGTACTCGATCTTCGGGTTGATCAGCACGGTCTCGGGCACCGGCGGCGCATCCGGGTAGCGGTTGTTGTTGCCGAAGCCGAAGATGATGAGCTGCAGCCCGATGCCGATCTGCGGCGCGGCCAGCCCGGCGCCGTTCGCATGGTGCATCGTCTCGAACATGTCCGCGACGATCTCGTGCAGCTCGGGTGTATCGAACCGCTCGACCGGTTTGGCGATTTCGAGCAGGCGCGGATCGCCCATCTTCAGGATCTCGCGAATCATGGCGTATTGCCCTCCAGGAGTTGGTGCAGTCCGTCTTCGTCCAGCACGGGGATGCCGAGTTCCTCGGCCTTCGCGAGCTTGCTGCCGGCTTCGGCGCCCGCGACCACGTAATCCGTCTTCTTCGATACCGAGCCCGCAACTTTCGCGCCCGCCGCTTCGAGCATCTCCTTCGCCGCATCGCGCGTGAGGGTCGGCAGCGTGCCCGTCAGCACGACGGTCTTGCCGGCCAGCACGCCCTGCGGCGCCTTCGGCGCGGGCGGCCCTTCAGGCCAGGTAACCTTGCCCGGCGCGCGCAACTGTTCGATCACGGTCCGGTTGTGCTCTTCCGCGAAGAACTGGTGCAGCGACTCGGCGACGATCGGCCCGACGTCGTTGACTTCGAGCAGTTCGTCGATCGATGCATCCATGATCGGCGTCAGCGAGCCGAAATGCTTCGCGAGATCCTTCGCGGTCGATTCGCCGACATGGCGGATACCGAGCCCGTAGATGAAGCGCGCGAGCGTCGTGTGCTTCGCCTTCTCGAGCGAGTCGAGCAAATTCTGTGCGGACTTCTCGGCGAACCGGTCGAGCTCGGCGAGCGTCGCGAAACCGAGATTGAACAGGTCGGCCGGCGTGCGCACGAGATTCAGCTCGACGAGCTGGTCGATGATCTTCTCGCCGAGCCCGTCGATGTCGAGCGCGCGGCGCTGCGCGAAGTGCCACAGCGCCTGCTTGCGCTGTGCCGGGCAGAACAGGCCGCCCGTGCAGCGCGCGATCGCCTCGTCCGGCAGGCGCTCGATCTTCGAGCCGCACACCGGGCATTCGGTCGGCATCACGAATTCGGCCGCATCGTCCGGGCGCCGGTCGAGCAGCGCGCCGACCACTTCGGGAATCACGTCGCCCGCGCGTCGCACGATCACGGTATCGCCGATCCGGATGTCCTTGCGACGCACCTCGTCCTCGTTGTGCAGCGTCGCGTTGGTCACGGTCGCACCGCCGACGAACACCGGCTCGAGGCGCGCGACCGGCGTGATCGCGCCCGTGCGGCCGACCTGCACGTCGATCGCGACGAGCTTCGTCAGCGCTTCCTGTGCGGGGAACTTGTGCGCGAGCGCGAAGCGCGGCGCGCGCGACACGAAGCCGAGGCGCTCCTGCTCGTCGCGCCGGTTGACCTTGTAGACGACACCGTCGATGTCGTACGGCAGCGACTCGCGCTTCTCGCCGATCTTGCGGAAGAAGCCGAGCAATCCGTCGGCGCCGTGCACGACCGCGCGTTCGCGATTCACGGGCAGGCCGAGCGCTTCGTACCAGTCGAGCAGCGCGCTGTGCGTGTCGGGCATCGGCATCCCGTCGAGCACGCCGATGCCGTACGAGAAGAACGACAGCGGACGCTGCGCGGTGATCTTCGAGTCGAGCTGGCGCAGGCTGCCGGCCGCCGCATTGCGCGGGTTCGCGAATTCGCGCTGCTCGGCCGCGCGCTGGCGTTCGTTCAGGCGTGCGAAATCGCGCTTGAACATCAGCACCTCGCCGCGCACGTCGAGCACCGCCGGCACGTTCGCGCCCTTCAGCTTCAGCGGAATCGAGCGGATCGTGCGCACGTTTTCGGTCACGTCCTCGCCCGTCGTGCCGTCGCCGCGCGTCGACGCCTGCACGAACACGCCGCGCTCGTAGCGCAGCGAGATCGCGAGGCCGTCGAACTTCAGTTCGCACGCATATTCGACGGGCTCCGTCACCGAGCCGGCGAGATCGGTCGTCTTGTCGAGCGCATCGGCGACGCGCTTGTCGAACGCGACGATGTCCTCGTCGGCGAAGCCGTTGTTCAACGACAGCATCGGCGCGTCGTGGACGACCGGCGTGAAGCCGCCGGCCGCTTCGCCGCCGACGCGCTGCGTCGGCGAATCGGGCGTCACGAGTTCGGGATGATCGGTTTCGAGCTGCTGCAGTTCGCGGAACAGCCGGTCGTATTCGGCGTCGGGCAGATCCGGCTGGTCGAGTACGTAATAGGCGTAGTTCGCCCGCTCGAGTTGGTCGCGCAGCCACGCGGCGCGCGCGTCGGGCTGGCTGGCTGGCGGTTCGGCTTGGGTTCGGGCCATGCTGGCGGCAGATTCGTTCTGAGAAAATCGGATGCCCGATTATCTCAGTTTGACGCCGCCGCGGGGCGTGCAATGCGCGCCGGATCAGCGTGCTGCAGCGCACACGAAAAGCCTGCGCTGCCACGACGGACGACGGCGCCGAAGCCCGCCGTCCGCGCCATCGCGTTACTGGCTGAAGAGGCGGCGCGTGACCGGCGAACCGGCCGGAATGCCGGCTTCCTCGAGCTTCGCGTACAGCTTCATCAACTGCTGCTCGATCGCGAGCAGCGTCGACTCCGGCAGCGGCCGGCGCGAATCGTCGACGACCCGCGCGCCGATCCGTTCGGACAGCGACTTCGCGTAATCGCACATCAGCCGGAACGGCAGGATGTCCTCTTCGGCAACCGGCACGTCGAGCACCAGCGTGATCATGTTACCGCCCTTGTACGTGAGGTCGTCGCGCAGGAAGTTCGTGTCGCCGAACTGCAGCATGAACACGGGGTTCTGCTTCGCGTCGAGCTTCACGAAACGCGTGCCGTCGCGCGACAGCAGCAGCCCGTCCTGCGACGCGACCGCCTGCACGTAGTTCGCCGACCACGGCGCGCCGTCCGACATCACGTTGATCGACAGTTGCGCGTCGCACTGCGCGGCAAAGGCGTCGAGTTCGCGCGCCATCGCCACCGTCTCCATCATGTCCGGGAATTCCGGTGCGCCGTCGATCGTGTCGGCGAACTGCTGGACGCCCGTCACGAATTCGGAGAATTCGAGCTCGTTCAGCGCGCCGCTGCGGTTCGCGAGCTGCGCGGCCGCGCGCAGTTCTTCGTAGCGCACGCCGTTCTGCAGCAGTTCCCACTGGCCGCCTTCCGGCTTGCCTTCGATGTGCACGGGCTTGCTGCCCGCGCGGCGCAGCCGCTGCGCGGCCGGCAGGATCTTGTCGCCCGGCAGCGGCCCGGCGAGGCGGATCGGCACGATGCAGTCGATCCGGCGGTCGACGATCGCGGGCGGCGTCGACGAGATCGTCGTCGCGGCCGGCAGCACGGGTTCGGACGATTCGGCCGGTTCGGCGGCCGCTTCCTGAGCGGAGGCTGGCACCGCTTCTTCACGGGCGGCCGGTTCGACCGACTCGGGCGACAGGTCGGCGCCGGTCGCCTCGGCCTGCAGATCGGCCGGCATGTCCGCTGGCGCCGCGCCGTCCAAGGCAGCCCCCCCGAACGTCGGCTCGACGCGCGCGGCTTCGGCCGGCGCGGCAGCCGCGGCGACCGGTGCCGCAGGCTCGCGGCGCACCGGCTGACGCACCGGCTCGATGAACGGCAACTCTTCGTCGCGCTCGGGGCGGTTCATCGCCTCGGCCGCTTCCTCCGGCATCGGGCGCGGCATCCTGCGTCGCACCTTCGCGCCCTGCCATGCGTTGTAGACCACGACGCCGCCCACCACGACGGCGCCCGCGCCGATCAAACCGAGTGTCAACTCGTCCATGCACGCTCCATCAGCAATTCTTTTTCGTCGGGACCGCGAACGGGCGCCCATGCGCCGCGCGAACGCGATCCGGTTTCGTCAAACGTCAATTCTGGGCAAAACCCGCCGCGGTTTCCATGTCCACCGCAACGATCCGCGACACGCCCTGCTCCTGCATCGTCACGCCGATCAGCTGCTGCGCCATCTCCATCGCGATCTTGTTGTGCGAGATGAACAGGAACTGCGTCTTGTCGGACATCGCGCGCACGAGATTCGCGAAACGTTCGGTGTTCGCGTCGTCGAGCGGCGCGTCGACCTCGTCGAGCAGACAGAACGGCGCCGGGTTCAGCTGGAACATCGCGAACACCAGCGCGGTCGCGGTCAGCGCTTTTTCGCCGCCCGACAGCAGGTGAATCGTCGCGTTCTTCTTGCCGGGCGGCTGCGCCATCACCTGCACGCCGGCATCGAGGATCTCGTCGCCCGTCATGATCAGCTTCGCCTGGCCGCCGCCGAACAGGCGCGGGAACAGGTCGCTGAAGTGGCGGTTGACCTCGTCGAAGGTACCCTGCAGCAGCGTGCGGGTTTCCTGGTCGATCTTGTGGATCGCGTCCTCGAGCGTCGTGATCGCGTCGATCAGGTCGGCCGACTGCGCGTCGAGGAACACCTTGCGCTCGCTCGCGGCCTTCAGCTCGTCGAGCGCGGCCATGTTCACCGGGCCGAGCGCGTTGATCGCATTGTTCAGCCGCGTGACTTCGCCCTGCAGGTACGACGGTTTCAGATCCGGCGTCAGCTTCTCGCTCAGCGCGGCCTCGTCGACCTCGGCCGTCGCGAGCTGCTCGGCGAACTGCTCGACGGACAGGCGCGCGGCCTGCTCCTTCAGCTGCAGCTCGGTGATGCGGTCGCGCAGCGGCTGCAGCGAACGCTCGGCGACGAGACGCTGCTCGTCCGACGCGCGCAGCTTCGCGGTCAGGTCATCGAGCTCGATCCGCGCGGCCTGCAGCGCCTCTTCCTTCACCGCGCGAATCTCGAGCGCGTCCTGCAGGCCCGTGTGCGCGGTCTGCTCGTTGATCGTCTCGAGCTCGGCACGCGCGTCTTCCAGCGATGCGGCGACGCGCTCGCTCTGCTCGTGCGCGACCTGGATGCTGCGCTTGAGCTCGTCGATCCGGGTCACCGCGTTGCGTGCGGCGAAGCGCGCGTCGTTCGCGCCGCGCTCCAGGTCGCGCGCTTCCTGACGCGCCTGCGTCAGCGATTCGTCGAGCGATTCGAACGCGAGCTGGTTGTCCTCGAAGCGTGCCTGCAGCTCCGCGAGTTCGCCGTCGAAGCGCTCGAAGTTCGCTTCCGACTCGGCGCGCAGCGCGCGCTGTTCTTCGATTTGCGCGCCGATTTCCTCGAGTTCCTCGCGGATCTGCGTGCTGCGCTGCGTATAGCGCTCGTGCGCCTGCGCGAGCTTCAATACGTCCATCTGCAGCGCATGCACACGCTGCGTCGCACGCTCGGCCTGCGCGCGCACGTCGCCGAGCGCCTGCGTGGCCTGCGTATGCGCGGCTTCCGCGCGCACGGCGGCCGTGCGCGCCTCGTCGGCGAGCAGCGCCTGCGCACGCACCTGGCGCGTCAGGTTTTCGATTTCCTGCTGGCGGGCCAGCATCCCGGCCTGCTCCGAATCGGCCGCGTACAACTGCACGCCGACGCGCGTAACGATATGGCCGGCCTTGACGACGAATGCACCGCCTGCCGGCAGTTGCGTGCGCGTCGCAAGCGCCTGCGCGACGTCGTCGGCGACATAGACGTTGCCGAGCCAGTCGTTCAGCACCGCGCGAATGCCCGCGTCGTCGATGCGCACGAGCGACAGCACCGGACGCAGCCCGGCCACCGCCGCAAGCGGCTCGCCGGCCGCGGGCGGCGCGTAGAACGCGAGCTTCGCGGGCGGCGCATCGGTGGCGAACGCCTTGACCCAGTCGAGATTCGACACTTCGAGCGCGGCGAGGCGCTCGCGCAGCACGGCTTCGAGCGCCGCTTCCCAGCCCGCTTCGACGTGCAGCTTCTTCCACAGGCGCGGCAGCGCGCCGAGCTCGTGCTTGTCGAGCCACGGCTGCACCTTGCCTTCGGTCTGCACGTTTTCCTGAAGCTGCTTCAGCGCGGCGAGGCGTGCCTCGAGCTGGTGGATCTGCGCGCCTTCGGCCTGCACGCGCTCCTGCGCGGCACGGCGTTCGCCGTCGAGGCGCGGCACCGTTTCCTGCGCGTCGGCGAGACGCGCCTGCGCTTCGGCGAGGATTTCTTCCTGCTCGGCGAGCTGCATGCGCAACTCCTCGAGCTGCGCCTCGTCCGGTGCGTCGAGCCCGCCCGCTTCGCTCTTCAGGCGCTCATGGCGCTGCTGAAGCTGCTGGAGCTGCTGGTCGGCGTTGCGCTGGTGCGCGGCTTCGAGCTTCAGCGACTGTTCGGTCTGCGCGATCCGCGCACGCTCATCGTTGAGCTGCGCCTGCGCGTCGCGCCACTTCGCCTCGAGCGCCGGCAGCGCGTCGTGCTTCGCGGCTGCGTTGTCCTCGGCGAGCGCCGCCTTCTCGTCGGCCATCGCGCGCGCCTCTTCGGCGTCCTCGAGCTCGTCCTGCGACTTCTCGGCCTGCGCGCGCCATTGCTCGCGCTGCGCGTTCAGCGCGGCGATCTGCGCCTGCACGCGATTGCGCGATTCGACGATGAACTTGATTTCGGCTTCGAGGCGGCTCACCTCGGCATTCGCTTCGTAAAGCGCGCCCTGCGCGCCCTGCATCGCGTCGCTCGCCGAGTAATGCGCGACGCGCAGCGTCTCGAGCTGCGACTCGACCTCGCGCAGCCTGGCCGTCTGCGCCTCGAGGTCGATCTGCGCCTGTTCGATCGCGCGCTGCTGCTTCTGCTGCTCGCCGGCGGCCTCGTTCTTGCGCAGCAGCCACAACAGGCGCTGCTTCTCCTCGCCGTCGGCGACGAGTTCCTTGTACTTGGTCGCGACGACGGCCTGCGCCTCGAGCTTCTCGAGGTTCGCGCCGAGCTCGCGGACGATGTCCTCGACGCGCGTCAGGTTCTCGCGCGTGTCGTGCAGGCGGTTCTCGGTTTCGCGGCGGCGTTCCTTGTACTTCGACACGCCCGCGGCTTCCTCGAGGAACACGCGCAGCTCTTCCGGCTTCGCCTCGATGATCCGCGCGATCATGCCCTGCCCGATGATCGCGTATGCACGCGGCCCGAGGCCGGTGCCGAGGAAGATGTCCTGGATGTCGCGGCGGCGCGCCGGCAGGTTGTTGATGTAGTAGCTCGACGTGCCGTCGCGCGTCAGCACGCGCTTCACGGCGATTTCGCCGTATTGGCCCCACTGCCCGGCCGCGCGGCCGTCGGAGTTGTCGAAGATCAGCTCGACGCTTGCCCGGCTGCCGGGCTTGCGGGCGGTCGAGCCGTTGAAGATCACGTCCTGCATCGATTCGCCGCGCAGCTCGGACGCGCGCGACTCGCCGAGCACCCAGCGCACGGCGTCGATGATGTTGGACTTGCCGCACCCGTTCGGGCCCACCACGCCGACAAGCTGGCCCGGAACCTGGAAATGCGTGGGATCGACGAAGGATTTGAAGCCAGCGAGTTTGATCGAGCTCAGACGCACGGCGGTATCGGATGTGAAGAAGGTGTGAAACGGACGGGGCCGTGCTGCGCAGGGCCGGACGGCCCATGCGCGCGACGCGCCCCGGAATTCAAAAGCGGGGCCGCGCGCATACAGCGTTGGGCCCCGCAAACGGCTTCCATCATACCATCGCGCGTGCGCCGTCCCGACCGTCGCCGGGTTTGCCCGGTGCCGGCGCGGCACGATGGACCCGGCTCGACAGCAGCGTCGCCAGCACGATGCACACGCCGCCCGCCCACTCGCGCGCGGTCGGCAGCTCGTTCGCGAACACCCACGCCGACAGCGCGGTGATCACGATCTCGAACAGCATGATGATCGACGCGCGGTTCGCCGGCACGCGCGCGAGGCCGTATTGCACGAGCAGGTTGTTCGCCGCCATCGTCACGCCGATCGCGGCGACGATCAGCGCGGCGACGCCGAGCTGGCCGCCCGCCGGCACGGCCGGCAACCCTTCGAACAGCGACGCGATCGCGCCGAATACCGCCGCGCCGCCGAACAGCGTCGCGGTGCGCATCTCCGCGCGCATCCCGGGCAGCTCGCGGCTCGCCTTGATCACGAGCACGTTGCTCATCGCGAAACTCAGCCCGGCCGCGAGACCGGCCCATTCGGCCGGGTTGGCCGGCAGCGGCAAGCCGAGCGTCGGCGACCACAGCATCAGCATCGCACCGCCGATCGACAGCGCCGCCAGCCCCGCGCCGGCCCAGGTCAGCCGCTCGCGCAGCAGGAAGTGCGCGTAGATCGCGGTCCATGCGGGGGTCAGGTAGAACAGCAGCATCACGCGCAGCACCTCGCCGTGGATCGTGCCCCATACGAAACCGAGGTTCGTCACGCCGGCCGTCACCGCGATGCCCGGCAGCACCCAGTGCCAGCGCAGCGTCGCGATCGTGCGGTGCCGCGTGACGATCACGAACAGGAACGCGACGAGGCTCGTCAGCGCGCTCGCCAGCGTGCCCGTCACGCCGAGCGACGCGAGGATCCGCAACGGATACCAGATCAGGCCCCATACCGACGCGCCGATCAGGATGGCCAGCGTCGGCAGGCTGCCGCGTACCGCGTTATTCATTTGGTTCGATACCCTTTATTCGACCGGCCCGGCCGCCGTTCCGGCGGGCCGTGACCGCATTCCGTCACGCTATAATCGTTCGTTGCGACCCGCGCGCCGTCGGCGCCCGTTCGCAGCCGCGCGGCACGCCCGCCGCTTCTTTCGCTCCAACCGGCCGCGATGGCCGCTTCGCCCGTGAACCCTCGACTCGACTCGCTCCAGCCCTATCCCTTCGAAAAGCTGCGCGCCCTGTTCAAGGACGTGACGCCCTCCGGCGACCTCAAACCGATCAGCTTCGGCATCGGCGAGCCCAAGCACCCGACCCCGGCGCTGATCCGCGACGCCGTCGTGGCCGCGCTCGACGGCCTCGCGTCATACCCGGCCACGGCCGGCTCGGACGCGCTGCGCACATCGATCGCGCACTGGCTCGAGCGCCGCTACGGGCTGCCGGCGATCGATCCGGCCACGCAGGTGCTGCCCGTGTCGGGGTCGCGCGAGGCGCTGTTCTCGCTCGCGCAGACCGTGATCGACGCGCGCCCGTCCGGGCACGGCGAGAAGGCGATCGTACTCTGTCCGAATCCCTTCTATCAAATTTACGAAGGCGCGGCGCTCCTGGCCGGTGCCGAACCCTATTTCGCGAACAGCGACCCGGCCCGCAACTTCGCGTGCGACTACGCGGCCGTGCCCGACGACGTCTGGGCGCGCACGCAGCTGCTGTACGTGTGCTCGCCGGGCAACCCGACGGGCGCCGTGCTGACGCTCGACGACTGGCGCGAGCTGTTCGCGCTGTCCGACCGCCACGGTTTCGTGATCGCGTCGGACGAGTGCTATTCGGAAATCTATTTCGACGAAGCGACGCCGCCGCTCGGCGGCCTCGAGGCCGCGCACCGCCTCGGCCGCGGCTTCGAGCGGCTCGTGATGCTGTCGAGCCTGTCGAAGCGCTCGAACGTGCCGGGCATGCGCTCGGGCTTCGTCGCCGGCGACGCGGCACTGCTGAAGAAATTCCTGCTGTACCGCACGTACCACGGCGCGGCGCTGTCGCCGGTCTGGCAGCACGCCAGCATCGCCGCGTGGAACGACGAGGCGCACGTGCGCGAGAACCGCGCGCTGTACCTGCAGAAGTTCAATACGGTCACGCCGATGCTCGCCGACGTGATCGACGTGAAACTGCCCGACGCCGCGTTCTACCTGTGGGCCGACGTGTCGCGCACCGGGCTGTCGGACACCGAGTTCGCCCGCCGCCTGTACGCCGACTATAATGTGACGGTTCTGCCCGGCTCGTACCTGGCGCGCGATGCGCACGGGTCGAACCCGGGCCGCGATTTCATCCGGATCGCGCTCGTCGCGGGCACCCCCGAATGCGTCGAGGGCGCGCAACGCATCGTCGATTTCTGCCGTTCTCTCGCGCGGTAATCGTCCATCCCGATCAATTCCATCCATCTCCTGCGAAAACGAACATGTCGCAACAACTTCAGCAAATCATCGATACCGCCTGGGAAAACCGCGCCGAGCTGTCGCCGAAGGCCGCGCCCGCGGAAGTCCGCGAGGCCGTCGCTCACGCGATCGAGCAGCTCGACAAGGGTGCGCTGCGCGTCGCCGAGAAAATCGACGGCAACTGGACCGTGCATCAGTGGCTGAAGAAGGCCGTGCTGCTGTCGTTCCGCCTGGAAGACAACGCACCGATGGCGGCCGGCGGCTACTCGCAGTTCTACGACAAGGTGCCGTCGAAGTTCGCGAACTACACGGCCGAAGACTTCGCCGCGGGCGGCTTCCGCGTCGTCCCGCCGGCCATCGCGCGCCGCGGCTCGTTCATCGCGAAGAACGTCGTGCTGATGCCGTCGTACACGAACATCGGCGCCTACGTCGACGAAGGCACGATGGTCGACACGTGGGCCACGGTCGGTTCGTGCGCGCAGATCGGCAAGAACGTGCACCTGTCGGGCGGCGTCGGCATCGGCGGCGTGCTCGAGCCGCTGCAGGCGAACCCCGTCATCATCGAGGACAACTGCTTCATCGGCGCGCGCTCGGAAGTCGTCGAAGGCGTGATCGTCGAGGAAAACTCGGTGATCTCGATGGGCGTGTATCTTGGCCAGAGCACGAAGATCTACGACCGCGAAACGGGCGAAGTCAGCTACGGCCGCATCCCGGCCGGCTCGGTCGTGGTCGCCGGCAACCTGCCGTCGAAGGACGGTTCGCACAGCCTGTACTGCGCGGTGATCGTCAAGAAGGTCGACGCGAAGACCCGCGCGAAGGTCGGCCTGAACGAGCTGCTGCGAGGCGACTGATGGCGAAGCCGCACACCGTGGTCGTCTACGGCATTCCGAACTGCGACACCGTGAAGAAGGCCCGCGTGTGGCTCGACGATCACGGCGTCGAATTCGAGTTCCACGATTTCAAGAAGCTCGGCGTCAGCGCGCCGCTGGTTGAAGACTGGCTGAAGGACGTGTCGCTCGACGCGCTCGTGAACAAGCGCGGCACCACGTGGCGCGGCCTGGACGACGCGATGAAGGCGGCCGCCGAAACGAAGACCGGCGCGGTCGCGCTGATGATCCACAAGCCGTCGGTCATCAAGCGCCCCGTGCTCGTCGTCAACGGTCGCGTGAAATCGCTCGGCTTCGCGGCCGATCAATACGCGGCGCTGTTTGCCGCATAGGGCCGCCCGCGCTGCGCCTGTAGAAGGGCCTGTTCACGCTAATAACGGGCTTGCGAACGTGCCTTGCCGGCTGCAGTGCAAGAAGCAAGGAGCGCCGATTGGCCGAGCCAAACAAGCGACGCGCGACGCCGCAATGCGGCCGGCAAGGCACGTTCCCCTGTTTGGAAAAAATCATTCGTGGGGCTGGCCCCCAGAAGGGCCGATCGCCGCGTCATGCTCCTCGCGAATACGTCGAGTATTCGCTTCGTCGCGATCCTTGCGCTCGGCCCTTCTGGGGGCCAGCGCAAGCCCGTTATTAGCGTGAACAGGCCCTAGCCCGACGTCTTGTCGCTGCCGGCCACCGCGCCGGCATTTTTTATCGAAAGTGGTCCGAACCATGTCCGCCACCCTAGCCCTTACCGAACAGTTGATCGCCCGCGCGTCCGTGACGCCCGACGACCAGCATTGCCAGCAGATCATGACCGCGCGCCTCGCCGCGCTCGGCTTCGAATGCGAGACCATCGCGTCGCACGGCGTGACCAACCTGTGGGCCGTCAAGCGCGGCGCCGACGGCCGCGACGGCAAGCTGCTCGCGTTCGCGGGCCACACCGACGTCGTGCCGACCGGCCCGCTCGAGCAGTGGACCTCGCCGCCGTTCATCCCCGCCCATCGCGACGGCAAGCTGTACGGCCGCGGCGCGGCCGACATGAAGACGTCGCTCGCAGCGTTCGTCGTCGCGTCCGAGGAATTCGTCGCGGCCCATCCCGGCCACCGCGGCGCGATCGCATTCCTGATCACGAGCGACGAGGAAGGCCCGGCCACCGACGGCACCGTGAAGGTCGTCGAACTGCTGCAGGCGCGCGGCGAACGCGTCGACTACTGCATCGTCGGCGAGCCGACGTCGACCGCCGAGCTCGGCGACGTCGTCAAGAACGGCCGCCGCGGATCGATGTCGGGCGAGCTGGTCGTCAAGGGCGTGCAGGGCCACATCGCGTATCCGCACCTCGCGAAGAACCCGATCCACCTGCTCGCGCCGGCGCTCGCCGAGCTCGCCGCCGAGCAGTGGGACGAAGGTAACGAATATTTCCCGCCGACCACCTGGCAGGTATCGAACCTGCACGCGGGCACCGGCGCGACCAACGTGATCCCCGGCCACGCCGACCTGCTGTTCAACTTCCGGTTCTCGACCGCGAGCACCGTCGAGGGCCTGCAGGCGCGCGTGCACGCGATCCTCGACAGGCACGGCCTCGAATACACGCTGAAGTGGTCGGTGAGCGGCCTGCCGTTCCTGACGCCGCGCGGCGAGCTGTCGAATGCGCTGGAAAACGCGATTCGTACCGAGACCGGCATCACGACCGAACTGTCGACCACGGGCGGCACGTCAGACGGCCGCTTCATCGCGCGCATCTGCCCGCAGGTGATCGAGTTCGGCCCGCCGAACGGCAGCATCCACAAGATCGACGAGCACATCGAAGTGCGTTTCGTCGACCCGCTGAAGAACGTGTACCGCCGCGTGCTCGAACAACTGATCGCCTGATGGAGCCTCGCATGACGACACCTTTTGCCACTGTCCGCGACCTGCTGCGCTACGCGGTCACGCGCTTCTCGAAGGCGAAGCTCGCCTTCGGCCACGGCTCCGACAATGCGTACGACGAAGCGGCCTACCTCGTGCTGCATACGCTCGACCTGCCGCTCGACACGCTCGAGCCGTTCCTCGACGCGCGGCTGCTGCCCGACGAAATCGCAGCCGTGCTCGCCGTGATCGAACGGCGCGCGACCGACCGCGTGCCGGCCGCATACCTCACGCATGAAGCCTGGATGCATGGCCACCGCTTCTACGTCGACGAACGCGTGATCGTGCCGCGCTCGTTCATCGGCGAGCTGCTCGACGACGGGCTGCAGCCATATGTCGCCGATCCCGAGCAGGTCGGCGCGGTGCTCGAACTGTGCACGGGCTCCGGCTGCCTTGCGATCCTCGCGGCGAGCGCGTTCCCGAACGCCGAGATCGATGCGGTCGACCTGTCCGACAAAGCACTCGAAGTCGCGGAGATCAACGTGCGCGACTACGGCCTCGAAGACCGCATCGCGCTGCACCGCGGCGATCTCTACGCGCCGCTGCCCGCGTTCCGCACCGACCCCGGCGCACGCTACGACGTGATCCTGACGAACCCGCCGTACGTGAACGCGTCGTCGATGGCCGCGCTGCCGCCCGAATACCGGCACGAGCCGGAGATGGCGCTCGCGGGCGGCGACGACGGGATGGACATCGTGCGACGCATCGTCGCCGAAGCGCACCGCTGGCTGCACGACGACGGCGTGCTCGTCGTCGAGATCGGCAACGAGCGCGAGCACGTCGAAGCCGCGTTCGGCGGCCTCGAACTGACGTGGCTGCCCACCAGCGCGGGCGACGACACCGTGTTCCTGATCCAGGCGTCGGACCTGCCGCGCAAGGACTGAGCCGCCCGGCTCCCTGACCGTGCGGCGCACCGCTGCGCCGCACGGTTGGGTAAGATGCGCGTAAGCGGCCGCCGCGCCGCACGACCACAGGAGTCCGTCACGCGCCCATGACCCTCGACTGGCTACATCTCGGCACCCTGATCCTGACCATCCACGTGCTCGGGATCGTCGCGGCATGCCACGCGATCATGAACACGCGCACGTCGCAAGGCGCGATCGCGTGGGCCGTCTCGCTCGCCGCGATGCCGTACCTGACGCTCATTCCGTACCTGTTCCTCGGCCGCAGCAAGTTCTCCGGCTACGTCGACGCACGGCGCCACGAGCTGGAACTGTTGCGCACGCACGCACCGCGCTCGCCGTGGCTCAGCGCCGATGCGACCGACGCAACCGACGGGCCGGCCGCCGCCGCGCTCGGCCAGGCCGCCGTGCTCGCACTCACGCGGCTCGGCGGCATGCCGTTCCTCGGTGGCAATTCGGTGCGCACGCTCGTGAACGGCGACGCGACGTTCTCGGCGATCCTGTCGGCGATCGATGGCGCGCGCGACTATGTGATCGTCCAGTTCTTCATCGTGCGCGACGATGCGCTCGGCCAGATGCTGCTCGACTCGCTGCTGGCGCGTGCGGCGGCCGGCGTGCGCTGCTGCCTGCTGTACGACAGCATCGGCAGCTTCGACCTGCCGCACAGCTACGTCGACACGCTGCGCCGGGGCGGCGTCGAGGTCCATCCGTTCGCGACCAATCGCAAGTTCGTCAACCGCTTCCAGCTCAACTTCCGCAACCATCGCAAGATCGTCGTGGTCGACGGCAATCGCGCGTTCGTCGGCGGCCACAACGTCGGCGTCGAATATCTCGGCGCGAAGCCGCGCCTGTCGCCGTGGCGCGACACGCACATCGAAATCCGCGGCCCCGTGGTCGCGAGCATCCAGTACGTGTTCGCCGAAGACTGGCACTGGGCGACGCAGAAGCTGCCGCCGCTCGCGCTGCCGCCGCCCGCGCAGCCCGGCGACGGCATGCATTGCCTCGTGGTGCCGATGGGGCCGGCCGACAAGCAGGAAACCGGCTCGCTGTTCTTCGTCGAGGCGATCAATGCCGCACGCGAGCGGATCTGGATCACCTCGCCGTACCTCGTCCCCGACGAAGCCGTGCTCTGCGCGCTGAAGCTAGCGGTGATGCGCGGCGTCGACGTGCGCATCCTGATCCCGAGCCGACGCGATCACTACGTGGTGTTCGAGGCGTCGAAGCTGTACGCGCGCGACCTGATCGACGCGGGCGTCAAGGTGTTCCGCTACCGGCCCGGCTTCCTGCACCAGAAGGTCGTGCTGATCGACCGCATCGCGGCGGCGATCGGCAGCGCGAATCTCGACAACCGCTCGTTCCGACTCAACTTCGAGATCATGGTGCTGACCGTCGACCGCGCATTCGCCGACGAGGTCGAGAAGATGCTCGATGCCGACTTCGCGCAGGCGTATGGCGTCGACGCGAACGAATACCGCCAGTCGCCCGCATGGCGGCGGATCGCGATGCACGTCGCGCGGCTGTTCGCGCCGATCCTGTAGCCGCAGGGAGGACGGCAGCGCCCGCCGTCACAGCAGCTTGTCGATATCCGCGGCGATTTCGTCGGGCTTGGTCGACGGCGCGTAGCGCTTGACGATGCGCCCTTCGCGGTCGATCAGGAATTTCGTGAAATTCCACTTGATCGCCTTGAGGCCGAGAATGCCGGGCGCCTCGTCGGTCAGGTAGCGGTACAGCGGATGCGCATGGTCGCCCTTCACGTCGATCTTCGCGAACATCGGGAACGTGACGCCGTAATTGCGCTCGCAGAACGCGCCGATCTGCGCGGCGTCGCCGGGCTCCTGCTTGCCGAACTGGTTGCACGGGAAGCCGAGCACGAAGAAGCCGCGCGCCGCGTACTGGTCGTACAGTTTCTGCAGGCCCGCGTATTGCGGCGTGAAACCGCACTCGCTCGCGGTGTTGACGATCAGCAGCACCTTGCCGCGATACGCGTCGAGCGAAACCGGCGCGCCGGCGAGCGTCTCTGCGCTGAACGAATACAGGGTGGACATCGGGCACTCCTTTTACGAAACCGGATCGACGTGAAGTCTAGGCGAAATCGCGCCGTTGCGGCATCCGCCGAGCGGCCGATGCCCGGCAAGAGCGGCGCGCAGTCTAGAATAGCGGTTTTGGCCAGTCATTTCCGCCGTGATCCGTTTCAATCAGTTCAGCCTTGCGCGAGGCACCAAGCCGCTGTTCGAGTCGACCTCGTTCGTGCTCAATCCCGGCGAGAAAGCCGGCCTGATCGGCGCGAACGGCGCCGGCAAGTCGACGCTGTTCGCGGTCCTGCGCGGCGAGCTGCACTCGGACGCCGGCGATTTCTCGATGCCGCCGTCGTGGCGGATCGCCCACGTGTCGCAGGAAACGCCCGCGGTCGACCGCTCGGCGCTCGACTACACGCTCGATGGCGACGCCGCGCTGCGCGAGATCGAGGCGCGCATCGCGGCCGCGTCCGCCGCGCATGACGGCGCCGCCGAAGCCGACGCGCACGCGGCCTTCGCCGATGCCGACGGCTACACCGCGCCCGCCCGCGCCGAAGCGCTGCTGCTCGGCCTCGGCTTCACGCTCGCCCAGACACGCGAGCCCGTCGCCAGCTTCTCCGGCGGCTGGCGCATGCGCCTGAACCTCGCGCAGGCGCTGATGTGCCGCTCCGACCTGCTGCTGCTCGACGAACCGACCAACCACCTCGACCTCGACGCGATCGTCTGGCTCGAAGACTGGCTGCACCGCTACCCCGGCACGCTCGTCGTGATCTCGCACGACCGCGAATTCCTCGATTCGATCTGCAACGTCACGCTGCACCTGGAAAACCGCCAGGTGAAGCGCTACGGCGGCAACTACTCGCAATTCGAAGTGCTGCGCGCGCAGCAACTGGCGCTGCAGCAAAGCGCATACGAAAGGCAGCAGAAGACGATCGAGCACCTGCAGAGCTTCGTCGACCGCTTCAAGGCCAAGGCCACCAAGGCCAAGCAGGCGCAAAGCCGGATGAAGGCGCTCGAGAAGATGGAGCTGATCGCGCCCGCGCACATCGCATCGCCGTTCACGTTCGAATTCCGCACGCCCGACGCCGCGCCGAACCCGATGATGGTGATGGAAGACGTCCGCTGCGGCTACCATGCCGACAACGGCGCGGACATCCCGATCGTCGAACGCGTGGCGCTGTCGATCCAGAGCGGGCAGCGCATCGGCCTGCTCGGCGCGAACGGCCAGGGCAAGTCGACGCTGATCAAGACGCTGGCCGGCACGCTCGCACCGCTGTCGGGCGACGTCCGCGAGGGCAAGGGGCTGACGATCGGTTATTTCGCACAGCATCAGCTCGAAACGCTGCGCGAGGACGATTCGCCGCTCGCGCATCTCGCGCGGCTCGCGCCCGACACGCGCGAGCAGGAGCTGCGCGACTTCCTCGGCGGCTTCAATTTCTCGGGCGACATGGCCACGAGTGCCGTCGGCCCGTTCTCGGGCGGAGAAAAGGCGCGCCTCGCGCTCGCACTGATCATCTGGCAGAAGCCGAACCTGCTGCTGCTCGACGAACCGACGAACCACCTCGATCTCGAAACGCGCCACGCGCTGACGATGGCGCTCGCGCAGTTCGAAGGCACGCTGATCCTCGTATCGCACGACCGCCACCTGCTGCGCGCGACGACCGACCAGTTCATGCTGGTCGCGAAGCACCGGCTGCAGCCGTTCGACGGCGACCTCGACGATTACCGCGACTGGCTGCTGCAGCATGCGGCCGAGCAGCGCGCGGCCGCGAAGGCCGACAGCGCGGCCTCGTCGGGCGCGGGCGCCGCGACGAACCGCAAGGACCAGAAGCGTCAGGCCGCCGAGGAGCGGCAGCGCCTGTCGGTGTTGAAAAAACCGCTGCAGTCGCGCATCACGAAGCTCGAAAAGGAAATGGAGACGCTGCACGCGGAGAAGGCGCGCCTCGACGCGTTCGTCGCCGATCCGGCGAGCTACGAGGCAGCGCGCAAGACGGAGCTGACCGACGCGATCCGCAAGCTCGGGGACGTCAACACGCGTCTCGAAACGATCGAGGCCGACTGGCTCGCCGCGCACGAAGAGCTCGAACAGATCGGCTGAACGCGGCCGCAGTGCAGCCGGCCGGTGCCGCCGGCCCGGCGCGCTGGCGGCACCGGTTCTTCGACAAGCCATCGGGTCCGCATGCGACAAGGCCGGGCGCACTGGCCCGGCCTTTTTGCTGCCCTTGTCCGTCGGTTCGCAGGCCGCCTGCCGGCTCAGCGCCGCGGCAGCGTGTCGCGCGGCAGTTGCTCGTCGTCACCCATCAGGTACCGGCGCCCTTCGGTCGGCCGCCGGATCGCCGCGGCGACTTCCGCTTCGGTCACGTCCTCGGACACGACCTTGCGCGCCAGGCGCCCTTCCTCGTCGATCCATTCGACGATCCGGCATCCGCCGCCCCAGGGCTGGCGAATCGGCTCCGACACGCGGCAGCCGCGCAGGTTGTAAAGGCGTCCGCCCGGCGCTTCCGCATACGATTTCAACATAGGTTCCCTTCGCATTGCGCGGTTCGACAATTCGCCAAAGGATAGGGAAAAGCAATGTCCGGCGGGTTACAGCAGCCTACATATTCTTTACAGAGAATTACGCGACAGATCGCCGACAGTCACAGCCCGCGCGGCTGTCGGGCCGATCACTCGAGATCGCGCACGCGGTCGATCGCCTGCTCGATCCGCTCGACAGCCATCACGTTCAATCCTTCGATCGGCTGTTTCGGCGCATTCGCCTTCGGGATCAGCGCGGCCGTGAAACCGAGCTTCGCCGCCTCGCGCAGCCGCTCCTGCCCGCGCGGGGACGGCCGGATCTCGCCCGCCAGCCCCACTTCGCCGAACACGATCAGTCCCTTCGGCAGCGCCTTGTTGCGCATCGACGAATGGATCGCGAGCAGCACCGCGAGGTCGGCGGCCGGCTCGGTGATCTTCACGCCGCCCACTGCATTGAGGAACACGTCCTGGTCGAAGCACGCGATGCCCGCGTGCCGGTGCAGCACCGCGAGCAGCATCGCGAGCCGGTTCTGCTCGAGGCCGACCGCGAGCCGGCGCGGGTTCGGCACGTGCGCGGTATCGACCAGCGCCTGGATCTCGACGAGCAGCGGACGCGTGCCTTCCTGCGTGACGAGCACGCACGAGCCGGGCACGATCTGCTCGTGCTGCGACAGGAACAGCGCGGACGGATTCGCGACGCCGCGCAGCCCGCGCTCGGTCATCGCGAACACGCCGAGTTCGTTGACCGCGCCGAAGCGGTTCTTGAACGCGCGCACAAGCCGGAACGACGAATGCGTGTCGCCCTCGAAATACAGCACCGTGTCGACGATGTGCTCGAGCACGCGCGGGCCGGCCAGGTTGCCCTCCTTCGTCACGTGCCCGACCATGATGATCGCGGTGCCCGACTGTTTCGCGATGCGCGTGAGCTGCGCCGCGCATTCGCGCACCTGCGCGACCGAGCCCGGCGCCGACGTGAGCGCTTCCGAATAGACGGTCTGGATCGAGTCGATCACGGCCACGTCGGGCCGCTCCGCGTCGATCGCGGCCTGGATCTTTTCGAGCTGGATCTCGGCGAGCAGCTGCAGCTCGGCCGCCGGCGTACCGCCGTCGAGCAGCGCAAGCCGTTGCGCGCGCAACGCGATCTGCGCGGCCGATTCCTCGCCGCTGATATAGAGCGCGCGCCGTTCGCTCGCGATGTCCGCGAGCGACTGCAGCAGCAGCGTCGACTTGCCGATGCCCGGATCGCCGCCGATCAGCACGACGCCGCCGGGGACCAGCCCGCCGCCGAGCACGCGGTCGAATTCGCCGATGCCGGTCGAGAAGCGCGGCACGTCGGCCGCTTCGATGTCGACGAGGCGCTGGACGGGCGCCCGCTTCGCGAGCGACTGGAAACGATGGGCCGACGGCGACTCGGCGACCGATTCCACCAGCGTATTCCAGGCCTGGCACGACGGACACTGCCCCTGCCACTTCGGGGTCTGCCCGCCGCACTCGCTGCAGACGTAGACGGTTTTCTGTTTGGCCACGCGCGACGCCCTTATTCCGCGCGCACGGGCACGCGGCCGGCGACCGCGCACATCAGCTCGTAGCCGATCGTGCCGCAATGACGGGCAACGTCGTCGATCGGCAGTGTATTGCCCCACAGCTCGACGCGCGCGCCGACGCCGGCCTGCGGGCACGGGGTCAGGTCGACGGTGATCATGTCCATCGACACGCGGCCCACGATCCGCGTGCGGATGCCGTCGACGATCACGGGCGTGCCTTCGGGCGCGACGCGCGGATAGCCGTCCGCGTAGCCGCACGCGACGACGCCGATCCGCATCGGCGCCTGCGCGGAGAACGTCGAGCCATAGCCGATGGCCTGGCCTTTCCCGATCGTTTGCACCGCGATCAGCTCGGACGCGAGCGTCATCGCGGGTTTCAGCCCCGTGTCGGCGATATCGGACGACAGCCCGGACGGCGACGCGCCGTACAGCACGATCCCCGGCCGCACCCAGTCGAAGTGCGTATCCGGATGCCACAGCACGGCGGCCGAATTCGCGAGACTGCGCGCGCCGGCGATGTTTTCCGCGCCGCGCTCGAACGTCGCGAGTTGCTCGGCGACGCCGCGCTCGTTGTCCGCGTCCGAAAAATGGGTCATCAACGTGATCTGGCCGATGCCCGGGCACGCGCGGGCGCGCTCCCAGGCCGCACGGTATTTTTCCGGCAGGTAGCCGAGCCGGTTCATCCCGCTGTTCATCTTGAGCTGCACGTTGACGGGCTTCGACAGCCGCGCCGTTTCCAGCATCCGCATCTGCTCGTCGTTGTGGACGGTCGTCGTCAGGCTGTAGCGGTCGATCACGTCGATGTCGGTCGACCGGAAGAAGCCTTCGAGCAGCAGGATCGGGCCGGCCCAGCCGAGCTCGCGCAGCTTCACGGCCTCGTCGAGGTCGAGCAGGCCGAAGCCGTCGGTGCCGCGCAGGCCGGGAAACGCGCGGGCGAGACCGTGGCCGTACGCGTTGGCCTTGACGACCGCCCAGACCTTGGACGGGCCGGCAAAGCGGCGGACGACGGAAAGATTGTTCGCGAGAGCGGCGGTGTGGATGGTGGCGGAGATCGGGCGCGGCATGGGAAATTTACGTAAAGACGCTTGCGAATCATCAGCTTACCGCGCCTTTTGAGCACCGAAGCCGACAATTTGCGGAACGATCGGGGAATCTTGCTAGTCCGAATTGGCGTATTTTCATGTTATAAAGCCGTGCGCACAACCCATTTCGAACGGAATAAGCCGATCGCATATCAGGCGGCCTACGCGGCCCTGCCGCAGCGACGAAAGCATCGCATCAGATGAAAAAAGGTTTTTACACCATCATGGCCGCGCAGTTTTTCTCGTCGCTGGCCGACAATGCGCTTCTCATCGCCGCCATCGCCCTGCTGAAAGACCTCCACGCCCCCAACTGGATGACACCGCTGCTGAAGCTGTTCTTCGTGTTGTCCTATGTGGTGTTGGCGGCGTATGTCGGTGCTTTCGCGGATTCGCGCCCGAAGGGGCGCGTGATGTTCATCACCAACTCGATCAAGGTGGTCGGCTGCATGATCATGCTGTTCGGCGCCCACCCGCTGATCGCGTACGGGATCGTCGGATTCGGCGCGGCGGCCTACTCGCCCGCCAAATACGGGATTCTCACCGAGCTGCTGCCGGCCGATCGGCTGGTCGCCGCGAACGGCTGGATCGAAGGTACGACCGTCAGCTCGATCATTCTCGGCACCGTGCTCGGCGGCGCGCTGATCAGCCCGCACATCGCGGCGCACGTGATCGCGCACACGCCCGGCTGGATCGGTACGCCCGCCGAAGCGGCGATGGCGATCATCATGGCGATCTACGTGGTCGCCGCGCTGTTCAACCTGCGCATTCCCGATACGGGCGCCCGCTATCCGAAGCAGGAACGCGGCCCGGTCAAGCTCCTCACGGATTTCGCCGACTGCTTCATGGTGCTGTGGCGCGACAAGCTCGGCCAGATCTCGCTGGCGGTCACGACGCTGTTCTGGGGCGCGGGCGCGACGCTGCAGTTCATCGTGCTGAAATGGGCCGAGGTGTCGCTCGGCATGTCGCTGTCGGAAGGCGCGATCCTGCAGGCCGTGGTCGCGGTCGGCGTCGCGGCCGGCGCGATCGCCGCCGCCGCCCGGATACCGTTGAAGAAGTCGCTGACCGTGCTGCCCGTCGGCATCATCATGGGCATCGCGGTGATGCTGATGGCGTTCTACACGCGCGACCTGTTCCCGTCGCACTGGGCCGTGCACTTCGGCCACCTGCGCATGCCCGTTTACCTGATCGTCGCGTACATCTTCCTGATCTGCGTCGGCGCGCTGTCGGGCTACTTCGTCGTGCCGATGAACGCGCTGCTGCAGCATCGCGGCCACGTGCTGCTGTCGGCCGGTCATTCGATCGCGGTACAGAACTTCAACGAGAACCTGTCGGTGCTCGTGATGCTGTGCCTGTATGCGGTGCTCGTGTGGCTCGACGTGCCGGTCGGCGTCGTGATCGTGCTGTTCGGCACGTTCGTCTGCCTGACGATGTGGCTCGTGATGCGCCGCCACCAGGCGAACCAGCGTCAGTTCGACTCGGTCGCGCTGATCGGCGAAGCGCGGCACTGACGCTACACTTCCCGTTTCCGTCCGCCGGCGCCGGTCTTCGAACCGGCGCGTTGCCATCATGACGCACCCGATACCCAACATCCTGACGATCGCCGGCTCCGATTCGGGCGGCGGCGCGGGCATCCAAGCCGACCTGAAGACGTTTTCCGCGCTCGGCACGTACGGCGCCAGCGTGATCACCGCGCTGACCGCGCAGAACACGCGCGGCGTGACGGGCGTGCACGCGCCGGACGCCGCGTTCGTGACCGCGCAACTCGACGCGGTGTTCGACGACATCCGCATCGATGCGGTCAAGATCGGGATGCTCGCGAACGCGGCGATCGTGCACGCGGTGGCCGACGCGCTGCGCCGTTACGCGCCGCGCTTCGTCGTGCTCGACACGGTGATGATCTCGAAGAGTTCGCACGCGCTGCTCGCGCCCGACGCGGTCGACGCGCTGCGCGATGCGCTGCTGCCGCTGGCGACCGTCGTCACGCCGAACCTGCCCGAAGCGGCCGCGCTGCTCGGCGACGCACCCGCGACCACTGAAGACGACATGGTCCGGCAAGGCCGGGCGTTGCTGCAGACGGGCGCGCGCGCCGTGCTGATGAAAGGCGGCCACCTGCCCGACGCGGCCGCGAGCCCCGACTGGCTCGTCGATGCGGCGCACACCGTGCGGCTCGACGGCCCGCGCGTGCCGGTCAGCAACACGCACGGCACGGGCTGCACGCTGTCGTCGGCGATTGCCGCGCTGCTGCCGCAGCAGCCCGACCTCGAAAGCGCGGTGCGCGAAGCGAAGACCTACCTGACCGGCGCGATCGCCGCGAGCGGCCGCCTCGACGTCGGCCACGGCGTCGGCCCGGTTCATCACTTCCATCGCTGGTGGTAAGCGCCGCCTGACGCGGCGTCAGTTGTCCTGCGCCGCGAATGCCTGCGCACGCGCCGGCCAGTCGTCGGGCACGACGAAGCCGCGCGCCGTCTCGCGCCACGTGCCATCGCCGCCCTGTTCATAAATGCCGATCAGGTCGGGAGCCTGACGCGTCGCCAGCACGGGCGGCAGTTCGAGTGCGGCCGCGAGAGGTTCGGGTTCGAAACCGGCGCCGGCTGCAACACGCCGCGGTGCAAGCCAAGCAAGCCGCGGCAACACGCTCCAGGCAACGCCGGCACGCTGCGCGGCCGCCCACGCCGGCCACTGCGCATGCGTCAGCCAGAAACCGCGCGGGTGATCCGGCGAGATTTCGGCGGACACCGGCGGCAACGGCGCGCCGTGCGGATAGAACAGCCAGCCCCTGATGAACATCTGCGCGTCGGACGGCGCGCCATAGCCGAGCAGCGCAAACCCGGCGCGATCGCCGAGCCGCAACTGGTGGTCGAGCAGCCGGCTGCGCTTGCGGTCGAACCGGTCGACGAGATTGGGGCCGACGAAGTCGGCGAGCGACGCGCCGTCGCGCACCGGCGCGCACAGATAGCACTTCACCGCAAGTTCCCAGTGCAGGCGCTGCCCGCCCGGCGCATCGACGAGAAAATCGACTTCGCCGAGCGTCAGGCCGTTGCTGCGTAGCGGAAGATTGGCCGCGACGAGCCGCAGCGACGGCCCGTGCGTGAGGAAATACTCGAGCAGGCATTCGGCGTAGCGGCCGAGCCGCGTGGGCCGCAACCCGGCGAGCGCGAGGTGCAGCGGCTCGGGCGCCGCATCGAGCGCGGCGAGCCATGCCTCGACGGCCGACTGTCCTGCCGCATCCGGCCACGGATGCGCGAGCGGCGCGCCGGGTGCCGCGGTCAGCAGGCTCGGACTCGCGAGCAGCCAGCCCAGATCGCGAACCGCGGCGTCGCGCAGCGTATCGACGAATGCGAACGCCGCGCCGGTCGTCATTGCCCGGCCGGCCCGTTCGCGTCGCCACCCTCTGCGCGCCGGAATGTGTAGCGCGCGAGGCACAGGTCGGCCCACGCCTTCGACTTGTCCTGAAGGCTGCGCAACAGGTACGCCGGGTGGTAGGTGACGATCACCGGCACGCCTTCGTACTCATGCACGCGGCCGCGCAGCGACGCGATGCTGGCGTCCGTCTTCAGCAACGTCTGCGCGGCGAAGCGCCCGAGCGCGACGATCAGCTTCGGTTTCACGAGCGCGACCTGGCGCTGCAGATAAGGCTCGCAGCTTGCGACCTCGTCCGGTTCCGGGTTGCGGTTGCCAGGCGGCCGGCACTTGATCACGTTCGCGATATACACGTTGTCGCCGCGCTTGAGCGCCAGCGACTGCAGCATGTTGTCGAGCAGCTTGCCGGCCTGGCCGACGAACGGCTCGCCCTGCTTGTCCTCGTTCTCGCCCGGCGCTTCGCCGATCAGCATCCAGTCCGCCTCGCGGTCACCGACGCCGAACACGGTGTTGGTCCGCTTTTCGCACAGCCGACAGCGTGTGCAGTCGCGCACGCGCGCGGCCAGCGCATCCCAGTCGAGCATCGCAACCGGCGTTTCGGCGGGACGCGATTCGGCCGGCAGGGGCTCGCCCGGCGGCGCCGCGTCGAACCACGCGAAATCGTCGGGCGCGCCGTCCAGCGACGGTATCGCATCGGCAGAGGCCGCCGGCGCAGGTGCGCGATCGCCATCGACGACACGACGCGCCGGTATGCCCGAAGCCGGTATGCCCGAAGCCGGTACGCCCGACTCGCGAGCCGGCGAGGCCTCGGCGGCTCGCACGGCCGCCGGCGGCGCATCGTCTTGCACCGATGCACGCACCGCGCGCGCCGGCCGATCGGCCGTCACTGCGGAAACGTCGTCCGCCGCACCGGTTTGCGCCACGGCGGGCGCGTCGGCTGCCGCGCCTTCGTCCGCGCGCTGCCCGCGCCGCACCCAGATCTGCGCGAGGCCCATTTCCTCGAGCGCCGCTTCAGCCCACGCCATGCGCGTCCCCCTCGTCCTTGTTCAGCGTCAGACGCATCACGATCGCGTCCTCCCGGCTGCGATGCTTCGCCGGATAGTAGTTCTTGCGCCGGCCAATGGTCACGAAGCCGAAACGCTCGTACAGATGGATCGCGCGCGGATTGGACGGCCGCACCTCGAGCAGCACGCCGTCGAGCCGCTCCGCGCGCGAAATGCGCACGGCCTCGCGCAGCAGCGCGAGGCCCGCGCCCGCGCGCTGCGCGGCCGGCGCGACACACAGGTTGAGCAGGTGCATCTCGTCGATCACGGGCATCAGCACGCAATAACCGATCAGCGAACCCGTCACGTGCCGCAGGCACACGCCCAGATAGCCGTTGCGCAACGAATCCTCGAAGTTGCCGCGGCTCCACGGGAATTCGTACGCGACCTGCTCGATCGCAACGACCTCGTCGAGATCCGCGTCCGTCATCGGCGCCAGATAGCGGTCGCTCAGCAGTACACCCGTCATCCCTTCGCCCCGCCCGTCTGCGCGGCCCGCGCCGCGACCCGCTCGGCAGTCGTCTGCGCGACCTTGTCGCGCACGTATTCGGGCGCCGCCTGATCGGCCGGCACCGTGCGCCCGGCGCGAAACGCGCGCAGCGCGGCATGCGCGACCGCCAGCGCATGCGGCAATGCTTCGCCGTCGATCACGGCCGCGCGCGCCGCGGCCGGCAGCTGAGCGCCGAACGCGGCAGCCGCATTGCCCGCGAGCGTGAACGGCGCGTCGGGCACGCCGACGGCACCCGGCGCATCGAGCGATGCCGGATGCACCGTGCGCCAGTCGCCGGTGCTGTCGTCCCACGCGAAGTCCGCCCAGTAGGCTTCGTCCATCCGCGCGTCCAGCGCGGCAAGCACGCGGGTCGTGCCGGGCGCGCGCAGCCGCGCGTGCTCCGCGCACGCGAGCAGCGTGCCGATCGGCACGACCGGCAGCCCGCGCCCGAACGCGAGGCCCTGCGTAATGCCGGTCGCGGTACGCAGGCCGGTGAACGAGCCGGGGCCCGCGCCGAACGCGATCGCGTCGCAGTCGGCGAGCGTCAACCCGGATTCGGCGAAAAGCTCCTGGATCGCCGGCAGCACGCGCGTGCTCGACACGGCGCCCGTCTGTTCGTGGCGGACCCAGGTTTGCGGGGTGGAAACGGCGTCATCGGCATGGGCCGAGCGCAGCAGCGCGACCGAGCAGTATTCGGTCGACGTATCGATGGCGAGGAGCACTGTTTGCGTCATGGCCGACATTGTAATGCGACGCCCCGCTCCCACGGGCGATCGGGCCCGATCCGTGCACGCGCGCGGCGCCGGCGGCGGTTTGGAAGGATCGCTCGACCCCGTGCGGCGGTCCGCTTGTTAAGATCGCCCGACCTGAAACCCTTACGGAGACACCCGATGAGCGAACTCACCGCCCAATTCGACCAGGCCCAGATCGACGTCAAGCAACTGACGGAACGGCCGGGCAACCTGACCCTGCTGCGCCTGTACGCGCTCTTCAAGCAGGCGACCGACGGCGATGCCCACGGCGACAAGCCGGGCTTCACCGACATCGTCGGCAAATACAAGTACGACGCATGGGATGCACTGAAGGGCACGTCGCAGGATGCCGCGAAGCAGCAGTACATCGAACTCGTCGAATCGCTGAAAAACGGCACGGCTTCCTGACCGAACCACGCCGGTCGCAATAGGCAATCAAATCAGTGGCGCAGCGCAGCAAATCTCTTTATAATGCGGCCTGCGTCACCTCCGCGCTCGGCTCGCATGCCGTTCCGGCCCGACGCCTCGTAGCGTTAAGCTCCAATCCGGTTTAGAACCTGTCCCCTCCTGCTTCGACCCTCGCGGTCGTCACTTATCAGGCTGGCGGCCCCGCTCCTGAAGCGCGCCGCACCCAAAACAGCTTCTAATGCCTCATCCGCCGACTGTTCGGCGGATTGCACCCGTTTCCCGATTTGCTCGCTGAATCCGACGACTTGGGTATGCGCGATTGGCGCCGACGTTTCACCCACTGTGTTTCAAGGATTGTTATGACTTCGAGCATCAACTCCAGCCCGCTCAACGCGATCGCCGACCAGGCGCTCGGTCTCGACGACGCCGCCGCACCGGCCGCGGTCGAACCGGCGTCGGACGAGCCGAGCTTCGCGTCGCTCGGGTTGTCGCCGGAGATCGTCTCCGCGCTGCAGGCCGCCGGCTATGTGAAGCCGACGCCGGTCCAGCAGCGCGCGATTCCGGCCGGCATCGCCGGCCGCGACCTGCTGGTGTCGAGCCCGACCGGTTCGGGCAAGACGGCCGCATTCATGCTGCCCGCGATCGAACGTTTCGCGCAGCTCCAGAAGACGCTGGCGCAGCAACCGCGCGCGCCGCGCGAACCGAACCAGGGCGACCGCCGCGTGCGCCGCCCGCAACCCGTCGCGCGCCCGGGCCTGCTCGTGCTGACGCCGACCCGCGAACTCGCGATGCAGGTCACCACGGCCGCATCGACCTACGGCAAGCACCTGAAGCGCCTGCGCACGGTCAGCATCCTCGGCGGCGTCGCCTACGGCCAGCAGTTGATGCTGCTCGCGAAGAACCCCGAAATCCTGGTCGCCACGCCGGGCCGCCTGCTCGACCACCTCGAGCGCGGCCGTATCGACCTGTCCGAGCTGAAGATGCTCGTGCTCGACGAAGCCGACCGCATGCTCGACATGGGCTTCATCGACGATATCGAAACGATCGTTGCCGCGACGCCCGCGTCGCGCCAGACGATGCTGTTCTCGGCCACGCTCGACGGCAAGATCGGTTCGCTGACGGGCCGCCTGCTGAAGGACCCCGAGCGCATCGAGATCCAGCAGCGCCTCGAGTCGCGCGCGAACATCGCGCAGACCGTGCACTACGTCGACGACCGCGATCACAAGGATCGCCTGCTCGATCACCTGCTGCGCGACGACGCGCTCGACCAGGCGATCATCTTCACGGCAACCAAGATCGACGCCGACCAGCTCGCCGGCCGTCTCGCCGACGCAGGCTTCGAATCGGCCGCGCTGCACGGCGACCTGCCGCAGGGCGCGCGTAATCGCACGATCCGTGCGCTGCGCGAGCGCCGCGTGCGCGTGCTGGTCGCGACCGACGTCGCGGCACGCGGCATCGACATCCCGGGCATCACGCACGTGTTCAACTACGACCTGCCGAAGTTCGCGGAAGACTACGTGCACCGTATCGGCCGTACGGGCCGTGCGGGCCGTTCGGGTACGGCGGTGAGCCTCGTGCACCACGCCGAACAGGGCGCGCTCAAGCGCATCGAGCGCTTCGTGCGCTCGCCGCTGCCGGTCAACGTGATCGAAGGTTTCGAGCCGCGCAAGTCGGCGCCCCCGCGCGGCGGCAACGGCGGCCGCGGCCGTCCGGGCGGCGGTAACGGCGGCGGCCGGCGTTTCGGCGGCAAGCCGGGCGGCGGTCATGGCGGCAACGGCCGCAGCTACGGCGGCGGCAATGGCGGCGGCTGGAGCGGCAAGCCGGGCGGCAGCCGCGACGGCGGCCCGCGTCGCGACGGCCAGCGCAGCAGCGGCCCGCGCCGCGGCAGTTCCGCGTCGTAAGCACGCATGGGCGGCCGCTGGCCGCCCCATCAATCCAGCCGACCGGCGCACCTGCGCCGGTTTTTTTTCGTCCCGCCGCAAATTTCACGATGCGAAAAATTTTTTTGCGTCGTAAAAAATCATGCTGCGTGGCACAACCCAGACGATTGCGGGATGGAAAAAAGCATTTCTTATCCTGAAATTAAGAATCCAAGCATATGATTTAAAACAACTAAAAATTTACGCACTTTCTGAGACAGCCGCTGTTTCGCTCCCGTCGATTTGCCTAGACTCTTATACAAGACTTCACGAAACGGAACGCACCGCTTCCCGCTTCGAGAACAGCATCCCCATCGTCAGATTCGACCCATTAGGCAACACACCGCATCAAGGAGCTCATCATGTCGCGTCAGCAACAGGCACAGGAACTGCAAAAGCAATGGGAAACCGATCCGCGCTGGAAAGGCATCAAGCGCGGCTACTCGGCCGAGGACGTGGTCCGCCTGCGCGGCTCGATCCCGATCGAGCACACGCTGGCCAAGCGCGGTGCGGAAAAGCTGTGGAGCCTCGTCAACAACGAGCCGTTCGTCAACGCACTCGGCGCGCTGACCGGCAACCAGGCGATGCAGCAGGTGAAGGCCGGCCTGAAGGCCATCTACCTGTCCGGCTGGCAAGTGGCCGGCGACGCGAACGTCGCGGGCGAAATGTACCCGGATCAGTCGCTGTACCCGGCGAATTCGGTGCCGCTCGTCGTGAAGCGCATCAACAACACGCTGACGCGCGCCGACCAGATCCAGTGGTCGGAAGGCAAGAGCCCGGGCGACGAAGGCTATGTCGACTTCTTCGCGCCGATCGTGGCCGACGCGGAAGCCGGTTTCGGCGGCGTGCTGAACGCATTCGAACTGATGAAGGCGATGATCGAGGCAGGCGCATCGGGCGTTCACTTCGAGGACCAGCTCGCGTCGGTGAAGAAGTGCGGCCACATGGGCGGCAAGGTGCTCGTGCCGACGCGCGAAGCCGTCGCGAAGCTGTCGGCTGCGCGTCTCGCGGCCGACGTGATGGGTACGCCGACCGTGCTGGTCGCACGTACCGACGCGGAAGCGGCCGACCTGATCACGTCCGACGTCGACGACAACGACAAGCCGTTCCTGACGGGCGAGCGCACGGTGGAAGGTTTCTTCCGCACGAAGCCGGGCCTCGAGCAGGCGATCTCGCGCGGTCTCGCGTACGCACCGCATGCCGACCTGATCTGGTGCGAAACCGGCAAGCCGGATCTCGAGTACGCGAAGAAGTTCGCGGAAGCGATCCACAAGCAGTTCCCGGGCAAGCTGCTGTCGTACAACTGCTCGCCGTCGTTCAACTGGAAGAAGAACCTCGACGACGCGACGATCGCGAAGTTCCAGAAGGAACTCGGCGCGATGGGCTACAAGTTCCAGTTCATCACGCTGGCCGGCTTCCATGCGCTGAACTACTCGATGTTCAACCTCGCGCACGGCTATGCCCGCACGCAGATGAGCGCATTCGTCGAACTGCAGCAGGCCGAGTTCGCGGCCGCCGACAAGGGCTTCACGGCCGTCAAGCACCAGCGTGAAGTCGGCACCGGCTACTTCGACGCGGTGACGCAGACGGTCGAGCGCGAAGCTTCGACGACCGCGCTGCACGGCTCGACCGAAGACGAACAGTTCTTCGACGGCAAGAAGGTCGCGTAACGCGCGCAAGCGGCGCGACACCGGCAACAGAACAAAATCAGGGAGGAGACGGCAGGCGCGCGATGCAGATCGCGCGACCAGCCGCGCGGCCCGCGGGCCGCCAGCAACGACGCGCGCCGGCTTTCGTCCGGCGCGCCCTTTTTTTACGGTGCCGAACCTGCTGCCGCCCGCGCGGCCACAACAGCAGGCACCGCCCTACCGATAGACGATCACCGGAATTTTCGTATGGGTCAGCACACGCTGCGTCTCGCTGCCGATCAGCAGGCTGCCGAGCCCGCGGCGTCCGTGGGACGCCATGAAGATCACGTCGCAGCCGCCGCGTTCGGCCGCCTCGATGATGCCGAGATACGGCGACGGATGCACGCTGGTCCACGTGTCGCAGACGACGCCGGCCTCCTTCGCGGCCGATTCGACCTCGTCGAGGTGCGCGCGCGCCTCGCGCTCGCTGCGCGCCCGGAAATCGGCGGGCGGCTCGATGATCACTTCGGAAAACGGCGAGTATGGATACTGCGGCAGGCACGCGTAGGCCGTCACGCGCGCGCCGACCGCGCGAGCCAGGTCGATCGCGCCGTCGATCGCCTTTTGCGACAGTTCGGAACCGTCGGTTGGAACGAGGATGTGCCGGAACATCGCGCCCTCCTTCGTCAATCGCACTCCGCGCGCCGCGATCCCGTCCGAGCCGGCCGCCACGCGTCGGTCATGTCTCCTACGATTGTAGTGTGCGAAACCGCGCAACCGGCACCGGCAGCGGGTTCGCCCTCATATCGGAAACGCGCGGGCATACGCGGCCTACTCGCCCCAATAACCGGGCCGCTCGTACGTGTGCTTCAGGTAATCGAGAAACAGGCGCACGCGCAGCGGCAGGTGACGGCGCTGCGGAAACACCGCGTGGATGCCGATCGGCGGCGCGGCGAACGCGTCGAGCACGCTGACGAGCCGGCCGGCCGCGATGTCGTCGCCGACCTCCCACCACGAGCGCCATGCCAGGCCGTGGCCGGCGAGACACCATTCGTGCAGCACCGCGCCGTCCGAGCATTCCATCGTGCCGTTCACGCGGATCGACACGACCTTGTCGTCCTCCTGGAACGCCCAGCCGCGCTGCTGGTTCGCGTTCGCCGCAAGCGCGAGGCAGTTGTGCCGCGCGAGTTCCGCGAGCGTGGCCGGCGTGCCGCGCCGCGCGAGATACGCGGGCGACGCGACGCATACGCGGCGATTCTCGCCGAGCTTCAGCGACACCAGCGACGAGTCCGGCAGTTCGCCGAGCCGCACCGCGCAATCGAACCCCTCGTTGACGAGGTCGACCATCCGGTCGGACAGATCGAGCGTGACCGACACGTCCGGATGCCCGACGCTGAATTCGGGCACGAGCGGCGCGACGTGCCGCCGGCCGAAGCCGGCCGGCGCGGAAACGCGCAGGTGGCCGCTCGCCTTGACGCCGCCGGCGGACACGCTCGCCTCCGCGTTCTGCATGTCGTTGATGATCCGCTGGCAATCCTCGAGGAATGCCGACCCCTCGAACGTCAGCGTGAGCTTGCGCGTCGTGCGCACCAGCAGCTTGACGCCGAGCCGCTCCTCGAGCGCGTCGAGGCGGCGGCCGATGATCGCCGGCGCGACGCCTTCCGCGTGCGCGGCCGCCGACAGGCTGCCTTTCGCCGCGACCGCGGCGAACGTTTCGATCTGTTTGAACCGGTCCATGACTCGCAGGGACGGCACCGCCGCCCTTCAAATAGCTTAAGCCGCTCAAGATTATGTATATGAAAGTAAAAGATCAAGTGATGATTAGCGTCTTTTTTAGCATCTGCGATCACGAATAGAATCGACTCGACCTCTGAAACTGGAGCGCAAGGCTATGTCGGCCACAACGACACTCTCCTCTCCCGACGCAATCCTCTTCGACGCATTCGGCACGTTGTTCGACGTGCATGCGGTCGTGGCCGCGGCAGAGCAGATGTTTCCCGGTCGCGGGGAACGGTTGTCGCAGCTGTGGCGACGCAAGCAAATCGAATACTCGCAGCTGCGCACGCTCGCCGATCCGGCCGGCACCCGCTATCGCCCGTTCCGGGACATCACGCTCGACGCGCTGCGGTTCGCCGCGCGCGCGCTCAGCCTCGCGCTGAACAGCGCGGCCGAGAAACGGCTGATGGACGAATACGCGTGCCTGTCCACCTATCCCGATACGGTGCCCGCGCTGCGCAAGCTGCGCGCGCTCGAGCCGCGCCCGCCGCTCGCGATCCTGTCGAACGGCAACCCGCAGATGCTCGACATCGCGATCAAGAGCGCCGGCATGTCCGGGCTGTTCGATCGCGTGCTGTCGGCCGACACCGTGCGCGCCTATAAGCCGAGTCCGGCCGTCTACGCGCTTGGCACCGCCGCGTACGGGCCGAACCCGCGCAGCATCGTGTTCGTGTCGTCGAACGCGTGTGACGTCGCCGGCGCCGCGTGGTTCGGCTACACGACGTTCTGGCTCAACCGCACGGGCGCGCCCGCCGAGGAACTCGGCGCACCGCCCGACGGCACGGGCGCCGGCATGGCCGACCTGCTCGCATTCCTCGCCACCCCGGCTCCGGCCGGCAGACACGCAAACCGCACGCGCCCCGGCCCGGGTGCATGACGCTCGCAGCTGCCGCCTTCCCCTTTCACCGAAACCGCAACTGACCGACCAAGGAGATGAGACTCATGAGCACCCCGATCACGCTGCCGCAAGGCATGACGATCACCGGCGAAATCAAGCCGGGTTACGAAGCGATCCTGACGCCCGACGCGCTCGCAATCGTCGCAGCGCTGCACCGCGCGTTCGAACCGCGCCGCCAGGCGCTGCTGCAGGCGCGCGCCGAGCGCACGAAACGCCTCGACGCGGGCGAGCGCCCGGACTTCCTGGCCGATACCAGGGCGATCCGCGAAGGCGACTGGAAGGTCGCGCCGCTGCCGGCCGACCTGCAATGCCGCCGCGTCGAGATCACGGGCCCCGTCGAGCGCAAGATGATCATCAACGCGCTGAACTCGGGCGCCGATTCGTACATGACGGACTTCGAGGATTCGAACGCGCCGAGCTGGACGAACCAGATCGACGGCCAGATCAACCTGAAGGACGCGATCCGCCGCACGATCTCGCTCGAGCAGAACGGCAAGTCGTACAAGCTCAACGACAAGGTCGCGACGCTGATCGTGCGTCCGCGCGGCTGGCATCTCGACGAGAAGCACGTGACGGTCGACGGCCAGCGCGTGTCCGGCGGCATCTTCGATTTCGCGCTGTTCCTGTTCCACAACGCGAAGGAGCTGATCGCGCGCGGCTCGGGCCCGTACTTCTACCTGCCGAAGATGGAAAGCCATCTCGAGGCGCGCCTGTGGAACGACATCTTCGTCGCCGCGCAGGAACAGGTCGGCATCCCGCGCGGCACGATCCGCGCGACCGTGCTGATCGAGACGATCCTCGCCGCGTTCGAGATGGACGAGATCCTGTACGAACTGCGCGAGCACAGCTCGGGCCTGAACGCCGGCCGCTGGGACTACATCTTCTCGGCGATCAAGAAGTTCAAGAACGACCGCGATTTCTGCCTCGCCGACCGTTCGAAGATCACGATGACCGTGCCGTTCATGCGCGCGTACGCGCTGCTGCTGCTGAAAACCTGCCACAAGCGCAACGCGCCGGCGATCGGCGGGATGAGCGCGCTGATCCCGATCAAGAACGATCCGGAAGCGAACGACAAGGCAATGGGCGGCGTGCGCTCGGACAAGCAGCGCGACGCGACCGACGGCTACGATGGCGGCTGGGTTGCGCACCCGGGTCTCGTGCCGATCGCGATGGAAGAATTCGTCAAGGTGCTCGGCGACCAGCCGAACCAGATCGCGAAGCAGCGCGACGACGTGCAGGTCGAAGGCAAGAACCTGCTCGACTTCCAGCCTGAAGCGCCGATCACCGAAGCCGGCCTGCGCAACAACATCAACGTCGGCATCCACTACCTCGGTGCGTGGCTCGACGGCAACGGCTGCGTGCCGATCCACAACCTGATGGAAGACGCGGCCACCGCCGAGATTTCCCGCTCGCAGGTGTGGCAGTGGATCCGCTCGCCGAAGGGCGTGCTCGACGACGGCCGCAAGGTCACGGCCGACCTCGTGCGCGAATACACGAAGGTCGAGCTCGACAACGTGAAGCGTTCGGTCGGCGGCAACACGCAGCCGTACGAGCGCGCCGCGGCGATCTTCGAGCAGATGTCGACGTCGGAAGGCTTCACCGAATTCCTGACGCTGCCGCTGTACGAGGAAATCTGACGACGCGGTTCGCTGCGATCGGCGGCCGGCCACGTGCCGTCGCCGGTCGCACGCGACGACCGCACGAAAAAAGCGCCCCGTGGGGCGCTTTCCTTTTGCGGCGAAACCGACTGCCGCGCGGACGCTCAGGCGACTTCCCGCTCGCGCCGGTGCTGGACCCAGTCTCCCGACGCGATGCGCGGACGCCCGGCTGCCGCATGCGCGGCGACCGGGTAATACAGGCATGCGTACTGCCGGCCGCCGAGTTCGACGGTCACCTCTTCCGGCTTGAACAGCGTGTCGACGCCCGGATAAACGCGCTCGATCTCGTCGAGCACGGGAACGAGCTGCTCGTCGACCTCGTAGACGTCGCCCCAGACCAGCGACTTGCCGGCCGGCTCGGCGACCATCCCCGGATACGCACCGAAATCGTACAGCTCGCCCGGCAGCGCGACCGCGCCAAGCAGCGTCGGCGCGACGATTCCGTGTCGTGCGGCCGCATGGCCGATGTCGTTGGTCTCTCCGGCTCTCAGGGTGCCGTAGACGAATACGTAGCGCATCGTGATTCTCCTCTTCGATTCGTATGTTGCCGTGTTCGCGCGCGATTCGTGCGAAATTGCGCACGCATCGATAGACCACCGGATCGGCCCGATGGTTCTGACCGGCAAACGCGCGGCCTCGGGCAGCCGCGCCGAATTCGCCCGGTCCCATACAAAGTTCATTTGAAAGCGGCATGATCGCCCGACAAACCGCCGCATGCGCTCGCGCGGCGCCTTCTAAAATAACGGCATCGCCGCCGCGCCGCCGGAACCGTCCATGAATCCTCCCGTTCAAGCCGACGTATCGAACCCATACGACGTCATCGACATCCCGCCCGAATTCGCGCCGACCGCCGTCCATCCAATGCGCGTGCGCGCGCGGCAAGTCGACGCCGGCCACCGCATCCCGCTGCACACGCATGCGTGGGCGCAGCTCGCGTACGCATCGCGCGGCGTGCTGCGCGTCGCGACGACCGGCACGACGTGGATGGTGCCGCCGTCTCGCGCGATCTGGGTGCCCCCGCGTGTGACGCACGAAGTCGTGATCGTCGAGGAAGCGTATTTGCGCACGCTGTATATCGACGAATCGATCGTGCCGGACGGGCTCGACGCGTGCCGCGTCGTCGAAGTGACGGGATTGCTGCGCGAACTGATCGTCGCACTCGATGCGCGCGACCTGAGCACCGCGCGCGAACGCCTGCTGTGCGGGCTCGTGCTTGACGAGCTGAGCCATGCCGAGCCGTTGCCGCTTGCGGTGCCGATGCCCGACGAGAAACGGCTACGCCTGCTGTGCGAATCGGTACTCGCGCAACCGGCGCACGCGGAATCGCTCGAACACTGGGCGAGCGAGGTCGGCGCGAGCACGCGCACGATTTCGCGGCTCTTCAAGCAGGAACTGGGCGTGAGCTTTTCGCAGTGGCGCCAGCAGGCGCTGCTGGCGCGGGCGATCCCGCTGCTGAACCAGGGGCGCCCGCTGTCGCATATCGCGCGCGAACTCGGCTACCAGAGTCAGAGCGCGTTCTCGGCGATGTTCCGCCGTGCATTCGGCGAAAGCCCGCGCGCGTTCATGCTGCGCGGCTACGAGCACCGCGGCGCGGAAGGCCGCATCGCGGACGACGAATCGCCGGACGACGACGCGATCGACGCCGTCCGCTGAGCGCGGCGCTCCGGATCGTCAGACCTTCAGACCGGCCGCACCATGTGGCGGATCGAGCCGAGTTGCGCGAGCCGCGAGCCGGCTACCTGGTAGCCCATGCGCCGGTAGAGACGCGCGGCGGGATTGTCGACGAACACGCGCAACTGCAATTCGTGCAGCCCCCGCGCACGCGCCCAGCGGTGCGACATGTCGAGCATATAGGTGCCGGCGCCCTGCCCGCGATGGCCGGCCGCGATCTGGACGTCGCGGATATGCAGCGAATCGCCTTCCTCGGTCACGCGCAGCACGCCGATACGCTCGCCGTCGGCCTCGAGGATGAAGTTCTCGGATTCGCGCCAGCTCGCATAGAACAGATCGCTGCGCCACACGAGCCCATGGCGCTTGTAGTAGCCGCCCATGTTGCCGTGCGTCAGCGCTTCGGCAAACGGGAAATCGTCGGGCTCCGCGGGCCGGAGCTGATACAGGAGTCGCAGGTCGGTCGGATCGAGCATCGCGCAGGGGTCAAGAACGCATTCCGCCACGATAGCGCAGTCGCGTGCGGATGCAATCGCGAATTTCTCGTAGCGGCGCGGCGCCGGATTCCTGGATCAGGGTGCACGACGGACGCAACCGGAAACGCAAACGAAAAAGCCCGCACAAGGCGGGCTTCTTCATTTTTTTGGCGGAGCGGACGGGACTCGCCTACATCCCGCAGGCCGCGGCTGCGCTTGCAAGCGCAGCCCTTCGAGTCCCGCCGGAAGCCGCGCAGGCGGCTTCCTCCGCTCCGCGGTCACGCGCCCGAGAACGGGCGCAACAACCGGACGCACAAACGAAAATGCCCGCACAAGGCGGGCACTTTCGTTTGTTTGGCGGAGCGGACGGGACTCGAACCCGCGACCCCCGGCGTGACAGGCCGGTATTCTAACCGACTGAACTACCGCTCCAGTCTTGCTGCTTGCCTGGCAGGCGTCGGTTGCTTCCTGCCGGCGCATCGTTTGTTCGAACGACGCCGAAATCTGGCGTCCCCTAGGGGATTCGAACCCCTGTACTCACCGTGAAAGGGTGATGTCCTAGGCCTCTAGACGAAGGGGACAACGTACTGCTTACATCCTTAATACAAAAGCCCATTCAAAAACGTTCTTTGAACGGGCTTCGTTCTGGCGGAGCGGACGGGGCTCGAACCCGCGACCCCCGGCGTGACAGGCCGGTATTCTAACCAACTGAACTACCGCTCCAGCTTTCTTCACCCCACTTGCAGGACATCGTTCACGTTCCTGCAAGCGTTGCGGCACTTCTTGTGAAACGCCGCTGAATCTGGCGTCCCCTAGGGGATTCGAACCCCTGTACTCACCGTGAAAGGGTGATGTCCTAGGCCTCTAGACGAAGGGGACAACGTACTGCTTACATCCTTAATACAAAAGCCCGCTCAAAAACGTCTTGAACGGGCTTCGTTCTGGCGGAGCGGACGGGACTCGAACCCGCGACCCCCGGCGTGACAGGCCGGTATTCTAACCGACTGAACTACCGCTCCAACTTCCTTACCCAACCTGCAGGACGTCGGTTACGTTCCTGCAAGCCTCGCGACACTTCTATGAAACGCCGCTGAATCTGGCGTCCCCTAGGGGATTCGAACCCCTGTACTCACCGTGAAAGGGTGATGTCCTAGGCCTCTAGACGAAGGGGACAAAATCTTTTCAGATCTGTCTGACTTTCGCTATTCACTTCTCATCAACAGCGAAGGCCGGAATTCTAACTGCTTTAGATCATTCTGTGAAGCATTTATTACTACAACTACTGCTTCGCAAACCAATCCAATTTGTTCTGTTGGTGGAGGTAAGCGGGATCGAACCGCTGACCTCTTGCATGCCATGCAAGCGCTCTCCCAGCTGAGCTATACCCCCTTGCAGAACAGAAATGAGATTATATGGACCGATTTTGAACTTGTAAATACCCTTTTTGCGATTCGAGCGAAATTTTTTGCGAAGCCGCCGCGATCTCACGCGCAGACAGCTTCGCTCACGCACGAAGCTCAGGCCAGCGCGGCCTCGATGCGCGACACCACGACGTCGCGACCGAACAGCACAAGCACCGCATCGATCGACGGCGTGTGCGTCGTACCCGCCACCAGCAGGCGCACCGGCATCGCGAGTTGCGGCATCTTCAGCTTGTGCGTGCCGAGCGTCGCCTTCAGCGCGGCAGACACCGCGTCTTTCGTCCAGTCGGCCGCCTTCAGCGCGACGACGAGATCGGCCAGTGCCGGCCGCACCGCATCGGTCACGTGCTGCGCGATCGCATCGGCCTCCGGTGCCGGCACGCGGTAGAACATCGCGGCGCCTTCCGCGATCTCCTTGACCGTCGTCGCGCGATCCTTCATCAGGCCGACCACGGCGTCGAGCGCCGGGCCCGTCGCGAGCGCCGCGTCGTCGATGCCGAGCGCGTCGAGGAACGGCTTCGCGAGCGCGGCGAGGCGCGCGTTGTCGGCTTCCTTGATGTAATGCGCGTTCAGCCAGCTCAGCTTGCTGTGGTCGTACTGCGCGGGCGACTTGCCGAGATGCTCGAGATCGAACCATTCGACGAATTGCTCGCGCGAGAAGATCTCCGCGTCGCCGTGCGACCAGCCGAGGCGCGCGAGATAGTTGACGACCGCCTCGGGCAGGAAGCCTGCGTCGCGATACGCCATCACGCTCATCGCGCCATGCCGCTTGCTCATCTTCTCGCCCTGCTCGTTCAGCACGGTCGGCAGGTGCGCATAGACGGGCGCCTCGCCGCCGAGCGCATTCAGGATGTTGATCTGGCGCGGCGTGTTGTTCACGTGGTCGTCGCCACGGATCACGTGCGTGATGCCCATGTCCATGTCGTCCACCACCACGCAGAAGTTGTAGATCGGCGTGCCGTCCGGGCGCGCGATCACGAGGTCGTCGAGTTCTTCGTTCGAGATCTCGACGCGCCCCTTCACGGCGTCGTCCCACACGACCGTGCCGGTCAGCGGATTGCGGAAGCGCAGCACGGGCTTCACGCCTGCCGGCGGCTCGGGCAGCACCTTGCCGGGCTCCGGGCGCCACGTGCCGTCGTAGCGAGGCTTCAGGCCGGCCTCGCGCTGGCGTTCGCGCAGCGCGTCGAGCTCCTCGGCCGACATGTAGCACGGGTACGCGAGGCCCTTCTCGAGCATCTGCGCGAGCACCTCGCGATAGCGGTCCATCCGCTGCATCTGGTAGATCGGGCCTTCATCGAAATCCAGGCCGAGCCATTGCATCCCCTCGAGGATCGCATCGACCGCTTCCTGCGACGAGCGCTCGACGTCGGTATCCTCGATGCGCAGCACGAACGTGCCCTTCATCTTGCGGGCGAACGCCCACGGATAGAGTGCGGAGCGGATGTTGCCGAGGTGGATGAAGCCGGTGGGACTCGGCGCGAAGCGGGTACGGACAGGACGGGTCATAAACGGTAACTCGAACGCCTGGGGCGCATGAATGATTCGACGCGGGATCGACGGCGGCAGCCCGGACAACAACGGGGCCGGCGACGCCCGGAACGGGAAAGAAGCCGGAATTATACTCGCGCCGGACATCGCGCCAAGCGCACCGCTTGCTTTATGATGTGCGCGCCGCGGCCGCCAGCCGGCGCGGCGCCGGCCGCACGGAACCTGCCGCGCGGCCGCTCGGAACCTATCGCCGCCGCGGGCCGTGTAACCCGCCGCCAAGCCGCCGGAGAACCATTCGATGTCGTCCCCTCGCCTGTCGCGCCGCCATTTCACGATCGCGTGCGCGTCCGCCAGCCTCGCCGCCTGTACGTCGTTCGGCGGCAAGTCCCGTCCCGACAACGCATCCAACGAAAAGCCCGTGAAGATCGGCATCGCGCTCGGCGGCGGCGCCGCGCGCGGCTTCTCGCACATCGGCGTGCTGAAGGCGCTCGAGGCGCGCGGCATCCCGATCGAGATCGTCGCGGGCACGAGCGCGGGCTCGGTGGTCGGCGCACTCTATGCGTCGGGCATGAGCGCGCTGCAGATCAACAAGATCGCGCTCGACATGGACCAGGCGGCGATCAGCGACTGGGCGCTGCCGTTCCGCTCGCGCGGCCTCTTGCAGGGTGTCGCCCTGCAGAACTTCCTGAACAAGACGCTCAACAACCGGCCGATCGAGAAGATGGCGAAGCCGCTCGGCATCGTCGCGACGGATCTGCAGAGCGGCCAGCCGATCCTGTTCCAGCAAGGCAACACGGGGCTCGCGGTGCGTGCGTCGTGCAGCGTGCCGTCGGTGTTCGAACCGGTGAAGATCGGCAGCCGCGAATATGTCGACGGGGGCCTCGTGAGCCCGGTGCCCGCGTCATACGCGCGCAAGATGGGCGCGAGCTTCGTGATCGCGGTCGACATCTCGGCCCGGCCGGACGGCGCGGCGACCAACAACCCGATCGAGATGCTGCTGCAGACCTTCACGATCATGGGCCAGACGATCAAGACCTACGAGCTCGACAAATACGCGGACGTCGTGGTCCGCCCGAACCTCGCGGCCATGGGCGGCAGCGACTTCAACCAGCGCAACGCGGCGATTCTCGCAGGCGAGGAAGCGGTCGCGCGCATCATGCCGGAACTGCAGCGCAAGCTCGCGGCGGCGCGCGGCGTGGCCGCCGCGTAAGAAGCGCGCCGGTCGCGGGACGCGCCGCCGCCCCGCGACCGGCGGAACGACTTCCGCGTCGTCGCCTGCGCCGGCCCCAAAACAAAAAACCCTGCCGCCTTTCGGTGACAGGGTTTTTTCGATCCGGTCCGGCTGACCGGCGAACGTCAGTTGTTGCCGCTCGCCGAATCGTCGCCGATCGTCGCGCGCACGCGCTGGCGCAGATCTTCGGCCTTCATCGGGAACTCCGACTCGAGCCGGCGCGCGCCGGTGAAACGCTTTTCCCAGTAGCCGCTATCGAGATCGTCGACGCGAACGGTGCTGCCCGTCGACGGCGAATGCACGAACTTGTTGTCGCCGATATAGATGCCGACGTGCGAGAACGTGCGGCGCATCGTGTTGAAGAACACGAGATCGCCCGGCTTGAGGTTACTCATGCTCACCTTCTCGCCGACCCGGCTCATCTCTTCCGCGCGACGCGGCAGCGACATGCCGAGCGTGTCCTGGAACACGTAGCGGACGAAGCCGCTGCAGTCGAGGCCCGAATCCGGCGAGTTGCCGCCCCAGCGATAACGCACGCCGATCATGTTCAGCGCGCCGACGACGACGTCGCCTGCCTTGCCCGCCATGCCGGCAAGGAACGACTTCGCGCCGCCGCCCGACGGCTGGGCACTGGTCTGCTGGGGGGAAGAACCCGACCCGATTTGAGTCGAATTCGTGACATTCTGGTTAAAACTGCTGACTTCGTCGGCGAACGCGCCGGAAGCTGCTGAGAACAGGGCGCCGATGAACAGCCCGGCGATGGTGCGCGCGCATGCCTGGGTCAGGGATCGATGCTGCATTGGTCGATGGAATGTGCTTAAAAATCAGCTGATTGGCGGAAAATTTCGGTCGATACTAGCCAGCGCGTAATCGTTTGTCAAAACAAATTAAAAAATACAATCGAGATGATCAGACCATTGGACGCCTATCACGCTTTCCAGACCGCTTTCAACAGCTTTTGTGTGTAAGGATGTGACGGTCTGGTGAAGATGTCGGCGACGTCTCCCGACTCGACGACGGCGCCGTCCTGCATCACCGCGACGCGGTGCGCCATCGCGCCGATCACCTCCAGGTCGTGGCTGATGAATACATAGCCGAGGTTGTATTTCTGTTGCAAATTCGCGAGCAGTTTCAGCACCTGCTGCTGGATCGACACGTCGAGCGCGGAAGTCGGCTCGTCGAGGATCAGGATGCGCGGCTCCAGCACCAGCGCTCGCGCGATCGCGATCCGCTGGCGCTGCCCGCCCGAGAATTCGTGCGGATAGCGGTGCAATACCGTGCGGTCGAGGCCGACTTCGCGCAGCACCGCGAGTGACTTCGCGCGACGCGCATCGGGCGTCATTTCCGGGTGATGCAGTTCGAGTCCCTCGCCGACGATCCGTTCGATCGTGTGACGCGGCGAAAGCGAACTGAACGGATCCTGAAAGACGACCTGCATGTTCGAGCGCAGCGCGGTCTGTTCGCGGCCGCGATAGGTCGACAGCGCGCGCCCCTGGAATTCGATCTCGCCGCCGGCCGTCTTCTGCAGCCCGAGCAGCGCCATCGCGAGCGTCGATTTCCCGGAACCCGATTCGCCGACGATGCCGAGCGTTTCGCCCTGTCGCACCGACACCGACACGTCCGCGACGGCCGTCACGGGCACCGTGCCGAACCAGCCCGCGAAGCCGGGCCGCTTGCGTGCGAACTGCACGCTCACATGGCGCGCGTCGAGCACGACGGGCGCGATCGGCATGACCGGCGCGACCGTGCGTTGCGGCCGGCTGTTCAGCAGCCGCTGCGTATAAGGATGCTCAGGTTCCGCGAAGATCCGCTCGACGGGCCCGCTCTCGACGAGCCTGCCGTGCTCCATCACCGCGACGCGGTCGGCGAAGTGGCGCACCAGATTCAGGTCGTGCGTGATCAGCAGGATCGCCATCCCGCGCTTTTCCGCCTCCTCGCGCTGCAGTTCCAGCAGCAGGTCGACGATCTGCGCACGGATCGTCACATCGAGCGCGGTGGTTGGCTCGTCGGCGAGCAACAGACGCGGCCGGCACGCGAGCGCCATCGCGATCATCGCGCGCTGCCGCTGGCCGCCCGACAACTGGTGCGGGTAGCTGTCGACGCGCTTGTCGGGTTCAGCGATGCCCGTGCGCGCAAGCAGCGCGATCGCGCGCTTGCGCGCCTCGACGGCCGATACGCCGTCGTGCAGCACGATCGTCTCGCCGATCTGCACACCGATCGTATACAGCGGGTTGAGCGCCGTCATCGGCTCCTGGAAGATCATCGCGATGTCCGAGCCGCGCAGCCCGCGCATCTCGCGCTCGCTCTTGGCCGAAAGGTCCTGCCCCGCGAAGCGGATCGCGCCGCTCACGTCGGCGTCGTGCAGCAGCCGCAGGATCGACAGCGCGGTCACGCTCTTGCCCGACCCCGACTCGCCGACGAGCGCGACGCGCTCGCCGCGGCCGATCGCGAGCGTCACGTCGTCCACCGCGACCGTGTCGCCGAAGCGCACATGCAGACGTTCGAGCGACAGCAGCGGCTCGTCGTGCCTCGATACGACCGTTTCGCTCATCGCTGGCCTCCCGCCGCACGTATCGAATCGGCGATCCGCGTGTCGAGCGCATTGCGCAGCGCGTCGCCCATGAAGGTCAGCAGCAGCAGCGTCGCGACCAGCACGCCGAACGTCGACAGCGAGATCCACCATGCGTCGAGGTTGCCCTTGCCCTGCGCGAGCAGTTCGCCGAGGCTCGGCGTCGGCGGCGGCACGCCGAGCCCGAGGAAATCGAGGCTCGTCAGCGCTAGGATCGCCCCGCTCATCCGGAACGGCAGGAACGTGATCACCGGCGTGAGACTGTTCGGCAGCACGTGGCGCCAGATGATCTGCCAGTTCGTGAGCCCCATCGCGCGCGCCGCGCGCACGTAGTCCTGCGTGCGGTTGCGCAGGAATTCCGCGCGCACGTAGTCGGCCAGCCCGATCCAGCCGAACAGCGACAGCAGCACGATCAGCAGCAGGAAGCTCGGCTCGAAGATCGACGCGAAGATGATCAGCAGGTACAGCTCGGGCAGCGAACTCCAGATCTCGATCAGCCGCTGCCCGACGATGTCGATGCGTCCGCCGAAGAAGCCCTGCACGGCGCCGGCGGCGATCCCGAGCAGCGTGCCGATCACGGTCAGGATCAGCCCGAACTCGACCGACACGCGGAACCCGTACACGAGCCGCGCGAGCAGGTCGCGCCCCTGCGCGTCGGTGCCGAGCCAGTTCTGGCGCGACGGCGGCGCCGGGTTCGGCACGTTCGAGAAGTAGTTCAGCGTGTCGTAGTAATAGCGGTTCGGCGGGTAGACGACGAAGTTGCCGGGCGCCTCGAGCCGCTTGCGCACATACGGATCGAGATAGTCGGCCGGCGCCGGGAAATCGCCGCCGAAGGCCGTCTCCGGGTACGCATGGAACAGCGGGAAATAGTATTGGCCGTCGTAGCGCACGACGAGCGGCTTGTCGTTCGACCAAAGCGGCGCCGCAAGGCTCGCGGCGAACGCGACGACGAAGATCACGAAGCTCCAGTAGCCGAGGCGCTGCCGCCGGAAGCGCTGCCACACGCGGCGCGCCGGCGACGGCGACACGTGCGCGCGCGCCACGTCGATGCGGGACGACACGACGGCCCGGTTCATCGCGCGCCTCGCCCGGTGACGCCGGGCATGCAGACGGACGGTTTCATGTCAGCGCTCCAGGTTGTCGAATTGAATGCGTGGATCGACCCACACATAGCAGAGGTCGGAAATCAGCTTGGTCGCGAGCCCGATCAGCGTGAACAGGTACAGCGTGCCTAGCACGACCGGGTAATCGCGGCGCACCACCGACTCGTACGACAGCAGCCCCAGGCCGTCGAGCGAGAACAGCGTCTCGATCAGCAGGCTGCCGGTGAAGAACGCGCCGATGAACGCGGCCGGGAAACCGACGATCAGCGGCAGCATCGCATTGCGGAACACGTGCTTCCACAGCACGCTGCGCTCGGAGAGCCCCTTCGCGCGCGCGGTCAGCACGTATTGCCGGCGGATCTGGTCGAGAAACGCATTCTTCGTGAGCATCGTGACGACCGCGAAGCTGCCGACGACCGACGCCGTGATCGGCAGCGCGATGTGCCACAGGTAGTCGAGCACCTTGCCGACGAGCGACAGCTCGGCGAAATTGTCCGACGTGAGGCCGCGCAGCGGAAAGAGCTGCCAGAACGAGCCGCCGCCGAACAGCACGAGCAGCAGCACGCCGAGCACGAAGCCCGGGATCGCATAGCCGACGAGCACGACGAGGCTCGTCGCGACGTCGAACGGCGAACCGTTGCGCACGGCCTTCGCGATGCCGAGCGGCACCGATATGAGATACGTGAGGAAAAACGTCCACAGCCCGATGCTGATCGACACGGGCAGCTTCTGCACGATCAGCGACCACACGCTCTGGTGGCGGAAGTAGCTGTCGCCGAGATCGAAGCGCGCGAAGCGCTTCAGCATCAGCCAGTAGCGCTCGAGCGGCGGCTTGTCGAAACCGTACAGCGCCTTGAGCTGCGCGAGCTGCTGCGCGTCGACGCCGGTGTGCGCACGCATCCCGAACGGCACCGCGCCCTGCTCCGTCGCGCCCTTGCGCAACTCCTGCACGGCCTGCTCGACCGGGCCGCCCGGCACGAACTGGGTCACCGCGAACGTGAGGGTCAGCACGCCGACGAGCGTCGGGATCATCAGCAGCAGGCGTTTGAGGATGTAGCTCCACATAGGGCGTCGACTCGTGATCGGTAGGCTGGGTTGGACGAAGGGCCGGCGCGGGTCAGTGAGCGGGCTTCGCCCACCAGGTCGACACGACCCAGCCCTCGGCCGAATAGTACAGCGGCAGCGTCTGCGGATAGGCGAGCGTGCGCTTGTACGCGATCCGGTGCGTCGTGCTGTACCACTGCGGGACCGCGTAGTAGCCGTGCATCAGCACGCGGTCGAGCGCGTGCGTCGCGTCGAGCAGCTCGTCGCGCGACTGCGCGGTGCCGAGCGCGTGCAGCAGCGCGTCGACGGCCGGCGACTTCAGCCCGATGATGTTGTCGGAGCCCGGTTCGTCGGCGAACTTGCTGCCGTAACGCGAGAACTGCTCGGCGCCCGGCACCTGCACGCCCGGCAGGCGGACCGTCGTCATGTCGTAGTCGAACGCATCGAGGCGCTTTTGCAGCAGCGCGTAGTCGGCCGTGCGAAAGCGTGCGTCGATGCCGAGCTTCGCCAGATTGCGCTGGTAGGCCGTCACAATACCTTCCATCGCCGCGCCCGCATCGTCGAGAATCTCGAACGTGAACGGCTCGCCGTTCGCGTTGCGCAACGCGCCGTCGCGATAGGTCCAGCCGGCCTGCGCGAGCAGTGCGCGCGCCTTCAGCAGGTTCGCGCGCAGCGAGCCCGGCGGGTTCGTGTCCGGCTGCGTGACCATCGGGCCGAACACGGCCGGGTCGAGCTGCGCACGCAGCGGCTCCAGCAGCTTCAGCTCGCCTGCGCCCGGCGTGCCGGTCGCCTGCAGGTCGGTGTCGGCGAAATAGCTGTCGAGACGCGTGTAGGCACTGTAGAACAGCTGCCGGTTCAGCCATTCGAAGTCGAACGCGAGATCGAGCGCCTGACGCACCCGTACGTCGCGAAACAGCGGCCGGCGCAGGTTCATGAAGAAACCCTGCATGCCCGCGCCGTTGTGCTGGCGGAATTCGCGCTTGACGAGCTCGCCGCTGTCGAAACGCTTGCCGACGTCGCGCCGCGCCCAGTTGCGCGCGATGTACTCGACGAGCACATCGTATTCGCCGGCCTTGAACGCCTCGAGCCTCGCGACGCCGTCGCCGTACAGCTTGTAGACGATCCGCTCGAAGTTGTGGGTGCCGACCCGCACCGGCAGGTCGGCGCCCCAGTACGCGGGGTTGCGCCGGTAGGTGATCGTGCGACCGTTGTCGTAGCGCTCGATCAGGTACGGGCCGCTGCCGATCGGCTGCTCGAACGCGAGCTGGTCGAACGGGATGCGCGAGCCGTCCGCGCGCAATCCCCACTTGCGCGAGAACACGGGCACGCCGCCGGCGATCAGCGGCAGCTCGCGATTCGCGCTGCGGAACTCGAAGCGCACGGTGGCCGGGTCGACGACCACGGCCTTCACGATCTCCGCGAAATACGCGCCGAACTGCGGCGCGGCCAGCTTGCTCTTCAGCGTGTCGAACGAAAACTTGACGTCGTCGGCCGTGACGGCGTCGCCGTTCGAGAAGCGTGCGCGAGGATTCAGGTGGAACGTGACCGAACGGCGATCGGGCGCGATGTCGATATCGTCGGCAAGCAGCCCGTACGCGGATGCCGGTTCGTCCGAGCTGCCCGTCGCCAGGCTCTCGAACAGGTTGTCGATGCCCGGCGCGGGGTTGCCGCGCATCGTGAACGGATTGAACTTGTCGAACGACGTCAGCCGGCTCGGGTTCGCGAGCACGAGCGTGCCACCCTTCGGCGCATCGGGGTTGACGTAGTCGAAATGCTTGAAGCCCGGCGGATATTTCGGCTCGCCGTACTGTGCAATCGCGTAGGCTGCGTGCGCGGCCGTCGCGGCCAGCGCCGCCTGCATCGCAAACACCGCGGCAACGCGGCCGGCGGCCCGTGCGGCATGCAGCGCGCCGAAGCGGACGCGCGCAATGGCGGCCCGGGGCGAACCCTTCGTCATAGAGGCCCTGTCGGTCGAATGAGGGTAGTAACGTGGGACGATTCTACCCATTCAATCCTTCGAGCCAAAAGAAAACCGCCACGCGGGCGGTTCCTTCATGAACGGACGGCGCGCCCGCGTCACGCGGGCGCAGCGTGTCGATCAGCGCCAGCCGTTGTGGCGACCATGATCCCAGTGACCACGATCGCGATCGCCGCCCCAGCCGCGGCCATGGTGGCGATACCACTCGTCGCGGCCCCAGTAGCGGCGGCCGTCCCAGTAGCGATCCCCGTGCCAGCCGATCACGATCGCCGGCGCCGGCGCATAGACGGGCGCAGGTGCATACACGGGCGCCGGCTGATAGATGACCGGCGGCGGCGGCGCATACACGGGCGCCGGCGCGACATAAACCGGTGCCGGCACGCCGACGTTGATCCCGACATTGACTCCCGCCATTGCTGCGCCCGACACGAGCAAGGCCGTCATACCGGTCAAGAGCGAGGCAACACGCAAGGTCTTCATGGATTCCTCTTCTGGTTGTGTCATGTGTGATTCGACTATAACTGCCAGGGCCGTCTCCGCATATTTCAAGTTTGTAAGAACTGATGCGCGGCATCGCAACGGAATGCGTGCGCTAACGTCTTGTAACAATCGGCGCCGTCCGGCCCTGCCCTCGCCGGCTGCCGAAACCCGTCCGGCTCGCGCTTGTGCGCCCTGGCGCGCTGATCGTCATCTCGCCGTTGACCGCCTTGCGCGGCGCGCACTGCAACAAAACAAAAAGGCGGCACTCGTGCCGCCTGCACTCGTGCCACCTCTTCTTCATCTACGCGCGCGGATATCGGACCCGGCGCCGCGACGCCGCTCAGCGCGACATCATGTTCATGCTGACGTTGTGCATCACCCACAGCGTGCCGACGATCAGGATCACCGCGGTCAGCACGGTATAGCTGAATGCCATCACGTTCCAGCGCTGGCCCGACGAACCGTTCATGTGCAGGAAATACACGAGGTGCACGACGATCTGCACGAACGCGAGCACGGCCAACGCGATCAGCGATGCATGCGGCGACAGCACGCCGCCCATCACGAGGCCGAACGACGCGGCCGTGAGCAGCACCGACAGGATGAAGCCGGCGACGTAGCCGCCGACACTGCCGTGCCCTTCTTCGAGTTGAGACGAATGCGAATGGGCCATTTAGATCACGCTCGCGAGATAGACAAAGGAAAACACGCAGATCCACACGATGTCGAGGAAGTGCCAGAAGAGGCTCAGGCACGTCAGGCGCCGCAGGTCGCGATCGGTCAGGTCGCCGCCGCGGAACACGATCTGCCCGGCGAGCACGATCATCCACAGCAGGCCGGCCGTCACGTGCAGCCCGTGCGTGCCGACCAGCGTGAAGAACGCCGACAGGAACGCGCTGCGCTGCGGGCCTGCGCCTTCCGCGATCAGGTGCGAGAACTCGCGCAGTTCCATCGCGAGAAACGCCGCGCCGAGCACGAACGTCACCGCGAGCCACGCGAGCAGCGCGCCGCGCCGCTGCTTGTAGGCGGCGAGCATCGCGAAACCGTACGTGATGCTCGACAGCAGCAGCGCGGCGGTTTCCACCGCGACGCCCGGAATGTCGAACAGGTCTTTCGCGGCCGGCCCGCCCGCATACTGGTGGCCGAGCACCGCGAACGTCGCGAACAGCGCCGCGAAGATCACGCAGTCCGTCATCAGGTACAGCCAGAAACCGAACACCGAATGCGACGGCGGATGGTCGTCGTGCTCGAGCAGGGTTGCGCTCAAGGTTTTCTGCAACATCAGTTGGCCTCCAGTTCCACGTCGTCGACACGCGCAGGCACGCGCTTGGTCGGCTGCTTGTCTTCGATCTTCCGCACCGTCGACGCGGGGATGTAATAGCCGTCGTTATCGCGCGAGCTGTAGATCACCAGCGTCGCGACGATCCCGACGAGCCCGGCGATCGCGAGCCACCAGATGTGCCACACCAGCGCGAAGCCGAGCACCAGGCTGAAAATCGCGACCACGAGGCCCGCGCAGGTATTCGACGGCATATGGATATCGCGGATCGACGCCGGGTTCGGCCGGCCTTCGCCGCGCGCCTTCAGGTCCGCGTACGCGTCGAGCGTGCGCACCTGCGGGATCACCGCGAAGTTGTAGTCGGCCGGCGGCGACGAGGTCGCCCACTCCAGCGTGCGGCCGCCCCATGGGTCGCCCGTCGTGTCGCGGTATTCGGGCAGGTTGCGGTTGCGGATGCTGACCACCAGTTGCAGCAGCTGGCATGCAATGCCGATCGCGATCAGCACGGCGCCGAACGCGGCGACCAGCAGCCACGGATGCCAGGCCGGGTTGTCGTAGTGGTTGAGCCGGCGCGTCATGCCCATGAAGCCCAGCACGTAGAGCGGCACGAAAGCGACGTAGAAGCCGACCTGCCAGAACCAGAACGCGGCCTTGCCGAGCTTCTCGTTCAGCTTGAAGCCGAACGCCTTCGGGAACCAGTAGTTGAAGCCCGCGAGATAGCCGAACAGCACGCCGCCGATGATCACGTTATGGAAGTGCGCGATCAGGAACAGGCTGTTGTGCAGCACGAAGTCCGCGCCGGGAATCGCCATCATCACGCCGGTCATGCCGCCGAGCGTGAACGTGACCATGAAGCCGATCGTCCACAGCACCGGCGTCGTGAATTCGATCCGGCCGCGATACATCGTAAACAGCCAGTTGAACACCTTCACGCCGGTCGGGATCGCGATGATCATGGTCATGATGCCGAAGAACGCGTTCACGTTCGCACCCGAGCCCATCGTGAAGAAGTGATGCAGCCACACGAGGAACGACAGCACCATGATCGCGCAGGTCGCGTACACCATCGTCTTGTAGCCGAACAGCGGCTTCTTCGCGAACGTCGCGATGACCTCCGAGAAGATGCCGAACGCCGGCAGGATCAGGATGTACACCTCCGGATGGCCCCAGGCCCAGATCAGGTTCAGGTACAGCATCGCGTTGCCGCCGGCTTCGTTCGTGAAGAAGTGCATGCCGAGGTAACGGTCGAGGCCGAGCAGCGCGAGCGTCGCGGTCAGGATCGGGAACGACGCCATGATCAGCACGTTGGTGCAGAGCGCGGTCCACGTGAACACCGGCATCTTCAGCAGCGTCATGCCCGGCGCGCGCATCTTGATGATCGTCACGAAGAAGTTCACGCCGGTCAGCAGCGTGCCGACGCCCGAGATCTGCAGCGCCCACAGGTAGTAATCGACGCCTACTCCCGGGCTGAACTGCAGTTCCGACAGCGGCGGGTACGCGAGCCAGCCCGTCTGCGCGAATTCGCCGATCACGAGCGAGATGTTGATCAGGATCGCGCTGACCGCCGTCATCCAGAAGCTCAGCGAGTTGATGAACGGGAATGCGACGTCGCGCGCGCCGATCTGCAGCGGCACGATCAGGTTCATCAGGCCGACCATGAACACCATCGCCATGAAGAAGATCATGATCACGCCGTGTGCCGTGAAGATCTGGTCATAGTGGTGCGGCGGCAGGTAGCCGGGCGCGTTGTATGCGAGCGCGAGCTGCATGCGCATCATGATCGCGTCGGCGAAGCCGCGCAGCAGCATGATCAGCGCGACGATGATGTACATCACGCCGAGTTTCTTGTGGTCGACTGTCGTCAGCCATTCCGTCCACAGCCATTTCCACCGGCCGGTGATCGTCAGCGCGGCGAGAATGCCCAGCACGGCCAGCCCCATGAAGGCGCCGGCCACCATGATGATGGGCTGATCGAACGGGATCGCCGATAGTGTGAGTTTGCCGAACATGCGTTACCCCTTCGTGCCGCAGGCGGCGTCCTTCAGGTCGAGGACGTGGCCATCGTTGTATTTCGCGATGATGTTGTGGAAGAGCCGCGGATCGACCGACGAGAAGTAGCGCACGGGCGCCTTCTCGCTCGGCTGCGCGACGGTGCCGTACACGGTCGCGTCGAGTCGCTCCGGCGATGCCTTCACCTTCTGCACCCATGCGTCGAACTGTTCGCGCGGCTCGGCGAGCGTGCGGAATTTCATGTCGGAGAAGCCGCGGCCGCTGAAGTTGGCGGACGTGCCCGCGTAGTTGCCGGGCTCGTCGGCGATCAGGTGCAGGCGCGTCTGCATGCCGGCCATCGCGTAGACCTGGCCGCCGAGCTGTGGAATGAAGAACGAGTTCATCACCGAGTCCGACGTGATGCGGAAGTTCACCGGCGTGCCCACCGGAATCGCGAGCTGGTTCACCGACGCGATGCCGAGTTCCGGATAGATGAACAGCCACTTCCAGTCGAGCGCGACAACCTCGACGTCGATCGGCTTCACCGACGACTCGAGCGGTTTGTACGGGTCGAGCTCGTGCGTGGTCTTCCACGTGAGCACGCCGAGGAACAGGATGATCAGCGTCGGCACCGCCCAGATCACGACTTCGATCGCGGTCGAGTGCGACCAGTTCGGCGCGTACGTTGCGTTGCGGTTCGATGCGCGGTAACGCCACGCGAACCACAGCGTCAGCAGGATCACCGGCACGACGACGATCAGCATCGCCCAGGTGGACGTCGCGATCAGCGCCTTTTCGGCAGCGCCCACGCTTCCTTTCGGATTTAGTACATCTAAATTACAGCCTGACAGGCTCAGCGCCGCGCCGATTGACATCAGCGCCGACCAGCCTCTTGAAGCTCTTGTTTTCATCACACAGCCCGAGGGTCATTGAATCCGTTTTGCGTATGCCCGATGCGCATTCGATTCACGAAAGTGGCCGAATCATACGTCGCGCGGGTGCGATGAGAAACCGGTGGGTGCGACAAATCATCATTGCAAAATCTGCCGTGAGACACATTGTCGCGGGGCAATTTCACGCAGCCGGAAGCTGGCCCGGCGCCGCATGCACCGGACCGCAATCGATGTATGCGCAACGACCGCATCGCCGCGCGGTGCGCCCCCGCCCTCGCGGCGTATCGCGATCAGCCGTGCGTCGATGCCATGTACGCCGGCTGCGCCCGCACCGGGCCGTCCGCTGCAGGCACCTTCGAACGACTGGCTTCGTCGATCAGCTTGCCGACGGTCGGATCGATCGCGTCGGTGAATGGTTTCGGATCGATGCCGACCGCCAGCACGACCAGCGCGAGCGACGCGAACATCGCGATCTCGCGACGGTTCAGGTCGGCGAGCTTCGCGATCCGCTGGCTCGCGACCTTGCCGAACACGACGCGCTTGAGCATCCACAGCGTGTACGATGCGCTGAGGATCAGCGTCAGCGCCGCGATCGCGCCGATCCAGAAGTTGAAACGGATCGCGCCCATGATGACCATGAACTCGCCGACGAACCCCGACGTGCCCGGCAGGCCGACGTTGGCCATCGCGAACAGCAGCGCGAAGGTCGCGAACCGCGGCATCACGCCCGCCACACCGCCGTACGCGGCGATCTCGCGCTGCTTCGTGCGATCGACGAGCACGTTCACGCACAGCAGCATCGCGCCCGCGACGAAGCCGTACGACACGAGCTGCACGATCGCGCCTTCGACGCCGATCCGGTTGAACAGGAACAGCCCGAGCGTGACGATGCCCATGTGCGCGACCGTCGAGTACGCGAGCAGCTTGCCGAGATCGGTCTGCGCGAGCGCGATCAGGCTCGCATAGACGATCGCGAACAGCGACAGCGCGATCACGGCCGGTGCGAAGAAGTGGCTCGCGTCGGGCGTGATCGGCAGCGCGAAGCGCAGGAACCCGTACCCGCCGAGCTTGAGCATCGCGAGCATCAGCGCGGCACCCGTCGGGCCGTCCGTGTACACGTCGCTCAGCCACGTATGAACCGGCCACATCGGCACCTTGACCGCGAACGCGGCAAAGAAGCCGAGGAATACCAGCAACTGCGGTGCGAAACCGAGCTGCAGCGTGCGCCACACGGCCAGGTCAAACGTATGCGACTGCGCGTACAGGTACAGCATCGCCATCAGCAGCAGCAGCGAGCCGGCGAACGAGATGAAGAAGAACTTCACGGCCGCGTACACGCGGCGCTCACGCCCCCACGTGCCGATCAACAGGTAAAGCGGGATCAGCGTCGCCTCGAAGAAGATGAAGAACAGCAGCCCGTCCTGTGCGGCGAACACGCCGACCATCAACCCCGACAGGATCAGGAACGACGCGTAGTACTGCGCGACGCGCACCGTGACCGACTCCCACGACGCGATCACCACCACGAGCGTCGTGAATGCGGTCAGCACGACGAGCCACAGCGACGCACCGTCGATGCCGACCCGCCAGCCCGAATTGAACGCCGCCAGCCAGTTGCCGCTTTCGACGAACTGCATCGCGGCCGAGTGCGCATCGAAACCGGCGACCAGCGGGACGACGGCGACCAGCCCCGCCAGCGCACCGGCGAGCGCAATCAGTCGTGTCCGGCGCGGATGATGGTCGGAACCGGCGCGCAGCACGCACGCGCCAAACAGGATCGGAACCCAGATGGCCAGGCTCAGGAAGGGAAAATCATGCATGTCAACAAGGCCTTGATGAGGTCGCGCACTGCATCGGGGACAGGCGAAACGAAAGGAACGAAATCAAATCGACAGATAGATTTCGTGAATCGCCAATGTTGGCAAAATGTAAAGCGGTATCACGGGAAAACTTGATGCCGCTCAAGCGCAATCGGGTTAACCAGCATAAGGCGATCGATTATTTTTTGCAGCGCAGCAGCGCATCGATTTTCAGCATCGGCGCAGGATGCTGATTTTTATGAGTAATTTTTTGTATTGCTCGACGATGGATGTCGTGAAAATCGACGCAGCGCCGCAATTTTGGCGTCAACGCATCGTTTCGGAGGGCCAGGGCGCGCTGGGTGACGTCGCGTCGGGCAGTGATCGCACAGCGCTTCCTGCCTTACATGACCACTTTCATTTTTATTTCATTCGGCGTTGCCCGATGCAGGTCGGGCGCGCATGGCCGCTCCACCGTTCGGCGCCGTTCAGGCATCGCATCGTTCATGTTCCCGGCCGCTAGCGTTGATGACTCAGACGGTCCCGTACGCGCATCGTCAGGTTGTGTTGTGCGAGAAAATGGACGAAGCGGCTGTCGCGCGTTGCATAGACTGGCGATGACGCGAGCGTCGTCGCATCGACGATATGGTGCGAATCGATCATGCCGCTTGCGGCGGGCAGCGACGACTTCGACGTCTGCGTTGTGACGATCGCATCGTAACCGCGTGCGACATCCGGCAGCGCGTGCTGGTCGGACACGACGGAGAACGGATCGAGCACAAACAGCAATGCGCCCGGCTCCATCGCGACGAGCTGCGCGATGATCGCGTGGTACTTGTGCAGGACCTGCTGGCGCTCGCCATACACGTGCATGCCGTCGACCATCGCATGCCGGTAGCCGTGCAGCCGCGCGTAACGCTCGTGGTTTTCGACAAGTTCGTCGACAGGTCAATGAGAGAGGACTGTCAGAACGGAATGCGGGCTGGCCAAGAGCGTCACCTTGAGTCGCGCCAATCGATACGCAATATGTAGCGCGTTACCGCCGCTCAAGTCGAGCACTCATTGCCTGACTGGCTGCCTCGGCCAATTCCGCCTGCGGATGAGATCCGGCTGCATCGAATGAGTTGTGCGTGGATGCAGCCGAAAAAGAAAAAGCCCCGCAAGTCCGAGAACTTGCGGGGCTTTGTCACCGCTTTTGGCGGAGACGGAGGGATTCGAACCCTCGATCCAGGTTTTGGCCCAGATGCTCCCTTAGCAGGGGAGTGCCTTCGACCTCTCGGCCACGTCTCCCAAACTTTCGCTCGCACCAGGGAGGCAGTGCGACGAGAACGAAATAATATAGGGTTTCGAACCGCGCGTCAATTTCCGTGATGCATTTTCGTCAACGCATCACGAAAATTTCATCATGCCTGGTCGAGTTCGAATGCCTTGTGCAACGCGCGGACGGCCAACTCCATGTATTTCTCGTCGATCAGCACCGAAATCTTGATTTCGGACGTCGAGATCATCTGGATGTTGATGCCCTCTTCCGACAGCGTGCGGAACATCTTGCTCGCGACGCCCACGTGCGAACGCATGCCGACGCCGACGACCGACACCTTCGACACCTTCGGGTCGCCCTGCACCTGCTCGGCGTTCACATGGCCCTTCACCTGGTTGGTGAGGATGTCCATCGCCTTCTGGTAGTCGCCGCGGCCGACCGTGAACGTGAAGTCTGTTTTGCCTTCGACGCTCTGGTTCTGGATGATCATGTCGACGTCGACGTTCGCATCGGCGACCGGGCCGAGGATCTGATACGCGATGCCCGGCTTGTCAGGCACGCCCATCACAGCAATGCGTGCTTCGTCGCGCTGGAACGCGATGCCGGAAATGACTGCCTTTTCCATGGTCTCGTCTTCTTCAAAAGTAATCAGGGTGCCCGAGCGCATTTCTTCGTCGAGCGCAATCAGCGGATCGGTCAGGCTCGACAGCACGCGCGTCTTCACCTGGTATTTGCCGGCGAATTCGACCGAGCGGATCTGCAGGACCTTCGAGCCGAGGCTGGCCATTTCCAGCATCTCCTCGAACGTCACGCGATCGAGGCGTCGCGCCTCTTCGACGACACGCGGATCGGTCGTGTAGACGCCATCGACGTCCGTGTAGATCAGGCACTCTTCGGCATCCAGCGCAGCCGCGACCGCCACCGCCGACGTGTCCGAGCCGCCACGGCCCAGCGTCGTGATGTGGCCGTCCGGATCGACGCCCTGAAAGCCCGTGATGATCACGACCTTGCCGGCGTTCAGATCGGCCTTCACGCGCTCGTCGTCGATCGAGTGGATGCGCGCTTTCGTGAACGCGCTGTCGGTCTTGATCGGTACTTGCCAGCCGGCGTAGCTCACGGCCTCGACGCCGATTTCCTGCAGCGCGATCGACAGCAGGCCGACGCTGACCTGCTCGCCGGTCGACGCGATCATGTCGAGCTCACGCGGGCTCGGCTGGCTCGAAATCTCTTTCGCAAGACCGAGCAGACGGTTGGTTTCGCCGGACATCGCCGAAGGCACGACCACCATCTGGTGCCCGGCCTGATGCCATTTTGCGACGCGTTTCGCGACGTTCTTGATGCGCTCGACCGAGCCCATCGAAGTGCCGCCGTATTTGTGTACGATGAGTGCCATTGTCGTTCTGAACTGGAGGAGAGACCGCACGGGCGCGCTGGGCAGGCCGCGTTGCCGTTCGGTCACGCGGCTTGTGGCTGTGGACGGACGACGAGGGGGACGGCTGGGACGCAACACGCAAGCGTGACGGATTTTGCCCGGAAGGCCGATCAGGCCGCGCAAACCGGGTACGTCACGCGGGAAACCTGCACAAATCGCTCAAAAATCGAGCCGAGCAAACGTCCGAGCGTACCCGATAGAAGCCCGCTTGACAAGCCGCTCGCCGTGTCCGCAGCCGTTCCGGCGCTGTTTACCAAATGGTGAAAATGGGCGCGCCATCACGCCGCCGGAAGCCCGCCCGCCGTTACGCAATCAGCAGGTCGGGACGCCATTCGATCCGGCGCCACGCGCCGCCGCCAGACGGCCCGTTGTCGGACAATTCGCCATCGCGGTTCACGCCAAGTCGCGGCACGTAGATCAGCCGATCGCCCGCGAACAGCAGCGGCACGTCGCGCTGCCATGCCGGCACGCCGCGCTCCTGGAACAGGTTCTTCAGCGTCCGGCCCGGGCCGCCCGGCGACGTGCGCATCCGCTCGCCGCCCGCCCGGGCGCGCGCGGCGAGCGGCGCGGCGCGCAGCAGCGCCTCCGGCACCGCGCCGGCACTTCCCGCGTCGGCCGGCGCGAACACGTACGTGCCGCGCCATCCCGGCAGGTGCCAGACTTCCTGACCGTCCCACGCGAGCGCCGATTCCGGGTGCGGCGTGCCGGTGCCGTCGTCGGCCGGTTCGGCGCTGTCGCCCGCTTCCCAGTAGACGACGTCGCGATAGAGCCGCAGGCACTGCCCCGCGTGATCGACGCGCAGCGCATGCGCGTCGTGCGCGGCGCGCAACTGCCGCATCATGTTAGCGAGCCGGGCGGCCGATGCGCCCGGCAAACCGAGCCGGCGCATCCAGAAACGCAGCAGGTTCGCGCCGCGCGTGTCGTCGAATGCGACCAGCGACTCGCGCGACAGTGCATGACCGTCGTCGCGCGCGGCGACGGCGAAATCCAGTTCGGCCAGATCGTCGAGCAGCCGCTGCGCGGCGGCCGCATGCTGGGCCGCGCGACCGAGCGCGTCGCGAAAGCCAGGGAAATGCACGGCCAGGGCCGGCAGCACGTCGATGCGCAGCGCATTGCGCGCGTAGCGCGTGTCGCTGTTCGATTCGTCGTCGATCCATTCGAGTTCGTGCTGCGTCGCATAGCGCTCGAGTTGCGCGCGCAACAGTCGCAGCAACGGACGCACGCGCTCGACGCTCGCGCCGTCGGGACGGTAGCGCGGCGCCATGGCGGCGAGCCCCGCGATCCCCGCGCCGCGCAGCAATTGCAGCAGCACGGTCTCGGCCTGGTCGTCCGCATGCTGCGCGAGCCACAGCGCGGCCGCGCCATGGCGCTCGCACATCGCGTCGAGCGCGGCATAACGACGCTCGCGCGCGGTCGCCTCGATACCGAGACCGCTGTCGCGCGGCACGTCGACGCGCATCGATTCGAATTCGACGCCGAGCCGCGCCGCTGCCGCCTCGGCATGCGCGACCCACGCGTCGGCGTTCGCGCTCAGGCCGTGATGCACGTGCAGCGCGACGCAGCGCGACGCGCCCGCGACACGCACGGCCGCGTCGAGCAGCACCGTCGAATCGAGGCCGCCGCTGTAGGCGATCGCGATGCGTGCATCGGACGGCATGCCGGAAAGCGCAACGCCGACCGCGTCGAGTACGACGCGGTCGGCGGAGAATTCGGTCGGTGGGATCACGAGAGGGACGCGCGCTCAGCGGCGCGCGTATCGAGCACGCGGCCGGTCATGCGCCCGGCGTGGTTTCCTTGAACTTGCCGTAGGCCATCAGGCGCTCGAAGCGGCGCTCGCGCAGCGCATCGATGCTCATGCCCTGGAACTGGCGCAGCGAATCGGCGAGCGCGCGGCGCAGCAGCGCAGCCATGCCCTTCGGATCGCGATGCGCGCCGCCGAGCGGCTCGTTGATGATCTTGTCGATCAGGCCGAGCGCCTTCAGGCGGTGCGCGGTCAGGCCCAGCGCTTCCGCGGCTTCCGGCGCCTTCGCGGCGCTCTTCCACAGGATCGACGCGCAGCCTTCCGGCGAGATCACCGAGTAGGTCGAGAACTGCAGCATCATCACCGTGTCGGCCACGGCGATCGCGAGCGCGCCGCCCGAACCGCCCTCGCCGATCACCGTCGTGATGATCGGCGTCTTCAGCTCGGCCATCACGTACAGGTTGCGGCCGATCGCTTCCGACTGGCCGCGCTCTTCCGCGCCGATGCCCGGATACGCGCCCGGCGTGTCGACGAACGTGAAGATCGGCAGCCCGAACTTCTCGGCGAGACGCATCAGGCGTTCGGCCTTGCGATAGCCTTCCGGACGCGGCATCCCGAAGTTGCGCGCGGCGCGCTCCTTCGTGTCGCGACCCTTCTGGTGGCCGATCACCATGCACGGATGGCCGCCGAAGCGCGCGAGACCGCCGACGATCGACAGATCGTCCGCGAATGCGCGGTCGCCGTGCAGCTCGTGAAAATCGGTAAACAGTTCCGCAACGTAATCGAGCGTGTACGGGCGCTGCGGGTGCCGCGCGATCTGCGAAACCTGCCACGGCGACAGGTTCGCGTAGAGGTCCTTCGTCAGTTGCTGGCTTTTCTTCGACAGCCGCTCGATTTCTTCCGAAATATCGACAGCCGAGTCATCCTGCACGAATCGCAGTTCTTCGATCTTGGCCTCGAGTTCGGCGATCGGCTGTTCGAAATCCAGAAACGTGGTCTTCATGTGTTCGAATCCTTGGGTCTTGCGGCAGCGCGTATTCTACCCGCGCGGGCGACGCTCAAAACCGGCTCTCAACTATTGATGTTTAAAACCCGATAGCCAACATTCAGGCGTCGGTGTCGGATGCATCGAGGCTGCGCCACATGTACCAGGTCGCGACGGTGCGCCACGGTTCCCAGTTGGCCGCAACCTCGCGCGCCTCGCTACGCGTGACGGGTTCCCCGCTGAAGTAATTGACGCTGATCGCGCGGATCAGGCCCGGGTCGTCGAGCGGCAGCACATCCGGCCGCGACAGGTTGAAGATCAGGAACATCTCGGCCGTCCAGCGGCTGATGCCGCGGATCTGCGTGAGTTCCGCGATCACGTCCTCGTCGTCCATCGACGTCCATTTGTCGACGTGCAGCGCGCCCGACACGAAATGCTGCGCGAGATCGAGGATGTATTCGGTCTTGCGCTTCGACAACCCGCAAGCGATCAGCTTGTCCGCGCCGAGCCGGATCACCGGCTGCGGGGCGAGTTTCGGACAGGCGTCCTCGATATGCGCCCACAGCGACTGTGCGGACGGCACCGAAATCTGCTGGCCGACGACCGAGCGCGCGAGCGTGACGAACGGGTCGCCGCGCTTCACGAGATGCGCGGGACCGAACTTCGGGATCAGTTTCTTCAGGATCCGGTCGCGCTTGACGAGGTCGGCGCATGCCTTGTCCCAGTATGCAGGACGCACGACAACCTCCTCGCCGTCCGCTTCGGACACACGCGTCTTGCGGGCCGCGTCGGCGGCCGGCAGCGCAGCCGCCGGCTGCGCATGACCGTTGAGCGCGCCGTTCGGCGCGGCGCGCGTCGCGTCCGCCTTCGACGGCACGCGCTTGGCTGCCGGACGCGCGGCGACCGGGGTCGCGCGCCTGACCGGCGCTTTTCTGGCCGTTGGCATCCTGCCTCCTACCTGACGGATCGGTCAGTGGAACGCACCGCGCTCATACGCGACGCCATTCGGTCGATCCGCCCGGTTTGTCTTCAAGTGCGACGCCGGCCTCGAGCAGTTCTGCCCGGATCCGGTCCGCTTCGGCATAGTCCTTCGCCTGCTTCGCCGCGACGCGCGCGGCGATCTTCGCTTCGATCTCGTCGGCGGCGAGCGCGCCCGCCTGCGCGGCGCCGGACGCCTGCTGCAGGAACGCGCGCGGTTCGCGGCCCAGCAGGCCGAGCAGGCCTGCCAGTTGTTTCAGTTGCCGCGCGAGCGCCGCATCGCGCGTGCGATTCACCTCGCCCGCCAGTTCGAACAGCGTTGCCACCGCGACGGGCGTGTTGAAGTCGTCGTTCATCGCGGCCGCGAAACGCTGCGCATGCGGCTCGTTCCAGTCGAGCGCGAGCGTGTCGGCCTCGACATCCTTCAGCGCGGTATAGAGACGCGTGAGCGACGCGCGCGCATCGTCGAGATGCACGTCGCTGTAGTTGAGCGGCGACCGGTAGTGCGTGCGCACGATGAAGAAGCGCACGACTTCGGCGTCGTACCGCTCGAGCACTTCGCGGATCGTGAAGAAGTTGCCGAGCGATTTCGACATCTTCTCGTTGTCGACCTGCACGAAGCCGTTGTGCATCCAGTAGTTGACGAACGTCTGGCCGGTCGCGCCTTCGCTCTGCGCGATCTCGTTCTCGTGGTGCGGGAATTGCAGATCCTGCCCGCCGCCATGGATGTCGAAATGATCGCCGAGCAGCGTGCAGCCCATCGCCGAGCACTCGATGTGCCAGCCCGGACGGCCCATCCCGTACTTCGACGCCCACGACGCGCCTTCCGGATCTTCCGGCTTCGCGCGCTTCCACAGCACGAAATCGAGCGGATCTTCCTTCGCGTCGTTCGCGGCGACGCGCTCGCCTGCGCGAAGATCGTCGAGCGACTTGCCCGACAGCTTCCCGTAGTTCGCGAACTTGCGCACCGAGTAATTGACGTCGCCGTCGGCCGCCTGGTACGCGTAACCGTTCGTCTCGAGCGTCTCGATCATGCCGAGCATCTGCGGAATGAATTGCGTCGCACGCGGCTCGATGTCGGGCCGCTGGATGCCGAGCGCGCCTTCATCCTCGTGCATCGCGCCGATGAACCGGTCGGTCAGCGACTTGATCGTCTCGCCGTTCTCGACCGCGCGGCGGATGATCTTGTCGTCGATGTCTGTAATGTTGCGCACATACGTGACCCGGTAGCCGATCGCACGCAGCCAGCGCTGGACGAGGTCGAACACGACCAGCATGCGCGCGTGGCCCACGTGACAATAGTCGTAGACGGTGATCCCGCATACGTACATCCGCACTTCGCCGGACTGGCGCGGCACGAAAACTTGCTTGTCACGCGCGAGCGTGTTGTAGATGCGCAGTGATTCCATAGAGATGAACCGTGAGCCGAAGGAGACCGCCCTGGCGAAGCTCGCCCAGCATGCGAAGCGGACGGACCATCTGCTGCGGCGCCAGGCCGAGCGTCCTCGCTATCACATGGGGCGGTCAGGCTGCAAGCACAGCGGTGACGGCCACGAGAGGCTAAGAAAGACTGCCTGCGGCTCGCCGGAACGCGCAGACGTTTTGTTAGAATGGCTCGGAGTATAACATTCCGATTTACGCCTATGAAACCTCATCGCGGCCGCGCGCCGAGCGCTGCGACCCTCGTTGCGACCACCGTCATGGGCGTCGCGCTGACGCTGTTCGCGGCCCCCGCGGCGCATGCGCAGAAAGCCCCGGCCACCGCCGACGGCACCCCCGAAATCGACGCGTCGATCGCCGGCAAGCAGTGGAAGCAGGCGCTCGCGCAGCTCGACGCGCGCATCGCGTCGAACCCGCGCGACGTGCAGGCGCAGTTCAAGCGCGGCACCGTGCTGGCCCGCCTGAACCGCGACGACGATGCGATCCAGCAGTTCGTCGCGATCACGCAGGCGTACCCCGAACTGCCCGAGCCGTACAACAACCTCGCGGCGCTCTACGCGAAGCACGGCCGCTACGACGAAGCGCGCACCGCGCTCGTCACGGCGACGCAATCGAACCCGAGCTACTCGCTCGCGTACGAGAACCTCGGCGACCTGTACCTGCGCCTCGCGGCCGAATCGTACAAGCGTGCGCAATCGCTCGGCCGCACGAGCGGCGCGACCGCACAGCGCCTCGCCGACCTGCAGAAGATCGTGTCGCCGCCGAAGGTCGCACCGAATGCCCGCGCGGTCGCGCCGTCCACCCGCGACTACTCCGACCGCGCAGCCGCGAACGTGAGCACCACCACGCTGCCGATGTCGCCGACGTTCCAGTTCAGCGGTCCGTCGGGCGCACTGGCGGCGCCGTATGTCGCGCCGCCGTCGAAATAAGCGGCGCGGCCCCCTTTCCCTCCCAACCTGAGGATCGCAATGAAACGTCTGTTGCTGGCGCTTGGCGGCGCCGCCCTTCTCGCGACCGCGCCCGCTTTCGCGCAAACGGCCACCGCGCACCCGGTCGTGCAGCTCAAGACCTCGCAGGGCGACATCCGTGTCGAGCTCTACCCGGAGAAGGCGCCGAAGTCGGTCGCCAACTTCCTCGATTACGTGAAGGCCGGCCAGTACAACGGCACGATCTTCCATCGCGTGATCAAGGGCTTCATGATCCAGGGCGGCGGCTACAAGACCAGCTTCGAAGAGAAGCCGACCCGCGCGCCGATTCCGCTGGAGAGCCGCAATGGTCTGAAGAACCTGACGGGCACGATCGCGATGGCGCGCACGAGCGATCCGAACTCGGCCACCGCGCAGTTCTTCATCAACACGGTCGACAACAGCGGCCTCGACTACCCGAACCCGGACGGCAACGGCTATGCGGTGTTCGGCAAGGTCGTGTCGGGCCTCGACGTCGTGAAGAAGATCGAAGGCGTGGCGACGACCTCGCGCGGCCCGATGCAGGACGTGCCCGCGCAGCCGGTCGTGATCGAATCGGCCAGCATCGTCTCGAAGTAAGAACCTGCCGGCACGTCCGGCGACTCACGCGGCCGCGTCGCACGACCGGCCGCGTGCCATTTAAACCGCCTCACCGAAGGAATTCATCATGGTTGAACTGCATACGAACCACGGCGTGATCAAGCTCGAGCTCGACGCCGCGAAGGCACCGAAGACGGTCGAGAACTTCCTGAACTACGTGAAGAAGGGCCACTACGACGGCACCGTGTTCCATCGCGTGATCAACGGCTTCATGATCCAGGGCGGCGGCTTCGAGCCGGGCCTGAAGCAGAAGCCGACCGACGCGCCGATCGACAACGAAGCGAACAACGGCCTGAAGAACGACAACTACACGGTCGCGATGGCGCGCACGAACGATCCGCACTCGGCCACCGCCCAGTTCTTCATCAACGTGAACGACAACGACTTCCTGAACCACTCGTCGCCGACGCCGCAGGGCTGGGGCTACGCGGTGTTCGGCAAGGTCGTCGAAGGCCAGGACGTGGTCGACAAGATCAAGGGCGTCAAGACGGGCAACGCCGGTTTCCACCAGGACGTGCCGACCGACGACGTCGTGATCGAGAAGGCCGTCGTGGTCTGACGCACGGTAACGGAGGCACTTCGATGTTGCAGGAGAGTCCGCCGCGAAGCGTCTCCGCGGGCGTGCCGGGCGAGCGCGAATACGCGCAAGCCGCACGCCCGTTCCTGTTGCTCTCCGATCTGCACCTGAGCGAAGCGATTCCGAAGACGGTCGCCGCGTTCGAGCATTTCGTGAAATACACCGCCGACAGCGCCGACTCGGTGTTCATCCTCGGCGATCTTTTCGAATACTGGATCGGCGACGACATCCTCGACGACGATCCGTTCGCGGCACGCATGGCCGCGCTGATGCACACGCTCTCGGAACGAGGAATCGCGCTCTACGTGATGCACGGCAACCGCGATTTCCTGCTCGGCCGGCGCTTCATGAAAGCAGCCGGCGCGATGTTGCTGCCCGATCCTTCGCTGATCATGGCGTTCGGCCAGCGCATCGTGCTCGCGCACGGCGACGCGCAATGCACGGCCGACCGTGGCTACCAGGTGTTCCGCCGCTTCGCACGCAACCGCGTCGCGCAATGGCTGTTTCTCGCATGGCCGTTGCGCTGGCGCCGCGCGCTCGCGCAACGCATGCGCTCGAACAGCGAAGCGGGCCGGATGCGCCCTGCTTCGGCGATCTACGATGTCACGCGTGAAGGCGTGGCCGCGCTGTTCCGGAAAAGCCGCGCAACCGTGATCATTCACGGCCACACGCACCGCCCCGCGAGCCACGCCGAACCGGGCGGCATCCGCTGGGTGCTGCCCGACTGGGATCTCGACCACGGTGCGCCGCGCGGCGGCTACCTGCGCGTCGACGCGGAAGGCATTCACGCAATGCCGCTCGACTGACGCCACCGCTGCCGTCTCGCCGACTGGCAGCCGTCGGCGTGCATCGCATTACAACTGACGCTCGACCGCCTTTCCTTCCAGCACCGCCGACAGCCTGCGCAGGTCGAGGCGCGCCGCATCGGCGCCCTGCAGCGTTTCCAGATGCGTGCCGAGCCGCTCGAGCGCCGCGACGATCTCGTCGACACGGCGGCTTTCCTTCGCCGCGTGATCGATCAGCCCGTGAATCGCGAGCGACATCGGATCGTCGGCGTTCGGCGTGATTCCGTATGCGCAGAACGCCGCGCGTTCCGGCTGCGGCTTCGGCTGCGCCGGCATCACGATGCGCGCCGGATTGCCGACCGCCGTGCCGCCCGCCGGCACCGGCTTCACGACGACCGCGTTCGAACCGATCTTCGCGCCCGCGCCGACCGTGAAACCGCCCAGCACCTTCGCGCCCGCGCCGACGATCACGCCAGCCTCGAGCGTCGGGTGGCGCTTCGCGCCGCGCGTGAGCGACGTGCCGCCCAGCGTCACGCCCTGATAGATCGTGCAGTCGTCGCCGATGATCGCCGTCTCGCCGATCACGACACCCATGCCGTGATCGATGAACACGCGCCGGCCGATCGTCGCACCGGGGTGGATCTCGATCCCCGTCAGGAACCGCCCGGCCTGCGACGCGAAACGTGCAAGCCAGTAGCGCTTTGCGCGCCAGCAGGCATGCGCGAAACGGTGCAGCACAAGCGCATGCAGCCCCGGATAACAGGTCAGCACTTCCCAGGCACTGCGAGCGGCGGGATCCCGCTCGCGAATCGTTGCAACGTCTTCGCGCAGTCTCGTGAACATGATCTGATCGGGGAAAAGGCCGGCGCGCACCGCCGGCAATGACCGGCCGTTATCGCGCCGGGTAATTTGCTTATGACGTCCGGCGATTGTAGGGCCAGTCGCGCACGGCCGCACGAGGTCGCGCGTTCACCCCGCCGCCGGCGCGGGTATTCGGGCGGGAGGCTCGCTGTCGCGGTGTTTGCGGGAGGTGCGGCCGATCGGAAACGCTCGGGGTCGGCGCTCCCGGAGGCCGCGCAACGCCGCCCGGCCGACCGTGACGCCGCGCCTGAACGCCAGGTTACCGGTGCGCCGGCCGCTTACGCGTCGCCGTCGGGCTTGCCCGATTTCAGCAGGATGTGCTTCGCGACGCCGCGCAGGATGTTGACCTCCTCCCGCTCGAGGCCCGTGCGTGCGAACAGGCGCCGCAGCCGCGGCATCAGTTTCTTCGGATTGCGCGGGTCGAGGAAGTCGAGCGCGATCAGCGCGTTCTCGAGGTGCACGTACATCCGCTCGATCTCGTCGCTCTGCGCGAGCGTGCCGGCCTCGGCCGACGGTTGCGGCGAAGGCTCGCTCGCCTGCTCGAGAAACGCGACGCGCAGCTCGTACGCGAGCACCTGCACGGCCTGTGCGAGGTTCAGCGAGCTGTATGCAGGGTTCGCCGGGATGTGCGCAAGCGCGCTGCACTGCTCGACATGCTCGTTCGCGAGGCCCGTGCGCTCGTTGCCGAACACGAGCGCGATGTCGCCCGCGCCGACCTGCGCGCATGCCTGCGCGGCGGCCGCGCGCGGCGCAAGGCGCGGCGGCCCGTATTCGCGTGTGCGCGCGGTCAGCGCGATCGACCAGTGGACGCCGGACAGCGCATCGCCAAGCGTCGGCACGACATGCGCGGACGCGAGGACGTCGTCCGCGCCGCTGGCCATCGCGATCGCCTCGGGGTCGCTCTGCACGTGCGGCACGCGCGGCGCAACCAGCACGAGACGCGAGAAGCCCATCGTCTTCAGCGCGCGGGCGGCCGCCCCGACATTGCCGGGATGGCTCGGCTCGACGAGCACGAAACGGGTGGACGTGAAGCCGCCGGACGGCGGCCGGGACGTGTCCGCGCCCGACTCGGACGGCGCGGCGGTGTTCTGCGGGGTTTCCACTACGATACGACTCGGTTCATCAGAATGGCCGTATGGTAGCGCTATCGCTCCGGCAAACCCACTCGTCCGGACGACCAGCGGGGGTTTCCCCGCATTCCGGTCGCCTGAAACCGCCAAAAATCGGGTAAAATCATGCCTTTACGCGTCGCGCTCCGTGCGACGCGGGTCGTACCCCGCTCTTTGTCAATTCGCGTCTCACCTCGCCCGGCACGCTTGCGCCGTCCCGGGCGGTTGTTCCACTTCGTGGCGGCCCGTGCCGCCGGCTACAGGATCCAGGCTCATGCATCCCATGCTCAACATTGCTGTCAAGGCTGCGCGCCGCGCCGGACAGATCATCAATCGCGCGTCCCTCGATCTCGACCTGATCGAGATCCGCAGGAAGCAGCAGAACGACTTCGTCACCGAAGTGGACAAGGCCGCCGAAGAGGCGATCATCGAGACGCTGAAGACCGCCTACCCCGACCACGCGATCCTCGCGGAGGAATCGGGCGAATCGGAGAACGAATCCGAATTCAAGTGGATCATCGATCCGCTCGACGGCACGACCAACTTCATCCACGGCTTCCCGTACTACTGCGTATCGATCGCGCTCGAGCACAAGGGCGTCGTCACGCAGGCCGTCGTCTACGATCCGAACAAGAACGACCTGTTCACGGCCACGCGTGGCCGCGGCGCGTACCTGAACGATCGCCGCATCCGCGTCGGCCGCCGCGACCGCCTGTCCGACGCACTGGTCGGCACGGGCTTCCCGTTCCGCGAGAAGGACGGCCTCGATGCGTACGCGCGCCTCTTCACCGAAATGACGCAGGCCTGCACGGGCCTGCGCCGCCCGGGCGCGGCGGCACTCGACCTCGCGAACGTCGCGGCCGGCCGCCTCGACGCGTTCTTCGAGCAGGGCATCAACGTGTGGGACATGGCGGCGGGCAGCCTGCTGATCACCGAGGCCGGCGGCCTCGTCGGCAACTACACGGGCGATGCCGATTTCCTGCATCGTCATGAGATCGTCGCCGCGAACCCGAAGATCTACGCGCAGATGATCCCGATCCTGAACCGCTACACCCGCGTGCATCCGGCGGCCGAATAAGTCCCGGCCGCACCCGCCTGCGCGATGCGCTTCAACGGCCCGGGCCCGCTTCACGCGGCACGGGCCGTCGGCAAAGCGATGCCGCGTGCGTCGCTACCGCCCTTTTCGCTCTGGCGGCCGCATTTTTGCGTGGCATTGATATCGATGTGCTATGTTGGCCGGTATGAACGACAAGGGCGCTACGCCCGCCTGGCGTGCTTTCGACAAACTACTCGCCAGCACCGTGATGATGGAGCGACTTTCGCCTTCCGATGGTTCGGGGACGAAAAAATCTTCCCCGCGCTTCACGCTCCCGTCCTGAAATTGCCCGAGTTGTCCGGCCTAGTCAGTATGCAGCCCGTCGTACCGCGTTTTCCAGCGATGAATGATTTGCATCCGGGATGCCCGCGTGGCGAACAACGCCCCAACCCACATGCCTGCCCCGCCTGTTTCAACACCGCCACGACGTCGTGGCGACAGCATCCGAGTACCCATGTTACGGCTAAGCGAAATTAAACTCCCCCTCGACCATCCCGAAAGCGCTCTCGAAGCCGCGATTCGCGCGCGCCTCGAGGAGCTTGGCGTGGCGGCAGACGGGCTCGTCCGATACACCGTGTTCCGCCGTGCGCACGATGCACGCAAGCGCTCCGACATCAAGCTGACGTATATCGTCGATGTCGAAGTCAAGGACGAAGCGGCCGCGCTCGAGCGACTCGCCGGCAAGCCGCATTGCGGCGTCACGCCCGACATGGCGTACCGCTTTGTCGCGAAGGCCCCCGAGCACACCGCTTTCCTGCGCCCGGTCGTCATCGGCATGGGGCCGTGCGGCCTGTTTGCAGGATTGATCCTCGCGCAAATGGGATTCCGCCCCATCATCCTCGAGCGCGGCAAGGCCGTGCGCGAGCGCACCAAGGACACCTTCGGCCTGTGGCGCAAGAGCGTACTCAATCCCGAATCCAACGTGCAGTTCGGCGAAGGCGGCGCCGGAACGTTTTCCGACGGCAAGCTGTACAGCCAGATCAAGGATCCCAACCACTACGGCCGCAAGGTGCTCGACGAATTCGTCAAGGCGGGCGCGCCGGAAGACATCCTGTATCTGAGCCGGCCGCACATCGGTACGTTCCGCCTCGTCAGCATGGTGGAAAAAATGCGCGCTTCCATCCACGAACTGGGCGGTGAAGTGCGCTTCGAAACCCGGGTCGACGACATCGAAATCGATCAGGGCAAGGTGCGCTCGCTCAAGCTCTCGAACGGGGAAACGCTCCGGTGCGACCACGTGGTGCTGGCCGTGGGCCACAGCGCGCGCGACACCTTCCAGATGCTGCACGATCGCGGCGTGTATATCGAAGCCAAGCCGTTTTCGCTGGGTTTTCGCATCGAACATCCGCAGGGGCTGATCGATCGCAGCCGCTTCGGCAAGTTTGCGGGTCACAAGCAGCTCGGCGCGGCCGACTACAAGGTGGTCCACCACTGCAGCAACGGGCGGGCCGTCTACAGCTTCTGCATGTGCCCTGGCGGCACGGTGGTCGCGGCGACCTCCGAGCCGGGCCGCGTGGTCACCAATGGCATGAGCCAGTATTCCCGTGCCGAGCGCAACGCGAATGCGGGCATCGTCGTCGGCATCACGCCGGAAGACTATCCCGGCGGTCCGCTGGCGGGCATCGCGTTCCAGCGCAAATGGGAAGAGCGCGCATTCGAACTCGGCGGCGGCGATTACCACGCGCCGGGCCAACTGGTCGGGGATTTCATCGCAGGCCGGCCGTCGACGTCGCTTGGCTCCGTGGAGCCGTCGTACAAGCCCGGCGTGCGCCCGACCGATCTCAGCACCGCGCTCCCGGACTACGTGATCGAAGCGATCCGTGAAGCATTGCCCCAGATCGACAAGAAGATCGCGGGCTTCGCGATGCACGACGCCGTGCTCACCGGCGTGGAGACGCGCACTTCGTCGCCGATCCGGATTCGACGCAAGGACGATTACCAAAGCATGAACGTCGAAGGCCTGTATCCGGCCGGCGAAGGCGCGGGATATGCGGGCGGCATCTATTCGGCCGCCATCGACGGCATCGAAGTCGCGCAAGCGGTGGCACTCAGCCTGACGTCGACGCACGCGTCCTGAGGTGCCGGACAGGATCGGCGCGCGAAGCGCCGTGAGCCGGATGACGCCAACTTTCGCGGGCCCGCCCGAGTGCGGGGTCGATTCGTCGGACAGCGCCGGCAGCAGCCGGTCGTGGTCTCCTGCACCTGGCCGAACGGCGAACTTCGCACTTGCACGTCGGGGCCGCTGGTAAACTCGGGCGACCAAAGCAACAAACCTGATGCCTGACCTATGACCACGTTGTCGCCCGAAGCCTTTGCAGGCCACACCCCAATGATGCAGCAGTACCTGCGCATCAAGGCCGACCATCCCGACACGCTCGTGTTCTACCGGATGGGCGACTTCTACGAGCTGTTTTTCGAAGATGCCGAAAAGGCCGCACGCCTGCTCGACCTGACCCTCACGCAGCGCGGCGCGTCGGCCGGCACGCCGATCAAGATGGCCGGCGTGCCGCATCACGCGGTCGAGCAGTATCTTGCGAAGCTCGTGAAGATGGGCGAATCGGTCGCGATCTGCGAGCAGATCGGCGATCCGGCCACGTCGAAAGGCCCCGTCGAGCGCAAGGTCGTGCGCGTCGTCACGCCCGGCACGCTGACCGATGCCGCACTGCTGTCCGACAAGAACGACGTCTACCTGCTCGCGATGTGTACAGGCCACAACAAGCGCGGCGTCGCGGTCAACATCGGCCTCGCGTGGCTGAACCTCGCAAGCGGTGCGCTGCGGCTCGCCGAAATCGAACCCGAGCAGCTCGGCGCCGCGCTCGAGCGCATCCGGCCGGCCGAAATCCTGACGGCGGACGGCGCAACCGACGCCGTGCCGGCAGGCACGGGCGCAACCAAGCGCGTGCCGGCGTGGCACTTCGACATCGCGTCGGGCACGCAGCGCCTGTGCGATCAACTCGATGTCGCGAGCCTCGACGGTTTCGGTGCGCACTCGCTGACGAGCGCCTGCGGCGCGGCCGGCGCACTGCTGCTCTATGCGGCGGCCACACAAGGCCAGCAACTGCGGCACGTGCGCAGCCTGAAGGTCGAGAACGAAACCGAATACATCGGGCTCGATCCGGCCACGCGCCGCAACCTCGAATTGACCGAGACGCTGCGCGGCACCGAGTCGCCGACGCTGTATTCGCTGCTCGACACCTGCTGCACGACGATGGGCAGCCGGCTGCTGCGTCACTGGCTGCATCACCCGCCGCGCGCGTCGGTCGCCGCGCAGTCGCGCCAGCAGGCGATCGGCGCGCTGCTCGAGGCACCGGCGAATGCAAGCCTCGATGCGCTGCGCAGCGCGCTGCGCCAGATCGCGGACGTCGAACGGATCACCGGGCGCCTCGCGCTGCTGTCCGCGCGCCCGCGCGACCTGTCGAGCCTGCGTGATACGTTCGCCGCGCTGCCGGCGCTGCGCGAGCGCATCAGCGCGATCGTCGCGAATGCGGACGCGCTCACCCGTGTCGACGCGGCGCTCGCGCCGCCCGCCGAATGCCTCGACCTGCTGACGAGCGCGATTGCGCCCGAGCCGGCCGCCATGGTGCGCGACGGCGGCGTGATCGCGCGCGGCTACGACGCCGAGCTCGACGAGCTGCGCGACATCTCGGAGAACTGCGGGCAGTTCCTGATCGATCTCGAAGCGCGCGAACGCACGCGCACCGGCATCGCGAACCTGCGCGTCGAATACAACAAGGTGCATGGCTTCTACATCGAGGTCACGCGCGGCCAGACCGACAAGGTGCCCGACGACTACCGCCGCCGCCAGACGCTGAAGAACGCCGAGCGCTACATCACGCCCGAACTGAAGACCTTCGAGGACAAGGCACTGTCCGCGCAGGAACGCGCGCTGGCGCGCGAGCGAGCGCTGTACGACGCGGTGCTGCAGGCGCTGCTGCCGTTCATCCCCGAGTGCCAGCGCGTCGCGTCGGCACTCGCCGAGCTCGACCTGCTCGCCGCATTCGCCGAACGCGCACGCGCGCTCGACTGGGTCGCGCCGACCTTCACCGACGAGATCGGCATCGAAATCGAACAAGGCCGCCACCCGGTCGTCGAAGCACAGGTCGAGCAGTTCATCGCGAACGACTGCCGGTTCGGCACCGAACGCAAGCTGCTGCTGATCACCGGTCCGAACATGGGCGGTAAGTCGACGTTCATGCGGCAGACCGCACTGATCGCGCTGATGGCTTACGTCGGCAGCTACGTGCCGGCGAAGTCCGCATGCTTCGGTCCGATCGACCGGATCTTCACGCGCATCGGCGCGGCCGACGATCTCGCGGGCGGCCGTTCGACGTTCATGGTCGAGATGACCGAGGCCGCGGCGATCCTCAACGACGCGACCCCGCAAAGCCTCGTGCTGATGGACGAGATCGGCCGCGGCACGTCGACGTTCGACGGCCTCGCACTCGCGTGGGCCATCGCGCGCCACCTGCTTGCGCACAACGCCTGCTACACGCTGTTCGCGACGCACTACTTCGAGCTGACGCAACTGCCGGCCGAATTCCCGCAAGCCGCCAACGTGCACCTGTCGGCCGTCGAGCACGGCCATGGCATCGTGTTCCTGCACGCGGTCAACGAAGGCCCGGCGAACCAGAGTTACGGCCTGCAGGTCGCGCAGCTCGCGGGCGTCCCGGCGCCCGTGATCCGCGCCGCGCGCAAGCACCTCGCCTATCTCGAACAGCAGTCGGCGGTACAACACACGCCACAACTCGACCTGTTCAGCGCGCAGCCGGTGGTCGCCGACGATTTCGAATGCGCGGACGCGCCGGCGCTGCCCGACACGCCGCATCCGGCGCTCGAGAAGCTGCGCGACATCGACCCTGACGATCTCAAGCCGCGCGAGGCGCTCGACCTGCTGTACGAACTGCGCACGCTGGTCCGGTCACACGATGCCGACGGGCACGCGTAAGCGCATCCCGCGGCGCCTGCCGGCCCGCGCCGCCGCCACGCTCGCCGCGGCGGTGCTGGCGCTCGCGCAGGCAGGCGCGCTGGCAGCGCCACCGAAGCGTGCCACCGCGCCCTACTCGTTCGCGGTCGTGTCGGGCGTCATCAATGTACCGGCTGACGAACCGGCGACCCAGCGGCTGCTCGATTCGATCGCGCGCGAGCGCAACCTCGCTTTCGTCGTCTATGCAGGCGATCTCAAGGGTTCAAAGGAAGCGTGCCGCGATGCGCTGTATTCACAGCGCGGCGCGATCCTGGACGCCGCACGCGTGCCGCTCGTATTCATCCCCGGCCACGACGACTGGGTAACGTGCAACACCGTGGCCGGCGGCAGCTACGATCCGGTCGAACGGCTCGACTTCCTGCGGCAGACGCTGCTCGCCGATTCGGCGCTGCCCGACCCGGGCGCGCTGCAGATCACGCGGGAAAGCGAGATCGCCCGGTTCCGGCCGTATCGCGAAAACGCACGCTGGATGCGCGACGACATCGTCTATGTCGCACTCAACGCGCCGGCGCCGAACAACCACTTCCTGACGGCCGGCGGCCGCAACGGCGAATTCGAGGACCGTGTCATCGCGAACGGATTCTGGATCGATCACGCAGCCGAATACGCGAAGCGGCGCGAAGCGCGTGCGATGGTGGTGATTTTCGAAGGCGATCCGCAATTCGAACGCTATGAACGCTCGGAGCGGTTCGCGTGGCTGCGTTTCAACCGGCCGCGCGTGCGCGATGGCTTCCGCGAGTTGAAACGAACGCTGGTGAAGGCGGCGACGACGTTCCGCGGCCCGATATTGGTGATGCACGCGAGCGGCGAATCGCTCGCGAACGGCTTTCTGATCGATCGACCGCTGCGGACCGACGACGGCGACCTGGTGGGAAACGTGACGCGCGTCGCGATCGGACCGCGCCATCCGGCGAATCAGTGGGTAAAGGTGAGCGTGTCGCCGGCACGGCAGACGATCTTCAGCGTGAGCCTGCAGGAGGTACCGAAGAACCTGCCTGTGCCGCCCGCGCTGCCGCCCGTGCCGCACGACGATGTTCCGCTGCCGCAGATGCCGGAAATCCCCGCGTTGCCGGTGCTGCCCGACTCGTCGGCGGTCGCGCCGCCGCTGCAGGGTGACGGCACCGCACCCGGCGGCGCGTCGTGGCCGGCACCGCCCCCTGCATCGGGGCCGGCGCCCGGCCTGCCTGCGAGCTCAGTGCAGGGTGCGCCCTGACGGCGCTTCGCCGTCTTCGTCTTCGTCCTCGTCAACGATCTCGAGCCCTTCCGCGCCATGCGCGTGCTCATGCTCGATTTCGTCTTCGGTTGCTTCGCGAACGTCCTTCACCGTGAGTGCGAAACGCAGCGCCATGCCTGCCAGCGGGTGATTGCCGTCGAGCACGACCTTGTCTTCGGCGACGTCGGTGACCGTATAGATCAGCGAATCGACGTCCTCGTCGCCGTCTTCCGGCGTGCCTTCGAACTGCATGCCCACTTCGAGCGGCTCGGGAAAACGATCGCGCGGCTCGATCTTCACGAGTTCGGGATCGTAGTCGCCGAACGCGTCCTGCGGCTCGAGCTGAATCTGCGCCTGGTAACCCGGCTCGTGCCCGTCGAGCTGTTCCTCGATCTTGGGGAACGTGCCATCATAGCCGCCGTGCAGATAGACCATCGGCTCGTCGCTTTCCTCGATCAGATTGCCCTGTGCATCCGACAGCTTGTAAGTGACCGACACGACGGTGTTTTTTGCGATTTTCATCCAATTCTCCCAAATACAAGTCTCATTATACGATGCGCAACCGGTCTCAAGCCGAACCGCGGGATGCCGCTGCCGCCCCGCTCGGCGCGCCGCCTTCCGATCTTCCCACACCGCTGCTCGGCGGTCTCACGCCGGCGCAATTCATGCGCGGCTACTGGCAAAAGAAGCCGCTCCTGATCCGCCAGGCGATCCCCGGCGTTGCGTCGCCGGTCACGCGCGATGCGCTGTTCGAGCTCGCATCCGACTATGACGCGGAGTCGCGACTGATCACCCATTTTCGTAACAAGTGGCAACTGGCGCACGGCCCGTTCGAGCCCGGCTCGCTGCCGGCCGTCACGCGCAAGTCCTGGACCCTGCTCGTGCAGGGGCTCGACCTGCATGTCGACGCGGCACGTGCGTTGCTCGACCGCTTCCGCTTCATCCCGGACGCGCGGCTGGATGACCTGATGATCTCGTATGCAACCGACGGCGGCGGCGTCGGCCCGCACTTCGATTCGTATGACGTATTCCTGCTGCAGGTCGAAGGCCGGCGCCGCTGGCGCGTCGGTGCGCAGAAAGACCTGTCGCTGCAGCCGGACGTACCGCTGAAGATCCTCGAAAACTTCGAGCCGAGCGACGAATGGGTACTGGAGCCCGGCGACATGCTGTACCTGCCGCCGCACATCGCGCACGACGGCGTCGCAGAAGGCGAATGCATGACCTGCTCGATCGGCTTCCGGGCCCCGTCCGCGGGCGAACTGGGCGCCCAGTTCCTGTACTATCTCGCTGAGCGCGGCGGCCTGCGCGACGGGAACGGCGACGACCTCTACCGCGATCCGAAGCAGCCGGCCGTCGACATGCCCGCGCAACTGCCTCCGGCGATGGTCGAACGCGTCGCCGAGATCGTCGACGCAATCCGCTGGCGTAAGCGCGACGTCGCCGAATTCCTCGGCTGCTACCTGAGCGAGCCCAAACCGAACGTCGTATTCGACCCGCCCGCACGCCCGCTGACCGAGGCCGCGTTCGTCGCGCAAGCGTCACGCCGCGGCGTGTGTCTCGACAGAAGGGCCGCATTGATGTATAACGCGCGATCGTACTTCATTAATGGCGAGGAAGGACCGCTCGAGCAAGCCGGCGAATGGCTGCCCGAACTGGCCAATCAACGCCAGATGGAGGCGAAACGGTTTGTAACACTATCTCGGGTTCCCTCGATGACAGCCTTGTTGCACGAGTGGTATCGTGCGGGCTGGATACGGGTCGGAAGCCGGAATTAGTGTGAGTCGCCCCGTATGCCCATACAGATCAAATTCTGTATGGGAAAGACAACGTATTGACCCCGCATTTGTCGACGGTCGATAGGAAAGTGCATATAATTTCCGCCCAAGCCGTAGGGAAGATTCACGCTCTAGAAGTGCGTCTCCACCAGCGGCCCAGGTCGGTGTTGGAGCACATTACCGGTATTGTTTCGCGCTGTTGCTTACCTTTAACCATAAAAGGACGTGATCATGAAGAAATCCCTCCTCGTAGCTTCCCTGTTGGCTGCTGTTGCACTGGCTGCTTGCAACAAGAGCGCTGATCAAGCTGCTTCGTCGGCTGCAAGCGACGCAGCTGCTGCTGCTTCGACGGCTGCTTCGGCAGTTGCTGGTGCTGCGAGCGACGCTTCGGCTGCTGCTTCGTCGGCAACGGCTGCTGCGAGCGACGCTGCTGCTGCAGTGGCGTCGGCTGCTTCGGCAGCGACGGCTGCTCCGGCTTCGGGCGCAAGCCAGTAAGCCTCAGCGTCAGCTGAAAAAAAACCGGCCCGAGGGCCGGTTTTTTTACGTCTGCGGATTCCGGGGCGATCGCCCGGCCGCCGCACCGGGCCGCCGCAGCGGCCGTGCCCCACTCATCCGAGCATCAGCCAGTCGAATCCCGCGTCCTGCGTGGCCACGACCACCTCCTCCCCGCTCGTCCCCAGCACGCCGGCAAACGCCTGGCGCGCCAGTTCCGGCAGGTTGTTCTGCTGGCTCAGGTGCGCAGCGACCAGGTGCTTGAGGCGGCTGCGCTCGAGCGACGCGAGGATGTCCGCCGCCGCGTCGTTGCTCAGGTGGCCGTGGTTGCCGCCGATCCGCGCCTTCAGCGACTGCGGATAGCGGCTCGCGGCCAGCATCGCGGGGTCATGGTTGGATTCGAGCACCAGCGCGTCACAGCCGCTCAGGACGGCTGTGATGTGCGGCGTGGCCATCCCGACGTCCGTCAGTACGCCGAGCCGACTGCAGCCGTCCATAAAGACGAACTGGAGCGGTTCGCGCGCATCGTGAGGAACCGTATAGGGCATGACGGCCAGATCGCGTATCGCGGCCGTCTCGTCGCCCCACAGCACGTGGAGATCGACATCGGCTTCGTCCGCGCCTACCGCGCGCGCGGTGCCCCAGCTCATGTAGAGCGGCAGCGACGCGCGCCGGGCGAGCGTCAGCGCGCTGCCGACGTGGTCGCTGTGTTCATGGGTGATGAGGATCGCATCGAGATCATCGATGCCGAGATTCAGTCGGCCGAGCCGGCGCTCGACCTCCTTGGCAGAAAAGCCGCAGTCGAGCAGCACGCGGGTGGTCGTCGTGCCGCTCGTGGCCTCGACGACCAGCGCGTTGCCTTCGCTGCCGCTTCCGAGGCTGGCGAATCGCACGCGCTCAGTTCAGCTGCGCGTGCAGCAGCGAAATGATCCGCTGCGCGTCCGACGAGTTGTCGATCTGGCCGTTTGCGCCGACCACCGCGACCTGCGTGCCGCCGCTGCCTTGCGCACGCACGTTGACCAGGAATTCCCTGCCCGGCTTCGCCGCCGCCGGACCGCCGTAGAACAGCTTGCCGAACAGGCCGTCGCGCTTGAGCTCTTCCATCGAATTCGCATAGCGCACGGTGTACACGCCCTTCTCGCGGTCGCGATTGTCGACCGTGAAGTTGGTACGGTCGAGCGCGAGGCCCACGCGCAGCCACGCCCGGTCGAACGACTCGGCCAGCTGCAGCGTCGCTGCGCCGCTGCTCGTGTCGCTGACCTGCGCCGGCGCCGTCGCGGGACGCGCATCGGTCAGCAGTTGCTTGGCCTGCGCGTCGGTCAGGCCGAACTTCTGCATCAGCTTCGACAGGAACACGGCTTCGAGCACCGGGTTGCGCGGACGCTCTTCCCAGCGCGACGACGTGCCGCCCTGCGGGCCGACCATCATTTCTTCCATCGCGCTGTGCGTGATCGAGATGTCGGTATTGCCGTCCGACGTGCGGTTCACGAGCGTACGGAAACGGTCGCGCGTGCCGGACGAGTACGCGAAATCGATGACCTTGCCGATCGTGCGGCGGAACCAGTCGTCGGGAATGTTCGCGCGGTTCTCGGCCCAGTCGGTGGCCATGATGCCCGTCGACGGCGCGTCGGTCTTCAGCGAGAAGCCGTTCTCCTGCCAGAAATCCTTCAGGATCGGCCACAGCTGCTCGGGCGTCCGGCCATCGACGACGAGCCAGCGGCGATCGCCGTCGCGCTCGATGTGCATGCCGAGCGGATCCTGCGCGCTCGGGATGCCGTCGGTCGCGTTGCCGGCCTGCGTCGTGGCCCGCGGCGGCAGCGTGCCGAGCCCCGCGTTGGTCGGCGGCGCGACGAACTGCTGGGTCGTCGGCACCGGCTTCAGGTCGCTCGGCACCGCGAGCGGCGGCGCCGAACCGGTGTTCTTGTAGTTGACCCGGTCGGGAGCCAGATAGTCGTTCAGCGTATCGCAGCCAGCGAGCGCGCCCAGCGCCAGCGCCACCATCGACATCTGGATGGCGCGAGAGGAAAAGGCGAAACGTTTCATGAAATCCTTCGTCTTGCTTGAACGCTCGTCAGGAGCGGCGCCGGACGGAGCCGGCCGGTGCGGGTTGATCAGGGGTCGAGCCGGCGGCCGCAGGACGCGGCCGCCTCGGCATCAGGCGAGGACGCCGGCCTCGACGAGGGCCGAACGCACGGCATCGTGGTAGCGCTCGTCGAGCGCCGTGAGCGGCAGTCGGATGCCGCCCTGCATCTTGCCCATCGCCTGCAGTGCCCACTTCACCGGAATCGGGTTCGCCTCGATGAACAGGTTCTTGTGCAGCGACAGCAGCTTCATGTGCAGTTCGCGGGCCGTCTGCACGTCGCCGGCCAGCGCCGCGCGGCACAGCTCGCTCATCGCGCGCGGCGCGACGTTCGCCGTCACCGAGATGTTGCCGTGGCCGCCGAGCAGCATCAGCGCGATCGCGGTCGGATCGTCGCCGCTGTAGATCGCGAAATGCTTCGGAGCGGCCTTGATCAGGTGGGCGGCGCGATCGATGTTGCCGGTCGCTTCCTTCACGCCGATGATGCCCGGCACCTGCGCGAGACGCAGCATCGTCTCGTTCGCCATATCGGCGACCGTGCGGCCCGGCACGTTGTACAGGATCACCGGCAGGTCGACCGCTTCGGCGATCGTCCTGAAGTGACGGTACATGCCTTCCTGCGTCGGCTTGTTGTAGTACGGCACGACCTGCAGCGTCGCGTCCGCACCGACCGATTTCGCGTGCTTCGTCAGCTCGATCGCCTCGGCGGTCGAGTTGCCGCCCGCGCCCGCGATGATCGGGATGCGTTTCGCCGCATGCTCGACCGCCGTGCGGATCATCAGGATGTGCTCTTCGACGTTGAGCGTTGCCGACTCGCCGCTCGTACCGACGACGACGAGCGCATCGGTGCCTTCCGCGATGTGCCAGTCGATCAGTTTGCGAAACGCCGGCAGGTCGAGACTGCCGTCTTCGAGCATCGGGGTGACGATCGCGGGGATGCTGCCGCGGATTTGAATGCCGTCTTGGGTGCCGTTAGCCATGAAACGCGATTGATTGTGTACCGGTAAACGTTGAGATTGTAGCGGATTAGCCGGGCAGTTCGTAACGTGGAATTCCCGCCCCCGCCTTCGGGGTCGCGCCCTCGCGCACTGCGCAGAGACGCTGGACGAACGCCTCGCGCGGCGCGGCGACGAAACCGTCCTCGTACGCGATCACCCGCAGGCGGCCGTGCACGGCGTCCAGCAGCTCGCCCGGGGCGAGCAGGAACGCGGGGTTGGACGGTTTGCCGACCGTTTCGTTTCCTTGCGCGAAAGTTTCGTAGATGAGCACGCCGCCCGGCGCAACTGCATCGAGCAGATGGGGCCAGAGCGGACGGTGCAGATAATGGGTAACGATCACGGCGGAAAACCGCTCGCCGGCCGGCAACGGCCACGGCGCGCCTTCGAGATCGGCGTCGCGCGCATCGACGCCCGCGATCGTGCGCAATGCGGCCAGCGCGGCCGGGTCGCGGTCGAGCGCGACGACCGGATGCCCTTGCGACGCGAACCAGCGCGCATGGCGGCCGCCGCCCGCGGCGACGTCGAGCACCGCGCCGCCCGTCGGAACGAGCGGCGACCACCGGGCGACCCAGCGCGACGGCTCGACCTGTGCGACGTGGCCGCCCGCGGCGGCGATGACGGATTCGTTCATGCGCGCGGACCGGATCAGTTGTACGACAGGCCCATCGCGTCGCGCACGTCGCGCATCGTTTCCGTCGCGTACTTGCGCGCCTTGTCGCACCCGTCCGCGACGATCGCGCGCAGCAGCGACGGATCGTCCATGTACTTCTGCGCGCGCTCGAGCATCGGCTGCTGCTCGCGCAGGATGCCTTCGACGACCGGCTGCTTGCAGTCGAGACAGCCGATGCCCGCCGAGCGGCAGCCCTTCTGCACCCACTCGTGCGTCGCTTCGTCCGTGTAGACCTGGTGCAGCTGCCACACCGGGCACTTGTCGGGATCGCCCGGATCGGTGCGGCGCACGCGCGCCGGATCGGTCGGCATCGTGCGGACCTTCTTCGTGATCGTCTCGGCGTCTTCACGCAGGCCGATCGTGTTGCCGTACGACTTCGACATCTTCTGGCCGTCGAGGCCCGGCATCCGGGACGCTTCGGTCAGGAGCGCCTGCGGCTCGACGAGGATGATCTTGCGCGCGCCTTCGAGATAGCCGAACAGGCGCTCGCGGTCGCTCATCGACAGGCTCTGCGATTCCTGCAGCATCGCGCGCGCCTGTTCGAGCGCCTCGTCGTCGCCTTCCTGCTGATACGCGTTGCGCAGCTCGTGATAGAGCTTCGCACGCTTGCCGCCGAGCTTCTTCGCGGCCTCGAGCGCCTTCTCCTCGAAACCGGGCTCACGACCGTACAGGTAGTTGAAGCGGCGCGCGATCTCGCGCGTCATCTCGACGTGCGGCACCTGATCCTCGCCGACCGGCACGAGCGAGCCGCGATACAGCAGGATGTCGGCCGCCATCAGCACCGGATAGCCGAGGAAGCCGTAGGTCGACAGGTCCTTGTCCTTCAGCTTCTCCATCTGCTCCTTGTAGGTCGGCACGCGTTCGAGCCAGCCGAGCGGCGTGCTCATGCCGAGCAGCAGTGCGAGCTCCGCATGCTCGGGCACCTTGCTCTGGATGAACAGCGTCGCCTGCGCCGGATCGATGCCGGACGCGAGCCAGTCGATCAGCACGTCCCAGACGTTCTTCTCGATGACCTCGGGAGTCTCGTAGTGCGTCGTCAGCGCATGCCAGTCGACGACGCAGAAGAAGCACGGGTACTCGGACTGCAGTTTCACCCAGTTTTTCAGCACGCCGTGGTAATGACCGAGGTGCAGCGACCCGGTGGGTCGCATGCCGGAGAAAATACGTTCTGGGAACATGATTGTCGTTAGAAAAGCGAGGCGAATGGGGACAGGATGGCGCTCAGCACGGCGTAGCCGACATTGACGAGCGGGCGCAGCCAGAAGTTCGTCAGCACGCCCGTCGCGACCAGCACGAGGACGATGATGAAACCGTACGGCTCGATGCGCGACAGCGCGATCGATTGCTTCGGCGGCAGCAGCGCCGCCAGGATGCGGCCGCCGTCGAGCGGCGGAAGCGGAAACAGGTTCAGCACGCCGAGCACGAGGTTCGCGCTGACGCCGGCAAACGCCATCCGCGTGAAGAACGGCTCGTCGATGCCGACCGCGGGCAGCACGAGGGTCAGCAGGCCCCAGATCAGCGCCTGCACGAAGTTGCAGGCCGGGCCCGCGAGCGCTACCCACAGGCTGCCCCAGCGCGGATCGCGAAGGTTGCCGAACGAAACCGGCACCGGCTTCGCATAGCCGAACAGGAACGCGCCGCCCGTCAGGAAATACATCGCGAGCGGGATCGCGATCGTGCCGATCGGATCGATGTGGCGCATCGGATTGAACGACACGCGCCCCATCACGTAGGCGGTGTTGTCGCCGAGCAGGCGGGCGGCGTAGCCGTGCGCGGCCTCGTGCAACGTGATCGCGAAGATCACGGGCAGCGCGTAGACGGCGATGGTCTGTATCAGGGAAGCATCCATATCGCGTTATTGTAACAAGCGCACTCGCGCAAAAATTGGAACGTCGCGCGCTTACGCGGCCGAGAGTCCGAACGGTTCGAGCGCGCCGCGCCCCGCGCGCACGAGTTCCGGCGCGTCGCCGGTCAGGTCGATCACCGTCGACGGCTCGCGCGGGCACGCGCCGCCGTCGATCACGAGATCGACCTGTTTCTCGAGCCGCGCACGGATGTCGTCGGGATCGTTGAGCGGCTCGTCGTCCGGCGGCAGGATCAGCGTCGTGCCGAGCAGCGGCTGGCCGAGCGATTCCAGCAGCGCGAGCGTGATCGCGTGATCGGGCACACGCAGCCCGATCGTCTTGCGCGACGGATGCGACAGCCGGCGCGGCACTTCCTTCGTCGCCTGCAGGATGAATACGTACGGGCCCGGCGTCACCGACTTGATCTGCCGGTACTGGCGGTTGTCGACCATCGCGAAGTTTGCGAGCTCCGACAGGTCGCGCACGAGCAGCGACAGGTGCCGTTTCTCGTCGAGGCCGCGAATCCGGCGCACCCGCTCGACCGCATCCTTGTCGTCGAGATGGCACGCGAGCGCATAGCTCGAATCGGTCGGCATCGCGATCACGCCGCCCTTGCTGACGATCTCGACGGCCTGCTTGATCAGGCGCGGCTGCGGATTATCCGGATGAATCCTGAAGAACTGGGACATGGAAGCAGGTAAAGAGGGAGAAGTCGGATGCGCGCGTCGGCCACGACGCGGGCGACGGGCAGCCGCCCGGCGTCAGAGCCAGCGCTCCCAGACCGGTGTCAGGTCGGACGGCAGCGGCGGCAAGCCGCCGAGCTCGACGCGGCCTTCGCCCGGCGCATGGAAATCCGAGCCGCGCGACACTTCGAAACCGAAGCGGCGGGCAACGTCCGCATATTCGCGGTACTGGTCGGGCGTGTGGCTGCCCGTGATGACCTCGATCGCGCGGCCGCCCAGCTCGATGAACTCGCCGAAGAACGCGTCGAATTCGACGGGCGTATAGCGGTAACGGCCCGGATGCGCGACCACGGCTTCGCCGCCCGCCGCGCGGATCCACCCGACCGCATCGGACAGCGCGGCCCAGCGATGCGGGACGAACCCGGGCTTGCCGTCGCCGAGCAGGCGGTCGAACACGTCGGACGTCGATTCGGCGTGGCCGTGCTCGACGAGAAAGCGCGCGAAGTGCGTGCGCGAGATCAGGTCGGGATTCGATACGTACTTCAGCGCGCCTTCGTACGCGTCGGGGATGCCGAGCGTCGCGAGTTGCGCGCCGATCGCCCGCGCGCGTGCCGCGCGGCCGTGACGCGTGCGGTACAGGCCGTCGACGAGCGTCGGGTTCGCGGGATCGATGTTCAGGCCGACGATATGCACGGTGCGCGATGCCCACGTGACCGAAATCTCGACGCCGCTCAGGTAACGCATGCCGAGCGCTTCCGCCTCGCTGCGCGCCTCAGCCTGGCCGCCGATCTCGTCGTGGTCGGTCAGCGCCCACAGGGTCACGCCGCCGGCATGGGCGCGGCGCGCGACGTCGGCAGGCGACAGCAACCCGTCGGAAACATTCGAATGGCAGTGGAGATCAGCGTTCATTGTCGGCATGGCAGGTAAGGCTTCATTCTACTGCAATGCGGCAATTGCACCGCCAGCCTGCCCCGCCGCCGCCGTCGCGGACCTACGCGCAGAACGCCTCGATCAGCGCCGCAATCTGCTCGGGCTGGTCGTGATGCACCATGTGGCCGGCATCCTCGACGAGCTTCTCGCGCCAGTCGGGGAACGCGTTGAAACGCGCCTTGAATTCCGGCAGCGGGATGTCGCCGGCGAGGTGCGCGAGCGTCGGCGAATTGACGGCCTCGACGTGCAGCACCTTCGCGCGCACCTGCGCCCAGGTGGCCATCACCTCGTCGAGCCGGTACAGCAGCGGCCCCGGCATCTTGTGCGCGGGGTCGGCCAGCAGGTGATAGAGGCCGTCGTCGCCGCGCTTCGACCAGTGCGCGGCGAGGAAGGCGGCGCGGCGCGGGTCGAGCCGCGGATTGGTCCTGGTCAGGCGCGCCGCCACGTCGTCGAGGGACGCGTAAGGGCGCAGCGCGGGCGGCTCACGCAGTTCGTCCAGCCAGCCGCGCAGCCGGCGCGGCGCCTGCTCGGCCCGCGCGGGCGCGAGCCCGAAACCCTCGAGGTCGACCACGCGCCGCACGCGTTCCGGCCGCGCGCCCGCATACAGGCACACGACGTTCGCGCCCATGCTGTGCCCGACCAGATTGACTTCGCCGGTCGGCGCATAGTGATCGACGAGCGCATCGAGGTCGCCCAGGTATTCGTGGAACCAGTAGTGGCCGCCGCCCTGCCGCGCGACCGGCCAGTCGGACAGCCCGAAGCCGCGCGCATCGGGCGCGATCACCTGCCAGTCGCCCGCGAGCGCATCGACGACGAACTGGAACGACGCCGCAACGTCCATCCAGCCGTGCAGCATGAACAGCGTCGGCGCATCGGGCCGGCCCCAGCGCCGCACATGCAGCTTCACGCCGCGCACCGTGACGAAATCGGAAACAGAACTCGACGCACTCATTGCAGCCGCCAGAAAAAAGAATGATCGTTCGATTATAGCGGCGACGCCTGCGTTCAGACGACCGGCATTCGAGGTCAAGCTCTAGCGGCCGAGTCGTTCAAGGCTTCGCCGAGGAACCGCCACCAGCAGGGCGCGCGGGCCGGCCCGGCAGACAACACGCAGCCGGACGCGATCCGGCTAACGCGCGGCGTTTCCGGCCGCTGCGTCCTGCGCGGCCAGTTCGTCGAGTTCGGCCTGCTCGAATCCGGCGTCGCGACGCGCATCGAAGTTGAACGGGCCGCGCAGCCGCGGCGCATGGTATTGCTCGGCGAGCTGGCGATAGGCCGGCACCGGATCGCGGCCGGCTTCGTCGCACAGATACCGGAACCAGCGGTTGCCGATCGCGACATGACCGACCTCGTCGCGCAGGATCACATCGAGGATCGCAGCCGATGCATCGTCGCCCGCCTGTACGAGCCGCGCACGGATCGGCGGCGAAGCATCGAGCCCGCGGGCCTCGAGCGTGCGCGGCACGAGCGCCATGCGCGCCAGCACATCGCCCTTGGTCCGCTCGCACATCTCCCACAGCCCGTTGTGCGCGGGAAAATCGCCGTACGCATGCCCGAATGCCGCCAGCCGGTCGGACAGCAGCGTGAAGTGATAGGCCTCCTCGGCCGCGACCTTCAGCCAGTCCGCATAAAACGCATCCGGCAGGCCCGCGAACCGCCAGACCGCGTCGAGCGCCAGATTGATCGCATTGAATTCGATATGGGCGAGCGCGTGCAGCAGCACCGCGCGCCCTTCGGCCGAACGCATGCTGCGTCGCTCGAGCTGGCGCGGCTCGACCAGCGCCGGACGCACCGGGCGCCCGGGCAGGCCGGCCGGTTCGCGCAGTTCGAGCGACGGCGCGATCGCGGCCTGCCCGGCCAGCAGCGCGTCGTACAGCGAACGCACCTGCGCGGCCTTGGCCGCGGGTTCGGATGCGCGCAGCGCGTCGAGCGCGGCGTGGCGCACGCAGGCCGGCGCATGACCGAAAGAAGAAGACTCCATGCTCATAAACGGGGACACCCTCCATGCGTATCGCGGGAGCGCACGCACGCGACGGTTTACAATATGCGATCGTTCCGCGGCGCCATGCGCCGGGCAAACCAGACGCGCCATTCTACCGGCGCCCATCACCGAAGAGACAAGGAGACTCCGTGACGATCTACAAGCTGGGCGATACGGCCCCGACGATCCACGAAAGCGTATTCGTCGCCGATACGGCGGCCATCATCGGCAAGGTCGTGCTCGAGGAAAACGCGAGCGTCTGGTTCGGCGCGACGATACGCGGCGACAACGAGACGATTGCCGTCGGCGCCGGCAGCAACGTCCAGGAAGGCGCGGTACTGCACACGGACCCCGGTTTTCCGCTGACGATTGCCGAAAACGTGACGATCGGGCACCAGGCGATGCTGCACGGCTGCACGATCGGCGAAGGTTCGCTGATCGGTATTCAGGCGGTGGTCTTGAATGGAGCGGTCATCGGCCGCAACTGTCTGGTTGGTGCCGGCGCGGTCGTGACGGAAGGCAAGACGTTCCCGGACAATTCGCTGATTCTCGGCGCACCGGCGAAAGTCGTGCGCGAGCTGTCGGCGGAAGACGTCGCGCGGCTGCGCGCGAACGCGAAGACATACGTCGAGCGGCGCGCGCATTTCAAGGAGCAACTCGTGCGGATCGGGTGATTCGCACGGATTTCAAGGAAGAAGAGTGAGCGACCAGTTACAGAAATTCATGTTCAATGCGGCGCCCGTGCGCGGCGAGATCGTTTCGCTGCGCAATACGTGGCAGGAAGTGCTCGCCCGCCGCGACTACCCTGCCCCCGTGCGCACGGTGCTCGGCGAGATGATGGCCGCGTGCGCGCTGCTGTCCGCGAACCTGAAATTTCACGGCACCCTGATCATGCAGATCTTCGGCGACGGGCCGGTCCAGATGCTGGTCGTCCAGTGCGGCTCGGATCTGTCGATGCGGGCCACCGCGAAGTTCTCCGGCGACGCAGCGCAAACGATCGGCGACGACACGAGTTTCGCGTCGCTCGTCAACGCGAGCGGCCACGGCCGCTGCGTGATCACGCTCGACCCGGCCGACAAGCTGCCGGGCCAGCAGCCGTACCAGGGCATCGTGCCGCTGAACGGCGTCGACGGCCCGCTCGAATCGGTGTCGCAGGTGCTCGAGCATTACATGCACCACTCCGAGCAGCTCGACACGCGGCTGTGGCTCGCGGCCGATCGCGACCGTGCGGTCGGCATGCTGCTGCAGAAGCTGCCGGGCGACGGCGGCATCGTGCCGCGCAACGCAGAAACCGATATCGACACGTGGGAGCGCGTCTGCACGCTCGGCGGCACGCTGTCCGCGAAGGAGCTGCTCGAGGTCGAACCGGAAGTCGTGTTCCGCCGGCTGTTCTGGCAGGAGAACGTGCAGCACTTCGAACCTGCGGGCACGCGCTTCCAGTGCTCATGCTCGCGCGAGAAGGTCGGCGCGATGCTGCGCATGCTCGGCCGCGACGAAGTCGACAGCGTGATCGTCGAGCGCGGCCACGTCGAGATCCACTGCGAGTTCTGCAACCAGCGCTACGAATTCGATCCCGTCGACGTCGCGCAGTTGTTCGCGGCGCCCGGCGTCGAGACCGGCATCGCGCCGGCGACCGGCCAGCGTCACTGAGCGGCGCGCCCGATGCCCGCCGTCCGGGCACGGGCGCATAATGACGCCCAAGCGCCGCACGCACGACGCCGAAGGCTCTACCTTCGGCGCAAGCCGCTTCCCGCCGTCGGCGCGCTGCAGGAGAAACACATGAACCGCCCGTTTCGCACCATCGTCCTGACGAGCGTTGCCGCCGGCACGCTCGCGCTTGCCGGCTGCGCGATGCCGCCGCCGTCCTCCACGATCCTGAGCCGCCTGCCCGAACCGGGCGCGTCGGGCGGCCAGCCGCCCGCGCTATCGAGCGCCGAACGCAAGCGCTACGACGAGATCGACCGGCAGGTGCTGCGCGAACAGAACAGCGCGATGGCGGCCGAGGCAGCCGCGCGCGCGTGGGCCTATTACTCGCCGCCGCCCGTGACCATCTATGGCGGGTATTACGGCGGATGGGGAAATCGCTGGGGAACGGGCATCGGCTACGGCTACCCGGGCTGGTGGTGGTAAGCGATCGCCCGGCCGATTGAACACCGGCAGGAAATAAAAAAGCGCGGCATTTCCCGCGCTTTTTCAATGGGTTCGTGCTGCCGCGCTCAGTGATGCGCGGCCTTGCCCTTGTCGCCGCCATGATGCCGCGACGGCTTCGCGATCGACTGCGGATTCGGCACGACACGCACCGGCGCCGCCGACACGGCACCGCGCGTCGACGTGTTCGAAGGCGTGTTGTTCAGCGGTACCGCCGGTGCATTCGGCGACACGAACTGCACGAATACTTCGCCGTCCTTCACCATGCCCATCTCGTAGCGCGCGCGCTCCTCGATGGCCGCGGTGCCGCCCTGCAGATCCTGCACTTCGCCTGCGGTCCGCTCGTTGCGCAGCTTCTCGTCCGCATTCTTCTGGAGCTGGTCGTCCAACTGCTGACGCAATTCATGCACCCGCAGCCAGCCGCCGTGTCCCCACCATAGGGGGTACTGAATGAGCGCCAGCAAGGCAATCAGGACGACAGTGACAAGCCGCATGTAAGAGACGCAGATATAAGAAGCGCCGCTCCGCGCACATGCACAGAGCGGCGTCGATATGACGAACCCGATATTAGCGCGTTAGCGCAGGTTATAGAAAGCCGATTTACCCGGGTAGCTCGCGATGTCGCCGAGATCTTCCTCGATGCGCAGCAGCTGGTTGTACTTCGAGATGCGGTCGCTGCGCGACAGCGAACCCGTCTTGATCTGACCGGCATTCAGGCCGACCGCGATGTCCGCGATCGTCGAATCTTCCGTTTCGCCCGAGCGGTGCGAGATCACGGCCGTGTAGCCCGCGCGCTTCGCCATTTCGATCGCCGCGAACGTTTCGGTCAGCGTACCAATCTGGTTGATCTTGATGAGAATCGAGTTCGCGATGCCCTTCTCGATGCCTTCCTTCAGGATGCGCGTGTTCGTGACGAACAGGTCGTCGCCGACGAGCTGCACCTTCTTGCCGAGGCGGTCGGTCAGCAGCTTCCAGCCTTCCCAGTCGCTTTCGTGCATGCCGTCCTCGATCGACACGATCGGGAACTTGTCGGCGAGCGTCGCGAGGTAGTCGGTGAATTCGGCCGACGACAGTTGCAGGCCTTCGCCCGCGAGCTGGTACTTGCCGTCGTGGTAGAACTCGGATGCCGCGCAGTCGAGCGCGAGCAGCACGTCCTCGCCCGCGCGGTAGCCGGCCTTCTCGATCGCCTGCAGGATCGTCGACAGGCACTCGTCGTTGCTGCCGAAGTTCGGCGCGAAGCCGCCTTCGTCGCCGACTGCCGTGCTCATGCCGCGGTCGCTCAGGATCTTCTTCAGTGCGTGGAACACTTCCGCGCCGCAACGCAGGGCTTCACGGAACGTCGGCTGGCTCACCGGGACGATCATGAATTCCTGGATGTCGAGGCTGTTGTTCGCGTGCGCGCCGCCGTTGACGATGTTCATCATCGGCACCGGCAGCTGCATCGCGCCCGAACCGCCGAAATAGCGGTACAGCGGCAGGCCTGCCTCTTCGGCGGCAGCCTTCGCGACGGCCATCGACACGGCCAGCATCGCGTTCGCGCCGAGGCGCGACTTGTTGTCGGTGCCGTCCAGCTCGAGCAGCGTCTTGTCGAGGAACGCCTGTTCCGACGCGTCGAGGCCCATGATGGCTTCGGAGATTTCGGTGTTGATGTGCTCGACTGCCTTCAGCACGCCCTTGCCGTTGTAGCGGCCGGCTTCGCCGTCGCGCAGTTCGATCGCTTCACGCGAGCCCGTGGACGCGCCCGACGGCACCGCCGCGCGGCCCATCGTGCCCGATTCGAGCAGCACGTCGCATTCGACGGTGGGGTTGCCGCGCGAATCCAGAATCTCGCGGCCGATGATATCTACGATTGCACTCATGGGTTTCCTCTGAGAATGACGATGGATTCTTCAAACTGCGACGGCGTGCGTGCCGGCACCGCTTTCGCTACTGACGCGCGAAGCCGTCGCAAGGTTCATTCGATCTTTAATTGAAATCGTTTTCCAGGAACGGGTTGCGCTTCACCGCCTGGTCGAGCGTGACGAGGGTCTCCAGCAGCGCGCCCATCCGGTTCAGCGGCACCGCGTTCGGGCCGTCCGACTTCGCCTCGGCCGGATTCGGGTGCGTTTCCATGAAGAGGCCCGCGACGCCCGTCGCGACCGCGGCACGCGCGAGCACCGGCACGAATTCGCGCTGGCCGCCCGAGCTCGTACCCTGCCCGCCCGGCAATTGCACCGAGTGGGTCGCGTCGAATACGACGGGCGCGTTCGTTTCGCGCATGATCGCGAGCGAACGCATGTCCGACACGAGGTTGTTGTAGCCGAACGAGACGCCGCGCTCGCACGCCATGAAGCGATCTTCCGACAGCCCCGCTTCACGTGCCGCGTCGCGCGCCTTGTCGATCACGTTCTTCATGTCGTGCGGCGCGAGGAACTGGCCCTTCTTGATGTTGACCGGCTTGCCCGAGCGCGCACATGCGTGGATGAAATCGGTCTGGCGGCACAGGAATGCGGGCGTCTGCAGCACGTCGACGACCGACGCGACCTGCTCGATCTCGTCGATCGAATGCACGTCGGTCAACACCGGCAGGCCGAGCTGACGCTTCACCTCGGACAGGATCCGCAGGCCCTCGTCCATTCCGAGGCCGCGAAACGACTTGCCCGAGCTGCGGTTCGCCTTGTCGTAGGACGACTTGTAGATGAACGGAATGTTCAGCTTCGCGCAGATCTCCTTCAGGCGGCCCGCCGTGTCGATCGTCATTTGCTCCGATTCGACGACGCAGGTACCCGCGATCAGGAAGAAAGGCTTGTCGAGACCGACCTCGAAATCGCACAGCTTCATGCTTTCACTCCGCGCGCTTGCTTGTTGGCGAGCGCGGCTTCGACGAACGACTTGAAGAGAGGATGACCGTCACGCGGCGTGGACGTGAATTCCGGGTGGAACTGCACGCCGACGAACCACGGGTGCATCGAGCGCGGCAGTTCCATCATTTCCGGCAGATCCTCGCTCGGGGTACGCGCGCTGATGATAAGGCCGCCGCTTTCGAGCTGGGGCACGAAGCGGTTATTGACTTCATAACGGTGGCGATGACGCTCGTTCACGTCCTTGCCGTAGATTTCTTCCGCCATCGTGCCGGGCTTGATCGGGCAGCGCTGCGAGCCGAGGCGCATCGTGCCGCCGAGATCGGATTCCTCGGTGCGCGTCTCGACCTTGCCGTCGCGGTCGTACCACTCGGTGATCAGCGCGACCACGCGTTCCGGCGTGTCCGGATCGAATTCCGTGCTGTTCGCCTGCTTCAGGCCGACGACGTCGCGCGCGAACTCGATCACCGCGAGCTGCATGCCGAGGCAGATGCCGAGATAAGGCACCTTCGCCTCGCGCGCATAGCGGATCGCCGCGATCTTGCCTTCGGTGCCGCGACGGCCGAAACCGCCCGGGACCAGCACCGCGTCGAGGTGCTTCAGGCTGTCGACGCCGTTCGCCTCGATCTCTTCCGAGTCGATGTACTCGATGTTGACCTTGGTCGACGTGTGCAGCGACGCGTGACGCAGCGCCTCGATCAGCGACTTGTACGATTCGGTCAGGTCGACGTACTTGCCGACCATGCCGATCGTCACTTCGTGCTTCGGGTTCTCAAGCTTCTCGACGAGCTCCGACCACATGCTCAGGTCGGCATCGTGCGGCGTCAGCTTCAGCTCGTCGCAGATGATCTTGTCGAGGCCCTGGTCGTGCAGCATCTGCGGAATCTTGTAGATGCTGTCGGCGTCCCACACCGAGATCACGGCGTCTTCCGGCACGTTCGAGAACATCGAGATCTTCTTCGATTCGTCGTCGGGGATGCGGCGATCCGCGCGGCACAGCAGCACGTGCGGCAGGATGCCGATCTCGCGCAGTTTCTGCACGCTGTGCTGGGTCGGCTTCGTCTTCAGCTCGCCGGCCGTCGCGACGTACGGCACGAGCGTCAGGTGCACGAAGCACGCGCTGTTGCGGCCGAGGCGCAGGCTCATCTGGCGCGCGGCTTCAAGGAACGGCAACGACTCGATGTCGCCGACCGTGCCGCCGATCTCGACGATCGCGACATCCGGCTCGCCGCAGGTGGCCGATGCGGCCCCGCGCTCGATGAACGCCTGGATTTCGTTCGTGATGTGCGGAATGACCTGCACGGTCTTGCCGAGATAGTCGCCGCGGCGTTCCTTGCGGATCACCGATTCGTAGATCTGGCCGGTCGTGAAGTTGTTGGCCTTGCGCATCTTCGTGCTGATGAAGCGCTCATAGTGGCCGAGGTCGAGGTCCGTCTCCGCTCCGTCTTCCGTCACAAACACTTCGCCGTGCTGGAACGGGCTCATCGTGCCGGGGTCGACGTTGATGTAGGGATCGAGTTTGAGGAGGGTGACTTTCAGACCGCGCGATTCGAGGATCGCGGCGAGGGAAGCGGCGGCAATACCCTTGCCAAGGGAAGAAACTACGCCGCCGGTGACGAAAACATATTTGGTCATCGCTGGATGCTCGCGGGAAAAACGGATTATACCGTAAAGCCCGCCCTTTTCTCAGCAACTGACGCGATGATCGCGCCCTTTCGGGCGGACCCGCGCCAACCGTGCGCCGGGGGCGAGCCGGCCGGCCGGTCGGCGCGGCCGCACCCGCCGCGGCGCGTACCGGACCGCCGGACGGAGCGTCAGGCGCGCTTCGCGAGCGGGGCGCCGCCCTGCGACATACCGCCCTCTTCCGCCTTCAGCGAATTCAGCATCCGCTGCAATGCACGGGCGGTCTCGAGCGGCCGCTCCATCGGGAACAGGTGGCTGCCCTCGAGCCATTCGACGCGGCCGCGCGCCGCACGGCGCGTCGCGTCGAGCCCGACCTGCCGCACCTCGCGCGAACGCGTGCCGGCGAGAAAACCGATCGGCACCGGCGCGCCGTGCGCGAGCCGCGGGCCGAGCGTGTGCGGCAGCGTCCGGTAGATCAGGTATTCGACCTGCCGGTCGAACGCGAGCGCACGCTCGCCGTCGGCACCGGCCTGCGGAATGCCGTAGTCGATGTAGTCGGCCAGCATCCGTTCGTCCCAGCGCGCGAACGCGGGCTTCTCGCGGAAATGCCGCCAGACTTCGTCGCGGCTCACCCAGTGCGTGCGCCGGTTGCGGGTCGCGGCGGCCGGCGACAGCCGCTCGTCGAGCCCCGCCCACTGGCTCGCGCGCAACGCGCCCGCACGCCAGCCCGCGATGATCGGCGAATCGATCATCACGACGCCGCGCACCCATTGCGGCTTCTTCAGCGCGGCCATCAGCGACAGGTAGCCGCCGAGCGAATGGCCGACGAGCCAGACGGGACGCTCGTAGCGGCTGCCGATGTCGTCGAGCAGTTGCTCGACGAGATGCGGCCAGTCGCGCGTCACCGGGTAGCGGCGGTCGTGGCCGATCCGCTCGATGTAGCGCAGCTCGTAGTCGTCGGCCAGTTCGGCGAAGATCGTCCGGTACGTCGACGCCGGAAAGCCGTTCGCATGCGAGAAGTGGAGGATGTCCTTCAAACGCCGATGTCTCCTTTGTCGACGGGAGTATGTGCTTCAGCACTTACTCCCGTCCCGTGCTTCGCGTTCTATCGGGCCCGTGCTTCCGCACTTTGCGCGAGCCTATGCATTCTTTATGAACCGGCCGTCGCCCCGCTCAACGGTCCATCCAGTACCGTCGCCGTACATCGCGATAGCGCTCGAATGCAAACCCGCCGTCGGCCGGTGCGACGTCGAACCGCACGGCGCCGTCGCGATCGGTGCGCGGCAGCGGAATCCCGCGTGCCTCGTAGCGCGCGAGGACGGTCCGGTGCGGATGTCCGAACCGATTGCGATAGCCTACAGGAAATACCGCGACGCGCGGCCCGACCGAATCGAGGAAAGGCTCGACCGACGACGTGCGGCTGCCGTGGTGCGGAACGACCAGTATCTGTGCGGCCAGCGCGTCGCGCACGGCGTCCACGAGCTGACGTTCGGCGCGTGCTTCGATGTCGCCCGTCAGCAGCGCGGACGTGCCGCCCGCGTCGATGCGCAGCACGCACGATTGCCCGTTCGACGAACCCGCGTCCGGGCCGCCCGCTGGCCAGAGCATCGTGAAGACGACGCCGTCCCAGGTCCAGCGCTGCCCGGCCGCGCACGGCAGCCGGTCGGCGACGCCGGCGGCCGTCGCGTCGCGCCATAGCCGGTTCTTCGACGGAATGCCGGCCAGCAGCTGGCGCACGTCGGCTGCCTCATAGACGGCCGGCGCGCCGCCCGCGTGATCGGCGTCCGCGTGACTGAGCACGAGCGAATCGATCACCGCGATGCCGCGCGAGCGCAACGCCGGCGCGACGATCCGCGCACCGGCATGCGTCGACTCCGCGCCCGGCCCGGCATCGAACAGCAAGGTTCGGCGCGCAGTCTCCACCAGCACCGACGCGCCCTGCCCGACGTCGAGCACGGTCAGCCGGAAGCCGCCCGGCGGCGGCGCATCGGGTGCCGGCGCGATGAGCGGCAGCCACGTGAGCGGCGCCGCCCAGCGCAACGGCCAGCCGCGCGGCATCAGCGCCCATGCGACACCCACGCACGCAAGCGCCAGCACGGGCCAGTCGGGCATGCGCAGCCAGAACACGCCGGCCGGCCAGTCGGCGAGGTGCCCGAGCAGCGTCATCATCGGTTCGAGCGCCGCATGCGCAAGCCGGAACGCATACGCATCGAGCGGCGCGGGCAACGCGATGCCGGCCAGCACGATCGGCGTCACGACCGTGCTCACCCAGGGAATCGCGAACGCATTACCGAATGGGCCCGACAGCGAAATCTGCGCGAACCACGCCGCCGTCAGCGGTGCGAGACCGATCGTCACCGCATACTGCACGCGCGTGGCCTCGGCGATACGGCGCGCGGCGCGCCTCCCCCACGCGCGCAACCGGCTCGACAGGCCGGCCGTGTCGCTGCCCTCCTCGCCTTGCTCGTCGACCTCACGCGCCGCGCGCCAACCCGCAACGGTCAGCACAATGACGGCGACCGCCCCGAACGACAGCCAGAACCCGGCAGACAGCACGGCCCACGGATCGGCGAGCAGCACGCTGCCGAGCGCCGCGCACAGCACCGCCGACGTCGGCACGCTGCGCCCGGCCAGATACGCGATGCCGCCGGCCGCGATCATCCACCACGCACGCTGCGCCGGCACGTTGAAACCGGCGAGCGCCGCATAGCCGGCCGCGGCCGCCAGCGCGGCAAGAGATGCCGCATACGGCGCCGGCAACACGAGCGTCGCGGCCCGCGCACGCCAGCGCAGGCGGCGCCAGACCATCGACACGAGCCCGCCCGCGATCGCGCCGACAAGCCCGACGTGCAGGCCGGAGATCGCGACCAGATGGCTCGTACCCGTGTTGCGCAGCACGCGCCAGTCGTCGTCGCCGATGCCGGACTGGTCGCCGATCGCGAGCGCGGCGACGATGCCGCGATGACCGGCGTCGACGCCGAGCGTCTCGCCGATGCGTGCCCGCAGCACGTCGCGCAGGCGGTCGATCGATGCACGCCAACCCGATGCGTGCGCATCGAGCAATACCGAACGCCGCGGCGCGCTGACGTAACCGATCGCGCGAATGCCTGCGGCAAGCCACGCCGCCTCGCTGTCGCGCACGCCGGCATTGGCCCCGGCGTGCGGGCGCTTCAGGCGCACGACGAAGCGCCAGCGCTGCGCGGCACGCAGCTCGGGAAGCGGATCGCGCGTCGCGGCTGCGCCATACGCGCGCCACGACAGCCGGATCAATGGCGGAAAACGGGCCAGCCCCGCATCGTTCGACTCGACTGCGAGCAGCAGCCGCGCGCCCGTGTCGTCGACGACGGGCAGCCCCCGGATCACGCCGGCGACGACGATGTCGCGCCCTTCCCAGTCGACGGGCAAGCTGTCGCGCAGCCGCCATTCGGCCCGCGCCGCCGCATAACCGAACCCCGCCACGCAGGCCGCGAGCGCGCACAGCATCCATCCGAGCGCGACGGCCGTGCGCGTGCGCCGGCGGCGCATGCACCGCACTCCCAGCGCCGCGCAACCGGCAAGCGCGGCCGCACCGGCTGTCCATGCGATCGCGCCCGGTAACGCCGCCTGCCGCTGCAGCACGACGACGCCGAGCGCGAACGCGATCCACCACACGCGCATCGCGCCTCCTCGTCGACCTGGCGCCGCCATTGCGAATGCGGCGCCTTCCGGCAACGATTATGCGGACGAAAGCGCGAGTCGCGGCAGCGCGGCGAGCGCGTTAGCCGAAGTGGATAGGCCGAGTGAACTGGCGTCGAGACCGCGCAGTTCGGCGAGCACGTCGCCGATGCGCGGCACCTGGTCGGGCGTGTTGCGGGATTTGTACGCCCATTCGGGCGCGATGTCGGGCGCGTCCGTCTCGACGACGATCGCGTCGAGCGGCAATTGCGCCGCAAGCCGGCGGATCTGCAACGCGCGCGTGAATGTCACGTTGCCGCCGAAGCCGAGATGCAGCCCCTGCGCGAGATACGCTTCGGCCTGCTGGAAACTGCCGTTGAATGCATGCGCGATGCCGCGCCGCACGCCGAAGCGGCGCAGCCCCGCGAGCACGCGGTCCTGCGACTTGCGCACGTGGCACAGCACGGGCAGGTCGAATTCGCGCGCCAGCTTCAGCTGCCCCTGGTAGAAGAACTGCTGCCGGTCTTCGTCGAGTCCCGGCACGAAATAGTCGAGGCCGATCTCGCCGATCGCGACGAAGCGCGGATCGTCGAGGCTCGCTTCGATCTCCATGCGCAGCCGGTCGAGATCCTCGTCGCGCGCGCGCGGCGTATACATCGGATGGATGCCGAGTGCATAGACGGCACCCGGCGTGCGCTGCGCAAGTTCGCGCACCGTCGTGAAGTTGTCGCGCCCGATGCTCGGGATCACGATGCGCGACACGCCGGCCGCGCGTGCCGCCTGCGCGACCGCGTCACGGTCGGCGTCGAACTCGGCGGCATCGAGATGGCAGTGCGTATCGATCCACATGACGGCATTCCTGTACCCCTCGCGCCGCGCCGGGACGAACCCGGCGGCCCGGCCAGGGGCGTTCGCTTACACCGGCAGCGCCGGCTCCTCGTGCAGCACGCCGTCGCGCAGCCGCATGATGCGGTCGCAGCGCGCGGCGAGATCGGGATCGTGCGTGACGATCACGAAGCTCGTTTCGAGCGTCTCGGACAGTTCGAGCATCAGGTTGAACACCGTGTCTGCCGTCGTGCCGTCGAGGTTGCCGGTCGGCTCGTCCGCGAGCACGCACGCGGGCTTCGTGACCAGCGCGCGCGCGATCGCGACACGCTGCCGCTCACCGCCCGACAGTTCGCCCGGCCGGTGCTTCGCACGCGGGCCGAGACCGACGCGTTCGAGCATCGCCTGGGCCTGCGCGCGCGCGTCCTCGGTCGTCATCCGGCGGATGCGCAGCGGCATCGCGACGTTGTCGAGCGCGGTGAACTCGGGCAGCAGGTGATGGAACTGGTAGACGAAGCCGAGCGCGCGGTTGCGCAATTCGTTGCGCTCGCGCTCGGCGAGTTGCGTAAACGGCTTGCCGAGCAGCGACACCTCGCCCGCGCTCGGCTCGTCGAGCCCGCCCAGCACATGCAGCAGCGTGCTCTTGCCGGAACCCGACGCGCCGACGATCGCGAGCTTTTCGCCGCGCCGCACCGTCAGCTCGGCATTGTTGAGCACCTGCACGTTGAAGCCGCCTTGCACGAACGCCTTCGTGATCCCGCGCGCCTGAAGCACGTATTCCTGCATACCTGCCGAATCCTGTCTGTTGTGTTGTTCTGAATCCGCGAATGCGGTTGCGCGGTCATTCATAGCGGAGCGCCTCCGCCGGCTTCACCTTCGCGCCGCGCCAGCTCGGATAGAGCGTCGCGACGGCCGACAGCGCGAACGCGATCAGGCCGATCCGGATCACGTCGCTCGCGACGAGTTCGGACGGCAGCTCGCTGATGAAGTACACGGACGGCGGCAGGAACTGCACACCGAACAGGTGCTCGATCATCGGGATCAGCCAAGGGATGCTCCACGCGATCAGGCAGCCGAGCGCGACGCCCGACGCCGTGCCGACGAAGCCGATCGTCACGCCCTGCACGACGAAGATCTTCATGATCGACCCCGGCTGCGCGCCGAGCGTGCGCAGGATCGCGATGTCGGCCTGCTTGTTGGTCACGGTCATCACGAGCGACGACACGAGGTTGAACGCGGCCACCGCAATGATCAGCGTCAGGATGATGAACATCATCCGTTTCTCGATCTGCACGGCCGAGAACCACGTCTTGTTCTGCTGTGTCCAGTCGCGGATGTACAGGCTGCCCGACAGCGTATGCGACAGCTCGACCGCAACCTGCGGCGCCTTCTGCATGTCCGTCAGCCGCAGCCGCACGCCGGTCGGCGCAGCCATCCGGAACAATGCCTCGGCATCGCGGATGTTGATCATCGCGAGCGTGCTGTCGTATTCGTAGTGGCCCGACTCGAACACGCCGACGACCGTGAACTGCTTCAGGCGCGGCATCATGCCGGCCGGCGTGATCGAGCCTTCGGGCGCGACCAGCGTGACCTTGTCGCCGACCGTCACGCCGAGGTTGCCGGCGAGCGCGTCGCCGAGCACGATGCCGAACTGGCCCGGCACGAGCGCACCGAGCTGCCCGGCCTTCATGTCCTTGCCGATGTCGGACACCTGCGGCTCGAGCGTCGGCTCGACGCCGCGCAGCATCACGCCGCTCACCGCGTCCTGGCGCGTGAGCAGCGCCTGCGCGTCGACGTACGGCGCCGCGCCGACCACCGACGGATTGCGGCGCGCTTCCTGCGCGGTCAGTTGCCAGTCGGGCATCGAGCCCGTCGGCGAGAACACCTCGACGTGCGCGAGCACCGACAGCATGCGGTCGCGCACCTCCTTCTGGAAGCCGTTCATCACCGACAGCACGACGATCAGCGCCGCGACGCCAAGCGCGATCCCGAGCATCGACACGAGGGCGATGAAGGAAATGAAGCCGTTGCCGGTCGTGCGTTTGCCGGCGCGCGTATAGCGCCAGCCGATCTGCCATTCGTACGGAAGTTTCAAGCGAATCCTTTCTGCTGGTTACGGCGGGAAGGCGCCCTGCGGCCGGACCGCCGCCCGGCGGCGGCCACCGGCCCGGGCGCGGTCGAAAAACGGCCGCCGGACGCGAACGGGCCGTCTGCCGGCCCGATCACGCGCGCAGTTTGCCATACAATGCGCACCATCATGCACGACCGACGCCTCCATTTTCTCGTTCCGTTCGCGCTGCCGTCGGCGGCCGATGCGGCCTCGTCCCTGCACACGCTGGACAGCCCCGCGCTCGAAAAGTTGCTCGCCCGCGCGCGCCTCGTCGAGCGCGTGGCCGGCGAGGACTTCCAGCGCACGCTGCCGCACGAGCGCTGGCTGGCCCGCCAGTTCGGCGCGACCCAGGGCAACGCCGCGGACGAGGCGCCGCTCGCGCCCTACATGTTGCTGGCGGACGGCGGCGAACCCGGCGCGCAAGCATGGGCATGCGTCGAGCCCGTGCACGTCGAAATCGCGCACGATCACCTGGTGCTCGTCGATCCGGCGGCGCTCGCGCTCGACGACGGCGACGCGGCCGCGCTACTCGCGGTCGCGCGGCCGCTGATCGAGGAGCTCGGCGTACGGCTCGAAGCGCCGAACCCCGCGCGCTGGTACCTGTCGAGCGAACAGCTCGCACGGCTCGCCGGCGCCGCGCCGCTGCGCGCAAGCGGCCGCAACATCGAGATCTGGCTGCCGCACGAGGCACACACGGGCGAACGCTCGCGGATGTGGATGAAACTGCAGAACGAAGTGCAGATGGCGTGGTTCCAGCACCCGGTCAACGAAGCCCGCGAGGCGCGCGGCCTGCCGGCCGTCAACTCGATCTGGTTCCATGCGCAGGGCACGCTGAAGCCGGTCGGCAAGCCGTTCGCGCGCGTGCTGTCCGCATCGCCCGCCGCGCTCGGCCTCGCGCGCGCCGCGCAAGCCGAAGCCGGCCCCCCACCCGCCGCGTTCGGCGCGCTGCCCGCCGGCGACGGCGCGACGCTCGTCGAACTCCCCGCGTTGACCACCCCATTCATCGAACAGGACTGGGCGCGCTGGCACGACGGGCTCGCCGCGCTCGAGCGCGACTGGTTCGCGCCGGTGCTCGCCGCGCTGCAAAACGGCGCGCTCGCCAGCGTCGAATTCACGCTGTGCGGCGATACGAGCTCCGTGACGCTGCACGCGACGCGCGGCGACCTGCGCAAGTTCTGGCGCCGCCGTGCGCTCGCCTCCCTGTTCGAATAACAAGCAGACCCCGAATGACCCGGATCGTTACCCGCCCCGTCGCGCCCGCCGACGCCGAAGTGCTCGCGCGCCACGGCCTGCATCCCGTCCTCGCGCGCCTGTACGCGTCGCGCGGCGTGCAGTCCCCGACCGACATCGAGACCGCGCTCGCGCGCCTCGTCCCGCCTACCGAACTGAAGGGCTGCGCCGACGCGGCGTCGCTGCTCGCCGACGCGATCGCCGACAAACGACGCCTGCTCGTCGTCGCCGACTACGACTGCGACGGCGCGACCGCCTGCGCGGTCGCGGTGCGCGGCCTGCGGATGTTCGGCGCGCAGATCGACTACCTGGTGCCGAACCGCTTCGAATACGGCTACGGCCTCACGCCCGAGATCGTCGAGCTCGCGGCCGCGCGCAAGCCCGACCTGCTGATCACCGTCGACAACGGGATCGCGAGCGTCGCGGGCGTCGAGGCCGCGAACGCGCGCGGCATCGACGTGCTCGTCACCGACCACCACCTGCCCGGCGACGCGCTGCCCGCCGCCCGCGCGATCGTCAACCCGAACCAGCCCGGCTGCGCGTTCCCGAGCAAGCACATCGCCGGCGTCGGCGTGATGTTCTACGTGCTGCTGGCGCTGCGCGCCGAATTGCGCCGCCGCGGCGCATTCGCGAGCAAGGAAGCCGAGCCGCGCCTCGACGGCCTGCTCGACCTCGTCGCGCTCGGCACCGTCGCCGACGTCGTGCGGCTCGACGGCAACAACCGCGTGCTCGTCGCGCAGGGGCTGCAGCGCATCCGCAACGGCCGCATGCAGCCGGGCATCGCCGCGCTGTTCCGCGCCGCCGCGCGCGAAGCACGCACCGCGTCGGGCTTCGACCTCGGCTTCGGCCTCGGTCCGCGGCTCAACGCCGCGGGGCGGCTGTCCGACATGTCGCTCGGCATCGAGTGCCTGATCACCGACGACATCGGCCGCGCGTGGGATCTCGCGCAGCAGCTCGACGTGATGAACCGCGAGCGCCGCGAGATCGAGGCCGGCATGCAGCAGCAGGCGCTCGCCGATCTCGCCGACGTCGACCCGGCCGACGCGTGCACGATCACGCTGTTCAACCCCGAATGGCACCAGGGCGTGATCGGCATCGTCGCCGGGCGACTCAAGGAAAAATTCCACCGCCCGTCGTTCACGTTCGCGCACGCGGACGACGAAGGCAAGCGGGTCAAGGGATCGGGCCGGTCGATCGCCGGCTTCCATCTGCGCGACGCGCTCGACCTCGTGTCGAAACGCGAACCGGACCTGATCGTCGCGTTCGGCGGCCATGCAATGGCGGCCGGCCTCACGCTCGATACCGAGAACGTGCCGCGCTTCGCGGCCGCGTTCGAGGCCGTCGCACGCGAATGGCTGTCCGACGACGCGCTCGCCCGCGTGATCGAGACCGACGGCGAACTCGAGGACGCTTACTTCACACCGCAGTTCGTCGGGCTGCTCGACGAAGCCGTCTGGGGGCAAGGTTTTCCGGCCCCGCTTTTCTCGGGCGAATTCGACGTCGTGTCGCAGTCGCTCGTGAAGGAAAAGCACCTGAAGCTGCAGCTTGCGCGCGGCCGCCAGCGCTTCAACGCGATCTGGTTCAACCATACCGAGCCGCTGCCGGCAAGCGCGCTGATCGCGTACCGCCTCGTCGCCGACACATGGAACGGCGTCACGCGCGTCCAGTTGATCGTCGAACACGCGGCCGGCTGAGCGCGGGCCGCCCGGCCCGCGATGCCCGCCGATGCATGCACGCCGCACCGGACGGGGCCGCGGCACACGTGCGAGCACCGTTCGCGTCACCGGGCAACCCTGCCGATCGGCTATAATTCCGCTTTTTTACGAAGCAAGAAAAGCGAACGATCATGGAAGCGGAACGTCTCAACGCGATCGAAAGCTCCCTGCTCGACCTGCGCAACCGCGCGGGCGAGCTCCGGGGGTATCTTTGACTACGACGCCAAAGCTGCGCGTCTGATCGAAGTCAACAAGGAACTCGAAGATCCGAACGTCTGGAACGATTCGAAGAACGCCCAGGCACTCGGCCGCGAGAAGAAGCTGCTCGAAGGCGTCGTCACGACGCTGACGGCGCTCGATAGCGACCTGCGCGACGCGCTCGACCTGTTCGAGCTGGCCCGCGAGGAAGGCGACGAGGACACGCTCGTCGCATCGGAAGACGACGCCGCGAAGCTCGAGGCACGCGTTGGCGACATCGAGTTCCGCCGGATGTTCTCGAACCCGGCCGACCCGAACAACTGCTTCATCGACATCCAGGCCGGCGCCGGCGGCACCGAGGCGTGCGACTGGGCGTCGATGCTGCTGCGCCAGTACCTGCGCTACTGCGAACGCAAGGGCTTCAAGGCCGAGGTGCTCGAAGAGTCCGACGGCGACGTCGCCGGCATCAAGAACGCGACGGTCAAGGTCTCGGGCGAATACGCATACGGCTTCCTGCGCACCGAAACGGGCATCCACCGTCTCGTGCGCAAGTCACCGTTCGATTCGTCGGGCGGCCGCCACACGTCGTTCTCGTCGGTGTTCGTCTATCCGGAAATCGACGACTCGATCGAAGTCGAGATCAACCCGGCCGACCTGCGCATCGACACGTACCGCGCCTCGGGCGCCGGCGGCCAGCACATCAACAAGACCGACTCCGCGGTGCGGATCACGCACATGCCGACCGGCATCGTCGTGCAGTGCCAGAACGACCGCTCGCAGCACCGCAACCGCGCGGAAGCGATGGCGATGCTGAAGTCGCGCCTGTACGAAGTCGAGATGCGCAAGCGCCAGGTCGAGCAGGACAAGCTCGAATCGAGCAAGACCGACGTGGGCTGGGGCCACCAGATCCGCTCGTACGTGCTCGACCAGAGCCGCGTGAAGGACCTGCGCACGAACGTCGAAATGAGCAACACCCGCGCGGTGCTCGACGGCGATCTCGACGACTTCATCAGCGCGAGCCTCAAACAGGGCGTGTAAGCGCCGCGGCGCGGCCTGGCCAGGTCGCGCCGCCCTTGCCCTGCCCGTTTGCGTTGCCGCACCCACTCCGAATTCCGACCATCATGACCGAACCGACCCAAACGCAGCCCGCCGTCGCAGCGGACGAAAACCAGATCATCTCCGAGCGCCGCGAGAAGCTGCGCGCCTTGCGCGAGCAAGGCGTCGCCTACCCGAACGATTTCCGGCCGACGCACCACGCGGCCGATCTGCAGGTGAAATTCGCCGACTCGGACAAGGCCGCGCTCGAAGCGAACCCGGTCGAGGTATCGGTCGCCGGCCGCATGATGCTCAAGCGCGTGATGGGCAAGGCGAGCTTCGCGACGGTGCAGGACGGGTCGGGCCAGATCCAGTTCTTCGTGACGCCGAACGACGTCGGCGCGGAAACCTACGACGCGTTCAAGAAGTGGGACCTCGGCGACATCGTGGCCGCGCGCGGCGTGCTGTTCCGCACCAACAAGGGCGAGCTGTCGGTCCAGTGCAAGGAGCTGCGCCTGCTGTCGAAGGCGCTGCGTCCGCTGCCGGACAAGTTCCACGGCCTCTCCGACCAGGAAATGCGCTACCGCCAGCGCTATGTCGACCTGATCGTCACGCCGGAAACGCGCGACACGTTCCGCGCACGCACCAGGACGATCGCGTCGATCCGCAAGTTCATGGATTCGGCCGACTTCATGGAAGTCGAGACGCCGATGCTGCACCCGATCCCGGGCGGCGCGGCCGCGAAGCCGTTCGTCACGCATCACAATGCGCTCGACATGCAGATGTTCCTGCGCATCGCGCCGGAGCTGTACCTGAAGCGCCTGATCGTCGGCGGCTTCGAGCGCGTGTTCGAAATCAACCGCAATTTCCGGAACGAAGGCGTGTCGCCGCGTCACAACCCGGAATTCACGATGATGGAGTTCTACGCCGCGTACACCGACTACCGCTGGCTGATGGACTTCACCGAGCAGCTGATCCGCCAGGCGGCGATCGACGCGCTCGGCACCGCGACGATCCAGTACCAGGGCCGCGAGCTCGACCTCGCGAAGCCGTTCCATCGCCTGACGATCACGCAGGCGATCCAGAAGTATGCACCGCAATACACCGACGGCCAGCTGTCGGACGACGCGTACCTGCGCACCGAACTGAAGCGCTTCGGCGTCGATGTCAAGCAGCCGGCGTTCCTGAACGCGGGCATCGGCGCACTGCAGCTCGCGCTGTTCGAGGAAACGGCCGAAGCGCAGCTCTGGGAACCGACGTTCATCATCGACTACCCGGTCGAGGTGTCGCCGCTCGCACGCGCATCGGATACGGTGCCGGGCATCACCGAGCGTTTCGAGCTGTTCATGACCGGCCGCGAGATCGCGAACGGCTTCTCGGAGCTGAACGACCCTGAAGACCAGGCCGCGCGCTTCAAGAAGCAGGTCGAGCAGAAGGATGCGGGCGACGAGGAAGCGATGTTCTTCGACGCCGACTACATCCGCGCGCTCGAATACGGGATGCCTCCGACCGGCGGCTGCGGGATCGGCATCGACCGTCTCGTGATGCTGCTGACCGACAGCCCGACGATCCGCGACGTGCTGCTGTTCCCCCATCTGCGCCGCGAAGACTGACGGCCGCGCCCGCGTGTGCGCCGCGCCCTGCGGCGCGCACGCATCAGCTTTGTAACGACGCGTAAATCCCGCCAGCCGGCGTCCGCCGGCTTTCGATCCTCCCCCGTTTTATTCCCTCGTCGCGACGGCCTGCCCCGGGTTTTCCCGGTAACGATCGCCCACGCCCCGCTGCAATTCGTTACACCTTGATACGGCGCGCCCGTCGCCGGTCGACGACACTCCTTTTGCGTCACCACGCATGAGCACGGGACCAGAACAAGGCGCCGGAACGCCGAGTCTGCTTGACCCCGAAGCGTGGGATCCGGCCTGGCGACAACGTACCGATCCGGATCGACATCGGAGAAAAAAATGGACAACCAGAATCAGACCACGCCGCAAAAGCAACGCCTCCATCCGCTGATCGCCACTGCAGCCGGCGCCGTTATCGTCGCCAGCCTTGCGGCAACGGCAGCGATTACGGGCGTATTCCCGAAGGCCAGTAGCAGCAACGAACAGAACGGCCAGACCCAGGCCGCGCTGATCGCGTCGCAGCCGGCCGTCGATACGGCTGCGGCCGCCAGCGCCGCGCTGGCCGCGCAAGCCCGGCAGCAGGCGGCCGAACAAGCCGCCGCGCAGCAGAAGGCGATCGCGCAGGCCGAACCGAAGCCCGCGCGCCCGGCGGCGACTCACCGCCGTCATACGCAGGCACCGCAGCCGCCGCAATACGCGCAGCAGCAGCCGTCCGCGCCCGCCCAGGCTGCCTACTGCCAGAGCTGCGGCACGGTCGTCGCGATCACGCAGACGCGCACGCCGGGCCAGAGCTCGGGGATCGGCGCCGTTGGCGGTGCAGCGGCCGGCGGCCTGCTCGGCAACCAGTTCGGCAACGGTAACGGCCGCACCGCGATGACGATCATCGGTGCGCTGGGCGGCGGTCTCGCCGGCAACCAGGTCGAGAAGCAGGTACGCGCGGAAACCGACTATCAGGTGCAAGTGCAGATGGAAAGCGGCGCGACGCGCACGTTCACGTACCACAACCCGCCGCCGTTCGGCCAGGGCCAGCGCGTGCGGATCGAGAACGGCACGCTGGTCGGCGCGTAAGCGGCCGCTGCCCGCGCGTCGTGCCCGGGCAAGCGACCTGAAAACGAAAACGGCTCGCGAGCGATTGCTCACGAGCCGTTTTTTCATTGCCGGCCTTGTGCGTCATTGCGGCGCACGCCGTGCTCAGTCTTCGTCGTCGAAGTCCGATTCGTCGATCCAGTGTGCCTGGATCGCTTCGAGGATCTTCTCGCCGGAATGCTTCGGATCGTCGTCGAAGCCGTCGAGTTCAAGCACCCACTGGCGCAGGTCGACGAAGTTGATCCGCTGCGGGTCGATGTCCGGGTGCTTGTCCGCCAGTGCAATGGCTATTTCGCGCGAATCGGTCCATTTCATCGCCTGCCTCCGGGTTGTCAGTGATTTTCCTTCGCGTGGTTGATCGAGTACTTCGGAATCTCGACCACCAGGTCCGAATCTTCCGTCACGATCGCCTGGCACGACAGGCGCGACGTCGGCTCGAGGCCCCACGCCTTGTCCAGCAGGTCGTCCTCGTCCTCCTCGGACGGCGCCAGATCGTTGAAGCCCTCGCGGATCACCACATGGCACGTCGTACACGCGCACGACTTCTCGCATGCATGCTCGATCTCGATTCCGTGGTCGAGCAGGTTGTCGCAGATACTCTTGCCGGGCGTCGCGTCGATCACTGCGCCGTCCGGGCACAGTTCGACGTGAGGCAGCACCACCAGTTGAGGCATGTCCGTTCCATCAGTCAGGGTGCGGCGACAGGCGCCGCACGGTTCATTATCGCGCGGGCCGTCGCCGGCCGATGCGCAGTTCGTGAATTCAGATCTCGTCGAGCCGGCGGCCCGACAGTGCGCGCTTGATGCTCTTGTCCATCCGGCGCGCCGCGAATTCGTCGGTGCCGTCGGCCAGCGTCTTGGTCGCCGCTTCGATCGCATTCGTATCGTCGCCTTGCGCAACCGCGCGCAGCGCCGCGGCGAGCGCGTCGATCTGCGTGCGCTCGTCCGCATCGAGCAGTTCGCCGTCGGTCGCCAGCGCGGCCTGCGTCGCCTCGAGCATCCGCTCGGCCTCGACCTGCGCTTCGCGCAGCGCGCGTGCACGCATGTCGATTTCGGCGGTCTTGAAGCTGTCCTCGAGCATCTTCGCGATGTCGTCGTCGGCGAGGCCGTACGACGGCTTCACGACCACCGATGCCTCGACGCCCGACAGCTGTTCGCGTGCGAACACCGACAGCAGGCCGTCCGCGTCGACCTGATAGGTCACGCGAATCCGCGCGGCGCCGGCCGTCATCGGCGGAATGCCGCGCAGCTCGAAGCGCGCGAGCGACCGGCAGTCGGCGACGAGCTCGCGCTCGCCCTGCACGACGTGGATCGCCATCGCGGTCTGGCCGTCCTTGAAAGTCGTGAATTCCTGTGCGCGTGCGATCGGAATCGTCGAGTTGCGCGGAATGATCTTCTCGACGAGGCCGCCCATCGTCTCGACGCCGAGCGACAGCGGAATCACGTCGAGCAGCAGCCAGTCGTCACCGGTGCCGCGATTGCCCGCGAGCAGGTCGGCCTGGATCGCAGCACCGAGCGCGACGACCTGGTCCGGATCGAGGTTCACGAGCGGCGGCTGGCCGAAATACTTCGCGACCGCGTCACGGATTACCGGCATGCGCGTCGCGCCGCCGACGAGCACGACGCCCTTGATGTCGGCCGGCGTCACCTGCGCGTCGCGCAGCGCCTTGCGGGTCGGTGTGAGCGTGCGCTGCACGAGCGGCTCGACGAGCGATGCGAACGTGTCGTGCGAGATCGTCTGCACGACGTGCGCGCCGCCCGACAGCGTCACGTCGAGCGATGCCTCCGGCGCGGACGACAGTGCCTCCTTCAGCACGCGCACACGGTCGAGCAGCAGGCGCACGTCCTCGGGAGCGAGCGTCTTTGCGTCGATGTCGGCCTGCGCGAGCACCTGACCGAACAGCGCGTGATCGAAGTCGTCGCCGCCGAGTGCGGAATCGCCGCCCGCGGCCAGCACTTCGAACACGCCCTTCGTCAGCTTCAGGATCGACAGGTCGAACGTGCCGCCGCCGAGGTCGTACACCGCATAGAGGCCTTCAGCCGCGTTGTCGAGGCCGTAGGCAATCGCCGCAGCAGTCGGTTCGTTCAGCAGGCGCAGCACGTTGAGGCCCGCGAGACGCGCGGCATCCTTGGTCGCCTGGCGCTGCGCTTCGTCGAAATACGCGGGCACCGTGATCACCGCGCCGACCAGATCGTCGCCGAGCGAATCTTCGGCGCGATAGCGCAGCGTCGCGAGAATCTCCGCCGACACTTCGACCGGGCTCTTCACGCCGTCGACGGTACGGATCTGCACCATGCCCGGCGCGTCGACGAATTCGTACGGCGCGTTCGCCGCGCCTTCGACCTCGGCCTTGCCGCGACCCATGAAGCGCTTGACCGACACGATCGTGTTGCGCGGATCGGTCGCAGCCTGCTCTTTCGCTTCGTGGCCGATGCGGCGGCCGCCCTTCTCGAGGTAACGGACCACCGAAGGCAGCAGCACGCGGCCCTCTTCGTCCGGCAGTACTTCGGCCACGCTGTTGCGCACGGCCGCGACGAGCGAGTTCGTCGTGCCGAGATCGATCCCGACGGCGAGTCGCCGCTGGTGCGGCGCCGGCGCCATGCCCGGTTCGGAAATTTGCAGTAAAGCCATCTTGGTTCGTTCGGGCGCGCGGCCCGTTTGCTGCGCGTGCCGCAAGGCACGCGGTTAAGTTTCGAGGCGCTCGATCTGTGCGCCCACTTCCGACGCGACGCGTTCGATGAACATCAACTGGCGCACGGCCTCGGCGGCCGCCTGATCGGCGCCGCTGTCGAGCAGCGTGCCGAGGCGCTCGACGCGCACGCGCTTCTCGTCGCGCAACTCGGCGAGCAGCGTGTCGAGTGCGGCGACGTTGCGGGCGGCCGCGGCATCCTTGATGCCCTCGCGCCACTCCATCTGCTGCATCAGGAACGCAGGCTCCATCGCGGTGTTGTTTTCAGCGCCGATGTCGACGCCGCGCAGCGACAGCAGATAGGACGCGCGTTTCAGCGGATCGCGCAGCGTGCGGTACGCCTCGTTCGCGCGGGTTGCCCATTGCATCGCGATGCGCTTCTGCGCGTCGCCGGCCGCCGCGAAGCGGTCCGGATGCACCTGCGTCTGCACCGTCCGGTAGGCGGCATCGAGCGCCGCCTCGTCGAGCGCGAATTGCGCCGGCAGGTGAAACAGGTCGAAGTGGCTGTCTTTCAGCGAGACCATCGTCGCGTTCAATTCCGGTTCGTCGCGCGGCAAACGCCGCACATTAAAAAGGCGGCCCGTGCCGCCTCTTGCCCGCATCGCGCGGAGATCCGCGTCACACGCGGAACGATTCGCCGCAGCCGCACTCGTCCTTCACGTTCGGGTTGTTGAACTTGAACCCTTCGTTCAGGCCTTCGCGGGCAAAGTCGAGTTCGGTGCCGTCGATGTACGCGAGGCTCTTCGGATCGACGACGACCTTCACGCCATGGCTCTCGAACACCTGATCCTCGGGAGCCAGGTCGTCGACATACTCGAGCTTGTACGCGAGCCCCGAGCACCCGGTCGTGCGAACGCCAAGCCGCAGGCCCACACCCTTGCCGCGACGGACGAGGTATTTCTGCACGTGCTGTGCTGCTTTTTCGGTCAGTGTAATTGCCATGATGTCCTTGCCGCGGCACGCCGGGGCCCGCCGCGTTCCTTCTGGAGCCGCTCGATGCCGCTCAGGCCGCCGCCTGATCGCCTTCCTTCGTGTCGTGGCGCTTCTTGTAGTCGGCCACGGCTGCCTTGATCGCGTCTTCCGCGAGGATCGAGCAGTGAATCTTCACCGGCGGCAGCGCGAGCTCTTCGGCGATCTGCGTATTCTTGATCGACAGCGCCTCGTCGAGCGTCTTGCCCTTCACCCATTCGGTCACGAGCGAACTCGACGCGATCGCCGAACCGCAACCGTAGGTCTTGAACTTCGCGTCTTCGATCACGCCGTCCGCGCCGACGCGGATCTGCAGCTTCATCACGTCGCCGCAGGCCGGCGCGCCGACCATGCCCGTGCCGACCGTGTCGTCGTCCTTCGCGAACGAACCGACGTTGCGCGGGTTTTCGTAGTGATCCAGAACCTTGTTGCTGTAAGACATGACTCAGACTCCTTGACTCGTTACGCTGCGTGCGCCAATCCGCCCGCGGGTGCATTCAATGCGGTGTTCAGTGTGCGGCCCATTCGATCGTCGACAGATCGATGCCTTCCTGGTGCATTTCCCAGAGCGGCGACAGTTCGCGCAGCTTCGCGATCTTGCTGTTCAGCAGGTTGACCACGAAGTCGACTTCCTGCTCCGTCGTGAAGCGGCCGACCGTGAAGCGGATCGAGCTGTGTGCGAGCTCGTCGTTACGGCCGAGCGCACGCAGCACGTACGACGGCTCCAGCGACGCCGACGTACATGCGGAGCCCGACGACACCGCGACGTCCTTGATCGCCATGATCAGCGACTCGCCTTCGACGAAGTTGAAACTGATGTTGAGGTTGTGCGGGACACGGTGGTCCATGTCGCCGTTCACGTACGTTTCCTCGATTTGCGACAGGCCGCGCAGCAGCTTGTCGCGCAGCATGCGGACGCGCTCGTTCTCGGTCGCCATTTCTTCGCGCGCGATGCGGAACGCTTCGCCCATGCCGACGATCTGGTGCGTCGCCAGCGTGCCCGAACGCATCCCGCGCTCGTGGCCGCCGCCGTGCATCTGCGCCTCGATGCGCACGCGCGGCTTGCGGCGCACGTACAGCGCGCCGATGCCCTTCGGGCCGTAGGTCTTGTGCGCCGAGAACGACATCAGGTCGACCTTCAGCTTCGCGAGGTCGATCCCGACCTTGCCGGTCGACTGTGCAGCGTCGACGTGGAACACGATGCCCTTCTCGCGGCAGATTTCACCGATCGTCTCGATGTCCTGGATCACGCCGATCTCGTTGTTCACGTGCATCACCGACACGAGGATCGTGTCGGGGCGCAGCGCGGCCTTGAACACGTCGAGGTCGATCAGGCCGTCATCCTTCACGTCGAGGTAGGTGACTTCGAAACCGTCGCGCTCGAGCTCGCGGCACGTATCGAGCACGGCCTTGTGCTCGGTCTTCACCGTGACGATGTGCTTGCCCTTGCCCTTGTAGAAATTCGCGGCACCCTTGATCGCGAGGTTGTCCGATTCCGTCGCGCCGGACGTCCAGATGATCTCGCGCGGATCCGCGTTCACGAGTGCCGCCACCTGCTCGCGCGCTTCCTCGACTGCACGCTCCGCGTCCCAGCCGTAAGCGTGGCTGCGCGACGCCGGGTTGCCGAACTGCTCGCGCAGGTACGGCACCATCTTGTCGACCACGCGCGGATCGACGGGCGTCGTCGCGCTGTAATCCATATAGATGGGCAGGTGGAGAGTCTCTTGGGTCATCTGTCGCTCCGGGTATTCTGTGCAGGGACTATGTGCGTTATGGGGTATGGCGGGCGCCTTCGCGCTCACGAACTCGCGATGTTGAACACCGAATTGGGGCCGAGCGGCATCGTACGCACGGGCTCGGCCGGCGCGGCGACGGGCTCCGGCGTGCGCCGGTCGCGCAGCACCGCGGGTGCGCCCTCGCGTGCGCGCTGCTGATCGACGAGATCCTGCAGCGACACCGAATCGAGGTATTCGACCATCTTCTGGTTCAGGGTCGACCACAGCTCGTGCGTCATGCAATGGCCGTCGGGCTGCTTCGAGCCGTCGCACGTGCCCTTGCCGCCGCACTGCGTGGCGTCGAGCGGTTCATCGACCGCGATGATGATGTCGGCAACGGTGACATCCTGCGCGCGACGCGCGAGGTTGTAGCCGCCGCCCGGGCCGCGCACGGATTCGACGATTTCATGCCTGCGCAGCTTGCCGAACAGCTGTTCGAGATACGAGAGCGAAATCCGCTGGCGCTGGCTGATGCCTGCAAGCGTCACCGGGCCCTGCTCCTGGCGCAGTGCCAAGTCAATCATCGCCGTGACGGCGAAACGGCCTTTGGTGGTGAGTCTCATGGTGTCTAGGGGACTGCAATCTTGACGATTTTGGTCAAGTATAAATATTTGACGATTTTAGTCAAGTATCCATGCCTTCGAAAGGGTATTCGCAGATCGCTGAATACCGCGCGATCAGCGCTCCGTGCGGGCTCGAAGCGTCTCCAGCAGGCCCGCGCACGCGCGTTCGACCTGATCGAGCACCTGCTCGAAGCCCTGCGCGCCGCCGAAATAAGGATCCGACACTTCAGTTTCAGTCGCGCCCGGCGCGAATTCCATCAGCAGGCGCACCTTGCCGCGATGCTGCGGCGGGCAGCGGCGGTGCAGTTCCGCGAGATTCGCTTCGTCCATCGCGAGCAGCAGGTCGAAACGCTCGAAGTCCGCCGCACTCACCTGCCGCGCGCGCAGCGCCGACAGGTCGTAGCCGCGGCTGCGCGCGGCAGCCTGCGCACGCGTATCGGGCGGCTCGCCCACATGCCAGTCGCCGGTGCCGGCCGAATCGATCGCGATCCGATCCGCCAGTGCGGCAGCGTCGACCTGATGGCGCATCACACCCTCCGCGGTGGGCGAACGGCAGATGTTGCCGAGACAGACGAAACAGATCGCAACGCGGGTCATCGCACTATCGAAAAGCCGCGGCGGACCGCGTGGAACAAGAACGCGCCATTATACAAAGGCGCCCGAAGTCGCGCCGCCGCGCAAAGCGACGGCGCCCAGCATTACAGCGCCTTCGGCGCGGCGAGCACGACGTCGCCGGATGCCGCCGGCAGCGGCTTCGCCGCGTCGTCGACCAGCCCGAACGACACCGCGCGCGCCAGTTCGGCAGACGCCTGGTGAACCGCGAGCGGGCCGCGCGCCGGCGCATCGGCCATCGCATGCAGATAGGCAGCCGCGGCCAGCGGGACGACGATTGCCAGCGGCCAGTACATCGATATTGTCTTTTTCATGATGCGGACCTCCTTGACCTCGTTCCCCGAAACCCGATTCCGGGGACTACAGACAGGATTCTATAGACCGCATCTATCGAGATAAATATGTAAATAGCGAACGCACTGTTGTCGCCGGATGAACAGTGCTCAGCCGAGGTGGCTTTGCGATGCCGCGTACAGTTCACGGAACGTGCGCCCGGTCGGCGTCGGCATGTCGCGCGTGTCCATCCAGCCGCCCATCATCGGCAGGCGCCGCAGCGTGCCGCCGTTACCGCCCAGCCGCTCGAGGACGCGCACCGCGAGCTTGGTCGTCAGCGCGTACAGCGTCGGCCGCCGCGCGACGAAGCCCCATGCGGCAAGCGCGGCCCGCTCGCGCCACGGCCGCAGGTGCCGCTCGACCTGCTTCTCGCGCAGCGTGCGCAACAGGTGCGACAACGGAATCCCGACCGGACACACGCTGTCGCATTCGCCGCACAGCGTCGCGGCCTGCGGCAGGTCGAGCGTGCGCTCGAGCCCGACATAGCTCGGCGTCAGCACCGCCCCCATCGGCCCCGGGTAGACCCAGCCGTACGCATGGCCGCCGACCTTCTGGTAAACCGGACAGTGGTTCATGCACGCGCCGCAGCGGATGCAGCGCAGCATCTCCTGGAACTCGCCGCCGATCAGGCCCGTGCGGCCGCCGTCGACGAGCACCACGTAGTTGTGCTCGGGGCCGTCCTCGTCGCCCGGCCCACGCGGCCCGGTCAGCAGCGAAAAATAGTTCGACGTCTTCTGTCCCGTCGCGGAGCGCGGCAACAGGCGCATCGCGGTCGCCAGATCCTCGAGCGTCGGCAGCACCTTCTCGATGCCCGTCACCGCGACATGCACGCGCGGCATCACCGTGCACATCCCCTCGTTCCCTTCGTTCGTCACGATCGCGACCGAACCCGTCTCGGCTATCACGAAGTTGCCGCCCGTCACGCCCATGTCGGCCGACATGAAATGCGGGCGCAGCACCTCGCGCGCCTCGCGCGTCATGTCCGGAATCTCGGTGAGCCGCTCGCGGTGGTGCGTGCGCGCGAACAGGTCGGCGATCTCTTCCTTGTCCTTGTGCACGACGGGCGCAATGATGTGGCTCGGCGGCTCGTTGTCGTTGATCTGCAGGATGTATTCGCCGAGATCCGTCTCGACCGACTGCACGCCCATCTCCGCGAGCACCGCGTTCAGACGCATCTCCTCGGACACCATCGACTTGGTCTTGATGACCTTCTTCACGTCGTGCCGGCGCGCGATGTCGGCCACGAGCCGCGCGGCATCCGCGGTCGTTTCGGCGAACAGTACCGTCGTGCCGCGCCGCGTCGCCTCGCGCTCGAATGCGTCGAGCCACACGTCGAGGTTCTCCAGCGCGCGGTTGCGGCGCGCCTTGAGCGCGGCGCGCGTGGCCGGGAAGTCGATCGCGGTCATCGCGTCGGCGCGCGCGGACACGAACTTCGTCGACAGCTTCTTCAGGTTCTGCTGCAGGCGCTGGTCGGCCAGCTTCTGGCCGGCGCGCGCCTTGAAATGCATCGATTGGACTTGCATCGCGGTATCGGGGGAAAAGTGAGCGGAACCGGGCGTCAGACGTCGCCCGCCAGCACCTGCGCGACGTGCAGCACGCGCGTGTCGCGGTCGCCGGTGCGGCGCAACCGCCCTTCGATGTTCAGCATGCAGCCGAGATCGCCGAGCACGACGACGCCCGCGCCCGACGCACGCACGTTCGCGCATTTCTCGTCCGCGATGGCCGCCGAAATATCGCCGTACTTGACCGAGAACGTGCCGCCGAAGCCGCAGCAGTGCTCGCAATCCTTCATCTCGGTGACCGCGATGCCGCGCTGCGCGAGCAGCGCGCGCGGCTGCGCCTTCACGCCGAGTTCGCGCAGGCCCGAGCACGAGTCGTGATAGGTAACGGGCCCGGTGAATTCACCGGGCTCGAGCGAGACCCTGGCGACGTTCGCCAGGAAATCGGTCAGTTCGTAGACTTTCTGCTGAAACCGCGCGTAGCGCCCCATCAGTTCGGGGTCGTCGCGGAACAGGTCGCCGTAGTGCGTGCGGATCATCCCGCCGCACGAACCCGACGGCGCGACCACGTAATCGAACTGCTCGAACTCGCGCAGCGTCTTTTCCGCAAGATCGCGCGCAAGCGCGCGCTCGCCGGAGTTATAGGCCGGCTGGCCGCAGCAAGTCTGCGCGGGCGGCACGATCACCTCGTAGCCGGCGTCGCGAATCAGCTTGAGCGCCGAGAAACCGATTTCGGGGCGCATCAGATCGACCAGGCAGGTCACGAACAAACCGACTCGCATACGTGCTCCTTCGAGAAAACGGCTCTCATTATCCGCCGTTTGGCCGGCAAGACCAACGCGGGCTTGCGCGCAAGCCCTCGCGGCGCGAAGCGAGGACTTCCTCGAACGGCGTTCGCTTTTTTCACAATACGAGATACAATCGGCGCAACACCGCCTGACGCGTCAACCGATTCCTCCCCGACATGAGCCAACCCACCCCGGATTCAAAAACGTCGATCCAGGTGATCGAACGCATGATGCGGCTGCTGGACGCGCTCGCCGCGCACAGCGACCCCGTCAGCCTGAAGGAGCTTGCGCAGCGGACGGAGCTGCATCCGTCGACCGCACACCGCATCCTCAACGACATGGTGACCTGCCGTCTCGTCGACCGCTCCGATCCCGGCACGTACCGCCTCGGCATGCGGCTGCTCGAGCTCGGCAACCTCGTGAAGGCACGCCTGTCGGTGCGCGACGCGGCGCTGATGCCGATGCGCGAGCTGCACCGTCTCACCGGGCAGACCGTGAACCTGTCGGTGCGCCAGGGCGACGAGATCGTCTATATCGAGCGCGCATATTCGGAGCGTTCGGGGATGCAGGTCGTCCGCGCGATCGGCGGCCGCGCGCCGCTGCACCTCACGTCGGTCGGCAAGCTGTTCCTCGCGGCCGACGAAACGTCGCGCGTGCGCGCCTATGCGACGCGCACGGGGCTGTCCGGCCATACGCAGAACAGCATCACCGACATCGCGAAGCTCGAGCGCGAGCTGACGATCGTCCGCCAGCAATCGTGCGCACGCGACAACGAGGAGCTGGAACTCGGCGTGCGCTGTATCGCGGCAGGCATCTACGACGATTCGGGCAAGCTCGTCGCGGGCCTGTCGCTGTCGGCACCGGCCGATCGCCTGCAGGACGCGTGGCTCGGCCAGTTGAGCCGCACGGCGCTCACCATCTCGGAATCGCTCGGCTACCGGCCGGCGCCCACGAAGGATGCGGACGGGCTGCAGCGGCAGGCATAAGCCACCTTCACCGGCCCCGGTTCTCCCGAACGAAAAAACCCCGCGATTGCGGGGTTTTTTCTTGCAGCCAATCGGCGCGACGGCAGACCGCCGCAGACGATCAGGTGCCGCCGTTCGGCGTGTTGGCTGCCGTCAGGCGCTCGCCGCCGCCGGCATCGAGCCAGTTGCGCAGGCGTGCCGCGTCGGCGAAGCGCGAATACTTGCCGAACGAATCGAGCAGCACCATCACCATCGGCCGGCCGTGGATCGTCGCCTGCATCACGAGGCACTCGCCCGCTTCGTTGATGAAGCCCGTTTTCTGCAGGCCGATGTCCCACGAGCCGTTACCGCGGATCAGCGCGTTCGTGCTGTTGTAGGCGAGATTGCGCTTGCCCGTGTACACCTCGTAGCTGCGATCGGTCGAGAACTGGCGGATCATCGGGTACTGGTACGCGGCATTGACCATCTTCACCAGATCGCGCGCGCTCGACACGTTCGAGCTCGACAGGCCGGTCGAATTCTCGAAATGCGTATCGGCCATGCCGAGCGCCTTCGCCTTCGCGTTCATCGCGGCGATGAACGCCGGACGGCCGCCCGGGTAATAACGCGACAGCGCGGCGGCCGCACGGTTTTCCGACGCCATCAGCGCGATATGCAGCATGTCCTCGCGCGACAGCACCGAGCCGACCGACAGGCGCGAGCCCGTGCCCTTCTCGTAGTCGCGGTCTTCGTCGGTGACTTCGATCTGGTCGGTCATCGGCGACTTCGAGTCGAGCACGACCATCGCCGTCATCAGCTTCGAGATCGACGCGATCGGCACGACGGCGTGCGAATTCTTGTCGAACAGCGGCTCGCCGGAATTCTGGTCGACGACGTACGCGACGCTCGAGCGCAGCGCGAGCGCGTCCGGCGTGTCGTGCAGGCCGAACGCCTGGCCGACGGTCGGACGACGCGGCTGGAACGCGACCTGGCGCACTGCGCCGCGGTGGCCGCCGTGCACGCCCGCCGCGAGCGTCATGCGCTTGCGCGACGCTTTCGCGCGCGGCGCATCGGCCGCGGCGACCTTGGCGGATTGGCTGGATGCTGCCTTGACCGACTTCTTCTTCGCGGACGAAGCAGGAGCGGCGGCCTTTTTCTTGGCGGCTTGTTGGGTCTTCGCAGTGGCGGCAAAGGCGTCAGCGGGCGCGACGGACGCGGCGGTCGCCAGCAAGGCGACGGCGACCGACACAGCCGCGCCGAGCGTCATGCTCTGCAACAATCTGCGCGGTGAAAACGATTCGGCTTTCATTGGGGTCTGGACAAAGCGGGCGGGAGGTTTCCGCAAGTGTAGTTAAAGCTTAAAAAAAGAGCAATATTAGGCACTTACCGATCGTCGTTAAACCGGAATGTAAGGGTCGGCCAACCTCAGACCAATCGACCCTCCCGCCCCCATCGAAAAAAATCATGGGAAGCACTGCCCGACAGCGCCCGTCTCCCGATTACACACGGTTAATTGAGATAACGTCACTTTCGGGACAATTTAAAGCGGGGAAACTACGTATCCGGCGCTCGGCGGGCCTGCAGCGCCTCTTGACCGTCGCGACGGCACGTCGCCACGGCACGCGCATCGAAACGGCGCGTTTTCGACAGGAACGGAAGGATAACGTTCCACAAGCCTGTCAGGTTTACCTGTGCATGCTGATGGTGCGCCGCGCTTGCCCCGCGCCCGTGCGCACCATTTGGGATCGAGCGTGAAACCGATTCCGAACGGTCATGATAACTCGTTGTTTTATCGATAATTTGTCGCGATTGTGCAACGCACAAAAAATACTTGACATCCGGTTTCTCTGCCCTAAAATACGTTTCATTGCTGCGTTGCACAAAGCACGCGCATCCGAGGTTCCCCATCGTAGTGCCCCCTTACCCTGCGATCGACGCGATCGCTTTTCAGGAGCTTGACATGTCCTTGCTGACCCCCGAGCAAATCGCCGCCGCACAGAAAGCCAACCTCGAAAGCCTGTTCGGTCTGACGACCAAGGCGTTCGAAGGCGTCGAAAAGCTGATCGAACTGAACCTGCAGGTCGTGAAGTCGACGCTGGTCGAGAGCCAGGAAAACGCACAGCGTCTGCTGTCGGTGAAGGACGCTCAGGAACTGATCGCGCTGCAAGCGAGCCTGTCGCAGCCGGTCGCGGAAAAGGTGCTGTCGTACGGCCGTCACCTGTACGAAATCGCATCGTCGACGCAAGCCGAGTTCACGAAGGTTGCCGAAGCGCAATTCGAAGAGCAGAACAAGAAGGTCCAGGCACTCGTCGACAACGTCGCGAAGAACGCCCCGGCCGGTTCGGAAACGGCTGTCGCCGCGCTGAAGTCGGCACTGAACGCTGCGAACACCACGTACGAAACGGTTCAGAAGGCAACGAAGCAAGCCGTCGAGATCGCTGAAACGAACTTCAACGCTGCTGCTGCCGTCGCAACGAAGGCTGCCACCGCCGCCGCTGCGCGTCGTTCGAGCAAGCCGGCCGCGTAAGCGTCCGCTGCTCCTGAAAGAGCCGCGCCCAGCGCGGCTTTTTTCGTTTCCGGCGCCGGAAACGGCGCGAACCGGCCGCCGTTCGCTACGCTCGAGCAGCCGTTCGAGCGCCGCGCCAGCCGCGAGCAAAAAAAAAACGCCGCCGCCCGGCTTGCCCGGGCGGCGGCGTTTTTCATGGCCGGTGCATGACCGGCCGTGCCGGTCGCGTTACTTCTTGCGTTGCGGCGGCAGGTCCGTACAGACGCCTTCGTACAGCTCGGCGGCCATGCCGACCGATTCGCCGAGCGTCGGATGCGGATGGATCGTCTTGCCGATGTCTTCCGCGTCCGCGCCCATCTCGACGGCGAGGCACACTTCGCTGATCAGGTCGCCCGCGTTCAGCCCGACGATGCCGCCGCCGATCACGCGATGGGTTTCCTCGTCGAAGATCAGTTTCGTGAAACCTTCGTCGCGGCCGTTCGCGATCGCACGGCCCGAAGCGGCCCACGGGAACACGGCCTTGCCGTACTTGATGCCTTCGGCCTTGCACTGGTCTTCCGTCTTGCCGGCCCACGCCACTTCCGGATCGGTGTACGCCACCGACGGGATCTGCAGTGCGTCGAAGTACGCCTTCTCGCCGTGCGCGGCTTCCGCTGCGACGTGGCCTTCATGCACGGCCTTGTGCGCGAGCATCGGCTGGCCGACGACGTCGCCGATCGCGAAGATGTGCGGGACGTTCGTGCGCATCTGCTTGTCGACGTCGATGAAGCCGCGATCCGTGACGGCGACGCCGGCCTTGTCGGCGCCGATCTTCTTGCCGTTCGGGCTGCGGCCCACCGCGACGAGCACGAGGTCGTAGCGCTGCGCTTCCGCCGGCGCCTTCTCGCCCTCGAACTTCACGTAGATGCCGTCTTCCTTCGCTTCCGCGCCGACCGTCTTGGTCTTCAGCATCACGTTGCCGAAGCGCTTCGCGTTGTACTTTTCCCAGACCTTCACGAGATCGCGGTCCGCGCCCATCATCAAGCCGTCCATCATTTCGACGACGTCGATTTCGGCACCGAGCGTTGCGTACACCGTCGCCATTTCGAGGCCGATGATGCCGCCGCCGATCACGAGCATGCGCTTCGGCAGCTGGCGCAGTTCGAGCGCGCCCGTCGAATCGACGACCCGCGGGTCTTCCGGCATGAACGGCAGCTTCACGGCCTGCGAGCCCGCGGCGATGATCGCCTGCTTGAACTTGACGACCTTCTTGCCGTTTTCGCCCTGCACTTCCATGTGATACGGATCGACGAACGCGCCGACGCCCGTGACGACTTCGACCTTGCGCGCCTTCGCCATGCCGGAGAGGCCCGTCGTCAGCTTCTTGACGACGCCGCCCTTGAAGTCGCGCAGCTTGTCGAGATCGACCTGCGGCGTGCCGAACGTGATCCCGTGCGACGCGAGCGCCGCGGCTTCGTCGATGACGAGCGCCGTGTGCAGCAGCGCCTTCGACGGGATGCAGCCCACGTTCAGGCACACGCCGCCGAGCGTCGGGTAGCGTTCGACGAGCACCGTCTTCATGCCCAGATCGGCTGCGCGGAACGCGGCCGAGTAGCCGCCGGGGCCGGCGCCGAGCACGAGCATGTCGCATTCGATGTCGACTGCGCCGGCGTAGCTGCCGGCTTGCGGCGCGGGCGCCGGGGCGGCTGCGGCCGGTGCCGGAGCAGCCGCTGCGGGCTTGGCCGGTTCGGGTGCTTTCGCGGGTGCGGCGGCGCCTGCCGATGCTTCGACGATGGCGATGACCGTGCCTTGCGAGACTTTCTCGCCGGCCTTGACCTTGACTTCCTTGACGGTGCCGGCGACGTCGCTGGGCACTTCCATGGAGGCTTTGTCCGATTCGAGCGTGATGAGCGTCTGCTCTTTTTCGATCACGTCGCCCGGCTTCACGTTGACTTCGATGACATCGACGCCGCTGAAATCGCCGATATCCGGAACCTTGACTTCGATGAGACTCATTACTGTCCCCTTCTTGATTAGCTGCAGACAGAGGGGGGAGAAACCCGCGATGACCCCGTTACGGCCTGACAAAAGAACGCGAACCAGAGCAGAACCACCTTTGCTGTCCGCCCAAGGACGCGCCTTTCTTTTGGTTACTTTTCTTTGGAAGACAAAGAAAAGTGACCGCCGCCCCGCGCAGGGGCGACGCTAGCAGACCGTCAGGAAAGCCAGTTCAACGACGAAGCGTGGATAACCGACAAGAAACCCACGCCCCCGCGAGCAAACTCCCCGCTCATCAAAGAACGATGCGCCGGAAATCGCCGAGCAACGCGCCGAGATACGCATTGAACCGCGCGGCTTCCGCGCCATCGATCACGCGATGGTCATACGACAGCGACAGCGGCAGCATGAGACGCGGCACGAACTGCTTGCCGTCCCACACCGGCTTCATCTGCCCGCGCGACAACCCGAGGATCGCCACTTCCGGCGCGTTGATGATCGGCGTGAAGTTCGTCCCGCCGATCCCGCCGAGCGACGAGATCGAGAAGCAGCCGCCCTGCATCTGGTCCGGCTTCAGCTTGCCTTCGCGCGCGGCCTTCGACAGGTCGCTCATTTCCTTCGCGATGTCGACGAGACCCTTCTTGTCCGCATCGCGGATCACCGGCACGACGAGGCCGTTCGGCGTATCGGCGGCGAAACCAACGTGGAAGTACTGCTTGAACACGAGGTTGTCGCCGTCGAGGCTCGCGTTGAAGGTCGGGAATTTCTTCAGCGCGGCGACGACCGCCTTGATCACGAACGCGAGCATCGTGAACTTCACGCCCGCCTTCTCGTGCTCCTTGTTCAACTGGACGCGCAGCGCCTCGAGATCGGTGATGTCCGCTTCGTCGTTGTTCGTGACGTGCGGGATCATCACCCAGTTGCGATGCAGGTTCGCGCCCGAGATCTTCTTGATGCGCGACAGCGGCTTCGCCTCGAACGGGCCGAACTTCGAGAAGTCGACCTTCGGCCAGGGCAGCAGGTTCAGCTCGCCGCCGCCTGCCGGCGCGGCCGCTGCCGCGCCCGGTGCTGCGCGCTGGCCCGTCATCACGCCCTTCACGAAGCCCGTGACGTCGTCCTTCGTGATGCGGCCCTTCGGCCCCGAACCTTGCACGCGTGCGACTTCGACGCCGAGTTCGCGCGCGAACTTGCGCACCGACGGCGAAGCATGGCTGGCGCGGTATTCGCCCGACGGCGCTGCGGCCGCAGCCGGTGCCGGTGCCGGCGCAGCCTTCGCGGGTGCGGCGGCGGGCGCCGGAGCCGGGGCCGATGCAGCAGCGGCCGGAGCCGGTGCGCTCGCCTGCGGAGCGGCAGCCGGTGCGCCTGCGGCTTCGAGCAGCACGATCAGCGTGCCTTCCGACACCGAATCGCCGACCTTCACCTTGATGTCCTTCACGACGCCCGCAGCCGGGCTCGGCACGTCCATCGTCGCCTTGTCCGATTCGAGCGTGACGAGCGACTGCTCCTTCTCGACCGTGTCGCCGACCTTCACGCCGATCTCGATCACCGGGACGTCCTTGTAGTCGCCGATGTCGGGCACCTTCACTTCGAGCGTGCCGCCGGCCGCTGCCGGTGCGGCAGCCGGTGCTGCTGCGGCCGGTGCCGGCGCTGCCGCCGGAGCTGCGGCCAGCGCAGCCGCGCCGTTCGGCTGTGCGGCCGCGCCGCCTTCGAGCAGGATGATCAGCGTGCCTTCCGACACCGAGTCACCCACCTTCACCTTCACTTCCTTGACCGTGCCCGCCGCGGGGCTCGGGACGTCCATCGTCGCCTTGTCGGACTCGAGCGTGACGAGCGACTGCTCGGGCTCGACCGTGTCGCCCGCCTTCACGAGCACTTCGATGACGGGCACGTCCTTGTAATCGCCGATATCCGGCACCTTCACTTCGATCGCTTGACTCATCTGTATCTGTCTCCATGGCCGCGCGCGCTCCTCGCGGAAGCGACGCGCGACATCACACGGCGTGTGCGTTAAACGGTCATCGGGTTGGGCTTGGACGGATCGAGGTTGTACTTGGCGATCGCGTCCGCGACCACCTTGCGCTCGATCGTGCCTTCGTCGGCCAGCGCGTTGAGCGCGGCGACGGTGACCCAGTGACGGTCGACCTCGAAGAAGTGACGCAGCTTCTCGCGGGTATCCGAGCGGCCGAAGCCGTCCGTGCCCAGCACGACGAAGCGGCGATCGATCTGGCCGCGAATCTGGTCGACCAGCGCGCGGACGTAGTCGGTCGATGCGATGACCGGGCCCTGCGTGTCCTTCAGGCACTTCTGCACGTGCGACAGGCGACGCTCCTCGGTCGGATGGAGCAGGTTCCAGCGCTCGACCTGGTGGCCTTCGCGCGCGAGCTCGGTGAAGCTCGGCACGCTCCACAGGTCGGCGGCGACGCCCCAGTCGTTCTTCAGCAGGTCGGCGGCGGCGATCACTTCGTTGAAGATCGTGCCCGCGCCGAGCAGCTGGACGCGCGGCGCCTTCTTGTCGGCGTCGGCCTTCCTGAACGCGTACATGCCCTTGATGATGTCGGCCGCCACGTGCTCGCCCTGCGGAATCGCCGGGTGCTCGTAGTTCTCGTTCATCACCGTGATGTAGTAGTACACGTCTTCCTGGTCCTGCACCATGCGGCGCAGGCCGTCCTGGATGATCACGGCCAGTTCGTAGCCGAAGGTCGGGTCGTAGCTCACGCAGTTCGGCACCGATGCCGCCCACAGGAGCGAGTGGCCGTCTTCGTGCTGCAGGCCTTCGCCGTTCAGCGTCGTGCGGCCCGCGGTACCGCCCAGCAGGAAGCCGCGCGAGCGCATGTCGCCCGCGGCCCATGCGAGGTCGCCGATCCGCTGGAAGCCGAACATCGAGTAGAAGATGTAGAACGGCACCATGATCTCGCCGTGCGTCGAGTACGACGTCGCCGCCGCGATCCAGTCGCACATGCCGCCCGCTTCGTTGATGCCTTCCTGCAGGATCTGGCCGGTTTCCGATTCCTTGTAGAACATCAGCTGGTCGGAATCTTCCGGCACGTACTTCTGGCCCTGCTGGTTCCAGATGCCGATCTGGCGGAACAGGCCTTCCATGCCGAACGTACGCGATTCGTCCGGGACGATCGGCACGACGCGCTTGCCGAGCGCCTTGTCCTTCAGCAGGATGTTCAGGATCCGCACGAACGCCATCGTCGTCGAGATCTCGCGGCCTTCGCCCGTGCCCTTCAGCAGCGGCTCGAACGCGTCGAGCGCCGGCACCGGGAGCGACGTCGCCTTCTCGCGGCGGTGCGGCAGGTAGCCGCCGAGGTCCATGCGCTGCTTGCGCATGTATTCGAGTTCCTTCGAACCTTCCTCGAACTTCAGGTACGGCACGTCGGCGATCTGCTCGTCGGTGATCGGCAGGCGGAACTGGTCGCGGAACTTCTTCAGTTGCTCGACCGGCAGTTTCTTCTGCTGGTGCGTGATGTTCATCGCCTGGCCCGACTCTCCCATCCCGTAGCCCTTGATGGTCTTCGCGAGGATGACGGTCGGCGCGCCCTTCGTGTTGCTGGCTTCATGGAACGCCGCATAGATCTTGTGCGGATCGTGGCCGCCGCGGTTCAACGCCCAGATGTCGTCGTCCGACCAGTCGGCGACCAGCGCCTTCAGTTCAGGCGAGTTGAAGAAGTGCTCGCGGACGAATGCGCCCGATTCCGACTTGTACGTCTGGTATTCGCCGTCGACGACTTCCATCATGCGGCGCATCAGCGCGCCCGTCTTGTCGCGTGCGAACAGCGCATCCCAGCGGCTGCCCCAGATGACCTTGATCACGTTCCAGCCGGCGCCGCGGAATTCCGATTCGAGTTCCTGGATGATCTTGCCGTTGCCGCGCACCGGGCCGTCGAGACGCTGCAGGTTGCAGTTGATCACGAACACGAGGTTGTCGAGCTTCTCGCGGCTCGCCATCCCGATCGCGCCGAGCGATTCCGGTTCGTCCGTCTCGCCGTCGCCGAGGAACGCCCACACCTTGCGGCCTTCCGTCGTCGCGATGCCGCGCGCCTGCAGGTACTTCATGAAGCGCGCCTGGTAGATCGCCATGATCGGGCCGAGACCCATCGACACGGTCGGGAACTGCCAGAAGTCCGGCATCAGCCACGGGTGCGGGTACGACGAAATGCCGTTGCCGTCGACTTCCTGACGGAAGTTGTCGAGTTGCTCTTCCTTCAGGCGGCCGAGCAGGAACGCACGCGAATACACGCCCGGCGACGAGTGGCCCTGCACGAACACGAGATCGCCGCCGTGCTGGTCGGACGCGGCGTGCCAGAAGTGGTTGTAGCCGACGTCATAGAGCGTCGCGGCCGACGCGAACGATGCGATGTGGCCGCCGACGTTCGTGTCCTTGCCGGCGCGCAGCACCATCGCCAGCGCGTTCCAGCGCGTGTACGAACGGATGCGGTGCTCGATGTCCTGGTCGCCCGGAATCTTCGCCTGGGCTTCGACCGGAATCGTGTTGATGTACGGGGTATTCGCGGAAAACGGCAGGTGCTCGCCGTGCATGCGGGCGAACTCGATCTGCTTTTCGATCAGGTAGTGCGCGCGGCCGGTGCCCACGGAGGAGATCACGCCATCGAGCGACTCCAGCCACTCGACGGTTTCTTGCGGGTCGTCGTCACGTTCGGCGGCGACATATTTCATCACTTCGTTCGGTACAGCGGACATTCTCGTCTCCTGGGTCCTGGAATGTGAGGATCGCTCTCGTGCAGACGACGCGACGCGACCGGCTGCGGGCAAGCTCCAGCGGATTGTAATGAGCGTGCGCGGGCCTGCGCAACAAAATTTTCGAATCGTGAGATCTTTTCTCACAATACGGAATATTGCTGCGCCGCACCCATGCGTCGGGGCTCTGCGGCCCGTCCCGGCGGCATAAATCCGTTTCCGTTCAACATATCCGGTATGGGTTTTCCATGTATTGCGCTGCGCTACAATCCTGCCATGTTGACCGATCGGCTTTTCGCACGCTCGGCGCGACCGTCGGGCCCGCCGGCGGAGTCGCAGCCGTCCCGTTGGCACCACGGACCGTGGTGGTCCAATTCCTATTTGCTGACACCGCTGCTGTCGATCCTCGTGTTCCTCGTGGTGATGAGCCTCATCCTGTGGAGCCTCAATCGCCGCGAACAGCAGCAGCAGGAAGACACCCTCTTCCGTAACGTCGCGTGGGCGCAGCAGCAGATCCGCCTGTCGATGACGGGCGCGCAGGAACAGCTCCAGGCGCTGTCGCGCGATCTCGCGTCGGGCCGCCTCGACCAGAACGCGTTCCAGATGGCCGTCGCGGACGTGATGCAGACGCATCCGGAAATCCTCTACCTGAACTGGTACACATCGCCCGGCGTGCAGCGCTGGCCGGCCGTGCATCCGCCGCTGCTCGGCCAGCGACTCGCGAAGCCCGGCGACGCGCAGATGCAGGACGCCGTGCGCGGCGCCTATGACGAAGCGCGCAGCACGCGCCGCCAGGCCTATTCGCCGCTGATCTACGACGACTTCGGTAACGGCTTCATCACGCTGCAGACGCCCGTGATGCGCGGCGACCGCGAATATCTCGGCTCGATCGCCGCGGTGTTCTCGGTCGAAGGCATCCTGAAGCACGACATCCCGCAGGAGCTGTCGTCGAAGTACAAGATCTCGATCACCGACTCGAACAACCGCGAGCTGTCGTCCACGTCGACGCGCCCGCGCCTGCCGCGCGACTCGCACTACGACCTGCCGCTCGATCCGCCCGGCCAGGGGCTGACCGTGCGCGTGTACGCGTTCCCGCAGCTCACGAACCTGACCAACAACACGCTCGTGTGGCTCGTCGCGGGGCTGTCGTGCTTCGTGCTGTGGAGCCTCTGGAGCCTGTGGAAGCACACGCGCCAGCGCTTCGAGGCGCAGCAGGCGCTGTACGCGGAGGCGTTCTTCCGCCGCGCAATGGAGAACTCGGTGCTGATCGGCATGCGCGTGCTCGACATGCACGGCCGCATCACGCACGTGAACCCCGCGTTCTGCCGGATGACCGGCTGGGACGAAACCGACCTCGTCGGCAAGGTCGCGCCGTTCCCGTACTGGCCGCGCGACGCTTACCCGGAAATGCAGCGCCAGCTCGACATGACGCTGCGCGGCAAAGCGCCGAGCTCGGGCTTCGAGCTGCGCGTGCGGCGCAAGAACGGCACGCTGTTCCATGCGCGCCTGTACGTATCGCCGCTGATCGACAGTTCGGGCCGCCAGACGGGCTGGATGTCGTCGATGACCGACATCACCGAACCGAAGCGCGCGCGCGAGGAACTCGCAGCCGCGCACGAGCGCTTCACGACGGTGCTCGAAAGCCTCGACGCCGCGGTGTCGGTGCTGGCCGCCGACGAGGCCGAGCTGCTGTTCGCGAACCGCTACTACCGCCACCTGTTCGGCATCCGCCCGGACGGCCATCTCGAGCTGTCGGGCGGCGGCTTCGACCGTGCGCAGGCATCGTCCGACTCGATCGACATGGTCGACGCGTTCGCGGGCCTGCCGGCCGCCGCGCTGACGAGCAGCACCGCGGATGCGCAGGAGGTGTACGTCGAGAGCATCCAGAAATGGTTCGAGGTGCGCCGCCAGTACATCCAGTGGGTGGACGGCCACCTCGCGCAGATGCAGATCGCGACCGACATCACGACCCGCAAGAAGGCGCAGGAACTCGCGCACCAGCAGGAGGAGAAGCTGCAGTTCACGAGCCGATTGATGACGATGGGTGAAATGGCGTCGTCGATTGCTCACGAATTGAACCAGCCGCTCGCCGCGATCAACAACTACTGCTCGGGCACGCTCGCGCTCGTCAAGAGCGGCCGCGGCACGCCCGAGACGCTGCAGCCCGCGCTGGAAAAGACCGCGCAGCAGGCGCTGCGGGCGGGGATGATCGTCAAGCGGATCCGCGAATTCGTGAAGCGCAGCGAGCCGAAGCGCCAGCCGGCGCGCGTCGCGGACATCGTCGCCGACGCGGTCGGGCTCGCCGAAATCGAGGCCAGGAAGCGCAGGATCCGGATCGTCACGGAAATCCTCGCAAGAATGCCTATTATTTATGTCGACCCCGTGCTGATCGAGCAGGTGCTGATGAACCTGATGAAGAACGCGGCCGAGGCGATGGCCGACGTGAAGCCGGCGTCGGCGGACGGCGTGATCCGCGTCGTCGCCGACATCGATGCGGGTTTCGTCGACATCCGCGTGATCGACCAGGGTCCGGGCGTCGACGAAGCGACCGCCGAACGCCTGTTCGAACCGTTTTACAGCACCAAGTCCGATGGCATGGGCATGGGGCTGAACATCTGCCGTTCGATCATCGAATCGCATCGGGGGCGTCTGTGGGTGGTCAACAACGTCGAGCCGGATGGCCGCATTTCCGGCGCGACGTTCCACTGCAGCCTGCCCATTGGGGAACCCGCTGATCTCGGCCAAGGGGGGCGCGAGGCATCGGCATCACATACCGTAACGGGAGAACTATGAATAGCCCAGTCACCACCACTCAGGAAACCGTCTTTGTCGTCGACGACGACGAGGCCGTACGGGACTCGCTGCGCTGGCTGCTGGAGGCGAACGGCTATCGCGTGCAATGCTTCTCGAGCGCCGAACAATTCCTCGATGCATACCAGCCTGCGCAGCAGGCCGGCCAGATCGCATGCCTGATCCTCGACGTGCGGATGTCGGGCATGAGCGGCCTCGAACTGCAGGAACGCCTGATCGCCGACAACGCCGCGCTGCCGATCATCTTCGTCACCGGTCACGGCGACGTGCCGATGGCCGTCTCGACGATGAAAAAGGGTGCGATGGACTTTATCGAGAAACCGTTCGACGAAGCCGAGCTGCGCAAGCTCGTCGAGCGGATGCTCGACAAGGCCCGAAGCGAAAGCAAGAGCGTCCAGGAACAGCGTGCCGCGAGCGAACGCCTGTCGAAGCTGACCGCGCGCGAGCAGCAGGTGCTCGAACGGATCATCGCGGGCCGCCTGAACAAGCAGATCGCCGACGATCTCGGCATCAGCATCAAGACGGTCGAAGCGCACCGCGCGAACATCATGGAAAAGCTCAACGTCAACACGGTGGCCGACCTGCTGCGCCTCGCGCTGTCGAAGAAACAGGCCTGAGCGTTCGCCGGCCGCGGCGGCACTGCCCGCCCGGCCCGCAGCCGCCCCGCGCGATGCGGCCCACTCGCGCGGCGGCGGCCTTTCCTCCCGGCGCGCGAGCGCCGCGGCCATGACGCTTCCCGCATATTCGCTGTCGGACGGCAGCAGGCGAACGGTATAATTGCGTGTTTTGCTGCGGCGCTTCGGTGCCGTACGCACGCATTCCAACTTCCCGGCAGGACCCACCACCATGACAGCCCTCCTCATCGACGGCAACGCCCTTTCGAAGACCTTGCGCGCGCAGGCCGCCGAACGCGCCTCCGCCCTGACCGCACGCGGCCACCAGCCCGGCCTCGCGGTGATCCTCGTCGGCGAGAACCCGGCGAGCGAAGTCTATGTGCGCAACAAGATCAAGGCGTGCGTGGACAACGGTTTCTTCTCGCTGAAGGACGCGTACCCGGCAACGCTGTCGGAAGCCGACCTGCTCGCGCGCATCGACGAGCTGAACCGCGACCCGAAGATCCACGGCATCCTCGTCCAGCTGCCGCTGCCCGCGTACATCGACAGCCACAAGGTGATCGAGGCAATCGCGCCGGAAAAGGACGTCGACGGCTTTCACGTCGCGAACGCCGGCGCGCTGATGACCGGCAAGCCGCTGTTCCGCCCGTGCACGCCGTACGGCGTGATGAAGATGTTCGAGGCGCACGACATCGCGCTGCAGGGCGCGAACGCGGTCGTGATCGGCCGCTCGAACATCGTCGGCAAGCCGATGGCGATGCTGCTGCTCGAAGCCGGCGCGACCGTGACGATCTGCCACAGCAAGACGCGCGACCTCGCCGCGCACACGCGGCAGGCCGACATCGTGGTCGCCGCGGTCGGCAAGCGCAACATCCTGACGGCCGACATGGTGAAGCCCGGCGCGACGGTGATCGACGTCGGCATGAACCGCGACGACGCGGGCAAGCTGTGCGGCGACGTCGACTTCGCGGGCGTGAAGGAAGTCGCCGGCCACATCACACCGGTGCCGGGCGGCGTCGGCCCGATGACCATTACGATGCTGTTGATCAACACGATCGAAGCCGCCGAGCGCGCTGCCGCCGCGGCCGCCTGACCCCCTGCCCGTTCAGCCGGCGCGCGGTTCCGTGCGCCGGCGTCTCGCCAGCCGCACCGCGCCGCCTGCACCACGCCGGCCGCATGTTGCCCGACGGCTTTCCGCCCCGCATCCGACCCTGCGTCAATCGCGCCGTTAGAAACTAACGATTGGAAAGCGCACGATGCGCCCCAATAATGTCGGTATCGGGCGCCATCGCGCCGTTACCCTTTTCATCCCGGTTCATCCGGCAACAGACAGGGAGTCTTATGTCCGCCAGCGCCAATACCAATCCGCTCCTCGACTTCTCCGACCTGCCCCGCTTCGGCGAAATCCGTCCGGAACACGTGACGCCCGCGCTCGATACGCTGCTCGACGCAGCCAGCCGCGCAGTCGAGGCCGCGAGCGCGCCCGCGACGCCGTCGACCTGGGCCGCCGTCGTCGAGACGGTCGAGCAGGCGACGGAGCCGCTCGGCCGCGCATGGGGCATCGTCGGTCACCTGAACGCGGTCGCCGACACGCCCGAGCTGCGGGCCGCGTACGGCGAGAACCTGCCGCGCGTGACCGAGTTCTGGTCGAGCGTCGGCCAGAATCTCGCGCTGTACGAGAAATACAAGGCAATCGCCGCGAGTGCCGAATACGCGACGCTGTCCGCCGAGCGCAAGAAGATCCTCGACAATGCACTGCGCGATTTCCGCCTGTCGGGCGCCGAGCTGCCCGAAGACCGGAAGCCGCGCTTCGCGGAACTGCAGGAACAGCAGGCCGCGCTGTCGAAGGCGTTCTCCGACCACGTGCTCGACGCGACCAACGCGTACGCGTACTTCGCGCACGACGACGCCGAACTGGCCGGCCTGCCCGGCGACGCGATCGAGGCCGCCCGCGAAGCCGCGCAGAAGGACGGCAAGGACGGCTGGAAATTCACGCTGCACTTCCCGTCGTACTTCCCGGTGCTGCAGTACGCGGACAACCGCGCGCTGCGTGAGACGCTCTACCGCGCCTATGCGACGCGCGCATCGGAACTCGGGCCGCAGTACGGCGGCGGCAACGCCGAATGGGACAACACGGCAATCGTCGCCGACGAGCTGAAGCTGCGCCGCGAAGAGGCGCAGATGCTCGGCTACCGCAACTTCGCCGAAGTGTCGCTCGCGCCGAAGATGGCCGAATCGCCGCAGCAGGTGATCGCCTTCCTCGAGGATCTCGCGACGCGCGCGCGCCCGCACGCGGACAAGGACTGGGACGAACTGCGCGCATTCGCCGCGAAGGAACTCGGCCTCGCCGAACTCGCGCCGTGGGACGTCGCGTACGCGGCCGAAAAGCTGCGCGAGCAGCGCTACGCGTTCTCGGAAAACGAGGTCAAGCAGTACTTCCCCGAGCCGGCCGTGCTGAAGGGCCTGTTCACCGTCACCGAGACGCTGTTCGGCGTGCGGATCAAGCCGGACGACGCGCCGGTATGGCACAAGGACGTGCGCTTTTTCCGCGTCGAGAATCGCGACGGCTCGCTCGTCGCGCAGTTCTATCTCGACCTGTACGCGCGCGAAGGCAAGCGCGGCGGCGCATGGATGGACGACGCGCGTTCGCGTGCGAAGCGCGGCAGCACCGTGCAGACGCCGGTCGCGTACCTGACCTGCAACTTCTCGGCGCCGGTCGGCGGCAAGCCCGCGTGCTTCACGCACGACGAAGTCATCACGCTGTTCCATGAGTTCGGCCACGGGCTGCATCACATGCTCACGCGCGTCGACGAGCTCGGCGTGTCGGGCATCAACGGCGTCGAATGGGATGCGGTCGAGCTGCCGTCGCAGTTCATGGAAAACTTCTGCTGGGAATGGGACGTGCTGTCGTCGATGTCGTCGCACGTCGACACGGGCGCCACGCTGCCGCGCGAACTGTTCGACAAGATGATCGCCGCGAAGAATTTCCAGAGCGGGCTCGGCACGCTGCGCCAGATCGTGTTCTCGATGTTCGACATGCTGCTGCACGTCGACTTCGACCCGGCTGGCTCGACCGGCGTGACCGCGTTCGCGCGCGAGATCAACGAGCGCTATCACGTGATCCCGCAGGCGGCGTTCTCGCGCTGGCCGAACACGTTCAGCCATATCTTCGCGGGCGGTTATGCGGCCGGCTACTACAGCTACAAGTGGGCCGAGGTGCTGTCGGCCGACGCGTACGCGGCGTTCGAGGAAGCGGCCGCCGCGAGCGGCAGCGTGCTCGACGCGGCGACCGGCACGCGCTATCGCCGCGAAATCCTCGAGGTCGGCGGCAGCCGTCCGGCGATGGATTCGTTCAAGGCGTTCCGCGGCCGCGAGCCGGAAATCGATGCGCTGCTGCGCCACAACGGGATGACCGCGCCCGCGCACTGAGCGCGCCGCGCCGCCCGGCCCTTCGGGCTGCATCGAAAGGCACCGCTTCGGCGGTGCCTTTTTTCATGGTGCGGGCGATTCGTCGTCGAACAGCGAGAACTGCCCGTGACGCTCGGCCGTGTCCTCGTCGATGCGTACGCCGACGCCGAGCAGCCGCACGGCCTGCGCGCGCCGCTGCAGCCCCTTCGCGAGCAGCGTGACGGCCGTATCCGCATTCGTCGCGTCGGCCACGCACTCGACCGTCGTGCGCTGGAAATCGGCGAAGCGGATCTTCACGTACAGCTTGCGGATCGACCTCGCGGCGCCCGCGCGCGCGATTCGCGCGTCGAGCTGCACGACCAGGCGGCGGATTTCCTCCGCGCATTGCTCGAGCGTCGTCAGGTCGGTCACGTAAGTCGTCTCGACGCTGACCGATTTGCGCTCCTGGTCGGCCTGCACGGGCCGCTCGTCGATCCCGCGCGACAGTTCGTACAGCCGCCGCCCGAACGCGCCGAATTCGCGGTGCAGGTCGATCAGCGGCCAGTCGCGCAATTGCGCGCAGGTCTGGATGCCGAGGCGGTCGAGCCGCGTGGCCGTCACCTTGCCGACGCCGTGCAGCTTGCGCACCGGCAGCGCCGCGACGAACGCGTCGATCTCGTGCGGCCGCACGACGAACAGGCCGTCGGGCTTGTTCCAGTCGGACGCGATCTTCGCGATGAACTTGTTCGGCGCGACGCCGGCCGACACGGTCACGCCGACGGTGTCGTGCACGCGCTGGCGGATCTCCCGCGCGATCAGCGTCGCGCTGCCCTGGCACCGCTCGGACCCGCTGACGTCGAGGTACGCCTCGTCGAGCGACAGCGGCTCGACGTCCGGCGTGTAGTCGCGATAGATCGCCATGATCTGCCGCGACGCCGCGCGGTACTTGTCCATCGCTGACGGCAGGATCAGCAGGTCCGGACACTTGCGCATCGCCAGCGCCGACGACATCGCCGAATGCACGCCGTAGCGCCGCGCCTCGTAGTTGCAGGTCGCGATCACGCCGCGCTGGTCGGGCCGGCCGCCGACCGCGAGCGGCCGGTTGCGCAGCGACGGGTCGTCGCGCATCTCGACCGACGCGTAAAAGCAGTCGCAATCGCAGTGAATGATCTTGCGCATGCGCGGCAGCGCGTCGCCCGGCGGCGGTGCGTGCGGATCGGCAGGCGGAATGGTGGTCGGGTTCACGGTGCCGATACTGTACAAAAACACAGTGCCGGTTTCAACTGTCGCGTGCAGCCGCGCCCGGCTGCGCCGTACCGGCCCGCTTTGCGCGGATCGTACCGGCCGTGCGCGGGGAGCGGCGCCTATACTCGTCTGCCGCGACACACGAAACGCAAAGGTGACGGATGAAGACGATCGGACTGATCGGCGGAATGAGCTGGGAATCGTCGGCCGAGTACTACCGGATGATCAATCGGCACTCGAAGACGCTGCATGGCGGACACCACAACGCGAAGAGCGTGCTGGTGACGGTCGATTTCGCGGAGATCGAAGCGCTGCAGCGCACGCACGACTGGGCCGCGCTCGGCGAACGGATGGCCGACGCCGCGCGGCAGCTCGAAGCGGCCGGCGCCGATCTCGTCGTGCTGACGACCAATACGATGCACCGCGTGCACGACGCGATCGAAGCCGCGGTGACGCTGCCGTTCCTGCACATCGCCGATCCGACAGGCGCCGCGCTGCGCGACGCGGGCGTCGAGCGCGTCGCGCTGCTCGGCACGCGCTACACGATGGAGTTGCCGTTCTATGCGGAACGGCTGCGCGGGAAGTTCGGGATGGACGTGCTCGTGCCGGACGAACGCGGGCGCGACGACGTGCACCGGATCATCTACGACGAGCTGTGTCACGGCATCATCTCGCCCGAATCGCGTGCGACGTACGTGACGATCATCGAAGGACTGGCAAAGCGCGGTGCGCAGGCCGTGATCCTCGGCTGTACGGAAATCACGCTGCTGATCGGCGCGGGCGACTCGCCGCTGCCGGTATTCGACACGACCGCGCTGCATGCGAAGGCGGCCGTCGAGTGGGCTGCACAATAGCGACACGCAACGATGCGCGCGCGGAAAACAAAAAACCCGGCACGAGGCCGGGTTCCTGTCGACGAAGCGCGCATCGGTCACTTGCGCTGCACATCGTCTGGTGTGCTTGGTTGCGGGGGTAGGATTTGAACCTACGACCTTCGGGTTATGAGCCCGACGAGCTGCCAGACTGCTCCACCCCGCGTCAGAGAAATAAATTATAGGGTGAGGGAGTACTTACGTCAACACTTTTGTCACAATTTCTTCTCCCCTCCCCGATCCAGCGATGCGCGACACCTTCGCCGCGTCGCGCATCGCGCGCGTTCGCGCCGCGTGCTCGCGGTAAGATGGCGGCCTTCGCATTCACCCCGCAGGCCCATTCCCGTTCATGAAAATCGCCACCTGGAACGTCAACTCGCTCAACGTCCGCAAGCAGCACGTGCTCGACTGGCTCGCGCAAAGCGGCACCGACGTGCTGTGCCTGCAGGAACTGAAGCTGCCGGACGAGAAATTTCCGCGCGCCGATCTCGAAGCAATCGGCTACCGCAGCTGGTTCACGGGCCAGAGGACCTACAACGGCGTCGCGATCCTCGCGCGCGACACGCTGTCCGTCGACGAATCGGACATCGTGCGCAACATCCCCGGCTTCGACGATCCGCAGCAGCGCGTGGTCGCCGCGACGATCGACGGCGTGCGCATCGTGTCCGCCTATTTTCCGAACGGCCAGGCGCCCGACTCCGACAAGTTCGTCTACAAGATGCAGTGGCTCGACGCGCTGCACGCATGGCTGAGCACCGAGCTGCAGCGCCACCCGAAGCTCGCGCTGCTCGGCGACTACAACATCGCGCCGGAAGACCGCGACGTGCACGATCCCGCGAAATGGGAAGGCCAGAACCTCGTGTCGCCGCAGGAACGCGCGCACTTCGCGAAGCTGATCGAGCTCGGCTTCGTCGATGCGTTCCGCCGCTTCGAACAGCCCGAGAAGACCTTCACGTGGTGGGACTACCGGATGATGGCGTTCCGCCGCAACGCAGGGCTGCGCATCGATCACATCCTGCTGTCGCCGGCGCTCGCCGCAACCTGCACGTCCTGCGAGGTCGACCGCACGCCGCGCACGTGGGAACAGCCGTCCGACCACACGCCCGTCGTCGCGGTCGTCGGCTGATCGCGCAATAGCCCGCGCGCGTTCAGCGCCGCGCGGGCGCCGGCCCGAGATGGGCCCACAGGAACCCGAATTCGGCCGCGTCGGATTCGGCGCGTTCCAGATCGTCGGCGCTGCCGTGGCCGCCGTCGGTGTTCTCCCAGTACCACACCCGTTCGTGACCGAGCGCATGCATGCGCGCGGCCATCTTGCGCGCATGCGCGGGATGCACGCGATCGTCGCGCGTCGACGTCGTCAACAGCAGCGGTGGATACGCGACACCTTCGCGCACGCGGTGATACGGCGAATACGCGGCCAGCGCCGCGCCCTCGCGCGGATCGTCCGGGTCGCCGTATTCGTCGAGCCACGCGGCGCCCGCGTGCAGCTTCGGATAGCGGCGCATGTCGAGCAGCGGCACGCGACACAGCACCGCGCCGAATAGCTCCGGCCGCTGCGCCATGCACGCGGCGACCAGCAGCCCGCCGTTGCTGCCGCCCTCGATCCCGAGCTGCGCGGCGGTCGTCACGCCGGTGGCAGCCAGATCCTCGGCCACCGCGATGAAGTCGTCGAACGAACGCTGCCGGTGTTCGCGCTGCGCGTCGACGTGCCAGCGCGGCCCGAACTCGCCGCCGCCGCGGATGTGCGCGAACGCCAAAACGCCGCCGCGCTCGAGCCACCCGATGCCGAACGCATCGCTATAGCCCGGCAGGTTCGGGATCGCGAAGCCGCCATAACCCGACAGCAGGCACGGCCGCGCGACGCGCGCGGCGCCGCCGGGTGCATCGAGTGCGTCCAGCGCATCGCGCGGCCCGATCAGCGTGTACGGCACCAGCGTGCCGTCGCGCGAGCGCGCGCTTGCACGACGCACGACGAGCCCGGCCGCATCGAACTGCACCGGCGGCCGGTCGAGCAGCACGCGGCGCGACGGCGCATCGGCCGCACGATCGGCAAGATCGGCCAGCCAGCATTCGGGCGGATCGAGATAGGTGTCGACGTCCACGTAGACCTCGTCGTTCAGCGTCGACTCGACGGGCTCGACGTCGATCTGCGCGTCGCCCGGCCAGTCGAACGGCCGCGCGTCCCACGTCCACGTGCCGTCGTCGGCCTGCCGCGGCTGCCACAGCATCGTGCGGTTGTGCACGTCGTCGAGCCAGCTCGCGATCAGCATCGTGCGCGTGTGCGTCCACGTGCAGGCGGACGTCGACGGTTGCGGCGCGAACAGCGTCGTGAGCTCGCGCGACCCGGCCAGGAACGCCTGCTCGCGGATCGCGAGCAGCGAGCCGCCCACATGGCGCACGCCGCCGCAATCCCAGTCAAGGCGCGGCTCCAGCACGAGCCAGCCTTCCCAGAACCCGACCTCGACATGCGTCGGCACGTCGTAGCGCGCCCACTCGCCCGCGTCCGTCAGCCGGTACGCATGCGCATCGAAGAAATCGACGCTGCGCCACGCGACGTGGCGATTGTCGATCGGATCGAACCCCGCGCCCGCGCTGATATCGTCGGGTTCGCCGCGGAATACGACGGGCGCGTCGGAAAGCGGCGTGCCGCGCACCCAACGCCGCGCTTCATACGGATAACCGGCCGCGGTCGCATGCGCTTCGCCGCGATCCCAGCTCACGTAGACGGTATCGCGGTCGATCCAGCCGATCGTGTGATGCCCCGGCTCGTCGATCGTGAAACCGCCGTCGACGAAACGGCGCTCGACGAGATCGAATTCGCGCACGACGACCGCGTCGGCGCCGCCCGGCGACAGCGACAGCAGCGCGCGATCGCCGTCCGGATACAGGATCGCGTCCTGCTCGAACACCCACGACTCGCCCTCCTCGGCACCGAGCGCGTCGACGTCGAGCAGCGTTTCCCACGCCGGCCGGCCGGCGCGCCAGTCGTCCCAGCGCGTGCGGCGCCACAGCCCCTTCGGATGGAGATCGTCCTGCCACAGGTCGTAGGCCCAGTCGCGCCAGCGGGTCGGAATCACCGGGCGTTCGCGCGGCAGATACGCTTTCGCGAGACGCGCCGTGAGCGCGCGAAACGCGTCGTCGTCGCGCAGCGCGGCGCGCGTGCGCGCATTCTGCTCGTCGACCCACGTGCGGGCGCGCTTGCTGTCGAGCGCTTCGAGGAAACGGAACGGGTCGGCCCCGGCGGGCCAGCGGAAGGAATCGGACATTGCGGATCGGCGGATTGGGAAACTGCGTACAAACCGCGATTATGTCCGATCGCGGCATGCGCGACGCCCGCGCATGCCGCGAATCGTGCTCAGGGCTCCAGGTGCAGTTCCTGGATCTTGCGCGTGATCGTGTTGCGGCCGATGCCGAGCCGCTCCGCGGCCTCGACCTTGCGGCCGCGCGTGAAGTCGAGCGCCTCGCGGATCACGGCCGCCTCGAAGCGGCGCGCGAGCTCGTCCATCACGTCGGCCGAGTTCTCGCGCAACAGCCGCGCGACTTCTGTGCGCAGGCCATGCTCCCACACCGGATAGCCCGCCGGCGCGCCGCCGCTGGGCGCGGCCGCGACAGGCGCGGACACCACCGGCGCCGCACCGAGCATCGGTTGCGCGAGCGCGGCATCGCCGCCGCTGCCGCGCGCATCCGCGCCGTCGCCCGTCGCGACGACCGGAGCACCGGCCGGCACGAGGTCGGGCGGCAGGTCCTTGATCTCGACCGTCTGCGCGGGCGCCATCACGGTGAGCCAGTTCGCGAGGTTCTCGAGCTGCCGCACGTTGCCGGGAAACGCCAGCGACGTCAGGTACGCGAGCGCATCGTCGGACACGCGCTTCGGCTCGACGCCGAGATCGCGCGCGCTCTTCTGCAGGAAGTGGCGCGTGAGCAGCGCGATGTCCTCGCTGCGTTCGCGCAGCGGCGGCAGGCGCAGCCGGATCACGTTGAGCCGGTGGTAAAGATCCTCGCGGAACAGCCCCTGCCGCACGCGCGATTCGAGATTCTGGTGCGTCGCGGCGATCACGCGCACGTTCGCGCGCAGCGGATTGTGCCCGCCGACCCGATAGAACTGCCCGTCCGACAGCACGCGCAGCAGGCGCGTCTGCAGGTCGAACGGCATGTCGCCGATTTCGTCGAGGAACAGCGTGCCGTTCTCGGCCTGCTCGAAGCGGCCCTGCCGCGTCGTCTGCGCGCCGGTGAACGCGCCGCGCTCATGGCCGAACAGTTCGGATTCGAGCAGGTCCTTCGGAATCGCCGCGGTGTTCAGCGCGATGAACGGCCCGTTCGCGCGCGGGCTGTGACGGTGCAGCGCACGCGCGACGAGCTCCTTGCCGGTGCCCGACTCGCCGGTGATCAGCACGGTCGCGGCCGAATGCGACAGGCGGCCGATCGCGCGGAACATGTCCTGCATCGCGGGCGCCTGGCCGAGCATCTCGGGCGCCTCGGCGACGCGCTCGTCCTGCGGCGCGCCGCCGCGCAGGCTTTCCTCGACCGCGCGGCGAATCAGCTCGACCGCCTTGTCGACGTCGAACGGCTTCGCGAGATATTCGAACGCGCCGCCCTGGAACGCCGCGACGGCACTGTCGAGATCGGAGAACGCCGTCATGATGATGACGGGCAGGCCCGGCAGCCGCTCGTGCATCGCCTGCAGCAGCTCGAGGCCCGAGCCGCCCGGCATCCGGATGTCGGACACGAGCACTTGCGGCGTCTCGTGGTCGAGCGCGGCCAGCGCGTCGCGCACGTTCGCGAAGCTCTTCGTCGCGAAGCTGTCCCGGGCGAGTGCCTTTTCAAGCACCCAGCGGATAGATTGGTCGTCGTCTACTATCCAGATCGGCTTCATAGGTCGGTCAGGTATGGGTGAATCCGGTGAATCGTGCTGTCGCCGCTCAATGATCGAGCGGCAGCAGAATCTGAAATTCGGTACGTCCGGGCCGGCTCTCGACCTCGATCATCCCGTCGTGCTGCTGCACGAACGTCTGCGCGAGCGTGAGGCCGAGGCCGCTGCCGTCGTCGCGCCCGGACACGAGCGGGTAGAAGATCCGGTCGCGGATCTCTTCCGGAATGCCGGGCCCGTTGTCGATCACGTGCAAGTCCAGTGCCAGCTTGTACAGGCGCTTGGCGATCGTGATCTTGCGCGCGATGCGGGTGCGCAGCTCGATCTTCGCGTCGCCCTGCGCGATCCGTTCGCGCAGCGCCTGCGCGGCGTTGCGCACGATGTTGAGCAGCGCCTGGATCAGTTGCTCCTTGTCGCCGCGCAGATCCGGCACGCTCACGTCGTAGTCGCGCTCGATCGTGAGCCCGCGCGGGAATTCCGCGAGCATCACCGCGCGCACGCGTTCGCACACTTCATGAATGTTCACGTCGCCGACGATGTGCGGATGCCGGTGCGGCTCCAGCAACCGGTCGACGAGCGTCTGCAGGCGGTCGGACTCCTTGATGATCACCTGCGTGTATTCGCGCAGCTCGCCGCGCTCGCGCTCGCCGAGCTCGAATTCGAGCAGCTGGGCTGCGCCGCGAATTCCGCCGAGCGGGTTCTTGATCTCGTGCGCGAGGTTGCGGATCAACTGCTTGTTGACCGCGGTCAGGTCGTGAATGCGCTCCTCGCGATCGGTGCGCGACTGCCGCTCGTTCTCGAACAGCTCGACGAGCACGAAATCGGGCGCGGTCTCGAGGAAGCCGACGATCGCGTGCACGTGCAGCGGTTCGCGGCCGGGCCGGTCGAGCACGGTATCGAGGTGCGTCGCGTGAAAGCGCTCCTCGCCGATCGCGGTGATCGTCGACGCGAGCTCGTTCGCGTTCGGAAAAATCTCGCCCCACGGCCGCTGCGCGAGCTGCCTGCGCGAGATGTCGAGCATCGCCTCCGCCGACGGGTTCGCGAACGCAATCCGCAGCGTCTTGCGGTCGAGCACGATCACGACCGTCGGCAGCGCTTCCAGCCCCGCAAGCAGGCCCGAACGCGCAAGCCGCTCGTCGTCCGTCAGCCGCTCGGGCTGCCCCGTCTTCGCCTTGATCAGATTCTTCAGAACCATCTGCGTGCTTGTCGCGCCTCAACGGGCCAGAAAATGAAAATCGTCGGAACAAAAAAGGGACGGCTGGATGCCGCCCCTTTCAGACTCCGCCGTTCCCGCCGCAGGCTGCGCGACGGGAACGAACCGGCGTGACGGCGCTGAATCGAAGCGCCATCGCCGATTACAGCGAGTAGTACATCTCGAACTCGATCGGGTGCGTCGTCATGCGGAACTTCGCCAGCTCCTGCTCCTTCAGCGCGAGGTACGCATCGATCATGCCGTCCGTGAACACGCCGCCGCGCGTCAGGAACTCGCGGTCCTTGTCGAGCGCTTCGAGTGCCTGGTCGAGGCCCGCGCAGACGGTCGGGATCTTTGCATCCTCTTCCGGCGGCAGGTCGTACAGGTTCTTGTCCGCTGCTTCGCCCGGATGGATCTTGTTCTGGATCCCGTCGAGGCCGGCCATCATCAGCGCCGTGAAGCACAGGTACGGGTTCGCCATCGGATCCGGGAAGCGCGTTTCGATGCGGCGGCCCTTCGGGTTCGACACGTGCGGAATGCGGATCGATGCCGAACGGTTGCGTGCCGAGTAGGCCAGCTTGACCGGTGCCTCGAAGTGCGGGACCAGACGCTTGTACGAGTTCGTCGTCGGGTTCGTGATCGCGTTCAGCGCACGGGCGTGCTTGATGATGCCGCCGATGTAGAACAGCGCCAGTTCCGACAGGCCGGCGTAGCCGTTGCCCGCGAACAGGTTCTGGCCGTCCTTCCAGATCGACTGGTGAACGTGCATGCCCGAACCGTTGTCGCCGACGACCGGCTTCGGCATGAACGTCGCCGTCTTGCCGTACGAGTGCGCGACGTTATGGATGATGTACTTCGACCATTGCGTCCAGTCCGCACGCTGCACGAGCGTCGAGAACTTCGTGCCGATTTCGTTCTGGCCCTGGCCCGCCACTTCGTGGTGGTGCACTTCGACCGGGATGCCGAGCTGTTCGAGCAGCAGGCACATTTCCGAACGCATGTCCTGGAACGTGTCGACCGGCGCGACCGGGAAGTAGCCGCCCTTCGTGCCCGGACGGTGGCCCGTGTTGCCGCCTTCGAATTCCTTGCCCGACGACCACGGCGCTTCTTCCGAGTTGATCTTCACGAAGCAGCCCGACATGTCCGTGTTCCACTGGACCGAGTCGAAAATGAAGAATTCCGGTTCCGGACCGAAGTAGGCCGTGTCGCCGATGCCCGTGCTCTTCAGGTACGCTTCGCCGCGCTTCGCGAGCGAACGCGGATCGCGCTCGTAGCCCTTGCCGTCGGCCGGCTCGACCACGTCGCAGGTCAGCACGAGGGTCGACTCTTCATAGAACGGGTCGACGAATGCGGCGCTCGGGTCCGGCATGAGCAGCATGTCCGACGCCTCGATGCCCTTCCAGCCCGCGATCGACGAACCGTCGAATGCATGACCGCTTTCGAACTTGTCTTCGTCAAACGCCGAAACCGGCACCGACACGTGCTGTTCCTTGCCGCGCGTATCCGTGAAGCGGAAATCGACAAACTTGACGTCCTCGTCCTTCACGAGCTGCATGACGTCGGCGACGGTTTTACTCATAACCTCTTCTCCTGATTGAACAATTCCGGCGGACTGGGAACCGCCTCGTTTATCGAGCTGATCGGGGTCTTGCTTTGGCGCAGCGCGCCCCGATTCGACCGAATTCTATAAAGCAGCTTCCGTGCCACCCATGCGCAAGACTGGCACCAATCGCGCCGGCGCTCGCCGCGACGGGGCTGCGCTGCGCGATTCCGGGGCCTGGCGCCGCACCGGCCATCAACCGGAAGCACCCGGATGGTGCAATCGCCGCGATGCGCCGCTCCCGCCGAATCATTCTGGTGCATGCGCGCCATTCTGCACTCTTTTGGTGAACACGTGTGCGGTGCGTCCACCTTACCGCATACGGCCGTGCGGGCTGCGTCGCCGCGCTAAAATGTTCGTTTGACCGATCAGGAGACTCCCACCATGAGTACGCTCGACCAGCTTTACGCGAAGGCCGACGAACGCCGCGCACAAGGCGCGCTCAACTACGCCGGCGCGCTGCTGCCGGTCGAGGCATTCGAACTGCTGCAGCTCGACCCGTCGGCGCGCCTCGTCGACGTGCGCACCCGTGCCGAGCTCGACTGGATCGGCCGTCCGCTCGTCGGCGACGGCCAGTACCTGCACCTCGAATGGACGCGCTACCCGGGCGGCGTGCCGAACGCCGAGTTCGTCAACGAACTGAAGGCGGCCATCGCGCCCGATACGCCCGTGCTGTTCCTGTGCCGCAGCGCCACGCGCTCGAAGCTCGCCGCGGTCGCGTCGTCGCAGGCCGGCTTCACGAAGGCGTTCGACCTGCTCGAAGGCTTCGAGGGTGCCAAGGACGCCGAAGGCCACCGCAAGACGGTCGACGGCTGGTGCTTCCGCAAACTGCCGTGGATCGGCGCCTGACGGCGCGCGTGCCCGACCGGTTGCGACAGCCTCATCGTCGAGCCGGGCGATGACATGCCGATGACGGGCCGCGTTGCGCGGCCCGTCGCCTTTTGTACGCGCGCTCCCGATCAGGCGCGCGACGCGTCGGGCTCGACGACGTCGCCGCCGAGCAGGTGCACGCCTTCGCGCAGCTTCACGAACGCGGCCGCGACCGCTTCCGGCTCCCCTTTCACGCCGAGGTCGATGTGACGGCGCGCGTAGATGCCGCCGCGCTCCGCATCGCCGACGCTCGGCAGGCTGAACACGCGCACGCCCGGGAAGTCGCGCTCGATGCGCTCCATCAGCGGCGTGAGCGTCGATTCCGGCAGCTCGAACACGTACAGCGAGCGCTCCGCGTGCGGCGTCGCGTGATGCAGGTGCGCGTATTTCGTATCGAGCACCCATTCGATCATCGGCCAGGCCATCACCGGGAAGCCCGGCACGAAATGCAGATCGCCGACCGAGAAGCCGGGAATCCGGTTATAGCCGTTCGGGATGATCGTCGCACCCACCGGAAACACGCCCATGTTGAAGCGGTGCTGGTTCTCCGGCGAGTCGAAGTCGACCGGTTTGGCCGGATCGCCATGCGTTTCCCGGATCCGCTCCGAGATCAGCACCTTCGCTTCCGGATGCAGTTCGAGCGGCACGCCGAGCGCGGCGGCCGCGCACTGGCGCGTGTGGTCGTCCGGCGTCGCGCCGATGCCGCCCGTCGAGAATACGATGTCGCCCGACGCGATCGCGCGTGCGAGCGTCGCCGTGATCCGCGCCGGATCGTCGCCGACATATTCGGCCCAGTCGAGCGCGAGGCCACGCGAGCCGAGCAGCTCGATGACCTTCGCCAGATGCTTGTCCTGCCGTCGGCCCGAAAGGATTTCGTCGCCGATGATGATGATGCCGATGCTCATGCCTGCCCCATGTCGATTGCGGTGGCGCGCGCGCTCGCGCGCAGGTCCTCCAGCGCGCGCAGGCAATAGTGCCCGAACCACAGCGCCGAGAAGACGAGGATGAAAGCGTAAACCCAGATCATGGCCGCCGCGACGAACGGGAACAGCACCATCATCCAGACCGACGATACCCACACGAAGGTCGGCACGGTGCCGAGCAGCCCGGTCGCGACGCCGATGCCGATCAGCGGCCAGCGATGCTGCCGCACGAGCGCGCGGCGCTCGTCGCGGCTCGCGTGCAGCGCGAGCGCGTCGTAGGTCATCACGCGGTACGTGAGCCAGCCCCAGATCACCGGCGGCAGCAGCGCGAAGAACGGCGGGATCAGCCACAGCGGGATCGTGACGACGAGCACGACGACGCCGGCCAGCGCCGCCCACAGCGAATTGAACACGCTGCCGAAGAAGGTGCCGCCCCGCTTCGGCTCGAGCGCCGCGAACTGCCGGTTCGACAGGTGCTTGATCACGACCGGCATCGAAATCGTCGCGATCAGCAGCAGCACGGTCAGCACGATCAGCGGGATCGCAAGCGATACGACCACGAACGGCGCGACGACCGCATGCAGCTGCGACATGCCGATCATGTCGAACGCGCGATACAGCGCGGCCGTCAGCACGAAGCCGTCGAGCGCGCCGCGCGCGAGGTCCAGCAGCGTCTGCCACGAGAACCACAACAAGACGCCCCACAGGACGGCGGAGACGAGAAACGGCATCAGGGTGAGCCAGAGCATGCGCGGGTGCAATGCGCTCGCCAATGCCCGGACGAAGGAACGCAGCAAATCGTTCATGCGAGCCTGTATCGACGGAGAAAAACGGGGAAAGGATAAACCACGCGGCCCGCATGCGCCAAAGCGCATGCGGGCCGCGTGGGAGAGCCGCTCAACGGGAGTGTGGCCGGATCAGGCCGACGCCGCGCCGCGCTTCGCGGGGAACAGGCGCCGGAAGATCCGCACGAACGCGAGGCCGTGCTGCGCCCAGAAGCCTTCGCCGTAGGACACGCCGTCGACCTGTTCGCGAATGCCGGTCGGTTCGACCGTGCGGTTCCACGACGCGGTGCCGAACATCATGTCCCACCACGGGAACAGCACGCCGAAGTTGCAGCCGTACTTGGTGCCTTCGTGGCCGTAGCCGACCGCATGGTGGCGCCGGTGGAAAATCGGGCTCACGAGCAGGCGCTCGCCGAGCCGGCCGAACGACAGCCGCGCATTCGTATGCTGGATGCTCTGCATGAAGTTCGTCAACGCGGTCAGCACGACGAACTGCGACGGCGTCACGCCGATCACGAGCGCGATCGCCGCGAAAAAGCACGACTGGATCACGTCGTCGAGCAGGTGGTTGCGGTCGTCGCACCACAGCGACATCTGCCGCTGGCTGTGGTGCACGGCGTGCAGCTCCCACCAGATGCCGAACTTGTGCTGCCAGCGGTGATACCAGTAGCCGGCGAAGTCGAGCACGACGAGATAGATCGCGAATGCGACGATCGGCTGCGAGGTCACGCCCGGCCACAGATAGTCGAGGTTGATGTTCGCGACGCCGTGCAGGCGCAGCCATGCCTGGAAGCTGTCGAATACCGGCTGCAGCGCGAAGAAGAAGAACAGCGTGTAGATGCCGAGCTTCGAGATCGCCGTGTAGATCACGTCGACCCGCACGGCGCGGCGGTTCTTCCAGCGTTCGACCGGCAGCAGCGCCTCGAGCGGGCGCAGCAGCGCGAACATCAGCACCATCTGCAGCGCGCCGATGATCACCCAGTACAGCGCGTCGTAGGTGTCCTCGTCATAGTCCATCAGGTTGAACTTGAAGAGGAGCGGCTGCACGACGTCGACGTACAGCCAGGTCTGGATGTCCGACACGAACGCATCGATCAGGTGCAGCATCGTTCGCCCCCGCCCGTTACGCGCCGTTCGCCGCCTTCCACGGCGCGCGGTCGTAGAAGTAGATGCCGTGCGGCGAGCGGCCGACGGCGATCGTCTGCACCAGCTTGCGCGACGCCAGGTCGATGATCCCGACCTTCTTCGCGAAGCGGAACGTCACCCACAGCGTTTTCTTGTCAGCGGACAGCTCCATGTCGTCGGGGCCCGGCAGCAGGCCGGTGATGTCGCCGACGTTGGTGAGCGTGTTCTCGTCGATGATGCTGATCGTGTTCGCGACCCGGTTCGTCACCGCGACGTGCGTGCCGTCGGCGAGCGAGCGGAAGTTGTGCGCGCCCTTGCCGGTGTAGATCTGCTTGACGACCTTCTGGTTGCGCCAGTCGACCACCGCGACGTAATCCGCACCGGTCATCCCGACGAGCAGGAATTTGTCGTCCGGCGTGAGCCACAGGCCGGCCGGCACGTTGCCGACCTTCATCTTCCACTTGACCGTCTGGGTCGGCAGGTCGATCGCCGCGATCTCGCCGGACACCTGCAGCGACACGAGCAGCGTCTTGCTGTCCTTCGTGAACGCGAGGTGGCTCGGCATCACCGCGAGCGGCACGCGCTTCGCGAGGTGCAGGTTCTGGCCGTCGTAGCCGTAGATGTCGACACGGTCGAGCCGCAGACCTGCCGCCGCGAACCACTTGCGGTCGGGCGAGAAGCCGAGCTGGTAAGGATCGTCGATCCCTTCGACGGTGCGCTGCAGCTTGCCCGTCTTCGGATCGAGGAACATCAGGCTGTTCGAGATCGAATTCGCGACGATCAGCGACGAATTGTCGGGCGCCGCCATCAGGTGGTGCGGCTCCTTGCCGGTCGGCATCGTGCCGACGACCTCGCGGGTCTGCTGATCGATCAGGGAAAGCGTCGCTTCGGCCGAATTGAGGACGATCACGTTATTCGCGTGTGCGGCGGGCGCCAGTACGGCGGCGGCCAGCGCGAGCGTGCGGCCGAGGGAAAGGAAAGTGGGCATGAAGACTCACGTCGTGGAACAACCGTCATTGTAAAACGCTCAACCGGCCTCGCCGGTTGACGGAAATCGGCGTTGCGCCACTTCGACGCATGCCGCGGCGGCCAGACAGGCCGGCGCGGCATGCTCCGTACGGGCGGCCGGGGCCGGCCGCCGGTGCGGGCCCGGAAAACCGATGTTGCACTAGCGCTGCATCGACTCCCAGACCTTGTGCAGACGCTTGACAGAGACCGGCATCGGCGTGCGCAGTTCCTGCGCGAACAGCGAAATTCGCAGTTCCTCGAGCAGCCAGCGGAATTCCGCGAGCCGTGGATCGGCGACGCCGCCGCGCTGCGACACCGCGCGCTGGTACTGCTGGGCGAGCGGCAGCAGGTCGGCTGACTGCTTCGCGTCGCGCGCCGGATCGGCCTTCAGCTTGTCGATCCGCAGCGCGATGCCCTTCAGGTAGCGCGGGAAGTGCGCAAGCTGCACGTAAGGCGTGTCGATCACGAAGCGCTTGCCGACCAGCGCGGCGAGCTGCTGCTGCAGATCCGCGTGGGCCTGCGCGAACGGCTTCGCCTGCGCGAGTTTCTTCACGAGCCCCGCATATTCGGCGAGGATCTGCCCGACGAGCCGCGCGATTTCCTGCGCGAGCAGGTTCAGGCGGCTGCGGCCTTCGTCGCGCCGCGCGTGGAAGCTCGCGTCGTCATCGGGCAGCGGATCCTGCAGGCACGCGCGGTCGAGCGCCGTGTCGATCAGCTGGTCGCGCAGCTCGTCCTGCGTGCCGAGCGACATGTACTGCATCGCCATCTCGCGCAGGCCCGGCAGGTTCTTCTCCAGGAACTTGATCGGCTCCTTCAGCTGCAGCGCGAACAGCCGCCGCAAGCCGGCCCGGTGGATGCGCGCGGCCTCCTCCGGCGAATCGAACACCTCGACGTCGCAATGCGTGCCGCGATCGACGAGCGCCGGGTAGCCGTACAGCGTCTGGCCGCGCCGGCGGATCTCCAGCAGCTCGGGGAGCTTGCCGAAATTCCACGTCGTCAGGTTCTCGTACAGCGCCGTCGCGCCGGCTTCCGCCGCAGCCGCCGTCTGCGGCGCCGCGGTCTGGCCGGCCTTCGCGCCGCGGCCAGCGGCACCGGCCGTGGCGGCAGGCGCCGCGGTCTGGCCGGCTGCCGGACCGGCATCGGCCTCGCCGCCGGTCGAGATCGTCGACGCCGCGGCGATCTTCTGGAACTGCTGCTGCGCCTGCGCACCGAGCTCCTGGCGAAGCTGCGCGAGATTGCGCCCCATCGCGAGCTGACGGCCGTGCTCGTCGATCACCTTGAAGTTCATGAACAGGTGCGCGGGCAGCGTTTCGAGCTTGAAGTCGGCCGTCTTCATCGCGACCTGCGTCTCGCCGCGCACGTCGGCGATCAGTGCATCGACGAGCCCGCCCGCGCCGAAGCGCTCGCGGCCCATCCGCTCGACGAAACCGGCCGCGTACTCGGGCAGCGGCACGCAATGCCGGCGCAGCTTCTGCGGCAGCGACTTCAGCAGCAACTGCACCTTTTCCTTCAGCATCCCCGGCACGAGCCACTCGCAGCGGCGCGCGTCGACCTGGTTCAGCGCATACAGCGGCACCGCCAGCGTCACGCCGTCGCGCGGCGTGCCGGGTTCGAAGTGGTACGTGAGCGCCATCTCGACGCCGGCCATCGTCGCGCGCTTCGGGAACAGCTCGGTCGTCACGCCGGCCGCCTCGTGGCGCATCAGGTCGTCGCGCGACAGGTACAGCAGCCGCAGCTTGTCCTCGGGCTGGCCGCCCTGCTTCACCTCGTCGCGATACCAGCGCTCGAACGCGACGCCCGTGTGGATCCCTTCCGGGATCGCCTGGTCGTAGAACGCGTAGATCAGCTCGTCGTCGACCAGCACGTCCTGCCGGCGCGACTTGTGCTCGAGCTGCTCGATGTCGGCGAGCAGCTTGCGGTTGTGCGCGAAGAACGCGAGCTTCGTGTCGAACTCGCCTTCGACCAGCGCGCCGCGGATGAACAGCTCGCGCGCGCGCGCCGGATCCTGCCTGCCGAACGCGACGCGCCGGCGGTGGTAGATCGGCAGCCCGTACAGCGTCGCGCGCTCGTACGCGCTGACCTGCGCCGGGCGCTTTTCCCAGTGCGGCTCCGACAGCGATTTCTTCAGCAGGTGCGCGCCGATCTTCTCGACCCATTCGGGCTCGATCTTCGCGAGGCAGCGCGCGTACAGCCGGCTCGTCTCGACGAGCTCGGCCGCCATCACCCAGCGGCCGGCCTTCTTCGCGAGCACGGAGCCCGGCCACAGGTAGAACTTGATCCCGCGCGCGCCGAGATAGTGCGGATCGTCGTCGGCCTTCAGGCCGAGGTTGCCGAGCAGGCCCGTCAACAGGGCCAGATGAACCTGTTCGTAGGTCGCCTCGACTTCGTTGAGCCGCCAGCCGTGCTCGCGCACGACGGTCAGCAACTGCGAATGGACGTCGCGCCACTCGCGCAGCCGCAGGTGCGACAGGAAGTTCTGCCGGCACGCGTCGACCAGTTGGCGGTTCGACTTCTTGTGCGCGACGGCCTCTTCGAACCACGCCCAGATCTTCAGCCACTGCAGGAATTCGGAACGCTCGTCGGCAAACCGGCGGTGCGCCTGGTCCGCCTGCTCCTGCGCTTCGATCGGCCGATCGCGCGGATCCTGCACGGACAGCGCGCTCGCGATGATCAGCACCTCGCGCAGCGATTGCTGGTCGCGCGCGGCGAGAATCATCCGGCCGACGCGCGGGTCGAGCGGCAGCCGCGCGAGTTCGCGGCCGAGCGGCGTCAGCGCGTTGTCGTCGTCGACCGCGCCGAGCTCGTTGAGCAACTGGTAGCCGTCCGCGATCGCGCGGCCGGGCGGCGGCTCGAGAAACGGGAACGATTCGATCGCCGTCAGGTGCAGCGATTTCATCCGCAGGATCACCGACGCGAGCGACGAGCGCAGGATTTCCGGATCGGTGAAGCGCGCACGCGCCTGGTAGTCGCTTTCCTCGTACAAGCGGATGCAGACGCCGTCGGCCACGCGGCCGCAGCGGCCCGCGCGCTGGTTCGCGGCGGCCTGCGAGATCGACTCGACCTGCAGCTGCTCGACCTTGTTCCGGTACGAATAGCGCTTTACACGTGCAAGACCGGTGTCGACGACGTAGCGGATGCCCGGCACCGTCAGCGACGTTTCGGCGACGTTGGTCGCGAGCACGATGCGGCGCGCGTTCGACGCCTTGAACACCTTGTCCTGGTCGGCCGCCGAGAGCCGCGCGAACAGCGGCAGGATCTCGGTGTGCGGCGGATGGTGCTTGCGCAGCGCCTCGGCCGCCTCGCGGATCTCGCGCTCGCCGGGCAGGAACACCAGCACGTCGCCTGGGCCTTCGCGACACAACTCGTCGACCGCGTCGACGATCGCGTCCATCAGGTCGCGCTCGGCCTCGCGCGCGGTCTTCACGCGGTCGCGGCCGGCCGTGCCTTCGGCATGCTTCACGGCCGGGCGATCCTCGGCCACCGGGCGGTAGCGCATCTCGACCGGATACAGCCGCCCGCTCACCTCGATCACGGGCGCCGGGCGCTCGTCGGTGCCGAAATGGCGCGCGAAGCGATCGGCGTCGATCGTCGCGGACGTGACGATCAGCTTCAGGTCCGGCCGCCTCGGCAGGATTTCCTTCAGGTAGCCGAGCAGGAAGTCGATGTTCAGGCTGCGCTCGTGCGCCTCGTCGATGATCAGCGTGTCGTACGCCTTCAGCAGCGGGTCGGTCTGCGTCTCCGCGAGCAGGATGCCGTCCGTCATCAGCTTCACGGATGCGCCCGGCGCGAGGTTGTCGGTAAAGCGCACCTTGTAGCCGACCACCTCGCCGAACGGCGTGCCGAGTTCCTCGGCGATCCGGCGGCCGGTCGACGACGCGGCGAGCCGGCGCGGCTGCGTATGGCCGATCAGGCCCGTGCCGCCGGCGCCGAGGCCGCGGCCGAGATCGAGACAGATCTTCGGCAACTGCGTGGTCTTGCCCGAGCCCGTTTCGCCGCAGACGATGACGACCTGATGACCGGCGATCGCGCGTGCGATTTCGTCGCGCTTGCCCGACACGGGCAGGCTTTCGGGGTAGGTGATCGGCGGGACGGGATTGGGCGCGACGGCGGCGCGCGGCGGACGCTCGCGGCGCGGGGAGCGAGCATCCGCTGCGCGGGGCGCATCCGCCGCCGCGGCCGGCTGGCGCGCATCGCCGCGGCGTTCGTCGCCGCGCGGCCCGCGCGACGGTTGGCCCGCCTGCTTTTCCTGCTGCTGGCGCGGCGGCCGGCCCTGCTGCTCGCGCGCATCGGCCGCACCATCCGGGTGCCGGGCCGACGGCGCTTTGGCCCGCGTCGGCGCGGGACTTTTAGGTACATTCGACATGGGGGCGCATTATAATCCCGCCCATGAATTCCCAAACCGACCTCCCTCCCGCCCAGACCGGCGCCGCGACGCCGCCGGCCGCCGACGATTCGGCCGCCAGCCACGCGCAGTTCGTCGACTGGATGCGCTCCGTCGCGCCCTATATCCACAAGTTCCGCAACAGCACGTTCGTCGTGGGGTTCGGCGGCGAGGTGGTGCAGCAGGGGCTGCTGAACGCGCTCGTGTCCGACATCGCGCTGCTGCAGGCGATGGGCATCCAGATCGTGCTCGTGCACGGCTCGCGCCCGCAGGTCGAGGAGCAGTTGAGCCTGCACGGTGTCGAATCCGAGTTTTCGCACGGCCTGCGCATCACCGATGCGCGCGCGCTCGAATCCGCGAAGGAAGCGGCCGGCGAAGTGCGTCTCGACATCGAGGCCGCGATCAGCCAGGGTCTGCCGAACTCGCCGATGGCACACGCGCACATCAGCGTCGTGTCGGGCAACTTCGTGACCGCGCGGCCGGTGGGGATTCTCGACGGGGTCGATTTCGCGCATACGGGCATCGTGCGCAAGATCGACGCCGAATCGATCCGCCATTCGCTCGCGAGCCGCAAGCTCGTGCTGCTGTCGCCGCTTGGTTTCTCGCCGACCGGCGAGGCGTTCAACCTGTCGATGGAAGACGTCGCGTCGGCCGCCGCGATCGCGCTGCGCGCCGACAAGATCGTGTTCCTGACCGACGGCCCCGGCATCGTCGACGACGAAGGCGGGCTGATCCGCGAAATGTCGCTCGACGCGGCGGCCGAGCTGCTCGACTCCGGCAACATCCAGGGCGACGACGCGTTCTTCCTGAAGCACTCGATCCGCGCGTGCCGCGGCGGCGTGACGCGTGCGCACCTGATTCCGCAATCGCTCGACGGCAGCATGCTGCTCGAACTGTTCCTGCACGACGGCGTCGGCACGATGATCTCGTACGAGAACCTCGAAAGCCTGCGCGAAGCGACGCCGGACGACGTCGGCGGCATCCTGTCGCTGATCGAGCCGCTCGAGACGGACGGCACGCTGGTGCGGCGCGGCCGCCACCAGATCGAACGCGACATCGACCACTTCTCGGTGATCGAGCACGATGGCGTGCTGTTCGGCTGCGCGGCGCTGTATCCGTATCAGCAGGAGAAGATCGGCGAGATGGCGTGCCTGACGGTCGCGCCGGAAGCGCAGGGCTCGGGCGACGGCGAACGCCTGCTCAAGCGCATCGAGCAGCGCGCACGCGCGCGCGGCCTCACGCACATCTTCGTGCTCACGACGCGCACCGAGCACTGGTTTCTCAAGCGCGGCTTCGTCAAGGTCAGCGTCGACGACCTGCCGGAAGACCGCCGCAAACTCTATAACTGGCAGCGCAAGTCGCTCGTGCTGATGAAACAGCTCTGAGCGGCGCAAGACGCCCGCCCTCCCCCAGTCCGATTACAGGAGAAGTACACGATGGCCCGTATGATTCAATGCGCGAAGCTCGGCAAGGAAGCCGAAGGTCTCGATTTCCCGCCGCTGCCGGGCGAACTCGGCAAGCGCATCTATGAAAGCGTCTCGAAGGAAGCCTGGCAGGGCTGGCTCAAGCAGCAGACGATGCTGATCAACGAAAACCGCCTGAACATGGCCGACCCGCGGGCACGCCAGTACCTGATGAAGCAGACCGAGAAGTACTTCTTCGGCGACGGCGCGGACCAGGCGTCCGGCTACGTGCCGCCGACGGAAGGCTGACGGCGTGACACGCGGAATCGGCAGCCTGCCGGCCGCCTGATCCGAAAAAAAGACGGCACCGTGTATCGCACGGTGCCGTTTTCCTTTTGGGGTTACGCGATCGACGCGACTCAACCGGCCGGTTTCAGCGCGCCGCCATCTCCCGGCTGCTGCGGCCCGCCGCTCGCGCTTTCGGCGCTTCCGCCTTCGGTACCCCATTCGGCCGCATCGCTGCGCTCGGCGGTCGACAGCTCGTCGGCGCGATACCCGGTGCGGTTCAGCAGCGCCAGCATGCAGGCGAGCGACACGAGCGCGTAAAGACCCGACGCGACCGCGACGCCGACGATGCTGCCCGTCGCGTTGAGAATCGCCTGCGCGAGCACGGGCGTGCCGCCGCCGACGACGAGCGCGCTCAGTTGATACGCGAGCGACAGGCCCGTGTAGCGGATGTTCGCCGGAAATATGCGCGCGAGCACGCCGCCGACCGCGCCGTAGAACATCGCGGACGGAATCGTCGAGATGCACATGCCCGCGACCGCCACCCAGTACGAGCGCGTCGCGAGCGCATGGAACATCACGGGCATCAGCACGATTTCCGGAATCAGGATCCAGCACATCGCACGACGCATGTCGATCTTCGACACGAACCACGCGCCGACCGGCTGCATCAGGAACTGCACGACGAGCGAGATCGACAGGATGCCGAGGAACGTGCCCTGCGCGTAGCCGAGTTCCTTGGTCGCCCACGACAGCGCGAACGTGCTGCGGAAATACGTGACGTTGATCACCGGCAGCGTGCCGGCCGCGAGCAGCACGACCACCCAGTGATCGCGCACGACGTCGCGCAGCGGCAGCTTCACCGTGCGCTTGCGCGCGAGCACGCGCTGCATGTCGGCCGATTCCTCGAGCTTCAGCCGGATCACCATGCCGATGATCACGAGCACCGCCGACAGCAGGAACGGAATGCGCCAGCCCCACATCAGGAAGGACGGCGTCGGCAGCGCGCTCAGCGCGAAGAACGCGGCCGTCGCGAGCAGGTTGCCGGTGGGCGAGCCCTGCTGCGCGAACGCCGCGTACAGGATGCTGCGGTGCTTCGGCGCGTTCTCGCTCGCGATCAGCACCGCGCCGCCCCACTCGCCGCCGACCGCGATGCCCTGCAGCACGCGCAGCACGACGAGGCCGGCCGGTGCCCATACGCCGACCTGCGCATAGCCGGGCAGCAGGCCGATGCCGGTCGTCGCGAGGCCCATCATCACCAGCGTGATCACGAGCGCGGTCTTGCGGCCGACGCGATCGCCGAGATGCCCGAACACGATCCCGCCGAGCGGCCGCGCGGCGAAGCCGGCCCAGAACGTGACGAACGCGAGGAGCGTCGCGACGCCGGGGTCCATCGTGCTCGAAAAGAACACCTTGCCGAACACGAGCGCCGCGGCCGTGCCGTAGATGTAGAAGTCGTACCACTCGATCGTGGTGCCGACGAACGCCGCGAAGGCGGCGCGGCCGGGCCGCGGCTGCGGCCGAACGGCGGGCGGGGATTGCGGACGGCTCATCGATGTCTCCAGGTTTGGGTTCGGGGGCGCGACTGTCGCGCGCCTTTCCCGGGTGGCCGGCATTGCGCCGCCGGCCGGCAGCGTTGTGTCGGTCGGGGGCGCCTAGTCGCGTGCCTGGTCGGGTGTCGTTTTCAGCACGCCGGCCTCGAGCAGTTGCTGCTGCAGCGCGCGATCGACGCCGAGCCGATCGAGCACCGCGCGCGTGTCGCGGCCGAGCGCGGGCGGCGGCGTTCGATAGGTGGCCGGCGTGCGCGACAGCTTCACCGGCGACGCGGTGCCGCGATACGCGCCGATCTCGACGAACAGGTTCCGGTGCAGCGCATGCGGATCGTGCGCGACGTCGGCCACCGTTCGCACCGGCCCGCACGGCACGCCGGCCGCCATCAGGTCGCGCGCGAGCGGCTCGCACGCGTGCGCGGCGAGCCGGGCTTCCAGTTCGGCCTTCAGCTCGGGCCGGTGCGCGCAGCGGCTGCGGTTGTCGACGAAGCGCGGATCGCCCGCGAGTGCCGGCGCGCCGAGATGCGCGACGAGCCGCGCGAACTGCCGGTCGTTGCCGACCGCGAGAAAGATCGGCACGGTCGCCGTGCGATAGCTGTCGTACGGCGCGATGTTCGGATGCGCGTTGCCGCTGCGCGCCGGCACGCGCCCCGAGCCGAAGAAGTTCGGCAGGTGCGGATGCAGCAGCGACACGCCGCAGTCGTACAGCGCGATGTCGATCGACTGCCCGCGCCCGCTCTTCTCGCGCTCCGCGAGCGCCAGCAGGATGCCCGCGAGCGCGTTGAGCCCCGTGACCATGTCGACGATCGGCAAGCCGATGCGCGTCGCGTCGCCGTCGCGCTCGCCGTTGACGCTCATCAGCCCCGCCATCGCCTGGATCACCGCGTCGTAGCCGGGCAGCCCGCCGAGCGGACCGTCCGCGCCGAAGCCCGTCACCGCGCAATGGATCAGGCGCGGAAAGCGCGGCTGCAGGTCGCGCGCATAGTCCATCCCCCAGCGCGCGAGCGTGCCGGGCTTGAAGTTCTCGACGAGCACGTCGGCGTCTTCGAGCAGGCGCCACAGGATCGCGCGCCCTTCGTCGCGCGACAGGTCGAGCGCGAGCCCTTCCTTGTTCCGGTTGACGCCCATGAAATACCACGCGGTATCGCCGAGGAACGGCGGCCCCCAGCCGCGCGTCTCGTCGCCGTCCGGCGGCTCGATCTTGACCACCGTCGCACCGTGGTCGGCCAGCGCCTGCGTGCAGTACGGGCCGCCGAGCACGCGGCTCAGGTCGACGACCTTCAGGCCGTCCAGTGCGCCTCTCGTCGCGCTCATCGCTCGACCTCCGGCAGCAGGTCGAGCGCCGTGTCGAGCGCGATCGGCGTGCCGCGCAGCAGCGCGTCGAATGCGGCCGATTCGTCGTCGCGCGACGCCGGCGCGAACGGATCGACCGGCAGCAACTTGTGGCGCACGACCAGGTGCGCGAGCGCGAGGCGCCGGAAATCCGGCGCGAGCCGCACGCCCTCGCAGGCCATCAGCACGGCCGCGCTCGTGTAGTACAGCGCGGATGCGGCCTGCCGCACGCGCGAATCGTCGCCTTCGGCCGCGACCCGCGCGAGCGCATCGCATGCGCGCGCGAGAACGCGCCGCAGCGCCTCGCGGCTCGCGTCCGGCAGCGGCGCCGCGCCGAGCCGGTCGCCGAGGAACGCGCGCAGCGCGTCGAGCGCGTGCTCGCGCTGCGCGGCCCGCGCGACGTCGAGCGCGACGATGTTGCTCGTGCCCTCCCAGATCGAGCCGAGGTGCGCATCGCGCACGATCCGCGCGTCGCTCCATTCCTCGATGTAGCCGGTGCCGCCGCGCACTTCCATCGCATCGCCCGCCACGCGGCGCGCATCGCGGCACGCACGGAACTTGATCAGCGGCGTCAGGATCCGCACGCAGCGCGCGGCCTGCTCGTCGCCCGCATCGGCCTGCGGCAGCAGCAGCGCGATCTGCATGAACATTGCGCGCGCGGCCTCGGCCGACAGCAGCATCTTCATCAACTGGCGCTGCATCAGCGGCATCTCGATCAGCTTGCGACCGAACGCTTCGCGATGCGCGGCGACGTGCAGCGCCTCGTTCAGCGCGCGCCGCATCAGCCCGGCCGCGCGCACGCCGTTCGACAATCGCGACATGTTGATCATGTCGGCCATCTGGTGGAAACCGCGGCCGATCTCGCCGATCAGGTAGGCCTGCGCGCCTTCGAGCGCGATCTCGCCGCTCGCCATCGACCGGCTGCCGAGCTTGTCCTTCAAGCGCACGATCCGGTAGCAGTTGCGCGTGCCGTCCGGCAGCGTCTTCGGCAGCAGGAACAGCGCGAGACCCTTGATGCCGTCCGGTGCGCCGTCGGGCCGCGCGAGCACCATCGCGAGATCGGCATCCGCGTTCGAGCAGAACCACTTGTCGCCGGTCAGGCGCCAGACGGTCTCGCCGTGCGCGTCGGTCTCGCGCGCCGCGCGCGTCGCGATGCGACCGACGTCGGAGCCGGCCGCCTGCTCGGTCATGAACATCGCGCCCTGGTACAGCGTGTCGAAGTCGCGCGACGCGAGCATCGGCAGGTAACGCGCGACGAGCGCCGGATCGCCGAAGCGGCGCAGCGTGCGCGTCAGCGAATCGGTCATGCTGACCGGGCAGCACAGCCCGAATTCCGCCTGCACGAACAGGAACGTCAGCGCGTACTTGACGAGCGGCGGCACGGATTCGGACCGGTGGCTCAGCGACGCGAGCCCGAGCTCCGAATACGCGACGCGTTCGAGCGCGACATACGCGGGATCCTTGTCGATCCGCTGCACGGCCTCGCCGCGCCGGTTGCGGTGCTCGAGCACGGGCGGGTGCTTGTCCGCGCGCGACGCCCATTCGTCGAGTTCGCCCGACACGCGCGCGCCGAGCGCACGGAGCTGCGGTTCGAGTTCGGCATAGTGCGCTTCGCCGAGATGCAGCTTCAGCAACGCGCCGAGATCGGGATCGGCGGTGAAGAAATCGATGCCCCGGCTGTCGGGGATGTTGGATGCGCCGGTATCCGGCGTGCGGGCGGTGTCGTTCATGCATGCGTCTCCTGGGTTGCCTGCGCGCCGGCCGGTGCGGGCGCCGCGGCGCCCGGCCAGCCTTGTGCAAAGGCTTCCGCAGAGCGTAGGCGCGCGATCGATAAGCGTCCAATACAGGATTTATCCGGTACGATAGATATCGCTTATCGATGCCGACGCCGGGAGGAGACACCATGGAACTGAGGCAGTTGCGTTACTTCGTGGCGGTCGCCGAGGAGCTGCATTTCGGGCGCGCGGCAAAACGCCTGTTCATCTCGCAGCCGGCGCTGAGTTTCGACATCCGCAAGTTCGAGGACGCCCTCGGCGTGCAGCTTTTCTCGCGCACCAACAAGACCGTCGCGCTGACCAACGCGGGCGAGGTGCTGCTCGGCGAAGCGCGCCGGCTGCTGCTGCAGGCGGCCGAGGCCGAGCGCCTGACGGTGCGCTCCGCGTCGGGCCTCGCGGGCCGGCTGCGGATCGGCTTCGTCCATTCGATGCTGTATCGCGGGCTGCCCGATGCGGTGCGGCGCTTCGAGGCCGACTACCCAGGCGTCGAGGTCGTGCTGAGCGAGATGAACACGCACGCGCAGGTGCAGGCGATCCAGCGCGGCCAGATCGATCTCGGTTATGCGCACTGGGGTCACTTCCCGCCCGAGGTCGAATCGGCGCCCGTCTATGCGGAGCCGTTCGTATGCTGCCTGCCGGCCGCGCATCCGCTCGCGCGCCGCAGGCAGGTCGCGCTCGCCGCGCTCGCGGCGGAACCGTTCATCCTGTTTCCGCGCGACGCCGCGCCGCATTATCACGACCTGATCATCGCGCAGTGCGTGAACGCCGGATTCAGCCCGCTGATCCGCCACGAGGCGCGGCTGTGGCAGACGATCCTGTCGATGATCGAGTTCGGGATGGGCATCGCGCTGGTGCCGCGCGTGCTGCAGCAGGTGAAGAGCGACCGGCTCGCGTTCCGGCCGCTGAAGGACGCGTCGCTCGAATCGCGCACGCTCGCGCTGAAGCGCAGCGGCACCGCCGAGCCGGTGGCGTTGCGCTTCGCCGACTACGTGCGCGCATCGATCGACGCGCTGCCCGCGCTCGCGGGTTGAGCGGGAGCACGGCTCCGCTACTTCACTGCTTCGCTACTTCGCTTCAGGCCGCAGCACCGGCTGCGCACGCCGATACCAAACCGCGTACACGACCGACAGCGCGATCAGGAACGGAATGCCGAAGATCAGCGTCATGTGGAATTCGGCCGTGAAGTAGGTCGTCACCATCACCGCGAGCATCAGCCCCGCGCCGAGCAACGTCAGCAGCGGAAAGCCGCGCATCCGGAATGCGGCCGCAGGCAGGCCGAGCGCCGCGCGGCGCCGCCGGAAGCAGTAATGCGTGACGAAGATCATCATCCACGTGAACAGCGCGCCGAACATCGACACCGCCATCATGATCGTGAACGACGCGTCCGGATACAGCACGCTCAGCACCGCCGCGAGCGCGATGCCGAGCGTCGACAGCATCAGTGCGCCGAACGGCACGCCGCGCGCGTTCACTTCGCCGAGCGCCTTCGGCGCATGCCCCGCGCGCGACAGGCTGAACATCATCCGCGTCGTGATGTAGAGCTGGCTGTTCATCGCGGACAGCGCGGCAACCAGCACGACGAAGTTGATCAGCCCGGCCGCGCCCGGCAGGTGGATCGCCTCCATCACCTTCACGAACGGGCTTTCGTCACGCCCCGCCGCCGTCCACGGAACGATCGCGAGCATCAACGCGAGCGTGACGAGATAGAACAGCACGAGCCGCACGATCGTCGAACGGAACGCTCGCGTGACCGCGTGCTCGGGATCCTCCGCTTCGCCGGCCGCGACCGCGATCATCTCGATGCTCAGGTAGCTGAAGATCGACACGATCACCGCAACCCACATCCCCCACAGGCCCTTCGGGAAGAAGCCGCCGTGATCCGTGTAATGGTGGAAGCCCGCGCGTGCCGCGCCGTCGCCGACCAGCCCCGGATTGCCGAACACGACATACGCGCCGAGCACGATGAAGCCGGTGATCGCCGCGATCTTCACGACCGAGAAGCCGTATTCGACCGCGCCGAACACGTCGACGCTGCGCGCGTTGACGAACACCAGCAGCGCCGAGAAACCGACGATCCACAGCCATCCCGGCACACCGGGGAACCAGTACTTCATGTACAGCGCGATCGCGGTGACTTCGGTGCCGACCGCGAGCACGATGCACGCCCAGTACGCGTAGCGCACGAGGAACCCGGCCCACGGGCTCACGTAATGTTCGGCGTACGCGCCGAACGAACCGGATGTCGGGTGCGCGACCGTCATCTCGGCGAGACAGCCCATCAGCAGCAGCGAGATGAACGCGCCGATCGCGTAGCTGACGAGCACGCTCGGGCCCGCGAAGCCGATCGCGAAGCCACTGCCGAGAAAAAGACCGGTGCCGATCGCGCCGCCGATCGCGATCATCGCCATCTGCCGTGCGGAAAGCGTACGGCGCAGGCCTTGCTCGCGCGCCACGATGTGCTGGAATTGCCCTTCAGGTTGCATTGAATGACCTCGTTCGAAAGCGATTGTCTGGTCGAAGCGCCGATGGCGCGCGGCACGGCGCCGGTCCAGCCGGCCGCCGCGCGCCGCGCGCTCAGAACATGTGGCGCACACCGGCCGCGATGCCCGTCTGGTTGCCGCGACCCGGCATCTCGGTGAACGCGCCGCCCGTGACGCGGTTGTAGTCGACCGTCGCATAAACCTGCGTCGCCTTCGACAGCGCGTACTCGGCCTCGATCACGCCCGTATAGCGCTTGCCGCCGTTGCCGGCGATGCCGTTGACGTTGCGGATGTCGTCGTAATACGCGACGCCCGTCACCGACACGGCCGGCGCGACCTTGACGCTCGCGCCCGTGTAGAAGATCGCGTCGCGGCGCGGGTTGTCCGCGAATGACCCGTAGCTCACCTGACGGCCCGGCGCGTTCAGCAGCGCCTCGTCGAGCACGCCCGAACGGTCGATGCCGCCGAGATAACCGGCATACAGCGTCGCCGCGCCGAACGCGTAGCGCGCGCCCGCACCCCACGCCCGCTGCGCGCGGCTCTTCAGGTCGCGCACCTGCTGGTACGTCGCGCCGACCATCAATCCTCCCTGCGTGTACGACACGTGCGTGCCCCAGTATGCATTCGCGCCCAGGCTGCCCGCGACGCCGCCGATGCCGTAGCTCGCGCCGACGTTCAGCCCGCCGAACGTGCCGTCGTAGCTGACGACGTTGCTCGCGCGACCTTGCGTGAGGAAGTACGGCCACATGTTGGCCGTGTAGTTGCCAACCGTCAGCGGATCGAGGTCGCCGAACAGGTTGAACGCCTCGGTCGCCTGGCGGCCGAGCTTCACGGTACCCCAGTCGCTCGCGAGGCCGACATACGCATAGCGGCCGAACAGCGCGCCGTCGAGCTGCCCGTTCTGCGGCTCGAAGCCGCTCTCGAGCCGGAAGATCGCCTGCAGCCCGCCGCCGAGCGCTTCGCTGCCCTTCAGCCCCCAGCGGCTGTTCGTGATCGCCCCGTTGGTCATCTGCACGCTCGCGTCGTTCGACGCGTCGGCATGCGTCGTGTAGCGGATGCTCTGGTCGACGATGCCGTACAGCGTCACGCTGCTCTGCGCCATCGCGCTGCTCGCGGCGAGCGTTCCCGCCATCATTGGCAGTGCGAATTGATAAATCCTCTTCATGTTCTCCTCCAGTCCTGTTCTCGTTTCTCGATGATTGTGGTAACTGCCCACCGCGCAACGCGGTGTTCCTGCTAGGTGCGCGCCGCGGGCAGCGCGACGTACGCGACGAGCTCGACGCGCATCGCCGGATGCGCGAAACCCTGCACGCCGACACACGTACGGTTCGGATACGGTTCGCGGAAGTGACGCCGGTATTCGGCGTCGAATTCGGGCATCGCCTTCACGTCGGACAGGTAGACGAGCACCTGCGCGACATCGTCCATCGTCGCGCCGGCCGCCGCGACGGCCTTCGCGAGATTCGCGAGCGTGATGCGCGCCTGCTCGGCCATCGTATCGCCGACGATCGTGCCGGACGCATCGACCGGCCCGTGACCGGTAAACATCAGCCCGCCCGCGCGGGTTGCCCACGAGAACGGTTGCGCAAGCTGCGGCAAGTCGACCGGAATCGTTTCAGCCATCGTGTCCTCCTTCGGATCGGGATCGGGAAGCTCAAGCGGCCCGGCGCGACGCGCCACCGAGCACGTCGGCGATCGCGTTCGCGACATGGTCGACGTTCGCGTCGTTCAGGCCCGCGATGCACATGCGGCCCGAGCGCAGCAGATAGACGCCGTGCGATGCCCGCAGCCGGTCGACGTCGGCCGCGCCGATGCCCGTGTAGCTGAACATGCCGCGCTGCGTGACGAGCGCGTCGAACGCGCGTGCCGGCAGGCGCGTATCGAGCCGCGCCTTCAGTTCGCCGCGCATCCGCTTGATGCGCGTGCGCACCTGCGCGACTTCGTCTTCCCAGCACGCGCGCAGCGCGTCGTCGTTCAGCACCGTCGACACGAGCTGCGCACCGAACAGCGGCGGGCTCGAATAGGTGCGGCGCACGCCCGCCTGCAACTGGCTCAGCACCGTCGCGGCCTCGCCCGCGTTCGCGCAGACGATCGACAACCCGCCGACGCGCTCGCCGTACAGCGAGAAGTTCTTCGAGAACGAGTTGCCGACGATCGCGGGCAGCCCCGCATCGACGATCGCGCGCACGGCCCAAGCGTCGTCGGCGAGACCGTCGCCGAAACCCTGGTACGCCATGTCGAGGAACGGAATCAGCCCGCGCCGCGCGAGCACGTCGATCACCGCGCGCCATGCATCGCGATCGAGGTCGAGTCCCGTCGGGTTGTGACAGCACGGCTGCAGCAGCACGACGCTGCGCGCGGGCAACGCGTCGAGCGTCGCGAGCATCGCGTCGACGCGGATGTCGTTGCGCGCTTCGTCGTAATACGGATACGTGTGCACGTCGAGGCCGGCCGCCGAGAAGATCACGCGGTGGTTGTCCCACGTCGGGTCGCTGATCCAGATCGCGCTGTCGGGGAAATAGCGCTTCACGAATTCCGCACCGAGCCGGATCGCACCCGATCCGCCGAGCGTCTGCAGCGTCGCGATGCGCCCTTCCGCGAGCGCCGCGCAATCGTCGCCAAACACGAGACGCTGCACGCCCTGCCGGTAGGCGGCGAGCCCTTCCATCGGCAGATACGTATGCGGCGCACCGGCTTCGCGCACGCGCCCGGCCGCGATGCGCGTGCTGTCGAGCACCGGAATCCGGCCCGCGTCGTCGTAGTAGAGGCCGATGCTCAGGTTGACCTTGTGCGGATGCGCATCCTGCTGGAACGCCTGGAACAGCGACAGGATCGGATCGCCCGGATAGGCGGGAATGTGTTCGTACATGGCGGAATGACGGTAAAGGTTGAAGGCGGCGGCACGACCGGCGGCATCGCGTTGCGTCAGGCCGTGCGATCGAGACATGGGGCGCATGTTATCGAGGACGAAATAGAATGAGCTTCATTTTTCGATGACGAACCGGCTCGATTGCAGTAGAGTCTGCGATTCCTATCTCCAAATTCACCGGATTCTGCGAAATGGCTCTGGATCGAACCGACATGCGGATCCTCCGACACCTCGAACGTGACGGACGCATCAGCAATCAGGACCTCGCGAACGCGGTCGCGCTGTCGCCGTCGGCATGCCTGCGGCGCGTGAAGCTACTCGAGGAGCGCGGCGCCATTTCGGGGTATCGCTGCGCGATCGAGCCGAAGAAGGTCGGCGTCGCGTTCGAGGCGCTCGTGCATGTATCGATGCGGCCGGACGTGCCCGAGTGGCACGACCGGTTCGTTGAGGCGATCCAGCAGTGGCCGGAAGTCATCGCGGCGCAGATCGTCACGGGCGGATCGAACTACGTGCTGACGGTTCGCGCGCGCGACCTCGATCACTATTCGGACTTCGTGATCAACCGGCTGCACCGCGCGGCAGGCGTGATGTCGATCAACTCGAGCATCGTGCTCGCGACGCTCAAGCGCGACGGGTCGATCCTCGATCTCGTCGAGCCGTCGACGGCCGGCTGACGGATCGTTGCGCGAGTCTGAAAAAAATTTGCAGAAAGGGCTTTACGAACCCCAAAAGCTCTGACATAATTTCAGCTTCTTTGGGCGGTTAGCTCAGCGGTAGAGCACTGCCTTCACACGGCAGGGGTCACTGGTTCGATCCCAGTACCGCCCACCAAAGAATTCAAGGGCCTGCGTCTCACGACGCAGGCCCTTTTCGTTTTGGCGCCCGGCATACGCTGCCCGCCCATCTCGACAGGCGGCATACCGCCGACACGCATCCGTTACTTCGAACTCGACCAGCAGGCTCGCTGCAGTTGCCGGCGCCTTCATGTGACCTGCAGGATATCAATGCCGGCCCGGCAAACTCGTTGAAGCCGTGCGATTTCCCGACAATAGCGAGATACCGCCAATCGAAATCCTCCTCAAGAACAACCTTGCGCAAATGTTGCCTGACAACTGATGCGGAGCAATTCGCCAAACAAGCACCGCAGGACCGGCGCCATCCACCTTCCGGCATCCGCACAATGCTCAGATATTTCATTCAACCCATCACCCTGCTTTCGGCACGAAAGAACGAAAATTGCCAGCGTAATTTTTGGTAATTTATATGTAACATCTGCCGAAATACGGATGCATAGAATCGTTGCGCCGTATAACAGCCGGCCGAATCGGCATCGCATTCAGGGCACGGAATCACGACTTGCGATGGTGAACTGGCGATAGAGATTGCACATCCATGTCATCAGAGAAGAACGACTACACCCTGTGGCTTACCGGACTGAGCGGCGCCGGCAAGTCAACCCTCTCGCGCGAAATTGCCGGGAAGTTGCTCGCGCGCAATATTCCGACCTGCATACTCGACGGAGACGAATTGCGGGCGGGCGTTTCTCCCGATCTCGGCTTCACGCGGGAAGATCGCACCGAAAACTGTCGTCGCACCGCCGAAATCGCGAAATTGCTCAATACCCAGGGCTTTACCGTAATCGTCGCCCTGATCTCGCCTTACGAAGCCGACCGGCAGCGGGCACGGCAAATTGTCGGTGAAGACCGGTTCGTCGAGGTCTACTTGAAAACCGATATCGCGACCTGTTCCGCACGTGATCCGAAGAAGCTTTACGCAAAAGCGATCACCGGCCAGACGACGCAATTTACCGGCGTCTCGGATCCATACGAAGTACCAACCGCTCCCGATCTCATCGTTGAAACGGGAACGATGGATATCGCCTCTTCGGTAGCGCTCGTCATGGATTTCGAGCGGCGGCGATTCACGCACGCGTAATCCCGGTCCGCCGTCATTGCACATCCCGGCGGCGCCCTGTTCACTTCCCGTCGATCGGACCGGCTTCAGAGGCCGGCCCGGTGCCGGGAACCCCAGACAGCATCGCCCAGAACCGCCCCCCTGGTCCGGCCCGGCAGAAATCATCGAATCCCCGTCGAAAAAGACGCAATCTGCCGCCGCATGATTGCGGCCGCGCGAGCGCCGGGCCTATCGTCGCGCGACTACCCCACCCGCTCCGCCGTCGCGTCGAACGCGCGCGTCGCCTTGCCGACGATCTCGTCGACCTCCGCCTCGCGGATCACAAGCGGCGGCGACAGCAGCATCCGGTCGCCCGTCGCGCGCATGATCAGGTTGCCGTTGAAGCAGAAGTCGCGGCAGATCGTGCCGATATCGACGTCCGCGCCGAATCGCTCGCGCCGGCCGCGGTCGCGCGCAAGCTGAACGCCCGCTACCAGCCCCGTTCCCGCAATCTCCCCGACGATCGGATGGTCGCCCAGCGCGTCGCGCAGCCGGCGCTGGAAATACGGACCGATGTCGTTCTTCACGCGTTCGACGATCCCTTCGTCGCGCAGCAGCTTCAGGTTCGCGACCGCGACGGCCGCGGCGACCGGGTGGCCCGAGTACGTGAGGCCGTGATTGAATTCGCCGTTGTCGATGATCGGGCGTGCAACCCGCTCGTGGATCCCGACCGCGCCCATCGGCACATAACCCGACGTGAGGCCCTTCGCCATCGTGATCAGGTCCGGCTCGAAGCCGAAGTGCTGGTGTGCGAACCATTCGCCGGTGCGGCCGAAGCCGCCGATCACTTCGTCGGCGACCAGCAGGATGTCGTACTTGCGGCAAATCCGCTGGATTTCCGGCCAGTACGTCGACGGCGGGAAGATCACGCCGCCCGCGCCCTGGAACGGCTCGCCGATGAACACGGCGACGTTCTCCGCGCCGAGTTCGAGAATCTTCGCTTCGAGCTGCTGCGCGCGCGCGAGGCCGAACGCTTCGGGCGTTTCGCCCGGCTGCGCTTCGCCGAAGAAATATGGCTGGTCGATATGCACGATGTGCTCGACCTTCGACGGCATCTGCTCGTGCATGTAGCCCATCCCGCCGAGCGTGCCGCCCGCGATCGTCGAGCCGTGGTAGCCGTTCTTGCGCGAGATCACGTATTTCTTCTGCGGCTTGCCCTGCACGCGCCAGTATTGGTGCACGAGGCGCAGCACGGTGTCGTTGCCTTCCGAGCCGCTGTTGCAATAGAAGAAGTGGTTGAAGCCGGCGGGCGTCACTTCCGCGAGCATCGCGGAAAGCTCGATCACCGGCGGGTGCGTCGTCTTGAAGAAGGTGTTGTAGAACGGCAGTTCCTGCAGCTGGCGATACGCGGCATCGGCGAGTTCCTTGCGGCCGTAGCCGACGTTCACGCACCAGAGGCCGGCCATCCCGTCGATGATCTTGTTGCCGTCCGAGTCCCACAGGTAGACGCCGTCGGCCTTCACGATCACGCGGCTGCCCGCGCGGTTCAGCGCGCCCATGTCCGAGAACGGGTGGATGTGGTGCGCGGCGTCGAGCGCGCGGTATTCGGCGGTCGAGCATGCGGCCGGTCGCGGTGAAACGGCTTCGTTTCGGTCGGTCATGTTTCCTCCGTAAGCAGTGCCGCACGCTCATACGTGCAGCAGCAGATGCCGGCGCTCCCACGAGCTGATCACGCGGAAGAACGCTTCGTATTCGGTTTCCTTCAACGCCAGGTAGGCCTTCACGAACTTGTCGCCGAGGATGCCGGCGAGCGGCTCGCACGCGGCCATCAACGAGATGCCCTCCTCGAGATTGCGCGGCAGCTGGTACGGCAGGTCGTAGCCGTCCGATGCGATCGGCTCGGTCGGCGCGAGCTGCTGCGTCATGCCGAGATAACCGGCGGCGAGCGTCGCCGCGAACGCAAGGTACGGGTTGCAGTCGACGCCCGGAATCCGGTTCTCGATGCGTCGCGCCACCGGGCTCGACTGCGGGATGCGGAAGCCGACCGTGCGGTTGTCGTAACCCCACTGCACGTTGATCGGCGCGGCCATGAAGCGCGACAGGCGGCGATACGAGTTGATGTACGGCGCGAAGATCGGCATCAGCGCCGGCGTGTATTTCTGCAGACCCGCGAGATAGCTGCGGAACAGCGGCGACACGGCGCCGTCTTCGTCGGCAAACAGGTTGCGCCCCGTGCGCGCGTCCGCAAGGCTCTGGTGGATGTGCATCGCGGAACCGGGCTCGCCCTCCATCGGCTTGGCCATGAACGTCGCGTACATGTTGTGCCGCAGCGCGGCCTCGCGCACCGTGCGCTTGAACAGGAACACCTGGTCGGCCAGCGGCAGCGCGTCGCCATGCACGAAGTTGATCTCCATCTGCGCAGCGCCGACTTCGTGGATCAGCGTCTCGATATCGAGGCCCTGCATCTCGCAGTACTCGTAGATGTCCTCGAACAGCGGATCGAACTCGTTGACGGCCTCGATCGAATACGACTGACGGCCGGTCTCCGCACGCCCCGTGCGGCCGACGGGCGGACGCAGCGGCAGGTCGGGATCGGCGTTCATGTCGACGAGATAGAACTCGAGTTCCGGTGCGACCACGGGCTTCCAGCCCTTCGCGTTGTACAGGTCGAGCACGCGGCGCAGCACGTAGCGCGGCGAGATCTCGACCGGCGAGCCGTCGAAATGCACGCAGTCGTGGATCACCTGCGCGGTCGGATCGACAGCCCACGGAATCAGGCAGATCGTCGACGGATCGGGCACGCACACCATGTCGGGGTCGGTCACGCCGGTCAGCGAGCCGTCCTCCGGATAGTCGCCGGTGACGGTCTGCACCATCACGGCCTGCGGCAGCCGCATCGATTCGCCGGATTCGAATTTGTTGCGCGGGATGATCTTGCCGCGCGCGATGCCGGCCATGTCGGGAATGATCGCCTCGACCTCGGTGATGCGGTGTTGTCGCAGGAATTCGCTCAGTTCGGGTTGCATGATCGGCCTCTTTCAGTCGACGTCGGATGCGGCCGGCGACGGCGTCGCGCCGCCGGCCGCATGAATGCGATGCGTCATGCGCGCGCGGCACGCCGCACCGAATGCCGCGAAGATGTCGCGCGACAGCGGCTGTTCCGCGAAACGCCATTCGGGATGCCACTGCACGCCGAGCGCGAACGCGCGCGCGCCGCGCACGCTGACGGCCTCGACCAGTCCGTCGGGCGCGCTCGCTTCGACGACGAGCCCCGCGCCGAGGCGCGCGATCCCCTGGTCGTGCAGCGAATTGACCGTCGCCTCGTGCGCGCCGCGCGCGACCCGCTGCAGCAGGCCGCCCGGCGCGAGCTGCACGACGTGCGCGGGGCCATACTGCCGTTCGAGCGGATCGGCCGCCCGCTCGCGATGGTCGTCGAAGCCGGTCGTCGCGTGCAGCCGCTGATGCAGCGTGCCGCCGTACGCGACGTTCAGCTCCTGCATGCCGCGGCAGATCGCGAGCACCGGCACGCCGGCGTCGATCGCCGCGCGGATCAGCGGCAGCGCGGTCGCATCGCGCGCGGGATCGTGCAGCGTGTCGGGCGTGCTCGCAGTGCCGCCGTAATGATGCGGCTCGACGTTCGAATAGCTGCCGGTAAACAGCAGCCCGTCGACCGCCGCGACAATCGCATCGGCCGGCTGGCGCGCGCCGAGCGCGGGCAGCACGAACGCAAGCGCGCCTGCGCCGTCGACGAGCGCGGCAAGGTATTTCTCGCCAGCCGTGTGATTCGGATGCGCACCGCGCAGGATACGGTCGGCGGTGACGGCTACGATCGGGCGAGCACGCATGGGCGCTTCTCCGGTGATCGCGCGCAACTCGTTCGCGCGCGGGACGACAAGGGTCCGCGGTTGCGCCGCACGCGCGCACCACGACGCGACGCATGGGCATGCGCGATCCCGCCGCGCGGACGATGCGGCAACAGGCGATGCAGCCCGGGACGAAAGCGGCAAAGGACGCTAGGGCAACAACGATGCGCTGCCGTCGCACTGCACCGCGCTGAACACGTGCGCGGTCACGAGGTTGTAGCGGCGCAGCACGCGATGGGAAACAGCGAAGAAACGAGGCTCGCGTAAAGGGGCGGCACGCGTGCCGCGATCAGCATGCCGGATCGGCCCGGCCTGAGGCGGCGCGCCCGCCGACGGACTTCGGGTCCGGCGTATCGAAGGGCTGGCGGCTTTCACGATCGTACTCGACTGACTGACGGATGCAGGACACGTGTCGCGATGAAGCGCATGCGGCAATGCCGCGCGGCGACACGTCGGCAAGGTGTCTCGCAACGGATTCCGGCGCGGTACGGCCATGATCAATGGCTCCGCCGCCGTTGCGCGCGCGAGACGACTTCCTGACATTCAGCTTATATCACCTAAAAATTGCGTCAAATTTTCAGGTCCCGATGACGATATCGATCAGACAAAAAAAACGGCATCGATCGCCGGGATCGATGCCGTGTTGTGCGTTGCGTCGGCGCACACACTGCGCGCCGGCGGGCTGCCGCGCGCTGCTCCGCCGCGCCGCCGCAAGTGGGCGGCCCGTGCTCAGCGATACGCGAGCGCGGTTTCGACGAGCGTCTGCAGCAGCGGCACAATCCGCGCTGCACGCGCTTCGTCGTACGCGTAGGGGCGCGTCTCTTCCATGTAGGTGATCTGCGACAGCTCGAGCTGCACGGCTTCGACGCCGGTGTCGGGCACGCCGTAGTGACGCGTGATGTAGCCGCCCTTGAAGCGCCCGTTCGCGACGGCCGTATAACCGCCATGTGCGAGCACGCGCTCGGCCAGTGCCTCCGCGAGGCCCGGCGCTGCGCTCGCGCCGCCCGACGTGCCGAAGTTGAAGTCCGGCAGGCGGCCTTCGAAGAAGCGCGGCACGTGCGAGCGGATCGAATGCGCCTCCCACACGAGCACGCGGCCGTGCTCGCGCTTCAGGCGCGCGACCTCGCCCTGCAGCGCGTCGTGATACGGACGCCAGTAGCGGTCGCGGCGACGCATGATCTCGTCGTTGCCGGGCAGCGCGTTCGCCGGATACAGCGGCGCCTTGTCGAACGTATCGACCGGCACGAGCCCCGTCGTGTCCTGCCCCGGGTACAGGTTCTCGTTGTCGGGCGGACGGTTCAGGTCGACGACGTAGCGCGCATGCGACGGCACGAGGATCGATGCGCCGAGGCCCGCCGCGAAGCCGTACAGCCGCTCGAGATGCCAGTCGCAATCGTCGACGAAACGCGCGGCGGGCGTCATCGTCGCGGCGATGTCGTCGGGGATGTGCGTGCCTGCGTGCGGAATCGAGATCAGCAGCGGCAGCGTGCCCTGCTTCAGCGTAATTACAGCCGGTTGTTCAGTCATGTCGCATCACCGTTAGAGTCTGCCGGCGCACGCGTACGGCGCGCGCCGGTTGCCGCGCGTCAGCGCAGCAGTTGCGCCAGCGCGGCGCGGTAGTCGGCATACGCGACGGCTTCGTCGCGATGGCGGCGGCCGCTCACGACGCGCTCGCCGCCCGTGTAGACGTCGAGCACGGGCGTCTCGCCGTGCTCGGCAAACACGATGCCCGACAGCCAGGACGCGCTGCCGTGTTCGGCGATCGCCGGATGATCGGGATCGAGCACGAGCCAGTCGGCGCGGCAGCCTTCGCGCAGCGCACCGATGCGCCGCCCGCTGGCCTGCGCGCCACCCGCGAGCGATGCATCGAACAGGCGATCGGCGACATGCGCCTGCGTGTCGCTCGCCAGCACGTTGCGCGCGCGGTGCACGAGCCGCTGCCCGTATTCGAGCAGGCGCAGCTCGGCGCGCCAGTCGACCGATGCGTGGCTGTCCGAGCCGACGCCGATCACGCCGCCCTGCGCGAGATAGTCGACCGCCGGGAACACACCGTCGCCGAGGTTGGCTTCGGTCGTCAGGCACAGGCCGGCGACCGCGCGACGCTTCGCGAGCGCTGCGGTTTCGGCCGCGTCGATGTGCGTCGCATGCACGAGGCACCAGCGCGCATCGACGTCGAAGCGATCGAGCAGCCATTGCACGGGGCGCGCCCCGTATGTACGAACGCAGTCGTCGACTTCGGCCGTCTGCTCGGCGATATGGATATGCACCGGTGCGTCGTCGGGCAGCCCGTCGAGCAGCGCGCGCAGCCCGTTCTCGGACACCGCGCGCAGCGAGTGCGGCGCGACGCCGTAGCGCAGCCCGCCGTGCTCGGGCGCGGCGCGACGCATGACGTCGAGCAGTTCGAGCAGGCCTTCGGGCGTGTTGATGAAGCGGCGCTGGTCGTCGCGCGGCGGCTTGTTGCCGAAGCCCGCGAACTGGTACGACACGGGCAGCATCGTGATGCCGATGCCGGCCGAGCGCGCGGCGTCGACCACGCGCGTGCCGAGTTCCGCGATCTGCGGATAGCGCGAACCGTCCTGGGCGTGATGCACGTAGTGGAATTCGCACACCGACGTGTAGCCGCACTTGAGCATCTCGACGTACAGCCAGCGCGCGACCGCCGCGAGCGCGTCGGGCGTGATCTTCAACGCGAAGCGGTACATCAGGTCGCGCCAGCTCCAGAAGCTGTCGGCGGGATTCGCGCGGTATTCGGTGAGCCCTGCCATCGCGCGCTGGAACGCGTGCGAATGCAGGTTCGGCATGCCGGGCAGCACCGGCCCGGCCGCGCGCGCGACGCCTGCCGGTGCATCGGTGTCGGGCGTCACTTCAGTCAGCGTGCCGGCTGCATCCCAGCGCAGCAGCACGTTGCGGCGCCAGCCATCGGGCAGGTAGGCATGGTCCGCGAACAACATGGTGTCGGTCATTGCGAGTCCTCATTGACCGGAATCGACGCTCCAGCGTTCGATCCGATCCCATTCCACGGTTGGCAGGTGCCGGCGCATCGGCGCTGGCTCGTGCCCCGTTGCAGTCGACCAGACCGAAATACGCTTCAGCGCTTGGTCCGGTCCCATGCAAATCTATCCGTCCATCCGGCGAAACGCGGTCGCGCCGCCGCGCACGACCTGCTCGCACAGCGGCCGGCCGATCCAGTAGGCGAGCTCCGACAGCGAGCCGACCGACCATGCGGCGAAGTCGGCCTGACGGCCGACCTCGAGCGCGCCGTGTCGGTCCGCGCGGCCGAGCGCTGCGGCCGCATGGCGCGTGACGCCCTGCAGCACCTCGGGCACCGTCATGCGGAACAGCGTGCAGCCCATGTTCAACGTCAGCAGCAGCGATTCGAGCGGAGACGTGCCGGGGTTGTGATCGGTGGCGAGCGCGATCGGCACGCCGTGCTTGCGCAGCAGCTCGATCGGCGGCATTTGCGTTTCGCGGATGAAGTAGTACGCGCCGGGCAGCAGCACGGCGACCGTACCGGCCGCCTTCATCGCCTCGATGCCGGCTTCGTCGAGAAATTCGAGGTGGTCGGCGGACAACGCGCGGTAGCGCGCGGCGAGTGCCGTGCCGCCCGCGTTCGACAGTTGCTCGGCATGCAGCTTCACCGGCAGTCCGCGCCGCGTCGCGGCCTCGAACACGCGCTCGGTCTGCGCGAGCGAAAAGCCGATGCGTTCGCAGAACACGTCCACCGCGTCGACGAGCCCCTCGTCTGCCAGCGCCGGCAGCATCCGTTCGCACACTTCGTCGATGTACGCATCCGCACGGCCCGCGTATTCGGGCGGCAGCGCATGCGCGCCGAGGAAGGTCGTGTAGACGGTGACCGGGAAGCGCTCGCCGAGCTGGCGCGCGACGCGCAGCATCTTGCGTTCGGTCGCGAGGTCGAGCCCGTAGCCCGACTTGATCTCGATCGCGGTCACGCCTTCGGCGAGCAGCGGCTGCAGGCGCGCGGCGGCCTGCACGAACAGCGTCGTCTCGTCGGCCGCGCGCGTCGCGCGCACCGTCGACACGATCCCGCCGCCCTGTCGCGCGATTTCCTCGTAGCTGACGCCCGCGAGGCGCTGCGCGAATTCGTCGGCGCGCGTGCCGCCATATACGAGGTGCGTATGGCAGTCGACGAGGCCCGGCGTCACCCACGCGCCGTGCAGATTCTCGCGCTGCCAGTGCGCATGACCGTGCGGCAGCGCGGACAACGCGCCGAGCCAGACAATCGTGCCGGTTTCGTCGACGGCGATCGCCGCGTCGTCGATCGTCTCGTCGGGATGGCCGTGCGGACACAGCCTCAGGTGATGCCAGACAGTCGGTTTCATGCGTTCAGCCTCGTTCGCCGACGGCGAGCGAGACGGCAAGCAGCGCGCCGCCCCCGCTCACGACGACGTCAAACGCACGCCGCGGCCCGTCGAGCCGCAGCGTGTCCATTTCTTCCAGTGCGTGGCGCGTGCCGTCGATTTCGACGCCGACCGCACCGGCCGCGCAAAACAGCAGCACCGTATCGGCACGCTCGATGCGGTGCGCGCCTGCGCGCCATACGTCGAGCGCGCCGCGCGCGGCCGAACGGCGCGTCATCAGGTTGAAGTCGCGCGTCGCGCCGTCGTGCAGCGTCGCATCGATCGCCGTCTCGCCCGCGAAATCCGCGCGCGCCAGCGGCATATCGAGCACGTGGCGTGCACCGCCCGCTTCGGCGAGCGTCATGCCCGCGCCGGACAGCAGCACCAGCGTGCGGTCGATCCCGTCGAAACGCGAGAACGGCCCGGCCGCGCCGACATCCGCGACGCTCACGCGCCACGCGAACGTGTCGAGCGCGGCGCCGGGCGGGAATGCACCGATCTCGCGCGTCACGCCGCCGCCGTTCTTCCACGGCGACGCGACGAGATCCGCGGCGCGAATCATCGCGGCGGCCAGCGTCACGTCTGCCGGCGCCTGGTCGAGCGCCGTCATGCTCAGCGGCCGAGCATCGGCAGCTTCAGGCCGGCTTCGCGGGCCGTCTGCTGCGCGAGTTCGTAGCCGGCGTCCGCATGGCGCATCACGCCCGTCGCCGGATCGTTCAGCAGCACGCGACCGAGACGCTCGTGCGCTTCAGCCGTACCGTCGGCGACGATCACGACGCCCGAGTGCTGCGAGAAGCCCATGCCGACACCGCCGCCATGGTGCAGCGACACCCACGATGCGCCGCCTGCCGTGTTCAGCAGTGCGTTCAGCAGCGGCCAGTCGCTGACCGCGTCCGAACCGTCCTTCATCGATTCCGTCTCGCGGTTCGGGCTTGCGACCGAACCCGTGTCGAGGTGGTCGCGGCCGATCACGATCGGCGCCTTCAGTTCGCCGTTCTTCACCATCTCGTTGAACGCCTGGCCGAGGCGATAGCGATCCTTCACGCCGACCCAGCAGATCCGTGCCGGCAGGCCCTGGAACGCAATGCGCTCGCGTGCCATGTCGAGCCAGTTGTGCAGGTGCGGATCGTCGGGGATCAGCTCCTTCACCTTCTGGTCGGTCTTGTAGATGTCCTCCGGATCGCCCGACAGCGCGACCCAGCGGAACGGGCCCTTGCCTTCGCAGAACAGCGGGCGGATGTACGCCGGCACGAAGCCCGGGAAGTCGAACGCGTTCTCGACGCCCATTTCCAGCGCCATCTGGCGGATGTTGTTGCCGTAGTCGAGCGTCGCCGCGCCGCGGTCCTGTAGCGCCAGCATCGCGCGCACCTGAACGGCCATCGACTGCTTCGCGACCTTCACGATGCTCTGCGGATCGACCTTCTGCGCCTCGCGCCATTGCGCGACGGTCCAGCCCTGCGGCAGGTAGCCGTTGATCGGATCGTGCGCGCTCGTCTGGTCGGTCACGCAGTCCGGCGTGATGCCGCGCTCGACGAGTTCCGCGAACACGTCGGCCGCGTTGCCGAGCAGGCCGATCGACACGGGCTTGCCCGTGCGCTTCGCTTCGTCGATCATGCCGAGCGCCTCGTCGAGCGTCGTCGCCTTCTTGTCGACATAGCGGGTCTTCAGGCGGAAGTCGATGCGCGTCTCGTCGCATTCGACCGCGATCATCGAGAAGCCGGCCATCGTCGCGGCGAGCGGCTGCGCGCCGCCCATCCCGCCCAGGCCGCCCGTCAGGATCCAGCGGCCCGACGGATCGCCGTTGAAGTGCTGGTTCGCGACCGAGAAGAACGTTTCATAGGTGCCCTGCACGATGCCCTGGCTGCCGATGTAGATCCAGCTGCCGGCCGTCATCTGGCCGTACATCATCAGGCCCTTGCGGTCGAGCTCGTGGAAGTGATCCCACGTCGCCCAGTGCGGCACGAGGTTCGAGTTCGCGAGCAGCACGCGCGGCGCATCCTTGTGCGTGCGGAACACGCCGACCGGCTTGCCCGATTGAATCAGCAGCGTCTCGTTCTCCTCGAGATCCTTCAGCGACGCGAGGATCTGGTCGTAGCATTCCCAGTTGCGCGCCGCGCGGCCGATGCCGCCGTACACCACGAGCGCGTGCGGGTGCTCGGCGACTTCCGGATCCAGGTTGTTCTGGATCATCCGGTACGCCGCCTCGGCCAGCCAGGTCTTGCAGGTCTTCTCGCTGCCGCGCGGCGCGCGGATCGTGCGCGTCGGATCGAGACGGGGATCGATGTGTTTCGGATGGTTCATGACGACTGCTCCCGAAGGAAAATGAATATCAAATAGGAATCAGAAATGCCCGGTGAAGCGATAACGGCTGCCGGGATGCCACAGATTCGCCACCGAGGCGACGACGCCCTGCGACCAGGTGCGCCGATGTAAAACCAGACACGGCTCGACGTCGTCCATCCGCAGCTGCTCGCGCCGCTCCGGCGCCGGGGCCGCCGCTTCGATCCGGTACTCGACGCGCTGCAGCGGAGCCGCGCGCATCAGGTACAGGTTCGGCGTCGTGTTCGTGAAATCCTGCTCGGCGTAATCCGGCGCGACCGCCGGATTCACCCATCGTTCTTCGAGTTGCACCGGCTCGTCGTTCTCGAAGTGCAGCACCTGCGAATGAAACAGCTTCGTGCGCACGGCCACCTGCATCTCGTCGGCGAGCGCGTCGTCGGCGCGGATCGTCTCGAGGCCGAGCACGCTGGCGCGATACGCATGCCCGCGCGCGCCGACCTCCTCCGAGATGCTGCGGATCGCCACCAGCGTCGACTCGTACTTCGGCCGCGCAACGTAGGTGCCCGCGCCCTTCATGCGCGTGAGCACCTGCTCGGCCGTCAACTCGCGCAGCGCGCGGTTGACGGTCATGCGCGCAACCTTGAACTCGCGTGCCAGCTCGTTCTCGGACGGCACCTGGTCGCCCTCCTCCCACTCGCCGGCGTGGATGCGGCCCAGGATGAAATCCTTGATCTCCTGGTAGACCGGCGCGCTCATCGGCTTACTGTTCCGATGCGAACGAGAACGGGCTGATCTTCGCGAACGCGCGCTCGCCGACCAGCTTCGCGATCGCCGCGATGTCCGGCGCGAAGTAGTGGTCCAGCTCGTAGTGCGCGACGTGCGCGCGGATCGTTTCCATCGCCGGTGCCAGCTTCGGGCTCGTGTGATACGGCGCGCGCAGGTCGACGCCCTGGGCGGCGGCCAGCAGTTCGATCGCGAGGATGTGCTTCGTGTTGTCCGCGATGTCGGCGAGCTTGCGCGCGGCGAACGTCGCCATCGACACGTGGTCTTCCTGGTTCGCCGAAGTCGGCAGCGAGTCGACCGACGCCGGGTGTGCGAGCGTCTTGTTTTCCGACGCCAGCGCGGCAGCCGTCACGTGCGCGATCATGAAGCCCGAGTTCACGCCGCCGTCCCTCACGAGGAACGGGGGCAGGCCCGACAGCGTCGCGTCGATCAGCAGCGCGATGCGGCGTTCGGCCAGCGCACCGATTTCCGCTGCGGCGAGCGCGAGGTTGTCGGCCGCGAACGCGACGGGCTCGGCGTGGAAGTTGCCGCCCGACAGCACTTCGCCGGTGTCCGGGAAGATCAGCGGGTTGTCCGACACGGCGTTCGCTTCGATCAGCAGCACGTCGGCCGCATGGCGCATCTGGTCCAGGCACGCGCCCATCACCTGCGGCTGGCAGCGCAGGCTGTACGGATCCTGCACCTTGTCGCAGTCGCGGTGCGACTGGTTGATCGGCGAGCCTTCGAGCAGGTCGCGGTAGGACGCGGCTGCGTCGATCTGGCCTTGATGGCCGCGCAGCTCGTGGATGCGCGCGTCGAACGGCTTCACCGAGCCGGCTGCCGCGTCGACCGACAGCGCGCCCGCGACGAGCGCGGTGCGATACAGGTCTTCGATCGAGAACATGTTGTCGAGCGCCAGCGCCGTCGAGGCCTGCGTGCCGTTCAGCAGCGCGAGGCCTTCTTTCGCCTGCAGCGTCAGCGGCGCGAGGCCCGCGACGCGCAGACCGTCGAGCGCGCTGGCACGCTCGCCGCGGATGAACACTTCGCCGACGCCGAGCAGCACGGCCGACATGTGCGCGAGCGGCGCGAGGTCGCCCGATGCACCGACCGAGCCCTTCACCGGGATCAGCGGCAGCACGTCCGCGTTGAACAGCTTGATCAGCGCGTCCATCACTTCGCGGCGGATGCCCGAGTGGCCGCGGCCGAGGCTCGACAGCTTCAGCGCCATCAGCAGGCGCACCGACGAACGCGCCATCGGCTCGCCGACGCCGACCGCGTGCGACAGCACGAGGTTCTTCTGCAGCAGTTCGAGCTGGTCGTGCGGGATGTGCGTGCTGGCCAGGCGGCCGAAGCCCGTGTTGATGCCATAGGCCGGCTCGCCTTTCGCGGCGATGTCGGCGACGGCCTTTGCGCCGGCGTCGATCTTCGCGAAGCTGGCCGGGTCGAGCGCCAGTTGCACGGACTCGCGTGCGATCCGGCGCAGTTGCGGAAGGGTCAGGTGGCCGGGGGTCAACGTAATCATGTGAGCAATCCTGTCTAGACAAGTTCGGAATGGATTGAAGTGTAGCCAGCCAAACTTGTCTAGACAACCCGTTTTTCACCGATTTCGGCTTGGGAGTTTCCCTGATGTCCGGCGCGGCCCGCCGGACCGGCCGGCGGGATCCGGCCATTAACATATGTTGCGATTATTTTTTCTTTGGCAACATACGGATCATCATTCGCCAAGGAGACCCGTCATGAACATCCCGCCGCGGTTCGCCGCCCTGTACGGCCGCAGCCTGCTCGTCGCCGCGTGCACGCTCGCGTGCGGCGCGTCGCTCGCCGCCGAACCGCTGTCGGGCACGCTCGAGAAGATCCGGCAGAGCAACCTGATCTCGATCGGCCATCGCGAAACGTCGGTGCCGTTCTCCTATGTCGACACGGGCGGCAAGGTAATCGGCTTCTCGCAGGACCTGTGCGACCGCGTGATCGCCGCGGTGAAGGCGCGCACCGGCAAGCCCGACCTGCAGGTGCGCTTCATCCCGGTCACGTCGCAGAACCGCATCCCGCTCGTGCAGAACGGCACCGTCGACCTCGAATGCGGCGTGACCACGAACCTGGCCGCGCGCCACGCGCAGGTCGCGTTCTCGACCACCTTCTTCGTCGCGACGACGCGCCTGCTCACGCGCACGAGCTCGGGCATCCGCGACTTCCCCGACCTCGCCGGCAAGACGGTCGTGACGAACCAGGGCACGACGTCCGAACGCCTGCTGCGCAAGATGAACGAGGAAAAGAAGATGAACATGCAGATCATCAGCGCGAAGGACTACGGCGAAGGACGCCTCACGCTCGAATCGGGTCGCGCGGCCGCGTACATGATGGACGACGTGCTGCTCGCGGGCGTGCGCCAGCTCGCCGCGAAGCCGGCCGACTGGCAGATCGTCGGCACGCCGCAGTCGTCGGAGGCCTACGGGTTCATGCTGCGCAAGGACGATCCGCAGTTCAAGGCGCTCGTCGACGGCGTGCTCGTGCAACTGATGAAACGCGGCGAGATCGACGCGCTCTACGACAAGTGGTTCATGAAGCCGGTGCCGCCGAAGGGGCTGTCGTTCGACTTCCCGATGAGCGACGTGATCAGGGCGCGCTACGCGGCGCCGAACGACACGCCGCTCGAATGAACGCCGCTCGTTGACGCCGGTTCACGCGCGCGTCCACGCGACGCATGCCGCGTAGCCGGGCGCCGCGTCGACCCACGCCGCGTCGAACGCCGCGACGCCGGCGGCGGGCGCGGCCGGCTCGACGACCGTCGTCGCCGGTGTCGCCGCATCGCGCGGCGGCACGACCGCGAACGCGCGCAGCCCGCCGCCGATACCGGTGCCGAGCGCCTTGAGCAGCGCCTCCTTCGCGGACCAGACTCGCATGAATTCGCGTGCGCGCGCGTCGGGCGGCAGGCCGTCGAGATACGCGGCCTCGGCCGGCGCACAGACTTCGCTCGTCAGCGCACGCCAGTCGGTCGTGCGGCTGCAGGATTCGATGTCGACGCCGACACGGCCCGCGGGCACCCACGCGAGCAGCGCATGATCGCCCGCGTGCGACACGTTGAAATCGAGCGTCGTGCCATGCGCGGGATCCGGCGACGGCCGCCCCGCTTCGTCGACGACGATCGTGACCGCGTGCGGCGCGACACCGAGGGCCGCGCCGAGCACGTCGCGCAGCGCGGCGCGCGTCGCGGCGCTGCGCACCGCATCCTCGTGCCGCATGAAGCGTGCGGCCCGTGCACGCTCGTCATCGCGGAGCGCCGCATACGCGGGCGACGCCAGCGGCACGCGCCAGTCGAAATCGATGCGCGCGATCCGCACGCCGGCGCGGGACGCGGCGGCCGGCACGTCGAGCGCATGCATGCGCCACGCACGGGGTATGTCGACCGGGGAAGCGGAATCGGACGGAATGGACATCGGCACGCGGCAGCCTGTGCTGTGGAATGAAACGTCAGATGTTAATCGATCGCGCCGGCGCACGAACCGGCGTGTGCGCGGATTGCCGCGCCCGCATCGAACGACGGATGCTTCATGAACGACATTCGAAGGCCGCGCGCGGCAACGTGCGCGGCCGCCCCGCGTCACCCATTCGCGGCAACGCCCGGCACGCCGCTACCCGTCACCCGCGCACGCGACGCCGGATGCAGCGCGTGCACGCTGCCCGGCGCATCGGCCGGCAGCACGCCGTGTTGCAGCCAGTGCAGCGCGACGGGCCACAGCGTGTCGGTGAAGCGGCTGTGGAAAAACGCGAAATGGCCGATCGCGTCGACGCCGATGTCGGCCGGCGCAATCCGCAGGTGCGTGACATCGCTGCCCGTGTAGTAACCGACCAGCCGCTCGATCGCGCCGATCGTGCCGAACGCGTCGTCGTCGACGCCGATCGCGAGCATCGGTGCCGACAGCCCCGCGAAGCGCGTCGGCAGCGCCGCACGGCTCACGGCACCTTCCTCGAACAGGCCGCCGACGTAGCCGTCCTCGAAACGCGGCCGCGAACGCGCCCACGACAGCGCGATGCCGCGCGGCGTGTCCTCCATCCAGCCGAGCCGCTTCGCGGGCACGTAGCCGAACACGGCCGCGAGCGCCGGCATCGCGACATGCCACTTCCACCACATGCGCCGCCGTTCGGCCGGCAGGTAATCGCGCCAGTACGCATACTGCGCGCCGACGGTCACCGCATGCCGCACGTGCACGTTCGACGCCGCGAGCCCGAGCACGCAGCCGCCGATGCTGTGCGCGACGACGTCGATCGGCTGGCCCGGAAACGCGTCGCGTGCGTATTGCAGCGCGGCCTCGCAATCGAGCTGCCCCCAGTCGAGCCAGTTCGCGCGCAGCTTCGCGAGCCGCGCCGGGCGCGACCCGCCGATGCCGCGATAGTCGTAGACGAGCACGTCGCGCCCCTGCGCGAACAACCAGGCCGCGAAACGGAAGTAATAGTCGCAGCGCACCGACGTCGCGCAATTGACGACCGTCACGGGCCGCGCCGCACCGCCGCCGCGATGGCGCCACACATGGCCGCGCAATTCAAAGCCGTCGGCCGCACGCAGCGTCACGGGCTCGGGGGGCAACGCGCCCGCCGCGCGACTGCCCGGCGCCGCTCCGTCTCCTTCGTTCGAAATCGTCATCCTGTCTCCCGTCGATCGCAGTTAGCGCTACAGCGCTTACTCGGGCCACATGCTTTGCGGTCGGCCAGACAGCGCTTCAGCGCCCGCTCCGGCCCCGTGCTTCACGCTCCGAGCCACCGCCCGTGCCCATCGGGCAGCGTCCATTGAACTTGACGCGTGCCGCGTTCTCAACCAATCTTCCTGCTCCGTTCGCATGAGTCACGCGCATGTCAACGCCTCTCGTCCGTCTCCCGTCGCTCGACCTGGTCCGCGGTTTCGTCGCCGTCGGCCGCCGCATGAGCATCACGCTCGCCGCGCAGGACCTGTGCGTCACGCAGTCGGCGGTCAGCCGCCAGGTGCATGCGCTCGAAGCGCATCTCGGCGTCGCGTTGCTGCAGCGCGGCTACCGGAAGATCGCGTTCACGCCGGAAGGCGAACGGCTGTTCCGCGTCGCGGATGCGGCGCTGCACAGCCTGCAGGACACCGTCGCGTCGCTCGCCGCCGCGCGCGAACGCCAGCCCGTCACGATCACCGCGAGCATCGGCGTCACCGCGCTGTGGCTGCTGCCGCGGCTCGGGCGGCTGCAGGCGCGCCTGCCGGAGATCGACCTGCGCGTCGCCGCGAACGACAAGGTACTCGATTTGCGCGCCGAGGGCATCGACCTCGGCATCCGCTATTGCCCGCGCGATCGCGCGCCGACCGGCGCGCTGCGCCTGTTCGACGAGATCGTCGTGCCGGTCGCGCATCCCGCGCTCGCCGCGCGGCCGGTCACGAGCGCGGCCGCGATCGCCGACCACGTGCTGCTCGAATTCGACGGGCCGCCGCAACCGCAATTGCAGTGGCGCACGCACCTGCACGCGGCCGGGCTCGGCGACGCGCGCCCCAAAGGCGTGCTGCGCTTCAACCAGTACGACCAGGTGATCCAGGCCGCGATCGCGGGCCAGGGCGTCGCGCTCGGCCGGCTCGCGCTGGTCTCGCCGATGCTTGCGGACGGGCGGCTCGCGGTGCTCGGGCCGCACACGCAGGCGCTGTCGGATACGTACGGCTACTGGCTGTTCCAGCACGATCCGGCACCGCGCCGCGAAGTCGCCGACGTGCGCGACTGGATGCTCGCCGAAGCGGCCGAATGCGATACCGCGATGCACGCGCACGACATGGCGTCGACGTAAGCCGGCGCAGGCTTTTCGGCTACCCCGACCACGCACGGCCGGCCGCTGCCGCCCACCCGGCCGCCCCCCGTCACATTCCCCGCACGCATGCCAACCTGACCGAATGATCGCTTGAGCGACGCCGGGCCCGATCGTCTAATCGAATCGAGCGCGGCCGTTTCGCCGCGCGCCTGCATCCGGAGACACGCATGACCCCGATCGAGCAGGAAGTCCGACGCCGCTGGCTGCCCGTGCTGGCGGGCGGCCTGATCATGGGCGCCGCGCTCGGCATCCGCCATGTGCAGGGCCTGTTCCTCGCGCCCGTATCGCTCGACCATGGCTGGTCGCGCGAAGCATTCGGGCTCGCACTGGCGCTGCAGAACCTGATCTGGGGTGTCGCGCAGCCGTTCACGGGGATGGTCGCCGACCGCTTCGGGTCGGTGCGCGTGATCGTCGCCGGGATGCTGCTGTATGCGGCCGGGCTCGTCACGATGGCGCACGCGGCGTCGACCGGTATGTTCACGGTCGGCGCCGGGCTCGTGATCGGCATCGCACTGTCGGGATCGGCATTCGCATCGATCTACGGCGCGCTGAGCCGCCTGTTTCCGCCCGACCGGCGCGGCTGGGCGCTCGGCGTCGCCGGCGCGATCGGCGGGCTCGGCCAGTTCTGCATGGTGCCCGTCGCGCAGGAACTGATCGGCGGCATCGGCTGGCGGCACGCGTTCGTCGCGCTGGCGCTCGTCGCCGCGCTGCTCGCGCCGCTCGCCGTGCTGCTGCGCGACCAGCCCGCGCAAGCGTCCGGCGCCGCCGCCGGCCCCGACCAGTCGATCGGCGAAGCGGTGCGCGAGGCGTTCGCGCATCGCGGCTTCTGGCTGCTGAACGCGGGCTTCTTCGCGTGCGGCTTCCAGCTTGCGTTCATCGCGACGCACCTGCCCGCTTACCTGCTCGACCACGGGCTGCCGGCGCGCCACGCAAGCGTCGCGCTCGCGCTGATCGCGCTGACCAACGTGGCCGGCACCTATGCGTGCGGGCATCTCGGCGGGCTGCTGCGACGCAAGTACGTGCTGTCGGTGCTGTACCTCGTGCGCGCGCTCGCGATGGCCGCGTTCGTCGCCGCGCCGCTGTCGCCCGCGAGCGTCTATGTGTTCGCGGCGGTGATGGGGTTCACGTGGCTCGGCACGGTGCCGCTGACGAACGGCGTGATCTCGCAGGTGTTCGGCGTGCGCTACATCGCGACGCTGTTCGGCTTCGTGTTCTTCGGGCACCAGCTCGGCAGCTTCTTCGGCGTCTGGCTCGGTGCGATCGTGTACGACGCGACGCATTCGTACCTGCCGCTGTGGATCGGTTCGATCGCGCTCGGCGTGCTCGCGGCGCTTCTGCACCTGCCGATCGACGACGCGCGTGTCGCGCGCCCGGCATCGGGCAACGCGGCATGGGCATGATCCGCGCGGCGCTGGCGGCCGGCACGCTCGCGTTCGTCGCGTGGTGCGGCTCGGCCTACTTCGATTCGGGGGTCGCGTACGCGCTGCTCGAACACGTCGCGTTCTGCAACTGACGCGGCGAACCGTGCCGCGCGGGCAGACGGTCAGCGACGTTTCGGCAATGCGGCCAGCGCCTCGAGCGCGCGAGCGCGCGCGGCGGCGTGATCGACGAGCGGTGCCGGATAGTCGACGCCGAGCCGCACACCGGCCGCGTCGAGCTGCAGCGGCGACGCTTCCCACGGCGCGTGGATCGACGCGGTGTCGAGGCTCGCGAGTTCGGGCACCCAGCGCCGCACGTATGCGCCGTCCGGGTCGAACTTCCCGCCCTGCGCGACCGGATTGAAGATGCGGAAATACGGCGCGGCGTCGGCGCCGCAGCCGGCCACCCACTGCCAGCTCGCCGCGTTGTTCGCGGGATCGGCGTCGACCAGCGTGTCCCAGAACCACGCTTCGCCCGCGCGCCAGTCGATCAGCAGATGCTTGACGAGGAACGACGCGACGACCATCCGCACACGGTTGTGCATCCAGCCGGTGGTCCACAGCTCGCGCAGGCCCGCATCGACGAGCGGATAGCCGGTCCGGCCGCGCTGCCATGCGCGCAGCGCCGCGGCATCGTCACGCCACGGCATCGCATCGAACTGCGCGCGGAAGTTGTCGGTCGCGAGCGCCGGGAAGTGATACAGCAGCGCGTAGCTGAATTCGCGCCAGCCGAGCTCGCTCAGGAACTTGTCGGCGCCCGCAACGTACGCCGCGCCGCCTGCATTCGCGGCGCCCTGCACCGCGTGCCACACCTGTCGCGGCGATACGTTGCCGAAGCGCAGGAACGGCGACAGCCGGCTCGTCGCGGGCCGGTCGGGACGATCGCGCGCATCCGCATAACCGGCAAGCGACGCCGACAGGAACGCGTCGAGCCGTTCGTGCGCACCGACTTCGTCGGGTGCGGGCCACGCGTCGCGCAGGCCGCCGGCCCAGTCCGGCACGGGCGAACGCAACGCGAGCGCGTCGAGCGCCAGCGCACGGTCACGCACGGTTTCCGGCCACGGTTGAAACACGATCCGTTCCGGTTCTGGCAGCGGCGCGGCGACCGTGCGGTCGTGGCGCGCGGCGCGCCAGTACGCGGTGAACACCTGGTATGGCGCACCGCTGCCCGTCAGCACCTCCCATGGCTCGTTCAGCAGGCTGCCGTTGCTGCTCTCGACCTTGACGCCGCGCGCCTTGAGCGACGCCTTCAGCGCCGCGTCGGCGTCGCGCTGCGGCTGCGCGTAGCGGCGGTTCCAGTACACAGCCGCCGCGCCCGTGTCGCGTACGACGCGCTCGATCTCGCGCTGCGCGTCACCGCGCAACAGCAGCAAGCGCCCGCCGTGACGCGCGAGCGCGGCATCGAGCCCGGCCAGCGACCCGTGCAGCCACCAGCGCGCTGCGCCGCCCGGCGGGCGCCCCGAGCCGGCACCCGTATCGTCGACGAACACGCACACGAGCGGCCGGCCTGACTCGACCGCGCGCGTCAGCGCGGGCTGGTCGGTCACGCGCAGATCGTCGCGAAACCAGACGATCGCGGGAGCAACGGACGACTTGGCGGGCACGGGCACCTCGATGCGGAAAGCGGAACAGGATGCGTATTGTCGCGGCTGCGCCACACGGTGTCGACGCTCGACGTGCCAACGTGCCGATGACGGCCACGGCCATCGCACCGCGTCGCGCGCCCGGTGAAACGCCTTGGTCCATTCCGACGACTCTTCGCCGCGTCCGCCGGCCTATGCTCGATGTCGGGTGCATGTGCACCGCGATGCGCGGCACGTGCCGGCCGTGCTCGCGGGTGCGACCGGCTGATTCGGCTGACCTTGGCCACGACGCGCGCCGCGCAACGGCTGCACGGCGCGCGTCGCCGATCGCTTCGTCAATCGAGCCGGAACGCCGCCTCGAAACGCGCGGCGAATGCGTCGAACTCGGTTTCCGGCAGATGGTTGATGCCGCCCGCGCGCTTGCGCCCGCCGCCGGTCGCAAAGCCGCGGCAGAACTCGTCGGCGCCGAGCGGCCGGCCGTCGGGCACGCGCACGCTGACGACGAGCCCGCCATCGGCGCGCGGCGACAGCACCGCGAGCGCCGCATGCGGCGCGTTGCGCATTCGTTCGTTCGCGAGCATCCCGGTCGCGCGGCGCGCCCACGGTTGATCAGGCATCCGTACCAGCGTCGCGCCCGGCACCTCGCGCAGCGGCGCAAGCGCGCATGCGCGCGCCATGTCGTCGCGGTAGCCGTCGCGCAGTGCGGCGAACACGGCGGTCCCGCGCACGAAATCCAGCGGATCGACGCACGGCAGCATCGCGTCGGCGAGCGCCGCCGGATCGAAGTGCAGATCGCCGATGCAATCGCCGTACGCGTTGTAGTTCAGGTAGAGCCCGAGTTCGGCGAGCGTGCACCGTTCGGCGTCGTCGATCCCTTGCTCGCGCGCGAGCGCGCCGCCGAGCGCCGGCAGTTCGTCGCCGAATGCCGCGACGATCGCCCAGCGCACATGCCGGCCGCCGAGATGGCGGTTCACGAGCGCGCTCGTGCAGACATCTGCCGCCGTGTCGATATGTGCGTGGAAGCCCGGATCGGCGGGTAGCTCGCCTGCGAAGTGATGATCGAAATAGCGGACTGTCGCCCCTTCGCGCAGCAGTCGCGCGCACGCGTCGCGGTTCTGATCGTGCGACACGTCGAGCACGGTGACACGATCGCCGGCCCGCGCATCGATCCGCTCGAGCAGCCGGATGTCGCGCTTCACGCCTGTCACGAGCAGGCCGTGTGCGCCTTCCGCGAGCCGCAGTTGCTGAAGCGCGCACAGGCCGTCCGCATCGCCGTTGAACGCGAAGAAGTGCCGTCCATGGTGGTTGTCCTGCATGTTCCGTCGCTCCGTATTCAGCATGAAATCGCCGCCGTTCGCGCACATGCCATGTACACCGAGCGCGCGAGCCCGGTATTTTGCCGCAACCGCGCGCGCTCCTCGATACAGCGTAGCCGGATTCACCTGCAAATGGCTTGCAGCGCACACGCTCACAGTAGTTATACGTCATCAGACATGATCGAATATCCAATCGATCTCATGATATTTACCAATATCCGGGAATTTTCCGGGTAAACCCGTGACGTCTCCATTAACACTCAGGCGTACCATGTTATACGACGACATACTACATAAGCCACCACCCAGACGCCGACGCGGGCTGCCGCCCCGTCCGCCGCCCGACCGGAGACACCGTTGAACCCGCCCTCGCCCGCGCTACCCGGCCGCGACCCGCTCGCGTCCGCCGTCTCGAAAGTGAAGTGGCACGTGCTGCCGCTCGTGCTGATCATGTTCATCGCGAACTACATCGACCGCGTGAACGTCGGTTTCGTCGATCGCCACCTCGAAGCGTCGATCGGCATCGGCGCGGCCGCGTACGGGCTCGGCGCCGGGCTGTTCTTCGTCGGCTATGCGCTGTTCGAAGTGCCGTCGAACCTGCTGATGCAGCGCTACGGCGCACGCGTGTGGCTCGCGCGGATCATGGCGACGTGGGGCATCGTCGCGGCCGCGATGGCGTTCGTGTGGAACGACACGTCGTTCTACGTGCTGCGCTTCCTGCTCGGCGCGGCCGAGGCCGGCTTCTTCCCCGGCGTCGTGCTGTACCTGTCGCAATGGCTGCCGCCGCAGGAGCGCGGCAAGGCGATGGCGATCTTCCTCGGCGGCTCCGCGTTCGCGTCGGTGCTGTCCGGGCCCGTCACCGGCGCGCTGCTGTCGATCCGCGGCTTCGGCCTCGAAGGCTGGCAATGGATGTTCCTGATCGAAGGGCTGTTCTCGGTCGCGCTGTGCGGCGCGAGCTGGCTGCTGCTGAAATCGCACATCCGCGACGCGACGTGGCTCACCACCGACGAACGCGCGGCACTCGAAACGGCGCTCGACGCGGAGCGCGCAACGCGCGACGTACGCTCGAACGTGCCCGTGCGCGCCACCTCGCTGCTGCGCGATCCGCAGATCATGCTGTTCTGCTTCCTGTACTTCTCGATCCAGCTGACGATCTACGCGGCCACGTTCTGGCTGCCGACGATCATTCGCAAGATGGGCGGCCTCAGCGATTTCCAGGTCGGCCTGTACAACACGATTCCGTGGATGATCGCGATCGGCGCGATGTACGGTTTCGCGGTGTTGTCCGCGAAATGGAAGCATCCGCAGCGCTGGCTCGCGTTCGCGCTCGTGCTCGCCGCGTGCGGGCTGTTCGCGTCGACGTCGCACGATCCCGTGTGGTCGTTCGCGTCGATCTGCTTCGCCGCGCTCGGCTTCAAGGCTGCGGCGTCGCTGTTCTGGCCGATCCCGCAGGGTTACCTCGACACGCGCGTGGCCGCGGCCGTGATCGCGCTGATCAACTCGGTCGGCAATCTCGGCGGCTTCGTCGCGCCGACGGCATTCGGCTATCTGAAGCAACATACGGGTTCGATCACGGGCGGGCTGTATGCGCTCGCGATCGCGTCCCTCGTCGCCGCGGTCGCCGCGCTGTTCACGCGCACGCACCGGCGCAGCGATCCGCCGCGCGGCCTGCCGGCCGACGAGTCCTTCACGAACGCTACGATGCTCCGCCATGCCGAACACTGACCGCCTGACCGTCGTCGTCTCGAATGCCGCCGACGGCGACCTCGCCACGTTCTCCCTCGCGAGCGACGGCACGCTCGCGCCGCTCGCCCGCTATCCGGCCGCCGACGTCGCGATGCCGATCGCCGTGCAGGCCGACCGCGCGCGGCTCTACGTCGCGACGCGCGGTGAGCAGCCGACGATCGTCGCATTCCGCGTCGCCGCGGCCACGGGCGCGCTCGCACGCATCGGCGCGACCGCGATCGATGCGAGCCACGCGTACCTGTCGCTCGACCGCAGCGGCCGCTGGCTGCTCGGTGCGTCGTACGGCGGGAATTCGCTGAGCCTCTACGACGCCGCGCGCGTGCGCGACGGCGACGGCGCGCCGCTGCAGGTGGCCGGCGGCATCGCGAACGCGCATGCGGTGATCGTGTCGCCGGACAATCGTTTCGCGTACGTCAGTTCGCTCGGCTCGGATCGCGTGTTCAGCTTCGCGCTCGTCGAGGACGCAGCCGGCCTGCGTTTGGCCGAACACGGCGAAACGCGCGTGCCGGCCGGCTTCGGCCCGCGTCACCTGCGATTCGCGCGCGACGGCCGCGCGCTCGTCGTCGTCAGCGAATTCCAGGGCACGCTCGCGACGTTCGCGCGCGATCCCGACAGCGGCCGGCTCGGCGACGCGCACGTGAGCGCGCGCCACCCGGCCGTCGCCGAACTCGCGCAAGGCCATGCGCGGCCGCCCGCGCCTGCCGAACCGTCCGTGTGGGCCGCCGACCTGCACCTGACGCCCGACGAGCGTTTCGCGTATGTCAGCGAACGCACGTCGAGCCAACTGCTCTGTTATCGCCGCACCGCCGACGGCACGTTCGAGCCCGCGCACGCAACAACCACCGAAACGCAGCCGCGCGGGTTCGCGATCGATCCGTCGGGGCGCTGGCTCGTCGCGTGCGGCGAGCAGTCGGAATACGTGTCGGTATATGCGATCGCGCCGGACGACGGCGCGCTGTCGCTGCACGCGCGTGCAGCAGGCGGGCGCGGTGCAAACTGGGTCGAGATCGTCTGACCAAGCAATGCCTGGGCACGATCCGGCAGGTCCGCTGCGAACGCCGGTCCCCCGTGCTCTCGCTCAGCGCCGCTCGCTCGGCGCAACACCCGTCCAGCGCTTGAACGCACGCGTGAAATTGGCGCGGTCCGTATAACCGACGCGCGCCGCAATCTCGTCGACCGGCAGCCGCGTGCCCTCCAGCAGCCGCAGTGCATCGCGCAGCCTGATCTCGTCGAGCAGCGCCGAATAGGTCGCGCCGTACTCGGCGAGCTTGCGCTTGAGCGTGCGCGCCGATACGTGCAGCTCGCGCGCGACGTCGTCGACCGACGGATAACCGCCATCGCCGCAGATCAGCAGGTTGCGCACGCGCTCGACGATGCTCTCCGCATAACCGAGCCGCGCGAGTTCGGCCTCGCACTGCTGGACGATCATCTGCGCGGTCTGTGCGTTCGCGGTACCGATCGGCTCGTCGAGCAGTGCGGCGTCGCAGCGGATGCGGTTCGCGCTTGCATCGAAATGACAACGCGGCAGCCGCGCGCGATAACGCTCGAACCATGGCGGCTCGGGCCATTCGAAGTGCAGTTCGGCACGCGACTGCAGCGTACGCCCCGGCGCCGGATACAGCAGCGAATTGAACAGGATCGCGGTCTCGACCAGGAAGTTCCCCACTGCAAACTGGCGCAGCCGGCCGAGCGGAAACGCTTCGAGCACGTCGATGTCGACGATCCCGTCGAGTTGCGCGAGCCGCACCGAGAAGAACGGCACGCGCGTCGGCAGATAGCGGATGCCGAGCGCGATCGCCTCTCCAAGCGTCGCGCAGCTCATCAGCCCGAAACCGATCAGCCCCGCTTTCGTCAGGCTGCTGCGCAGGCCGATCTCGATCGCGATCGTCGGGTCGTCCGTCGCGTCGAGCAGGTTGAACACGATCGCCGCCTGCTGCAGCGGCGTGATGCGCGCATCGGGCTGCGCGAGCCGCTCGCGCTCGACGCCCGAGCCGGCGAGAATGCGGTCGTTATCGATCCCGCGCTCCTCGGCCAGCATCAGCATGAACAGCGCATATGCGGACGACACCGTCGCCTTGTTCAACTGGCGCGCGGCATCCGGGACGGACAGGGCCATGCGGCGGACTCCGAAGCGATTTCGGCGGATTGTAGCGCCGCTGGCCCGCAATGACACCGCGGCGGCACTCTAGCCTCGCGGCGCGCGATCGGGCACCCGCTCGCCGGCCATCGTGGCCCGAAATGACACCACCATTGGCACCGGCGGCCCTCGCGTGCGGTGCGGCGCCCGCCTATGCTTGTCACATCGGCATGACGCCCCACTCTTTCCGCACGGATTCCGGTCGATGAGCCAACCCGCACGAACCGTCTTTCGCAACGACGCAGACAAGGTCGCGTACGTCCGCCGCGAGGTCAACGCCGCGAGCGATGCGATCCGCGCGCGCTTTCCGCTGCTCGACAACCAGAACCTCGTCGGCGCGACCGTGATGGCCGTGTCGGTCGCTGCGATGCTCGCGATCGCGTGGCTGTATGCACGCGGCACGATCGCGTGGTACGTCGCGCTGCCGCTCGCCGCGTTCGTCACGTCGCTGATCCACGAACTCGAGCACGACCTGATCCACTTGATGTACTTCAAAAAGACGCCGTGGGCCTATCACCTGATGATGGCGCTGTGCTGGCTCACGCGGCCGGGAACGATCAACCCGTGGACGCGGCGGCGCATGCACCTGCATCACCACAAGGTGTCGGGCGGCGAATCGGATCTCGAGGAATTCGGCATCACCAACGGCGAGCGCTGGGGCGTGAAGCGCCTGCTGATGATCGCGGACGGGATGCTCGCCGTCGTGCTGCGGCCGGCCGCGATGCGCCGCAAGGTTAAGCAGTACGTTGCCGCGCAGCCGGTGCAGGATCCGGCCGAGCGCATGCAGTTGCGTGTCGAGCAGGTGTCGTCGTACATGCCGGTCGGTCACGTGTACTACGCGCTGTGGCACGCGTTCATCGTCTATCACGTCGGCCTGTTCGCACTGCACGCGTTCGGCTATGCGGTAACGGTGCCGGCCCTGGTCGAGCGTGTGATGGATATCGTCGATTTCCTGGCGGTCGTGTGGCTCGGGCCGAACTTCGTGCGCAGCTTCTGCATCAACTTCGTCAGCTCGAACATGCATTACTTCGGCGACATCGATTCGCGCAACGTGATCCAGCAGACGCAGGTACTCAACCCGTGGTGGATGCTGCCGTTCCAGTTGTTCTGCTTCAACTTCGGCAGCACGCACGCGATCCATCACTTCGTCGTACGCGACCCGTTCTACATCCGGCAACTGACCGCACGAACCGCGCATGCGGCGCTGCGCGAAGTGGGTGTGCGCTTCAACGACGTCGGCACGTTCGCGCGTGCGAATCGCTGGGGTGCTTATCGTCCTTCGCGCGGCACGCGTCACGTGCAGGTCGACGCGTAATACCGGCGTCGGCAGCGCGCCGTATCAATCGCCGATCGGCGGCATCGCTCCCTGCCCGCGGATCCACGACCAGTTCGCGAGTTCGGCCATTTCCTTGTCGCCGCGGCTGTCGCCGTACGCGAACAGTTGAGTCGGCGGCCGGTCGCCCCACCACCCGCGCAGCCGCACGACCTTCTGCGGCCCCCAGCAGTTCTCGCCGTCGAGCCGCCCGGCGAATGCGCCGCGCTCGAACGCAAGCCGCGTCGCGAGCACGGCGTCGAAACCGGCCGTCTTCGCCCACTTCTCCAGATACAGCGACGGCGACGCGCTGACCAGCACGACTTCATGCCCGCGCGCCCGATGCTCGCGAATCCGTTCGAGCATTTCCGGTCGCACGAAGCGCGGCAGGGTCGTACCGGCGAAAGTGCTTGCCAGCGCATCGAGCGCGTCCTCGCGCACCGGCCCGAACGCGAACGACGCGAACTTCGCCTTCGCGTCGCCGCGCGACAGCAACCCGGCCTTCATCGCGACGATCCACGGCAGCGCGCGCAGCCCGGCCCACGCGAAGCGCGGCGTGCCGACCGCATAGCGGACGAAATGGCGAAAGCTGTCGGTGGTCGTGATGGTGCCATCGAAATCGAATGCGGCGACGATGCGGTCAGTCATGGAGAATCGGCGGAAAAGCGATGAGATGCCCGGGAAGATAGCAGACTCGCGCCAGTGCGCGCGAAACGGCGTGACGAAGCATGGCCCGGGCAGCGACCACGCGCGCCGAAGCGCACGTGGCCGTCGTGCCGTTCGCTCAGCGCTGCGGTCGCGCCGCCAGTGCCGCGGGCAACACGACGTTCATCAGGTGATCGGCGCGCGACAGCAGGTCGGTCACGCGCTCGTCGAGCCCGCGCAGTTGCGCGGGCTGTATCCGGATCTGCTGGACGGCCTGCCCGACGATGTTGCGGCGGTCGAACAGCGTGCGCTCGACGCCTGCGTCGTCCGGCACGCGCACGACGTCCGCCACCGCGCTCAGCGCCGCGAGCACGACCACAAGGTTTTCTTCCGCATGGCGAACCTTCGCGGCAAGCTCCTCGGTGCGACGCGGGAAGAAGCCGAGCGATTGCTTGAGCGCGCCGAGCGCCGCGCGGTAGTCGACATGGCTCGACGCCGCGCCGAACCAGCGTTCGAACATGCCGGCCTTGCGCGTCGCCTGCGCGAGCAGGCCGGCCATCATGTCGGCCGCGCCGAATTCGTTGAATTCGCGCGTCGTCGCCGCGACGGCTTCGACGAGGTTGCCCGCCGTCTCCAGCGCACCGTCGCCGATCGTCGCTACCGTCGCAAGCTTGAGCGGCACCAGTTGCCGGATGTGCCGCTCGATGCGCGGCGCGAAGTCGGGATAGAGATTCGGGAAGCTCGCCTGCGCGGCGCGGAAGCACGCTTCGAGCAGCGGGTGGTTCGACTCGCCGAACAGCGCGCGGCCAATCGCATCGGCGGGCGCCGCGCGCACGGCCTTGTCGGACGCCGGCCCGAAGTCGAGCGCCTGCGGCGCCGGCCGGTCGGGCACACGCGCGGCCGGCACACCGGCCGTGGACGGCGCGTCGAACGCAAGACGCCCGGGCGTGCGCTCGGGCGTCGTATCGAACTCGAGCCGCTTCGGCTCGTCGGACGGATTCGTCATCGCTGCATCCCGCCCGGCGCTGCGGTTTCCCTTACGCCGGGCTGCCGCCAGTCAGACCGCGCCGCCGTACGCGCGCACGAAGTCGCCGAGGCCGCGGTTGTAGCCGGCGCCGACCGCCTTGAACATGAAGTGGCCGTCGCGGCGATAGAAGCTGCCGACCTGCACCGACGTCTCCATCGAGAAATCTTCCTCAAGCGCATACTTCGCGATCATCGTACCCGACACCTCGTCGGCGATCTGGATGTAGCTGTTGCGAACCTGTCCGAAATTCTGGCGGCGCGCTTCGGCCTGGTCGATCGTCACGACCACCGAGATTTCCTCGACGTCGGCAGCAAGCTTCGTCATGTCGATGAAGATCACTTCATCGTCGCCGCCGCCGCTGCCCGTGCGGTTGTCACCGCTATGCACGACGCCCATGCACTTCGACGCCGGCATCCCGCGCTTCGGGAAATCGTCACCCGGCTGGATGAAGGTTTCGTTACGGTCCATCGTACGCACTTCGCTGTTGTAGAACACGAAGTGCTGATCCGAGATCAGCTTCGGATTGGTCTGCGCATCGTACTTGCACAGGAACACCGACACGTCGAGATCGAAATCCGTGCCCGTGTCCGTCGCGTTTGCGTCCCAACCGAGACCGATGCGGAATTTCTGCGTGCCGGGCGCTTCCTTCGACAGGTTGACGCGACCGCCTTTCGACAAATTGATCATCTGAACCTCTTCTGCTGGAACCGCCGTTGCGCCGGCGGCAATGCCGGGCCGCCGTGCGCGGCCCCTCGTTGATGGTGTCCGTGCCGCGCGTATTACTTGCCCGCCACGGCGGTCCGGTCTTCCTTGCGTTGCACGACGATCGACGACCACACGGCCGCCGCGATCATCGCCGCACCGATCAGGCCCGTGACGACCTCGGGCACCTCGAACTTCACGCCGAGGAACATGATCGTTGCGAGCGCACCGATCGCCCAGAACGCGCCGTGTTCGAGAAAGCGATACTGCGCGAGCGTGCCCTTCTTCAGCAGCACGAGCGTCATCTCCCGGATGTAGGCCGCGCCGACGCCGAGGCCGAGCGCGATCAGGAAGATGTTGTTCGACAGCGCGAACGCGCCGATCACGCCGTCGAAGCTGAACGACGAATCGAGCACTTCGAGATACATGAAGCCCGCGACGCCTTCGCGCACCACGCGCGTGCCGGTGTCCTCGCCGCCGATCAGGTCGCCGATGCCGTGCGCAATCACGAAGCTGATCACGCCGAACGCGCCCGCGAGCAGGAAGCTGACCTGCTCGGCCGCCGGCACATAGAACGACGCGACGATCACGATCGCGAGCGTCAGCGCCACTTCCAGCGCCGTGATGCGGCCGAGATGGCGCATCGGGCCTTCGAGGAAACCGATCCAGTGCTCGTCCTTCTCGGTGTCGAGCATGAACTTGAAGAACACCATCAGCAGGAACGCGCCGCCGAACGCCGACACCTGGTGATGCGCGGAGGTCAGAATCGCAGCGTACTTCTCCGGCGATTCGATCGCGAGCGTCAGCGCATCCCACATTCCGATGTGGCCGATCACCGCGACGATCAGCAGCGGGAACACGAGCCGCATGCCGAACACGGCAACCGGCAGGCCGAACACCATGAAGCGGTTGCGCCACTTCTCCGACCAGTTCTTGAGCACCGATGCATTGACGACCGCGTTGTCGAGCGACAGCGAAATTTCGAGCACGCACAGGACCGCGACGATCAGCATGTCCTTTACGCCGCCGAGGAGATAGGCCGCGACCAGCGCGAGCACGGTGAGCGACAGCGGGATCTTGAAGTCTTTCAACATGATGGGGTAATCGAGTTTTGAAAAAGGGGCATGCGGGCCGCGCTTACTTCGCGCGCACCCAGTCGCAGAATTCCTGCGTGATCAACTGTTCGTAGATCTGTTCGTCGCTGAGATCGAGCGACTCGAGATGCAGGAAGCCGACGTTCGGCATTTCGTCCGCGACTTCCGCGAGGAAGCCGAATTCGTTCGGATCGCCGACGCCGACCAGCGACCAGTACAGCGGAAAGTGCTGAGACTCGGCCATCAACTGGCGCACGCGCTTGCGGTCGTTGTTCGGGTTCTGCCCGTCGGTGACGAACAGCACCCATGCGGGCAGGTGGCCGTTCACCGGTGCGGAGGCGGCCGGCGCGGGCGCTTCGTCCGCGCCGCCGAACAGCCGGCTCAGGAAGCCGCGCTTTTCTTCGCGCTTCGGCTCCGGCGCGCGGAAGAAGAAGTCGACGATGTCGTTCATCACCGGCGCGTACTGCGTGCCGCCCCACTTGTCGATCCGGGCTTCGAGCACGTGATCGGAGATATATGAGCCGTAGTTGTCCGGCGTCGCGGTCGGCAGGCGGTCGTAGCCTTCGGTGAAGGTCCACGTATCGACTTCGCCGTTGTCGTCGAACTTCAGTGCGATGCCGAGGATCCTGTCGTGCGTCTCCTGGATCACGCCCGACTGGTAAAGCGGCTTCGCGGAGCCCGAGATGTCGAGCGCCGCGCCGACACGCACGACGGGCGGCTTCAGGATCTGGCGTTTTTCGAGGACGATCGCGACCTTCGCCGCGCGTTTCTCAAGCGTAATCATGCGGTGTTCCTTAGTTATGCTTCGGAGCGAATCGGGTGATCAGGTCCTGTTCGAGCTGGCGCAGGCGCGGCGCGTCCTGCTCACGCTGGCGCTTGCCGTCGGCGATGATCTGCGTGACGTCGTCGAATGCGCCGAACAGCTGCTGCTGCGCGTATTCGAACGTGTCGGTCGAGATCACCGGGCGCTGGCCGAGCTTCGCGACTTCCTGCGCGTTCTGGCGATTCAGGTCGGCCTGCGCGCGGATCGCCTCGTCGGCCGCGTCGTATGTCGCGTTCGCGAGCGCCGCCGCGCGCTTCGTGCCGAGCTGCTCGAGGTAGAGCGCGAACGCGTTGGTCCACGCGGGGATCAGCACGGTCTTGATCGTCATGAACTTCGACGTCAGCGTGCGTTTCTGGTCCTGCTCCATCCGGATCTGCGGCGCGAGCTGCTTCGACATCAGCATCGCGCGGTCGAGGTCGTCGAGCTTGCTTTCGAGCGCGTCGACCTTGCGCTTCACGTCGAGCAGGCGCTGCGCGGCGAACGCGTCGTCCGCTGGCTGCTGGCCGGCCGCGAGATGCGCGCGCAGCGTCGCGAGCGCCGATTCGCCGTGCGCCTTCGACTGCGCGAGCTCCTGGTGCAGCGCGTAGTTGTCGTTGTACATCCGCTCGAGCTCGTCGATGCCGGCCTTCTGGCGCTGCGCATGGTTTTCGAGCTCGACGACGAGCGTATCCATCCGCTTGCTCACCGACTCGTATTGCGACAGCAGCTTTTCCTTCGTCGAGCGGAACAGCCGCGTGACTTGCGTGATGAAACCGCCCTTGTCGGCACCGCGCGGGTCGAGTCCTTTCGCGGTCGAGATCAGTTCGTTGAGCTTGTCGCCGAACTGGTCGGCGTCGGACGCACGGACGCTCGCGAGTATCTGCTGGGAGAAGGCGGCGATCCGCGTGCCCTGCGTCGCGCCGAGCTGGTCGATCTCGTCGACGGAGATCAGGCGCGCGTGCTCCGTCGGCTGCGCTGCCGGCACGACGGTGGCGGCGGGCACGGCGACGGGTGACAAAGACGGGGTGGAAGGACGATCGCTGACCGCATCGGATTTCTTGTCATCGAATAGCGGCTTCATGTGGCTACCACGTTTCCTTTTCTGCTTTTTGCTACGTGTTGTCGTGCGCGCGAGGCGCGCTTCCGCGATTGCCGTCGTGCTCTCTCACGGGCGGCAGACGGACAATAAATGGCGACGGTGCGATGCGTCAAGGGAGGTCAATCTTTCATTTTCAATACACATTGTAATGTGGACGATCGAAAATCTCGATGCGTGCTCCGGGAAGACGCGGGCAAACCCCTTGATGGAGTGAGAATCCGGATTTGACGGGTGGCCCGGAAAGCGCCAAATAGAAAGTGTTTTGAAAGAAATCGACTTGCGCTATTCCGCTGATTGTTACAGATTGCTTAATGCCGCACACTGTCGCGACTCATCAGGCGGCGTACCCGTCGATATGCGGACCTGCGGCCGTATCGCACCAATCACCCTGCGTCGGTCCTACTCTGAATAACCTTGCGTTGCCGGACCCGCATCGTGACGACGGCCACACCGCGGCAAGTACGCGTTGTTTCCGCCGCGTGCGCGGAACTAGTCCTTTGCTTGCGTCAATCGGTGTGAGTTTCGAAGGTGCAACGACCACCACTGCGGTCGGATGTTCGATGTCGGTCGTTCCGACAAGATTGTCGCCATGACGATTGAGACGAATCCAACGCGTCTGACAAGGGTGAAGCGGTGCATGGATGTTCCTGATCGAACCGGTCAATCACGCGGACCAGTCCGGCACTCCGTCGAACTGGAGCGCTGCTGTCGTGCAACGTAGTGAATTTCTCGAGGCGAGCGATCCGGCAATTCATTCCCGCCCGGACGACGCCAGACTCGAAATCAGCGTCGCGCCGCACGATGTCTTGTGACCGTCGAAAGCGGCGGGTTTTCCGTCGATGATGACCTGCGGATCGCCTTCGGCGATAAAGCACGCCTGATGCCCTGAGATCGGGCAGACGCACGTATCACCGAGTCGGGCGACCGGCCGCCCCATCACTTCACTGACCGCGCTGCCGGTCACGACCTGACCTCCGTGGCTCGTCGCATCGCCGACCCGAATGATTCCGCGCATGCGCGCTCCTTATTCCGAATAACCTTGCGACGCCGGCCGCGCATCGTGACGGCGCCCCCACCACGGCAAGTACGCGTTGTTTTCGCCACGTGCACGGAACCAGTCCTTGCCTGCGTCGATCGGCGTCAGCTTCGAAGGCGCGACGACCACCACCGCGGTCGGATGCTCGATGTCGGTTGTTCCGGCTACGAGCACGTTTCCGCCGAGGTGGTTCGCGCGGCCAATCGCCAGCGCCACATCGGTCAGCGCCGCACCGGCGCCCATGTCACCGAGCAACGCCGACGTATTGAAAGTCTGCGTACGGAAATCGTATTCCGGCAGCACTTCCGTCAGCGTCTGCGACAGTGCGGCAATTCGTGTCGATGCGACATCGCTACCCTTGCCCGCGTCGTGCACGATGTAATTTACCGACGACACCGGCATGCCTGCATTACTCGCCGCCGTATCGATCGTCGACTTCCATGCCTGTACCGCACGGCTCGCGCCTTGCTTCGCTTCGAAATCCTTGACGTTACTTCGTGCAGCCTTGCCGATCCATGCCAGCGGCTCGCGTTCGGTCTTCAGGTCGGGGCCAGCGAGGAACAGCACCACCATGTTCTCGTTGATCTGTTCGTCCTTCGGCGGGAAACTGGGTGCATCCCAGTTCATCACCCACGCGCTTTTGTCGGGGTGGGTGGCCAGATAGTCCAGTGCCGCGTTCAGCGATGTAAAGCCGGCATTCCCCTGCCCCGATGTCACGTGCACATCGGGCGGTGTGTCGTGGCTCCATAAATTTTTGGCGGACGGATTCCCTATTTCGAAAAAATTAACAATCTGATCTCGCAAATGTGATGCCGCCAATCCTGGATCGAGTCGACCAGAGGGAATTGCCAGCTCGACATGCATGCCAGCCAATTCTCGCCACTTCTTCTGACTATCCGAGCCAACCGTGTAAAAATAATCCTCATTCGTGAAATACCGAGTCCGAAAAAGTATCAGCAACTCATTGACATACTTCTTATAGAATCCGGAAAACGATTCACGCCCCCAGCGGCCATCGGCCACGATAGAAATCGGTTGCAATGTTGAATACTTTTTGGGACTAGTACGAACCATATCATCGTTGACATTCGGCTTTACCAGACCAAGCGTCCACAATATTTGCCACTCAGTGGGGTAATCCCTGCGTTGAAGGGGATTCATCCAACCAAGCCCTACAACCTGAGCAACGAAGGGCGCAGCAGACGCGCCCTCAGCAGATTGCGCCGATCTGGCGCTCGTCTCAGCCCGCAACGGCGGACCTGACAAGAGCGCCGCCATGACGATCGAGACGAACCCAGCGCGTCTGACAAGAGTGAAGCGGTGCATGGATGTTCCAGATCGAACCGGTCAATCACGCGGACCAGTCCGGCACTCCGTCGAACTGGAGCGCTGCTGTCGTGCAACGTAGTGAATTTCTCGAGGCGAGCGATCCGGCAATTCATTCCCGCCCGGACGACGCCAGACTCGAAATCAGCGTCGCGCCGCACGATGTCTTGTGACCGTCGAAAGCGGCGGGTTTTCCGTCGATGATGACCTGCGGATCGCCTTCGGCGATAAAGCACGCCTGATGCCCTGAGATCGGGCAGACGCACGTATCACCGAGTCGGGCGACCGGCCGCCCCATCACTTCACTGACCGCGCTGCCGGTCACGACCTGACCTCCGTGGCTCGTCGCATCGCCGACCCGAATGATTCCGCGCATGCGCGCTCCTTATTCCGAATAACCTTGCGACGCCGGCCGCGCATCGTGACGGCGCCCCCACCACGGCAAGTACGCGTTGTTTTCGCCACGTGCACGGAACCAGTCCTTGCCTGCGTCGATCGGCGTCAGCTTCGAAGGCGCGACGACCACCACCGCGGTCGGATGCTCGATGTCGGTTGTTCCGGCTACGAGCACGTTTCCGCCGAGATGATTCGCTCGGCCGATCGCCAGCGCCACATCGGTCAGCGCCGCACCGGCGCCCATGTCACCGAGCAACGCCGACGTATTGAAAGTCTGCATACGGAAATCGTATTCCGGCAGCACTTCCGTCAGCGTCTGCGACAGTGCGGCAATTCGTGTCGATGCGACATCGCTACCCTTGCCCGCGTCGTGCACGATGTAATTTACCGACGACACCGGCACACCTGCATTACTCGCCGCCGTATCGATCGTCGACTTCCATGCCTGCACCGCGCGGCTCGCGCCTTGCTTCGCCTCGAAATCCTTGACGTTGCTTCGTGCAGCTTTGCCGATCCATGCCAGCGGCTCACGCTCGGTCTTCAGATCCGGGCCAGCGAGGAACAGCACCACCATGTTCTCGTTGATTTGCCCATCCTTCGGAGGAAAACTCGGCGCGTCCCAGTTCATCACCCATACGCTCTTGTCCGGATGCGATGCGAGATAGTCCAGGGCCGCGTTCAACGATGTAAAACCGGCATTCCCTTGCCCCGACGTCACGTGCACATCGGGAGGCGTATCGCGGCTCCACAGATCTTTGGCCGAGGGGTTACCGATCTCATACGCATTGACCATGTTGTCGCGCACATACACCTTCGCACGCTCCGGATCCAGACGACCAGACGGGATCGCAAGCTCAACGCGAATACCGGCCAATTCACGCCACTTCTTTTTGTCGTCAGACTTGACTGTGTAAAAATAATTGGAATTCGTCACGTAACGCGTGCGAAACAAAACGAGCAGCTTATCGATATATTTTTCATAAAACCCCTCGAATGACTCGCTACCCCACTGGCCGTCCGCCACAATTGAAATCGGCTGTAGAGTCGAGTACTTTTTCGGATTTGTCCGAACCATATCGTCGCTACTATTTGGCTTAACCAACTCAAGCGTCCACAACAACTGCCACTCTGTCGGATAGTCTCGTCTCTGCAACGGGTTCATCCATTCAAGACCCACCACTTGCGCCACAAAGGGTCTTGACGACTCCGCAGCCACGCCAGCATTCACCTTGCCGACGGATGAAGCGGCTACCGCTTTCGGCGCCGACAGAGCCGTCGTCAACGCAAACGCCACGATTGCCAGCAGTCCCGGCAGCAACACTATTCGCTTCATCAACTCTCCCAAATTTGATAGCACGCTCGACGTATCGCCGGCGGCAATCGACAGCGCGAGCGAGACCGACGAGGCCAGGATCATCACAACGCACGCAAGTCCTGCGCGACGAGGCCACGTGGCGATGACCGCGCTCATAGAATACTCCCGATCTTCATGAAGAATCCCCCATCACGCTCGTCATGTATTTTCGATGGCATCGCAGCAGTCTTGTCTACTTTCACCCAATCTTGCAGAAATTTTTTCTCAAATTTTCCGAATGAAATGTACTCGGAAAATTTCCGACTCGAATTATCCTTATTCAACCCTTCAACGAATCTCCAATCGGCCTCGATCCTCAACCTGTAAAAATCAAGCTCTGTCAAATAACACAGCCCGATTGCCACATCATAAGCCAATGCCTTTTCAGCATGCTCCTTGTTGGTCATGATGGTCGAATGGTTGGTAGGGTTATTCTTGTCGCCCCCATTCAGAATGTCGAAGACTTCCTTGTTCCGCCATTCGGCGTAGTCTGCTGATGCGACTGATGGGTCATCCTCTCCGACCACCCTTCCTTCCTCGTCCACCCATTCGCGATTCTTCGACCTTCTCGCTTCCATACGAAGAATCGAATGATCCTCATACCGTTGCGCAGCCTCCGATTCAGCATCACCCTTCGCTTTCAGCGCGTCACCCTCGGTCTTGAACTTTTCCGACTTCGTGTCGAAGTTGTCGTACGGATCGTCGTCTCGCTTGTTTTCCTTACCAGCATCGCGTGCAGCCGACGGCGGATCGTAACCCTCGTTGAAGCGCCCTTCCTCGATCGGTTTCCCCTGCCCGTCGCAAGCGCCCGATGGTTTGCCGTAGCGCAACGCCTGCGGCTCGAAGCGTGTTTCTTTATCGAGCATCGGAGCCGTAATCGGGATTTCCCAATCTTTCGGCGGATCAGCATTGACCTTCATGTCCGTCAAATTGAACAGATAGAGGGCTGGGCTCGTTACAAGCGTGATGAATTTCGTGAACAACCCTTCATTTGAATGCATGCCTCGTCCAAGGCCATACCGTGCAGGCGGTGACGACGGATACCAGAAGCCTTCCTTTTCGTTCTTGTCCTTGCGCCAGTCATCCTGCCAATACCGGTACAGCTTGGTTTCACCGCCCACCTGGATATTCGATGCGAACACACGTTGCGAGAAAACGCCCCACCCGTTTGTCGCATTGATCTCGTCGATACACATGCCGCGCCAGCCGATTCCCTGGACGGTCAGTGCGGAAATCACCTGGTCATGCGGGCAGCAGTACAACGTCACTCTCCCGTAGGTGTTTTTCTGGTACAACCCGTGCGCCTCTCGGTCCTTGGCTGCGCTATACGGTTTCCCGCCATTCTTCGACGGTCGCGCGTTTTCCATCGCGCGATCGAGATCCTCCGCAGGCATCTCCAGATCGGCCCGGGCGCGAAGGATATCGAAGTACTCCCGTAGCGTTTCCTTGCGCGCGACATAGGTCTCGCGCCCCACGTGCCCGTCCTTGTCGCGGACCCCGCGCTGCGCCCAGGTGTCAGTCATGTTGCTTTCCACAAGGCTGTACGGGGGATTGGCGAGAACATAAGTGTCCGCAACGCAGCGCCCGCTCTTGCCCCACTGATCCGTTACCTCGGGCAAACGGTCGCCGAGAAATGCTGCGGCGAGACCAATCATGTTTCCCTGGCTATGGCACACGATCGTGATCGGCGCGTCGGCCTGTCTCTTGCGAATCGATTCGACCAGGCGCGCAAGCCGCAGTGCCCCAAGCACGCCGTAAATGCGCGGCGGAGTCGAGTAGATCTTGCGATTGCCGATGCCATTCATGTGCTGAACGGTCAACCACAGGAAGAGCCGGTCGTTCAGCCCATCGTTCCACAGATCCGGCAGGCTCGAACACCCTCCCGCGAAAGGGCCTCCGCCCCAGTAATTCTTCTCGTTGAGCATGATCTTGTCGCCATACTCCTTCAGCTCCTCCGCGTTCGCGGAATAGCCCCACCGAAAGTGAATGACGGGTGAAAAGGACGGATCGGGCTTGATGTACGTCTGCGATGACATATCCGGATTCAGGAATCCGTCAGGCGTCAGGCTGTCGATATAACTGACCGGCGTCATCTGCCCGGCCACCGGCCCGCAGTGAAACAACTGATCGTCATAACGCCCCATGCGCCGGTTCAATCCGTCGCACAGTCCTTTCTCGGCCTCCTTGAACCATTCGCCCTCCGAATTCACCCCGTGGACGAAAATGACGACGCCCGGCAGCGGCATCTGCATCACGCATTGAAGGTCGTTGCGGTTGAACAGCGTCGTCCCCACTCCACCGCCCACCGGCATCTGCGACGGATCGGTCGTCGGCGTCTGCCCGTTCGCGTCTTGCGCAAAGTTATAGTTGAACATGTTGTTTTTCTTGAAGACTCAGCTCAGGTTCTCGACTTGAAAAAGCGAACCGCCAATTGTTCGAACTGATCGCTGCTGACCGGCGACAGCTTGCCTTGCGCGTCGGTCTTCCCCTTGATCAACTCGCCCGACGCCTTCCGCACCTCGGCCTCCATGCCCTCGACCGGTTGCCCGTCGGTGGCCCTGACCAGCTTCGGCACCCGCCCCAGCGAGCCCTGATCGAACTTCGGAAAATCGGCGCTCATGCTCGCCGGCCCGGCCCACGTGTGCGATGCGGATTTGACGGTAAAACTCCCCGGACATCCGAGCTCGATATCCCCGCCATGCAGCTTCAGATACGCGCCGCCCGACGTCACGAACACGACCTGCTCGCTGGCCATGCCCGCGAGCTTCCCGCCTCCCGCCGTCATCTGAATGTTTTTCGCCGAATCGATCTGCGTATCGTCGTTCTGGCTCTGCAGCGCAACCTTCCCCCGATTGGCTATCGCAGAAACCCCTTCGCTGTGCGCGAACATCGCCACACCATGCCCGGCCTGCAGGTTGATCCGCTGCCCGCTCGTGTATTGCAGGTGGTTCTGCGCGACGACATCGACGTTACCGCCCGCATGGGTCGTGACGGTCTTCGGCGTCGCCATGCTGATCCCAGCGGGCGCGGTGATCCCGATCGCCGCCACCGACGCGCCTGACGACTCGCCGCCCCCGGACGCTTCCCCGTTCGGCCAGCCTTTCACCGTCGTCATGAGCGCATCGTGCGGCTGCGTATCCGGTGCAACACCCTGATGCTGGCCCGCATAGTCGCCGAGACTCTTGAACAATTCGACGCATTCCTGCATCAGTTGCAGATACTCATCCCGCGCGAGGTGACCGTCACTCGCACGCAGCCGTTCCCAGGCCGAGATCAGCATCGCCTTGCCGCTGCGAATCGCGACGTGCGCATCGCTGCGCAATTCGGCGCCTTCGCCACGCGCCGCGCCCTGGCCGTTATCGCGCGGCTGTGTCAGATAGCCGAGGTTCAACTGGCTGTACGCGTGCTCGCTCGCCAGCTGGCTGCTGATCTGCCCCGGCGTATCGTCGAAGCGGATCTGGTTGTATCGCTGCCCCTTGATTTCCTTCGTCTTCGTGCCGGACAGATAGCGGTTGCCCGGCAGCGCACCGGTATGGCTGAAGGTCGCCGGCATGTTCGGCCCGTTGGCCAGCACGCCCATTACGACGAGCCGGTCCGGATCGCCGCCGATATGGCCGATCAGCACCTCCATGCCGACGCGCGGCAAGGTATTCGCGCCGAAGCTCGGCCCGGCGAGCGCGCAGGCGACGCGTACCGGCGCGCTGTCGGACGGCGTGCCGCTCGTCCCGGCGCCCTGCGCGTGCGCGTGATCGTCTGCGTTCAGCCCCTGGATCCGCACACGGATGCGGCCCATTTCATCGCAAAACACCTCCTCTCCCTGCGGCCCGACGACGACGGCCGTCATCGGATGCACGGGCGGCAGGTCGACATGGGGATCGTAGGCAGGCGTCAGCGGCACGCCGCGCCGAACGCACGAGAACGTGTTCTCGTAGCGCGTGTCGCTTTCATCGCCCGGCTTGCTGCTCACATCGGTCGGCACGGCGTTGAACAGCACGCGGCTTGCCGCGAACAGCGACTGCGCGCGCTCGTTCAGTTCCTTCGGCAGGTTGTTCCGCACGCGATGATGAAGCGACGTGACGACGAACTGCCGCTGCTCGGCCGGCAACGTATCGAGTTGCGGATGCTCGGCGAGCGCAAACCAGTGACCCACGGCCAGATCGCGCACATTGCTCACGCCGTCGACGGATTCGGCGCGCAGCTCGTGCGCAAGCATCCGGTCCTTGCCGATCCGGTCGAGGTCCGACGACGAATTTCCAGCGTGCGGGATATCGATGACGGCGTCGGCCAGCAAATGCCCGAGGTCATTGCCGCCGTCGCCCTGGTCGACGATCGTCGCCTGCTCGGTTTGGGACATCCGGCCGCTCTTGTAATCCCACGTCGGCCGGACGATCTTGCCCGGAATCAACCTGCGGCTCGTCGCCCACAGCGTGATCGAATCGCGCTCTTCGGTGGCTGCATCGCGGTGGTAACGGACGGTGCCGGCAACCGTCTCCGGCAGCTTCATCGAGTCGTCGGCAAAGACAAGCGTATGCACCGGCGTGTCGTTCGCATTGCCGTTCGCCCGCTCGCCCGCCTTGCCCGCCTTGACGAATACGGTCGCACCGTCCCGCCGCAGCAGCCGCCGGATGAAGTGCGCATCCGACTCGTTGACCTGCCGCGTGAGTTCGCGTGCCGGGTAACGCTCGCCTTGCAGGCCGGACAGATCGAATTCGAATGCGCCGGCGAGCGCGGAGCTGCGCTGGCGCCACTCCTGAAGCAGCACCGCAAGGATGTCGGGCAGGCTCTTGGTGCGAAATAGTCGCGAGTTGGTCCGCCGCTCCATCACGGACAGCACGTCGCGAATCGTCAACTGGTAGCAGGTCAGGGACCCGTCCGACTGTCCGGTACGAACGTCGGTGACGATACCGTTGATGGTGTGGAGACGCCCGCGATCGGTCGTCATCTCGACGGAGACAGGTAGCCCGATGAAGCTGCGGATCGGGAGATCGGCACGTGCGGACACGCAGGTCAGATGCCCCTCGATGCCCGTCATCAATCCTTCCCGGACGTCGGCATACTGGAGAGCAAGCACCTGCTCGAGCGTCTTCTGGGCAGGCCCCCAGTTCATGCGAATCGGTCGATTATTCTGATCGACCACCCCGGACGCAAATGCGCGTAGCAATTCGGCTGTATTCACAGCGTGACTCTCAGGATTTTGTTTTACTTCGTTATTCATCGGGCAACCACGCCCGCTGGTCCGTCCTGGGAGTGCCGCCCGTCTCGTTTTCGGCGAGCATATCAAATTGTCAGGGCGATGACGAACTTTTGAAGGATTTTAGAATCCCTTGAGCAAACCGTCTGACAGGGTTTTAAAATTTACAATCTTTCAAAGCAGTCGTAGTCGGTAACGAGCAGATATGCGGCCGGCATCTCGAACTGGCGGAGCAGCATATAGCCGGAAATGGCGAGACCGGAGCGCACGCCATCCACGAGCACACGCGTGCGTGACGGCCACGATTCGTACGGACCATCATGCGTTTCGAGCGTAAAGCGATCGACCAGCTTCATCGCCGCGCCAGTGTCGGCGTGCCGCTTTCCAGATGCATCGCCGCGTCAGTTCGCGGTCTTGCGATACAGCGCGACATACCCCGCGAGCATAAGCAGCAGCGACCCGCTGACCCGGTTAAGCCACTTCTCCCCGGCAGCTTTCCATACGCGCACCGAATGCACGCCGAGCAGCGCGTAACCGGTCATCCCGATGACGTCGATCGCGACGATCGTCGCCGCAAGGATCGCGTATTGCGGCGCGATCGCGTGCGACCGGTCGACGAACTGCGGCAGCAGCGCGGACATGAACAGGTAGTACTTCGGGTTGCTCATCGCGACGAAAAAGCTCTTCAGGAACGCGGTCCGGCGATCGGGCGTCGGGTGCTCGGGTTCCTGCGCCGCGGTGGAATGGCCGCTCGACATCAGCATCCGGATGCCGACATACGCAAGCCACGCCGCGCCGAGCAGCTTCAGCGTCACGAACGCCGTTTCCGACGCGTCGAGCAGCACGCCAAGGCCGAGCCCGACCAGCGCGACGAGCACGACGTCGGCGGTGACGGCGCCGAGCATGCCGACCATCGCGTGACGCAAGCCGTATCGCGAACCGTTGCTCATCGCAAGCAACACCGTCGGGCCGGGCGTCGCGACGCCGACGGACAGGATCAGGGCAAATGCGAGCAAGGCGGAGAGCGACATGGCGTGGCATTCCTTCAAAGGGAGCGGAGCGAACGGGTCGCATCGTCGGCATCGGCCACACGGGTTGCAATCGGCTCAGCCGATTTGTTACGACGAATGCGAACCGGCCAATGATCGCACGTCCGTTCCGATGCCTGCGCGGCGACCGTCGATGACGACGGATTTCTGATGGGCGTGCAAGGGGGTGGCGAGCCGCCGCCAGAGTTTGCTATACTCTCGGTCTTCCGGAGAGATGGATGAGTGGTTTAAGTCGCACGCCTGGAAAGCGTGTATAGGTTAATCGCCTATCGGGGGTTCGAATCCCCCTCTCTCCGCCAGAATGCAAGAAGCCCCTTGATTTCCCGACAAATCAAGGGGCTTTTCGTTTTGGGCGTTTGGGGCGCCGACACCCTCCCCATCCGCCCGCCTCCCGCATCACGGATGCCTGATGTAATCCACCAACGCCCGCGTGTAATCATCCGGCCGCCGATCGCACAAACTCACCGCAATCGCCACCGCAAACCCCGCCGGCACGCCGAACACGCCCGAACTGATCGGCTCGATCCCGAACCACGTGTGCCCCGCGAACCCCGTCAACTGAGTGAAGTACGGATAGGTCGACACGATGTAGTACACGCACACCGCGAGCCCCGTCACCATCCCGGCGATCGCGCCGCGCGTCGTCGTGCGCTTCCAGAACACGCCGAGCACGAGCACCGGAAAGAAGCTCGATGCCGCCAGCGAGAACGCCGCGCCGACGAGAAACAAGATCTTCCCTGTATTGAGCGACGCGACATACGACGCGAACAGCGCGACGCCGAGCAGCAGCACCTTCGAGATCGTCACGCGCCGCTGGCTCGACGCGTCGGGTGCCACCATGCAGTAATAGACATCGTGCGACAGCGCGTTCGCGATCGTCAGCAGCAGCCCGTCCGCGGTCGACAGCGCGGCGGCAAGCGCGCCGGCCGCGATCAGCCCCGACACGACATACGGCAGCCCCGCGATCTCCGGCGCGGCCAGCACGACCATGTCCGGCTGCATCTGGATTTCCGACCAGTGCACGATGCCGTCGCGAATCACCTCGACGACGCTGATCAGGTCGGGTTCGAAGTGATGCCATTGCGTGACCCACGCCGGCAATTCGGCGAACGGCCGCCCGACAAGGTTCGCAAGGATCTCGTACTTGATCAGCACCGCGAGCACCGGCACGCTCAGGTAGAACAGCGCGATGAAGAACAGCGTCCAGCCGACCGAGCGGCGCGCCGACGCGACCGACGTGGTCGTGTTGTAGCGCGTCAGGATATGCGGCAGGCTCGCGGTGCCGAGCGACAGGCACATCAGCAGCGCGAGGAAATTCCGCTCGCGCGGCTTGCGTTCGTCGTCGCTCGCGGCGGGAAACGGCTCGTGCATCGGCACGGGCGGCTCTGCACGGGCCAGCAGATCGTCGCGGGCCTGCGTCCACGCGACGCGCGCCGCCGCCGGATCGCGGGGGAAGTCGGAGAGCTCGCGCTCGCGCTGGCTGATCTCGCGCAGCGGCCCGTTGTGGCGCCGCAAGTCGGCGAGCTGGTCGACGAGATGCCTGCGCGCGTCCGCATAGGACGCCGGCAACCGGTCGAGCCGCGTCTGGATGTCCGCGGCTTGCCGCCGATACGCGTCGCGCACCTGCTGCTCGTCGGCCGCATCCCGCACCTGCGCCTCGCGCGCCGCGACGCGCTCCATCAGCTTGCCGTAATTGAACTGCGGCACGGGGCCGAGCCCGTTCTTCATCGCGATCAGCGACACCGGAATCAGGATCGCGCTGATCAGGATGATGTACTGCGCGACCTGCGTCCACGTGACCGCGCGCATCCCGCCGAGAAACGAGCACACGAGAATGCCCGCGAGCCCGCAGAAGATCCCGATCGCGAAATCGACGCCGATGAAGCGCGTCGCGATCAACCCGATCCCCTGGATCTGCGCGACCAGGTACACGAACGAACACAGGATCGCCGCGCCGGCCGCCAGCGCGCGCACGGCCGTGCTCGAGAAGCGCGTGCCGAGAAAGTCGGGAATCGTATAGCGCGCGAGCTTGCGCACATAAGGCGCGAGCAGGAAGGCGACGAGGCAGAACCCGCCCGTCCAGCCCATCACGTACGCCAGCGCGTCGTAGCCGGTTGAGTACAGCGACCCGGCCAGGCCGATGAACGACGCGGCCGACAGCCAGTCGGCCGCCGTCGCCATCCCGTTGAATGCGGACGGCACGCGCCGCCCGGCCACGTAGTACTCGACGAGATCGGACGTGCGCGACAGCAGCCCGATCACCGCATACACGGCGATCGGCACGAACAGGAACACGTAGCCGATCCAGACACCGGAGCCGGTCGCGCGCTCGATCCGCCACATCAGCAGCACGAACCCGAGAAAACCCAGCGTGTAGAGCGCGTATGCGCGTATCAGCCGATGCGTCAGCATGAATCAGCGCCCGCCGTGCGCATTGCCGGTGCGCGCCGCATGGTCGTCGTACGCGCGGCGCAGCATGCGGTCCGCGCGCTGCATCAGCCCGATGTAGACGACGATCAGCACGAGGTACACGAGAATCGCGCCCTGCGCGCCGACATAGAACGGCAGGCTGAAGCCGGCGAACCGGACCCCGGCGAGCGCGGGCCCGAAGAACGGCACGATGAACGACACCGAGAAACCGATCGCCATCAGCACTGCGATCAACGCGACATTGAAGCGCCAGTAGCGCGCGTGGGCACGCGCAAGCGGCTCGGGAACGGGCGGCGGCGCGACAGGCGCCGGACGGGTCGGAACGGTCATGCCGTTATTTAGCAAAAAGCCCCTGCGCGGACAATCGGGATTGCCGCGCAGGGGCTCATGCGCGCGTGGCGCACGACAAGTGAGATCAGCGCACTTCGGCGAGCTGATCGAGGATGGCCGGATTCTCGAGCGTGGACGTGTCCTGCGTGATCGCCTCGCCCTTCGCAAGCGAGCGCAGCAGGCGGCGCATGATCTTGCCCGAGCGCGTCTTCGGCAGGTTGTCGCCGAAGCGGATGTCCTTCGGCTTCGCGATCGGCCCGATCTGCTTGCCAACCCAGTCGCGCAGCGTCTTCGCGAGCACCGCCGCTTCCTCGCCCTCCGGACGCGAACGCTTCAGCACCACGAATGCAACGACCGCCTCGCCCGTCGTGTCGTCCGGCCGGCCGACCACGGCCGCCTCGGCAACCAGCTCGTGCGACACCAGTGCCGACTCGATCTCCATCGTGCCGAGCCGGTGGCCCGACACGTTCAGCACGTCGTCGATCCGGCCCATGATCGTGAAGTAGCCGGTGTCCTTGTCGCGCACGGTGCCGTCGCCGGCGAGATAGAGCGTGCCGCCGAGTTCTTCCGGGTAATAACTCTTCTTGAAGCGTTCCGGATCGCCCCAGATCGTTCGGATCATCGCGGGCCACGGGCGCTTGACGACGAGGATGCCGCCCTGACCGTTCGGCACGTCCTGGCCCGTCTCGTCGACCACCGCGGCCATGATGCCCGGCAGCGGCAGCGTGCACGAACCGGGCACGGTCGGCGTCGCGCCCGGCAGCGGCGTGATCATGTGGCCGCCCGTCTCGGTCTGCCACCACGTATCGACGATCGGGCAGCGCTCCTGGCCGACGTGCTTGTGATACCACATCCACGCTTCCGGATTGATCGGCTCGCCGACCGTGCCGATGATGCGCAGGCTCGACAGGTCATAGCTCTTCGGGTGCACCTTGTCGTCGGCGTCGGCCGCCTTGATCAGCGAACGGATCGCGGTCGGCGCGGTGTAGAACACGCTGACCTTGTGGTCGCCGATCATCTTCCAGAAACGGCCGGCGTCCGGGTAGGTCGGCACGCCCTCGAACACGACCTGCGTGCCGCCGCACGCGAGCGGGCCGTACGTGATGTACGTGTGACCGGTGACCCAGCCGATGTCGGCCGTGCACCAGAACACGTCGGTCGGCTTCCAGTCGAAGGTCCACTTCATCGTCTGCGCGGCCCACAGCAGGTAGCCGCCGGTGCTGTGCTGCACGCCCTTCGGCTTGCCGGTCGAGCCCGACGTATACAGGATGAACAGCGGATGCTCGGCGCCGACCCATTCCGGCTCGCAGCGGTCGGCTTCGCCGTCCACGATCTCGTGCATCCACAAGTCGCGGCCCGCATGCCAGTCGATCTTGCCGCCGGTGCGGCGATAGACGATCACGCTCTTCACCGCTTCGCAGCCGCCCATCGCGATCGCCTCGTCGGCGATGCTCTTGAGCGGCAGCGTCTTGCCGCCGCGCGCCTGCTCGTCGGCCGTGACGAGCGCGACCGCGCCGACGTCGACGAGGCGCTCGTTCAGCGATTTCGCGGAGAAGCCGCCGAACACGACCGAGTGCGTCGCGCCGATGCGCGCGCAGGCCTGCATCGCGACGATGCCTTCGATCGACATCGGGATGTAGATGACGACACGATCGCCCTTGCCGATCCCGCGTTTCTTCAGCGCGTTCGCGAAGCGCGACACGCGTGCCAGCAGATCGGCATAAGTGACGCGCGTGACGGTGCCGTCGTCGGCTTCGAAGATCACCGCGACACGCTCGCCGTTGCCGGCTTCGACGTGGCGGTCGAGGCAGTTGTACGACGCGTTGAGCTCGCCGTCGTCGAACCACTTGTATAACGGCGCGTTGCTCTCGTCGAGCACCTTCGTAAACGGCTTGTGCCACGCGAGGCCCTCGCGCGCGAGACGCGCCCAGAAGCCTTCGTAATCGCGCTCGGCCTCGGCGACGAGCGCGCGATAGGCCGGCATGCCGGAAATGGCCGCCGCCTGCTCGAGCGCCGCAGGCGGCGCAAACTGGCGGGTTTCGTGAAGAACCGATTCAATCGCAGACATCGACAACCCCTTGGTGAACATGAATCCTCTGCATGGCGGCGCGATCGTGCGCGCCGCGCGTCTTGGCCGGCGCATGTGCGCCGCTGTCTCCCACCCATCCGCACGCGGCCGCGAAGGCTGCGCGCGATGCTGCACCGCACCACGTCACACGACGATGAACGTGCGGCGCGGCAATTTCCACGATAAGCGCTCCAACTTACCCGTCACTTACGCGGCATGGCCGTTTCGCACGCCGGGCGGCGCTTTGCGCTGTAACGACCGCGACCCTACAATCCTAACTGAACTCGCCCCCCGGATTCCAGCTTGAATCGCTACGCCCTCTTCCTCATCCTGTCGATGCTGTTCGTCGGCAGCAACGTCGGTATCGGTAAATCCATCGTTGCATTCGTCCCCGTCGCCATCCTCGCCACACTGCGCTTCGTGATCGCGATCGCCGTGCTGTGGCCGCTGTTCAGCCCCGTGAAGATGCGCGCGGTCAAGCGCGGCGAATGGCTGAACCTGTTCCTGCAGGCGTTCTTCGGCACCTTCATGTTTACGCTGCTGATGCTCAACGGCGTGCAGCGCACGAGCGCGGTGGCGGCCGGCGTCATCACGAGCACGATCCCGGCGATCGTCGCACTGTTCGCATGGCTGATCCTGCGCGAGAAACCGAACGGCCGTGCGCTCGTGTCGATCGCGCTCGCGATCGCCGGCGTCGTGACGATCAACCTCGCCAACGGCAGCGCGGCCGCACACGGCGCCCACGGCGACGCATCCGGCTCGCTGACCGGCAACCTGCTGATCCTCGGCGCGGTGTGCTGCGAATCGATCTACGTGATCCTGTCGCGCCGGCTCACGCAGACGCTCGCACCGATCGACATCTGTGCGTACACGCACCTGTTCGGCCTGTTCCTGATGCTGCCGCTCGGCGCGACGGCGCTGTGGCATTTCGATTACGCAAGCGTGCCGGCCGGGACGTGGGCGCTCGTCGTCTGGTATGGCCTGTCGGCCAGCATCTTCTCGTTCTGGTTGTGGATGAAAGGCATCCGGCACGTGCCGGGCAGCCTCGCCGGCGTGTTCAGCGCGGTACTGCCGATCGCCGCGGCCGCGTACGGGATCGCATTCCTCGGCGAGCGCCCGACGCTCGCGCACGGCATCGCGCTCGCGTGTGTCATCGCCGGCATCGTGCTCGCGAGCCTGCGCGCAAAACGCGTGCCGGCGGCCGCATCCTGATCGGTCCCCGCCAGTGCCGGCGCGTCGCTGCAGTCGCGCCGGCCGACGCGTTACAATAGCGCGCCTTTTCAAGATTACCCCCGATACCTGCGCACCGCGCCCGCACCGCCATCATGTCCGCCCCGCATTCGCCCGGCCACCCCGCCCGCCGCACGCTTCGCCCGCTTCCCGCGCTGATTTTCATGAGCCGCTGGCTCCAGGTTCCGCTTTACCTAGGCCTGATCGTCGCGCAGGCCGTCTACGTGTTCCTGTTCCTGAAGGAAGTCTGGCACCTGCTGTCGCATGCGGCCGGCCTCGACGAAGTCAGCGTGATGCTCGCCGTGCTCGGCCTGATCGACGTGGTGATGATCTCGAACCTGCTGATCATGGTGATCGTCGGCGGTTACGAAACGTTCGTGTCGCGCCTCGGCATCGAGGGTCACCCCGACGAGCCCGAATGGCTCGACCACGTGAACGCGGGCGTGCTGAAGGTCAAGCTGTCGATGGCGCTGATCAGCATTTCGTCGATCCACCTGCTGAAGACCTTCATCAACCCCGACCAGCACACGACGCACGCGATCATGTGGCAGGTGATCATCCACGTGTCGTTCCTCGTGTCGGCGCTCGTGATGGCGTGGGTCGACCGCCTGACGACCCACACGCACCCGGCCCATTTCCACGAGACGCATGCGCCCGCCGCGGCCGCGTCCCGCCAGCCGGCCGAAGCAGCCGTCAACGCATAAAACGCATTCCCCACTGTCCTCACAGAGTCTCAGCCATGACCGTCATCAAACAGGAAGACCTGATCCAGAGCATCGCGGATTCGCTGCAGTACATCAGCTACTACCACCCGCTCGACTACATCCAGGCACTCGGCCGCGCGTACGAGCTGGAAGAGAGCCCGGCCGCGAAGGACGCGATCGCGCAGATCCTCACGAACAGCCGCATGTGCGCGGAAGGCAAGCGCCCGATCTGCCAGGACACCGGCATCGTCACGATCTTCGTGAAGGTCGGCATGGACGTGCGCTGGGACGGCGCGACGATGGGCCTCACCGACATGATCAACGAAGGCGTGCGCCGTGGTTACACGCACCCGGACAACGTGCTGCGCGCGTCGATCGTCAATCCGCCGGAAGGTGCCCGCAAGAACACGAAGGACAACACGCCGGCCGTGATCCACTACGAGATCGTGCCGGGCGACAAGGTCGACGTGCAGGTCGCGGCGAAGGGCGGCGGCTCGGAGAACAAGTCGAAGTTCGTGATGCTGAACCCGTCCGACTCGATCGTCGACTGGGTGCTGAAGACGGTCCCGACGATGGGCGCGGGCTGGTGCCCGCCCGGCATGCTCGGGATCGGCATCGGCGGCACCGCCGAGAAGGCGATGCTGATGGCGAAGGAATCGCTGATGGAGCCGATCGACATCCAGGAAATCATCGCGCGCGGCCCGAAGGACTGGGTCGAGGAGCTGCGCGTCGAGCTGCACGAGAAGGTCAACGCGCTCGGCATCGGCGCGCAGGGCCTCGGTGGCCTGGCGACCGTGCTCGACGTGAAGATCATGGCCGCACCGACGCACGCGGCATCGAAGCCGGTCGCGCTGATCCCGAACTGCGCGGCCACGCGCCACGCGCACTTCGTGCTCGACGGCTCGGGCCCGGCCAAGCTCGAAGCACCGTCGCTCGACGCCTGGCCGAAGGTCCAGTGGGAACCGAACACGGAAACCAGCAAGCGCGTCGACCTGAACACGCTGACGCCGGAAGAAGTCGCGAGCTGGACGCCGGGCCAGACGCTGCTGCTGTCGGGCAAGATGCTCACCGGCCGCGACGCCGCGCACAAGCGCATCGCCGACATGCTCGCGAAGGGCGAGAAGCTGCCGGTCGACTTCACGAACCGCGTGATCTACTACGTCGGCCCGGTCGATCCGGTGCGCGACGAAGTGGTCGGTCCGGCCGGCCCGACGACGGCCACGCGCATGGACAAGTTCACCGAGACGATGCTCGCGCAAACGGGCCTGATCTCGATGGTCGGCAAGGCCGAGCGCGGCCCGGTCGCGATCGACGCGATCAAGAAGCACAAGGCGGCCTACCTGATGGCGGTCGGCGGTGCGGCCTACCTCGTGTCGAAGGCGATCCGCGGCGCGAAGGTGCTCGCATTCGAAGACCTCGGCATGGAAGCGATCTACGAATTCGACGTGCAGGACATGCCGGTGACGGTCGCCGTCGATTCGTCGGGCACGTCGGTGCACCAGACCGGTCCGAAGGAGTGGCAGGCGAAGATCGGCAAGATCCCGGTCGCAGCCGCTTAAGCGCGATCGCACGAAAGGCCGGACGGGAGTCCGGCCTTTTTGCTTCCCGTTCTCATTATCGTGTGCAGCCGGTTCTTCAAGGCTGATTCTCATTACACGCAAAAGGCAGGCCCGACAAGGCTTCGAGGCTTGGCTTTTCTCGTTCGAGCGATTATCGTTCGGTTTCTGAAGCCCCACTGAACAAGGAACAGCCATGCAAGGCGACAAGAAAGTCATCGAATATCTGAACGCCCAACTGAAGAATGAACTCACGGCGATCAACCAGTACTTCCTGCATGCGCGCATGTACAAGCATTGGGGCCTCGACAAGCTCGGCAAGCACGAGTACGACGAGTCGATCGGCGAAATGAAGCACGCCGACTGGCTGATCGAGCGCGTGTTCATGCTCGACGGCCTGCCGAACCTGCAGGACCTGCACAAGCTGCTCGTCGGCGAGGAAACCGAAGAAATCCTGAAGTGCGACCTGAAGCTCGAGCAGATCTCGCAGGCCACGTGCAAGGAAGCGATCGCCTACTGCGAATCGGTTCGCGACTATGTGTCGCGCGAGATCTTCGAAAAGATCCTCGACGACACCGAAGAGCACATCGACTGGCTGGAAACGCAGATCGACCTGATCGGCAAGGTCGGCCTGCAGAACTACCAGCAATCGATGATGGGTTCGGCCGAGTAATCGCCCCGCCCGCCACCGCGCCGCCCGCATGACGATGACGAACCAGCCAGCCGCTCCCGCGATGCACGCCGCCCCTGTCGGAATCTTCGATTCGGGGCTCGGCGGCCTGTCGGTGCTGCGCGCCGTGCGCGCGCACCTGCCCGGCGAATCGTTCGTCTATACGGCCGATACGCGCTACATCCCGTACGGCGAACGCGACGACGCATTCATCACCGAGCGCACGCTCGCGATCGGCGAATGGTTTGTCCGTCAGGGCGCGAAGGCGCTCGTCGTCGCCTGCAATACGGCGACCGCCCAGTCGATCGCGGCGGTACGCGAGCATCTCGCAATCCCGCTCGTCGGCGTCGAGCCGGGCATCAAGCCGGCCGTCCAGCAGTCCGCGAGCGGCGTCGCCGGCGTGCTCGCCACCCAGGCGACGCTGCGCAGCGCGCGCTTCCAGGCGCTGCTCGAACGTCACGGTGCCGGCTGCCGCTTCATCTGCCAGCCGGGCCACGGGCTCGTGCAGGCAATCGAGAACGGCGACACGGGTTCGCCCGCGCTGCGCGCGCTGCTCGACAGCTATCTGCAACCGATGCTGGACGACGGCGCCGACACGGTCGTCCTCGGCTGCACGCACTACCCGTTTCTCACCGCAACGATTCGTGACATTGTCGGCGACCGCATGGCGATCATCGACACGAGCGACGCGATCGCGCTCCAGCTCGCGCGCGTGCTCGACCAGCACGGCCTGCGTGCGCCCGACGGCACGCCCGTCGCCTCGCCCCGCTTCTGTTCGACCGGCGACGGCCGGCAATTGCAGGCACTCGCGTCGACGCTGCTCGGCCTCGATGCGCCGGTCGAATCCGTCACCATTTCCTCGCCGAACGCGCGCGCCTGCGCGACCGCCTGACGCGGGCCGGCACACCCTCTCCCGACGCGGCTGCGCCGCCCTCGCCGTTTCAAGGGTCCGATGACGTTAAAAAAAGCCCGACCCAGACTTGTCAACGTCAGCAAAATTAATGATAATAATTCGCATTACCGTTAGCTATCGCAACTCATCATGATCGTCTGCGTGTGCAAGTCTGTTTCCGATCGCAAGATTCGCGCGTCCCTCGCTGAGGGCGCGAACTCTTTCGACGAACTCCAGTTCGAGCTCGGCGTGGCCACGTGCTGCGGCAAGTGCGAGGAGTCCGTACGCGACCTCATGGCCGAGCAAGGCGTCTGCGCGAGCCGGTGCGGTGTCGAGCATCACGCTCACCCGATCCCGGTCACGTTCTACGAACGCAAGGCCGCCTGACCGGCGCCGAGTGTGCGCATGCGGCCCCGGCCGCATTTTTTGTTTTGACCGTCAGCAAGCCACCGTCTGCGCGAGCCAGCGGCTTACCTGCCAAGGAGCCTGTGATGGAATTGCTGATCGGATTCGTGACCACCGTTTGCATCTCGCTGCTGATCTTCCGCAAGTGATGCCGATTCACCCGCCGCGCCCCGGGTGCGACATCGTTCTTTCAAGCTAACATGCAGGCTTCGCATTCCGCTCCTGCCGGCGTCTTGCCGGCTGCACCACGTATGAATCCCCGAGTGATCGTCGTCGCGGTCGGTGTGCTTGCCGCACACGCGGTCATGCTAACGGCCGCCTGGCTGCATCGCAACGCGCCGCCGCCGAAATCGGTCGAGGTCCAGACGATCACCGCGCAACTCATCACACCCGCACCGATCGCCCAGCAGGTCGCGGCCGAATCGATCCCGCGGCCCGCGCCGCCGAAGCCGGTGCCGCGCGTCAAGCCGAAGGTCGAGCCGAAGCCGGTGCCGAAAGCGGCAAAGCCGACGCCTCAGCCGGTTACGCAATCGCCGGCCCCGTCGCCGACACCTGCGCCGGCAGCCGCCGATCCGACGCCCGCTCCGGCCGCGCCCGCTCCCGCAGCACCGGCCGCCGCGCCCGGCCCGGCTCGCGAGACGATGCAAGTCAGCGCGCCGAAGAACGTGCCGACGCTCCAATGCAACTTCGTGAAGCCTGACTACCCGTCGATGTCGCGCCGCCGCGGCGAGTCGGGTACGGCCTACGTTCACTTCGTCGTCGGCGTGACCGGCAAGATCGAAAGCATCGATCTGCAGAAGAGCAGCGGCTACCCGCGCCTCGACGATGCCGCACTCGACGCGATGCGTTCGACCACCTGCCGTCCGTACATCGAGAACGGCCAGGCGATCCGCGCCGCCCGCACACAGCCCTACAGCTTCGGGCTCACCGACTAACCTGCCTCATCCGGAAGATTCAAAGGAAACAAAAAATGCAAAGCTACGGTATCGCGCACGTCTGGGCGCAAGGTGATTTCGTCACGCGCGCCATCGCGATCACGCTGCTCGTGATGTCGGTCCTGTCGTGGATCGTGATCGTCATCAAGGGCTGGAACGTGATTCGCCTGAACCGCCTCACGAAGAACGCCGAACAGGCGTTCTGGCATTCGAACAATTTCGACGACGGCGTCAAGAAGCTCGGCCTCGCCGCATCGACGCCGAACGACAACCCGTTCCTCACACTCGCGCTGTCGGGCAAGGAAGCCGCCGATCACCACCACCAGACGCAACCGCACCTGCACGACCGCATGGACGTGTCGGACTGGGTCACGCGCTGCCTGAAGGACACGATGGACGAAGGCATCTCGCGCATGCAGAGCGGTCTCGCGATCCTCGCGTCGATCGGCAGCACGGCGCCGTTCGTCGGCCTGTTCGGCACGGTCTGGGGGATCTACCACGCACTGCTCGCGATCGGCGCAACCGGCCAGACGTCGATCGACCAGGTCGCGGGCCCGGTCGGCGAATCGCTGATCATGACGGCCTTCGGCCTGTTCGTCGCGATCCCGGCCGTGCTCGGCTACAACGCACTGACCCGCGCGAACAAGGGTGTCGTCAGCAAGCTGCGCCGCTTCGCGCACGGCCTGCACGCATACTTCGTGACGGGCGCGAGCCTCGCATCGTCGTCGACGCGCGACGGCCTGCGTCTCGCGACGCGCGCCAGCTGAGGCGAGGTGAACCATGGCAATGAACACCGGTTTCAGCGACGATGACGACGATGCCGTGATGAGCGAGATCAACATGACGCCGCTCGTCGACGTCATGCTCGTACTCCTTATCATTTTCCTCGTGACGATCCCGGCGATGCAGCATGCGGTGAAGATCGACCTGCCGCATGCCAGCAGCCAGCCCGTCGACGAAAAGCCGCAGACGGTCGACGTCGCGATCCAGGGCGACGGCACGATCCTGTGGGACGACCACACGGTCACGCGCGAACAGCTGCAGGTGCGCATCGCGGAAGCGGCGAAACGCACGCCGCAGCCGGAGTTGCACCTGCGTGCGGACCGCAAGGTTGCATACGAGCATGTGGCCGAAGTGATGTCGGATGCGCAGGCCGGCGGCCTGACGAAGCTCGGCTTCGTAACGGAGCCGGGCGCGAAAGCGAAGTAACGCACCTCGCGGGGCGCATCTAGCTAGCCGGCCGTCCCTAACCGGGCGTCCCTAACCGGGCGTCCCCAAAGTAAAAGGCCTTCATCGCCAGATGAAGGCCTTTTTTCATGCGCACGCGGGCGCCTTCGGGCGGCGGGCTCTTCGGCGGTATCGGTTGCGCCTCGAGCAACGCAAATGCGGCTACCGTGGTCTGCACGGACTGCGCGTTCTGCCCTATCTGGCTCGCAATATATGCGGCCACCTGATTTCGCTCAGAAACTTCCTTCACGAAATGGGATTTCAATATAGGCTCGCCCGCCCGCGCATTCAAGGTTCCGGCGATTGAAACTTGCGATTGCCGGCGACGCTTCAATGACAAAACAAATTTGCCTCGTCGTGCGCGTCGTGTTCAGGTCGCCGAAGCATCGGCCGCCGCTTCCTTCTTTGCGCGCTCGGGGCAACCCGGCTCCTTGTAGGCGCCGTGATCGAGCTTCTCGACCAGGTAGTCGACAAACGCACGCACTGCGGGCGGCATCCCCTGCCGCGACACGAACACCGCGTACAGTTGCGGCACCGGCAGCGTCCAGCCCGGCATCACGGGCGACAGTTGGCCCGCGCGCAGCGCGTTGCCGTACATCATCTCCGGCAGCGCCGCGATGCCGAGGCCGTCGAGCACGGCCTCGCGGATCGTCATCAGGTCGGCCGTCACGAGCCGCGGGTCGTGCTCGTGCACATGACGCGTACCGTCCGGCGCGATCAGGTTGAACACATGCCGCCCGTCGACGCTCGGCGTATCGAGCGTCTCGAAGTAAGTCAGGTCGTCCGGCACCAGCGGCGGCGCATTCTGGCTCAGCAGGCTCGGCGCGCCGACCAGCATCTGCTCGGTGCGCCACAGCGGCCGCACGACGATGTTGGCGTTCTGCGGCGGCTCCGAGCGAACTCGCAGCGCGACGTCGACCGAATCCTCGAACAGGTCGATCACGCGGTTCGTCACGCGGACGTGCACCTTCACCTCGGGATAGCGGCGCAGGAATTCGGGCAGGATGCGCGACAACATCGTCTGCGACAGCGTGACGGGCACGCTGACACGCACCGAGCCGCGCGGCGACGCGCGCAACTGCTGCACCGCGTTCATCGCGGCCCGCGCTTCGGCGAGCATCGCCTGGCAATGCTGGTAGAACAGCTCTCCCGCCTCGGTCAGCGCGAGCTTGCGCGTCGAGCGCTGCAGCAGGCGCACGCCGAGCGCCGCCTCGAGCTCGGTCAGGCGCCGCGACAGGCGCGATTTCGAGATGCCCAGCACGCGCTCCGCAGCCGAGAAACCGCCATGTTCGACGACCTGCGAAAAGTACATCAGGTCGTTCAGGTTATGCGCATCGATATTCATGTCATCGTTCCAATTTCAGAACAATCCATTGCGAACCGCCGCAAATCGAACGGTTAAACGCCCAATATAATAGCGCTATGTTTCAAAAATAACGCTATTCCGATGATTTCGAGGGCTTCCGTATGACGACCGCTCGCTCGCTTGACCGCACATACCCCGCGCTTCGCACGACCGAAGGCGGCGGCTTCGTGGTTCACCGCCCGTTCCCGACCCGGCTGCTGATGGATTTCGATCCGTTCCTGCTGCTCGACGAAATGGGGCCCGTCGATTACGCCCCCGGCGAAGCCGTGGGCGCGCCCGACCATCCGCATCGCGGCTTCGAAACCGTGACCTACGCACTCGACGGGCGTTTCCGCCATCGCGACTCGTCCGGCCATGCCGGCACGCTCGGCCCCGGCGACGTGCAGTGGATGACGGCCGGCTCGGGCGTCGTGCACAGCGAGATGCCCGATCCGGCGTTCGCGCAGGCGGGCGGCCGCTCCCACGGCTTCCAGCTATGGGTCAACCTGCCGCGCCGCGACAAGATGATCGCGCCGCGCTATCAGGAGATTCCGGCCGACCGCATTCCGAGCGCGACGTCGCCGGACGGCCGCGCGCGCGTGCGCGTCATCGCCGGCGAAGCGTTCGGCGTCCGGGCCGCGATCGAGACGCGCACGCCGATCCTCTACCAGCATTTCACGCTGGAACCCGGTGCGACGGTCACGCAGCCCGTGCCGGCCGGCTATCGCGTGTTTGCCTATCCGATCGACGGAACGGGCCTCTACGGGCCCGACAGGCAGTCTGTCGACGCACGGCACATGATCGTCTACGGCGACGACGGCGACACGGTCACGTTCACCGCCGGCGACGGGCCGCTCGATCTGCTGCTGATCGGCGGCGTGCCGCTCAACGAGCCGATCGTCCGCTACGGCCCGTTCGTGATGAATACCGAGGAAGAGATCCGGCAGGCCGTCGTCGACTACCAGACCGGCCGCATGGGTCGCATCGAAGCCTGACGCCCGATCGGGGGCGGCAGGTGCCGCGAAACGGATGGTTTTGCGTCACAATAACTTCTTGAACCATGTGGCCGCCCACCACCAGAAGGAATCCGTACCCTTGAACTTCGAACACCTGATCCAGATCAACTCCGACGATCCGGCCGTGCCGACCCTCACCCGCGACCAGCTCTGGGAAGGCCTCGTGCTGCGCGCCGAACAGCCGCAGCTGTTCGTGCTCGGCCTCGATAGCTGCGTCGTCCACGAACGGACGGAAACGACGCTCGAACGTGAACTGCACTACGGCCACGCGACCGTTCGCGACCACGTCACGTTCACGCCGAACCAGCAGGTCCGCTACGACATCCGCGCGGCCGATGGCGAGATCGGCGGCTCGCTGACGATGACGATCGAGGAGCGCGAAGACCACGAGCTGTTCCTGCGTTTCGAATACCGCACGACGCTGACCGTCTCGGACGACAGCGAAGAAGCTCGGCAGACGCACGGAATCGTCAAGGAAGCGTACCGCACGTCGGATATCGACACGGTCCGCCTGATCCGTGAGTACGCACAGGGCCGCAAGGACCCCGATCCACTGCATTGAACCCGGTGGCGGCCTGCCGGCCGCCCTTTGATTCAAGCTATCAAGTTCACCGTTCCGATCGATAAAGAGTTTTTGTAAATGGGAATAGTTATCATTTAGAATTCATTCCATCGTATCGACAGTCACCGATCAACCGAATGACCGACACCATGCGCCCGACCACGCTGACCTTGCGCCGCACGACCGGCACCACAGGCAGCAGCCGTCAAAAGACGGCAGCGGTCACGACGCCGGCGAAACCCGCCGGCAACCGCGATGCAGGCACGCGGGTCGTCAGCAGCGATGCGCTGCTGCAAGGCCACAGCCACATCAGCATCGCGCATAACGGAGAGACCTATCAGTTGCGTGCCACACGGCTCGGCAAACTGATCCTGACGAAGTAACGACCGAGTATTGTGGGGACCACCTCCCTGAGAGGTGTTGGGCATTAGCCAGCGTAACGGCTTGCACGCGAGATCTAGACCCCTTCGTGCAAACACACTCAAGCAGCCGTTGCAGCAAGCCAAGCCACTTTTTTGGTTCTCGCACAAGGAAGAAAAAAAGCGACACGTCGAAGGACGTGTCGCTTTTTTGTTTGAGCAGCCAATGCGTGAAGCAGGCCGCCCGCGTTCGTTGTCGCTCAATGCATGCTGAAAGCTGAACCGCGCTTGTTTCCTCGCGGCTTCGCACCGCAGCCGAAGCCGCACACAAGCCGCTTCAGAAACCCCAGAACATCAACCACCATGCGCTGTCGACGACCGCAAGCCCGACGGCGAACCACGCGAATGCCGCGAGCCGGCGCGGCCAGGCCGCATAACGCCCGGTCACTTTCCACGCGAGCCACGCACTCCATGCGTTGGCGCCGACCAGGATCGCGATGCGCACGTCGGTCGCCCAGCCGAGCGGTACGTGTTCGGCGCGCAGCAACGACAACGTCGTTGCCGACAACCCGAGGAACACGCCCGCGCCCGCGATCGGGATCAGCGCCTGCGCGAGATGATGCAGCCGCACGCGATCGAAACGGCCGAGCATCAGCGTGGCGCCGGCCAACAGCACCAGCAGCGCCGTGCCGTACACGAGCCCCGTGCCGACGATATAGCTGACGATCAGCCCGCCGTCGAGCCAGGAGAACACGTCGTTGCGATCCGGATAATGCGTGAGCAGGAACCAGGGCGCATTGGTTTCGAGCGGCCAGGTGATGTCACGGTCGATCAGCCAGCCCGCGAGCCATTGCTTGATCTGCACGAACCACGGACTGACGGTCCAGTGGAACGCGCCGATCGCGACGCCGAGCAGGCCGTACAGGATCAGCGCGGTATCCCACGGGTTCGCCTGCTGCGCGCCAAGGTTCACGACCTCGTCGGACGGCGAGCGCGACGACAGCGAGATCGCATCGCGGTGCCCGCTGCAGCGGCCGCACATATGGCACGCCGCGGCGCCCTTCATGCTGCGCAACGGCACGAGCGGCGCGCAGTTGATCGGAATCACGCGATGGCCATGCTCGCCATTCTTGTACGAACGGCGCCACGCATCCTCGTCGACCTTGTAGCGCATCGGCGCGAGCCGCGCGAGCAGCCCGAATACGCCGTTGACCGGACACAGGTACTTACACCACACGCGCTTCTCGCGGCCGTACAGCACACCGATCACGATCGCGCCGACGGTCGAGCCGCCGAGCACGAACAACACCGCGAGCGGGTACTGGTACACGCTCACCATCTGCCCGTAGATCGTCGTGATCCCGAACGCGACGAACGGCCAGCCGCCCCACCGTATCCAGCGCGGAATCGGGCCGCCGCGGCCGAACTTGCTCGCGTATTCGGTGAGGGCGCCTTCCGGGCACAGCACGCCGCACCAGACGCGGCCGAGCATCACCATCGACAGCAGCACGAACGGCCACCAGATGCCCCAGAACGCGAATTGCGCGATCAGCGTGAGGTTGTTCCATAGATGTGCGGAATCGTCCGGCAGCGGCAACACCGCCGGCACGATGATCAGGAACGCGTAGACGGCGACGACGCCCCACTGGATGCCGCGGATCAGCGCACCGTGGCGCTGCATCCACTGGCCGGCCTGCGCGAGCCAGCCCGGCTTGGCTGCGGCGACAACGCTCATGCCGTGCGGCCCGCTGCAACGGCCGGACGACGGCTCGCGCGCTTCATCAGCAGCCAGACAACCGCCCAGTACACCGCATAGGCGACCAGGTTGGTCAGTGCCGGGTGCGCGCGATAGCCGGTCAGCGTCGCGACGAGCGAGCCGAACGTGCCCGAATCATCGAGGATCGCGGACGTGTCCCACACCTGCGAGATGCCGAGCGGCAGGATTTCCTTGTCGATCAGCTTGTCGACGCCGGTCTGGAACAGGCCCGCGCCGAGGAACAGCAGCATCACTTCGGTGACGCGGAAGAAATGCCGCCACGAGAAGTATTTGCCGCCGAGCTGCAGCAAATAGAACGTGAAGAACGCGAGGCCGAGGCCGATCAGCACCGCGAGCATCTGGTTGCCGTCGACGTGGCCCGACTGGCCGAACCCGAGACCGTACAGGAAGATCACCGTCTCGCTGCCTTCGCGTGCGATCGCGAGCGCGACCAGCACGGCGACGCCCCACCAGTTCGAATCGCGCGTGCTCTGCTGCAGCGATTGCTCCATGTCGCGCTTCAGCGTGCGGCCGTGTCGGCGCATCCACAGCACCATCTGCACGATCAGCACGCATGCGATCAGCACCATCGCAGTCTGGAAGTAGTCCTGCGCGTCGCCGGACAGCACTTCGGTGAAACCGACCAGCGCGGCACCAAGGCCGACCGCCATCAGCAAGCCGACACCGACGCCGGCCCAGAGAAAAGGCAAGCCGCGGCGCGCGTCGTCGTCGCCGTTTTTCAGCCATGCATAGAGAATGCCGACGACGAGCAGCGCTTCGACGCTCTCCCGCCAGACGATGAACAAGATCTGACCCATCGATACCTCCTGACGCGCGGGGCAACGGACTGCTATGCCCGCGCGCAGATAAAACGCGTTACTTCGCGACGATCACGCCCTGCGCCTGCTGGTGGAAATCGTCGAAAAACTTGTATTCGCCCGGCGGCAGCGGAGCGACGACCACGAACGAATCAGCGCCCGGCGCGAGCACCTTCTCCTTGCGCAGTTGCACGCTCTCGAATTCGGCGGCACCCTTGCCGGTGTTCTTGATCTCGATCTTGAAACGCTGGCCGGCCGGCACTTCGATGCGAGCGGGATTCAGCTTGCCATCCGCCATCTCGAGCTTGAACGTCGGCAGATCGGCGGCGTGCGCCGCGCCGGCGAGCCACAACGCAGCGGCTGCAGCGATGATTTTCTGGGGAATTTTCATTCTGGGTTCTCTACGCCGACGGCGCGCGGAAGCGCGCCGTTCGTGATGCCGCCGATCAGTAACCGCCCTTCTTGCCGATACCGGCGAACGGGAAGTCGTACTCGAGCGTAACGGGCTTGAACCATGCGCCCACGCCCGTTTCCTTGTCGACGTGACGGCCGAACGCCATGTGGCCCGACTGCATCGGCGGCTTGACGACCATCGTCAGGTGGTACTTGCCCGGGCCGTTCAGCTTCACATTGTCGCCATAGTGCGGACCGTCGCTCGCGACCATGCCCATCAGGTCGCCTTCAGACTTCCACTTCGTGTCGCCCTGCTTCGTCAGCTTGTACGTGACCTGCAGATACGGCATCCAGTCGCCTTCGGCGAAACCCGTCGGGTTGTTCTTGACCGCATGGATGTCGGCCTCGAGGTGGATATCGGAATCCGACGCCTTGCGCATCATCCCTTCCGGGTCCATCGTGATCGGCTGCAGGTACACCGCGCCGATTTCCATGCCGCCCTGGATCTGCTGCTTGCCGATCGGATATTCGGCCGCCGAGGCCGACATCGCGGCAAGCGCCGCTGCTACCGCAACCGTCGTGCGGATGAACGAAGAACCCAACATGGACACTCCTTGTTATTTGTCTGACTATCTTGACGACATGCGGGCCGCCGCCGGGGCGGCTCGCTGAAAACACTAACGCAATGAAGAACGTTAATGCGAACAATTCTCAATAATTGTGGAGTTTAGCACCGAACCTGTTTCGGAACAAACCGGATACCGCGTAAACCCCTGATTCGACAAGGCTTACAGACCGGTTACTGACAGGTTTTGGTGACGTTTGGAAAGATTTACCGGCCGCCGCTGATGTGGTCGCCGACGTTCGCGCCGAACACGCGCTCGCGCAACAGCGCAAGCTGGTCGCGCGTCGCGGCGGCCTTCTCGAATTCGAGGTTCTTCGCGTAGTCGGCCATCTGCTTCTCGAGACGCTTGATTTCCTTCGCGAGCTGCTTTTCCGACATGTCCTCGAATTTCGCGCGTTGCTGCGCTTCCTTCAGCTCCGCGCGCGCCTCGTCCGCGTTGTAGACGCCGTCGATGATGTCCTTGATGCGCTTCACGACGCCGCGCGGCGTGATGCCCATTTTTTCGTTGTGCGCGATCTGCTTCGCGCGGCGGCGCTCGGTCTCGCCGATCGCGCGCTTCATCGACTCGGTCATCGTGTCGGCATAGAGAATCGCCTTGCCGTTCACGTTCCGCGCGGCGCGGCCGATCGTCTGGATCAGCGAGCGCTCGGCGCGCAGGAAGCCTTCCTTGTCCGCATCGAGGATCGCGACGAGCGACACTTCCGGGATGTCGAGGCCCTCGCGCAGCAGGTTGATCCCGACCAGCACGTCGAACGTGCCGAGCCGCAGGTCGCGGATGATCTCGACACGCTCGACCGTGTCGATGTCGCTGTGCAGGTAGCGCACCTTGACACCATGGTCGGCCAGAAATTCGGTGAGCTGTTCGGCCATGCGCTTCGTCAGCACGGTGATCAGCACGCGCTCGCCGGCCTTCACGCGCGCGTTGATCTCGGTCAGCACGTCGTCGACCTGCGAGCTCGCCGGCCGCACTTCGATTTCCGGATCGACAAGCCCCGTCGGCCGCACGACCTGTTCGGCGACCTGCCCCGTCACGCGCTTCTCGTAGTCGGCCGGCGTGGCCGACACGAACACGACCTGACGCATCTTGCGTTCGAACTCGGGGAACTTGAGCGGCCGGTTGTCGAGCGCCGACGGCAGGCGAAACCCGTAATTGACGAGGTTTTCCTTGCGCGCGCGGTCGCCGTTGTACATGCCGTTCAACTGGCCGATCAGCACGTGCGACTCGTCGAGCAGCATCAGCGCATCGGGCGGCAGGTAGTCGACGAGCGTCGGCGGCGGCTCGCCGGGCGCCGCGCCCGAGAAATGCCGCGAGTAGTTCTCGATGCCCTTGCAGAAGCCGAGCTCCTGCAGCATCTCGAGATCGAAGCGCGTGCGCTGCTCGAGGCGCTGCGCCTCGACGAGCTTGCCGTCGCGGTGGAAGAACTCGAGGCGTTCGCGCAATTCGTCCTTGATCGTCTCGACCGCGCGCATCACGGTATCGCGCGGCGTCACGTAGTGCGACGACGGATACACGGTGAAGCGCGGAATCTTCTGCCGCACGCGCCCGGTCAGCGGGTCGAACAGATGCAGCGTCTCGACCTCGTCGTCGAACAGCTCGACGCGCACGGCCATTTCCGCATGTTCGGCCGGGAAGATGTCGATCGTGTCGCCGCGCACGCGGAACGTGCCGCGCTGGAAATCCTGCTCGTTGCGCGTGTATTGCATCGCGATCAGCCGCGCGATCACGTCGCGCTGGCCGAGCTTGTCGCCGGTGCGCAGCGTCAGGATCATCTGGTGATATTCGGACGGGTTGCCGATACCGTAGATCGCCGACACCGTCGCGACGATCACCACGTCGCGGCGCTCCATCAGGCTCTTCGTCGCCGACAGCCGCATCTGCTCGATGTGCTCGTTGATCGACGAATCCTTCTCGATGAACAGGTCGCGCTGCGGCACGTAGGCCTCAGGCTGGTAGTAGTCGTAGTACGAGACGAAGTACTCGACCGCGTTGCGCGGGAAGAACTCGCGGAACTCGGCATAGAGCTGGGCCGCGAGCGTCTTGTTCGGCGCGAACACGATCGCCGGGCGGCCGAGCCGCGCGATCGTATTCGCCATCGTGAAGGTCTTGCCCGACCCCGTCACGCCGAGCAGCGTCTGGAAGGCAAGGCCGTCGCCGATGCCTTCGACGAGCGTGTCGATCGCGGTCGGCTGGTCGCCTGCGGGCGGATACGGTTGATACAGCTGGAACGGCGACCCTTCGAAGGTGACGAATTTGGATTCGTCGAGCGCGTCGCCGACTTCGGCATGATGTTCGGACATGGAATGCGGCCGGAGCGAGGGCAAAGAAAGCATTCTAGCGCTTCGCGGCCGCGCGAACTGCTGTCGGCTCCTGACGCGCGACGGCCGCCCGAAATCGCGATTCACCGCCGAATCGCCCGCCCCCGCCAGCGCGAATTCGCTACAATGGCAGGCTGCTGCGCTTTCCGGCGTCGCGCCCGTTGGCGCGCGGTTCGCTGCGCCCGCCCCGCCGGCTGAAAGCCTGACCCTCTTTTCACTACTGCCGAATCATCATGTCGCTCTTCTCCGCTGTCCAGCTTGCTCCCCGCGACCCGATCCTGGGCCTGAACGAAGCCTTCAACGCCGATGCGCGTCCGACCAAGGTCAACCTCGGCGTCGGTGTGTACACGAACGAAGAAGGCAAGATTCCGCTGCTGCGCGCGGTTCGCGAAGCAGAGAAGGTGCGTGTCGAGGCCGGCCTGCCGCGCGGCTACCTGCCGATCGACGGGATCGCCGCCTACGATGCGGCCGTGCAGAAGCTGCTGCTCGGCAACGATTCGCCGCTGATCGCAGCGGGCCGCGTGGTCACGGCCCAGGCACTGGGCGGCACGGGCGCACTGAAGATCGGCGCCGATTTCCTGCGCACCGTGAACCCGAACGTGAAAGTCGCAATCAGCGATCCGAGCTGGGAAAACCACCGCGCGCTGTTCGAAGCGGCCGGCTTCGAAGTCGTCGCGTACCCGTATTACGACGCCGCCACCAACGGCGTGAACTTCGAAGGCATGCTGTCGGCGCTGAACGGCTATGCGGCAGGCACGGTCGTCGTGCTGCACGCGTGCTGCCACAACCCGACCGGCGTGGATCTGACCGAAGCGCAATGGCAACAAGTCGTCGACGTCGTGAAGGCGCGCAACCTCGTACCGTTCCTCGACATGGCGTACCAGGGCTTCGGCGAGAACATCGAGGCCGATGCGGCCGCCGTGCGCCTGTTTGCTGCGGCCGACCTGAACGCGTTCGTGTCGTCGTCGTTCTCGAAGTCGTTCTCGCTGTACGGCGAGCGCGTCGGCGCGCTGTCGATCATCACGTCGAGCAAGGAAGAAGCCACGCGCGTGCTGTCGCAACTGAAGCGCGTGATCCGCACGAACTACTCGAACCCGCCGACCCATGGCGGTGCGGTCGTCGCCGCGGTGCTCGCATCGCCGGAACTGCACGCTTCGTGGGTGCAGGAGCTCGGTGAAATGCGCGATCGCATCCGCGCGATGCGCAACGGCCTCGTCGAGCGCCTGAAGGCGAGCGGCGTCGATCGCGACTTCAGCTTCATCAACGCGCAGCGCGGGATGTTCTCGTATTCGGGCCTGACCTCGGCGCAAGTCGATCGCCTGCGCGACGAGTTCGGCATCTATGCGGTCGGCACGGGCCGGATCTGCGTCGCAGCGCTGAACACGCGCAACCTCGACGTGGTCGCCAATGCAATCGCAGCCGTGCTGAAGTAACTCGGCACCAGCAGGCTGCAGCCGTCGCCGGCCCCGCCCTGCCCCGCCGAAATGAAAAACGCGCTCCCCGGAGCGCGTTTTTTTTACCGTTCGACGCAGCGGGCGACTACGCCGCTCGCGCCCGCGTTACTGCATGAACCAGCCGTGACTGACGACGAACGACTGGCCCGTCAACGCAGCGCTCGGGAACGCCGACAGGAACAGCACCGTCTGCGCGACGTCCTGCACCGTCGTGAACACGCCGTCGACCGTGTTGCCGAGCATCACCTTCTTCACCACTTCCTCTTCGCTGATCCCGAGCTCCTTCGCCTGCTCCGGAATCTGCTTGTCGACCAGCGGCGTGCGCACGAAGCCCGGACACACGACGTGCGAGCGCACGTTGTGCTTCGCGCCTTCCTTCGCGAGCACGCGTGCGAGGCCGAGCAGGCCGTGCTTGGCCGTCACGTATGCCGACTTCAGCGGCGACGCTTCGTGCGAGTGCACCGAACCCATGTAGATCACGACGCCACCGCGATCGTCCTTGTACATGTGCTTGAGCGCAGCCTTCGTCGTCAGGAATGCGCCGTCGACGTGGATCGCCTGCATCTTCTTCCAGTCGGAGAACGCGTAGTTCTCGATCGGGTTGACGATCTGGATGCCCGCGTTCGACACGAGGATGTCGACCGAGCCGAACGTTTCGGCGACCTTGTCGATGCCGCTGTTCACGGCTTCCTCGTTCGTCACGTCCATTGCAACGCCGATCGCCTTGCCGCCTGCCTTGTTGATCTCGTCGGCGACCGCATTGGCGCCGTCCTGGTTCAGGTCGGCGATCGCGACAGCCGCGCCCGCTTTCGCGAGTTCCAGTGCGATTTCCTTGCCGATGCCGCTCGCGGCGCCCGTGACGACTGCGGTCTTGCCATTCAGATCTGCTGCCATGTCCGTCTCCTCCCGTTATCGGATCGATAAAACACGCGCCGGCCGCATCCGCTTTCATCGCGCGACGTACCGGCGGGCCAGCCGTCATTGTGCACGATCGGCCCCGCCGTTCGCGCGCAAAACGTCTAAGCTTAAGGTCGGTTCTGTCACGCAGGAGGTTCGCATGCACTATCGACGGCTAGGCCGTTCCGGCCTGCAGATCAGCGCGCTCTCGCTCGGCTCGTGGGTCACGTACGGCAACCAGGTCGACCAGCGGGTCGCGCGGGAATGCCTCGCCGCGGCACGCGACGCGGGTGTCAATTTCTTCGACAACGCCGAGGTTTACGCCGGCGGCAAATCCGAGGAAATCATGGGCCACGCGCTCAAATCGCTCGACTGGCCACGCATCAGCTATATCGTGTCCACGAAGTTCTTCTGGGGGCTCGCGGAAGCACCGAACCAGTATCACACGCTGAACCGGAAATACCTGCTGAACGCGATCGACGGCTCGCTGCGCCGGCTACAGCTCGATTATGTCGACCTCGTCTATTGCCATCGGCCCGATCCGAACACACCGATCGAGGAAACCGTCTGGGCGATGAGCGACATGATCGTGCGCGGCAAGGCGTTGTACTGGGGCACGTCGGAATGGAGCGCCGACGAGATCCGCGCCGCGTGCGAGATCGCCGAACGGCATCACCTGCACAAGCCGGTCGTCGAGCAACCCCAGTACAACCTGTTCCACCGCACGCGGGTCGAACTGGAATATGCGCGACTCTACGACGACTACGGCCTCGGCCTCACGACCTGGAGCCCGCTGGCATCGGGCCTGCTCACCGGCAAGTATCGCAACGGCGTGCCGCCGGGCAGCCGCGCACAACTGCAGGGTTACGATTGGATGCGCGACCGCCTGACCGATCAGGCCAGCAACGACATCGTCGAACGGCTCGGCGGGATCGCGGTCGACCTCGGCTGCAGCACGGGCCAGCTCGCGATCGCGTGGGTGCTCGCGAATCCGCGCGTGAGCTCGGTGATCACCGGCGCATCGCGAATCGAGCAGATCGGCGAGAACATGCGCGCGCTCGACGTCGCCGCGAAGTTGACGCCGGATGTGAAGCAACGCATCGAGGAGGTGGTCGGCAACGCATACGAGTAAGGCGACTCACCGCCACTCGCGTACAATACGCGGCCGCATCGGCGCCCGGCCTGACAGCCGCGCCCGATCGACCGCTTTCATCGATTCACCTTCTGTTTCAGGCAGCCCGCCATGCTCAGTTATCGTCACGGTTTTCACGCAGGCAATCACGCGGACGTGCTCAAGCACGCCGTCGTCGTCCAACTGCTGCGCTACCTGAACAAGAAAGACAAGTCGTACTGGTACATCGACACGCATGCCGGTGCCGGCGTGTACTCGCTGCGCGACGGCTACGCGGCAAAGACGGCGGAATTCGACACCGGCATCGGCAGGCTGTGGAACGACAAGAACCTGCCGGAAGCGCTGGGCGATTACGTGGACGAAGTACGCGCACTGAACGACGACGGCGAACTGCGCTTCTACCCTGGTTCCCCGTATATCGCATGGCGATCGATGCGCGAACAGGACCGGATGCGCCTGTTTGAAATGCACACGACGGAAATCGACGTGCTGCGCCACAACTTCCGCGACGCCGGGCGACGCGCGATGATCTTCGCCGGCGACGGCTTCGAAGGCATCAAGGCGCTGCTGCCGCCGCCGCCGCGACGCGCACTCGTGCTGATCGATCCGTCCTACGAGGACAAGAAGGACTACGCGCGCACGGTAAGCTGCGTGACGGAATGCCTGAAGCGTTTCGCGACGGGCTGCTACGCGATCTGGTATCCGCAGGTCATGCGGACGGAATCGCAGCGCTTTCCCGAGCAGTTGAAGCGCCTGCAACCGAACAACTGGCTGCATCTGACGCTGACGGTATCGAATCCGCCTGCCGATGGACTAGGCCTCTACGGCAGCGGGATGTTCATCCTGAATCCGCCGTATACGCTTGCGCAAAGCATGAACGAGGCACTGCCCTATCTGGTCGAGGTGCTGGGACAGGATAGCGGCGCCCGTTGTCAGATCGAGCACCGCGGAAACTGACCGGGCGACCGGCCGTTACGGCTGCGGCCTCGGTGCGAGTCTCGGTTGGTTGGCCGGCGGTACGCCCCAGCCTGGCACATTGATATAAGGTGCGACGAACAGCGGCACCGACGTGTTCGGCACTTGCCCGGCCGGAGCCCGCATGCCCGCCGGCTCGACGATCGGCTCGGAAGACAACGGCGCTGTCTGCAGCACCAGCCCGCCCTTGCCGTCCTGGATACCGCGCTGCGTATCGAGAATCAGCGGTTTGGACGAAGTCGCGGCACCGGCCGCGAAGCCATGGACAAGCATGGCCGCGCCCAGAACGAGACGCGCGCGGGCACTGCGACGCACATCGAGACGCAAACGCATGATCGTGTCCTTCACGGTGAAAAGCAGGTCCATACCATAGCGCCGCATCGTCGATTTCGCCAGATCCGGCGCACAAAAAACAAAGCCCCGTCAACACGGGGCCTGCTTATCGATCGGTGCCATACGGCACCTGGCGGTGACTCGGATTACAGCGAGTAGCCATTGGTCTCGAGCGAGCGGATGCGGTGCTCGAGCTGGACGATGTCCGACGACGTGGCGAGGTAAGCCTCACGGCGCTCACGTTCTGCAGATTCGAACCAGTTGCTCAGCTTTTCGACGATGTAGGCGATCATGATGTTCTCCAAGGAAGGGGGACCCCTGGCGAATCGAGATTCAGGGATTTCCCGTATAGGGTATTCCCGAATTATAGCGACGCCGCACCAAGATGCCAGTGAAATACTTGCATGGAAACCATTCCAATTCGGAATGGGCGCGCGCTCACCAAAGCTAACTCATTGATTTTTATAGAGGTTGAGTCGAGCGCCTATTTCGGACCCTGAACACACGCACTAATCTGGTTCGCTGACGGGATCGGCCAGGCGCGCCAAAATCGGGCATTCGGGCCGTCCGTCACCATGGCAGTGCGCGGCCAGGTCGGCCAGCGTATCGCGCATGTCGCTCAGTTCCGCGATGCGCCTGTCGAGTTCGGCCACGTGCTCGAGGGCGATCGACTTCACCTCGGCGCTGGCGCGGGAGCGGTCTTGCCAGAGCATCAGCAGCTTGCGGATGTCCTCGACGAGAAAACCAAGCCGTCGCGCCTGACGGATGAAGCGCAGGACGTGGATTTCGTCCGCGCCGTAGATTCGGTAGCCAGCGTCGGTACGCTTGCTCGGCGCAAGAAGGCCGACCTGCTCGTAGTACCGGATCATTTTTGCGCTGACTCCGGATGCGCGCGACGCGTCACCGATATTCATTCCCCGCCCTCTCCATCAAGCCCCGGTTTCGAACGTGAACGTCGACGTATGCAATCGCCGACGACATTTCGATCGTACCAAATCACGCGGCTTCGTTCCGCGGTGCGCGCAGGTAGATGGAAGACGGCTGATCTCCGGCGGATGCCGACAGGATGCGATGATGGAGCACGCTACTCTTGCCCGGCGCGCCCGGCATTTTGGCCGCGCCAATGCAAAAACCCCCGCCTGGTCGGGCGGGGGTTTCTGGCTAAGGGAGCCTGACGATTACCTACTTTCACACGGGAATCCGCACTATCATCGGCGTAGAGTCGTTTCACGGTCCTGTTCGGGATGGGAAGGGGTGGGACCGACTCGCTATGGTCATCAGGCAAAGGGGGTTGTTGCGTTGCTTCGCAGCGCAACCAATCTTGGAAGAAGCAGTAATTTTGAGTTGTGTGTATCACACACGAGAATCCAACCAATCCGACGCGCTGTAATCAGCGCGAGACAGACTTGTTATAGGATCAAGCCTTACGGGCAATTAGTATCAGTTAGCTGAACGCATTACTGCGCTTACACACCTGACCTATCAACGTCCTGGTCTCGAACGACCCTTCAAGGGGATCTAGTCCCCAGGGATATCTCATCTTAAGGCGAGTTTCCCGCTTAGATGCTTTCAGCGGTTATCTCTTCCGAACATAGCTACCCGGCGATGCCACTGGCGTGACAACCGGTACACCAGAGGTTCGTCCACTCCGGTCCTCTCGTACTAGGAGCAGCCCCCTTCAAATATCCAACGCCCACGGCAGATAGGGACCAAACTGTCTCACGACGTTTTAAACCCAGCTCACGTACCTCTTTAAATGGCGAACAGCCATACCCTTGGGACCGGCTACAGCCCCAGGATGAGATGAGCCGACATCGAGGTGCCAAACACCGCCGTCGATATGAACTCTTGGGCGGTATCAGCCTGTTATCCCCAGAGTACCTTTTATCCGTTGAGCGATGGCCCTTCCATACAGAACCACCGGATCACTATGACCTGCTTTCGCACCTGCTCGACTTGTCGGTCTCGCAGTTAAGCACGCTTATGCCATTGCACTATCAGCACGATTTCCGACCGTACCTAGCGTACCTTCGTACTCCTCCGTTACGCTTTGGGAGGAGACCGCCCCAGTCAAACTGCCTACCATGCACTGTCCCCGACCCGGATCACGGGCCAAGGTTAGAACCTCAAACAAACCAGGGTGGTATTTCAAGGACGGCTCCACCGAAACTAGCGTTCCGGTTTCATAGCCTCCCACCTATCCTACACAGATCGGTTCAAAGTCCAATGCAAAGCTACAGTAAAGGTTCATGGGGTCTTTCCGTCTAGCCGCGGGTAGATTGCATCATCACAAACACTTCAACTTCGCTGAGTCTCGGGAGGAGACAGTGTGGCCATCGTTACGCCATTCGTGCAGGTCGGAACTTACCCGACAAGGAATTTCGCTACCTTAGGACCGTTATAGTTACGGCCGCCGTTTACCGGGACTTCAATCAAGAGCTTGCACCCCATCATTTAATCTTCCGGCACCGGGCAGGCGTCACACCCTATACGTCCACTTTCGTGTTTGCAGAGTGCTGTGTTTTTATTAAACAGTCGCAGCCACCAGTTTATTGCAACCCCTTCACCCTTTGCGCGCAGGCGCATCAAGCTACAAGGGCGTACCTTATCCCGAAGTTACGGTACCAATTTGCCGAGTTCCTTCTCCCGAGTTCTCTCAAGCGCCTTAGAATACTCATCTCGCCCACCTGTGTCGGTTTGCGGTACGGTCATCGTTAGACTGAAGCTTAGAGGCTTTTCTTGGAACCACTTCCAATTGCTTCGCTCCCTAAGGAGCTCGCGCCACACCCTTGAATCCCGCGCCCGGATTTGCCTAAGCGCCTTCTCCAATGCAGCGACCGGGACTTCCAACACCCGGACAACCTTCCGCGATCCGTCCCCCCATCGCATCTAACAATGGTGCAGGAATATTGACCTGCTTCCCATCAGCTACGCATTTCTGCCTCGCCTTAGGGGCCGACTCACCCTACGCCGATGAACGTTGCGTAGGAAACCTTGGGCTTACGGCGAGGGGGCCTTTCACCCCCTTTATCGCTACTCATGTCAGCATTCGCACTTCCGATACCTCCAGCACGCTTTTCAACGCACCTTCGCAGGCTTACGGAACGCTCTCCTACCATGCGAGCATAGCTCGCATCCGCAGCTTCGGTATATAGCTTAGCCCCGTTACATCTTCCGCGCAGGACGACTCGATCAGTGAGCTATTACGCTTTCTTTAAAGGGTGGCTGCTTCTAAGCCAACCTCCTGACTGTTTTAGCCTTCCCACTTCGTTTCCCACTTAGCTATATTTGGGGACCTTAGCTGGCGGTCTGGGTTGTTTCCCTCTTGACACCGGACGTTAGCACCCGATGTCTGTCTCCCGTGATTGCACTCTTCGGTATTCGGAGTTTGCTATGGTGGGGTAATCTGCAATAGACCCCCCAACCATGACAGTGCTCTACCCCCGAAGGTGAGACACGAGGCACTACCTAAATAGTTTTCGGAGAGAACCAGCTATTTCCAAGTTTGTTTAGCCTTTCACCCCTATCCACAGCTCATCCCCTAACTTTTCAACGTTAGTGGGTTCGGACCTCCAGTACGTGTTACCGCACCTTCATCCTGGCCATGGATAGATCACTTGGTTTCGGGTCTACGCCCAGCAACTGAACGCCCTATTCGGACTCGCTTTCGCTACGCCTGCCCTATACGGTTAAGCTTGCTACTGAACGTAAGTCGCTGACCCATTATACAAAAGGTACGCCGTCACCCCTTACGAGGCTCCGACTGTTTGTATGCATGCGGTTTCAGGATCTATTTCACTCCCCTCCCGGGGTTCTTTTCGCCTTTCCCTCACGGTACTGGTTCACTATCGGTCGATCACGAGTATTTAGCCTTGGAGGATGGTCCCCCCATCTTCAGACAGGATTTCACGTGTCCCGCCCTACTTGTCGCACACCTAGTTCTTTCATACTGTTTTCGCCTACAGGGCTATCACCTGCTATGGCCGCACTTTCCAGAGCGTTCGGCTAACAATACAAATAAAGAGTGCAAGGCTCATCCCATTTCGCTCGCCACTACTTTGGGAATCTCGGTTGATTTCTTTTCCTGCGGTTACTTAGATGTTTCAGTTCACCGCGTTCGCTTCACTGGACCTATGTATTCAGTCCAGGATGACCCAAAAGGGCCGGGTTTCCCCATTCGGACATCTACGGATCAAAGCTCGTTTGCCAGCTCCCCGTAGCTTTTCGCAGGCTACCGCGTCCTTCATCGCCTGTGATCGCCAAGGCATCCACCACATGCACTTGTTCGCTTGACCCTATAACGAGTCTGTCTCATCGACAGTCGCTACAGGTTGAGTTCTCGCGTTGTGCCGTATTCCAATTGAGCCGAACAATGAAGTTCGAATCATCTTGAGATACATCGATACAATCACAACCCGGATAGTTTTCACGTCCATCTCGAGACGCTTCCGCTATCCAAATTACTTGCTTCTTCCAGATTGTTAAAGAACGACAGCCGATATGGTGTTACTCATATCACTCTGACTGGCTCAATCGCCAATGGCAAATGCTCGTCTCACACGTCACTTTCGTGTGATCCAAACGCTTCCCATTGAAGATTGGTGGAGGCAGACGGGATCGAACCGACGACCCCCTGCTTGCAAAGCAGGTGCTCTCCCAGCTGAGCTATGCCCCCATGTACAGAGACCTCAGGTACTAGCCTGTCGGCTTGGGGTACTCGTAAGCGCTAAAGCGCCAACGATCACCGACACGTCAGACAATGGTGGGTCTGGTTGGATTCGAACCAACGACCCCCGCCTTATCAAGACGGTGCTCTAACCGACTGAGCTACAGACCCCTGAGTCTGTCTTTAATTTACAGCCGATAAGCGTGAGCGCTCAACTTCGCGAGATAGCTCTGGAAAGGAGGTGATCCAGCCGCACCTTCCGATACGGCTACCTTGTTACGACTTCACCCCAGTCATGAATCCTACCGTGGTGACCGTCCTCCTTGCGGTTAGACTAGCCACTTCTGGTAAAACCCACTCCCATGGTGTGACGGGCGGTGTGTACAAGACCCGGGAACGTATTCACCGCGGCATGCTGATCCGCGATTACTAGCGATTCCAGCTTCATGCACTCGAGTTGCAGAGTGCAATCCGGACTACGATCGGTTTTCTGGGATTAGCTCCCCCTCGCGGGTTGGCAACCCTCTGTTCCGACCATTGTATGACGTGTGAAGCCCTACCCATAAGGGCCATGAGGACTTGACGTCATCCCCACCTTCCTCCGGTTTGTCACCGGCAGTCTCCTTAGAGTGCTCTTGCGTAGCAACTAAGGACAAGGGTTGCGCTCGTTGCGGGACTTAACCCAACATCTCACGACACGAGCTGACGACAGCCATGCAGCACCTGTGCGCCGGTTCTCTTTCGAGCACTCCCACCTCTCAGCAGGATTCCGACCATGTCAAGGGTAGGTAAGGTTTTTCGCGTTGCATCGAATTAATCCACATCATCCACCGCTTGTGCGGGTCCCCGTCAATTCCTTTGAGTTTTAATCTTGCGACCGTACTCCCCAGGCGGTCAACTTCACGCGTTAGCTACGTTACTAAGGAAATGAATCCCCAACAACTAGTTGACATCGTTTAGGGCGTGGACTACCAGGGTATCTAATCCTGTTTGCTCCCCACGCTTTCGTGCATGAGCGTCAGTATTGGCCCAGGGGGCTGCCTTCGCCATCGGTATTCCTCCACATCTCTACGCATTTCACTGCTACACGTGGAATTCTACCCCCCTCTGCCATACTCTAGCCTGCCAGTCACCAATGCAGTTCCCAGGTTGAGCCCGGGGATTTCACATCGGTCTTAGCAAACCGCCTGCGCACGCTTTACGCCCAGTAATTCCGATTAACGCTCGCACCCTACGTATTACCGCGGCTGCTGGCACGTAGTTAGCCGGTGCTTATTCTTCCGGTACCGTCATCCCCCGGCTATATTAGAACCAAGGATTTCTTTCCGGACAAAAGTGCTTTACAACCCGAAGGCCTTCTTCACACACGCGGCATTGCTGGATCAGGCTTTCGCCCATTGTCCAAAATTCCCCACTGCTGCCTCCCGTAGGAGTCTGGGCCGTGTCTCAGTCCCAGTGTGGCTGGTCGTCCTCTCAGACCAGCTACTGATCGTCGCCTTGGTAGGCCTTTACCCCACCAACTAGCTAATCAGCCATCGGCCAACCCTATAGCGCGAGGCCCGAAGGTCCCCCGCTTTCATCCGTAGATCGTATGCGGTATTAATCCGGCTTTCGCCGGGCTATCCCCCACTACAGGACATGTTCCGATGTATTACTCACCCGTTCGCCACTCGCCACCAGGTGCAAGCACCCGTGCTGCCGTTCGACTTGCATGTGTAAGGCATGCCGCCAGCGTTCAATCTGAGCCAGGATCAAACTCTTCAGTTTAAACCTGTTACTGTTTTCGGTTCTTTCGAACCGGTCGCTCACTCAAAGCTGACAGGAATATGAATCACTTCATAAACCTGACTTACTTTAGTGTGAGACTCTTGATACTTTCGCTATCTGACCCGAAGATCAGCTCGCTTCCATCAAGCGCCCACACTTATCGGCTGTTAATTTTTAAAGAGCATTCTGCGAGAAACCTCGTGTTTCTCAGCAGCGCTGCGTTTTCAGCAGCAGAGAAACGAGATTATGAACCGTGTTTCGCAGCTCGTCAACAACTTTTTAACTGCTTCGTTGCGACTGCGGGGTTCATCTTCCTGCGCCAGCCGTGCGCCCAACCCGCTGCACACCACCGACTTCGCTTCCCCTCTCCCGCGCCGCGTTTCCGTTAGCGCGAAAGAGGCGTGATTCTATGCACCTCGCGTCGATCGCGCAAGGGGTTCGATGCAACTTTTTTACAAAAGCCGCAATTCGGCCGTCCGGCCATGCCAGGGCACAAGACCGCTTATGGTGCAAAGAACGGACTAGAATGTGAGGTTCTTCGCCTCTTTCTATATACGTCTTTAATATGCGCCAGCGAATCGCCAAACGCCTCCCCCCCGATGCCGACAAACTGGTCGGTCTGTCGCTTGCGCTCTTCGCCTCGGGCAGCCGCATCGAGGATCGCTTCTGGGAAGCGAAGCTCGACGCGCTGCTCGCCAAGATAGTCCGCAACGGCAACCAGACCACGCTCGACGCAGCCCTCGACCATCTGCAGCAGAATCATCCCGACGCCTACGGCGCACTCGCCGACATGGCCGAGACCCACAGCGAGTCGATGGTGATCGAGCACGACGGCCAGCCGTACGATGCGCTGCTGGTCGCCGTCCCGGTTCTCGCATGGACGCGCTACATGATTCCATCGGGCCCGCTCAAGGGCGACGTGGCCGACGCGCTGCGAACGCACCTGCAGGCTCATGTCCTTGCGAACGGCACGCTCGTCGGGCTTGCCCCGTTCCTCTACAGCATCGACCAGTTGCCGCGGCATCACGTCGAGACCTACCGTCTTGCCCAGCAGCTCGCGCATGCGGCGATCGGCCAGCACACACCCAAGCTCAGCTTCGGCGACCTGCCCGAGACCTCGCCGATCCTGGCCGACCCGCGCTTCCTGCTCGCCGTCGTCGCCGCGCCCGCCGGGGCGCCGCTGTTCCGCTGGCAGGAAGAAGAAGGCGGTAGCCGGATCGAGCGCGGTCAGTGCCTCGAACAATGGACGGCCCAAGGCGGCCCGAATCTGTCGATCGCACTGCCCGGATGCGAGTTCGAGTGCCTACTTCCGGACGCGTACTACTCGGCCTGCCGCGACGCGGACGAACGCATTCGTCCACACACGGTGCGAACCGCCATTCGTTATCTTTTCGACACACTTGGTACGGCGCCGCAGGAGCTGCGCGCAGTGGTCGCCGGCTTCGGCGAACGCCGTATCGACGAATATCGTGTCGGCTTCACTCGGCGTGCGAGCAACGACGTAATCTACGGCGTCGTGTGGCCGCTCTACGGCCGTGAAAACGGCGACGTGTCGATCGACAGCGCGACGCTCGAAGGCGAGGCGCCGATCGAAGGGCCGCTCGAGGAAATCGTGAGCCTGTTGAAGGAATGCGGTGTAACCGACGTCCGACGGCACGCGGGCCGCTTCGAACCCGAATACTGCGACGACTGCGGCGTGCCGCTTTACGCAGATCCGCTCGGCGAAATCGTCCATGCGGAAATGCCGGAAGACGCCTCGCCCGCCCAGCCGCACTTCCACTAATCTCTCGCAGCAGGCCCGAACGGCCTGCCCTCCCGAAGCCGCTCCCGGTTCCCGCCGGAGCGGCTTTTTTCTTGTCCTATATTCCGTCGCCCAAAATTTCAGACTTTTCCTAAGCCTTTCAGCCAAGCAGACATCGTGTAAGGTCTTTGTCATTATCGGGGCCAACGCATGCCCGACAGCAGATCAATGACCCACCCTTACGGAGGTTGAATATGCGGTTCCTGGTGCTTTACTCAGACGCCGAACGGCGTGACGGACTGAAGGCCCTGTTGCGACAGATCGACCGCCACGCCAGCATCAACGATGCACCCGACAGCTTCCAGGCGCGCCGGCTGCTGCGCACCCAGCGTTTCGACCTCGTCGCGATCGACTGGCTGGACGTCGGCCGGCTAAGCGAACTGCAGGCACTCTGCAGCGCCTGCTCGCCGACGCCCGCGGCCGTAATGATCGACGAAGCCTCGCCGGAGGCCATCCAGCGCTTCTTCAACTATGGCGTAGCAGGCGTGATCCCGCATTCCACGCGGCCGCACCTGATCGTGCGTGCGCTCGAGATGGTGCTGCTGGGCGGGCACTACATCCCGCCGATCGCCCTCCGCCTGCTGCCCTCCGCCGCCGGAGCGCGCCACGAGGCCCATTTCCAGACGCTCGCCGGATCGCTGCCCCGCCGCGCGCCGAGCGGCCTGTTGTCGCCCAGGCAAGCGCAGATCATGCGCTTCGTCCACATGGGCAGCACGAACAAGATGATTGCCCGCACGCTCGGTATCAGCGAAGGCACCGTGAAAATCCACCTTGCCAGCATCTTCCAGCAACTTGGCGCCGTCAACCGCGCCGCCGCGGTCGCGATCTACAACGGCTGGCTGTCGCCGCACCTCGAAGTGCTGCTGGCGAATCGCAACCGCACCCGCAAGCCGGCCATCGGCGAACGCGGCACCGTTCCACTACGCACGCCACGGAACGATCATCGGTACCCGTTGCCAGCCGCGCATGCCGGCACGCAGGACCTGCCGCTCGCCGCCGAGCCGCGGGCACGGTTCCGGCGCGAGCGCTAGCAGACAGTCTCGATATTGCGACGGTCGACATGTGCGGATTCCCACCTTTGATGCTCAACGAGTAATATGAACGCATGGGTTTTCTTTTCACACCGCTTCCGCTCTGGGTTGGCATCGGTGGCTGGATCGCCGCCGTGGCCCTGCTCGCGCTCGCGATCTGGAATCGCCCCTTCGTGCGCCTTCAGGACGCCACGCTCCAGCACGTGTGGCTTGCGCTCGTCACCGCAATCGCGGTCCTCTGGGCCTCGAATGCGTGGTTCGATGATGGCATCGTCATGCATCTGCTGGGCGCAACGCTACTCGTCACGCTGTTCGACTGGACGCTCGCGCTGATTGCAATGGGCGCCGTCACGGCGGTGGCTGCGATCATCTTCGACGCGCCGTGGCAGGGCATTGGCCTGACCTATCTGATCTACGGCGCGCTGCCTGTCGCCGTGTCGGCGTTGCTGCAGCGCGCCGCGCTCGCATGGCTGCCGCACAACCTCGCGTCGTTCATCACCGGCCAGGGATTCCTGTCGCCGGCCATCGCGATCATCGCGGTCGCCGCCGCAGCAGCGGGCGTCCAGCTCGCCCTCGCGGACGGCGTGCCTGTCGTGATTCCTGCCGGTTATCTGTTGAACACCGCACTGCTCGCGCTCGGCGAAGCGTGGTTCACCGGCATGGCGACTGCGCTCATCGCCGTCTATCGCCCTGCGTGGGTCACGACCTTCGACGTCCGGCGCTATCGCCTCGGCGGCCCGCGCGCCTGAAACTCCTTCGGATCGGGGCACCGTCAGCACGTGCCGGCGACATTTTCCGCAGCGCGGGAGAATAGGCCATCTACTGCCGCACAACTTTTTTACGCTAAGATTGAACTCCTGTTCTCCATCGGGCATCTATACGTGCCCGATGTCTCCTTCGCTCCTCACCAATAACCAGATGGACAGCTCACCTGCCTCGCTCCGGATTCTCCGGGCGCTCGGCAAGCTGGCAGCCTGTGTCGCGGGCCTGTCGCTTGCGCTTCCGACACCGGTATTCGCCGACCTGCTCGATCAGCGCTCCGAACTGATCAACAAATTCGTCAACGAAATGCATGCCGATCCGCTCGCGGCCGATTGTGCGGCGCACGGCAGCTTCATCGCCAGCACGTCGTCGGCCTTCGACCGCGTCGACTTCGCGCCGAACGCATTCGACAGCGGCAACGCGACGATCACGCCGTGGAACGACTCGTTCGACCAGGGCAAGCAGCGCGTGAAGGTCGACAACATGGTCACGGTCGACGGACTCGGCGTCCACAGCGACGGCAGCGACCCGACGCCGTTGAAATTCCGTTGCGGCTACGTCGGCCAGCAAATGCTCGCGTTCAGCTGGAACGACCCCGTTCCGCCGCTGAAGCCGCGCGTCGAGCGCTCCACGTCCTCGACGAAGAAGTTCAAGGGCAAATCGCACCGGGGTAATGCAAAGGCGAAGGCATCGGGCCGCACCGGCAAGAAGGCCGTCGCAACGAAGAAATCAGGCGGCCAAAAGAAAGCCGTGAAGAAGAAAACCGCGAAGAAGTCCTGATACGACGGAGCGGCAACGACAGAAGCAAAAAAGCCGGGGCATCTCAGGATGCCCCGGCTTTTTTGATGCGACGACGATACGCTTACGCGAACGTGTCGACGTGTACCAGGATCGCGGCCAGCATCGCGGCGCCAAGCGCCGCGCTGCGCTCACCGTTCCAGCCGACACGCTCGTCGGGCAGGTTCGCGTTGTCCTTGAACGGCATCTCGAGCGTCAGCGACAGGCAGCCGAACTGATGGCCGATGTACTTCGACGCGAGCTTGAGCGCGTCCTCCTTGTACTTGCTCGCCGCATAACCATGCTCGGTCTGAAAGTCGGGGCTCGCGACCTTGAACGCGTCGATGAACGCGGCCTGCTCCTTGCCCTGCTGCTCGGTAAAGCTCGGCAGCATCTCCGAACCGGCGACGAACACGTACGGCAGATCCTCGTCGCCGTGAATGTCGAAGAACATGTCGCAGCCGATCGCGTGGATCGCGTCGCGCACGGCCAGCACCTCGGGGCTGCGCTCGGCATCGGGCATCATCCATTCGCGGTTCAGGTTCGCACCTGCCGCATTGGTGCGCAGGTTGCCATGCACGCTGCCGTCCGGATTCATGTTCGGGACGACGTAGAACGTCGCGCAATCGTAGAGCTTGCGCGCGACCGGATCGCCGGCCCAATCGCCCCATCCGGCCAGCCGCTTGACGAGGCCTTCGACAAACCACTCGGCCATCGTCTCGCCCGGATGCTGACGCGCGATGATCCACACTTTCTTCTTCGGCGCGCCGTCGGTTTCCGGCGTGCCGAGCGTCAGCAGCGACATCGGGCGGCCTTCGACCGTGCGGCCGAGCTCGACGACGCTCGCCTGCGGCAACTGCTGGACGGCGCCGAGAAATGCCGCGTGACGCTCTTCCGAGTACGGTTCGAAATACGCGTAGTAGATGCTGTCGAACTCCGGCGTATGGTCGATGGTCATCGTCTTGCCGTCGAACGTCGTCGGCACGCGGAACCAGTCGACCCGGTCGTAGCTCGCCACCGCGCAGTAGTTGCGCCAGCCGGACGGATACGCGCATTCGGCGGCATTCTCGAACGTCATCACGCACCGCTCGCCGCGCGCGCCCGTCAAGCGGTAGTAAAACCATTGCGCGAATTCCGAGCGGCTGTCGCCGCGCACGCGCAGCCGAATCGCAGCGGGGCTGTCGCACGACACGACGTCGATTGCGCCTGCGTCGAAATTGCTGGTGATCGAAAGGGTCATCTGTTTCTCCAGTGTCGACCTGAGTTAGTGCTTCAGCACTTGCTCCGGTCCCATGCAAAGCTGTCGACCGGAACGGGCGGTGTACCGCTTGCCCGGCCTCATGCATGCGCCGGCCATCTCGTGAACGGCCGGCATGGTCACTCGCCGACTCGCCGGCGATATACGTAAGTCGAATCGTTCGACGCAGCCGCGTCGAACGCATAGCCTTCCGTCGCGAACTCCTTCAGCGCCTTCGGCTCGGTAATACGGTTCTCGACGATAAAACGCGCCATCAGGCCGCGCGCGCGCTTCGCATGGAAGCTGATGATCTTGTAGCGGCCGCCCTTCCAGTCCTCGAACACCGGCGTGATGACAGGCGCGGCCAGCAGTTTCGGCTTGACCGACTTGAAGTATTCGGTCGACGCGCAGTTGACCAGCACGCGCGCCGAGCCGCTGCGCGTCTCGAGCTGCTCGTTCAGCGCCCGCGTGATGCGGTCGCCCCAGAACGCGTACAGATCCTTGCCGCGCGCGTTCGCGAAGCGCGTACCCATTTCGAGCCGGTACGGCTGCAGCAGGTCGAGCGGGCGCAGCAGCCCGTACAGGCCCGACAGCACGCGCACGTGTTGCTGCGCATAGTCGAGATCGGCGGACGACAGCGATTTCGCATCGAATCCTTCGTAGACGTCGCCGTTGAACGCCAGCACGGCCTGCTTCGCATTGGCCGGCGTAAAGGTCGGCGACCAGTCCGCGTAGCGCTGGAAGTTCAGGCGCGCGAGCGGATCGGAGATATCCATCAGCGTTGCGATGTCCTGCGGCGAAAGCTTGCGCAGGCCGTCGATCAGCTCGGACGCGTCGTCGACAAATGCAGGCTTCGTGTAAGACTGGACGTGCGCGGGCGTATCGTAGTCGAGGGATTTGGCGGGAGAGAGAACGATTATCATAGAGGCTCGCTGGCACGCCGTGCCTTGCGGTCAGACGAAAACCACCGATTGTAACGAATGACCAGCTCCCTCGCCCCGCACGTCGCGCACCGCGTCGTGCTCGACTCGAACGTCTGGATCGATATCCTCGTATTCGACGACCCCGTTACGCGCCCGATCCGGGCCGCGCTGGAACGCGGCGCGCTTGCCGCCGTGATCGACGGCCGCTGCCTGACCGAACTCGAGTACGTGCTCGATTATCCGCAGTTCCAGGCGCGTGCGATCGACAAGGCCGCCGCGCTCGCGACCGTCGCCCGCCTCGCGAGCCTCGTCGAGCCGCCGCCCGTCGACGCCGACGCGCCGCCGCTGCCGAAGTGCAAGGACCGCGACGACCAGAAGTTTCTCGAACTCGCCCGCGCCGCGCGGGCCGAGTGGCTCGTGTCGAAAGACCGTGCGCTGCTGAAGCTCGCGAAGCGCACTGCACGCGACTTCGGTTTCCGGATCGCGCAACCCGCGCCGTTTGCCGAAGCCTGCGCGCTCGACGCCGCACCGACCACTTCTGCCACGCCGACCTGACGCACGCGGCGGCACCCGATTTCGACCGTATCGATGAACGCTCCTTCAGACATGCCAACGACTCCCGTTTTCCCCTCGCGCCTGCCGAACGTCGGCACGACGATCTTCACGGTCATGAGCGCGCTTGCCGCCGAAAAAGGCGCCGTGAACCTCGGCCAGGGCTTCCCGGATTTCGATTGCGATCCGCGCATCGTCGATGCGGTCGCGACCGCGATGCGCAACGGGCACAACCAGTATCCGCCGATGGCCGGTGTCGCACCGCTGCGCGACGCGATCGCCGACAAGATCGCGCACGTCTACGGCCGGCGCTACGATCCGGCCACCGAGATCACGGTGACGGCCGGCGCGACGCAGGCACTGCTGACGGCAATCCTGTGCGCGGTGCATCCGGGCGACGAAGTGATCGTCGTCGAACCGACCTATGACAGCTACCTGCCGTCGATCGAACTCGCAGGAGGCAAGCCGGTATTCGTCACGCTGGAGGCGCCCGACTACGCGATCCCGTTCGACCGTCTCGCGGCCGCGATCACGCCGAAAACGCGCATGATCCTGATCAACACGCCGCATAACCCGACGGGTACCGTGTGGCGCGAGGCGGACATGCGCAAGCTCGAGGAGATCGTACGCGGCACCAACGTACTGATCCTGTCGGACGAGGTCTACGAGCACATGGTCTACGACGGCGCGCGCCACGAGAGCGTCGCGCGCTATCCGGAACTCGCCGCACGCAGCTTCATCGTGTCGAGCTTCGGCAAGACCTATCACGTGACGGGCTGGAAGGTCGGCTATGTCGCGGCGCCTGCCGCGCTGACCGCGGAATTCCGCAAGGTCCACCAGTTCAACGTATTCACGGTGAATACGCCGATGCAGATCGGGCTCGCCGATTACCTGCGCGACCCGGCACCGTACCTGACACTCGCCGGCTTCTATCAGGAGAAGCGCGACTTCTTCCGCACAGGCCTCGAGCGCACGCGCTTCAAGCTGCTGCCATGCACGGGCACGTACTTCCAGTGCGTCGATTACTCGGCGATCAGCGACCTGCCCGAAGCGGAATTCTCGAAGTGGCTCACGTCGGAGATCGGCGTGGCTGCCATTCCGGTGTCGGCGTTCTATCACGAGCCGCACGAATCGGGTGTCGTGCGTTTCTGCTTCGCGAAGCAGGAAAGCACGCTCGCATCCGCACTCGAACGGCTCGCCCGACTGTAAGTCCCGCGCGGGCGGCCACGCGCCGCCCCGCCGGAGAAGCCGGAGAATCGCGCTTACGAACGCGCGCCGCTCGTCGCCTCGACATACGCCTTGCGATCGGCTGCCACGCGCTGCGCGGCGGCACGCTCACCGACCTTCTTCGCGTGAGCCTTCCAGTCGATGCCCGCATCGAGCAGGAAGTCGTGTCCGAACACGGCCTTCGTCGCCATCCCGATGACCGGCAGATGGATCGATGCCGCGATGTCCGCGAGACTGAACGACTCGCCGAGCACATACGGCGAAAACTGCGTCATCTGCTTGAACGCATCGATCGCGCGCGGCAGGCGCTTCTCGACGTGCGCCTTCATCCCGTCGCTGACCTTGCCGCCGAAAAACGCTTCCGTATAGATCTCGCGCGCCATCCATTCGAGATACAGCTCGAGCGTCTCGACCAGCTCGCGCACCTTCGCAGCCGCAAACGGCCCCGACGGAAAAATGGCTTTCTCGGGATAGCGCGCCGCCAGGTACTCGATGATCACCTGCGACTCGAACAGCGCGCCCTCTTCGGTCTTCAGGAACGGGATCTTGCCGAGCGGCGAATCGGCGAGCTGGGCCGGATCGCTGATCGGCAAACCGCACACCGACTCCTCGAACGGAATGTCGTGCTCGAGCAGGACGAACTTCACCTTGTTGTAATAGTTGGACAACGGAATACCGCACAGCTGTAGCATCGGAGTCTCCTTCCTTGCGGGAGCGCGGCCGCAACAATGCCGGCCGCGTCGGGATTCATCGCGCTGAAAAGCACGTTCGTGCTAGTCTAAAACAGTTTCACGTCCGTCACGACAACATTACATCCGCTGCGGCGGCAGCGCCGCCAGTCCGCGCAACGCGCGCAGCGCCGCAGCCTCGCCATCCGATGGAGACACACTCGTATGAGTGCTGAACTGCTGGCCTCGCGTCCGCCCGAGAGCGATTCGACGCTCGTCCTCACGCTATCCAATCCCGGTGCGCGCAACGCGCTGCATCCCGACATGTACGCGGCCGGCGTCGAAGCGCTCGCCACTGCCGAACGCGATCCCGGGATTCGCGCGGTCGTGCTGACGGGTGCCGACCGCTTCTTCTGCGCAGGCGGCAACCTGAACCGGCTGCTCGACAACCGCTCGAAGGATCCGTCCTGCCAGGCTGACAGCATCGATCAGCTCGGCGCATGGGTGACGGCGATTCGAGCGTCGACGAAGCCGGTGATCGCGGCGGTCGAAGGCGCGGCGGCCGGCGCGGGCTTCTCGCTCGCGCTAGCGTGCGACCTGATTGTCGCCGCGCACGATGCGAAGTTCGTGATGTCGTACGCGCGCGTGGGCCTGACGCCCGACGGCGGCGGCTCGTGGTTCCTCGCGCGCGCGCTGCCGCGTGCGATCGCGGCCGAGATCCTGTTCGAAGGCAAGCCGGTCGCGGCCGAACGCCTGCATGCGCTCGGCGTGGTCAACCGGCTCGCCGTTCCCGGCGCAGCGCTGAACGACGCGCTTGCATGGGCCGACGCACTCGCCGGCATCTCGCCGAACGCACTCACGCGCATCAAGTCGCTCCTCGACGTTGCGACGACTCAGCCGCTAGAACCGCATCTCGGTACCGAGCGCGATCATTTCGTCGCCTCGCTGCATCACGCGGACGGGCTCGAAGGCATCACCGCCTTTCTCGAGAAACGCCAGCCCCGCTACAAGCGCTGATCCGCGTCGGCCGACGACGATCGTGCACGGCGACTACCGGCTCGACAACCGGATCTTCCATCCGCACGAACCGTGCGCGCCCGCCGTGCTCGACCGGGAACTGTCGGCACGTCGGCGATCATCTCCCGTTCGCCTGCGCGTACGCATCGGCGGGCATGTTTCCGTCGCCAGCAGTCCGTGCCGAACCATGCTCTAATGACCGCCTGTCGCGGCGCGCTGCCGGCGCCGTTTTCGCGCATGCAACCAAGGAGTTGACGATGATCGACGTCTACAGCTGGGCGACCCCGAACGGCCACAAGGTACACATCATGCTCGAGGAAACGGGCCTCGCCTACCGTGCACTTCCGGTCGATATCGGCGCAGGCGACCAGTTCAAGCCCGAGTTCCTGAAGATCAGCCCGAACAACAAGATTCCGGCGATCGTCGATCCTGACGGCCCCGGCGGCAAGCCGATCTCTCTGTTCGAATCGGGTGCGATCCTGATCTACCTCGCGGAGAAGACCGGCAAGTTCCTGCCGACCGATCCGGCCACCCGCTATGCGACGCTCGAGTGGCTGATGTTCCAGATGGGCGGTATCGGCCCGATGCTGGGGCAGGCGCACCATTTCCGGCTGTACGCGCCGGAAAAGATCGAATACGCGGTCAACCGCTATACGAACGAAGCGAAGCGCCTGTACAACGTAATGGAAAAGCGCCTCGGCGAATCCGAATATCTCGCGGGCGACGCGTACACGATCGCGGACATTGCGACGTTCCCGTGGACGCGCTCGTGGCAGAACCAGGGCATCGTGCTCGACGAGTTGCCGAACGTGAAGCGCTGGCACGAGGCAATCGCCGCGCGACCGGCCGTGCAGCGCGGCGTCGAAGTACTCGCGTCGATGCACAAGGCGCTGCAGGACGACAAGGCACGCGAGGTGCTGTTCGGCGCGACGCAATACGCGAAGCATTGACCCGTGCATGACGGGCGGAGCGGCATCCGTGCATGCCGCCCCGCCCGTCAGAAGTAATGCAGCGTGATGAATTCCGCCGCGCAAACAAGCAACGGGGCGTCGGGACGCTCGGCCTGGATCGACACCGACCATGTCGCCTGCACGCCGCCCCGCGCGACCTCGGCGGTTTCCTTCACCGCGAACAGCGCGCGCACGCGCACACCGACCGGCACCGGCTTCAGGAACCGCACGCGGTTCAGTCCGTAGTTCACGCCCATCTTCTGCTCGAAGCGCATCGCATCGGTCATCAACGCGGGAATCAGCGACAGCGTCAGGAACCCGTGCGCGATCGGCCCGCCGAACGGCGACTCGCGCCGCGCGCGTTCGGGATCGACGTGAATCCATTGATGATCGCCGGTCGCGTCGGCGAAGCCGTCGACGCGATGCTGGTCGATCGCGACCCAGCCGCTCGCGAGCGGCTCTGCGCCGACACGTGCCTGCAACGCCTGCGCCGACGCGATCAACGGCAATGTCACGTCGGTCATGCGTTCGTGCCTCGCGGATCGCGCAATCCGAAAATCACCTTGCTATGCACGGTGATCACCGTCTCGCCGCTACCGTTGATGCCGATCCACTCCGTCGACACGATGCCGCGATCGGGCTTGCTCTCCGAGACGCGCTTGTCGTGGATCTTCTGGTGCATCGTGATCGTGTCGCCGGCGCGCACCGGCTTCAGCCAGCGGATCGAGTCGATGCCGGGCGAGCCCATGCTGGTCGAGTCCGGCCCGAGCTTCTTGATGAGCAGGCTCATGAACACCGAGCACGTGTGCCAGCCGCTCGCGACCAGTCCGCCGAACGGCGACGCCTTCGCGGCCTCCTCGTCGAGGTGGAACGGCTGCGGGTCGTAGCGCTGCGCGAACGCCTTGATGTCGTCGGGCTCGAACGTGTAGCTGCCCACTTCGATGGTGCTGCCGACCACCAGATCTTCGTAACTGATACCCACTGTGTGTCCCCTTGTCTGACGCGCTCGCGCGTCGCCGTCATGCCGCGTCGGCCTGCACGAAATCGGGCAGCGCCGCGATGCGGGCAAGATGATGATCGGTGTCGCCGAGCGTCGTCTCGATGATCGACAGCCGCTTGAACAGATGTGCGGCGGCAACCTCGTTGGTCACGCCCATCCCGCCGTGCAACTGGACGGCCTGCTGGCCGACGAAGCGCGCGGCCGCGCCGACGCGCGCCTTCGCGGCCGACACGGCCTTGCGTCGCGCATCGGCATCGCCGCCCGCATAGCGCACCGCGGCCAGGTAGGTCAGCGAACGCGCCTGCTCGGCATGGATCAGCATCTCGACCATCCGGTGCTGCAGTGCCTGGAAACGCGCAATCGGCACGCCGAACTGCTCGCGCGTTTTCGTGTATTCGACCGTCGCGCGATTCAGTTCGTCAAGCGCGCCGACCGCCTCCGCGCACAGCAGGAACGTCGCGTAATCGGCAATCTGCTCGAGCGCCGCCGCGTCGCGTGCGCCGCCCGTCAGCAGTCGGGCCGGCGTTTCGTTGAACTCGATCGTTGCCGCACGCTGGCCGTCGATGGTCCGGTAGTCGACCACCGTCGCGTTCGCCGCATCGCGTTCGACGACGAAGAGGCCGATGCCGCCGTCGTCGACGCGCGCAGGCACGATCCACGCGTGCGCCTGCGCACCATGCTGAACGACCGACTTGGTGCCGGTCAGCCGATGCGTGCCGCCCTGCTCGCGTGCGTGCGTGTCGAGCTCGAACAGGTCATAGCGCGCATGCGGTTCGTGGAATGCGACCGCCAGCCTCTTCTGCCCCTGCGCAACCGCCTCCAGCAGTGCGGCATCGTCGCCTGCGCCGGAGCCGGCGATGCGCAATGCCTCGACGCCGACCGCCGTTGCCCAGTACGGCTCGATCACGAGCGCGCGGCCGAGCTCCTGCATCGCAACCAGCATGTCGACCGGGCTGCCGCCGAATCCGCCCTGCGCGTCCGGCACGGGCAGCGCGGTCAGCCCCAGTTCGGCGAACGCGCTCCATTGCGTGTCCGACACGCCCGTGTCGCTGCGCACGATCGCCTGGCGCGCATCGAAGCCGTATTGCTCGCCGAGATAACGGTGCAGCGCGTCGGCGAACTGCTGCTGCTCATCGGTAAAGCTGAAATCCATGGTTGTCTCCGCTCCCGTCCCTGTTCACAGACCCAGAATCATCTGCGCGATGATGTTTTTCTGGATCTCGTTCGAACCGCCGTAGATCGACGTCTTCCGGTAATTGAAGTAGTACGCGGCGAGCGGCGCCGCATCGTCGTCGCCCGCGATGCTGTGCTCGCGTTCGCCATTGAGGAACGGCACGTCGAACGGTGCGGCGAGCGGGCCGATCGCGTCGAACATCAGCTCGGTGAGCGCCTGCTGCACTTCGGTACCCTTGATCTTCAGCATCGACGCCTCGGGGCCCGGCCCCTTGCCGCTCGTCTCGCGGCTGACGACGCGCAGCACCGTCACCTCGAGCGCCATCAGCTCGACTTCGAGCGCCGCGACCTTCGCGGCGAACACGGGGTCGGCGAGCAACGGCTTGCCGTTCTTGCGCTGGTTCGACGCCACGCGCTTCAGGAACGCGAGTTCGCGCTTCGACGCGCCGACACGCGCGATGCCGGTGCGCTCATGGCCAAGCAGGTATTTCGCGTAGGTCCAGCCGCGGTTCTCGTCGCCGACGAGATTCTCGACCGGCACCTTCACGTCCTCGAAGAACACCTCGTTGACCTCGTGGTCTTCGTCGAGCGTGATGATCGGCCGCACCGTGATGCCGGGCGTCTTCATGTCGATCAACAGGAACGAGATGCCCTCCTGCTTCTTCGCGGCCGGATCGGTGCGCACGAGGCAGAACATCATGTCCGCGTACTGGCCGAGCGTCGTCCAGGTCTTCTGGCCGTTGACGACGTAGTGGTCGCCCTGGCGCTCGGCGCGCGTGCGCAACGACGCGAGGTCGGACCCGGAACCCGGCTCCGAGTAGCCCTGGCACCACCAGTCGGAGCCGTCGAGAATGCGCGGCAGATAATGGCGTTTCTGCGCTTCGCTGCCGTATTTCATCAGCACCGGCGCAACCATTGACACGCCGAACGGCAGCACGGTCGGCGCGCCGATCCGCGCGCACTCCTCATCCCAGATGTGCCGCTGCGTCGCGTTCCAGCCCGGGCCGCCGTATTCGGCCGGCCACGCAGGCGCGGACCAGCCGCGCTGACCGAGAATCCGGTGCCAGCTCGCGAAATCCTCGCGATCGAGTCGTTTGTGATCGAGTACTTTGACGCGCAGTGCGTGAGGCAGATTGGCCTCGAGCCAGGCGCGGACGTCGACGCGGAACGCGTCGTCGGCGGGGGAATAATCCAGATCCATGCGCAGTGTCTCCTGTCGACCAGAGTTAGTGCTTTAGCACTTACTCTGGTCCCATGCTTCGCGGTCGACCAGAGTTAGTGCTTTAGCACTTACTCTGGTCCCATGCTTCGCGGTCGACCAGAGTTGGCGCTTCAGCGCCTGCTCAGGCTCCATGCAAGGCTTGCCGCGACCTTCCGGCCCGGCAAGGACCCACTGCGTACGTCATTGCAGCGGTTCTTTCAGCGCGGCAGGAATCGGTAGCGGCATCACGTCGATGCCTTCTTCGGCCAGGGATTGCGCATCTTCCGGCGTCGTGACGCCACGGATGCTGCGTGCCGGCGCCTCGTTGTAATGGATGCGCCGCGCTTCCTCGGCGAAGCGTTCGCCCACGTTCTCGGTCTTCTCCAGCACCTCGCGCAGCGCGCGCATCACCTGCGCCTGCAGCGCACGCGGATCGGCCGGCTGGGCCTGCGTCGCGCCTGACAGATTCAGGCGCGGCGCCGACGGCAAACGGTTGACCTCGGTCGTCCCGCACACCGGACATTCGACCAGCTTGCGGGACAACTGCGCTTCGAATTCATCGGCGGAAGCGAACCAGCCTTCGAACCGATGACCGTGCGGGCACTGTAAATCGAGGACCTTCATGCTGAATCAGGGCGTGTGACGAGTGTAGCGCAAAAAGCGGTTTTGTGAACGATCGTGCTAAATCCCGATCGCGCGACGCGAAAATGCCGCGTAATCGGATTGTAACGCGGCGCCCCACCCGCCGCTGACGCCGCGCTCAGGGCGTCAGGACCGGCCCGAGCGGCCAGGTGCCGGACAGCACCTTGTCGAGCCACATCGTGCCGATGATCGTCTTCACGTCGGTGATCTGCCCGGTGCGCACCCATTCCTGCAGGTCGGCTTGAGTGGCGGTGAAGGTTTCGAGGAATTCGCCTTCGTCGAGCTCGCGCTCGCCGGCCGTCAGCCCGCGCGCGAGATACAGGTCGATGAATTCGGTCGAATAGGAAATGATCGGGTGAATGCGGCTCAGGAACACGTATTCGCGCGCCGTGTAACCCGTTTCCTCGCGCAGTTCGCGCACCGCGCACGCAAGCGCGCCTTCGTCCGGATCGAGCTTGCCGGCCGGGAATTCGGCCATCACCTTGCCGATCGGGTAGCGATACTGGCTTTCCATCAGCACGCGGCCGTCGTCGAACAGCGGGATCACCATCACCGCGCCCGGGTGCTGGACGTATTCGCGCGTGGCCTTCTTGCCGTCCGGCAAACGGACGGTATCGCGCTTGAGCTTGAGGAACGAGCCGTCGAAGATCGCCTCGCTTTCGAGGCAGGTTTCGGTCAGTGCGGCGTCGTGATTGGGTAGTTCGGCCATCGGCGGCTCCAAGATTGAGCACGACGGACGGCCGAAGCCGTCAGCGTCGTTTGACGAGATACTGGAACGTGAAGCCGGGAAACGCGAACACGATGAAGAGACTGAACGTGATCGCGTAAAACTGCCAGCCCTGTTCGAAGCGGTTGCCGGCGCGCGACTCGAGCCAGAAGCCGAGCGCGCCGACCACGAAATACAGCACGATCAGCTCGCCGATCCGCACCCACGCACTCTTCTTCGCCGCGCCGAACGGCACAACGGCGAAGAGGCGTTGGTTCAGGAACGGCAGGTTGGCGCACACGAGCGCCAACAGCACGATAAACCAGCCGGCTGCCGACATTACAGCGGCAGCGTGTGACGAATCGCCTGCAGGCAAGCCGTCAGCAGCGGGCTCGGGATCAGGCCGAGCACGACGACCGCGAGGCCGTTCAGCACGAGGATCGTGCGCTTGCAGATATCGCCCGAGATCGGCGTCGAATCCTGCGGTGCATCGAAGTACATCAGCTTCACGATGCGCAGGTAGTAGAACGCGCCGAACAGCGACGTGATCACGGCCAGCACGGCCAGCCACGTAAGGCCCGCGTTGACGGTTGCCTCGAGCACGGCGAGCTTCGCGTAGAAACCGACGGTCGGGGGGATGCCTGCCAGCGAGAACATCATGACCATCATCACGAACGCGAACACCGGGCTGCGCTTGTTGAGGCCCTTGAAGTCGTCGATCGTTTCCGCTTCGAAATCGCGGCGCGCGAGCAGCATCACCACGCCGAACGAGCCGAGCGTCGTGATCAGGTAGACGATCGCGTAGAACATCGCCGAGCTATATGCGTTCGCCGGTGCCGCCGCGTCGCCCTTCACGATGCCCGCGAGCAGGCCGAGCAGCACGAAGCCCATGTTCGAGATCGCCGAGTAGGCCAGCATCCGCTTGATGTTGCGCTGGACGATACCCGTGATGTTGCCGACGATCAGCGACAGCGCGGCGAGGATCACGAGCGCGGTCTGCCAGTTCTGCGCGAGCGGCAGCAGGCCCATCACCAGGAACCGCAGGCCCCACGCGAACGCGGCAACCTTCGGGCCGCCGCCGACGAACAGCGTCATCGCGGTCGGTGCGCCCTGGTAGACGTCCGGCACCCACATGTGGAACGGCACGGCGCCGAGCTTGAACGCGATACCGGCGACGATGAAGACCACGCCGAACATCAGCACGGCTGCGTCGGTGTTGCCGCCGACCGCCTTGTACACCTCGCCCAGCTCGAGCGAGCCGGTCGCACCGTAGAGCATCGAGATGCCGTACAGCACGAAGCCCGACGCAAGCGCGCCCAGCACGTAGTACTTCATCGCGGCTTCGCTCGACTGCGGGGCGTCGCGGCGCAGCGCGATGACCGCGTACAGCGACAGCGACATCAGTTCGAGACCGAGGTACAGCGTCAGGAAGTTGTTGCCCGACACCATGACCAGCTGGCCGAGCAGCGAGAACATGCCGAGCAGGAACACGTCGCCGCGGAACATGTCGCGATCTTCGAGGTACTTGCGCGAATAGACAAGCGAGACCGCGAAACCGAACGACACGACGGCCTTCATCATGCTCGCGAACGAGTCGACGACGACCATCTTCGAGAAGAAGTAGTACTGCTGCGGGTCGAGCGCCTGCACCGCAAACCACACGCCGGCAACGACCGACGATACGACCGCGATCAGATAGGTCAGCCGGCGGCCGGAAGCACCGGTAAAGGTGTCGTTCAGCCATGCGACGACGATGGCGGCCATCACCAGCGCGTCAGGCAACAGGACATTCATAGGAGCGTTTTGCATGATCTTGATTTCCTCCGCTCGCGATTACTGGGCCAGCGGCAGCTTGGACTGCGCGACGTGGGAGAGGAGGTTTTCGACGGAAACGTGCATCACGTCGGTAAAGGGCTTCGGATACAGGCCCATCAGCATCGTGAACGCGGCCAGCACGGCCAGCATCAGGAATTCGCGACGGCCGATGTCCTTCAGCTTGGCGACGTGATCGTTCGCCACCGCGCCGAAGTACACGCGCTTGTACATCCACAGCGTGTATGCGGCACCGAGGATCAGCGTGAATGCCGCGCCGAACGCGATCCAGAAGTTGTACTGGACGGCCGCGAGAATCACCATGAACTCGCCGACGAAACCCGACGTACCCGGCAGGCCGCAGTTGGCCATCGAGAACAGCATCGCGAATGCCGCGAACTTCGGCATCACGTTGACGACGCCGCCGTAGTCGGCGATCTGGCGCGAGTGCACGCGGTCGTACAGCACGCCGATGCAGAGGAACATCGCACCCGACACGAAGCCGTGCGAGATCATCTGGACGATCGCGCCTTCGACGCCGAGCTGGTTGAAGATGAAGAAGCCGAGCGTGACGAAGCCCATGTGCGCGATCGACGAATACGCGACCAGCTTCTTCATGTCGGCCTGCACCATCGCGACGAGGCCGATGTAGATCACCGCGATCAGCGACAGCGTGATCACGACGGGTGCCAGGAAGTGGCTCGCGTCAGGCGTGATCGGCAACGAGAAGCGCAGGAAACCGTACGCGCCGAGCTTCAGCATGATCGCGGCCAGCACGACCGAACCGCCCGTCGGCGCTTCCACGTGCGCGTCCGGCAGCCAGGTGTGCACCGGCCACATCGGCACCTTCACCGCGAACGCAAGGAAGAATGCGATGAACAGCAGTATCTGTGGCGTCATCGCGATCTTCGCGTTCTGCCACGTCGCGAGGTCGAACGAGTGCGTTTCCGTGTACAGGTAGATCAGCGCGACCAGCATCAGCAGCGAGCCGGCCAGCGTGTACAGGAAGAACTTGAACGCCGCATACACGCGGTTCGGGCCGCCCCACACGCCGATGATGATGTACATCGGGATCAGGGTCGCCTCGAAGAACACGTAGAACAGCAGGCCATCGGCCGCCGAGAACACGCCGATCATGATCCCGGACAGGATCAGGAAGGCCGCGAGGTACTGCGCGACGTTCTCGGTGATCACTTCCCACGCGGCGATCACGACGATCACCGTGATCAGCGCGGTCAGCACGACGAACCACATCGAGATGCCGTCGACGCCGAGGTGATACGAGATGTTGAAGCGCTCGATCCACGTCGACTGCTCGACGAACTGCAGCGCGGCCGTGCTCGAGTCGAAGCCCGTGATCAGCGGAATCGTGACCGCAAGGCCGAGCAGCGAGCCGATCAGCGCGAGCCAGCGGGCCGTCCCCGGATTTTTGTCGTTACCCACCGCGAGCACGAGGAGGCCGAAAACGATCGGCAGCCAGATCGCGGTACTGAGAATCGGAAAAGCGTGCATTGTTCTTGTCCCCTCGCCTTATTTGCCGCCGAGCGTTACAAACAGGGTCAAGAGCCCCAGCATGCCGATGATCATGGCGAACGCGTAGTGATAGATGTAACCGGATTGGAGGAAGCGGATCACGCCGGCGAACCAGCCGATGAACCGGGCGCTGCCGTTGACGAGGCCGTCGATCACCACGACATCGCCCTCTTTCCACAGGCCGCGGCCGATCGCGACCGAGCCCTTGGCAAACACCACCTCGTTGATCTTGTCCATGTAGTACTTGTTGTCGAGCAGCGTGTAGATCGGGCCGAACGCGCGGCGGATCACGGCAGGCAGCTCAGGACGCTTCAGGTACAGGAACCACGCAACCACGACGCCGGCGATCGCGAGCCACAACGGCAGCGTCGTCAGCGAGTGCAGGCCCATCGCGGCCCAGCCGTGGAATTCCTTGCCCAGCTCTTCGAGGCCCGGGTGGTTTTCGCCGATGAAGATCACCTTGTCGAATGCCACGCCATGTTCGAAGAAGCTGCCGTACAGCATCGGGCCGATCGCGATCGCACCGACGATCACCGACGGAATCGCGAGCAGCACGAGCGGCAGCCACACGACCCACGGGGTCTCGTGCGGTTCGTGCGCGTGGTCGTCGTGACCATGGCCGTGGCCGTGATCGTCGTGACCGTGCGCGGCCGCCATGCCCATCGGCGATTCAGGATGCTTCGGGTTGCGGAAGCGCTCTTCGCCGTGGAACACGAGGAAGTACATGCGGAACGAGTACAGCGCCGTCACGAACACGCTCGCGACCACTGCGAAGTACGCGAAGCCTGAACCCGCGAGATGCGATTCCTTCACGGCCTCGATGATCGAATCCTTCGAGTAGAAGCCCGAGAAGAACGGCGTGCCGATCAGTGCGAGCGAGCCGATCAGCGACGTGATCCACGTGATCGGCATGTACTTGCGCAGGCCGCCCATGTTGCGGATGTCCTGGTCGTGATGCATGCCGATGATCACCGAGCCCGCGCCGAGGAACAGCAGCGCCTTGAAGAACGCGTGCGTCATCAGGTGGAACAACGCGACCGGGTACGCGGACACGCCGAGCGCGACCGTCATGTAGCCGAGCTGCGACAGCGTCGAATACGCGACCACGCGCTTGATGTCGTTCTGGATGATGCCGAGGAAGCCCATGAACAGCGCGGTGATCGCGCCGATCACCGTGACGAACGACAGCGCGGTGTCCGACAGCTCGAACAGCGGCGACATGCGCGACACCATGAAGATGCCGGCCGTCACCATCGTCGCCGCGTGAATCAGCGCCGAGATCGGGGTCGGGCCTTCCATCGAGTCCGGCAGCCACACGTGCAGCGGGAACTGTGCCGATTTACCCATCGCGCCGATGAACAGGCAGATACAGGCGACGGTCAGCAGGCCCCAGTCGGTGCCCGGGAAGTGCAGGCTCGCGAGCTCCGCGCGCTTCGCGAACACTTCGCCGTAGTTCATCGAGCCGGCGAACGCGAGCAGCAGGCCGATGCCGAGCAGGAAGCCGAAGTCGCCCACGCGGTTCACGAGGAACGCCTTCATGTTCGCGTAGATCGCGCTCTCACGCGTGAAGTAGAAGCCGATCAGCAGGTACGACACCAGACCCACCGCTTCCCAGCCGAAGAACAGCTGCAGGAAGTTGTTGCTCATCACGAGCATCAGCATCGAGAACGTGAACAGCGAGATGTACGAGAAGAAGCGCTGGTAGCCGTCTTCTTCCGACATGTAGCCGATCGTGTAGATGTGCACCATCAGCGACACGAAGGTCACGACGACCATCATCATCGCGGTCATCGAATCGACCAGGAAGCCGACTTCGAGCTTCAGCGAGCCGACCCGCATCCATTCGTAGATGGTCGCGTTGAAGCTCGCGCCGCCCATCACGTCGACGAAGACTTTCGCCGACAAGAGGAACGCGATCATCACGCCGAGGATCGTGATCCGGTGTGCGCCCTTGCGCCCGACTGCGTTCCCGAACAGCCCCGCAATCAGCGAGCCGGCCAGCGGAGCGAGCGGAATCGCCAGCAGCAGGTTTTCATTGAGTGTCGTTGACATAACAGCGTTGCCTGAAATTAACCTTTGAGCTGATCGAGATCCTCGACATTGATCGTGTCGAGCTTACGGAACAGGGTCACCAGAATCGCGAGGCCGATCGCGGCTTCCGCTGCGGCGACCGTCAGCACGAAGAACACGAAGATCTGGCCGTGCACATCGCCGAGGTAGTGCGAGAACGCGACGAAGTTGGTATTCACCGCCAGCAGCATCAGTTCGATCGCCATCAGGATGATGATGATGTTGCGGCGGTTCAGGAAGATCCCGACGATCGCGATCGCAAACAGGATCGCGCCGAGCACGAGGTAGTGAGCAAGAGTCAACATGGTTTTCTTTCCTCCGCTTAGCCGTTGGTGCTCGTACCGGCTTCGCTTTGCGCCGTTTCCGGCTCCGGCTTGTCCGCTTCCATCTTCACGAGGCGCACGCGGTCGCTGCGGCGCACCTTGACCTGATCCGACACGCGCTGGCGCTTGCTGTCCTTGCCCTTGCGCTCGGTCAGCCCGATCGCGGCAATGATCGCGACCAGCAGCACGAGGCCGGCGATTTCAAACGCGAAGATGTAGTCGGTGTAGATCACCTTGCCGATCAGTCGCGTGTTCGACCAGTTGGCCATCTCGCCCGTCGCCATCGCGTGCACCGTATGCGTGTCGCCGTAGCCGCGCCACAGGATCAGCGCGGTCTCGATCACGATGATCGCGCCGACCACGGTCGCCATCGGTACGAAGCGCTTGAAGTCGCGGCGCAGGTAGTCGATGTTGATGTCCAGCATCATCACGACGAACAGGAACAGCACCATCACGGCGCCCACGTAGACCAGCACCAGCAGGATCGCGAGGAACTCCGCTTCCAGCAGCATCCAGATCGCGGCGGCGTTGAAGAACGCCAGCACAAGGAAAAGCGCAGACGCCACCGGGTTGCGCGAAGTGATCACCTTCAGCCCTGATACCACCAGGAGCAGCGCGAAGATGTAGAACAGTACGGTCGTGAATTCCATGATTACCGGTTCATCGTTAGGCCATAGTCAGGCGCGGCTTGCGGGACGCCCGCACCCGTCGCGGCGGCTCGACCCGTGCTGCGGGCCGGCACTGCAAACACAATCAACGATACGGCGCGTCGGCGGCCTTCGCCGCAGCGATGTCCTTCTCGTAGCGATCGCCCACCGCGAGCAGCATTTCCTTCGTGAAATACAGGTCGCCGCGCTTCTCGCCGTGGTACTCGAGAATCTGCGTCTCGACGATCGAATCGACCGGGCAGCTCTCTTCGCAGAAACCGCAGAAGATGCACTTCGTCAGGTCGATGTCGTAGCGCGTCGTGCGGCGCGTGTTGTCCGCGCGCGTTTCCGACTCGATCGTGATCGCCAAGGCGGGGCACACGGCCTCGCACAGCTTGCACGCGATGCAGCGCTCTTCGCCGTTCTCGTAGCGGCGCAGTGCATGCAGCCCGCGAAAACGCGGCGAGATCGGGGTCTTCTCTTCCGGGAACTGCACGGTGAACTTGCGCTTGAACGTGTAACGACCGGTCAGCGCGAGCCCCTTCAGCAGCTCGGTCAGGAAGAAGGTCTTAAAGAAGTGTTGGATTGCCGTCATGATTTCGTCCGATTACTTCACCCAGATGTTGAGCGGCGACATCATCCAGAAGCCGACCACGACCACCCAGATCACCGTGACGGGCAGGAACACCTTCCAGCCCAGACGCATGATCTGGTCGTAACGGTAGCGCGGGAACGTTGCGCGAACCCAGATGAACACCGACAGCAGTGCGAAGACCTTCAGCACCAGCCAGAAGATGCCCGGAATGAACGACAGGAACTCGAACGGTGCATCCCAGCCGCCGAGGAACAGCGTCGCAGCCAGCGCCGAGATCACGATCATGTTGATGTACTCGGCGAGGAAGAACAGCGCGAACGCCATGCCCGAGTAATCGATCATGTGACCGGCAACGATTTCCGACTCCCCTTCCACCACGTCGAACGGGTGACGGTTCGTTTCGGCGATGCCCGAGATGAAGTAGACGACGAACGCCGGCAGGAGCGGCAGCCAGTTCCACGACAGGAAGTTCACGCCGTGGCCCGCGAAGAAGCCGTGCTGTTGCGAACCGACGATTTCCGACATGTTCAGGCTGCCGGCCGTCATCAGCACGAGCACCAGCGCGAAGCCCATCGAGATTTCGTACGAGACCATCTGCGCCGCGGCGCGCATCGCGCCGAGGAACGCGTACTTGGAGTTCGACGCCCAGCCCGCGAGAATCACCGCGTACACGCCGATCGACGAGATCGCCATCGCGTACAGCAGGCCCGCGTTGATGTTCGCGAGCACGGCCTGAGCCTGGAACGGGATCACGGCCCACACGGCGAATGCCGGCACGACGGTCATGACCGGCGCGATCAGGTACAGCCAGCGGCTGGCGGCGCTCGGCTGAATGACTTCCTTCAGCAGCAGCTTCAGCACGTCGGCGATCGGCTGCAGCAGGCCGCCGGGGCCGACGCGGTTCGGGCCGAGACGCACGTGCATCCAGCCGATCAGCTTGCGTTCCCACAGAATCAGGTACGCGACGCACAGCAGGATGACGACGGAGACGACGAGGATGCGCACGATTGCCCACACCGTCGGCCACGCGAAGCCGAGAAGCTGGGCTCCGCCCGCGTTGATCGTATCGAACAAGCTCATTTACGCCTTCTCCACCACCAGTTCACCGGACAGGCTGCCGAGCGCTGCGCCGGCAGGCGTCGCCGCCGACACGCGAACGACCGTCTCCGCAAGATTCGCGTCGCGCACGGCCGGCAACTGCACCGCACGCTCGCCCTGGCGCACGCGCACGGCGTCGCCTTCCTTCAAGCCCAGCTTGTCGAACAGCGCGGCCGGCAGGGCTGCGGCATTCGCCGCCTTCGCGGCGGCCGTCAGGTGCAGTGCACCTGCGCGGCGCACGAGCGCGTCGGCGTGATAGATCGGCACATCGGCCAGGCGCTCGAAGCCGCCGTTCGCGGCATTCGCCGCGACGCGTGCCGGCGCGACCGACGTCTGGTTCGACAGACGGCCCGCGACGCCTTCATCGCCGAGCGCCGCGAGACGCACTTCTTCCGCCGTCTCGTATTCGAAGTTCGGCAGGCCGAGCAGGCTGCCGAGCACGCGCAGCACCTTCCAGGCCGGACGCGTGTCGCCGAGCGGGCGCACGACGCCGTTGAAGCTCTGCACGGTGCCTTCCGCGTTGACGAACGTGCCGGCCGTTTCCGTGAACGGCGCAACCGGCAGCAGCACGTCGGCGTAGTCGAGGCCGTGCTTGAACGGCGACATCACGACGACCATCTCCGCCTGGTTCAGCGCGGCAAGCGCCTGCGCCGGGTCGGCGGCGTCGAATTCCGGTTCGACGTTCAGCAGCACGTAGCCCTTGCGCGGCTGCGCGAACGCTTCGCGAGCATTCAAGCCGCCTTCGCCCGGCAGCGCACCGACGACGTGCGCGCCGACCGTGTTCGCCGCTTCCGTCAGGAAGCCGAACGTGGCGCCAGTGTTGTCGGCGATCCACTGGGCGACCGCGTGCAGCTTCGCGAATTCCGGATGGCGGACCGCGACGTTGCCGAGCAGCACCGCGCGGCGCTCGCCGTTCGCGAGCGACTGTGCGACCGCCTGGGCGGCCGGCGATGCGGTGACGCCGGCGAGCGTGTCGGGCAGCGCGACGCCGCGCAGTTGCGCGACGGCCGCGGCGATGCCGGCCAGCTCGTCGAGCCATGCCGACGGCGCGGCGACGATGCGCTGCGCGGTCGGGATCAGTGCGTCGTCACCGGTCGCGTGCAGGAAGTGCAGCTTCGCGCCGTTCTTCGCTGCCTGGCGCAGGCGGGCGGCGAACAGCGGGTGGTCGCGGCGCAGGAACGAACCGACGACGAACGCGGCGTCCACGTTCGACAGGTCGGCGATCGGCATGCCGAGCCACGGCGCGCCCTGGACCGGCGCCGAGAAATCCTGCTGACGCAGACGGAAATCGACGTTCGGCGTCTTCAGTTCGTGTGCGAGCTGCTTCACGAGGAACAGTTCTTCAGCGGTGCTGTGCGCGCTCGCGAGCATCGCCAGCGCGTTCGCGCCGCGATCCGCGGCGATGCCCTTCAGGCCCTTCGCGACATATTCGAGCGCGGTCTGCCAGTCGGTTTCGATCCACTGGCCGCCCTGCTTCAGCATCGGCTTCGTCAGGCGCTCTTCGCTGTTGAGGCCTTCGTACGAGAAGCGGTCCTTGTCCGAGATCCAGCATTCGTTGATCGCTTCGTTCTCGAACGGCAGCACGCGCATCACGCGGTTGTTCTTCACCTGCACGACGAGGTTCGCGCCGACGGAATCGTGCGGGCTCACCGACTTGCGACGCGACAGTTCCCACGTCCGGGCGCTGTAGCGGAACGGCTTGCTGGTCAGCGCGCCGACCGGGCACAGGTCGATCATGTTGCCCGACATCTCGGAGTCGACCGTCTTGCCGACGAACGTCGTGATTTCCGAATGCTCGCCGCGGCCCAGCATGCCGAACTCCATCACGCCGGCGATTTCCTGGCCGAAGCGGACGCAGCGCGTGCAGTGAATGCAGCGCGACATTTCTTCCATCGAGATCAGCGGGCCCACGTTCTTGTGGAACACCACGCGCTTTTCTTCCGAGTAGCGCGACGACGACTTGCCGTAGCCGACCGCCAGATCCTGCAGCTGGCATTCGCCGCCCTGATCGCAGATCGGGCAATCGAGCGGGTGATTGATGAGGAGGAATTCCATCACCGACTGCTGCGCCTTCACGGCCTTGTCGGACTGCGTGTGGACGATCATGCCGGCCGATACGGGAGTCGCGCAGGCAGGCACGGCCTTCGGCATCTTCTCGACTTCGACGAGACACATCCGGCAGTTGGCCGCTACCGACAGTTTCTTGTGATAGCAGAAGTGAGGAATGTACGTATCCGCCTTGTGCGCAGCCTGGATCACCATGCTGCCTTCGGGCACCTCGACCTTCTTGCCGTCTATTTCAAGTTCAACCATGATGGTGAATGGTCCTTAACCTATTTCCGCCCGTTCGCGCCTTCGCCCGACCGTGCGCTCAAATTCCGCAACCGGTTCGCTTCAGGCCGCAGCCGCGTGCGCGTGGCCGCCGACCATGCAGTGCTTGTGCTCGACGTGGTACGCGAATTCGTCCCAGTAGTGCTTGAGCATCCCGCGTACCGGCATCGCCGCCGCATCGCCGAGCGCACAGATCGTGCGGCCCATGATGTTCTCGGCAACCGAGTTCAGCAGGTCCAGATCTTCCTGGCGGCCTTCGCCGTGCTCGATACGGTTCACGACGCGATACAGCCAGCCGGTGCCTTCGCGGCACGGCGTGCACTGGCCGCACGATTCCTCGTAGTAGAAGTACGACAGGCGCAGCAGCGAGCGCACCATGCAGCGCGTCTCGTCCATCACGATCACCGCGCCGGAACCGAGCATCGAGCCCGCCTTCGCGATCGAATCGTAGTCGAGATCGGTCTGCATCATGATGTCGCCCGGGATCACCGGCGCCGACGAACCGCCCGGAATCACGGCCTTGATCTTCTTGCCGCCGCGCATTCCGCCGGCGAGCTCCATCAGCGTCGCGAACGGCGTGCCGAGCGGCACTTCGTAGTTGCCCGGACGCTCGACGTCGCCCGACACCGAGAAAATCTTCGTGCCGCCGTTGTTCGGCTTGCCGATCTCGAGATAATTCTGCGGCCCGATGGACAGCAGGAACGGCACCGCGGCGAACGTCTCGGTGTTGTTGATCGTGGTCGGCTTGCCGTACACGCCGAAGCTCGCCGGGAACGGCGGCTTGAAGCGCGGCTGGCCCTTCTTGCCTTCGAGCGACTCGAGCAGCGCCGTTTCCTCGCCGCAGATGTACGCGCCGTAACCGTGGTGCGCGTGCAGCTGGAACGAGAATTCGGAGCCCATGATGTGGTCGCCGAGGAAGCCTGCGGCGCGCGCCTCATCGAGCGCGGCCTCGAAGCGTCGATACACTTCGAAGATTTCGCCGTGGATGTAGTTGTAGCCGACGGTGATGCCCATCGCGTATGCGCCGATGGCCATGCCTTCGATCAACGCGTGCGGGTTCCAGCGCAGGATGTCGCGATCCTTGAACGTGCCCGGCTCGCCTTCGTCCGAGTTGCAGACGAGATACTTCTGCCCCGGGAACTGGCGCGGCATGAAGCTCCACTTCAGGCCGGTCGGGAAGCCCGCACCGCCACGGCCGCGCAGGCCCGACGCCTTGACGTCGGCGATCACCTGCTCGGGAGGAATCTTTTCTTCGAGAATGCGGCGCAGTTGCTTGTAGCCGCCGCGCGCGACGTAGTCTTCGAGATGCCAGTTCTCGCCGTTCAGACCGGCGAGGATCAGCGGTTTGATGTGACGGTCGTGGAGGGACGTCATTTCGAGAGCTCCTCAAGCAGCTGGTCGATCTTCTCGCGGCTCATGAAGCTGCACATTCTGTGATTGTTCACCAGCAGCACCGGCGCATCGCCGCACGAGCCCATGCATTCGCCTTCCTTCAGCGTGAACTTGCCGTCGGGCGTGGTTTCGCCGAAGCCGATGCCCAGCTTCTGTTTCAGGTAGTCGGCAGCCGCTTCCGCGCCGCCGTGCGGGCCAAGCTGGCACGGCAGGTTCGTGCAGAGCGTGATCTTGTGCTTGCCGACCGGGTTGAGCTCGTACATCGTGTAGAACGTCGCGACTTCCTGCACGGCGACGGCCGGCATGCCGAGATAGTCCGCAACGAACTGCATCAGTTCGGGCGACAGCCAGCCGTGCTCTTCCTGAGCAACGGCCAACGCCGACATCACGGCGGACTGTTTCTGATCGGCGGGATACTTCGTCAACGCTCGATCGATTTCCTTCAGGCCTTCAGCTGAGATCATTTTCAGACACGACTCTTTCAATTCCTACCGAACGAAGAACCTGCCGCACACTTGGGGTGCATGGACGGCAGACCTGGCGCTCACTCTGTTGACAGCTTGCGAAGTCGCGCCGGTTCAGCGCGCATCGCGTGTGACTTACCGCTCGCCGCCCGGAGCAAACGGGCGGCGCAACCATTAGCGATCGATCTCGCCGAACACGATGTCCTGCGTACCGATGATCGTGACGGCGTCGGCGATCATGTGACCGCGCGCCATTTCGTCGAGCGACGCCAGGTGCGCGAAACCCGGTGCGCGAATCTTGAGGCGATACGGCTTGTTGGCACCGTCCGACACGAGGTAGATGCCGAACTCGCCCTTCGGATGCTCGACCGCCGCGTACGCTTCGCCTTCCGGCACATGGAAACCTTCGGTGAAGAGCTTGAAGTGGTGAATCAAGTCTTCCATGTTGGTCTTCATGCCGACGCGCGACGGCGGTGCAACCTTGTGATTGTCCGTCATCACCGGGCCCGGATTCTTGCGGAGCCACTCAATACACTGTTTCGCGATGCGGATCGACTGGCGCATTTCTTCGACGCGCACCAGATAGCGGTCGTAGCAATCGCCGTTCACGCCGACCGGCACGTCGAAATCCATGCGATCGTACACTTCGTACGGCTGCTTCTTGCGCAGGTCCCACGCGATGCCCGAGCCGCGCAGCATCGGGCCCGTCATGCCCATCTGCAGCGCACGTTCGGGGCTGACCACGCCGATCCCGACCAGACGCTGCTTCCAGATCCGGTTGTCGGTGAGCAGCGTTTCGTATTCGTCGACGCACTTCGGGAAGCGCGTGAAGAAGTCATCGATGAAGTCGAGCACCGAGCCGCTGCGCGCTTCGTTCATCTTCGCGAGCGCCTTCTCGTTGCGAATCTTCGACGCCTTGTATTGCGGCATTGCGTCAGGCAGGTCGCGGTAGACGCCGCCCGGACGATAGTACGCCGCGTGCATCCGCGCGCCGGACACCGCTTCGTACACGTCCATCAGGTCTTCGCGTTCGCGGAATGCGTACAGGAACACGGCCATCGCGCCGACGTCGAGTGCGTGCGCGCCGATCCACATCAGGTGGTTCAGCACGCGCGTGATCTCGTCGAACAGCACGCGGATGTACTGCGCGCGCTCCGGCACTTCGATGCCGAGCAGCTTTTCGATCGCGAGCACGTAGCCGTGCTCGTTGACCATCATCGACACGTAGTCGAGACGGTCCATGTACGGCACGGACTGGATGAAGGTCTTGGATTCCGCGAGCTTTTCGGTCGCGCGGTGCAGCAGGCCGATGTGCGGATCGGCACGCTGGATGACTTCGCCGTCGAGCTCGAGCACGAGGCGCAGCACGCCGTGCGCTGCCGGGTGCTGCGGGCCGAAGTTGAGCGTGTAGTTCTTGATTTCTGCCATGACGCCCCCTTAATGTTTCAGACCGCCATAGCGATCCTCGCGGATCACGCGCGGCGTGATTTCGCGCGGCTCGATCGTCACCGGCTGGTACACGACCCGCTTCTCTTCCGGGTCGTAACGCATTTCGACATAGCCCGACACCGGGAAGTCCTTGCGGAACGGGTGGCCGATGAAGCCGTAGTCGGTGAGGATGCGGCGCAGGTCGGGGTGGCCTTCGAACACGATGCCGTACAGGTCGAACGCTTCGCGCTCGTACCAGTTCGCGGAGGTCCAGATGTCGACCAGCGATGCCACGATCGGCAGGTCGTCGTCCGGCGCGAACGCGCGCAGGCGCAGGCGCCAGTTGTTCGTGACCGACAGCAGGTGCGACACGGCCGCGAAGCGCGGGCCGTCGTAGGCGCCGTCGCCGAAGGTCTGGTAGTCGACGCCGCAGAGGTCGATCAGTTGCTCGAAACGGAGCTTCGGATCGTCGCGCAGCGTTTTTGCGACTTCGAGGTAATCGCTCGCCTTCACGACGAGCGTCAGTTCACCGATCGCTTCGGTGAGGCTCACCACGCGCGCGCCGAGCGCGGCTTCGAGGTTTGCCTTGAGGGTCTCGATTTTGCTTGCCATATTGAGGGGACGCTCGGGGCTTTATTGACGGGCGATGGTATTGGTGCGGCGGATCTTCGCCTGAAGCTGGATCACGCCGTAGACCAGCGCCTCGGCCGTGGGCGGGCAGCCCGGCACATAGACGTCGACCGGCACGATCCGGTCGCAGCCGCGGACCACCGAGTACGAGTAGTGGTAGTAACCACCGCCGTTCGCGCACGACCCCATCGAGATCACCCAGCGCGGCTCGGCCATCTGGTCGTACACGCGGCGTAGCGCGGGCGCCATCTTGTTGCAGAGCGTGCCGGCGACGATCATCACGTCCGACTGGCGCGGGCTCGGACGAAACACGACGCCGAACCGGTCCAGATCGTAACGGGCCGCGCCCGCATGCATCATCTCGACGGCGCAACACGCGAGCCCGAACGTCATCGGCCACAGCGAGCCGGTACGCGTCCAGTTGATCAGCTTGTCAGCCGTCGTGGTGACAAACCCTTCCTTCAAGACCCCTTCGATACTCATTTGCTTTCCACTCCAGACGAGCGACCGAGCGTGGCCGCCCATGCAAACCGGCGATTAACCCATCACTCCCAGTCGAGCCCGCCTTTCTTCCAGATATAGGCAAAGCCCAGCAGGAATTCGAGCAGAAAAATCATCATTGCGATGAAACCCGGCCAGCCGATGTCCCGGAGCGCGACGCCCCACGGAAACAGGAATGCGGTTTCGAGATCGAAGATGATGAACAGGATGGCGACGAGGTAATACCGGACGTCGAATTTCATCCGGGCGTCTTCAAAGGCTTCGAAGCCGCACTCATACGGTGCGTTCTTCTCGACGTCCGGCTTGTTGGGACCAAGGAGCTTGCCGATGCTGACCAGCGCTATACCTAAACCAGTGCCCACGAGGAGGAACAACAAGACGGGGTAATAGGCTGCGAGGTTCAAGGCAATCCTCTATCGGTTGGTTCTGAGCGTCCGGAGAATACCACTTCCGGCGGAAGGAATCATTTCGGAGTGCAGGCGATCGCAAGACAACCGCAAGCACACTCCAGAAATGAAAAATGCCAGCCACTGGAAGCGGCTGGCATTGAGTAACTTTGGTGCCGACGGCGAGACTCGAACTCGCACAGCTTTCGCCACTACCCCCTCAAGATAGCGTGTCTACCAATTTCACCACGTCGGCACTGCATGCAACTCGGGTTGTGCTGCTTGTTTCCCGCGAATCGCTTCAAGACTTAAATTCTAACCTGACTTCTAGAATTGTTCAACGCACAAACGCAAAAAATTTAACTCTTTATTTCGGGACGTCCTGTCCCGGCGCGCTTGCAGCCGAACCCGCGGCAGCGGATGCCGCAACGGCCGGCGCCGACGCCGCAGGCGCCGATGCCGGCGCGGTCGCAGCCGCGCCGAGCACGCCTGCCGACGGCGTCGACTTGTACGAGCCGAGGTACGTCAGCGCGAGCGTCGCGATAAAAAAGATCGTCGCGAGAATGCCCGTCGTGCGCGACAGGAAGTTCGCCGAGCCCGTCGCACCGAACAGGCTGCCCGACGCGCCGCTGCCGAATGCAGCGCCCATGTCGGCACCCTTGCCGTGCTGCAGCAGCACGAGACCAATCACACCGAGTGCAGACAGCACCTGCACCACAATAATCAGCGTCTTGAATAACAGCATCACACCCACCCGATTGGATCGGGCGACCGGATCGACCGGCCGCCGTCATGGTTCAATTCGATCGCGGACCGCTCAACGCGCGGCCCGGCAGATCGCCAGGAAATCTTCCGCCTTCAGCGACGCGCCGCCGATCAGGCCGCCGTCGATGTCCGGCTGCGCGAACAGCTCTTCCGCGTTGTCCGGCTTCACGCTGCCGCCGTACAGCACGGACACGTCCACCGCACCCTTTGCCGCGAGACGCGCACGCAGGAACGCGTGCACGTCCTGTGCCTGCGCCGACGTCGCGCTCTTGCCCGTGCCGATCGCCCAGACCGGCTCGTACGCGACGACGATGCGCGCAGCCTCGTCGGCGGTCAGCACGGCCAGCACCGCGTCGAGCTGCGCACCGACGACCTGCTCGGTCGCGCCCGACTCGCGCTCGTCGAGCGTCTCGCCGACGCACACGACCGGCGTGAGACCGGCCGCGAGCGCGCGCAGCGTCTTCGCCGCGACCGTCTCGTTGCGCTCGCCGTGATACGCGCGACGCTCCGAGTGGCCGACGATCGCATAGCGTGCGCCGAATTCCGCAACCATCGCGGCCGCCACTTCGCCGGTGAACGCGCCCTGCTCGTGCGCGGACACGTCCTGTGCACCCCAGGCGACACGGCCGCCGTCGAGCTGCGCCTGAACCTGCGCGAGATAGGGGAACGGCACGCACACGCCGACCGACGTTTCGGCCGCCACCGCGCCCGCACCCTGCACCACTTCGTTCAGCAACGCCTGGTTGCCGGCCAGCCGGCCGTGCATCTTCCAGTTGCCGATCACCCGCTTAGTTCTCTGTTTCGACATCGTGTCTGTCTCGTCACCACTGTGTCATTGACGCGCCGGAAACCGGCCGTCAGGTTTGATCTGGCGAAGCAAACCCGCGATTTTACTGCGCACGGCTTGAACCGGTCAAACCGCGCATGTCAAGCCCGGCCGCACGGGCCGTCAGGCGTTCGTACCCCAATCGAGCACGATCTTGCCGGTGTGCTCGCTGCTTTCCATCAGCGCATGCGCCTGCGCGGCTTCCGCGGCCGGCAGCACGCGATAGATCACCGGCTTGATGCGGCCGTCGGCAATCAGCGGCCATACGCGCGCCTTCAGCTGCGCGGCGATGCGCGCCTTGAACTCGACCGGGCGCGGCCGCAGCGTGGAACCCGTGACCGTCAGCCGGCGCCGCAGGATCTCGCTCAGGTTGACGTCGGCCTTCGCACCGCCGAGCAGCGCGATCAGCACGAGACGGCCGCCGTCCGCAAGCGCGGACAGCTCGCGCGGCACGTACGAGCCCGCCACCATGTCGAGGATCACGTCGACGCCGCGATCGTGCGTCAGCGACTTCACGACCTCGACGAAGTCTTCGGTCTTGTAGTTGATTGCGCGCTCGGCGCCGAGCGCCTCGCACGCACGGCACTTGTCGGCGGTGCCGGCCGTCGCGAACACGCGAAAACCGAGCGCATGCGCGATCTGGATCGCCGTCACGCCGATGCCGCTCGAGCCGCCCTGCACGAGCAGCGTTTCCTGCTCGCCTCCCTCGCCCGCGCCGAGCTGCGCACGGTCGAACACGTTGCTCCATACGGTGAAGAACGTTTCAGGCAGCGACGCGGCCTCGATATCGGTGAGCCCGTCGGGCACCGGCAGGCATTGCGGCAGCGGTGCGACCGCATACTCGGCATAACCGCCGCCCGCGAGCAGCGCACACACGCGATCGCCGAGCTTCAGGCCGAACGGGTTCAGCGTGGCATCGGACAGGTCGCCGCCGACGATCTCGCCCGCGACCTCGAGGCCCGGCAGATCCGACGCGCCCGGCGGCGGCGCATAGGCGCCCTTGCGCTGGAATACGTCGGGCCGGTTCACGCCGGAAGCCGCCACCTTGATCAGCACTTCGCCGCGCTTCGGTTCGGGGCGCGGACGCTCCGCGAGCTTCAGCACGTCGGGGGCGCCGAATTCGGTGATTTCGATGGCTTTCATGGTGACGGTGGCTCCAGGATCGGAATCGGATGGCTCGCCGTGCGCGCGGCACGGGCGCCTCGCCGGCGCTGTTGCGCCGCACAACGATGCTACAGAAAAAACGGCCGGCGCGCTTTCGCACTGCCGGCCGTTGGTCCGCCTGCCCGCTTACTGCTGCGGCGGCGCGTCCGACTGCGACGCTGCCGCTGCTTCATTCAGCAGCGCCTTTGCCGACAGACGCACGCGACCCTTCTCGTCCGTCTGGATCACCTTGACCTTGACCGGCTGGCCTTCCTTCAGGTAGTCGTTGATGTCCTTCACACGCTCGTTGACGATTTCCGAGATGTGCAGCAGGCCGTCCTTGCCCGGCAGCAGGTTCACGATCGCGCCGAAATCGAGCAGCTTCAGCACCGTGCCTTCGTACACCTGGCCGACTTCGATCTCTGCCGTGATGTTCTCGATGCGCTTCTTCGCTTCGGCCATGCCGTCGCTGTTCGTGCTCGCGATCGTCACGACGCCGTCGTCCGAGATGTCGATGGTCGTGCCCGTTTCTTCCGTCAGCGCGCGGATCACCGAACCGCCCTTGCCGATCACGTCGCGGATCTTTTCCGGGTTGATCTTGATCGTGATCATGCGCGGCGCGAATTCCGACAGTTGCGTGTTCGCGCCCGAGACCGCCGACGTCATCTTGCCGAGGATGTGCATGCGGCCTTCCTTCGCCTGCGCGAGCGCGACCTGCATGATTTCCTTCGTGATGCCCTGGATCTTGATGTCCATCTGCAGCGCCGTCACGCCTTGCTCCGTGCCGGCCACCTTGAAGTCCATGTCGCCGAGGTGATCTTCGTCGCCGAGGATGTCGGTCAGCACCGCGAACTTGTTGCCTTCGAGGATCAGGCCCATCGCGATGCCCGCGACGTGCGCCTTCATCGGCACGCCGGCGTCCATCAGCGCGAGGCAGCCGCCGCACACCGATGCCATCGACGACGAACCGTTCGACTCGGTGATTTCCGACACGACGCGGATCGAGTAGCCGAATTCGTCGGCGCTCGGCAGGCACTTGACCAGCGCACGCTTCGCGAGGCGGCCGTGACCGATTTCACGGCGCTTCGGCGAGCCGACGCGCCCCGTTTCGCCGGTCGCGAACGGAGGCATGTTGTAGTGGAGCATGAAGCGCTCGCGGTACTCGCCTTCGAGCGCGTCGATGATCTGCTCGTCACCCTTCGTGCCGAGCGTCGCGACGACCAGCGCCTGCGTCTCGCCGCGCGTGAACAGCGCCGAGCCGTGGGTGCGCGGCAGCACGCCGGTGCGGATCTCGATCGGGCGCACGGTGCGCGTGTCGCGGCCGTCGATGCGCGGCTCGCCGTTCAGGATCTGCGAACGGACGATCCTTGCCTCGATGTCGAACAGGACGTTGCCGACGGTGGCCTTGTCGGCAGCAACCGTGCCGGCCGCCAGCGCGTCTTCCTCGAGCTTCGCCGAAGTCGCCGAATAGACTTCCTTCAGCTTCGCCGAGCGAGCCTGCTTGTCGCGGAGCTGGTAAGCGGCGAGCAGGTCGTTCTGCGCCAGCTCGGTCACGCGCGCAATCAGCGCCTCGTTCTTCGGCGCCGGCTGCCAGTCCCACTCGGGCTTGCCGCCTTCGCGCACCAGTTCGTGGATCGCGTCGATCGCCACTTGCATCTGCTCGTGGCCGAACACGACGGCGCCCAGCATCACGTCTTCCGACAGCTGGTCGGCTTCCGATTCGACCATCAGCACCGCGCGTTCCGTACCCGCAACGACGAGGTCGAGGCTCGACGCCTTGATCTGGTCGCGTGTCGGGTTCAGCACGTAGGCGTTGTCGATGTACGCGACGCGCGCGGCACCGACCGGGCCGTTGAACGGCAGGCCCGACACGGCGAGCGCAGCCGATGCGCCGATCAGCGCGGGGATGTCCGCCGGGATTTCCGGGTTCACGGACAGCACGTGGATCACGACCTGGACTTCGTTGTAGAAGCCTTCCGGGAACAGCGGGCGCAGCGGACGATCGATCAGGCGCGACGTCAGCGTCTCGTGCTCCGAGGGACGGCCTTCGCGGCGGAAGAAGCCGCCCGGGATCTTGCCGGCCGAGTAGGTCTTTTCGAGGTAGTCGACGGTCAGCGGGAAGAAATCCTGACCCGGCTTCGCCGACTTCGCGCCGACGACGGTTGCCAGCACGACGGTGTCTTCGACGTCGACGATCACGGCGCCGCTTGCCTGGCGAGCGACTTCACCGGTTTCGAGGCGCACCTTGTGCTGGCCCCACTGGAATTCCTTCACGACCTTGTTGAACATGGACATGGTTGCTCCTTTGAATTCATGCATTTCATTCGCCGCACGGGCCATCCCGCACGGCGGCGTCCCGACCGAATCACCCGGAGCAAGGTGTGTTTTTTATGCCATTCCAGCGCGGCGCTCAGGCAGCGACGCGCTGGAATGACACAAATCCCGACCCCGGTATCAGCCGTTCCGGCAGCCCGGCACCAACGTGCCTGACAGCCTGCGGTGCGTGTGACGCTACGCACCGCGCAAAAACAAAATGCCTGTATCAGCGGACTGACACAGGCATCTTGCTGGCGGCAATCGCCTCGATTACTTACGCAGACCCAGCTTCTCGATCAGTGCGCGGTAACGGTCGGCATCCTTGCCCTTGAGGTAGTCGAGCAGCTTGCGGCGGCGGCTAACCATGCGCAGCAGGCCGCGGCGGCTGTGGTGATCCTTCGCGTGGGTCTTGAAGTGACCCGTCAGTTCGACGATACGTGCGGTCAGCAGTGCGACCTGGACTTCGGGCGACCCCGTGTCGTTGGTACCGCGGGCGAACTGAGCAACGACTTCCGACTTCTTGATATCTGCAACAGACATGTGATTTCCTTTCTAACTGAACAGGCGGACACGGAAGAATGGCCGTGCCGTGACTTACAACCGGCGGGCATTGTAACACAACTCCAGTAACACAACTCCACACCGTTCCCACCGCCCCTGTCACGGGCGCGTCATCGAACAGGCCGACGGCATTTCCGTGCGCTGCGCCGGTACCGCCAGCACCGTCCGGAAACCGTAGCCGGAACCCTCGTTGTCGAAGCGCACGCCCGGCGTGCCGGCCTTGTCCATCTCCATCACGTAAAGGGGCTGGATCAACTGGTGATCCTGCGCGCGCATCCGCGACGCGTGGAAGCCGTCGTCGAACGACAAGCCCTCGAACGCACGCGCGACCGCGACAGGATCGGCCGACCCCGCGCGGTTCATCGCGGCGGCCAGCATTTCGACCATCACGCTCATTCGCCGTACCGGATAGTCGTCCTGCGCGGCCGGGAAACGGGTCCGGAACGCGCGGTAGAACGCGTCGGATTTCGCGCCGCCCGCGTTCGGGTGCCAGTCCGCCACGGCGACGACCCGCCCGACGCCCGCATCGCCGAGCGCGGCCGGCGCGCCGAGGCTGTTGCCGTAGAACGTGTAGAACTTCGCATTCAGCCCCTGCTCGCGCGCCGCCTTCACGAGCAGCGTGAGGTCGTTGCCCCAGTTGCCGGTCACGACGGCGTCCGCGCCGCTCGCGCGGATCTTCGCGATATACGGCGAGAAATCCTTGATCCGGCCGATCGGGTGGAATTCGTCGCCGGCGATCGTCACGTCCGGGCGCCGCGCGGCCAGCGTCTGCCGCGCGAGCGTGCTGACGTCGCGGCCGAAACTGTAGTCCTGGTTCAGCAGATAGACCTTGCGCAGCGCGCGGTCGCGCGCCATCACATCCGCGAGCGCGGCCATCCGCATCCCCGCGTGCGCGTCGAAGCGGAAATGCCAGAAACTGCAGCGCGCGCCGGTCAGCGCCGGATCGTCGGCCGAATAGTTGAGGAACAGCATCCGGTTGTCCGGGTCGCGTGCGTTCAGCTTGTCGAGCGCCGCGACGAGTGCGGCCGCGACGGCCGAACTGTTGCCCTGCGCGACGAAACCGATATGCCGGTCCGCGGCCGCGCGCAACTGCACGAGCGCCTCCTCCGGGCTGCCCTTGCTGTCGAGCACGACGAGTTCGAGCGGATGCGCGCCGTCGCGCAGCTTCACGCCGCCCGACGCGTTGACCTGCTCGACGCCGAAGCGCAGGTTGCGCTCGACCGCCGCGCCGGCGTTCGCGAACGGGCCCGACATCCCTTCGATCAGCGCGATCCGCACCGGCTCGCCGCCGGCAAACGCGGACGACACCAGCATCCACCCCACACTCAACGCGAGCGCGCACCGCTTCCACCCCTGCATCGGCTACCTGCCCTTCGATCTGCCCGAGAAGCGCGGATCATAGGCCGGCGCCCCTGCCGGCCGCAAGCGCGACAGCGTCGGCGATCCGTACCGATTTTTTGCGACGCGATGTGCCGTCGTGCGCCGTCCGTGATAAAACGGAACCTGTTTCCGTATTCTGGAGAATCCCCATGCGCATACGCATTCCCGCGCGCCTGCCGGTGCTGCTCGCCTGTGCCGCCGCACTGCTGGCCGGTTGTGCGCAACCGTGGCAGCAATACCAGGCGGGCCAGGACGAGTCGGCGATCGTCGCGCGCATGGGTCCGCCGCGCGAGATCTACGACCTGCCCGGCGGCGGCAAGCGCCTGATGTGGCCGACCCAGCCGATGGGCGAGGTCACGATCGCGGCCGATGTCGACGCGTCCCACAAGATCGTCAACGTGCGCCAGGTGCTGCAGCCGAGCGAGTTCTATCGTGCGGAGATCGGCAAGTGGACGAAGACCGATGTCCTCGTCAATTTCGGGCGCCCCGTCGAGACGTCCTACTTCCCGCTGATGAAGCGCGAGGTGTGGACGTACCGGTATCTCGAGGACAACGTCTGGTACATGATGTACAGCTTCTACTTCGATCCGCAGGGCATCCTGCGCATCACGCAGAAAACGCCGGACCCGCTGCACGATCCCGATCGCCGCAACCTGTTCTGACCGATTACGCATTTACGCGCAATTTTCACAATGGCCATTCACGAATTATTGCATGAATGGCCATTCCTTTTTTCCGCCATCCGATTAATTCAGGAAATACGACGGAAATCTTTTCCGATCGATGACATTCCGATGCCAATAAGCTGAAATCCCCGTCATGAGGGCCTCTGCGCGAAAACAGGCATGCGCAATGCATGTCATGCGTTGGGTTGGTGCACGCAATGCACTACACCAATCCAATTTGAAACAATTTGTTTCAACACACCCGAAGTGCTAGGGCATACCCCTAATATCAGTCGAAATTCAACCTTTCAATTCAGAAAGAATCCTATTGCGCCATTTCGGCCGATATTTATTTGCCTTTGTCATAAAGGAGTCCTCATGAACCGCCCCAAGAGCATGCTGGTTGCCAACATTGCCTGGGCCCGCGAGACGCGCGAACACACGCCCGGCTTTTTCGACGCGCTCGCGCGCGGCCAGAATCCGCGCGTGCTGTGGATCGGATGCTCGGACAGCCGCGTGCCCGCCGAAACCATCACGCACTGCGCACCCGGCGAACTGTTCGTCCATCGCAACATCGCGAACCTGTTCCATCCCGACGACGACAATTCCGCCAGCGTGCTCGAGTATGCGGTGCGCGTACTGCAGGTCGACCACGTGATCGTGTGCGGGCACTACGGGTGCGGCGGCGTGCGTGCGTCTCTGCTGCCGCCGCCGTCCGAGCTGCCGCACGTCGCACGCCGCATCGCACCGCTCTGCGCGCTCGCGCGGCGCCATCGCGACACGCTCGACGGGCTCGACGACACGGCCGCCGCCGACCGCCTCGCCGAGCTGAACGTGCTCGAACAAGTACGGCTGCTGCGCGCGTCGCCGATCGTGCGCGGCCGGGAACGGCCGCCGCTCGTGCACGGCTGGATCTTTTCGCTCGCCGACGGCCGCCTGCAGGAACTCGATTCCGGCTACGCGACGCCGCCTGCCAATGTCGAGCCCGCGCAGGCCGCTACGGCCGCCGCGCTCGGCTGATTCCCCCGTCCCCTACGCCAATGAAATCGCCCCAACCATGAAACTGAACGAGCGCCTGTCCACCCTGCCGCGCGACATCGTCGCCGGCATCGTCGTTTTCCTCGTCGCGCTGCCGCTCTGTCTCGGCATCGCCAATGCATCCGGCGTCGAGCCGTTCGCCGGGCTCGTATCCGGCATCGTCGGCGGCATCGTCGTCGCGCTGCTGAGCGGCTCGTCGTTGTCCGTCAGCGGGCCGGCCGCCGGCCTCGTCGTGATCGTCGTCGAAGGGATCGCGCAACTCGGCAGCTTCTCCGCATTCCTGCTCGCGGTGCTGCTGTCCGGCGTGCTGCAGTTCGGATTCGGCATGCTGCGCGCCGGCCGCTTCGCCGCCTACGTGCCGTCGCCCGTCATCAAGGGCATGCTCGCCGCAATCGGCCTGCTGCTGATCGTGAAGCAGATTCCGTTCGCGTTCGGCATCGGCGGCTCGGGCGCGCAATCGTTTGCGAACTGGCCGGGCCTGCCGGTCGCGTGGGCCGCCACGGCCATCGCGCTCGCATCGCTCGCACTGCTGGTCGCGTGGGACACGCCCGCGCTGCGCCGCTTCGCGCTGGTGCGTTCGGTGCCCGCACCGCTCGCGGTCGTCGTGCTGGGCATCGGCGCGACGCTCGTGCTGGGCCTCGTCGCGCCGTCGGTCGCGCCGGGCGCCGCCCATCGCGTGACGCTGCCCGAGCTCGGATCGTTCGCGGCTTTCGCGGCATCGCTCAAGCACGCGGAGCTTGGCCCGAACTTCGCGCAGCTCGTCAATCCTGACGTGTGGCGCGTCGCGATCACGCTCGCGGTCGTCGCGAGCCTCGAGACGCTGCTGAGCCTCGAAGCGGTCGAGCAGATCGACCCGAAGCGCCGGCCGACCCAGCCCGACCGCGAACTGAAGGCCCAGGGCGTCGGCAATCTCGTCGCGGGCGCGTTCGGCGGCCTGCCGATCACCTCGGTGATCGTGCGCAGCTCGGTCAACGTCAATGCAGGCGCGCAAAGCCGGATGTCGGCAATCGTCCACGGGATGCTGCTGCTCGCGAGCGTGTTCGCACTCACCGGCCTGATCAATCTGATCCCGCTCGCGAGCCTCGCCGCGATCCTGATCCACACGGGCTTCAAGCTCGCGAAACCGGCGCTGTTCCGCTCGGTGATGAAGCAGGGGCCGGCCGCGTTCGTGCCGTTCGCCGCGACGATCGCCGGCGTGCTCGCGGTCGACCTGCTGTTCGGCATCGCGCTCGGCCTCGCATGCAGCGTGCTGGCGGTCGCCGCCGCGAACCTGAAGAGCCCCGTCACGCTCGCGCAACACGACGATCACTTCCTGCTGTCGTTCCGCAAGGACGTGTCGTTTCTCGGCAAGGTGCAGGTCAAACACCACCTGCGGCACATTCCGGACCGGGCGGCGGTCATCATCGACGCGACGCGCGCCGACTACATCGATCACGACGTGCTCGAACTGCTCGACGCGTTCGTCGCCGATGCGCCGCGGCGCGGGATCGCGGTCGAGTTCCGCCGACGCAGCCCGGCGCCCCGCCCGGCCGCGCGCCGCTGGCTGTTCCGCGCACCGGCCGCCGAATGAGCGGCAGATGAAAAAACGCCCCGGCGGCGCAGGGCCGCACGGGGCGTTTCGGTGATGCGCAGCGCGCGGCGCTTACGAGCGCTGCGGGTTGAGCTTGTCGTCCTTCGAATGCAGCTTGTTCAGCGCGGAGATGTACGCCTTGGCGGACGCGGCAACGATGTCCGGATCGGTGCCGACGCCGTTGACGATCCGCCCGCTCTTCGACAGCCGGACGGTCACTTCGCCCTGCGCCTGCGTGCCGGTCGTGATTGCATTCACCGAGTACAGCAGCAGTTCGGAACCGCTGCCGACTTCGCCCTCGATCGCGTTGAACGTCGCATCGACCGGACCGTTGCCGCGCGCCTCGCCGGTCACTTCCTTGCCTTCGACCGCGAACACGATCTTCGCCTGCGGCTGCTCGCCCGTTTCCGAACGCTGCGACAGCGACACGAACTTGAAGTGTTCCTGCTCGTGCGCGAATGCAGATTCCTCGGACACGATCGCAATGATGTCCTCGTCGAAGATCTCGGCCTTGCGGTCGGCCAGATCCTTGAAGCGCATGAACGCGGCGTTCAGTTCCGCTTCGCTGTCGAGCGACACGCCGAGCTCCTGCAGGCGCTGCTTGAACGCGTTGCGGCCCGACAGCTTGCCGAGCACGATCTTGTTCGCGGACCAGCCCACGTCTTCCGCGCGCATGATCTCGTAGGTGTCGCGTGCCTTCAGCACGCCGTCCTGGTGGATGCCCGACGCGTGCGCGAATGCGTTCGCGCCGACCACCGCCTTGTTCGGCTGCACGACGAAACCGGTGATCTGCGACACGAGCTTCGACGTCGGCACGATCTGCGTTGTGTCGATGCCGACGTCGAGGCCGAAGTAATCCTTGCGCGTCTTCACGGCCATCACGATCTCTTCGAGCGACGTGTTGCCCGCGCGCTCGCCGAGACCGTTGATCGTGCACTCGACCTGACGCGCACCGCCGATCTTCACGCCCGCGAGCGAGTTCGCGACGGCCATCCCGAGGTCGTTATGGCAGTGCACCGAGAAGATCGCCTTGTCCGAGTTCGGAATGCGCTCGCGCAGCGTCTTCACGAGGTTGCCGTAGAGCTCCGGCACGCCGTAGCCGACCGTATCGGCGATGTTGATCGTCGTCGCGCCTTCGGCGATCACGGCTTCCAGCACTCGGCACAGGAAATCCAGGTCGGAGCGGCTGCCGTCTTCCGGCGAGAATTCGATGTTGTCGGTGAACTTGCGTGCGAAACGCACCGCGAGGCGTGCCTGCTCGAACACCTGGTCGGGCGTCATCCGCAGCTTCTTTTCCATGTGCAGCGGCGACGTCGCGATGAACGTGTGGATCCGGAAGCTGTTGGCCGGCTTCAGTGCGTCGGCCGCGCGCTGGATGTCCTTGTCGTTGGCCCGCGCCAGCGAACAGATCGTGCTGTCCTTCACGAGACCGGCGATCGTGTGGATCGCGTCGAAATCGCCGTTCGAGCTGGCCGCGAAGCCGGCCTCGATCACGTCGACCTTCATCCGCTCGAGGTTCTTCGCGATGCGGATTTTCTCTTCCTTCGTCATCGACGCGCCGGGCGATTGCTCGCCGTCACGCAACGTCGTATCGAAAATGATCAGCTTGTCTGTCATGGGGGGCTCCAGGGCTTTTTATACGGAAGTCAAACGTAATGAGATCGCGCCACCGCTGGCGACGCTCAACAACAGACGAGGCTTGACGGAGGGCGGGAACGGTCAGCGCGGCAGGCGCGCCAAAGCTAGCGCGCGTAGCGGCGCACCGGCTAGAAGGAGGGAGAGGCGGGAAAATGCAGTCATGCCGAAGACTATAGCGACATTCCGCTGGGCGCGCAATCGGACGGCACCCCGGGGTCCGGCGGCCCGGCTTGAAAAAGGGGCAAATGAAAACGGCGGCCTCGCGGTCGCCGTTTTAGGGCAAATCGTGCGTCAGTGATCGCGCTGCGACGAGCGCGCCGGATTCGCGCGCCCGCGGATCGCCATGTAGGCCCAGAACACGTAGCCGGACAACCCGTACAGCACGAACAGGCAGAACAGCATCAGCGGCGGGTCGGACGACACGAGCACGAACGCGACGACGACGAGCAGGATCGCCGCGAACGGAACGCGGTGCCGCACGTCGAGCGCCTTGCCGCTGTAGAACGGCGCGTTCGACACCATCGTCACGCCCGCATAGATCGTCAGCACGAACGCGACCCACGGCAGCCAGCCGAGCTTCATCGGCACGCGGTTGTCGGTCGCGAGCCATACGAAGCCCGCGATCAGCGCGGCGGCGGCCGGGCTCGGCAGCCCCTGGAAGAAGCGCTTGTCGACGACGCCGATGTTCGTATTGAAGCGGGCGAGGCGCAGCGCGGCGCCCGAGCAGTAGACGAACGCGGCGAGCCAGCCCCAGCGGCCGAGATCCTTCAGCACCCACTCGTACATCACGAGCGCGGGCGCGACGCCGAACGACACCATGTCCGACAGGCTGTCGAACTGCTCGCCGAACGCGCTCTGCGTATGCGTCATGCGCGCGACGCGCCCGTCCATCCCGTCGAGCACCATCGCGACGAAAATCGCGATCGCGGCGATCTCGAAACGCACGTTCATCGCCTGCACGACCGCGAAGAAGCCGCAGAACAGCGCGGCGGTCGTGAACGCGTTCGGCAGCAGGTAGATGCCGCGCGTCTTCAGGAACCGCTGGCGCGAAGCGCGGCGGCTCTCGATGGGCACCGGATCGGGCGCCATCCCCTTGTTGCGGCGGAACGGGCGTGGCGTCTGGCTGGTGCCGTTGCGCGACCGGCGCGGTTTGAATGCGGCCATCGTGCGCCCCGCCGCTTACTGTTCGAGCTCGGCGAGGATCGTCGACGACGCGTAGACCTTCTCGCCGATCGACACCTTCGCGCGGCTGCCGATCGGCAGGTATACGTCGACGCGCGAACCGAAGCGGATGAAACCGTAGCGCTGGCCGCGCGACAGCGGTTCGCCGGCGCGCACGTAGCAGAGAATCCGGCGGGCGACGAGACCCGCGATCTGCACGGCGGTGACGGTCTTGCCGCTCGCCGTCTGGATCACGACCGCGTTGCGCTCGTTCTCGGTCGACGCCTTGTCGATCGCCGCGTTCAGGAACGCACCCGGGAAGTACTCGACCTTCGTGATCGCGCCATCGACCGGCGAACGCTGCGAATGGACGTTGAAGACATTCATGAACACACTGATCTTCAGCGCTTCGCGGTTCGCGTACGGATCCTGCGAGGTCTCGACCGCGACGATGCGGCCGTCCGCCGGGCACAGCACCGCGTTCGGCTGCGCCGGGATCGGGCGCTGCGGATCGCGGAAGAACTGGACGACGAAGGCGAGCAGCAGCCAGAACGGCCACGCGAAGCCGAAGCCCCCGACGGCGTGGATCAACAGCGCGATGACGGCAGCAATCGCGATGAACGGCCAGCCTTCGCGCGCGATGATCGGATGAGGATAGTTCATGGATTCGTTCTGTGTTCGGTGAATTGCAAAGCCCGTAGCATAACAAAAGCCGCCCGGGGCACTGCTGCCTTCGGACGGCTTTTTGATGCCGACCCTCCACTCGAAGGGCCGGAACAGCACGCGGTGCTTAGTTCTTCGTCTGGTCGACGAGCTTGTTCTTCGCGATCCACGGCATCATCGCGCGCAGCTTCGCGCCGACCTGCTCGATCTGGTGCTCGGCCGTCAGGCGGCGGCGCGATTGCAGCGTCGGAGCGCCTGCCTTGTTCTCGAGAATGAAGCTCTTCGCGTACTCGCCCGTCTGGATGTCGGTCAGGCACTGCTTCATCGCCTTCTTCGTCTCTTCCGTGACGACGCGCGGGCCCGTCACGTACTCGCCGTACTCGGCGTTGTTCGAGATCGAGTAGTTCATGTTCGCGATGCCGCCTTCGTAGATCAGGTCGACGATCAGCTTCAGTTCGTGCAGGCACTCGAAGTACGCCATTTCCGGCGCGTAGCCTGCTTCGACCAGCGTCTCGAAACCTGCCTTGATCAGCTCGACGGTACCGCCGCACAGCACGGCCTGCTCGCCGAACAGGTCGGTTTCGGTTTCTTCACGGAAGTTCGTCTCGATGATGCCTGCACGGCCGCCGCCGTTCGCCGCCGCGTACGACAGCGCGATGTCGCGTGCCGCGCCCGACTTGTTCTGCGCAACCGCGATCAGGTGCGGCACGCCGCCACCTTGCGAGTACGTGCCGCGCACGGTGTGGCCCGGTGCCTTCGGCGCGATCATGATCACGTCGAGGTCGGCGCGCGGGATCACCTGGCCGTAGTGGACGTTGAAACCGTGCGCGAACGCGAGCGCCGCGCCCTGCTTGATGTTCGCGTGCACTTCCTTCGCGTACACGTCGGCGATCTGCTCGTCCGGCAGCAGCATCATGACGACGTCCGCGCCCTTCACCGCTTCCGCGACTTCCTTGACCGACAGGCCGGCGTTTTCGGCCTTGCTCCACGACGCGCCGCCCTTGCGCAGGCCGACCGTCACGTTCACGCCGCTTTCCTTCAGGTTCAGCGCGTGTGCATGGCCTTGCGAGCCGTAGCCGATGATCGTGACTTGCTTGCCCTTGATGAGGGAGAGGTCGGCGTCTTTGTCGTAGAAAACGTTCATGATGGTTCCTTCGCTAATTCAAAAATTCAACAATTCGTTCGGATGGAGTACTGCGAGCCGGGACATGACGGCGCACCCGGCGTGCCTCTTCGGCATTTTCGGCATCAAACCTTCAGGATGCGCTCGCCGCGTCCGATGCCGGAGCTGCCGGTACGCACGGTCTCGAGGATCGCGCTCGCGTCCAGCCCCTGGATGAATGCGTCGAGCTTGTCGCTCGCGCCCGTCAATTCGATCGTGTAGGTCTTTTCGGTCACGTCGATGATGCGGCCGCGGAAAATGTCCGACATCCGCTTCATTTCTTCGCGCTCCTTGCCCACTGCACGTACCTTGATCAGCATCAGCTCGCGTTCGATGTGTGCACCGTCGGTCAGGTCCACCACTTTCACCACCTCGATCAGGCGGTTCAGATGCTTCGTGATCTGTTCGATCACGTCGTCGGAGCCAATGGAAACGATGGTGAGCCGCGACAGCGATTGGTCTTCGGTCGGCGCCACCGTCAAGGTTTCGATGTTGTAGCCGCGTGCGGAAAACAGACCGACCACGCGCGACAGCGCGCCCGGTTCGTTCTCCAGCAGGACGGAAATGATGTGTCTCATGTTCGCTTCTTCCAGAATGTGTCCGTGTCGATTCACTCGCGCCGCGCGCCGCCGCGTGCCGCACCGCCCTTCGTGAAGGCGGCCGCATCGGGCTCAAGCGCGCGTCGCGCCGTTACAGATCTTCCGATCCGAGCAGCATCTCGGTGATGCCCTTGCCGGCCTGTACCATCGGCCAGACGTTTTCGGTCGGATCGGTCTGGAAGTCGAGAAACACGGTGCGATCCTTCAGGCGAAGCGCTTCCTTCAGCGCCGGCTCCACATCCGAGGTCTTTTCGATCCGCATGCCGACATGGCCGTACGCTTCGGCGAGCTTCACGAAATCGGGCAGCGCATCCATGTACGAATGCGAATAGCGCTTGCTGTATTCGATCTGCTGCCACTGGCGAACCATGCCGAGGTAGCGGTTGTTCAGCGAAATGATCTTCACGGGCGTGTCGTACTGCAGGCAGGTCGACAGTTCCTGGATGCACATCTGGATCGAGCCTTCGCCCGTGATGCACAGCACGTCGTCGTCCGGGTGCGCCATCTTGACGCCCATCGCTGCCGGCAGGCCGAAGCCCATCGTGCCGAGGCCGCCGGAGTTGATCCAGCGACGCGGCTTGTTGAAGCGGTAGAACTGTGCGGCCCACATCTGGTGCTGGCCGACGTCCGAGCACACGAACGCATTGCCGTCCGTCAGCTCCCACGCCTTCTCGACCACGTACTGCGGCTTGATGATCTCGCTTTCGCGGTCGAACTTCAGGCAGTCCTTCGCGCGCCAGCCCTCGATGTCCTTCCACCATTGCGCGAGCGCCTCGGTGTCGGGGCCATGCTCGGCCGTCTGCAGTTGCTCGATCAGCTCCTTCAGCACTTCCTTCACGTCGCCGACGATCGGGATGTCGACCTTCACGCGCTTCGAGATCGACGACGGGTCGATGTCGATGTGGATGATCTTGCGCGGACGCGACGCGAAGTGCGCCGGGTCGCCGATCACGCGGTCGTCGAAGCGGGCACCGATCGCGATCAGCACGTCGCAGTGCTGCATCGCCATGTTCGCTTCGTAGGTGCCGTGCATGCCGAGCATGCCGAGGAATTTCTTGTCCGACGCGCGATAGCCGCCGAGGCCCATCAGCGTGTTCGTGACCGGGTAGCCGAGCAGGTCCGCGAACTGGTTCAGTTCGCGCGACGCGTCGGCGAGGATGATGCCGCCGCCCGTGTAGATATAGGGACGCTTCGCCGTCAGCAGCAGCGACACGGCCTTGCGGATCTGGCCCGAATGGCCTTTCGTAACGGGGTTGTACGAACGCAGCGACACGCTCTTGACCGGCTCGTACTGGCACGGCGTCTTCGAGATGTCCTTCGGAATGTCGATCAGCACCGGGCCCGGACGGCCGGTGCGGGCGATATAGAACGCCTTCTTGACGGTTTCCGCGAGGTCGCGCACGTCCTTCACGAGGAAGTTGTGCTTCACGCATGGGCGCGTGATGCCGACCGTGTCGCACTCCTGGAATGCGTCCTGGCCGATCGCGGCAGTCGGCACCTGGCCGCTGATCACGACCATCGGGATCGAATCCATGTAAGCCGTCGCGATGCCGGTCACCGCGTTGGTGACGCCCGGGCCCGACGTCACGAGGCAGACGCCGACATTGCCGGTGGAACGCGCATACGCATCGGCTGCGTGCACGGCCGCCTGTTCATGGCGCACCAGCACGTGCTGAATCTTGTCCTGCTTGTAAAGCTCGTCGTAGATATAGAGAACCGAGCCGCCGGGGTAGCCCCAGATGAATTCGACGTTCTCGTCGGCCAGTGCCTTCATGAGCACGGTGGCGCCGATGGAGTCGCTATCGGGAGGGGAAAGGGGTTCCGACGTGGAGAATTCCGCGCTGGGCATGTTCATTTTGACCTTTCGAATTTTCGGCAAAAAATTGATCGGGTGCTCTCTGCCGGGCTTGTGGCTCGGGTTCAAGCGGCGCGTCCAGTTTGAAGGGCGGGCTTCTTGGGCCAGCCTCAAATGAGACCATCACTTCATGTTGCGAATCGCTGACGATAGCGGGTCGTGATTAGGTCGTCAAGCAAAATATCCCGCACCGCATCATGCGCGCCGCCCGGCACCCCACCGCCGCGGCTCGCGCGCAACGCGCGGCGCCCAACCCGGTGCCAACCAGAGCGAAAATTTGTTAGCATCCGCGGGTTTTACGAAATTTTTCGACCTTTTACACCACGCAGCGGCCCGCAGCGCATACCTTCACGGAATGGCATCAGACAAGGAACTCGCCGACTTTCTGGCGGGCGTCGAAAGGCGCGCGTTCAAGCAGGCTGCGTACGCGGTGCGTGACGACGATGCGTCGCTCGACATCGTGCAGGACGCGATGATCAAGCTGGCCGAAAAATACGGCGACCGGCCGGCGGCCGAACTGCCGCTGCTTTTTCAGCGGATCCTGCAGAACGCGATCCACGACTGGTTCCGCCGGCAGAAGGTTCGCAACACCTGGGTCACGCTCTTCTCGTCGCTGAACAACACCGACGACGAAGACTTCGACCCCCTCGAAACGCTCGAATCCGCGAACGACAACGCGGGCGTCGAGAGCAGCGAGCACCGCCTCGAAAGAGAGCAGGTTCTGGCCCTGATCGACGAAGAAATCCAGAAACTTCCGGCGCGTCAACGGGAAGCGTTCCTGATGCGTTATTGGGAAGATATGGATGTCGCCGAGACTGCCGCCGCAATGGGGTGCTCCGAAGGCAGCGTCAAGACGCACTGCTCACGAGCCACCCACACCCTGGCGCAAGCGCTCAAGGCCAAAGGAATCACGCTATGAGCTCCGCTCCCGCAAACCGAGAACACGAATTCGCGCTGAAGGTGCGCCGCGCGCTGGACGAGCGCGCGGCCGCACTGCCTGCCGCGACCACCGATCGGCTGGCCGTCGCCCGCCGGGCTGCGCTCGCGCGCAAGAAGCCCGAGCCCGCGACCGCGCCGGTGTTCGTGCCGGCCTTCGCCGGCGCGGCCGGTGCCTACGGCCCGGCGCCCACGAGCCGCCCGCAGGCCGGCCGCCCGTACGCGTCGTTCGCGCGCCGCCTGCTGCGCGCGTGGCCGCTCGCACTGCTGCTCGCGGGGCTCATCGGCATCGCCTACTGGGAAGACATGCAGCGCACCGCCGAACTCGCCGACATCGACGCGGCGATGCTCAGCGACGACCTGCCGCTCAACGCGTATCTCGATCACGGGTTCAACGCGTATCTTTCGCACGCTCGCTAACAGACAATAACGAGGGGATCGCACGGGTGAGTCAGAAGCGCGGCCTGGCCGTATTTTTCGGATGCGTGATCGCGATCGCCGTTTCCTACGTCGCCACGTATTCGCGATTCCACCCGCCCCCCGCGACGACTACCGTCGCGGCTACCAGTCCTGCCGCGCCCGCATCGGCCGCGACCGGGCTGACCGCCGACCTCCCGCCACTGCCACTGCCGCTGCCGGCCGCCACCGGTCCGCTGTCGTGGGCGCGCCTCACGCCGGCGCAGCACGCGGCACTCGCGCCGTTCGCCGACCAGTGGGACGGCTTCAGCGACGCCCGCAAGCGAAAATGGCTGAAGATCGCGTCGCGTTTCGCGAAATTGACGCCGGATGACCAAAAACGCCTGCAGGACCGGATGTCCGAATGGGCGCGGATGACGCCCGAGCAGCGCCGCGTCGCGCGCGAGAACTACCAGAGCGCGAAGGAGCTTTCCGCGCAGGCGCGCGAGCGCGCGTGGAAGGCCTACCAGCAACTCCCCGAGGAACAGAAGGAACGTCTCGCGGCTGCCGAGCGCCGCCGCCGGCCGAGCGTCGTCAGCGCGCCGCCGACCGTCGCCGACCGTGACGTTCGCCGCCTCGTCAATTCGCACGAGCACCCGGCAAGCGGTGCAGCCCCCGCACCGGCGCCCGCCTCGGCCAGCGCCTCCGTGCCGCCGGTGCCCGCGTCGTCGACGGCCGGCGCCGCGTCGGTGCCCGCTGCGGTGGCACCGGTGTCGCCCGCCGACGCGCCTTCGCTGTTCAGGGGCTCCTGAGCGGCCGTGGCGAACGCCCGCGCACCCGAGACTCCGGCCGCCGCGCCGTCGGTGCGGCGGCGCCTCGCCGCGCTGCTCTACGAAGGCGTGCTGCTGTTCGGCGTCGTGTTCTTCGCGGGGCTCGCGTTCAGTCTCGCGACGCAGCAGCGCAACGGCCTAGTCCATCACAACCTGCTCGCCGCGTGGATCGCGCTCGTCGTCGGCGCGTATTTCGTCTGGTTCTGGACCCACGGCGGCCAGACGCTGCCGATGAAGACCTGGCGGCTGCGGCTCGAATCGTCGAGCGGCCGGCCGCTGAGCGCCGGCCATGCGCTCGTGCGCTATGCGCTCGGCTGGCTGTGGTTCCTGCCGCCGCTCGCGCTGCATCCGCTCCTCGGCCTGTCGGTGCCGGTCACGCTGGCGCTCACCGCCGCGTGGATCGTCGCGTGGGCCGGCGCCGCCCGGCTGCACGCCGGCCGCCAGTTTCCGCACGACCGGATCGCGCGCACGCGCGTCGTCGCCATGCCGCGCTGACGCGCCACATTCGCCAGACGAAATCAGTTCGCCCAAGCCTTTCCCGCGTCGCCCGACGCGCCTGCCGGACAACCGCCGACCGTTCGGTGCGGCAGATTACGCAACGCCTTTCATTCACTGCTAAACACCCTGCATAGGTCGTAATAAGAACGTCTCGTGACTGTCATGGCACAGTCACGCCCGCATGGCGGAATGCCGGTAATGTCAACCGGCGCGAGTCATGCATGGGCCAGAAACCGTCCGCGACCTCCCTGTTCCGTCACCCGCTCGGCGCTCGCGCCGCCACCGCTTTCCTGTCCGGCTCGGGCGCAACCGATGGCCTGGCGTCGCAAGAACCACCTGCCGTACACGCCACGCGGCACGACGACCCCGACCCGTCCGCGCATCGCTACCGCACCATCTGGCTGTCCGACATCCACCTCGGCTCGAGCGGGTGCCAGGCGCCGTACCTGCTCGACTTCCTGCGTCACAACGATTCGGAATACCTGTACCTCGTCGGCGACATCATCGACGGCTGGCAGTTGAAGAAAGGCTGGTACTGGCCGCAGGCGCACAACGACGTCGTGCAGAAGATCCTGCGCAAGGCGCGCAAGGGCACGCAGGTCGTCTACATCCCCGGCAACCACGACGAAGGCGCGCGGCAGTTCTGCGACCTCGCGTTCGGCGATATCCAGGTGCGCGGCGAGGCGTTCCACACGACGCTCGCGGGCAAACGTTTGTGGATCGTGCACGGCGACCTGTTCGACGGCGTGATCCAGCACGCGAAATGGCTCGCGTATCTCGGCGATACGCTCTACACGCTGATCCTCGTGCTGAACCGCTGGTTCAACCGGATCCGCAGCCGGCTCGGATTCCAGTACTGGTCGCTGTCGCAGTACCTGAAGCACCAGGTCAAGAACGCGGTCAACTTCATCTCGCAATTCGAGACCGTGATGACCGACGAGGCGCGCCGCCGCGGCTGCGACGGCGTCGTGTGCGGTCACATCCACAAGGCGGAGATCCGCGACATCGACGGCGTGCTGTACTGCAACGACGGCGACTGGGTCGAAAGCCTGTCCGCGCTCGTCGAAACGATGGAAGGCGAACTGAAGATCGTCTACTGGACGGTGATGCGCACCGCACCGTCGGAGACCACGTCGCGCAAGGCCAAGGCCACTGCCTGACACAACCCTACTTACAGGACAATGCCGCGATGAAGATCATGATCGTCACCGACGCGTGGGAACCGCAGGTCAACGGCGTCGTGCGCACGCTGAAGAGCACCTCGCGCGAACTCACTGCGCTCGGCCACCGCGTCGAACTGCTGACGCCGCTGGAATTCCGCACGGTACCCTGCCCGACCTACCCCGAGATCCGCCTGTCGATCCTGCCGTACCGCAAGCTGCGCGCACGGATCGACGCGTTCGCGCCCGACGCGCTGCACATCGCGACCGAAGGCCCGCTCGGCCTCGCCGCGCGACGCTATGCGCGCTCGCGCAAACTGCCGTACACGACCGCGTATCACACGCGCTTTCCGGAATACGTGCAGGCGCGCTTCGGCATTCCGCTGGCCGCGACCTACCGCTTCCTGCACTGGTTCCACGGCCCGTCGCTCGCGGTGATGGCGCCGACGCCGGTCGTCAAGGAAGACCTCGAGAAGTTCGGCTTCACGAACGTCGTGCTGTGGACCCGCGGCGTCGATCTCGACATCTTCCGCCCGATGGAGTCGAAGGTGCTCAACACCGCGCGGCCGATCTTCCTGTACGTGGGCCGTGTCGCGATCGAAAAGAACGTCGAGGCGTTCCTGCGTCTCGACCTGCCCGGCTCGAAGTGGGTCGCGGGCGAAGGCCCCGCGCTCGCGGAACTGAAGTCGCGCTATCCGGAGGCGAACTATCTCGGCGTGCTGTCACAGGCCGAACTCGCGAAGGTGTATGCTGCGGCCGACGTGTTCGTGTTCCCGAGTCGCACCGACACGTTCGGCCTCGTGCTGCTCGAGGCGCTCGCGTGCGGCACGCCGGTTGCCGCGTATCCCGTCACGGGCCCGATCGACGTGCTCAGCGGCGGCGACGCCGGTGCGATGCACGAGGACCTGCAGGAAGCCTGCCTCGAAGCGCTGAAGATCGAACGCACGACCGCGCGCGCGTGGGCGGAACGCTTCTCGTGGCGCGCGGCGTCCGAGCAGTTCGCATCGCATCTGAAGCCGCTGCCGAAAACCGCGTACTCGCCAGCCGAAGGTGCCGCCGTTTGAAACGAGACCTGAACGACAAGACCCCGCCCCCCGCCGCAACGCAGCAACGGCACCGCCCGTTCGACGAGGAGGAGCCGCATGGCGACACGGACGCGCACGCGTCCGAGCCGCTCGGCCCCGACGATCAACTGACGCCGCTGCCGCCGAATCCGTACAAGCGCCACCGCGGCATCACGCGCGCATGGTACGCACTCAAGCATTCGCTGAACGGCTTTCGTGTCGCGATCCGCGAGGAGAGCGCGTTTCGCCAGGAGCTCACGCTCGCCGCGCTGATGCTCCCGATCGGCGCGTTCGCGCCGGTGCCGGCCGCATCGCGCGCGCTGCTGATCGCCTCGGTGCTGCTGGTGCTGATCGTCGAACTGCTGAACTCGAGCGTCGAGGCCGCGATCGACCGCATCTCGCTCGAACGCCACGAACTCTCCAAGCGCGCGAAGGACCTCGGCAGCGCGGCCGTGACGGTCGCGCTGTTCGCGTGCGTGACGACCTGGGGCTTCGTGCTCGGCCCGGCCGTCGCGCGCTGGCTCGGCTTCTAGCCGGCTGCCCGCCGCGCGCGTTGCGCATCGCCTGCGTGCGGCGCTGCACCATCCGTCGCACGGGGCCGCGATCACGAAATGCGCCCGATGTGGCGAAACCCCGGTTTATAATCGTCCGCCAGACATAGAACAGCAACCCGCGCCGGACGAATCCCGCAGCATCGATTGCAGCGCCCGCCAGTCCGGCACACACAGGGCCGGACGACATGGAAGCGAAACCTCCCCGCCGCACCCGCGAACGGATTCTCGAGTTGTCGTTGAAACTCTTCAACGAGATCGGCGAGCCGAACGTCACGACCACGACGATCGCCGAGGAAATGGAAATCAGTCCAGGCAACCTGTACTACCATTTCCGCAACAAGGACGACATCATCAACAGCATCTTCGCGCAGTTCGAGCAGCAGATCGAACGGCGGCTGCGCTTTCCCGAAGATCATCGTCCGACGATCGACGAAACCTGGTCGTACCTGCAGTACATGGCCGATTTCATGTGGACCTACCGGTTCCTGTATCGCGACCTCAACGACCTGCTCGCCCGCAACCGCACGCTCGAGACGCACTTCAAGCAGATCATCAGCCACAAGGTGCGCTTCGCGCGCGAGATGTGCGAGCTGCTCGTGTCCGACGCCGAGATGGTCGCGACGCCCGCCGAGATCGAAGTCATCGCCACCAACATGGCCGTCATTTCGACGTACTGGCTGTCGTATCAGTACGTGATGCATCCGCGCAAGTACAACGACCAGGACGCGATTCGCGAGGAACTGCACCAGGTCAGCATGCACGTGATCTCCGTGATGGCGCCGTACCTGCGCGGCCGTTCGCGCCAGCTGTTCGACGACCTGGTCTCCGGCAAGCTGCCGAAGCGCCAGTTCACCGACTACCTGCCGCCGCGCGACGGGTCGCCGCGCCCCGCCGGCGGGCCGGTCGCCGTTGGGCAGGCCCCCGCCAAGGATTCCAAGCAATGAAGGCAGTCTGCGTTTACTGCGGCTCGTCGTCCGGCGTGCGGCCCGTCTATGCCGACGCCGCGCGCGCATTCGGCCGCGCGCTCGTCGGTGCGGGCCTGACGCTCGTGTACGGCGGCGGCCGTGTCGGCCTGATGGGCGTGATCGCCGACGAAGTGATGGCGGCCGGCGGCCGTGCGGTCGGCGTGATCCCCGAACTGCTCGTCGACAAGGAAGTCGGCCATACGGGGCTGTCGGAACTGCACGTCGTGCCCGACATGCACCACCGCAAGAAAATGATGGCCGACCTCTCGGACGCGTTCGTCGCGATGCCCGGCGGCGCCGGCACGCTCGAGGAGCTCTTCGAGGTCTACACGTGGGCGCAGCTCGGCTATCACCGCAAGCCCGTCGCGCTCTACAACATCGATTCGTTCTACGATCCGCTGATCGCCCTGCTGCGTCATACGGTCGACGAGGGTTTCATGCGCCCGGCCTATTTCGACGCGCTGTGCGTCGATTCGGAACCGGTCGAACTGATCGAGCGGCTGCGCCGCTATCAACCGCCCGCCCGCGACAAGTGGGCGCCCGACGCAGCGAAGTAACCGTCCCCGGGAGCCGCACGCGATGACCGCACCGTCCGGCCGCAAGGCCGTCCTCGTCACCGGCGCGAGCCGCGGCATCGGCCGCGCGACCGCCGTGCTCGCGGCCGAACGCGGCTGGGACGTCGGCATCAACTACGCGCGCGACGCGGCGGCAGCCGAACGCACCGCGCAGGCCGTCCGCGATGCGGGCGGCCGTGCGTGCGTCGTCGCGGGCGACGTCGCGAACGAAGCCGACGTCGTCGCGATGTTCAACACCGTCGCGGCCGCGTTCGGACGCCTCGACGCGCTCGTCAACAACGCGGGCATCGTTGCGCCGTCGATGCCGCTCGCCGACATGCCGGCCGACCGGCTGCGGCGGATGTTCGACACCAACGTGCTCGGCGCGTACCTGTGCGCGCGCGAAGCCGCGCGCCGGCTGTCCACCGACCGCGGCGGCCAGGGCGGCGCGATCGTCAACGTCTCGTCGATCGCCTCGCGGCTCGGCTCGCCGAACGAATACGTCGACTACGCGGGCTCGAAAGGCGCGGTCGATTCGCTGACGATCGGTCTTGCAAAGGAACTCGGCCCGCACGGCGTGCGCGTCAACGCGGTGCGCCCCGGCCTGATCGAGACCGAAATCCACGCGAGCGGCGGCCAGCCGGGTCGTGCTGCCCGCCTCGGCGCGCAGACGCCGCTCGGCCGCGCGGGCGAAGCGCACGAAATCGCCGAAGCGATCGTCTGGCTGCTCGGCGACGCGGCGTCCTACACGACGGGCGCCCTGCTCGACGTCGGCGGCGGCCGGTAACCGCACGCGCGGCACATCAAAACCGTCACCCGAAGCGACCTGTCGTCACGGCGCCACAAATCTCCACAATTTCGTGACGGTTTCAGTAAACATTCGTAACAGTTCCGTGATTTACTAGCGGCCAGCCAGACAGGCGCCGTAAACGCCTGTTTTCTTGCCACCATGATGTGGCCCTTATCGGTCCGGCCCATGTCGCCGAACCGGCTCGACTCGACCCGAGATCTTTTCCATGCCTGGAACCGCAGCGCCCGGCCGGCGACGCACGTCGGTGCCCGCTCCGGCCCCGCACACCCGCTCAACCGCCGACGCCGACCTTACCGCGACGCTTGAAGCCGCCGGCACGCCCGTCATGGCCGCGACCGCCGCGACCAGCACCGCGCGCGACCGCTCGCTCCTGCTCGGCTGGCGCGCGTGGCTGCTCGCCGCTGCGCTGGTCTGCGCGTATGTGCTGCCCGGCGTGCTCGGCCACGATCCGTGGAAACAGGACGAAACCTACACGTTCGGCATCATCCAGCACATGCTCGAGACCGGCGATTTCGTCGTGCCGACCAATGCCGGCCTGCCGTTCATGGAAAAACCGCCGCTTTACGCGTGGGTCGCGACCAGCCTCGCGTGGCTGCTGCAGCGCGTGATGCCGCTGCACGACGCGGCACGGCTCGCGAGCGCGCTGTTCGCCGTACTCGCGTTCGGCTTCATCGCGCGCGCGGCGCGCATCGCCAACCGCGCGGACAACTGGTTCGACCTGCGTGTGATCGGTCCCGTCGTGCTGAGCGCGGGCACGCTCGTCGTCATCAAGCACATGCACGACATGATGACGGACGTCGCGCTGTTCGCCGGCACGGCAATGGGCTTCTGCGGGCTGCTCGAACTCGTGATGCGGCACGTCGCGCACGCGCAGCAGATGCGGCACGGGCTGCCGGTCCGGCCGTCGGGCCGCTGGGCCGCGCCGATCTTCGGCGCGGGCGTCGGCATCGCGCTGATGGCGAAGGGGCTGTTCGTGCCGCTCGTGTTCGCGGCCACGCTCGTCGGCGCGCTGGTGCTGTACCCGGCCTGCCGCACCCGCTCGTTCGCGCGCGCACTCGGCGTCGCCGCGCTCGTGTTCGCGCCGTTCGCGCTGATCTGGCCGACCGCGCTGTTCCTGCGTTCCGAGACGCTGTTCATGACGTGGTTCTGGGACAATAACGTCGGCCGCTTCTTCGGCTTCTCCGTCCCCGAACTCGGCGCGGAAAACGACAAGCCCTTCTTCATCCTGCGTGCATTCCTGCTCGTCGGCTTCCCGGTCGCGCCGCTCACGATCGTCGCGCTCGCGCGCGGTGCGTGGCGCGACTGGCGCATGCCGCGCATCGCGCTGCCCGTGCTGTTCGCCGGCGTCGGGCTCGTGGTGCTGCAGGTGTCCGCAACGTCGCGCCAGCTCTACATCCTGCCGTTCTTCGCGCCGCTCGCGCTGGTCGCCGCGCAGGCGATCGAACGCATTCCGCGCACGCTGCATCTCGCGTGGGATTACTTCAGCCGCGTGCTGTTCGGTACGGCCGCCGCACTCGCCTGGGGCATCTGGGCAGTAATGGCCGATCCGGCCGCGTCGCGCGCAGATCTCGCGCTGCTCGGCCGCTGGCTGCCGCTCGACTGGACGATGCCGATCGAGCCCGCGCTTGTGGTCGGTGCGCTCGCGCTGACGGTCGGCTGGCTGACGCTGCTGCCGAAGCTGCGCACGACGGGCCTCTGGCGCGGCGCGCTGTCGTGGGGCGCCGGCGCAGTCGTCGCGTGGGGGCTCGTCTATACGCTGCTGCTGCCGTGGCTCGACGTCGCGAAGAGCTACCGCTCGGTGTTCGACGACCTGAACGCGCATCTCGCGCTCGAATGGAACGACGGCGACTGCATGGCGAGCCTGCACGGGCTCGGCGAATCGGAAGCGCCGATGCTGTACTACTTCTCCGGCATCCAGCACACGCCGATCGACGACGCGAAGACGACGCGCTGCACGTGGATGATCGTCCAGGGCGTGCGGGCCGTCGATCCGGCGCCAGGCAGCGAATGGAAACTGTTCTGGACGGGCGCGCGCCCGGGCGACAACGAAGAACTGCTGCGCGTCTACGTGCGCACGCCCGAACAGCACCTGCAGTGACGCAAGACGGCGCGACGCGCCGTCTTGCCCGACTTCATCTCCGGCAAAAAGGTTGAGACCGGCCGCCCGAGCAGCGCCGCCGGCCAGTTTCGCCGATCGCCAACGCAACCGCGCGAATCTGCGGGCTTGCCCCCTCCTCGTCACTCACGCGACCGCCCGGATCATCAGAACGACGAACCGGGTTCGCGAAGAAACGCCGTCTCCTCATCGGTCGACTCACGGCCGAGAATCGCGTTCCTGTGCGGAAAGCGGCCGAAGCGCTCGACCACGGCCGCATGCCGCAACGCGAAGCGGTGATAACTCTCGCACCCTGCCTCGCCGCGAATGCCCGCGCACAGGCGCACGGCCTCGCGCTGGCTCTCGATCGACTCGTCGTGCTCGAACGGCAGATACGCGAACGCGCGGTGATGGCCGCTCGGCAGTTGCGCATCCCAGCCGGCCGCGACGACGCGGCGTGCGAGCGCGAGCGCCTTCGGATCGGCGGCAAACGCGCGCGGCGTGCCGCGATGGATGTTGCGCGAGAACTGGTCGAGCACGACGATCAACGCAAGCGCACCCTCCGGCGAACCGGCCCAGTGATCGCATGCGCCATCGCACGCGGCGTCGAGCAGCGCGCCGTAGCGCGTGCGCAGCACGTCGTCGAACGCCGCGCCGCCGTTGAACCAGATCTTGCGTTCCTGCCCGAATTCGGCCGAGCCCGGTTCGCCGAACCAGAAATCCAGAATCTCGCGCGCTTGCGGATCCAGCGCCGCCGCGGCCGCCGCCCCGGTGTCGATCGTCATGCAAACTCCAGTACGAGGCGCCGCGTGCGCGCGCTCTTCTTTTCAAGTTTCGCGACGCGCAGGTCGCCGATTTCCGACGTGTTGCGCACGTGCGTGCCGCCGCACGGCTGCAGGTCGACCTGCTCGATGCGCAGCAGCCGCACGCGGCCGAGGCCCATCGGCGGCTTCACGCTCATCGTGCGCACGAGTTCGGGCCGCTCGGCCATCTCGTCGTCGGTAATCCATTCGGTCGTGACCGGATGCGCGCCGGCGACCAGGCCGGCGAGGCGCCGCTCGACGTCGTCGCGGTCGATCGCTTCGGACGTCGCGAAATCGAGCCGCACATAGTCGGCCGTCACGCTGCAGCCGTCGACCGCGTACGGCAGCACCGCGCACATCAGGTGCGCGGCCGTATGCAGGCGCATGTGCCGGTAGCGGCGCAGCCAGTCGATCTCCGCGACCACGCGTGTGCCGGGCACGAGCGTCGCGACGCGCGCCTCCTGCCCCGGTGCCGGCACGTGCAAGGCGTCGTCGGGCGTCGCGCCGTCGAACCTTGCCTTGCGGGTATCAGCGATCCCGATCGTGCTGCCGTCGGGCAGGGTCAGCGTGCCGGTGTCGCCGGCCTGGCCGCCGCCGAGCGGATAGAACACGGTGCGGTCGAGCCGGATGCCGTCGTCGCCGACGGCCTGAACGATCGCGTCGCACCGCGTGAGATACGCGTCTTCGCGAAACAGCGCTTGTGTCGTCATCGGGCGAGCCTCGTATCGATTGCGGGAAACGGCCAGTGTCGCGCCGCGCGGCGCGCGCGCCCAGACGCAGATCGTCCCGCGCGCGGGCAGCGGCGTACCGGTCGATCAACCGGGCCGGTTGCGCATCCAGTCGGCCGTGTCGTAGAACGAATGCATGAGCCGCTCGCGCAGCGGCTCGGGCAGCCCGACATCCTCCATCGCCCACGCCATGCAGCGCAGCCACTGGTCGCGCTCGACCGACGCGATCGGGAACGGCAGGTGCCGCGCGCGCAGCCGCGGATGGCCGAACCGGTCGATGTAGTGGTCGGGCCCGCCGAGCCAGCCGCACAGGAACCAGAACAGCTTGTCGCGCGAACCGTCGAGCGATGCCGGGTGCAGCGCGCGAATCTGCGCGAACTCGGGCTCGAGGTCCATCAGGTCGTAGAAGCGGTCCACCATTTCGCGCACGCGGGCTTCGCCGCCCACGAGCTCGAACGCCGTCGGCTGCGACGGCGCATCGTCATTCACATCGGTCATACGGATAGTCGGAAAACGGGATCTTCGGGGCCGCCGGCGACACTCATGCGTCGCGCAGCGACTGCAGCGCGGGGCGCCGCAACACATTATGCAGGCTCAGCCAGCCGGCCGCACCGGCGCACGCGACGCCGGCCGCGATGCCGGCCGGCACGAGCCACGGATCGACGGCGAGCCGGAAATCGAACACGCGCGACGCGAGCACCCAGCCGACCGCGATCGCGCCCGCCGACGCCAGCGCGCCGGACAGCGCGCCGACCACGACGAATTCCGCGCGCTGCACCGCATTGACCTGCGCGCGCGACGCGCCGAGCGCGCGCAGCAGCGCGGCCTCGCGCACCCGCTCGTCGCGCGAGCCGGCGAGCGCCGTGTACAGCACGAGCACGCCGGCCGCCAGCGTGAACGCGAACAGGAACTGCACCGCGCCGACCACCTGCAGCATCATCCGCTGCAGTTGCGCGAGGATCGGCGCGACGTCGATCGCGGTCAGGTTCGGGTAGCGCGCGATCAGCGGATCGAGCAACGCGGCGTCGGATGCAGGCAGATGGAAGCTCGTGAGGTAGACGGCCGGGAAATCCTTCAGCACCCGCGGCGGCATCAGCACGAAGAAGTTGACGCGAAACGTGCCCCAGTCGAGCTTGCGCACGCTCGTGATCGGCGCGTCGACCGTCAGCCCCGTCACGTCGAAGCGCAGCGTGTCGCCCGGCTTCACGTTCAGCATCTTCGCGAGGCCGGCCTCGATCGAGATCTGCGGCGCGGCCGCGGTGCCGAACCAGTCGCCTGCGACGATCCGGTTGTCGGACGGCAGCTCGGTCGTATACGACAGGTTGAACTCGCGATCGACGAGCCGGCGCGCCTCGTCGGACGGGTAGGCGTCCGGATTCACCGGCTTGCCGTTGATCGCGACGAGGCGGCCGCGCACCATCGGCGCGGGCACCGCGTCGCGCACGCCGTGCGCGGCCAGATAGGCCGCGACGTCGTCGCGCTGGTCGGGCTGAATGTCGATCAGGAACTGGTTCGGCGCATCGGGCGGCGTCGATTGCCGCCAGCCCGCGACGAGGTCGTTGCGCGTGATCGCGATCAGCAGCAGGCACATCAGGCCGAGCGCGAGCGCGGTGATCTGCAGCGCGCTGGCCGTGCCGCGCCGGTGCAGCGACGCGAGCGCATAGCGCCAGCCGACGCCCGCGGCCACGCGCGCGTTGCGCACCGCGCGCGCGGCGGCGAACAGCACGAGCCGCGCGATCAGCGCGAAACCGACCAGCGCGCCGGCGAAGCCGCCCGCGACGATCAGGCCGAGCTTCAGGTCGCCGGCGGCCGCGATCAGCAGCCCCGCGAACAGCACGACGCCGACCGCATACGCGGCCCACGCGGTGCGCGACGCATCGCCCCATTCGCGGCGCAGCACGCGCACCGGCGGCACGCGCGTGAGCGGCACGAGCGGCGGCAGCGCGAAGCCGAGCAGCAGCACGAGCGCGGCCCCCACGCCGATGAGCGCCGGCCACAGCGTGGGCGGCGGCAGCACGACTTCGATCAGGCCGCCGAGCGCGGCCAGCAACGCCCAGTGGCCGCCGTAGCCGAGCACCGCGCCCGCGGCGCCCGACACGATCCCGATGCCGACGAATTCGAGCGCGAACAGTGCGCCGAGCGTGCGGCGGCTCACGCCGAGGCAGCGCATCGTCGCACAGCCGTCGAGATGGCGCCGCATGTAGCGCTGCGCGGCCATCGCGATCGCGACCGCCGCGAGCAGCGCGGTCAGCAGCGCGACGAGCGTCAGGAAATGGCGCGCGCGATCCAGCGTCTGCCGCACCTGCGGCTGGCCTTCCTGCAACGACTCGAGACCGACGCCGCGCAGCTTCCCGCCATCGACGCGCTCGTGCGCATAGGTTTCGAAGCGCGCGACGGCCTGCGCATCGCCGGCGACCAGCAGCCGGTACGTGACGCGGCTGCCGTAACCCGTGAGCCCCGTCGCGGCGAGTTCGTCCGCGCGCATCATCAGCCGCGGCGAAAAATTGACGAACGAAAAGCCGCGATCGAGTTCGCGGGAGATCGACGCTGCGACCGTGAACGTGCGCAGCCCGACACGCACCGTATCGCCCGCCTTCAGGTGCAGCGCGTCGAGCAGCGCGGGGTCGGCCCACACGGTGCCGGGTGCGGGAATCGCTGTCGCCTTGTGCGCGGCGGCGGCGCCGGCCGGCAGGATCTCGACCGCACCGCGCAGCGGATATCCGGGCGACACGGCCTTCACGGCCGCGAGGCGCGCGGGCGCTGCGTCGGCCGTCTGCCCGCCCGCGGCGGACGCGATCATGCTCGGGAAAATCGCGGTCGTCGCGGTACGCAGGCCGAGCGCGCGGGCCTGACGGTCGAACGACGGATCGACGGGACGGTCGGCGCGCACGACGAAATCCGCGCCGAGCATCTGGCGCGCGTCGCGCTCGAGCCCCTGGCGCAGCCGGTCGGCGAGAAAGCCGACGCTCGTCAGTGCCGCGACCGCGAGCACCAGTGCGAGTACGAGCAGCGTCAACTCGCCCGCGCGCCAGTCGCGCGCGGTCATCCGTACGGCCTGGCGGATCAGGTCGCGCAGGCCGAAGCGGCCGGCATGCGCGGGCATGTCATGGCCGGGTTGCCCGGCCGGCGGCTGCGCCGCGTGTTGCAGCCCCTTCAATCGCGCTTACCCCCGATCGAGTTGAGCCGCGACACCATGTGGTTCGCCATCCCGCGAAAACCGCCCGACACGCCGCGCCACAGGCGCGGCAGCGCCCAGGCCGAAGCGGCGACGAAGGCCGCGAGCAGCACGAGGAACGCGAGCGGGACGAAGAATGCGAGCGCGAGCCCGCCGACCACGAGGCCGTCCTCGGTCGACGACGCAACCCAGTTCGAAATCGGTTCGGGAGACAGGTTGATCAGCGCGCGTGTACCGGCCTTCGCCACGTGCGCGGCGCCGGCGAGCGAACCGCCTGCAAGGCCCGCGACGGCGAGCACGGTCGGATCGGCATGGCCGAGCGCGCCGGCTGCGAGCACGGCGCCGGCCGGGATGCGGATGAAGGTATGCACGGCATCCCACAGCGAGTCGAACGCGGGGATCTTGTCGGCAAGGAATTCGGTGACGGTGAGCACGGCGGCGGCGCCGATGACCCACGGCGACATCAGGACGGCCAGCGTGTCGGGCAGGTGGAGCCAGCCGACCCGCGCCAGCACGCCGGCGATCAGCACCGTCAGGTACAGGCGCAGCCCGCTCGCCCACGCGAGCCCCGCGCCGAGCGAAATGGCTTCGATCATGGCCCTCTCCTTGCACTTTCCGTGCGCTTTGCCGATCGATCGGATCGGGTCGGTCAGACCGGCCGCGCGGCGCGTGGCGACCGGCGCCGCAGGCCGCGAACGGCACAACGACATTCAGGCCCGAATGCGTTCCATTATAGACAGGCTAACCGGGCAGCCGGCGCAATTCCGCAGTGCAGTGCCCGGGCGCAGCGCGTCCGGGACTCCGTCGTCAGGCGGCCGACGACAGCTTGAGGCCGATCAGCCCGGCGACGATCAGCGCAGCGCTCGCGACGCGCGCGACGGTCAGCGCCTCGCCCATCATCACGATGCCGAACACGAACGCGCCGACCGCGCCGATGCCCGTCCACACCGCGTACGCGGTGCCGAGCGGCAACTGGCGCATCGCGACCGCGAGCAGCCCGAAGCTGGCCAGCGCCGTCACGATCGTAAACACTGACGGGCCGAGCTTCGTGAAGCCGTCCGACGATTTCATGCCGGCCGCCCAGGCCACTTCCAGCAAACCGGCAATCAACAACAATACCCACGCCATCGCGACGTACTCCGGATCGGATGGGGCCGTCCCCGTTGAAGCGAATGCCCCGGGGTCGTCCCCGGGCGGCGCCGAGTATAACAAGAGGCTTACGGACACGCCGGACGCGGCGCACGGCCGGCGGCCGATCCGGGGCAGGATCGGCCGGGCCCGGTCAGTTCGGCATCAATTCGACACACGCTTCGGCGCGACGCCGCCGACGCAGCGGTCGTCGCGGTACAGCGCCCACTCCTCGCACACGCGGCCATCCTTGAACATGCACATCCCGACCTGTCCGCTCGGCAGGCTGCGGATCACGTGGCGACCGCCGAGCTTCTCGCAGTTGACCGACGCGGGATTGGCGAGCGCTGCCTGCGCGGGCGGCTGTTGCCCCGGCGGCAGCGGTTGGGCGAACGCGCCGGGCGCAGTCAGCGCCAGCGCACAGATGACGGCCAGACGGACGGACATTGCACGCTCCTCGTTTTTGTTCGCGGAACGGTCAGCATAACGGGGAATCCGCGGCCGGTGTGCAAGGCCGGCGCCGGCCGCACGACTGTCGCGCCGGCGCAACCCCGCCCGCGCGGCGTCACGCCAGCCCGGGCTGCCGCCGCCGCGCGATGCCCGTCACGCGGCGCCGACCAGCCGGTAGCCGACGCCCGTCTCGGTGACGATGTATTCGGGCTGTGCCGGGTCGCGCTCGAGCTTCTGGCGCAGGTGCGCCATGTAGATGCGCAGGTAGTGATGGCTCTCGACGTGCGACGGCCCCCACACGTCGCGCAGCAACTGGCGGTGCGTGAGCACGCGCCCCGCGTGCCGCACGAGCGTCGCAAGCAGCCGGTATTCGAGCGGCGTCAGATGCACGATCTCGCCGTCGCGCCACACCTGGCGCAGCGCGAGATCGACGGTCACGGTGCCGAAGCTCACCTTCGGCGTCTCGTTCGCGCCGCCCTGGTTGCGCCGGCGCAGTTGCGCGCGAATCCGCGCGCGCAGTTCGGACACGCCGAACGGCTTGGTCAGGTAGTCGTCGGCGCCCGCGTCGAGCGCCGCGACCTTCTCCTCTTCCTGCGTGCGCGCGGACAGCACGATCACCGGCACCTCGGACCAGCCGCGCAGCTCGCGGATCACGTCGAGGCCATCGGTATCGGGCAGGCCGAGGTCGACGATCACGAGATCGGGCTTGCGCGTCGCCGCGTCGATCAGCCCCTGCTTGCCCGTCTCGGCCTCGAACACGGCGATCTCCTCCTCCTCGAGCGCGGCACGCACGAAGCGGCGGATCTGCTTTTCGTCCTCGATCAGGACAACGGTCAGGCTGGGTTCACTCATGATCTGGCAATGGCTCGGATGGGGACGATGCGCCCGGCACGTCGGATTCGTCGTCGGGCACGGCGGGCGCGGCCGGCGGCGTCTCGACCGGCAGCGTGAACCAGAAGCGCGCGCCCGTCACGCGGCCGTCGGGCGCGGTGCGGTTGAGCGCGCCGATTCTACCGCCGTGCGCCTCGACGATCGCACGGCAGATCGCGAGGCCGAGCCCGATGCCCGGCGTCGCCGATTCCTTCTCGCCGCGCGTGAACTTGTCGAAGATCCGCGTTTCCATGCCGGCCGGCAGGCCCGGGCCGTAATCGTCGACGTGCACGCGCACGAACGGGTTCCCGTAGGGCAGCCCGTCGTCGGTCACGCGCTCCGCGCCGATGTCGAGCGGCGTGTCGGGCGGCGTGTACTTCGCCGCGTTCTCGAACAGGTTGGTGAACAGGCGTTCCATCAGCACCGCGTCCATCTGCAGCAGCGGCAGGTCGGCCGGCAGCGACACGCGCGCGGGATGGCGCGCGAGCACGCGCTTGCACGCGGCGAGCGCGGCGCCGACGGTTTCCTCGAGCAGCGACCACTGGCGCTTGAGCTGCAGGCTGCCGGCCTGCAGCCGCGCCATGTCGAGCAGGTTCGTGACGATGCCCGTCATCCGCAGCGCCTCGTCGTGGATCGCGTCGACGAGCTCTCCCTCGCGCTGCGCGAAGCGTTCGGCCGCCGCGGCGTCGCCGCCCTGCGCGGCCGCGCGCCCGTTCGCGAGCATCGACGAGAAGCCGACGATCGTCGTGAGCGGAGTGCGCAGGTCGTGCGAGATCGCCGACAGCAGCGAGTTGCGCAGCCGCTCGGATTCCATATTGACGAGCGCGTCGCGCGCGATCTCGACGTAGTGCACGCGTTCCAGCGCGAGCGCGATCTGCGCGGCGAATGCGTCGAGCATCCGCAGCTGTTCGGGCACCTCGAGTTCGCGCGGCTCGCGCGACACGACCGCGAGCACGCCGCGCGTGCGCATCGGCGCCTTCAGCGGCAGGTACAGCGCGGCCGTCGCGGGCAGCGTGTCGGTGCCGCGGCCGGCCGGCTTCTGCTGGTCGTACACCCACTGGCCGACGTCGCTGTCGAGATCGGCGCCCGTCAGCGTGACGGCCGCGTCGGGCTCCTCGATCTTCTGGCGCACCTTGTCCGCGCTGTCGGGCAGCAGGAACGCGACACGCGCGCGGAACACCTCGCCCACGTGGCGGCTGCCGATCTCGACGATCTGCTCGGTCGTCAGCGCCGCGCCCAGCTCGCGCGCCATCGCGTAGATCGCGCCGGTGCGGCGCTCGCGGCGCTGCGCGATGCTCGCCTCGCGCGTCAGCGTCGACGTCAGGTGGCTGATCACGAGCGACGTCAGCAGCATCCCGAAGAAGGTCAGCAGGTATTGCGTGTCGCTGACCGAGAACGACATGCGCGGCGGCACGAAGAAGAAATCGAATGCGGCCACCGACAGGAACGACTGCAGCACGCCCGGGCCGCGCCCGAGCCGCACGGCCGAGAACACGACGCCGAGCAGGTACAGCATCACGAGGTTCGTGAGGTCGAGCCGCTCGGACACGACGTTTGCGACGACGGTGATCGCCGCGCAGATCGCGGCCGCGTACACGTAGTGCCGCGGCGGCGAACGGTGCGTGCCGAACTTCGCGAACGCATCGCGCCAGTCGCGCGCACGCGGGTCGAGCGGCGCCGCGCGCGCCTCGTCGCTCGCGGACGCGCGGATCAGCATCAGGTCGACGTCGCCCGCGCGTTCGGCGAGCTGCTCGCCGAACGGCCGCGCGAAGCGGCGCATGAGCCCGACCTTCGGCGAGCCGCCCGCGACGATCTTCGACACGTTGCGCACCTTCGCATAGCCGATCAGCGCGGCTACCGCGTCGCCGCCGGCGAGCGTGGCTGTTTCCGCGCCGAGTTCGGCCGCCAGCTTCAGCGCGTCGAGCGTGCGCTGCCGCTGCGCGTCGGGCAGCCGCTGCAGGCGCGGCGTCTCGACATACACGGCGATCCAGTCGGCCTTCAGGCTCGCGGCGAGCCGCGCGGCCGCGCGCACGAGCGTCGGCGCTTCGGCGCCCGGACCGACGCACACGAGCAGCCGCTCGCGCGCCTGCCAGATGCGCTGGATCGAACGGTCGGCGCGGTATTCGCGCATCTGCGCATCGACGCGATCGGCCGTGCGCCGCAGCGCCAGTTCGCGCAGCGCGATCAGGTTGCCCTTGCGGAAGAAGTTGCGCACCGCGCGCTCGGCCTGCTGCGCGAGATAGACCTTGCCGTCGCGCATCCGCTCGAGCAGTTCCTCGGCCGGCAGGTCGACAAGCGTGACTTCGTCGGCCGCGTCGAACACGCGGTCGGGCACCGTCTCCCACACGCGGATGCCGGTGATCGCGCCGACCACGTCGTTCAGGCTTTCGAGGTGCTGGACATTGACGGTCGTATAGACGTCGATGCCCGCGTCGAGCAGTTCGTAGACGTCCTGCCAGCGCTTCAGGTGCCGTGCGCCCTGCACGTTCGAATGCGCGAGTTCGTCGACGAGGATCAGTTGCGGCTGGCGCGCGAGCGCGCCGTCGAGATCGAATTCGGCGAGCGTGCGGCCGCGATAGTCGATGCGCGCGAGCGGCAGCACGTCGAGGCCGTCGAGCAGCGCGGCGGTTTCGCCTCGGCCGTGGGTTTCGACGATGCCGACGACGACGTCGACGCCGTCCTGCAGGCGCTGGCGCGCGGCCTGCAGCATCGCGTAGGTCTTGCCGACGCCGGCCGATGCGCCGAAGAAGATCTTGAGCTGGCCGCGCCGCTGCTTTTCTTCGTCTCGCTGCAGCTTGTCGAGGAGTTGGTCTGGATCGGGACGGTTCATGCGTCAGGAAAGCGGAGCGCCCGGATGCGCGCGAGTACGAGCATTGTTGTTCCAAATCGCCGCAAAAGGCAAAGACGGCGCATGCGCCGTCGGGAAAATGCGCGTCCGGCGCGGCTCGAGCCGTGCCGGGCACCGGTTGCCGGGTCTAAAGCCCGGATGCACGATCAGTGCGCGGCCTGCGCCGCGTCGAGCGCGAGGTTCAGCTTCAGCACGTTCACGCGCGGCTCGCCGAGCACGCCGAACTGGCGGCCGGCCGTGTTCGCGGCAACGAGCTGCGCGACCGCGTCGGGCGCCAGGTTGCGCGCCTTCGCGACCCGCTCGACCTGGTATGCGGCGGCGGCCGGCGTGATCTCCGGATCGAGGCCGCTCGCCGACGCCGTCACGAGGTCGACCGGCACGGGCTTCGACATGTCGGTGCCGGCCTCGCGCAGCGCGGCGATGCGCCCCTTCACCTGGTCGGCGAGCGACGGGTTCAGCGGGCCGAGGTTCGAGCCGCCGGAACCGGTCGCGTTGTACGGCATCGGCGCGGTGGCCGACAGCCGGCCCCAGAAATACTTCGGCGCATCGAACGGCTGGCCGATCAGCGCGGAGCCGACCGCCTTGCCGTCCTTCTCGATCAGGCTGCCGTTCGCCTGCGACGGGAACACGGCCTGGCCGAACACGGTCATCACGGCCGGATACGCGAGCCCCGTCACCGCGGCAAGCACGACAAAGAGCACGACGAGCGGACGAATCAACGTTTTCATGATGTTTCCTTCAGGACCTCAGGCCCAGCCGAGTGCGGCGAGCGTCATGTCGATCAGCTTGATGAACGGGAACGGCAGCAGCACGCCGCCGAGGCCGTAGACCAGCAGGTTGCGGCGCAGCAGCGATGCGGCGCCGAGCGGCCGGTACGTGACGCCCTTCAGCGCGAGCGGGATCAGCGCGACGATGATCAGCGCGTTGAAGATCACCGCCGACAGGATCGCGGACGCCGGCGACGTCAAGTGCATGATGTCGAGCACGCGCAACTGCGGGTACGTGGTCACGAACGCGGCCGGGATGATCGCGAAGTACTTCGCGATGTCGTTCGCGATCGAGAACGTCGTCAGCGAGCCGCGCGTCATCAGCATCTGCTTGCCGATCTCGACGATCTCGATCAGCTTCGTCGGGTTCGAATCGAGGTCGACCATGTTGCCCGCTTCCTTCGCGGCCTGCGTGCCCGTGTTCATCGCGACCGCCACGTCGGCCTGCGCGAGCGCCGGCGCGTCGTTCGTGCCGTCGCCCGTCATCGCGACGAGGCGCCCCGCCGCCTGGTGCTCGCGGATCGTCGCGAGCTTGGTTTCCGGCGTCGCTTCCGCGAGGAAATCGTCGACGCCCGCTTCCGCCGCGATCGCCGCGGCCGTCAGCCGGTTGTCGCCCGTCACCATCACGGTCTTGATGCCCATCTTGCGCAGTTCCGCGAAGCGCTCCTTGATGCCGCCCTTCACGATGTCCTTCAGCTCGATCACGCCGAGCACGCGCGCCGCCCCTTCATGCAGGTCGGCCACGACGAGCGGCGTGCTGCCGCGGCGCGCGACGTCGTCGACCGCGCGGCGCACTTCTTCCGGGAAGCGGCTGCCGTGCGTCTCGACATAGCGGCGGATCGCGTCGGCCGCGCCCTTGCGGATCTCGCGGCCGGGCAGGTCGACGCCGCTCATCCGCGTCTGCGCGGAGAAGCCGAGGAACGTCGCGTGCAGTTGCCCCATGTCGCGCTGGCGAATGTTGAAACGCTCCTTCGCGAGCACGACGATGCTGCGGCCTTCCGGCGTTTCGTCGGCGAGCGACGACAGTTGCGCGGCATCGGCCAGCGCTTCCTCGGTCACGCCCGGCGCGGGCACGAACATCGACGCCTGGCGGTTGCCGAGCGTGATCGTGCCGGTCTTGTCGAGCAGCAGCACGTCGACGTCGCCGGCCGCTTCCACCGCGCGGCCCGACGTCGCGATCACGTTCGCCTGCATCATCCGGCTCATCCCTGCCACGCCGATCGCGGACAGCAGCCCGCCGATCGTCGTCGGGATCAGGCACACGAGCAGCGCGACGAGCGCGGTGATCGTCACCACGTGGCCGGCCTTCATCGCGTCGACCGCGAACGTCGAGAACGGCAGCAGCGTCGCGGTCGCGAGCAGCATCACGATCGTCAGCGCGACGAGCAGGATCGTCAGCGCGATCTCGTTCGGCGTCTTCTTGCGCTTCGCGCCTTCGACCATCGCGATCATCCGGTCGAGGAACGCCTCGCCGGGGTTCGCCGTGACCTTCACGACGATCCAGTCGGACAGCACGCGCGTGCCGCCCGTCACCGACGAGAAGTCGCCGCCCGATTCGCGGATCACCGGCGCGGATTCGCCGGTGATCGCCGATTCGTCGACCGACGCAACGCCGTCGACGACCTCGCCGTCGGCCGGGATCACGTCGCCGGTCTCGACGAGCACGATGTCGCCGCGGCGCAGGTCGGATGCGGTCGTGATGCGGATCGGCGACTTCGGATGCGGCTCGTTGAGCTTCTTCGCCATCACGTCCTTCTTCGCGCTGCGCAGCGATGCGGCCTGCGCCTTCGAGCGCCCTTCGGCGAGCGCTTCGGCGAAGTTCGCGAACAGCACCGTGAACCACAGCCACAGCGCGATCGCGAGGATGAAGCCCGCGGGCGCCTCGGCCTGGCCGGCAAGCGCCGCGATCCACAGAATCGTGGTCAGGATGCTGCCGACGTATACGCAGAACATCACCGGGTTGCGGAACTGCGTGCGCGGCGTGAGTTTCTTGAACGAATCCACGATCGCCGGGCGCAGCAGCGCCGGATCGAACATGGACCGTGTTGCGGAATGTTGAGTCATTGCGATCTCTTCAATCTCTTCAGTCTTTTCAATGTGTGACCATGCGGGCGCGCGTCACGCGCCCAGCCACATCATCAGGTGCTCGACGCCAGGGCCGAGCGCAAGCGCCGGCACGTAGGTCAGCGCGCCCACCAGCAGCACGGTGCCGAGCAGCAGCACGACGAACAGCGGACCGTGCGTCGGCAGCGTGCCGCTCGTCACCGCGATGCGCTTCTTCGCGGCGAGCGAGCCGGCGATCGCCAGCACCGGCACGATCGTGCCGAAGCGGCCGAACCACATCGCGATCGCGGTCAGCCAGTTGTAGAACGGCGTACCGACCGTCAGGCCCGCGAACGCGCTGCCGTTGTTGTTCGCGGCCGAGCTGAACGCGTACAGGATTTCCGAGAAGCCGTGCGGGCCCGGGTTCGCGATGCCGGCCTTGCCTGCATCGGCGAGCACCGCGATCGACGTGCCGACCAGCACCAGCAGCGGCGTGAGCAGCACGACGATCGACACCATCTTCATCTCGTACGACTCGATCTTCTTGCCGACGTATTCCGGCGTGCGGCCGATCATCAGGCCGGCGACGAACACCGCGAGCAGCGCGAACACGAGCATCCCGTAGAGGCCCGAGCCGACCCCGCCGTAGACCACCTCGCCGAGCTGCATCAGCAGCATCGGCACGAGGCCGCCGAGCGGCGTCAGCGAATCGTGCATCGTGTCGACCGCGCCGCACGACGCGGCCGTCGTCGCGACCGTGAAGATGCCGGTCTGCGCGATCCCGAAGCGGGTTTCCTTGCCTTCCATGTTGCCGCCCGACTGCAGCGCGCTCGCCGACTGGTCGACGTGCAGCGCGGCGAGCGTCGGGTTGCCGCCCTGCTCGGCGCTCACCTCGACGCCGACCGCGACCGCGAACGCGACCGTCATCGCCGCGAGCACCGCAATGCCCTGCCGGCGGTCGCCGATCACGCGGCCGAACACGAGGCACAGCGCGGCCGGGATGATCAGGATCGCGAAGATCTGGATGAAGTTCGCGAACGGCGTCGGATTCTCGTACGGGTGCGCGGAGTTCGCATTGAAGAAACCGCCGCCGTTGGTGCCGAGCATCTTGATCGCTTCCTGCGACGCGACCGGGCCCATCGCGAGCGTCTGCTTCGTGAGCGGGGTCGGCACCGTCACCGGAGCGCCCTTGTCGTCCTTCACCGGGTTGCCCTGCGCGTCGAGCTTCGGCGCCGCATAGGTGCTCGCCTGCAGCACCGGCACGTCCTGGTACGCCTTCATGTTCTGGATCACGCCCTGGCTCATCAGCAGCGCGGCGACGATCATCGACATCGGCACGAGCACGTACATCGTCACGCGCGTGAGGTCGACCCAGAAGTTGCCGATGGTCTGCGCGGTGTGGCGCGCGAAGCCGCGGACCAGCGCGATCACGACGACGATGCCGGTCGCCGCCGACAGGAAGTTCTGCACGGTCAGGCCGAGCATCTGCGTCAGGTAGCTGACGGTCTGCTCCGGCGTGTAGTCCTGCCAGTTCGTGTTGGTGACGAAGCTGACGGCCGTGTTGAACGCGCCGTCGACCGTCATCGCGCCGAACTGCTGCGGGTTGCCGGGCAGGAAGCCCTGCAGGCGCAGCAGGCCGTAGAGGAACAATGCGCCGAGCGCGTTGAATGCGATCGTCGCGATCGCGTACTGCTTCCAGCTCATCTCGCTGCCGGCGTCGACGCCGGCGATGCGGTACAGCGCGCGTTCGAGCGGCCCGAACACGCGCACGACGCGCGAGCTGCCGTCCATCACGGCCGTCAGGTAGCGCGCGACCGGTACGGCCGCCGCCAGCAGCACGACGATGAACAGCAGCATCTGCAACAGGTTGTTCGCGTTCATTCGATGTCCTCCGCGCGCAGCAGCGCAAAGACGAGATACGCGAACAGCAGGGCTGTCGATGCGCCCGCCAGCCAAAGCATCCAGGTCATGCTCGCCCCCCGCGACCGTATTGCACGAGTTTCTCGCAACCGGCAACCAAACCGAGGATCAGCACGGTGAAAAGCACCAGGGCGCCGATGAATACCCCATCCATTTTTGTGTTCTCCGTCGTCGAAATCAGACGACTAGAACCTTATGGGAACGCACGTAAAGGACGGGTCAAAGGTATCGGGGCAGATATAAAAAACGTGTAAACGCGAGGCGGGAGAAAAACGGACGCGGGACGGGCGGCGCCGCAGCGCCGCCCGCGAAGGCGCGTGCCGGCGCGGCGCCGGCACGAAAGGAACGGTCAGGGAACGAGGATCGTCGAGCCGGTGGTCTTGCGCGCTTCGAGATCTTCATGCGCGCGGCCGACTTCCGCGAGCGGATAGCGCTGGTTGATGCTCGTCTTCACCTTGCCCGACAGGATCACGTCGAACAGCTCGGCGGCCGCGGCTTCGAGATCGGCGCGCTTCGCGATGTACGAGAACAGCGTCGGCCGCGTGAAGAACAGCGAGCCGCGCGACGAGAACTCCTTCGAGTCGATCGGCGGCAGCGGGCCCGACGCGTTGCCGAAGCTGACGAACAGCCCGAGCGGCGCGAGGCTGTCGAGCGAGCCGATGTAGGTGTCCTTGCCGATCGAATCGTAGACGACCGGCACGCCCGCGCCGTTCGTGATCTCCTTCACGCGCTGCGTGAAGTTCTCGCGCGTGTAGACGACCGGGTGGTCGCAGCCGTGCGCCTTCGCCAGCGCGGCTTTCTCGTCGGAGCCGACCGTGCCGATCACGGTCGCGCCGAGCGCCTTCGCCCACTGGCACACGAGCAGGCCGACGCCGCCGGCCGCCGCGTGGATCAGGATCGTGTCGCCGGCCTTCACCGGATACGTGCGGCGCAGCAGGTAGTGCGCGGTCAGGCCTTGCAGCATCACCGACGCCGCGTCGTCATAGCTGATGCCGTCCGGCAGCTTCACGAGCCGCTCGGCCGGCATCACGCGCTCCTGCGCATACGCGCCCGGCGGCTGCCCGACATAGGCGACGCGGTCGCCGACCTCGAGCGCGGTCACGCCGTCGCCGACGGCCGTCACCTCGCCAGCGGCCTCCATCCCGAGGCCGCCGGGCAGCGGCTGCGGATAGAGGCCCGTGCGGAAATACACGTCGATGTAGTTGAGCCCGACCGCGTGCTGCCGGATGCGGACTTCGCCCGCCTTCGGCGCGCCGACCTCGACATCGACCCACTTCATCACGTCCGGGCCGCCCGGTTGGTCGTATCGGATTGCTTTCGGCATCGTTTCGCTCCTCGTCTGTCAATCGGTCAGGAAAAATCCGGGTCGCCGATGCGCGGGCCGGACGATTCATGCGGGAACCGGGCGGCAGGTGCGCGTCGCGACGCACGATTCTCGCGCGTCGCCGCCGTCCATGCATGGCCCTGCCGCCGGCAGGGGCAATCGGGCGCAGCAAGCGCCTAGCAAACGTCCTGCATGTTCCGCGCCAGATCGTCGAGCAGCATCCGCGCGGTCGCGACGTTGGTCGCGACCGGCACGTCGTGCACGTCGCATGCGCGCACGAGCGCGGTGATGTCGGGATCGTGCGGCTGAGCGGTCATCGGGTCGCGCAGGAACACGACGATGTCGATGCGGCCGTCGGCCAGTTCCGCGCCGATCTGCAGGTCGCCGCCGAGCGGTCCCGACAGCTTGCGCTCGACCTCCAGCCCGTGCGCGGCCGCGATGCGGCCGCCCGTCGTGCCCGTCGCGACCAGCCGGCATTGCGCGAGCGTCTCGCGAAATTGACCCGCGAGCGCGACGATCTCGTCCTTCTTCGCGTCGTGCGCAATCAGTGCGATGCGGGGTTTGCTCATCTCCGGTTCCTTTGTCGTTTGGTTTTTGTCGTGATCGTGATTCGGCGAGCTCGCGTCAGAACGTGCCCGGATACGCGCCGCCGTCGAGCAGCCAGTTCTGCCCGGTGATATAGCCGGCATGTACGCTGCACAGGAACGCGCACGCCGCGCCGAATTCCTCGCGCGTGCCGAGGCGGCCGGCCGGGATGTCCTTCGTGCGCCGCGCGCGCATTTCGTCGACCGTCACGCCCTGCGCCTGCGCCGACGCCGCGAGCGTGGTCGCGATCCGGTCGGTGTCGAACAGCCCCGGCAGCAGGCTGTTGATCGTCACGCCCTGGCCGGCAACCTTGCGCGACAGCCCCGCGACGAAACCGGTCAGCCCCGAGCGCGCGCCATTCGACAGCGCGAGCACGTCGATCGGCGCCTTGACGGCCGAACTCGTGATGTTGACGATCCGGCCGAAGCCACGCGCGATCATCCCGTCGATGGTCGCGCGGATCAGTTCGATCGGCGTCAGCATGTTCGACTCGAGCGCGCGGATCCAGTCGTCGTGCGAGAAGTCGCGGAAGTCGCCCGGCGGCGGGCCGCCCGCATTGTTCACGAGAATGTCCGGCTGCGGGCACGCGGCGAGCGCGGCCGCGCGGCCGTCCGGCGTCGTGATGTCGCACGCGACCGCCGTGACCGACACGCCCGACGCCGCGCGGATCGCGTCGGCGGTGGCGTCGAGCGTGTCGCGCGTGCGCGCGACGATCACGAGGTTCACGCCCTCGGCGGCCAGCGCTTCCGCGCAGCCGCGCCCGAGGCCCTTGCTTGCCGCGCACACGAGCGCGGTCTTTCCTGCGATGCCGAGATCCATCGTCGATTCCCTGGTGGCGACGCGCGCCGATGCGGCCCCGAGTCGCGCCGGCGGGCGGGCGAACGGGCGTGCCCGGCACGCGGATTGTCGTGAGACGTCGATAATATCCGGATCATGCGACGCGCCTTGGTAAAATTGCGGCCATAAGCGGCGGCCGGCTTGCGCCCGCCACCGCACCGATCCCCTTTTGCCGCCAGGGCGCCCCCGTCATGAAACAGGACAGCCGTTTCCCGAATCTCTTCATCCTCGATCACCCGCTGATCCAGCACAAGCTCACCCACATGCGCGACAAGGACACGTCGACGCGCACGTTCCGCGAACTGCTGCGCGAGATCACGCTGCTGATGGGCTATGAGATCACCCGCAACCTGCCGATCACGACCAGACGGGTCGAAACCCCGCTCGTCGAGGTCGACGCGCCCGTGATCGCGGGCAAGAAGCTCGCGATCGTGCCCGTGCTGCGCGCGGGCATCGGGATGTCGGACGGCCTGCTCGACCTCGTCCCGTCCGCGCGCGTCGGCCACATCGGCGTATACCGCGCCGAAGACCACCGCCCGGTCGAATACCTCGTGCGCCTGCCCGACCTCGAGGACCGCATCTTCATCCTGTGCGACCCGATGGTCGCGACCGGCTATTCGGCCGTGCATGCGGTCGACGTGCTCAAGCGCCGCAACGTGCCGGCCGCGAACATCATGTTCGTCGCGCTGGTCGCCGCGCCCGAGGGCGTGCAGGTGTTCCAGGACGCGCACCCGGACGTGAAGCTGTATGTGGCTTCGCTCGACTCGCACCTGAACGAGCACGCGTACATCGTGCCGGGCCTCGGCGACGCGGGCGACCGCCTGTTCGGCACCAAGAACTGACGTGCCTGCGCGGCCGCGCGGCGCGCCGTCGGGTGTCCCGCGGCAGCCTGCCCGGCCGTTCGGCCATGCGCGGCGGCCCCGATCCGACGGTCGCCGCGTGATAAAATCTCGATCCACTCGACACGCGCGGCCCCGCGGCTTCATGCCCGCCGAAACGGCCGCCGATTCAACGACACATTGGCACAATCGCCCGCGCAGCGCGCCCGGGCACGGAGAAAGGTATGGCTGGTCATTCGAAATGGGCCAACATCAAGCATAAGAAGGCAGCGGCCGACGCGAAGCGCGGCAAGATCTGGACCCGCCTGATCAAGGAAATCCAGGTCGCGGCCCGCCTCGGCGGCGGCGACGTCAACTCGAACCCGCGCCTGCGTCTCGCGGTCGACAAGGCGGCCGACGCGAACATGCCGAAGGACAACGTCAAGCGCGCGATCGATCGCGGCGTCGGCGGCGCGGACGGCGCGAACTACGAGGAAATCCGCTACGAAGGCTACGGCATCAGCGGTGCGGCGATCATCGTCGATACGCTGACCGACAACCGCACCCGCACGGTCGCGGAAGTCCGCCACGCGTTCTCGAAGTTCGGCGGCAACATGGGCACCGACGGCTCGGTCGCGTTCATGTTCGATCACGTCGGCCAGTTCCTGTTCGCGCCCGGCACGTCGGAAGACGCGCTGATGGAAGCCGCGCTCGAAGCCGGCGCGAACGACGTGAACACGAACGACGACGGCTCGATCGAAGTGCTGTGCGACTGGCAGGAATTCTCGAAGGTGAAGGACGCGCTCGAAGCCGCCGGCTTCAAGGCCGAACTCGCCGAAGTGACGATGAAGCCGCAAAACGAAGTCGAATTCACCGGCGACGACGCGGCGAAGATGCAGAAGCTCCTGGACGCGCTCGAGAACCTCGACGACGTGCAGGACGTGTATACGAACGCCGTCATCGTCGAGGAATGAGATGCCGGCCGCCGTGCTCCTGTCGCGGCGGCGGCCCGACCGAATCCGCGGCCGGCGCGCCTGAGCGTGCCGGCCGCCCTGTTTTCTAGTCTGCGGGGAATCCCATGAAACTACTCGTCGTCGGTTCCGGCGGCCGCGAACATGCACTGGCGTGGAAGCTCGCGCAGTCGCCGCGCGTCCAGATGGTCTACGTCGCACCCGGCAATGGCGGCACGGCGCAGGACGAGCGCCTGAAGAACGTCGACATCACGTCGCTCGACGCACTCGCCGATTTCGCGGAACGCGAAGGCGTCGCGTTCACGCTCGTCGGGCCGGAAGCGCCGCTCGCGGCCGGCATCGTCAACCTGTTCCGCGCGCGCGGCCTGAAGGTGTTCGGCCCGACCCGCGAAGCCGCGCAGCTCGAAAGCTCGAAGGATTTCGCGAAGGCGTTCATGAAGCGTCACGGCATCCCGACGGCCGACTACGAAACCTTCTCCGATGCCGCAGCAGCCCATGCGTACATCGACGCGAAGGGTGCGCCGATCGTCGTGAAGGCCGACGGCCTCGCGGCCGGCAAGGGCGTCGTCGTCGCGATGACGCTCGAAGAGGCACACGCCGCCGTCGACATGATGCTGTCGGGCAACAAGCTTGGAGACGCCGGCGCGCGCGTCGTGATCGAGGAATTCCTCGACGGCGAGGAAGCGAGCTTCATCGTGATGGTCGACGGCAAGCATGCGCTGGCGCTGGCTTCCAGCCAGGACCACAAGCGCCTGCTCGACGAGGACCGCGGCCCGAACACCGGCGGCATGGGCGCGTATTCGCCCGCGCCGATCGTCACGCCGCAGATGCACGCACGCGTGATGCGCGAAATCATCATGCCGACCGTGCGCGGGATGGAGAAGGACGGCATCCGCTTCACGGGCTTCCTGTATGCGGGCCTGATGATCGACAAGGAAGGCAATCCGCGCACGCTCGAGTTCAACTGCCGGATGGGCGACCCGGAAACGCAGCCGATCATGGCGCGCCTGAAGAGCGATTTCTCGAAGGTCGTCGAGCAGGCGATCGCGGGCACGCTCGACACGGTCGAGCTCGACTGGGACCGCCGCACCGCGCTCGGCGTCGTGCTGGCCGCGCACGGCTACCCGGACGCGCCGCGCAAGGGCGACCGCATCAACGGGATCCCGGCCGAGACCGAACAGGCCGTCACGTTCCATGCGGGCACGACGCTCGGCGACGGCGACAAGCTCGTGACGTCCGGCGGCCGCGTGCTGTGCGTGGTCGGCCTCGCCGATTCGGTGCGCGAAGCGCAGCAGCATGCGTACGACACGATCAACCAGATCAATTTCGAAGGCATGCAGTACCGCCGCGACATCGGTTTCCGCGCACTCAACCGCAAGAGCGTGTGACGATCGCAACCGCCGCCCCGCCCTCGCGCGGCGGCCTCTCTGCCGGGGTTCGATAGAATGCCCGGCAGATGCCTTTTTTACGGCCCCCGCTTCGGGCGGGGGCACCCAGTCCAGACATGACCGATTCGACCTACGACGTGGCGCGCGTGCGCACGTACCTCCAGGGCCTGCAGGCACGCATCGCCGACGCGCTCGGCGCGCTCGACGGCACGCCGCTCGCGACCGACGCCTGGCAGCGCGGGCCGGCCGAGCGCCTGCGCGGCGGCGGCTGCACGCGGATTCTGGAAGGCGGCCGCGTGTTCGAGCGCGCGGGAATCGGCTTTTCCGACGTCGCCGGCGACGCACTGCCGCCGTCGGCGAGCGCGGCGCGCCCACAGCTCGCGGGCCGCGGCTTCGAGGCGCTCGGCGTGTCGCTCGTGCTGCACCCGCGCAATCCGTACTGCCCGACCGTGCACATGAACGTGCGGATGCTGATCGCGACGAAACCGGGCGAGGATCCCGTGTTCTGGTTCGGCGGCGGCATGGATCTGACACCGGTTTACGGTTTCGAGGACGACGCGCGCCATTTCCACCAGACCTGCAAGGATGCGCTCGACCCGTTCGGGGCCGAGCTCTACCCGCGCTTCAAGAAATGGTGCGACGAGTATTTCTTCCTGAAGCACCGCAACGAGATGCGCGGCATCGGCGGGATCTTCTTCGACGATTTCTCCGAGCCCGGTTTCGAACGCTCGTTTGACATGATGCAAAGCGTCGGCGATGCGTTCCTGCAGGCCTACCTGCCGATCGTCGAGCGCCGCGCCGACCTGCCGTACGGCGAGCGCGAGCGCGACTTCCAGGCCTACCGTCGCGGCCGTTACGTCGAATTCAACCTCGTGTTCGACCGCGGCACGCTGTTCGGCCTGCAAAGCGGCGGCCGGACCGAGTCGATCCTGATGTCGATGCCGCCGGTCGCGAACTGGCGCTACAACTGGCAGCCCGAACCGGGAACGCCTGAAGCACGCCTGTACAGCGACTTCATCGTGCCGCGCGACTGGGTCTGAGCCCGCGCGCCCCGCTGCCCCAAGAAAAGGACGCGTTTCTGGACACCACCGCCCGCCCCGCCCCGCTGCCGCGTCGTATCGGCTTGCTGGGCGGCACTTTCGACCCGATCCACGACGGCCATCTCGCGCTCGCGCGCCGGTTCGCCGAGCTGCTCGGCCTGACCGAGCTCGTGCTGCTGCCCGCCGGGCAGCCGTACCAGAAGCGCGACGTGTCGGCCGCCGAGCATCGGCTCGCGATGACGCGCGCGGCCGCGGATTCGCTCGTGCTGCCGGGCGTGACCGTGACCGTCGCGACCGACGAGATCGAGCACGCCGGCCCGACCTACACGGTCGACACGCTCGCGCGCTGGCGCGAGCGGATCGGCCCCGACGCGTCGCTGTCGCTGCTGATCGGCGCCGACCAGCTCGTGCGCCTCGATACGTGGCGCGACTGGCGCAAGCTGTTCGACTACGCACACATCTGCGCGTCGACGCGCCCGGGCTTCGAGCTCGGCGCGGCGCCGCCGGAGGTTGCGCAGGAAATCACCGCGCGGCAGGCCGGCGCCGACGTGCTGAAGGCCACGCCGGCCGGCCGCCTGCTGATCGACACGACCCTCGCGTTCGACATCGCCGCGACCGACATCCGCGCGCACCTGCGCGAATGCATCGCGCGCCATGCGCAAATGCCCGACGCATCGGCCGAACATGTACCGGCCGCCGTATGGGCCTATATTCTTCAACATCGCCTCTACCACACCTGATTCCATGGATATTCGCAAACTGCAGCGCGTGATCGTCGACGCCCTCGAAGACGTCAAGGCGCAAGACATCAAGGTGTTCAACACCAGCCACCTGACCGAACTGTTCGACCGCGTGGTCGTCGCATCGGGCACCTCCAACCGCCAGACCAAGGCCCTCGCATCGAGCGTGCGCGACAAGGTCAAGGAAGCCGGCGGCGACATCGTCAGCTCCGAGGGCGAGGAAACCGGCGAATGGGTGCTCGTCGACTGCGGCGACGCCGTCGTGCACATCCTGCAGCCGGCCCTGCGCCAGTACTACAACCTCGAGGAAATCTGGGGCGACAAGCCCGTGCGGATGAAGCTCGGCGGCGGCAAGGGCCAGAATGGCTTCGCGACGGCCAGCGAAGGCGACGAAGACGAGGAAGAAGCCGCGCCGGCCCGCCCGGCACGCAAGACGGCCGCCCGCCGCCGTTAAGTCGTCACGAATCGTCCCGATGAAGCTTTTCATCCTCGCGGTCGGCCACAAGATGCCGGGCTGGATCGCATCCGGCTTCGACGAATACACGAAGCGGATGCCGCCCGAGCTGCGCATCGAGCTGCGTGAGATCAAGCCCGAACTGCGTTCGGGCGGCCGCAGCGCCGAAAGCGTGATGGCGGCCGAACGGCAGAAGATCGAGGCCGCGCTGCCGAAGGGCGCGCGGCTCGTCGCGCTCGACGAGCGCGGCCGCGACTGGACCACGATGCAGCTCGCGCAGGCGCTGCCCGGCTGGCAGCAGGACGGCCGCGACGTCGCGTTCGTGATCGGGGGCGCAGACGGGCTCGATCCGGAACTGAAAGCACGCGCCGACGTGCTGCTGCGCATCTCGAGCATGACGCTGCCGCACGGGATGGTGCGCGTGCTGCTCGCCGAACAGCTTTACCGGGCGTGGAGCATCACGCAGAATCACCCCTACCACCGCGCATGACGTGTCGTCCTCGAGACGCGCGCCGCGCGCGCCCACCGAGATAACGACACCATGCCGTCCAGCACGTCCCCCGCGCTTTTCCCGATCCTTTACCTCGCTTCGCAAAGCCCGCGCCGCCAGGAGCTGCTGCAGCAGATCGGCGTACGCTTCGAGCTGCTGCTGCCGCGCCCCGACGAGGACGCCGAGGCGCTCGAAGCCGAACTGCCCGGCGAAGCCGCCGATGCGTACGTGCGGCGCGTGACCGTCGCGAAGGCCGAAGCCGCGCGTGCGCGCCTCGTCGCGAGCGGCAAGCCGGCCGCGCCGGTGCTGGTTGCCGATACGACCGTCACGATCGACGGCGCGATCCTCGGCAAGCCGGCCGACGCCGATGACGCGCTCGCGATGCTGACGCGCCTCGCGGGCCGCGAACACGAAGTCCTGACCGCCGTCGCCGTGATCGACGCGCGCGGCGAACTGCTGCCGCCCGCGCTGTCGCGCTCGTCGGTGCGCTTCGCGGCGGCATCGCGCGACGCATACGCGCGCTACGTCGAAACGGGCGAGCCGTTCGGCAAGGCCGGCGCGTACGCGATCCAGGGGCGCGCGGCCGAATTCATCGAGCGGATCGACGGTTCCCATTCGGGTATCATGGGTCTGCCCCTTTTTGAGACTGCGGCGCTGTTGCGTGCCGCGCGTGTCGCCTTCTGAATCCCACCATGAACGAAGAAATCCTGATCAACCTCACGCCGCAGGAAACGCGGGTCGCACTCGTCCAGCAAGGCGCGGTGCAGGAGCTTCACGTCGAGCGAACGCTGTCGCGAGGGCGGGTCGGCAACATCTATCTCGGCAAGGTCGTGCGCGTGCTGCCCGGCATGCAGTCGGCGTTCATCGACATCGGCCTCGAGCGCGCGGCGTTCCTGCACGTGGCCGACATCTGGCATCCGCGCCTCGCGGGCGAGCCGCAGTCGAACACGCCGCACCAGCCGATCGAGAAGACCGTGTTCGAAGGCCAGACGCTGATGGTCCAGGTGATCAAGGATCCGATCGGCACGAAGGGCGCGCGGCTGTCGACGCAAGTCAGCATCGCGGGCCGCACGCTCGTCTACCTGCCGCAGGAACCGCATATCGGCATCTCGCAGAAGATCGAGAGCGAGGCCGAGCGCGAGGCCGTGCGCGCGCGCCTGACGGCCGTGATCCCGCCGGACGAGAAAGGCGGCTACATCGTGCGCACGATCGCCGAGGATGCGACCTCCGACGAGCTCGCCGGCGACGTCGCCTACCTGCGCAAGACGTGGGCGACGATCGTCGCGCAGGCGCAGCGGCTGCCGGCGACGAGCCTGCTGTACCAGGATCTCGATCTCGCACAACGCGTGCTGCGCGATTTCGCGAACGACGACACGACGCGCATCCAGGTCGATTCGCGCGAGACGTACCAGCGCCTCGCGGAATTCGCGGCCGAGTTCACGCCGGCCGTGAGCCCGAAGCTGCACCACTACACGGGCGAGCGGCCGCTGTTCGACCTGTACAACATCGAGACGGAGATCCAGCGCGCGCTGTCGCGCCGCGTCGACCTGAAGTCGGGCGGCTACCTGATGATCGACCAGACCGAGGCGATGACGACGATCGACGTGAACACCGGCGGTTATGTCGGCGCGCGCAACTTCGACGACACGATCTTCAAGACCAACCTCGAGGCCGCGCACACGATCGCGCGGCAGCTGCGGCTGCGCAACCTCGGCGGGATCATCATCATCGACTTCATCGACATGGAGAACGCCGAGCATCGCGACGCGGTGCTGTCCGAGCTGAAGAAGGCGCTGTCGCGCGACCGCACGCGCGTGACGGTCAATACTTTCTCGCAGCTCGGGCTCGTCGAGATGACGCGCAAGCGCACGCGCGAATCGCTCGCGCACGTGCTGTGCGAGCCGTGCCCGACCTGCCAGGGCAAGGGGCAGGTAAAGACCTCGCGCACCGTGTGCTACGACATCCTGCGCGAGATCCTGCGCGAATCGCGGCAGTTCAATCCGCGCGAATTCCGCGTGATCGCCGCGCAGCAGGTGATCGATTTGTTCCTCGACGAGGAGTCGCAGCATCTCGCGATGCTGATCGACTTCATCGGCAAACCGGTGTCGCTGCAGGTCGAATCGAACCTGAGCCAGGAGCAGTACGATATCGTGCTGATGTAACGTTCCGCCCATCCGCCGCCGGCATCGCCGCGCGGCGCTTCGATGCGGCGCCCGGGCCGCTCGCGCATCCCGCGCCAGCGCCCGCCGCCGCCCTTTCACTTACCCTTTTCGCATTCATCACGCACCATGAGCCAAGGCCACAACCGCCGTCAGCGCAAGAAACTCCACATCGGCGAATTCCAGGAACTCGCGTTCAACGCGACCGCGCATTACCGCAACGAGATGACCGACCTCGAGCGCGGCGAACTGATCGACGCGTTCATCGACTTCGTCGAAGCGAACGGGCTGCTGACCGTCGCGTCCGCGGACGAAGGCATCGGCGCCTATGTGATCTCCGGCGCACCGCGCGGCACGACGACCGACGCCGATCGCGAGATCGTGCGCGGCTGGCTGGCCGCACGGCCGGAACTGACCGACGTCAAGGTCAGCGAATTCACCGACGCGTGGTATCCGGACGCCTGACTTTCCGGTTTCGCCCTGCATCGGGCAGCGCCCGCGCCGGCCCGCCATGACGGCGGGCCAGGCCGGCGCCTGTATGCCCCGCCTTCTCTTCGGCCTCCCTTACCCGTCTCCCGACACCCGCGCAACCGGCACCGGCTCGCACGATTCACGCCGTGTCGACCGTGACTACCCCCGATCAGGCGCCGCGGCCGCATCCTCGACCGTCATTCGGCATCCCCCGCCCCGCCGCCGATCCCTTCCTTTTCCCGACAGTCCGCCTCCAATCGGCCATCGAAATCGGTCCTGAAAGCAAGACACGTTAAACTCTCACCTCGCGTGGTGCGCCGCCCGCACCCGCCATCCATCGCCAGCCGCGTGCCCTCGGGCCGCCCCCGACCCATGGAGTGAGTGTCAATGAGCGGCGGACTTCCGTTTCCCGCATCCCGCAAGTCGTTTCCGTCGTCGACGGTCTTCCTGATTCTCGCCGCCGCCGTGCTGCTGTCCGGCTGTGGGCTGCTGCCGGTCCAGAATCCGCCCGCGCCGATCAGCGAGGCGCTCGTCGAGCCCGTCGAGGAAACCGCCGGCGAGCCGCTGACGATGCCGCCCGTGCCGGCGCCGACGCAGCCGGAGGAACCGGAAGCGCCGAAGAAGCCGCACCGCGAGGTGACGCGGCCGAAGCCGGTACAGCGCCCCGAATCGCCGACGCCGCCGCCTCCGCCGCCCGCGCCGCTCGTCGCGACGCGCGTGCTCGACCGCACCCAGATCCATGCGCTGCTCGACAGCGAAGTCGCTCGCCGCAACGGCAAGGTGATCGGCCGCGCGGTCGACATGGTCACCGACGCGAGCGGCAAACCGCGCGAGATGATCGTCAACCTGCAGGGATTCATGGGCGTCGGCGACCGCAAGGTCATCTTCCCGTGGAACATGTTCCGCTTTACGCCGGGCGGCAAACAGGAGCCGATCGTGCTCGACGTGCCGTCGGGCGACCTGCCGCCGGCCGCGCGGCCGAAGGCCGTGCCGCTGACGGGCTCCGCCGCGGCATCGCCCGCGACGCGGCTGCCGATGCTCGACAGCGACGTCGAGCGTCCGAACGGCACGAAGATCGGCCGCATCGTCGACGTGCTGATCGACCGCGCCGCGCAACCGCAGGCCGTCGTGCTCGACCTCGGCGGGCTCGTCAATACCGACCGCCGCTCGATCGCCGCGAACTGGGCCGCGCTGCGCTTCGTCACGCGCGACAAGGCGCTGCATCCGCAGCTCGACCTGAACGACGCGCAGATCAAGGCGTCGCCGCCCTACGCGGCCGACAAGCCGATCGTCGCGGTCTCGCCGCCGCCCCCTGCCGCCCCCGCGCCGGCTTCGTCTGCGAGTGCCACCCGATGACGATCAAGCATTCCGTCAGCGTTCGCAGTCTGCGGTCTCTCGACTGGCTCAACTTTTTCGTTGCAAACGTTCAAACCGGGTTCGGTCCGTTCATTGCGTCCTACCTCGCGTCGCACAAGTGGACACAGGGCGAGATCGGCATGGTGCTGTCGATCGGCACGATCAGCGCGATGGTCAGCCAGGTGCCGGGCGGCGCGGCCGTCGATGCGCTGAAGAACAAGAAAGGCGCGGCCGCGTGGGCGATCGCGGCCATCATCCTGTCCGCGGTGCTGCTCGCGTCGAGCCCGACGATCGTGCCGGTGATTGCCGCCGAGGTGTTCCACGGGTTCGCGAGCTGCATGCTCGTGCCGGCAATGGCCGCGATCTCGTTCTCGCTCGTCGGCCGCGCCGACCTCGGCGACCGGCTCGGCCGCAACGCGCGCTGGGCGTCGATCGGCAGCGCGGTCGCGGCGGGCCTGATGGGGCTCACCGGCGAATACTTCTCCGCGCGCGCGGTGTTCTGGCTGACCGCGGTGCTGGCGCTGCCTGCGCTGTTCGCGCTCGCGATGATCCAGCCGACGCACGAGGTGATTCCGCAGTCGTCGAAGCCCGACGACCACGGCGATCACGACGAAGCCGGCGAGCGCGAAACGCTGCTCGAACTGCTGCGCGACCGCCGGATGCTGATCTTCGCGGCGTGCGTCGTGCTGTTCCACCTGTCGAACGCGGCGATGCTGAACCTCGCGGCCGGCGAAGTCACGGCCGGGATGGGCGAGAACGTGCAGCTCGTGATCGCCGCGTGCATCATCGTGCCGCAGGCGATCGTCGCGATGCTGTCGCCGTGGGTCGGCCGCTCCGCGCAACGCTGGGGGCGCCGGCCGATCCTGCTGCTCGGCTTCTCCGCGCTGCCGGTGCGCGCGCTGCTGTTCGCCGGCGTGAGCAGCCCGTACCTGCTCGTGCCCGTGCAGATGCTCGACGGCATCAGCGCGGCCGTGTTCGGCGTGATGCTGCCGCTGATCGCGGCCGACGTCGCGGGCGGCAAGGGCCGCTATAACCTGTGTATCGGGCTCTTCGGCCTCGCGGCCGGGATCGGCGCGACGCTCAGCACGGCCGCGGCCGGCTACGTCGCCGATCACTTCGGCAACGCGGTCAGCTTCTTCGGGCTCGCGGCTGCAGGTGCGCTCGCGGTGCTGCTGGTCTGGCTCGTGATGCCCGAAACGCGCGTCGAGAACGGCGATGCAGCGGCCGACGAGCCGTCCGCCGCATCGCCCGAACAGGCGCATTGAGGCCGGCGCGCCGCCGTTACCCGCTTCTAGGCCAACTCATGATGGATACGATCAGGACACTCAACGAAGCCCGTCAGCAGATCCAGCAGTCGGTCTTCGATCTGTTCAAGGGGCTGACCTTCGGCGAGCGTTTCGTGCAAGGCGTGCTGATGGCCATCCAGGCCGTGTGCGGCGCGTGCCTCGCGTACACGATCGGACGTGCGCTGCACACCGAGCAGGCCGTGTGGGCGGCGGTCACCGCGATCGCCGTCACGCAGCACAACTACTCGGACACGATGTCGCTGTCGCGCGACCAGTTCGTCGGCGCGATGATCGGCGGCGTGCTCGGCTTCGCGGGCGCCGCGCTCGGCGGCGATCGCCTCGTCGCCTATGCGCTCGCGGTCGCGCTCACGATCGTCTGCTGCTGGTGCCTGAACGTCGGCAGCGCGGCACGGCTCGGCGGCGTGACCGCGACGATCGTGCTGCTGTTTCCGGGCAACGGCCCGCTGTGGGACATTCCGCTGATGCGGCTCGGCGAGGTGACGCTCGGCACCGTGTGTGCGCTGGGCGTGTGCTGGGGGATGTCGAGAATCGAGCGGCGCTGGTTCCGCCGCGCGACGGCAAAATGACGCGGTTGCCGGGCGCACGCCCGGCAACCGGATGAACGGCGGGAAACGTTACTCGCCGATCTGCAGCACGATGCCCGAGCCGATCTGCACGAGCAGGTGATCGCCGCCCACGCCGACCCAGTGATAGCCGCGCGGCGGCGGGCTCAGGTGGTAGCCGCGCCAGTCGTCGATCACGTACTGGCGGTCGCGGAATTCGCTGGGCAGCCGGTCGCCCTTGTGCCAGTCGCGGCGCGGCTGGTCGGCCCAGCGCGGCGGCACGTCGTCCTCGCGATGCATCGCCTGGCCGGGCGGCATGTGTTTCGGGCCATGGCCGCGATGCATGCCGTGGTTGTCGTGGTTGTCGTAATCCTGCGCCATCGCGGCCGGCGCGGCAAAACCCGCCGCGATCAGCGCGGCCAGCATCATGCAGTGCATCTTCTTCATCGTGCCTTCCCTCCGTGTTGTCACGTCGTAGCAAACGACCGGGCCTGCCCAATCAAGACTAGCACACCGGTTTGACGCGAACGGAACGCGCGTCACGCCGCCTGCTGCTGGTACTGGATCCGGTGCAGGTGCGCGTAGAGGCCGCCGTGGCGCAGCAGTTCGTCGTGGCTGCCCTCTTCGACGATCTTGCCGGCCTCGAGCACGAGGATGCGATCCGCGCGCTCGATCGTCGACAGCCGGTGCGCGATCACGAGCGTCGTGCGGCCTTCCATCAGCCGTTCGAGCGCGGCCTGCACGTGGCGCTCCGATTCCGAATCGAGCGCCGACGTCGCTTCGTCCAGGATCAGGATCGGCGCGTCCTTGTAGATCGCGCGCGCGATCGCGAGCCGCTGGCGCTGGCCGCCGGACAGCCGCATCCCGTTGCCGCCGACGAGCGTGTCGAGCCCGTCGGGCATCGCGGCGACCGCGTCGGCGAGGTTCGCGGCCTCGAGCGCGGCCTGCACGCGCGCGCGGTCGGGCGTCTGCCCGTATGCGACGTTCGCGGCGATCGTGTCGTTGAACAGCACGACGTCCTGGCTGACCATGGCCATCTGGCTGCGCAGCGCATGGATGTCATAGTCGGCGATCGGCACGCCGTCGAGCAGGATCGCGCCGTCCGTCGGGTCGAAGAAGCGCGGCAGCAGGTTCACGAGCGTGGTCTTGCCGCTGCCGGACGGGCCCGCGAGCGCGATCATCTCGCCCGGAGCGACCTTGAACGAAATGCGGTCGAGCGTCGGCCGCTCGGCCGCGCCGTAGTCGAACGACACGCCGCGAAACTCGATCTCGCCGCGCGCGTGCGGCAGCGGCCGCCCGCCGCCCTGGGGCTCGGCCGGCTCGTCGATCAGCCCGAAGATCAGCTCGGCGGCCGTCATCCCGCGCTGCAGCGGCTGGTTGACGTCGATCAGGTGCTTGAGCGGAGAAATCACCAGCAGCATCGACGTGACGAACGCGACGAAGCCGCCGACCGTCGTCTGGTCGTTGGTCGACTGCACGACCGCGATCGTGATCACGACCGCGAGCGCGATCGACGCGAGGAACTGCGTGAGCGGCTGCGCGAGACCGCCCGAGATCGTCATGCGCATCGCGTAGCCGCGCAGACGCTTGCTCATCGACGCGAAGCGGTCCATCTCGTACGCTTCGCCGTTGTGCACCTTGACGACCTTGTAGCCGCCGACCGTCTCCTCGACGATGTACGACAGCTCGTTGGTCAGCGTCTGGTGCTCGCGGTTCAGGCGGCGCAGGCGGCGGTTGATCTTGCTGACGAGCCAGCCGATGCCGGGCAGGATCACCGCGACGATCAGCGTGAGCCGCCAGTTCAGGTAGAACAGGTAGCCGAGCAGGAAGATCACCGTCAGCGAATCGCGCACGAGCGTGACCATCACGCCCGTCAGCACCGACAGGATCTGGTTGACCTCGAACACGATCGCGTTGATCACCGTGCTCGCGGTTTCGCGCTGGAAGAACGACGCGCCGGTATGGATCATCCGCTGGAACATCTCGAGCCGCAGTTGCAGCAGGATGCGGTTCGACACGTAGTTGAGCAGGTAATTCGATGCGTACTGCGATACGCCGCGCACGAGCGCGAGACCGATCACCGCGATCGGCACGTACCATTTCGCGCGGTCGCTGCCGTGCACGCCGAAACCGTGGTCGAGCAGCGGCTTGAGCAGCGCCGGAATGCCGGCTTCGGTGGCCGCGACGACGCCCATCGTCATCACGGCGAGCACCACGATGCCGATGAGCGGCCGGATATACGGCCACAGGCGCTTCAGGACCGTGACCGGCGAGGTGCCGGTGCCGTCCATCGGTTTGCGAAGAGTGTTCTGGGTTTCCAAGGCAATCCTTCTTGAGCCGCGATGCGGCGCCCGGCGCGTGGCCGCCCGGGATTTCGCCCCTGTCGGGCGGGTGCCGAAAAAGGCTCAACATTATAGCCGCACCGCCCTCGCCGGCACGGTCATGGCCGATGCGGCCGGCGGCCGGGCCGCGGGTATACTGCCGCTCACCGTTTTCTCCGCCCTTCCGACGATTTCATGGCTGAACCCTCCCTCGGCGTCGCCCTCATCGCCCTCAACGCGTCCGCGCGGCTCGCCCAGTGCCTCGATGCGCTGTCGTTCGCCGACGATGTCGTCGTCATCGACGGCGGCAGCACCGACGACACCGTCGCGATCGCGCGGGCGCACGGCGCGCGCGTGATCGTCGAGCGCGACTGGCCGGGCTTCGGCCCGCAGAAGAACCGCGCGCTCGACGCGCTCGGCACCGACTGGATCCTGTCGCTCGATACCGACGAAATCGTCAGCCCGGAGCTCGCGCAGTCGATCCGCGACGCGATCCGCGCGCCGGCCGCGCAGGTCTATGCGCTCGACCGGCTGTCGAGCTTCTGCGGCCAGTGGATCCATCACAGCGGCTGGTATCCCGACTGGGTGCCGCGCCTGTTCCGGCGCGGCACCGCGCGTTTCTCGGACGATCTCGTGCACGAGCGCCTCGTGTTCGATACCGCCGCGCAGCGCCTGCCCGGCAAGCTGATGCACTACTCGTACGAGGATTTCGAAACCGTCGTGCGCAAGCTCGACGCGTATTCGACGGCCGGCGCGCGCCAGCGCCGCGCGGCCGGCCAGCGCGGCGGCTTCGGCAAGGCGCTCGCGCGCGGCGCCTGGGCGTTCGTGCGCACCTACGTGCTGCGGCGCGGGTTCCTCGACGGTCGCGCGGGCTTCATGATCGCCGTGTTCAACGCGGAGACCGTGTATTACCGCTTCCTGAAACTCGGCCACGAACCGGTGCGCTGAGCGCCCGCCCCTGCGCGCCGCCGGCAAGCGGCCGGCCCGGCGTTACAATGCCGGGCTGCCCGCGCCGCGCGTGCCCGCCCAGACGGCTGCACCGCGTGCCGCCCGCCACGACGACCACCGAATCCGACCGCCATGTTCTCCATCATCATCCCGACCTGGAACAACCTGCCGTACCTCAAGCTCGTCGTCGACAGCCTGCGCCGCCACTCCGCGTACGATCACCAGATCATCGTGCACGTGAACGACGGCTCGGACGGCACGCTCGACTGGGTGCGCAGCGAAGGGATCGAGCACACCGCGTCGCCGACCAACATCGGCATCTGCCATGCGGTGAACCTGGCCGCCGCGCGCGCGACGCGCGACTACGTCGTCTACATGAACGACGACATGTTCTGCTGCCCCGGCTGGGACGCGGCGCTCGCGCGCCGCATCGAACAGATGCCGACCGACCTTTTCATGCTGTCGGGCACGATGATCGAGCCGGTCGACACGCGCAACCCGTGCGTCGTCGTCAGCAATTTCGGCCGCGACGCCGAACATTTCGACGCGGCGGGCCTCGTCGATGCGACCCCGCGGCTCGCGCGCGCGGACTGGCTCGGCTCGACCTGGCCGCCGACGCTCGTGCACCGCGACTGGTGGAACCGCATCGGCGGCTACAGCAGCGAGCTGTCGCCCGGCATGAGCAGCGACAACGACTTCTCGATGAAATTCTGGGACGCCGGCTGCCGGATCTTCCTCGGTGTCGGCGACAGCCTCGTCTACCACTTCCAGCAGAAGAGCACGGGCAAGATCGTCAAGAACGACGGCCGCCGCCAGTTCCTGAACAAATGGGGCATGACCCAGGCGACGTTCGACCGCTACTACCTGCATCGCGGCGAGCCGGCCGGCACGCGCATCGCGCTCGATACGCCGGCCGTTGCTGGGCGCCTGAAGCGCGCGCTGCTGCGCTCGCGGATCAAGCGCGCGTTCAGCTGATCGGGCCCCGAAAACGGCACAGAAACGCTGCCTGCTTCGCGTATACTGCGCCGTTCGTCCCGGAGCTCCCGCCGGGACGCGCGGCACGAGCACGATGTCCGCAAGCCGCATTCGTCCATTCGACAGGTTCCGATGCTTTCGTTTTCCGCTCCCGCCACGCGGCGCCTGACCGCCGCCCGTGCATTCGCCGTCGCCGCGCTCTGCATGGTGCCCGTCTCGACCGCGCTGACCAACGTCTTCTGCGGGCTGTTCGCCGCCGCGCTCGTGATCTCCCCCGAATTCTGGCGCGACCTGCGCTCGTTCGTGACCGACCCGGCTTCGCTCGCGGCGCTGCTGATCCTCGCCGCGCTGACTGCCAGCGTCGCGTATACGGTCGCACCGCACAACAAGGCGTGGAACTGGGTCGCCAAGTACGACAAGCTGCTGCTGCTGCCCTTCGCCGTGCTCGCGTTCCGTCATTCGAACTGGGCACCGATCGTGCGGCGCTGCTGGTTCGGCACGTTGTGCGTGATCCTGCTGCTGTCGACGACCAACTATCTCGGGCTGACCGCGATCGGGCCCGCGTATGCGACCCAACTGCCTCTGTCGCGCGCCTGGGTGTTCAAGAACCACATCGCCGCCGGCATGTTCGGCGCGCTGCTGTTCTACCAGGCGGCCGATCTCGCGCTTGCCGCCCGCACGGCGCTGTCCCGCACCGCGTATGCGGGCGTCGCCGCGTGGTCGCTCGTTAACGTGTTCGTGATGCTGCAGGGACGCACGGGGCAGGTCATCGCGCTGCTGCTGATCCTCGTCGTCGCCGTGCGTTTCGTGCTGTTGCTGCGCCGGCAATCGGCGCTGCGCGCGGGGCTCGCCGCCGGCGTGCTCGTCCTGTTCGGCGTCGCGCTCGTAGTCGCCGCGTGCACGGTTCACAACGGCCGGCTCGTGAAGGTCGTGACGGAAGTGCAGCAATACCGGCAGAGTGATGCGGCCACGTCGACCGGGTTGCGCCTCGAGTGGTACAAGAAGGGGCTCGAGCTGTTTCGTCAGCGCCCGGTGATCGGTTACGGTGCAGGCGGCCTCGAATCCGAATTCGAGAAGCTCACGGCCGGCAAGACGGCCGCCGAAGGCCAGCTCACGTCGAACCCGCACAACGAATACCTGCTGATGGCCGTGCAGCTCGGCTTGCTCGGCCTGCTGCTGTTCATCAACCTGATCGTGCAGATCGCGCGCGGCAGCCGCACGCTCGATCCGCGCTCGCAGCATTTGCTGCTCGCGTGGCTCGCCATCTTCGCGATCGGCAGCCTTGCGAATTCGCTGCTGCTCGATTTCGCCGAAGGTCACCTGATCGTGCTGCTGGCCGGCATCCTGCTCGGTTGCGGCGAGCGCGGCGAGGCGCTGCCGCGCGAGACGTCGGCGATCCGGCGCAGCGCGTAACGCGTAACGGCATCCGCGCTGCCGCCAGCCGGCTTCGGCGGCAGCGGAGGCCCGCCGTCAAAGCGAGCGGGCTGCGCGGCTCGTCGCGAAACAAGCCGCCTGCAACGAAGCAAAAACGCGCGTCTCCCGCGCGTCAGTCGTCAGTCGGATCCGGCGCGATGCAGTCGCGACGTATCGACGGCCGCCTCGGCCAGGCCCGGCGGATTCAGCCCGAGCATCTCGGCCGCCGCGGCTTTCACGCGCTGCGCACCGAGATTGGCGAGGCAATCGCTGCGGCTGTCGACCTTGCGCTCGCAGCCCTCGTGCCGGCACGGCACGCAATCGCCCTCCCCCTGCAGCAGCCATACGTTCCCGTGCCGCCCCGAGCCGCGCAGCGGCCACGGATTCTCGGTCGCGGGCCAGTGCTGCGGCCACGGCCCCCAGCGCACGGGGTCGGATGGGCCGAACAGCGCGATCGTGTCGGTGCCCGTCGCAGCCGCGACGTGCGTCGCGCCGGTGTCGGGCCCGATGAAGAGCCGCGCGCGCCGCACGAGCTCCGCGCTCTCGCCGAACGTGAGGCGGCCGACCAGATTCAGCACGTCGCCGCCCGCTTCGGCCGCGACCTGCTCCGCATACTCGCGCTCGCGATCGGCCGGACCGCCCGACAACGCGACCGCAAAGCCGCGCTCGCGCAGCCAGCCGATCATCTCGACCCAGCCTTCGAGCCGCCATTGCTTGTAGCGGAACATCGGATACGGATGCAGGACGACCAGCGGCTTGCCGTCGCGGATCGCCGGCGACTCCGCGAGCCATGCGTCGAAGCGCGCGCGCCGCGCGGGATCGTCGCCGATGCCGGGTGCGACGACCTCGGACACCGGCTCGATACCGATCACGGGTGCGAGCGCAAGTGTGCTGACGACCGTATGCGCGGATTCATGGTGATTGATCGCGATGCCGTTCAGCATCATCCGCGTGAGCCACGTGACGCGGTCGGGATCGACGAGGCCGACCCGTTTGCGACCCGCGAACCAGCTATAGAAGCGCGGCCGGTCGGAACTCAGCGCCGCGCACGCGAGATCGTAGCGGCGCCACATCGACAGCGCGTCGCGCAGCCGCTCGCGGAATCCCGCGCGCTGCGCGACGACGATCACGCGCCGCACGTCCGGATTGTGCTCGAGCACGCCCTCGGTGCCGCGAAAAACCAGCATGTCGATCTGCGCATCGGGCCAGCGGGCCTTCAGCGAACGCACGAGCGGCGTCGTCAGCAGCACGTCGCCGATACGGCGCGGCGCGGCAACGAGGATGGTTCTGGGCGGGCGGGCGGAGGAAAACAGGGCCACGGCGATCGGTCTGTCTAGCTGGCTGAACAAGGCTGGCAATGTACAGGATTTTGCAGCAGCCGGCGCGGCATCGCGAACCGGCCGTGCAGGACGCGCTGATGCGACCCCTGATACGACCCTGCCTGCGGGCGCGGTGCGGCAGGCGCCGGCGCTTGCACCGTGTGCGGTGCTTCCGGCGCTATGAAGTGATGGTCAGGACCGCGGATGTCGCGGCGGCCGTCGGCCGTGCGCGTGCCGCATCCGCCACCGGCTCGCCGCAATGGCCGGCCTGCGGCAGCAGATGACGCACGGCGCGCTCGACCGCGTCGACACCGATCGCATCGACGGTCGCGCCGGCGCGCAGGATCACATGCGGCACGCCGAGCGGATGCCAGCGCAGGTATTTCTCGGGACGGTCCTCGAACAGTGCCGCAACCGGCACGCCGAGCGCCGACGCGAGATGCACGGGTGCGCTGTCGGCCGACACGATCGTATCGAGCAGGCTCGCGGCAGCCACCAGATCGGCGACCGACGACGGCGCGACGTGGCGCGCGCTCACGTCGCGCCAAGCGTCGTCCTCGGCGGTATTGCAGATGGCCGGATCGCGAAACACGATCACGTCGGCGAACGGCGCGAGCCGCTCGCCGAGGTCGCGCCAGCGATCCGCGGGCCAGCGGCGCTCGGCCGCCTTGTTCGACACGAACAAACCGACGCGCGGCTTCGTACGCTCCCCGAGCAGGCGATACCACGCGTCCTGCAACGTGCGATCGGGATGAACCGACAGCTCGAGGCGGTCGAGATCGGCACGACCGAGTTCGGGCACGAGCCGGAACCCCGACAGCGCCTCGTGGCACATCGGCCGCTGCGCGATGTGTTCGGGCTTGCGATCGTCGAATTCGGTCTCGGCATCGTGCCAGCGGCAGTCCTTCGCGCCGAGCTGGCGCGCGAACTGCATGCTGCTGCGATGCATGCCGCCGTTCGGCACGACCACGAGGTCGAACCGCAGGCGACGCAGGCGGCGCACGAGCCGCAGCCGGTCGAAGAACGCGCGCATCCGCCCGGGACGGTCGTTGCGTTCGCATTGGCGGCTGTACACGTACGTGTGAACCGCGTGCACGTCCGGGTTGCCGGCCAGCGCGGCCGCGTTGTAGCGGTTCGCGACCACATGCAGTTCCGCGCCCGGCCAGCGCTCCTTCAGCGCACCGAGGAACGCGGTCGTGCACAGCATGTCGCCCAGAAAATCAATCCGGATCACGAGGATCCGCCCCGTCTGGTTCGCGTTGGCCATGGTCATGTGGTGCTGTCAGTTTTTATCGTCGCGACGGGCTGATGCCCCGGTATCCTGTTCAGGGACGGCCCTGTCGCGCGTTGCCGCTCGCCGCATGGATCCGCCCCCGTTTGTGTGCGCGCGTGCGAGCGCGACTGCGCCGGATTGTATAGCGTCCGCATGGCCGGCCCAAGACCCGGGTACCCGAAGATGTAAAAACGGCCCGCCGCACCGCACGATGGCGATGCGACGGGCCGCGTATCGCGACAGCCGTCCGGTGGTCGGGATGCGGTCAGTACGTGATTTCGACGACACTGCCGTCGAACGCCGCACGCAGTTCCGCGAGCAGCATGTCGCTCGGCTTCACGCGCCACGCGTCGCCGAGACGCATTTCGCCTTGTGCCCGCGCGTTGCTGTAGTGGATCTGGACCGCGAGGCCGTTCGGCAACGGCGCCTGCGGGCGACGGCCGCCGTCACGCCCGCCGCCGCGCGGCGCGGGCGCTTCGACCGCGTGCGCGGCGGCCGAATCGTCCTTCGACACGTGCGGCTCGAGCACGCGGCGCAGCGCGGCTGCGTCGGCGTTGCCGTTCATCGTCAGCCGCACGGCCTGCGCATAGCGGCTGCGCGCGCGCTCGAGATCCATCACGGTATCGGTCGTGAAACGGATGCCGCCCGTGAATGCGTCGTTGCGCGCCTGCCCCTGCACGATCAGCAGTTCGTCTTCCTTGAACAGCGCCTTGTTCGCCTCGAACTGCTCGTTGAAGATCGTGATCTCGCACTGGCCCGAACCGTCGTCGAGCAGCGCGATCAGCATCTTGCCGCGCTGGGTCATCTGCGTGCGCAGCGATGCGATGATGCCCGCGACGAGCTTGTCGCGCCCTTCCTTCAGGTCGCCGACCTTTTGCCGAACGAAGCGGCGCACCTCGTCGCGATACGCGTCGAACAGGTGGCCGGACAGGTAGAAGCCGAGCGCGCCCTTTTCTTCCTGCAGGCGGCGCTTGTCGTCCCACGCCGGTTCATCGACGAGCGCATGCGCGTGCGGCGACTCGGCGCCCATGTCGAACAGGCCGGCCTGCATCGCGTTCGCCTCGGCCTGGTCGGCCGCTTCCATCGCGAGCGGCACCGACGCGAGCATCTGCGCGCGGTTCGCGTTCAGCGAATCGAACGCGCCGGCGCGGATCAGCGCCTCGACCGTGCGGCGGTTGACGACGCGCCGGTCGATCCGTTCGCAGAAGTCGAACAGGTCGGTGAACGCCTTTTCCTCGCGGGCGCGCAGGATTTCCTCGATCGCGTTCTGGCCGCTGCCCTTCACCGCGCCGAGGCCGTAGCGGATCGTGCGCGAGCGCTTGCCGTCGGCTTCGGCAACGGGCTCGAACCGGTAATGCGACTGGTTGATGTCGGGCGGCAACACGGCGAGGTTGTTCACGACGCAGTCGTCGAACAGGATCTTCACCTTGTCGGTGTCGTCCATCGCGAGCGTCATGTTGGCCGCCATGAATTCGGCCGGATGGTGCGCCTTCAGCCATGCGGTGTAATACGCGAGCAGCGCGTACGCGGCCGCGTGCGACTTGTTGAAGCCGTAGCCCGCGAACTTCTCCATCAGGTCGAAGATCTCGTCGGACTTCTCGCGCGTGAGGCCGTTCTTCGCCGCACCCTCGGCGAAGATCTCGCGGTGCTGGGCCATCTCCTCGGGCTTCTTCTTGCCCATCGCGCGACGCAGCAAGTCGGCGCCGCCGAGCGAGTAGCCGCCGATGATCTGCGCCATCTGCATCACCTGCTCCTGATAGACCATGATGCCGTAGGTCTCTTTCAGGACGGGTTCGACGCGCGGATCCGGATAGTCGACCTTCTCGCGTCCGTGTTTCCGTGCGCAGAAACTCGGGATCAGGTCCATCGGGCCCGGGCGGTACAACGACACCAGCGCGATGATGTCCTCGAAGCGGTCGGGCTGCGCATCCTTCAGCATGCCCTGCATCCCGCGGCTTTCCAGCTGGAACACCGCGACCGTGTTGGCCTTCTTCAGGATCTGGAACGAAGCCGGATCGTCGAGCGGCACCTGCGCGAGCGACCAGTCGGCCTTCGACGGATCGAGGCGGCGAATGTAGCGCTCGGCCCAGTCGAGGATCGTCAGCGTCGTGAGGCCCAGAAAGTCGAACTTCACGAGGCCGACGGCTTCGACGTCGTCCTTGTCGTACTGGCTGACGACGCCGCCGTCGTCGCCCTGCGTGTACAGCGGGCAGAAATCGGTCAGCTTGCCGGGCGCGATCAGCACGCCGCCCGCGTGCATCCCGACGTTACGCGTGAGGCCCTCGACGCGCTGCGCGAGATCGAGCAGCTGGTGGACTTCGTCCTCGTGGTCGTAGCGCTCCTGCAGCTGCGGCTCTTCCTTCATCGCGTCGGCGATCGTCACGTGCTTGCCCGGCTTGAACGGGATCAGCTTCGCCACGCCGTCGGTGAACATGTAGCCGAGGTCGAGCACGCGGCCGATGTCGCGCACGGCCGCCTTTGCAGCCATCGTGCCGAAGGTGGCGATCTGCGACACGGCGTCCGCGCCGTACTTCTCCTTCACGTACTGGATCACGCGGTCGCGGCCGTGCTGGCAGAAGTCGATGTCGAAGTCGGGCATCGACACGCGTTCCGGGTTCAGGAAGCGCTCGAACAGCAGGTTGTAGCGCAGCGGGTCGAGGTCGGTAATGCCGAGCGCGTACGCGACCAGCGAACCGGCGCCGGAGCCGCGACCCGGGCCGACCGGCACGCCGTTGTTCTTCGCCCAGTTGATGAAGTCCGCGACGATCAGGAAGTAGCCGGGGAAGCCCATCTTCGTGATGGTCCCGCACTCGAATTCGAGGCGCTTGTAGTACGTGTCGCGCTGCGCGTCGCGTTCTGCTTCGGCCGGATAGAGCTGCACGAGCCGTGTCTCGAGCCCTTCCTTCGACAGCTGGACCAGGTAGTCGTCGAGCGACATGCCGTCCGGCGTCGGGAACAGCGGCAGCTTCGGCTTGCCGAGCTCGAGCTTCAGGTTGCAGCGTTTCGCGATCTCGACCGTATTCGCGACCGCCGACGGCAGGTCGGCAAACAGCGCGACCATGTCGTCCTGCGTGCGGAAATACTGGTCGGTCGTGAAGCGCTTCTGGCGCCGCGGGTTCGCGAGGATGTCGCCTTCCGAGATGCACACGCGCGCCTCGTGCGCGGTGAAATCGTCGTCGGTCATGAACTGCGTCGGGTGCGTCGCGACGACCGGCAGCTTCAGCGACGCGGCGAGCGTCGCGGCCTGCTGGATATACGCCTCGGCGCCCGGCTGGCCGTACCGCTGCAGCTCGATGTAGAAGCCGCCCGGAAACACCTTCGCCCAGCGCTCGGCGTGACGGCGCGCTGCTTCTTCGTTGCCGGCCGCGAGCGCGAGCCCGATATCGCCCTGCTGCGCGCCCGACAGCGCGAGCAGCCCCTGCGCGAGTTCGCCGTCGAGCCAGCTCGCGTCGAGTTCCGCGCGGCCGCGATACTGGTTCGTGAGCCATGCCTTCGACAGCAGCTCGCAGAGATTCAGGTAGCCGACCTTGTCCTTCACCAGCAGCAGCAGCCGCGACGGCTTGTCGCGATCGTCCGGATTCATGATCCAGACGTCGCAGCCGGCGATCGGCTTGATGCCCTTGCCGCGGGCTTCCTGGTAGAAACGGACGAGGCCGAATGCGTTGCCGAGATCGGTGAGCGCGAGCGCGCCCTGGCCGTCCGCGGCCGCCGCCTTGACGATGTCGTCGAGACGCACGATGCCGTCGGCAATCGAGAATTCGGAGTGAACGCGAAGATGAACGAAGCGGGGATCTGACATGGGCGTTATTGTAGCCGCGTCGCCGCGCAGGCTGCCCAAAAAATCCCCGCACTGGCCGTTCGGCCGATGCGCGCGACGCCGCGTCGCGCTGCCTGCCCAACGGCCAGATGCCGAAGCGCGCGCGGTTTGCGGGATAATACGGTTTTTCGAATCATCGCCACGGCTTCGCACCCTTTTTTGCGAGCCGCCGTGCGGCCGTTTTCCCGTCGGATCATCATGACCATCGTCAACCTCGCCGCCTACCACTTCGTGTCGCTCGACGCGAACGAGCAATGGCGCCCGCTCGTCACCGCCCGCTGCAACGAACTCGACCTGCGCGGCACGATCCTGCTCGCGCCGGAAGGCATCAACCTGTTCATCGCCGGCACGCGCGAAGCGGCCGACGCGTTCGTCTACTATCTTCGCCACGATCCGCTGTTCGAGGGCAAGTTCGCGACGCTGCAGTTCAAGGAAAGCCTGTCCGACTCGCAGCCGTTCCGCCGCATGCTCGTGCGCCTGAAGCGCGAGATCATCACGATGAAGAAGCCGGCGATCAAGCCCGAGCTCGGCCGCGCGCCGTCCGTCGACGCGCGCACGCTGAAGGCATGGCTCGACCGCGGCCATGACGACACGGGCCGCCCGGTCGTGATGCTCGACACGCGCAATGCGTTCGAGGTCGACGTCGGCACGTTCGACGATGCGCTCGACTACCGGATCGACAAGTTCAGCGAATTCCCGGAAGTGATCGATGCAAACCGTGCCGATCTCGACGGCAAGACGGTCGTGTCGTTCTGCACGGGCGGCATCCGCTGCGAGAAGGCCGCGATCCACATGAAGGAAATCGGCATCGAGAACGTGTACCAGCTCGAAGGCGGGATCCTGAAGTATTTCGAGGAAGTCGGCGGCGCGCATTATCACGGCGACTGCTTCGTGTTCGACTACCGCACCGCGCTGAACCCGCAACTCCAGCCTACCGAGAACGTCACGTGCTTCGCGTGCCGCGCGGTCGTCACGCCGCAAGCTCAACAGTCGCCGGGCTACGTGCCCGGCACGTCGTGCCCGGCCTGCGCGCAGGCAGCCAGCGCCGCGTAAGCGCGCGCCCCGCGCTCAAATGAACGGCTATCGCGGCCGCTTCGCGCCGTCGCCCACCGGGCCGCTGCACTTCGGCTCGCTGGTCGGCGCGCTCGCGAGCTGGCTCGACGCGCGCGCGCACGGCGGCGCATGGCTCGTGCGAATCGAGGATCTCGACGGCCCGCGCACGGTACCCGGCGCGGCCGACGACATCCTCGCGACGCTCGCGCATTTCGGCATGACGCCCGACGAGCCGCCCGTATGGCAAAGCACGCGCGATGCCGCGTATACGTCCGCGCTCGAGCAGCTCGTCGCAGCGGGGCTCGTCTATCCGTGCGGCTGCACGCGCAAGGAAATCGCCGATTCGCTGCGCGCCGCGCACGAGCGCCACACGACGCTCGCGTATCCGGGCACCTGCCGCACCGGTCTGCACGGCAAGCCTGCGCGCGCATGGCGGCTGCGCGTACCGGACGGCGACGCGGCGATCGTCACGTTCGACGACCGCTGGCAGCACGCGCAATCGCAAAACCTCGCGACCGAAGTCGGCGATTTCGTGCTGAAGCGCGCCGACGGGCAATGGGCCTATCAGCTCGCGGTCGTCGTCGACGATGCCGATGCGCGCATCACGCACGTCGTGCGCGGCGCCGACCTGCTCGATTCGACCGCGCGCCAGATCCATCTGCAACACTGCCTCGGCGTACCGACGCCGCGGTATCTGCACGTACCCGTCGTCGTCGATGCAAACGGCGAGAAGCTCAGCAAGCAGACAGGCGCGACCGCGCTCGAGCGCAACGATCCGCTGCCGGCACTGCAGGCCGCGGCCGCGCATCTGGGCCTCGCGCCGGATGGCGCGCTCGCGGGCTCGACGCTGGATGCGTTCTACGCGGCCGCGACGGCCGCATGGGCGCGGCGCTTCGGGCCGCTGGCCGGCTAAAGCACGCGCCCGGCAGCCGGTCTCGTGCCGATCGAGTGCCGGTTGCATCGCTCGCCCTTGCGCCCTCTCCCGCCCCCATCCAATCACGGCCCCAATAAAAAACGGGCACATGCTCATCGCATGCACCCGCTTTTCCGGCAGCGCTCGCGCGCCGCACCGCCACGTCCGTCGAGCTTACGCCGACGGCTTGCGCGGCATCCCGAACCCGCCGAGCAGCGCGGCGACCTGGCGCTTCGGCCCTTTCTTCTCGGGCTGCTGCGCGGGCTGTGCGTCGTCCGACTGCTTCGCCGCCGCCGACGGCTCATACGGCTTCAGGAAGAAATCGTCGACCGGCGCTTCGTGGCGACGGTGATGACCACTACGCTCGGAACCGGCCGAGCGGCGCGCCGATGCACCGCGATGCTCGTCGCGTTCGCGCCGGCCACCGCGTTCGCTGCTGCGGTCGCCGCTACGCTCGCCGCCACGGTCGTCCTGACGATGGCGCGCCGGCTTGTCGATCGCCAGCGTCTGCACTTCGAGCGGACGCTTGATCAGCTTCTCGATATCGGCGAGTTGCTTGCGCTCGTTCGGGCTGCACAGCGACAGCGCGTCGCCGGTCGCGCCCGCGCGGCCCGTACGGCCGATCCGGTGCACGTAGTCTTCCGCGCTGAACGGCAGGTCGAAGTTGATCACGGCCGGCAGTTCGGCGATGTCGAGGCCGCGTGCGGCCACGTCGGTCGCGACCAGCGCCTCGATTTCGCCGCGCTTGAACGCGTCGAGCGCCTGCATCCGCTCGATCTGCGTCTTGTCGCCGTGGATCGCCGACGCGACGACACCGTCGCGCTCGAGGTTGCGCGCGAGCCGGCTCGCGCCGATCTTGCTGTTGCAGAACACGAGCACCTGCTTGAGCCCGCGACTGCGCAGCAACTGCACGACGGCCGCCTGCTTGTCGCCTTCGGCGACGTCGTAGACGATCTGCGTGACGTTCGCGTTCGTCGAGTTGCTGCGTGCGACCTCGATCGTCTGCGGGTTGCGCAGGTAGGTCGACGCGAGCTTCTTGATTTCCGGCGAGAAGGTGGCCGAGAACAACAGCGTCTGGCGCTCCTTCGGCAGCAGGTTCAGGATCCGCTGCAGGTCCGGCAGGAAGCCCATGTCGAGCATCCGGTCGGCCTCGTCGAGCACGAGCATCTGCACCTGCCCGAGGTTCGCGGTCTTCTGCTGCACGTGGTCGAGCAGGCGGCCCGGCGTCGCGATCAGGATCTCGACGCCGCGGCGCAACTCGGCCATCTGCGGGTTCATGTCGACGCCACCGAACACGACCGCGCTGCGCAGCGGCGTGTGCTTCCCGTACGCATGCACGTTCGCGGCGACCTGGTCGGCCAGTTCGCGGGTCGGCGTCAGGATCAGCGCGCGCACCGGGTGGCGCGCGGGCGATGCGCTCGTGTTGGCCTGCGGCAGCAGGCGCTGGATGATCGGCAGCGAGAAGCTCGCGGTCTTGCCGGTGCCTGTTTGCGCGGCGCCCATGACGTCGCGGCCGGCGAGCACGACCGGAATGGCCTGCGCCTGGATCGGCGTCGGCGTCGTATAGCCCTGCTCCACAATGGCTTTCAGGATATCGGCGGCAAGGCCGAATTGGTCGAAGGTTGCGTCGACGGGCTTGGCGACAGAATCGGACATGGTGGCGTTTCGCTCAAAAGGCGCGGCGGGGACATCGTGCGTCAGGCCAGCCGGGCCTGCGCTCATCACAATTCGGAAATAGACGGAGCCGCGGCGCGCCGCGCGGCGCCGCTCTGGCGCTTGGGACCGGTTCAATGCGAACGCTGGACACCAGGCCGTGCGGACTCCGTTCGGCGCGAATGCCGGCGGAAAGGGCCGTATTGTAGCACTGCGCGGCCATCTGTCCGTGACAACGCCGCGAACGGCCGCAGCGGCAGTTCGCGCGGCGAGCCCGGACAGCGCCGCACGGCCGACGAACGGCCCGGTCGGGCTATCCCGATCGGTCGTCGAGCGACATCAGGGGCCCGATCAAGAATGGCGTTGCCCAGGCGTCCGCGGCAGGTCTGAGCGCCGAACCTTCAGGTCCGGCAGCCGGCTGGCGCTGGCGCCTGGCGGACACGATCCACGATCGCGCCCGGCGCTCAGCCCTTCTTCCTTTTCTTCTCGACCTGCACGCAGTCGCCAAGCAGCGGCGGCGACTTCGGGTCGGCGATCTCGTCGCGCAGCGTCGCTTCCTTGCCCTTCGTCCACCACGTATAGCGGCCGGCCTGATAGCGCGCGCCCGAGGCCGACACGGTATCGACGAACAGCAGTTGCCGCCCGTTGACCGGCACGAGCGCGAAGCTCTGGCCGTTGCCCGCGAGCCAGTACGACACGCGCACGGGCTGCTTCTGGTTCGCGCACTGGTAGAAGGCCTGCTGGCGCGAATCGGCGTCGATCTCTTCGACGGTCAGTTGCGCGGCATGCGCGACGGAAACGGCGGTGCCGGCGAGCGCGAGTGCGGCGACGGTTTGGCGAATCATGCAGATCCTCTCGCGAGACGGGTGGAAACGCACCCTCGCGGGGCGCGGTTATTGTTGGTTATCGCACCGGTTATCGTCGTCAGGGATCGATGACGTCGGCGCACGCGTCGGTCGGCGCGGCCGCGACATGGCCGACGAGCGGCACGATCTTGAGCCCGGCCGATGCCACCCGGCACGGCGCGGCCGCGAGGCCGCAACCCGCGAGACTCGCGGCAAGCGCCAGCGCGGCGCCCAGCTTTCCGATACGCAGCCAGATCGGCGCCATCGCCCTCTCCTCGTTCCGTCAGCGGGCCGACACGGGCCGGACGGCCGCGGCGGCGCGCTTCGCGCGTTCGCGGGCTTCGTCGACGGTCGCGCCGGTCGCCAGCGCGACGCCCATGCGCCGCTTCGCAAAACTTTCCGGCTTGCCGAACAGGCGCAGGTCGGCGCCCGGCACCGCGAGCGCGTCGCGCACGCCTTCGAACGCGATCCCGCGCTCGTCGAGCCCGCCGTAGATCACGGCCGACGCGGCCGGCGTTCCGAGCGCCGGATCGACCGGCAGCCCGAGAATCGCGCGCGCGTGCAGCTCGAATTCCGACTGACGCTGCGACGCGAGCGTGACGAGGCCCGTATCGTGCGGCCGCGGGCTCACCTCGGAGAACCACACGTCGTCGCCGCGCACGAACAGCTCGACGCCGAACAGCCCGCGCCCGCCGAGCGCCTCGGTGACCTTGTGCGCGATCTCGCGCGACTTCTCGAGCGCCACCGCGCTCATCGGCTGCGGCTGCCACGATTCGACGTAGTCGCCCGCGACCTGCACGTGGCCGACCGGTTCGCAGAAGTAGGTGCGCGTGCCGAGCGTCGCCGGGTCGATCGCGCGCACGGTCAGTTGCGTGATCTCGTATTCGAAATCGATGAAGCCTTCGACGATCACGCGGCCGTGGTTCACGCGCCCGCCCGCCATCGCGTAGTCCCACGCGGGCTTCACGTCGGCTTCGGTCTTCACGACCGACTGCCCCTTGCCCGACGACGACATCACCGGCTTCACGACGCACGGCATGCCGATCTTCGCGACCGCCGCGCTGAAGGCCTCGAACGATTCCGCGAACGCATATGGCGACGTCGGCAGCCCGAGCTCTTCGGCCGCGAGCCGGCGGATCCCTTCGCGGTTCATCGTGAGTTGCGTCGCCCGTGCGGTCGGGATCACCTCGGCGAGGCCGGCCGCCTCGATCGCCGCGAGCGCGTCGGTCGCGATCGCCTCGATCTCCGGCACGATCAGGTGCGGGCGCTCGGCCTCGACGATCGCCCGCAGCGCGGCTGCGTCCGTCATGTCGATCACGTGCGCGCGATGCGCGACCTGGTGGCCCGGTGCGTCCGGATAGCGGTCGACCGCGATGACTTCTACACCGAGCCGCTGCAACGCGATGATGACTTCCTTGCCGAGTTCGCCGGCGCCGAGCAGCATGACGCGCGTGGCCGAGGGTGAAAGCGGCGTACCGAGCCGCTGACCGATCTGCATGTGATTTCCCGCTTCTGGTGGAGGACGAAAACGGCTCCGATGTTAACACGCGCCACGACGCCGGTTTGGCGGTTTCGCCGTGCCGCTGCCCGGCCGTGCGCCGCGCGCGGGCAGGCTGCGAACGTTTTCGCGCGTGAAGTGTCGGCTCGCCTGCCGCGGGGCGGGTGCGTTACTCTTACGCCTTGATCAGAATCCGATGAGGAACGAGGCTCATGTCCCACCTGTTCGCAGCCGCACGCGCCCGCACCGGCCTGCTTCGTCCGTTGCGCGCGCCGCTCTGCGCGTTGACGCTTGCCACGCTTCTCGCCGCCTGCGCGATGCCGACCCACCCCGATTCCGCCGCCCCCGCCCCCGACCCGTACAACCCGGCCGCCGTCCAGTTGCTCGACGACACGAGTTGGGAGCTCACCAGCTGGCTGAACGCCGACGGCACGCAGCGCACGATCCCGCACGGCGACAACGGCGAGCCGATCAAGCTCGCGCTGTCGACCGATTCGGGCATCCGGCGCGCCAGCGGGTTCTCGGGCTGCAACCGCTACATGGGCACCTACGCGATCAAGAACGGCCTGCTGAGCTTCGGGCCGCTCGCCGGCACGCGGATGGCCTGCCCGAATACGCTCGGCGGCCAGCTCGAACACGCGTACCTCGACGCGCTCGCCCATATCGAGAAGACCGGCGTGCAGATGCGCGAACCCAAGCAACTGCAGATCGTGACCAATGCCGGCGCAACGCTGACCTTCACGCACCGGAGCCCCTGATGCACCGCGCACGCGAAGGCCGGCCGACCGCCTTCGCGTTGCGCGCGCGTGCCGGACGCACGCGCAGCACGGCGTGAAACGAATTCACGCCGCCTTAGAATCTTGTTCGCCGGCCGGTTAAACTCGGCGGGTCGCGCCCCGCGCGCCCCTCCCCACTCCTGTTTCAAAGCATGCACACGGTTGTCTTCGGCTGGTTCGGCATCTCCGCCGTCTGGTTCCTCCTTCTCTTCTGGCGTCTCGTGCAGGCGATGCTGCCCGGCGGCGGCGGCCTCGCCGGCCGCGGCTCGATCCGCCTGTGGCTCGGCTTCGCCGCGGTGTTCGTCGCAAGCTGCACGCTAACGAGCGCGCTGTCGGGCCCCGACACGAACGCGCTCGGCCACGCGTTCTCCGCGGGCTTCGCCCATGTGCTCGGTCCGATCGGCACGCCGGTCGCGATGGTCGTGCTGTTTTTCGCCGGGTTGCCCTGGCTGACCGGCATCGGCTGGCGCCAGTTCGCCGCATGGGTCGACACGTCGTTCGGCGTCAAGCTGTCGCGCGAGCGCGACGACGACGACGCCCGCGGTATCGCCGACCTGCCGCGCAGCGCGCTGCATCGCGACGACGATGTCGTGCAGCCGACCACCGCGCATACCGTCAACTCGATGGCGCCGCGCCAGAACGGCCGGTATTCGCGCCCGACGCTGTGGAAACCCGACCCGCAGGCGCGGCCGAAGCCGCGCAGCAAGACGCCTCCGCGTCCGCACACGGAACCCGTTGCGCCGTCGGGCTGGCTGAAACCGACCGCGACCGGTCGCAGCATGCCGGCACCGCCCGCGCCGATGCCGGCCAGCGCGATGCCGCCCCCGACGACCGGCAGCACTGCCAGCCTCGCGCGTGCGGCGGCGAACTCGCAAGTGCCGCGCCCCGATCCCGCCCCGCTTCCGGTCGGATTCGAACCCGTCCGGCCGCGGCCGACGGCTGCGCGACCGGCCACCGCTGCGCTGAAGCAGGCCGCTCCGCACACCACGGTCACGCCGCGGCCGGCCAGCGCGCCGCCGCCGCGCCCTGCCGTGCGGCCGGCGGCGGGAATCGGCGCGGCCGGCCTGCCGCCCGACACCGCGCGCCGCCGCCCGGCATCGCAAACGCCGGTGCGCGCGCCACTCTATGCATGGACGGAAAAACCCGCGGCGCCGATCACACCGGCGCCGAGCGTTCACGACACGCTGCGCTCGATCGAGGCCAGCACCGCGCAATGGGCCACGCTCGGCGGTTCGCAGTCGACCGATGCCGCGCACGCGGCGGCAGCCGCCGCAACCGTGGCCGGTATGGCAGCGACAGCCGGCAGCGTTGCCGCGCCGGTGTCGGCTGCCGTGTCGAACGGGTTCGCCTCCGCGACGCACGGCGTCGCGGCCCATGACGCCGGCGCCACGGTCGAACACGATGCAGCGCCCGCTTACGACGACAACGCGCCGATCAGTCTGGATGCGTTCATGCCGGCAGCGTCCGGCGCGGCGCATGCTCCGGTTGCCGATACGGGCACCACGACGTTCGACGATGTCGTCCCGCAGACGCTGCCGGATACCGGCATCGACAATGCGGCGTTTTCGCATCGCGGCGCCCCCGAGATCCGGCACGCCAACGATGCGCCCGTCGCGCCGGCATTCGGAATCGCACCCGCGCCGTCGTTCGACGCGCCAATCGACCTCGCTCCGTGGGAAGACCTCGCCAGCCGGCCGGTTTTCGCGTTCGACGGGTCGGCCGGTAGCCCGATCGCTGCGTCGCCGGCGGACGCGACGGGATCGGAGCCGGCCGATGCGGCCTCCGCGCAACCGCAAGACGAGGCGGTTCACGACATCGCTGCAAGCAATCCGGTAGCGTCCGTCGATACCGATGACAAGTACGACGCGCAACCGGCTCCTGCGATCGATCGCCTTGCACCGGCCCATGCGCCGCAGGGCATCGCCGATGCTCACGCCGACGTCCAACCCGCCGCGGAGATCGTTCCGTTTGCAGCCCTCTCCTCTTCTTCGATCGCAGAATCGTCGGCACGCGCCGTTTCCGACGCCGTGCCGCTTGCGGCAGGGTCGGCACTGACTGCATCGCGTGCCGCATCTGAAACCGTCGAGCCGAAAGCCGCAGAGCGCGCCGCACCGCTGTCGACAATCGCGCAGGGCGCCACGCCTGCGACTGATTGGGCACGGACGCCGTCGATTCCACCGACGGTGCAACCTGCAACGACAAATACGGCCGTCTTCGCAGGATTGCCGAAATCGCAGGCAGCTCAACCGTTTGCCGCAGCACCGACGGCTTCGGCCGCCGCTACTTCGCCGCTCGGCGGCGCAGCTCATGGTGCGACCGCGCAGGTACCTGCATCTGCATCGAGCATGGCGCCCGACACCGCTGCGGCTGCACCGGCCGGTGTTACCGGTACTGAATCCGCTTCGCTTTCGCAGCCGGCCGCACCGGCATCGACCGTTCCATCGGCCGCGTCGACTTCACCGGTCGGCGTAACCGGCACTGCGCCCGCTTCGCTTTCGCAGCTGGCAGCCTCGGCATCGACCTTTGCACCGGTCGCTTCGACTTCACCGGTCGGTGCAACCGGTTCGGCATCCGCTCCGCTTTCACAGCCAGCCGCATCGGCACCGGCCGTCGCATCGGTAGTATCGGCGGCGCCGGTCGGCGTTTCGGGCGAGACTTACGGTTCACTCTCCCGCGAATCAACGCCCGCATCGACCGCTGTACCCGCCACGGCACCATCGACGGCCGGCGCGTCGGATTCGACATTCAGCTCGACCGCGCAAGCGCCTGCACCGGCGGCAACGCCTACGCCCGCTCCCGCGGCGCCCGTGAGTTTCGCGTCCGGCTCGATCGCCGCACAGCCTTTCGCGCCCGCATCGACTCTGTCGGCCAACCCGGCAGCCTCGTCGACCGGCACGACATTCGGCAGATCCGGCTCAACCACACCGCAGCCGGCGGCCAGCCTGCCGGTTCCGCCAGCCGCTTCCGTCGTAACGACATCGTCCTCGGGCGCAATCACCCCGATGACCACGACCGCGGCGGCCCCGGTTCAACCGGTCGCAGGCGCGCCTGTCATCGCGGCCGGATCGCTGGCGTCCATCGCGGCAACGACCGCGACGCAGCCTCTGCCGATCGCATCGGCGCCTGCGGCAACCGCAACTACGGCGTTCGCTACACCACCCGCCCCTGCCGCATCGTCGGCAAGCTGGTCGGTGCCGAATGTGTCCGCGACACCGACTGCCGCATCGATCGCGGCACCGCAACCGGCAACAACCGTTCCCGGCGCGGGCCTGCCCACGCCGGCGACTGCCGCTGCCGCGCCGACGCTTCCCGCTGCCGCACCCGTCGGCGCAATCGCCGCCGTGGCAACCGAACCGGCCGCGCCTGCCGCGGCCGACACAAACGCCGCCCCCGACACCCCCGCGCGCCAACCGCGCCCGAACGCGTTCGAATTCCACGCGCCTGCGTCGTTCAACGTCGAACTGCCGACGCTCGACCTGCTCGAGCCCGCGTCCGACGACGTCGAAATGATCACCGAGGAACACCTCGCGCAGACGGCCCAGGTGATCGAACAGCGGCTGCAGGAATTCAAGGTGCCGGTGGCGGTCGTCGGCGCGTCGGCCGGCCCCGTGATCACGCGCTTCGAGATCGAGCCCGCGCTCGGCGTGCGCGGCAGTCAGATCGTCGGCCTGATGAAGGACCTGTCGCGCGGCCTCGGCCTCACGTCGATCCGCGTCGTCGAGACGATCCCCGGCAAGACCTGCATGGGCCTCGAACTGCCGAACGCGAAGCGCCAGATGATCCGCCTGTCGGAAATCCTTGCCGCGCGCGAGTACCAGCATTCGCCGTCGCAACTGACGATCGCGATGGGCAAGGACATCACCGGCCACCCGGTCGTGACCGATCTCGCGAAGGCGCCGCACATGCTCGTCGCCGGCACGACGGGCTCGGGCAAGTCGGTCGCGATCAACGCGATGATCCTGTCGCTGCTGTACAAGGCGACGCCCGAGGACGTGCGGCTCATCATGATCGACCCGAAGATGCTGGAACTGTCGGTCTACGAAGGCATCCCGCACCTGCTCGCGCCGGTCGTCACCGACATGAAGCTCGCGGCGAACGCGCTGAACTGGTGCGTCGGCGAAATGGAAAAGCGCTACCGGCTGATGTCGGCCGTCGGCGTGCGCAACCTCGCGGGCTTCAACCAGAAGATCCGCGACGCGGAAGCGAAGGAAAAGAAGATCGGCAACCCGTTCTCGCTGACGCCCGAGGATCCCGAGCCGCTGTCGAAACTGCCGCTGATCGTCGTCGTGATCGACGAACTGGCCGACCTGATGATGGTCGCCGGCAAGAAGATCGAAGAGCTGATCGCGCGCCTCGCGCAGAAGGCGCGCGCGGCCGGCATCCACCTGATCCTCGCGACGCAGCGTCCGTCCGTCGACGTGATCACGGGTCTGATCAAGGCGAACATCCCGACGCGCGTTGCGTTCCAGGTGTCGTCGAAGATCGACTCGCGCACGATCCTCGACCAGATGGGCGCCGAATCGCTGCTCGGGATGGGCGACATGCTGTTCCTGCCGCCGGGCACCGGTTATCCGCAGCGCGTGCACGGCGCGTTCGTCGCCGACGAGGAAGTGCACCGGATCGTCGAGTACCTGAAGCAGTTCGGCGAGCCGCAGTACGAGGAAGGGATTCTCGACGGCCCGGCCGCCGACGGCGCGACGCAGGACCTGTTCGGCGAAGCGCCGGACGCGGAAGCCGATCCGCTGTACGACGAAGCCGTCGCGTTCGTCGTGCGCACGCGGCGCGCGTCGATCTCGTCGGTGCAGCGGCAGTTGCGCATCGGCTACAACCGCGCCGCGCGCCTCGTCGAGCAGATGGAAGCGGCCGGGCTCGTATCGGCGATGGGCATCAACGGCAGCCGCGAGGTGCTCGTGCCGGCCGCGGCCGACTGAGCAAGGCGGCCGCCCGGCCGCGATCGGCCGGCGCGGGCGCGCCGCGAAACCGGCCGCCCCGGAACACGAAGGGCGCTGCATCGGCAGCGCCCTTCGTCATTTACAGCGCCGGCACCAGCTTGAAATCGACCGGCTTGCCGACCGCGACCTTCTGCGGATTGGCGCCGAGCTGCCCCGTTTCGGCATCGCGGCTGAACACGTAGAACGTATCGCTGTCCTGGTTGCCGACGATCAGCCACTTGCCGGTCGGATCGATCAGGAACTCGCGCGGTGTCTTGCCGAGGCTCGACTGGCGGCCGACGTGCTTCAGCCGGCCGTCGGCCCGGTTCACCGCGTAGATCACGATGTCGTTCGCGTCGCCGCGGTTGCTCGCATACAGGAAGCGGCCGTCCGGCGACAGATGAATCGCGCCGCCGCCGACCTTGCCCTTGAAGCCCGGCGCCGTCATCGGCACCGTCTCGACCGGCGTCAGCTTGCCGTCGTGGTAGCCGAACACCTCGACCGACGCATTCAGCTCGCTCGTCACGTACGCGAACCGGCCGTCGTCGCCGAACACCATGTGACGCGGGCCCGAACCGGCCTTCACCGTCGTGTAGCGCGTGTCGGTCGGGCCGATCAGCCCGCGGCTGCCGTCCACCGTATAGCGGTAGCCGTAGAGCTTGTCCGCGCCGAGATCCTGCACGAACAGGTAACGGCCGTCCGGCGAAAACACCGTCGAGTGCACGTGCGCGCCGTCCTGGCGGCCCTTCACGGGCCCCGTGCCTTCATGGTGCACGGTCAGCACGGCCTGGCCGACCGCGCCGTCGTCGCGCAGCGGGAACACCGCGAAGCTGCCGCCCGGATCCGCCGCAACCGAATAGTTGGCCGTCACGAGGTACTTGCCGTCCGGCGACAGCGCGAGATAGCAAGGATCGTTCCCCTCCGACGACACGCGGTCGATGAAGGTCAGCGCGCCCGTCTTCGCGTCGAAGCGGAACGCGCTGACGCCGCCGCGCTGCGTCGCCGGCCCGTCGTCGCCGGGCAGTTCGTTGACCGCGTAGACGGTGCGACCGTCGCGGCTCGGCAACAGATATGACGGATTCACGGTCTTCGCCGACGACACCGGCGCGACGCTGCCGGTTTTCGTATCGAAGCGGTAGACGTAGATCCCGTCGCTGCCGCCCCCCGTATAGGTGCCGACGAGCAGGTTGTAGACGCCGTCGGCCGGGGCGGGCGATTGCTGCGCAAATGCGTGGGTCGCGGACAAGGAAAGCACGATCGCGAAACCTTTCATCCAGTGAGCGAGCCTAAGCGGGAACCCTCGTGTCGAAGCGCGTGCGTCATGCTCGCGTAAACGGTTGGGCATTGAATCCTCCTTGCATCGAGTCGCTTCAAGTGTTGAGATAGGACGAAACGCCGGCCGTTCACGCGCTCCGCCGCCCGGCCGAGTATACGGGGCGCAGCGCCGGCGCGTGAAGCCCGGGCGCCGCCGTCCGCATTGTGAACTCGAAACCAAGGATCGCCTGCCCATGCCCGCCCTGATCGAAGACTACGCCCTCGTCGGCGACGGCCACACCGCCGCGCTGATCGCAAAAGACGGCTCCGTCGACTGGCTGTGCTGGCCCCGCTTCGATTCGGGCGCCTGCTTCGCGGCGCTCGTCGGCACGCCCGAGCACGGCCGCTGGCTGCTCGCGCCGGCCGCCGACGCCGCGATCACGCACACGACCCGCCGCTATCGCGGCGACACGCTGGTTCTCGAAACCGACTACGAAAGCGCCGACGGCGCCGTCACCGTGATCGACTTCATGCCGCCCGGCAACGGCTGGTCCGAACTCGTGCGGATCGTCGTCGGCCGCCACGGCACGATGAAGATGCGCATGGAGCTCGTGTTGCGCTTCGACTACGGCTTCTCGGTCCCGTGGGTCACGCAACTGACCCGCGAGGACGGCATGAAGGCGATCGCCGGCCCCGATACCGTCGTGCTGCGCACGCCGGTGCCGCTCACCGGCAAGAACCTTCATACGATTGCGGAATTCACGGTGAGCGCCGACGAACGCGTGCCGTTCTCGCTCAGCTACGCGGCATCGCACATGCGGCTGCCGCCCGCGCGCGATCCGCTGTCGATGCTCGCGCGCACCGAGAACTACTGGCTCGAATGGTCGGGCCGCTGCCAGGTGCAGGGCCGCTACGCGGCGGCCGTGCGCCGTTCGCTGATCACGCTGAAGGCGCTCGCGTACGAGCCGACCGGCGGCATCGTCGCGGCGCCGACCACGTCGCTGCCCGAGAAGATCGGCGGCAACCGCAACTGGGACTACCGCTACTGCTGGCTGCGCGACGCGACGATCACGCTGCTCGCGCTGATGCGCGGCGGCTACTACGACGAGGCGCGCGCATGGCGCACGTGGCTCGGCCGCGTGATGGCCGGCTCGCCCGAGCAGATCCAGATCATGTACGGGATCGCCGGCGAACGCCGGCTGCCGGAAATGGAACTCGACTGGCTGCCCGGCTATCAGGACTCGAAGCCCGTACGCATCGGCAACGGCGCCGCGAACCAGCTCCAGCTCGACGTGTTCGGCGAGGTGATGGCCGCGCTGCACCTCGCGCGCGTGGGCGGGCTGCAAGCCGACGACACGGTCTGGTCCGTGCAGTGCGCGCTGCTCGACCATCTCGAGAAGATCTGGCAGGAACCCGACGAGGGGGTCTGGGAAACGCGCGGCGGCCGCCGTCATTTCACGTTCTCGAAGGTGATGGCGTGGGTTGCGTTCGACCGCGCGATCAAGTCTGCGGAAATGTTCCGGCTGCCCGGCTCGCTCGACCGCTGGCGCGCGCTGCGCGAGCGGATCCATGCCGACGTATGCGACAACGCGTGGCACAAAGACAAGCAGGCGTTCGCGCAGAGCTACGGCAGCGACGAACTCGACGCGAGCGTGCTGCTGATGCCGCTGCTCGGCTTCCTGCCGCCGGAAGACCCGCGCATCGTCGGCACCGTCGAAGCGATCGAGCGGGAATTGCTGCACGACGGGCTCGTGATGCGCTACCGCACGACCGAATACGACGACGGCCTGCCGCCCGGCGAAGGCACGTTTCTCGCGTGCAGCTTCTGGCTGGTCGACAACTACGCGCTGCTCGGCCGGATCGACGACGCGCACCGCCTGTTCAGCCGGCTGCTCTCGCTGTCGAACGATCTCGGGCTGCTCGCGGAAGAGTACGACCCGGTTGCCGGGCGGCTCGTCGGCAACTTCCCGCAGGCGTTCTCGCACGTGGCGCTCGTGCATACCGCGATGAACCTGATGCACCATGAAGACGCAATGGCGCGCGCGGCCGGCCAGCCCGCACCGGCGATGGCCACGGGGCGCTGAACGAGGCGCGGGCAGCTTTTTCAGAGAACGTCAAATCGCAAAATTTTGATGAAAAATCGCGGAAATGTTGCATTGCAACATTCATCGTTGTCCGATATGATCGACACGATTGACCGGCCGCAGTGCAACATGGCCGGCCGCTGACCCCCACGGCACGCCGCGACGCCTCACGCCGCCCTTGCGCACCGTCCCCCACGCGGGAGTAGTCTGCATGCTTTACCAACTGCACGAATTCCAGCGGGCGATGCTGAGCCCGCTCACGGCCTGGGCCCAGGCCGCCTCCAAGTCGTTCGCCAATCCGTCCAGCCCGTTCTCGCTGATGCCGGGCGCGACGCGGATGGCCGCCGCGTACGAACTGATGTACCGGCTCGGCAAGGATTACGAGAAGCCCGAATTCAACCTTCACCAGATCGTCAAGGACGGCCACAACATCCCGATCGTCGAGCAGACGATCGTCGAGAAGCCGTTCTGCCGGCTGCTGCGTTTCAAGCGCTATTCGGACGACGCCGACGCCGTCACGCAGTTGAAGGACGAGCCGGTCGTGCTGGTCTGCGCGCCGCTGTCGGGCCACCACTCGACGCTGCTGCGCGACACGGTGCGCACGCTGCTGCAGGATCACAAGGTCTACATCACCGACTGGATCGACGCGCGGATGGTGCCGGTCGAGACCGGCCCGTTCCACCTGCACGACTACGTCGCGTACATCCAGGAGTTCATCCGTCACATCGGCGCGCGCAACCTGCACGTGATCTCGGTGTGCCAGCCGACGGTGCCGGTGCTCGCGGCGATCTCGCTGATGGCGAGCCGCGGCGAGGACACGCCGCTCACGATGACGATGATGGGCGGCCCGATCGACGCGCGACGCAGCCCGACGTCGGTGAACTCGCTCGCGACGCAGCATTCGACCTCGTGGTTCGAGAACAACGTGATCCACACGGTGCCCGCGAACTATCCGGGAGAAGGCCGCCACGTGTATCCGGGCTTCCTGCAGCACACGGGTTTCGTCGCGATGAACCCGGAACGGCACGCGCAATCGCACTGGGATTTCTACCAGAGCCTGCTGCGCGGCGACGAGGACGACGCCGAAGCGCACCGCCGCTTCTACGACGAATACAACGCGGTGCTCGACATGGCCGCCGAGTATTACCTCGAGACGATCCGTGTCGTGTTCCAGGAATTCCGGCTGGCCGAAGGCACGTGGGATGTCGAAGGCGAGCGTGTGCGTCCGCAGGACATCAGGCACACCGCGCTGATGACGATCGAGGGCGAACTCGACGACATCTCGGGCAGCGGCCAGACGCACGTCGCGCACGAACTGTGCACGGGCATCCCGCAGGACCAGCGCCGCAGCCTGACCGCCGAGAAGTGCGGTCACTACGGGATCTTCTCGGGCCGCCGCTGGCGCACGATCATCTACCCGCAGCTGCGCGACTTCATCCGCGAGCATGCGCCGGAACCGAAGCCCGGGGCGACGAAGGTGCAGCCCGTCGCACCGGCGGCCGCGACGCTCGCGGCCGTGCCGGCCGGCAACGCGCAAGCCGAAACGACACGTGCCACCACGGCGAAGCGCGCGCGCGAGAAGGCAACGGTCACGGCCGCCGCGCCCGCCAAGGCCGCACCGGCGGCGAAACGTGCCGGCAGCAGCCCGCGCGCAAAAGCCGTACGCACGCGCAAGGCCGCCTGACGCACCGCGTTCCGACGAAAAAACGCCGCCGTTGCCTGCGCACGGCGGCGTTTTTGCATCCGGCGGGCGCTGGTCGGCGCGTCAGCGCCGCAGCAGATACGCGAGCAGCACCTCGGTGTTCATCCGGACCATTTCCGCGCGCTCGTCGGTGTCGGTGAAGTCGCGGCCGAGCGTCGCGGCGAGCGTGAAGCGGTTCGACACGATGTAGTAGCCGAGCCCCGACAGCGTCACGTAGAAGCGCAGCGGATCGACGTCGCTGCGGAACAGCCCGGCCTTCTGGCCGCGCATCAGCACGTTGCCGAGCTTTGCGACGATCGGCGACATCATCTCGCGGATCCGCGTCGACTTGTGCAGGTAGCGCGCTTCGTGCAGGTTCTCGTTGTTGATGAGCCTGAGCAGCTCCGGGTGGTCGCGGTAGTAGTCCCAAACGAAATGCGCGAGCCGCGTGACGGCTTCGACCGGCGCGACGCCGTCGAGATCGAGCACGCGCTCGGCCTCGGTCAGCGCGGAGAACGCGTGTTCGAGCACGGCCGTAAACAGCTGCTCCTTGCTGCCGAAGTAGTAATAGAGCATGCGCTCGTTGGTTTCGGCCCGGCGCGCGATCTGGTCGACGCGTGCGCCGAACAGCCCTCCACTTGCGAACTCTTCGGCTGCCGCCATCAGGATGCGACGGCGCGTACCTTCAGGATCTCTTTTGATTTTTGGCTGATTCATGGTGGCGTTTTGCTATGTGAGCCGCGTGATCCGGACCGGCACCCCCACCGCCTCGGCGCCGGCCGCCGTGGAACGGGCGCGCCGCGTGCGGCCGCCCTCCTGCTGAGCCCCTGCAAAAAAGCGGTTCGATTATGCGCACAGACGGCGTCCAGCGCAATGCGGGAAATCGGCGATAATCGAGCTTTGGCAAACCTTTCCGGCCGCGCCCCGTGCGGCCGAGAGCCATTCGGCGCCGCTGCGCCCGTTGTCACCGTGACCGACTCCAAAACACTCGCAGATCGTATCGAAGATCTGCTTCCCCAGACGCAATGCACGAAGTGCGGCTATAACGGCTGCCGCCCGTATGCCGAGGCAATCGCCGCCGGCGATGCGAACTACAACCAGTGTCCGCCCGGCGGCGCCGAAGGCATCGCGCGCCTCGCCGGCCTGCTCGGCAAGCCGGTGATTCCGCTGAACCCCGTCAACGGCAGCGAGCATCCGCGTGCCGTCGCATTCATCGACGAAAGCCTGTGCATCGGCTGCACGCTGTGCATGCAGGCGTGCCCGGTCGACGCGATCGTCGGCGCACCGAAGCAGATGCATACGATCGTCGAGTCGCTCTGCACGGGCTGCGACCTGTGCGTGCCGCCATGCCCCGTCGACTGCATCGCGATGCTGCCCGTGACCGGCGATCGCACGGGCTGGGACGCGTGGTCGCAGGAGCAGGCCGATGCCGCGCGCGAACGCCATGACCTCCGGCTCGCCCGCCAGCGCCGCGAACGCGAGGCCGCCGAAGCGCGCGCCGCCGCACGCCGCGCGGCCAGTGCCGGCGCTGCGAAGCCGGCCGCAGAACAACCCGCAGCGCAGCCGGGCACGCCGGCCACCGCACCGGCCGCCGACGATGCCGACGCGAAGAAACGCGCGATCATCGCCGCCGCGCTCGAACGCGCGCGCAAGAAGAAGGAAGAACTCTCCGGGCAAGGCGCCGGGCCGAAGAACACCGAAGGCGTGAGCGCGGCCGTCCAGGCGCAGATCGACGCGGCCGAGGCCCGCCGCAAACGGCTCGCCGAACAGCAGGCGCAGCGCGACGCCGAAGCCGCCGCGGCGGACGGCGACGACCACGACGCAGGCAACGACGACCAAGGCGGCCCGTCCGCACCGCCCGACCAGAACGCTCCATGAACGCCAGCAAAAGACACGCGATCTACGAAACGCTGCAGAGCCTCAATCCGCATCCGACCACCGAGCTCGAATACACGACGCCGTTCGAGTTGCTGATCGCCGTGATGCTGTCCGCGCAGGCGACCGACGTGTCGGTCAACAAGGCGATGCGGAAGATGTTTCCGGTCGCGAACACCCCGCGACAAATCGTCGCGCTTGGCGAGGAAGGCGTCACCGAGTACATCAAGACGATCGGTCTTTACCGAACCAAGGCGAAGAACGTGGTCGCGACGTGCCGAATCCTGCTCGAGCGCTACGACGGCGAGGTGCCGGCCGATCGCGAAGCGCTCGAAAGCCTGCCGGGCGTCGGCCGCAAGACGGCAAACGTCGTGCTGAACACCGCGTTCGGCCAACCGACGATCGCGGTCGACACGCACATCTTCCGTGTCGCGAATCGCACGGGGCTCGCGCCGGGCAAGGACGTGCGCGCCGTCGAGGCCGCGCTGGAGAAGTTCACGCCGAAGGAATTCCTGCAAGACGCGCATCACTGGCTGATCCTGCACGGGCGCTATGTGTGCAAGGCCCGCAAGCCCGAATGCTGGCACTGCGCGATCGAGCCGCTGTGCGAATTCAGGCCGAAGACGCCGCCGCCCAACGAATAAGCGTCAGGCTCGACAGAGGCGCATCGCGCCGGCCCGCCACGCAGGCTCCGTCACGACGTACACGCCCTTCCCCTCCCCGACTACGCGTTGGACGTCGCGGTCGCATCGTCGGCCGCCGCGCCGCCCGCGCGCACGAGCGCCAGCACGGCCGCAAGGATCGCGACGCCGCCCGCCCACTGCAGCGGCGACAGCGCTTCACCGAACAGCAGCGCCGCGAGCGCGACCGTCACGACCGGTTCGAGCGTCGACAGCATCGACGTGCGCGCGGCCCCGAGCCGCTCGAGCCCGGCGAAGAACGCGAGCATTGCCGCGACCGTCGAGACGAGCGCGATCGCGAGCATCGACGCCCAGCCGGCGGCCGTCGCGGGCCAGCGCGGCGGCGCGCCGAACGCCGCGGTCCGCACGACGGCGATCGCCACGAGCGTCGCGGTCGCCGACAGGCAGATGATCGCGGTGGTCGCGAGCGGATCGACGCCGCGCGTCGCCTTCGTGCCGCCGACGATGTACAGCGAATAGATCACCGCGGCAGCCAGCGCGAGCGCGATCCCGAGCGGCTCGCCGTGCCCGCCGCCGACCATCAGCGCCGAACCCGCGACGCACAGCACGAGCGCGACGGCCTTCGCGCGCGTGAGGCGCTCGCCGAGCCACCACGCGGCCAGCAGCGTGACGAACGCCGGATACAGGTACAGCAGCAGCGCGACGAGGCTCGCCTGCGCGTGCTGCAGCGCGCTGAAATAGCAGAACGACTGGCCGACGTAGCCGAGCGCACCCATCGCCACGAGCGGCGCGAGCGCGCGTGTGCGCGGCCACGCGACACGGCGGTGCCGCGCGATCGCGGCGAGCACCGCGCCGCCGATCGCGAAGCGCACGATCAGCAGCCCGAGCACGTCGACGCCGGCCGCGTATGCGTACCGGCCGAAGATCGCCATCGCACCGAACGCGGCGGCGGACAGCGCGACGTAGAGCGTGCCCTGCAGGGCGGCGGACGATGAGCGGGCGGTGGCGGTCATGACGGAACGGATGAGAACGGCGCGATGAAGGGAATCGTCGGAGTTTAGCGGCGCGGCGGCGGCAAGCCTAGGGCCTGTTCACGCTTACCCGTTTCGCCGACCGGTACGGAGCGGCCGCAACCGGCTGCGGATTCAACCGGCCATCGCCGCGCACCCGCACCGCCAGGCAGTCCGCCCCGCTGCCGCTTGCCGCGCCAACCGCTCCAGCCCGCCGCCGGGCCGTCTCCAGCGCCGTCCGCCGACCCGGCGTACAATGCGCGACGCGGCACGACGCCGCCCGAATCACGACGTTCCCCCACCATGTTCAATCCAAGCCGCGACGAAGTGCGTCGCTTTTTCACCGAGACCTGGCGCAAGCAGCGCGCGGGCGAGATCCTGACGCCGCTGGAAGCGATGGCGGCCGACTGGATCGTCGAGCATCCCGAGTACCACGCCGAACTCGACGATGCCGACGGCGCGGCCGCGCGCAACTACACGCCCGAGGAAGGCCGCACGAACCCGTTCCTGCATCTGTCGATGCATCTCGCGATCAGCGAGCAGTTGTCGATCGACCAGCCGCCCGGCATCCGCGCCGCGCACGACAAGCTGGCGGCGAAACTCGACTCGACCCACGACGCGCAGCACGCGATCATGGAATGCCTCGGCGAGACGATCTGGGAAGCGCAGCGCACCAACACGCCGCCCGACACCGACGCATACCTGCAGCGCATCCTGCGCCGCGCGTCGCGCGACTGAGCGCCGCGGCGCCGGCACGCAGCCCCCGGGCCGCGGACAAAAAAATACCCCGCCTCGGCGGGGTATTTTTGCTGCGCGGGCCCGACAGGCCCGTCGCGCTTACTTCTTGAACACGAGATCGGTCTCTTTCAGCGATTCGATGTAGGCCGCGATGTCCTTCATGTCGCTGACCGACAGGCTCTGCACCTGCGCCTGCATGATCGCGTTGTTGCGGCCGATCAGCGGGTTCGTCAGGCCCATCTGGTACTGGCGCATCGCCCACACGAGGTAGTCGGCATGCTGGCCGGCGAGGCGCGGATATTCGGCGTTGATCGGCTTGTTCATCTGCGCGCCGTGGCAGGCCGCGCAGTTGTGCGATTCGACCAGTTCCTTGCCCTTCGTGGTGTCCGCAGCGTGCGCGGTACCGATCGCGAGGCCGGCCGCCAGTGCAACCGCCGCCGTCTTGAATGCGTTGTTCATGAATGCTCCTGTCCCGCCGGAGAGATCGGCGGCGCGCGCTTTACTTGTAGGGATTGTCCTTCGTGTCGGCCTTCTGGGCGGCGTAGTAGGCCGCCAGATCCGCGATGTCCTGGTCCGTCAGCGAACCGGCGATCGCGTTCATCGACGGGAAATGACGATCCTTCTTGCGGTAGGCCTTCAGCGCGTTCTCGAGGTATTGCTGGTTCTGGCCGCCGAGGACAGGCACCCGGTAGACCTCCGGGTACGCCGCGCGGTAGTCCTGGATGCCGTGGCAACCGATGCACATGGCGGCCTTGCTCGCCCCGTCCTTCGGGTTGCCGACCACACCGGCCGCCTGCGCGCTGCCCGCGAGCGCCACGAGCGCTGCGACAACGACGTGTTTGCCGACGAATTTGTTCATAGCTCTTGTAACCTAGCTTGAGGGGAAACTGGCGCCTAAGCGGCAACGGCCCGCGCCGTTTTGCTTATCGGATCGCCACGCAGGCCAAAAAAAACGGCCAGATTGTACCGCGTCGGCGGGGAACGCGTCCACCAGGCGCCCCGGTCCGCCCCGCCACAGCCCCGCTACGATACGCGGGCGCGGCCCAACCGCACAGCCCTTCTGACTTATACTGGGTTTTTTTCCCGAGAAAGAAGAGCGCCGCCATGCGTTTCGAAGGGTCCTCGCACTACGTCGCCACCGACGATCTGAAGCTCGCGGTCAATGCCGCGCTGACGCTGCAACGCCCGCTGCTGATCAAGGGCGAGCCCGGCACCGGCAAGACCATGCTCGCCGAGGAAGTGGCCGCCGCGCTCGACATGCCGCTGTTGCAGTGGCACATCAAGTCGACGACGAAGGCGCAGCAGGGCCTGTACGAATACGACGCTGTGTCGCGGCTGCGCGACTCGCAGCTCGGCGACGAGCGCGTGAAGGACATCTCGAACTACATCGTCAAGGGCGTGCTGTGGCAGGCGTTCGACGCCGAGCACCCGAGCGTGCTGCTGATCGACGAGATCGACAAGGCCGACATCGAATTCCCGAACGACCTGCTGCGCGAGCTCGACCGGATGGAATTCCACGTGTACGAGACGCGCGAGACGGTACGCGCGAAGCACCGCCCGCTCGTCATCATCACGTCGAACAACGAGAAGGAGCTTCCCGACGCGTTCCTGCGCCGCTGCTTCTTCCACTACATCCAGTTTCCCGACCCGTCGACGATGCAGAAGATCGTCGCGGTCCACTTCCCCGACATCCGCGAGGAACTGCTGCGCGCGGCGCTCGAGAGTTTCTTCGAATTGCGCGGCGTGTCGGGCCTGAAGAAGAAACCGTCGACGTCCGAGCTGCTCGACTGGCTGAAGCTGCTGCTCGCCGAGAACCTCCCGGCCGACGCGCTGCGCGGCACGGATGCGAAGCAGATCGTGCCGCCGCTCGCGGGCGCGCTGCTGAAGAACGAGCAGGACCTGAGCCTGCTCGAACGGCTCGTCTACATGAACCGGCACAACCGGTAATCGTCCCCACCCGCGAAGGCCCGGCCATGCTGCTCAATTTCTTCTACGCGCTGCGCGCAGCCAAGCTGCCCGTCTCGGTGAAGGAATACCTGACGCTGCTAGAAGCGCTGAAGGCCGGGCTGATCTCGCCGTCGATCGACGCGTTCTACTTCCTCGCGCGGATGACGCTCGTCAAGGACGAGCAGTACTTCGACAAGTTCGACCAGGCATTCGGCGCGTATTTCCACGGCGTGTCCGCGCTGCCGTCCGAAGCGTTCGACATTCCGCTCGACTGGCTCGAGAAGCGCCTCGAGCGCGAGCTGTCGCCGGAGGAAAAGGCGCAGATCGAAGCGATGGGCGGGCTCGACAAGCTGATGGAGCGTCTGAAGGCACTGCTCGAAGAGCAGAAGGAACGCCACGAAGGCGGCAACAAGTGGATCGGCACGGGCGGCACGTCGCCGTTCGGGCATGGCGGCTACAACCCGGAAGGCGTGCGCATCGGCGGCCCGTCGAACGGCAACCGCACCGCGGTGAAGGTGTGGGAAGCGCGCGCATACCGCGACTACGACGATTCCGTCGAGATCGGCACGCGCAACATCAAGGTCGCGCTGCGGCGGCTGCGCCGCTTCGCGCGCGAAGGCGCGGCCGAGGAGCTCGACCTGCCCGGCACGATCCGCAGCACGGCCGCAAACGCGGGCTGGCTCGACCTGCGGATGGTGCCCGAGCGCCACAACAACGTGAAGGTGCTGATGCTGCTCGACGTCGGCGGCTCGATGGACGACCACATCAAGCGCACCGAAGAGCTGTTCTCGGCCGCGAAGGCCGAATTCAAGCACCTGGAATTCTTCTACTTCCACAACTGCGTGTACGACCACCTGTGGAAGAACAACCGCCGCCGCCACTCGGAGCGCACCGCGACGTGGGACGTGCTGCACAAGTTCACGCCCGACTACAAGCTGATCTTCGTCGGCGACGCGACGATGAGCCCGTACGAAGTGCTGCAGCCCGGCGGCTCGGTCGAATACAACAACCCGGAAGCCGGCGCCGTATGGCTGCGCCGCCTCGCCGACCAGTTCCCCCATCATGCGTGGCTCAACCCCGAGCCCGAGCGGCTATGGGAATACCGGCAGTCGGTCGCGGTCATCCGCGACCTGCTCGGCCATCGCATGTATCCGCTCACGCTCGCGGGCCTCGAAACCGCGATGCGCGCACTCAGCAAGTAACGCATCCAACCAGCAGACACGAAGGCCGCGTCCAGGCGGCCTCCTCCCGGAGATAGCATGAACCCCTCGCCCACCGCGAGCGCGGGCCGCGCCGGCGGCCGCCGCTTTTTCGCCGACACGTCCGTCTCGGCGCTCGTCGCCGGCTTCGTCGCGATGATGACGGGCTACACGAGTTCGCTCGTGCTGATGTTCCAGGCCGGCCGCGCCGCGCACCTCACCGATGCGCAGATCTCGTCGTGGATCTGGGCGCTGTCGATCGGCATGGCGCTGACGACGATCGGCCTGTCGCTGCGCTTTCGCGCGCCGGTCGTCGTCGCGTGGTCGACGCCCGGCGCAGCGCTCTTGATCGCGTCGCTGCCCGGCGTGCCCTACGCCGAGGCGATCGGCGCGTTCGTCGTGTGTGCGCTGCTGCTGACGGCCATCGGCGTAAGCGGCCTGTTCGACACGCTGATGCGCCGGATTCCGGCCGGCATCGCAGCGGCCTTGCTCGCGGGCATCCTGTTCGAGATCGGCATCGAGATCTTCCGCGCCGCGCAGTTCCAGACCGCGCTCGTGCTCGCGATGTTCTTCACGTACCTGATCGTCAAGCGGCTCGCGCCGCGCTATGCGATCGTAACGACGCTGATCGTCGGCACGGCGGTGGCCGGCGGCCTCGGCCTGCTCGACTTCAGCCGCTTCCACGTCGCGCTCGCGCAGCCCGTGTTCACGATGCCCGCGTTTTCGATCGCGTCGATCGTCAGCATCGGCATTCCGCTGTTCGTCGTCGCGATGGCGTCGCAGAACGTGCCGGGCATCGCGGTGCTGCGCGCGGACGGCTATCGGACGCCGTCGTCGCCGCTGATCGCGACGACCGGCCTCGCGTCGCTGCTGCTCGCGCCGTTCGGCTCGCACGGCGTGAACCTCGCGGCGATCACCGCCGCGATCTGCACGGGCCCCGAAGCGCATGAAGATCACGCGAAGCGCTACACGGCCGCCGTGTGGTGCGGCACGTTCTACCTGGTCGCCGGAGTCTTCGGCGCGACGATCGCCGCGCTGTTCGCGGCGCTTCCGAAGGCGCTCGTCGTGTCGGTCGCCGCGCTCGCGCTGTTCGGCTCGATCATGAGCGGGCTCGCGAACGCGATGCAGGACGTGAAGCAGCGCGAAGCCGCGCTCGTCACGTTCATGGTCACCGCGTCGGGCCTCACGCTGCTGTCGATCGGCTCGGCGTTCTGGGGGCTCGTCGCGGGGATCGTCACGCAGGTGATCCTGAACGCGCGACGCCCGGCGTGACGCGGCTCGCCGCCCGCCGCGGCGGTTGACGTGCACACCGCGGGACGTCCCAAAACGTGCCCGACACGAATCGGGCCTAAAATGATGGATCGAAAGCGGCGCCCGGCGCCGCTTCGCTTCGCCGCCGCGCTCGCGCGGCCCGTGAGAACCCGGCGCCCCGCGCCCTTCTTCCGAATCGCCATGACTACCGCACTCGACCAGCTGAAGCAGTACACGACCGTCGTCGCCGACACGGGCGACTTCCAGCAGCTTGCGCAATACAAGCCGCAGGACGCGACCACGAACCCGTCGCTGATCCTGAAGGCCGTCCAGAAGGATGCGTACAAGCCGATCCTCGAGAAAACCGTCCGCGATCATCGCAACGAAAGCACCGACTTCATCATCGACCGCCTGCTGATCGCGTTCGGCACCGAGATCCTGAAGCTGATCCCGGGCCGCGTGTCGACCGAGGTCGACGCGCGCCTGTCGTTCGACGCGAAGCGCTCGATCGACAAGGCGCACGAACTGATCAAGCTGTACGAAGCAGCCGGCATCGGCCGCGAGCGCATCCTGATCAAGCTCGCGTCGACGTGGGAAGGCATCCGCGCGGCCGAGGTGCTGCAGAAGGAAGGGATCAAGTGCAACATGACCCTGCTTTTCTCGCTCGTGCAGGCCGCCGCGTGCGCGGAAGCCGGCGCACAACTGATTTCCCCGTTCGTCGGCCGCATCTACGACTGGTACAAGAAGCAGGCCGGCGCGGAATGGGATGAAGCGAAGGACGGCGGTGCGAACGACCCTGGCGTGCAGTCGGTGCGCCGCATCTACACGTACTACAAGACGTTCGGCTACAACACCGAAGTGATGGGTGCGAGCTTCCGCACGACCAGCCAGATCATCGAACTCGCCGGCTGCGACCTGCTGACGATCAGTCCCGATTTGCTGCAGAAGCTGCAGGACAGCAACGAGACGGTTTCGCGCAAGCTGTCGCCGGAAGCGCTGCAGGACAAGCCGGCCGAACGCGTGGCGATCGACGAGGCGTCGTTCCGCTTCCAGTTGAACGACGAAGCGATGGCAACCGAAAAGCTCGCCGAAGGCATCCGCGTGTTCGCCGCCGATGCGGTGAAGCTCGAGAAGCTGATCGACGCGCTGCGCTGAAGCGTGCCGCGCGTCAGCGGCTGTCAGCAGCACTGACAACAGCCGTCAGCAAGCGCGCCGCAAACGGCCGCGAACGTGATGTTCGCGGCCGTTTTATTTTTCATTCCATCGTCAAGCACGCGCACTACAATCCACGTCACGGGTGCGCCGGCCGCCTCTCGACGTGCCCCTTCCCAGTCAATCTTGCACGACGCCGAACCCGCGCCGACGCGCGGGCCCGACCCACTACAGGAGACAACGATGCAAGTTCAACCGTACCTGACGTTCTACGGTCGCGCCGACGAAGCCCTTCGATTCTACGAAAAGGCGCTCGGCGCGAAGACGATGTTCAAGATGCACTTCAAGGATGCGCCGCCGAATCCCGAACACGCGATCACGCCCGAGATGGCCGACAAGGTAATGCATGCGAGCTTCACGATCGGCGACTCGATGATCATGTGCTCGGACGGCGACTGCAGCCAGCCGGCCGGCACGCACGCCGGCTATTCGCTGTCGCTGAACCCGGCGACGGTCGAGGAAGGCAAGAAGCTGTTCGATGCGCTCGCCGACGGCGGCGAAGTGACGATGCCGTTCGGCAAGACGTTCTGGGCGCTCGGCTTCGGGATGGCGAAGGACCGTTTCGGCGTGCACTGGATGGTCAACGTCGAGGATCTGTCGCAACGCGAGGAACTCGCGAAGCGCGCACAGGGCTGACGTAAAAAACACGCCCGCCACCTCACGGTGGCGGGCGTGTTCGTTGTTGCGTCGCGCGAGCCGCGGCGGCGGCCGTCGCGCCGCCCGCGTCAGCCTTCGACGACGTCGAGATAATCCTCCGGCCGCGTGCGATCCTCCGCATGCGCCATGCCCAATACGCGCACCAGCACGCTCACCACGATCGATACCACGAGGTTCACGATCAGCGACCACACGGCCGCGTAGCCGGGAATCGCGAGGCCGAACAGGTGGATCGTGAAGATCGAGCTCGCGAGCTTCAGCGACACCGCCATCCACGTGCCGCACACGATGCCGGCCGCCCAGCCGATCAGCAGGCCGCGATGGTCGAGCAGCCGCGTGTACAGGCCGAGCACGATCGCGGGCAGCGTCTGGATGATCCAGATTCCGCCGAGCAGTTGCAACTGGATCGCGTAGGTCAGCGGCAGCCCGAGGATGAACGCGACCGCGCCGACCTTCACGATCAGCGAAGTGAGCTTCGCGACGTGCGTCTCCTGGTCGTGCGTCATGTTGCGGTTGATGAACTCGCGGTGGATGTTGCGCGTGTACAGGTTCGCGGCCGCGATCGACATGATCGCCGCCGGCACCAGCGCGCCGATGCCGATCGCCGCGAACGCGACGCCGACGAACCACGACGGGAAATACTCGAGGAACAGCGCGGGCACCGCGAAGTTCGGGCCGAACGCCTTGAAGTACGGCGCGTACTGCGGCATGTCCTTCACGCCCGCCGCAAGCGCCATGTAGCCGAGCAGCGCGAGCAGGCCGAGCACGAACGAGTAAGCGGGCAGCATCGCCATGTTGCGGCGGATCGAGTTGCCCGACGACGACGACAGGATGGCCGTGACCGAGTGCGGATACAGGAACAGCGCGAGCGCCGAGCCGATCGCGAGCGTCACGTACGCGCTGTAGCCGTTCAGGCTCGCCGCGTCCGGCGCCTTCAGCAGCAGCTTCGCGGGCGGCACGTGAGCGAAGATCTGCCCGAAGCCGCCGAGCTTCGCGGGAATCACGATGACCGCCGCGGCAATCGTGATGTAGATCAGGACGTCCTTCACGATCGCGATCATCGCGGGCGCGCGCAGCCCCGACGTGTACGTGTACGCGGCGAGGATCGCGAACGCGATGATCAGCGGCAGGTCGCCGACGAAGCCGGTCGTGTCGAAACCGAGCGCGCCGATCACCACCTCGATGCCGACGAGCTGCAGCGCGATGTACGGCATCGTCGCGAGGATGCCCGTCACCGCGATCGCGAGTGCGAGCATCCGGCTGCCGTAGCGCGCATTGACGAAGTCGGCGGCCGTCACGTAGCCATGCCGCTTCGCGATGCTCCACAGCTTCGGAAACACGACGAACGCGAACGGATAGATCAGGATCGTATAAGGCAGCGCGAAGAAGCCCATCGCGCCGGCGCCGAACACGAGCGCGGGCACCGCGACGAACGTATATGCCGTGTAGAGGTCGCCGCCGAGCAGGAACCATGTGACGATCGTGCCGAAGCGGCGTCCGCCGAGGCCCCATTCGTCGAGATGGGCAAGATCGCCGCGCCGCCAGTTCGCAGCCAGGAAACCGATGATCGTGACGCCGATGAACAGCAGGACGAAGACGAAGGTTGCGCCGAGATTCATCGCGCACCTCCCTGCGGGCCGCTCGCCTTCCACGCGTTCTTGGTCTTGAAGTACACGAACGCGGTGATCGCCGCGCTAATGAAGACCCACAGCAACTGGTACCAGTAGAAAAACGGAAAGCCGAGCCATTGCGGATCGACCTTGTTGTACGACGGCACCCAGACCATCGCGATCAGCGGCAGTACCAGCAGCCAGAGCCAGCGCTTGGCGGCTCGGTTGGCGTCGGCATCGTGAGCCATGACGTCTCCTCATCTTTCCCGGTTATCGATCTTGTTGAGCGGGTACGGCGGCGAGAGGAGCGGCAAAACGGGTAGGCTGCGGCTCCGCTGGCTTCGCGCCAGTATAGGAGCCGCGAGCACGCGGTCAAGCAGGGGCGAACCCGAGGTGATCCGCCCCTTGTCGCGCGGTTGCACCGGCATGCCGCCGGCGCATGAAGCGTCAGATCGCGAACGACGCGTCGCGTGCGCCGGTCGTTTCTTTCAAAGCTTTCACCCACTTGCGCGCGGGCAGCTTCAGCGTGTCCTCGATCAGCTTCGCGCGTGCGTCGAGCTGCGCGAACGGCACGTCGAGCGCGGGGCCCGAGAACGCGATCGCGATCCGGTTGCCGTCGTGCACTTCGGGCAGCGCGATCACGCGATGATCGAACGCCGCGTTCAGGTGCTTCATGTTGCGCACGAAGCTCGGATGATCGCCGAACAGATTGATCGTCGCGATACCCGCGTCGGCGAGGCAGCCGCGCACCGCGCGGTAGAACGCGACGCTGTCGAGCACGGGGCCGCGCGCGGTCGCGTCGTACAGGTCGATCTGGATCGCGCCCGTCGTGCCGCGATTGGCCGGATCGTTGACGAAATCCCAGGCGTCGGCTTCGTGCACGGCGAGGCGCGCGTCGTCAGGCGGCATCGCGAACATCGTGCGCGCGGCGACGATCACGGCCGGGTTCAGCTCGACGGCCTCGACCTTCGCGTGCGGCAGGAAGCGGTGCGAGAACTTGGTCAGCGCGCCGGTGCCGAGCCCGAGCTGGACGATCCGCTCGGGCGTTTCGAGGAACAGCAGCCACGCCATCATCTGCTGTGCGTATTCGAGTTCGATATGCAGCGGCTTCGAAATCCGCATCGCACCCTGCACCCATTCGGTGCCGAAGTGCAGGAAGCGCACGCCGCCCTCTTCGGAGAACGTGACGGGCGCGAAGCGCGGCTTGCGCGGCGCTTCGAGCACGGGCACGTCGTCGTATTCGTCGATTTCCGGGCGGCGCTTCACGCGCGGCGGCTGGAGTTTTTCGGAGCCGTTGTAGGAGGACGGCTTGCCTTGCTTGAACGCACGCGCCTCGGCGGACGCACGCTTGATCAGTCGGGTCATGATTGAATCTCGTTGGGTGACGCTGGATGAGCGGACGAGAGGATAGCATTGGTGCGGGTGGGGGCCGCCGAGACGGATCGCCCCTTGCGCTCCGTCGACCGACCGACGTGCAACCGCGCTCGGCGTGAACGATAATGCATCGCATCGGCGTTAGAGGAAGTTGCCTGATGAAGACCGCCACCTTTCCGCCCGTCCACGTCGAGCCGCAACGGCTCGCTGCCACGACGAGGGACCACATGGCCTCGAACGACAAGAAGAGTTGCTGGAATGGCTCATACTGGAAAACCTGGAGGTTTCAATGGCCGATCACGACAGACAACATCCACTACGCCCGTTCCTGAAAAACTGGGTTTGGGAGCACGGTCGAATCGGGACTCGCTATCTCGACTGCGTCGATGGCGAAATCAAGTTCGACGAAGGCAAGAAATCGCATTTCGCTGCCGAGAAATATATCTACGTGCCCCTGGGTAAGAACGCTGACGACGATGCCTCTGCGGATGGTCCTGCGATCCACGAGTCGGGACTCGCCCGCTTTTTGCGGGCTGCGCAGTTGGGCACGCCAGAGGAAGCCGGTTCCGTAGCGGAGGTTCAGCGCGCAGTGCAGGACTGCGTGGAGATCGGCATGTTCAGCGCGTATCAATGGGAGGCTCGAAAGGCATTTGCCCGCTACGCGCAGGAACCCATGTTCGAGGACGAGATCCGCGCGGCGGTTGTCGACGACATCCGGCGAATTTACGTCGGCATGAGAGAGCAGCTGGCGCTGTACGATTTCAGTGTGCTCTACGGCTTGCCCACGCCGCTGCTGATCAGCGATACACCCTTCATCGACTGGCGCGTGATCGCCAGTCCGGCACTTCCGTTCGTATCGCTTCCGCTGGGACCTTACTGCCTGCTGGTAGGCGCGCCGTCGGGCAGGAGCAGCCGAGTCGGCCCGGTGGTCTGGAAGGCCGCTGCCGCGATGGGTCCGTTGAAGGACCACAACCGTCGGATCGAGGAGCACGCACGTCTGTGGCTGGTGGCGACCACCGATGACCAACTCGTCGCTGCACAAAGTCGCATTGCCGCGGCCATGGGCGCCAAGCAAGGCGATGCGAAGCCCTGACCCGTGGAGTCGAGTCGTGGCGCGGCAGCTTCGGGTTCGGTTTGTCCGTTGCCGCTCCTTTCGATTTCGCAACCGGCCGTTCGGCGCGGAGAAGTCGAACGGCACTGAAGGTTCGCGAGGCACGATCGCGTACTGCTGCATCGCGACGCGCCTCTCCTGGCATCCATAGTATGCCGATCGGGAGGATCGATGGATCGCCGCCATTTCCTCAAGTCGTCGACCTTTTTCACGATTGCGGCAGCCACCGGTACGCTTGGCGTTCCGCGGTCGGTCCCGTCTGCCGGCACAGTGCGCAAAGGCCGGTATCGGTTCCCGCAGGGCGTCGCCAGCGGCGATCCGCGCGATCGCTCCATCGTGTTCTGGACGCGATGCGTGCCAGTCTTCGAGGACGCGCGGCACCGCGCAAAAGGCGTCGCGCACACGATACCGTTACGGCTCGAAGTATCGACGCGGCCGGATTTCTCGACTCTCGTCGCCAGCGTACCGTTGAGGGCACGCGCCACCTATGATTTCACCGTGCGCGCGAAGGTCACGCAGCTCTCACCGAATATCACGTATCACTACCGGTTCGTCGCCGGCGACGACGCGAGTGCCAGCGGCGTCGCGCGCACGGCTCCGGATGCCCATGAGGCCAACGACCGCGTTCGCTTCGCATGGCTCACCTGCCAGGACTGGAGCATCAATCACTGGCAAGCCATGAGCCTGCTGGCAGCCGAAAGCGATCTCGATTTCGTCGTGCATGTGGGCGATTACATCTATGAAACGGTTGGGGCCTCGAGACCCGGCGCAGTCGAGGCGGCGCATCCTCCGCTGCGCCTGCCTGACGGAAAACCTCTCGCCGATGGCCGCCTGTATGCCGATACGCTCGAAGACTATCGGACGCTCTACCGCACCTATCGTACCGACCCGCGCTTGCAGACGCTGCACCGGCGCCTGCCGATGATCGCGATATGGGACGACCACGAATTTTCCGACGACTGCTGGCAGGATCGTCAGGTCTACACCAACGAGGAAAGGCAGGAGACGCAGCGTCGCCGCAACGCCAGTCGCGCATGGGCGGAGTACATGCCGGTGGACTGGAGCGACGTGCGCTTCGAACCGGACAATCCGTCGTACACCAACATTCGCATCTATCGCGAATTTCGCTTCGGCATGCTGATGCATCTCGTGATGACGGACGAGCGGCTGTATCGCGACGACCATGTCGTAAGCGAGGCGGCTGTCGCGCGCACACACGGGCACGACCCGGTCAATGGCGATGACGCAGCCGGCTCGCGCTACTTCGTCAACCAGAATGTGCTGCAGCGCTTCGAGGCGCGGGATACCGCGCAGCTTGGTCGCGCGCCGTCGATGCTCGGCCCGGAGCAGACGCAATGGTGGAAGGCTACGCTAAAGGGTTCGCCCGCGACCTGGAAGGTGTGGGGCAACGAGGTGATGTTGAACCGTCTGTGGGCCGTGATGCCAGGCGCGCCGAAGACACCGGCAGCACGCCTCGTGGTCGATTGCGACGCATGGGACGGTTATCCGGCGCACAAACACGAACTGCTCTCATACTTGAACGAACAGGGGATCCGCAACGTCGTCGCGATCAGCGGGGACCTGCATGCGTTTCAGTGCGGCGTCGTGCGGGACGACCCCGATCCTGCAACAGGTACGCCCGTGGCAGTCGATTTCGTCTGCGCAGGCATCAGCAGCGCGTCCTTCTATTCCTACGTGAAAGCCGCATGGGGCGGCACGCCGCTTGCGTCGCTGGCCGCCACCCCGGCCAAACTCGACACCTTCCTGATGACGAACAACCCCGACCTGCGCTACGCCGACCACGACGCACAGGGTTATGCGTCGGCCACCGTCACGCCGGAGCGTTTTTCCGTGGTGTTCAACAAAGTGAGGCCGTTGAACCCGGACGGCACCGCACCCGCTGATGCCCTGCTCGACCGCACGCGGCTGACCGTGCCCAAGGACTCGGTCGAGGTACGCGTCGAGCGCTTCTAGCTTCTAGCTTCACGCTTCAGCGATGGCGCATGCTCGCGCAGCGCATCGAAGTCGTTCGAACCGGTTGAGGTCTGGCTAATTTTCGACTTCGCGCCAACGCAGCAGCTTTTGCTCGAACGAAAGCGAAGCATTTGCCGGGCTCGAAGACGGCAGAACGAGCGTTTCGTAACCGGCGGCGCCGATCACTTCAGCAAACCGCCCTGCCGTCTTGCCGTTGAAGCAGACCTTCTTCAGCAACGGCGCATGCTCACGCAATGAGTCGAAGTCGTTCGGCTTCGCATTCCGAATCGCCGAATCGAGACTGCCTTCGCGATGGCACGCGGCGAGCACGTCCCAGATGCCGATGCCGTGCTTCAGCACGCGTTCGAGCCGCGCATCGTAAGCGAGCGCGTGCAGTTCCGGCTCACGCAGAACCGCCCCCAAAAGCCGCCAGAACTGATTGCGCGGATGCGCGTAATACTGCGCGGCATCGAGCGATGCCTCGCCCGGAAAGCTGCCGAGGATCATCGTATGCGTATTCGGCCCGACCACCGGCCCGAAGCCCTGCAGCATCACGCGCCTCCGCCCTGGCCGCCCGAGCGCGGCCCGTCGCCATGCGCGTCGAGATGACGCCACAGCGCCGGCAGCATGCACTCGGTGACCATCAACGGTTTGCCGTGACGCTGGAACACCGAGCGCCGCGCCACGAACGCGTGCGGCGCTCGCGCGCCTGCGCCAAGCGCATGACTGGCAAGCGCATACAGCGGATGGCCGGCGATCACGCGCCGGCTGACGAGCGCCGAGCGCTCGACCTGCGGATCGCTGTACAGCAGCTCCGCAAGCGGCCGCGTGCGCAGCCGCCGCATCGCCTGCCATACGCCCTTGCTTGCGGCGAGCGGCGCGATGCTGTGCGCGGCGACGTACGGCGTACCGTCGACCGACAGGATCACCTCGCGCACCCACATCGGTGCGCGCGGCGAACTGGCGAGCGCGTCGGGCTCGTCGAACCACGGACAGTCGACGGCCTCGCGCGTCACGCGCACGTTCACGCGGCCGAGCCGCGCGAGATGCGCGGTCAGCGATCCGCCGCGCGTCAGCCAGTCGCGCTGATCGAGCGTGCAGCCAGGCCGCGGCGTCTCGCGCCAGCCGGCCTGACCGCCGTCGAATCGCATGCGCGCGTTCACGCGGCGCGCGACAGCAGCAGCGCGTTGGTCCGCTTCACGAAGCTCGCCGGATCGTCGAGCATGCCGCCTTCTGCCAGCAGCGCCTGGTCGAACAGCAGATGGCACCAGTCGCCGAAATCCGCGCTGTCGGCGTTCAGCTGTTTCACGAGCGCATGCTCGGGGTTGATCTCGAGGATCGGCTGCATCGCCGGCGCGTTCTGGCCGGCCGCCTTCAGCATCCGCTGCAGGTAGCCGCTCATGTCGTTGTCGTCCGCGACGAGGCACGACGGCGAATCGGTCAGGCGGAACGTGACGCGTACTTCCTTCACCCTGTCGCCGAGCGCTTCCTTCATCTTCTCGACCACGGGCTTGATCGCCTCGCCCGCCTGTTCCTGCGCCTTCTTCTCTTCGTCGTTCAGTTCGCCGAGATCGAGGTCGCCGCGCGCGACGCTCGCGAGCGGCTTGCCGTCGAACTCGTTGAGGAACGACAGCATCCATTCGTCGACGCGGTCGGTCAGCAGCAGCACCTCGACGCCCTTCTTGCGGAACACTTCGAGATGCGGGCTGTTCTTCGCGGCCTGCCACGTATCGGCCGTCACGTAGTAGATCTTGCTCTGCTCGGGCTTCATGCGCGACACGTAGTCGGCGAGCGACACGTCCTGCGCGTCGGTGTCGCCGTGCGTCGACGCGAAGCGCAGCAGCTTCGCGATGCGCTCGCGGTTCGCGTGATCCTCGCCGAGGCCTTCCTTCAGCACCTGGCCGAACGCGCCCCAGAACGTCTTGTACTTTTCCTTGCCGGCATCCTCTTCCGCGTTCGCGAGCTCTTCGAGCATCGACAGCGCGCGCTTCGTCACGCCTTCGCGGATCGCCTTCACGTCGCGGCTTTCCTGCAGGATCTCGCGCGACACGTTCAGCGGCAGGTCGGCCGAATCGACGACGCCCTTCACGAAACGCAGGTATTGCGGCAGCAGTTGCTCGGCGTCGTCCATGATGAACACGCGCTTCACGTACAGCTTCAGGCCGCCGCGATAGTCGCGGTTCCACAGGTCGAACGGCGCGTGCGACGGCACGAACAGCAGTTGCGTGTATTCGCTGCGGCCCTCGACGCGGTTGTGCGTCCACGTGAGCGGATCCTGGTGGTCGTGCGCGACGTGCTGGTAGAACTGCGTGTACTGCTCGTCGGTGATGTCGCTCTTCGAACGCGTCCACAGCGCGCTCGCCTGGTTGACGGTCTCGTCCTCGTCCTTCAGGACCATCTCGCCCTTTTCCTGATCCCATTCTTCCTTCTGCATCAGGATCGGCAGCGCGATGTGGTCGGAGTACTTCTGGATGATCGACTTCAGGCGGTGCGACGACAGCAGCTCGTCCTCGCCTTCGCGCAGATGCAGCGTGATCGTCGTGCCGCGCTGCGCGCGCTCGATCGCGTCGATCGTGAAATCGCCCTCGCCCGCGCTTTCCCAGCGCACGGCTTCGTTCGCCGGCAGGCCCGCGCGGCGCGTCTCGACGGTGATCTTGTCCGCGACGATGAAGCCCGAGTAGAAGCCGACGCCGAACTGGCCGATCAGCGCCGCGTCCTTCTGCTGGTCGCCGGACAGTTTCGTGAAGAATTCCTTGGTGCCCGAACGCGCGATCGTGCCGAGGTTCGCGATCGCCTCGTCGCGGCTCATGCCGATGCCGTTGTCGTCGATCGTGATCGTGCGCGCGGCCTTGTCGTAGCCGATGCGGATGCGCAGGTTCGGATCGTTCTCGTACAGCGCGTTGTCCGCGAGCCCCTCGAAACGCAGCTTGTCGGCCGCGTCGGACGCGTTCGACACCAGTTCGCGCAGGAAGATTTCCTTGTTGCTGTAGAGCGAATGGATCATCAGGTGGAGGAGTTGCTTGACCTCTGCCTGAAAGCTCATCGTTTCATGTGCCATGGATATTGTTTCCTCTTACTTGAACTTGAATGGTGTGGCGCAGGCGGCCGGCGCGCGATGCCGCGAGGCCCGCGCACGGGCGACCGCCCGGCGCCGGCGGTTCGCGCGCCTATCTGGGGCCGGTGCGCCCGATTTCAAGGGCCGGCGTGCCGCGCCGCGTCACGACGCGCGCCGCACCGCCGAATCGATATAGCGCGCGAGAAACCCCGGCAACGCCGGATCGCCGCAGTTCGCGACGTTGAAGCGTGTCCACGTCGACGGCGACTGCTGCGGCGAAAACAGGCTGCCGGGCGTCAGCAGGAACCCCTCTTCGTGCGCGGCGGCCGCGAGCGCGTCCGAATCGACGCCCGTGTCGGCCCACAGGAACATCCCGGCCGCCGGCATCGCGAAGAGCCCCAGCCCGGTGCGTTCGAGCATCCGCGCGGTCTTGTCGCGCACGCCGTCGAGCCGCGCGCGCAGCCGTTCGACATGGCGCCGGTAATGCCCCTCGGTCAGGATCTTGTAAAGCACGCGCTCGTTGAGCTCGGGCGTCGTCATCCCGACCAGCATCTTCTGGTCGGTGACCGCCTTCGCGATCTCCGGCGCGCACGCGACGTAGCCGACCCGCAGGTTCGCCGCGAGCGTCTTCGAATAGCTGCCGAGGTAGATCACGCGCTTCAGCTGGTCGAGGCTCGCGAGCCGCGTGGCCGGATAGCTCGGCGGGCACAGGTCGCCGTACACGTCGTCCTCGACGACGAGGAAGTCGTACGCCTCCGCGAGCTTCAGGATCCGGAATGCCTGCGCGGCCGACAGCGACGTGCCGGTCGGGTTCTGCAGCACCGAGTTGATCACGAGCATCTTCGGTCGCCACATCTGCACGAGCGTCTCGAGCGCGTCGAGATCGGGGCCGTCCGGCGTGTACGGCATCCCGACGAGCTGTGCGCCCTGCGACGCGAAGCGGCCGAACATCTGGAACCACGCGGGATCACCGACGATCACCGCGTCGCCCGGCCGAACATAGATCCGCGAGATCAGGTCGATTGCCTGCGTGATCCCCGATACCAGCACGAGCTGGTCAGGCGTCGCGCCGATCTCGACTTCGGCGAGGCGCGTCTGCAGTTGCTGGCGCAGCGGCAGGAAACCCTGCGCGGTGCCGAAGCCGAGCATCTGCGCGCCGGACTGGCGCCCGAGCGCGCGCAGCGCGCCGGTGATCAGCTCGCCGTCGAGCCAGCGGCCCGGCAGGTAGCCGAGACCGGGCCCCTTTTCCGGGCTGACGGTGTGCAGCATGTTGCGCAGCAGCCAGACGACGTCGATCGTGTTGTGCACGGGCGCGGCTTCGGATACGCGCGCCACGTTGTCGACCGGCTGCGGGCCGGCCGTGCGCTCGCGCACGTAGAAGCCGGAGCCGCGCCGCGAGTCGAGGTAACCCTGCGCGACGAGGCGCTCGTACGCCTCGACGACGGTAAAGCGCGACACGCTCTTGTCGAGCGCGAGCTTGCGGATCGACGGCATCCGCATGCCGGGACGGAACACGCGCTCGTCGATGCGCCGCCGGGCCCACTGGACCAGCTGGTCGACGAGCGTGAGCGTGGCCGTATCGTGCGGCACGGGAATCTGGGCGAGGGGGACGGTGGACATGAGGCGGCAACTCCAACTGTACCGAAGGCTATCGCGCCGATTGTACCGTTACTGTGCCGGTGCCGACGATTACAGTTGACCGCAATGGCGACCGTGCGGCCGCCGTTCCGGCCCCGCCGCACCTGGAGCCGCGCCGGCCGGCCTGATCCGCGGCCCGTGCGCCGGCCGGTCCGGCAACCGCCCGGCGCAACGCCCGCCTACCATGACACTTTCGCTCCCCGACCGACGTTCATGCCAGCCCGTTCCCTGACACTCGACCATCTCGTGATCGCCGCGCGCACGCTCGACGAAGGCGTGCGCCATGTCGCCGACGCGCTCGGCATCGAACCGGCCGGCGGCGGCCGCCACCCGCTGATGCGGACCCACAATGCGCTGTTCGGCGCATGGGGCGGGCTCTACCTCGAAGTGATCGCGATCGACCCCGATGCCCCCGCCCCGGACGACGGTGCAGGGCCGCCGCGCGCGCGGCTGTTCGGGCTCGACGATCCGGCGATGCACGCCCGGCTCGCGCAGGGCCCGTTTCTCGCGCACTGGGTTGCGCGCGTCGACCGCCCGCGCCAGCTCGCGCTGTGGCAGAGCCAGTACCCGGCCCGCATCCCGCCCGTCGTCGCGATGCGACGCGGCGACCTGAGCTGGGGCCTCACGGTGCCCGACGACGGCGCGCTCCCCGCATGGCAGGGTGCGGGCGACGGCCTCGTGCCGTCGCTGATCCAGTGGGACAGCCCGCGCCATCCGGCCGAATCGCTGCCGAACGACGGTATCGCGCTGAAGTCGCTCAAGGGCGCCCACCCGCGCGCGGAGGTCATCCGCGAGCAGCTCGACTGGCTCGGCGCCGCCCACCTGCTCGACCTGGAAACCGGCGACGGCCCGCCCGCGCTGGTCGCCGAATTCGATACGCCGCAGGGCTCACGCTCGCTGCGCTGAAAGCCCGTCCATTACAACCACCCTGCAATTCGGAGACACCTTCGACATGAATTCGCGCGAAACCCGGGGCATGCTGCTCGGCCTGATCGGCGTGATGATCTTCAGCCTGACGCTGCCGATGACGCGCATCGTCGTGTCCGAACTCAATCCGCTGCTCAACGGGCTCGGCCGCGCGCTCGCCGCCGCCGTGCCGGCCGGCCTGCTGCTGTGGTGGCGCCGCGAGCCGCTGCCGACGCGCGCGCAGCTGAAAAGCCTCGCGATCACGTCGGCCGGCGTGATCATCGCGTATCCGGTGTTCTCCGCGTGGGCGATGAAATCCGTACCGGCCTCGCACGGCGCGGTCGTCAACGGGCTGCAGCCGCTGTTCGTCGCGCTGTATGCGGCATGGCTGTCGCACGAGCGGCCGTCGAAGGCGTTCTGGGCCAGCGCGGTGGCCGGCAGCGCGCTCGTGATCGCATTCGCGCTGCGCGACGGCGGCGGCACCGTGCAGGCCGGCGACGCGCTGATGCTCGTCGCGGTCGGCATCGGCGCGCTCGGCTATGCGGAAGGCGCGCGCCTCGCGCGCCAGATCGGCGGCTGGCAGGTGATCTGCTGGGCGCTCGTCGTGTCCGCGCCGTTCCTCGTGCTGCCGGTCGGCTGGCTCGCGTGGCTGCAGCATGCCGCGCATCCGGGCCCGCTCGCGCTGCGCACGTGGCTCGCGTTCGGCTACGTGACCCTCTTTTCGCAGTTCATCGGCTTCTTCGCGTGGTACGCGGGGCTCGCGATGGGCGGCATCGCGCGCGTCGGCCAGGTGCAGCTGCTGCAGATTTTCTTCACGATTGCATTTTCCGCGCTGCTGTTCGGCGAAACGGTCACGCCGTCGACGTGGCTGTTCGCGGCCGCCGTGATCGCCACCGTGGTGCTCGGGCGCCGCTCGGCGGTCGCCACCACCGCGCAACCGGCTCGCGCCGGCTGAACAGGTGCGCCATAATGACTGTTTTGCCTGATCGGTTTTGCCCACCCAGCCGCGAAGGCTCGACCGCGCTCGCGCATGCCTACCCGGAAGCGTCGAAGCGATCCGCCCGAACGACCTTTCTTGACTGACCACGATATCCGAACGAGGAGACTATGAATCCGAGCGACCTGCATCCGCCGCACTGGCAGCTTTCCGAACGCGCCCGCAAGCTGACGAGCTCTGCGATCCGCGAGATCCTGAAGGTCACGGAACGCCCCGAGGTCATCTCGTTCGCCGGCGGCCTGCCCGCCCCCGCGACGTTCCCGGCCGAGCGCATGCGCGCCGCCGCCGACCGCGTGCTGCGCGACGCGCCGGCCGCCGCGCTCCAGTACAGCGCGACCGAAGGCTACCTGCCGCTGCGCGAGTGGATCGCCGAGCGCTACAGCGTACGCGTGTCGCAGGTGCTGATCACGACCGGCTCGCAGCAGGCGCTCGACCTGCTCGGCAAGGCGCTTATCGATCCGGGCAGCCCGATCCTCGTCGAAACGCCGACCTACCTCGGCGCGCTGCAGTCGTTCTCGCTGTACGAGCCGCGCTACGTGCAGGTGCCGACCGACGAGCAGGGCCTGCTGCCGGAAGGCCTCACACCCGAACTCACGCGAGGCGCGCGCCTCCTGTACGCGCAGCCGAACTTCCAGAACCCGACCGGCCGCCGCCTGCCCGTCGAGCGCCGCCGCGCGCTCGCCGCGTTCGCGCAGACGAGCCCGTTCCCGGTGCTGGAAGACGATCCGTACGGCGCGCTGAACTACCGCGGCGAGCCGCTGCCGACGATGTTGTCGATGGCGCCCGACCACGTCGTGCACCTCGGCACGTTCTCGAAGGTGCTCGCACCGGGCCTGCGGATCGGCTACATCATTGCCCCCGAGGAACTCCACTTCAAGCTCGTACAGGCCAAGCAGGCCACCGACCTGCACACGCCGACGCTGACGCAGCGCATCGCGCACGAAGTGATCAAGGACGGCTTCCTCGACGAACACATCCCGACGATCCGCGAGCTGTACAGCGCGCAATGCGACGCGATGCTCGGCGCGCTGGCACGCCACATGCCGGAAGGCGTCACGTGGAACCGCCCGGAAGGCGGGATGTTCATCTGGGTGAACCTGCCCGCGCAGATCGACAGCATGAAGCTGCTCGCCACGGCCGTCGACAACCACGTCGCCTTCGTGCCGGGCGCACCGTTCTTCGCGAACGATGCGCAGCCGAACACGCTGCGCCTGTCGTTCGTCACGGTGCCGCCCGAGAAGATCGAGGAAGGCGTAGCTCGCCTCGGCAAGCTGCTGCGCGAGCGCCTCTGATCCCACCCTTTTCCTGTCACGACTCTCTAAGAGGAATCGAACGCATGGCTAACGTCTACGACAAACTGAAGTCGCTCGGCATCGAGCTCCCGACCGCCGGCGCACCGGCCGCCGCCTACGTGATGAGCGCGCAAAGCGGCAATACGGTCTACCTGTCGGGCCACATCGCGAAGAAGGACGGCAAGGTCTGGGCCGGCAAGCTTGGCGCGGATCTGCAGACGGAAGACGGCAAGGCGGCCGCGCGCTCGATCGCGATCGACCTGCTCGCCACGCTGCACGCGCACACCGGCGACCTGAACAAGGTCACGCGCATCGTCAAGCTGATGAGCCTCGTCAACTCGACGCTCGACTTCACCGAACAGCACATCGTGACGAACGGCGCGTCGGAGCTGATCGCCGAAGTGTTCGGCGATGCGGGCAAGCACGCACGCTCGGCCTTCGGCGTCGCGCAGATCCCGCTCGGCGCGTGCGTCGAGATCGAGCTGATCGCCGAAGTCGCGTAACGGGCGCAGCGCGATGCCCGGTCATCTCGTCCGCTTCAAGCAGGTCGACGTGTTCACGTCGGTACCGTTCAAGGGCAACCCGCTCGCCGTGGTGTTCGACGCCGATTCGCTCGGCGACGACGACATGCTCGCGATCGCCCGCTGGACCAACCTGTCGGAGACGACGTTCGTCTGCACCCCGACCGATCCGGAAGCCGACTACCGCGTGCGAATCTTCACGCCGGGCGGCGAACTGCCGTTCGCCGGCCACCCGACGCTCGGCACCGCGCATGCGTTCCTGGAAAGCGGCGCGCGGCCGCGCACGCCGGGCCGGCTGATCCAGCAGTGCGGGGTCGGCCGGGTCGCGCTGCGCGAGCAGGCCAACGGCTGGGCGTTCGCCGCGCCGCCGGCACGCGTCACGCCGCTCGACCGTTCGGACTACGCGGCGCTGGCTGCCGCGTTGCGCAGCGACGCGCTCGACCTGGATGCGCAGCCGTGCGCGGTCGACAACGGCGCGCCGTGGCTGGTCGTGCGGCTGACGTCGGCCGACGCATGCATCGGCCTGTCGCCCGATCCGGCCGCGCTGGAAGCGATCACGCACCGCTACGGCACGCACGGCCTCGCGGTCTATGCGCCGCACGCCGACGGCGGCCCCGCCACGTTCGAAATCCGCTGCCTGATGACGGGCGGCGGCTTCGGCGTCGGCGAGGACCCCGTCACGGGCAGCGCCAACGCCGCGCTGGCCGGGCTGCTGACGCGGCAGGAACGCCGCCCCGGCAGATCGTATACGGCCCGCCAGGGCACGGCGATCGGCCGCGACGGCCGCATCTTCGTCAGCTACGACGAGGACGGCACGACGTGGATCGGCGGCCACACCGTCACGGTCGTCGACGGCACGTTCCGGTCACCTGACTGACATTTCGCGATGTGCGATGGCGCCGGCCCGTCCGGCGCCCCTCCGATTCGCCCAACTATCGCAAAAACCCTCCAGCCAGTAATATCGGGCCTAATCCGTTGTTTCGGAGGTCTGTCGATGGTTGCGCATCCCGCGAACGAACAGACGCCGGGGCGACCCGAACCATAGCCGGCCATCCCGACGGATGGCGCACGCGAGCAGGACGCCACCCTCTTCGATGAGCTCCGCCCGGTCCAACCCTACGCCGCCTACCCGGCCGCTGCGCGCGCCGCGCAAATCGCGCCGGCGTGCGCTATTCGCGATCCCGCTGCTCGGGATGCTGGCGCTTGCGCTGCTGTGGGCCGTGATCGTCGCGCGTCTGTCGGTCGAGAAGGACAGCGCGTACAAGGAAGCCGCGGCGTCCGCGGCGATCCTGTCCTCCGCGCTCGAGCAGCATACGGTCAAGGCGATCCACCAGGTCGACCAGATCACCCGCTTCGTCAAGTTCGAGTTCGAGAAGTCGCCCGCGCGCTTCAATCTCGCGAGCACCGTCGAGAAAGGCGTCGTGCCGAGCGACACGCTGATCCAGGTGTCGCTCGTCAACGCCAGGGGCATCCTGTTCGCGAACACCGCCGAAATCCATCCGCAGCCGATCAACCTGTCCGATCGCGAGCACTTCAAGGTCCACCTCGCGCACAACGACGACCGCCTCTATATCAGCAAGCCCGTGCTCGGCCGCGTGTCGAGCCACTGGACGCTGCAGATGACGCGGCGCCTGAACAACCCGGACGGCAGCTTCGCGGGCATCGTCGTCGTGTCGGAAGACCCGAGCTATTTCACGAACGACTTCTACAACAACGCGGCGATCGGCAAGGAAGGCGTGATCGCGGTCGTGTCCGACACGGGCGGCGTGCTCGCGCGGCGCACGGGCTCGCTCAGCAACGCGCCGGGCGCGTTTTCGGCATCGGGCGTCTACCCGATCGCCGAGCGCGTGACGGGCACCATCATCGACCCGATCGACGGCGTGACGCGCATCGTGTCGTACCGCCACCTCGACGGCTACCCGCTCGCGGTGATGGTCGGGCTGTCGCAGACCGAGGAATTCGCGGATTACTACCACACGCGCAACGTCTACCTGCTGATGACGAGCTTCATCACGCTCGCGATGCTCGCGTTCTTCGGCGTCGCGACGGGCCTGATCGGCAAGCTGCTCGGCCGCGAGCGCGAGATGACGCAGCTGGCGGAATTCGACCTGCTCACCGGCCTCGCGAACCGCTATGCGACGCTGCGCGGGCTGCGCAACGACGTGTCGATGCCGGCGAGCCTGTCGCGGCTCGGCCTGTTGTTCATCGATCTCGACAACTTCAAGACCGTCAACGACACGCTCGGCCACAACGCCGGCGACATCGTGCTGCAGATGACCGCGTCGCGCCTGTCCGATGCGGTCGGCGACGAAGGCTCGCTCGCGCGCATCGGCGGCGACGAGTTCGTCGTCGTGATGAAGGGCGACGACGTCGAGCGGCGCGCGGTGCACCTCGCCGAAGCGATCATCCGGATGTTCGCCGAGCCGTTCGACGTGCGCGGCAGTTCGTTCGTGCTGCATGCGAGCATCGGCATCGCGCTGCACTCCGTCGCGAACGAGAGCGAGATCGACCTGCTGAAGAAGGCCGACCTCGCGATGTACAGCGCGAAGGACGCCGGCAAGAACTGCTACCAGTTCTATGCGCCGCACCTGTCGCACCGTGCCGACCACCTGATGCGCTGGGAACAGCAATTGCGCGTCGCGCTCGCCGAGGGGCAGCTGTTCCTCGCATACCAGCCGAAGATCGACCTCACGCACCGCACCATCACCGGCTTCGAGGCGCTCGCGCGCTGGGACCACCCCGAGCACGGGATCATTTCCGCGAACGAATTCATTTCGATCGCCGAATCGACGGGCCTGATCGTGCCGATCGGCGACTTCGTGATCCGCACCGCGTGCGAGCAGATCGCGCGCTGGCGCGACGAGGGCCACGACACGCTGACGCTCGCGGTCAACATCTCGCCCGTGCAGTTCTGGCGCGGCGACCTGATCGAGACGATCTCGAGCACGCTGCAGGAAACCGGCATCGACGCGAACCGGCTCGAACTCGAGATCACCGAAACCGCGATGATGGAATATCCGGAACTCGTGTCCGAGAAGATCGTCGCGCTGAAGAAGCTCGGCATCCGGATCGCACTCGACGATTTCGGCACCGGCTATTCGTCGCTGTCGTACCTGCACCGCTTCTCCGTCGACACGCTGAAGGTCGACCGCTCGTTCGTGCAGGCGATCCCGACCGATCGCAGCGTGTGCGTGATGGTGTCGTCGATCGTGCATCTCGCGCGCTCGCTCGGCCTGACCGTCGTCGTCGAAGGCACGGAAACCGAGGAGCAGATCACGTGGCTGTCCGCGCTCGGCGAGATCGAGGCGCAGGGCTTCCTGTTCTCTCGCCCGGTGCCGGCCGACGCGATTCCCGCGCTGATCGCGCGCTTCGGCGTGCGCGGCGACCATCCGAACGTCATCGCGCACCGCGCGACGGGCAGCACCGGCGCCTGAGTGCACCGCGGCTGCGGCTGCACAGCCGTGGCACTCGTTGCGCGCTGCCACAATTATTTCGTTTTCCGATCTTATTCTTCAGTTTATTAATTAGCGTTTCCGCGCATGGCAGTGTCGCGATGCGCGGCGGACAATCGGGAGGGCCAACGTATCGGCGGGCCGCCGTCAGCGTCTATACGCGCGAGATCTGGCCTGCGCCAACACCACAATCATGACAACCGTCGAAGTCGAAGTGACCGCTCGTGTCGAAGAGGCACCGGCATCCCTATGGACCTTGTTCAAGGTCGTCGCCGGCATTTCGGCGATCTCGTGGGGCGGGCTTTCGATGATGGCGCAACTCGAACGCCATTACGTGGAACGGCTGCAGCGCATCGAACCGCACGTATTCGGCGATCTCGTCGCGCTCGCGTGGCTCGTGCCGGGTCCCGTCGGCTGCAATGTTGCGGTGCAGGTCGGCCAGACGCTGCACGGTCGCGCCGGCGCATGGGTCGCCGGCCTCGCGAGCGTGCTGCCGTTTTCCATCCTGATGACGCTGTTCGCGATCTTCTATCGCACGCCGCTCGTGCGCTCGCTTGCCGCGCCGATGCTGATCAATCACTTCGGGATGGTGCTCGCCGCGCTGATCGGCATCACGTGGGTCAAGCAGTTGCGCATGCTCGCGCGCACGCGGCTCGAACAGGCGATCGCCGCGCTGTCGACGATTCTGCTCGCGTTCGCGCATAGTCCGGCCGCTTTCGTCGGGATTCTTTTCGCTGCGTTTGCAGCGGGCTGGCTGACCGGGCCGACGCAACGCGACGCGGTCGATTTCACGCTGTCGAGACGCGACCGCAACCTGCTCGTGCTGCTCGGCGTGCTCGTCGCGTTGTTCGCCGTGCCGCTGCCAGGCGATTACCAGGAGCAACTGCTGTGGCCGCGCCTCGCGGGCGCCGGCATGACGCTGTTCGGCGGCGGCTTCTCCGCGCTGCCGGTGCTCAAGACGCTGTTCGTCTCGCCGGCCACGGGCATCTCCGATCACGACTTCACGCTGGCGTTCGCGCTGTCCCCCGTGGCGCCGGGACCGCTGCTGAACGTCGTGCCGTTTCTCGGCTACCTGACCGACGGCTGGGTCGGCGCGCTGCTCGCCACGGCCGCGCTGTTCATTCCGTCGGGTTGTCTCGTCGTGTTTGCTCAGAACCACCTGTCCCGGCTCAAGCGCCATTCGCGCTTCGAGCACGGGATGCGCCTGTTGCGCGCGGCGACGACGGGCTTTCTCGTCGTCGCCGTCGTGAAGATTCTGCATCGCGAGCCGGCCGACCCGATTTACTGGCTGACGGGCGCGTTCGCGACGCTGTGCTTCACGCGCCTCAGGGTGCCCGTCTATGCCGTCTACGGCGCGGTCGCGGTTGTCTGCGGCGTGTGGCTGTGGGCCGCGCGCTGACGGGCGGCCGTCACTCTACCGGACTCGACCGGCACTCACCGGCACCAGGCGGCTTCACCCCGCCTGCACCGCGACCCGGCGTGCCATCCAGCGGGCGCGCAGCGCGTCGTACGCGAGGTTGAAGCAGAACGTGTAGGGCAGGAAGAACAGCACGATGCCGAGGTCGAGCAGCAGCGCCTCGACGAGGCTCACGTTCAGCCACCACGCGGCAACCGGCACCACCATCGCGACGAGGCCGAGCTCGAAGACGACCGCGTGCGCGATCCGCATGCCGAGCGTGCGCGACAGCCCCGCGCGCCGTTCGAAGCGGTCGAACAGCGTGTTGAAGGTCATGTTCCACGCCATCGCGATCAGCGACACCATCACCGTCAGCACGCCGACGTGCGATACCGGCATGTCGAGCAGCCACGCGCCGATCGGCGCGCACAGCGCGATCGCGACCAGCTCGAACGTCAGCGCATGCAGCAACCGTTCCGTCACCGTTTTGTTCATCTGTTTCATGGTTCCCTCCGATTCGTTACGTCATTCATGTCGGTCATTTTGATCGGCGCAACCGTATGAATCCAGTTTGATATCATCGGTTTTACCGATATTACAAAGTCTGGAGCGCCACATGCGCCACGCCCCCGAAGCCCTGCTCGCATTCGCCGAAGCCGCGCTGCTCGGCTCGTTCACGGCCGCCGCGCGCAAGCTCGGCAAGCGCCAGTCGACCGTGTCGGAGGCGATCGCGAACCTCGAGATCGATCTCGGCGTGCAGTTGTTCGACCGCTCGACGCGCGCACCGACGCTGACCGATGCCGGGCGCGCGCTGCTGCCGCAGGTGCAGCGCACACTCGAGGCCGGCGCGGCGATCGACCGCACGGCCGCGCGGCTCGCACGCGGCGAGGAAGCACGGCTGACGCTCGTCGTGTCCGATACGTACCAGTCGAAGCGCTACGAGGAAACGTTGATGGCACTCGAACGGCGCTTTCCGGCGCTCGAGCTCGAATGCCAGATCGCCGAGCACGAAGACGTGCTCGACCTGATCCAGCAGGGTCGCGCGCAGCTCGGGCTGATGGCCGCGCGCGCTGCCTACCCGGCCGATATCGGCGCGGCGACGGTGGCGGAGGAATCGGAGATCGGGCTGTTCGTCGGGCGCACGCATGCGCTTGCGGAATACGGCGATACGGAAGTGCCGCACGCGGCGTTGCGCGACGTGCGCGAACTGCGCCTCAACACCTATGTGAAAACGGAAGGCCGCAGCGCCGACGACCGAATCGTCGTCGGCACGCAGCACTGGCTGGCACCGAGCTACCTGATGCTGCTGGAGATGGCGGTGCTGGGGTTCGGCTGGGCCGAGCTGCCGCGCTGGATGGTCGACCACTTCGCGCGCGATCGCCTGTGCGAACTGCGCGCACGCGGCTGGCCGCGCCGTGTGCGGGTGGATGCGGTATGGTCGCGCAACCGCCCGCTCGGCCCGGCCGGCTCCTGGCTGCTCGACGCGATGCTGGCCGCGTAGCGGCGCATGCCGGCGCGCCCGCGGTTGGCGCCGGCATGCGCCTGAAGATCAGAAGCCGCGCGACAGCACGGCCGCACCGACCGTGACGACACCGAGCACGAGATTGACGACGACGAGCAGGCGCACCGCGTTCACCGCGCGCGCGCCGTCCGGCCAGTTCTGCGCCTGCACCGCGCGGCGGATGCGCGGAAACAGCGCGAAGCGGATGTGCCCGAAGATCAGCATCATCACGACGCCGAGCCCGGCCATCGCGTGCAGCGACCATGTCGCGTGCGCGCCGCCGAATTCCACGAGCAGGAAGCCGCCGGACAGCAGGATCACGATCACGGAACCCGCCACCCAGTTGAAGAAGCGGCCGAACACGCCTTCGATCAGCGGCAACCGGAGCTGCGGCGACAGGTCGGACAATGCCGGACGCAGGCAGAAGTTCGCGAAGACCATCCCGCCCACCCACACGGCAACGGCCAGCAGATGAAGAAACAGCGCGACGGCAACAGCGTGGGACATGGCGACAATCCTGTGATGGGGTGGGTGCTGCGAACGGCCGCGTCGCACGCGGCATCGAACGTCGTTCGACCGGCCTGTCGCCGCGCGGTTCAGGCCCCAGGCGCGATTTGACAATATTTTGCAAGTTCCGCGTGACAGCGCCACGCTTGCTTACCCGAATCACCCGCATCCGCGGTCCCAAAGAAAAGGCCGCACGTCCGCCGAAGCGGAGGTGCGGCCTTCGATCGCGGCCGAACCGGACGATCGCGCGCGGTGTCAGCCGAGCAGCGGACGCAACTCGTTGACGACCTTGAGCTTCGTGTCCGGCGCGCGGCCCTTGCGTGCGCGCTTGCCGATATGCGGCGCGAGCCCCGCATACGACAGCGTGTCGTCCTGCGCCTTGCCGCCGCGGCCGGTGCCGATCAGCACGACGCCCGCCGGATCGATCGCGAGCGCCTGCACGAGCGTTTCCTTGTCGTCGAGCGCCATCAGGATCACGCCGCGGCCGCCGCCGGACAGCGTCTTCATCTCGTCCATCCCGAACACGAGCAGCCGGCCGCCGCTCGACAGGCACGCGACCTGCGTCGCGTTCGGCAGCACGGGCATCGGCGCGAGCGGCACCGCGCCCGTGTCGATCGTCATGAACGACTTGCCGGCCTTCACGCGGCTCACCATGTCGCCGACCTTCGCAAGGAAGCCGAAGCCGTTGCTCGATGCGAGCAGCAGTTGCTGGTCGGCCGGCGCCGCATAGTAGTGCATCAGGTGCGAACCCGATTCGAGCTCGATCAGCGACGTGACCGGCACGCCGTCACCGCGCCCGCCCGGCAGCACCGACACGTCGACCGAATACACGCGGCCGCTGCTGCCCCATGCGATCAGGCGATCGGGCGTGCGGCACTGGAACGCCGCATACAGATGGTCGCCGGCCTTGAACGTGAAGCCGGCCGGGTCGAGCCCGTGGCCCTTCAGCGCGCGTACCCAGCCCTTCTGCGACACGACGACCGTCACCGGCTCGTCGACCACCTTCGCCTCGAACGTCGCGCGCTTTTCCTGCTGGATCAGCGTGCGGCGCTCGTCGCCGTACTGCTTCGCGTCGGCCTCGATCTCCTTGATCATCAGCCGCTTCATCGCGCTTTCGTTCGCGAGCAGTTCCTCGAGCTTCGCCTTCTCGTCGCGCAGCGCTTCGAGTTCCTTCTCGATCTTGATCTTCTCGAGCCGCGCGAGCTGGCGCAGCCGGATTTCGAGAATGTCCTCGGCCTGCCGCTCGGAGAGGCCGAACGCGTTCATCAGCGCAGCCTTCGGCTCGTCCGACTCGCGGATGATGCGGATCACCTCGTCGATGTTCAGGAAGACGATCATCCGCCCTTCGAGGATATGGATGCGGTCGTCGACCTTCGCGAGACGATGGCGCGTGCGCCGCGTCATCGTCAGCTGGCGGAACTTCACCCATTCGTCGAGGATCGTCAGCAGGCCCTTCTGGCCCGGCCGGCCGTCGGCGCCGATCATCACGAGGTTCAGCGTCGCGTTCGATTCGAGACTCGTGTACGCGAGCAGCGTGTTCACGAATTCCGTCTGATCGATCGTGCGCGACTTCGGCTCGAACACGAGCCGCACCGCCGCTTCCTTGCCCGACTCGTCGCGCACCGCGTCGAGCAGGTCGAGCATCGCCTTCTTCGTGTTGAGCTGTTCAGGCGTCAGCGTCTTCTTGCCGAGCTTGAGCTTCGGGTTGGTCAGTTCCTCGATTTCCTCGAGCACCTTCTGGCCCGACGTGCTCGGCGGCAGCTCGGTCACGACGAGCTGCCACTGGCCACGCGCGAGATCCTCGATCTTCCAGCGCGCGCGCACCTTCAGGCTGCCGCGGCCCGTTTCGTAGGCCGCCGCGATTTCCGTGTCGCTCGAAATGATCTGGCCGCCGCCCGGGAAGTCCGGGCCGGGGATCAGGTTCATCAGCTCCGCGTGCGAAAGCTTCGGATTGCGGATCAGTGCAACCGCCGCGGCCGCCACTTCGCGCAGGTTGTGCGACGGGATTTCCGTCGCGAGGCCGACCGCGATGCCCGACGCGCCGTTCAGCAGCACGAACGGCATGCGGCTCGGCAGCGTCTTCGGTTCGTCGAACGAGCCGTCGTAGTTCGGCATGAAGTCGACCGTGCCCTGGTCGATCTCGTCGAGCAGCAGCTTCGCGATCGGCGTGAGCCGCGCTTCGGTGTAACGCATTGCCGCCGCGCCGTCGCCGTCGCGCGAGCCGAAGTTGCCCTGCCCGTCGATCAGCGGGTAGCGCAGCGAGAAATCCTGCGCGAGACGCACGAGCGCGTCGTATGCCGACTGGTCGCCGTGCGGGTGGTATTTACCGAGCACGTCGCCGACCACGCGCGCCGACTTCACCGGCTTCGCGTCCGGGCCGAGGCCCATTTCGTTCATCGCGAACAGAATCCGGCGCTGCACCGGCTTCTGGCCGTCGCACACGTCGGGCAGCGCGCGGCTCTTCACGACGCTGACCGCGTAGCTGAGATACGCCTGCTCCGCGTAGTTGCCGAGCGTCAACGCGTCGCTCTCGGGCGCGTCGGGGCTGGCAAAGAGATCGGAAGTGTTGTCGTCCATCTGAATTCCGTATTCGTAAGTGGCGTGAGGCCGGGCCGGGCGTCATGCCCGGCCGCGCGCAGGGGGCTAGATATCCGCTTCGACGTCGTTGCCCTTTTCCTCGAGCCAGCCGCGCCGCGCGGCTGCCTCGCCCTTGCCCATCAGCATCGTCATCCGCGCGACGGTCGCGTCGAAGTCGAGCTCGCCGAGCTTGATCGGCATCAGGCGGCGCGTGTCGGGGTTCATCGTCGTGTCCCAAAGCTGCTCGGCGCTCATTTCGCCAAGCCCCTTGAAGCGGCTGATGCTCCACTGCGTCTCGCGCGCGCCGTCCTTGCGCAGCTTGTCGAGGATCGCTTCCAGCTCGCCGTCGTCGAGCGCATAGAGCTTCTGCGCGGGCTTCTTGCCGCGCGCGGGCGCGTCGACGCGGAACAGCGGCGGCCGTGCGACATACACGTGGCCGCGCTCGATCAGTTGCGGGAAATGCTTGAAGAACAGCGTGAGCAGCAGCACCTGGATGTGCGAGCCGTCGACGTCCGCGTCCGACAGGATGCAGATCTTGCCGTAGCGCAGATTCGACAGGTCGATGGTGTCGTCCGGGCTGTGCGGATCGACGCCGATCGCAACCGAGATGTCGTGCACTTCGTTGTTCGCGAACAGGCGGTCGCGCTCGGTTTCCCAGGTATTCAGCACCTTGCCGCGCAGCGGCAGGATCGCCTGGTACTCCTTGTCGCGGCCCATCTTCGCGGAGCCGCCCGCCGAATCGCCCTCGACGAGGAACAGCTCGTTGCGCTCGATATCCTCGGTCTCGCAGTCGGTCAGCTTGCCGGGCAGCACCGCGACGCCCGAGCTCTTGCGCTTCTCGACCTTCTGGCCCGCGCGCGTGCGCGCCTGCGCCTGCTTGATCACGAGTTCGGCAAGCTTCTTGCCGTGCTCGACGTGCTGGTTCAGCCACAGTTCGAGCGCGGGGCGCGAGAACGACGACACGAGCTTCACCGCGTCGCGGCTGTTCAGGCGTTCCTTGATCTGCCCCTGGAACTGCGGATCGAGCACCTTCGCGGACAGCACGAACGACACGCGCGCGAACACGTCTTCGGCGAGCAGCTTCACGCCCTTCGGCTGCAGATTGTGCAGCTCGACGAAGCTTTTCACCGCCTGATAGAGACCGTCGCGCAGCCCCGACTCGTGCGTGCCGCCTGCCGGCGTCGGGATCAGGTTCACGTACGACTCGCGCACGAGCGAGCCTTCCTCGCTCCAGGCGACGACCCACGACGCGCCCTCGCCCTCGGCGAACGTATCGTCGCCCGAACGCGAATCGGCGAAACGCTCGCCTTCGAACAGCGGGATCAGCAGCTCGCTGCCGTTCATTTCGTCGAGCAGGTAGCCGCGCAGGCCGTCCTCGTACTTCCACGTCTGGCGCTCGCCGGTCTTTTCGTTGACGAGCACGACCTCGACGCCCGGCAGCAGCACGGCCTTCGAGCGCAGCAGGCGCTGCAGTTCGCCGAGCGGCAGGTTCGGCGAATCGAAGTATTTCGGGTTCGGCCACACCTGTACGCGCGTGCCGGATTTCTTCTCGCCCCGGCCCGCGCCCTGCGTCGTCAGCGGCTTCACGACGTCGCCGTCGGCGAAGCCGAGTTCGGCGATCTTGCCGTCGCGCCAGACCGTTACGTCGAGGCGCGTCGCGAGCGCGTTCGTCACCGACACGCCGACGCCGTGCAGGCCGCCCGAGAACGTATACGCGCCGCCCGCGGCCTTGTCGAACTTGCCGCCCGCATGCAGGCGCGTGAACACGATCTCGACGACCGGCACGCCTTCTTCGGGGTGCATGCCGAACGGGATGCCGCGGCCGTCGTCCTCGACCGACACCGACTGGTCGGTGTGCAGCGTGACCGTGATCTGCTTGCCGTAGCCGCCGAGTGCCTCGTCGGACGCGTTGTCGATGACTTCCTGGATGATGTGCAGCGGATTCTCGGTACGGGTGTACATGCCGGGCCGCTGCTTGACCGGCTCGAGACCCTTGAGCACCTTGATCGATGCTTCGCTATAGGCCGCGCTGGGTTTCTTCGTTGACATAGGCGCTGAATTTCGTCATTCATCGGGACGTTGTCCACACCTCGTGTGGATAACGTCGTGGACAAAACGTTGAGTTCCGTAAAAAAGCGAATCGAAACAACGGTGTGCTTGGACTGCTCCGAAAGCGGGCGCGCGGCGTGCTGCGCTACCCGGGACGCGCGGTATTTTACTGGTTCCACGTGGCATGCCAATCGCGAGATCATCGCGCGGCCATCGCCGGCCGCGCGGCGCGCGACGCGCGACGCGCGTTATGCCGGCTTGCGCTTCGCCTCGAGCGTTTCCCACCGTTCGAGCGAGGCGAGCAATTCGTCGTCGATCGCCGCGAACCGCTCGGTCAGGCGCGTGCCTTCCTGCGGATCCTTCGCGAAAATCGAGCCGTCCTCGAGCTGCGCATTGATCGTCTTCTGCTCTTCTTCGAGCGCGGCGATCTTCTCCGGCAGCGAATCGAGTTCGCGCTGCTCGTTGAACGACAGCTTCACCGTGCGCTGCGCATTGCGGCCCGCGGCGCTCTTCGCCGGCTCTTCCTTGACGGGCGCCGCCTCCTTGACCGCGCGCTTCGCGGCTTCCTGCTGCGCGAGCTGCTCCGAGCGCTCGCTCTGGATCTGCCAGTCGGTGAAGCCGCCGACGTATTCGCGCCACTTGCCGTCGCCTTCGGCCGCGATCACCGACGTCACGACGTTGTCGAGGAACGCGCGATCGTGGCTGACGAGCAGCACCGTGCCGTCGTAGTCGGCCAGCAACTCTTCGAGCAGTTCGAGCGTCGGGATGTCGAGGTCGTTGGTCGGTTCATCGAGCACCAGCACGTTGGCCGGACGCGCGAACAGGCGCGCGAGCAGCAGCCGGTTGCGCTCGCCGCCCGACAGCGACTTCACCGGCGAACGCGCGCGTTCCGGCGCGAACAGGAAGTCGCCGAGATAGCTCATCACGTGCTTGCGCACGCCGCCGATCTCGACCCATTCGCTGCCGGGGCTGATGGTATCCGCGAGGCTCTTCTCCTGGTCGAGCTGCGCGCGCATCTGGTCGAAATACGCGACCTGAAGGTTCGTGCCGGTGCGCACCGTGCCTTCGTCGGGCTTCAGCTCGCCGAGGATCAGCTTGAGCAGCGTGGTCTTGCCCGCGCCGTTCGGGCCGACGAAGCCGATCTTGTCGCCGCGCATGACCGTCGTCGAGAAGCGGTCGACGACCGTACGGCCGCCGTAGCGCTTCGTCACGTCGGTCAGCTCCGCGACGATCTTGCCGGACTTCTCGCCCTGCGCGACGTCGAGCCTTACGTTGCCCTGCGAATTGCGGCGCTCCGCGCGCTCGTGACGCATCTGCTCGAGCCGCGCGACGCGACCGACGCTGCGCGTGCGGCGCGCCTCGACGCCCTTGCGGATCCACACCTCTTCCTGCGCGAGCAGCTTGTCGAACTTGTCGTTTTCCACGCGCTCGACTTCGAGCTGCTGAGCCTTGCGGGTCTGGTACGCGGAGAAATTGCCCGGGTACGACAGCAGCCGGCCGCGGTCGAGCTCGACGATGCGCGTCGCGACGCGGTCGAGGAACGCGCGATCGTGCGTGATGAACAGCAGGCCCGCGCGCTGCGCGACGAGCAGCTCTTCCAGCCAGCGGATGCCGTCGAAGTCGAGGTGATTGGTCGGTTCGTCGAGCAGCAGCACGTCGGGCTGCAGCACCAGCGCGCGCGCCAGCGCGACGCGCTTCTGCATCCCGCCCGACAGCGCGTCGACGCTCGCGTCGCCGTCCGGCAGGCCGATCTGCGCGAGCGTCATCGACACGCGCGTGCGCCAGCTCCATGCGTCGTGCGCGTCGAGCGACGATTGCAGCGCGTTCATCCGCGCGAGCAGCGCATCGTGCTCTGCGCCTTCCGGTATATCCGCGAGGCGGTGCGCGATCGAATCGTATTCTTCGAGCAGTTCGCGCGTGTGCGTGAGCCCCGACGCGACCGCATCGAACACCGTCGCGCCCGGCTCGAATTCGGGCTCCTGCGGCACGTAGACGGTCACCAGTTCCTGCTGGCGCGTGACCAGCCCGTCGTCGGGCTTCGCGAGGCCGGCGACGATCTTCAGCAGCGACGACTTGCCCGCGCCGTTGCGGCCGATCAGGCCGACGCGCTCGCCGGCTTCCAGCGAGAAATCCGCGTGATCGAGCAACGCGACGTGACCGAACGCAAGCTGCGCGCCGGTAATGGAATAGAGCGACATGGGGAGACGGCGGAGAGAGAGGAATCGGAAGCGCCCATTGTACCGGTCGCGGACGCCGCAACCGGTATGGCCGGACGGACTAGCCCTGCGAGCGGCACTCGAACCGCGTCGACGCGGTGCGATGGAGCGTTGCCATGTATGGCTTGCGGCCGGTTTCCGGTTTCCGGTGCCGGATGCCGGCCGCGGATTGCGCGCGACCGGATGCACGGGCGAATGCCGGCCCGATGCCCGCGGCCGGTCGGCCGGCCATCCCGCGGATGGCGCATCGGGCGCCCGCGCGGGATGCGCGGTTACTTCACGTTGACCGTGATCGTCGAACTCATTTCGGGACCGTACGAACGGTGCGCACCGTCGCCGAGCTGCAGCGTCAGCGTGTGCGGGCCGGGCGGCAGCTTCACATCGGTTTCGGTCTGGCCCTTGCCGAAATGCAGAGAATGGTCGGACGCCGGGATCACGTCGCCCTTCGGCACCGGCTTGCCGTCGATCAGCAGGTGATGGTGGCCCGTATTCGGCGTCATGTCGCCGGCCGGCTTGAGCGCCACGCCTTCGAGACCGAACTTCACATGCACGGGGCTGGACACCGTCGCGCCGTCCTGCGGCTCGACAAAGAACACGCGTGCTTCGGCGCGCGCGAGCGTCGACACGGCCAGCGCCGCGACACAAACCGCACCCGCGATCCACTTTCTGTTGAGCATCGTTTCCTCCTTCAGATTGACAGGCCCACGAAGCATACACTGCAAGCCCGCCGCACGCGATGACACCCAATGTTCGCGATGCGTACGTTTAAAACGACGTTGCGCAGGCGTTCGGCGAAATTCCGGTAACATTGCGCCTTTCGTCCGCCGGCGAGGCTGCGGACGGCATCATCGAGTTTCCATTATTCCGAGCGCTACATGAGCGAAGTAACCGAATACCAGAGCTGGGTCTGCCTGATTTGCGGGTGGGTCTACAACGAAGCGGAAGGGCTGCCCGACGAGGGCATCGCACCCGGCACCCGTTTTGCCGACATTCCCGCCGACTGGCGGTGCCCGCTGTGCGACGTGGGCAAGGAAGATTTCGTCGTCGTCGATTTCTGATCGCGGCAGACCGCGCGATACGCGCGTCGGCGTGCAATCCGCCCGCCGAGGCGCCGCGCGTTTGCTATACTCTGCGCGCTGTCCACATCGCCGTCCGGTTCGCGTTTTTCGCGCGATCGGCCGGACATGGCTCTCCCCGTAGTTCAGGGGGTGGAATGAGAAGTGCAAGGCTTATCCAGCACGGCTCCCGCCGCGTGCTGTAGCAAATCTGTAGCACACAAAAAAGCCCGCTCGCAGCGGGCTTTCAAGCTTCTGAGCACCGTCCATTTCGTTGCTACCCACGCCCAGATCCTGGAACCGAGGAGATCAGCGAAGCCCCACACGAAGTCTTGTGGCCATCGAACGACGCAAAGCCACCGTCTACCTCAAAGTCTGCGTCACCTTCGACGATCACGCATTCGCCATGAATCGGACAGGTGCAGCGGTCACCGATTCGCGCGACCGCGCGCCCCATAACCTCGCTATTGGGGGCACCCGACTCGACTCGTCCACCGTGACTGTGAACGTCCCCTACCCGAACAATGCCGCGCATGGAAGCTCCTGCTCCTGATTCAAAATCGATACAGACACTACCGCACAATCTCGTCGACTTCCCAACACAAAGACAATCCGCGCACCGTGGTCATACCGGTTCATTTGCGCGCTCTGAATCCTTTGACCAAACCAATGATGATCAGGATAAGTCCAGCTGCAACGATAAGAACCGGCACGGACAGAACAAAACCTATCTGGGCGTCGCTTTGAATATGCCATTGGTCAAATGCACCAATGGCCAGAAACACAATAAGGATAGAAAAAAGGCCGACTCCCGCGACAAGCATCCCACCTCCCCACGCCAATATTTGAAGATGGCGAGAAGGTTTGTACGCCCCAAGTTCCATGGATCCTCCAAGACAAGCGCAGACGGTACACAGCCGGCGCAGCGCTCACATCGAACACCGCCGCACGACATCATTATCCCTAGAAGCTATAGCCCTGCCCGTACTGACTGTAATCGACATCGTGGCGCTTGCCCCACCACGGCAGATAAGCATTGCCTTCGCCAGCAGCGCGGAACCACGGTTTCTTTGGATCGACGGGATTCACCTTCGCCGGCGGCACCACGACAACTGCGGTAGGGTGTTCCGCGTCTGTGGTACCGACCACGAGTGTGTTGCCACCGAGATGGTTTGCGCGACCGATCGCCAGGGCGACGTCCGTCAACGCGGTACCGGCACCCATCTCGCCGAGGAGCGCCGGCGTGTTGAACGTCTGCTTCTTGTAGTCATATTCCGGCAGCACTTCGGTCAACGTCTGCGACAACGCACCAAGGCGAGCGGACGCAGCGTCGCTCCCCTTGCCCGCGTCGTGGACCACATAATGCAGGTCCGTCGTCACAACACCTGCATTGTGGGCAGCCTGCTCGATGGTCGATTTCCATGCCTGAACCGCGCGCGTCGTGCCGGACTTCTTCTCGAAGTCAGCAAGGTTGCCGACAGCGGCGCGCCCGATCCATGCGAGAGGTTCACGCTCCGTCTTGAAGTCGGGCCCGGTCAGAACGAGCAGCACCATGTTCTCATTCATCTGGTTGTCCTTCGGCGGGAAGCTCGGTGCGTCCCAGTTCATCACCCAAACGCTCCGATCGGGATGCGTTTGCAGGTAATCGAGCGCGCGATTCAGCGAAGTAAAGCCTGCGTTTGGGCCGCCAGGCGTGATATGGACATCAGGGGGGGTGTCGCTGCTCCACAGACTCGGTGCAGCTTTATTCCCTATCTCGTAGTAGTCGACAAACTGGTCGACGAGATATTTACGTGACTCTTCCGGATTGAGCTGTTTCTCAGGGATCGAGAATTCAATATGCGTACCTGCGAGTTCCCGCCAGCCTTTTCGATCCTTCGAGTGCACATTGTAAAAATACACCGGGCTCATCACGTAAATCTCAGCAAACAAGCTGAGCAGCTTATCGACATATTTTTCGTAAAATCCGTCGAACGTCTCGCGCCCATCGTTGCCATACGCAACACCCGCAACCGGTTGAACGGTCGTGAAGCTCTTCGGATCCTCCTTCACCATGTCATCGTGCTCATTGGGTCCGACGAGGCCCATTGTCCAAAGCAATTGCCATTCGGTCGGATAGTCGCGACGCTGGAGCGGGTTTAGCCACGCCAGTCCGACGACTTGTGCGCGGAACGGTTGGTCAGGGGCGGCAGTTGCTGCTGCAACACTTGTCGCTGTGCCGGCCGTTGTCGCCGCAGCCTTTTCTACGCCGGATTTCCGAAGTCCCGCCCAGAGCGCCAATACGGCGACCACAACTAGGAGCGGCAACACAATCAATCGTTTCATCCATTCCTCAACCGAGAGCGGCTGCGGCGCAGCCTGCTGAGCATAATACGTCCACGTGGCCGCTACTGCGACAGACAAGAGCAGAATGGCAAGCGCGACGCCAGTACGTCGCGGCCAAATCGAGAGTAGTGTATTCATAGGGCGTGCGTCGCACCGAGGATCATCCCGCCATCTCGCTCGTCAGCGATCTTCTTCGGCATATGCGCGTCTGCATCGGCCTTAACCCAGTCTGATAGAAACAAACCACTCATCTTTCCTTTTGAGAAATACGACGCGTACTTCCGGTGTGGATTAGATTTGTCCATACCTTCACCGAAGCGCCAGTCCGCCTCGATACGCAAATCCTTCCAATCTTCCGGTGTCAGTTTGCACACGCCGATTGCGACGTCGTAGGCGAGAGCGTGCTCCGCGTGCATCGCGTGCATCGCGTTGGTCATGATCGTCGAATGGTTCGTCGGATTGTTCTTCTCCGTCGCCCCGAGATAGGCTGTCACGGTGGACGACGAATACTGCCTCGCCTTGCCGTCAGCATTGGAACCGGGTTGCTCCGAGGTCACATTACCATCCGCGTCAATGAGCGCGCCATTTCCTTGCTCACGTTGGCGGACGGTCTGTCGCACAACCGCGTGCATTTCGTACCGCATATCTGCTTCGCTATCCTCGTTGCCTAGCGGCGTCGTGCCCTTGTAGTTGTCGATCGCGTCTCCGGGCTTTTTGTCAGCAGCAGCCTTGTTTTTATCGCGAGCGGCCGCGACCGGGTCATTGCCCTCGTTAAAGAGGCTGGTTGCTGCAGGGCCGTCATGGACGGGTGCGATCGGACTTCCAAATTTCATTGCCACAGGGGTGAACGGGTGATCAAGCTTTGGAGCGTCGATCGGAATTGCCCACCAGTCTGGTGGAGTCGCATTGACCGCCGGTCGTGCGAGGTTGACGAGCGAGCCGATACCTCGCATCTGCCAGATCCCCCACATGTCGTGAAGAGTCGTTCGGTTCTGCAATGACTTGACGATCGAGAATCGTGCCTCGGGCGATGGGGGATACCAGAAGCCTTGCGTCTTCCCTTTCTTGTAGCGCCAGTCATTCTTCGTGTAATCGTAAAGTTCGCCGGGCTTCTGGCCTACAAGGTAGCCCGAAGCGAACACCCGCTGCGTGAAGCAATCAGCACCGCCTGTGACTTCTATCTCGTAGGCGGTCAAGCCACGCCAGCCGATCCCCTGCACCGTTGTCGGAGCTAATGTCGGAAGTGGTGTACGGCGGTGTGGAGCGGAATCGGCGGGAGGCGGTGGCGATTGCAGGAGAATGTTGCTTTCCAAGGTAACGAACCCAGCAACCAATCCACCACCATGGCGAAACGTAATCGGGAAGCGAACGACAGTCAAGCAACGGAAACAGAATTCAAGGGGCCCGTCGGCCTGGACGAGTTGATCCAGCAAGGCGCGCGGCAGATTATCCAGCAAGCGATCGAGGCGGAATTGAAGGCATTGCTCGAGCAATATTCGAACGTGAAGACGCTGGACGGCCGGCGGGCGATCGTGCGCAACGGCTATCTGCCTGAGCGAGACGTTGTCACGGCAATCGGACCGGTAACGGTCCAGGTGCCGAAGGTCCGCGATCGCTCGGGCTCGGGGGTAAAGTTCAACTCGGAGATCGTGCCGCCCTACGTGCGCAAGTCGCCGCGTGTGTCGTCGGCGCTGCCGTGGCTGTATCTGCGCGGCGTCTCGACCGGCGACATGAGCGAAGCGCTCAGCGTATTGCTCGGCGACCAGGCGAAAGGCCTGTCGGCAAATACCGTCATTCGTCTCAAAGCGATCTGGGCGGACGAATTCGCGCAATGGAACAATCGGGACTTGTCGGCGGCCCGCTGGGTCTACTGGTGGGCCGACGGCATTCATACTGGGGCGCGCAGCGAGGATTCCGACGGGCAATGTCTGCTGGTGATCATCGGCGTGAAGCCAGACGGCAGCAAGGAACGCGTCGCGCTCGCCGACGGCTACCGCGAGTCGAAGGATTCGTGGGTCGAGCTACTGCTCGATCTGAAGGCTCGCGGTCTACAAGCCGGCCCACTGCTAGCCGTCGGCGACGGCGCGATGGGCTTGTGGGCGGCACTCGAGGAAGTGTTCCCGCAGACGCGGCACCAGCGCTGCTGGTTTCACAAGATCGGCAACGTGCTCAACGCGTTGCCGAAGTCGCAGCAGGGCAAGGCCAAGGCCGCGCTCGCGGAGATCTGGAACGCCGCGACGCGCGCCGATGCGATCGTCGCCTACGATCAGTTCGTCGCGACCTATACGGCCAAATATCCGAAAGCTGTCGAGAAGGTCACGAAGGATCGCGACGAGCTGCTCGCGTTTTACGACTTCCCGGCCGAGCACTGGCAGCATGTGCGCACGACGAATCCGATCGAGTCGACCTTCGCGACGGTCCGCCACCGCACGACCCGCACGCGAAACTGTCTGTCGCGCGCGACCTTCCTCGGCATGGCCTTCAAGCTCATCGAAGCAGCAGAGGAATCATGGCGCCGCATTCGCGGTGTCGACAAAATCGAACAGATCTTGAACGGCGTGCCCTTCAAGGACGGAACACCGGTGACCGAGAGCACACCGGCTCCTGCTCAACCGCTTGCCGCTTGATCATGCTGCTCGACTGTCGTACACCACATTTGACATTAGCTCCCGTTGTCGCCGAGATTACTTGATCATGCGGGCAGCAGTAGAGCGTGACGCGGCCATATGTGCGGAACGTGTTTCCGTAACCCGTCGGCCCCATTGACGTCTTACCCCAAACCTGAAGCCCGTGGGCCTCGCGATCCGCCGCAGCCGTGTACGGCTTGCCCTTCGACGACTTGCACACGTTTGACATCTCTGGATCGATATCGCCCGGTGTAGGTTCGAGGGCTGCACGCGCGCGGATGATGTCGAAGAAGTTCGACAGGGTGTGGACCCGAGCTTCCCATGTCTCGCGGCCGCGTCGACCCTCTGCATCCTTTGCGCGGCGTTGAGTCCAGGAATCGGGCACGTTGCTGGCAACCAAGCTGTACGGCGCGTTTGCCAATACATAGGCGTCGGCGACGCAACGGCCGGACTTCCCCTGACCATCCTTCACATCCGGCAATTGGTCGCCCAGAAACGCTGCTGTGAGCCCGACTATGTTGCCTTGACTATGACAAACCACGGTGATTGGACAATCCGCTTGCTTTTTTCTGATCGACTCGATCAATTTTGCGAGACGCAGTGCAGCCATCACCCCGTATTGACGGTTTGGTGTCGAGTACACCATGCGGGCGTCAACTGGATTCAAATCCTGGACCGACAGCCACAGGAACAGTCGATCGTTGACCCCGACGTTCCACAAATCCGGAAGACTTGAGCACCCATTTGCAAACGGCCCACCACCCCAGTAGTTTTGTTCATTAAGAAAAATGTTGCCGCCAAACTCCTGCAGTTCTTCTTTATTCGCCTTGTGTCCCCAGCGGAAATGGATGACCGGTGACCACGAAGGGGCGGGTTGCACGTAGGTTTGCGGCGTCATCTTCGGATTGATGAAGCCGTCCTTCGTCAGGAACTTGATGTACTTAGCCGGGGTGAGTTGTCCACCTTCCGGTCCTTTGAACATCATCTGATCGTCGAGCCGTCCAAGGCGCCGGTTCAACCCTCTGCAGAGCCCCTCTTCGGCCGGGCCGAACCACTCGCCCTCAGAGTTGACGCCGTGCACGAAAATCACGACGCCGGGCAGCGGCATTGGTTTGACAGCAACGAGTTCCGTCTTCTTGTTCGGCAGCACCGTACCCTTGGCGGTTGCTGCTGGAGTGCGTTGTGATGTTGGCATGACCAGTACCCTATCTCTGGTTTATTCGTCTTTCTTGAAGAATTTCACGACCACCTGTTCGAACTGGTTGTGATCGATCGGAGCCATCGTTCCCGCGCCGTCCGTCTGGCCGTTCGCGATTTCACCGGAAGCGTTGTGAACCTCGCCAACGTAACCTTCGATCGGATTGCCGTCGGAGGCTCGCACGAGCTTCGGCACGCGACCGAGCGGTGCATGATCGAACTTCGGCATGTCCGTACTCATGCTCGCTGGGCCCTGCCACGAATGGCCGGCGGACTTCACGGTGAACTTGCCCGGGCACCCGAGCTCGATGTCGCTGCCGTGCAGCTTCAGGTAGGCCCCACCCGACGTCGTGAAGACCACCTGATCGTTCGCCATACCGGTGATCTTTCCGTCGGCCGCCGTAAACTGAATGTTCTTCGCGGAATCGATCTCCGTGTCGTCGTTCTGGCTCTGCAAAGTCACTTTGCCGTGATTCGCGACTGCCGATACGCCGTCGCTGTGCGCGAACATCGCAACACCACGACCACCATGCATGTTGATACGCTGGCCGCTCGTCAACTGCAAATGGTTCTGTGCAACCTGATCAATGTTCTCCCCTGCGTACGTGACGTGCGTCTTCGGTGTGATGTTCAGCGAGCCCGCCTGTGCGCCGAACGCCATCAGGGCCTTCGAACCACCCGTACCGGCGCCAGCGGGACTATCTGAACCCGGCTTGCCGTTGCCGGGCGTCCACTCCTTGAACGCCTGCGCAATGGCCTGTTGACCCGCCGCATCGGTAGCCTGTCCGCCGTGCTGTCCTGCGTAATCACCGAGCGACTTGAACAGTTCCGTGCATTCACCAAGCAACTGCAGCAACTCGTCGCGATCGAGCTGTCCGCCGCTCGCCTGCGAGCGCGCATAGGTGGTCAACAAAATGCCCTGCGCCGCCCGCAGCGCTGCCGCTGCGTCGGTGCGCAGTTCGGCCCCCTCCCCGCGATCCTGACCAACGCCGTCGTTGCGCGGTTGCGTCAGATACCCGAGGTTTAATTGACTATGGGCGTGTTCGCTGGCTAATTGGGCGCTTATCTGCGACGGCGTATCGTCGAGTCGGAGCTGGTTATAACGCCTGCCCTTTATCTCTTTAGTCTTGATCCCCGACACATAGCGGTTGCCCGGCTGCGAACCGGTATGCGTGAATGCGGCCGGCGGATTCGCACCGTTCCCAAGTACGCAGAGGATCACCAACCGATCTGGATCACCCGCGATACTGCCAAGCAAGACTTCCATTCCGACACGCGGCAGAAACGACGCACCGAACTGCGTGCCCGCAAGACTCGACGCAACCCGGATCGGCGCGCTGTCGCCGACATTGTCGTTCGTGCCCGCTCCCTGCGCGTGCGCATGATCCACGGGATCGAGGCCGTGAATCCGCACGTAGACTCGCCCCATTTCGTCGCAGATCACCTCTTCGCCGTCCCGCGTCACGATCGTGCCGGTCATCAGCGGCACCGGCGGCAAGTCGATGGCAGGATCGTAGGCCGGCGTGAGCGGCACTCTGCGACGCACGCACGTGAAGGTGTTCTCGTAGCGCGTGTCCGGTTCGCCCGATTGCGCAGGCGGTTTCGACGGCGACGAGTTCGCAAGATGTCGGCTTGCCGCGAACAGCTCCATCACGCGTTCGGTGAGTCCTTTCGGGAGGTTGTTCCAAACCTCGTGACTAATCGACGTGATCACGAACTGTCGCTTATCGGTCGGCTGCATGTCCCATTCGGGATCGCCCGCCAGCGTGATCCACGCACCGACAGCCAGATCGCGCACACTGCTCACGCCGTCGTAGCGCTCGGCCTCGAACTGATGCGCGAGCATCCGCGCGCGCGTCAAACGCTCATGATCGGCCCACGAGTCGCCGGCATGCGGGATGTCGATCGCAACGTCGGTCAGCAGTCGCGCCAGGTCGTTGCCGGCCTCGCCCTGATCAACGCTGGCGGCAACCGTCGATTCGTCGACGCGCGCCTTCTTGTAGTCCCACGACGGTCGGCTGGCCGCACCCGGCACAAGCCGCGCATGCAGCGCGAACAACGTGACCGTGTCGCGCTCCTCGGTGCCGGCATCGCGGGGATGCAGGCGCACCGTGCCGGCGGGTGCCTCCGGCAACGACGCGGGATCGTCACAGCACACCAACGTATGTACAGGCGTATCGTCGTGAGCGTTGTTAGACGACTTGACCGGCCCGGCCTTCGCGAAAACCGTAATGCCTTCACGGCGCAACAGGCGACGCACGAACTTGGCGTCCGACTCGTTGACTTGCCGGGTCAGCTCGCGCGCCGGGTAACGATCGCGACTCAGGCCAGACAGATCGAACTCGAACGCGCGAGCGAGCGCGGGGCTGCGCTGCCGCCATTCGTTGAACAACGTAGCGAGAATGTCGACAACGCTCCGGGAACGGAATACGCGGGAATTGGTGCGCTTGTCCATCAGCGACAGGGCGTCGCACACCGTGAGCTGGCAAACGCACAATTCGCCATCGCTCTGACCGATCTGGACGTCCTGAACGATCGCATTGACGAAGTGGAGTTGACCGCGATCAGTAACGAGCCGCAACGAGACGGGCACGCCAATAAACAACTTCGGCGAAAGATCGTGGCGCGTCGATACGCAGGTCAGGTGCCCGTGAATGCCGGTCATCAGCCCTTCGCGAACGTTTGCGTGCTGAAGCGCAAGCAAGCGCCCCAAGCTACTTTGCAGCCGACCGAAATTCAGCGCCACCGAGCGCTTGTTCCAATCGACCATCCCCGACGCAAAGTTACTTATTGTTTCACTTAAAGACACGACCGCCCTCTCGATCTTTGTTGAATTCGTATTGATTCAGGCGATCGGGCCGCGTGTCGAGACGGGCGAACCGCCGATTTCTGGTCGGAGGATATCAAATTCGGCGGCGAGAACAGGAAAACGACACGTGGGTGGCGCGCCGAACGAGACGCTTTTAACCAAAATTGACATGCTGGCGTCCGGGCTTTGCCGTATCTTTCGCGGCGGAAGGATTATTAACGTCCGGTCCTTCCATACGCAGTAGTCGGCCCAAGCAGTAATTCGACCTGCCGCCCCTCTCGACGGCAGGTCGCTTTTCTTATCGAATCAGCACAGTCCCACGGGCTGTGCCGCGTCATCCCAACTGAAGATAATCAGCTCGTTTCGCTCGGCTGCCCTTCCGCCGCCCACGGTGTACTGGATCGGCACGATTTCGATATGAAACCCGGCGAACACCCGCCGAATATCCGGATGGTCGTTCAGGCTGGCTGCGAGTGACAGCATTGTTTGGCGAAATGCGAACCGTGACTGAATCTCGATATCATCCCACTGCGGTAAGGGAATCCAGTCCCGAACAATTCCCGGGCTGCCGAGGCTACGGCCGCTCGGCAAAAAACCGCCGAGCATCATCCAGCGAACTAACGGCACTATGAACGAAACCAAAGATATCGAGAACGCTGACTCTGGACCTTCATCAGGCGCGATCAAACTCGCCATCGCGACTTTCATCGGATTGTGGCTTCCGTGGATCGGATTTGCTTACTGGTATGTGGAGGTCGGCGGCTTTCATAGCGGCATCTTTGCCGAAGGCAGCATGAACTTCCTTGGATTCACCGCTGCTACGTGGGTCGCGACACCGCTCTTTACATTGATTTACCTCATTTATGCGAAGCGCTCAGCGCTTCGCAATACATACGACCAAGTAATGTTCGCCATCGAGTGCTTGGTTCTTCTTGGAATGTGGGCGGTTGCGGCCACTCCATTCCTCCGCCCCTAGATCGTCACGGGCGAGACGTGCGGCACTGCGGCTAACGCCACGATAGAGAGCGATCCGCCTCCATTGTTACGGTAAGGGGAAGCGGGCAAGTGGCGTGGGCGACTTGGCGCGCTAGCGCGCTGACGCGATATGAATGACCTCTGCTCCTGCCTTCGGACGATCTAGATGATCGCCCCATGCCGCATCATTCGCCGTCGTTCCGGCAGGTATTCAGCGTGGACGTAGGCCGCCGTCACTTGATTGCGTTCGGCGTGCGCCACGTCGAGCGCCTGTCGTGACAGCGGCACGATGTGCGGGTCGCGCATCTTCATGCGTTCCGGCGGCACGCGCCATTCTGCGGCGGTCTCGTCAAACTCTGGCCACTCCGCACGGATTATTTCCGTTGTCCGTATGAAGGTGAGTGCCATCAGGCGGAGTGGAGTCGGATGACTAGGTCGCCTTGGTAGGCGTCAATGTCACGCATGAGCTGCGGGATCTCCGTCGCCGTCCGTGAATTTGTACGGGGCCGCGCTGGCCTTCGCGAGCTAGAGGCCCGCCAGACGGGCTTGAGCGGGGGATTTCTTGTGAATCTCGGGGATGGTTTGGGGCATGGCTGGTCCCCCCGACAGGAATCGAACCTGTATCTAGCGCTTAGGAGGCGCTTGTTCTATCCATTGAACTACGGGGAGCGGATAGTTTGGGCGGGATGGATCGAACCCTCGTAAATCAGGTTCTTAGCCTTGTCCCGCTTGCCTTTCGAGGATTTTTGCCCGTTTACGAATGACGCGAAATGACGAGCAGTGAAGCATAGTTTAACGCCCTGCCTGCTACAAATCGACTCTGTAGCAGCGTATATGGGTGATGCATTGCTACAGTCCATAGACGGGGTATTTCATGGCTTCGATCCTGAAGATCGGCGACCGCTGGCGGGCACAAGTCCGCCGGCGGGGACAGAGTATAGCAAAGACATTCCGAACCAAGGGGGCGGCTGAAGCATGGGCGCGTGAGATTGAAGGCGGGATTGTCACCGTAAGTACCGCTAGCTTGGCTTGGCGACATTGCAACATCGAAAGCAATCACTTCCCCCGTCGCTGAGGCGAACGATAAAAAGCAGGTTGCGGCTTGTACCGAGACGTCGTCGCCCGCAGCACAAACACCGTGAGCCTTCCATCGACATGGGTTGACAGGAAGCGCGCAGGTTTCGCATCAATGCATCGCTTTGCACGGCTCCTCGCTTCTTTGTCGTTCCACCGTGACAGCACTACCGCGCCCGGTCATCGTCCGGTTTGACCTGTCGAAAAGCCGCCAGCAGCGACAGGTCATACGCGATCTTCAATGCGCCGCATACGACCAGCGGGGCACCGAGCCAGCCAAGACCGAACAAGCCGCCGGCCAACGTCGGTGCGACAGCGGCTGCGAGGCTGCGCGGAACAGACGTAAAGCTGGCAGCTGCCGGGCGCTCCGAAGGCGTGACGACCGCCATCACGTAGGCGGTTCGCGTCGGCACATCCATTTGCGAAAGTGCGCTGCGCATCAGCAGCAGCGCTAACGCAAGCGGCAGCGACGGCGCGAAAGCGGCGCCAATCAGGCAGACGCTCGACGGGATATGCGTGAACACCATGGTGTTCAGCAGGCCGATCCTGCGCGATAGCGGCGCGGCCGCAAGCTGCGAGCCGGCCGAGAGCAGGCCTGCCCAGAAGAAGAATTGGCCAGCAGCGGCGATCGAGAGTCCGAAGCGCTGCATCAACCACAGCGACAACAACGAGTTGACGACGAGACCGCCCGCGAACGCATCGATGCTGAACAGCATCGCAAGCCGCACGACAATGGGGCGCGACGGGCCGAGCGGGGGCGCCGCCTTCGACGCACGGGCATCGGCGCGCGGCAATCGCCGATACAGCATGAAGACGATGACGCCCGTCACCGCATAGACGAGAAACATGCCGCGCATCGCGCCGAGCGCCGTGATTGCGGTATGCGACGCAACCCAGATCGGCAGTCCTGCCGTCAGGGAACCGACCGCCGCCGATAAGGCCCCGACGAGGCTGTATCGTGCAAACAGTGCAGTGCGAACGTCGCCGCCGGCGGCTTCCGCCAGACGCGACTGTTCGAGCGGCAGAAACAGGCTGACATCGCCCGAACTCGGATTGAGCGTGCCGACGAAGGCGACGACGAGCAGCGGCCACAACGTGGCGAAGCTCACGAAGCCGATGCCCGTTGCGGCCATCAACGCCGCCGCGAGCGTCAACATGCGCCGCTGCGTGAAGCGGCTCGCCAGCATGCCGACTGCGATCGTCGCGATCGCGGAGCCCATCAGCGTCGTGGTGCTGATCAAGCCGACGTCCAGTTGCGAAAACCCGAGCGACAGCAGATACGCAGGCAGCAGCACGGCAATGAAGCCATCGCAGAAACCGCGCATGCCGCGGCTTGCGAGGATGAGCGATGCGGCCCGGTCCGCTCCCGCCGGCAGCATCCGACCGGCAAGCGACGACGCGAACCGGCTGCTAGGCACGTGCCTCACGCTGGCACCACGCGTAGAGCGCGTCGTACATCACCATGCCGTGCCGCAGTTGCTCGTGATCGTCTGCGAAGTTCGTGGAAAGGCCGATCGAGATCGCGTACAGGCCGGTGGCTTCCGGCGCGAGATCGAGCCGTCCGGTATCCGCGCCGCGCACGATCGCGGCGAGTTCGAGCAGCGCCGGGTCATTCAGTCGATACTTGTCGAGAAACGCATCGAAGCTGCAACGCTCGCCGTGGTGGCCAAGCTCGACGCCTGGCACGTCGTAGGGAACCGCGCCCGTTTCGTCCGCCAATCGCAGTACGTCCGCGCCCGGAACGTAGAGAAATTCCGGAGCGTCGTCGATAAACCGGGCGATCAACCATGGGCATGCGATGCGATCGATCTTCGGTCGTTCACGCGTAATCCACTTCATGGCGCTTCTCCTGTCTAGCGAAGTGGGTACGCCGACACCACCGCACGGTCGGTCGTCTTCCTCGCTCACCACCGAACGAATGTCGTCCGGTGCGTCTTGATCGCCGCCGCACCATGCAAATCAATGGTGCAGCAACGGGTAGGCCACCAGCCCGAAGAGTGCCGCCGCAGTGACGATTACCGGTTCCTGCAGCTTCTTGAAACGCCACAACAGCAGAACGGTTGCAATGGCGAGAACAGCGGTTGGAATGTCGACGATCGAGCGCTTCGCGATGACGAGGACGGAGCCCGTAATCGCACCGACGGCAGCCGCCGTGATGCCGTCGACGAACGCCTTGACGCTCGGCAGATGGCCGTACTTCTTCACGTAGGGTGCGGGAATGACCGTGAACAGATAGCACGGCAGGAACGTACCGAGCGCTGCGACGATCGCGCCGGGCAGCCCCGCCACCAGATATCCGATGAAGCCGACCGTGATCACGACCGGGCCGGGCGTGATCATCGCGACCGCGACCGCGTCGACGAACTGCTTGTCGTTGAGCCAGTGATGCTCGGTCACGACGCCGCCGTACAGGAACGGCACGATCGCGAGCCCGGAGCCGAACACGAACGCACCCGCTTTCGCGAAGAACGCGCCGATCTGTACGAGTTGCGGGAGATCGATGCCGCTCAGCATGCCGCTGGCCGCCGGTAGATTGGCGCCGGCGAGCGCATTCAACCCGCTCTTGTTCAGCCATTTGGGCGGAGCGCGCCACAGCCAGCCGATCAGCCCGGCGGCGATGAAGAGCCACGCGATTTCCGATTCCGTCACGAACGTGACGATCATGAGCGTCAGGAAGATCGCCCAAAGCAGCTTGTCGTTGCCGACGGTTTTCGTCGTGAGCTTGTACGCGCTCATCGCGATGATGCCGACCACCGCAGCCCCGACGCCATAGAAAACCGCCTGCATCCACGACAGCCCGCCGAAGTGCGAGTAGGCAAACCCGAGCGCGAGCACCATCAGGAACGACGGCAGCACGAACGCGAATCCGACGAGCGTCGCACCAAGGAGGCGATAGTGGACGAACCCCAGATAGATCGCGAGCTGGGCAGCCATCGGCCCGGGCGCGAGCTGCGCGAGTGTGATGCCTTCCTTGTAGTCCGCTTCCGTGATCCACCCTCGCCGTTCGACGAGATCGCGGCGCATGTATCCGGCGAGCGCCACCGGGCCGCCGAAGCCCAGCGCACCGAGTCTCAACATGTATCCGACCAGCTGGCCCAGCGAGTAACCTGGCGCGTTTGTCGTCACCGTCGCGGTCATGGCCGTCCCCCGGTTTCGTTCTTTCCGTTCGACTCGAAATGCGCATAAAGCGAGTCAAGCACCGCACTCATCTGTTCCAGCAGCTGATCGTCGTTTTCCGTGCGTTGACGCGTGCCGGCCATCACGGCCTCGAAGCCGATCGCCTCGGGCACGGCGGGACCGCCTACATCGAGCGAATGCACGATCTCCCCGAGCCGCAGCAGTGCCGAATCCTGATCGAGCCCAAAACTCGCGAGCAGCACCTCGAACGTGACGCGTTCGCCGACATGGGTGAATGCAGCACCATCGAAATCGAAGCCCAGCGCGTCAGCCGGGCAATCGGAAGACGACGCGAGCCAGATGAAGTGCGCACGCGGGTCGATGAAGCGGCGGATCAGCCACGCGCTGGCGACGCGATCGACCCACATGCGCTGTCGCGTCGCCCACTTGCGGCCCTGGTACTCGTCGATCGCGAGCAGGCGTATGGCGCGCTCTGCGGCGTGCGGCTCGCCCGGCGACAGCACGGTGTCGACAAGCGCGACGAAATCCTGCAGCGCGACTTCGGCACGTGTGGCCGCGTCGTCCGGGAAATAGTCGATCGCCCTGACAGCGTCGAAATCCTTGCGTACGCGGCGAAGCAGGCGCGTGAGTTCCGTGGCGGACTGTCCGGCAAGCGTCTTGCGGGCTTCGGTCAGTGTCTGGATGAAGGCGGCGTAATCCTCTCCGCGATCGAAGAGCATTCGGAATTCCAGCTCCTGCGACGCGTCAAGACTCGGCGCGCGTAACAGGTGAGCGGTGCCGCCGCTTTCGGCAATCACGCCCGCGAGTTCGCGCAGCGCCCCTTCATGCTCTTCCGTGCAGGGCAGAAAGTAGATGCCGTCGCGCAGCACGGCGCAGCCCTTCGCCTTGAGCGCGCGCCAGACCCGCATGCGGGCCGTAGCGTTCTGGGTGGGAAGGGTCAGAACGAGGATCGACCAAGCAGAGATAGCATTCATGTATTGAATGCTACTTTGTTGTAGTTAGCTCTACAAGTTTACCTTCGATGGTGAATCCATGACCGCTGGAACGGATCGGTTGCCGTCGTTCGACCTACCCTGCCTATGCCCCGTCGCCGGTTGGCATTTCTGTCGGCATCGATGGTCGGATATCGCCGCAAGACCCTTTACAGCCGAGAGATCTGCCGGAACCGCGCACGCAGAACGCCATCAGGCGACCGTACCCGTCCGCACGCCGAACCCCGCCCCCGCTCCTCACATCACTCCCGTCCGCACCTGCGGCATAAGACTCACATCCGCCCCCGTCACGGTAAACGCACCCGTCGCCGACGACCCTGACGGTCGTGCCAGCACGCTGCCGTCGCCCAGCCGGTTCGCGTCGACGACGATCTGGCTCGCCGCACAACCGCTCGACAACAGCGACACCGGCGAGCCTGCGATCGACGAGAACGTATTGCCCGTCACGCTGAACGAGCACACGTTTCCATACGCCCGGAAACCCGCATAACCGGAGCCGGACACGCGGTTGCCGGTCACCGCGACGTCCGCGACCGTTCCCGTCCACGTGTCGAGCTCGATCGCCGCCTGCTGCGTCGGCTGCAATCCGTTGTTCACACTCGAATTCTGGATGTTGGACACGACATTGCCGGCGATCACGACGTTCGACACGCCGTAGGTCTTCCAGCTGTCCTCCTGTGCAACGAGGATGCCCGCCGCCTTCTGCACGCCGTCGACCGTGTTGTTCGAGATCGTCACGGCCTGGCCGCCGACCACCGAAATGCCGCGCCCCCACGCGTTGCCGGACACCGCGTTATGGTCGATCAGCACATTGCTGTTGACGCGGCCGTCGCCGACATAGCTGACGACGGCGATCAGGTCGTCGCCGGTACCCGTCACCGTATTGTTCTGCACGAGCACGTTGGTCGAACCGTAGGTCGTATGGATGCCGTCGGCAAGCGTCGCACGAATCGTATTGCCGACGATCGCGACGCCGCTGCCGCCGAACACGAAGATCCCGCCACTGGCGCCGCCGTCTATCGTCACGCGAAGCACCTGGACGCCCGCGCCCGTCACCTCGACCTTGGTCGAAGCCGGCGTCGTGAGCCGCGTCGTGCCGGTGCCGGCCAGCGTCACGCCCACGAGCGTCGAACCGGCGCCGCTCATCACGATGGTCTGGTCGGCCGGATTCGTGGCAGCCAGCGTCGCGCCGTATCCGGAAATCACCACCTGGGGCACGGTCACCGCGAGCGAATGCCCGACGACGTAGCGGCCCGGCGCGATGACCAGGCGCTGGCCGGCCTTCAGGCTGTCGAATGCCCTTTGCATCGCGTCGGCCTGATCGCTGCCGTCGGCGGCCGGAAAGACCGTCACGTCAGCGACGAGAACAGGATTTGCGCCGGGGGTGGGTGAAAGCGTCGCGCCGGGCGTCGTACCGGCCGGACTGGCCGCCGGCGCCGGGCTGACGGGATTCGTCGACGAGGGCATCGTGCCGGATGCCGCGCTGGCAGGCTCGGCGGCGGATGTAGGTGTGCTCGCAACCGTCTGCGTTGCCGGCGCGGCATTGTTGTCGCCGCCGCCGCACGCGGTGAGGCCAAGGCAAAGCGCGGCAAGCATCACTCGATCGACTGTACGCATACGATTTCTTGCGAGCCCGAGGTGGCCTCATCGTAAGTACGCCCGGCGTTTTTGTAAATGAACTCCTTCGCCCGACCGGCTGCGCTGTGCGCCTCACGCGCACACCGTTGGCGGTCCTCTTCGATTCATCTCCACTACATGCGACATGTGATCGCACTTTTCCCGATCGCCACGGACACGCACTGGGCATTGCGTAGAATCCCGAACCTTTGCATGTACAACGGACCCAAGGACCCGACCATGATTCGAACGATCGCGGCACTGGCCGCGCTTTCGACCCTGACCTGCACGGCGAACGCCGCCGATACCGGCACCACATCCGGCACCGCGCACGCGAAGCAGCGCTACGTCAGCCCGGGCATCGCCAACATCACCGGCGCGGCAGCACCGCGCCCGGAAAACGCTTCCCCCGACGCACGCTGCAGGGAACTGGCCGCCGGCATCGATGCTGTCACGCATGCACCCGACCGCGGCCAGAAAATCGTGCGTGGAATCGGCCCGGACGGCAAGCCGCGTAACGAACTGCGCGCTTACGACAAGCGGGCCGACCTGGAAACCGAGCATCAACGGCTCGGCTGCCGATAACGAACGCAACGCCGCCCGGCCAAATCAGCCGGGCATCGGCATTTACGCGTTCGCGCCGCCATCGATCGTCAACCCGGTCCCGTTGATCGACCGCCCTTCCGGCCCGACGACGAACGCAACGAGCGCCGCCACGTCATCAGCCTTGCCGTACTGCGGAATCGCCATCCGCGAACGCTGCGCACCGGCATGTTCGCCGTCGGCCGGATTCATGTCGGTATCCGTCGACCCCGGATGCACGATGTTGACCGTGATGCCGCGCGGCCCGAGATCGCGCGCGAGCCCCTGCGTCCAGCCGATCAGCGCGGCCTTGCTCGCCGCATAGAGGCTCATCCCCGCATCGGGCACACGCGTCGCGAGGCAACTGCCGGTCGACACGATGCGCCCGCCCTCCCCGAGATGCCGCGCCGCCGCCTGCGAAGCGACGATCACCGCGCGCACGTTCACGTTCAGCGTCGCGTCGATATCGTCGAGCGTGAGGTCGCCCAGCGCGCCTGCGCGGAAGATCCCTGCGTTGTTCACGAGGATGTCGAGACCGCCGAACGCTTCCGCGGCACGATCGACCGCGTTGCGGACTGCGACCGGATCGGCACTATCGGCCTGGATCGCGACGGCGCGGCGGCCCAGCGCCTCGATGCCGGCGACGACGGCCTGCGCCCGCTCGGCCGATTTTTCGTAAGTGATCGCGACGTCCGCGCCATCGGCCGCCAGCCGTTTCGCGATGGCCGCGCCGATGCCGCGGCTGCCGCCCGTGATAAGTGCACGCTTGCCGTGAAGTCGATTCATGTTCGCTCCTTTCCTTATTTATGTAACGGTCAACACAGAATGTGGCAAGTTGCGCGGCGCTGTCAATTGAATTATTTTATCGATCGATACAGATATCGACGAAAGGATGGATGCAATGGCTGAACGGGGCCGACCGAGAAGCTTCGACAAGGAGGCGGCGCTGGATCGCGCAATGGAGGTGTTCTGGCGGCTCGGCTACGAGGGTGCGTCGATGGCGGACCTGACGGCCGCGATGGGCATTGCGTCACCGAGCCTGTATGCGGCGTTCGGCAGCAAGGAAGCGTTGTTCCGGCAGGCGCTCGAGCACTACCGCGCAACGGAGGGACGGGAAATCTGGGACGGCGTCGAACAGGCCGGCAGCGCGCACGACGCCATGCGGAACTACCTGATGGATACCGCGCGCGTGTTCACGCGGCGGTCGAAGCCGGCCGGCTGCCTGATCGTGCTGTCGGCGCTGCACCCGGCCGAGCGTTCCGACACCGTCCGGCAAACGCTGATCGCGATGCGCGAAAGCACGGTCGAAGCGTTGCGCGAGCGCCTCAGGCAAGGTGTCGCGACCGGCGAGATCGCGGCGCACGCGAACCTCGACGCAATCGCGCGGTACTACGTGACGGTTCAACAGGGGATGTCGATCCAGGCGCGCGACGGCGCGAGCCGCCGCGATCTGGAGGCGATCGCGCAGGCCGCGCTGGCCGCGTGGCCGGCGCTCGTCGGCGCGAGCGGCGTCTAGCCGCAGGACGCCGAAGCCGCGCGAGCCGGCACGTTACTGCTTCTCCGCCTGTTGCACGTCCTTCGACGCATGCCACACGCGATAGCGCACCTCGAAGCCGTCCGGCACATACACGACGAGCGGCAGGCGGCTGTTGTAGCGCAGCAGCTGGCCGTCGCCGCGCACCTGCACGAACCGCTGCTGCGGCGCCTGGCCCGGGCACGCCATCAGCGTCGATGCCGGCCCCTTCACGTCGGTAAGCCGGTAGTACGTGTAACCCCAGCCCTTCACGTCCTCGGCGGTCAGCTCGCCGCCGAACCACTGCTGGTTGCAGTCGGTCTGCAGCGTCTTGCCGATCATCAGCTCGACGCGTGCATCGCCCTCGTTCTCGAGCGCGGGCAGCGCGATCACGGCGCGCTGCTGGCCGGCCGCTGCTTGCGGAAACATCTTGATCGACTCGGCCGGCACGGTGGGCGCCGATGCGGGGGCGGCCACGCACGCGGCGGCAGTCGTGACGCAAAAAGCGGCCAGCGCGGCCCGGATCGCGAATTTCATCGATGTGCTCCTGAAAAACAAATGAGCCCCGGATGCTAACACTTTCGTCGCGAGACCTTACGACGCTGTAATTTGACGACACAATTCCGAACAGCCGGCAATCCCCGCGCGCGGTACTTATAGAGCAACCAACGGAGAACATCATGCTGAAGCTCATTGCTGCCGCCGGCGTCGCGACCCTGCTGGCCGGCTGCGTCGTCGCTCCCGACGCCGGATACGGATACGGCTATGGACAGCCCTACTATTCCGATCCCGGCTACGCGTACGGCCCTTCCCCCGTGTACGGCACGGTCAACATCTGGGGCGGTGGCGGCGGGCGCGACTGGGATCGCGGCCGGCGCGACTACCATCGCTGGGACGGCGATCGCGGCAACGGCTGGGGGCGCGGCGGCGGACGCCGCGGCGACTGGAACGACGGCGGCGGGCGCGGCGAAGGCGGCGGCGGCCATCGCCACTGACGCACATTTGCAACCGTTTGTATCCGCGCACGGCCCGCCGACGGCCGGCGCGTCACGCGGACGAACGGACGGGCGCGGAAAAACAAAGGCCCTCGCGTAAAAGCGAGGGCCTTTTGTCGTCCGGTCCGGCAAAGCAAACTTCAGTGGGTGCCGGCCAGCCGGCACCGAACCCGATCACGCGTCGCACACCCGCCTGCCCTGCCTGCTTACCAGCCGGCCGGTTGCGCGTAGCCGCGCGACACCGGCGCACCGCACACATACGCGCGCTGGTAGCGGTCGTAGCAATAGTTCGGGCCGTCGTCCTGGTACTCCGCCTGCTGGTAGGTCGGATAGGCAGGCTGCTGGTACGCAGGCGCCTGATAGTACGTCGGCGGCTGATAGGCCGGTGCCTGGTACACGGGCGCCTGGTACGCGACGGGCGGATTCATCGCGGACGTCACGATCGCGCCCAGCACCGCGCCGCCGATCAACGCGCCGATGACGGCGCCGCCGTCGCGGCCATGCGCTGACGCCGGGCCCGCCACGGCGAGCGAACCGGCGAGGACACACACTGCGGCAATCTTTTTCATGATGGACTCCCACGCGAAGTGGTACTGGATGCGATGCATTGTGGCGGCACGCGGCCGTAATAGATGCAGCAAGTGGTAACGCGCCATTACGCGTATCACGCACGCCGAAACGCGTCACCGCCGTGCTACGATTTTCGGCACACAGGAGACGCCTTCATGCAGCCCGAAACCGCCCGCCGTTTCGATACCGAATTCGCGCCGCGCATCGCGCAGGCAATCGCCGCCTTCTTCGCCGATCACGTGCTGACCGACGTCGTCCCGTACGGCGGGCACGGGCACCCGACGCGCGTACAGATCCGCAGCGCGCCGCACGAGCATGTGAGCGGCTTCGTGCATCCGCTGAATCTCGAACTGACCTGGGACACCGACGAAATCGAGCGGCTGATGGAGCCGGACGGCCCGCAGCGCTTCGAGCACTACCTGGCCGCGCTGCCGAAAAAGCTGGGCGCGTGGCAGGGCGCACGCGACATCGATCTCGCGTCGCGCACGCAGGCCGACCCGCTCGTGCGGCTCGGCGGCCTCGACTTCGAGGGCTGAACGCCAGCGCCGGCCGGCAGCCGCGCGCGCCGGCGTCGCGTAATGCGGCCCGGTGATACACTCGAGCGGCCCCGGTCCGGCGCAGCCGCGCGGGCCGGGCCGTTCATCGCCGCCTCCGCCCTTTCGCATGGTTGCGCACGCAACCGGAAACCGGGCGCGCGGACAACCACGCTTTCGCTCCCGTCATGAACGCCGATACCGGCCTGCCGCTTCCGCAACGCTACTGGGCGATCGTCTGCGTCGCACTGGGCATCACGCTCGCCGTGCTCGACGGTGCGATCGCGAACGTCGCACTGCCGACGATCGCGCGCGACCTGCACGCATCCGACGCCGCGTCGATCTGGATCGTCAACGCGTACCAGCTCGCGGTCACGATCACGCTGCTGCCGCTCGCGTCGCTCGGCGAGCGCATCGGCTATCGCCGCATCTACATCGCCGGGCTCGCGCTGTTCACCGCGGCGTCGCTCGGCTGCGCACTCGCCGGCTCGCTGCCGATGCTGGCCGTGATGCGCGTGATCCAGGGCTTCGGCGCGGCCGGCATCATGAGCGTCAACGCGGCGCTCGTGCGGATGATCTACCCGTCGTCGATGCTCGGGCGCGGGCTGTCGATCAATGCGATGGTGGTTGCGCTGTCGTCCGCAATCGGGCCGACGGTCGCGTCCGCGATCCTGTCGTTCGCGTCGTGGCCGTGGCTGTTCGCGGTCAACGTGCCGATCGGCATCGCCGCGGTACTCGGCAGCCTGCGCGCGCTGCCGGCCAACCCGCTGCACGACGCGCCGTACGATTTCCCGAGCGCGCTGATGAACGCGTGCGTGTTCGGCCTGCTGATCACGGCCGTCGACGGGCTCGGCCACGGCGAACGCCATGCATACGTCGCGGCCGAGCTGGCCGTCGCGTTCGTCGTCGGCTACTTCTTCGTGAAACGCCAGTTGTCGCAGCCGGCGCCGCTTTTGCCCGTCGACCTGATGCGCATCCCGATGTTCGCGCTGTCGGTCTATACGTCGACGGCGTCGTTCACGTCGCAGATGCTCGCGTTCGTCGCGCTGCCGTTCTGGCTGCAGAATTCGCTCGGCTTCTCGCAGGTCGAGACCGGCCTGTACATGACGCCGTGGCCGCTCGTGATCGTGTTCGCCGCGCCGCTCGCGGGCGTGCTGTCCGACCGCTATTCGGCCGGCATCCTCGGCGGGATCGGGCTCGCGCTGTTCGCGGCCGGGCTGCTGTCGCTCGCGACGATCGGCGCGCACCCGGGCACCGTCGACATCGTATGGCGGATGGCGCTGTGCGGTGCGGGCTTCGGGCTGTTCCAGTCGCCAAACAACCGCGCGATGCTGTCGTCGGCGCCGCGCGAGCGCAGCGGCGGCGCCGGCGGCATGCTGAGCACCGCGCGACTGACGGGCCAGACGCTCGGCGCCGCGCTCGTCGCGCTGATTTTCGGGCTCGCGCCCGATCGCGGGCCGACGGTCGCGCTCTATGTCGCCACGGCCTTCGCGGCGCTGGCCGCGGTCGTGAGCATGCTGCGCATCGCGTCGCCGCGGCCGGACGCGGCGGCCTGACACCAACGCGCGCCGCACAAGGCGCACCGGCGCGTCAGGCGGCGTCGAGCGCGTCCATCACGAAGCGCACGCGCGCCTTCACGCTCACGCGCGGCAACTCGATCAGCCGGTACCCGTACGCCGTATAGCAATCGACCATCGCGTCGTAGGTACGCACGGCTTCCGCAAAATCCTGCCGGCGCTCGGTGTCCTGCGCATAGATGTCCGGCCAGGGCGGCGCGATGAACACGCGCCGGTGATAACGGAAACGGCGCGCCGCGGCTTCCGCGTGCGCGGGCACGGCCAGCCCCGTCAGCCGCAGGTAGCCGACCACGTCCGGCACACCGCGGTCGAAGAACACGGGCCCGCGCGCGTGCCGCGCGAGATGGTACGAGCGCATCTCCCAGCTCAGCATCAGCTCGGCGAACGCTGCCGGGTCGCGCCACGGCAGCGCGTGGCCGTCGACGGCCACCTGGTCGCGGATCACGCCTCGGCCGGCCTCCTGCGAGCGCGTGAAACCGGCGCGCTCGAGCGCGTCGAGCAATGTACTCTTGCCCGAGCCCGGGCCGCCCGTCACGACGAAGAAACGGCCGGTGGCATCGCCGGTCGCGTCGTCGCCCTCGGCCCCGGCTCCGTGCACGAACTCACGCATGCGCGACCCGCCGGCCCGCGCGCTGCGTGACCGATACGGCCGCCGCGACACTGCGCAAGTCGGCGACGAACGTATCGCGCCAGACCGACAGGTCGTTCTCGCGCAGCCGCGCGAGGTTCTCCTCGTGACGCGCCTGCCGCTCCGCGAGCGGCATCGACAGCGCGCGCTCGAGCGCCTCGGCCATCTGCGACAGGTCGTACGGATTGACAAGGAGCGCGCCGGTCAGCTCGGCCGCCGCGCCCGCGAACTCCGACAGCACGAGCACGCCCGGATCGGCCGGATCCTGCGACGCGACGTATTCCTTCGCGACGAGATTCATCCCGTCGCGCAGCGGCGTCACGTAGCCGACCTGCGACATCCGGAAGAACGCCATCAACAGGTTGCGCTCGTACTTGCGGCTCAGGTACTGGATCGGCGTCCAGTCGAGCTGCGAAAAACGGCCGTTGATTCGGCCGGCTTCGCCTTCGAGCGTTTCGCGGATGTCCTGGTAGGTCTGCACGTCGGAGCGCGTCGGCGGCGCGATCTGCACGAGCGACACGCGCCCCTGCCAGCCCGGAGCGTTCGCGAGCATCCGCTCGAACGACTGGAAGCGCTCGACGAGCCCCTTCGAATAATCGAGGCGGTCGACGCTCATCACGAGCTTGCGGCCGTCGAGCGCCTCGCGCAGCATCTTCACCGGCTTGCGCGCGCCGTACTGGACGGCCGCCTGCGCGATCGCGTCCGGATGCACGCCGATCGGATAGGCGGCGACCTTCACGACGCGGCCGTGCGCGTGCAGCATCCCGTCCTCGCTCGCCGCGCCGATCCCGCGCCGCTCGATGTAGTCGGTGAACGCCTGCTTGTCGGCATCGGTCTGGAAGCCCGCGACGTCGTACGCGCACATGAACTTCACGAGTTCCTCGTGCGGCGGCACGAGGCGCAGCATGTCGGGCGACGGAAACGGGATGTGCAGGAAGAAGCCGATCGGGTTCTTCACGCCGAGCTCGCGCAGGAAATGCGCGAACGGCAGCAGATGATAGTCGTGCACCCAGATCAGGTCGTCGGGCCGCAGCAGCGCGGCGAGCTGCTTCGCGAGCATCGCGTTCACGCGCAGATACCCTGCGTACTCCTGCCGGTCGAAGCGCGCAAGATCGCCGCGGTAATGGAACACCGGCCACAGCGTCGCGTTCGAGAAACCGCGGTAGTACTGGTCGTAGTCGCGCCGGGTCAGCCCGACCGTCGCGTAGGTCACGTTGCCGTCCCGCTGGATCGCGGGCTCGGCGTCCGGCGCACCGACGATCTCGCCGTTCCAGCCGAACCAGACGCCGCCCGTTTCCTTCAGCGCGTCCATCACGCCGACGGCGAGGCCGCCCGCGCTCGGGCGCGTGTCCTCGCCGGCGGCGACACGGTTCGATACCACGATCAATCTGCTCATGCGGCTTCCCCTCCTCGATTCGATTGGCTGGCGCGGCGCGCGCGCCAAGGCGGACGCGGCTGCCCGAAGGCGGCCGCGCGGCGATTCAGTTCCGAGAAATGCAATGAAATGCGGCAGTGGAATGCGACGACGGGATCAAGCGTCCTGTTCCTGGCCGAGGTCGCGTTGATAGTCGAGCCCTTCCGGGCGGGCGCCGCCCTGGTTGTGATCGCCGTCGGACGGCGTCTCGCCGGGCTCACCGGCAGGCGGTGCGGGTGGTGCGTCGGTCTGCGGACGCGGGTGGTCTGCCCCCGCTTCGGATGGCCGGTGCGAAAACCGTTTCGAACGACGCATGGCTGGGTGTCTCATATGCGGTGCGGCTCGAAGCCGTCGTAGAAACATTCCATAACAAAACAGTCTAGGTCGGTTCCTCGCATGCCAAGGTAACAATTACCTTCAATTTGTAACGTTTCGACCCCTCGTCAGCCACCTGTCCGAAAATAGCGCCGCGCGCACGCGCGACATGCCGTCCGGCGATTTGTCAAAGCTTTGCATTTTTCCTATGACAATTGCGAAACAATGACGCGGCATGGGGCGCGCATGCGTCGCCGCTCACCCAGACAGGACTTGCATTCAGGGATGAACATTCGTTTCGAATCGTCGCGCCGGACCGTGCCGGCGCGCGTCGTGCTGGCCGCACTCGCCACAGCCGCACTGCTGTCCGGCTGCAACTCGCTGTACAGCGAAGGCGCGACAGCCGGTGCCGGTATCGCGGGCGCCGCGATCGCTTCCAAGGTCACCAACAACGCCGCCGTCGCGACGGGCATCGGCCTCGGTGCCGTGGCCGGCGCGCGTGCGGGCGTCCAGTACTCGCAGCGCGTCGCGCACCGCTACACGCAGGAACAGATCGCGAAGGCGGCCGGCCCGCTCGACGTGGGCGGCGTCGCGCCGTGGTCGACGCACCACTCGTTCCCGATCGAGGACGACGAACAGGGCCGCGTGACGGTCAGCCGGACGATCAGCGTCGGTCCGCTCGACTGCAAGGAAATCGTGTTCGCGGTCGACACGCCCGCGAAGCCCGACAAGGCCGCGCAATCGGCGTTCTACGTCGCCACCATCTGCCGCGACGGTCCCGTGTGGAAATGGGCGTCGGCCGAACCGGCAACCGAACGCTGGGGCGCGCTGCAATGAGCGTCGCGATCCGTATCGCGGCAATCGGCGCGCTATGCGCGGCGGCGGCCACGCTGTCGGGCTGCGGGTCGGTCGGCGCGGCGAGCGGCGCGCTCGCCGGCGCGGCGACGGGCCTCGTCACCGCGAACCCGGCGGTCGGCGTCGGCGTCGGGATTGCCGTGCAGGCCGCGACCGACGAGGCCGTCAACCGCACGATGAAGCAGCTCCATCAGAACCAGCAGGACGCGATCGCGAAGGCGGCCGGCAGCCTGGCCGTCGGCGAAGTGAAACCGTGGAAGGTGAAGAACACGCTGCCGCTGGAAAACGGCGAAGGCGAGGTGCGCGTCACGCGCGCGTACTCGTCGGCGCTCGCGCTGTGCAAGGAATTCGCGTTCTCGGTGAAGGACGGCGACAAGGCCGACTGGTATTTCGCGAATGCGTGCCAGCAAGGCACGCACTGGAAGTGGGCGTCGGCCGAACCGGCCGTCGACCGCTGGGGCAATTTGCAGTAACGGGGCGATGCGCCGCATGACGCGCGGCGCACGCGGCTGCCGGGCCGCACGGCCCGGCACGATCGATCAGGACTCGACGTCCTCGAGGCTGAAGATCTCGGTCTGGTCGTTATACGAGAAGATCTCGCCGTAACGGCCCCAGTCGATCACCGCGTCGAGCGTTTCCTCGGCCGCGCCGTCCGACAGGGAATCCTCGAGCTCCTGCTCGAAGCGCACACGCGGCGCACGATGGCCCGGACGCTCGTTCAGCACCTTCTTGATCCGTGCGGCGAGCGGCACGTGCTTCAGCAGGTGATCCGCGAACATCAGCTTGCGCTCCTGCGTGCCGAACTCGGCGAACACGCGCCCCGGCGGCGTCAGGAACACGTCGCCTTCCCGCACGTCCGCGAAACCGAGGTACTGCAGCACTTCGGCGATCGGGAACAGATCGTCGACTTCCAGATGCAGCGTGCGCGCGATTTCCGGCATGTCGGCACGGCCATGGTACGGCGCCATCGCGAGCGTTTCGATCAGGCCGGCCATCAGGTTGGTCGATACCTGCGGCAGCCAGCTGCCGAGCTCGAGCCCCTTCTTCGTCGCCTCGCCGGTCTGGCGGGCCGTCATCTTCGCGTAGATATCGTCGACGAGCTTGCGGAACGCCGGATCGAGACGGTTGCGCGGGTGCTTGAACGGCACCTTGATCTCGGCGATCACACGGCCCGGATTCGACGACAGCACGAGGATCCGGTCGCACATGAACACGGCTTCCTCGATGTTGTGCGTGACGATCAGCACCGACTTGATCGGCATCCGCCCTTGCGTCCACAGGTCGAGCAGGTCGGTACGCAGCGTTTCGGCCGTCAGCACGTCGAGCGCCGAGAACGGCTCGTCCATCAGCAGGATCGTCGGATCGACGACGAGCGCGCGCGCAAAGCCCACGCGCTGGCGCATGCCGCCCGACAGCTCGCGCGGATACGCGTTCTCGAAGCCGTCGAGACCGATCAGGTCGATCGCGGCCAGCGCGCGCTCGCGCCGCTCGCGCGCGCCGACGCCGAGCGCTTCGAGGCCGGCCTCCACGTTCTGCAGCACGGTGAGCCACGGGAACAGCGCAAAGGTCTGGAACACCATCGCGACGCCTTCGGCCGGGCCGCGCAGCGGCTGGCCGAGGTAGGTCACTTCACCGCCGGTCGGCTCGATCAGCCCGGCGATGATTCGCAGCAGCGTCGACTTGCCCGAGCCGGAGCGGCCAAGCAGCCCGACGATCTCGCCTTCGCGCAGCGACAGGTTCGCGTCGTCGAGCACGAGCAGCTCGCCCTGCGTCTTGTTGAAGCCGCGGCAGACGTGATCGACGCGCAGGATTTCCTCGCCGAGGCGCGGCGGCTGGGACGTCTGGACGGGGGCGTTTACAGCATTCGGATTGTGCATCGCGTTTCGCTCTCAATCGGTCTCAGTCGAGCCGCAGCTTCGCTTCGGCGAAGGCATACAGCGGACGCCACAGCAGACGGTTGAACAGGGTGACGAACAGGGACATCACGGCGATGCCCAGGATGATCTTCGGAAAGTCGCCGGCGGCGGTCGTTTGCGCGATATACGCGCCGAGGCCGTGCGCCTCGATCCTGGTGTTGCCCCACTGCACGGCTTCCGACACGATGCTCGCGTTCCACGCGCCGCCCGATGCGGTGATCGCTCCGGTCACGTAGTACGGGAAGATGCCGGGCAGGATCGCCTGCCGCCACCATTGCCAGCCGCGGATGCGGAAGTTCGTCGCCGCTTCGCGATAGTCGTTCGGGTAGGACGTTGCGCCGGCGATCACGTTGAACAGGATATACCACTGCGTACCGAGCACGATCAGCGGCGACAGCCAGATATCGGGGTTCAGGTGGAAGCGCGCGATCACGATCACGAACACCGGGAACAGCAGGTTGGCCGGGAACGCGGCGAGGAACTGCGCGAGCGGCTGCAGCTTCTCGGCCAGCCTCGGGCGCAGCCCGACCCACACGCCGATCGGCACCCAGATCACCGATGCGATCGCGATCAGCACAACCACGCGCAGCAGCGTGATGAGCCCGAGCATGATCACATGGCCGACCTCGGCCATCGTCACGCCGGTCGAAACGAAACTGACGACACGCCACACGATATGGGCCGTGCCGATCAGCACGAGGGCCGCCCATGCGATGTCGACCGTGCGCGACGCCTTCTTCTCGACGCGCGGCAGCGTGAAGCGCATCGCGCCCGACAGCGGCAGGCGCAGCGGAATCCGCGCCGCCTTGGCGAAGAACCAGCCGGCCGGCACGAGCAGTTGATGGATCAGGCGCGTGCGGCGCACGAGGTCGAGCAGCCACGATTCCGGCGCATTGCCCGAGCTCGTGTTCTCCATCCGGAACTTGTCGGCCCACGCGACGAGCGGGCGGAACAGGAACTGGTCATAGGCGAGGATCACGACCGTCATCGTGAGGATCACCCAGCCGATCGCGCCGAAGTTCTTCTCCGAGATCGCCTGCGCGAGATACGCGCCGATCCCCGGCAGTGTGATCGTCTGGTTGCCGACGGTGATCGCCTCCGACGCGACGACGAAGAACCAGCCGCCCGACATCGACATCATCATGTTCCAGATCAGGCCCGGCATCGAGAACGGCACCTCGAGCTTCCAGAAGCGCTGCCAGGACGTCAGGTGGAAGCCCCGCGACACTTCATCGAGATCGCGCGGCACCGTGCGCAGCGACTGGTAGAAACTGAACGTCATGTTCCACGCCTGGCTCGTGAAGATCGCGAAAATCGCCGCAAGCTCCGCGCCGAGCACACGGCTCGGGAACAGCGCGAGGAAGAACGTGACCGTAAACGAGATGAACCCGAGCACCGGCACCGACTGCAGGATGTCGAGGATCGGGATCAGCACCATGCCGGCGCGACGGCTCTTGGCCGCGAGCGTGCCGTAGACGAGCGTAAACACGAGCGCCGCGACCATCGCGGCCAGCATCCGCAGCGTGGTGCGCAACGCGTATTCGGGCAGGTTCGACGGATCGAGCGAGATCTTCTGCGTCTGCAGCACGCCGATCGGCGCCATCGTTTCGTGGAAACCGACGACCGCCATCGCGATCAGGCAGATGATCAGCGGAAACGCGATGAAGTCCCACCGGTTCGGCAGAACGCGCCACGCGGACGCGTTGGCGGTCCGGTTCGGATTGAAGAATCCGACGTCCATCAGGCGCCCTCCCCGGTAAGGCCGAACGAAGCCGGCAGTCGATGTTGATTCATGGCAAAGCGCACGGGCGCGGTAATTCGATTGACTGACGATCTCGCGCGGGCGCAATGCGCCGTGCGTGCAAGCTGCGCCCCGCGCGGTCGCGGTCGAGTCGGCCCGCGACGGCACGACACTACACCAACCTGTATTTCAGGTACAACCGTCCGGGGACGGCGCGACGGCGGCCGCCGCGCAGGCGGCGCACGGATCGTGCCCGGCGCGCGGGCGGCGGGTGCACGGTACGGAGCAGCCCGGCCGCAGTCCTTCGGCCGGCATGCAGGCCCGAATTATGCCGTGATCCGGGCCGGCCGTGAACCCGCCATCGGCACGCGGGTGCAAACCGTGCCGGGCATCAACAGCCGGACAAGGCGAAGCGGGTATGATCGGGGCTAGCCCCCAGGGTCTGTTGCGGCCGTTCTCGTGGCAACGCATGCGCGCTCCATACGTAAACAGACCTCGGGGATCGATCGACGAGCGGGAGGAAGGGAATGGCAGGAAACTTGGTGATCGTCTGCCGCGATCAGGATGCCGACGCGTTCTACGAACTGATGCAGGAGTACGGGTCGTTCCAGACGCGGCTGTCGTCGACGGCGTGGTACCTGAACATGAACGTCGTGCCGGAATCGCTGCAGGAGGAAATCCTGGAGCGCCTCGGCCGCTATACGACCGTCTACATCTTCGAGGCCACCACCGTGACCTACAACACGATCGACAGCAATGCAGCCGAGACGCTCGGCACGCTGTTCGGCGAATGACGCCGCGCGGCGCCTGCTCGGGCAGGCGCCGCAGCCGCTTACGCGGCTTGTTCGTGTGGTTCGTCCTTCGGCACGACCTCGAACGGGAACGTCATCGCGACGCGCAGGCCGCCTTCGGGGCGGTTGCCGATGTCGCACGTCCCGCCCAGCCTGAGCACGAGCCGCTCGACGATCGCAAGCCCGAGCCCGCTGTGGCCGTTGCCGCCGCGTGCGGGGTCGAGCCGCACGAACGGCCGCGTCGCGACCGCGAGGTCGCGCGGCGCGATCCCGCCGCCGCTGTCGCTGACCGCCAGCACGTAGCCGGTCGGCGTGCGCGCCGTCTCGACGAATACGGGCGGCGCGCCGTACGCATGCGCGTTGTCCAGCAGGTTCGACAGGATCCGGTCGAGCGTCGCCGTCGGCAGCCGGAAGCCCGGATCGGCGTCGAGCCGCGTCTGGACCGTCGGTGCGTTCGGCGCGACCGCACGATAGCTGCGTGCGATCCGCTCGCACGCCTGGTCGACCGGCACCGGCTCGCTGCGATCGGACCCGCCGTGCGCAAACACCAGAAACTGGTCGACGATGTGCGACATCGAGTCGACGTCGCGCACGACGCCGTCGCGCAAGCGCGCGTCGTCCATCATTTCCGCGCGCAGGCGCATCCGCGCAAGCGGCGTGCGCAGGTCGTGCGCAACGCCCGCCAGCATCACCGCGCGGTCGTTGTCGGCCTGCGACACCTGCTCGACCATCTGGTTGAAGCCATGCGTGAGCTGGCGCAGCTCGCGCGGGCCGCGCTCGCGCAGCGGCGGCACCGGCTGCCCGCGGCCGAAGCGCGCGACCGCGCGCGCGAGCGAGCGCAGCGGCTGCTGCAGCTGCCAGGCCGCGAACAGCGCGGCGATCACGCCAGCCGAGAAGATCGTGCCGAGCCACAACAGCATCCGGTCCAGCGAGCGCGGCGGACGCAGCGGCTGCACGGGCACCACGATCCAGTTGCGGTCGGTCGGCTCCTTGACCCACAGCACCGGCGGATGGCCCGGCGCGCCGATCTCGACGCGCGTACCGGGCGGCATCCGCTCGCCGACATCGTCGCGGAACCGCTTGAGTGCCGCCGGCAGGTTCGACAGATCGCCGTTCGGCACGTCGGCGCTGTCCGGCGTCACGAGCCGCACGCGCGACGGCAACGGCTGGTCGGGCGTGCGTTCGACGTGCTGGCGCACCGCGTCGACCAGGAACGCGGCCTCCTCGACCGCGTAGCGCGTCTGCATCTGGTTGCGCTCGAGCCGCATCGCGAAAAACCACGCGAAGTGCGACAGGAGCAGGACGCCGACGACGAGCAGCGCGAGCCGCCCGAACAGCGAATCAATGGGTTTGCGCATGGGCCTCGCCGTCGGGCACGAACACGTAGCCGCGCCCGCGGACCGTCTGGATGAAGCGCGGCGTCGACGGATCCGTTTCGAGGATGCGGCGCAGGCGCCACACCTGGACGTCGATGCCGCGGTCGGTGCCGTCGTACTCGGGCCCGTGCAGCAGCTCGAGCAGCCGCTCGCGCGTGAGCGTGCGCAGCGCATGGTTCACGAAGATCTTCAGCAGCGCGAATTCACTGCTCGACAGCGTCGCCGGCTTGCCGTCGACCGACAGCGTGCGCGCCTGGAAGTCGAGCACGAAGCGGCCGAACGCGAACGGTTCGCGCTGTTCGGGCGCGGCCGCCGACGGCGTCGCGCGGCGGCGGCGCAGCACGGCCTGCACGCGCGCGAGCAGCTCGCGCGGGTTGAACGGCTTGCCGAGGTAGTCGTCCGCGCCGAGTTCGAGCCCGACGATGCGGTCGACGTCGTCCGCACGCGCGGTCAGCATGATCACGGGAATGTCGTCGCCGGCCGCGCGCAACTGGCGCAGCGCGGTCAGGCCGTCCACGCCCGGCATCATCAGGTCCAGCACGATCAGGTCGGGCCGCTCGCGCTCGAGACGCTTCTCGAGCGTCGCCGCGTCGTGCAGCACGGACACTTCCATCCCCTGGCGCACGAGATAGTCGCGCAGCAGGTCTCGGAGTTCTTGGTCGTCGTCGACGATGAGGATCTGGGTAGTCATGGCTCGAAGTTTACCGCGCGAGGGCGGAGTCGAAGAACGAAACAAAGGGATGAAAGGGTTACTGCGGGTTACCGCGCAAGGGAACTGTAATGCGCGGTAACCGGGCCGCCGCCCCACGTAACACCGGCCGGGGCCGGCATCGCTAACCTGCTTCTTACCGGATGCGGTACACGGCTTTCCCCGTACCGCATCGCCGGACCCTTTGGATACAAGGAGTTTCTGAAATGTATAAGAAGACTTCCCGCGTGGCCATCGCGGCCGCCACTGTGCTCGCTCTCGCATTCGGCACCGCGCATGCCGCGCAGCCCACCGACATGCCGCCGCCGGGCGGCCCCGGCATGCACCAGATGCACGGGCACGACGGCGGCCCGTTCGGCGCAATCATGAAACTGCACGACCAGCTGAAGCTCAACGCGTCGCAGGAACAGCAATGGCAGACGGCCGTCAATACGATGAAGCAGAACCGTGATGCGATGCGCAAGAGCCACGAGCAGATGCGCGAGCAGTTCAAGGCGCAGCAGAACCAGCCGATCCTCGACCTGAACGCGATGCACGCCGCGCGCCAGCAGGCCGAACAGCAGAACGCGCAACTGCGCGAACAGACGTCAGCCGCGTGGCTCGCGTTCTACAACGGACTGAACGACCAGCAGAAGACCACGGTCAGCACGGCGCTCAAGCAGCAGTACGCGCAGATGCAACAGCGCCACGAGAAGATGAAGGAGCGCTGGGAACAGCATCGTGCGGCCAAGGGCGCATCGGCGCCGGTGCAGTAAGCCGGCAAGCCGCTCCGCGGAGCGGCGCCGAAGGGGACGCGGGCACCGGCTCGCGTCCCTTTTTTTGTTTCACACGACGTCGAACAGCAGCACCTCGGCCGCGCGCGAACGTGACCGCGTCCACGCCGCAATCCATCGACCGCGCGCCGGATCGTTGCATCCACGACCGCAATTGACGCAATACCCGCCGAGAATACCGCGATTGCCGCAACAGCCGAATCGAAGAATCGATCGATCGCGCCGGATTGCCGTTTTCCGGGTATCGCGTTCGGGTAAAATACCGCCCTTTTGGCGTTCGCCCGTCCGGCGGCCGCCATCGCCAGAACGCCGATCGGCGAATTTTGGCCGTCTAGAATACGCCGCGGCGCCCGGTCCGACCGGCCGCGAGCGCCCCCGGAAAGTCAGCAACAGAAGGATGGAAATGAAGAAGGCCGCCCTGTGCGCCGCCCTCGCCCTCGTGGCGGGCAGCGCCTTCGCGAAGGAGTGGAAGACCGTGCGGATCGGCGTCGATGCCAGCTACCCGCCGTTCGAGTCGACCGCGCCGAGCGGCGAGATCGTCGGTTTCGACGTCGATCTCGCCAAGGAGATCTGCAAGCGGATCAACGTGAAATGCGTGTGGGTGGCGCAGGACCTCGACGGGATCATCCCGGCGCTGAAGGCGAAGAAGTACGACGTCATCGTGTCATCGCTGACCGTCACGGACAAGCGCCGCGAGCAGATCGACTTCTCCGACAAGGTGTACGACGCACCGGCGCGGATGATCGCAAAGACCGGCTCGCCGCTGCTGCCGACGGTCGCGTCGCTGAAAGGCAAGCGCGTCGGCGTCGAGCAGGGCTCGACGCAGGAAACCTACGCGAAGGCGTACTGGGAACCGCAGGGCGTGACGGTCATTCCTTACCAGAATCAGGACCAGGTCTATACCGATCTCGGCTCGGGCCGCCTCGACGCGACGCTGCAGGACGAACTGCAGGCCGACTACGGCTTCCTGCGCACGCCGCGCGGCAAGGGCTTCGCATTCGCCGGGCCGGAAGTGAAGGATCCGAAAACGATCGGCGACGGCACCGCGATCGGCCTGCGCAAGGAAGATACGGACCTGAAGCTCAAGATCAACAACGCGCTGGCCGACATGCACAAGGACGGCACGTACGACCGGCTGTCGCACAAGTACTTCTCGTTCAGCGTCTATTCGGCTTCGGCCCGCTGAGCGCCGACAAGAAGAAGCAACGGATGCGGGGGCGGCCCTGCGTCCGGGCAGTACTGGCAGTACTGGCAGTACTGGCAGTCAACCACGCGCCGCCCGCCCCCTTGCCCGCCGCTCGCGCGACGGGCTGGCCCGGCACCGTTGCCGGGGCGGACGGTCATGATACGCACGGGGCGTTCCGCGCAGCTTGGCGGGCGCGTCTTTCGCGGCGCACCGCGTGCGCCCTCAGGGACCACACCAGGGACCACATATGTTTCTACAAGGTTACGGCCCGCTGATCCTCGCAGGCACCTGGCAAACCGTCAAACTGGCGGTGCTTTCGCTCGCGCTGTCGTTCCTGCTGGGTCTGCTCGGCGCGGGTGCAAAGCTGTCGCGCAACCGCGTGACGCACGGCATCGGCACCGTCTACACGACGCTGATCCGCGGCGTGCCCGACCTCGTGCTGATGCTGCTGCTGTTCTACAGCCTGCAGATCTGGCTGAACATCGCGACCGACGCGCTCGGCTGGGACCAGATCGACATCGACCCGTTCCTCGCCGGCGTGCTCGTGCTCGGCTTCATCTACGGCGCGTACTTCACCGAGACGTTCCGCGGCGCGTTCCTGTCGGTGCCGCGCGGCCAGCTCGAGGCCGGCAGCGCGTACGGGATGACGAACTGGCAGGTATTCACGCGGATCATGTTCCCGCAGATGATGCGCTTCGCGCTGCCGGGCATCGGCAACAACTGGCAGGTGCTCGTGAAGTCGACCGCGCTCGTGTCGATCATCGGCCTGGCCGACGTCGTGAAGGCGTCGCAGGACGCCGGCAAGGGCACGCTGCGGTTCTTCTTCTTCACGCTGATCGCGGGAGCGGTCTACCTCGCCATCACGACGATCTCGAACTTCGTGCTGATGTGGCTCGAAAAGCGCTACTCGACCGGTGTCCGCAAGGCTGACCTATGATCGAACTCATCCAAGAATACTGGCGCAACTATCTCTACACCGACGGCTATCGCATCACCGGCGTCGCGATCACGCTGTGGCTGCTGGTCGTGTCGATCGGCCTCGGCTTCTGCCTGTCGGTACCGCTCGCGGTCGCGCGCGTATCGAAGAGGAAGTGGCTGTCGAGCGCCGTGTGGCTCTACACGTACGTGTTCCGCGGCACGCCGCTCTACGTGCAGCTGCTGCTCTGCTACACGGGCCTCTACAGCCTGCAGGCCGTGCGCGGCACGCCGATGCTCGACGCGTTCTTCCGCGATGGGATGCACTGCACGCTGCTCGCGTTCACGCTGAACACCTGCGCGTACACCACCGAGATCTTCGCGGGCGCGATCAAGGCGACGTCGTACGGCGAGATCGAAGCCGCGCGCGCGTACGGGATGACGCCGTTCACGATGTACCGCCGCGTGATCCTGCCGTCGGCGCTGCGCCGCGCGCTGCCGCTGTACAGCAACGAAGTGATCCTGATGCTGCACGCGACGACGGTGGCGTTCACCGCGACCGTGCCGGACATCCTGAAGATCGCCCGCGACGTGAACTCGGCGACCTACATGTCGTTCCACGCGTTCGGCATCGCCGCCCTGCTCTACCTCGCGATCTCGTTCGCGCTCGTGTGGCTGTTCCGCCAGGCCGAGCGCCGCTGGCTCGCGTATCTGCGCCCGCAAGGCAAGTAAGTTTCCGCAGGACTATTGATGAATTCCCAGACCCAGAAGCTTTTCGTCGACGATCTCCACAAACGCTACGGCAGCAACGAGGTGCTCAAGGGCGTGTCGCTGAAGGCGAACGCCGGCGACGTGATCAGCGTGATCGGCTCGTCCGGCTCCGGCAAGAGCACGATGCTCCGCTGCATCAACTTCCTCGAACAGCCGAACGCCGGCCGCATCTTCGTCGACGGCGAGGAAGTGCGCACCGCCCTCGACAAGGCCGGCGCGCTGCGCGCGGCCGATCCGAAGCAGTTGCAGCGCGTGCGTACCAAGCTGTCGATGGTGTTCCAGCACTTCAATCTCTGGTCGCACATGAACGTGATCGAGAACGTGATGGAAGCACCGGTGAACGTGCTCGGCATCCCGAAGAAGGAAGCCGAGGATCGCGCGCGTGCGTATCTCGAGAAGGTCGGCCTCGCGCCGCGCGTCGAGAAGCAGTATCCGTCGCACCTGTCGGGCGGCCAGCAACAGCGTGTCGCGATCGCGCGCGCGCTGGCAATGCATCCGGACGTGATGCTGTTCGACGAGCCGACGTCGGCGCTCGACCCGGAGCTGGTGGGCGAAGTGCTGAAGGTAATGCAGAAGCTCGCCGAGGAAGGCCGCACGATGATCGTCGTCACGCATGAGATGGGCTTTGCGCGCAACGTGTCGAATCACGTGATGTTCCTGCACCAGGGCCGCGTCGAGGAAGAAGGCGTGCCGGCCGAGGTGTTTGCCAACCCGAAGAGCGAACGCCTGCGCGGGTTCCTGTCGGGCAGCCTCAAGTAACGCACGCAACGCACGACGTGCGAACGGGCGCCCCGCGGGGCGCCCGTTTTGCGCTTACGCGGCGCTCACCGGTGCGCCGTCGGCGAACGCGCGCAGTTCGTCGCCCGCGAGCCGGTAACGCACCCATTCGCTCTGCGGCGCGGCGCCGACGCTCTCGTAGAAACGGATCGCCGGCTCGTTCCAGTCGAGCACGCTCCATTCGAATCGCCCGCAGCCCGATTCAACCGCGATCCGCGCGAGCGCCTTCAGCAGCCGCAACCCGGCGCCCGCGCCGCGAAAGCGCGGCGACACGTACAGATCCTCGAGATACAGCCCCTGCCGGGCAAGCCAGGTCGAATACGAGAAGAAATACACGGCGAAGCCGGCCGGCTCGCCGTCGACCTCGCACACCAGCGCGCGCGCCGGTGAACCTTCGCCGAACAGGCTGCGCTCGAGCGACGCTGGCGTCGCGATCACTTCGTGCTCCGCCTTCTCGTAGACGGCCAGCTCGGTAATGAAACGCAGGATCAGCGGCACGTCGGCGACGGTGGCAGTACGGATGTCGATTTGCACGAGTTGAGCCCTCCTCCGGCCCGGACTTGAAACGGAAAACGGCGCCGCGCAACCGCGCTGGCGCCGATCGGACCGTCATGCTACGTTCATGCCAAGCCTGCAGGAAGTGCAGTTTCTTCATCTTGACCTGAACATGATGCATCCCGACCTGCGCCGTCTCGACCTGAACCTGCTGCTCGCGTTCGACGCGCTGTACCGCCACCGGTCGGTCGCCGCGGCCGCGCACGAGCTCGCGATGAGCCCGTCCGCGCTGAGCCACGCGCTCGCGCGGCTGCGCGACGCGATCGGCGACGCGCTGTTCGTGCGCCTCGGCAACGAGATGCAGCCGACCGTGCGCGCCGACGACATCGCCACGTGGGCCGGCGACGCGCTCGACGCAATGTCGAAGGGGCTCGCCCGCGCGCGCCGCTTCGATCCCGCGCAAAGCGATCGCACGTTCGTGTTCGCCGCGACCGACTACACGGCGTTCGCGGTGCTGCCGGCGTTCCTCGCCCGCATCCAGCATGTCGCGCCGCGGCTGCGGATCCGCGTCGTGCATTCCGACCGGAAGATTTCCGTCGACGAGCTGGCGGCCGGCCGCATCGATTTCGCGCTCGGCTACCACGAGGAATCGACGGCCGACGCGCCGGGTATCGAGGATTTCGACTGGTTCTCCGACGACTACGTCGTGATCGCAAGCGCCGCGCATCCGGACATCCGCCGGCGGCTGACGCTCGACCAGTACCTGGCGGCCCGCCACGTGGTCGTCACGCCGTGGAACGAAGCGCGCGGCGTCGTCGACTACGTGCTCGACCGGCTCGGCCTCGCGCGGCAGGTCGCCGTGCAGTTGCCGACCGTGCTCGCCGCGCCGTTCGTGATCGCGGAATCCGCACTCCTGATGACCGTGCCGAACCGCGCCGCGCAGGCGCTGCGGCACGCGGCGCCGATCCGCATCTTCCCCGCGCCGTTCGAAATCCCTCGCTACACGCTGAAGGTCTACTCGCACGCGAAGCATGCACGCACCGATGCGCACCGCTGGATTCGCGCGCAGTTGCTCGACGCACGGCCGGGCCCCGGCTGAACTCGATACGCCGCAGCCGCACGCCTTATGCGGCGGGCGTTGCAGGCATGGGACAGCGGCATCCGGCGGCCGCCGAATCATTACGAAATACTTACCGATTTCACCTCTTTCGCGCTTACGCCCGCGCCCCTGCAACGTCAATAGTGGCAATCCTTGACCCATGTACGCGGAATTCATGTCTCCCTTGCGGGACAAGGGTTTTCCGGTAATTGCGAACCCTTATGGCACCTGTTGCGCACTGTGTTGCATGGCAAATTGGCGACAGGTGTTAGTCAAACAACGATTTCCATCGCCACAAAATTGTATTTTTGCTAAATTAGTAACCAAAGTAGCAAAACGAAGTTCGTGAAATGTAGTTTAGCTTCACGACAATACAAGGAGACCCCGCAGGCCGACCCGGCTGCGCGGGACCGCTCAACGGTTTTCCGTCTGCTTGCCCGCGTGCCGCGCTTACCGGCCCTGCACGAGGTCTCCCTGGTTATCCCGCTTTTGCCCGGCGCTCGCGCTCCGGGCATCTCGTGCAGTCTGGGTTGACTTTTTGACAGGGTATGGAGGAGATGATGAAGAAAGCTTTGGTCGCGGCCGCGCTGATGGCTGCTGGGGTGGTGACGGCGCACGCGCAGAGCAGCGTCACGCTGTATGGCCGCCTGGATGCAGGCATCGAGTACATGAACGGCCTGCAAGACGGCCACCGAGTACGCGCTGAAAGCGGCGACTGGGGCACGAGCCTGTGGGGCTTGAAGGGTAGCGAGGACATCGGCGGCGGCAACAAGGTCCTGTTCCACCTCGAAGGCGCGTTCAACACGATGAACGGCGGTCTCGGCACGTCCGGCTCGATCTGGGATCGTTTCGCGACGGTCGGCATCTCGAACGACCGCTACGGTACGCTGCTGTTCGGTCGCGAACTCGCGATCGCGAACGGCGTGTGGGACTTCGATCCGCTGGGCCAGTCGAGCTGGTCGTCGGCATCGCTGGTGCGCGGCCGCAACTGGAACAAGACCAGCAACAACGTGTCGTACCAGTCGCCGCAGTTCTACGGCTTCGACTTCTACGGCCAGTTTGCGTTCTCGAACTCCACCAGCTTCAACGGCAACACGACGGCCGGCCAGCCGGGCCGTGCAGCCGGCGCGCAGATCACTTACACGAACTCGCTGTTCCAGTTGCGCGGCATCTACGACGAAACGCGCGACAGCAACGGCCGCTTCTCGGACGTGTTCAACTACTCGCGTGAATACTTCGCGGGCGCGAACGTGTTCCTCGGCCAGTTCAAGCTGCAGGCCGCCTACCAGTCGTCGCACGCGGACGGCAGCGGCGGCCCGGCCGTCAACAACGGCATCACCGGCACCCAGCAGGTCTGGGGCGGCGTGACGTGGCAGGCCACGCCGGCGGCGGCGCTGATCGCGGCCGTGTATCACGTGAACGCGAACCACGGCGGCGGCAACGCGAACATCTACACGGTCGGCGGCACGTACAACATCTCGAAGCGCACGCTGTTCGACGTGCAGGTCGCGACGGTGCGCAACAGCTCGACGGCCAACTTCAGCCTGAACGCGAACGGCGCGGGCACGGCCGTGTCGACCGGCAACCCGCATCCGGGCGGCAGCCAGACCGGCGTCTACGCCGGCATCCAGCACCTGTTCTGATCAGGCGCCGTCCAAAGAACGATTCGGCAACACTTTCCACGCTGCTGCGAGAGGCGCGTATCGGTGCGGTACCCTACCGGGTATCGCACCGTTTTTTATTGGCGGGCCGGTTTCGCACGGCCCACTGACGAATACGGTGCTCAGACGGCCGCTTCGTTCTCTTCGCCGGTACGGATGCGGATCACCCGTTCGACGTCCGACACGAAGATCTTGCCGTCGCCGATCTTGCCGGTGCGCGCCGCGCCGATCACCGCGTCGATCACCTGGTCGACCTGCGCTTCCGCGACGACCACCTCGATCTTCATCTTCGGCAGGAAGTCGACCACATATTCGGCGCCGCGATACAGCTCGGTATGCCCCTTCTGGCGACCGAAGCCCTTCACTTCCGTCACGGTCAGGCCCGTGAGACCCACTTCGGCGAGCGCTTCGCGGACTTCGTCCAGCTTGAACGGCTTGATGATGGCTGTGATGCGTTTCATGATGGTTGTCCCTCAATGCTCGTTTGGATGAAAAATCGCGATCCCGATTGTAAGCCGTGCAGTAAGCCGTGCGGCAAGCCGCGCACGGGTCAGTCGAGACGCTCGGTAAAGCGTGACGTGATCGGATAGCGCCAGTCGCGCCCGAATGCGCGATGCGTGACGCGGATACCGATCGGCGCCTGGCGGCGCTTGTATTCGTTGATCTTGATGAGCCGCGTCACGCGTTCGACGTCGGCCTGCGCGTAACCGGCCGCGACGATCTCGGCGAGCGGCCGGTCTTCTTCCATGTACATCCGCATGATCGCGTCGAGTACGTCGTACGGCGGCAGGCTGTCCTGGTCGGTCTGGTTCTCGCGCAGCTCGGCCGACGGCGCGCGCGTCAGGATTCGCTCGGGGATCACGTTGCGCAGCACGTAGTCGGCCGTCTCGTTGCGATAGCGGCAGAGCCGGTACACGAGCGTCTTCGCTATATCCTTGATCACCGCGAAACCACCGGCCATGTCGCCGTACAGCGTGCAGTAACCGACCGCCATCTCGCTCTTGTTGCCGGTCGTCAGCACGATCGAGCCGAACTTGTTCGACAGCGCCATCAGCAGCGTGCCGCGGATGCGCGCCTGGATGTTCTCCTCGGTCGCGTCTTCAGCGAGGCCCGCGAACTCGCCCGCGAGCGACGCGCGGAATGCGTCGAACATCGGCGCGATCGCGATCTCGTCGTAGCGCACGCCGACGCGCCGCGCCATCTCCGCCGCATCGGTGGTCGAGATGTCGGCCGTGAAGCGCGACGGCATCATCACCGCGCGCACGCGTTCGGGCCCGAGCGCATCGCATGCGACGGCCAGCACCAGCGCCGAATCGACGCCGCCCGACAGCCCGACGAGCACGCCGGGAAACCCGTTCTTGCCGATGTAGTCGCGCACGCCGGTCACGAGCGCGCGGTACACCTGCGCATCCGTCGATAACTCGGGCGCGATCGCGCCGGGCAGCGGCCGCGCGCCGTCGAATTCGACGATCGCGTGCCCTTCGTCGAACTGCGGCATCTTCGCGACGAGCGCGCCCTGCGCGTCGAGCACGAACGAGCCGCCGTCGAACACGAGCTCGTCCTGGCCGCCGACGAGGTTCACGTACACCATCGGCAGCCCGGTCTCGCGAATCCGCGCGCGCAGGATGTCGATGCGCACCGCTTCCTTGTTCATGTGGTACGGCGAGCCGTTCGGGATCAGCAGCACCTGCGCGCCGGCCGCCTTCGCGATCTGCGCGGCCGACGCGTGCCACGCGTCCTCGCAGATGATCACGCCGTATTTCACGCCGTTCAGTTCGAACACGAGCGGCTCGGCGTCCGTCGCGAAATAGCGCTTCTCGTCGAACACCTCGGCGTTGGGCAGATCCTGCTTGCGGTAGGTGCCGACGATCTCGCCGCCGACGATCAGCGACACCGCGTTGAAAGTGTCGGTGGGCGGCACGCCGCGCTCGATCGGGCGGTTTGCATTACCATCGACGGCTGACGCGAGCGGAGCGCCGCCCGGCGGATCGCCGCCCACGCCGCGCAACGGATGGCCGACCAGCACCGCGAGCCCGTCGAACGCCTTCAGCGCGTCGGCGAGCGAGTCGAGCGCGGCGGCGGCCGCCGCATAGAACGCGGGCCGCAGCAGCAGGTCTTCCGGCGGATAGCCGGACAGCGCGAGTTCGGGCGCGACCATCAGGTGCGCACCATCGTTGTGCGCGGCGCGCGCGGCCGCGACGATGCGCGCGACGTTGCCGGCGAAATCGCCGACGGTGACGTTGATCTGGGCGAGAGCGAGTCGGGTCTTCATGACGGGATCGGCGCAGCCCGGCGGCGCGCCCTGAACGGCTGACGAAATCGTCCCGGACGCGGGCCACGGCGGCACGCGTCCGGCAACATCCAACGGTACGGATTCACGCTTGAAACACGAACGCATCGATTATCGCACGGGCATCCTGTCGTCTCCCGCGGAGGTGCCGGCCGAAGAATGGAACGCGCTGCTCGCGCGCGACGCGCAGCCGACGCCGTTCCTGCGCCACGAATTCCTCGACGCGCTGCACGTCGCGCGCTGCGCGGTCGACGATACCGGCTGGTCGCCGCACTTCGTCACGCTGACCGATGCGGGCACCGGCCGCCTCGTTGCCGCCGCGCCCGTCTACGCGAAGCAGCATTCGTACGGCGAATACGTGTTCGACTGGGCGTGGGCCGACGCGTACCAGCGCAACGACCTGCCCTACTACCCGAAGCTGCTGTGCGCGGTGCCGTTCACGCCGGTGCAGGGCACGCGCCTGCTCGCGGCCGACGACGACGCGCGCCGCCGGCTCGCGGCCACGCTGCTCGCATTCGCCGAGCAGAGCGACGTGTCGTCGCTGCACGTACTGTTCCCGACGGGCGACGAAGCGCGGCTCCTCGAATCGATGGGGATGATGCTGCGCGAAGGCGTGCAGTTTCACTGGATCAACGACGGCTACCGCCACTTCGACGATTTCCTCGCCACGCTCGAGCAGAAGAAGCGCAAGAACATTCGCGCGGAGCGGCGCAAGGTGCACGATGCGGGCGTGACGTTCCGGCGGCTCACCGGCGACCGGATCACCGACGCCGACTGGCGCTTCTTCTCGCGCTGCTACCGGCAGACCTACCGCGAACACTTTTCGAGCCCGTACCTGAACCTCGACTTCTTCCGCACGATCGGCGCGACGATGCCCGAGAACCTGCTGCTCGTGATCGCGGAAGCCGACGGCCAGCCGATCGCGAGCGCGCTCGCCATCTATCGGCGCGGCGAGCACGGCGGCGGCACGCTGTACGGCCGCTACTGGGGTGCGCTCGAACACGTGCCCTGCCTGCATTTCGAAACGGCCTACTATCAGCTGCTCGAATTCTGCATCGAGGCCGGGCTCGATACGTTCGAAGGCGGCGCGCAAGGCGAGCACAAGCTCGCGCGCGGTTTCCTGCCGACCGTCACGCACTCCGCGCACTGGCTCGCGCACCCGGCGTTCTCGGATGCGGTCGCGCGCTTTCTCGAACGCGAGACCGAGCAGATTCACGCGTACGTCGACGAACTGCGCGAACACGATCCGTTCCGGCGCGGCACCGAGTAGCGCGAGACGGCTCGTGCGCCGCCCGCATCGGGCGAATTCGGCGCAGGGCCGGCCGGGGCGCCGCCCCGGGCCTGCCCTGCACATGATGCGGCCGGTCAGCGCGCCGCGAGCGACACCGCCTGCGACAGCGCCTGCGGATCGCGCGACGACGCGGCGGCCGTGAGCGTATAGCTGCCCGCGCTCACCCGCCATGCATGCGTGCCTACATCCCAGGTCGCAAACCGCTGCGCCGGCACCACGACGCTGACCGTGCGCGCTTCGCCCGGCTGCAGCGCAACCTTCGTCCAGCCGACGAGCCGCTTCGGCGGTTCGCCGAGCGATGCGGGCAGCGCCGCATAGATCTGCACCGTCTGCACGCCGGCCCGCGCGCCCGTGTTCGTCACCGTCACGCCGACCGTCACGTTGCCCGATGCGTCAGCCGCCGCGGTCATCCCGGAGAGCGCATACGTCGTGTACGACAGCCCGTAGCCGAACGGGAACAGCGGCTCGATTCCCTTCGCGTCGAACCAGCGATAACCGTACGGGAGGCCTTCCGCATAGACCGATTGCCGGCTCGCCGGGTCGATCGCCAGTTGCGGCAGGTCGGCTTCCTGCTTCGGGAACGTCAGCGGCAGCCGGCCCGACGGGTTCGCATCGCCGAACAGCAGGTCCGCGATCGCCTGGCCGCCCTGCACGCCTGGATACCACGCGTCGAGCACGCCGTGCACGTTCGCGAGCCACGGCATCAGCACGGGGCTGCCGTTCTCGAGCACGACGATCGTGCGCTTCGCCTTCGCCGCGACTGCCGCGATCAGCGCGTTCTGGTCGTACTGCTGGTTGTACGGATCGGCCTTCGCATCAGGCAGCGACAGGCTCGCCAGGTCGAGCCCTTCCGTCTGCCACTGCGTCGCGAACACGATCGCGACGTCGGCCTGCGCGGCCGCGGTCGCGGCGGCATTCGCGTCGTTCCCGTCGAAATAGCTGACCGACGCGTTCGGCGCCTTCGCGCGGATCGCCGCGAGCGGCGCGGACTTGTACCAGGTCGCGCAGCCGCCGAACAACGTGCCGGCCGGCTGCTGGCAGGTCGTCACCGCATTGCCGTCGATCGCCGGCACCGCACCCGAGCCGCCGCCCGACAGCACACCCACGTCAGCACGCCCGCCGATCACGACGACCGACTTGAGCGCACCGGCCGCCAGCGGCAGCACGGGCTGCGCATCGCCGGACGCGGCCGCGTTCTTCAGCAGCACCGCGGATTGCCGCGCGATCGCGAGCGCATCGGCGTTGCCCGCCGCTTCGTCGATCGCACCGCCCGCCTTCGGCGGCGCGTCCATCACGCCGATGCGGATCAACGTGCGCAGCTTGCGCTGCACCATGTCGTTCAAACGCGCGACCGATACGCTGCCGGCCTGCAGCGCCACACGCAGCTTCGTGTTGAAGAACGAGCCGAGCGGCGCGTTGCCGTCGTCGGCCGCGCCCGGCTGTTCCTCGTCGAGTCCCGCCTGTACGGCCGCGACCGTCGAATGCGTCGCACCCCAGTCCGACTGCACGACGCCCTTGAAGCCCCATTCGTTCTTCAGCACCGTCGTCAGCAGATACGGGTTCTCGCACGCATACACGCCGTTGAGCTTGTTGTACGAGCACATCACGTTGCCCGGCTGACCGTCCTTCACGCCGATCTCGAACGCGAGCAGCTCGGCCTCGCGCATGGTCCGTTCGTCGACGACCGAATCGATCGTCATCCGGTTGGTTTCCTGGTCGTTGAACGCGAAATGCTTGATCGTCGCGATCACCTTCTGCGCCTGCGTCGCGTTCGTGCGCGCGGCGCTCAGCGTGCCCGCGAGCACCGGATCCTCGCCCATGTATTCGAACGTGCGGCCGTTGCGCGGCTCGCGCGCGAGGTTCACGCCGCCGCCGAGCCCTTCCGCGAAACCGAGCGCGCGCAATTCGAGCGCGATGCGCGTGCCGTAGGTGCCCGCGAGCGCCGTATCCCACGTCGCCGCGAGCGCGACCGGCGCGGGCAGCGCGGTCACGCGCGCGTTCTTCACGTTCACGCCGCCCGCCGAATCGGCGCTGCTGACGCCCGGAATGCCGAGCCGCGGCACGCCCGGGATGTAGCTCGCGCCGTTCAGCGCGTCGGCCGGAAACGGGCCGCCCAGGCCGAGTGCGGGCATGCCCGTGCCGTGCACGAGTTGCAGCTTCTCGTCGGTCGTCAGTTGCGCGACGAGCGCGGCCGCGCGCTGGTCGGCCGCGGCATCGGGGTCGGCCGGCGCAACCGGGCCCGGCTGAATGTCGTCGCCGCCGCAAGACGCGAGCAGCACCGTGAGCGCGCACGCGGACGCGATCGTCGAACACCGGAACAGCGAAGTTTTCATTGATCCTCCTGAATCGATCTGTTGTACTTGTTGCCACACTCCAGCGTCCGAGTCTAAAAATCGACCGGTCACCACGCTTGACCGGCAGGAGCATGCGTTGACCTCTCGCAGCGGGGACAAACCCGAACGGCATGACGACAGGGAGACAGACATGGAGTTGAGACAGAAATCGGTATCCGTCCGGATCTACCGCTGGCTGTGCGAAGACGCGCGCGCGAACGGCATCGACATCGCGCCGCTGTACGAGACGCTCGGCATCGGCCCGGCCGAACTGGCCGACGACACGCGCCGCATCGCGGGCGACCGGCACGTCGCCGCGATGCGGCTGACGAGCGGATGGCCGCTGTCCTGGCACCGCTCGCCGCCGCAGGCCGTGCCGTGGCTCGTGCCGTTCCCGGAGCTCGCAGGCGTCACGTGCAACGCGGCGACGCTGCGCGACGCGCTGCACGGTTACCTGCACTATCGCGAACTGATCGGCAACGTCGACTGGGTCTTCGCGCACGAGAACGGCGATGCGATCGCGCTCGAATACGTGAACGAAGGAGAGGGCCGGCATGCGGGCAGCGCGCTCGCGAACCTCGCGATCCTCGCGGCGCTCGCGCGCCTGTACGATCCGCACGTGCGCGTCGGCGACGCGGAATTTGCGGGCCGGGCGTTCGCGCCCGCGGCCGCGCTGCGCGACATGCTCGGCGCGCCGGTGTCGTTCGACGCCGCGCACAACCGCATCGTGCTGCGCTCCGCGCACTTCGACACGCCGTTCGAGCGCTACAACGCGCCGCTCGCCGGCATCCAGCGTCATGCGGCCGACGCCGCGCGCGACCGGGTTCGCGTGCGCTCGACGTTCGGCTCGTCCGTCGAGCAATGCGTGCGGGACTGGCTGCGTACCTCCGACGACGCCGACGTGCCGACCGACACGCTGATGCAGCACGTGTGCACGCGCTTCGCGATGTCGCGCTGGACGCTGCGCCGGCGGCTGCATCGCGAAGCCGTCGGCTTTCACGCGCTCGTCGCGCAGGCGCGGCTCGGCGAGGCGCGCGACCTGCTGCTGAATACGCAATTGCCGATCGGCGAGATCGGCGTGCGCGTCGGCTTCCGGTCCACCAGCGCGTTCACGCGTTTCTTCACGCGCGAACTCGGCGCGGCGCCGAGCCGCTTCCGCGACGGACACGGCGATCGGTGGCGTTGACGCATGCCTTTTCTGAGACACTGGCGGCTTCGCATCCCGCCGCCCTGCCATGTCCTGGTTTCTGTATCTGATCGAATGCGCTGACGACAGCGTCTACACGGGCATCACGACCGACGTCGCCGCGCGCTTCGACGAGCATGCCGCCGGCAAGGGCGCGCGCTACACGCGCTCGCGCAAGCCGCGCGCGGTGCTCGCGTCGTTTCCGCTGCCCGACCGGTCGAGCGCGTCGCGCGCCGAATACTGGGTGAAGCGACTCACACCCACGCAGAAACGCGAGCTGGCGGCCGGGTTGCGGACGCTGGAATCGGTGCTGCCGGTTGGTGTGGCGGTCGACGGGAGTGGTGAGGCTGCCGGGTTGAAGGCGGGTGCGCGCGGGCGGAAGAAGGTGAAGGCAAAAGCGGAGAACGTCGATAGCGCGACGAAGACGGCTGAAACGGAGCAGCCTGCCGCGAAGACCGCAAAAGCCGGGAAAGCCGAGAAAGCCGAGAAAGCCGAGAAAGCCGAGAAAGCCGAGAAAGCCGAGAAAGCCGAGAAAGCCGAGAAAGCCGAGAAAGCCATCAAGTCTGCGAAAACCGCGAAGACCCGACAAGCCGCCAATGCTCCAAAGGCGGCAAAAGCCGCGCCGATCGCGAAGAACGCGAAGACCGGCGGCGATGCGGTCGTAAAAAAGACCTCGTCGCGCGGCACACCGGCAAAAAAAGACCAACCGGCCGCGTCCCCGTCGTCGAAAAGAAAAACGTCGGCAGCCAGCAGCAAACCCGTCGCGCCCGCACCGGTTCGCCGCCGTCCGTCGGCCACGAAACCCGCCGAAGCCACCGAAATCTCCGTTGTCCGTCGCCGCGCCGAACGCGCGAAGGACACACTGGATACCACCACCCCGCCCGCACCCGCATCGCCTTCCGCACGCAAGAAAACCGCGCGCGCAAAACAAAACCGCGCGGCCTCCTGAGGAGACACGCGCGGTTTTGCGTTTCACACGAACCGGCCGTCCGCCGGCGCGCCGCTTACTTCTTGTAGTTCGCGGCGCCGTCGGTGATTTCCTTGTGCGCGGCTTCGATGCCGGCCCAGCCTTCGACCTTCACCCACTTGCCCTTCTCGAGCGCCTTGTATTGCTCGAAGAAGTGCTTGATCTGGTCCTTCAGGTACTCGGGCACGTCGTCGATCGACTTCAGGTTCGCCGTCATCGGGCAGATCTTGTCGTGCGGCACCGCGACCAGCTTGGCGTCGACGCCCGACTCGTCGGTCATCTGCAGCATGCCGAGCACGCGCGAACGCACGATCGAGCCGGCCAGCAGCGGGAACGGCGTGATCACCAGCACGTCGACCGGATCGCCGTCGCCCGACAGCGTCTGCGGGATGTAGCCGTAGTTCACCGGATAGCGCATGCCCGTGCCGATGAAGCGATCGACGACGAGGAGGCCCAGCTCCTTGTCCGCCTCGTACTTCACCGGATCGCTTTGCGCGGGAATCTCGATGATCACGTTGAAATCTTGCGGCAGGTCCTTGCCGGCCGGAACATGATTGAAGCTCATGAGCGCTCTCTGTAGGTCGATGGGAATTCGGGACAGGGCGCCGCGGCCGATGCACCGCCGCAGGCGTCCCTCAACGGAATGCGCCATTATAGCCAATCGATCGGTGGCGTCCGGATGACGATCGGCGCGATAATCGTTCCGGATGTCCGGCCGTCGAACCACAAGCGGCGTTGCATGTCGACAGGAGCAGGCATGGAAGAGGCGAAGCACTTCATCGCGGGCGAATGGACGTTGCCCGCGCAACTGGAAACGATCGCGGTCGTCGATCCGTCCGACGGCCAGCCGTTCGCGACGATCGCGCGCGGCACCGCGCCCGACATCGAGCGCGCGGTCGCCGCGGCCCGCGATGCGTTCGCAGGCGCATGGGGCGCCGCGAGCGCCGCCGAGCGCGGCCGCGTGCTGATGCGGCTGTCGGCGCGCGTGGCCGATTCCATCGAGGAACTCGCGGCGATCGAGGCGCGCGACACCGGCAAGCCGCTGAAGCAGGCGCGCGCCGACGCGGCCGCGCTCGCGCGCTACTTCGAGTTCTATGCAGGCGCCGCCGACAAGCTGCACGGCGAAACCCTCCCCTACCAGGCCGGCTATACGGTGCTGACGGTGCGCGAGCCGCACGGCGTCACCGGCCACATCGTGCCGTGGAACTACCCGATGCAGATCTTCGGGCGCAGCGTCGGCGCGGCGCTCGCGGCCGGCAACGCTTGCGTCGTCAAGCCGGCCGAGGATGCGTGCCTGTCGGTGCTGCGCGTCGCCGAGCTGGCCGCCGAGGCCGGGCTGCCGGCCGGTGCGCTCAACATCGTCACCGGCTACGGCCATGAAGCCGGCGCCGCGCTCGCGCGCCATCCGGGCATCGACCACATCTCGTTTACGGGTTCGCCGGCCACCGGCAAGCTGGTCACGCAGATGGCGGCCGAGAACCACGTGCCGGTCACGCTCGAACTCGGCGGCAAGTCGCCGCAGATCGTGTTCGCCGATGCCGATCTCGAAGCGGCGCTGCCCGTGCTCGTGTCGGCGATCGTGCAGAACGGCGGCCAGACCTGCTCGGCCGGCAGCCGTGTGCTGGTCGAGCGCGCGGTCTACGAGCCGCTCCTCGAGCGCCTCGCCACCGCGTTCAACGGGCTGCGCGTCGGCCCGAGCCGCGCCGACCTCGACTGCGGCCCGCTGATCAACGCGAAGCAGCAGCAGCGCGTGTGGGATTTCCTGTCCGACGCGCAGCACGACGGCATTCCGATGGCCGCGCACGGGCAGGTCGTCGCCGACGCGCCCGAAAGCGGCTTCTACCAGGCGCCCGCGCTGTTGCGCGACGTGCCGCCGTCGCACCGGCTCGCGCAGGAGGAAGTGTTCGGCCCCGTGCTCGCCGCGATGCGCTTCGTCGACGAAGACGAAGCCGTCGCACTCGCGAACGGCACGCCGTATGGCCTCGTCGCAGGCATCTGGACGCGCGACGGCGCGCGCCAGATGCGCGTCGCGCGGCGCCTGCGCGCGGGCCAGGTGTTCATCAACAACTATGGCGCGGGCGGCGGCGTCGAACTGCCGTTCGGCGGCGTCGGCCACTCGGGTCACGGCCGCGAAAAAGGCTTCGAGGCGCTGTACGGCTTTACCGCGCTGAAGACGATCGCGATCCGGCACGGCTGAACGCGCGGCACGCGAAACGCGGCCGGCAGCGGCCGGCCGCATCGCGCAACACGACGACTCTCATAACCAGCACAGGAGACACACCATGCGGTTGAGCGGCAAGACGGCAATCGTCACGGGCGGCGGCTCGGGTTTCGGCGAAGGCATCGCGAAGACGTATGCGCGCGAAGGCGCGAACGTCGTCGTCAACGACGTGAACGGCGCGGCGGCCGAGCGCGTCGCGAGCGAGATCGCGCTCGCGGGCGGCAAGGCGATCGCGGTGGCGGGCGACGTGTCGAAGCAGGACGACTGGCACGCGCTGCTGCAGGCCGCGCTCGACGATTTCCATTCGGTGCAGATCGTCGTGAACAACGCAGGCACCACGCACCGCAACAAGCCGGTGCTCGACGTGACGGAAGCCGAGTTCGACCGCGTGTACGCGGTCAACATGAAGAGCCTGTTCTGGAGCGTGCAGACCTTCGTTCCGTACTTCCGCGCACAGGGCGGCGGCGTGTTCGTGAACGTCGCGTCGACGGCCGGCGTGCGGCCGCGCCCGGGCCTCGTCTGGTACAACAGCACGAAGGGCGCGATGATTACCGCGAGCAAGTCGCTCGCGGCCGAGCTCGGCGCCGACCGCATCCGCGTGAACTGCATCAACCCCGTGCTCGGCGAGACGGCCCTGATGACCGAATTCATGGGCTGCGAGGACACGCCCGACAACCGCAGCCGCTTCCTCGCGACAATCCCGCTCGGCCGCTTCTCGACCCCGCAGGACATCGCGAACGCAGCGCTTTACCTCGCGTCCGACGAGGCCGAATTCATCACGGGCGTCTGTCTCGAAGTCGACGGCGGACGCTGCATCTAGCCGCACCGGGCTGTTCGCGTGCCGCGTCGGGATTCACCGGCCGGCACGGCATTCATGTATTGCTTCGCACGAAACCGGATCGGGTGCCGATGTATCGGCTCCGGTCAACCATAAAAACCGCAAAGCATGGGATCCAAGCAAGCGCTAAAGCGCCAACTTGGGTCGACCGCATAGCATGGGACCCAAGTAAGCGCTAAAGCGCCAACTTGGGTCGACAGGAGACAACATGGCAACATCGACGCAATCGCTGCCGGGTTCGTCCGGCGCATTCGAGGAAGCAACCTACCGCAAGGTGTCGTGGAGGCTCACGCCGCTCCTGCTGCTGTGCTACGTGGTCGCGTATCTCGACCGCGTGAACGTCGGGTTCGCGAAGCTGCAGATGGCGAGCGACCTGAACCTGAGCGACACCGTCTACGGGCTCGGCGCCGGGATCTTCTTCTTCGGCTATTTCCTCTTCGAGGTGCCGAGCAACATCATCCTGCACAAGGTCGGCGCGCGCGTGTGGATCGCACGCATCATGGCGACGTGGGGCGTGATCTCGATCCTGACGATGTTCGTCACGACACCCACGATGTTCTACGTGATGCGCTTCCTGCTCGGGCTCGCCGAAGCCGGCTTCTTCCCCGGCGTGATTTTGTACCTCACCTACTGGTATCCCGCGCACCGGCGCGGCCGGATGACGACCTTCTTCATGACGGCAGTCGCCTTGTCCGGCGTGATCGGCGGGCCGCTGTCGGGCTTCATCCTGAAAGCGTTCGACGGCGTGAGCGGCTGGCACGGCTGGCAATGGCTGTTCCTGCTGGAAGGCATCCCGTCGGTGCTGGTCGGCGTGCTCGTGTTTCTCAAGCTCGACGACCGGATCGCGAAGGCGAACTGGCTGACCGACGACGAAAAGGCGCTGCTCGCGCGCAACGTCGATGCGGAGGAAGCGACGAAGGAAGACCTGCCGCTCGGCGCCGTGATGTCGAGCCCGCGCGTGTGGCTGATGGCGCTGATCTACTTCTCGTTCGTGATGGGGCTCTACGGCGTCGGCTTCTGGCTGCCGACGATCATCAAGGCGACGGGCGTCACCGACACGTTCGCGATCGGCCTGCTGTCGGCGATTCCGTATGCGGCTGCGGTGGTCGCGATGATCCTGATCGCGCGCAGCGCGGACAAGCGCCGCGAGCGCCGCTGGCACCTCGCGATTCCGGCCGCGATCGGTGCGCTGGGGCTCGTGCTGTCGGTGATCTGGGCGCACCAGACCGCGCTCGCGATGCTCGGCCTCACGCTCGCGACGATCGGCATCCTGACGACGCTGCCGCTGTTCTGGAGCCTGCCGACCGCGTTCCTCGGCGGTGCGGCCGCCGCGGCCGGCATCGCGATGATCAACTCGATCGGCAACCTCGCGGGCTTCCTGAGCCCCTACCTGATGGGTTGGCTCAAGCAGGCGACGGGCGTCAACGATGCGGGCATGTACATGCTCGCGGGGTTCCTCGTGCTCGGCGGGCTGCTCGCGCTGTCGGTGCCGAAGCGGCTGGTCGACAAGTGATGCGCGGGGCATAACGATCATGTCGACGGAGCCAACCCTCGTGCCCCACCGAATCGTTCAGGCGGCCGACAGCCGCGTACTGGTCCTGGATCCTTCCGCCGGCCGCGTGCAGCGGGAAAGCGATGCGCTCGACCTCGTCGCGCTCGCGCACGAGCATGAAGCCGACTGGGTCGCGGTCCCCGCCGACGCGCTGCACGACGACTTCTACCGGCTCGACAGCGGACTGGCCGGCGCGGTACTGCAGAAACTCGTCAACTACGGCGTGCGGCTCGGCGTGGTCGGCGACATCGACCGCTGGCTCGCGCGCAGCGAAGCGCTACGCGCGCTCGTTCGCGAGTCCAACCGCGGGAAATCGGTGTGGTTCGTCGCGAACGAGGACGACCTGCTGCGCAGGCTCGGTGCGTAGCGTATAAAGCGTCCGGCGCCGGCTCGCAACGAACAAAAAATGCCCCGAAAGCCGATCGGCTTTCGGGGCATTTTGCGCGGCGCAGCGGGCCGCCGGCAGCAGGCGGTCGCGGCTTGCGTCAGACCACGGTAATCGCGAGCGCGCTTTCGCGGTAGTGCTTCGCGGCCTTGTCGGTTTCGCCGAGCTGCTCGAACAGACGCGCGAGCGCGCGATGCGCACGCACCTTCAGCGCCTCGTTGTCGGCCAGCTTCAGCGCCGCTTCGAGGAACGATTGCGCCTTGCCCCACAGTTGCTGCTGCTGGCAGAGACGGCCGAGCGCGAACAGCAGGTCGGCATCCTCCGGGTGATCCTTCTTCCACCCTTCCGCCTTCTGGATCAGCGGCAGCGCATCGGCGCCGGCCGTGTCCGGGTAACGGCGCAGCAGGCGCGCATCCCAGTTGTGCGCGAGCGCTTCCTCGACGATGCGGCGCGCTTCGTTGCGACGCTCGAGCGACACGAGCAGGTCGGCCGCGAGATCGGCAAGACGCGGCGACTGGCGCTCGGCCGGCGACAGCGACTGCCACACCTCGAGCAGCGCGTCCGGGTCGTGCCGGCGTTCGCGCAGTAGGTTTTCCGCGGCCTGCTGGCGCAACCGCACGGCCGCGGCCGGATGCAGCGCCTCGCGCTTCTCGAGCGCCTTCGCGAGCTTCAGCACCTCGGCCCAGTTCTTCAACTGCTGCTGTGCGCGCAGCGCAACCTGCTGCGCATGGATGCGCTTGCCGCCCGCCTGCATGTCGGCCAGCGCGGCAAGCGCGCCGTCGGCATCGCGCGCGTCCGCGCGCATGTCGGCCGCGGCGAGCAAGCGCGCGTCCTGCCATTCGGGTGCATCGACCTTCGACAGCCAGTCGTCGCGGCGCGTGTACTCGTGCATCCGGTGCGCGGCGGTGGCCGCGACGAGACTCGCGGCGCCCAGGTTCGCGTCGACCGACAGCGCGTCACGCGCGGCCTTCTCCGCGCGCGAGAACCGGCCCGCGTACAGGTTCGAGATTGCATCGCGCAGCGACGCCTGCGCCTTCTCGTTGCGCGAACGCGCACGATACGCGGCGACCCGCTGCGGCATGCGCCAGATGTTGCGCACGATGCGCAGCAGCGCATACACGGCGATGAACAGCACGACGATGGCGATCACGAACAGGTTCAGCGACACGTCGATCCGGTACGGCGGATAGACGAGCAGCACCTGCCCCGCGTCGAAACGGCCGACGGTGGCGAGCGCCGCGGCGATCGCGAACAGGATCGCGAGCCAGACGATTCCTCGAAGCGTCATCGTTACCCCCGGCTCTTGAACTGCTGAACGGCGTTCAGGCTTGTGTTCAGGTTCGGCACCGCGACCGTCAGCGATGCGCCGTCAACCTGCTTGAGCAGATCCTCGACGGTCTGCGTGTCCTTCGACGCCTGATCGAAATACTTCCCGAGCGACGCCTGCGCGGCGTGCAGGTCGGCCTTCATCGCGCTGTCGTTGCGCGCGAGCAGCGACAGCCGCGCGGTGAGCAGGCGCAGCTTCACGTTCTCGCGCACGAAGTAGCCCTGGTCGGGCGACGCGAGCATCGCGTCCGCGTTGTCGATCCGGCGCACCTGCACGAGGCCCTTCAACTGCTGGCCGAGGCCGGCCGAGAAGTCGTGCCACCAGACCTTCCAGCGCGGCTCGCCTGCCACGGCCGTCGATGCGGCGGCGGCCGGCGCGGCCTTCGGCGCCGCATGCGGCACGATCGCCTCGCCGGACAGCGGCAGCGCGTCGATCTTGGCGATCGCGTCGTCGAGCTTGATCGCGAGGCCCGTGAGATCGGCCGCCGGCGCGGCCTTCAGCTTCTCGATGTCCAGCGCGAGCGCCTTGCGCACCGTGACGGCCTGCGCGCTCTGCGACGTCGCGAGACGCGCGTCGGCGTTCTGCAGCGCGATCAGCGCGAGCTGCGTGTTGCCCGTCAGCTGAAGCTGCTGGCTCGCGCTCGACAGCATCTGGTCGACTTCCTCGAGCATCCACGCATCGCGGTTGCGCGACAGGTCCTGGTATTGCTGCTGCAGCGCCTGCTGCGCGCTCTGCGCGTCGGCGAGCTTGCCGTCGAGCTGCGCGAGCTGCGTGTCGACCTGGTGCGTGCTCGCGAGCGCCTGCTCGGTCTTCATGCGCGTCTCGGCCGCCTGCGCGTCGAGCGCCTTCTGGCGCGCGACGAACGTGCCGTCGAGCCGGTCGATCTTGCGGTTCAGCGCATAGCCGCCGACGCCCGCCGCGCAGCCGAGCACGACGACGACGAACCACAGCAGCGCGCTGCCACCGCGGCGCGCGCGCGGCTCGGGCGCGAGATAAGGGGAACTGGACGGCGGTGCGGATGCAGCGGCCGGCTGGGAAGCGACGCTTTTGGAATCGTTGGTATCTGTCATGCGTTTAGTCACCGGTGCGGCTGTCGCCGGTTGGACGGCCTCGTCGGCCATCGTTCGAAACGCGCGGACGATGCGCTCATCGCCCGCGCCGGTCAGCGTAATCCTATCAAAACCCAATGCGCGCGCGGTCTGCTCGATCCGCGGGTGCGGCGTCACGAGCGGCGCATGCTTCAGCGCGTCGATTTCGGCATCGTTCAGGTGCGCCCGCGCGAGTTCGTGCAGGTTGCGCACGCCTTCCGAGCTCGTGACGAGCCACGCATGCGGTGCGCCGTCGAGCAGCGCATGCACGCGCTCCCATGCGCCGACGCGCGGCTCGGGCACGACGCGCCGGTACGCGGCGACGAGCGTGACGTCCGCGCCGGCCTCGCGCAGCCGGTCGGCAAGCCATTCGCGCCCGCCGTCGCCGCGCACGATCAGCACGCGCTTGGCCGCCAGCGCCTGCGCGCCGCCGAACGCGGCCTCGATGCACGCGAACAGGCTTTCCGAATCGTAACGGGGCACGCCGCCGTCGGCCGGCGCCTGCGGCGCGATCACGCGATGCGCGGGCGCCGCGATGCCGTGCCGCTCGAGCGCCGCGACGCTGCCCGGCCCGACCACGCCGACCGGCAGCGCATTCGGCCAGATCGCGCCGTACTGCGCGAGCGCGCGATCGATCGCGTTCGGCGACACGAAAATCACGAGCGCGTAGTCGGCAAGCGCCGCGAACGCGGCGTCGAGCGGCGCCGGATCGTCGACCGGCGCGATGTCGATCAGCGGGAATTCGAGCACGTCGCAGCCGGCATCGGCCAGTTGCGACGCAAGCGCGTCCGACTGGCCGTCCGGACGCGTCAGGACAGCGGTGAACGCGCGCCCGCCGCCCGCCATCAGGCGTCGCCCTTGCCGGCCTGCGAGCCGGCGAGCAGCGCCTTGACGATGTCGAGCGCGCCTTGCGCCTCGAGTTCGTCGGACACCGCGCGGCCGAGCGCGAGCGCATCGGCGACGGTCATGACGGCCCCGCACTCCTCGGCCGTCAGCACACGCTTGCCGTCGGTCGTCGACACGCGGCCCGTCAGGTACAGTTCGCCCGCGCGCCACACCGCGTGCGCGGCGAGCGGCACCTCACAGCTGCCGCCGAGCGCACGCGACACCATCCGCTCGGCCTCGACCGCGAGCGCGGTCCGCGGGTCGTGCAGCGGCGCGAGCCATGCGGCGACGTCGTCGCGGTGCGCGGCGATCTCGATGCCGAGCGCACCCTGGCCGGCCGCGGGCGGGCTGGTCTCGACGTCGAGCAGTGTGCGGATCCGCGCTTCGAGGCCGAGGCGCTTCAGGCCGGCCGCAGCGAGAATGATCGCCGCGTAGTCGCCGCGGTCGAGCTTCGCGAGGCGCGTATCGAGATTGCCGCGCAGCGGCAGCACGTCGAGGTGCGGATAGCGCGCGCGCAGCATCGCTTCGCGGCGCAGGCTCGACGTGCCGACGACCGCGCCGGCCGGCAGCGCGTCGAGCGACGCGTAGTCGTTCGACACGAACGCGTCGCGCGGGTCCTCGCGCTCCATGATCGCGGCAAGCGAGAAGCCGTCGGGCAGCGCCATCGGCACGTCCTTCAGCGAATGCACGGCGAGATCGGCGCGGCCGTCGGCCAGCGCGCTCTCCAGTTCCTTCACGAACAGGCCCTTGCCGCCGACCTTCGACAGCGTGCGATCGAGAATCTGGTCGCCGCGAGTCGTCATCCCGAGGATTTTCACGTCACAAGCTGGATATAATTTGCGCAGCGCATCACGCACATGTTCGGCTTGCCACATCGCCAGGCGGCTCTCGCGCGAAGCAATCGTCAACGTCGCGGGCGGCTGTGCCTGTTGCGGCCCGGCCGCAAGGGTCTCGGAATTCATTGCTGGAACATCGAAGGACGGGATTGAAGACCGAACAATGGTAGCACGCACGCCCCGGCCCGCCCGGGCCCGGAGCCTGCGCCAGGCCGGCCGCCGAGCGGGTCGCGGCGCCGATGCGCGGATGTGCCGCACGTAGCTGGTTGCTTGACCGCAGTTCCCGCAGTTTCGCAGTTCCTTTTGACTCGAGCTTTCCCAAGGAAACCCATCGTGAAGTCTTCCGGATCGGCGCGTACGGCGCGCCGCAATGCTGCCCTGTCCTCCTCCGACGCCCCGACGGACACCGTCGCCACCGCCGCGAACGGCCGTGCGAAAACGGCAACGAAACCGAAAGACCCGATACATCAGACAAAACGCACGACGAAAGCCGCCGGCCCCGCTGCCCGCAAGGCCGGCGCGCCGAAGTCCGGCACGCGCACGCGCGAGGACAAGGACGGCCCGCTGTTCGAGGACATCCGCTTCCTCGGCCGCCTGCTCGGCGACGTCGTGCGCGAGCAGGAAGGCGACACCGTGTTCGACGTCGTCGAGACGATCCGCCAGACCGCGGTCAAGTTCCGCCGCGAGGACGACAGCGAAGCCGCGCAGACGCTCGAGAAGAAGCTGCGCAAGCTGACGCCGGAGCAGACGGTGAGCGTCGTGCGCGCGTTCAGCTATTTCTCGCATCTCGCGAACATCGCGGAAGACCGCCACCACAACCGCCGCCGCCGCATCCACGCGCTGGCCGGCTCCGCGCCGCAGCCCGGCACGGTCGCGTACGCGCTCGATCAGCTGAAAACGACCGGCAACGCGTCGAAGCGCCTGCTGCAGCGCTTCTTCGACGATGCGCTGATCGTGCCGGTGCTGACCGCGCACCCGACCGAGGTGCAGCGCAAGAGCATCCTCGACGCGCAGCACGACATCGCGCGCCTGCTCGCCGAGCGCGACCAGGAGCTGACCGCGCGCGAGCGCCAGCACAACGAATCGATGCTGCGCGCGCGCGTGACCGCGCTGTGGCAGACGCGCATGCTGCGCGACGCGCGCCTGACGGTCGGCGACGAGATCGAGAACGCGCTGTCGTACTACCGCGCGACGTTCCTCGACGAGCTGCCCGCGCTGTACGGCGACATCGAGGCCGCGCTCGCCGAGCACGGCCTGTCCGCGCGCGTGCCCGCGTTCTTCCAGATGGGCAGCTGGATCGGCGGCGATCGCGACGGCAACCCGAACGTGACGGCGCCGACGCTCGACGAGGCGATCAACCGCCAGGCCGCGGTGATCCTCGAGCACTATCTGGAACAGGTGCACAAGCTCGGCGCCGAGCTGTCGGTGTCGAACCTGCTGGTCGGCGCGAGCGATGGCGTGAAGGCGCTCGCGGCCGCATCGCCCGACCAGTCGCCGCACCGCGTCGACGAACCGTATCGCCGCGCGCTGATCGGCATCTATACGCGGCTCGCCGCGAGCGCACGCGTGCGCCTGGGCGAAGGCACGGTGCCCGTGCGCAGCGCGGGCCGCGGCGCGCCGCCCGTGCGTGCGATCCCGTATGAGGATTCCGAAGCGTTCGTCGCCGACCTGAAGGTGCTGACCGCGTCGCTCGACGAACACCACGGTACGTCGCTCGCCGCGCCGCGCCTCGCGCCGCTCGTGCGCGCGGCCGAAGTGTTCGGCTTCCATCTCGCGAGCATCGACCTGCGCCAGAGCTCCGACATCCATGAAGCGGTGGTCGCCGAACTGTTCGCACGCGCGGGCGTCGAGGCCGACTACGCGGCGCTCGCCGAGGAAGACAAACTCCGCGTGCTGCTCGCCGCGCTCGCCGATCCGCGCCCGCTGCGCTCGCCGTACTTCGAATACTCGGCACTCGCGCAGAGCGAGCTCGGCGTGTTCGAGAAAGCGCGCGAGGTGCGCGCGCAATTCGGCGCGCGCGCGGTACGCAACTACATCATTTCGCATACGGAAACCGTCAGCGACCTCGTCGAGGTGCTGCTGCTGCAGAAGGAGACGGGGCTGCTCGAAGGTGCGCTCGGCGTGCCCGGCGGCCATGCAAGGAACAGCCTGATGGTGATTCCGCTGTTCGAGACGATCCCCGACCTGCGCGACGCGTCGCGCATCATGCGCGAATACTTCGCACTGCCGGGCGTCGACGCGCTGATCGCGCACCAGGGCGCCGAGCAGGAAGTGATGCTCGGCTACTCGGACAGCAACAAGGACGGCGGCTTCCTCACGTCGAACTGGGAGCTGTATCGCGCGGAACTCGCGCTCGTCGACCTGTTCCGCGACCGCAAGATCACGCTGCGGCTGTTCCACGGCCGCGGCGGCACGGTCGGCCGCGGCGGCGGCCCGACCTACCAGGCGATCCTGTCGCAGCCGCCGGGCACCGTGAACGGCCAGATCCGCCTGACCGAACAGGGCGAGGTGATCGCGAGCAAGTTCGCGAACCCCGAGATCGGCCGGCGCAACCTCGAGACGGTCGTCGCCGCGACGCTCGAGGCGTCGCTGCTGCCGCAGTCGAACGCCCCTGCGCAACTGCCCGCGTTCGAGGCTGCGATGCAGACGCTGTCCGACTCGGCGATGGCCGCGTACCGTGCGCTCGTCTATGAAACGCCCGGCTTCACCGACTACTTCTTCTCGTCGACGCCGATCACCGAGATCGCCGAGCTGAACATCGGCAGCCGCCCGGCTTCGCGCAAGCTGCAGGATCCGAAGCAGCGCAAGATCGAGGATCTGCGCGCGATTCCGTGGGGCTTCTCGTGGGGCCAGTGCCGGCTGCTGCTGACGGGCTGGTACGGCTTCGGCAGCGCGGTGAGCGCGTATCTCGACGGCGCGCAGGATGAAGCCGAGCGCACGAAGCGCGTCGCGCTGCTGAAGAAGATGAACAAGACCTGGCCGTTCTTCTCGAACCTGATGTCGAACATGGACATGGTGCTGGCGAAGACCGACCTCGCGGTCGCGTCGCGCTACGCGCAACTCGTCTCCGACCGCAAGCTGCGCAAGCACGTGTTCGAGCGGATCGTCGCGGAATGGGAGCGCACGTCGAACGCGCTGGCGGAAATCACCGGGCACGAAGGCCGCCTCGCGACCAACCCGCTGCTCGCGCGCTCGATCAAGAACCGCTTCCCGTACCTCGATCCGCTGAATCACCTGCAGGTCGAGCTGATCAAGCGTCACCGCGCGGGCGACACGAACGCGCGGCTGCGCCGCGGGATTCACCTGACGATCAACGGGATCGCGGCCGGCCTGCGCAACACGGGCTGATCCGCATGCGGCGCGGACCCGTTCCGCGCCAGCCGGCATCGCAAAAGCCGCGCTACGCCACCGTACCCACGGTGCGTATCGCGGCTTTTTTCATCGGAAGGCCGGCGCACATCGGCGTGCCGCGCCGGCTGGCCCGGTCAATGCGCGTCGATCAGCAGCGCGTCATGCTCGAACGAACCGTCGGGCCGCACCGCGTAGTAGCCGCGCACCTCGTCGGGCGCATGTGCCCACAGCGCGCGAATGCCGGCGACGCTGTCGGCCGGCGTGCGGATGCGCGCGACCCACGTGTCGAAATCGATCGGCAGCCGCCAGCGGCTGTGCACGTGCGCGTCGAAACCGGCATCGCGGAACATCGCGAGCCATTCGTCCGCGCGGTAGTCGCGCACGTGCGACGCGTCGCGCAGCACTTCGGCCGCCTGCAGGTACGTGTCGAGCAGCGGATGGTCGTTGCCCGCGATGTCGATCATCAGCACGCGTCCGCCCGGTTTCAGCACGCGGCGCACCTCGGCGAGCGCCGCGCGCATGTCGTGCCAGTGGTGCGCGCTCATCCGGCTCACGACCCAGTCGAACGTCGCCGTGTCGAACGGCAGCCGTTCCGCCGGGCCCTGCTGCGTGCGGATGTTCGCGAGCCCGCGCCCGCGCGCGGCCGCGTCGACGGTCGCGAGCATCGGCGCGGCGAGATCGTATGCAACCACGTCGCGCACGTGCGGCGCGACCGCGAAGCTCGCGTGGCCGGCACCGCAGCCGAGATCGAGCACGGCGGCATCGGGCGTCGCGCGCACCGCGTCGGCGAGCGTCTGCAGATCGGCGCCCGTCGCGTGGACCGTGCTGGTCAGATAGGCGGCGGCCGTCGTGCCGAATGCGTCGGCGACCTGGTCGTGGTGTTTCATCGTTCGCTCCTTTGTGCTGTCGACCGGAGTGAGCGCTTCGGCGCTTGTTCCGGCCCCTGCAACGCGTTTTGTGGGACGCCCGCTGCCTGCCAGCGCGCGAGCCGCTACAATAGGCCTGCGTTTGTACCAGTACAAGTTAAGCAGTTATTCTGGTATTCGATACACCTGTCTGATCGTTGCCGCGCCCTCGCCTCCACTTCGCCGTTTCCGCATGAACCAGCCGTCCTCCGCTCCCGTCCCGCCGCTCGACGCCACGCCCGCCCGCGCGCTCGGCGAATTCATCCGCGCCCACCGCGAGCGGCTGTCGCCGCAGACCGTCGGCCTGCCGCCCGGCCCGCGCCGCCGCACGCCGGGGCTGCGGCGCGAGGAAGTCGCGCAACTGTGCGGCGTCAGCCCGACCTGGTACACGTGGATCGAACAGGGCCGCCCGGTGTCGGCGTCGGCCGACGCGCTCGCGCGGATCGCCGTCGCGCTGCAGTTGTCGAAGGCCGAGCGCGCGTACCTGTTCGAACTGGCCGCGCAGCGCGATCCGGCCGAGCCCGACGTCGCTGGCGGCGACCTGCCGCCGACGCTCGCCGCGACCGTCGCGGCGATCGCGACACCCGCGTACGTGCTCGACCGGCAATGGAACGCGCTCGCGTGGAATGCGCCGGCCGCCGCGCTGTTTTCCGGCTGGCTCGACGGCGAGCACGACCGCAACCTGCTGCGCTTCACGTTCATGTCGCCGGCCGCGCGCACGCTGATCGTCGACTGGGAAACCCGCGCGCGGCGCCTCGCGGCCGAATTCCGCGCCGATTCGATCCGCCACCTGGCCGACGCGCCGACGCGCGCGCTGATCGACGCGCTGACTGCCGGCAGCGACGCATTCGCGCAGTACTGGGCGTCGCAGGACGTGTTCGAGCGCGAAGGCGGCCTGCGCGAATTCGACCATCCGGCCGACGGCCGCCTCGTGTACCAGCAGATCACGCTGAAGCCCGCGCACCGCGAGGACCTGAAGCTGGTCGTGCTGGTGCGCGACTGAGCCGGCTCAAAAACTGATCGTCGCGGTGATCGTGTCGCTGTAGCTGCCCGGCGCGGGCGTCGCCTGCGCGGGCACGCGACCGTAGACGGTGAGCGCCTGCGCGAACCCGCTGCCGGTGCCGGTCGCCATCGACGTGCCGCCGGTGCCGTCGCCCCATGGCGTCGTCAAGCCGCTGTCCTGGTAGAGCTGATAGCCGACCGAGCCGCCGCCGCCCGAGCGCTGCATCGTGCGGGCTGCGACGTTGCCGCTGCTGCCGCCGTTCAGCGCGATCTGGAACGCATCGCCGTTCGTGCATTGCGCGCTGATCGAGCCGCTCGCCGTCAGCGCCGACGCGAGCACGCCCGTTGCGGGAAACGCAACATTCGTCGCACTGATGAAGCAATTGTTCACGATGGTCGCGTTCGTCGAATACGCGAACGTGCCCGCCGACGCCTGCGACGTGCATGGCACCAGCTGGATGCCGAGCAGTGCGAAGTTGTAGCTGTACGACGCCTGGTTCCCGGCGAACGTCTGCGAGTAGAGCGTGCTGCTGTTGTTCACGCTCGGCACGGTCGGCTGGTTCGGCGCGATGCGGCCGTAAACGGTCAGGGTCGCATTCGCGCTCGTGCCGATCCCCGGCTTCGCCAGCGTGACCGACATCGGCGTCGTGCCGCTGGCGACCGCGCCCCAGACCTGCGTATAGCCGTTGTCCTGGTACAGGTCGTACTGCATCTGGTTGGCCCCGTTCGTCATCGCGCGCGGGCTCGTGGCGCCGAGATTCAGGCAGACCAGCGCGGTCGTGTTGAGACTCAACGTATCCCACGTGCACGTTACGCCCACCGTGCTGGTCGTCGTGTACGCTGCCTGCGTGATCGGGCTGACCGAACCGAAGCTCGTCGTCTGCGCGCTCACCGTGCAGCTGTCCGCCTGCGCGGACAGCCACGGCCCGCACAGCAGCGCGGCCAGCAGCCAGCACGCCACCCGATGCAGATACCGGTAAGCCCGCACGACTCGCCGCTCCGCCATGGTTTCCCCCGATAGAAAAGCATTCGCTCCGGTCGCTGCCCGGCTGCCGCCCCAACCGTTGATCCAGATCAAGCCGCCCGCCCGCACAATATTCAGACAATGCGAACTAGTCCTCATTTCTATCATTGCATGCAACCAAATGCGTAGAGTAATCTAGTCAGACGAATGTGCGGTTCGGTCGACACGTCGAATCACGCGGTTCGGGCACTGCAGGCCGGGGCGACATGCCCAGAACGGCTGGAGATCATCACAATGAACGCCATCACGCGTCACGGGCTGTCCACCGCCATCGCGGCGACCATCGCACTCACGCCGGCCTGGCGCCCTGTCGCCGCCGCCGTCTATTCCAACGGCACCGCCACCGCGCAATTCAACGTCACGCTGACCATCCAGGCGAACTGCTCGGTCAGCGTGAACCCGCTCGCCTTCGGCGCCTCGGGCGTACTGACGTCCGCGATCAACCAGCAGACCACGCTCTCCATCACCTGCAGCAACACGACGCCCTACAACGTCGGGATCGACGCCGGCGGCGTCTCCGGCTCGACGGTCAGCGCGCGGCTGATGGCCGGCACGACCAGCGGCAACACGGGCACGACGGTCGGTTTCCAGCTGTTCCAGGACAGCGGCCACACGACGATCTGGGGGAACACGCAGGGCACCGACACCGTCGGCGGCACCGGCAACGGCTCCGCCCAGACGATCAACGTATACGGTCAGGTGCAGACGCAAGCCACCCCGACACCGGACACCTACCAGGCCACCGTCACCGCGACCGTCTACTTCTGACCCGCCGTGGCGATCGGCCCCTGTTTTGTCGCCGCGCTGTGCGCCGCGTCGGCTGCAACCGCGCCGGCCGCGACGCTGCAGATTTCGCCGGTAACGCTCGAGCTGTCGCCGTCGGTCACGGCGGCGGGCGTCACGCTCAGCAATTCGGGCGTGCAGCCGATCTACGGCCAGGTGCGCACGTTCCGCTGGACGCAGGAGAACGGCGAGGACGTGCTGACGCCGACCGATTCGCTCGCCGCGTCGCCGCCGTTGCTGCAGATCAGCGCGAACGCCGAGCAGCTGATCCGCCTCGTGCGCACCACGCGCGCGAGCCCGGTCACGGAGGAAAGCTATCGCGTGCTGATCGACGAGCTGCCCGCGCCCGGCACACCGGCGCAGAACGGCATCACGATCCGCGTGCGCTACTCGGTGCCGGTGTTCGTCGAACCCGCCGCACCGCCCACCCCGCCGCAGCTCGACTGGCGCATCGAGGCCGATTCGCAGGGCCTGCGGCTGTCGGTCGCGAATCTCGGCGGCCGGCGCGCGCAGCTCTCCGCGGTGCAGCTCGTCGATGCGCACGGCAACGCGCACGAAGTCGCGCGCGGGCTGCTCGGCTACGCACTGGCCGGCAGCATGCGGCACTGGCCGCTCAAGCTCGACGCGCGCCCGTCGCCGTTCGTGAAAGTCCGCGCGACAGTAAATACGCAACCCGTCGAGGCCCGGCTGACGCCGCGCTGAATCCGGCGCTGGCGCCCTCCCGCCCCCGTTGCGCGTGCCGACGACGCGACATGCCAATCGAACGACGCCTGCCAGGCGATACGCGTGGCTCGCCGCCCTCACGCTGGCGCTGCGCGCGGGCACCGCGGGCGCGCAGCCGGCCCCCGAACTGCCCCCTTCCGCCGCCCCGGAGCCCGGCGTGCTGTACCTCGACGTGTCGATCAACGGCGAGCCGACCCACCGGATCGCGCGCTTCCGGCAGGCCGACGGGCACCTGTTCGCGGCGTCGGCCGACCTGAACGACTTCGGCATCGCCAGCGGCGACCGCGCGCAGCCGCTGTCGAACACGCCGGTCGCGCTCGACGCGCTCGCCGGCCTGCGCTACGACTACGATCCGGGCCGCCAGACGATCGACCTGCGCGTGCCCGACGCGCTGCGCATTCCGCACACGTTCGACGCGCGCGGGCTCGCCGCCACGCCGCCCGCGACGTCCGGCCGGGGCATCGTGCTGAACTACGACGCATACGCGCAGACCGCCGCGCATTCGCCGCTCGCGGTGTGGACCGAGGCGCGCTACTTCGATCCGGCCGGCGTGTTCAGCAACACCGGCATCGGCTACTTCCGTCGCGACGGGCAACGCTACATGCGCTACGACACGTCGTGGACGGTGTCCGACCCGCGCACGCTCACGACGACCCAATTCGGCGACACCATCTCGTCGTCGCTGTCGTGGACCCGCTCGTTGCGCATCGGCGGCGTGCAGTGGCGCAGCAACTTCGGCCTGCGCCCCGATCTCGTGACCTTCCCGGTGCCGGCGCTGTCGGGCAGCGCGGTCGTGCCGTCGGCGGTCGACCTGTACGTGAACAACGTGCGCCAGTTCAGCGGCAACGTGCCGGGCGGCCCGTTCGTGATCAACAGCGTGCCGGGCATCACCGGCGCCGGCAACGCAACGGTGATCACACGCGACGCGCTCGGCCGCACGATCGCCACGTCGATCCCGCTCTACGTCGACACGCGCCTGCTCGCGCCCGGCCTCGCCAGCTATTCGGTGGAGGCGGGCTTCCTGCGCCGCGCATACGGCCAGGACGCGTTCGACTATGCGCGCACGCCGGCCGCGAGCGGATCGGTGCGCTACGGCGTCACCGAGCGGCTGACGGCCGAGGCGCACGCCGAGGCGACGAGCGGCGTCTACAACGCCGGCGCGGGCGTGCTCGCGCGCATCGGCGGCGGGGGCGTCGCGAACGCGTCGCTGGCCGTCAGCGCCGGGCGCTTCTCCGGCGCGCAGGCCGGCCTCGGCTACCAGTACGTGACGCCGCGCTTCTCGGTCGACGCGCAAACGCTGCGCGCGTTCGGCGGCTACGGCGACCTCGGCGCGCGCGAAGGCACGCCGGTCGCGACCATCAGCGACCGCGTGACGGTGTCGTTCCCGTTCCTCCGCGCGCAGACGCTGTCGTTCAGCTATCTCGGCCTCAAATACCCGGGCGCGCCTGCATCGCGGATCGGCTCGGCGGCGTGGTCGGTCAACTTCGGGATGCTCGCGTCGATGACCGTCAGCGCATTCCAGGATTTCCGGCAGCACAACGCGCGTGGCTTCTTCGTCAGCCTGAGCGTCGGCCTCGGCGACAACACGTCGGTCGCGGCGAGCGTCGGCCGGCAGAACGGCGAGGCGACCCGCGCGGTCAGCGCGTCGCGCGCGCCCGACTACGACGGCGGCTTCGGCTGGAACGTGCAGGCTGGCGAGAACGGCCCGCTGCGCTACGGCCAGGGGCAGCTGCAATACCTGGGCCGCGCGGGCCAGGTCACGCTGCTCGGACAGTCGTTCGGCGGGCAGCGCGACGCGTCGGTCGACGTGACCGGCGCGCTCGTGCTGATGAACGGCCAGTTGCTGACGTCGCGCCGCATCGACGACGGCTTCGCGCTCGTGTCGACCGATGCCGGGCGCGTGCCGGTGCTGCACCAGAACCGGCCGATCGGCGAGACCGACCGCACGGGCTACCTGCTGGTCCCCGATCTGAGCGCGTACCAGCACAATCGCGTCGCGATCGACGGCACGACGCTGCCGGCCGATGCGCGCCTCGCGGACACGACGCTCGACGTCGTGCCGCAGGCCCGCTCGGGCGTGCTCGCGCGCTTCCCGGTCACGCGCTACCGCGCGGCGTCGATCGCGCTGCGCACGCCGGACGGCGCGCCGCTGCCGCCCGGCCTCGACGTCGTGCACGTCGAAAGCGGCCAGCACACGATCGTCGGCTACGACGGCCTCACGTTCGTCGACGGTCTGGTCGCGAACAACCACCTGGAAATCTCCGGCGGCGGCCACGACTGCGTCGTCGCGTTTGCGTACCGACGGCCGGACGACGGCACGCTGCCGCGGATCGGCCCGCTGACCTGCACGCCCCGCTAGCCCGCGCCGGCCGCCAGGCCCGCGAATGTTAGAATTGCGGGATTCCCTCGGCGGCGCACGCCGCCCAACTCCCCTTCGAAGAATCGCCATGACGTCCCAACTGCACAAAAAGGGCGAGGCCTGGTCGGCCCGCTTCTCGGAACCGATGTCGGAGCTGGTCAAGCGCTACACGTCGTCGGTGTTTTTCGACAAGCGCCTCGCGCTCGTCGACATCGCCGGCTCGCTCGCGCACGCGAACATGCTCGCCGCGCAGAAGATCATCAGCGCGGACGACCTGGCCGCGATCGAACGCGGGATGGCGCAGATCAAGGGCGAGATCGAGCGCGGCGAATTCGAATGGCAGCTCGATCTCGAGGACGTCCACCTGAACATCGAGGCGCGCCTGACCGCGCTGATCGGCGATGCCGGCAAGCGCCTGCACACGGGCCGCTCGCGCAACGACCAGGTCGCGACCGACATCCGCCTGTGGCTGCGCGGCGAGATCGACCGCATCGGCGGCCTGCTGAACGACCTGCGCGGCGCGCTGCTCGACCTCGCGGAACAGAACGCCGCCACGATCATGCCGGGCTTCACGCACCTGCAGGTCGCGCAGCCCGTCACGTTCGGCCACCACCTGCTCGCGTACGTCGAGATGTTCTCGCGCGACGCGGAGCGCATGCGCGACTGCCGCACGCGCGTGAACCGCCTGCCGCTCGGCGCGGCCGCACTCGCGGGCACGAGCTACCCGATCGATCGTCACGCGGTCGCGAAGACGCTCGGCTTCGACGGCATCTGCGCGAACTCGCTCGACGCCGTGTCGGATCGCGATTTCGCGATCGAATTCACGGCGGCTTCCGCGCTCGTGATGACGCACGTGTCACGTTTCTCCGAAGAACTCGTGCTGTGGATGAGCCCGCGCGTCGGCTTCATCGACATCGCCGACCGCTTCTGCACCGGCAGCTCGATCATGCCGCAGAAGAAGAACCCGGACGTGCCCGAGCTCGCGCGCGGCAAGACGGGCCGCGTGAACGGCCACCTGATGGCGCTCCTGACGCTGATGAAGGGCCAGCCGCTCGCGTACAACAAGGACAACCAGGAAGACAAGGAACCGCTGTTCGACACGGTCGACACCGTCGCCGACACGCTGCGGATCTTCGCCGAAATGGTCGCGGGCATCACCGTGAAGCCGGACGCGATGCGCGCAGCCGCGCTGCAGGGCTTCTCAACCGCCACCGACCTCGCCGACTATCTCGTGAAACGCGGCCTGCCGTTCCGCGACGCGCACGAAGCCGTCGCGCACGCGGTGCGGATCTGCGACGACCGCGGCATCGATCTCGCCGACCTGACGCTCGACGAGATGAAGCAGGAACTGCCGAACGTCGCGCACCTGATCGGCGACGACGTGTTCGGCTACCTGACGCTCGAGGGTTCGGTCGCCAGCCGCAACCATCCGGGCGGCACCGCACCCGACCAGGTGCGTGCGGCGGTCAAGGCCGCCCGCGCCGCACTCGGCCGGTAAGCCCGTTGTCCCGGACGGACGCCTTCGGCGTCCGTTTTTCATTCGGGCGGCCGTCGCGCCGCCCATTGCCTGCCCCGCTTCCCGGATGCCGCCGATGACCTTTTCCGCCGCACTCTTCGACATGGACGGCCTGCTCGTCGATTCCGAGCGGACCATCATGAACACGTGGATCGACGTGTCGAGCGCACACGGTGTCGTGCTGACGGCCACCGACTACCTGCAGATCGTCGGCCGCTCGTTCGCCGAGGGCCAGGTCATCCTGGCCCGGCTGATCGGAAACCCGGATACGTTCGACGCCGTGCGCATCCGCGTACGCGAACAGCTCGCGTCGCCCGAGCCCCATCCGAAGTTCCCGTTGAAGCCCGGCGCGTTCGCGCTGCTCGACACGCTCGCGCAGGCCGGCATCCCGTGCGCGGTCGCGTCGTCGTCCGCGTGCGACGTGATCCGCGCGCGGCTCGACGCGGTCGGCGTGCTGCCGTTCTTCCGCGCGATCGCGGGCGGCGACGAAGTCGCGCGCGGCAAGCCCGATCCGGCCGTCTACCGGCTCGCGGCCGAACGCCTCGGCGTGCCGGCACATACGTGCGTCGCGTTCGAGGACAGCGACTTCGGCGCGCAATCGGCCGCCAGCGCCGGCGCGTCGGTCGTCACCGTGCCCGACCTGAAGGCGCCGACGCCCGAAATCGTCGCGCTGAGCCTGCACGTGCTCGCGTCACTCGACGATGCGGTCGCGCTCGTGCCGTCGTGGTTCGGCCGGTACGATACGCAGAAGCCCGCGTAGCGCACGCGAGCGCGAAACACGGTGCGTTGCGCACCGCCGAATGCAAACGGGCACCCAAGGTGCCCGTTTTGCGTTGCCGCCGAACGACTGACGTCGCGACGGCTTCTAGTTGTTGCCGGCCGTCTCCGACAGCCGTTTCATCGTCGCGATGCGCGCGCCGATCAGGTCGACGCGCCCGTCCTCGCCGACGAGCGGCGCCGTCGCATCGCGGAACGCGACCCACGCGCGCTGCGCGCGCACCAGTGTCGCGGCCGAATGCGCAGGCATCTTGCGGCGCAGCTTCTGGTAATAGCGGTTCAGGTCGAACAACGCGTGCTCGCACGCGGCATCCTGTTCGCACGGCCGCACGCGGCGCACGGCCGGATCGCGCGGTGCGTTCGCAGCCGGCTTGCCGTTCGACGCGGCCCCGCCCTGGGCCCCGCCCTGGGCCGCGCCCTCGGCCGCGCCCGTGCCGCTCGTGGCCGCGACCGGTACGGCGGCGGGCAGCGGCGCATAACGATCGGCCGCGCCGCGCAGCGCCAGCGCGCGATCGCGCACGGGCTGCAACTGCATGTCGGCGCTCGACATCGTGTACGCGGTGCCGCGCGTCGTGTCGTACACGGCCTTCAGCAGAAGGACTTCATCCTTGCGCCACGTGACCCAGCGGCGCTGGCTGTCCTGCCAGCCGCGCTTCGCATCGGCCGGTGCATCCTTCAACAGGCGCTGGTACGCGCCGTCCATCACCGCCTGCCACTGCTGCTGTGCTTCGCCCATGCACTGGATCTGGCCGGCCGTCGACGACCGGTCGCGCCGCGCGAGGCATTGCCGCATCGCGACGTCGATCGGGTCGGCCGCCGCGACTTCCGCGTGTGCGACGCCCGACCCCGCCGGCCCCGCCGCCCCTGCCGCCCAGACGACGAGCGCGGCCACCGCCGCGCGCATCGCCCGGAATCGTCCGTGCGTCGCCATCAGTCGCGCACGCAGTCGACGTAGTACTCGACGCGGCCGTTCACCTCTTCCGCGACGAGGCCGTGGATGTCGGTGTGGAAGCCCGGGAAACGCTCGTTGAAGTCGCGCGCGAACCGCAGGTAGTTCACGATCGTCTTGTTGAAGCGCTCGCCCGGGATCAGCAGCGGAATGCCCGGCGGGTACGGCGTGAGCAGGATGCTCGTCACGCGGCCTTCGAGCTCGTCGAGCGGCACGCGGTCGATCTTGCGGTGCGCGAGCTTCGCGAACGCATCCGACGGCTTCATCGCCGGTTCCATGTCCGACAGGTACATCTCGGTCGTCAGGCGTGCGATGTCGTTCGCGCGGTACACGTCGTGGATCTGCGTGCACAGGTCGCGCAGGCCGACGCGCTCGTAGCGCGGATGCTGCGCGACGAATTCCGGCAGCACGCGCCACAGCGGCTGGTTGTTGTCGTAGTCGTCCTTGAACTGCTGCAGCTCGGTCACCATCGAGTTCCAGCGGCCCTTCGTGATGCCGATCGTGAACATGATGAAGAACGAGTACAGGCCGGTCTTCTCGACGATGATCCCGTGCTCGGCCAGATACTTCGTGACGATCGCGGCCGGAATGCCCGTCTCGCCGAACTCGCCGTCGACGTCGAGCCCCGGCGTGATGATCGTCGCCTTGATCGGGTCGAGCATGTTGAAGCCTTCCGCGAGCGGGCCAAAGCCGTGCCAGTGGTCATTCGGCTTCAGCATCCAGTCGTCGCGCGAACCGATGCCCTCTTCCGACAGGTTGTCCGGGCCCCACACGCTGAAGAACCAGTCGTCGCCGTATTCGGCATCGACCTTGCGCATCGCGCGGCGGAAGTCGATCGCCTCGGCGATCGATTCCTCGACGAGCGCGGTGCCGCCCGGTGGCTCCATCATCGCGGCCGCGACGTCGCACGACGCGATGATCGCGTACTGCGGGCTCGTCGACGTATGCATCAGGTACGCCTCGTTGAAGCGATGCTTGTCGAACGTGCGGTTCTCCGAATCCTGCACGACGATCTGCGACGCCTGCGAGATGCCGGCGAGCAGCTTGTGCGTCGAGTGCGTCGCGAACACGAGCGCGCCCGTGCGCGGGCGGCCGTCGCCGATCGCGTGCATGTCGCGGTAGAAATCGTGGAACGTCGCATGCGGCAGCCACGCTTCGTCGAAGTGCAGCGTGTCGAGCAGGTCGCCGAGCAGGTCCTTGATCATCTCGACGTTGTAGACGACGCCGTCGTACGTGCTCTGCGTGATCGTCAGGATCCGCGGCTTCATGTCCGGGTTCTCGCGCAGCGCCTCGCGCGCGAACGGGTTCGCCTCGATCTTCTTGCGGATGTTCTCCGGCTTGAATTCGTCGCGCGGGATCGGCCCGATGATGCCGAAATGGTTGCGCGTCGGCGTCAGGAACACCGGGATCGCGCCCGTCATCGTGATCGCGTGCAGGATCGACTTGTGGCAGTTGCGGTCGACCAGCACGATGTCGCCGGGCGCGACCGTCGCGTGCCAGACGATCTTGTTCGACGTCGACGTGCCGTTGGTCACGAAGAACAGGTGATCGGCGCTGAAGATACGCGCCGCATTGCGCTCGGACGCCGCGACCGGGCCCGTGTGATCGAGCAGCTGGCCGAGTTCGTCCACCGCGTTGCAGACGTCCGCGCGCAGCATGTTCTCGCCGAAGAACTGGTGGAACATCTGGCCGAGCGGGTTCTTCAGGAACGCGACGCCGCCCGAGTGGCCCGGGCAGTGCCACGAGTACGAGCCTTCGTCCGCGTACTTGACGAGTTCCTTGAAGAACGGCGGCGCGAGCGAGTCGAGATAGACCTTCGCCTCGCGGATGATGTGGCGCGCGACGAACTCCGGCGTGTCCTCGAACATGTGGATGAAGCCGTGCAGCTCGCGCAGGATGTCGTTCGGCAGATGCCGCGACGTGCGCGTCTCGCCGTACAGGAAGATCGGGATGTCCGCGTTGCGGCGGCGCACTTCGGTGACGAACGCGCGCAGCTCGATGATCGCGGTCGCGAGCTCGGGCAGCTCGCCGTCCGGGCCGGTTTCGCCGAGCATGAGTTCGTCGTCGTCGATCGACAGGATGAAGCACGACGCGCGGCTCGACTGCTGCGCGAACGACGTCAGATCGCCGTAGCTCGTGAGGCCGAGGACTTCGACGCCCTCTTTCTCGATCGCTTCGGCCAACGCCCGGATGCCGGAGCCCGAGATATTCTCGGAGCGGAAATCTTCGTCGATGATGACGACGGGGAAACGAAACTTCATGGGCGATTCTCCAAAAAGAACGACCGCGGCGCGTCACGCGCAGCGGTCACCCGGAAACTGGTGAGACGATATGCAACCAGATCAGGTTTTCGGCAGCGTGACACCGCGCTGCCCCTGATACTTGCCGCCGCGATCGGCGTACGACACGTCGCACACTTCGTCGCTCTCGAAGAAGAGCACCTGCGCGACGCCTTCGTTCGCGTAGATCTTCGCGGGCAGCGGCGTGGTGTTCGAGAATTCCAGCGTGACGTAGCCTTCCCACTCGGGCTCGAACGGCGTCACGTTGACGATGATCCCGCAGCGCGCATAGGTCGACTTGCCGAGGCAGACCGTCAGCACGGTGCGCGGGATGCGGAAATATTCGACGGTGCGGGCCAGCGCGAACGAGTTCGGCGGGATGATGCACACGTCGCCCTTGAAATCGACAAACGAACCCTCGTCGAAGTTCTTCGGATCGACGATCGTCGAGTTGATGTTCGTGAAGATCTTGAATTCGTCTGCGCAGCGGATGTCGTAGCCATAGCTCGACGTGCCGTAGCTGACGATCCGGCGGCCATCCTCGGACGCGCGAACCTGATCGGGCACGAACGGCTCGATCATCTTGTGCTCTTCGGCCATGCGCCGAATCCACTTGTCGGACTTGATGCTCATGTGAGCCTCCGCCGGGCCGTCCCAAGGAGGCTGACCGCCCCCTCGGGGGGCAGCGAACAAAGTGAGCGTGGGGGTCGATTCATATCGGGGCGCCAGGAAACGCTGCGTGACAGTCGGGAACGGCCGCTCGCGCGAGGCGGCGGCCGGGAAGGCGGACATTTTACGCGATCATCGGCCCGCGCACGCGGCAGCCGTCAGCGGATCACGCCGCAGGCGAGCGCGGGCCCCGCGCCATGCTGCGGAAACGCGGGATCGCCCGGGTCGCGGTGCACCAGCGCCGCGCGGCTCATCGCCGAGCGCACGCCATCGAGGGCCAGATCGGGAGCGACGATGAAGCCGGCCGCGACACCGTTCGCATCCGCATGGATGTTGCCGAGGTCGCCGGCGACGCGGGCGCCCGCGCGCAGACGGTCGGCGGCCGGCGCGAACACCTGGCCGGCGCTCGAGCCGTCGCCCGCGTTGCAGTCGCCGCGCTCGTGCACCTGCAGCGCGTGATCACTGTTCGGCGGCAGGCCGACCAGGTTGTAGGTGACCTGGACGCCGTCCGGACGCTCGACGAACGTCACCGCGCCGCGCGCCTGCGAGCCGACCGTCGGCTGCAGTTGTGCGTCGGCCCGTTTTTCGTGCGACGAGGAAAAGGAGGTGCAGCCGGCCAGCAGGCCCAGCGCGGCGCCGGCCAGCAGCGCGTGCCGCGCGCGGCCGGCGCGCACCCCGTGATGTCGTTGTTTCATTCGATCCTCATGCCGGCTGACGGCCGTTTGACACGGCGGCCGTGCCGGGCGGGTAAAGGGACCCGGGAAAAGTCGCCATGATACCGCGCCTCGCGGCGCCGTAAACAGCGTGAGGCCCCGCCCCGCAAGGGTTTTACGTATTTTGAACAACGATGGTCGGGAACTTCGACGTCATGTCGCGCGCGCGCTCGGCAATCGCCAGCGCGACCCCGCGCGCGATGTCGCGGTAGCGCCGCGCCAGCGCGCCGTCCGGATCGGCCGCGACCGTCGGCGTGCCGCTGTCGGCCCGCTCGCGGATCGCGATGTCGAGCGGCAGGCTGCCGAGCACGTTCACATCGTAGTCCTTCGCCATCCGCTCGGCCCCGCCGGCGCCGAAGATGTGCTCCTCGTGGCCGCAGTTCGAGCAGATGTGGATGCTCATGTTCTCGACGATGCCGAGGATCGGAATCCCGACCTTCTCGAACATCTTCAGGCCCTTCTTCGCGTCGAGCAGCGCGATGTCCTGCGGCGTCGTGACGATCACCGCGCCCGTGACGGGCACGCGCTGCGCGAGCGTCAACTGGATGTCGCCCGTGCCGGGCGGCATGTCGACGATCAGGTAGTCGAGCTCGCGCCAGTTGGTCTGGCGCAGCAACTGCTCGAGCGCGGAGGTCGCCATCGGGCCGCGCCACACCATCGGGTTGTCTTCCTCGATCAGGAAGCCGATCGAGTTCGCCTGCAGCCCGTGGCCGACGAGCGGGTTCATCGACTGGTTGTCGGGCGACTCGGGGCGCTGGCCGTGGATGCCGAGCATCGTCGGCAGCGACGGGCCATAGATGTCGGCGTCGAGAATGCCGACCGATGCGCCTTCCGCGGCGAGCGCGAGCGCGAGGTTCACGGCCGTCGTGCTCTTGCCGACACCGCCCTTGCCCGACGCCACCGCGACGATGTTCTTCACGTTCGGCAGCAGCTTCACGCCGCGCTGCACCGTGTGCGCGACGATCTCCTGCGACACGGCGACGCGCGCGTCGCGCACGCCCGGCACGGCCTGGAGCGCCGCCGCAACGCGTGCGCGCACGTCGTCGTGCTGACTGCGCGCGGGATAACCGAGCACCACGTCGAGCGCCACGACATCGCCGTCGATCGCGACGTTGCGCACGCCCTTGTTCGCCGCATACGGCCGGCCGGTATTGGGGTCGACGACAGCCGCCAGTGCGGCGTCGACTTGTGCCCGGTCAATGCTCATCGAAACTCCATGAAAACGTTTTTCTCGCGCGCAAACGTCAAAAAATATCAAATTACGCTGCGAAAATCGAGAAAAGTGAAAGAATCTGTTGCATGCCATTGCGCGAACGCGCGACCCGGCGCACTCTTCGCGTGCGGCACGCTATGGGGCCAAATCGGCCACTAACCGCCTATATTGTAGAGGCTGACACGTCGCGCTGTCCGAACAGCCATGTTGACGGACAGGGCATGCGGCCGCCTCGGCGGCTGCCGCGAGCGCCGGGCCCGCCCCTCCTTTTTCGGGCGGCCTGTGCGGGGAGCCGTAACTGTAGTTGTCGTTGTCGACTCGTTCAACCAAGAGAGGAATCCAAGATGAACATGAAAATCGCGACTCGCCTGTCCGTCTTCGCCCTGGCCGGTGCAGTGCTGGCCGGCTGCGCATCGCCGCAAGGCACCAACACGGCCGTCGGTACCGGCACGGGTGCGGCGCTGGGCGCGGGCATCGGCGCACTGGCGGGCGGCGGCAAGGGCGCGGCGATCGGCGCGGGCGTCGGCGCGCTGGTCGGCGGCGTGACGGGTTACAACTGGCAGGCGATCAGGAACAAGCTCGCGCCGTCGGCAGCGCAGACGGGCACGCAGGTGACCGAGCAGCCGGACGGCTCGCTGAAGCTGAACGTGCCGAGCTCGGTGACGTTCGCGACGAACCAGTACGCGATCACGCCGGCATTCACGCCGCTGCTGAACGACCTGGCGACGACGCTGAACCAGAACCCGCAAGTGACGGCATCGGTCGTCGGCTACACGGACAGCACGGGCTCGGCGCAGCTGAACCAGACGCTGTCGCAGAACCGCGCGCAAAGCGTCGTGAACGCGCTCGCGCAGCGCGGCGTCAACGGCGGCCGTCTGTCGGCGCAAGGCATGGGCGCATCGAACCCGATCGCGGACAACGCGACCGAAGCCGGCCGCGCACAAAACCGCCGCGTCGAAATCTACCTGCGCGCAGCGCAGGCGCAATAAGCGCACGACGAGGGGAAGGCGCGGGCACGCCGCCCGCGCAGCCCCGCCGGACAAGGCATCCGTCGGGGCCGGTAACAAATCGAAAAAATTTTCGAACTTCCGTGGCGGGCCGTGGTCAGTATTTACGGTACGTGGCTGGGAGTTGCCGGCGCGTCACCATTCTCCTCTTGTCGTTGTTGCTCCGGGGCCATATCCGCCCCGGTTTTTTTTGCCCGCAGAATTCGTGCTGCAGCGCAGCAGCACCGCCGGGCACGCCGTTTGCGCGACCCCGCCCGTTCCGGCACCGGCCACGCGGCGCCGGCCCGCCTCCCCGGCCCGCGCCCCTGCTAGAATCGCAGTTTCCCGTCGTATTTCCGCCGTTCCTCTACAGACCTTATGTCCGCAACCGACCTCACTTCCGTGCAGGCTGCGGCGCCGCAAGGCGCGCGCCAGATCCTCGTTACGTCCGCACTGCCCTATGCCAACGGGCAGATCCACATCGGCCACCTGGTCGAATACATCCAGACCGACATCTGGGTGCGGACGCTGCGAATGCACGGTCACGAGGTCTACTACATCGGCGCCGACGACACGCACGGCACGCCGATCATGCTGCGCGCGGAGAAGGAAGGCCTGAGCCCGAAGCAGTTGATCGATCGCGTCTGGACCGAGCACAAGCGCGATTTCGACAGCTTCGGCGTGCAGTTCGACAACTTCTACTCGACCGACTCGGACGAGAACCGCGTGCTGAGCGAGCAGATCTACCTCGCGCTGCGGGAAGCCGGCCTGATCGCCGAACGCGAGATCGAGCAGGCGTACGACCCGGTCAAGGAAATGTTCCTGCCGGACCGCTTCATCAAGGGCGAGTGCCCGAAGTGCCACGCGAAGGACCAGTACGGCGACAACTGCGAGGTGTGCGGCTCGACCTACCTGCCGACCGAACTGCTGAACCCGTATTCGGTCGTGTCGGGCGCGACGCCGGTGCGCAAGACGTCGAAGCACTACTTCTTCCGCCTGTCCGACCCGCGCTGCGAGACGTTCCTGCGCGAATGGGTGAGCGGCCTCGCGCAGCCCGAAGCGACCAACAAGATGCGCGAATGGCTCGGCGACGCCGGCGAGGCCAAGCTCGCCGACTGGGACATCTCGCGTGACGCGCCGTACTTCGGCTTCGAGATCCCCGGTGCGCCCGGCAAGTATTTCTACGTGTGGCTCGACGCGCCGGTCGGCTACTACGCGAGCTTCAAGAACCTGTGCGACCGCAACGGCATCGATTTCGACGCGTGGATCCGCGCGGGCTCGAAGGCCGAGCAGTACCACTTCATCGGCAAGGACATCCTGTATTTCCACACGCTGTTCTGGCCCGCGATGCTCGAGTTCTCGGGCCACCGCACGCCGACCAACGTGTTCGCGCACGGCTTCCTGACGGTCGACGGCGCGAAGATGTCGAAGTCGCGCGGCACGTTCATCACCGCGCAGAGCTACATCGACACGGGCCTGAACCCGGAATGGCTGCGCTACTACTTCGCCGCGAAGCTGAACGCGACCATGGAAGACATCGACCTGAACCTCGACGACTTCCAGGCACGCGTGAACAGCGACCTCGTCGGCAAGTACGTGAACATCGCGAGCCGCGCGGCCGGCTTCCTGCTCAAGCGCTTCGACGGCCGCGTGCAGGACAGCGCGATGAACCATCCGCTCGTCGCGAAGCTGCGCGATGCGATTCCCGCGATCGCCGCGAACTACGAAGCACGCGAATACAGCCGCGCGCTGCGCCACACGATGGAGCTCGCGGACGACGTGAACGCGTACGTCGACGGCGCCAAGCCGTGGGAGCTCGCGAAGGATCCGGCCAACGCGGTCGCGCTGCACGAAACCTGCAGCGTGAGCCTCGAGGCGTTCCGCCTGCTGTCGCTCGCGCTGAAGCCGGTGATGCCGCGCGTCGCCGAATCCGTCGAGTCGTTCTTCGGGATTGCGCCGCTCACGTGGGCCGATGCCGCGAAGCCGCTGTCGTCGGAACAGCCGATCAAGGCTTACCAGCACCTGATGACGCGCGTCGACGCGAAGCAGATCGACGCGCTGCTCGCCGCCAACCGCGATTCGCTGCAGGCCGACGCGGCCGCTCCGAGCGCGAACGCCGCGAAGGACTCGAAGGATGCGAAGAACGCCAAGGCGAACGCGAAGCCGGCCGTCGTGAACGGCGCCGACGACGCCCCCATCTCGATCGACGATTTCGCGAAGATCGACCTGCGCATCGCGAAGATCGTCGCGTGCCAGGCCGTCGAAGGCTCGGACAAGCTGCTGCAGCTCACGCTCGACATCGGCGAGGAAAAGACCCGCAACGTGTTCTCGGGCATCAAGTCCGCGTACCAGCCCGAGCAGCTCGTCGGCAAGCTGACGGTGATGGTCGCGAACCTCGCGCCGCGCAAGATGAAGTTCGGCCTGTCCGAAGGGATGGTGCTCGCGGCGTCGGCAACCGACGAGAAGGCCGAGCCGGGCCTCTACATCCTCGAGCCGCACAGCGGCGCGAAGCCCGGCATGCGCGTGAAGTAAGCAGCACACGCCACTGCTTGAGAAGAAAGCCTCGAACGATACGTGCGGGGCTTTTTTTCATGGCGTGGCGCACGCAGCACCGCCCGACGCGCAGCGCGCGAGTTCGGCTAACATGGCGACGACATCGGGCCCGCCGGATTCCGAAGACCGCATCCAGCGGTCCACCCAGGCCGTGGCGGCAGGCCCCACCCAAGAATAACGACATGACACACACTTCCGACACCCCGCCAGCGGAACGCACGCGTGCTTCGCCGCGCGCGAGCCATGCCCGCGCCCCGATCACGATTCCGCTCGTGCCGATCGCGCACGCCAACGCCGTCGCGCCGCTCGTCGCGCGCAGCCGCGCGTTCGACACGCTCGCCCGGCGCTTCGCGTGGCTCGCGTTGCGCGAGCCGCCCGCCGACGACAGCCGCCGCTGGCATGTCCATACCGTTGCCGGCCGAACGATCCGCTTCGCGCAGCCGCTCACGTTCACGCCGTACGCGGCGGCGCAGCCCTGCTCCGCGCGTTGCCGGTTCTGCTCGGAAACGCTGGTCGACGAAACCGCGTCGGGCCCGGTAGCGGCAGGCCTGCGCCCGGCGGCCGACTATTTCGACACGCTGCGGCGTGCGCTGAGCACCCTGCGCGGCGTGCCGCTGTCGTATTCGCTGTCCGGGCTCGAGAACACGGACGATCCGCGCTGGCTGCTGTCGCTCGTCGCGACGCTCGGCGCGGCCGGCGACGACGGTCCGGACGCAACCGGCAGCGTGCTGTACACAAACGGCGCCGGGCTCGTCGAACACGGCGACGCGCTGCTGCCGGCCCTCGCGGACTTCGGCATCTCATGGCTCGAATGGTCGCGGCATCACGACCGCGACGACGTGAACCAGTCGATCATGCGCTTTCGGCCAGGCCGGCACGTGAGGCACCAGCACGCGTTCGAAACGGCATTTGCCGCCGCGCGCGCGCACTTTCCGGTCAAGCTCGTCTGCATCGTGCAGCGCGGCGGCATCGAGACGCCGGCGGACGTGCTCCGCTATCTGGCCCATGCACGCGCGCTCGGGGCCCGCTCGGTGATCTTCCGCGAGTTCTCCGCGCTGCCCGACACCTATCGGCACAACGCGACGCGGCGCTACATCGACCGCACACGTGTTCCGATCGACGCGCTGCTGCTCGCCTGCGCGGCGGACGCCGCGTTTTCCGCGCAGTACGAACCGATCGCGCTGACGGCCGGCTACTACTTCTGGAATGCGCGCTGGACGCATCGCGACGGCTTCGAGGTCGTGTTCGAGACGTCCGACTACGGCGCGATGCGCGAGCACGAGTTGCGCGATGCCGTGTACAAGCTCGTGTTCCACCCGAACGGCAACCTGTGCGCCGGCTGGCATCCGGCGCGCGACATCCTGTGGAGCAACGATGACCGTCGTGACTAGCTGGCTGCGCCTGACCGACGAGGCCGCCGACACCACCCTGCCCGCCGACCTGCGCGCGCGGGATGCGTTTGCCGCGCGCGATTGCGGCTGGGTCGAGCAGATGATGCCATTCATCGGCAGCCACGCGACGCCGGGCGGCTGGATCGTCGATCCGTTCGGCGGCTTCGGCACGACGCTCGTCGCCGCCGCGCGATGCGGCGTGCCGGCGCTCGGCGTCGAGATCGACCCGGCGCGCGTCGCATTCGCACGCGAACGACTCGCGCGCACGGGCGCGCCACCCGCCCGCTATCCGGTGCTGGCCGGCGACCTGTCGAGCGACGCGACGCAGGCCGCGGCACGCCGCGCCGGCGGCCCGTTCACGCTGTGCCTGACGAGCGTGCCCTACTTCGGCTGCACGGGGTTGCCCGACAGCCCGCGCGACGGGCAACTGTACGGCGTCGATTGCTATGCGCCGTATCTCGAGCGGATGCGCAACGTGTTCGCCGGCGTGCATGCGCTGCTCGAGCCGGGCGGCTGGTGCATCGCGATGGCGCAGAACCTGCGGGTCGGCGGCCGGTTCGTGCCGCTGGCATGGGATGTCGCGCGATTGCTCGGCGAGCGCTTCGTGTTGCACGACGAACGCGTGCTGATCTACGAACGCGCCGACGGCCCGGCGCCGCACGGCGCCGGCGCCACCGACCGCACGCATGAATACGCGCTCGTGTGCCGCAAGGCGCCGCTCGCGAGTGACGTCGACGCAGCCCGCGCGCTGGTGGCCGCGCTGACGCGCGAGGGCTTCGCGTTCGCGGCGATCGGCGGCTTCGCGCAACGGCTCGCGGCGGCAGCGGACGATGCCGCCGCTGCGCCGCTGAACGACGTCGACCTCGTCGTGCCGCCCGACGATGCGGATCTGTCACGGCTGCTGCAATGGCTCGACGCCGACGGCTTCTCGATCGAATCGTGGAATGCGCGGGTGACGCCACCGGTCGCGGCTGCCGCGCTGCAATACCGCCACTACTTCCGCGCACGGCGGCTTGATGCACGTGGCCGCTGGCTGCAGGTCGACGTGACGGTCGCCGCTACGCGCGAAGCCTTCGACGCATGCCTGCGCGCCGACCCGAGGCCGGGCGCGTCGGGCTGAGCGGGGGCCGGAGCGCGCCCCTTGATCACCGCTGCCCGAACCAGCGATCGAAGCGCCGCGTGTAGTTCAGGTCGACGCCCTGGAACGTGCCGCCGTACGCGGACACCGACCAGAAGCGCGTCAGGTTGATCGTCGCCTTGAACGCGTTGCTGGCCGACTGCAGCCCCTGCTCGTAGCCGAGCACGAAGCGCTCGTTGATCGCCTTCGACACCTGCACGACCTGCGGGTCGGTCAGGCCGACGTCGCTGCGGCCGATCGAGAATTCGTCGAGGCCGATGGTCTGCGCGACGCGCTTGCCGGTCGCGCTGCCGAGCAGCGCGAGCGCGGCCGTCATCGCGCCCTGCTGGCCGACGTTGTTGCCCTGGTCGGTGCCGTGCCCGAACAGCAGCCACGACAGCTTCTCGTTGTCGGTGACGTTCGGCTCGGACACGAGCTTGACCGTCGACGACTGGATCATGCCCGTCACCTGCACGCCGGCCTCGACCTCCTGGTTGCGCCGCATCGCGAGGATGTTGACGCCCGGGTTCGACACGGGCCCGTTGAACGTGAAGAAGCCGTTCTCGATCGCGAGCTTGCGGCCGAACGCCGTGTACGTCGATCCTTCGGTCACGCGCACGTTGCCGACCGCACGCAGCGGCACGCCCGGCGCGCTCATCACGGTGATCGTGCCGCGCAGCCCGAGATCCGCGCCGTGGCCCTTGAAGCGGAAGTTGTTGCCGAGGCCGATGTCGATGTTCGCACGCGGCGCGACCGACGGCGCCGGCTTGTCCGTGGCCGGCGGCGGCTTCGCGACCGCGGTGCCGGTCGGCGTCTCGCCGCGCACCGTGCCGTCCGGCCGCACGATCACGACATCGTCGGACAGGTGCGGCGCCGTTTCCTCGGGCAGGTCGAACAACGCGCGGTCGACGACGAACTTGCCGTCGATCGACAGCGCGCCGCGCGGCCCGTCGTTCGCGACCGTCGCCTTGCCCGACAGCGACAGCTTGCGGTCCGGCGCAGCGAACAGTTCGAGCTTCTCCGCGACGATGCTCGCGGTCAGGTCGGGCGCCTCGCCGTCGAGGCGCACGCGGCCGAGCGCGCGCAGCGTGCCGTCGCCGCCGTGGAACTCGACCTGCTGGAATTCGACGAGGTTTTCCGAGAGCTTCACGCGCACAATGCCATCCTTCAACTGCACGCCCTGGTCGACGAGCGTCGCGGACAGGTCGTCGCCCGTCAGCATCCCCGACAGGTTCGGCTTCACCGGCGTGCCGGCGACCGTCAGCTTCAGCGCCGCGCGCCCGCCGAGCAGGTAGCTCGGCCCGAACAGGTTGCCGGTCGCTTTCAGCGACGGGATATCGGCGTCGATGCGGCCCGACAGCGGGCCGTCGTCGACGACCCCGAACATGCCGTCGCGCAGCGCGAACGGCACCGCGACGTTCGCATCGAGCGTGCCGATCCGGTTCGCCTTCGCGAGCGCCGTCACGTTGAGCCGGTTGCCGGGCGCGAAGCTCGCGCGCGCGGACAGGTCGGTCAGCCCCAGCGACGCGATGCCGCGCCCGCTCTCGATCGTCACGTCGCCGCCGCGGCGCTTCACCTGCACGTAGCCCGTCGCGTTCGCGCCGAGCGAGAAATCCCAGTCGGCATCGAGCACGACGTCGGTGCGCACCGGCGGCCGCTGGCCCGTCAGCTCCTGGCGAACCTCGAGGAAGCGTGCGACCGATGCGCCTCTCACCGAGCCCGCCGAGCGCATCTGGCCGTGATCGAACACGAACGACTTCAGGTCGATCGCCGCACCTTCGAGCGTGAGCCGCGTCGCGCCGAGCGCCACGCGGCCGGCGCCGGCCGACACGGTGAGCGGCGCCTGCAGCGCGACGGCCGGCGTGCCGCGGTTCGCGAGGCGCGTGACGGTGCCGTCCCAGCGCATCCCGTCGCGGTTCTCGACCACGCCGCCGTTCGCCGCGAGCGTCACGTCGATCACGCGGCCGCCGGTCGTCCCGAGCGCCGATACGTCGAGCGTGTGCTTCGCGCGCGTGCCGTTCAGATTCGCGCGCAGCGATTTCAGCTTCAGCGAGCCGAGCGCGATGTCGGTCGCGTCGGCCGTGAACACGAGTGCGCCGTGCGCGCCGTCGCGGATGTCCGCGCGGCCCTGTGCGGCGCCGATCCGGTTCGATCCGACGACGACGCGCTCGGCCTTGTAGGTGGCCGTCACGTTCGGGTGCGCGAAGCTGCCGGTCAGGTCGCCCTGCGCCTGCACGAGCCCTTCCACGCCGAAGCCGAGCCGGTCGAGCTGCGGCGCGTCGACGACGAAGCGCAGCCGGTCGCCGGGCGCGCCGAAGCTGCCGCGCAAATCGACGTGGTTGCCCGCGATCGACAGGTTCGCGTTGCTCGGCAGGATTCGCGAGCCGGCGAGCTGCACGACGCCGGCACCGGTCAGCGGCACGCCGTCGTACAGGCTGTCGCCGAGCTTGAAGGTCGCCTTCGTCGACACCTGCGGCGCAAACGCGCCCGACGCGGTCAGCGTGCCCGACACGCGCGTCTCGCCGCGCCTGGCCGGCGCCTTTGCGTTGGCGGCCGCCTTGCCGCCGCCAGCCTTCGGCGCGCTCATCGCGGCGAGCAGCAGCGGATCGAACGCCGTCAGCGTCGCCTTCGCGTCGTAGCTCGAGTGCGCGTCGTGGCGAAACACGCCCGTCAGGTCGATACGACCCTTGGCCGCAGTCACGCGCGCGTCGGTCAGCACGGTCTGCTGCGGCGTCAGCGCGACCTTCGCGCGCGCGCCGAGCGCGAGCTTCGGGTCGTTCAGGTCGAAATCGACGGTCGTCACGTCGCCCGCGAGCGTCACGCCGAGCGGGCCGCCCAGGCGCATCGGCCGCAACTCGGCGACGAATGCGTTCAGGTCGAGGTTCGCGACCTTCAGGTCGAAGCGGCCCTTGCCGCCCGTCAACGTGCCGTTGCCCGTCACGCTGCCGTCGCGGATCAGCTTCAGCGCGAGATCGTCGATCCGCTGCGCGTGCGCGTCGAGATGCACGTTCGCGTGCGCGTCGATCACCGGCAGCAGGTGATCGCCGAGCGTGCCGGGCTTCGCGTTGACGATCGACACGGGGCCCGTCACCGCGAAACCCTTCGCGGGTGCGGTGCCGGCAGGCGCGGTCACGGGCGCGAGCTCCGCGCGCACCGCGAGATCGGCGGCCGGCGCGCCGGGTGCGAGCGCCTGCGGATTCACGTGATCGAATGCGAGCGATGCGCGCGTGAGCGGCACCGCGCCGAACGGCGCGGCCTCGACGTGCGCGCGCCCGCTCAGCTTCATCCCGCTCGCATCGACGTCCGCGACGAGCGCCTCGAGCGAACCCGACACGCGGGCCCGCGCGTCGACCGGCTCGTCGGACAGCTTGCCCGCGTAGGTGGCTTCGCCCGTCAGCGCGAACGGCTTCACGCCGTCGAGCTTCGCGCGCGCGGTCAGCGCGCCGTACGGCGTGTCGATGCTGTCGAGCACGAGTTCATGATGACGGCCGTCGCTGCGGCCGTTCAGCGCGAGATGGTCGAGCTGCGTCGTCGATCCGCCGTCGTGAATCGCGAGGCGATCGACGCGCAGATCGTCGATCCGCAACTGCAGCGGCAGGCTGAGATCCTGCGGCGTCGTGCTCGGCGTCGACGGCCCCGGCGCGATCCGCACGTCGATCGTGCCCGCGCGAAGATAGGCGATGGACAGCCGCCACGGCGCGCGGGTCAATGCCCAGCTGCCGTCGAGCCGGTCGATGCGGACCTCGGTGCCGGTGCCGTCGGGGCTCGTCCACGCGAAGCCGCGCAACCGCACGCCGGTCGCAAGCGAGCCGCCTTCGAGCGTGCCCGCGAGCCGTGCGCCGAGCACGCGCCCGGCCACCTGCCACGCGAGCCGCGTGCCGCGCTCGGTCGTCGCCGCGGCCAGCACGAGCCCGGCGGCCAGCACGACGAGCAGCACGGCCGTGGCGAGCGTCCACGCGACGACGCGCACCGCGCGTCCGCGGCGCGGCGCGCGCGGCGGCGCGTCGGGCGCGCCGTCGGGCGAGTCCGGATCGTGAGGCGGCGGCGTGTCGTTCGGGTCCTTCGTCATGCGGTTCGTCGTGGATGAAACGGTACGTTCAGAAAGCGATGCCGAGCGTCAGGTACGGGCGCACGCTATGGTTGCGCAACCCGTACGCGACGTCGACGTTGATCGGGCCGACGGGGCTTCGCCAGCGCGCACCGATGCCGACGCCCGGATAAAACACCTTCTCGCCCCACGCATCGGTCGCGGTGCCGATGTCGAAGAACGTCGCGGCGCCCCAGTCGCGGTTGAACCAGTGCTGGTATTCGGCGGTGCCCGTCATCAGGTACTTGGTCGGCAACACGGAGCCGGCGACGCTGTTGCCGATGCTCTGGTAACCGTAACCGCGCACCGAGTTCGAGCCGCCCGCGCGGAACAGCAGCGACGCCGGCACGCCGGTCGAGCTGCCGCTCGTGAACACGCCGCCGAGCTCCGCGCGGAACACGAACAGGTCGCGCTTGCCGATCGGCAGGTACTGCTGGCCGCGCGCGTAGCCGCGGATGAAGGTCTGGTCGGTTGCCACGCCCTTGATCGCGAAGCCGGCCTCCGCGTGGATCAGGTTGCCCGAGCGCGGAAACAGCGGATCGTCGATGTTGCGGCGCGTCCAGGCCCATTGCGGTACGAGCGCGCGGCTCGTGGTCGGCCCCGCGCCGTTCTGGTCGAGCCGGTCCTGGTAGAACATCAGCGAATACGCATAGTCGATGAACTGGCCGGTGCGCGTGCGCTGCACGCCGACCCGCGCGCTGTAGATGCGCGTGTCCGACACGTTGGTGTTCGTATACGACGCGAGCACGCTGTTGGTCCACCCTTTCTCGCCCGGCGGCATCGACAGCTGGACCTGCCCGTACTGCTGGATCTGGTCGAGCCGGCCCGACACGGTCAGCGGCCATGCGGCGCCGAACGTGTCGAGATACGTATAGGAGCCCTGCACATGCGGGCCCGTGTCGGTTGCATAGCCGACGCCGCCGCGGATGTTGTTGTACGGGAACTCGCTGACCTTCACGTGCACGGGCGTGCGCTCGGGCTTCGTCGTATCGTCGCCGACGTCGATCGCGACGCTCGCGTAGTACGGCGTGTTCTGCAACTGCCGCTGCAATTCGGTGATCCGCTGCGCGTCGTAGATCTCGCCTTCCGACAGCGGATTGACGTTCGTGACGATCTTCTCCGGATAGCGGCGCACGCCGTCGACATCGACCTTGCCGATCGTAAACGTCGGGCCGCTGTCGAACGCGACCGCGAGCGTCGCGCGCTGCGTGCGCGGGTCGACGCGCGCCTCGGACGACACGATCTTCGCGCCGAGATAGCGGCGCGACTGCAGTTGCTTGAGCGCCGCGCCCTTCGCGCCGTCCCAGTCGGACTGCGTGAACGGGTCGCCCGGCTTCAGCGAGAACGCGAAGCGGGTCGCGGCCTCCTGCTTCGGATCTTCGGTGTCGACGGGGCCCTTGAACGTCAGGTCGACCGTCGACACGACGGTCTGCGGCCCCGGATCGACCGCGATGCGCACGTCGCGCTTGCCGTCGCGCATACGCACGTCGGTGCGCACGACCGGCGAGAAATAACCGGCCGTCGCGGTCAGGTCGCGCACCTGCTGCGGCGTGGCGGTCACGAGGAAGTCGAACTGGTCTTCGCTGATGTCGTCGCGCTTCGCGAAGCGCGCAATATCGAGATGCGACTTGAGCAGCTTGCGGACCGAGCGCGGCGCGTCGATGTCGACGTCGTACTTCGCGTGGGCCGGCAGCGCGAAGAACGCGGCGACGCACCCCGCGAGGGCCGCCCGCGCGGCGCGGGCCGCGGCGCCGGCGCGCTTGCGTGCCGCGCGCGGGCCCGGGTCATGCGCCATGTGTGCTTGCTGGTTCGACTGCCCCGCCAAATATGACCTCGCCCTCGGTTGTCACGGTTTCGTGGAAACCCTGTATTTGACCACAGGGCAGCGGCCATGCCCGCACGCGCAAGGCTTTGACGCTTGCGCGCAACGGCGCGCGCACCGGCCGGGGCCGCTTCGCCGCAGGTGCGGGCCCGCGGATTCGACGCGCGATTGGCGCCGGCCGTTCCCGCGATGCGGTAAAATCCCGCCAACGCGAATCCGGCGCATCGTGCGCCGCCCGAAACGGAAAATCCAGCCATGCCGTACCAGTCCGACGTCACGCAGTTCCTGAACCAGCTCAAGCAGCAGAAGCCGACGCTCGAGGAAGAGCAGCGCAAGGGCCGTTCGCTGCTGTGGGACAAGCAGCCGATCGACCTCGAAGAGCGCGCCGACCAGCAGGAATCGCGCGTGAAGCAAACGTCGTACGTCTACTACCAGAACTTCTGACGACGTGAGCGCCGCCGACGAGGCCAGCGCCGCCCGGCAGGACGACGCGATCGCCGCGCCCGCGGGCGCCGATTCGACGCCCGACACGGTCGACGGTGTCGCGGCGTTCGCGCGCCTGTACGGCGAGCCGCTCTTCAAGCTGCCGCAGGATCTCTACATCCCGCCCGACGCGCTCGAGATCTTCCTCGAGACGTTCGAAGGCCCGCTCGACCTGCTGCTGTACCTGATCCGCAAGCAGAACTTCAACGTGCTCGACATCCCGATGGCGCAGGTCACCGCGCAATACCTGGGCTATGTCGACCAGATCCGCACGTCGAACCTCGAACTGGCGGCCGAATACCTGCTGATGGCCGCGATGCTGATCGAGATCAAGTCGCGGATGCTGCTGCCGGTCAAGAAGGTCGACACCGGCGACGAAGCGGAGGATCCGCGTGCCGAACTCGTGCGCCGCCTGCTCGAATACGAGCAGATGAAGCTCGCCGCGCAGCGCCTCGACCAGTTGCCGCAACTCGGCCGCGACTTCCTGCGCGCCGAGGTCTACATCGAGCAAAGCATCACGCCGCGCTTTCCCGACGTGAACTCCGACGACCTGCGCGCCGCGTGGGCCGACGTGCTCAAGCGCGCGAAGCTCGTCCAGCACCACAAGATCTCCCGCGAGGAGCTGTCGGTACGCGAACACATGAGCCTGATCCTGCGCCGGCTGCAAAACGCGCGCTTCATGGAGTTCGCCGACCTGTTCGACACGTCGCGCGGCGTGCCGGTCGTCGTCGTGAACTTCATCGCGATGCTCGAACTCGCGCGCGAATCGCTCGTCGAGATCACGCAGCCGGAGCCGTTCGCGCCGATCTACGTGCGCCTCGCGTACCTCCCCGCTTAAGGCCCGCGCCCGCCCTTCCCGTTCTCCCGATTCACGCCGACGCTCGCCGCTTCGCCGCGGCGGGTGGCCGCGCCCCCCAGTCGCCGCTCGTTTTTCGGCACGCCCGATTAAAAAGTGAACGATCGTTCTCTTTTCGATGCGTTTGGCGGCCAAATCCTCTACAATCCGCCGACGCCCGATGCGCCGCCCGCGCGCCGGCGTTCTCCGCTTCGACCCCGACGCCGCTGCCGCGGCGCCAACGCGCGCATGCGCGAGGAACCCGCTACCCGATCATGAAAGTCATCAGCTCGATCCATGAACTGCGCGACCAGCTGCGCGGCCAGAACCGCACGGCGTTCGTGCCGACGATGGGCAACCTGCACGAAGGGCACCTGTCGCTGATGCGCCTCGCGCGCCAGCACGGCGACCCGGTCGTGGCGAGCATCTTCGTCAACCGGCTGCAGTTCGGCCCGAACGAGGATTTCGACAAATACCCGCGCACGCTGCAGGACGATATCGAGAAGCTGCAGAAGGAAAACGTCTACGTGCTGTTCGCGCCGACCGAGCGCGACATGTACCCGGAACCGCAGGAATACCGCGTGCTGCCGCCGGACGATCTCGGCGGGATCCTCGAAGGGGAATTCCGGCCCGGCTTCTTCACCGGCGTGTGCACGGTCGTGTCGAAGCTGATGGCCTGCGTGCAGCCGCGCGTCGCCGTGTTCGGCAAGAAGGACTACCAGCAGTTGATGATCGTGCGCCGCATGTGCCAGCAGCTCGCGCTGCCGGTCGACATCATCGCGGCCGAAACCGTGCGCGACGAGGATGGCCTCGCGCTGTCGTCGCGCAACCGCTACCTGTCGGCCGACGAGCGCCGGGAAGCGCCGGAACTCGCGAAGACGCTGCAGCGCATGCGCGAAAGCGTGCTCGGCGGCGAGCGCGATCTCGGCAAGCTCGAGCAGCAGGCGCGCACGCACCTGGCCGAGCGCGGCTGGGCGCCCGACTACCTGTCGATCCGCCGCCGCGCGAACCTGATCGCGCCGAGCGCCGCCGAACTCGAAGCCGGCGAGCCGCTCGTCGTGCTCGCGGCCGCGAAGCTCGGCGCGACGCGCCTCATCGACAACCTGGAAATCTGACGGGCCGCCCGCCCGCGCCTCTCACGACGCATCACGGAGACACCATGCAGCGCCACATGCTCAAATCGAAGATCCACCGCGCGGCAGTCACGCACTGCGAGCTGCATTACGAAGGCTCGTGCGCGATCGACGAAGACCTGCTCGAGGCGTCGAACATCGTCGAAAACGAACGGATCGACATCTGGAACATCAACAACGGCGAGCGCTTCTCGACGTACGCGATCAAGGGCGAGCGCGGCAGCGGGATGATCTCGCTGAACGGCTCGGCCGCGCGCCGTGCGCAGCTCGGCGACCTCGTGATCATCGCGGCGTTCGCGATGGTCGACGAAGCCGAACTGCAGGCCGGCTGGAAACCGAAGCTCGTGTTCATCGACGACGGCAACAAGATCAAGGGCCACCGCGATCACGTGCCGACGCAGAACTGGACCTAACCTGACTGACCGCCCGCCCGCGTGCCGTGGCGCGCGGGAGCGGCTGCGCCGCCTGCGGTTGAAGGGCCGGATCCCGTGCGACACGGGATCCGGCCCTTTCTCATTTCGCCGCGCACCGGCCTCACGGCCGCGCGCCCGGATCAGGACGCCTTGGCGGCCTTCTCCGCTTTCTCCGCCTTCGTCGCGCGGCGCTCGGCCCATTCGACGATCGGCCGCCACTGTTCGAGATCCTTTTCGACCCGGCTCTTCGCGACGTCCCACAGCGTGAGGCCGTGCGCGGCGATCTGCACGTAGTTCTGCGTGTCGCGCACGTAGCCGAGCACCGGCAGGCCGAGCCCTTCGACGAAGCGGTGCAGCTGGTCCGACGAGCGCGTGCGCGCATCGACCCGCATCCCGACGATCCCGACCTCGACGCTGCCCTTGCGCATGGCCTTCTCGCCGGCGAGGCGCTCCAGAAACTGCTGGGTCGCGAGGATATCGAACATCGACGGCTGCAGCGGCACGATCACCTTGTCGGCCAGTTGCAGCGCGACGCCGAGCCGGTTGCCGTGCAGGCCGGCCGGCGTATCGATCACCGCATATTCGAGGCCGCGCGGCGGCTTCGACGGCGCGTCCGGATCGAGATCCCACGACTCGATCGCCGGCAAGCCGGCCGGCCGCAGGTCGAGCCACGCATGCGCGGACTGCTGCCGGTCCAGGTCGGCGAGCGCGACCCACGCGCCCTGCGCCGCGAAATAGCCGGCAAGATTGGTGGACAGCGTGCTTTTCCCCACGCCGCCCTTCGGATTCGCCACCACGATCACCGTCATGAATTCCCCCGAAAAAGCCACGCGGCGCCGGCCGCATGGCTGGCGCCGCTCGATTGCGGATACAGGGAGCGATGATATCGGCAAACGGGGGATCACCGGAACGGGTCGCGCCGAACCGCGCGCCCCCGATACTTCCTTACACGCGCTGAACCGCGGCCTCCCGGGCGCCGATCGCGAACGCGCCGCCGCCCAGCAGCGCCTGCACGGCAAGCGTGACGGCCCAGAAGGCCGGATATTCCCAGCCACCGTTCGGCGACGAGAAGCTCCAGCCGTTCGGCAGATGCGCGGCCGTCGCGCCGAGCATGAACGGCAGCAGCGCGAGCGCGGCAACCCGCACGCGGAAACCCGCGAGCAGCGCCAGGCCGCCGGCCAGTTCGACGAACGTCGTCAGGTATGCGAGCCAACCCGGCAGGCCGATCGACGCGAAGAACTGCGCGGTGCCGGGCAGCGTGAAGACGAACACCTTCTGCGCGACGTGCGCGAGGTACAGCACGCCGAGCGCGACGCGCAGCAGCATCGCGGCGAAATCGTTCAGGCGATTGGGGTTCATGGCGGATTCCTTCGTGAGTGGATGAGAATGGGCCCCACTCTATTCGAACCGATTTGGCCGATAAACATGCCAATCCGCTTTAACTGATTCCCAACAGGAACGAATAAGATTCAAAAAAAAGGGGCACGACCGATCATGCCCCGATCCCCACTTCAGTACCCGCTCTTGCCTTGTGTGGCGTCGCCGGAACCGGACTGGCCGCCGCCCGGTGTGTACGAATCGCACGCGTGCGCAACCGCCGATGCGCCCAGCAGCGCCGCGAGCAGCACGCTCCACCACCATCGAACCTTCATCATCGGACTCCTTCAGGCGGACCTCCGCCCTCCTTGTGTTGTACGCGATCCGGCGGAAAAAGCGAGGGCGGCCCGGAGCCGCTTCAGCGAAACTCGGCGTACAGCGCGTCCAGGTCGAGATGTTCGGCGAACGTGTCGGCCAGCCGTTCCAGCGATGCCTCGCGCAGCGCCGGATAGTCGATGCGCTCCGCGCCGTCGAGCCCGGCCCACGCGAGCAGCGCCGCGCACGCGTCGGGCGCGTCGAACAGCCCGTGCACGTAGGTCGCGAGGATCTGGCCGTCGGCCGAAACCGCGCCGTCCGGGCGCGCGCCGTCCTGCGCGGTGTCGGCTGCCAGCGCCAGCGCGGGCGCGGCGAGCGCGGGCCCGCGCGTGTCGCCCATGTGGATCTCGTAGCCGCGCACGGCGGCCCCGCCCGGCAGCGCGAGATGACCGGTCACGTTCTTCAGCGTCTTGTCGGGCTGCAGCGTCGTGTCGAAATCGAGCAGCGCGAGCCCCGGCACGCTGCCGGGCGCGCCTTCGAGGCCGAGCGGATCGTCGAGCGTGCGGCCGAGCATCTGCATCCCGCCGCAGATGCCGATCACCTTGCCGCCGTAGCGCAGATGGCGACGGATCACCGCGTCCCAGCCCGCGTCGCGCAGCCATTCGAGATCGCGCTGCACGCTCTTCGAGCCGGGCAGGATCAGCAGGTCGGCATCCGGCACCGGGCCACTCTTCCAGTACGTGAACTCGACCTGCGGATGCGCGCGCAGCGGATCGAAATCGGTGTGGTTGCTGATGCGCGGCAGCGCGGGCACGACGACGCGCAGTACGCCGGCGGCGCCACGTGCGGCGGCGCTGCGCGCCTGCGCGGGCAGCATGTCCTCCGCATCGAGCAGCAGCCCGTGCAAGTACGGCAGCACGCCGAACACGGGCTTGCCGGTCTGCGCGCGCAGCCAGTCGAGCCCCGGTTCGAGCAGCTTGAAGTCGCCGCGGAAACGGTTGATCACGAAGCCGCGCACGCGCGCGCGCTCGCTGTCCGACAGGCACGCGAGCGTGCCGACCAGATGCGCGAACACGCCGCCGCGGTCGATGTCGGCGACGAGCACGACCGGGCAGTCGACGCGTTCGGCAAAGCCCATGTTCGCGATGTCGCCGTCGCGCAGGTTGATCTCGGCCGGGCTGCCTGCGCCCTCGACGATCACCGTGTCGTAACCGGCACGCAGGCGCGCGTACGACTCGAGCACCGCGTCGAACGCGACCGGCTTGTAGCCGTGATACGCCCGCGCGTCGAGGTTCGTGCGCGCCTTGCCGTGAATGATCACCTGCGCGCCGCGGTCGCTCGTCGGCTTCAGCAGCACGGGGTTGAAATCCGTATGCGGCGCGACGCCCGCGGCCAGCGCCTGCAGCGCCTGCGCGCGGCCGATCTCGCCGCCGTCGGCCGTCACCGCGCTGTTGAGCGCCATGTTCTGCGGCTTGAACGGCGCAACGCGCGCGCCGGCACGGCACGCCAGGCGGCACAGGCCCGCGACGAGCGTGCTCTTGCCCGCGTCGGAGGTCGTGCCCTGGATCATCAGCGTACCGCGCGGCCGCGGCTCGGGTGCATTCATCGTGTTAAAGGTCGTCGCGAAGCAAAGGCCGCATTATCGCCCGCACCGGTACGCCTGCGCCGTTACAATCACGCGATGATTCCGCACGACCTCACCTTCGTCCTCGGCGGCGCGCGCTCGGGCAAGAGCGCGCATGCCGAGCGGCTCGCGGCCGACAGCGGCCGCCCCGTCACCTACATCGCGACCGCGACCGCCGCCGATGCCGAATTCGCGCAGCGCATCGCGCATCATCGCGCGCGCCGGCCGGCCGACTGGGGGTTCGCCGATGCACCCGTCGACCTCGCCGGCACGCTCGCGCGGCTCGACGATCCGCATGCATGCCTGCTGGTCGACTGCCTGACGCTGTGGCTCACGAACCTGCTGTGCCCGGCCGACGGCGAACCGCTCGACGATGCGCAGTACGCCGCGCAGGTCGAGCGGCTCGAACACGCATTGCGCGGCACGCGTGCGAAGGTGATCGTCGTCAGCAACGAGATCGGGCTCGGCGTCGTGCCGCTCGGGGCGGCCACGCGCCGCTACGTCGACGAACTCGGGCGCCTGAACCAGCGCGTCGCCGCGCTCGCGACGCGCGTGACGCTGCTCGTCGCCGGGCTGCCGCTCGACCTCAAGACGGGAGCGCCGTCATGCTGATGCTGTCGCTGCCCGTCGTCGCGATGCTCGCGGTCGCGGCCGCGATCGTCGACCGCGCGATCGGCGAACCCGCCGGCTGGCATCCGCTCGTCGCGTTCGGCCGGCTCGCCGCGCGCATCGAAGGCGCATTGAACACGGGCCGGCGCGGCCGCGTGGTCGGTGTCGCCGCGTGGGCCGCGGCCGTCGTGCCGCCAGTGGCCGTCGCCGCATGGCTTGTGGCCGTGCTGCCGTGGCCGCTCGCGGCCGCGCTGCATGTCGCGCTACTGTGGTTCGCGCTCGGCGCGAAAAGCCTCTCCGACCATGTCGCGCCGATCGCCGCGGCGCTGCTGCGGCGCGATCTCGACGCCGCGCGTAAGCTGACCGCGCGCATCGTGTCGCGCGACACGAGCGACGCCGACGAAGGCGCGTTGTCGCGCGCGGCCGTCGAATCGGCGCTCGAAAACGGCAACGACGCGATCTTCGGCGCACTCTTCTGGTTCGTCGTCGCGGGCGGCCCCGGCGCGCTGCTGTTCCGGCTCGCGAACACGCTCGACGCGATGTGGGGCTACCGCACGCCGCGCTTCCTGACCTTCGGCTGGGCCGCCGCGCGCCTCGACGACGCGCTGAACTGGATTCCCGCGCGCCTCACGGCAGCAAGCTACGCGCTGCTCGGCGACACGGCCGCCGCATGGCGCTGCTGGCGCACGCAGGCGCGCCACTGGGACAGCCCGAACGCGGGCCCGGTAATGGCCGCGGGCGCCGGCAGCCTGAACGTCCAGCTCGGCGGCCCGGCCGTCTATCACGGCGAGATCGAGGATCGGCCGGCGCTCGGCACCGGTGCAACGGCGACCGCCGTCCACATCGTCGCCGCGCTATCGCTCGTCACACGCACGCTCGCACTGTGGCTCGCGCTGCTGGTCGCGAGCGGCGCTCTCGTCATGGCCACCCATCATGTCTGACACACGCATCGCGCACGGCGGCAACCTGCATGAAGCCGCACGCCGCCACGGCATTCCATACGACGCGTGGCTCGACCTATCGACCGGCATCAATCCGGTCGGCTATCCGGTGCCGCCCGTCCCGGCCGACGCGTGGCGCCGGCTGCCCGACGACGGCGACGGCCTCGCGGCCTGTGCCGCGCAGTACTACCACGCGCCCGATCCCGCGCACGTGCTGCCGGTCGCCGGCAGCCAGGCCGCGATCCGCGCATTGCCTGCGTTGCTGCCGACCGGCGACGCCGGCGTCGCGTCGCTCGCGTACGGCGAATACGCGCCCGCGTTCGCGCGTCACGGCCATCGCGTCGTTCCGCTCGACATCGGCACGGATACGCTGCCGGCGACGCTGCGCCACGTCATCGTCGGGAATCCGAACAACCCGACCGCCGAATTCGTGCCGGCCGAGCGCCTGCTCGGCTGGCATGCACAGTTGTCGGCCCGCGGCGGCACGCTGATCGTCGACGAGGCGTTCGCCGATACGGGCGCGACGCAATCGCTCGCGCCGCAGGTTGATCGGCCGGGGCTCGTCGTGCTGCGCTCGGTCGGCAAGTTCTTCGGTCTCGCCGGTATCCGCGCGGGCTTCGTGCTCGCATGCCCCGAACGGATCGTCGCGCTGCGCGACGTGCTCGGCGCATGGACGGTCGGCGGCCCCGCGCGTCACGCGGTCGCCGCGGCGTTCGCGGATCGCGCATGGCAGGCCGCCGCCCGCGAACGGCTCACGGCCGACGGCGAGCGGCTGGCCGCACTGCTGCGCGCGCACGGCTTCACGGTTCGCGCGACACCGCTGTTCAGCTGGACCGACGACCCGCGCGCCGCGGCGCTGCATGCGGCGCTCGCGGCACGCGGGATCTGGACGCGATACTTCGCGAAGCCGTCGAGCGTGCGCATCGGCCTGCCGGACAGCGAAGCCGAATGGCAGCGCCTCGGTGTTGCGCTCGCGCACTGCGTGCCGACGCTGCAACAGGAATCCGCATGAACCCACGCATGTTCCGCCGGCTGGCGCGGGCCGCGACGCTGGCCGCGCTCGCTCACGCGCCGTTCGTTCATGCCGATGTCACGACGCGCGACGACGCCGGCAATACGGTTACGCTGCCCGCGCCCGCGCAGCGCGTAATCAGCCTCGCGCCGCACGCGACCGAGCTGGTCTACGCGGCCGGCGGCGGTACGAAGCTCGTCGGCACCGTCACGTACAGCGACTATCCGCCCGCCGCGCAAGCGGTGCCGCGCGTCGGCGACAACAAGGCGCTCGACCTCGAACGAATTGCAGCGTTGAAGCCGGACCTGATCGTCGTCTGGCGGCACGGCAACGCCGAGCGGCAGACCGACGCGTTGCGCGCGCTGCATATCCCGCTGTTCTTCAGTGAGCCGAAACATCTCGACGACGTGTCGTCGTCGCTGCGCCGGCTCGGCACGCTGCTCGGCACGCAGCCGGCAGCCGATGCGGCCGCGGCGTCCTTTGCGCACGACATCGCGACGCTGCGCACACGCTACGCCGCGCGGCCGCCCGTCACGATGTTCTTCCAGGTCTGGGACCGCCCGCTGACGACGCTCAACGGCGCGCACCTGATCAACGACGTGATCGCGCTGTGCGGCGGCCGCAACGTGTTCGCGTCGCTCAAGCCGCTCGTGCCAAGCGTCACCGACGAGGCCGTGCTCGCGGCGAATCCGGAAGCGATCGTGACGACGAGCGCCGGTGCGACGCGCTCGGACGAACCGCTGCCGAGCCTTGCACGCTGGCGCGCGTGGCCCGCGCTGACGGCCGTGGCGCGCAACAACCTGTTCGCGATCGACGGCGATCTGCTGACGCGGCCGTCGCCGCGGATCGCGCAGGGCGCGGCCGCGCTGTGCGAGGATCTCGATGCCGCGCGTGCACGGCGGCCGGCGCGCTGATTTCCGCTGACTTGCGCGTTTGCCGCGCACCTACTGATGCGTTCGTGCTTGAGGTGGTTCGATCGCGCGTTGTGTCGTTCACATGCTGACTCAGGCGAGCCTATTCGTCCCAGTGCACGACTTCCCATGTTCGCGCCGCGTCGTCCGCACGCAGCCAGACGACACCGCCCGTCGGCACCGGCCGCGACAGCAGCGTATCGAGCGGCACACGCAACACATGCGATACGAACGCGCGGATCACGCCCGCATGCGTGACCGCCCATTGCGTCCGATCGACCTGCGCAACCGCGTCAGCCTGCCGCGCAACCCGCGCGGCGAACCGCGCGACGCTTTCGCCGCCATGCGCGCACGCATGCATCAGGTCGGCCGCCCACGCATCGAGCGCTGCACGGTCGATATCGTCCCAGCGCCGCATTTCCCACGCGCCGAAATCCATTTCCTGCCAGCCGGCATCGCGCTGCAGCGGCACATCGAATGCGTGCGCGAGCCGTTCGGCAACCGAAGCGCATCGCGTCAGCGGGCTCGTCCGGAGCTGTTCGGGCGGCGGCGCGCCGAGAGCCGACAGATGCGCACGCACGGCATGCGCGCCGACGTCGGCCGACGCGGCGAGCGGCACGTCGCTGCGTCCGTAACACATGCCCGGCTCGACGCCGACGGCCGGATGACGGATCAGGACGACGTCCATCCGAGCACCACGAGATAGATCACCAGTTCGCTCAGTTGCTGCGCGAAGCCGAGACAGTCGCCCGTATAACCGCCGATCCGTTTCACGAAGTAGCGGGCCACCCACACGCGCACGAGCACGAGCGCGACGCCCGCGGCGACACCCGTGCGCCAGTCCGGCCAGAACAGCCACGGCAACCCGAATACCGCCGCGACGCACGCCGCGCGTGCGCCCATCCGTTGCGCGACCGGCTTCGCCTTGCCTTCGGGCCGCACATAGTCGAGCGACATCAGCAGGCTGACGGCCGCCGCACGGCTCGCCGCATGCGCGGCGATCATCGTCCACGCGGCGCGCAGCGGCGGCATGGCCGCGAGCGCCTGCCATTTCAGGCCGAGCGCGATCACGAGCGCGACCGCGCCGAACGTGCCGATCCGCGAGTCGTGCATGATGCGCAACACGTCGTCGCGCGTATAGCCGCCGCCGAACGCATCGCAACTGTCGGCGAGGCCGTCCTCGTGGAATGCGCCGGTCGCGAGCAGCGTCGCAGCCATCGACAGCCCGACCGCGATCGACGCGGGCAGCACGCGCAACGCGGCGAGATAGACGAGCGCACCCCACGCGCCGACGCATGCGCCGACGAGCGGGAAATAGCGCGCGGCCTGGTCGAGATCGCCGGCTGCGTAGCCGATCGCGCGCGGCACGGGCACGCGCGTGAAATAGCCGAGCGCGACGAAGAAGTAGCGCAGTTCGGCACGCATGCCGCTTGCGCGATCAGGCGTCACGATTGTCGACGCCGGCGGACTCGAAGCTCGCCATCTCGCTGAGGAACGCGGCCGCCGCGCGCACGAGCGGCAGCGCGAGCGCCGCGCCCGTGCCTTCGCCGAGCCGCAGGTCGAGCGCGAGCAGCGGCTTCGCACCGAAATGCTCTAGCATGCGCCGGTGCCCGGCCTCGTGCGACGTATGCGAGAACACGCAGTAGTCGCGCACGCCGGGCGCGATGCGCTCGGCGACGAGCAGCGCGGCCGTCGCGATGAAACCGTCGACGAGGATCGTCATCCGCTCGCTCGCGGCCGCGAGATACGCGCCCGTCATCATCGCGATCTCGAAGCCGCCGAACGTCGCGAGGACGTCGAGCGGCGCGATCGCGTGCGAGTGCTTGACGAGCGCGCGGCCGAGCACCGCGCGCTTGTGCGCGAGGCCCTGGTCGTCGAGGCCCGTGCCGCGCCCGACGCACGCGTCGATCGGCACGTCGAGCAGGCGGCTCATCAGGCACGCGGCCGACGACGTGTTCGCGATCCCCATCTCGCCGAAGCCGATCACGTTCGTGCCGAGCGTTGCATGCAGGCGCACGCGTGCCGCACCGGCCGCGAGCGCCGTCATCGCCTCGTCGCGCGTCATCGCCGGCTCCGCCGCGAAGTTGCGCGTGCCGCGCGCGACCGGCAGCGACACCAGCCGGTCGGACAGCGGAAGCGGCGACGCAACGCCCGCATCGACGATCTCGAGCGTGCTCTGCGCGACGCCTGAGAACGCGTTGATCGCCGCGCCGCCGGCCAGGAAGTTCGCAACCATCTGCGCGGTCACCGCTTGAGGGTAAGGACTCACGCCCTCGGCCGCGATCCCGTGGTCGCCGGCGAACACGATCGTCACCGGGCGCTGCACGGTCGGCCGCTCGGTGTGCTGGATCAGGCCGATCTGCAGCGCGACCGCCTCGAGCTGGCCGAGGCTGCCGGGCGGCTTGGTCTTGTGGTCGATCACATGCTGCAGGCGCTTGCGCAGCGCGTCGTCGAGCGGCGCGATCGCGGGTGGGAAGTGGGTCGGAGTCGTCATCGGGAAGCCGTGTCGTTGGCGCGGCCTGCGCCGCGCATCGGAAAGGAAAAGGTCATTGTCGCTCGGGCCACGCAGGCAGCAGCGCGTCGCGGCCATGCTCGCGGATCAGCACGAGCGGATAGCCGAACGCATCACTCGCACGCTCGGGCGTCAGCACATCGTGCACGGGGCCGGCCCACGCATGACCGCGGCCGTCGAGCAACAGCGCATGCGTCGCGAAACGCCGCGCGAGATTCAGGTCGTGGCACGAGAACAGCACGGTGCGCGGGCCGGCGTCAAGCCACGCTGCCAGCGCCGTCAGGCAGTCGATCTGGTGATGCAGGTCGAGATGCGCGAGCGGCTCGTCGAGCAGCATCAGCGGCGCATCCTGGCACAGCGTCGCGGCCAGCGCGACGCGCTGCCGCTCGCCGCCCGATAGCGACAGCACGTCGCGCGACGCGAGCGCGGTCAGGTCGAACGTCGCGAGCGCGTCGTGCGCGGCCGCGCGGTCGCCGTCGCGCTCCCAGCCCCAGCCGCCGAGATACGGAAAGCGATTGAGCAGCACCGTGTCGAACACGGTCGCGCTGAATGCATCGTGCAGTTGCTGCGGCATCAGCGCACGGCGCTGCGCGAGTTGCGCCGGCTGCCACGCGGCGAGCGGCCGGCCGTCGATCTCGACCCGGCCGCCGGCCGGCGGCTGCAGCCCCGCGAGCGTCGCGAGCAGCGTCGTCTTGCCCGCGCCGTTCGGCCCCGCGACGCACCAGATTTCGCCGGGACGGAAGGCCTGCGTGAAGCCATCGAGCAGCGTGCGCGCGCCGGCCTTCAGCGTCAGGTCGACGGTCGCGCAGGCCATGTCGTTGACGGAAGCAGCGGCGTGCCGCGCAGTACCTGTCATCGCATCGGCCTCCTCAGCAACATCCACAGGAACACCGGCACGCCGATCAACGCGGTCATCACGCCGACCGGCAGTTGCGCGGGGGCGATCGCGGTGCGCGCGAGCAGGTCGGCCGCCATCACGCCGCCGCCGCCCGCGAGCATCGCGGCCGGCAGCAGCATGCGCTGGTCGTTGCCGAATGCGAGCCGCAGCGCGTGCGGCACGACGAGGCCGACGAAGCCGATCGTGCCCGCCGTCGTCACCGCGGCCGCCGCGGCCAGCGACGCGACGAGATAGATCCGCACGCGCAGGCGCGCGACGGGTACGCCGAGCGCAAGCGCGGTCGCGTCGCCACGCAGCAGCACGTTCAATTGCGGCGCGGCCGGCAGCGCGACACATGCGGCCAATAGCAGCGCGCCCCACGCGAACCACGGTGCGGTCACGCCGTTCAAGTCGCCCGTCAGCCAGAAGATGATCCCGCGCAACCGCGCATCGGGCGCGAGCGACAGCAGCAGCGTAACGAGCGCGCCCCACCCTGCCGCGATCACGACACCGGTGAGCAGCAGCCGCGGCGACGCGTCGCGCGCATCGCCGCGCCACAGCTCGCGGCGCGCGAGGCCGAGCACGAGCGCAACCGACACGAGCGCGCCGGCGAACGCCGACGCATCGACGAGCCACCACGCACCGCCCGCGATCATCGCGACCAGCGCGAACCCCGCCGCGCCGCCGGACACGCCGAGCACGTACGGTTCCGCGAGCGGGTTGCGCAGCAGCACCTGCAGCAGTGCACCGGCAAGCGCGAGCAGCGCGCCGCACGCGAAGCCCGCGAGCGCGCGCGGCAGGCGCAGCGTGCGGACGATGTCGGCGAACAGCGCATCGCCGCCATGCGGCGCGAGCGACGCGAGCGCCTGCCACGGCGACATCGGCACGCTGCCGATCGACAGCGACGCGACGAACAGCAACGCGACCGCGGCGGCCAGCGCGGCCCAGATCGCGGCGGCGCGCGCGGCGCTCATGCCGCGCACGGCGCTGCGCACGACGCGCGGCGCATCCGCTTACTGCTGCTGCCAGCCGAGCGTGACATAGGCGCCGCGCTTCGGCGTGTTGTAGGCATATGCAAGCTCGTAGTCCTTGTCGAGCAGGTTGTCGATACGCGCGCTGACGTACCACGACTTCGTGATGTTGTAGCGCGCGGACAGGTTGACGATCCCATAGCCGCCGAGCCGCCCGCCGCCCGAATCGTCGCGCGCGCCGCTCACGAGCCATTCGCCGCCGACACGCCACGCGCCGAACGCGCGGTTCACGGCCATCGACGCGAAACGTCGCGCGCGGCGGTCGAGATCCTGATTCTGCGTTTCGTTGACCGGGTTCTGCAACGTGGCGGCAACCCGTACGTCGGTCGCGCCGACATGCCCCTGCCACGATCCTTCGAGTCCCTGCACCTTCGCGCTGCCGACGTTCTGCGCAATATAGTAGAAACCGCTCCCGTCGGGCCGATAGTTGATCAGGTTCGCGTAGCGCGTCTGGAACGCGGTGAGCCGCATCACGCCCACTGTGTCGGACGCGTACTGCAGCGCGGCCTCGATCGAATGGCTGTGCTCCGGCTGGATCGACGGGTTGCCGGCCATCGGGTAATAGAGGTCGTTGAAGCTCGGCGCGCGAAACGCGTCCGAATAGCTCGCGGTCACCTTCCAGCGATCGGTCAGTTCGAGGCCGTAGCCGAGATAGTACGAGTTGGCACCGCCGAAGTCCGAGTACTGGTCGCGGCGCAGGTTCGCCTGGAACTGCTGGCGGCCGAAGCGCCCCGAATAACCGATCCAGCCGGAATTCACGTGACGCTGCGGCGCGGCATACGCATTCGACATGAATTGCTGGTCGAGCCGCTCGTAGCCGGCCTGGATCAGGTGATCCGGTGCGATCCGGAAATCGTTCTGCCACGTGTACTGGCGGTTGTCGGTATTGAAGTGATCGGTATAGACGCCGTTCAGCGCCGACTGGCTGCGATCGTTGCCGGTCGACACGCTCAGGCGAGCGGTCCACCAGTCGGTCAGCTTGCCGTTCGCGAACGCACGCACCTGCTGCACGCGCGAATAGAGGTTGTTCAGGTCGGTCGGCACGCCCCACGCATTGTCGTAGCTGTTGTTGCCGTTCGACTGGAAATAGCTGACGCCCGCATCCCAGCGATCGTTGAAGCGGTGGCGCAGCGCCGCGGTGATGCTCTCGTTCAGGTAGCCGTTCGCATTCGGGTTCGCGTTCGGCTTCTTCGCCGGGTCGAGCGCGGAAAAACCGTTGTCCTTGTCGCGTGCGATCGACACGCTGAACGTCGTCTTCCCGTCGCTGTCGAGCCGGCCCGCTACGCCGGCCTGCTGCGTCTGCGTGCCGTAGCTGCCGACGCCGACCGCGAAGTTGAAGCGCGGCGGATGATTGCCGCCGTCCTTCGTGAACACCTGCACGACGCCGCCGATCGCGCCCGAGCCGTACAGCGACGACACGTTGCCATTCACGATCTCGACGCGCTCGATCTGATCGAGCGGCAGCAGGCTCAGTTGCGCGGCACCGAGACTCGCGGAATCGACCCGCACGCCGTCGATCAGCACGAGCGACTGCGTCGACTCCGCGCCGCGCAGAAACATCGTCGTGCTCGCGCCGGGGCCACCGTTACGCACGATCTGCGCGCCCGGTGCGAACGCGAGCAGCGTCGGCAGGTCGGCGCCCGGATGCGCGGCGATATCCTGCGCGTCGAATACGGTGGTTTGCGGAATCGTGTCGGCCAGCGCCTGCGGCGCCCGCTGCGCGGTGACGACGACCGGTTCGAGCATGGTCGCAGCGGCAGGCCGGGCCGTTGGCGCGGCGGACGTTGCCGCGGGTACGGCGGGCGCCGCGGCATCGGCATTCGCCGCGGTCTGCGCGGCGGCGGCAAGCGGCAATCCGCAGAGCGCGCCGAGCGCCGTGCGGACGATTGGGGTCAGCATGAAGATAAATCCCGTGAAGCACTGCGCACCCCGCCTCCCCGCAGGCCGCGCGTCACGAAGCCCGTGCGGGCTCCCCGCCTCGGCCGGTATCCGGGCTGGCGGCGTACCGGCTCGCCTTCCCGCGCGATGACGCGCAGTGGCCCGCGCCCGCGTGCGAAACCTGCAGGCGGAACGCGCCTGAGCCGGCCTGCGTCACGGGACGCGGCCGCTTACCGTTGCGGGGGCAGCGCAGGTTGGCGGCCTCCCGGCGGAGCCCGCGCCCTGCTTCCCGTTTAACCGCGCGTTTCACGCGCGAGCACCGAGGCGGCGCCAGTTTAGGAGCCGCTCGCGCGAGCGTCAAGGAAGCGTCCGGACCCGCACGTGGCGCGCCTATTCGCGGCAAGAAGCGGGGGTGTTACGACTGGAAACGTTACAGATGTCGGATTGCGCGTTATTCCGCGCTAAAATGCTGGGTCTTTAGAGGACGCAGCAAATGCTCAACGAACTCGAAACCCTATCTCAAAATATTGGCCGTCTGATTTCGCTGAACAAGCGCTATCACTCGGAACGGCTCGCGCTCGAGGAGCAGGTCGCGCAATTGCGCGCGGAAGCGGACACGGTCCGCGCGGAACTCGCGCAACTGCGCGATGAACGCAATGCGCTCGCGGCCGAGCGCGACACGCTGTCGGCAAAGATCGACGACGCGCAGGTGAAACTGAACGCGATTCTCGAAAAGCTGCCGCGCTCGAAAAGCGCGGAGCAAGCCGACAACCAGCTCGACCTGCTGGATGCGCAGGCGCGTACGGATGGCGATGACGCGGCCAGCCACGGAGAACATGCATGAGCACCAAGCAGATCGAAGTCTCGATTCTCGGTCAGGCCTATCGTCTCGCCTGTTCGGCCGAGACCGAAGCGGCACTGCTCGAGGCGGTCGCGCGCGTCGACGCCGAAATGTCGAAAATCCGCTCGAACAGCTCGGTACGCGGCACCGATCGCATCGCGGTCATGGCGGCACTGTCGCTCGCATCGGAATTGCTGCGGCTGCAAACGAGCGTGCGGCACGGTGAAGCATTTCCGGCGGAGGAAATCCGTCGTACAATGCACCAGATGAACGAACAGCTCGGCGCTGTGCTCGCACAGCACGAGACGCAGTAACGTTTTAATCGATGCGTCGATTCCCCTTGATCTCGGCGATCAACGGTGGTCAAATTGGCGCATCGAAACACAGTTCAGTCAGCTTCCCTGCCTGGTTCGCCAAGGTCATATATTCCTTGAACCAATGCCATGTGCACGGTTGCGGAAATTTGTAGCACGGGCGCGCGCGTCACTCTGTCTGATGTACCCGAAGTGCTGCTAACTGCGACCAATTCTGAACCTCAGGTTCAGGATGCCGGCCTAGCGGCCAAGGCGGGGGCCTATCCAACGGCATCGGGCGAGTCCCGGTGCCGTTTTCTTTTTCAGGGTCTGTTTGCATGCGGAACGCGCATGCAAACAGACCATCATGCCTCCTGCTGCGTCGATCACGATCCATGCAATACTGGCTGATGAAGTCCGAACCGGACGAAGCAAGCATCGACGATCTCGCCAACGCACCGCAGCGCTCGCTGCCGTGGACCGGCGTGCGTAACTATCAGGCGCGCAATTTCATGCGCGACACGATGAAGATCGGCGACGGCGTGCTGTTCTATCACTCGAGCTGCCCCGAGCCGGGCATCGCGGGCCTCGCCGAAGTATCGTCGACGCCCTACCCCGATCCCACACAGTTCGATCCGAAAAGCCCCTATTACGACCCGAAGTCGACGCAGGAAGCGCCGCGCTGGCTGCTCGTCGACGTGCGCTACGTGAAAAAGTCGCCGCTCGTGCCGCTCGCCGCACTGCGCGAACACGACGAACTCGCCGACATGCGCGTGCTCGCACGCGGCAACCGGCTGTCGATCACGCCCGTCACGCGCGCCGAATGGCGGTTCATCACCGAAAAGCTGATGAAGTAGGCGCACGCAGTAGGCGCACGCGCCAAACGTCAAATCTGGTCAGCACGCGCTGCCGCCGCGGAACTCGCGGGTCTTTCGCGCAGCCTAAGCAACCGCTGTCGGCCAATCGGGCCGGCTGTTGTTTTCTTCGCGCGGTACGCCCGCGTCGCGCACGCGTGATCCGCGTGCGCGCCCTCGCACAAGGAGTCCAACAATGACCAAGAAATCCGCACTCGCGCTGTCGCTCGCACTCGCCGCCGCCGTTCCCGTCGCACTGACGCTCGCGTCGCCCGCCGCGCACGCGCAGACCGCGAACCCGCACTTCCCGGAACCGGCGGGCGTGCTGTCGCTTTCGTCGCAGGCCAGCGCCGACGTGCCGCAGGACATCATCCACATCACGCTGTTCTACGAGCAGCAGGCAAAGGATCCGGGCAGCCTCACGTCCGCGCTGAACCAGCGTGCCGATGCCGCGCTGTCGCAAGCGAAGGGCGTATCGGGCGTCACCGCGCACACGGGCGCATTCTCCGTGTATCCGAGCACCGATCGCGACGGGAAGATCTCCGCATGGCGCGGCCGCACCGAGGTCGCGCTCGAATCGCGCGATTTCGCCGCGGCGTCGAAGCTTGCAGGCCAGTTGTCGAACCTGATGCAGGTCGCGAACGTCGAGTTCTCGCTGTCGCCTGAAGCGCAGCGCACGGCCGAGCAGAAGCTCACGACCGAAGCGATCAAGTCGTTCCGCGCCCGCGCTGACGAAGCCGCGAAGGCGTTCGGCTACAGCAGCTACACGATCCGCGACGTCAACGTCGGCAGCGGCCGCAACGTGCAGCCGTACCCGCGCATGATGGCGATGGCCGCGGCGCCGATGGACAGCGCGAAGATGAGCGCACCGATCGCGGTCGAAGGCGGCAAGGCCACCGTGTCGGTCACCGTCAACGGCTCGGTGCAGATGAAGTAACGCGCAACGCGCGGCTGTCGGAAACGAAAAACGCCGGCCCGAGGGCCGGCGTTTTTCGTTTGCATCCGTGTTGCCGATACACGCGCCAGTTGCGCGCGCATCGGTATCGCATCACGCAACCGCATTCACCGCGCGGCGACGATACGCCCAGACCATCAGCGCGATGCCCCCGAGGATCATCGGCAGCGACAGCCACTGCCCCATCGACAGGCCGAGCGCAAGCAGGCCCAGGAAGTCGTCGGGCTCGCGCGCGAACTCGACCGTGAAGCGCGCGAGGCCGTAGCCGATCAGGAACAGCGCGGACACGGCGCCCATCGGCCGCGACTTGCGCGAGAAGAAGAACAGCGCGAAGAACAGCGCGATGCCTTCGAGCGCGATTTCATAGAGCTGCGAAGGATGGCGCGGCAGCATCTGGTACTGCATGAACACATCGGCGAGATGCCACTTCTCGACGAGCGCCGGATGTTTCGGCAGCCATGCCGCATCGTCGCGCATCGCGCCCGGGAACAGCATCGCCCACGGCGCCGCCGGGTCGGTCACGCGACCCCACAGCTCGCCGTTGATGAAGTTGCCGAGACGCCCGGCCGCGAGCCCCGTCGGCACCATCGGCGCGACGAAATCGGTGACCTGCAGCCAGTGGCGCTTGCGCTGCCACGCGAACAGCATCATCGCAAGCGTCACGCCGAGGAAGCCGCCGTGAAACGACATGCCGCCCTCCCACACCTTGAACACGTCGAGCGGATGCGAGAAGTAGAAATCGGCCTTGTAGAACAGCACGTAGCCGAGCCGGCCGCCGAGCACGGTGCCGAGCACGCCGTAGAACATCATGTCGTCGATGTCCTTCGCGGTCCAGCCCTGCGCCGCGACGTGCGGCAGCTTCAGGCGGACCCGGCCGACGACGATCGCCGCGATGAAGCCGACGAGATACATGAGGCCGTACCAGCGCACGGCCAGCGGCCCGAGATGGATCGCAACGGGGTCGAAATTCGGGTGAATGATCATGGGTTAGCGAAGAAGTTTTCGAATGCGGTACGGCCATCGCGAACGCGCAGCACCGCGCGTTGGACGGCACCGGCGCTCCATCGTTCACGTCACGCGGCGAGGCCCTGCGCGCGCACGACGTCGATGAAGCCGGCGAGCACGGGACTCACGTCGCCCGTGCGCCACACGAGGCCTGTCTCGACGACCGGTGCGTGACCGGCGAGCGGCCGGTAGACCACGCCGGTGCGCCGCAGGTTACGCAGCGATTGCGGCACCAGTGCGACGCCCATGCCGGCCGACACGAGGCTGACGATCGTCTGCATCTGGATCGCCTCCTGGCCGATGCGCGGAGTTTCCCCCGCCGCGCCGTAGCAGCCCGTAATGATGTCATAAAAGCCGGGCGCCAAACGACGCGGAAAGATCACGAGCGGCAATGCGGCGACATCGGCGAGATGCACGGGTTCGTCCTCGGGTGCGTCGGATGCTGCGGCCGGCATCGCGACCACCAGCGGCTCGCGCACGACGGGCAGGTACGACAGCCCGGCCGCGTGACGCGGCGGCACGGGCGGAATGACGAGCCCTGCGTCGATGCGGCCGGCGACGAGCTCGTCGATCTGCACGTCGCTCGTCGCCTCCGCGAGCTGCAGGCGCACCTGCGGATAGCGCGCGCCGAACGCGCGCAACAGCGACGGCAGCAGCCCGTAATCGGCGGTCGACACGAACGCAAGCGACAGCGAGCCGGCCTCGCCGCGTGCGAGCCGCCGCGCGAGCGGCGGCAGCGCATCGGCCGACGCAAGCAGCCGGCGCACGTCGGGCAACAGCGCCGCGCCGACCGCCGTCAACGCCACCGAGCGCTTGGTGCGCACGAACAGCGCGACGCCGAGCGCATCCTCGAGCGCCCGGATCGCCTGCGACAGCGGCGGCTGCGTCATCGACAGGCGTTCGGCCGCGCGGCCGAAATGGCGCTCGTCGGCAACGGCCATGAAATAGCGCCACTGGCGCAGGTCGGGTGTCGGATCGGCCATATGTCACTCATTCGCAAAACGACTTAATAGGCGACAAATAATATATTGGACATCCCAATCCGGACACTCCATTCTTGTTTCATCCGAACCGGCGCGCCGCTCACGGGCGTCGCCCAGACAACGATGGAGTCCCCCATGCCGTACAACCGTCGCTCGAAGCACATCACGCAAGGCGTGGCCCGTTCGCCGAATCGCTCGATGTATTACGCACTCGGCTACCAGAAGGACGATTTCGACAAGCCGATGGTCGGCATCGCGAACGGCCATTCGACGATCACGCCGTGCAATTCCGGCCTGCAGCGCCTGTCGGACGCGGCCGTCGCGGCCGTGAAGGCGTCCGGCGCGAACCCGCAGATCTTCGGCACGCCGACGATTTCGGACGGCATGTCGATGGGCACCGAGGGCATGAAGTACTCGCTCGTGTCGCGCGAGGTGATCGCCGACTGCATCGAGACCTGCGTGCAAGGGCAATGGATGGACGGCGTGGTCGTCGTCGGCGGCTGCGACAAGAACATGCCGGGCGGCATGATCGCGCTCGCTCGCCTGAACGTACCCGGCATCTACGTGTACGGCGGCACGATCCGCCCCGGCCACTGGAAGGGCCGCGACCTGACGATCGTGTCGTCGTTCGAGGCCGTCGGCGAATTCACCGCGGGCCGGATGTCGCAGGAGGATTTCGATGGCGTCGAGCAGAACGCGTGCCCGACGTCGGGTTCGTGCGGCGGCATGTACACCGCGAACACGATGAGTTCGTCGTTCGAGGCGCTCGGGATGTCGCTTCTGTACTCGTCGACGATGGCGAACCCCGACCAGGAGAAGGTCGATTCGGCGGCCGAATCGGCGCGCGTGCTCGTCGAGGCCGTGAAGCGCGACCTGAAGCCGCGCGACATCATCACGAAGGCGTCGATCGAGAACGCGGTGTCGGTGATCATGGCGACCGGCGGCTCGACCAATGCGGTGCTGCACTATCTCGCGATCGCGCATGCGGCCGAGGTCGACTGGACAATCGACGACTTCGAGCGCATCCGCAAGCGCGTGCCCGTGATCTGCGACCTGAAGCCGTCGGGCCGGTACGTCGCGACCGACCTGCACCGGGCCGGCGGGATTCCGCAGGTGCTGAAGATCCTGCTCGATGCGGGGCTGCTGCACGGCGACTGCATGACGATCACCGGCCGCACGATCGCCGATGAACTGAAGGACGTGCCGAGCGTGCCGCGCGCGGACCAGGACGTGATCTTCCCGATCGACCGCGCGCTGTACAAGGAAGGCCACCTGGCGATCCTGAAGGGCAATCTCGCGGAAGACGGCGCGGTTGCGAAGATCTCGGGCCTGAAGAACCCGGTGATCACGGGCCCGGCCCGCGTGTTCGACGACGAGCAGAGTGCGATGGATGCAATCCTCGGCGACCGGATTCGCGCAGGCGACATCCTCGTGCTGCGCTACCTTGGCCCGCAGGGCGGCCCCGGCATGCCGGAAATGCTCGCGCCGACGTCCGCGATCATCGGCAAGGGGCTCGGCGAATCGGTCGGCTTCATCACGGACGGCCGCTTCTCGGGCGGCACGTGGGGCATGGTGGTCGGCCACGTCGCGCCCGAGGCGTTCGTCGGCGGCACGATCGCGCTCGTGCAGGAAGGCGACTCGATCACGATCGACGCGCACCAGCTGCTGCTGGAGCTGAACGTCGACGATGCCGAGCTCGCGCGCCGTCGCGCCGCGTGGAAACAGCCGGCGCCGCGCTACACGCGCGGCGTGCTCGCGAAATTCGCGGCCCTCGCCCGGCCGGCGAACCAGGGCGCCGTCACGGGTTGACGCGATATCGCCGCCGCATGCGCCCCCAATGGATATGGCCGCCGGGGGAACGCGCAAAACGTGCGTTCCCTTTGCTTTTATAATGCGCGGACCATGAAGCCGGCCGTCCCCGCCGGCGGAGAACCGCATGAAACAGACGATATTGCGCGCGCTGCTCGTGATGCTGCTGACCGGCGGCGCAGCGGCGGCGCGCGCCGAACAGGCCGACGGGCTCGCGCTTGCGCAACGCAAGAACTGCATGGCCTGCCACGCGGTCGGCAAGCCGCTGATGGGCCCGTCGTTCCGCGACATCGCCGGCAAGTATGCGGCGCGCGGCGATGCCGTCGATTACCTTGGCCAATCGATCGTGAAAGGCAGCGTCGGTGTATGGGGCAGCGTGCCGATGCCCGCCAATACGCAACTGACGAGCGGCGAAGCCCACGCACTCGCGCAATGGGTACTGTCGCTGCGCTGAACCGGATGCCCCGGCGGGCATGACCGTTGTGCCGGGCGCCGCCGACAGGCGGGCTTGCCCGTCGCCGGCAGCTTCGCCGGCACTTACTGGAACCGCCCCTTTTTTCTGTCGCCGGAACGACCGGGCGTTCAGCCCGAATGACCGGCGCGGCGACGTGCAATTTCTTCGTCGACCGCGTCGCGGACCCAGTCCATGACCTCGGTTTCCAGCGTCAGCGCCACCTCGCGCGTGACCTGGCCGACCAGCCAGGCCGAATGCTCGTGCAGCGCGTCGCGGCAGCGGGCCTCGATGGCCTCGCGCCCTGCTCCGGTCAGATAGCTCGTCAGCCGATTGCGCAGGCGCTCGGCGATATGCTGCGCATCTTCCGGCGTCAGCCCGACGGCTGCCTGCCCATCCGGCTGCGGCGCCGCGACCGATACGACCACCTCCGGCATGGCCGCTTCAGACGCGTGGTCAACCGCATCACGCGCCACCTCTGCGAACGCATGCTGCGGCACATCGTCGTCGGCCAGCGACGACCGGAGCGGCGCATTCATGACCGCTGCGTCCGCGGCGACCACGTGCTCCGCGGCGCCCGGTTCGGCCGGCGCATCGGTCTCGCCCATTGCCGCCGCAGCAGCCGTCGCGACGTCGCCCGGCAGCTCGACCGCCGGCACGTGCAGCGTCGGCACGGGTTCGATCACGACGAATTCGGGGTCGGCCTCGGTTTTCGTGGAATCGGCCGGCGCGATCACGTCGGTCAACACCGGAATCGCCGCGCCGGCGTGCGGCTGCGGCGCGTCGGGCGCGGGCGAGCGCGCCGGCACCGGCTTGCCCGGCACCAGCACGTCGGTCAGCGTCGGGATCGAGGATGAATCGGCTTGTGTCACGGGAACGCTCCGTCGACGGTTGCGGCTAGCTGCCCTGCTTGTAGTTGTTCAGCGCGTATCCGCGATCGCGGTAGAAGCGATAGCGGTCGCGGCCCGCGGCCAGTTCGTCCGGCGCGTTGCCGACCACTTCGAGCAGGCGCTCGAAGCGGGCGAACTGCGCGGGCACGGCCGCGCCGAGGTTCAGCAGCACGTGATGATGCGGCGCCTTGTCGAGATCGGCGGCCAGCACGATCGGCGTGCCGGCCGCGTGCTCGCTGTCGACGCCGCAATGCGGAATGAAATCGAGCGGCGAGAACGTCCAGAGCCGCTCGTCGAGCGCGCGCAGGCGCGCGGGCTCGGCGAGCACGACGACCGGCTGCCCGGCCTGGTAGGCCTTGCGCAGCAGCCGGCACGCGTACGCGAGCGAATCGCCGACGTTCGAGTGGAAATCGATCCGCGTCATTGCCCGCGCACCCGCATCGTCGTCAGCACCGCCATCACTGGCCGGCGCGGTCGATCAGGAACTGCGCGAGCAGCGGCACCGGACGGCCCGTCGCCCCCTTCGCGGCGCCGCTCTTCCACGCGGTGCCCGCGATGTCGAGGTGGGCCCACGGGTAGCTCTCGGTGAAGCGCGACAGGAAGCACGCGGCCGTCACGCTGCCGGCCGGACGTCCGCCGATGTTCGCGAGATCCGCGAAGTTCGACTTCAACTGATCCTGGTACTCGTCGTCGAGCGGCAGGCGCCATGCCGGGTCGCCCGCCTCGCGCGACGCGTCGAGCAGTTCGCCCGCGAGCGCGTCGTCCTTCGAGAACAGGCCGCTGTTGTGATGGCCGAGCGCAATGATGCACGCGCCCGTCAGCGTCGCCACGTCGATCACCGCGGCCGGCTTGAAGCGCTCCGCATACGTGAGCGCGTCGCACAGGATCAGGCGGCCTTCGGCGTCGGTGTTCAGCACCTCGATCGTCAGGCCCTTCATGCTCGTGACGATGTCGCCCGGCTTCGTCGCGTTGCCGCCCGGCATGTTCTCGCAGGTCGGCACGATCGCGACGACGTTGATCTTCAGGCCCATCTCGGCAACCGCGCGCATCGTGCCGAGCACGGAACCGGCGCCGCACATGTCGTACTTCATCTCGTCCATGCCCTCGCCCGGCTTCAGCGAGATGCCGCCCGTGTCGAACGTGATGCCCTTGCCGACCAGCACGACCGGCGCGGCCTTCGCGGCGGCGCCCTGGTAGTGCAGCACGATGAACTGCGGCGGTTCGACCGACGCGCGTGCGACCGACAGGAACGAGCCCATCTTCAGCGCCTGGATCTGCTTGAGCCCGAGCACCTCGGCCTTCAGGCCCCAATCCTTCGCGAGCTTCTTCGCGGTATTGCCGAGATAGGTCGGCGTGCAGACGTTGCCGGGCAGGTTGCCGAGGTCGCGGGTGAGATCCATCCCGTTCGCGAGCGCAACGGCCTGCTTGACCGCGACCTTCGCAGCCTTTTCGTCCGACGGATCGACGCTGAACACGACGCGCTTGAGCGTGTGCGACACCGGTTCCGGCTTGCTCTTCATCTGCGTGAAGCGGTAGGTCTCGTTGCGCAGCGCGAGGATCGCCGCGCGCACGCCCCAGTCGGAGCTGCGCTCGTCGACCGGCAGTTGTGCGAGCGTGAACGTGACCTGGACGACCTTGGTCGCCAGCAGCGCGCGCCAGGCGGCCGTGGCCGCGTCGTTATAGGCTTTCTGGTTGAAAGCATCCTGCTTGCCGAGGCCGACGAGCAGCACGCGCGACGCGCCGATGCCCGACACTTCGTGCAGGAACAGCGTCTTGCCGCGCTTGCCGTCCATGTCGCCGGCCTTCACCACGCGCGAAATCAGCCCCTTGGTGGCCGTGTCGATGTCGAGCGCCGCGCCGGAAAGCGTCTGCGCCTCGAAGATGCCGAGCACGATGCAGTCGGACTTCCCGGTCAGGAACCCCTTGGCCTCGCCTTTGCTCCAATCACAGCCTTTTATGCTAAAGTCCATCGCGCTTGTCCTCGGATAAAATCTGGGCTAAGGATGAAAGCCGCAATTATCCGCTATTTTTCCCGTGGCGGCGCGAGCGCTCCACCACGCGTGCGCAGCCTCCCGCCCTCTTCTCATCAAGAATGATCTTCGAACGCTCCCTCCAGCGCGAGCTTGCGTATACGGCTGGCGCCGTGTTCATGGTGCTGCTCACGATCATGCTCACGACGATGATGATCCGCATCGTCGGCTACGCCGCGTCCGGCGAAATCGACCCGCGCGACGTGCTCGTGCTGATCGGCCTGACCGTGATCGGCTATCTCGCCGTGATGCTCGTCGTCACGCTGTTCGTGTCGATCCTGTTCGTGCTGACCCGGTGGTACCGGGACTCCGAAATGGTGGTGTGGCTCGCGTCGGGCGTGAGCCTCACGCGCCTCATCAAGCCGATCGGCGTGTTCGCCACGCCGATCATCCTGCTGATCGCGTTCTTCGCGTTCGTCGGCTGGCCGTGGTCGAACCAGCAGAGCAAGATGATCAAGGCACGCTTCCAGCAGCGCGACGAGATCTCGCTGCTCGCGCCGGGCCAGTTCCGCGAGTCGGCCTCGAACCATCGCGTGTTCTTCATCGAGAAGATGACGCCCGACCAGAGCAAGGTGCAGAACGTGTTCGTGACGTCGACCGAGAACGGCAAGGTCAACGTCGTCGTGTCGCAGACGGGCCATACGGAAACGTCGAAGGACGGCGACCGCTTCGTCGTCCTGGAAGACGGCCGCCGCTACGACGGCACGCCCGGCCAGCCGAACTTCAAGATCATGGAGTTCGAGCGCTACGGCGTGAAGATCACCAGCAAGCCGGTCGTGAACGTGCAGACCACCAACAGCACGCCGACGCCCGAGCTGCTGCGCAACCCGACGCGCGACAACCTCGCGGAATTCGCGTGGCGCGCGGGGCTGCCGCTGATCGCGCTCAACCTGATGGTGCTCGGCATCCCGCTCGCGTACCAGAACCCGCGCCGCAGCCGCACGATCAACCTCGTGATGGCCGTGCTGATCTACCTCACCTACTCGAACCTGCTGAACGTCGTGCAGGCGCAGATCGAGCAGGGCAAGATGTCGTTCGGCGTCGGCCTCGTCGGCCTGCACGCGCTCGTCGCGGCGATCGTCGCCGTCATCTTCTGGTTGCGCGTGCGCAATCGTCCGCTGTTTACACGCGCGCTGTTCGGCCGCTCGGGAGCATGATCGATGCGGCTCTATGAAAAGTACTTCGCGCGACAGATCTACGTCACGTTCATCTTCATCCTGTTCGCGTTCTCGGGCCTGTTCTTCTTCTTCGACCTGATCAGCGAACTGAATTCGGTCGGACACGGCAACTACAAGTTCGGCTACGCGGTGATGCGCGTCGCGCTGCAGACGCCGTCGCGCTTCTACGAGATCATCCCGGTCGCCGCGCTGATCAGCGCGATCTACGTGTTCGCGCAGATGGCCGCGAATTCGGAATTCACGATCTTCCGCGTATCGGGCCTCGCGACCAACCAGGCGCTGCGCTCGCTGCTGAAGATCGGCGTGCCGCTCGTGATCGTCACCTACCTGATCGGCGAATTCGTCGGCCCGTACGCCGACCAGTTGTCCGAACGCGTGCGGCTGCAGGCGCTCGGCGCGTCGGTGTCGTCGAACTTCCAGTCGGGCGTGTGGGTGAAGGACACGCTCGCGGCCCGCGAAAACGGCGAACAGGTCACGCGCTTCGTCAACGTCGGCAGCCTGTCGCCCGACTCGACGATCAGCAACGTGCGCATCTACGAGTTCGACTCGAAATTCCAGCTGCAGAACGTGCGGATCGCGCAGACGGGCCGCTACGAGCCGCCCGGCCACTGGCTGCTGACGGGTGTCACCGAAACGGAGCTCACGCCGATCAAGCCGATCAGCGGCCAGCCGGCCGACGCGCTGAACCCCGTCTACCGGTCGCAGCAGGTATCGCTGCCCGAATACCGGCTGCGTTCGGACCTGACGCCGCAGATCCTGTCGGTGCTGCTCGTGTCGCCGGAGCGCATGTCGATCATCAACCTGTTCCGCTACATCCAGCACTTGCGCGAAAACCAGCAGGACACGCAGCGCTACGACATCGCGCTGTGGCGCAAGCTGCTGTATCCGTTCGCGGTGTTCGTGATGCTCGTGCTGTCGCTGCCGTTCGCGTATTTGCACACACGCGCCGGCGTGGTCGGCGTGAAGGTGTTCGGCGGCATCATGCTCGGCATGAGCTTCCAGCTGCTCAATACGCTGTTCTCGCACATCGGCACGCTGAACACGTGGCCCGCACCGCTCACCGCCGCGACGCCGGGCCTGATCTATCTCGCGCTCGGCCTGTTCGCGCTAAAGTGGGTCGACCGGCACTGAGCGCCGCATCACGACGGAGACTTCGACATGAGCTCGCACGGCATCGTCCTGTTCGGCCACGGCGCCCGCGATCCGCGCTGGGCCGAGCCGTTCGAGCGGCTCGCCGCGCGGCTGCGCGGCGCCGGCTCCCCGGCGTCGCACGTGTCGCTCGCATTCCTCGAACTGATGACGCCGTCGCTCGGTGAGGCCGTGGCCGCGCAAGTTGCCGCCGGCTGCACGCGCATCACCGTGGTACCCGTGTTCTTCGGCCAGGGCGGCCATGTCCGCCGCGACCTGCCGCAGCTCGTCGATGCATGCCGCGCCGCGCATCCGGGCGTCGAGATCCGCTGCGCGACGGCTGTCGGCGAAGACGACGGCGTGCTCGATGCGATCGCACGCTATTGCATCGACCGGATCGGCGACGACGCGTAGGCGCAACGGCGGCTCCAAATAAAAAAGCGCTGGCTTCCGCCAGCGCTTTTTTCGTTTCGGACTGCGGCCGGATTCCGCTCAAGCCGCATCCCGCAGCGGATCGCCCGTTTTCGCGTGCCGTGCGCGCTCGGCGAACGCGTCGCCGATCATCAGCAGGCTCGGTTCCGCGGGATCGAGCCACGCCTGCGCGTCGCCCGCCGCCATCTGCGCGAGCGTCAGCGTCAGCGAGCGCTCGCGCGCGGTGCTGCATGCCTCGACGATCGCCACGGGCGTCGCCGGCGCACGGCCGGCATCGATCAGCTCCTGCGCGATGCCGGGGGCGCTGTCGCGGCCCATGTAGTAGACGATCGAATCGGCGCGCGCGGCTTCGCGGATCTCGTCGCTGCCCGGCGCACGGCTGTGCGTCGCGAACGCGACGCTGCGCGACACGCCGCGCAGCGTCAGCGAACGCTTCAGCGTCGCCGCGCCGGCCAGCGCCGCGGTGATGCCCGGCACGACCTCGTAGTCGATGCCGGCCTCATCGAGCGCGCGCATTTCCTCTTCGGCGCGACCGAACAGCATCGGGTCGCCGCCCTTCAGCCGCACGACGCACGCATGCTCGCGCGCCGCATCGACGATCTGCTTGTTGATGAAGTGCTGCGCGGTCGAGCGCTGCCCGCAGCGCTTGCCGACCGCGATCCTGCGCGCGTTCGGCGCGTAGTCGAGCATCGCGGGCTCGACCAGCGCGTCGTGCAGCACGACGTCGGCCTGCGCCAGCAGCCGCGCGCCGCGCACCGTGATGAGGTCCGCTGCGCCCGGCCCTGCTCCGATCAGATATACCTTGCCCATGTTGGTCGCTTCGCTTGTCCTGCGGACGGCGGCGTCCGGCTCGCGCCGCCGCATGGCGGCGCGGTTTGCCGGTGGTTACGCCGAGAACGCCCGGATCATGCCTGCGGCGACCGTGTGGTGCGTCGCCTCGTCGATCAGCACGAACGCGCCCGTGCCCGGATGCGCGTCGTAGGTGTCGCAGACGATCGGCTTCTGCAGCGTCAGCGCGACGCGGCCGATGTCGTTCATCTTCAGTTCGTGACGGTCGGTCGCGTGCGACAGCGTATGCACGTCGAGCACCTGCTTGACCGCGCCGATCTTCGCGAACACCGTGCTCGTGGTCTGCTTCAGCAGGTACTTGCGCTGCGGCGACAGCGGCGCTTCGTCGAACCAGCACAGGTCGGCCTCGAGCTTCTTGGCCGGCTCGACCGGCTCGACGGTCGTGACGAACATGTCGCCGCGCGACACGTCGACATCCTGTTCGAGACGGATCGTCACCGTCTGGCCCGCGAACGCTTGCGCGACGGACGCGGTGCCGCCCGGCACCGGCGCGACGATCTCGGCCACCGTCGCGGTACGGTTCGACGGCAGCACGACGATCTCGTCGCCGACCTTCACTTCACCCGACTCGATGCGGCCCATGTAGCCGCGGAAATCGTCGGCCGAGCTGCCGTCCTGGCGCGCGACCCACTGCACCGGGAAGCGCAGCGCGTCATGCGCCTGCGTCTCGACCGGCAGCGCCTCGAGCACGTCGAGCAGCGGCTCGCCCGCGTACCACGGCATGCGCTCGCTCGCGCCGACGATGTTGTCGCCCTTCAGCGCCGACACCGGCACGAAGCGCACGTCGTCGAGGCCGAGCTGCTTCGCGAGCGAAACGTACGCGTCGCGGATCTCGTTGAAGCGCGCCTCGCTGTAGTCGACGAGGTCCATCTTGTTGATCGCGACGATCACGTGCTGCAGCGCGAGCAGCTTGACGATCGCGCTGTGGCGTTTCGTTTGCGGCAGCAGTTCGGCAACGCCGTTCTCGACCGTCACGCGCGTCGCGTCGATCAGGATGATCGCCGCGTGCGCGGTCGACGCGCCGGTCACCATGTTGCGCGTGTACTGCTCGTGGCCCGGCGTATCGGCGATGATGAACTTGCGCTTCGCGGTCGCGAAGTAGCGGTATGCGACGTCGATCGTGATGCCCTGCTCGCGCTCGGCTTCCAGGCCGTCGGTCAGCAGCGCGAGGTCGAGCTCGTCGCCGACCGTGCGCTTGTTCTTCGCCCGCGACAGCGCGGACAGCTGGTCCGACAGCACGGCCTTGCTGTCGTACAGCAGGCGGCCGATCAGCGTGCTCTTGCCGTCGTCGACGCTGCCCGCGGTGATGAAGCGCAGCACGCCGAGGTCTTCGTGATTTTCGATGATGCTCATGATGTGAATGTCCTCGTGTGCTTCAGAAATAACCTTGCTTCTTGCGCTGTTCCATCGCGGCTTCGGAGGTCTGGTCGTCCATCCGCGTCGCACCGCGCTCGGTGATCTCGGTCACCGCCGTCTCGGCGATGATCTTCTCGACGTCGTCCGCGTCGCTCTCGACCGGGCACGTGCAGCTGATGTCGCCGACCGTGCGAAAGCGCACCTGGGCGACTTCGCTCGTCTCGCCGTCGCGCATCGGCGTAAGCGGCGTGACGGGCACGAGCAGGCCGTTGCGGCGCACGATCTCGCGCTGATGCGCGTAATAGATCGACGGCAGCTCGAGGTTCTCGCGCGCGATGTACTGCCACACGTCGAGCTCGGTCCAGTTCGAGATCGGGAACACGCGCAGGTGTTCGCCTTTATGCAGCCGTGCGTTGAAGAGGCTCCACAGCTCAGGGCGCTGTGCCTTCGGGTCCCACTGGCCGAATTCGTCGCGGAACGAGAAGATGCGCTCCTTCGCCCGCGCCTTCTCTTCGTCGCGGCGCGCGCCGCCGATCAGCGCGGTGTAGCCGTGCTGCTCGATCGTCTCGAGCAGCGTGACGGCCTGCGCGGCGTTGCGCGAATCGGTTTCGCGGCGCAGCACGACCGTGCCGCGCTTGATCGAATCCTCGACGTGGCCGACGATCAGCTCGGCGCCGAGCTCCTGCGCGCGGCGGTCGCGGAAATCGATCACTTCGTCGTAGTTGTGGCCCGTGTCGATGTGCACGAGCGGGAACGGCAGCGTCGTCTTGCGGTTCGCGCCGAGACCAAACGCCTTCAGTGCCAGATGCAGCACGACGACCGAATCCTTGCCGCCCGAGAACAACAGCGCCGGCTTGCTGCATTCGGCGACCAGTTCGCGCAGGATGTGGATCGACTCGGCTTCGAGCCAGTCGAGGTGGCCCATGCGGCTGTCGCCGCCGGTGGCCGGGGCAAAGGCGGATTGCTCGAGCGTCGTGCTCATGATTTCAGTCCTTCTCTTCTGGGTTCGTGCCGCCCGCTGTCGCAGGCGGCGCAATATTCAGTTTCTTGTCGGGCTTTCAGCGCGCGGCGCCTGCTTCGGCGGTCGCGGGAATCGGCGTGATCGTGATGTGCAGCCCGCATTCCTTCGTGTCGCGCGATTCCCACCACCAGCGGCCCGCGCGGCTGTCCTCGCCGGGGCGGATCGCGCGCGTACACGGCTCGCAGCCGATGCTCGGGTAACCGCGCGCATGCAGCGGGTTGACCGGCACGTCGAACGCGCCAAGGTACGCCCACACGTCGGCTTCCGTCCAGTCGGCGAGCGGGTTGTACTTCGCGATCCCGCGCGCTTCGTCCTGTTCTTCCTCGTGCAGCTCCGCACGCGTGACCGACTGCTCGCGGCGCTGGCCCGTGACCCACGCGCCGACGTCCGCCAGCGCGCGGTTCAGCGGCTCGACCTTGCGGATGTGGCAGCACGACTTGCGCAGCTCGACGCTCTCGTAGAACGCGTTCAGGCCGTGCTCGGCGACGTACTGGTCGACCGCATCCTGCTGCGGGTGGAACTGCTCGATCTCGTAGCCGTAGCGCTCGCGCACGCGGTCGATCATGCCGAGCGTTTCAGCGTGCAGACGGCCCGTGTTCAGCGAGAAGATGCCGATCGACACGCCCTTCGACAGGATCGCGTGCGTGAGCAGCATGTCTTCCGCGGCGAGGCTGCTCGCGAACTTCACCTTCTCGTGACGTGCGCCGATCTGCGCGAGCAGCGCGTCGAGGCGCTCGACCTTCGCGGCGAGTTCCGGCGTCAGCGCGGTAGCGGTACTCATGCGCCCACCTTGGCGTCGGCCGCGGCGGCGCGGCGGCGGAACAGCGGCGCCGGCTCGTCGAACGCGCCCTGGTAGCGCTGCGTGAATTCCGTGAACGCATTCAGCGCGTCGTGGATGTCCCTGTCGGCACGCACCGCGAATGCGTCGAAGCCGCAACGCGACATGTACAGCAACTGGTCGCGCAGCACGTCGCCGATCGCGCGCAGCTCGCCCGTCCAGCCGTGACGCTCGCGCAGCAGGCGCGCGATGCTGTAGCCGCGGCCGTCCGCGAAGCGCGGGAAGTCGACGGCAATCAGCGAAATCGCGCCGAAATCGGCCGCGAGATCGGCCGGCTCGCTGTCCGGCGCGAGCCACACGCCGAGTTCGTCTTTCGTCTTCGCGGCGACGAGCGCCGCGCGCTCGGCCTGCCACAACGCGAACGGCACCAGCACCTTGCCGGCCGGCAACGCGTCGATCGCGGGCAGCGCACCGTCTTCCGCCGCGCGCACGACCTGCCATGCATCGTCGATCACTGCGCGGTTCTTGATAATCGAAGCCATCTGCAAATTCCTTCTACCCGGTTGGTTACGCGTTCACTGCCTGGCGCGCCGCATACACGCGCTCCTTGAACGGCGCGATGCCGATGCGGTCGTACGTGTCGACGAAACGCTCGCCGTCGATGCGTGCTTCGACGAACGTGTCGATCAGCTTCGCGATCACGCCCGGCACTTCTTCCGCCGAGAACGACGGCCCGATCACGCGGCCGAGGCGCGCGCCGTTCCGGCCCGTGCCCTGCTCGCCGCCGAGCGACACCTGGTACCACTCGGCGCCGTCCTTGTCGACGCCCAGGATGCCGATGTTGCCGACGTGGTGATGGCCGCACGAATTCATGCAACCGGAAATGTTCAGCGACAGGTCGCCGAGGTCGTACACGTAGTCGAGATCGTCGAAGCGCTGCTGGATCGCCAGCGCGATCGGGATCGACTTCGCGTTCGCGAGCGAGCAGAAATCGCCGCCCGGGCACGCGATGATGTCGGTCAGCAGGCCGATGTTCGGCGTCGCGAAACCGGCCGCCTTCGCCTTTTCCCACACCGCGAACAGATCGCGCTTCTTCACGTTCGCGAGGATCAGGTTCTGCTCGTGCGACACGCGCAGCTCGCCGAACGAGTATGCGTCGGCCCAGTCGGCGACCAGTTCCATCTGCTGGTCGGTCGCGTCGCCCGGCGCCACGCGGTGATCCTTCAGCGACAGCGTGACGGCCGCGTAGCCGGACACCTTGTGCGGCGCGACGTTGCGCTCGACCCAGCGCGCGAACGCCTTGTTCTCGAGCAGGTGCTGTTCGAACGATGCGTCGGTGTCGGCCAGCTTCTCGTAGACGGGCGGCTTGAAATACTGCGACACGCGGTCGACTTCCGCCTGCGTGAGCGTCGACGGGCCGTCCTTCAGGTGCTGCCACTCTTCCTCGACCTGCTGCGCGAACTTCGCGGGCGACAGCGCCTTCACGAGAATCTTGATGCGCGCCTTGTACAGGTTGTCGCGGCGGCCGAAGCGGTTATACACGCGCAGCACGGCTTCGCAGTAGGTGAGCAGGTGCTGCCACGGCAGGTCTTCCTTGATCACCGCGCCGATGATCGGCGTACGGCCGAGGCCGCCGCCCGCGAGGATGCTCGCGACCACCTCGCCCTGCGCGTTCTTCTTCAGGTACACGCCGAGATCGTGGATCTGCACGGCCGCGCGGTCGTGTTTCGAGCCCGACACCGCGATCTTGAACTTGCGCGGCAGCCACGCGAATTCGGGATGGAACGTCGACCACTGGCGCAGGATTTCCGACCACGGACGCGGATCGATCTCCTCGTCCTGGGCGACGCCCGCGAACTGGTCCGCCGTGATGTTGCGGATACAGTTGCCCGAGGTCTGGATGCCGTGCATCTGCACCGACGCGAGCTTCGCGAGGATCTCGGGCGTGTCTTCGAGCTGGATCCAGTTGAACTGGATGTTCGAACGGGTCGAGAAGTGGCCGTAGCCGCGATCGTGTTCGCGGGCAATGCGCGCCAGCATCCTGAGCTGGTCGCTGCGCAGGTTGCCGTACGGAATCGCGATGCGGTGCATGTACGCGTGGCGCTGCATGTACAGGCCGTTCTGCAGACGCAGCGGACGGAATTCGTCTTCGCTCAACTCGCCCGACAAGCGGCGGCGCACCTGATCGCGGTACTGCGCGACACGCTCGTCAACGATCGTCTGGTCGTATTGGTCGTACTGATACATTCGGGGACCCCAGGGGTTTTCGTGGTGACCGCGCGACGTCCTAGCCACGTCGCGCCCGAATCTCCGTTCCGCCGCCCTCGCCGGCCTTCCGCTGCCCGGCTGGATTGCTAATGACGAAAACAGATATCCATATTTGAAAAACTCCGGTGAATCGTAATAAACTCGCCTTATATTTCAAACGACTAAAAAATTCTGTTGATATGCGGAAGGGTTATAAATGAACCTGCACCAATTTCGCTTCGTGCGCGAGGCCGTCCGGCAGAATTTCAACCTCACCGAGGCCGCCAAGGCGCTCTACACGTCGCAGCCGGGGGTGTCGAAGGCGATCATCGAGCTCGAGGACGAGCTGGGCGTGGAGATCTTCACGCGGCACGGCAAGCGCGTGCGCTCGCTCACCGAGCCGGGCAGGATCATCCTCGCATCGGTCGAGCGGATCCTGCAGGAGGTTGAAAGCCTTAAAAGGGTCGGGAAGGATTACGCCGCGCAGGACCAGGGCAACCTGACCATCGCAGCCACCCACACGCAGGCCCGCTACTCGCTGCCGGCCGCGATCGCCGAATTCAAGAAGCGCTTCCCGAAGGTGCACCTGTCGATCCTGCAGGGCAGCCCGACGCAGGTGGCCGAGATGGTGATCCACGACCAGGCCGATCTCGCGATCGCGACCGAGGCAATCTCCGACTACAAGGAACTCGTGTCGCTGCCCTGCTTCCAGTGGCACCACGCGGCCGTCGTGCCGGCTGATCACCCGCTGCTCGAACGCAAGCCGCCGTCGCTCGACGATCTCGCGCAATATCCGCTGATCACGTACGACGACGCGTTCGCGGGCCGCAAGAAGATCAACCAGGCGTTCGCGCTGCGCGGGCTGTCGCCGGACATCGTTCTCGAGGCGATCGACGCCGACGTGATCAAGACCTACGTCGAACTCGGCCTCGGCGTCGGCATCATGGCCGACATCGCGTTCAATCCCGAGCGCGACCGCAACCTGCGCCTGATCCCGGTCGGCCACCTGTTCGGCAGCAACGTGACGCGCGTCGCGCTCAAGCAGGGCGCCTACCTGCGCAGCTATGTGTATACGCTCGTCGAACTGCTGTCGCCGACGCTGAACCGCAAGCTGATCGAGCAGGCGCTCAAGGGCGAATCCGAATCGTACGAACTGTAAGCGCCCCCCGGACCTGTCGCTTCGCGCCAGGCCCCCCAAGGCGGTCATCCCCCTAGGGGACTTCCTTCGGGGCGGAAAACTTGGGGCGGCCCGGCGTTTTCCTGAAATCGGCGTGTATAAATACAGGGGCGCATATCGCGCCCCTTTTTGCTGCCCGACGGAGATTCCCGCATGACGCTTCCCGCCCTGCTGCGCCGCGCCGCCGGCGCCGCCCTCGTGCTGGCCTGCGCGGCCGCGCAGGCCGACCTGAAGGTCGGCGTCGACCTGTCGTCGACCGGCCCCGCCGCCGCGATCGGCATCACGAGCAAGAACGCGATCCTGATGTGGCCGAAGACGATCGCCGGGCAGCCGGTGCAGGTAACGGTGCTCGACGACGCATCCGACCCTGGCACCGCGGTGCGCAACATCCGCAAGCTGGTCGACGAGGATCACGTCGACGTCGTGATCGGGCCGAACATCACGCCGGCCGCGCTCGCGGCGCTCGACGCGGTGGCCGCCGCGCAGACGCCGATGATCACGCTGGTCGGCTCCGGCGCGATCGTCGAGCCGCAGGAAGGCGCGCGGACCTGGGCGTTCAAGATGGCGCAGAGCGACCGCGCGATGGCCGACGTGATGACGCGCGCCATGTCGAACCGCGGCGTGAAGACGGTCGGCTTCATCGGCTTCGCGGACAGCTACGGCGACAGCTGGCTGAACGAGTTCACGCGCTTCGCCGACCTGCGCAAGATCCGCGTCGTCGCGACCGAGCGCTTCAACCGCACCGATGCGAGCGTCACGGGCCAGGCGCTGAAGCTGATCGCGGCGAAACCCGACGCGATCCTGATCGCGGGCTCAGGCACGCCGGCCGTGCTGCCGCAGCGCACGCTGATCGAGCGCGGCTACAAGGGCGCGATCTATCAGACCCACGGGATCGCGACGCCGGAATTCATCAAGCTCGGCGGCAAGGACGTCGACGGAACGCTGTTCCCGACCCAGCCGGTCGTCGTCGCACGCACGCTGCCGGCCGACCATCCGGCGCGCAAGGCCGCGCTCGCGTTCGTCGACGCGTACGAGGCGAAGTACGGCGCAGGCACGGTCACGCAGTTCGCGGGCGACGCGGCTGGCGTCTACCCGCGCCTCGCCGACGCGGTCGGCCGCGCACTGAAGACCGCGCAGCCCGGCACGCCGGCGTTCCGCGCGGCGCTGCGCCGCGAACTCGAACGCGCGCACGAGCTCGTCGTGCCGAACGGGGTCGTCAACACCAGCGACAAGGATCATGTCGGACTCGACCAGCGCGCGAGCGTGATGGGGATCGTGAAGCAGGGCCGGTTCGTCTACCTGAGCCAGTAACTCGCGCGTCGGCAACCGGGTAGCTTGCCCGGCATCCGGATTTCCGCCATAATCCGCGTTTCTCCGCACACAATCGCGTGCGCGGCCAGGAACAAGCCCAGGTGGTGAAATTGGTAGACGCAGGGGACTCAAAATCCCCCGCCGCAAGGCGTGCCGGTTCGATTCCGGCCCTGGGCACCAGTTAAAAAGCGCAAGAGAATCAAGAGCTTGCGCGATGCCTTCCCTAAGAAGGTAGCAGACGGCTGAAGCATTAGACACCTGATGTGCCACAAAATGTGCCAAAAGGTGTGCCAAACAAGAGCCCCGTGTCAGCGATGACCGGGGCTTTTTCTTTGGCCCTTCGCGTCAGATTGCCTCGCAATACACGCGCAGTTCGAGAATGAGGTTCTGGAGGTCTTCCTCAAACTGCCCCGCCCCCAGCTTGGCCACTGCTAGCTCCATGAGCTTCACCATCGAAGCCAGTCCCGCGCGGAAAGTCTCACCTAAGCCCTCATCCGTGGGGTTGAAGATGAACTGGTGCATGTCTCCACCATCTTTGGCCTGTACGTGCCGATTCAGGGCCTCCAGCGTTGCATGAGCGGCGTCCCCGGACGTGAACCGATAGGCGGCTTCGTGGATGGTACCGACGCCGACCTCATACGCCAGTGCCGACCACTTAATGGACCGTGGCCTTTCGCCATACTCGGCCGTAACTTCAGCTACCGTTTGCTCGAAGCGGGATAGGTCCGCGCCGGTTCGGCCCGCGATGTTCATCTGGATAACCGCGTTCGCGACGCCCTTACAATGAGCTGCGTGGTCCTCCCGAAGTCGCTCAAGCATGTCGGGCTTCTCGAACAGGCCAAGGGCTAAGAACAACGTTTCCGCCAGTGACCTCAGCAGGATACGAGCCTCCGTGACTGCGCCGCGTTCGGACATGAGGATGACGCCTTGGAAGTTCTGAACTGCGCGGGCATAGCACATGATCGCGTGGGCCATAGCCTCATCCAAATCTGCGAGTGGCAGCGTCCATATGATGCGCATCGCCAGCGCGTTGGCCTGTTCCATGTAGTGAAAGCCGGCCGCATGCGCGGTCCTGACGTTCGCCCTGAACTGCGTCAGCTCATCCCCCAGGAATCCCACCTCTGTGAAGTCCGGCATCTCGCCTCCCCTATGCGGTGGATGATTGTAACGAGACCCTGCGCAACCTCTATCGGCGCGAGTTCGAAAAGATCACGGAACAGCAGGCATCTCCGGACGATCCGCTGAAGGCTGCCCAGGTCGAAAACTTGCGCGCACGAACGAAGCTGACCGATCACGAAATTGCGCAATCGGAAAGCGAGTTGATGCCCGTCGCGGGGCATATCGAGCAGATGAGCGCCCTACGGGCCTACTTCGCTCAGTTCCTTGAAACGCTCCCGGAGACGTTGCGACAGGCGGCGTCGCTTGATCCCGCGCAGATGGCCGAACTCGATCGCACGGTATCGCGTGTACGTGCGGAACTGTACAAGGATGCTCTGCAGATTGTGAGGCCGTAAGCCTAGCAACCAGGTTCATTCAAGATACAGGGCTCCGGCCATGTGATTTTCAAATACCCCTCAATTACCGGAATGCTCTCTCCGTGGGGGCGTTTCCGGCAATGCTTCAGTTTCTGTTACGGCGCCAATCGCGAATCCTTCGCCTTGTCAAAACCGTCGTCTAGGCTTATGAGCCGGTAGATAGCGAACATCAATAATTGACAAATTCGGATTCGTCCCATGGACGCCGTCATGCGTTCTCCGCTACCAATAGCGGTTCCGATGTTTCTGCTTGCTCGCTCGGATTTCAAGGGACGTGGCACGCCCTAAATCACATTTCAGACCGCTCGGTGCGTGACACCGACTAGCGCCGGGGAATTCATGACGGATAACGCGCAATCACTGCAATCGTTCATCGATACCGCAATCGTGCCGATTAATCAGATCGGCGTCGCTGATCTACACGCGGGTGCGGGCCGCTTCGATGCGTGGCTGCAAGAAATCTCGGGGGGATGGGTCACGCTCGCCCGTCTCCAGCAAGCCGCCGGATCGCTGCCGGTACTCGGCAACATCATGGCCGCCGTCGATTTGTGCGGTGACATCGTGACGATGTACGAGGCCCGAAACGAGCGCCGTTCGGACATCGAAAAGACCCTTGATTGGGCCACCCTTGGCATTGACCTGCTCGGCTCCGTGCCGGCCCCCGGAACAGGCCCGGCGCGCATGGCGTTGCGTCCCACGCTCGCGGTCGTTCGGCAAGCGGTAAAGCGGGAAATGAAGGAAATCCCCACCGCTGTCGTTGCCGTCATCGAAAATAATTTCAGCGCGACGTTAATGGGCGAACTGAGTCAGTACGTCGACAAGGCCATCGCTCTTCTGCCGAGCCTGCTGAATGAGTGCGCCGCAAAGATTGAGCAGATCCTGAACGAATTGGCGCACGCTCTGCTCGCCCTGGCCACGGGACAATTGACCGATCCGCGACAAGACCTGAGGCGTGCCCAAGCCGCTGCCGGGCAGTTGATGCGCGACCCGTTGCAGCACTACGACAAGCTGTTTACCGCTGTCTGGTACGCCTATATGGCGGGCGCTAAAGCCGAAGCCAACGCGGTCGGTGAACTTGCGTCGCACGTGGTCGGCAAAGAGAAGATGGTCGCCGCCGCCCATTGGCTACAGAAATCGGCTCGGGAAGCGAAGGCGGCAGTCTCCGCGCTGTCGGGCAGGGACGTAGGCACGATTATGTCGATGCTCGTCATGCTCAAAAAAGCGGTCTCGACCTACGAGAAACACAAGCATCCTGTCGCGGCAACCGTCGACCCGAACAAGCCCAATCAGGCGCGCAAGAAAGCCACCGGCGAGGCTCTTGAACCGCGTCAAGACGAGGCGCGTGCCCGCAAACCCGGCGCGTCGGACTGCGTGGCCTGCCAAATCGGCCAGCCGGCCAATCGCGGCCCGAAATCAATCGGTTATGCGCTGGGCGACGAGTCGTTCACGCATGCCGATTTCGTGCTGCCGGGCATCGTGCCGATCGAATGGGCGCGCACCTATCGCTCGAATTTCGGCGCACACGACGAAGGCGGCCCGCTCGGCCCGCGCTGGACGACGCCCTATCACGTCAGCTTCGAGCCGTCCGGCGACGGATGGACCTATCACGACGCGACCGGCCGCAGCGTCGAGTATCCGTCGTTTGACGAATTTCGGCACCACCACGACCGGACGGAGTCCTGCGTTCTCTCGCGGCTGGCCGACGGCGGAATCCGCGTCGTGCGCGCCGAGACGATCACGGAAACCTATACGCAGCATGGCGAGCGCTTCCGCCTGACGCGAATCGAGGACCGGTCGGGCAATACGGCGTCCCTGATATGGGACAACGGTCGACTGGTGCGTGTGGTCGGCAGTACAGGCGATGTCGCCCGCCTGACGCACGACCCGGCAGGCCGTATCGTCCGGATCGAACGGGTGGCCGATGAGGGGCCCGCGCGCACGCTCGCGCACTACCGTTACGACGAAGCCGGCGATCTGGTGGAAGCGACCGACGAGGACGGCGCATCGTGGAACTACGCCTATTCGCATCATCTCGTCACGCGCTACACCGACCGGACCGGGCGCGGGATGAATCTGGAATGGGACGGCACGCACCTGGACGCGAAAGTGGTTCATGAATGGGCCGACGACGGCACGTTCGACATGCGCCTGACGTGGCACGACCGGTTGCGGCTGACCTTCGTCACGAATGCGCTCGGTCAAACGACGCAGCAGTATTACGACATCGACGGCTACGTGTACCGGATCGTATATCCGGACAACACGGAGGAATGGTTCTTCCGGGACGACGCCAAGCACGTCACGCAACACGTGTTTCCGGACGGCACGCAGGAATCGTTCACGTGGGACGACGACGGGCATTTGACGTCGCACACGCAGCAGGACGGGCGCACCACGTATTACGTCTACGATCGACGCGGTGACATGACCGGCCTGCAGGACCCGGAGGGCCATCGCTGGCAACGGTACTACGACAGCAAGGGCCGCGTGACGGAGGCGACCGACCCGCTCGGGCGCGTCACGGCGTACGAATACAACCGCGCGGGCTTGCCGATCGCGATCACCGACCCGAAAGGGGGAACCAAGCGGATCGCGTGGCGCGACGACGGCCAGATCGAGCGCTACACCGACTGCTCGGGCAAGACGGCCACGTGGCAATACGACGAGCGCGGCCGACTCGTTCAGCAGCAAAGCGCGGCCGGTGAAATCACCCGATACGGCTACGAAGCCGGACAGCTTGCGTGGGTGATCGGTCCCGATGGCCATCGGGAAACGTTCGAGCGCGACGCCGAAGGCCGGTTGCTGACGCACACGGACGCACTGAACCGGCAGACGCGCTACAGCTATACGCGCGCGGGCCTGCTGGCCAAGCGGACGAACGCACGCGGGGATGTACTGGAATACGCGTGGAATCCGCTCGGTCAGATTATGACGTTGCGTAACGAGAACGGCAGCGCGTACACGTTCGGCTACGCCCCCTTCGGGCGGCTCATCAGCGAAACCGACTTCGACCGACGTGGCACGCGTTACTACCGGAGCGCGCACACGGGGCGCGTCACGCACCGGCTGGCGGGTGGGGTCATGCAGGCATTCGAATATGACGCGGCGGGTCGGCTGACCAAGCGCACGGGCTGGGCCGCTCGCTACGACGAGCACGGTGCGGCCTATAGCGTGCCGCAGGCGGGACAGGATGCGCAGTGGGAAGCGTTCGACTATGACGGGCTGGGACGGCTGGTTGTGGCCCTGAATGATCACACGCGGGTACGGCGCCTCCACGATGAGGTCGGCAACTTCATCGCTGAGAGTGTGATCACGACGGTCCAGACCACGGATGACCCGCAGACGCCCGGCGAGGTGCACGAATTCCGCTGGCAACATATGTACGACGAGATCGGCACGCGCCTCACCACGTTGCGCCCGGATGGTCGCCGTATCGACTGGCTGACCTATGGCACGGGTCACGTACACGGGATGACAGTGGATGGCGAAACGCTGGCGAACTTCGAGCGCGACGACGCGCATCGGGAGACGCTGCGCGAGCTGGGCAATGGTCTGACGCAGGCAACGCAGTACGACGCGGCCGGCCGGCTTGCCCGACAGACGTTGCAAGGCACAGGCGGCAAGGTCGCGGAACGCCGCTATCAGTACGACAAGGCGGGACAACTGACCCAGATCGCCGACCTGCGACGCGGCGAAATCCAGTACGCGTATGACCCGCTCGGCCGGCTGCTGCGCGCGCAGTCGTCGTTGGGCGTGGAGACGTTCGCGTTCGATCCGGCGAGTAACCTCGTGGAGACGACCGAACGGGATCAGCACGGGATCGGCGCGGAAGGCGGCAAGCGATCGACACCGTTACTCGACAATCTGCTGAAGGACTACGCGGGTACGCGTTTTGAATACGACGATCGAGGCAACCTGATTCGTCGTCACGTCAACGGCGCGGAGATGGGATTTGAGTGGGATGTGTTCGGGCGGATGACGCAGGCGGTCGACCGGCGGATGCGGGCGACGTATCGGTACGATGCGCTGGGACGGCGTATCGAGAAACTGACGGAACCCCACGTGCCGTATCTGCCGAGCGCCGGCAGTGGCTGGCGCGACGCCGAGCGACGCCGGCTGAAACAGGCGCACGGCTACGGGCGAACGCTGTATGGTTGGGACGGTGATTTACTGGCCTACGAAACGTCGCTGGAACGGCAGGAAACGGTGCATTACCTGTACGAGCCGGACAGCTTTGCGCCGCTGGTCCTGCTGCAATGCCCGTCTGCACTGCATAGTGGCGGCAAGCCCACGTCGGTGAAGCGGCGGGCGTATTATCATTGCGACCAGATCGGCACCCCGCAGGAGCTAACCGACTGGAGCGGCGAGTTGGCGTGGTCGGCGCATTATCGGGCGTGGGGCGAAGCACAGGAGATTCTGAGCGAGACGGCAAAGCGGGTGGGCATCCGTAATCCGCTGCGCTTTGCGGGGCAGTACTTCGACGCCGAGACGGGCCTGCACTATAACCGGCATCGGTACTATGATCCGCAGAGCGGCCGGTTCGTATCGAAGGATCCAATCGGGCTGGCGGGTGGCATTAACGTCTATCAATATGCGCTCAACCCGGTCGAGTGGGTCGATCCATTTGGTTTGACCGCTACCAATCCTGGTCGAAAGCAAAGCTCCCTCAAACCGAATCAAAACGCGAAATGTCCGTGCAGGAACAAATGGGAAATAAATCGGTACGACAGGATCTGTTCCGGCAACGTGGCTGGCGTCGGATACGCGAAATACTTGCGTGATCCTAGTACCGGCTTGTGGTGGTCCGAAGACCAGACCGGGCACGGAAGCAGTGCTTGGAAGGTGTATGATAAAAATGGTTCATGGGTGGCGGATGCTGACGTTTACGGTGACTACATGAACAAACACAAGAGTGAAACGGGCAAGAAAATTGATTTCGACTCTCTAAAATGCAAGGACTCGAAATGATTAAATCTGCCGAAGAGTTTGTTGCGCTGAGAGGTAGTCAGATCAAAGATGAGTATGATCGCGCCGCATCAGATGAAGCGCCCGTTTCCGTGTGGAGAGATGTTATTTCAAGATTTCCAGAATACAGAAAATGGGTTGCTCACAATAAAACGGTTCCCTTGGAAATCCTTCAGGAGCTTTGTCAGTACGAGTCCGAGATCCGACGCCAGGTTGCGGTTAAGAGGAAATTGTCTGGAGAAATATTTGAACTCCTTGCTAAGGATTTGGATTCCGTCGTAAGGCAGGGCGTTGCATCAAATAAAAAGACCCCGCTTTCAATACTTGATGCACTGATGCGAGATGAAGATGAGGATGTAGCAAGGGTAGCGAGGTACAATTTCGAGCATAGGTGACGCATGGAAGTGTGGCCGCGACGAGTACCCGCCGCGGCGTAACGGGTGCGAACCTGCACCATGCGCTCGGCGCAACTCTCGAGCAATTGCGGCGCGCTGTACGACCATTGGTCGAGAGCGGTTTCACCCGCGTTTGCGGCACGGTAGAGCCTCAACATGAGAAGAAATATCAGCTCGTGCCTGAAAACGATCTAGACCGGCGCTGCAGACGACGAGGTAGCTTCAACAATCCGGGGGCAACTCTGGGGGCAACTCTGTAGCGCAGGCCAAGCAATTCCCTTACCCAACGGGCCTCTCATATACCTATTTCAGTCCGGCCCTGGCACCAGTTTTTCGCAGCGCTCATCCGCTGCATCCGTCGAAACCCGCGCAAGCTCGCTGCTTCGCGGGTTTTTTGTTTTTGCGCGCGCCACGCCCTTCGCAACGCCCGCCCTTCCCCACCGGTCCAAGCATCATGACGGACGAGCCGTACGGAGGCAGGCCATGTCCATGCGCACGATGTCGTCCACGCTCTGTCGCAGCGCGCTGGCCGCGCTGCTGTCGCTCGTCGTCGGCGGATGCGACGTGCTGAGCATGCCGCCCGTCCCCGAATGGCCGGGGCCGCATGCGCCCTACCCGTTCCCCGACAACGTTCCACACCGTACCGAGTAAGCCGGCGGCGGCCTGGCGCGCGCGTCGCTCAGGCCGTCAACTCGCGGACGAAGTCGAGAAACACCCGCACCTTCGCGGCCACGAGGCTCGACGCATGGTGATACGCGTAGAGCGGAAACGTCTCGTCCGACCACTCGGGCAACAGCTGGACCACCCGACCGTCAGCGACGATGTCGCGCGCGTACAGCGCCAGCAGTTGCGCGATGCCGACACCGCCGATACACGCGCCGAGCAGCCCGCCCGTGTCGTTGACCGTCAGCCTGCCGGCCGCCTCGACCGGCACGACCTCCTTGCCGCGATGGAACTCCCATTCATACGGCCGGCCGGTCACCGGATCGCGGATCAACACACAGTGGTGCCCTTGCGCGAGATCGCTCGGATGCCGCGGTTCACCGTAGCGCGCGACATAGGCCGGCGACGCACATGTGAGCACGCGCGTCTCGAGCAGCAGCCGCGCGCGGTACGACGACGGCTCGGGCACGCCGAAACGCACCGCCACGTCGAATCCGTCGGCGACGAGGTCGCCCATCCGGTCCCGCACGCTGATCTCCACCGACAGCTCGGGAAAGCGGTCGAGGAATTCCGCCATTCTCGGCGCGAGCACCGCGTGGCCGAACGTGCCGTCCACGTTGACGCGCAGCCGCCCACGCACGCGCGCCTTCGACTGGCCGGCGTCGACCGCCGCCTCCTCGATCCCCGCCAGCAGCGGCGCGACCGCCTCGTAAAAGCGCCGCCCTTCGTCGGTCAGCGTGATCGCCCGCGCGGTGCGATTGAAGATTCGAATGCCGACCCGCTCTTCGAGCCGGGCGACGGCGCGGCTCACGGCCGGCTGCGTCAACCCCATCGCCTCGCCGGCGCGCGCGAACGTGCCCGCCTCGATTACCGCCGAGAGCACCCCAATGCCGCTGAGCAGCCTGCTGTCGAAAGCCATTGACTTACTTTTAGTCATTCATCCACTGATCATTATTCATTATTTTTATTTATCGAGGAAGCCTACAGTAGTCCTGTCGCCGGATCGCACGGCACTTATCCCCTACCAAGGAGCAGGACATGAGCACATCTGAACAGGTCGCACTCGTCACGGGTTCGTCGCGCGGCATCGGCGCGGAAATCGCCCGCCATCTCGCCCGGGACGGCTTCCGGGTCGTCGTCAACTATGCGGGCAGCGCCGGGCCGGCGCGCGAAGTCGTCGACGCGATCGTCGGCGACGGCGGCCAGGCCGTCGCGGTGCAGGCGAACGTCGCCGATCCGGCGGGCGTGGCCGCGCTGTTCGATGCGGCGCGCGACACGTTCGGCGGACTCGACGTGGTCGTCAATTCGGCGGGCGTGATGAAGCTCGCCGCGATCGCCGAGTTCGACGATGCGGTGCTCGACGAGACGCTCGCGATCAACGTGAAGGGCACCTTCAACGTCTGCCGCGAAGCGGCGAAGCGCGTGCGCGACGGCGGACGCATCATCAACCTGTCGACCAGCGTGATCGGCATGCGCATGCCGACTTACGGCCTGTACGTCGCGAGCAAGGCCGCGGTCGAAAGCCTCACGCAGGTGCTCGCTCAGGAAATGCGCGGGCGCGGGATCCGCGTGAACGCGGTAGCGCCGGGGCCGGTCGCGACCGAGCTGTTCCTCGACGGCAAGAGCCCCGAGCTCATCGACCGGCTCGCGAAGCTGAATCCGCTCGAGCGGCTCGGCCAGCCCGACGACATCGCGCGCGTCGTCGCCTTCCTCGCCGGCTCCGACGGCGCATGGGTCAACGGCCAGATCCTGCGCGCCAACGGCGGCATGTGCTGACGCACCGGGCACGCCCGCCCCATCCTGCTGCCAGGAGATCCATCATGAACGAAGTCATCCTCGTCACCGGCGCGTCCAGCGGCTTCGGCCTGCTGACGGCCCAGGCGCTGGCGCGCGCCGGCCATACGGTCTACGCGTCGATGCGCGAAACCGCCGGCCGCAACACGCCGCGCGTCGCGGCGGTCGCCGCCTATGCGCGTGAGCACGGCGTCGATCTGCGCACCGTCGAACTCGATGTCGGCGACGACGCGTCCGTCAATGCCGCAATCGGCCGCGTGATCGCCGACAACGGCCGCCTCGACATCGTCGTCCACAACGCCGGCCACATGGTGTTCGGCCCGGCCGAGGCGTTCGCGCCCGAACAGTTGGCGCAGCTCTACGACATCAACGTCGTGTCGACCCAGCGCGTGAACCGGGCGGCGCTGCCGCACCTGCGCCGCCAGGGGCGCGGCCTGCTGGTGTGGGTGTCGTCCTCGTCGGCGCGCGGCGGCACCCCGCCGTTCCTCGCGCCCTACTTCGCCGCGAAGGCCGCAATGGATTCGCTCGCGGTGTCGTATGCGGCCGAGCTCGCCCGCTGGGGCATCGAAACGTCGATCGTCGTGCCGGGCGCATTCACCCGGGGCACGAATCACTTCGTCCACGCTGGCAAGCCGGCCGATGCCGTCGTGCTGGCGGCCTACGACAGCGGGCCGTACGCGGGCGTCGCCGAGCAGGCGCTGCAGGGCCTCGCCGCGCTCGAACCCACGGACGCCGATGCCGGCGCCGTCGCGACGGCGATCGCCGACCTCGTCGCCGCGCCGGCCGGCAAGCGCCCGTATCGCGTGTTCGTCGATCCGTCGCAGGACGGCGCGGAGGAAGTGTTCCGCGTCGGCGATCGCATCCGCCGCGAGATGTTCCGGAACATCGGCCTCGCCGACCTGCTCGCGCCCCGCGTCGGCGGTTGATCCCCTGCGCGCCGGGCCGGCCGGCGCGCGTCAGTCGCGCTCGCAGAACCCGAGGATCGCGTCGGCGACCGCCGCCGGCGCCTCGCGCTGCGGAAAATGCCCCACGCCGTCCAGCACCTGCCGCGCGTAGCGCCCGGCGAAGAACCGTTCGCGCCCAGCCGAGCTGTCCGGATGATTGCAGGTGTCCGCGCCGCCGTGCAGCACGAGCGTCGGCACCGACAGCACCGGCGCCGGATTCAGCCGCGCATTGTCGTCGGCATAGGCCGGCGCGCCCGGCGCGAAACCCCAGCGATGCCGGTACGAATGCAGCACGACGTCGATCCAGTCGGGCCCGTCGAACGCGGCGGCGGCCGCATCGAAATCGCTGTCGCGATACCAGCCGGGCGGCGACCACGTGTCCCACATCACGCGGGCAAACGCGCGGCGATCGTCGCGCAGCGCCTGCTCGCCGCGCGGCGTCGCCATGAACCAGTGATACCAGTAGTTGCGCGCCTGCTGCAGCGACAGCAGTTGACCGGGATCGTTGGTGCCGTACCCGACCGACAGCATCACCAGATGCGATGCGACGCCGTCGCGCAACCCGCACGCGTTCGCGACCGCACGGGCCCCCCAGTCGTGCCCGACCAGCACGGGCCGCTCGACGCCGAGCACATCGACGAATTCGAGCAGGTCGCGCCCGAGCGCCGCGAGCTCTCCGCTGCGCGGCACGGATGCGTCGCGAAAGCGCGTCGGCGCAAAGCCGCGCAGCGCGGGCGCGAGTACGCGGTAGCCGCGCGCGGCAAGCGCCGCCGCCACGGGCTCCCAGCCGACCGGGCTGTCCGGCCAGCCGTGCAGCAGCACGGCCACGCGTTCGCCGCGCGGGTTCCATTCGAGATAGGCGATATCGAGCGACGCGGTCGTCGCATACGCATAGGCAGTCATCGTGTTCTCCGTCGGGTCAACTTGAGCAAACGATGGTAGGTCGGCCTTTCATCACGATTCACGGAGTATCATGATTCATTCATCGAATATCGCGTTGAATTGACCTATGGAACCGCTGACCGACCCCGCGTCGACCTCGCTCGACATCGCGCTGCTGCGCACCTTCCTCGAAGTCGTCGACAGCCGCGGGTTCGCGCCGGCAGCAGAACGCCTCGCGCTGACGCCGTCCGCCGTCAGCGGCCATATCAAGCGGCTCGAACAAGCGGCCGGCACCGTGCTGCTCGCGCGCACGACGCGCCGTATCGCGCTCACGCCGGCCGGCGACACGCTGTACGCGTATGCGCGCAACATCGTCGACATGGAGCGCGAGGTGCGCGCAAGGCTGCGCGGCGCGCCGGCGCACGGGCGGCTGCGCGTCGGCGCGTCGGAGGATTTCGCGGGTGCGTGGCTGCCTCACGTGCTGCGCACGTTCCGCGACCGCCATCCGCGTACGGCGATCGAGCTGAAGGTCGGGATCACCGCGTCGCTGCTGCGCGAGCAGGCGCTCGGCCGGCTCGATGTCGTGTTCGGCAAGCAGTGCCGGCAGGTCGACGCGTCGGGCGAACTGCTGTGGGAAGAACCGCTCGTATGGGCATTCGCGTCGGACCGCACGCTCGAGGCCGGCGGCGAAGTGCCGCTCGCGCTGTTTCCGGAACCGTGCGTCTATCGGGAAGCCGCCGTATCGGCGCTCGCCGCCGCGCTGCGGCCGTTTCGCGTGCTGTTCGAGAGCAGCAGCATGGCCGGCTGCGTGTCGGCCGCGCTCGCGGGCTTCGCGGTCACCGCACTGGCGCGCAGCCAGCTACGCGACGGGCTGCGCGCATGCGGGCCGCAGGACGGCCTGCCCGCGCTGCCGGCCGCGCGTTTTTATGCGTTCGCGTCGAAGCCGGACGGCACCGGCGCGGCGCTGATCGAAGCGGTGCGGGAAGTCGGGCGCAACCGGCGGTTCGCAGCGCTGGCCGACTGAGACACGCGCGACGGCGCACGACGCAAACCGGCCGCCCCGGTCAATCGCCTTCCGCGCCCTTCCCGGCCGCCGCCCCCGTCAACGCATCCGCCATCAGCTCCCCGAACCAATCCACGAACGCATTGAGCCGGCGCGACCGGTGCCGCCGGTGCGGATACACGGCCGACACCCCCATCGGCTCGGCGCGATGGCCAGGCATCACGTCGACGAGCGCGCCGCTGTCCAGCAGATGCTCGACGTCGAACCGCGGAATCTGGATCAGCCCCATCCCGGCGATGCAGCCGGCGATATAGGTTTCGGCGTTGTTGACGATCACGCGGCTCGGCAGCGTCAGCGTGTGCCGCTCGCCGTCCACGCAGTATTCCCACCCGAGCTCGCGCCCCGTCGTCGGCGACGCATAGCCGATCGCCCAGTGCCCGTGCGCGAGCGCATCCGGATGCTCGGGCACGCCGCATTCGCGCAGGTAGTCGGGGCTCGCGCAGTTGATCAGCGTGAACTGTCCGAGCGGCCGCACGACGAGGCTGCTGTCCGCGAGCCGCCCGACGCGGATCGCGCAGTCGACGCCCTCCTGAACCAGGTCGATCGAGCGGTCCGTCGAGCCGAGCGACAATTGCAGCTTCGGGTAGCGGCGAAACAGCGACGGCAGCGCGGGCGCGATCACGCGGCGCGCGATCCGGCTAGGCACGTCGACGTTCAGCCGCCCGACCACGTCGCGGTCGCGGCGGCGGAACAGTCGATCGAGCTCGTCGGCCTCGGCGAGCAGGCGCCGGCCGCGTTCGAGCAGCAGCGCGCCGTCGGCGGTCAACTGCACCTGGCGCGTCGTGCGGTGCAAGAGGCGCGTGCCGAGCCCCGCCTCGAGCTGCTGGACGGCCGCCGACACGGTCGCGCGCGGCACGTCGAGCGCATGCGCGGCCTTGATGAAGCTGCCCATCTCGGCAACCTGCAGGAAGATTCTGACCTGATCCAGCTTGTCCATCGGCGGGGAACGTGGGTTCGGACGACCGTCGCCGCCAGCCGTCGCGCATCGCGGCAGGGTCCGGCGGCACAGAGAAAACGGGCGCGCGGCCTCGCGGCTGCGCGCCCGTCCATTGTCCACGCAAACGAGCCATTGCGGTGCGCCGTGCGCCCGCGGCGGCGGCCGGTGCGGCCCATTAAGCGGTCGGTTACTTGGTCGTATAGCCGCCGTTGATCAGGATCGTCTGGCCCGTGATCCACCAGCCGTCGGTCACGAGATGGCGGATGAACGGCACGACGTCCTCGATGTCGGTCAGGCCCGTCTTGCTGAACGGCGACAGCGCGGCCGCCGTCTTGTGATATGCGACCGCATCGGCGCCCTCGGCCGGATAGAAGAACGGCGTGTCCATCGGGCCGGGCCCGACGGCCGTCACCGAAATCCCGCGTGCGCCGTACTCCTTCGACGCCGCGCGCGTGAAGTGCTCGACCGGTGCCTTCGACCCTTCGTACGCCGCATAGAACGGCGTGAACGCGCCGAGCAGCGACGTCACGAGCGTGACGAGCTTGCCGTGATCCTCGAGGTGCCGCCCCGCTTCCTTGATGAAGAAGAACGCCGACTTGCTGTTGACCGCGAACATCTCGTCGTACTCGGCTTCGCTGATCTCGGTGAACGGCTTCTTCAGCACCTTGCCGACCGTGTTGATCGCGATGTCGATCTTGCCGAAGCGCTGCTTCGCATCGTCGAACAGCTTCTCGACCGCGGCGGCCGTCGTCAGGTCGGCCTGGAACGTCGCGGCCTCGGCACCGGCCGCGCGCACCGCGGCGGCCGTCTCCTCGGCCTGCGCCTGCGACGCCGCGCTGTTGTAGTGAATCGCCACCGCCTTCGCGCCGTGGCCCGCCAGGTCCCGCGCGATCAGGCCGCCGAGATTCTTTGCGCCGCCTGCGATCAGGACGACCTTGTCTGCGAGCGTGTGAGTTGCCACGGTTGACTCCTTTTCTCGTTGAACGAAGCTTGGAGTGTAGGCACGCGCGCCGCGCCGGTCAGCCGGTCGCGGCTGGATGGATTATCCAGAAAACCGATCCAATCGGAACGTCACAGTGTGCGCTGCCGCACCGACGGCGGCACCGGAATCCGCTCGCGGTGGCGCGAGCGCCGGCCGGTTCAGCGTGCGTACAGCGCCGCGTCGATCTTGCCGAGCAGCCATTGCATGCCGGCAAGATGCTGCTGATCGTGGCTGCACAGGTAATGGACGAGCCCGCGCACGGTCAGCGAGCCGTAGCCGTCGAACTCGCCGATACGCTCGAACTGTTCGGGCGTGAGGCGCGACACGAGGTCCAGCGTCTCGCGTCTCGCTTCGCGGATCGCCGCGAGCACGTCGGACGCATAGGCATCGTTGTAGCGGCGCTCGACCGCGAGCGCATCACCGTCGATCGACACGAGCAGCGGCCGATCTTCGTCGAGCATCCGCCGCAGCCGCACGTGATAACCGTCGATCTCGATGTCGCGCACATGGCAGAGCTGCCCGAGCGGCGAGAAGTGCTCGCTCGGGATCCCGGCCCAGTCGTCGGGCGTCCAGCGCGCGTAGCCGTCGGGCACGGCCGCGAAATGGGCTTCGAGCAGACGGGGGAAATCGGCGAGTGCATCGAGCGTCGTCGGATTCATGCGGGAAACTCCCTGTCGGATAAGAGCGGCGGCAGCCCTGGCACGGGCCTGCCGCCGCCATTGCGTCACTTCACGCCGAAGCCGTACGCCCCTTGCGTGCGGTGCCCGTCGGTCGCGACGGCCACCCATTTCACCGTATAGGCGCCCGTGCCGACCGCCGTGAGCGGCACCGTCATCCGCTTGCGGTTCGACGCATCGATGCGCGCGTTGCCGTCCGACACCGTCTTGCCGTCGCCGTCGACGACGACGATCGAGCTGAACGCCGGCTCCAGCGGCTCGGTGAAGTCGATCGTGACGGCGGCCGGTGCCGCGGCCAGCACCACGCCCGCCGCCGGATCGCTCTTCGCGAGATGCGCATGCGCGAACGCGGCCGACGAAGCGGTCGCGGCAAGGATGACTGCGGCAGCCTTGCGGCCGAACGGGAACGAATCGAAATGCATGGATTTTCCGTGAAGAATGAACGAGCGTCGCGCGGCGTTCCGGGAGCTTACCAGCGCATGCGTGTTCATGCCGACCGCGCGCCGCTTGATAGAATGCGCGCGCTATGGATCTCGAAAGCATTCTCTACACCCAGGGCTTCGGCTCGCGCCGCCAGTGCCGCGGCCTGATCGAAGCGGGCCGCGTCGCCGTCTCGGGCGCCCGCGCGACCGACCCCGACGCGTCGTTCGACACCGACGGCCTCGTATTCTCGGTCGACGATACGGCCTGGCCGTTCCACGCGCACGCGTATCTCGCGCTCAACAAGCCGGCCGGCTACGAGTGTTCGCGCGATCCGCAACATCATGCAAGCGTGTTCAGCCTGCTGCCCGCGCCGCTCGTCGCGCGCGGCGTGCAATGCGTCGGCCGTCTCGACCAGGACACGACAGGCCTGCTGCTGCTGTCCGACGACGGCCAGTTCGTGCACGCGTACACGTCGCCGAAGCGCAAGGTGCCGAAGACCTACGTGGCGACCGTGCGCCATCCGCTCGACGACGCGCAACTGCACGCGCTGCGCACCGGCGTGCAGCTCCACGGCGAGCCGAAGCCGATCGCGGCGGTCGCCGCCGATGCGCGCGACACGCACGCGCTCGCGCTGACCGTTCTGGAAGGCAAGTATCACCAGGTGAAACGCATGGTCGCGGCGGCAAGCAATCGCGTCGAGTTGCTGCACCGCGAAAGCATCGGCGGCTTCGCGCTGCCGGACGACCTCGAACCCGGCGGGTGGCGGTGGCTCGATGACGCCGACCTTTCAGCGTTGCGCAATCCCGACAAAACCCTGTAAGGGAAAATCCGCACGACCGTTCGGTGTCCGGCCGCGTCTCGGCCTCACGATCCCCCGCTATACTCAAATCACAAGCTGCACGAGCAGCGATGCAGGGGGAGACATCATGAACATCAACCATTCTTTCGAACTGCCGTACGTGATGATCGCGTTCGCGGTCGTCGGCGTCATCGTGATCGGCGGGCTGCTGGCCGCGATGCACCGGAAGCACAAATATCATCCGAACCTGATCGGCGCGCTGATCGGCGCGCTGCTGTGCTTCCTGCTGATCGAGGCGTTACCGGCGCTGACCTGACGCGCTGCCCGGCGCGAGCGTTTGAAGGAAATCGTCTACGGTCGGATAACGCAACGTCACGCACAATTCGGCCTTGAGCCGTGCGTTGGACAGGCGCCGCGACTCGCGCATGAACGACAGCAGCGCCGGTTCGAGCTGGCGTTCGGCGTCCGCGCGGCTGACGCGCGGCGGCCGCGGCAGGCCGAGCGCCTGCGCGACCCGGTCGAAATACTCCCCCATCCGCAGTTCGCTGTCGTCCGACGCGTGCACGGCGCGCGCCGGCCTGCCGCGCTCGGCTGCGCGGCGCAGGATCGCCGCGAGATCGTCGGCGTGGATGTGGTTCGTATAGACGTCGTCGGCCGGCTCGAGCGCCGGCGTGCCGCGCTCGAGCCGCGCGACCGGCAGACGGTTCGCCGCGTAGATGCCGGGAATGCGCACGATGCGCGCGGACAGCACGCCGCGCACCGTCGCCGCGCGCAGTTGCCGCTCGGCCGACACGCGCCGGAACGCGCGCGGATTCGCGGGACGCAGCGGGTGCGTTTCGTCGATGCGCGCGCCGCCGCAATCGCCGTATACGCCCGTCGTGCTCGCGTAGACGAGCCTCGGCGCGCGAAGACCGTCGGGTACAATACGCGCTGCCCGAACGGGCGCGCCGGCCTGCCGGGCAGCGGCGCGCAGCGTTCGGAGCCGGCCGACCGCAGGGGCCGGCGGTGCCGACGGTCGCCGCATGGGCACGGTCGTTGCGGCGATCAGCGCACGCGTGCGCCGGTCGTCGCGGCCGTCGGACTGCGGCGGCGCGAGATGCAGGATCGTGCGGGCAAGGCCCGCGAGGCGGCCGAGCGTCGCCGGGCGATCGAGGTCGCCGACGATCGGCGTCGCGCCTGCGGCACGCAGCTCGTCGCGGCGGGCCGGGTGGCTCGTCAGCGCGAAGATCCGCAGATTGCGGCGCGTGTCGCGCCATTGCGCGACGCAGCGCATGCCGACGTCGCCGCAGCCGACGATCAGTGCGCGCGGCCGGCGCAGGATTCGTGTCGCGATCATGTTGGTTGCGAAATCAGTAGCCACCGTTGCGCGACGCGCAACGGGTTTGCATTGTAGCTGCCGTGCTCGACATGCACGGTCCCCACATTTTGTTCTAGTTTGGTTCTATGGCATTCAACGTCACTCTCAAGCAAAGCGGCCGGCAATTCCAGGTCGAGTCGGACGAAACCGTGCTGGCGGCCGCGCTGCGCCAGAACGTCCATCTGCCGTACGGCTGCAAGAACGGCGCGTGCGGCTCCTGCAAGGGCCAGATCGTGTCGGGCCAGATCGAACAGGGCCCGCATGCCGCGTCGGCCCTGTCCAATGACGAGCGCACGCGCGGCCTCGCGCTGCTGTGCTGCTCGAAGGCGCAGTGCGATCTCGAGATCGACGTGCGCGAAATCGCCGGCGTCGACGGCGTGCAGGTCAAGAAGCTGCCGTGCCGGATCGCCGCGCTCGAGCGCAAAGCCGACGACGTGATGGTCGTGAAGCTGCAGTTGCCCGCCAACGAGCGCCTGCAGTACCTCGCGGGCCAGTACGTCGAGTTCATCCTGAAGGACGGCTCGCGCCGCAGCTACTCGATGGCAAACGCGCCGCACGAGGAAGGCCCGATCGAGCTGCACATCCGCCACATGCCGGGCGGCAAGTTCACCGACCACGTGTTCGGCGCGATGAAGGAGCGCGACATCCTGCGCTTCGAAGGCCCGCTCGGCACGTTCTTCCTGCGCGAGGATTCCGACAAGCCGATCGTACTGCTTGCATCGGGCACGGGCTTCGCGCCGATCAAGGCGATCATCGAACACGTGAAGCACCGGGGTATCACGCGCCCGATGACGCTCTACTGGGGCGCACGCCGCAAGAAGGACATCTACCTCGGCGAGCTCGCCGAGCAGTGGGCCGGCGAAATCCCGAACTTCAAGTACGTGCCGGTGCTCTCCGAGCCCGACGACGGCGACCAATGGACGGGCCGCACGGGCTTCGTCCATCGCGCGGTGATCGAGGACCTGCCCGATCTGTCGGGTCACCAGGTGTACGCGTGCGGCGCGCCGGTGATGGTGGAATCCGCGCAGCGCGACTTCACGCAGCACCACGCGCTGCCGGCCGACGAGTTCTACGCGGATTCGTTCACGAGCGCTGCCGATCTCGCGCATCCGGTCTGAGTACGGCACACCCGCGTTCCGCGCCGCGCTGTCACATCCGTGGCGTCGCGGCGGTTTACAGTGGGGCGCCGGATGCCTTATGCTTGCGCACATGAACCGCTTCCTGTCCGCTCTTCGACGTCGCCGCTCGCCGCTCCGCCCGGATGCCGCAGGCTCGTCACGGACTCGCGCGTAACCCCACACTGCTTCACCGGTTACGCACAAGCTGTTCGAACCCACCAGCCACGGCCTTCCGTGGCTTTTTTATTGCCCGTTTCCCTTTCAACGCCCGCTGGAGTCTGCTGCCATGCCCTTGAACGATTACCCGATCGACTCGCTGATGTACATCACGAACCGCCCCGACATCGTGTTTACGCACGGCAAGGGTTCGTGGCTCTACGATCACACGGGCAAGCGCTATCTGGACTTCATCCAGGGCTGGGCCGTCAACAGCCTCGGCCACTGCAACGACGGTGTCGTCGAAGCGCTGAAGACGCAGGCCGAAAAGCTGCTGAACCCGTCGCCGGCGTTCTACAACGAGCCGATGGCGAAGCTCGCGGGCCTGCTCACGCAGCACAGCGTGTTCGACAAGGTGTTCTTCACGAACAGCGGCGCCGAGGCGAACGAAGGCGCGATCAAGCTCGCGCGCAAGTGGGGCCGCAAGTTCCGCAACGGTGCATACGAGATCATCACGTTCGACCACAGCTTCCACGGCCGCACGCTCGCGACGATGTCGGCCAGCGGCAAGCCGGGCTGGGACACGATCTACGCGCCGCAGGTGCCGGGCTTCCCGAAGGCCGAACTGAACAACATCAACTCGGTCGAGAAGCTGATCACCGACAAGACCGTCGCCGTGATGCTCGAACCGATCCAGGGTGAAGGCGGTGTGATCCCGGCAACGCGCGAGTTCATGCGCGAACTGCGCGCGCTGACGAAGCAGCACAACCTGCTGCTGATCGTCGACGAAGTGCAGAGCGGCTGCGGCCGTGCGGGTACGCTTTTCGCGTACGAGCTCGCCGACATCGAGCCGGACGTCATGACGCTCGGCAAGGGCATCGGCAGCGGCGTGCCGCTCGCGGCGCTGCTGTCGAAGGCCGACGTCGCGGTGTTCGAGGCCGGCGACCAGGGCGGCACGTACAACGGCAACCCGCTGATGACGGCGGCCGGCTATTCGGTGATCTCGCAGCTCGTCGCGCCCGGCTTCCTCGAAGGCGTGCGCGCACGCGGCGAATACCTGAAGCGCAAGCTGCTCGAGCTGTCGGAGGAGCGCGGCTTCGAAGGCGAACGCGGCGAAGGCCTGCTGCGCGCGCTGCTGCTCGGCAAGGATATCGGCCCGCAGATCGTCGAGAAGGCGCGCGACATGCAGCCCGACGGCCTGCTGCTGAACGCCGCGCGGCCGAACCTGCTGCGCTTCATGCCCGCGCTGAACGTGACGACCGACGAGATCGACCAGATGATGGCGATGCTGCGGTCGATCCTCGACACGCTCTAAGGAGACCGCCGCGATGGATGCCGCCGCCGATGCTGTCGCGATCCGCCCGTTCGAACGCGCCGACACCGATGCCGTGCTCGCGGTATGGCGCGACGCGTTCCCGCAGTACGACGAAGCCGGCGCGCCGCCGCACCGCGATCCGCTGCGATCGATCGAGCTGAAGCTCGCGACGCAGCCCGAGCTGTTCTTCGTCGCGACCAGCGGCGCGCGCGTCGTCGGCACGCTGATGGCGGGTTTCGACGGACATCGCGGCTGGCTCTACTCGTTCGGCGTCGCGAACGACGCGCGGCGGCTCGGCGTCGGCCGCGCGCTGATCGCGCACGCGGAAAGCGCGCTCGCCGCGCGCGGCTGCCTGAAGATCAACCTGCAGGTGCTGCCCGGCAACGACGATGCGTGCCGCTTTTATGCGGCGCTCGGCTATCGCGTCGAGGAGCGCATCTCGTTCGGCAAGACGCTGCCGGCCGCGTGATGCAGCCGGCAGCGACAGCGGCCGGCCTCAGCGCGTGATCGGCCCCGCGCCCGGCAGCGGATTGCCGAGCGCATCGGTGGGCACGGCCTGCTGTTCGAACGCCGCGAAATACGCGGCCCACTGCGTATCGCTCACGCGCACGATCAGCGCGCCGTCCTGCCAGACGTCGTTGTGGTCGTTATGGTCGTCGCCTGCGCGATGCAGGTAGTTCGGGCCCGTCGAGCCCTGGTTCATGTGCGTGTCGTGAATACCGTTGCCTTCCGCATACGTGCGGCCGAACACGACGACGTCGAGGCCCTGCGACTGCGCGGCGCTCACGAGCCGCAGCAGCGACGGGATCGGCTCCGGGTTCTCGGTGCCGTCCATCACCGCGCTCGCGCGCCACGCGCCCGTCTCGTTCAGGATGTCGCTGCGCAGGTAGTCGAGCGCGGGCAGCGCGGCCTGCCCCGTGAGGTCGGTGTAGCCCTCCGCCGCAGCCGCGAGCGTCTGCGTGACGGGATGGTGGAAATCGTAGACCAGCTTGTAGTTCAGCAAGTCGTCCGCATCGCTGGTGCCGACGTTGATCGCGACATCCCAGTCGCCGGCCGGCAGCGCCAGCGTCAGGTGGATGTGATACTGGATCTCGCTGCCGTGCGGCGAGCCCTTCAGCTTCGCCACCGATGTCACCTTCGCCTTCACGAAACCGTAGTCCAGACTCATGCGTGTTCTCCGTGTGCCGATGGGCCGTCGATGCTACGCGGCCCGCGTGTCGGTTTGCGGGCGACCGGCGGCGGGCGACCGGCTGCGGGCGACCGGCTTCGGGTGGCCTGCCCTGCCGTTTCCCGCGTCGCGTGCGTGGTGCAACAGTCGAATGGAGTCGCCTTCGCACACACAGTTCGACACGAATCGCACAACACGAAAAAAAGGCTGTCACGGCATCCCGTGACAGCCTTTCGAAAGCCCTTGCACGACGCGCGCGGCGTATGCCGCCGCGCGTCACCGGGCCCGCTCATTCATTCACTTACTCACCCAGATACGCTGCACGCACCTTCGGATCGTCGAGCATCTGCTTCGCGTCGCCTTCCATCGTGACCATGCCCGAGTCCATCACGTAGCCGCGGTCGGCCGCCTGCAGCGCGAGGCGCGCGTTCTGCTCGACGAGCAGCACCGTGATGCCCTCCTTCGAGATCTCGCGCACGACTTCGAAGATCTTCTCGACCATGATCGGCGACAGCCCCATCGACGGCTCGTCGAGCAGCAGCAGCTTCGGCTTGGAGAGAATCGCGCGCGACATCGCCAGCATCTGCTGCTCGCCGCCCGACAACGTGCCCGCGAGCTGCGACGCACGCTCCTTCAGGCGCGGGAAGAAGCCGAACATCCGGTCGACGTCCTTCTTGATCTGCTCGGTGTCGTTGCGCAGGTACGCGCCCATCTGCATGTTCTCGACGATCGACATCCGCGCGAAAATCCCGCGGCCTTCCGGCACCATCGCGAGGCCGCGCTTGAGCAGCTCGTGTGCCGGGATGCCCTTGATCGACTTGCCGTCGTACTCGATGTCGCCCGCCGAATACGGCTTCAGACCCGTGATCGCCTTCATCGTCGTGGTCTTGCCCGCGCCGTTCGCGCCGATCAGCGTCACGAGCTCGCCCTGACGGACTTCCATGTCAACGCCCTTGACGGCCTGGATGCCGCCGTAGTTGACCTGCAAGCCCTTGATTTTCAACATTGCCGCTGCCATCAGTGCACCCCTGCGCCGAGATATGCCTCAATCACCTTCGGGTTCTTCTGCACGTCCTGCGGCAGACCCTCGGCGATCACCTTGCCGTAATCGAGCACCGTCATCCGGTTGCACAGCCCCATCACGAGCTTCACGTCGTGCTCGATCAGGAGAATCGTGCGGCCGTCCGAGCGGATCTTGTCGAGCAGGCGCGTGAGTTCGACCTTCTCGGTCGCGTTCATCCCGGCCGCCGGCTCGTCGAGCGCGAGCAGCTTCGGGTCGGTCGCCAGCGCCCGCGCGATCTCGAGACGGCGCTGGTGGCCGTACGACAGGTTGCGCGACGTGTAGTCCGCGTACTGCAGCACGCCCACGTATTCGAGCAGCTCGATCGCGCGTTCCTTGATCTCGCGCTCCTCCTGGCGTTCGGCCGGCGTCTGGAACACCGCGCCGAGCAGGCCGTGCTTGGTGCGCACGTGGCGGCCCACCATCACGTTCTCGAGGGCCGTCATCCCGCCGAACAGGCGGATGTTCTGGAACGTGCGCGCGATACCGGCCTTCGCGACCTGGTGCACGGCCGTCGGCGTGTAGTTCTGGCCGTCCAGCTTGAAGTCGCCGGAGTCCGGCGTGTAGAGGCCCGTGATCACGTTGAAGAACGTCGTCTTGCCGGCGCCGTTCGGGCCGATCAGACCGTAGATCTCGCCTTCCTTGATCTGCAGGCCGACGTCGGACAGTGCCTGCAGGCCGCCGAAGCGTTTGTTCACGCCCTGCACGGACAGTCGGATTTGCTTGTCGCTCATGTGTGTATCCCCTTGTCCGTTCGTTACGCGCGCACCGGCTTCTTGCTGGCGCGCTTCGCCAGTTTCGCGATCTTGTCCTCATGCTTCGGCGCGGGCCACAGGCCTTCCGAGCGGTACAGCATGATGATCACCATCGCGAGGCCGTACAGCGCCTGACGGATCACTTCCGTATCGACGATGTCATGACCGAACAGCGCATGCTGCAGCGGGCTCATCGTCGAGCGCAGGAATTCCGGGAAGATCGCGAGCAGCACCGCACCCAGGATCACGCCCGGGATATGGCCCATGCCGCCGAGCACCACGCACGCCAGCACCACGATCGATTCCCAGAACGTGAACGATTCAGGCGACACGAAGCCCTGGAACGAACCGAACATCGCGCCCGACAGGCCGCCGAACGATGCGCCCATCGCAAACGCGAGCAGCTTCACGTTGCGGGTGTTGATGCCCATCGCCTTCGCCGCGATCTCGTCCTCGCGGATTGCCGCCCATGCGCGGCCGATGCGCGAGTGCTGCAGGCGCGTACACGTCCAGATCACCAGCAGCGAGCACAGCACGAACAGGTAGTAGTACATGTAGACCGACGGCAGCTGGAGGCCGAACAGCGAGTGCGTCTGCGACAGGTTGAAGCCGCCGACATGCACCGGATCGATGCCCGTGATCCCCTTCGGGCCGTTGGTGATGTTCACCGGACGGTCGAGGTTGTTCATGAAGATCCGGACGATTTCGCCGAAGCCGAGGGTCACGATCGCCAGGTAGTCGCCGCGCAGGCGCAGCGTCGGCGCACCGAGCAGGATCCCGAAGGTGGCCGCCAGCGCCATCGCGATCGGCACGATGATCAGGAACGGGATGTGCAGCCCGCCGGGCGCGATCGCCGCGATCCACTCGAACTGCGAGGTCAGGTGCGGCGAAGACAGCAGCGCCGCCGTATACGCGCCCACCGCGTAGAACGCGATGTAGCCGAGGTCGAGCAGGCCGGCGAAGCCGACCACCACGTTCAGGCCGAGCGCGAGCATCACGTACAGCATCGCGAAGTCGAGCACGCGGACCCAGTAGTTGCCGCCGGCCGAGCCGATGATGATCGGCGCGGCGATCACGAACACAGCGGTCAGGATGCCGATGATGACGGTCTTGGCGGTATTGCGCTCTTCGACGAGCGACGTCGAGGATTCGATCGGTTGAATGGATGTCATGTTGTTTGCTCCCTTCCGTTACGCGCGATCCGCGACCCGTTCGCCCAGCAGGCCCGACGGACGGAACACCAGCACGATGATCAGCACGATGAAGGCGAACACGTCCTGGTAGTTGCTGCCGAATACGCCGCCGGTGAGGTTGCCGATGTAGCCGGCACCGAGCTGCTCGATCAGGCCGAGCAGCACGCCGCCGACCATCGCACCGCCGAGGTTGCCGATACCGCCGAGCACCGCCGCCGTGAACGCCTTCATGCCGGGGATGAAGCCCATGTAGAAGTGCACGTTGCCGTATTCGGACGCGATCATCACGCCGGCCAGCGCGGCGAGCGCGGAGCCGATCATGAATGTCGCGGAAATCACGAAGTTCGGGTTCACGCCCATCAAGCTTGCCGTGTTCGGGCTTTCGGCGATCGCGCGCATCGCGCGGCCGAGCTTGGTCTTGTGCACGAGCAGCAGCAGGCCGCCCATCACGATGAACGCCACCGCGATGATCACGATTTCAGTCACCGAGATCACGGCGCCGGGCGTCGTGTCGGTCGCCTTGATCACGTTGATCGGATCGGTCGGCAGCAATTGCGGGAACGGCAGCGGGTTGCGCGACCAGATGATCATCGCGGCCGTCTGCAGCAGGATCGACACGCCGATCGCGGTGATCAGCGGCGCGAGGCGCGGCGCGCGGCGCAGCGGCCGGTACGCGACACGCTCGATCGTGAAGCCGACGAATGCACAAACGACCGCGGCGATGCCCAGGCCGATCGTCAGCGTGGCGATGTTGCCGAGTCCGGGGAAGTGGTTCTGCAGCACGGTGATGGCCGACAACGCGACCATCGCGCCGATCATCAGCACGTCGCCGTGCGCGAAGTTGATGATGCCGAGAATGCCGTACACCATCGTGTAACCCAACGCGATGATGGCGTACACACTGCCGAGCACCAGCCCGTTGAGAACCTGCTGGACGAAAATATCCATTTAAAGCTCCTTGGCCCGTGCTGCCGGAGGACGTTGCGCCCCGCGGGTAAGCGAGGAATCGCGCCTTCTCGGCGACACTGCGGGTACTAGTCGATACCGGTAAGGGTGTGGATCGTCCCGGCGCGCGCCGCCCGGCCTGTACGGCCGGACCTGCCGCCGGAGCGGATACAAAAACGGCACCGCACTGTTCCGGTGCCGTCATGAGTCCCGTCGCTAAATCGTCACGACGTCGAGGACGGTGTTCGAGGCCTCCTTGAAGTCGTAGGGCAGCATGCCGGGACGGCCATCGTCCGGTTGCCCGGCATCCGTGCCTTTTTCCGTCCGGTGCGAGGCAAGCCCCGCATCCGGGCGGATCGGATTCCGTGCCGCGTCGCCTGGCAAGGCATCGCGAAAGCCGCGCCCGACATGCGTCGGGGCTGCGTCGGAATCCATCGTACGAACCAGACCGCACACCACGACACCACCGCTCGCGGCGACACGCTGTTTCGTCGAATCGAAATGAAAAGGGGGCGGTGACATCCGCACGATGTGCGCATCGCCGCATGCATGCGGCGCCGTAGCCGTCATCCGTCGATCGGCACGCACGGTCGCTGCCACACCGCGACCGGCGGCTTGTTGCAATGCAACCTCCATGCCCGCTGCCCGGCCGTTCGCCAGGCCAAGCGCGTTGATTTCCTCGATCGCCAAACGTGCCCCGTTTTCCTTGTCCTTGCCCAATTGCGCGATGCGGCACGCCGATGGTGCCGCACGACCGGTTCCGGCGACGCGCACGCCGCTGGCCGGCGATGCCGCGAACACCGCAGCCTCCCTGCCCGCCCCGTCGTCGCTCTTTTTGCTGCAACCGGCACGCATTGCAACCGGTACGGCGACGGACACGGCGTAAGCCAACTTCACATGCATTGAATGGTCTCCCGCGCCTTGCCAAAATCCGATTTCAAAGCCATTCAGGCTTGAAAACGGGCGCATTGTAACTCCATTTATAGGACGCCAATAATCCTGATTCGATGGGGTTTTCCTGCATTGCAACCAATTTTGAGAGACAGTCACGAACACGCGGAGCAACCGGGTTGCACCATGACCGCGAATAATGGTTGCGATCTCGATTTCAACGTACAAAAAAAAGCGCGCCGGGAGGCGCGCTTCGGTGTTCCGCGAGTGCGATGCGGCAATCAGGCAGCGGGCGGCAGGTTCAACCCGCGCGGCAGCGGAAACGACACGTTTTCCTCGATGCCGTCGAGCGCGCGAACGTTGCGCACGCCGAGCTCGCGCAGTCGCGCGATCACGGCCTGGGCGAGCACTTCGGGTGCCGACGCGCCGGCCGTCACGCCGATGCGGCGTTTGCCTGCGACCCATGCCGGATCGATCTGATCGGGCGCGTCGACCATATACGCATCCACACCGCGCTTCTCGGCCACTTCGCGAAGCCGGCTCGAATTCGAGCTGTTCGGGCTGCCGACGACGATCACGACATCGCACTGCGGCGCCATGAACTTCACCGCATCCTGGCGGTTCTGCGTCGCGTAGCAGATGTCCTGCTTCTTCGGTTCGCGGATCTTCGGGTACTTCGCCTTCAACGCGGCGATGATCTCGGCCGCGTCGTCGACCGACAGCGTCGTCTGCGTGACGAGCGCGATGCGCTCGGGATCGGCGAGCTCGAGCTTCTGCACGTCCTCGACGCTCTCGACGAGATGCATCCCGCGCTCGACCTGCCCCATCGTGCCTTCGACTTCCGGGTGGCCCTTGTGCCCGATCATCACGATATCGACGCCGTCCTGACGCATTTTCGCCACCTCGACGTGCACCTTCGTGACCAGCGGGCAGGTTGCGTCGTAAATGCGCAACCCGCGCACGTCGGCCTCGTCGCGCACGGCCTTCGACACGCCGTGCGCGCTGAAGATCACGGTATTGCCGGCCGGCACTTCCTCGAGTTCCTCGACGAAGATCGCGCCTTTCTTCTTCAGATCCTCGACCACGTACTTGTTGTGGACGATTTCGTGACGGACATAGATCGGCGCACCGTGCATCGCGATCGCGCGCTCGACGATCTCGATCGCGCGGTCGACGCCCGCGCAGAAGCCGCGCGGCTGGGCCAGCAGGATTTCGGCGTCGGCGGCGACGGTCTGCCCGGACAGCGTATCGGTGGTGCTCATGATTACAGGATTCCGATGATTTTCACTTCGAACGTGAGCGCCTGGCCCGCGAGCGGATGGTTGAAGTCGAACAGCGCCGAGGTTTCGCCGACTTCCTTCAGCACCCCCGCATACCGGCCGCCGTCCGGCGCATTGAACTCGATCAGCTCGCCCGGCGTGAAATCGTCGCCGACCATCCCGTTCTCGCGCAGCGTCGACAGCGTCACGCGCTGGAGCATGTCGGGATTCCGGGGACCGAACCCCTGTTCGGGCGTTAGCTGAAAAGTCGAGTGGTCTCCAACCCTGAGCCCGAGCAGAATCTGTTCCAGCGACGGCGCCAGTTGCCCCGCGCCGAGCAGCAGCGTGGCCGGCTTGTCGGTGAAGGTGTTGACGATGTCGGCACCGTCGGCCAGTGCGAGCCGGTAATGCAACGTGACGTGGGAACCGGGCTTCACTTCGGATAGGTCGATGAGGCTCATGAATTACTCGTTCAGTCGGCGCCCGATACGGCCGAAAAGGCCCGGCGCAAAACCAATATTGTAAGTCACCTGAGCGCGCAAGGCGGAAAGTGCGACGACGTCGCGCAGACCGCCCGCCGCCAATGGAGTTTCGAGCATGCTGTCACCCTGCCTCGCCCTGCCGCCGGTCGAATGTCGCGACGACGCCGATGCGCCGACCGATCCGCCCCGCCGCGCCCTCCCGATTCGCCGGAGCAAGCGCCGCCCGGGCGACTGGCGGCCCGAGCGGCCGCGCGAGCGATTGCTGGAGCGCGGACCGGCCGCGCTGACCGACGACGAACTGATCGCGCTGCTGCTCGGCACCGGCAAGCCAGGACACGACGTATTCGTCAGCGCCCGCGCATTGGTCAAGCAGTTCGGAACGTTGCGCGGGCTGCTCGAGGCGACGACCGACGATTTCGAGGCGCACCCCGGCATCGGCCCTGCGCGCTCCACACGGCTGGCCGCGGTCACCGAGATCGCGCGGCGCATGCTGAAGGAGAAAGCATCCGAACGTACGCCGATCGATTCGCCCGGCGCGGTAGAGGATTATCTGCGGCTGAAGATCGGCTCGCACCCGCACGAAGTGTTCGTCGCGGTCTACCTCGACGCCCGCCACGGCCTGATCGAGACGGAGGAAATCACGCGCGGCTCGCTGACGCGCATGGCCGTCTACCCGCGCGAGATCGTGCGCCGCGCGATGACGCATAACGCCGCGGCGCTGATCGTCGCGCACAACCATCCGTCGGGCGCGGTGCAGCCGAGCGCGGAGGACCGCCGCCTGACCCGCGTGCTGCGCGACGCGCTCGAACTCGTCGACGTGCGGCTGCTCGATCACGTCGTCGTCGGCACCAGCGACACTTTCTCGTTCGCACGTGCCGGTTGGCTGTAGACTGTGGCGCGGCGGCCCGCCTCGGGGCGCCACAACGGCGAAGCGAAATTAGGTTTGATTTTCCTGAACTTTTTCTGCTAGAATCGCCGTCTGTCTTTTTTCCAACCAGTTCTAGCCATCGAAGGGCCTTGTCTGCAAGGGCTACGGCGTTCTGAGAGTGCAGCCATGGATCACGTGGCGGCGCGATGAGAACCTTCATCGGCGATCGAACCCCGAATTTAGCGTATTAGGAGTGCTCTCATGGCACGCGTATGCCAAGTAACTGGGAAAGCGCCGATGAGCGGCAACAACGTTTCCCACGCCAACAACAAGACCAAGCGCCGCTTCCTGCCGAACCTGCAAAACCGCCGGTTCTGGGTAGAGAGCGAAAACCGCTGGGTGCGCCTGCGCGTTTCGAACGCCGGCCTGCGCCTGATCGACAAGAACGGCATCGATTCCGTGCTCGCTGACCTGCGCGCACGCGGCGAAGCCTAAGCCCAAGGAGCACAATCATGGCAAAAGGCGCACGCGACAAGATCAAGCTTGAGTCGACCGCTGGTACGGGTCACTTCTACACGACCACGAAGAACAAGCGCAACATGCCGGAAAAGATGGCGATCAAGAAGTTCGATCCCGTCGTCCGCAAGCATGTGGAATACAAAGAAACCAAGATCAAGTAATCTCCGGTTTCTGCCAGCCTGACGGCGACCGAAAAGCCCCGCGCATGCGGGGCTTTTTGTTTTGCGCGCACGCTCGGGCCCGACGCGGTATGCTCTCCCCTTTCCGCGGCCATGGCCGCCGGAACGCACAAGATCAAAAGCGTAACGATGGAGATGCAGCATGAAATTCGACGTGGCGATCGTCGGCAGCGGCCTGGCAGGCCTGTCGGTCGCACTCAATCTGGCCAGCACGCGACGTGTCGCGCTGATCGCGAAACGTTCGATGATGGAGGGCGCAAGCGATAACGCGCAGGGCGGCATTGCGGCGGTCCTCGATTCGGCGGACAGCATCGAGAACCACGTCGGCGACACGCTGGTCGCCGGTGGCGGCCTGTGCGACGAAGGCGCGACGCGCTATATCGTCGAGCACGGCCGCGAAGCGATCGAATGGCTGATCTCGCAAGGCGTGCCGTTCACGAAGGACGACGCAGCCGAACTCGGCTTCCACCTGACGCGCGAAGGCGGCCACAGCCACCGCCGGATCATTCACGCGGCCGACGCGACCGGCCATGCGGTGCTTGCGACGCTGTCGGAGCGCGCGCGCCAGCATCCGAACATCACGTTCTTCGAAAATCACCATGCGATCGACCTGATCACGTCGGACCGGCTCGGCCTGCCCGGCCGCCGCTGTCACGGCCTCTATGCGCTCGACGTCGACAACGACCGCACGATCACGATCGAGGCACCGCACACGGTGCTCGCAACGGGCGGTGCCGGCAAGGTCTATCTGTACACAACGAATCCCGACACGGCGACCGGCGACGGCATCGCGATGGCATGGCGCGCCGGCTGCCGCGTGTCGAACATGGAATTCATCCAGTTCCACCCGACCTGCCTGTTCCATCCGTATGCGAAATCGTTCCTGATTTCGGAGGCCGTGCGCGGCGAAGGCGGCCTGTTGAAGCTGCCTGACGGCACGCGCTTCATGCCCGCGCACGATCCTCGCGCCGAGCTCGCGCCGCGCGATATCGTCGCGCGCGCGATCGACTTCGAGATCAAGAAGCGCGGGATCGACTGCGTGTATCTCGACATCAGCCATCAGCCGGAAGCGTTCCTGCGCGAACACTTCCCGACGATCCATGCGCGCTGCCTCGAATTCGGCATTGACATCGCGAAACAGCCGATCCCCGTCGTGCCGGCCGCGCACTACACGTGCGGCGGCGTCGTGACCGATCTCGCCGGGCGCACCGATCTCGCGGGCCTGTACGCGGTCGGCGAAACGTCGTACACGGGGCTGCACGGCGCGAACCGGCTCGCGAGCAACTCGCTGCTCGAATGTCTCGTGATCGGCCGCGCGGCGGCCGAAGCGATCGAGGCGGCAGGCTTCGATTCGGACACGCCGGCCACGCTGCCCGCATGGGACGAAAGCCGCGTGTCGGATGCGGACGAGGAAGTCGTCGTCGCGCACAACTGGGACGAGCTGCGCCGCCTGATGTGGAACTACGTCGGCATCGTGCGCACCGACAAGCGCCTCGAACGCGCGAAGCACCGGCTGTCGCTGCTGCGCGACGAGATCCACGAGTACTACGCGAACTTCCGCGTGACGCGCGACCTGCTCGAGCTGCGCAACCTCGTCGACGTGGCGACGCTGATCGTGAAGAGCGCGCAGTCGCGCCGCGAAAGCCGCGGGCTGCACTACAGCCGCGACTGGCCGCACACGCTGCCGAAGGCGCTGCCGAGCGTGCTCACGCCGCGCGCGCGTCGCTGAACCGCTGCGCCTTCCCGGCTGCGGCCGCACAGGAAAAAAGCCGTTGGCGTTTGGGCGCCAACGGCTTTTTTGTCTGATCACATCACGCTCGGTCAGTCGACGATCCGCATCGAATAATCCGTCGCACGCACGTCCTTTGTCAGCGCGCCGATCGAGATGCGATCGACGCCCGTCTCTGCGAACGCGCGGACCGTGTCGAAATTGACGCCGCCCGACACTTCGAGCACGGCCTTGCCGGCCGCCACACGCACCGCTTCACGCATCATGTCGAGCGTGAAATTGTCGAGCAGCACCGACTGCGCGCGATGCGCGAGCGCCGTGTCGAGCTGCGCGAGCGTCTCGACTTCAACCTGCACGGGCACGCCCGAATCGAGTGCGAACGCCGCGTCGAGCGCCTCGCCGACGCCGCCCGCCGCGGCGATATGGTTCTCCTTGATCAGGATCCCGTCGTACAGCGCGAGACGCTGGTTCTCGCCGCCGCCGACGCGCACCGCGTACTTCTGCGCGAGGCGCAGGCCCGGCAGCGTCTTGCGCGTGTCGAGGATCTTCGCGCGCGTGCCTTCGACGCGGTCGACGTAACGGCGCGTCGCGGTCGCGACACCCGACAGCAGTTGCAGGAAATTCAGCCCGTTGCGCTCGGCCGTCAACAGCGCGCGCGCCGGCCCTTCGAGTTCGCAGACGGTCGAATCGGGCATCATCCGGTCGCCTTCGCGATAGCGCCATTGCACGGCGATCGCCGGATCGATCCTGCCGATCACGGCCTCGAACCACGGCACGCCGCACAGCACGGCTTCCTCGCGCACGATGATGCGCGCGCGGCGACGCCCGCCGGCCGGCACGAGCCGCCCGGTCTGGTCGCCGGTGCCGACGTCTTCCGCGATCGCATCGGCGACGTTGCGCGCGATCGCGTCGTCGAATGCCGCGCCGTATTGCTTGCGAACGATGTCGTAAAGCGGAGATACGGCCGCGCCGCCGGACGGCAGCGATCGAATGTGAGCGTGCGGGCCGTCCATTACGCTGCCCCCACGTTCGCAAACAGTTGCTGGTCGCGCTGCAGGTCGCCGCTCGCCTGCACGCGCTTCTTGTGCGCGGCCGCGAAATCGAGCATCCGGTCGATCGGCAGGCGCGCACGTTCGCCGATCGCCGGATCGACGAAGATCTCGTTGTGACCGCGTTCGAGCACGTCGGCGAGGTTCGCAAGACCGTTCATCGCCATCCACGGGCAGTGCGCGCAGCTCTTGCAGGTCGCACTGTTGCCGGCCGTCGGCGCTGCGATGAAGGTCTTGCCGGGCGCCGCGAGCTGCATCTTGTGCAGGATGCCGAGATCGGTCGCGACGATGAAACGCGTCGCGTCCAGCTTCACGGCCGCATCGATCAGTTGCGTGGTCGAGCCGACGACATCGGCCTGCGCAACGACGCTTTCCGGCGATTCGGGATGGACGAGCACCTTCGCGTCCGGATATTCGGCGCGCAGCAGGTCGAGCTCGATGCCCTTGAACTCGTCGTGGACAAGGCACGAGCCCTGCCACAGCAGCATGTCGGCGCCGGTTTTCTTCTGGATATAACTGCCGAGATGGCGATCCGGCGCCCAGATGATCTTCTCGCCTCGCGCGTGCAGGTCGGCCACGATCTCGAGGCCGATCGACGACGTGACCATCCAGTCCGCGCGGGCCTTCACGGCCGCGCTGGTGTTCGCATAGACGACGACGGTACGATCGGGATGCGCATCGCAGAACGCCGAGAATTCATCGACCGGACAGCCGAGGTCGAGCGAACAGGTCGCATCGAGATCGGGCATCAGGATCCGCTTGTTCGGGCTCAGGATCTTCGCGGTTTCGCCCATGAAGCGCACGCCGGCGACGACCAGCGTCTGCGCGTCGTGATCGCGGCCGAAGCGGGCCATTTCGAGCGAATCGGCAACGCAGCCGCCGGTTTCGTCGGCGAGTTCCTGCAGCTCGGCATCCACGTAGTAGTGCGCGACCAGCACGGCCTTTTCGCGCACGAGCAGCGCCTTGATGCGCGCCTTCAGCGCAGCGCGTTCCTCGGCGGACGGCGCATCGGGCACCTTGGCCCATGCCTGCCCCACGCCGCACACGGTCCCTGCTGCGACGGGCCGGTCGTACTCGACGGGTTTGATCGTCGATTGCATCTCCATATCTCCTGTCGATCAGAGTTAGCGCTTTAGCGCTTACTCTGATCCCATGCTTCGCGGTCGGTCCGAGTTGGCGCTTTAGCGCTTACTCGGACCCCATGCTTCGCGGTCAACCAGAATCAGCGCTTCAACACTACTCCGATCCCATCCTCTACGCTCGCCCCGGGGCACCATTGCGCCGCTGCCCCAAGCCTCATACAAATTCGAGCCCTGCCGATTTCTTTCGTCAAAAACCGGCGGCCCAAATGAAAAAACCCCGCCAACGCGGGGTTTTTGACGTCCTGAGATTCTAATCGATTTCGAATCAGGCGTAGCGACGCAGGCGTGTCGCGAATTCCTGTAGCGCCTTGATGCCGCTTTGTTCCGCGCGATGGCACCAATCCTGCAATTGCGCGAGAAGCTGTTCGCGCGACGCGGTCGAACGATCCCAGATCGCGGCGAGATCCTGGCGCAACTGGAAGTAGGTATGCAGCTTCTGGCTGTTCGCGAAGATTTCCGGCAGCAGCTTCTTCTGCGGCTCGTCGAGGCCGTCGGCGTCCTTGTGGAACCACTTGCGCGCGCCGCGCATCAACTGGTACTTCTCGCTCGAACCGAGCTCCTTCAGGTGCGCGAGCTCCTGACGGTACGCACGCTTCACGGCCTTGCCGTAGCGCGCCATCACTTCGTAGCGGTTCGACAGCACGGCCTGCAGCGTTTCCTGGTCCAGCACCGTCTTCGGCTTGTTCAGGCGCGGCGTCGGCGCGACCTTCTTCACCTTCGCGAGACCGAACGCCGACATGATGCGGATGTACATCCAGCCGATGTCGAACTCGTACCACTTGTTCGACAGCTTCGCCGACGTCGCGAACGTGTGGTGGTTGTTGTGCAGCTCTTCGCCGCCGATCACGATGCCCCACGGGAACAGGTTCGTGCTCGCGTCGGCCGAGTTGAAGTTGCGGTAGCCCCAGAAGTGGCCGAAGCCGTTGACGACGCCTGCCGCCCAGAACGGAATCCAGACCATCTGCACGGCCCATACGGTCAGGCCGAGCACGCCGAACAGCGCAACGTCGATCACCATCATCAGGCTCACGCCGAGGATCGGGTACTTCGAGTAGACATTGCGCTCGATCCAGTCGTTCGGCGTGCCGTGACTGAACTTGCGCATCGTCTCTTCATTCTTCGCTTCCGCGCGATACAGCTCGGCGCCCTCGAGGAACACCTTCCAGATGCCGCGCGTCTGCGGGCTGTGCGGATCTTCCTCGGTCTCGCACTTCGCATGGTGCTTGCGGTGAATCGCGGCCCACTGGCCGGTCAGCATGCCGGTCGTCATCCACAGCCAGACGCGGAAGAAATGGCTCGCGATCGGATGCAGTTCCAGTGCGCGGTGCGCCTGGCAACGGTGCAGGTAAACCGTCACGCCGATGATCGTGACGTGCGTGACGGCAAGCGCGAACAGCGCGACCTGCCACCACGAAAAATGCAGGAGCCCGTGGGAAAGAAAATCGAGCAGGGAATTCAACAAGGCAGTTACCTGTGATGAGATGAGAGCGATGCCGGCTCGCGCAGGCGTCAGAAAAATGAAAGCATACCGCGAATAGACTTGGATTTTACTTCAACCGTTCCAAGTCTTTGTAAAAAATGAATATTTTCTTGCCCTGGCGCAACCGGAACAGTCCACGGGCGGACTTGGAAAGGCCCGCGATCCGGTTCCGACCGCGGGATCGATACGATTGACGACCGACGCGCGCTATGCAGCCGGCACGCGCCCGTCCGCCGCACCGTTGCCGGCCGCCGGATCGTGCCCCGCCGCCGCACCAGCGGCGGCAAAACCGTCCGGCAGCCCGACGACGCGCACTTCGCGCTGCGGAAACGGAATCGAAATCCCATGCTCGCCGAACAGCCGCCAGATGTTGCGGTTCACGGCCGAACGCACGCCCGACGTGCCTTTCGCCGAATCCTCGATCCAGAAGCCGAGTTCCAGGTCGATCCCGTCCGCGCCGAAGCTCACCAGATAAGGGGTCGGCGCAGGCTCCGCCAGCACGCGCGGCACGTCCTTCGCGGCGTCGGCGAGCAGCACGAGCGCGTGCTCGACATCGCTCGTGTACGCGACCTGCACCGCGACCTTCGCATAACCGCGCGTCAGGTACGACGACTGGTTCTGCACGACGTCGGTGATCAGCTTCTCGTTCGGGATCAGCGTCTCGTTGCCGTCGAGGCCGCGCACGACCGTGTAGCGCGTGCGGATCTGCGTGACGACGCCCTGCAGCCCGCCGACGCTGATCGCGTCGCCGAGCCGCAGCGAGCGGTCGAGCAGGATGATGAAGCCCGACACGTAGTTGCTCGCGATCTTCTGCAGCCCGAAGCCGAGGCCGACACCGACCGCGCCGCCGAACACGCCGAGCACCGTCACGTCGATGCCGACGAGCGACAGCCCGATCAGGATCGCCGCGAACACGAGCAGCGCGCGGCCGACCCGCGACAGCACGACCTTCAGGTTCGCATCGAGCGTGCTCGCGCGCGTGAGGCGATCCTCGAGCACCGAGCCGAGCCACATCGCGACCATCAGCGTCACGCAGACCCACAGCGCGCCGGAGATCAGCGACAGCAGCGTGAGGTGCGCATTGGCGACGCGGAACTGCACGCTGTCGAGCCAGCCGAGCACGTCGTGCTGGATGCCGAGCACGGTCAGCACCATCGCGGCCCACACGACGGTCGACACGATCTTCTCGACGATCGACAGCCACGCATGCGTGTGGCCATCGCGCGCGAACACGCGCCGCGCGAAGAAGAACAGCACGTAGATCAGCCCGATGCCGAATAACGGCACGAGCGCGAGCGACAGCAGCGCCGTCGACATGAACGGGTCGAACGCAAGCTGCGCGACGCCCACGAAGATGCCGCCGAACAACGGAAACAAAGCGCGTTTCAGGCTATGCGCACCCGCACCGGGCGCGCGTCCGGCCGCCCGCCGGCGCGCATCGATCCGGCCGTGCACGAAGCGTGCCGCCACCCATGCGAAACACAGCGCGCCGACGAGGATCGCCGCCTGCCAGATCATCACCGGCTGGTGAAAGTCGCGAATCACCGATGCCAGCCGGTGCGACAGCAGGCGGCTCTGCAGATTCTCCATCGTCCGTCCGTGCCGCCGTTACTGCGCGCGCCGCTCGAGCACCGCGGCGAAGAAGCCGTCGGTCGCGTGACGGTGCGGCCACAACGACAGGTAGTCGCCCGTCTCGAGTTCGATGCGCTGGTCGGCCAGCACCTTCTGTGCAGGCACCAGCACGAACTCGGGATGGTCGGCCAGGAACTGCTCGACGATGCGCTCGTTCTCGGCGTCGAGCACGCTGCAGGTCGCGTAGACGAGCCGGCCGCCCTTCTTCACGAGGCGCGCGGCGCTCGCGAGAATCGACGCCTGCTTCGGCGCCAGTTCGTCGATCGCCGTGCGCGTCTGGCGCCACTTCAGGTCCGGATTGCGGCGCAGCGTGCCGAGGCCGCTGCACGGCGCGTCGACCAGCACGCGGTCGATCTTGCCGGCGAGCCGCTTGATCTTCGCGTCGTGCTCGCTGTCGATCAGCACCGGGTTCACGTTCGACAGCCCGCTGCGCGCGAGGCGCGGCTTCAGCTTCGCAAGGCGCTTTTCCGACACGTCGAACGCATAGAGGCGCCCGGTCGAGCGCATCATCGCGCCCAGCGCGAGCGTCTTGCCGCCCGCGCCCGCGCAGAAATCGACGACCATCTCGCCGCGGCGCGGCGCGACCAGCGAGCACAGCAACTGGCTGCCTTCGTCCTGCACCTCGATCTCGCCTTCCTCGAACAGCTTCAGGCGCGTCAGCGCCGGCTTGCCGACCACGCGCACGCCGAACGGCGCGAACGGCGTCGCACCCGCATCGATGCCGTTCGCGCGCAGCGCGTCGATCACCTGGTCGCGGGTCGCCTTCTGCGCGTTGGCGCGCAGGTCGAGCGGCGCCGGGTAGTTCAGCGCGGCGGCAAGCTGCGCGAGCTCCTCGGCATCGAAACGTGCCGACAGCGCCTGGTGGATCCAGTCCGGCAGGTTCGTGCGCACGCGCACCGGCAGGCTCGCGGGATCGATCTTCGATACGTGCTCGAGCCATGCGGACTCGGTGTCGGACAAAAACGGCTTCAGCGCATTGCGGCCGGCCGTCTGCATCAGGCCGAGCAGCGTGAGGCGCCGCGCGGGCGTGCCCGTGCCGCTCTCGGCGAGATGCGAAAACTCCATCTTCCGGCGCAGCACCGCGAACACGGCCTCGGCGATCACGCCGCGCTCGGCATGTCCGAGCTTCGGGTGCGCGCGGAAGAACCGGCTCGTCGTCGCGTCGGCGGGGCCGGCGAACTTCAGCACCTCGGCCAGCAAAGTCTCGGTCTGGCCGATCAGGAATCCGTGCAGCTTCATACGCCCTCACTCGTTTCGGTATGCGGTTGATCCGCGAAAATCCAGCGCGCCTCTTCCGGCGCCACCACTGCCCGGCCGTTCTCGAGGCGCAAACGCCCGTCGACGAACCAGCGCACCGCGCGCGGATACAGCACATGCTCGACCGTCAGCACGCGCCGCGCGAGCGCGGCCGCGTCGTCGCCCGCGCGCACCGGCACCGCGCCCTGCGCGACGATCGCACCGCTGTCGAGCTCGGGAATCACGAAGTGCACGCTCGCGCCGTGCAGCGCGACACCCGCGTCCAGCGCCTGCTGGTGCGTGTGGATGCCCTTGAAGCTCGGCAGCAGCGACGGGTGAATGTTCAGCAGCCGGCCTTCGTATCGTCTGACGAATGCCGGCGTGAGGATGCGCATGAAGCCCGCGAGGATCACGAGATCGGGGGCAAAGCGGTCGATCTCGGCGGCGAGCGCCGCGTCGAAGCTGTCGCGGCCGTCGAATGACCGGTGGTCGACCACCGCGGTCGCCACCCCGTGCGACGCGGCAAAAGCCAGGCCGGCCGCATCGGGCCGGTTGGCGATCACGGCAGCAACCTCGGCCGGCCAGCGTTCCTGCGCGCACGCGCGGACGATGGCCTCCATGTTGCTGCCGCGACCGGAAATCAGGATCACGAGTTTTTTCATCCGAGAATTTTACCATTCGCCCCCGCGTTTCCCGCCTTCTCGGCCGCCGGCCCGCCCGAACGTTTATAATCTTCTGCTTTGCGGCATCCCACCGCTCATTCCCCGACGCTGCATCCGCTATCGTGAAAGTCTTCCGCGGCCTGCCCAACGCCGAGAGCCGCGCCCCGTGCGCGCTGACGATCGGCAACTTCGACGGTGTCCATCGCGGCCACCAGGCCCTGCTCGCGCGCGTGCGCGCGGCAGCGGACGCGCGCGGCCTGCCCGTGTGCGTGATGACTTTCGAGCCGCACCCGCGCGAATTCTTCAACCCGGCCGGCGCGCCGCCGCGCATCGCGATGCTGCGCGACAAGCTCGAGGCGCTGCGCGAGCACGGCGTCGACCGCGTGGTCGTCGAGCACTTCAATCACACGTTCGCGAGCCAGTCGCCGCAGGCGTTCGTCGAGCGCACGCTGGTGAACGGGCTGCACACGCGCTGGATGATGGTCGGCGACGATTTCTGCTACGGCGCGAAGCGCGCGGGCACCTTCGACACGCTGAAGGCGGCCGGCGAGCAATACGGCTTCGAAGTCGAGCAGATGGGCACGGTGGCCGGCAGCGACGGCACGCGCATCTCGAGCTCGGGCGTGCGCGCCGCGCTCGCGGCCGGCGATCTCGACGCGGCCGCGCGGGCGCTCGGCCACGGTTATGCGATCAGCGGCCACGTCGCGCACGGGCTGAAGCTCGGCCGCGACCTCGGCTTCCCGACGCTGAACTTGCCTATTGCGCACAAGCGGCCGGCGCTCGCAGGCATCTTCGTCGTGCAGGTGCACGGCCTCGGCCCCGACCCGCTGCCGGGCGTCGCGAGCCTCGGCCTGCGTCCGACCGTCGACGATTCGGGCCGCGTGCTGCTCGAAGTCCATCTGCTCGACTGGCACGGCGATGCGTACGGCAAGCTCATCCGAGTCGAATTCCTGAAGAAGCTGCGCGACGAAGCGAAATTCGACGATCTCGAGGCGCTGTCGCGCGCGATCGCACTGGACGTCGCGAATGCGCGCGCGTATTTCGTCGAGCGCGATCGTGCGCCGGGCAGCCGCGCAACGGGCTTCTCGACGTCGGCAACCGACCGAATTAGCTGATCCGGACGGCGGCGCCCCGCGCCGCACCCACGCGCCGCACAGTCGCGCGCATACCCGATTCACGACGCACGAGCGTCCCCCGATTTGATAGCGATCCCATCATGAGCAACAAGAAAGCCGATTCGAAACCGCAGGCCAAGTATCCGGTCAACCTGCTCGACACGCCGTTCCCGATGCGCGGCGACCTGCCCAAGCGCGAGCCGCAATGGGTCAAGGAATGGGAAGAGCGCGGCATCTACGACAAGATCCGCGCGGCCAGCAAGGGCCGGCCGAAGTTCATCCTGCACGACGGCCCGCCGTATGCGAACGGCGACATCCACCTCGGCCACGCCGTCAACAAGATCCTGAAGGACATCGTCGTCAAGTCGCGCAACATGGCCGGCTTCGACGCGCCGTACGTGCCGGGCTGGGATTGCCACGGGATGCCGATCGAGATCCAGATCGAGAAGCAGTTCGGCAAGTCGCTGCCGGCGGCCGAAGTGATGAGCAAGGCGCGCGCATACGCGACCGAGCAGATCGAGAAGCAGAAGGTCGGCTTCAAGCGCCTCGGCGTGCTCGGCGACTGGGCCAACCCGTACAAGACGATGAACTTCGTCAACGAGGCGGAAGAGATCCGCGCGCTCGGCAAGATCATCGAGAAGGGTTATGTGTATCGCGGGCTGAAGCCGGTGAACTGGTGCTTCGACTGCGGCTCGGCGCTCGCCGAAGCGGAAGTCGAGTACAAGGACCGCACCGATCCGACGATCGACGTGATGTTCGCGTTCGCGGAACCGGAAAAGACCGCGCAGGCGTTCGGCCTGCCGGCACTGCCGCGCGCCGAAGGCGGCATCGTGATCTGGACCACCACGCCGTGGACGATTCCCGCGAACCAGGCGCTGAACCTCCATCCGGAAATCGTCTACGCGCTGGTCGACACCGAGCGCGGGCTGCTGATCATCGCGGAAGAACGCGTCGCCGCATGCATGGAGGAATTCAAGCTGACGGGCCGCGTCGTCGCGACCGCGCCGGGCGTGAAGCTCGCGAACCTGCGCTTCCACCACCCGCTCGCACCGGCCCACCCCGGCTACAAGCGCACCGCGCCCGTCTACCTCGGCGACTACGTGACGACCGACACGGGCACCGGCGTCGTGCACTCGTCGCCCGCGTACGGCATCGAGGACTTCATGTCCTGCAAGGCGCACGGGATGACCGATTCGGACTTCATCAACCCGGTGATGGGCGACGGCCGCTATATCGAATCGCTGCCGCTATTCGGCGGCCTGTCGATCTGGGATGCGAACCCGAAGATCGTCGACGCGCTGAACGCGGCCGGCTCGCTGCTGCGCAGCGAGAAGTACACGCACAGCTACATGCACTGCTGGCGCCACAAGACGCCGATCATCTATCGCGCGACGTCGCAGTGGTTCGCCGGCATGGACGTCACGCCGCGCGCCGGCGGCAAGACGCTGCGCGAAACGGCGCTCGAAGGCGTCGACGCGACCGCGTTCTACCCGTCGTGGGGCAAGCAGCGCCTGTTCAGCATGATCGCAAACCGTCCCGACTGGACGCTGTCGCGCCAGCGCCAGTGGGGCGTGCCGATGGCGTTCTTCGTTCACAAGGAAACCGGCGAGCTGCACCCGCGCACGCTCGAACTGCTCGAGGAAGTCGCGAAGCGCGTCGAGCAGTCGGGCATCGAGGCGTGGCAGACGCTCGATCCGCGCGAGCTGATCGGCGACGACGCGAACCTGTACGAAAAGAACCGCGACACGCTCGACGTGTGGTTCGACTCGGGCACGACGCACTGGCACGTGCTGCGCGGCTCGCACAAGGATCAACTGCAGTTCCCGGCCGACCTGTACCTCGAAGGCTCGGACCAGCATCGCGGCTGGTTCCACTCGTCGCTGCTGACCGCGTCGATGATCGACGGCCGCGCACCGTACAAGGGCCTGCTCACGCACGGCTTCACGGTCGACGGCGAAGGCCGCAAGATGAGCAAGTCGCTCGGCAACGGCGTCGACCCGCATGAAGTCGCGAACCGCCTCGGCGCGGAAATCATCCGCCTGTGGATCGCGTCGACCGACTATTCGGGCGAGCTCGCGATCTCCGAGGAAATCCTGAAGCGCGTGACCGAAGGCTATCGCCGCATCCGCAACACGCTGCGCTTCCTGCTCGCGAACCTGTCGGACTTCGACTACGCGCAGCACGCGGTGCCGGTCGGCGAATGGCTCGAGATCGACCGCTATGCGGTCGCGTTCTCGGCGCAACTGCAGACGGAACTGCTCGGGCATTACGAGAAGTACGAATTCCACCCGGTCGTCGCGAAGCTGCAGACGTACTGCTCGGAAGATCTCGGCGGCTTCTACCTCGACGTGCTGAAGGACCGCCTGTACACGAGCGCGGCCGATTCGCGCGCACGCCGCTCCGCGCAGACGGCGCTGTACCACCTGACGCACGGCCTGCTGCGCGTGCTCGCGCCGTTCCTGTCGTTCACGGCGGAAGAAGCATGGAAGGTGTTCCAGCCGGCCAGCGACACGATCTTCACGGAAACCTACTACGCGTATCCGGAAGTCGCCGGCTCGGCCGCGCTGATCGAGAAGTGGGCGCTGCTGCGCGACGTCCGCGGCAACGTGACGAAGGCGCTCGAGGAAGCGCGCACCGCGAACCGCATCGGTTCGTCGCTGCAGGCCGAAGTGACCGTGCACGCGAGCGGCGCGCGCCACGACGCGCTCACGAGCCTCGGCGAAGACCTGAAGTTCGTGCTGATCACGTCGGCCGCGACGGTCGTCAAGGTCGACGACGAAGCGCAGGAAAGCGTCGACGTGGCCGCGTCGAAGTACCAGAAGTGCGAACGCTGCTGGCACTACCGCGAAGATGTCGGCGCGCACGCCGATCATCCGACGCTGTGCGGCCGCTGCTTCTCGAACCTCTTTGAAAACGGCGAAATCCGGAGCGCTGCTTGACTATGGCGAAAACCCTGTCGAAACCGGCCAGCGGCGCGCTTGCGCCCTGGCTCGGCATTTCGCTGATCGTGATCCTGTTCGATCAACTGTCGAAGATCGCGATCCTGAAAACGTTCGCGTACGGCGCGCAGCATGCGCTGACGTCGTTCTTCAACCTCGTGCTGGTGTACAACCGCGGCGCCGCGTTCGGCTTCCTGTCGACCGCAGGCGGCTGGCAGCGCTGGGCGTTCACCGCGCTCGGGATCGGCGCGACGCTCGTGATCTGCTTCCTGCTGAAGCGCCACGGCCACCAGCGGCTGTTCAGCCTGTCGCTCGCGCTGATCCTCGGCGGCGCACTCGGCAACGTGATCGACCGGCTCGTCTACGGTCACGTGATCGACTTCCTCGATTTCCACCTCGGCGCCTGGCACTTCCCGGCGTTCAACCTCGCCGATTCCGCGATCACGGTCGGCGCGGTGCTGCTGATCTACGACGAACTGCGTCGCGTGCGCGGCTCGCGCTAAGCGCGCATACTCGGCGTCGACGGCCGGCCTCGCGCCGGCCGTCCCGTTTGACCCTTGGAGGCCTGAGTTGGCACACGCAGAACTCGCAGGAAAACACCTCGTTCTCGGCCTGACGGGCGGCATCGCCTGCTACAAGATCGCCGAGCTCACGCGGCTGCTCACGAAGGCCGGCGCGACCGTGCAGGTCGCGATGACCGAAGCCGCCACGCAGTTCATCACGCCCGTCACGATGCAGGCGCTGTCGGGCCGGCCCGTCTACACGAGCCAGTGGGACGCGCGCATCGACAACAACATGGCGCACATCGACCTGTCGCGCGAAGCCGACGCGATCGTGATCGCGCCCGCGTCGACGGATTTCCTCGCGAAGCTCGCGCACGGGTTCGCGGACGACCTGCTGTCGACGCTGTGCGTCGCGCGCGATTGTCCGCTGCTCGTCGTTCCCGCGATGAACCGCCAGATGTGGCAAAACCCGGCCACGCAGCGCAACGTCGCGCAGCTGCGCGCGGACGGCGTGTCGGTGCTCGGCCCGGATTCTGGCGCGCAGGCGTGCGGCGAAGTCGGCGACGGCCGCATGCTCGAACCCGACGCGATCTATGAAGCGATCGTCGCGCACTTCGCGCCGAAGGTGCTCGCGCACCGGCGCGTGCTGATCACGGCCGGCCCGACGTTCGAACCGCTCGACCCGGTGCGCGGCCTCACGAACCGCTCGAGCGGCAAGATGGGCTTCGCGCTCGCGCGCGCCGCGCAGCAGGCCGGCGCCGACGTGCATCTCGTCGCGGGGCCGGTCGCGCTCGACACGCCGTGGGGCGTGACCCGCCAGGACGTGCAGACCGCACAGCAGATGTACGACGCGGTGATGCAAGCGGTTGCCGATGCCGACATCTTCATCGCGGTGGCCGCGGTCGCCGACTGGCGCGTCGACCAGCCTGCCGAGCACAAGATAAAGAAGACGGCCGACCGCAAGATGCCGGCGCTCGCGTTCGTCGAGAACCCCGACATCCTCGCGTCGGTCGCGGCGCTGCCCGATCCGCCGTTCTGCGTCGGGTTCGCGGCCGAAAGCGGCGACCTCGACGTGCACGGCGACGAGAAGCGCAAGCGCAAGAACGTGCCGCTGCTGGTCGGCAACCTCGGCCCGCTGACGTTCGGCCGCGACGACAACGAAGTCGTGCTGTTCGAAGCCGCCGGCCTCACGCGCCTGCCGCGCGCGCCGAAGGACGAACTCGCGCATGCGCTCGTCGCGGAAATCGCGAAGCGCCTGCCCGACAACCACCTGATCTGATCCCCGCGCGGCGGCCCTCGCCGCCGCGCCCTTCCCGACCGCTTCGACGACCGCATGAAACTCGACCTGAAGATTCTCGACGCGCGCATGCGCGACTACCTGCCCGCCTACGCGACCACCGGCAGCGCGGGCCTCGACCTGCGCGCGTGCCTCGACGCGCCGGTCACGCTGCAGCCGGGCGAAACGACGCTCGTGCCGACCGGCCTCGCGATCCACCTCGCCGACCCCGGCTATGCCGCGCTGATCCTGCCGCGCTCGGGCCTCGGCCACAAGCACGGGATCGTGCTCGGCAACCTCGTCGGCCTGATCGACTCCGACTACCAGGGCCAGTTGATGGTCTCGACGTGGAACCGCGGCCAGACCGAGTTCGTGCTGAACCCGTTCGAACGGCTCGCACAGCTCGTGATCGTGCCGGTCGTGCAGGCACAGTTCAACATCGTCGACGACTTCGCTGAAAGCGATCGCGGCGAAGGCGGCTTCGGCAGCACCGGCCGTCACTGAACGACGCAACGCAAAAAAAAGGGCCGCGAGGCCCTTTTTTTCGTTCGCCGTCATTCGCCGGCCGGCTGCGCGATCCGCGCGGGTACCGGTTCGCGCCGCCGCGTCTGCGCGACGCCCGCATAGATCACCATCGCGACCAGCACGCCGAGCAGCACGATCGACGAGCCGACCGTACCGAGCGCGAGCCCGCCCTTCGCGACCGGCTTCGTCAGCAGGTCGCCGACCGTCGCACCGAACGGGCGCGTGAGCACGAACGCGGCCCAGAACAGCAGCACGCCGGAAATCCGCGTGAAATAGTGCGCGAGCACGATCACCGCAAGCAACCCGCCGATCAGCAGCGCGCCGCCGCCGAAGCCGAGGCCCGAGCTGTCCGCGAGGAAATCACCGAGCGCGGTGCCGAGCGTGTTCGAGAACAGGATCGCGATCCAGTACAGCAGTTCGACCTTGCGCGTGCGGATCAGGTCGACCGACAGCGATTCGCCGCTGAGCCGCCAGACCGCGAAGATCGCCAGCAGGATCGCGACGAGGATCGACGAGCCGGCCGCATAACCGAGGCCGAGCGTGCGATCCATGAAGTCGGACATCGTCGTGCCGGCCGTGCTCGTCGCGACGATCACGGCCCAGTAGACCGCCGGGCGATAGCGCGTCGTCTTGAGCTGCGCGCCCAGCGTCACGAGAAAGAAGCCGAACAGCAGGATAGAACTCACCGCATAACCGACGTTCAGCGTCATCGACAGCAAATCGCCGCCAGTTTCGCCGAGCGTCGTCGCGCAGATCTTCATGATCCAGAACGCAAGCGTGATTTCGGGAAGTTTGTTCATTCGAACCCCTTTTTGCAGGAAAGCGGCGAGCCGGCGCGTGCCGGCCCGCGTTGCAGACAGGATCGAATGTAGCCGCCGTCGGCTTAACGGAACCTTAGCGAATGTGAAGAACGGGATGGCCTGCGGGCGCGGTCGTCGTGACCGCGTCGGCGCCGTCAGCGTGCGTGCTGGTGCCGGTAGTGCAGCGCATACGCGAGCGTCAGCAGCACGACGAACACGACGCCGACCACCATCGTCATCCGGAATTCGCGCGTGAACGCGGTCGTGAACAGGATCGCCGCGACGAGTCCCGCGCCGAGCAGGCTGCCGAACGGGTGACCCCACATCCGGAACGCGAGCGCGGGGCCGCGATACCGCAAACGGAAGCGCAGGTGCGTGACGAAGATCATCAGCCATGTGAACAGCGCGCCGAACATCGCGATCGCCATCATCACGGTGAACGCCGTGTCGGGCGCCAGCGCGACCAGCACGGCTGCCACCGCGACGCCGCTCGTCGAGATCCACAGCGCCGCACGCGGCACGCCGTTCGTGCCGAGCCGGCCGAATACCGCGGGGGCGAGCCGTGCGCGCGACAGGCTGAACATCATCCGCGTCGTCACGTAGAGCTGGCTGTTCATCGCCGACAGCGCCGCGATCAGCAGCACGAAGTTGATCACGCCCGCCGCGTACGGTACGTGCGTCGCGGCCATCACCTTCACGAACGGGCTTTCGTCGGTGCCGGCCTGCGTCCACGGCACGATCGCGAGCATCAGCGACAGCGTCAGCAGGTAGAACAGCACGAGCCGGAACACCGTCGAGCGAAACGCGCGCGTGACCGCGTGCTGCGGATCGCGCGCTTCGCCCGCCGCGATCGCGACGGCCTCGATGCTCATGTAGCTGAAGATCGCGACGATCACCGCGACCCAGGTGCCCCACGGCCCCTTCGGCATGAAGCCGTCGTGCGCGGTGTAGTTCGCGAAACCGATACCCGATGCGGCCGGCGCCGACCACACGAGGTACGCGCCGAGCACGATGAACACGACGATCGCCGCGATCTTCAGCAGCGAGAATGCATACTCGACCGAGCCGTACAGCGTGACGCTCGCGAGGTTCACGGCGATCAGCAGCGCGGAGAAGCCGATCACCCAGTACCAGCCGGGCACGGCCGGGAACCAGTACTTCATGAACACGGCGATCGCACTGATCTCGGTGCCGATCGCGAACACGACCGCGAACCAGTACGCATAACGCACCAGAAAGCCCGCGAGCGGGCCGACGTAGTGTTCGGCATACGCGCCGAACGAGCCGGCCGTCGGATGCGCGACGGTCATTTCAGCGAGCGCGCCCATCAGCAGCAGCGCGATCAGCGCGCCGATCGCATAAGACACCAGCACGCTCGGGCCGGCGAGCCCGATCGCGAACCCGCTGCCGAGGAACAGCCCCGTGCCGATCGCGCCGCCGATCGCGATCATCGCCATTTGCCCCGACGTCAGCGCGTGGCGCAACCCTTGTTCGCGCGCGACGATGCTGTCGAACGATCGTTGTTGTTGTGTCACTGCGTTACCACTCCCCTGCACCACCATTGCGCCGCCGGCGCCGGATAAAACGAAACGGCGCGGAGAACTTCCCGCGCCGTTCGCATGAACAACGAATTATCGCTTACTCGACTTCGACCGTCTCTTCGTTCGGCTTGTGCGGCGGATTCGCCAGCTTGTCGAACGACAACTGCACCTTGTCGCTTTCGTCGACGTCGACGGTCACGTGACCGCCGTTGACGAGCTTGCCGAACAGCAGCTCGTCGGCGAGCGCGCGACGGATCGTGTCCTGGATCAGCCGCTGCATCGGCCGCGCGCCCATCAGCGGGTCGAAGCCGTGCTTCGCGAGATGCTTGCGCAATGCGTCGGTGAAGAGCGCGTCGACCTTCTTCTCGTGCAGCTGTTCCTCGAGCTGGATCAGGAACTTGTCGACCACGCGCATGATGATTTCCTCATCGAGCGAGCGGAAGCTGATGATCGAATCCAGGCGGTTGCGGAACTCCGGCGTGAACAGGCGCTTGATGTCGGTCATCTCGTCGCCCGTTTCGCGGCGCGTCGTGAAGCCGATCGTCGCCTTCTGCATCGACTCGGCGCCCGCGTTCGTCGTCATGATGATGATGACGTTGCGGAAATCCGCCTTGCGGCCATTGTTGTCCGTCAGCGTGCCGTGGTCCATCACCTGCAGCAGCACGTTGTAGATGTCCGGATGCGCCTTCTCGATTTCGTCGAGCAGCAGCACGCAATGCGGCTTCTTCGTGACGGCTTCGGTCAGCAGCCCGCCCTGGTCGAACCCGACATAGCCCGGCGGCGCGCCGATCAGGCGGCTCACCGCATGACGCTCCATATACTCCGACATGTCGAAACGGATCAGCTCGATGCCGAGCGTGAACGCGAGCTGGCGCGCCACTTCGGTCTTGCCGACGCCCGTCGGGCCGGAGAACAGGAACGCACCGATCGGCTTGTCCATCTTGCCGAGGCCCGCGCGCGCCATCTTGATCGATGCCGCCAGCGCGTCGATCGCCGGATCCTGGCCGAACACGACGCTCTTCAGGTCGCGATCGAGCGTCTGCAGCTTGCTCCGGTCGTCCTGCGACACGCTCTGCGGCGGCACGCGCGCGATCTTCGAGATGATTTCCTCGATCTCGCTCTTGCCGATCGTCTTCTTCTGCTTCGACTTCGGCAGGATGCGCTGCGCGGCGCCCGCTTCGTCGATCACGTCGATCGCCTTGTCCGGCAGGTGACGGTCGGTGATGAAGCGCGCCGACAGTTCGGCCGCGGCCGACAGCGCACCCGACGAATACTTGACGCCGTGATGCTCCTCGAAGCGCGACTTCAGCCCGCGCAGGATCGCGACCGTCTGCTCGACGGTCGGCTCGCTCACGTCGACCTTCTGGAAGCGCCGCGACAGCGCCGCATCCTTCTCGAAGATGCCGCGATACTCGGTGAACGTGGTCGCGCCGATGCACTTGAGCGTGCCCGACGACAGCGCCGGCTTCAGCAGGTTCGACGCATCGAGCGTGCCGCCCGACGCGGCGCCCGCGCCGATCAGCGTATGGATTTCGTCGATGAACAGGATCGCGTGCGGGCGCTCCTTCAGTTCCTTCAGCACCGTCTTCAGGCGCTGCTCGAAATCGCCGCGATACTTGGTTCCCGCGAGCAACGCGCCCATGTCGAGCGAATAGACCTGCGCATTCGCGAGGATGTCGGGCACTTCGCCGCGCGTGATGCGATAGGCGAGCCCTTCCGCGATCGCGGTCTTGCCGACGCCGGCCTCGCCGACGAGCAGCGGATTGTTCTTGCGGCGGCGGCACAGCACCTGCACGACGCGCTCGACCTCGGGCTCGCGCCCGATCAGCGGATCGATGCGGCCGTCCTTCGCCATCTGGTTCAGGTTCTGCGTGAACTGCGCGAGCGGCGTTTCCTTCTGCGCATTCGCGTCTTCGCTTTCCGCGTTCGCATCGGTCGACTTCGCGGCCTCGCCGTTGTTCGTCTTCGCGATGCCGTGCGAAATGAAGTTCACGACGTCGAGGCGCGTGACGCCCTGCTGCTGCAGGTAGTACACCGCGTGCGAATCCTTCTCGCCGAAGATCGCGACCAGCACGTTCGCGCCGGTCACTTCCTTCTTGCCGTTCGACGTCGACTGCACGTGCATGATCGCGCGCTGGATCACGCGCTGGAAACCGAGCGTCGGTTGCGTATCGACGTCGTCGGTGCCCGGGACGGTAGGCGTGTTGTCGTGGATGAAATTGCGCAGGTTCTGACGCAGATCCTCGATGTTTGCCGCGCACGCGCGCAACACCTCGGCTGCCGTCGGATTATCCAGCAGGGCCAGCAGCAGATGCTCGACCGTAATGAACTCATGGCGCGCCTGGCGTGCTTCCATGAACGCCATGTGCAGGCTGACTTCCAATTCCTGGGCAATCATGCTTCCTCCATCACGCACTGCAGCGGATGCCCGGCCTGCCGCGCATGGGTAACGACTTGCTCAACCTTGGTCGACGCGATGTCCCGCGTATAGACCCCACAAACCCCTCGCCCTTCGCGATGGACCTTCAGCATGATCTGCGTGGCCGTCTCGCGATCCTTCTTGAAATACTCCTGGACGACCATCACGACGAATTCCATCGGCGTGAAGTCGTCGTTCAGCAGCACCACCTTGTACATCGAAGGCGGCTTGAGCTTCTGCTGCTTGCGTTCCAGGACGGTACTGTCCTGCTTGTCCGGGATAATCGCCATACACCCATTCTAAACAACTCGGACAGGCCCGCAATCCTGCCATTACCCGACCGACCGGCCGGCGCCCTCCCCGGTATCCCGGAACACGCGATCTTCTTCGTGCCATACGAAAGCCGGCTGCGGTGCCGGCTTTCACGCGTGGCGCGGAACACGAACCGTCAGGGGGAACCGCACCGGAACGTCGTATCCGCATCCAGTATCCCACAAGCCGGGACGACTCGAACGCGTGTCACTCGAGCCTGGTATATGAGCCGATTATGCGGCTTTTCAAGTCCTCGCGCTTGGCCGCATGCTGCGAAGCAAAGCCGGAAAAACCCTGAAAATGGGTTCTTTACAACGGCCCTCCATACGTCTAAAAATTCCTCTTGACACTCCAATAAAGAGCGCCAACAATCAAGCTGGCACTTTTTTCAAATCGCCGGTTGGTGAAATGAAAGAGGCCGAGGTGAGCTTGTGAGGGGGGAACGGCTGCATTTTCCGGTCGTTTAGCTTTTCGAGCGTGCTCGTGGTAAGTAGCAGCGACTGTGTGACAGGGGAAGTAGGTATGGCAACTGGTATCGTTAAGTGGTTCAACGACGCGAAGGGCTTCGGTTTCATCACTCCCGACGAGGGCGGTGAGGATCTGTTTGCGCACTTCTCGGCTATCACCATGAATGGCTTCAAGACGCTGAAGGAAGGCCAGAAGGTGAGCTTTGACGTCGTTCAAGGACCGAAGGGCAAGCAAGCGTCGAACATCCAGGCCGCATAAAGGCATCGGATATCGGACGAAGAAACCCGGCGCATTGCGCCGGGTTTCTTTTTTTTCAGGCCGGCCCATCGATAATCGATTGACCGGCCTTTTCGTTCAATCCCGATAATTGAACATGCATTGTCTTGTCACGCATGCAGATCGAATACCTATCCGGCATGTGAAACATATTCACCGTTTCGTTACACGACCTTCAGCGTGCCCATCATGCCGAGATCCTCGTGTTCGAGAATGTGGCAATGAAACATGCGCTCGCCGGGCATGTCTTGCGTGACGAGAATCGTCACGGTTTCGCCGCTGCGCACATTCACGGTATCGCGCCATGCGCGCAATGGTTCGCTCGAGCGCGAGCCGCCCGACGCGCGCTCGGTCACCTGAAACTGCGTGCCGTGCAGGTGGAACGGGTGATCCATGTCGGTGGTATTGCGAATCTCCCACCGCTCGACGTCGCCGCGACGGCTCGTCAGCGTCGCGCGGTGCGGCGCGTAGGTTTCGCCGTTGATCGTGAAGCGCATGCCCGCCGGGCGGCCGTGCGCCGCGCCCTTCATCATCGCGTCCATGTCCATTTCTTCGCCGAACTCGACCGTCTTGTGCGCAACCGGTTCGCCCAGCAGCGGCACCGCGCGCAGCACGGCGGGCAGCGCGCGCGCCTCGGCGGGCGCAAACGCGACATCGGCCAGCGCCAGCGCCGGATCGGGCGGCAGGCTGCCGTGGCCGTCGTCGTGCGACATCGCCATCTTGCGCCGGTCGTATTCGGCCGCCTGCAGCACCGCGCGCGACGCACGATCGCCGGCGCGCACCAGCAACTCCGCGCGCTCGCCCGGCGCAATCAGCAGCGACGTCACGCGGCGCGGTGCGTCGAACAGCCCGCCGTCGGTGCCCGCGTGCTCGAACGCACGACCGTCGTCGAACGCGACGCGCAGGTAGCGCGCGCTGCACGCATTCCATACCCGCCAACGCTCGTCGCCGGCGACGTCGATCCGCGGTCGGCGTGCGCCGTTGACCAGCACGAACTGACCTTCACGGCCGTTCATCCAGTCCATCATGTCGTTCGGTGCAATCGTGCCGTCGCGCGCAAGCTTCAGGTCCGACACGAACAGGTTGCGCTCGGGCCAGCCGGCGAGCGGGTCGTCCGCGGCGCGCACGACGAACGGGCCGGCCAGCCCGCGATACACCTGCTCGGCCGTCATCATGTGCGGATGCGGGTGGTACCAGTAGGTACCGGCGCTGCCCTTCGGCAACGTGAAGCGGTACACGCGCGACGCGCCGGGCGCGACCGGATCGGACGGATTGCCGTCCTGGTCCGGCGGCACGGGCAGCCCGTGCCAGTGGATCGTCGACGGCTGCGGCAGTTTGTTCACGAACCGGATCTCGACCGTGTCGCCCTCGCGCACGTCGATCAGCGGGCCGACGACGGGGCCCTGCGTGCCCGCGCCGAACTGCCAGAAGGTGGTCGGCCGCGCACCGTGCAGCATCGGCCGCGCAACGGGCTGCGCCACCAGCGTGGCCCGGAACGTGCCGGGCTCGCGGCTTTCGTTCGCGAGCGTGCGCAACGTCGCGAGCGGCGCGCCGGCCGGCAGCGCGTCGGCGGCCGCGAGCGCGGCCGGCGCGGGCTTGACGTGCTGCGCGTGACCCGACATCCCTGACATGCCGGGCATGTCGTCCATCGAATCCATGCCGGCCATGCCCTCATGACCGGCATGCTGCGCCCACGCGGTGCGCGCGAACAGCGACGCGGCCGCGACACCGATGGCGCGCGACAAGAAGGTTCTCCGTATCATCAATCGTTCCTCGTTATCCATGCTGCGTCGCGCGGCAGCCGCGACGCCCGCGCCGGCCGGCTCGAATGCCGATGCGCGACGCGAAACCTGATGCCCGCGTCATCATAACCGCGAGCCCGATCGAAACGCGCCGCCGCCGGTCGGGCGACAATACGCGGCAGCGCGCGGCGCTGCCGCACCGAATTCGATACGCATCGGCCGGCATCATCGAGCAGCGCTGTACGCCGGTTCACCGGCGACCGCCTCCGCCACTCATCCGCTCCGATTACGGACTCCTGGCCACCGCTTGGCGCCTGCCGTTCGTCCCTGCATTGCCGCTCGCCGCGTCATCCCCCGCGAAACCGCAAATATTTCACGATGCGGAACAAGTCTCTGCGTTGTAAAAATTCTTGGTGCAGGGCACAAATTTCCTGTTTCGCGATGCCAAAAAACGTTCCGCAATACAAAACGACAGAAATAACGCAATGTTTTTAAACGGGATTTTTTGTTTCGAGAAGCCGTTCTACACGCGCCATCCGACCGGGTCGCGGACGTAGACTTTGTTCCATGCACTGACGCTTCGCCACGACGTTCGATACGGAACCCGGCACAAGCAGCCAGTCGGGCCATGGCCGGCCGAGCCGGCAGGCGGCACAACAGAATCGCATGTGATCAGAAAGGGAGAACGGAAATGAAGGGATTTCGCTTTGGTTCAGCGCTCGGGTCGTTCTACATCCTGCCGGGTAACGGCGGCTGGGAAGCGACGTTCGGCAACGCCCTGCTCGGCGCGTTCTCGTGCCCCGAAGTGGCAGCCGACCACATCTCCCGCGGCGACTGCCCGCAACTGTCCGACATGGACACGGCGACGCTCGAAGTACCGCACGAAATCGCCGAGTGGGAAATCGTTCACGTCTGAATGGCAAGCCTGCAACGAAAAACGCCCCGGCGTCCGGGGCGTTTTTTCTTTTGCGTGGAGCGGCGGACGGTGAAACCCGCCGCGCCGACTCCCGCGCTGGCCCGCGCGATTGCGCGGCCGGCGTCAGGCGACCGCGTCGACGATGCCGTTCAGCGTCGCGCTCGGGCGCATCGCCTGGCTCGTCAGATCGACGTTCGGACGGTAGTAGCCGCCGATGGCCTGCGGCTTGCCCTGCGCGGCCGCCAGTTCTTCCAGGATGCGCGCTTCGCTGCCGGACAGCGCCTTCGCCACGCCTTCGAACTGCGCCTTCAGCGCGGCGTCCTCGGTCTGCTCGGCGAGCGCCTGCGCCCAGTACAGGCACAGGTAGAAGTGGCTGCCGCGGTTGTCGAGGCCGCCGACCTTGCGCGCCGGCGACTTGTTCTCGTCCAGGAACTTGCCGGTCGCCTGGTCGAGCGTCTTCGCGAGCACGACCGCCTTCGGGTTCTGGTACGCGTGGCCGAGGTGTTCGAGCGACGCTGCCAGCGCGAGGAATTCGCCGAGCGAATCCCAGCGCAGGAAGCCTTCCTCGACGAACTGCTGCACGTGCTTCGGCGCGGAACCGCCCGCACCCGTCTCGAACATCCCGCCACCGGCCATCAGCGGCACGATCGACAGCATCTTCGCGCTGGTGCCGAGCTCCATGATCGGGAACAGGTCGGTCAGGTAGTCGCGCAGCACATTGCCGGTGACCGAGATCGTGTCCTTGCCCGCGCGGATACGCTCGAGCGAGAAGCGGGTTGCGTCTTCCGGCGTCATGATGCGGATGTCGAGGCCGTTCGTGTCGTGATCCTTCAGGTAGCGTTCGACCTTCGCGATGATCTGCGCATCGTGCGCGCGCGCCGGATCGAGCCAGAACACGGCCGGTACGCCGGTCGCGCGGGCGCGGTTCACCGCGAGCTTGACCCAGTCCTGCACCGGCGCGTCCTTCGTCTGGCACATGCGCCAGATGTCGCCCGACTCGACCGCATGCTCGAGCAGCACGTTGCCGGCTTCATCGGTGACGCGCACGACGCCGTCCGAAGGAATCTGGAACGTCTTGTCGTGCGAACCGTATTCTTCGGCCGCCTGCGCCATCAGGCCGACGTTCGGCACGCTGCCCATCGTGACCGGATCGAATGCGCCGTGCTGCTTGCAGTCCTCGATCACGGCCTGGTAGACGCCCGCGTAGCAGCGGTCCGGGATCACGGCCTTCGCGTCGTACAGCTCGCCGTCCGGGCCCCACATGCAGCCCGACTCGCGGATCATCGCCGGCATCGACGCGTCGACGATCACGTCGCTCGGCACGTGCAGGTTCGTGATGCCCTTGTCCGAGTTGACCATCGCGAGGCGCGGGCGCACCGCGTATTCGGCCTTGACGTCGGCTTCGATCGCTTCGCGCGTGTCGGCCGGCAGGTCCTTCAGGCGCGCGTACAGATCGCCGATCCCGTTGTTCGGGTTGAAACCGACCTGCGCCAGCACGTCCGCGTGCTTCGCGAGCGCGTCGCGGTAGAACACCGACACGAAATGGCCGAACAGGATCGGATCGGAGACCTTCATCATGGTCGCCTTCAGGTGCACCGAGAACAGCACGCCCTGCGCCTTCGCATCGGCGATCTGCGCTTCGATGAAGCTGCGCAGCGCGTTGCGGCTCATCACCGATGCGTCGATGACTTCACCGGCCTTCACGGCCGTCTTTTCCTTCAGCACCTTCCTCGCGCCGTCGGTCGTCGTGAGTTCGATCTTCACGCTGCCGGCATCGGCGATCAGCGCCGACTTCTCGCTGCCGTAGAAGTCGCCTTCGCTCATGTGCGCGACGTGCGCCTTCGACGTGGCCTGCCACGCACCCATCTTGTGCGGATGCTTGCGGGCGTAGTTCTTGACCGACAGCGGCGCGCGGCGGTCGGAGTTGCCTTCGCGCAGCACCGGGTTCACCGCGCTGCCCTTGATCTTGTCGTAGCGGGCCTTGACGGCCTTTTCCTCGTCGGTCGACGGGTCTTCCGGATAAGCCGGCAGCTTGTAGCCCTGCGCCTGCAGTTCGGCGATCGCGGCCTTGAGCTGCGGCACCGACGCGCTGATGTTCGGCAGCTTGATGATGTTCGCTTCCGGCTTCAGCGTGAGCTGGCCCAGCTCCGCCAGATCGTCGGAACCCTTCTGCTCCGGCGGCAGGATGTCTGCGAATGCCGCGACGATGCGGCCGGCGAGCGAGATGTCGCGCGTTTCGACGGCGACGCCGGACGAACGCGTGAAGGCCTTGACGATCGGCAGCAGCGAATAGGTCGCGAGCGCGGGCGCTTCGTCGGTGAGGGTATAGATGATCTTGGGCGAAGTGGACATGGTCGATGCGTTGCTACGTGAATATTGGAACTGAAGATCGCCGGCGATAACCGGCGGAGGGGCGACCGGATCGGTCGCGAATGGGGCCGCGCCGGCTCAGCCGGGCGGTGGTATTGCGAGGGCCGTCATGTTCTACCTTGCAGGGCATCCGGGCCGCATCGCGGCGCCGCGGCCCGCATGCCGGACCGCCCTGCCAACAAACCTGCCATCCACGAAACGCCCCGGCGCCGGCAGTAGGCGCCGGGGCGGCCGGAAACGCTCCGGCCCACCCCGGAAGGGGACTTACATGTTCTCGATCAGCACTTCGCCGAAGCCCGAGCACGACACCTGCGTCGCGCCTTCCATCAGGCGCGCGAAGTCGTACGTGACGCGCTTCTGCAGGATCGACTTCTCCATCGACGCGATGATCGTGTCGGCCGCTTCCGTCCAGCCGAGATGGCGCAGCATCATTTCCGCCGACAGGATCTCGGAACCCGGGTTCACGTAATCCTTGCCCGCGTACTTCGGCGCGGTACCGTGCGTCGCCTCGAACATCGCGACCGAATCCGACAGGTTCGCGCCCGGCGCGATCCCGATGCCGCCGACCTGCGCGGCCAGCGCGTCGGAGATGTAGTCGCCGTTCAGGTTCAGCGTCGCGATCACGTCGTATTCGGCCGGACGCAGCAGGATCTGCTGCAGGAACGCGTCGGCGATCGAATCCTTGATCACGATCTCGTTGCCCGTCTTCGGGTTCTTCACGCGCATCCACGGGCCGCCGTCGATCAGCTCGCCGCCGAACTCCTTCTGCGCCAGCGCGTAGCCGGCGTCACGGAACAGGCCTTCCGTGAACTTCATGATGTTGCCCTTGTGCACCAGCGTGACCGACTTGCGATCGTTGTCGATCGCGTACTGGATCGCCTTGCGCGCGAGGCGCTCGGTGCCTTCGGTCGACACGGGCTTGACGCCGATCCCCGAGGTTTCCGGGAAGCGGATCTTCTTCACCCCCATCTCGTCCTGCAGGAACTTGATCACCTTCTTCGCCTGCTCGGAACCCGCGGCCCATTCGATGCCCGCGTAGATGTCTTCCGAGTTCTCGCGGAAGATCACCATGTCGATCTTTTGCGGCTCGCGCACCGGCGACGGCACGCCCTTGAAGTACTGGACCGGGCGCAGGCACACGTACAGGTCGAGTTCCTGGCGCAGCGCGACGTTCAGCGAGCGGATGCCGCCGCCGACCGGGGTCGTGAGCGGCCCCTTGATCGACACCACGTATTCCTTCAGCACCTGCAGCGTTTCGTCCGGGAGCCACACGTCCGGACCGTACACCTTCGTCGCCTTCTCGCCCGCGAAAATCTCCATCCAGTGGATCTTGCGCTTGCCCTTGTAGGCATGCGCGACCGCCGCATCGACGACCTTGATCATGACCGGCGTGATATCGAAGCCCGTACCGTCGCCTTCGATATAGGGAATGATCGGCTGATCGGAAACGTTGAGCGAGAAGTCCTTGTTGACGGTGATCTTGTCACCGCCTTCCGGAACCTTGATGTGCTGATACGGCATGATCGACTCCAGTGACGTGGCTGAGCAGGTGATGCTGGTCGAAGCTGCGCGCGCGACGGGGGCGCGGCATGGCCACCCCGTGACGGCAACAGCGAGCCGCTATTCTAGCGCCCCAACCGGGCACTTCGGCATGAAGCGCGGCACTGCGTATCAAGACCTCACTTATGTCTTATATAAGACAGAGGACTTGCCGTTCCGTATTATGCATTAAGATTCCGCCATTTGCCATAGACCGCCCTGCCCGCTTGCTGCGGCCCGCCGGGCGGGCGCCCCGCCATGAACCTGATCGCCCTCAACAAGCCGTTCGGCACGATTTGCCAGTTTTCCGCGCACGAGACGCGGCCGTCGCTAGGCGACTGGGTAAAAACGCCCGGTGTCTATGCAGCCGGCCGGCTCGACGCGGACAGCGAGGGTTTGCTGCTGCTCACCGACGACGGCGCACTGCAGGCGCGCATCGCGGAGCCGCGCCACAAGCTCGTCAAGCGCTACTGGGCGCAGGTCGAAGGTGCGCCCGGCCCCGCCGACCTGAAGGCGCTCGCGCGCGGCGTCGATCTTGGCGACTACGTGACGCGCCCATGCCGCGCCGAATTCATCGAGCCACCCGACGCGCTGTGGCCGCGCAATCCGCCGATCCGCTATCGTGCCGCGATCCCGACCACGTGGATCGAGCTCGCGATCACCGAAGGCAAGAATCGGCAGGTGCGCCGGATGACGGCGGCCGTCGGCTTCCCGACGTTGCGTCTGGTGCGCGTCGGCATCGGCGCGCTGGATATATTCGCGCTCGGCATTGCACCGGGCGAAACAATCGCACTGCCGCCGCGCGCGCCGTGGGACGGTTTCGCGCCCGCCGGATAACGGATTCGGGACGCACGATTTTTTTCGTCGTCTGTTTCGTCAACCACCTGCAAAGATCGCGCGTTAAACCACGCAGATGCCACTCTGAGCTATCCGGTATCGGCAGCCGAACGTGTTTGCGTCACGAAAGCGACGTCTTTTTCGAATACGATTCGGCGCCCGCAGCGCAATGAGAAATTTCTCGAAGCGTCTGTCAACCGAAAGGTGGATGGCACCGTTAGACGTCATGACTCCTATGCCGGGTCATTTGGTTAATTAACTAAAGCTGAGGAACACAACATGAACAAACTGATCGCCGCTCTGGTCGCTGGTCTCTTCGCAACGGCTGCTTTCGCACAAGCTTCGGCTCCGGCCGCTCCGGCTGCTGCTGCTCCGGCAGAAGCTGCTTCGGCACCGGCTAAGAAGGCAACGCACAAGAAGCACCACGCAGCGAAGAAGCACCACGCTGCGAAGAAGGCAGCTAGCGAAGCCGAAGCCCCGGCAGCTGCTTCGAACTAAGCAAGCAAGTTGTAATAACGCAGTCAAGAACACGCAGTCTTGCCGTTCTTACGGCGTTGAAAGGCAGATCACCGCAAGGCGATCTGCCTTTTTCTTTTTTGTGCCCGCCGGCGCGCATCGCGTACCATGCGGGTCTCGTTTTCCAGATAGGAGCCTTGCTGTGCAATTCTCCCTGCGCTCGTCGCTCGGCCGCCTTGCGCGCGCCGCCGTGTTTCCCGCCGCGCTCGCCGTCCTCGCGCTCGGCATGCAGGCCGCCAGCGCGCAGATGCCGCCCGGCGCCAAGCAGCCGAGCGAGTTCCCGCACGTGAAGCTGCGCGCCGGCATGTACGTGATCGACGCGGCCGTCGCCGCAAACGACGCCGACCGCGAACAGGGGCTGATGTACCGTTCGCAGCTCGCGCCGAACGAAGGCATGCTGTTCGTGTTCAACGAGAATGCCGTGCACTGCTTCTGGATGAAGAACACGCTGATCCCGCTGTCGATCGCGTTCATCCGCGCGGACGGCACGATCACCGACATCGACGAGATGAAGGCAGAGACGACCGACAACCACTGCCCGCGCAACAACGGCGTCTATGCGCTCGAAATGAGCAAGGGCTGGTTCGCCGCGAAGGGCATCAAGCCCGGCATGAAGCTCGAAGGCCTGCCGAAGGCCCAGTAACGGCGGTCCGCGGCCTCGCGCCGTGCCCCGACCGAAGCCGGCTGCCCGTTGCGCGCCGGCTTTTTTTTCGCCGGCGGCCGACGCTGCCCGGCTTGATTCCGCCGGCGCTGGCCGCATCTGCAAAAGCCACGCGCAAGCGCTATGCTTTAAGTCTCGCTTGTTCCAAACCCGGGCCGGCCCAGCCTGCCCGCTTACGATCCGAACCACCAGGAGGTTCACGTGCCCCGCAAAACCCCCATCGAGCGCTATCGCAATATCGGGATCAGCGCTCACATCGATGCCGGCAAGACCACGACGACCGAGCGCATCCTGTTTTATACCGGCGTGAGCCACAAGATCGGTGAAGTGCACGACGGCGCGGCCACGATGGACTGGATGGAGCAGGAGCAGGAACGCGGCATCACGATCACGTCGGCGGCGACCACGGCCTTCTGGAAAGGCATGGCCGGCAACTATCCGGAACACCGGATCAACATCATCGATACCCCGGGCCACGTCGACTTCACGATCGAGGTCGAACGCTCGATGCGCGTGCTCGACGGCGCGTGCATGGTCTACGACTCGGTCGGCGGCGTGCAGCCGCAGTCCGAAACCGTGTGGCGCCAGGCGAACAAGTACAAGGTGCCGCGCATCGCGTTCGTCAACAAGATGGACCGCGTCGGCGCCGATTTCTTCCGCGTGCAGCGGCAGATCGGCGAGCGCCTGAAGGGCGTCGCCGTGCCGATCCAGATTCCGGTCGGCGCGGAAGATCATTTCCAGGGCGTCGTCGATCTCGTGAAGATGAAGGCGATCGTCTGGGACGACGAAAGCCAGGGCGTGAAGTTCTCGTACGAGGAGATCCCCGCGAATCTCGTCGAGCTCGCGCACGAATGGCGCGAGAAGATGGTCGAGGCCGCGGCGGAAGCGAGCGAGGAACTGCTCGAGAAGTACCTGCACGACCATGAATCGCTGACCGAGGACGAGATCAAGGCCGCGCTGCGCAAGCGCACGATCGCGAACGAGATCGTGCCGATGCTGTGCGGCAGCGCGTTCAAGAACAAGGGCGTGCAGGCGATGCTCGACGCGGTGATCGACTACCTGCCGTCGCCGGTCGACGTGCCTGCGATCCTCGGCCACGACTTCGCCGATCCGGAAAAGCCGGCGGAACGTCATCCGAGCGACGATGAGCCGTTCTCGTCGCTCGCGTTCAAGATCATGACCGACCCGTTCGTCGGCCAGCTGATCTTCTTCCGCGTGTATTCGGGCGTCGTCGAATCCGGCGACACGGTGCTCAACGCGACGAAGGACAAGAAGGAACGGCTCGGCCGGATCCTGCAGATGCACGCGAACGAACGCAAGGAGATCAAGGAAGTGCGCGCGGGCGACATCGCGGCGGCCGTCGGCCTGAAGGAAGCGACGACGGGCGACACGCTGTGCGATCCGACCAAGCCGATCATCCTCGAGAAGATGGAATTCCCGGAGCCGGTGATCTCGCAGGCCGTCGAGCCGAAGACGAAGGCCGACCAGGAAAAGATGGGCCTCGCGCTGAACCGCCTCGCGCAGGAAGACCCGTCGTTCCGCGTGCAGACGGACGAAGAGTCCGGCCAGACGATCATTTCGGGGATGGGCGAGCTGCACCTCGAAATCCTGGTCGACCGGATGAAGCGCGAGTTCGGCGTCGAAGCGACGGTCGGCAAGCCGCAGGTCGCGTATCGCGAGACGGTGCGCACGACCGCGTCCGACGTCGAGGGCAAGTTCGTCAAGCAGTCGGGCGGCCGCGGCCAGTACGGCCATGCGGTGATCACGCTCGAGCCGAACCCGGGCAAGGGCTACGAGTTCCTCGACGAGATCAAGGGCGGCGTGATTCCGCGCGAATTCATCCCGGCCGTCGACAAGGGCATCACCGAAACGCTGAAGAGCGGCGTGCTCGCGGGCTACCCGGTCGTCGACGTGAAGGTGCACCTGACGTTCGGCTCGTACCACGACGTCGACTCGAACGAAAACGCGTTCCGGATGGCCGGCTCGATGGCGTTCAAGGAAGCGATGCGCCGCGCGAAGCCCGTGCTGCTCGAGCCGATGATGGCCGTCGAGGTCGAGACGCCCGAGGACTTCATGGGCAACGTGATGGGCGACCTGTCGAGCCGGCGCGGCATCGTGCAGGGGATGGAGGACATCGCGGGCGGCGGCGGCAAGCTCGTGCGCGCCGAAGTGCCGCTCGCGGAGATGTTCGGCTATTCGACATCGCTGCGTTCGGCCACGCAGGGCCGCGCGACGTACTCGATGGAGTTCAAGCACTACGCGGAAACGCCGGCCAACGTATCGGAAGGCGTGATCAACGCGAAGACGAAGTAACGCGCCGGGCGCTTGCGCCCTGCCGCATCGTGCAAAGCCCGTCCGGTTGCGCCGGACGGGCTTTTTTTCCGATGCGCACCGCTCGCGGCTTTTTGATCGGCCCGCCACGCGTTTTTCTCGCATGCCACAATGCAATGCGATTCGTCCGATGGAACCGTCCCGATGCCGCCCACCGCAGCCCTGCGCCGCCTGCTGACCCTCTATGCCGGCCTGATCGCCGCGAACGTCGCCGTCTGGCTGTGGGCGCTCGCGGTGCTGCGCGACCATCCGTTGCTGCTCGGCACCGCGGCGATCGCGTACGGGCTCGGGTTGCGTCATGCGGTCGACGCCGATCACATCGCCGCGATCGACGTCGCGACGCGCAAGCTGATGCAGGACGGCCAGCGTCCGGTGAGCGTCGGGCTGTTCTTCTCGCTCGGCCATTCGACGATCGTGATCGCCGCGACGCTCGGCATCGCGCTGACCGCGTTCGCGCTGCGCGACAGGTTCGACGCGTTTCGCGAGATCGGCGGCACGATCGGCACGGCGGTATCGGCCACCTTCCTGCTCGTGCTCGCGTGCGTGAACCTGATGATCCTGCGCGACGTGTGGCGGCGTTATCGCGGCGCGCCGGAGCACGCGCACGGCGCCCCGCACGTGCACCGCCCGGCCGGACTCGTGTCGCGGCTGCTGCGCCCGCTGTTCCGGTTCGTGTCGAAGAGCTGGCACATGTATCCGGTCGGCGTGCTGTTCGGGCTAGGTTTCGATACTGCAACCGAAATCGGCCTGCTCGCGATTGCCGCCGCACAGGCGAGCCAGGGGTTGCCGGTCTATACGGTCATGCTGTTTCCCGCCTTGTTCACCGCCGGCATGACGCTGATCGACTCGACCGACAACGTGCTGATGATTCATGCGTACGGCTGGGCGATGGACGATCCGCAGCGCAAGCTGCTCTACAACGCGAGCATCACGTTCGTGTCGGCGGCCGTCGCGCTTGCGATCGGCGGGATCGAGGCGGCCGGCCTGCTCGCCGACAAGCTGTCGCTGACGGGCCCCGTGCGCGACGCGCTCGATGCGCTCGGCGAACGCTTCGGCTCGATCGGCTACGGCATCGTCGCGCTGTTCCTCGTCTGCTGGATCGCATCGATCCTGTTCCACCGCTGGCAGCGCGCGGCCGACGCGCCGGCGCGCTGAGCATCGTTCAGACGTTTCATTTCGGATACAAAACTCCCGCAACGACGTTGCATGCGCCGTCGCATGCATGCGCGCGCCTTGCGCCACGGGCGTAAGCGGCCGCTGGCACGAATCTCGCAGATAGAGCTTCGCACGGCGGGCCCGCGTGCCGATTCGCGTTCGCGGCTGGCTTCAAGGGCCAGCCCGAAGGCAATCGGCCACCGATAGGACAACGAATCTTTATTGGCCCCCTGCACCACACGTAGATAGCCGCGCGGCGACGAGGCTTCGCGCGCATTGGGAGGCCATAATGATGAAGACAAAACAGCCGTTCCGCGCGGCGGGACGGTGCTATCGCGCGACCTTGATGGCCGCAGCCGCGTTTGCGTGCTGCTGCTCGTATGCAGTCGCGCAGAACTCGGTGCCTGACTCCGCGCCCGACGCGGTCGCCAACGCCGACACCGTCATGATGCTGGTCGACGACGCTTCGTCGTGCGCAGCCAATCCGGCTGCATGCGCGGTGCATGTCTTTGCCGGCGGTGGCATCGGCGGTCACGGTGCCGGCGCGAACGGCAGTGGCGGCAACCCCGGCGGCGGCAGCGGGAGCGGCGGAAATAACGGAAACGGCGCTGTCGGACCTGCTGGTGTCGGCGGAGCGACAGGTGCAACGTCCGGCGGTACGAACGGCACGGGCCGCGGAGGCAATGCATCCGGCAACAGTGGTTCGGGTGGCAGTACTTCCGGTGGCGGCACTTCGGGTGGCGGCACTTCGGGCGGCGGCACTTCGGGCGGCGGCACTTCGGGCGGCGGTACTTCCGGCGGCGGTACTTCCGGCGGCGGTACTTCGGGCGGCGGCACTTCGGGCGGCGGTACTTCCGGTGGCGGCACTTCAGGTGGCGGTACTTCCGGTGGCGGTACTTCGGGTGGCGGCACTTCGGGTGGTGGTACTTCGGGTGGTGGTACTTCGGGTGGCGGCACTTCGGGTGGTGGTACTTCGGGTGGTGGTACTTCGGGTGGTGGTACTTCGGGTGGCGGAGGCCATGGCGGACATGGTGGCCATGGCGGCGGTGACGGAGGTGGCCAAGGCAATGGCGGTGGCCACGGCAATGGCGGTGGCCACGGCAACGGTGGTGGCCATGGCGACGGTGGCGGCCATGGCGACGGTGGCGGCAACGGTGGTCACGGCAATGGCGGTGGTAACGGCAGTGGCGGCTCGGGTAACGGGGGCGGTAACGGCAATGGCGCCGGCGGCAACGGTGGTCACGGCAATGGCGGGGGCACCGGCAGTGGCGGCTCGGGTAACGGTGGCGGTAACGGCAGTGGCGCCGGCGGCAACGGTGGTCACGGCAATGGCGGGGGCACCGGCAGTGGTGGCTCGGGTAACGGTGGCGGTAACGGCAGCGGCGCCGGCGGCAACGGCGGCCACGGCAATGGCGGGGGCACCGGCAGTGGCGGCTCGGGTAACGGTGGCGGCAACGGCAGCGGCGCCGGCGGCAACGGTGGCCACGGCAATGGCGGGGGCACCGGCAGTGGCGGCTCGGGTAACGGTGGCGGCAACGGCAGTGGCGCCGGCGGCAACGGCGGTCACGGCAATGGCGGAGGCAATGGCAACGGCAACGGCAGTGGTGGCGCCGGCAATGGCGGTGCCAACGGTGTCGGCAATGGCGGCCACGGCAGCGGCGGATCGTCCGGAGGCAACCACTGACCGGAAGCGTTGCCCGGCCGGGTGCCGTCAGAGCATCTCGAGCGCGCGCTTGGTACGCGGCGCACGGAAGTACGCGTCAAGCTGCGCGCGCTCGTCATCGCTCAACACGAAATCGAGCGCGGCACGGTTGTCGCGCACATGTTCGATCCGCGACGCCTTCGGAATCGCGAATACGCCCGGCTGCGCGAGCACCCATGCCAGCGCGACGCGCATCACCGACACGCCGCGCTGCCGCGCGATCTCGTCGAGCGGCGAGCGCTTCGGCAACCGTCCGTGATCGACCGGGCTGTACGCCATCGCCGGCATCCGGTGTTCGGCAAGCCACGGCAGCAGGTCGAATTCCGGGCCGCGCCGCGCGATGTTGTAGAGGATCTGGTTGGTCGCGCACGCGTCGCCGCCCGCGTCGTCGACGAGCTCGGCCATGTCGGCGGTATCAAAGTTGCTCACCCCCCAGTGACGGATCTTGCCCGCGCGTCGCAGCGCCTCGAATCCCTCGACCGTCTCCTCGAGCGGCACCGAGCCACGCCAGTGCAGCAGGTACAGGTCGAGGCGATCGGTACGCAGGCGCTTGAGGCTCGCATCGCACGCGGCGACGACGCCGCGCCGGCTCGCATGGTGCGGGTAGACCTTGCTGACGAGGAACACGTCGTCGCGCAGGCCGGCGAGCGCCTCGCCGACGAGCGACTCGGTCGCGCCTTCGCCGTACATCTCGGCGGTGTCGACCAGCGTCATCCCGAGTTCGACGCCTTCGCGCAGCGCGGCGATCTCGTCCGCGCGGCGGGCCGGCCGCTCGCCCATTTCCCAGGTGCCCTGGCCGAGCTTCGGAATCGTCTCGCCGTCGGGCAGGACGACCGTGGAGATCGTGTCTGTCATGCGCTCCTCGCTGCGAATTCATGGCCGCGCACCGCGGCCGAAGCATGGAATACGACGCATCAGTGTAGTCAATCGGCGCGACACCGGCCTATCGCACGGCAAAAACCGGTTATAACGGCGCCGCATGATGACTTAGAATGGCCGCAATCTGATCGATACCCATTCCATGAAGGCACCCACGGACGACCGCTGGCAGGACCTGCGCCCCGACCCCGACAACGACACGCCGCTCTACCTGCAGCTCGCCCGCAAGCTCGGCGACGCGATCCACGACAACCGCTGGACGGCCGGCGAGGCGCTGCCGTCCGAGCGCGTGCTGTCCGATGCGCTCGGCGTGTCGCGCATCACCGCACGCAAGGCGATCGCGCTGCTCGTCGAGCAGGGCCTGATCCGACGCACGCAGGGCGCAGGCAACTTCATCCAGCCGCGCTACGAGGATCCGCTGTCGCGACTGTCGAGCTTCAGCGAAATGCTCGAGCGTCGCGGCTTCAAGCCGAGCTCGCAATGGATCGCGCGCGAGATCCAGCCCGCGAACCGCGACGAGGTGATCCAGCTCGGACTGTCGCCAGCCGCGTCGGTTACGCGCCTGAAACGCCTGCGCCTCGCCGACGGTATCGTGATGGCCGTCGAGAACTCGACGTTCCCCGCGACGCTGATTCCCGATCCGCAGGCGATCGGCGGTTCGCTGTACAGCTATCTCGAAGCGCGCGGCACGCCGATCGTGCGCGCGCTGCAGCATTTCCGCGCGGTCAACGCGACCGACGAGATCGCCGAACAGATGGGCATCGCGCCGCACGACGCGCTGCTGCTGATCACGCGGATCGGCTATACGTCGGACCAGCGCGCGATCGAGTTGACCGATACCTACTGCCGCAACGACTACTACGACTTCGTCGTCGAGCTGCGCAAGTAACGCAAGCCGCGCCGCCGGCGCTCACAGCCAGCTCGCATCGTCGGTGCCGAGCGGCACGGGCGGCCGCGTGAACGACGGCGGCGTCGCCGACAACCGCTCGGCCGGCCGCACGGCATCGATCGTGCCGAACGGCGATGCGATGCGATCGATCCGGTCACGCACGTCGGCAGCCGCGAGATCGGGCGCCTGCAGGCCGTCCGGCACGGCGCCGAACGACTGCAGCCAGCGCCCCGTCTGCGCGAGCGACAGCCGCACGTGCCAGCTTCCCCCTTCGCGCGCCCGGCGCGCAAGCGCGATCATCGCGCCGAACGCCGCGAGATAACCCGTCGCATGATCGAGCGCCTGGCACGGCAGATGGCGCGGTTGGTTCGCGTGCGCGGCCTGCTGCTCCTGCCACGCGATCCCGCTCGCCGACTGCACGAGGCTGTCGAAACCGCGCCGCTTCGCCCATGGCCCCGCGTGCCCGTATGCGGACACCGACACGCACACGATGCCGGGCCGCAACTCCGCCAGCGCCTGCGGTGCGAAACCGCGCGCCGCGAGCGCGCCGGGCCGGTACGACTGCAGGAACACATCCGCGTCGCACGCGAGTGCGTGCAGCGCATCGACGCCAGCCGCATCGCGCAGGTCGATCCACGTCGAACGCTTGCCGCGCCCGTTGTCGATCACGAGCGGCGCGATGTTCGGCAGGTGCGGACCGTTGACGAGCAGCGTCTGCGCGCCGTGCGACGCCAGCGTGCGGCCCGCGACCGGCCCCGCGATGATGCGCGTGAGATCGAGCACGCGCACGCCGGCGAGCGGCTGGCCGGCTTCGCCGCGGCCGATCGGCTCGACCGGCGCGTCGGCGATCCGCTCGATCTCGAACAGCGGCAGCGACGCAATCGCGCGCGCCTGCTCGTGCGCCGCCCATTCATCAGGTGTTCTGATCAATGCCGCGCACAGGCCGGCCTCGGCCAGCGCGGTATCGAGCGCCGCGCCATCCCACGTGCGGATCGCCGCGGCGACGTCGGCCGGCTGCGCGCCGCAACCGAGCACGTCGAGGATCCCGTGCAGGTGATGCGGAAAATTCGCGTGCAACTGGATCCAGCGCCCGTCCCGCGTCTCAAAGAAGCCCGTCACCGGGTGACGCAACTCCGGCGGCGGACCGTCGTCCACGCGCAGGTAGCGTTCGCTGCGGAACGCGACGAGCGCGTCGCGCACCGACACGTCGACGGATTGCGCGACGCCGGTGCGAAGCCGGTGGCATTCGGCCGCCGCGAGCCCGGCGGCTGCGATCGTCGCCGCGGCGAGCGTGCCGACATGGAACGTCGACGGCAGCGTCGGGTCCCGGCCCGTCACGGTCGCGCGAGCCAGCGCGTCGCGGTCGCCGTGCGCGAGTTGCCACAGATGGGTCAATGCGAGTTCGGGTGTCATGGTGAAGTGAGCGCCTCAGCGTCGGAGGGGAGACGAAATCGAGTCTAGAATTCGCGACAGGCGCAATCAATCTTGATTGCACGAATCAATACATAACGAATAGTTGTAGCCGGGCAGCGCTTCATGCGCCCCGACAGGAGCGACCGGCATGACATCCCTCAGCGCGCAGGAAGCCGCCGGCACCCTCGGTGTCAGCGTGAGCACGCTCTATGCGTATGTGAGCCGCGGGCTGCTGCGCTCGCTGCCCGACGGCGCGACCAAGCGCCGCCGCTACGACGCGGACGAGGTGCGCCTGCTCGCGCGCCGCCGCGCCGACGCGAAACGCGCGGGCGGCGTCGCCGAGCGGTCGCTCGACTGGGGCGTGCCGGTGCTCGAATCGCGGATCACGCAGATCGCCGACGGCCGCCTGCGCTACCGCGGCGCCGATGCGATCACGCTTGCCGACGAGGCGACGCTGGAACAGACGGCCGCCAGGCTCTGGGACTGTCCGCCCGCGCGGCTTGACGCCGCGTCGCTCGCGTCGACCGGTTTCGACGCCGCGCAGTGGGACGACTGGGCGCGCCGCTGGGCGCATCTCGCGCCACTCGAACGCACGCTGGTGCTGCTGCCTGCCGCGGCGGCGACGCTGCCGCGCCTGTGGGCGCAGGGGCGCGATGCGCAGCTCGATTCGGCCGCACTGCTGCTGCGCGTCGCGACGGCCGCGCTCGCCGGCATCGCGCCGGGCGACGCGCCCGTGCACCGGCAGCTCGCTGCCGCATGGCGCGTGCGACGGCGCGACGAAGCCGACCTGCTGCGCCGCGCGCTCGTGCTGTGCGCCGATCACGAACTGAATCCGTCGACCTTTGCGGTGCGCTGCATCGCGTCGACCGGCACTCACCTGTTCGGCGCGATCGCGGGCGGGCTCGCGGCGCTGTCGGGCCCGCGTCACGGCGGCGAGACGTTCCGCGCGGGCGCGCTGCTCGACGAAGCAGCCCGCGCCGCCGACCTCGATCGCTACCTTGCGCTGCGGCTGGCGCACGACGAACGCGCGGACGGCGGCCGCACGGCACTGTCCGGTTTCGCGCACCCGCTCTATCCCGACGGCGATCCGCGCGCGCTGGCGCTGCTCGACGCACTGCACGCGGCGGTACCCGACCGACCGGCGCTGCACATGGCGCGCGCGCTCGCCGCACGCGTCGAAGCGGCGACGGGCCTGCGGCCGGCAATCGATTTCGCGCTCGCGGTGCTGGAGCGCACGCTCGCGCTGCCGGACGGCGCGGCGTTCACGCTGTTCGCGGCCGGCCGCACGGCCGGCTGGATCGCCCATGCGCTCGAACAATATGCGGACGGCAAGCTGATCCGGCCCCGGGCGCGCTACGTCGGCAGCGACGCGGCCGCGTGACGACGGCCGTCGCGCCACGCGACGAGCGGCCGCCACCACGCCTGCGCGGCGCGCACGGCCGGCACCGCGAGCGGACCGAACGCGAACGTCGCGCCGTGCGGCCCCGCGCTGACCCACACGCGCATGCCGGACATCAACGTCAGCGAATCGCCGGCAGCGAGCCAGTGGTCGTCGGGGCGGCCCTCGACGGTCACCCAGACGTCGCCTTCGGCCACCTCGAGTACGGTGCGATCGACGATCCGCCACCGTCCGGCCGGCTCGTCACCGTCCATCACGTAGAGTCGCAGTTCGCGCATGGCAGCCTCCTGGTCGCACGGGTTCGATGGCACCAGTATTTCGGACAGTGACAGCACACGGACAGATACGGCGGCAGACACTTTCGGCTGAACTGTACTGGTCAATCGACGGGGACGGGCATCCGCCAGCCGGACTTCGCGTTGCACCGAACCTGCACGGCACGGCGGCTTTCCCTACAATGGCGGCTGTCCCGCGCCACCGCCATGCCTTCATGTTCCAAAGCCCGCCCGCCGCCGCTCCCGGCGAAAAGAACCTCACCGTGATGCTGTGGCTCGTTGCGACGGGCTTCTTCATGCAGACGCTCGATGCGACGATCGTCAACACGGCGCTGCCGTCGATGGCCGCGAGCCTCGGCGAATCGCCGCTGCGGATGCAGTCGGTCGTGATCGCGTACTCGCTGACGATGGCGGTGATGATCCCCGTGTCGGGCTGGCTCGCCGACACGTTCGGCACGCGGCGCGTGTTCTTCAGCGCAATCCTGGTGTTCTCGCTAGGCTCGCTGCTGTGCGCGAACGCGCATACGCTGACGCAGCTCGTCGCGTTCCGCGTCGTGCAGGGGGTCGGCGGCGCGATGCTGCTGCCGGTCGGGCGGCTCGCGGTGCTGCGCACCTTTCCGGCCGAACGCTACCTGTCCGCGCTGTCGTTCGTCGCGATTCCCGGCCTGATCGGCCCGCTGATCGGGCCGACGCTCGGCGGCTGGCTCGTGAAGATCGCGTCGTGGCACTGGATCTTCCTGATCAACGTGCCGGTCGGCGTCGCGGGCTGCATCGCGACCTTCTATTCGATGCCCGATTCGCGCAACCCGGCCGTCGGCCGCTTCGACCTGAAGGGCTATCTGCTGCTGACGATCGGCATGGTCGCGATCTCGCTGTCGCTCGACGGGCTCGCCGATCTCGGCATGCAGCACGCAGCCGTGCTCGTGCTGCTGATCCTGAGCCTCGCGTGCTTCGTCGCGTACGGGCTGTACGCGGTGCGCGCGCCGCAACCGATCTTCTCGCTCGAACTGTTCAGGATCCACACGTTCAGCGTCGGGCTGCTCGGCAACCTGTTCGCGCGGATCGGCAGCGGCGCGATGCCGTACCTGATCCCGCTGCTGCTGCAGGTGAGCCTCGGCTACTCGGCGTTCGAGGCCGGGCTGATGATGCTGCCGGTCGCGGCGGCCGGGATGTTCTCGAAGCGGATCATCACGCGCCTGATCACGCAGCACGGCTACCGCAAGGTGCTGCTTGCGAACACGATCATGGTCGGCGTGATGATGGCGAGCTTCGCGCTGATGCGCGACACGGTGCCCGTATGGGTGAAGGTCGTGCATCTCGCGCTGTTCGGCGGCTTCAACTCGATGCAGTTCACCGCGATGAACACGCTGACACTGAAGGATCTCGGCACGGGCGGCGCGAGCAGCGGCAACAGCCTGTTCTCGCTCGTGCAGATGCTGTCGATGAGCCTCGGCGTTACGGTCGCCGGCGCGTTGCTCGCAACGTTCACCGGCATGCTGCGCACCGTGACGCCGAGCAACACGCTGCCGGCGTTCCATGCGACGTTCGTCTGCGTCGGGATCATCACGGCCGCGTCCGCGTGGATCTTCGCGCAGCTCGCGCCCGAGATCCGCAGCACCGCGCGCAAGACCGACCCGTCCGAGCGCGCGTGACGCGCGGCGCGCGCCGTTTCGGGCACCGCACCGTCACCGCGCGCACCATCGCGGTGCAGCTCGCCCCTGCGATGCGCGCTGCGATATCCCGTCCACCGGCCGCGACAGGCCGCCGCATGAGGCGCGATGCCGTGCACGCTTCTTGCTCGCCTATTCTCTAGGTAAACTGGCAGTCTTCCTTCGGCCGACATCATGAGCATGATCGAAATCGATCCCCCCGGCTTTCAGCCGCCCCGCCCCGTCGCCGGCGACGACGGGAACCGGCGCACCGTGCTGTACGGCGGCTACACCGTGTTCAGCGTGTTCCAGCCCGTTTTCTCGGTGTCGCACCGCCGCGCGATCGGCTATCACGCATCGCTGCGCGCGCACGACGAGGAAAGCCGCCAGGTGGCATCGCACGAGGTGTTCACGCAGGCGGCACGGCGCGGCGACCTGCTCGAACTCGGCCGGCTCGCCGAATCGCTGCATCTCGGCAATTTCCACGCGTTCGACAGTCACGACGAATGGCTTTTCCTGAGCCTGCATCCGGCCGCGCTGATGGACACCGTCTACGGCGACGCGCTGCTCGCGAACCTGAAGGCGCTCGGGCTGCCGCCGCACCGCGTGGTGCTCGAGGTGCCCGAGCAGGCGGGCGGCGAGACGCCGCGCTACGCGGCGATCGTCGACGGGCTGCGCAAGGCCGGCTTCCTGATCGCGCTCGGCGGGTTCGGCGCGAAGCATTCGAACATCGACCGCGTGTGGCACCTGCATCCCGATATCGTCACGCTCGACCGCGGCATCCTCGCGCAGGCGAGCGAACACTCGCATCTCGAACGCGTGCTGCCGGGGCTCGTGTCGCTGCTGCACGAATCCGGCCAGCTCGTGCTGATGGGCGGCCTCGCGACCGAGCGCGACGCGCTGATCGCACTCGAGTGCAACGTCGATTTCGTGCAGGGCCAGTACTTCGCGGGACCGAGCGTCGACCCCGTGCAACCGCAGGCTGCGGCGGGCTGCATGGATACGCTGTCGGCCGCGCTGCGGCTGCGCGTCGCGCAACGCGAGCGTACGCAGGCAGAACGGCTCGCACCGTATGTCGCCGCGCTCGAGGAAGCGAGCCGGAAGCTCGCTGCGGGCGAATCGCTCACCGATGCCGCCGCCGCCGTGCTCGGGCTGCCCGAGACCGCGCGCTGCTTCCTGCTCGACGCATCGGGGCGCCAGATCGGCGACAACGTGCTCGCGCGCGGCAGCGTGTCGCAGCGCGCCAAGCGCTTCCGGCCACTGCTGCATTCCGAAGGCGCGAGCTGGGAGCGCCGCCCGTACTTCATCGACGCGATGCGCGCGCCGGGCCGTGTGCATCTGACGCCGCCCTACCTGTCGATCAACGAGGCGCACCTGTGCGTGACCGCATCGGTCGCCGCACCCGCCGCGGCCGGCATGCAGGTGCTCTGCGTCGACATCAACTGGGAAGCGGCGCTCAACCGCGAGTGAACGCGACCGCGCGCCGCCTTCACGCGGCGGCGGCCGCCTTGCGCACGATCAGCCGGTGTACGCGTTTGCCGGACGACGCGCTGACGACCTCGTGCTCGTCGATCACGTGCATGCCGGCGCCGAGCGCCGCGTGCATCCGCGCCGAATCGAGCGGCGTATAGAGGCGGCCGCGCTCGTCGCGCAGCGCGCCGTTTCCGGCCACCCGCCAGCTCAGGTACAACGTGCCGCCCGGCATCAGGAGATCGACCAGCCGTGCGGCGGCCGCCGCCGCGTCTGCCTGTTCGAGGTGCATGACGACCGTCTCGCACAGCACGTTGCGAAACGCGCCGGACGGCACGCCGGCCAGCGCCGGCAGTGCGGCCAGCTCGAAGCTCAGGTCGGGATGGCGCCGCCGCGCCTCGTCGAGCAGCGCGGCACTCGCATCGTAGCCGCGCACGTCGAAGCCGCGCGAAGCGAGCCAGGCCGTGTCGCGCCCCGCTCCGCAGCCGACGTCCGCGGTCGGCCCCGGCGAGAAATGCTGTTCGAGCAGCGCGTACATGTCGTCGGGCGCGGCCTGGTCGAGCCAGTCCTGCGCATATTGCGCGGCATGGGCATCGTAGGCGTCGAGAGTCGGGCGATCCACCATGGCGATTGCTCCGCATAGGCGTCGTATGACGCACCCCGCATCTTAGCCGTTGCGCCCCGCCTGTGGCGTCGCGCGCGGCCCACGCAACGATGGCGCTAAGCCGGCCCTACGCGGCTCGCACTTCGCGCGCGAGCGGATCGAGTCAGACATGCGAGTGTGCGCCGCCGTGCACGGGCCCGGCCCGCCGCTCGACTTCGCGGCGCACGTCGCCGCGCAGCCCCGCGAAGAACGCGACTTCGGCAACGACGAACAGCGGCCCGACCATCAGGCCGACCAGATCGTCGACGAATGCGGGCTTGCGCCCTTCGAACCAGTGCCCGACGAACTGCACGATCCAGCCGACGACGAACGCACCGATGCCGATGCCGAGCCATTGCGCGGTCGGCAGCCGCGCAAGCGCCTGCGCGGCCCACAGGCCGAGCGCGAACAACGCCGTCATCACGATCCCGAACCGCAGGTCGAGACGCAGGTAGAACACCGCGAACGCGACGGCGAGCAGCAGCGCCGGCGACAGCGCGATGCCGGCCGGCATGCCGATCGCCGGCCGCGACAGCAGCACCTCGACCGCGAACACGATCATCGGAATGCCGACCAGATGCGTCGCGATGTTGCGCGCGTCGCGATGGTAGGCCGCATACTGGGAAAGATGGTCTTCGAGCGTCTTCATCCGCGTCTCCTCGTCGGTCGTTGAGCGCTATGATGCGCGTCACGCCCGAGAACCTCTGTCAACTACCCGACATCGCGTGCCCATGCCTTCGTCGCTCGCCCCCTACGTGCCGCAGATCGAAGCGAACCCGTGGTTCGCCGCGCTGCCGCCCGCGTTGCGCGCGGACCTGCTCGCCCGTGCGGCGCTGCGCCGCCTGCCGGCCGGCCACGCGCTGTTCCGGCGCGGCGACCCGCCGTGCGGGCTGTACGCGGTACTGGCCGGTTCACTCACGATAGGTGCGGTCGACCCGCAGGGCAAGGAAGCGCTGCTGACGGTCGCCGAGCCCGTCACGTGGTTCGGCGAAATCGCGCTGTTCGACGGCCAGCCGCGCACGCACGACGCGATCGCGCTCGACGACGCGCTGCTGCTGCACGTGCCGCAGGCCGCGCTGCTCGCGATGCTCGACGCGACGCCGCAATACTGGCGGCAGTTCGCGCTGCTGATGGCGCAGAAGCTGCGCCTGAGCTTCCTCACCGTCGAATCGATGAGCGTGATGCCGGCCGCGCAACGGCTCGCCGCGCGCCTGCTGATGATCGCCGAAGGCTACGGCGGCATCAGCGCCACGCGTACGCGCGTGCGGCTGTCGCAGGAAACGCTCGCGTCGATGCTGTCGCTGACGCGGCAGACCACCAACCAGCTGCTGAAGGCGCTGCAGGCCGACGGTGTCGTGCGGCTGCATGTCGGCGAGATCGAGCTCGTCGACATCGACGCGCTGCGTCGCGCGAGCGGGCTGGGCGACGATACGCCCTGAACGTCGCGCAACGGCCGCCACGCGACACCCCGCCGTCGCCGCGTTGCGCTATCGTGTCGGCTCGCTCCGCCCATCCCTCGCCCCGTCTTGAACACATCGACCGCCTCCGCCCCCTCCCGCCATCCATGGCCCGTGTTCGCCGCATTCCTGCGGCTCGGCCTCACGTCGTTCGGCGGCCCGGTCGCGCATCTCGGCTACTTCCGCGCCGAATTCGTCACGCGGCGCGGCTGGCTCACCGAGCGCACGTATGCGGATCTCGTCGGGCTGTGCCAGTTCCTGCCGGGGCCCGCGAGCAGCCAGGTCGGGATGGCGATCGGCCTCGCGCGCGCCGGCTATGCGGGAATGTTCGCCGCATGGCTCGGCTTCACGCTGCCGTCGGCGCTGCTGATGATGCTGTTTGCGCTCGGCGTTCACGCGACGGGTGCGCCGATCGAAGCCGGCGCGCTGCACGGGCTGCGCATCGTGTCGGTCGCGGTGATCGCGCAAGCCGTCTGGGGCATGGCGCGCACGCTGTGCCCGGACGCGCGCCGCGTCACGCTGATGGCCGCGGCCGCGTGCGTCGCGCTGCTCGCGCCGGCCGCGTGGACGCAGATTGCGGTGATCGTCGCGGCCGGTGCGGCCGGTCTCGTCCTGCTGCCGCAGCCGGCGCGCGACGCCCACGAGCCGTTGCCGCTGCACGTATCGCACCGCGCGGGCGTGCTGTGGCTCGCGCTGTTCGCGGCGCTGCTCGTCGCGCTGCCGTTCGCGGCACGCGTGCTCCAGTCCGATACGCTTGCCGTCGTCGATGCATTCTTCCGCACGGGCGCACTCGTGTTCGGCGGCGGGCACGTGGTGCTGCCGCTGCTGCAGGCGGCCGTGGTCGCGCCCGGCTGGGTCGGCGATTCGGCGTTCCTCGCCGGCTACGGGCTCGCGCAGGCCGTGCCGGGGCCGCTGTTCACGTTCGCGGCATTCCTCGGCGCTTCGCTGCGCGACGCACCGAACGGCTGGCTCGGCGGCACGATCGCGCTCGTCTCGATCTTCGCGCCGTCGTTCCTGCTCGTTGCCGGCACCGCACCGTTCTGGGAACGCCTGCGCCGCAGCACGCGCATGCAGGCCGCGCTCGCGGGCGTGAACGCGGCCGTCGTCGGGCTGCTGCTCGCCGCGCTCTATCACCCGGTCTGGACCGACACGATCGTGGCGCCGCGCGACCTGGCCGCCGCGCTCGTCGCGTTCGTCGCGCTGACGTTCTGGCGCGTGCCGCCGTGGGCTGTCGTGATCGCGAGCGCGGCGCTCGGCTGGGTGCTCGGCGTCGTCGGCTGATCCGGCAAGCGCGGCACGATCCTGCCGGGCAAAAAACAAAAAAGCCCTCGCAACGAGGGCTTTTCTACGGGGTGCTGCGCGCCGCTACGGCGCGCGACGCACCGGAGGACCTTACGCGAAATTCTTCGCTGCGAAGTCCCAGTTCACGATGTTCCAGAACGCTTCGACGAACTTCGGACGTGCGTTGCGGTAGTCGATGTAGTACGCGTGCTCCCACACGTCGATCGTCAGCAGTGCCTTGTCGGCGGTCGTCAGCGGCGTCGCTGCGTTGCTCGTCGACACGATGTCGAGCGAACCGTCGGCCTTCTTCACCAGCCATGCCCAGCCCGAACCGAACGTGCCGACTGCAGCCTTCGTGAACGCTTCCTTGAATGCGTCGTACGAACCCCACTTCGCGTTGATCGCATCGCCCAGCGCGCCCGTCGGTGCGCCGCCGCCGTTCGGCGACAGGCTGTTCCAGAAGAACGTGTGGTTCCAGATTTGCGCGGCGTTGTTGAAGATGCCGCCCGACGACTTCTTCACGATCTCTTCCAGCGACAGGTTTTCGAATTCCGTGCCCGGGATCAGATTGTTCAGGTTCGTCACATAAGCCTGATGGTGCTTGCCGTAGTGGTACTGGATCGTCTCGAGCGAAATGGTCGGCGCGAGTGCGTCTTCAGCGTACGGGAGCGGCGGGAGCGTATGAGCCATGGCGATTCCTTCGTTGAGTATGTAGGGGGGCTTGTGTTGAATGCTGCCGAGCGTCCGATTGTAGGCGAGGACGAATAACCCCGCAAACTCACGGGCCATTTATCCGCGGTATGCGGAAAAGCGACGTTTGCGCAACGTCCGGCAGGACGAACCGGCGGTGCGCAGTATCCGTTCCCGCGCGGGACGCATCCGTTGCGGGACCTTCGTTTCGCTTGCGCCGGTTACGTCAGATCGTATCGGTCAACCGCGGCTGCACGTCGGCGAGCGACACGTCGGCCGAGCCCTCGGCGAGATGCACGGTCAGGCGCCGCTGCGGCTTCAGCGCGCTCGGCGCGCGCACCGCGCGGCCCGTCTGCGCATCGATGAGCGCCGCATAGCCGCGCTCGAGCGTACGCTTCGGGCTCAGCACCTCGAGCCGCGCCGCACAGGCTGACACACGCGCCGTGTCGCGCTCGTGACGACGCTGCAATGCGAGCGCGAGACGTTGCGACAGCCCTGCGAGCGCCTGGCGCGCCTGTGACGGATCGGGCCGCGCGCGCTGCCAGCGCAACTGCGCGAGCGCGAAGCGCGCGCGTGCGTCGCGCACCGGCCGCGACGCCGCCGACGCGAGCCGCACCGCGAGCTGCTCGACATGCGTGCGCTGCCGCTGCAGCCGCTCGGCCGGGCTCACGAGCCGGCGCGCGAGCCAGTCGAGCTGCTGCGCACGCTGTTCGAGCCGACGTTCCATGCCGCGCGCGAGCGCACGCTGGCGGTCACCGACCTCGCGCAGCAGCAGCGCGCGCTGCGGGCTCGCGAGTTCGGCCGCGCCGGTCGGCGTCGGCGCGCGCACGTCGGCCGCGAAGTCCGCGATCGTGAAATCGGTTTCGTGCCCGACGCCGCTGACGATCGGCAGCTCGCTCGCCGCGATCGCGCGCGCCAGCGCCTCGTCGTTGAACGACCACAGATCCTCGATCGAGCCGCCGCCGCGGCAGACCAGCAGCACGTCGACCTCGCGCCGCGCATTCGCGGCCTCGACGGCCGCGACGAGCTTTTCGGCGGAACCGGCACCCTGCACGGGCGCCGGATAGACGATCACCGGAATGTGCGGCGCACGGCGTGCGAGCGTGGTCAGCACATCGCGCAGCGCGGCTGCCTGCAGCGACGTGACGATGCCGATCGCGCGCGGGTGGGCCGGCAGCGGCCGCTTGCGCTCGGGCGCGAAAAGCCCTTCGCCTTCGAGCTGCGCCTTCAGCCGGAGGAATGCCTCGTACAGGCGCCCCTGCCCAGTGCGCCGCACGGCCTCGACGTTGAGCTGCACTTCGCCGCGCGGCTCGTACATCGTGACGACCGCGCGAACCTCGATCCGGTCGCCTTCGCGCGGCGTGAATTCCGCGTATTGGGCGCGGCCGCGGAACATCACGCAGCGCATCTGCGCCTGCTGGTCCTTGATCGAGAAATACCAGTGGCCGCTCGCGGCGCGCGTGAAATTCGATACTTCGCCCGAAATCCACAGCAGCGGAAACGAACGCTCGAGCATCGTCGAAATCGCGCGATTGAGCGCCGAAACGGGAATCACTTCGTCGCCGCCGCGGGTTGCGCCGGGTGCAGCAAAAGGGGAGTCGGAAGGCATGGACGGTCGGATGAATGCTGGCGGCGACACGATAGTCCGACACACGCGCGGCGTCCAGCACTGAGCGCATGCGTCGCGGCGCTCGAAAGGTGTCCACATTCCGGCAATCGTCCGCCTAAAACGCTTGGAAACCGCGAAAAAAGCCAGACAATTCCCGATAACGCATTGATTTTTATATACTTTTAAACCTTTCGGAATGATTCTCATCCGATTCGATGCCCACCGGGCGGGCGTTTGAGGCCATCGACCGGGGAGTTCTTCACAGAGTTATCCACAGCCCGCCGCGATCCGGCCCCGCGGGCTGCGTCGGCCGGTCGCGCTTGCCGCGTCCGCATGCGGCGCGCTAGAGTGCCGCCTTCCGCAGACCCCGCGGCATGCGCCGCCCAACGGAGAATCCGCCTTGACGAATCCGTCCCACGCCGCGGCGCACGACGCGCCGCGCCCGGTCCGATGAGCGCGCCCGGCGGCCCGCTCGCCCGGCTCGAAGCGCGCCTGACACGCGAATGGCAGCGGCGCGGCGCGCTCGCGTGGGCGCTCACGCCGTTCGCATGCGTGTTCGGCCTGTGCGCGGCGCTGCGGCGCACCGCTTACGCACAAGGCTGGAAGCAGCCGGTCGACGTCGGCGTGCCCGTCGTCGTGGTCGGCAACGTGACCGTCGGCGGTACCGGCAAGACGCCGACCGTGATCGCACTCGTCGACGCGTTGCGCGCGGCCGGCTTCACGCCCGGCGTCGTGTCGCGCGGCTACGGCGCGAACGTGAAAGCGCCGACCGCCGTCACGCCCGCGTCGAGCGCGAGCGTGGGCGGCGACGAGCCGCTGCTGATCGCGCGCCGCACCGACGCGCCCGTCCGGGTGTGTCCCGACCGCGTGGCGGCCGCGCAGGCGCTGCGCGCCGCGCATCCGGACGTCGACGTGATCGTCAGCGACGACGGCCTGCAGCACTACCGCCTCGCACGCACGGTCGAGCTCGTCGTATTCGACCACCGGCTCGGCGGCAACGGCTTCCTGCTGCCGGCCGGCCCGCTGCGCGAGCCGCTGTCGCGGCACCGCGATGCAACGCTCGTCAACGATCCGTACAGCGGCGCGCTGCCGCCTTGGCCCGACACCTACGCGCTCGCGCTCACGCCGGGCGCCGCATGGCACCTCGACCAGCCCGCGCTGCGCCGCCCGCTGTCGCAGTTCGCGAACGAGCGCGTGCTCGCCGCGGCCGGCATCGGCGCGCCGGAACGCTTCTTCGCGACGCTGCGCGCGGCCGGTCTCGCGCCGGCGACGCGCGCGCTGCCCGACCACTACGCGTTCGCCGACAATCCGTTCGTCGACGATGCCGTCGATGCGATCCTGATCACCGAGAAGGATGCAGTAAAATTGGGCGCTTCCTGGCGCGACGCTCGACTCTGGGTCGTCCCTGTCGAAGCCGCGCTCGACCCTCGCCTCATTGCCCTCGTTGTGGAGAAACTCCGTGGACGCTCGCCTGCTTGAAATCCTTGTGTGCCCTATCTGCAAAGGCCCGCTCCACTATGACCGCGCCGCGCAGGAGCTGATCTGCAACGCGGACAAGCTCGCATACCCGATCCGCGACGGCATCCCCGTGATGCTCGTCGACGAAGCGCGCCAGACCGTCGAAGGCACGCCGGTCGACCCGGCCGGCCGCTAAACCGCCAGGCCGCTCGACCGCCGCAATCGCTTGAAGGCGCCCCGGCCCGGCCGGTCGCCGAACGCCGCCGGGCGACCGGCGCCGGTCGCGCCACCCGCCCCGTCCCTCTCACCGTTCCCTCCGATGACTCACCCGCAACCCTTCATCGCCGTCATTCCCGCCCGGCTCGCGTCGACGCGCCTCCCGAACAAGCCGCTCGCCGATCTCGGCGGCAAGCCGATGGTCGTGCGCGTAGCCGAGCGCGCGCGCGAAGCGGGCGCGCAGCAGGTGCTCGTCGTATCCGACGCGCAAAGCGTGCTCGATGCGGCGCGCGATCACGGCTTCGAGGCGGTGCTGACGCGTGCCGACCATCCGTCCGGCACCGACCGGCTCGCGGAAGTCGCGGCGACGTTCGGGTGGAGCGACGACACCGTCGTCGTCAACGTGCAGGGCGACGAGCCGCTGATCGACCCCGTGCTCGTGTGCGACGTAGCGTCGCACCTGGCCGCGCATCCGGCCTGCGCGATCGCGACCGCGGCCCACCCGATCCACGATGCAGCCGACGTGTTCAACCCGAACGTCGTGAAGGTCGCGCTCGACGCGCAGAGCGTCGCGCTGTACTTCTCGCGCGCGCCGATTCCGTGGAGCCGCGACGCATACCAGCCGCACTGGCCGGACGTCGCGGCGATGCCGGCCCCTGCATTTCCGGTCTATCGGCACATCGGTCTCTATGCGTATCGCGTGCGTTTCCTGCGCACGTATCCGACGCTCGCGCAGGCGCCGATCGAACAGGCCGAGCAGCTCGAACAGCTGCGCGCGCTGTGGCACGGCGAGCGCATCGCAGTACTGATCACCGAATCCGCGCCCGAAGCCGGTATCGACACGCCCGCCGATCTCGCGCGCGTGCAGGCCCTTTTTCAGCCGGGTTCAAAATAACCCGTGGCATAATCAAGCGATTGTGCGAGCCGTCCGCGACCAGCGCGTCCTCGCTTGACCCCGCCCGCGGCCCTGCCGGCAGCCGCGCGTCGCCGAAGCCGACGCGCCGCATCAGACCGGTCCGCCGCGCGCCAGGCAAGCCCCGCGCACGTTGTCGCCGGCGCCTTTGCGTCTCGCCACACGAATCTACATACTTGGAGATATCACCATGCGTTTGATCCTGTTGGGCGCGCCCGGCGCGGGAAAGGGCACCCAGGCAAACTTCATCAAGGAAAAATTCGGCATCCCGCAAATCTCGACGGGCGACATGCTGCGCGCGGCCGTGAAGGCCGGCACGCCGCTCGGCATCGAAGCGAAGCGCTTCATGGATGAAGGCAAGCTCGTGACGGACGACCTGATCATCGGCCTCGTCAAGGAACGCCTGAAGGAATCCGATTGCGCGAACGGCTATCTGTTCGACGGCTTCCCGCGCACGATCGCGCAGGCCGATGCGATGAAGGACGCCGGTGTCGCGATCGACTACGTGCTCGAGATCGACGTGCCGTTCTCGGAAATCATCGAGCGCATGAGCGGCCGCCGCACGCACCCGGCATCGGGCCGCACGTATCACGTCAAGTTCAACCCGCCGAAGGTCGAGGGCCACGACGACGTGACGGGCGAACCGCTGATCCAGCGCGACGACGACAAGGAAGAAACCGTCAAGAAGCGTCTCGAAGTGTACGAAGCGCAGACCAAGCCGCTGATCAAGTACTACGGCGACTGGGCGCAGCGCGGCGAGGAAAACGGCCTGAAGGCGCCGCAGTATCGCAAGATCTCGGGCCTCGGCAGCGTCGAGGAAATCCGCGAGCGCGCGTTCGACGCACTGAAGTAAGCACCGCATCGCGCACCGCAAGCCGCCCTTTCCGGGCGGTTTTTTTTCGCCCGCTAAAGCGCCAAGGGCGGTCGACCGCCTTGCATGGGACCTCCCTAAGCGCTAAAGCGCCAAGGGCGGTCGACAAAGGAGACAGTCATGGAGATTCGCGGCAACGTCTTTCTGATCACGGGCGGCGCGTCGGGCCTCGGCGCCGGAACGGCGCGGATGCTCGCGCAGGCCGGCGGCAAGGTCGTGCTCGCCGACCTGAACGAGGCGGCGGGCGTCGCGCTCGCGACCGAGCTGGGCGGTGAATTCGTGCGCTGCGACGTGTCGAGCGCAGCCGACGCGCAGGCGGCCGTCGACGCGGCAACGCGCGCGGGCACATTGCGCGGCCTCGTCAACTGCGCGGGCATCGCGCCCGCCGCGAAGACCGTCGGCAAGGACGGCGCGCATCCGCTCGACGTGTTCGCGAAGACGATCAACGTGAACCTCGTCGGCACGTTCAACATGATCCGGCTCGCGGCCGCCGCGATGGCCGCAACCGCGCCGACCGCGGACGGCGAGCGCGGCGTGATCGTCAGTACCGCATCGGTCGCCGCGTTCGACGGGCAGATCGGCCAGGCCGCGTACGCGGCCTCGAAGGCCGGCGTCGCGGGCATGACGCTGCCGATCGCGCGCGACCTGGCGCGCAGCGGCATCCGCGTGATGACGATCGCACCCGGCCTGTTCGAGACGCCGATGCTGCTCGGCATGCCGCAGGACGTGCAGGACGCGCTCGGCGCAATGGTGCCGTTCCCGCCGCGGCTCGGCAAACCGGCCGAATACGCGATGCTGGTGCGCCAGATCGTCGAGAATCCGATGCTCAACGGCGAAGTGATCCGCCTCGACGGCGCGATCCGGATGCAGCCGAAGTAAGCGCGAATGAAAAACGCCCGCGATGCGGGCGTTTTGCATTCCAGGTTCCGGCCGTCGCGCGACCGGCTCAGTCCTCGTCGTCGCGCTGCATCCGCTGCCGCAATTCGGTCACCTGCGACTCGACGACGGTCGCATCGTCCGCCTCCGGCCGCTCGCCGAGATACTGCTCGAGATCCTCGAGCGCGGGGCGCAGGTAGTCGAGCCGCGCATACGCGAACCCACGGTCACGCACCTCGTCGAGCTGCTCGGGCAACAGGATCACGAGCCGCTGCTGCACCGCGAGCAGCCGCTGCCAGCGTTCCGTCTGCAGATAGATCGTCTTCAGGTTGCGCAGCATCCGCGCGATGATCTCGCGGCTCGTCGCGGGCTGCAGCAGCGCGCGCAACGCGCTGTCGACCGCACCGGCCGCGCGCGCGACATACGGCTCGAGCATCTCGACCATCTCGGCTTCCGACAGCGAATGGCCGTTGGTCGGATCGATGATCAGGTCGCCGTCCGGCAGCGTGACGCGCAGCAGGAAATGGCCGGGGAACGATACGCCGCGCGCCGGCACGCCGACCTGCTCGGCGAGCTCCAGATACAGCACCGACAGCGAGATCGGGATCCCGCGCCGCCGTTTCAGCACGGCGTTCAGGTGGCTGTTATCGGGGTCGTAGTAATCGTTGTGATTGCACGTGAAGCCGAGTTCACGGAAGAAGAAGTCGTTCAGCGCGGCGACGCGGCCTTTCAGGTCCGCATCGTCGGCGAGCCGCCGGCGCAGCCGCGCCGCAAGCATGTCGAGTTCGGCCAGCGTGCCCTGCAGGTCAAGGTCGGGATATGCGTCCTGCGCCAGCGACAGCGCGGTTTCCGTGACGGGCAGGCTGTCGTCGTCCGCCACGAGCGTGCTGAAGTAGTCGAGGACGCGGGTCATAGCGGTCGTCACTTGGCGCGCCTTCTGAAGTAAGCGTATTTGAAGCCCATCACCCACAACATACCGAAATATAGTGCAGCGAACAGCACGAGGCACGCGGCCATCAGCGCGATGCGATCGAGCGGCTGCGAGCGCATCCCGGCCCAGTCGAAGCTGATCGAGAACCAGTGCATCACGCCCGCGAGCACGAGCGTCGCGCCGACGAGCTGCATGAAGAAGCGCAGCCAGCCCGGCGACGGCTGGTAGATGCCGCGCTTGCGCAGCCCGAGGAACAGCAGCAGCGAGTTCAGGCACGCGCCGACGCCGATGCTCAGCGTAAGGCCCGCATGGCCGATCAGCGGCACGAACACGTAGTTCGAGATCTGCGTGACGATCAGCACGCCGATCGCGATCTTCACGGGCGTCTTGATGTCCTGCTTCGCATAGAAGCCCGGCGCGAGGATCTTGATCAGGATGATGCCGACCAGGCCGATCCCGTAGGTCGCGAGCGCGCGCGCGACCATCGTGACGGTATGCGCGTCGAACTTGCCGTAGTTGAAGAGCGTCGCGGTGAGCGGCGTCGCGAAGAAGAACAGCGCGAGCGCGCTCGGCGCCGCGAGCAGGAACGTGACGCGCAGCCCCCAGTCGAGCAGCGCCGAATACTCGGTCGAATCGGCGTCGACGTGCGCCTTCGACAGGCTCGGCAGCAGGATCGTGCCGAGCGCGACGCCGAGCAGCGCCGTCGGGAATTCCATCAGACGATCGGCGTAGTTGATCCACGACACGGCGCCCTGCCCGAGCCGCGATGCGATGTTGGTGTTGATGATCAGCGACAGCTGCGCGACCGACACCGCAAACGTCGCGGGCACCATCTTCGCGAGCACGCGCTTCACGCCGGGGTGCCGCAGCGCACGCAGCGGGTTGAGGCCGATCAGCGGCACCATGTCGATCTTCTTCAGGCCCGGCAGCTGCACGAGGAACTGCAGCACGCCACCCACGATGACGGCCCACGCGAGCGCGAACACCGGCACCTTCAGGTGCGGCGCGACGAACACGGCCGCGGCGATGAATGCGACGTTGAGCAGCACCGGCGCGAACGCAGGCAGCGAGAAGCTCTTGTACGTGTTCAGCACGCCGGACGCGAGCGTCGTCAGCGAGATGAACACGATGTACGGGAACATGATCTGCGTCATCGTGACCGCGAGCGGGAACGCGTGGCCGTCGGTGTGCAGGCCGGACGCGACCGCGAACACGACCCACGACGCGCCGGCGATCCCGAGGACCGACAGCACGGCAAGCGCCCACGCAAGCACGGTCGACATCGCGTCGACGAGCGCCTTCGTCGCATCGTGCCCCTGCTGGTTCTTGAACTCGGCGAGGATCGGCACGAACGCCTGCGAGAACGCACCTTCCGCAGAAAGGCGGCGCAGCAGGTTCGGGATGCGGAAGGCGACGTAGAACGCGTCGGTGTATTGACTGGCGCCGAACGCACGGGCGATCAGCGTCTCGCGGGCCAGTCCGGTCACGCGCGACAGCAGCGTGAAGCCGCTGACCGTCAGCAGGGCTCGGAATAGATTCATGGGGCGCTTATTATACGGACGTTGCGTGGCCCGGCCACCGCCCGATGCCGAAAAGCGCGCCCGCCGGCGGCGCCCCGCCCGGCGGGTGTCACATCGATCTTGCCACTCGCTTGATTTTGTTGCTATAATCGCCCGTTTCTAGGCCTGTACATGTACGGCAACTGCCGTTCCCATGTTCCGGCCTCGGTTAAAATCACCGTTTTTTTATGCGCCCCTGGGCAATCGTTCTCAGGGGACGGATCGAAAAGCAGCGCTTGGCCGTCAGGCTCCAAGCTCTGGAAACAGGACAGGATAAGGAACCGTCATGGCTAACTCCGCACAAGCACGCAAGCGCGCCCGCCAGGCCGCGAAGGCAAACTCGCACAACTCGGCGCTGCGCTCGAAATTCCGTACCGCGATCAAGTCGGTTCGCAAGGCTGTTGAAGCCGGCGACCAGGCAAAGGCTGCCGAGCTGTTCAAGGCTGCCGTGAAGACGATCGACACGATCGCCGACAAGAAGATCGTTCACAAGAACAAGGCCGCTCGCAGCAAGAGCCGCCTCGCCGCAGCCGTCAAGGGCCTGCAGGCAGCAGCGTAAATCCGGTGCGCCCGCTCACGCGGGCGTTCCTGTTTCCTGCGATCGCAAAAAAGCCCGCCTAGGCGGGCTTTTTTGTTGCCTGTCGTCCAGGCATCGGATCCGGGCATCGGGGCATCGCGCCGACCGACGACAGTCGGGGCGGGCGCACCAGGCGCCCTCGCCCGCCGGCATCACCGCATCACTTCTTCTCGCCGTAGTCCGGCAGCTCGCACGCCTCGGTGACGACGAGGTTGTTGTCCTTCGCGAAATTCAGCACGAAATCGAAAGCCATCGGTTCGACATCGCGCAGCCGCGAATCGAGGATCACGCATTTCAGGTCGCCGAGCATCGTCGGACGCACGTACAGCGAATACTTGAGACGCGCATTCGGCCCGCTCGCCCCCGGCCCGAAGCAGGCCATCACACCGGCCAGACGTTCCGACCAGTCGCTCGGGCGAAACTTTTTCCCGTCTTTCGTAATGCCCTGGATAAAGAATTCGGTCGGAGGGGTTTCAGCCATGTGGTTACCCAAGTGACGGCCCGGCGATGCCCAGGCGACGGCGCCTGGATACGCGAACACAAAGCTGGAATCGACGGCGGCACAAGCATTCCGATATCCCGAAAACAGGACGCCGATGCGCGCTGCCGGTGTGCCGCACCGGATTTGTGCAGCGCACAGCTTGTGTCCGGCAGAGCGCGAAGAGGCTTGCCTGCCGGGCTGGAGAAAACTTTTCGATTATACCGCAGCGCGCCATCGTGCGTCGTCCCGACGCCCCCTCCCCGTACCGCCGGCCGCGCACCGCGATCGTGCCCCGCTTCTCTTCGCGGCTCGTCAAAGCACAGAAAATCCTTTATGCTGCTTTGAGTTATCCACACCCGACGGCGGCGCCGTCCGGCCTCGCTGCCGGGTGAAACCCGCCGTATTTCGCTTCATGACCGCCAAAACCATTCGTCACTACCTGCAGTTCAAGGATTTCTCGCTGGAAGACTACGAGTACGTGCTCGAACGCACGGGTATCCTGAAGCGCAAGTTCAAGAACTACGAGACCTATCACCCGCTGCACGACCGCACGCTCGCGATGATCTTCGAGAAGAGCTCGACGCGCACGCGCCTGTCGTTCGAGGCCGGGATCTTCCAGCTCGGCGGCCACGCCGTCTTCATGAGCACGCGCGACACGCAGCTCGGCCGCGGCGAGCCCGTCGAGGATTCCGCGCAGGTCATCTCGCGGATGGTCGACATCATCATGATCCGCACGTTCGAGCAGGAGGTCATCCAGCGCTTCGCGGAGAACTCCCGCGTGCCGGTGATCAACGGCCTGACGAACGAATATCACCCGTGCCAGGTGCTCGCCGACATCTTCACGTACTACGAGCACCGCGGCCCGATCGCCGGCAAGACCGTCGCGTGGGTCGGCGATGCGAACAACATGCTCTACACGTGGATCGAAGCCGCGCAGATCCTCGGCTTCAAGCTGCGCCTGTCGACGCCGCCCGGCTATGCGCTCGACATGAAGCTCGTGTCGCCCGACAGCGCGCCGTTCTACGAAGTGTTCGACGATCCGAACGAAGCATGCAAGGGCGCCGATCTCGTGACGACCGACGTATGGACGAGCATGGGTTTCGAAGCCGAGAACGAAGCGCGGATGAAGGCGTTCGCCGACTGGTGCGTCGACGAGGAAATGATGGGCCACGCGAACCCGGACGCGCTGTTCATGCACTGCCTGCCCGCGCACCGCGGCGAGGAAGTGACGGCCGGCGTGATCGACGGCCCGCAGAGCGTCGTGTGGGACGAGGCGGAAAACCGCCTGCACGTGCAGAAGGCGCTGATGGAGTTCCTGCTGCTCGGCCGCCTCAAGCACTGACGCGCCGCCGGAATCCGGCAGCAGACGAAAAAGGCGCCGATCGACGATCGGCGCTTTTTGTTTGGGTACGTGAAAACCGGCGCGGCCCCGCGCTACAGGCAGACCGGTTCGGCCTCGAGCTCGACGCCGAATTGCTCGCGCACGTCGGCCTGGATCGCCCGTGCCAGCGCGAGCACGTCGGCGCCCGTCGCGCCGCCGCGATTGACGAGCACGAGCGCCTGGCGGTCGTGCACGGCCGCCGCGCCCAGCGCCTGCCCCTTCCAGCCGCAGCGGTCGATCAGCCAGCCGGCCGCGAGCTTGACCTGCCCGTCCGGCTGCGGATACGACACGACATCGGGTACGCGGGCGTGCAGCGCATCGAACTGCGCGGCATCGATCACCGGATTCTTGAAGAAGCTGCCCGCGTTGCCAAGAACGAGCGGATCGGGCAGCTTCGCGCGGCGGATCGCGACGACCGCGTCGAACACGTCGCGCGGCGTCGCCGCATCGGGCGCGATGCCGCGCGCGTCGAGCTCGCGCGTGACGTCCGCGTAGCCGAGCCGCGGCGTCCATTGCCTGGGCAGCCGGAACGTCACCGACACGATCGCGAACCGGCCGCGCCCTTCCCGCTTGAAGAAGCTGTCGCGATAGCCGAACGCGCAGCGCGCGGCGTCGAAGCGCTCGCAGCGCCCCGTAGATAGCTCGACGGCGACCAGCGAATCGAAATACACCTTCATCTCGAGGCCGTACGCGCCGATGTTCTGGATCGGCGCGGCGCCGACGGTGCCCGGGATCAGCGCGAGGTTCTCGAGGCCCGGCATCCCGTGCTCGAGCGTCCACGCGACGAAGTCGTGCCAGTTCTCTCCGCCGCCGGCCTCGACGTACCACGCGTCGTCGTCCTCGCGCACGACGCGGCGGCCCGCGATCTCGTCGAGCAGCACGACGCCGTCGAAATCGCGCGTGAACACGACATTGCTGCCGCCGCCGAGCACAAGCTGCGGCAGGTTCGCGACGCGCGGGTCGCGATGCAGCGCCTCGAACTGCGACGCGTGCGTGATGCGCGCGGCGAAGCGCGCGGTCGCGGCGATGCCGAACGTGTTGTGCGCGGCGAGCGGATGGTCGGGAAGCAGCGACAGGGCGGAATCGTCAGGAGGCATCGGCATTCGCGGTCACGTCGGCCCGGGGCGGCGAATGGCCGGCCTTGGGCAAACGGGGGGGCATCGGTAAAATGGCAAACAGTCCGCAATTATAGCGAGTGCCCGCGCGCGAGCCGGGTGCCCGCATTTCAAGGGAGAATGCCATGCCATCGTTCGACGTCGTTTCCGAAGCGAACATGATCGAAGTGAAGAACGCCATCGAGCAGTCGAACAAGGAAATTTCGACGCGCTTCGACTTCAAGGGCTCCGACGCGCGCGTCGAGCAGAAGGAACGCGAGCTGACGCTGTTCGCCGACGACGATTTCAAGCTCGGCCAGGTCAAGGACGTGCTGATCGGCAAGCTGGCCAAGCGCAACGTCGACGTGCGCTTCCTCGACTACGGCAAGGTCGAGAAGATCGGCGGCGACAAGGTCAAGCAGATCGTCACCGTGAAGAAAGGCGTGACGGGCGATCTCGCGAAGAAGATCGTGCGGCTCGTGAAGGACAGCAAGATCAAGGTGCAGGCGAGCATCCAGGGCGACGCGGTGCGCGTGGCGGGCACGAAGCGCGACGACCTGCAGAGCGTGATCGCGATGCTGCGCAAGGACGTGACCGATACGCCGCTCGACTTCAACAACTTCCGCGACTGATCGCCGGCCGATCCGTCCCGTCATCACGCCGGGCCCCGCACACGCGGCGCGCCCGGCGCGCGGCAAGCGCCGCTTCGTCAGGCTTTCCCGCCGTCCTGCGCGCCGCCGTCCGCGGCCGCCTTCTTCTTGTCGCCGATCCGGCTCTCCTGCCCTGCGAGCAGCTTCGAAATGTTGCCGCGGTGACGCCACACGAGCAGCACGCTCATCGCGAGCACGGCCCATGCGACCGGGTTGCGGCCCGCGCCGAACAGGAACACGTCGAACACCGGCGCGAACACCGCCGCCACCAGCGCCGCGAGCGACGAATAGCGGAAGAAGAATGCGACGATCAGCCAGGTCAGCGCGGTCGCGAGCCCGAGCACCGGGTGTACGGCGAGCAGCACGCCGGCCGCGGTCGCGACGCCCTTGCCGCCCTGGAAGCGGAAGAACACCGGATACAGGTGGCCGATGAATACGGCGATCGCGACCCATGCGACCGCGACGTCGGGCAGGCCGAAGCGCCGCGCGAGCCAGACGGCAATCCAGCCCTTGAATGCGTCGCCGACGAGCGTCAGGATCGCGGCTTTCTTGTTGCCGCTGCGCAGCACGTTGGTCGCGCCGGGATTCTTCGACCCGTACGAACGCGGGTCGGCCAGGCCCATCGCGGCGCTGACGACGACGGCGAACGACACCGAACCGATCAGGTAGGCAACGAGGGCGGCGAGCAGGATCTGCATGCGGAGGACTCTTCTTTCAACGTATCGGTAAAGGGACGGCTGTGCGCGGCAAGCCGAAACGGCGCCCATTCTACCGAACGAGCGCAGCCTGCCACGAAGGTGAAACCCTCAGTCGACGCTCGCGCACTGCACGGGCTGCGCGCCGAGCAGCGACGTGAGCACCGCCGGCGCGAGGCTGACGAGGTAGCCGCGACGGCCGCCGTTCAGGTAGATCGCCGGCAATTCGAGGATCGTCGCCTCGACGTAGACGGGCATCGTCTTGCGCGTGCCGAACGGCGACGTGCCGCCGACGAGATAACCCGAGTGGCGGTTCGCGACCTCGGGCTTGCACGGCTCGACGCGCTTCGCGCCGATCTGCCGCGCGAGGTTCTTCGTCGACACGGTGCGGTCGCCGTGCATCAGCACGATCAGCGGCTTCGCGTGTTCGTCTTCCATCACGAGCGTCTTCACGACGCTGTGCTCGTCGACGCCGAGCTGGCGCGCCGATTCGCCGGTGCCGCCGTGTTCGACGTATTCGTACGGATGCTCGCCGAACGTGACGCCGTGGCGGCGCAACAGCTGGGTCGCAGGGGTTTCGGACACGTGTCTGGATTTGCTCATGGCGGCATTCTAATGGCGAACGACCGGCGCGCGCGATGGCGTGCCCGCGCCGGCGGTATACTCGCGGCCCGTTTTCCGCGGGGCGGCCCGCGGCGTCGCCGTGGCGATTCCGCCCATCATCATTGCGAACATCGCGAAGCGCTATTGCCCGATTGGCCGATTGTGGCGCATGCGCCGTCATGGCACGATCGTTCGCAAACATCGTCACGCCGCCGCCCGCCCCTTTTCTGGAGACGCCATGCCCTCGCCCATCCGTTCATCCGAGTCGCTCGACGTCGATGCGCTGCTCGCCGCGCTGCCCGGCCGCATCGCCGACGTGCCCGCGCGCTGGGCCGCGCGGGCGCCCGCGCACCCGGCGCTGATCGAGGACGCGCGCCGCCTGTCGTACGGCGACTTGTCGCAGGCCGTCGATGCGGCGGCCGCGCGGCTCGCGAGCCTCGGCGTGCAGGGCGGCGACCGCGTGATGATCGTCGCGGAAAACTGCGTCGCGCAGATCGTGCTGCTGTTCGCGGTCGCCCGCGTCGATGCGTGGGCGCTCGTGTCGAACGCGCGGCTGTCCGCCGGCGAACTCGATGCGATCGCCGCGCACGCGCGTCCGAAGCTGATCGCGTTCGCGACGGACGCATCGCCCGACGCACGTGCCCACGCGGCGCGGCTTGGCGCAACACCCGCCGGCGCGCTGCCGGTCGACATCGGCACCTGGTCGTATCGCGTCGATGCGAGCGCGCCTGCCGAACCGGTGGCCGCCGACGGTGCCGCGCAATGCGCGGCGCTGATCTACACGACCGGCACGACCGGCGCGCCGAAAGGCGTGATGCTGTCGCACCGCAACCTGCTGTTCATCGCGGCGACGTCGAGCACGTTGCGCCGCGTGTCGCCGGACGACGTCGTCTACACGGTGCTGCCCGTGTCGCACGTGTACGGGCTCGCGTCGGTCTGCCTCGGCAGCCTGTACGCGGGCGCGACGCTGCGGCTCGCGCCGCGCTTCGCGCCGGAGGCCGTGCGCATCGCGCTCGCCGACGAAGGCGTCACGATCTTCCAGGGCGTGCCCGCGATGCACGCGAAGCTGCTCGAACACCTGCACACGCACGGCCACGCGTGGCACGCGCCGCGCCTGCGCTTCGCGTATTCGGGCGGCTCGCCGCTCGATGCGAACCTGAAGGCGCGCGTCGAGGGCGTGTACGGCATGCCGCTGCACAACGGCTACGGGATGACCGAAAGCAGCCCGACGATCACGCAGACGCCGCTCGACGCGCCGCGCGCCGACAGCTCGGTCGGCGTGCCGATTCCGGGCGTCGACATGCGGATCGTCGCGCCGGACGGCACCGACGTGCCGCAAGGCGAAGTCGGCGAGATCCGCGTGCGCGGGCCGAACGTGATGCTCGGCTACTACCGCAACGCGGACGCCACGCGCGCGGCCGTGTCGCCGGACGGCTGGCTGAGCACCGGCGATCTCGCGCGGCAGGACGCAGACGGCGCGGTGACGATCGCGGGCCGCAGCAAGGAACTGATCATCCGGTCCGGCTTCAACGTGTATCCGGTCGAAGTCGAACAGGTTCTGAACGCGCATCCGGACGTCGTGCAGGCAGCCGTCATCGGCCGCGCGGTCGAAGGCAACGAGGAAGTGCTCGCGTTCGTCGAGCTGGTGCCCTGCGCGGCGGCGGACGAAGCGGCATTGCACGCATGGTGCGCGGAGCGATTGGCGCCTTACAAACGCCCTGCTCACATCCGCGTGCTCGACGCATTGCCGGCCGCATCGACCGGCAAGGTGCTGAAGCACAAGCTGCGCGACCTGGCCTGACGCCTGCCGGCGCGCGCAGCGAAGAACGCGCCGTGCCGGAATCGCGCGCCCCCGTGCGCTAGCCGCGCGGATGGTGTTGCGCGTGCAGCGTCCTCAGCCGCTCGCGCGCGACGTGCGTATAGATCTGCGTGGTCGAGATGTCGCTGTGGCCGAGCAGCAACTGCACGACGCGCAGGTCGGCGCCGTGGTTCAGCAGGTGTGTCGCGAACGCATGCCGCAGCGTGTGCGGCGACAGGTGCGCGCGCACGTCGGCCTGCTGCGCGTGGCGCTTGATGATGTTCCAGAACTGCTGGCGCGTCATTCCGTCGCCGCGCGCGGTCACGAACAGCGCATCGGCCGCGCGTGCGCCGAGCAGCGCCGGCCGCGCATTGCGCAGGTAGCGCTCGATCCAGCCGTGCGCGACTTCGCCGAACGGCACGAGCCGCTCCTTCGAGCCCTTGCCCATCACGCGCACGACGCCCTCGTTGAGGCCGACCTCGACGGTCTTCAGCGTCACGAGCTCGCTCACGCGCAGCCCGCTCGCGTACATCAGCTCGAGCATCGTGCGATCGCGCAGGCCGAGCGGCGTGTCGATGTCGGGCGCACCGAGCAGCGCCTCGACCTGCGCCTCGGACAGCGTCGACGGAAACCGGGCCGCCTGTTTCGCGGACGTGATCCGCAGCGTCGGGTCCGCGCTCGCGCGATGCTCGCGCACGGCCCAGCCGTAATAGCGACGGAACACCGACAGCCGCCGGTTCGACGACGTCGCCTTGCCGTCGCTGCGCGCAGCGATATAGCCCGTCACCATCGCCTCGTCGGCTGAATCGAGCGGCGCGTCGTGCGTCGCGGCCAGCCATCGGGAAAACAGCACCAGATCGCGCCGGTACGCGTCGAGCGTGTTGCGCGAGAGCCCGTGCTCGAGCCACAGCGCATCGCAGAACACGTCGATCGACGCGCGGCTCGCGAGCAGCGCGGGCGATGCCGCGGCGGCATCGTCGTCGGCTTCGGGGGAAATCAGCGGTTCGCTCATCGGTACGGCACGCCCTCGTGCGCCAGCAGCCAGCGCTTCACTTTCTGGTAATAACCGTTGTCGTCGTGGTTCGCGAAGCCGCCGAGGCCGCCTGCCGCGACGACGCGATGGCACGGGATCACGAGCGGAAAGTAGTTCGCGCCGCACGCCTGGCCGACCGCGCGCGGCGCGCTGCCGATCCGCTTCGCGACCTGGCCGTAGGTCAGCACCGTGCCGGGCGGGATATCGCTGATCACGTCCCACACGCGGTGCTGGAACGCGCTGCCGACTTCGGCGAGCGGCAGGTCGAAGCGCGCCGACGCACGCTCGAAATAACGTTCGATCTGCTGGACCGCGCGCTTCGCCAGCGGCGAATCCGGATCGACCGACTTCACCGATTCGGGCAGATAGACGATCTCGCGCACCACCGCGGCGTCCGTGCGGATGCCGACCTTGCCGAACGGCGCGTCGATGACTGCATTGAACATTGCCCTCTCCTGAGCGATGGATGCGCGCGGCACCGCCGCGCGCCGACGACACTTTACGCCGCCTTCACGCGGCGCGCAGCGCCCATTCGACATGCTCGCGCACGACCGGCGACGGATCGTCGGCCCGCGCGCGCAACGCGGCGACGATCGCGTCGCGCGCCTGCGGCGAAAGCCGGTCCGCGCTCGCACGCAGCGCATTGCCGAGCCCGACCGCGAGATTGCGCAGCCAGCTTTCGTAGCCGATGCGCCGGATCGCGCTGCCCTGCATCCGCGTATCGAACGTTTCCGCGTCCCACCCGAACAGCTCGACGAGCGTCGCGCGGTCGAGGCCGTGCCGCACGTCGAAATCGGCGACGGGCGCGGCCTGCGCGAACTTGTTCCACGGGCACACGAGCTGGCAGTCGTCGCAACCGTACACGCGATTGCCGATCATCGGCCGCAGCGGCTCGGGGATGCTGCCTTTCAGTTCGATCGTCAGGTATGAGATGCAGCGGCGCGCATCGACGCGGTACGGCTCGACGATCGCGCCGGTCGGGCACGCGCCGATGCAGCGCGTGCAACTGCCGCAATGCGCGCCGGGCGTCTCGGGCGCGGTATCGGGCGACGTATGCGCGTCGGTCGGCAGCGGAATATCGACGTAGATCTCGCCGAGGAAGAACAGCGAACCCGCGTCGCGCTGCAGCAGCAGCGTGTGCTTGCCGCGCCAGCCGACGCCGGCCTTCTGCGCGAGCTCGACCTCGAGCACGGGCGCCGAATCGGTGAACACGCGGTAGCCGAACGCGCCGATCTCGCGCTCGATGCGCTCCGCGAGCGTCTGCAGCCGGTTGCGCAGCACCTTGTGATAGTCGCGGCCGCGCGCATAGATCGACACGACGGCCGCCTGCGGATCGTCGAGCCGCGCCCGTTCGCGTGCGCGCCAGTCGTGCGGCGCGAGCGCGCCGGGCTCGCCGTCGGGTGCGCCGGCGGCGAGCGTTTCGGCCGGCAGGTAGGCGAGCCGCACGGAAATCACGCGTCGCGTACCGGCCACAAGTTCGGCCGGCCGCGCGCGTTTCATCCCATGTTTCGCCATATAATCCATTTCGCCGTGGTATCCGGCTTCCAGCCAGGCGGCGAGGCCTGCTTCGGCATCCGAGAGATCGGTATCGCTGATGCCGATCGCCCCGAAACCCAATTCGCGCCCCCACGCCCTGATGCGCGCGGCGAGCGCAGTCAAGGCCGCATCGTCGAGCGCGCACGGCGCCGCGCCTTCGGCATGAGTCGAAGGCCTGTCGGATGCGGCGAGTTCCGGTAATCGGTTCATCGCACTATTTTACGAGAATGCCAGCCACGTCCCATACGCCTCATGCCGCCACGCTGCCGGCCCCGCTCGCGGAGCGCGTGATCGCGCTCGCCGACGAAGCGGCGACCGAGGCCTTCGGCACGCGCTTCGCGCATGCGCTCGACGCGGCGCGCATCGATCTCGCCCGCGCGCACGCGTTCGACGGGCTGCAGATCCAGCTGGTCGGCGATCTCGGCGCGGGCAAGACGAGCCTCGTGCGCGCGATCCTGCGCGGCCTCGGCCACCAGGGACGCGTGCGCAGCCCGACCTATACGCTCGTCGAGCCGTACGCGCTCGAACGCAGCGATGGGGAACTCGAGGTCTATCACTTCGATCTGTATCGATTCAACGATCCGGCCGAATGGTCCGACGCAGGCTTTCGCGAATATTTCAATTCCAGCGCGATCTGCCTCGTCGAATGGCCGCAACAGGCGGGCGTGCTGCTCGGCGTGCCCGATCTGGTTTTCTCGCTCGACGTGGATGGCGACGGCCGCGCCCTCACCGTCCGGGCGTACAGCGCTTCAGGAAAGGCATGTCTCGAAAGATGTTGATCAAACCGTTCCGCTCGATCGAATCGGCGGCCACCGCGACGCATAACTGGCGGCGCCGCCAGATCCTGCGCGCGGGCGCGTCGACGCTGGTGCTCGGCCTCGTCGCCCCGCGGCTCGCGCACGCGTCGTCGGTGCTCGGCGTGCGCGTGTGGCCCGCGCGCGATTACACGCGCGTCACGATCGAATCCGACCAGCCGCTGCAGAATAGCCAACAACTGCTGCAGGGTCCCGACCGTCTCGTCGTCGACCTGAGCGGCCTCGATCTCGACCAGGCGCTGCGCGACCTCGTGTCGAAGATCGCACCGAACGATCCGCAGATCCAGTCGGTGCGCGTTGGCCAGTACCAGCCGCACGTCGTGCGGATGGTGTTCGACCTGAAAGGCTCGGTGAAGCCGCAGGTGTTCACGCTGCCGCCGGTCGGCACCTACAAGTACCGGCTCGTGTTCGACCTGTATCCGGCCGTCGCGCCCGATCCGCTGACCGACCTGATCGCGCAGACGGAACGCAAGGAACAGGCGCTCAACGACACGGCGCGCGCGCAGCAGATGCAGCCGCCGAGCGCGCTGAACGGGCCGGCGACGCCGCCCGTCGCGGGCAACGACAACAGCGACGCGTTCTTCCAGCGCTTCGCGCAGAACACGCCGGCCACGCCGCACACGCCGCCCGCTGCCGGAACGCCTGCGACGCCCGCGAAGCCGGCCGTCAAGCCGCCGCCCGTCATCGCGCGCCGCGACGACAGCGACGACGACGGCGACACCTACAAGTTCACCGCACCGAAATCCGGCAAGGGCGGCACCGTACGCCTGCTGACGGTCGCGATCGATCCGGGCCACGGCGGCGAGGATCCGGGCGCGATCGGCGGCGGCGGCACGTACGAGAAGCACATCGCGCTCGACATCGCGAAGAAGCTGCGCGCGAAGATCGACGGCGCGCCGAACATGCGCGCGATGATGACGCGCGACGCCGACTTCTTCGTGCCGCTGAACGTGCGCGTGCAGAAGGCGCGCCGCGTGGGCGCCGATCTCTTCGTGTCGATCCACGCGGACGCGTTCACGACGCCGTCCGCGCGCGGCTCGTCGGTGTTCGCGCTATCCGATCACGGCGCGTCGAGCGCCGCGGCGCGCTGGCTCGCGAACAAGGAGAATTCGTCGGACCTGATCGGCGGCATCAACATCAAGACGCAGGACGCGGCCGTGAGCCGCGCGCTGTTCGATATGTCGACGACCGCGCAGATCCGCGATTCGATGCGCTACGGCAACTACGTGCTGAAGGAAGTCGGCGGCATCAACAAGCTGCACAAGGGCTCGGTCGAACAGGCCGGGTTCGCGGTGCTGAAGGCGCCCGACATTCCGTCGATCCTCGTCGAGACCGCGTTCATCAGCAACCCGGACGAAGAGCGCAGGCTCAACGACGACAGCTATCGCGACGAGATGGCCGACGCGATCTTCCGCGGCATCAAGCGTTATTTCGCCGCGAATCCGCCGCTCGCGAAGAACCGGATGGCCTGACGGCCGTACCCGGCCACCCCGCCCCGCCGCCGGCACGCAGCGCGTGCCGGCGCGTCACGACGCCGCGAAGCGGCGCATCAGTTTCCCGCCGAACACGTTCACCGCGAGCCCGCCCATCACGAGCGCCGCACCGAGCAGTTGCGCGCGCGTCAGGTGCTCGTCGAGCAGCAGCGCCGACGACGCGAGCCCGACGATCGGCACCAGCAGCGAAAATTGCGCGACCTGCGCGGCCGGGTAGCGCGACAGCAGGCGGCTCCACAGCCCGTAGCCGAGCAGCGTCGCGACGAACGCGAGATAGACGACCGCGAAGATCGACGCGCCGTCGAGCCCGGCGAGCGCGGTCGCGATCCGCTGCGGCCCTTCGAACCACAGCGACAGCAGGAAGAACGGCACGGGCGGCACGAGGCTCGCCCATACGACGAGCGACACGAGGTTCGCTTTCCCGACCTTCTTCGTGACGATGTTGCCGAACGCCCACATCGCGGCCGAGCAGATCGTCAGCAGGAAACCCGCGAGCGTCATCGCACGGCCGCCCTGCGCCGCGATCACGACGAGCCCGCCCGCGGCGATCGCGAGCCCGACCAGGTTCTGCACGTGCAGCCGCTCACCGAGGAACAGCATCGCGAACACCAGCGTGAAAAACGCCTGCGACTGCAGCACGAGCGACGCGAGGCCGGCCGGCATGCCGACGTACATGCCGGTGAACAGGAACACGAACTGGCCGAGCTGGATCGTCGCGCCGTACAGCACCAGCAGGCGCCACGGAATCTGCGGCCGGCGCACGAAGAACACCGCGGGCACGGCCGCGAGCGTAAAGCGCAGCGCGCCGAGCAGCATCGGCGGCATCCCGTGCAGGCCGACCTTGATCACGACGAAGTTAACGCCCCACGCCAGGATCACGACCAGCGCGAGCAGCAAGTCCTTCGGGGCCATCATCGGCGTCTCCTCGATTGTCGAATCGTTGTTCCGAAGCGCGTCAGTCTACCGGGTTTCGCCGCCCGGCCCGATACCCGCGCGGCGCGCATGGAATCGTCGGCGGGCGGCTATTACAATGACCTGCATCCCCATTGCATCACCGGACCCGCCATGACCGACTCGATCAAAGCCCTGCTGAAGCCGCACGTGCGCGACATCGGCAACCTGCAGGTGCGCCGCACGCTGCCCGCGCTCGCCGCGCGCCTCGTCGGCCCGTTCATCTTCTTCGATCACATGGGGCCCGCCACGCTGCCGGCCGGCACCGGGCTCGACGTGCGCCCGCATCCGCATATCGGGCTCGCGACCGTCACCTACCTGTTCGACGGCGCGATCCTGCACCGCGACAGCCTCGGCTCGCGGCAGGAAATCGTGCCGGGCGACGTGAACTGGATGACGGCCGGCCGCGGGATCGTCCACTCCGAGCGCACGCCCGATGCGCAGCGCGCAAACGGCCACACCGTGCACGGAATCCAGACCTGGGTGGCGCTGCCGCGCGCGCACGAAACCACCGAGCCGTCGTTCGAGCACCATGCGGCCGACACGCTGCCGAAGCGCGACGAAGACGGCGTGTCGCTGACGGTGATCGCCGGCGATGCGTTCGGGCTGCGCTCGCCGGTCACGACGTTCTCGCGCACGCTGTACGTCGCGGCCGAATTCGCGGCCGGCGGCCGCATCGAACTCGACGCGTCGCACGAGGAGCGCGCGGTCTACGTGGTCGACGGCGATCTCGCGATCGACGGCACGCCGGTTCCGGCCGAGCAGATGGCCGTGCTCGCGCCGGGCGCGGCGGTCACGCTGACGAGCGCCCGCGGCGCGCGCGCGATGCTGCTCGGCGGTGACAAGATCGACGGCGAGCGCTTCATCGAATGGAATTTCGTCGCCAGCAGCCGCGACGCGATCGCGCGCGCGAAGGAAGCCTGGACGCGCCAGGAAATGGGCAAGGTGCCGGGCGAGACCGAATGGATTCCACTGCCCGAGTCGAAGCCGCGTTGAAAAACGGGCGCGCCGCCCCCATCCTGACGATATTCGAACGGAAGAGAACGACATGGACACCACGCTTGCCACATTCGAGAAAGACGTCATCGAGGCGTCGCTGGACACGCCCGTGCTGGTCGACTTCTGGGCGCCGTGGTGCGGCCCCTGCAAGACGCTCGGCCCGCTGCTCGAAAAACTCGAAGCCGATTACGAAGGCCGCTGGAAGCTCGTGAAGGTCAACGTCGACGAGAACCAGGAACTCGCCGCGCACTTCCAGACGCGCAGCATCCCGCACGTGATCGCGTTCGCGGACGGGCGCCCGGTCGACCAGTTCGTCGGCGTGCTGCCCGAAGGGCAATTGCGCGCGTTCCTCGACCGGCTGCTGCCGGCGCCCGAGGAAGCCGAACGCCGCGCCGCGCAGTACGCAATGGCCGAATCGCGCTACGACGACGCGCTCACGCACCTCGAAGCGGCGCTCGCGCTGAACCCCGGTTTCGACGACGCACGCCTCGACCTGATCGAACTGCTGCTCGCGAACAACCAGGTCGAAGTCGCACGCGCCGAGGCCGAGCGCCTGTCACCGCAGATCGTGGAAGGCGGCGATCCACGCTACCAGGCGATCAAGACCCGTTTCGACGCGCTCGACGCAACGGCCGACCTGCCGCCGACCGACGCGCTCGAAGCCCGTATCGCAGCGAACCCGGGCGATCTCGACGCGCGCTTCGACCTCGCGCAGAGCCTGATCGCGCGGCGCGAGTATGAAGGCGCGCTGGAGCAGTTGCTGGAAATCGTGCTGCGCGATCGCGCGTATGGCGACGATCTCGGCCGCAAGACGATGATTTCGGTGTTCGAGCTGGCGGGCGACCGCCCCGATATCGTCGCCGGATGGCGGCGCAAGCTGAGCATGGCGCTCAACTGACGAACGACCGGCAGGGCCGCAACGGCCCGGCCGGTCGCCGTATCGCTGGCAGCGCGTGTCCCGCGCCGCAGCATGAAGCAACGCCCGCGCGTCGCCGATTAGCCCGCGGCCTGCGCCGCGATCGCGCGCAGCGCATGCGCGGCGGCCGCGAAGCCGAAGCTCGCGGTCACGCATACGCTCGAACCGAATCCCGCACAGTTGAGCCCCGCGACGTGCGCGACCGTGGACGGCTCGGCACCGTCCTCGATGTCGCATGCGGCCGCTTCCGGGTAGATCAGCGGCTCGTCCGAATACACGGCGCTGATCTTGAAACGCGCCTTCGGCCCGCGCGGAAAGCCGTGCTGCTTGCGCAACTGCGCGCGCACCTTCGACAGCAATGGATCCTGGATCGTCAGCGCGAGATCGTCGATCCGGATGCGCGTCGGGTCGAGTTGCCCGCCTGCGCCGCCGACCGTGACGAGCGGCTGCCGCTTCGCGACGCACCATGCGATCAGCGCGACCTTCGTGCGCACGCTGTCGATCGCGTCGATCACGTAGTCGAAACCGCCGCCGAGCAGCGCGTCGAAGTTGTCGGGCTCCGCGAAATCCTCGATCCGGTTCACGCGGCACGCGGGATCGATCAGCGCGATCCGCTCGGCCATCGCGTCGACCTTCGGCTTGCCGTAATTGCCGTCGAGCGCATGGATCTGCCGGTTCGTATTGCTTTCCGCGACGTTGTCGAGATCGATCAGCGTCAATGTACCGATCGCGCTGCGCGCGAGCGCCTCGGCCGTCCACGACCCGACGCCGCCGATCCCGATCACCGCGACATGCGCACGCTCGAAAGCGGCGGCCGCCGGCGCGCCATACAGCCGCGCGACGCCGCCGAAACGCCGTTCGCGATCCACGTCAAGCTGGATTGCCGGGGTCGGGGTAAGATCAGAAGAACTGGGCGGGGCAGTGTCGGCAGCGGACATGGCAGCAAGGAAAACGTAAGTCGAGCAGCCCTCTATTTTGCCTGAACTCCCCGCTCGCACACGCCACTGTGCACGCACGATTCTTGCGCGTTCGCTATACTGGCCCCAGATTGAAGCGTTTGCATAACATGACGACTCTCGCCGATCTCCGCATCAACTATTCGCGTGCTTCGCTCGACGAAGCCGATGCCGCCCCCGACCCCTTCGTCCAGTTCGACCGCTGGTTCAAGGAGGCGCTCGCCGCCAAACTGCCCGAGCCGAACACGATGACGCTCGCGACCGTCGGCGCCGACGGCCGGCCGTCTGCCCGGATCGTGCTCATCAAGGGCGTCGACGAACGCGGGTTCGTCTTCTTTACCAATTACGAAAGCCGCAAGGGGCACGATCTCGCCGCGCATCCGCAAGCGGCGCTGCTGTTCTACTGGATCGAGCTCGAGCGCCAGGTGCGCATCGAAGGCCGGATCGAGAAAACCAGCGCCGAAGAAAGCGACCGCTATTTCGCGTCGCGCCCGCTCGGCTCGCGCATCGGCGCATGGGCGTCCGATCAGAGCGCGGTGATCGACAGCCGCGCGACGCTCGAAGCGCGCGAAAAGGCCGTCAGCGAACGCTACGGCGACACCCCGCCGCGCCCGCCGCACTGGGGCGGCTACCGCCTCGTGCCCGACGCGATCGAGTTCTGGCAGGGGCGCCCGTCGCGGCTGCACGACCGTCTGCTCTATACGCGCGACGCCGACACGTCGCCGGGCTGGACGATTTCGCGCCTGTCGCCGTAAGCGCGGCGCCGGCACACGCCGGTCGTGTCTCGTGTTGCATCCGGGCGCCCGCGCCGCAAGCGGCGGGCGCCGTCAAGATACTTGGCTGTATTCGATTCAACGAACAAACGGAGAATCCAAATGTTCTGGGAAAAGAAGCTGGCACAGTGGGCGGATGAAGTACGGGCGAAAGCGAACATACCGGCGCGCCTCGTGCTGTGGAACGGCGAACAACTCGATTTCGGCACCTTCAGCGCGCCGCAGGTCACGCTGAAGGTGAACAGCGCGTCGGCGTTGCCGCTCTTGCTCGAACCGAGCCTCGACAATCTCGGCGAGGCGTACGTGAAGGGCAAGATCGACATCGAGGGCAAGCTGTCGGACATCATCAACATCGGCTACTCGCTCGCGCGCAGCACGGTGACGAGCGCGAGCAAGCTCGCGCGCGTGAAGCGCTACTTCAACCACACGAAGAACACCGACAAGAAGGCGATCCAGTACCACTACGACGTCTCGAACGAGTTCTACAAGCTGTGGCTCGACGAGAACATGGTGTACTCGTGCGCGTACTTCGAGAACGGCGACGAGGATCTCGCCACCGCGCAGATCAAGAAGATCGACCACATCCTCACGAAAATCCAGTTGCAGCCGGGCCAGCGCCTGCTCGACATCGGCTGCGGCTGGGGCGCGCTCGTGCTGCGCGCCGCGCAGAAGTTCGGCGCGACGTGTCTCGGCGTGACGCTGTCGCAGAACCAGTTCGACCTCGCGACCGCGCGCGTGAAGGCCGCCGGGCTCGAGGACAAGATCGAGATCCGCCTGCAGGACTACCGCGAGATCGACGGCCAGTTCGACCGCATCACGAGCGTCGGGATGTTCGAGCACGTCGGCCGCAAGAACCTGCCGCTGTACTTCTCGCGGGTGCGCGAACTACTCGCCGACGACGGCATCGCGATGAACCACGGCATCACGTCGACCGACGCGGAAAGCGGCGAAACGGCACTCGGCGGCGGCGAGTTCATCGACCGCTACGTGTTCCCGGACGGCGAGCTGCCGCACATCAGCCTCGCGCTCGAAGCGGCGCAGCGTGGCGGGCTGGAAGCGGTTGACGTCGAAAGCCTGCGGCGGCACTATGCGCGCACGCTCGACATCTGGACGGAAAACTTCGAGGCGAAGGCGGAGGAAGCGCGAAAACTCGTCGACGACGAAAAATTCCGCATCTGGCGCGTGTATCTCGCCGGCTGCGCGTATGCGTTCGAACACGACGACGTGTCGATCTTCCAGATCGTGTGCCGCAAGGCCGGACGCAGCGCGAAAACGCTGCCGTGGTCGCGGCGCTATATGTACGAACACGCGCTGCCGCGCTAGGCGGCGCTTCACGCTGGGCATGCATGGGTGACGGCAGGACGCGGCGCAAGGCGCCGCCGGAACGACAGCAGCGCGACGACACGGACGAGTCGCACGCCGACGGACAATTCGACCTGTTCGGCGTGCCGGCGGACGCTGCACGCGCGTCGTCGCCCGCGGACGACACGCCCCCTGCAAACGCCGATGAACGCGTGACTTCGAACCCGCATGACGATGCGCGGCAGGCGCCGCCCGCCCGCGCAGCCTCCCGCCCTTCCGACGAACCAACGCCGCCCGCCCCCGGCCTGCTGTGGGACGACCCGTCGCCGCCGGCCGCGCCGCCGAAGAAAAGCCAGCGCCGGCGCGGCGTGCCGCCCGCGCCGATCGCGGCGGACGTCGCCGACGCAGCAGCCGGCCTGCCGCCGAATGTCCGGCTCGGCACGTCGTCGTGGTATTTCCCCGGCTGGAACGGCATCGTCTACGACGGCGATTTCGCGCAGACGAAGCTGTCGCGCGAAGGGCTCGAAGCGTACGGCGCGCATCCGCTATTGAAGAGCGTGAGCCTCGACCGGTCGTTCTACGGCCCGCTGTCGGTGGCCGACTACCTGCGCTACGCGCAGCAGGTGCCCGACGATTTCCGCTTCGTCGTGAAGGCGCCGGCCGCCGTGACCGACGCGGTCGTGCGCGGCCGGCGCGGCGAGCCGTCGGGACCGAACCCGACCTTCCTCGACGCGCAGCTCGCCACCCGGGAATTCGTGCAGCCGTGCCTCGAAGGGCTCGGCCGGAAAGCCGGCGTACTCGTGTTCCAGTTCTCGCCGTTGCCCGATCATCTGCTCGCCGAACCGGCCGCGCTGATCGATCGGCTCGCCGCGTTCTTCACGGCGCTGCCGCCGCTGCCGCCGGAAGCCGACGGCCCGCGCTACGCAATCGAGATTCGCGACGCGAGCCTGCTCACGCCGCGCTTCATCCGCGCGCTCGCCGCGCTCGGCGTGCGCTACTGCGTCGGCCTGCACGCGCGGATGCCCGACCCGCTGCGCCAGGCCGCCGCGCTCGCGCTGCTCGACGGCGACGCGCCGGGCCCGCTGATCGTGCGCTGGAGCCTGCACGGCGGCTTCAAGTACGAACAGGCGAAAGCGAAGTACGAGCCGTTCGACAAGCTCGTCGACGAGGATCCGGCTACGCGCTCGGCGCTCGCCGAACTGGCCGCGCGCTACGCGCTGGCCGGTCAGCCGGTGATCATCACGATCAACAACAAGGCGGAAGGCTCCGCGCCGCTGTCGTGCATCGCGCTCGCGCGCGAGATCGCCGCCGCGTGCGCGCAGTGGCGCGGCGAGGCGGCTTGACGCCGGTTTCGCCGGTTTCCGCCGTTCGCTCGCTTACGCGCCGCGCAGCGACTTCAGCCGGTGCGAGAACTTCTGCCGGAATTTCGCGAGCTTCGGCCCGATCACGACCGAGCAGTAGCCCTGCCCCGGGTTACGCGCGTAATAGTTCTGGTGATAGTCCTCGGCCGGCCAGTAGTTGCCGTCGAGCGGCACGACCTGCGTGACGATCGGCTGCCCGAACACCTGCTCGCGCTCCAGCTCGCGGATCACGTCGAGCGCGGTGTCGCGCTGCGCATCGGAATGCGTGAACACGACCGACCGGTACTGCGTGCCGACGTCGTTGCCCTGCCGGTTCAACTGGGTCGGATCGTGCGTCGCGAAGAAGATCTCGAGGATCTCGCGATAGCCGATGCGCGCCGGATCGAACGTCACGTTGACGACTTCCGCGTGGCCCGTGTCGCCTTCGCAGATGTCGCGATAACCGGGATTGCGCGTGTGGCCGCCCGCGTAGCCCGACTGGACGGCCGTCACGCCGTCGACGTCGAGAAACACGGCCTCCGTGCACCAGAAACACCCGCCTCCCAACGTCGCGGTTTCAAGCATTTCGTTCCCCATGAAATCAGACCCTCGTTGATGACAGCAGCCGGCACGCAGGTGCCGGCGCCACCGTTGCATCTCGCCGCTGCGCGTCCGTGGTACGCGACGCAGCGGCACTTCGGCAAGTATCTCACTCGCGCGCGAACCTGGCAGATCGCACAGGTGCCGCGCGCGACCGACCGCACGTTTCTCGACTACACTTAGGCACGCGTGACCGCGGCGCAAACCGTCCGGCCACGCAAAGCGTCCGATGCACGCCCGACCCTGATGCACCCATCATCTGCCGGAACATCGATATGCACGTCTTGACAGACATCGTCCGCATCGCGGGCCCGGTCGCCGCCACGTCGCGAGCCGACGCTTCAACTTCACCTTCGCGATATCGTGCGCCCGTGTCACTCAGGGCGTCGCGATCCGGTTCATCGTCTTCACCCGCTTTCACGATCTGATGCACGGCGCCGCGCGTGTCGCCGACGCGTGCATCCGCCTGCCGATCGCGCCCGCCGGCGAGATGCGCGCCGTGCGGCCACCTCGACCCGCACGCCCGCAGCGCACGGCCGTGCGTCAGTAGTCCGATACCACCGAGAGGGCATCACCATGAGCATGCGGCCTGACCCGACGTTTCACGCTTCGCCCGAGCTTGCGATGCAGGCGCCGGCGGAAGAGTTTGCCTATACGTTGTTGCTGAGCCCCGATTTTTCCAGACCCGACGCGCTCGCCGTGATCGACGTGAAGCCCGGCTCGCCGACCTGCGGAAAGATCGTGCACACGGTGACGATGCCGAACACCGGCGACGAGTTTCACCACTTCGGCTGGAATGCGTGTTCGTCGGCGCTGTCGCCGCTGACCGGCCATGCGTTTCTCGAACGCCGCTTCCTGATCATCCCCGGCCTGCGCTCGTCGCGCATCTATGTGATCGACACGAAGCCGCACCCGACGCAGGCGCGCATCCACAAGATCATCGAGCCCGACGAGATCTTCGCGAAGACCGGTTATTCGCGGCCGCACACCGTTCACTGCGGCCCCGAGGGCATCTACGTGAGCACGCTCGGCGGCGCGGGCAAGGACGGCACCGACGGCGCGCCCGGCATCTTCATCATGGATTGCGAAACCTTCGACGTGCTCGGCCGCTGGGAGATCGATCGCGGCCCGCAGGACAAGCACTACGATTTCTGGTGGAACCTGCCGCGCGACTACATGGTGTCGAGCGAATGGGCGCTGCCGCCGCAATTCGAGAACGGCATCGTGCCCGAGGATCTGCTCGCGAACAAATACGGGCACCGGCTGCATTTCTGGGACCTGCGCGCGCGGCGCAACGTGCAGACGATCGATCTCGGCGCGCAGCACCAGATGGCGCTCGAAGTGCGGCCCGCGCACGACCCGGTGCGCGAATACGGATTCGTCGGCGTGGTGGTCGATACGACGAACCTCGAAGGCTCGATCTGGACCTGGTGGCGCGAGGACGGCAAGTTCCATGTGAAGAAGACCGCGACGATCCCGGCCGAGCCGGCCGCGGCCGACGAACTGCCGCCGCTGCTGAAAGCGTTCGGCGCGGTGCCGCCGCTCGTGACCGACATCGACCTGTCGCTCGACGACCGCTTCCTCTACGTGTCGTGCTGGGGCACCGGCGAGATGCGCCAGTACGACGTGTCGGATCCGCACAACCCGGTGCTCGCGGGGTCGGTGCGGATCGGCGGCATCGTGCGCCGCGCGCCGCACACGAACGGCCGCGCGTTCGCGGGCGGCCCGCAAATGGTGGAGATCAGCCGCGACGGCCGGCGCGTGTACTGGACCAATTCGCTCTATTCGACGTGGGACGACCAGTTCTACCCGGACGGCGTGCCGGCCGCGCAGGTGCTCGCGCACGCAGGGCCGGACGGCGGGCTGACGCTCGCCGACGATTACTGGGTCGAGTTCCCCGACGGCTATCGCGCGCACCAGATCCGGCTCGAAGGCGGCGACTGCTCGACCGACTCGTTCTGCTACCCGTCGGTCAAGCGTTGAACACCGGACTTCACGCGCAGTTCGCGCTGTGGGCGGCCGTGCTCGCGAGCGGCGTATATCACGGGCTCAACCCCGCGATGGGCTGGCCGCTCGCGGTGTCGAACGCGCTGATGACGCGCCGCGGCGGCGCGCTCGTCGCGGCGCTCGGCTATCTCGCGCTCGGCCATGCGCTCGCGGTATTCGCGGTGATGCTGCCATTCGGGCTGCTCGCCGCGCTGCTCGCGTGGCAGTCGGCGATCCGGATCGGCGCGAGCGCGCTCGTGATCGGCTTCGGCGCCGTGCTGCTGATCCGGCGCCGGCATCCGCGCGCGCTCGCGCGGATCCCGCCGGCGCGGCTCGGCCTGTGGTCGTTCGCGGTCGCGATCGCGCACGGCGCGGGGCTGATGCTGGTGCCGATCTACCTCGGGCTTTGCGGGCTCGACATGGACGCCGGCCACCGCGCGGCGGCCACGCTCGTCGATGCGCATCTCGGGATGGCGCTCGTCGTCGCGGCCGTGCATGCGGCCGCGATGATCGCCGCCGGCGGCGGGCTCGCGTGGCTCGTGTACCGCTATCTCGGGCTGAAATTCGTGTCGCGGAGCTGGTTCAATCTCGATGCGGTGTGGGCGTCGAGCCTGATCGTGACGGGCGCGCTGTCGCTCGGGCTGGCGACGGCGCGATAGCACGGGCATCGATAGCGCGCGTGGTGGATCGGCAGGTGGACAGGCCGGCGGCACCGCACAAAAACGCGACAGAACGGCCATGCCGACCGCGCGCCATCGTGATCCCGGCAGCGCGCCGCAGTGTTCGCTACGTCACCCTATCCCCGCGATGCGCCGTCCGGCCGGGCCCGGCGGCCCCGATTCCGCTAAAATCGGGCCATGCGCACCACTTCCCAACCGACCGCCTTGTCGCCTTTCGTCCGCCGCGCCCGTCACACCCGCGTCGCGCCGCGCCCGCCCGTTTCGTTCCGGATGGCCGCCCGATGAGCCGCGCCAATCCGCCGGATTTCGACGCGGCCGCCTTCCGCCAGGCGCTCGGCCAGTTCGCGACGGGCGTGACGGTGATCACGACGCGCGCACCATCCGGGCAACTGATCGGCATCACCGCCAGCTCGTTCAACTCGGTATCGCTCGATCCGCCGCTCGTGCTGTGGAGCCTCGCGCACAAATCGGCGTCGACGCCCGTGTTTCGCGGCAACAGTCATTACGTGGTGAACGTGCTTGCGGCGTCGCAACTCGACCTGTGCAAGCGCTTCTCGACCTACAAGGGCGACCGCTTCGAAGGAATCGCGCACGTGGCCGGCAATTCGGGGATGCCCGTGCTCGACGGCGCGCTTGCGTGGTTCGAATGCCACAACCGCAGCCGCTATGACGAAGGCGACCACGTGATCTTCGTCGGCGAAGTGGAACGCTGCGGCGTGCGCGCCGCTTCGGACGAGACACCGCCGCTCGTGTTCCACGGCGGCGGCTTCCACGGCCTTACACCGCTTTGATCGCACCCGTGCGCGCCAGCCCGACCGGCGCGCCGGCTTCGTCCTTCAACGTCTGCAGCACGATGTTCGAACGGATGTCCATCACGCCGGGCGCCTTGTAGAGCCGGTTCAGCACGAAATCCGAATAGTGCTTGAGGTTGTGCGCGAGCACGCGCAGCAGATAGTGGCTCTCGCCCGTCACGACGAACGCGCCGACCACCTCCGGCCATTCGCGCAGCGCTTCCGCGAAGCGCTCGTGCCATTGATTCTCTTCGTTGCGCATCGATACCTGCACGAACGCCTCGAGCTCGAAGCCGAGCTTCTCGCGGCTCAGGCACGCGCGATAGTGCTCGATCACGCCCTGCTCCTCGAGCAGGCGCATGCGGCGCAGGCAGGCGGACGGCGAAAGCGAAATCCGTTCCGCCAGATCGAGATTGCTGATTCTGCCCTCCTCCTGCAGTACCGCCAGAATCCGGCAGTCGGTGGCATCGAGCGTGATCGCGTGCATTTTTGGTCCCCGTTTTCCCTCTCAGTCGAATTATCTGCCAATCTGGCGGATTGTCCATGTTTATTTCGCAAGCACTTTCTGCGAGCGTCCACCTATCATTCGAAGCATCGACTCACCGATTCGTCATGCCATGGACACACTCTGGGACATCTCGCCGCCTGTCAGCCCCGCCACTCCCGTATGGCCGGGCGATACGCCGGTTTCCGTCGAACGCGTGTGGCGAATGGAGGCCGGCTCGCCGGTCAACGTCGCGCGCCTGACGCTGTCGCCGCATACGGGCGCGCACTGCGACGCGCCGCTGCACTACGACGCCGACGGCGCGCCGATCGGTGCCGTGCCGCTCGACACCTATCTCGGCCCGTGCCGCGTGATCCATTGCATCGGCGCATCGCCCGTCGTGCAGCCGGCCGATATCGCGGCCGCGCTCGACGGCGTGCCGCCGCGCGTGCTGCTGCGCACCTGTGCGCAAGCGCCGGTCACGCAATGGGACCCCGGCTTCTGCGCAGTCGCGCCTGAAACGATCGACCTGCTCGCCGCACATGGCGTGAAGCTGATCGGCATCGATACACCGTCGCTCGACCCGCAGGAATCGAAGACGATGGATGCGCATCACCGCGTGCGTGCGCACCGGATGGCGATCCTCGAAGGCATCGTGCTCGACGACGTGCCGCCCGGCGACTACGAGCTGATCGCACTGCCACTGAAGTTCGCGACGCTCGACGCGAGCCCCGTGCGCGCGGTGCTGCGCGCGCTGCCCGCGCATGCTTCCTGATTACCCCGACCTACGACCCCACATCATGATCAAGACCCGTGAAGACGCGCTCGCGCTCGACCGCGACGACCCGCTCGCCCCGCTGCGCGACCAGTTCGCACTGCCCGACGGCGTGATCTATCTCGACGGCAACTCGCTCGGCGCGCAGCCGCGCGCATCGGCCACCCGCGCGCAGCAGGTGATCGGCGCCGAATGGGGCGAAGGGCTGATCCGCAGCTGGAACACGGCCGGCTGGTTCGCGCTGCCGCGCCGTCTCGGCGACAAGCTCGCGACGCTGATCGGCGGCGCGCCCGGCGAAACGGTCGTGACCGACACCATCTCGATCAACCTGTTCAAGCTGCTGTCGGCGATGCTGCGCCACCAGGCCGAGCGTGCGCCCGAGCGCCGCGTGATCGTGTCGGAACGCTCGAACTTCCCGACCGACCTGTATATCGCGCAGGGGCTGATCGAGCAGCTCGGCGGCGGCTACGAGCTGCGCCTGATCGACGATCCGGCCGACCTGCCCGACGCGCTCGGCGCGGACACGGCCGTCGCGATGGTCACGCACGTGAACTACCGCACCGGCTACATGCACGACATGCCGGCCGTCACACAGCTCGTGCACGACGCTGGCGCGCTGATGCTGTGGGATCTCGCGCACTCGGCCGGCGCGGTGCCGGTCGACCTGAACGGCGCGCGCGCGGACGGCGCGGTCGGCTGCACGTACAAGTACCTGAACGGCGGCCCCGGTTCGCCCGCGTTCGTGTGGGTGCCGCAGCGCCATCACGCGCACTTCTCGCAGCCGCTGTCCGGCTGGTGGGGCCACCGCGCGCCGTTCGCGATGCAGCCGGGCTTCGCGCCCGATCCGGGCATCGCGCGCTTCCTGTGCGGCACGCAGCCGATCGTGTCGATGTCGATGGTCGAATGCGGGCTCGACGTGTTCCTGCAGACCGACATGCAGGCGATCCGCCGCAAGTCGCTCGCGCTGACCGACGCGTTCATCGCGCTCGTCGAAGCGCGCTGCGCGGGCCTGTCGCTGAAGCTCGTCACGCCGCGCTCGCATCACCAGCGCGGCTCGCAGGCGAGCTTCGAGCATCCGCACGGCTACGAAGTGATGCAGGCGCTGATCGCGCGCGGCGTGATCGGCGACTACCGCGAGCCGTACGTGCTGCGTTTCGGCTTCACGCCGCTCTATGTGCGCTTCGTCGACGTGTGGGATGCCGTCGAGACACTGCGCGACATCCTGGCCACCGACGCGTGGAAGGCGCCCGAGTTCGCCGAACGCGGCGCGGTGACCTGACCGGTTTTGCCCGGCGCGCGCCGCAGTGACGTGCGGATAACGCGCCGCGCCCCCGTCATTCAATCCTGGAGAAAGTCGTGAATTCTGGTCATATGCAGCCACCCGGCGACGAAGCGCCGGCGGGCTGCCCGTTCTCGGGCGCACGCGCCGCGCAACCGGTACATTCGGCGCAAGCGGCACACGAAGCGCCGCACGTGCCGGGCGATGCCTCGGGCCAAGCCGGCTGGCACAACGCGCAGCTCGATTTCTCGAAGTCGATGAGCTACGGCGACTACCTGTCGCTGAATTCGATCCTCGACGCGCAGCACCCACTGTCGCCCGATCACAACGAGATGCTGTTCATCATCCAGCATCAGACGAGCGAGCTGTGGATGAAGCTCGCGCTGTTCGAGCTGCGCGGCGCACTCGACGCGGTGCGCTCCGATGCGTTGCCGCCCGCATTCAAGATGCTCGCGCGCGTGTCGCGCATCCTCGAGCAGCTCGTGCAGGCGTGGAACGTGCTGTCGACGATGACGCCGTCCGAATATTCGGCGATGCGGCCGTATCTCGGGCAGTCGTCGGGCTTCCAGTCCTACCAGTATCGCCAGCTCGAATTCCTGCTCGGCAACAAGAACGTGCAGATGCTGCAGCCGCATGCGCACCGGCCCGACATCCTCGAACAGGTGCGCGCGACGCTCGAAGCGCCGTCGTTCTACGACGAGGTCGTGCGCCTGCTCGCGCGGCGCGGGTTCCCGATCGCACCGGAGCGGCTCGAGCGCGACTGGACGCAGCCGACGCGTCACGACGAGACGGTCGAAGCCGCGTGGCTCGAGGTGTACCGACACCCGCAGCAGCACTGGGAGCTGTACGAGATGGCCGAGGAACTGGTCGATCTCGAGGACGCGTTCCGCCAGTGGCGCTTCCGTCACGTGACGACCGTCGAGCGCATCATCGGCTTCAAGCAGGGCACGGGCGGCACCAGCGGCGCGCCGTATCTGCGCAAGATGCTCGACGTCGTGCTGTTCCCCGAGCTCTGGCACGTGCGCACCACGCTCTAACGCACGCGATGCGCCCGCACGTCACGACGACGTGCGGGCCAGTTCCTCCCCGTCGCGCGGCACCGACTGCGCGCGCGACAGCCGCGGAATGTGCCGCCGCACCGCGAGCAGCGCGATGCACACGACGCCCATCGCCGCGGCCAGCATCGTCAGGTACGCACCCGCACCGCCCGCCGTGATCACGATCGCGCCCGCGAATGCGCTGAGAATCGCGCCGAGCCGGCCGAACGCGAGCGCGCTCGCGGTGCCCGTCGCGCGCACCGCCGTCGGGTAGATGTACGCACAAAGCGCATACATCGTCGACTGCACCGCGTTGACGAACAGCCCGTGCAGGCCGAGCCCGACAATCAGCCAGTTCGTGTGGCGGCTCGCATCGACTCCCATCAGCCACACTGCGCTCGCCGCGCCGCCGATGCTGCACAGCGCGAGCGGCCAGCGCGACCCGGCATGCGCGATCGCCCATGCGCACAGCAGCGCGCCGATCACGCCGCCGAGGTTGTACGCGGTGAGCCCCGCGCCCGCGACCGACACGCTCAGCCCGCTCGCGGCCAGCATCGTCGGCAGCCAGCTGAACGCCGCGTAGACAGCAAGCAGACACATGAAGAACGCGCACCACAGCGCGATCGTGTCGCGCGCCTGGCCGCTCGCGAACAGCGCGCCGAAGCCGCCGCGGCCACCGGGTGCGCGTGCGTCTTTCGTATCGGTGAACACGGTGTCCGGCGCGACCGGCCGCTGCATCCGCGCGAGCAGCGCGCCGAGTTCCGGCCAGCGCGCGGGACGCCGCGCGAGATAGCGCGGCGATTCGGGCAGCGCGCGCACGAGCACGAAGCCGAGCACAAGCGGCAGCGCGCCGCCTGCAAAGAACAGCCCGCGCCAGCCGTAGCGCGGCAGCACCTCGTGCGCGAACAGGCCGGCCAGCATCCCGCCGAGCGGCACGCAGACGATCGTCGCGGTCACCATCATCGTGCGGCGCCGCGCGGGCGTGTATTCGGCCGTCATCGTCGTGGCGGTCGGCAGCGCGCCGCCGATCCCGAGCCCCGCGCAGAAGCGCAGCATCGCGATCGCCGCGACGTCGGGCGCGAAGCCGATCGCGCAGGTCGCGACGCCGAACAGGAACACGCTGCCGATCACGGCCTGGCGGCGGCCGAAGCGGTCCGCGACGATCCCCGCGCACGCGCTGCCGATGCCCATCCCGATCAGCCCGGCCGCGACGGCCGGCGCGAACGCGCCGCGCGTGATACCCCATTCGCGGATCAGCACCGGAATCGCGAAACCGATCAACTGGCCGTCGAAGCCGTCGAGCACGATCGCGAGCGCGGCGAGCAGCACCACGCAGCGCTGCATCGTCGTGAACGGCCCGTCGTCGAGCGTCGTGCCGATGTCGACCGACGGCGGCGGCAATCCGTCGCGCGTGCTCATGCGACCTCCCGTGCGCCGCGCGTCGGTGGCAACGTGCGCGAACGGCGCGCGGCAAGACAACGGCATTCGATGGCTTTCATGGCGTCTCCTGTTGTCCGGGCTGGCGCGTCGACGCGTGCCCGGATCTCGTACTGCGCGGTCGGCCGGCGTCAATACGTCGGCGCCGGTGTCTTTTCAACCCTTCTCGATCCGGCGCCATCGCCTGCGCGCGACGGCTCGTATCGTCGTGCGGCGCAAGCCGCGCCGCCGGCCCGATGTTCAGTTCACCCGTGCGTCGATCAGCCGGACTAGCGCGAGCAGCGTCTCGGTATGCGGCACCGCGACGCCCGCGTCGCGCGCGGCCGCGACGACCTTGCCGTTGATCGCGTCGATTTCCGTGCGGCGGCCCGCGAGCACGTCCTGCAGCATCGACGGGCGATGGCCGCGATGCTCGCCGATTGCGTGTTCGACGTTGCGCGCGATGCGTTCACCGTCGACGGCGATTCCGTTCGCGAGGGCGACGGCGGCCGTCTCGGCTGCGATCGCGAGCGCGAGCCGCGGCCCGTCGTGATGGTTGCCGAGCTGGTCGACCGTGCAACCGGTCACCGCGCACAGCGTGTTGAGCGCAGCGTTGAACGCGACCTTCTCCCAGATCGCGGCCCACACGTCGGCGTCGAGCGTGCATGCGAGCCCCGCGCGCGACAGCGCATCGGCCACGGCCGTCGCGAACGGGTGTGCGTGGCCGTCGGCCGTCATCATGCGGATCGTGCCCGCGCCGTGCGAGCGAACGTGCGCGGGCCCCGCGGCATCGGCCGGCCACGTCGTCACGCCGACCAGGATTCGATCGAGCGGCACGAACGCATTCAGCGTCTCGACGTTGCCGAGCCCGTTCTGCAATGTCAGCACGTGCGTATGCGACGTCAGCAGCGCGCGCACGCCGTCGAGCGCCGCGCGCGTATGCAGCGATTTCGTGAAAACGATCAGCAGGTCGAACGATGCATCGGGCGATGCGGCCGCGTCCGCATTCGCGGCTTCCGGCCGCACGGCCTGCAATGCGCGGATGCGGCGTTCGCCGCGATCGTCGTCGATGCGCAGCCCGTCGCGACGGATCGCATCGAGATGCGCGTCGTTCACGTCGATCAGCGTGACGGCCTCGCCGCTTTCGGCCAGTAGACCGCCGAACAGCGAGCCCATCGCGCCCGCGCCCAGAATTGCGATTCTCATCGTCGGTGGCCTCGTCAGAACGGATAGTGGCGCGGCGCGGTCTGCACGGTGATCCAGCGCAGATCCGTGAACGCCGCGATGCCGGCCTTGCCGCCAAAATGGCCGAAGCCGCTGTCCTTCACGCCGCCGAACGGCATCTGCGCCTCGTCGTGCACGGTCGGGCCGTTCACGTGGCAGATGCCCGATTCGATGCGTGCCGCGACGCGCAGCGCACGCGCGACGTCGCGGCTGAACACGGCCGACGACAGCCCGAACGCGTTGTCGTTCGCGCAGCGGATTGCCGCAGCCTCGCCGTCGACGCGCACGATGCCCTTCACGGGGCCGAACGATTCTTCCGCATAGATGCGCATCGCCGGCGTCACGCGATCGAGCAGCGTCGCCGGGAACAGCGTGCTGTCGGCCTTGCCGCCGCACAGCAGTGTCGCGCCGAGCGCGAGTGCATCGTCGATCAGCGCGTTGCAGCGCTCGACGGCCTTCATGTCGATCAGCGAGCCGAGCACGACGGGGCCGTTGCGCGGGTCGCCGAGCGGCAGCGACGCGGCCTTGTCGGCAAGCTTCGCAACGAACGCATCGGCGATCGACGCGTCGACGACGATCCGCTCGGTCGACATGCAGATCTGCCCGGAATTCGCGAACGCGCCGAACGCGGCGGCCGCGACCGCCGCGTCGAGATCGGCATCGTCGAGCACGACGAACGGCGCCTTGCCGCCAAGCTCCAGCACCGACGGCTTCAGGTGGCGCGCGCATGCTTCGGCGACGATCCTGCCGACGCGCGTCGAGCCGGTGAAATTCACGCGGCGCACGGCCGGATGCGCGATCAATGCGTCGACGACGGCGCCCGCATCGTCGGGCGCATTCGTCACGAAGTTGACGACGCCCGGCGGCAATCCAGCCTCCTGCAGCGCCTCGACGATCAGCCCGTGCGTGACGGGACACAGCTCCGAGCCCTTCAGCACGACCGTGTTGCCGCACGCGAGCGGCAGCGCGAGCGCGCGCGTCGCGAGGATCACCGGCGCGTTCCACGGCGCGATGCCGAGCACCACGCCGGCCGGTTGCCGCACGCCCATCGCGAGCGACCCGGGCACGTCGGACGGAATCAGTTCGCCGCCGACCTGTGTGGTCAGTGATGCGGCCTCGACTAGCCCGCTCGCGGCAAGGTGCACGTTGAAGCAGGCCCACAGCGCGGATGCGCCCGTCTCGGCCGCCATCGCGGCGACGAACTGTTCATGCTTCGCTTCGAGCGCGGCGGCCGCCTTCAGCAGCAGCGCGCGGCGCGCGCCGGGGCCGCTCGCGGCCCATTCGGGAAAGGCGCGCGCGGCCGCGTCGGCCGCCGCACGCGCATCGTCGACGGTGCACGCGGGCGCCTCGGACGCGATTTCGCCGTCGAGCGGGTTGCGGCGCACGAAGGTCGCGCCGCTGGATGAGTGGCGGCGTTCGCCGCCGATCAGCATCGATACGGTTTGCATGGAGTCTCCGGAAAGACGCGCGTCGCGCGTCAGGCAATCTCGACTTCGACGACGACCGGCGTCGCGGCATGCAGCGCGTCGGTCAGCGTGTCGCGCAGGCGCGCCGCATCGGCGACGCGCACGCCGCGGCAGCCCATCCCTTCGGCGAGCGCGACGAAATCCAGGTCGGGCAGATCGGTGCCCTGCACGGGATCGCCGGGGCCAAAGCCGAATACCGGCGCGAAATCCTGCAGCGCCGCGTAGCGCCGGTTGTTCAGGATCACGAACGTGATCGGCAATTTCAGCTGCGCGGCGCTCCACAGTGCCTGGATCGAATACAGGCTCGACCCGTCGCCGATCAGCCCGATCACGCGCCGGCCCGGCTGCGCGAGCGCGACGCCGACGGCCGCCGGCATCCCGTAGCCGAGCCCGCCGCTGTCCATCGTGTAGAACGTGCCGCTGCGCGTGAACGGCAGGTGTTCCTGCATCACGGGCCGCGCGCTCGGCGCTTCCTCGACGACGATGTCCTGTGCGTCGCGCACGTCGGCGAGCGTCTGCAGCGCGAACGCGGCCGACATGCGCTCGCCGGCGGCCGGTGCGTCGACGCGTGCGCGCGGCGGGCGCGGCGCGGGCATCGGCCGCTCGGGCGGCGCCGGCCGTGCCAGCAGGTCGCGCGCCGCGAGCCGCAGGTTGCCGACGACCGCGTCGCCCGACGGCGTCCACGCGGCAACGCCCGGATCGTCGACGAGCTGCACGAGCGCCGCACCCGGCGGCACGTGCGGGCCGAAGCCCTCGATGTGGTAGGTAAATGCAGGCGCGCCGAACGCGAACACGAGATCGTGCCCGTCGAGCCGCGCGACGATCTTCTCGCGGATCGCGGGCAGGAAGCCGGCGAACAGCGGATGATCCTCGGGGAAGCTGCAGCGCCCCGACATCGGCGCGACGTACGCGCGCGCACGGTGCCGCTCGGCGAGCCGCACGACGTCGTCCCACGCACCGGCACGATCGACGGCCGCGCCGACCACGAACGCGGGGCGCCGCGCGGCGTCGAGCGCGTCGCCGAGCCGCGCGAGCGCGTCGGGATCGGGCCGCACGACGCTGCTGACGTCGCGCCGCGGCAGCAGCTCGGCCGGCTGGTCCCAGTCGTCGACCGGGATCGACACGAACACGGGCCCGCGCGGCTCCTGCATCGCGATGCGGTAAGCACGCGCGATCGCGGCCGGCACGTCCTGTGCACGCGCGGGCTCGATGCTCCATTTCACGTACGGCTTCGGCAGCTCGGCGGCCTGCGTCGCGCCGAGGAACGGATCGAACGGCAAGATCGCGCGCGCCTGCTGGCCCGCGGTGACGACCATGGGCGTACGGTTCCTGAACGCGGTAAAGAGATTGCCCATCGCGTTGCCGACACCCGCCGCCGAATGCAGGTTGACGACCGCCGCATTGCCGGTGGCCTGCGCATGGCCATCGGCCATCCCGACCACGACGGCCTCGTGCAAGCCGAGCACGTAGCGGAAATCGGCCGGGAAGTCGCGGAACATCGGCAGTTCGGTCGAACCGGGATTGCCGAACACGCGGTCGATGCCGAACTGGCGAAGCAGGTCGATAACCGCATCGCGAACGGTGATCGATGCGGCGGATGGGGGCAAATGGCCGGGCATGCTCAGCGCTCCTCGATGGCTTGGCGGTTTCCACAGTATCGAAGCGCAAGCCATTCTCGGATACTGTATTTTTTGCGATAAGCCATTACATTCCGGCATGACTTTCGATCTCCGACAATTGCGCGCCTTCACGACGATCGTCGCCTGCGGCAGCCTCGGCCGCGCGGCCGATGCGCTGCATGTGACGCAGCCGGCGCTGAGCCGGATCCTGAAGCGGCTCGAGGACCAGGTCGGCGCGCCGCTGTTCGAGCGCCATTCGAAGGGCGTGCAGCTCACCGCGTTCGGCGACGCGCTGCTGCCGCATGCGACGCTGCTGCAGCACGAGGCCGAGCATGCTCGCGAGGAACTCGACGCGATGCGCGGGTTCGCGAAGGGTACGATCAAGGTCGGCGCGGTGGGCAGCATCGCGAGCCTCGTGCTGCCGGTCGCGGTCGGCCGCGTGCTCGACCGCTGGCCGAACCTGCGCGTCGAGATCCTCGAAGGCGTGTGGGACCGCCTCGCCGACGGATTGAACAAGCACGAGATCGATCTCGCGCTGTCCGCGCACGGGCCCGACACCGACGAGATCGTCGCGATTCCCGAGTGCCGCTGGGAAGATCGCAGCCATATCGTTGCGGCGCCGCACCATCCGCTGCGCACGCTCGGCCGCGCGCCGACGCTCGTCGACACGCTGCACGCGCGCTGGGCGATTCCGCCGCGCGGCACCGCACCGTTCGACCACATGCGCGCGACCTTCGACGCGCACGGGCTCGCGCTGCCCGACATCGCGGTCGAAACGCGCTCGGTCACGACGCTGAAGAGCCTCGTCGCGCATGCCGGTTTCCTGAGCTGGATGGCCGAGCCGATGTACGGCGCCGAGCAGGCGGCCGGCACGATCGACACGCTGCCGGTGCAGGAGGTCGTCGCAGTGCGCACGCTCACCGCGTTCCGGCGTCGCCACGGGATCCTGCCGGGGCCGGCCGGCAAGCTGCTCGACGAACTCGTCGCGCTCACGCGCGAAGGGCGCTGACACCCGTTCCCTACCGGCCGCCTGTTCGCGCCCCTTCGCCTCCGTTCCCGCGCCACCCGCGCGCCGCCGCAGCGCACCATCGAAATGCCGTCTCCCCGCCTTGACTTTCGCTCGCCCGAATACGATCATTCGCTCACATGAAGAGCAAATGATCTAGTCGACAGGAAAGACTGGCACGAACAGGAGACACCGGATGAGCGAATCGCCCACCGCCCGCGCGCCCGTGCTGCTGCACATCGGCGCGGGCTCGTTTCACCGCGCGCACCAGGCGTGGTATCTGCATCGCGTGAACGCGGCCGTGCCGGCCGACGAACGCTGGTCGCTGACCGTCGGCAACATCCGCGACGACATGCGCGCGACGATGGACGCGCTCGCCGCGCAGCACGGCGAATACACGCTCGAAACCGTCACGCCGCAAGGCGAGCGCGCGTACGAGACGATCCGCGCGATCACGCGCGTGCTGCCCTGGTCGATCGACCTCGCCGCGCTGATCGACGCCGGCGCCGATCCGGCCTGCCGGATCGTGTCGTTCACCGTCACCGAAGGCGGCTACTACCTCGACGAACACAACCGGCTCGACGTCGCGAACGCCGATCTCGCGGCCGACCTGCAGGGCGCGCGCACGACGCTGTACGGCGCGCTCGCGGCGCTGCTCGCCGAACGCATGCAGCGCGGCGCGGGCCCGCTCACGCTGCAGAGCTGCGACAACCTGCGCAACAACGGCGCGCGCTTTCGCGCGGGCATGCGCGAATTCCTCGAACGGCGCGGGGCAGCCGACCTGCTCGCGTGGTTCGACGCGAACGTCGCCACGCCGAGCGCGATGGTCGACCGCATCACGCCGCGCCCGACCGCCGACGTGCGCGAACGCGTGCTGGCGGCCACCGGCATCGACGACGCATGCCCGGTGATGGGCGAATCGTTCATCCAGTGGGTGATCGAGGACCGCTTCGCGGCCGGCCGGCCGCGCTGGGAGCTGGCCGGCGCGGAACTCGTCGACGACGTGCACCCGTACGAGGAAGCGAAGATCCGCATCCTCAACGCGACGCACAGCTGCATCGCGTGGGCCGGCACGCTCGCGGGCTACACGTATATCCACGAAGGCACGCACGACGCGGCGATCCGCCGCTTCGCGCACGACTACGTGACGCAGGACGTGATCCCGTGCCTCACGCCGAGCCCGCTCGATCTCGCGCGCTATCGCGACGTCGTGCTCGAGCGCTTCGGCAACCCGTACGTGCTCGACACGAACCAGCGCGTCGCGGCCGACGGCTTCTCGAAGATCCCCGGCTTCATCGCGCCGACACTCGTCGAATCGTTCGCGCGCGGCGCGGCGCCGGTCGCCACCGCCGTGCTGCCCGCGCTGTTCCTGCGCTTTCTCGAACGCTGGGCGCGCGGCACGCTGCCGTACGCGTACCAGGACGGCGTGATGGACGAAAGCGCCGCACGGGCGATCGTCGACGCCGACGACCCGGCCGTCGCGCTGTGCGCGAGCCGCCCGCTGTGGGGTTCGCTCGCGGGCAACGCCGCGCTGTTCGAGGCGCTGCGCGCCGCGCTCGCCCGCGTCGACGCATGGCTCGCGCAGCGCTGACGCGCGCCAGCCGGCGCCCGGCCGCGCGGCCGGGCAAACCCGCTTGGCACATGCCGTGCGGCACGGCTAAAGTAGCGGCTCCTCTCTGACGGAACGGATCGCTCATGTATCTCGGCATCGACCTCGGCACCTCGGAAGTGAAGGTGCTGCTGCTCGCCCCGGACGGTGCGGTCGTCGGCACCGCCGGCTCGCCGTTCACCGTGTCGCGGCCGCATCCGCGCTGGGCCGAACAGCATCCGGACGACTGGTGGCAAGGCACGCTCGCCGCGCTCGCGGCGCTGCGCGAACGGCATCCGCACGCGTTCGCGCAGGTGCGCGGCATGGGCCTGTCGGGCCAGATGCACGGCGCCGTGCTGCTCGGCCGCGACGACCGCGTGCTGCGCCCCGCGATCCTGTGGAACGACATGCGCAGCGCCGACGAATGCGCGCTGCTCACCGAACGCGCGCCCGATCTCCACGCCCTCGCCGGCAATCTCGCGATGCCGGGTTTCACCGCGCCGAAACTGCTGTGGGTCGCGAAGCACGAACCCGACGTGTTCGCGGCGACCGCATGCGTGCTGATGCCGAAGGACTACCTGCGGTTCCGGCTGACCGGCGCGAAGGTGTCCGACCCGTCGGACGCGGCCGGCACGCTGTGGCTCGACGTCGCGCGCCGCGACTGGTCCGACGCGCTGCTCGCCGCGTGCGGGATGACGCGCGACCAGATGCCGCGCATCGTCGAGGGCAATGCGCCGTCCGGCACGCTGCGCGCCGATGTCGCGCGCGAGCTCGGGCTGTCGGAGGCCGTCGTGGTGGCGGGCGGCGGCGGCGACAATGCGACGAGCGCACTCGGCATCGGCGCGATCCACGCGGGCGACGGCTTCGTGTCGCTCGGCACGTCGGGCGTGCTGAGCGTGGTCGGCGACCGCTTCATGCCGAATCCCGCGTCGGCCGTGCATGCGTTCTGCCATGCGATTCCCGATCGCTGGCAATTGATGAGCGTCGTGCTGTCGGCCGCGAGCTGCCTGCGCTGGGTCTGCAAGCTGACGGGCACCGACGAGCCGGCGCTGCTCGCCGAAGTCGAGGCGCTCGACGCCGACGCGCTTGCGACGGCGCCGCTGTTCCTGCCCTACCTGTCCGGCGAACGCACGCCGCACAACGATCCGTATGCGCAGGGCGTGTTTTTCGGGATGACGCACGCGACCGAACGCGCGCATCTCGGCTACGCAGTGCTCGAAGGCGTGACGCTCGGCCTCGCCGACGGCCTCGACGCGCTGCATGCGGCCGGCGTCGAAACCGACCAGCTGTCGCTGATCGGCGGCGGCGCGCGCAGCGCGTTCTGGGCGCAACTGATCGCCGATGCGCTGAACGTGCGCACGCGCCAGATCGGCGGCGGCGAAACGGGCGCCGCGCTCGGCGCGGCGCGGCTCGGCTGGCTGGCCGTCGGCGGCGATCCGCAGACGGTGCTGACCAAGCCGCCGGTGCGCGCCGAATACGCGCCGGACGCGGCCCGCCATGCGTTGCTGCGCGAACGCCTCGACGCGTTCCGCACGCTGTACCGCCACGTGCGCCCGCTGTACGAACCGTCGCGCACGCGGCTCGCGTAAGCCCCGTCGCGGCGGCGCGCACCGGCCGTCGGCCGCGCGCAACACATGCGGTACAGTGGATGCCGTCGCGCGACCCGCCGGCCGGCCCGCGGGGCGGCCCCCAGATCCGAACCGAATCGCTATCGTGTCCAAGTCCTCAGAAAAACTCGATCTCGCCACGCGTGCCGCGTGGCTCTATTACGTCGCGGGCGACACGCAGAACGAAATCGCCGAAAAGCTGCAGGTGTCGCGCCCGGTCGCGCAGCGCCTCGTCGCGTTCGCGGTCGAGAAGAACCTGATCCGCGTGCGCGTCGACCACCAGCTCGCCGACTGTCTCGATCTCGGCGCGCAATTGTCGAAACGCTACGGCCTCGCGATGTGCGAAGTCGTGCCCGTCGATGCCGATGCGCCCGACGCGATCGACCGTAAGCTCGCGGTCGCCGGCGCGCAGGTGATGGAGCGCTATCTGGGCGAGACGCGGCCGATGGTGATCGCCGTCAGCAGCGGCCGGACGCTGAAGGCCGCCGTCGCGCAGATCGCGCAGATCGACCGACCGCAGCACCGGCTCGTATCGATGGTCGGCGCGATCGCGGCCGACGGTTCGTCGAACCGCTACGACGTCGCGCAGTACATCTCGGAGAAAACCGGCAGCAAGCACTTCCTGCTGCCCGCGCCGCTGTTCGCCGACAGCGCCGCGGAACGCGCGCAGTGGTGCAACCACCGGCTGTACCGGATCGTCGAGGCGCTGTCGGGCAAGGCCGACGTCGCGTTCATCGGGATCGGCAACACCGGCCCGCACTGCCCGCTCTACGACGACGGCTTCATCACCGAACAGGAGCTCGACGAGATGACCGCGCTCGGCGCGGTGGCCGAACTGCTCGGCATGCCGATCGACGCGCACGGCAAGCTGATCGACGTGTCGACCAGCGCGCGCGTGACGAGCGTGTCGCTCGCCACGCCGCCGAAGCGCCCGACGATCGCGTTCGCGGGCGGCCCGAAGAAACGCGACGCGGTGATCGCCGCGCTGCGCGGCGGCTGGCTGTCGGGGCTCGTCACCGACGAAACCTGCGCGCGCGCCGCGCTCGACGCGAAGGCGGACTGACGCCGCAGCGGGACGCTCAGGCCGCGCGCGGCGCCGGAAACGCATGCCGGCGCGCGCGCCACGCGCCGATCCACGCGGCCGCCAGCAGCGCCACGAGCACCCACGGAATCGCGCCGGCGCCGGTTGCGCCGAGCAGCATCCCGCCCGCGATGCCGCCGCCGGCGATCGCGAGATTCCACACCGTCACGAGCATCGACTGCGCGACGTCGGCAGACTCCCCCGCCGCGTTCGCGGCAGCCGTCTGGAACAGCGTCGGCGCGCCGCCGAACGCGAGCCCCCACAGCGCCACGCCGGCATAGACGATCACCATCCCCGATCCGGCGCCGAGCATCGCCGCCGCGAGCGCGAACAGCGCGATACTGGCAAGCGTAAGACGCCGTTGCGCGGCACCGATCCACACGCCCGTCAGCGCGATGCCGACCAGCGACGCGATGCCGAACACCAACAGCACCACATCGACCTGCGCACCCATCCGCACGCCCGCGAGAAACGGCGCGACGTACGTGTACAGCATGTTGTGCGCGAGCACGTACGCGAACATCACGGTCAGCACCGGCCGCACGCCGGGCAGCGTCATCACGCCTAGCACCGGTTCGCGCGCGCCGGCCTGCTGCCCCGGGTAATCGGGCACGCGCCAGCGGATCCAGCCGATCAGCGCGAGCGCCGCGAGCGTGATCAACGCAAACGCGACGCGCCAGCCGAGCGCCGCGCCCAGCGCGGTGCCGGCCGGAATGCCGATCGACATCGCGACCGGCGCGCCGAGCATCGCGACCGCGATCGCGCGGCCGCGCAGCGACGCGTCGACCATCCGGCTCGCATAGCCGGCCAGCAGCGCCCACAGCAGCCCGGCCGACATGCCCGCGACGAAGCGCGCGGCGAGCGTGAGTGCGTAGTACGGCGATGCGGCGGTCAGCGCATTCGACACGACGAAGCCGGCCAGCGCCGCGAGCAGCAGGCGGCGCCGGCGCATCGCGCGCGTCGCGGCGACAAGCGGAATCGCCGCGACGATCGAGCCGAGCGCATACACGGTCACGAGCTGGCCGATCAGCGCGTCGGGCACGCGCAGGTCGGCGCTCATCAGCGGCAACAGGCCGGCCGGCAATGCCTCGGTGAGGATCGTGATGAAGGCGGCCGTCGCGAGCGCCAGCAGGTTCGCGACCGGCAGGCGAGCGCGTGCCTGCGCGGGCCCGACGGAAACCTCATCGTCAATCTCAATCGTCGTGCAGTCGCTCATGCCGCGCTCCCGGTATCGACACCGTAGACCGCATCGCGCACGTCGGTCACGATGCGCCCGTGCATGCCCTCATACAGCGTGTTGGTCAGCGCGACGACCGTCAGCCCGGCCGCGCGGTCGACGAACCACGCATGCCCGTACGCGCCGCCCCAGCGCCAGGTGCCGACCGACTCCGGCGACTGCGCGGCCGCCGGATCGCGCAGCACCGAAAAGCCGAGCCCGAAACCGAAACCCGGCGCATCCGGCAACTCATGCGCGCCCGGCTGGATGCGCGCCATCTCGTCGATCCATGCGCGCTCGAGCCAGCCGTCGCGGCCGGTGCGCAGCGCGTCGAGCAGCGTCACGCAATCGCGCGCGGTGCCGACCATCCCCGCGCCGCCCGACGGCCACGCGTCGCGATCGAACACGCGCGCCGGCTCGAAGCGGATGCCGATCGTGCCGTCGAATACCGGCACGAGATCGGTGTCCGCCATTCGCCGCGGCGCACCCGGCGTGCTCACGTAAGGCGTCGCGACGCGCGCGGCGTCGTGCGCGACGAACGCGGTGTCGGTCATCCCGAGCGGCGTCGTGACGAGCGCGGCCACCACCTCGGCGAGCGGCCGGCCGTCGACCGCCTCGATCAGCGCGCCAACCACGTCGGTCGCCAGCGAATAGCCCCACGACGTGCCGGGCGCGAACTGCAGCGGCACGCCGGCGATGCGCCGCACGTTCTCCGCGAGCGAAATGCCCGAACGATCCATCCCGTCGGACACGCCGGCGCGCGCATACGGGCCGTCGCCGTCGGCTTCGAGGAAGCGGTAGCCGAGGCCGGCCGTATGCGACAGCAGATGACGCAACGTAATCGCGGCGGGTGCGCCGTCGGGCAGCGCCGGACGAAATTCGGGCAACCAGCGCGCGACCGGTTCGTCGAGCGCGATGCGCCCCGCCGCGACCAGCCGCATCGCGGCGGCCGTCACGACCGGCTTCGTGACCGACGCGAGCCGGAACAGCGCGTCTTCCCGCATCGGCGTACCGGCTTCGCGATCGGCGAGCCCGGCGGCGCGCGCATGGCGCAGCTCGCCGTCACGCGCGACCAGCACGACCGCGCCGACGATGCGCTCGTCGGCGAGCGCGCGATCGAGCGCGTCGTCGAGCCGGCGGCGCAGCGCGGCGTCCGGCTCGGCGCGGGATGCGGTGACAGGCAGGGATGACATGGCGTGACCTCTCGACAGTGAACGAACGTTCATCGTAGGGAGCCGACGCAAGAAGAAAAACCGGGTTAGAGTTCCGGACAATCCGGACGCTGGCGTCCGCAATCGGGAACTTGCATGGAAAATCTCGGCGGTTTCGTCGTGTTCGTTCAGGTCGCGGAAACGCGCAGTTTCGTCGCGGCCGGCCGCGCGCTCGGGCTGTCGGCGTCGGCGATCGGCAAGCGCATCGCGCGGCTCGAGGCGCGCCTGAACGTACGGCTGTTTCACCGCAGCACGCGCAGCATCACGCTGACGGCCGAAGGCACGCGGTTTCTCGAACGGTGCCGGCGCGTGATCGCCGAGATAGAAGCTGCCGAACAGGAACTGACGCACAGCGCCGAAGCGCCGCGCGGACGCCTGCGCGTGAGCCTGCCGACGATCGGCACGCTGCTGCTGCCGGTGCTCGCCGATTTCATGGCCGAGTACCCGGAAATCGAACTCGATATCGATTTCAGCGACCGGCTCGTCGACGTCGTCGAGGAAGGGTTCGACGCGGTGCTGCGCACTGGCCGGCCGTCGGATTCACGGCTGTCGTCGCGGCTGCTCCGCCATTTCCGCCAGCACCTCGTCGCGTCGCCCGACTACCTCGCCCGGCACGGCACGCCGCGCACACCGGTCGATCTCGCGCTGCACCGCTGCCTGCACTACCGCTTTCCGAGCAGCGGCAAGCTCGAAACCTGGCCGCTGCGCGTGCCGCGCTCGGGCACGCCGCCCGAAGTGCCCGTCTCGATGGTCAGCAACAGCGCGGAAGCGCGCCTGCGCTTCACGCTGCGCGGGCTCGGCATTGCGTGTCTGCCCGAGTTCTTCGTGCGCGGCGCGCTCGACGACGGCACGCTGTGCGCGGTGCTCGACGAACACGTCGCGAGTTGCACGCCGATCTACGTGCTGTGGCCGTCGGGCCGCCATCCGACGCCGAAGCTGCGCGCGTTCGTCGACTTCATGGCCGCAAACCTGCGCTTCTGACCGATCACGGCCGTCACGCGGCCTTCGCGTGCACGCCGAGCCGGCGAAACGCCTGCCCGTGCTCGTCGAACAGATGGCAGTGCTCGGCCTGCGCGTGCACGTGCAGCGCCTCGCCGGTGCGATACGTGTCGAGCGGCGGAATCCGCGCGATCAGCCCGTCCGGAGCGACCGCCGACTCCGCGTACAGATACGCGGCATCGCCGAGCGACTCGACGGCCATCGTGCGCGCGGCGACGCCCGCAGCCGCCGTGCCTACCAGCAGATGCTCGGGCCGCACGCCGACCGTCACCGCGGCGCCACGCTGCAGCCCGGCTGCTTCGACCGCGACGTGCTGCGTCTCGCCGCTGTCGAAGCGCACGAGCACACCGCCCGCGTCGACCGATTCGACCGCACCCTTCAGGAAGTTCATCTTCGGCGAGCCGATGAAGCCCGCGACGAACTGGTTCGCCGGCGCGTGGTACAGCGCGTTCGGCGTGCCGACCTGCTGCACCGCGCCGCCCGACAGCACGACGATCTTGTCCGCGAGCGTCATCGCCTCGACCTGGTCGTGCGTCACGTAGATCATCGTCGTCTTCAGTTCGTCGTGCAGCCGCGCGAACTCCAGCCGCATCTTCACGCGCAGCGCAGCGTCGAGGTTCGACAGCGGCTCGTCGAACAGGAACACCTTCGGCTTGCGCGTAATCGCGCGGCCGATCGCGACGCGCTGCCGCTGGCCGCCCGACAGCTGCTTCGGCTTGCGATCGAGCAGATGATCGATGTGCAGGATCTTCGCGGCCTGCTTCACGGCCTGGTCGATCTCCGGCTTCTTCGCGCCCGCGAGCTTGAGGCCGAACGCCATGTTGTCGTACAGCGTCATGTGCGGGTACAGCGCATACGACTGGAACACCATCGCGATGCCGCGCTTCGCGCTCGGCACGTCGTTGACCTTCGCGCCGTCGATCAGCAGGTCGCCGCTCGAAATATCCTCGAGGCCCGCGATCATCCGCATCAGCGTGGATTTGCCGCAGCCGCTCGGGCCGACGAACACGACGAATTCGCCGTCGGCGATGTCGAGGTTCACGTTGCGCAGCACTTCGGTTTCGTCGTAGCGCTTCGCGATATTGCGCAGGAGCACGCTTGCCATGATCTGTCTCCGTTCGTTCGTGATGCGCCGCGTGGTACGCGGCGCGCAATCGTTGCTAGTTCGGCAGCACCGCGCCCGTCGCCTGCCAGCGCGCGACGTAGCCGGGCAGCTCGTGCATGTCGTCGAATACGTGGCGCGCGCCGATGCCGCGCAGCGCGTCGATCTGCGCGGCCGACGCATGCCCGCCGCCGACGAAGCCGAGCACGGTCATGCCGGCCGCGGCCGCCGCGGTGATACCGGTCACGCTGTCCTCGACGACGAGGCACTGCGCGGGCGCGACGCCGAGCGTGCGCGCGGCCGCGAGATACACGTCCGGCGCCGGCTTCGGCCGCGCGACCGAATCCGCGCAGAACAGCCGTTCGCCGAAGAAGCGCGCGAGGCCCGTGCGCGCAAGCGCCGCCTCGACGTATGCGCGGTAGCTGTTGCTCGCGCAGGCCGTCGTCAACTGAATTGCGCCGAGCGCCGCGTCGATGCCGTCGACCATCGGCGCATTGACGGCGGCCGCCTCGACCGCGCGGCGGATCGCGTCGACGTCGTCGGCCGACAGCGTGCGTCCGACGGCGTCGCCCGCACCCGCCAGCACGCGCTCGATGCGCAGCCCGAGCAGCGGCATCACGGCCGGACGCGCATCGACGCCCGGCCAGCGCATGTCGAGTTCGCGAACGATCACGTCGGCGGCGACGGCCTCGCTGTCGATCAGCACGCCGTCGCAATCGCAGATCAGCACGTTCGCACGTTCGCCGGCCGCGCTCACTTGACCGCTCCGAACGTGAGCCCGCGCACGAGCTGCTTCTGCGACAGCCAGCCGACGATCAGGATCGGCGCGACCGCGAGCAGCGACGCCGCGGACAGCTTCGCCCAGAACAGCCCCTCGGGGCTCGAGTACGACGCGATGAACACGGTCAGCGGCGCCGCGTTCGAGCTCGACAGGTTGATGCTCCAGAACGCCTCGTTCCACGACAGGATCACGAGCAGCAGCGCGGTCGACGCAAGCCCCGGCAACGCCATCGGCATCAGCAGGTAGACGATCTCCTGCCACGTCGACGCGCCGTCGATGCGACCGGCCTCCAGGATGTCCTTCGGGATCTCGTTGAAGTACGTGAAGGTCATCCACACCGCGATCGGCAGGTTGATCAGCGTGTAGACGATCACGAGGCCCGACACCGTGTCGAGCAGCCCCGCGTTCTTCCACAGCAGGTAGATCGGCACGAGCACGCCGACCGACGGCATCATCTTCGTCGACAGCATCCACAGCAGCACCTTCTGCGTGCGGCGGTTCGGGAAGAACGCCATCGCATAGGCGGCCGGCACCGCGAACAGCAGCGAGATCACCGTGACGCCCGCCGAGATCAGCACCGAATTCCACGCGAACGAGAAGTAGTTGCTGCGCGCGAACACCTCGCGGAAACTGTCGAGCGTCGGCATGAAGAACAGCGACGATGCGTATGCCTGCTGTTCGGTCTTGAACGCGGTGATCGCCATCCAGAAGATCGGGAAGAACAGCAGCAGCGCGATCAGCCACGCAAGCGCGCCGGGCAGCGCGCGCCGCACGAGGTCGAACACGGCCGGCGCGCGCCGGCCTTCGAAGGTCAGGTCGCTCATTTCTCGTACTCCCCCTTCAGGTTGCGCGCGAGCATCCGCACGAGGAAGAACGACACGACGTTCGCGACCACGACGGCGATGATGCCGCCCGCGGACGCGAGGCCGACGTCGAACTGCTGCAGGCCGAGCGCATAGATCAGGTAAGACAGGTTGGTGGTCGCGTCGCCGGGGCCGCCGCCGGTCGTCGTGTAGATCTCCGCGAAGATCGACAGCAGGAAAATCGTCTCCATCATCACGACCACGGCGATCGCGCGCTTCAGGTGCGGCAGCGTGATGTAGAAGAACATCGCGATCGGGCCCGCGCCGTCGATGCGCGCGGCTTCCTTCTGTTCCTGGTCGAGCGACTGGATCGCGGTGAACAGGATCAGGAACGCGAACGGCAGCCATTGCCATGCGACGATGATGATCACGGCGGTGAGCGGGTAATCGGCGAACCAGTCGATCGGCGTCATCCCGAACGCGCGCATCGCGTTCGCGACGAGCCCGTACACCGGGTGCAGGATCATGTTCTTCCAGATCAGCGCGGATACCGTCGGCATCACGAAGAACGGCGCGATCGCGAGCAGCCGCGCGATGCCCTGCCCGTAGAACTTGCGGTCGAACAGCACGGCCATCAGCACGCCGCCGACCACCGTGATCGCGAGCACCGCGCCGATCAGCACGAGCGTGTGCCAGATCGCCGGCAGGAACGACGGATCGGTCGCGAGGAAGCGGTAGTTGTCGAGCCCCGCGAAACCCTTCACGTCCGGGTTCAGCAGGTTGTAGCGCGAGAACGAATACCAGATCGTCATCGCGAGCGGAATCGACATCCACAGCAGCAGCACCGCGACGGACGGCGAGACGAGCCAGCTCGCGCCGCCGCGCGCGCGGCGCGGCGCGCCTGGCGGCAACGACGCGTCGCCGACCGACGGCGCGTGACTCAGGGGAAGACGCAGGTGACGCATGATCGGGGTCCCTCCGGTTGATGCGCGGGCGCGAACGGCCTGCCCGCCTTTCGGCTTCGCCGGCCCGCGCCGCGCGCGACGGCGCACGGCGCGGGCCACGCGACTGCTTGCGCGTTACTTCTTGTAGCCGGCCTGCCGTACCGCGCGGTCGGCGGCGGCCTGCCCGGCGGCGAGCGCCTGGTCGACCGTCATCTGCCCTGCAACCGCGCCCGCGATCGACTGGCCGACCACCGTGCCGAACGACTGGAATTCAGGAATCCCGACGTACTGCACGCCCGTGTACGGCACCTTCTTCAGCGACGGATCGTTCGGGTCGGCCGTCTCGATCGCCTTCAGCACGAAGTCCGAGAACGGCGCGGCGGCCTTGTACTCGGGGCGCTGATAGGTCGACGCGCGCGTGCCCGGCGGCACCGACGCCCAGCCCTCGTCCTTGCCGACCATCTCGATGTACTGCCTCGACGTCGCCCACGCGATGAACTTGCGCGCGGCGTCCTGCTGCTTCGACGTCTTCGGCACGGCCAGCGCCCACGCCCACAGCCAGTGCGAGCCCTTCGGCGTGGCGGCGACCGGCGCGGCCGCGAAGCCGATCTTGTCGGCCACCTGCGACTGCTGCTTGTTGTAGAGCATCCCGGCCGCGACCGTCGCGTCGATCCACATCGCGCACTTGCCCGACGCGGTCAGCGTCAGGTTCTCATTGAAGCCGTTCGAGCTCGCTCCCGGCGGGCCGTCCTTCTTCAGCAGGTTCACGTAGAACGTGATCGCCTTCTTCCATTCGGGCGACGTGAGCTGCGCGTTCCAGTTCTCGTCGAACCAGCGCCCGCCGAACGTGTTCACGACCGTCGACACGAACGCCATGTTCTCGCCCCAGCCGGCCTTGCCGCGCAGGCAGATCCCGTAGGTGCCCTTCGACTTGTCGGTGAGCTTGTCCGCGAACTCGGCGATCTGGTCGTAGGTCGGCTGGTCGGGCATCTTCAGCCCCTTCGCCGCGAACAGGTCCTTGCGGTAGAACGTCATCGAGCTTTCGACGTAGAACGGCAGCGCATAGAGCTGGCCGTTGTACGACAGGCTGTCGCGCGCGGTCTTCACGATGTCGTTCAGGTCGTAGTCGGCGGGCAGGCCCGTGATCGGCGCGAGCCAGCCGCGCTTGCCCCATTGCGGCGTCTCGTAGGTGCCGATCGCCATCACGTCGAACTGGCCGCTGCCGGTCGTGATGTCGGTCGTCGCGCGCTGGCGCAGCACGTTTTCCTCGAGGATCACCCAGTTCAGCTTGATGTCGGGGTTCGCCCTCTCGAATGCCGGCGACAGCTTCTTCAGCTCGATCATGTCGGGGTTGTTCAGCGTCGCGATCGTCAGCGTGCCGGCGGACGCGGCGCAGGCGGCCGTCGCGAGCGCGGCTCCGGCGAAGCAGCGTGCGGCGGCGTCGAGCATCTTTCGTTGCATGGCATGTCTCCTGTGATTGTTCGATGTGTCGTCGGTCTTGCGTTTCCTTCGCGGCCCGTCACGCCGGCCGCTGCATTCCGCACGCGCGCGCATAGTGCGCGATCACGTCGCGTATCCGGTGGCGCACCCACGCGCGCGGCTCCTTCGCGAGCCCGCCCGCGCGGCACGCCGCGTAGACATCCGGCAGCCACTGCGCGACGAGCGTCTCGGGCACCGGCTGCCGCGCGAGATTGCCGAACAGCTGCTCGACCGCGGCCGCGACGGCCGGCTGCAGCCAGTAGTAGCGAATCCGGTCGCTGTAGCTGAACTGCCGCGCGAGCCGCTGCTCGGTTTCGTCGCCGCGGTAGTACGGCGCCCAGTGCTCGGGCTGCGCGCGCATCGCGGCATCGACGACGTCGCGCAACCGCGAGCGCTGCGCGACGTCGTCGATCAGCGCATCCTCGATGAACGTCAATGCGAACAGCGCCTCGCGCAGCGCGAACGTCAGCGCGGGGCCGACCTTCAGCACCGCGAAGTGGTCGCGCACGAGCGCGGCGAGCGCGCCCTCGGTCTGGTAATCGGTCGAATGCGCCTCGAACACGAGGCGCGGTGTATGCAGGATACTCGCGCCGAGTGACGCTGCCTTGGCACTGTCGTAGTCGAGCACGTGGCGATCGTCGAAGTCGACACCCGGCTGCGCGACGATCGCGACGACGCGCGTCCACGCGTCGTCGAGCCCGGCCGCCGCGAATGCGCTGCGGTGCGCGTCGAGCGTCGCCGCGATGCTGTCGCTGCGCGTGACCGAGATCCGCGCGATCGCCGCGCCGTTCGCATCGCCCGGATTGCCGCTGACTTCGCCGCCCGGCGTCGGCACCTCGGTGCCGATCACGTAGACGGGCGCGACACCGGTGCGCGCCGCCGCGTGTTCCGCCACGCGGCACAGCTCGGCCGCGCGCGCGGCGATCGTGCGGTCGTCGAGCCGTGCCGGATCGTCCGCGCACGCCATGCTCGCATCGAGGTGGATCTTTTCGAAACCGGCTTCGATATACGCGGCGACCATCGCGCCGGCCTCGCGCATCGCATCGGCCGCGCGGCGATGCCGCCACGGGTTCGGGCCGAGATGGTCGCCGCCGAGCACGAGCGCCGACGGCGCGAGCCCGCAGCGCGCGGCGATCGCATCGACGTCGCGGCGGAAATCGGCGGGCGTCATGCCCGTATAGCCGCCGAGATGGTTCACCTGGTTGCAGGTCGCCTCGATCAACAGCGGCGAGCCGTCCGCGCGCGCGGCTTCGCACGCGGCCTCCAGCACCAGCCGGTGCGCGCTGCAGATCGAATAGATGCCACGCTGCGCGTCCGCGCGGTTCGCGTCGAAGATCATCCGCAGCACGGCGCCTGCATCCGCGGTGCGCGGGCGTTCCGCGACGGTCGTCAGGCCGGGCATGCCACACCTCGTTCGGTCAGGAAGCGGTCGATCTCGGCCGCGCTGCTGTTGCCTTCCATCGGGCCGCGCCGCGTGACCGCGATCGCGCCTGCCGCGTTCGCGCGGCGCAGTGCGACCTCGATCGGCACGCCCGCGACAAGGCTCGCGACCAGCGTGCCGCCGAAGCAGTCGCCGGCGCCGGTCGGGTCGATTTCGTCGACCGGAAACGCCGGCGCTTCGGCACGGCTCGCGCGGTCGAACGCGACGCTGCCCGCGGCGCCGCGCTTCAGCACGACGCGCTCGAGCAGCGGATGCGTCGCGAGCAGGCCCGCAATCGCGCGCTCGGCCGGCTGCGGCCCGCAGAAGAACGGCAGGTCGGCTTCGCTCGGCAGGAACAGGTGGCAGGCGGCGAGCATCTCGTCGAGCGCCGCGCGCATCGGGCGGAAGCTCAGCATCTCGGGGCGCACGTTCGGATCGAACGATACCTTCGCGCCGGCGCGCGCGGCCTCGATCACGCCGCGCTGGACTGCCGCGATCGCCGATTCGCTCGTCAGCGACGAGCCCATCACGTGGAAATAACGACAGCCGTCGAACATCGCCGTATCGACGTCGGATGCATCGACGCACGCGGCTGCGCTGGTGGAAAGACTGAAGACGAAGCTGCGCGAACCGTCGTCGCGATACGCGACGAACGCGGTGCCGGTCGGGCGCGCGACGCGGCGGATGCGCGCGACATCGACACCGTCGCGTTCGAGCCGCGCGACGATCGCGTCGCCGAACGCGTCGCGGCCGACGCAGCCCGCATACGCGACGCGCGCGCCGAGCCGTGCGGCCTGATCGGCAAAGATCGCGGGCGCGCCGCTCGGAAACGGTCCGGCGAACAGGCCCGGTGTATCGAAACCCTGGCCGCGCTCGGCGGCGACGAATTCGGCGAGCAGTTCGCCGGCGACGACGATCGCGGCCATCAGGCGTGCCCTCCTCGTCCGAAGGCGGCCGCGGCGTGCGGCATTGCCGCGTCGTCGAAGGCCGGCAGGCAGGTTGCGCGTGCGAGCGTCGCCACGTCAGCTCATCCAGTTACCGCCGTCGACGTTCAACGTCTGGGCGGTGATGTAATCGGCGTCGGCCGACGCGAGGAACAGCGCGGCACCCGTCAGGTCGCCCGGCACGCCCATGCGGCCGAGCGGCACGGCTTTGCCGACCAGCCGCTTCTTCTCGCCGAGCGGCCGGTTCTCGTAGCGCGCGAACAGCGCGTCGACCTGCTCCCACATCGGCGTGTCGACGACGCCCGGCGCGATCCCGTTCACGTTGATCCGGTGCGGCGCGAGCGCGAGCGCGGCCGACTGCGTATAGCTGATCACCGCGGCCTTGGTCGCGCAGTAGTGCGAAACGAGTGCCTCGCCACGACGGCCGGCCTGCGACGACATGTTGACGATCTTGCCGCCGCGCCCCTGCTCGACCATCCGCTGCGCGACGGCCTGCATCAGGAAGAACAGCCCTTTCACGTTGACCGCGAACAGCCGGTCGAACACGTCCCACGATTCGTCGAGGATCGGGCGCATGTCGAACAGCGCCGCGTTGTTGAACAGGATGTCGACGCCGCCGAAGCGCTCGACGGCGGTGGCGACGATCCGCTCGATATCGTCGCGGCGCGTGACGTCCGCGGTGACGGCCACCGCGCGGCCGGGGTTCGCTTCGATGAGCCTCGCAAGCGAGCCGCCTGCCGGCTTCACGTCGACGAGCACGCAACGCGCGCCCTCGTCCAGATAGCGTTGCGCGACCGCCTCGCCGATGCCGCTTGCGGCGCCCGTCAGGATCGCGACCTTGTCTTCCAGTCTCACTGGCTGTCTCCGGTTCGTTCTGCTGTACGACGGTCGCGAGGTGAGCGAACGCTCGCAGACCGATCAATTGCTCTGTTATTGATCGAATGATCGGATACGCGATTCGCGCTGTCAAGGCAACGTGACGGCTTTCTATGACGCGCTGCGGCACGACAGCGCATCGCGCCGGCCCGTGGCGCACGCCCGGCAAGGCGCGGAGCGCGCGGTGCGGTGCGGCCGGATAGGCAATGAAGGGGACGGAGCGTGGACGGAATGGGGAATTCGCGCTGCACGGCGCGGCGATACGTTATATCATCGCCATACTCTGTTTGACTGCCTGCTTCACGCCATGGCCACCTCATCGTCCATTGACGCCCGGCTGTCCCGGGCCGACGCATTCGCCGCCGAGCACGGGCTCGCGTGGACGCCGCTGCGCCGCCAGGTCTACGAACGCGTGCTGGCCGCGCAACGTCCGATCGGCGCGTACGACCTGCTCGCCGAACTCGAACCGCAGCGCGGCCGCGTGCCGCCCACGACCGTCTATCGCGCGCTGGATTTCCTCGTCGAGCACGGTTTCATCCACCGGATCGAATCGAAGAACGCGTTCTTCGCGTGCTGCGAGATCGGCGTACCGCACGAAGGCCAGTTCCTGATCTGCGATTCGTGCGGCGACACCGTCGAGATTCCCGGCGGCGACCTCGCGAAGCAGTTGTCCGCGAGCGAGCCGGCGCACGGTTTCGAAGTCCACCACCAGGTCGTCGAGCTGAGCGGCCTGTGCGGGCACTGCAAGCGCAAGCCCGCACAACGCTGACGCCGCATCGCGCGGCGCATGCGCCGCCTTTCCAACGAGGAGTTTCATGTCCATTGCCTTGAAGCGCGCGCCGCGGCGCGCCCTGTCGCCTGTCCGCTGGCTTGCCGCCGCTGCCGCCGCGCTGTCGCTCGCGACGCCCGCGTTCGCGCAGGCCGCGACCGTCAACGTCGTCGCCGCCGAGAATTTCTATGGCGATGTCGCGTCGCAGATCGGCGGCCGCCACGTCGCGGTAACCAGCATCCTCAGCAATCCCGAACAGGATCCGCACCTGTTCGAAGCAAGCCCGAAGACCGCCCGCGCGCTCCAGCACGCGCAGGTCGTGATCTACAACGGCGCCGACTACGATCCGTGGATGGGCAAGCTGCTCGGCGCATCGAAGCAGGCGAAGCGCGCGACGATCGTCGTCGCCGATCTCGTCGGCAAGAAGGCCGGCGACAACCCGCACCTGTGGTACGACCCGGCGACGATGCCGGCCGCCGCGCGCGCGATCGCGGCCGAGTTCGGCCGCGCCGACCCGGCGAACAAGGCCGACTACGACGCGAACCTGCAGAAGTTCGTCGCGTCGCTGAAGCCCGTCGACGACAAGATCGCCGCGCTGCGCGCGCAGTACAAGGGCGTGCCGGTGACGGCCACCGAGCCCGTATTCGGCTACATGTCCGACGCGATCGGGCTCGACATGCGCAACCAGCGCTTCCAGCTCGCGACGATGAACGACACCGAGGCGAGCGCGCAGGACGTCGCCGCGTTCGAGAACGACCTGCGCAAGAAGCAGGTGCGCGTGCTGATCTACAACAGCCAGGCCGAAGCGCCGATGACCAAGCGGATGCTGAAGATCGCGCGCGACGGCGGCGTGCCGAGCGTCAGCGTCACCGAGACGCAGCCGGCCGGCAAGACCTTCCAGCAATGGATGGCCGGCCAGCTCGATGCGCTCTCCAGCGCGCTTTCGGCCGGCAAGAAATAAGCGACTGCAACGACATGACCGCCACTCCCCACGCACTCGCAGTCGATCGCGTCACGCTCGAACTGGGCGGACGCACGATCCTGCGCGACGTCAGCTTCTCGATCGAACCCGGCGAATTCGTCGGCGTGCTCGGGCCGAACGGCGCGGGCAAGACGACGCTGATGCGCGCCGTGCTCGGCCTCGTGCCCGTCTCGGCCGGCACGCTGTCCGTCGGCGGCGTGCCGGTCGTGCGCGGCAACGCGTCGATCGGCTACATGCCGCAGATCAGGAGCGGCCTCGCGAACCGCCGGATGCGCGGCTACGACTTCGTCGCGATGGCCGCCGACGGCCACCGCTGGGGGCTGCCGCGCACCAACGCGGCGACGCGCCGCGAGGTCGACCGCGTGCTTGACCTCGTCGGCGGCCCGACGCTCGCGCGCCGGCCGCTGTCGGAGCTGTCGGGCGGCGAGCGGCAGCGCCTGCTGCTCGCGCAGTGCCTGCTCGGCAACCCGAAGCTGCTGCTGCTCGACGAGCCGCTGATCAGCCTCGACCCGAACCACCAGCGCGGCGTGGTCGAACTCGTGCGCAACGTGCAGCGCGAGCTCGGCATCACCGTGCTGTTCTCCGCGCACGAACTGAATCCGCTGCTGAACGCGCTCGACCGCGTGCTGTATCTCGGCAACGGCGTCGCGGCGCTCGGCACCGTCGACGAGGTGATCACGAAGCCCGTGCTGTCGCGGCTCTACGGATCGCCGATCGACGTGATGCGCGTGAACGGCAAGATCTTCGTGATGTCGGGCGACGTCGAGATCGAGAAGCACGACCACGAACACGAGGACGACGACGGCCACTCGAACGGCGGCGGCGGACACGGCCATCACCACCACGGACACGCTCATCCCGGGCATTCGCACGATGTTTGAATACGACTTCATGATCAACGCCTTCGCGGCGTCGGGCATCGTCGCGGTGCTCGCGGGCATCGTCGGCTACTTCCTGGTGCTGCGCGGGCAGACCTTCGCCGGCCATGCGCTGTCGCACGTCGGCTTCACCGGCGCGACGGGAGCGGTGCTGCTCGGCATCTCGCCGATCTGGGGGATGGTCGGCTTCACGCTCGCAGCCGGGATCGGGATGGGCGCGCTCGGCGAACGGCTCGCGGGCCGCGACGTCGCGATCGGCGTGATCCTTTCGGGCGCGCTCGGCTTCGGCCTGCTGTTCCTGCATTTCTATACGTCGTTCGCGACGCAGGTTACCGCACTGCTGTTCGGCAACGTGCTCGCGGTCAGCCACGACACGCTCGCGGTGCTGGCCGGCATCGGCGCGGTGAGCCTGATCGCGCTCGCGCTGATCGCGCGGCCGCTGCTGTTCGCGTCGCTGCAGCCCGAACTGGCCGAAGCCAAGGGCGTGTCGCTGCGCACGGTGTCGATGCTGTTCCTCGCGGTGTGCGCGCTCGCGGTGGCCGCCGCGACGCAGATCGTCGGCGTGCTGCTCGTGTTCACGCTGCTGGTCGGGCCGGCCGCGGCCGCGCAGAACGTGTCGACGCGGCTGTCGACGGGCGTGCTGCTCGCCGCGCTGTTCGCGCTGTTCGAAGCGTGGGCCGGCATCACGCTCGCCTATCACACCGACTGGCCGACGAGCTTCTGGATTACCGCGCTGTCGGCGCTCGTGTACGGCGCGAGCCTGTTGCGGCGCCACTGATCGCCGCCCGATGCCAATCAAAACGCCGGCGTGCCCGAGGGCAGCGCCGGCGTTTTTTTATGCGCCCGCAATCGCGTGCGGCGATGCGTGCTTTACCTGCTGCGCTCCCCGTTCATCGTGCGAGCGCGCGCGCGTGATGCGCGATGTGATCGGCGATGAACGTCGAGATGAAGTAGTACCCGTGGTCGTAGCCCGGATGGCGGCGCAGCGTCAGCGGCTGGCCGGCCTTCGCGCACGCGGCTTCGAACACGTCGGGGTTCAGCTGGTTCGCGAGGAATTGATCGGCGAGACCCTGGTCGATCAGAATGCCGTCCGCGAACTTCGGCACATCCGCACGCGCGACGAGTTCGCTCGCGTCGTGTGCCTTCCACGCGTCGCGATCGTCGCCGAGATAACCCGAGAATGCCTTCTCGCCCCACGGGCAGCGCGTCGGCGCGGCGATCGGCGCGAACGCCGACACCGACCGGTACAGGCCGGGATGACGCAGCGCGAGCGTCAGCGCGCCGTGCCCGCCCATCGAGTGCCCGAAGATCCCGAGCCGCGCGCCGTCGATCGGCAGCTCGGCCGCGACGAGCTCGCGCAGCTCGCCCGTCACGTACGACTCCATCCGGTAATGCGTGGACCACGGCGCTTCGGTCGCATCGACGTAGAAGCCCGCGCCGACGCCGAAGTCCCACGCATCGGTCTCGCCCGGCACGCCCGCGCCGCGCGGGCTCGTGTCGGGCATCACGAGCGCGACGCCGTGCTGCGCCGCGTATTGCTGCGCGCCGGCCTTGATCGCGAACGTCTCGTCGGTGCAGGTCAGCCCCGCGAGGTAGAACAGCGCCGGCACGCGGCCGTGCGCGGCCTGCGGCGGCAGGTACACCGAGAACTTCATCGGCAGGCCGATCGCCGTCGAATCGTGGCGATAGAAGCGCTGCTCGCCGCCGTGGCACGCATGCGAGGAAACGAGTTCGAGCATCGCGGTGCGCTCCCGGTCAGTACAGCACGACCGAGCGGATCGACTCGCCGGCCTTCATCAGGTCGAAGCCTTCGTTGATCCGCTCGAGCGGCAGCGTGTGCGTGATCAGGTCGTCGATGTTGATCTTGCCTTCCATGTACCAGTCGACGATCTTCGGCACGTCGGTGCGGCCGCGCGCGCCGCCGAACGCCGAACCCTTCCATTCGCGGCCCGTCACGAGCTGGAACGGACGCGTGCTGATTTCCTCGCCGGCCGCCGCCACGCCGATGATGAACGACTGGCCCCAGCCCTTGTGCGTGCACTCGAGCGCCTGGCGCATCAGCTTCACGTTGCCGACGCATTCGAACGAGTAGTCGGCGCCGCCGTCGGTCAGCTGCACGATGTGGTCGACCACGTTCTCGACTTCGTTCGGGTTGATGAAGTGCGTCATCCCGAACTTCTTCGCGAGCTCGACGCGCTTCGGGTTGATGTCGACGCCGATGATCTTGTCCGCGCCGACCATCTTCGCGCCCTGGATCACGTTCAGGCCGATCCCGCCGAGGCCGAACACGACGACGTTCGCGCCCGCCTCGACCTTCGCCGAGTAGACGACCGCGCCGACGCCGGTCGTCACGCCGCAGCCGATGTAGCAGATCTTGTCGAACGGCGCGTCCTCGCGCACCTTCGCGACCGCGATCTCCGGCACGACGATGTAGTTCGAGAACGTCGACGTGCCCATGTAGTGGAACAGCGGCTTGCCGTCGAGCGAGAAGCGCGACGTCGCGTCGGGCATCAGGCCCTTGCCCTGCGTCGCGCGGATCTTCTGGCACAGGTTGGTCTTGCGCGACAGGCAGAACTTGCACTCGCGGCATTCCGGCGTGTAGAGCGGAATCACGTGGTCGCCCTTGCGCACGGTGCCGACGCCGGGGCCGACGTCGACCACGACGCCCGCGCCTTCATGGCCGAGGATCGCCGGGAAGATCCCTTCCGGATCGGCACCCGACAGCGTGTAGTAGTCGGTGTGGCAGATGCCCGTCGCCTTCACTTCGATCAGCACTTCACCTGCGCGCGGCCCTTCGAGATCGACTTCCTCGATCGTCAGCGGCGCACCCGCCTTCCATGCAATCGCGGCTTTCGTTTTCATCGTGTCACTCCTGTCTGTCAATTAGGTTGCCCCGGGGCGGCGCTTCGGCGCTTACGCAGGTCGCATTCGCACCGGGCCCCGTTCAAAGCTGTCGAAACCATGCCGCGCGACATCGCGCGCGACACGGAAAAAGCATCTCGTGCTCGCCATGATGGCCGGTCCCGCCGCACACCGCGAGCGGGAAACGGTCGCCGGCTTGCCACGATGCGTCATCGCTGACGCAAAAGAACAAGTGTCCGAGTTTAAACGCCCGTCATGAACCATGCATCCGTGCGCGCATACAGATCGATGAAGCGTGCGTGGCGCGCGGCCAGCAGGCGGTCGTCGCGCGGCGCGGCGACCGGCGACGCGGCCGGCGCCAGCGCGTGCAACGCATCTTCCCGCCAGTGTCCGATCGCAACGCCCGCGAGCAGCGCGGCGCCGCGCGTCGCGGCGTTCGGGCAATCGATCGCGTGCAGCGACGCGCCGAGCGCGTCGGCGAGCAACTGGCGCCAGCGCGGATCGACCGAGCCGCCGCCCGCGAGACGCAGCGTCGTCACCGGGTCGCGACGATCGGCATCGCGGATCGCATCGAGCCCCGCGCGCAACGCGAACGCGACGCCTTCGAACGCGGCGCGCATCATCGCGCCGCGCGTGTCGCCGAGCCCGAGACCGAGCCAGCCGCCGCGCGCATCGGGATTCATCCACGGCGAACGCTCGCCGGTCAGGTAGGGCAGGAAGCACAGCCGTTCCGACGCCGGCTGCGCGAACGCATCGTCATACGCGTCCACCCATCCCGAATAACCGAGCCAGCCGCGCACGGCTTCGAGCGCGAGCCCGACGTTCTGCATCGCGGCCATCGTGTAATAACCGCCGCCGGCCGCCGCGCGATAGCGATGCAGCCCGCGCCGCGCGGGCGGCAGCGCATCCGCGAGCACGACGATCTGGCCGCCGCTGCCCGTCGTCAGCAGCGCGTCGCCGGCCGCGGCGAGCCCGCTGCCGAGCGCCGCGCATGCGGTGTCGGCCGCGCCCGTCGCCAGCGGCACGCCGGCCGGCAGGCCGAGCGCCGCGGCCGCCTGCGCGCCGAGCGTACCGCTGCGCGCAGTCGACGCATGGACCGGCGCGAACCGGTCGGCCGGCAGGCCGAGCGCGTCGATCAAGGCCGTATCCCAGGCGCCGTCGGGCGTCGCGAGCGCGGTCGCGCACGCATCGCTCGGATCGGCTGCGACGTCGCCGCCGAGCGCGATGCGCAACCAGTCCTTCGGCTGCACGGCCCAGCGCGCAGCGCGCAGCGCATCGGGCTCGTGCGCGGCCAGCCAGCGCAACAGCGGGCCTGCCATGCCCGGCGCGACGGGGTTCGGGGCGACGGACATTCCGGCGACGGACCAATCGGACGCGTCCGCTTCGCGCACCGCGCGCGTGTCGGGCCACAGCAGCGCGGGCCGCACCGGCTGCCCGGCCGCGTCGATCAGCACGACGCCATGCATCTGGCCGGAGAAGCCGATCGCCGCGACCTGCGCGCGCTCGCCAGCCGGCAGCCGTGCGGCCGCGCGCACCAGCGCCTGCCACCACGCGTCGGGCGCGATCTCGGCCCAGCCGGGCCGCGGCGACGACAACGCATAGGGTTCGCTCGCAACCGCGCGTTCGACGCCATCGGCATCGAGCGTGACGAGTTTGACGGAGCCGGTGCCGAGGTCGATTCCGAGCAGGCGCATGACGTGACGGTGAATTCGAATGAACGGATGTCGATGATAACGGGATCCCGATACTCGCCCCGATTTTTGCCACCGCCGTGGGGCACCGGAAGCCGCGGTCGGCAGCCGGGTTTCGCCGGGCTGCACCTTGCGTGCAAAAGCGGCCGTTCGCGGGTTAACCCGGCGCGGTTTTCCGACACCCCTTTTTGCCACTATGCGGCCGCACCGATACACACCATAAAGCGGCCGATATTTGACATGGGGGCCGGCGCTATTTTGAAGGGCTATAAAACCGGGGAACCTCACTCCTGCGGCAGTTTCCCGATGATCGACACCCTGTTTCATGCCGAAATGGCATATCGAACCAGCAAAGAACGGAATAGTACCCAGTGCTCTTGTTGCACGGATTCATTCCGCATAACTTCGTATCACCCCGAAAACAAGATCATGGAGTGAGACAGATGCAATCGAACACGGTCCATCCGTGCGATGAGGTGCTGCCGACCGGCAAGCTGGTAACGCTTGGTCTGCAACACGTCCTCGTCATGTACGCCGGCGCCGTCGCCGTGCCGCTTATCGTCGGCGGCGCGCTCAAGCTGCCGAAAGACCAGATCGCGTTCCTGATCAGCGCCGATCTGTTTTCGTGCGGCATCGCCACGCTGATCCAGACGCTGGGCCTGTGGATCTTCGGGATCCGCCTGCCCGTCATCATGGGCTGCACGTTCGCGGCCGTCGGCCCGATGATCGCGATCGGTACGAACCCCGGCCTCGGCATTCTCGACATCTTCGGCTCGACCATCGCGGCCGGCATCATCGGCATCGTGCTGGCGCCGACGATCGGCAAGCTGTTGCGGTTTTTCCCGCCGGTGGTCGTCGGCACCGTGATTGCCGTGATCGGGCTGTCGCTGATGGAAGTCGGCATCAACTGGGCCGCCGGCGGCGTCGGCAATCCCGAATACGGCAGCCCGGTCTATCTCGGCCTGTCGCTGCTCGTGCTGACGCTGATCCTGCTGATCAACAAGTTCGGCCGCGGCTTCATCGCGAACATCTCGGTGCTGCTCGGCATCGTCGCCGGCTTCGTGATCGCGTTCATCCTCGGCCGCGTGAACACCGAAGGCGTGTCGCTTGCGCCGTGGGTCGGCTTCGTGATGCCGTTCCACTTCGGCTGGCCGCACTTCGACCCGCTGTCGATCGCGACGATGGTCACGGTGATGTTCGTCACGTTCATCGAATCGACCGGCATGTTCCTCGCGGTCGGCGACATGGTCGATCGCCCGGTCGACCAGGAGCGCCTGGTGCGCGGCCTGCGCGTCGACGGCCTCGGCACGCTGATCGGCGGCATCTTCAACTCGTTCCCGCATACGTCGTTCTCGCAGAACGTCGGCCTGATCGGCGTGACGGGCGTGAAGAGCCGGTTCGTGTGCGCTACGGGCGGCGTGATCCTCGTGCTGCTCGGCCTGTTCCCGAAGATGGCGCAGGTCGTCGCGTCGGTGCCGCCGTTCGTGCTCGGCGGCGCGGGCATCGTGATGTTCGGGATGGTGGCCGCGAACGGCATCAAGGTGCTGTCGAAGGTCGATTTCGTGAACAACAGCCACAACCTGTTCATCGTCGCCGTGAGCGTCGGCATGGGCCTCGTGCCGGTCGTGTCGCCGCACTTCTTCTCGAAGCTGCCGCCCGCGCTCGCACCGATCCTGCACAGCGGCATCCTGCTGGCATCGGCCACGGCCGTGATCCTGAACATCGTGTTCAACGGCGTGAAAGGCGAAAAGGATGCGCGCTGCGACATCCGCCGCGCCGGACACGACTTCGACGGGCGGCCCGCCGACGTGCACCACTGATCGCGCCGCGCCGGACGACGGCGCAACGCGGTAACAAAAAACGCCACGGACTTTCGTCCGTGGCGTTGTCGTTTCCACATACCGCCGGTTCGACGGACAGGAGCGGTCGCCCGCTCCCGCCCTGCTTCGCGCTTACCCGTTCGTTGCAGCCGACGACGTGGGCGCAGGCGCTGCCGCCTTGTCGTAGTCGACCGGCTCATCCGGCGCGCGCGGCGTCTCGCCGGCGCGCTGGGTCCAGCCGCCGCCCAGTGCGCGGTACAGGTCGACCAGGTTCGTCCAGCGCGCCAGACGCGCGCTGATGAGCGTCTGCTGCGCCGAGTACAGATCCGTCTGCGCGGTCAGCACCGACAGGTAGCTGTCGACGCCGTTCTTGTAACGCAGGTCCGACAGGTCGAAGCGGCGCTGCTGCGCGTGCTCGTTGCGTTCGAGCGCGGCGATCTGCTGGTCGTACGTGCCGCGTGCAGCCAGCCCGTCCGACACTTCGCGGAATGCCGACTGGATCGCCTTCTCGTAGTTCGCGATCTCGATGCGCTTCTGCACGTGCGCGAGATCGAGATTGGCGATGTTCGAACCGCCCTCGAAGATCGGCAGCGCAATACTCGGCGCAAACGACCACGCCGCCGTACCGGCCTTGAACAGGCCGCCGAGCGTCGGGCTCGCGGTGCCGAATGCCGCGGTCAGCGAGATCTTCGGGAAGAACGCCGCGCGTGCCGCGCCGATGTTCGCGTTCGCGGCCAGCAGCGTCTGCTCGGCCTGCATCACGTCCGGACGACGCGTCAGCAGGTCCGACGGCAACCCGGCCGGCACGTCCGTCAGCAGGTTCTGCGCGTCGAGCGGCATGCCCGGCGGCAGATCGTCCGGCAGCGGCTCGCCGATCAGCAGCACCAGCGCGTTCAGCGCCTGCGCACGCGCACGCGCTTGCGCCTGCTGGTTCGCGAGCGCCGTCTCGACCACCGTCTGCGCCTGACGCAGCTCGAGCTCGGAGCCCGTGCCGTTGTCGAACTGCAGCTTCGTCAGGTCGTACGACGCCTGCGCGGTCTTCAGCGTGTTTTCCGTGACCTTCAGCAGATCGTCGGTCGACAGCAGCGTCAGGTACTGGTCAGCCACCTGCGACACCAGCGAGATTTCCGACGCCTGCCGCGCGTATGCGGTCGACAGGTACTGCGCGAGCGCCTGGTCCTTCAGGCTCTGCACGCGGCCGAACAGGTCGAGTTCCCACGACGCCGAAAGCCCGACGTTGTAGCTGCGCGAGATGTACGGCGCACCGGTCGTCGACAAGCCCTGCGGTACGCGCTGGATGCTGCCCGTACCGGTGCCGTCGAGCGTCGGGAACAGGCCCGCGCGCGTGATCTGGTACTGCGCGCGCGCCGCCTCGATGTTCAGCACCGATACGCGCAGGTCGCGGTTGTTCTTCAGCGCGATCTCGATCAGCCGCTGCAGGCGCGGATCGACGAAGAATTCGCGCCAGCCGATGGCGGTCGCCGCCTGGCCGTTCGCGCTGCGCGCGCCGGCAGCGCCCGGCTGCGTCGCGTAGACGCCGCCGGCCGGGTACGCCTGTGCGACGGGCGCGTCGGGCCGCTTGTAATGCGGCGCCATCGTGCAGCCCGTGGCAAAGAGCGCGACCGCGATTGCAGTCAAAGCGTGTTTTTGCATCATCACTGTCCCTTGTTGCCTTCGTCGCCGTTGCCCGGCTTCTCTTCGTGGTGCGAGTGCTCCTGAGCCAGGCGCAGCGCCTCGTCGACGTCTTCCTTCTCGCCGCTGAAGATCGCGCGGATCTTCACGAAGAACATCGGGATCATGAAGATCGCGAGGAACGTCGCCGTGATCATCCCGCCGATCACGCCCGTACCGATCGCGTGCTGGCTCGCCGAACCCGCGCCGTTGCTGATCGCGAGCGGCATCACGCCGAGAATGAACGCGAGCGACGTCATCAGGATCGGACGCAGCCGCAGGCGCGCCGCTTCCAGCGCGGCCTCGATCGGCCCCATCTTCTCCGACTGCTGCAGTTCGCGCGCGAACTCGACGATCAGGATCGCGTTCTTCGCGGACAGGCCCACGGTGGTCAGCAGGCCGACCTGGAAGAACACGTCGTTCTCGAGGCCGCGCATCGTCGCCGCGAGCAGTGCGCCGATCACGCCGAGCGGCACGACCATGATCACCGAGAACGGGATCGACCAGCTTTCATACAGTGCCGCGAGACACAGGAACACGACGAGGATCGAGATCGCGTACAGGATCGGCGCCTGCGAACCGGACTGGATTTCCTGGAACGACAGGCCGGTCCACGAATAGCCGATACCGACCGGCAGCTTCTTCGCGAGCCCTTCCATCGCGGTCATCGCCTGACCGGTCGACTTGCCCGGTGCGGCCTGACCCTGGATTTCCATCGCCGAAACACCGTTGTAGCGCTCGAGCTTCGGCGAACCGTACGTCCAGTGACCGGTCGCGAACGCGCTGAACGGCACCATCCCGCCCGACCCGTTGCGCACGTACCAGATGTTCATGTCCTCCGGCGTCATCCGGAACGGTGCGTCGGCCTGCACGTAGACCTTCTTGATCCGGCCGTCGGTGTCGAGGAAGTTGTTCACGTACTTCGACGCCCACGCGATCGAGAACGTCTGGTCGATCGCATCCGCCGTCACGCCGAGCGCATTCGCCTTCTCGCGATCGATGTCGACCTTGTACTGCGGCGTGTCGTTCAGGCCGTTCGGGCGCACGCCCTGCAGCGTCGGATCCTTCGAAGCCATCCCGAGCAGCTGGTTGCGCGCGGCCATCAGCGCGTCGTGACCGAGACCGGCGTTGTCCGTCAGCTCGAAGTCGAAGCCGGCGGCCGTACCGAGTTCAGGAATCGACGGCGGGTTGAACGGGATCACGATCGCGTCCTTGTAGCCCGCGTAGCGCCCGAACATCCGGCCGATCAGCGCCTGCACCTTCTGGTTCGCATGCTGACGCTGCGAGTAGTCCTTCAGGCGCACGAACACGAGACCCGAGTTCTGGCCGCGGCCCGCGAAGCTGAAGCCGTTCACCGTGAACGCCGATTCGACGATTTCCTTCTCGTCCTTCAGCAGGTAGTCGGAAATGTTCGCGAGCGTCTTCGCGGTCGTTTCCTGCGTCGAACCCGACGGCGTCTGCACGATCACGAACATCAGGCCCTGGTCTTCATCGGGCAGGAACGACTTCGGCAGGCGCACGAACAGCAGGCCGACCGCGACGATCACGACCAGATAGATGATGAGCCAGCGGCCCGAACGCTTGATCACGTGGTGCACGCCGACGTGGTACTTGTCGCGGCTATTGTTGAACGTGCGGTTGAACCAGCCGAAGAAGCCCTTCTTCTCTTCGTGATGCCCTTGCGGGATCGGCTTCAGGATCGTCGCGCACAGCGCCGGCGTCAGAATCAACGCGACGAGCACCGACAGCACCATCGCCGACACGATCGTCAGCGAGAACTGGCGATAGATCGCGCCGACCGACCCGCCGGAGAACGCGACCGGCACGAACACCGCCGACAGCACGAGCGCCACGCCGACGAGTGCGCCGGTGATCTGGCCCATCGCCTTGCGGGTCGCCTCCTTCGGTGACAGGCCCTCTTCCGCCATCACGCGCTCGACGTTCTCGACCACCACGATCGCATCGTCGACCAGCAGGCCGATCGCGAGCACGAGGCCGAACATCGACAGCGTGTTGATCGAGAAGCCCACCAGCGACATGATCGCGAACGTGCCGAGCAGCACGACCGGCACCGCGATCGTCGGGATGATCGTCGCCCGCAGGTTCTGCAGGAACAAATACATCACGAGGAACACCAGCACGATACCTTCGAGCAGCGTCTTGACCACTTCCTCGATCGACAGCTTCACGAACGGCGTCGTGTCGTACGGATACTTCACGACGAGGCCGTGCGGGAAGAACGGTGCCAGTTCGTCGATCTTCGCGCGCACGGCCTTCGCGGTCGCGAGCGCGTTCGCGTTGGTCGCGAGCTGGATACCGAGTGCCGCGGTCGGCTGACCGTTGTACTTCGTGTCGAAGTTGTAGTTTTCACCGCCGAGGCCGATCTGCGCGACGTCCTTCAGGCGCACCTGCGAGCCGTCCTGGTTGACCTTCAGCAGGATGTTGCCGAACTGCTCGGGCGTCTGCAGCAGCGTCGATTCGGTGATCGTCGCCTGCAGCACGGTGCCCGGCTTCGCCGGCGTGCCGCCGATCTGGCCGCCCGCGATCTGCACGTTCTGCGCGGTGATCGCCGAGCTCACGTCGACCGGCGTGAGGCCGTAGTTCGTCAGGCGGGTCGGGTCGAGCCAGATCCGCATCGCGTACTGCGAGCCGAACAGCGTGACGGTACCGACGCCGTTCAGCCGGCTGATCGGATCCTTCACGTGCGACGCCACGAAGTTCGCGAGGTCGTACTTGTTCATGCTGCCGTCTTCGGAGTTGAAGGCGAGCACCAGCAGGAAGCTGCTGCTCGACTTCGTCACCGACAGGCCGAGCTGCTGCACGACCTGCGGCAGGACCGGCGTCGCGAGCGACAGCTTGTTCTGCACCTGGACCTGCGCGATGTCGGCGTTGGTGCCCGGCGCGAAGGTCAGCGTGATCGTCGCGTTGCCCGAGTCGTCACTCGTCGACGACATGTACAGGAAGTTGTCGAGACCGCTCATCTGCTGCTCGATCACCTGCGTCACCGTGTCTTCCACCGTCTTCGCGGAAGCGCCCGGGTAGTTCGCGGTGATCTGGATCGATGGCGGCGCGATCGTCGGATACTGCGAGATCGGCAGCGTGAAGATCGCCGCAACCCCGGCCAGCATCAGGATGATGGCGATCACCCACGCGAAGATCGGGCGATCGATAAAAAACTTTGCCATGAAACAGGCTCCCTGTTATTGCGCGCTCGAAGCAGCGGCGGCACTCGCCGGCGCGGCGCCCGATGCAGCGGCACCGGAAGCGGCGGCGGCGCCGGAACCGGCGGCAGCCGGTGCGGCGGTTGCGGCGGCGGCGTCCGATGCGGCACTGGCCGCCGGTGCGAGCTGCGCCGGCACCGACTTCACGGTCGCACCCGGGCGTACCTTCTCGCCGCCCTGCACGATCACGTGATCGCCCGCTTGCAGACCGCCTTCGACGATCCAGTTCTGGCCCTGCATGCCCGTCGTCTTCAGCGGACGCGGCTCGACCTTGTTGCCGGCGTTCACCACCATCGCGATCGCCTGGCCCTTCTGGTCATGCGTGACGCCGATCTGCGGCACCAGGAACGCGTTCTCGTTCACGCCTTGCTCGATCCGAGCGCGCACGAACATCCCCGGCAGCAGCACCTTGCCCGGGTTCGGGAAGACCGCACGGATCGTCACCGAGCCGGTGGCCTGGTCGACCGTCACGTCCGAGAACTGCAGCTTGCCCGGCTCCGCATAGGTCTTGCCGTCCTCGAGGATCAGCGACACCTTCGCCGCGCCCGGGCCGCTCGTCTTCAGGCGGCCGCTCTGCACGTCCTGGCGCAGCTTCAGGCCTTCGAGGCTCGACTGCGTGAGGTCGACATACACCGGGTCGAGCTGCTGCACCGTCGACATCAGCGTCGCCTGGCTCGCCTGCACGTACGCGCCCGGCGTCACTTGCGAAATGCCGACGCGGCCCGTGATCGGCGACACGACGTCGGTGTAGCCGAGGTTGATCTGCGCGGTGTCGACCGCTGCCTTGCCGGACGCGACGTCCGCCGCGGCCTGCCCTTGCGTGGCCACCGCGTTGTCGTAGTCCTGCTTGCTGACCGCGTTCGCGGCCACCAGCACCTTGTAGCGCGCGACCAGCGCGTTCTGCGTGGCGAGGTTCGCCTGCGCCTTCGCGAGCGTCGCCTTCGCGCTGTTCAGCGCGGCGATATACGGCGCCGGATCGATCTTGTAGAGACGCTGGCCGGCCTTGACGTCGGTGCCTTCGGTGAATTCACGGCGCAGCACGATGCCGTCGACCCGCGCGCGGACCTGCGCGACGAGGAACGCGCTGGTGCGGCCCGGCAGCTCGCTGAAGACCGGTACGGCTTGCGGCTGGACGGTGACGACGCCGACTTCCGGCGTTTGCGGCGGCGGTGCCGATTCTTTTTTTCCGCATGCAGCCAGGAAAACCGCGGCTGCCGCGACAGTGATCAAGCGGTATGGAACCCGTTCGACGCGCATGGAGCGACCTCTGTGTGTAACCAATGGAATAAGTGCAGCACCCGACGGGAGCGCAACACGGATGCGCCTCGCGGCGCAGATCGAACACCTGAATTACTGGACTGCTGGATACGGCACGTCGGCACGAAACCTCCATGCCGACGGGATGCAGCGAACTGCGGACTGGTACTAGGGCGGGAATCAGCAGAGTGGGATATTAACTGATTGCCACTTGGGTCATTCGATCGTAGGGTGGTATTGTATATACATTCACGAATGTATGTAAAAAGCCCGTTTGTGTCGCGCAGACCGTCCAGTCTTACGAATTATTACCAGTCGCAAGCATAGCCAATCCGCATGACGGCAAAGAGGGTTGCGGACCCTATATTCACCTACGATCGATCCAATCAGGCCTGCACATGGTCAGACGTACCAAGGAGGAGGCGCTCGAGACGCGCAATCGCATTCTCGATGCCGCCGAACACGTGTTCTTCGAGAAGGGCGTGTCGCACACGTCGCTCGCGGACATCGCCCAGCACGCCGGCGTCACGCGCGGCGCGATCTACTGGCATTTCGCGAACAAGAGCGAGCTGTTCGACGCGATGTTCGACCGCGTGTTCCTGCCGATCGACGAGCTGAAGCGGATGCCGCTCGACGCACCGGGCGGCAATCCGCTCGAGAAGATCCGCAAGATCCTGATCTGGTGCCTGCTCGGCGTGCAGCGCGACTCGCAGTTGCGGCGCGTGTTCAGCATCCTGTTCATGAAGTGCGAATACGTCGCGGACATGGAGCCCCTGCTGCAGCGCAACCGCGCGGGGATGAGCGAGGCGCTGCACATGATCGACGCCGATCTCGCGGTCGCCGTGCGGCTCAAGCTGCTGCCCGAGCGGCTCGATACGTGGCGCGCGACGCTGATGCTGCACACGCTCGTCAGCGGCTTCGTGCGCGACATGCTGATGCTGCCCGACGAGATCGACGCCGAGCAGCATGCGGAAAAGCTCGTCGACGGCTGCTTCGACATGCTGCGCTACAGCCCGGCGATGCTGAAGGAAAGCGACTGACGGCACGGCGGCTGCCCGCGCGCCGTTTCATTGTCATCGATCGGCGGGCCGGGCCGCGCAACAGTCGCGGCAATGCGCTGCCCGCCTCCGTCTCCCCGGCCGGCTCAGGCCGCCTTCGCGCGATGCGCGCGAGCCCGCCGGTTCGACGCGGCCACCGAATCGCGCTTCGGCATCGGCGCGCCGGCCAGTCCCGCGATCCACGCGTCGGTCGACATCACGGCCGCGAAATTCGACTGGAACACCACCGTGTACGCGCGGTGAATCTCTTCGGCGCTCGCCGCGCCCGCTTCGTTCTCGTACGGCAACGCGCCCGTCGCATCCTCGAGATACTCGACGTTCAGTCCCGCGTGCGCCGCGTGATAGACCGTCGACGCATTGCAGTTGTGCGTCATGTAGCCGGCCACTGCGAGCGTGTCGATCCCGTGTGCGTCGAGCCATGCGGCAAGATCGGTCCCGGCGAACGAGCTCGCCTGCGCCTTCTCGATCAGGTGCGCGTACGGGCGGCCGGCGATGACCGCGTGCAGCGCGACGCCGTCGGTGCCGGGCGCGAAGATCGGCGCACCGGCCGGCGCGACATGCTGGACGACGATCACGGGCACGCCGGCCGCATGCGCGGCGTCGATCGCGCGGCCAATGTTCGCGAGCGACACGTCGAGCGGCGGATACTCGATCGGCAGGTTGCCCGTCACGTATTCGTTCTGGACGTCGATCACGATCAGCGCGCGGCGGGAAGTGGTATGCGAGGCGGTGTTCGACACGGATGGCTCCTGGTCCTGACGCGCGGCCCCGCCCCGGAACGGGACGGCCAGCGGCGCGATGCGATGCATTGTCGGGCCGCATCGCCCGCGCGGATAGTGGCCCGATAGCCATTCTTCGATAAAATCGGGCCACCACCATTCCGGAGCCCGTCATGACCGCCGTCGCGTCACCTGCGTCACCTGCCTCGCCCGCCCCGACCGTCGTCGCCGTGATCGCATACGACGGTATCAGCCCGTTCCACCTGTCGGTGCCGTCCGTCGTGTTCGGCAAGGAGCGCGACGCGGCCGCGTCGCCGGCGTTCGAGTTTCGCGTCTGCTCGGCCGAGCGCGGCCCGCTCGCGACGACGGGCGGCTTCACGATCACCGCGCCGTACGGGCTCGACGCACTCGACGACGCGGACATCGTCATCGTGCCGGCGTGGCGCGACCCGGACGAAGCGCCGCCCGACGAACTGCTCGACGCGGTGCGCGCGGTCGCCGCACGCGGCGCGCAACTCGTCGGGCTGTGCCTCGGCGCGTACGTGCTCGCCGCGGCCGGCCTGCTCGACGGCCGCCCGGCCACCACGCACTGGGCGTGGGCCGACGACTTCGCGCAACGCTTTCCGCGCGTGAAGCTCGATCCCGACGTGCTGTACGTGGACGACGGCAACCTGATGACGTCGGCCGGCACGGCCGCGGGGCTCGACTGCTGCCTGCACGTCGTGCGGCGGCGCTTCGGCTCGGATGCCGCGAACCGGATCGCGCGCCGCCTCGTGATCCCGCCGCACCGCCAGGGCGGGCAGGCCCAATACGTGCCGCAGCCCGTCGCCGCGCACCCGCGCGATGCGCGGCTCGCGGGCCTGCTCGACTGGGTGCGCGCGCACCTCGACGCCGCGCACAGCGTCGATTCGCTCGCTGAACGCGTGCTGATGAGCCGGCGCACGTTCACGCGCCACTTCCGCCAGGCGACCGGCACGACCGTCACCGCGTGGCTGCAGGCCGAGCGGCTCGCGCGCGCGCAGCATCTGCTGGAAACCACCGGACAATCGATCGACGCGATCGCGCAGGCGGCCGGCTACGGGTCGAGCGTGTCGCTGCGCCAGCATTTCGCGGGCGCGCTCGGCACGTCGCCGTCTGCGTATCGAAGGGAATTCCGCGGCGCCGGAGCCGATGCCGATGCCGATGCCGATGCGAGGCAGTAATGCCCGCCGCGCGCCCGGGGGTGGGCGGGCCGTGAAGCGAATCCGGCGGTGCTCGGCCGCTCTGCCGCTCAGCCGCCGTTGATCCAGCGCGCCGCATAAAGCAGCAGCGCGACGAACACGATCATCGCCGCCCATGCCCAGACGGGCACCGTGCCGGCACCGCGATGATGAAGCACGCTGGCGGTACGCCCGGTCGGCGCGCCGCCAACGTGCGGCGGCAGCGGACGCTTCGTCGCGGCCATCAGCGACGCCGGCCGCAGGAACACGTGCTGGCGCCGCTGTGCGGCCGGGTTCGCGCGATTCGGCGCGAGGTCGTGCTTCGCCTGCACGACCGCGCAGAACTCGCGGAAGAAATCGTCGGTCCACTCGCGCAGCGCATTCTCGATCTGCCGCGCCGGCAACTCGGCGAGCGGCCCGCTCGCCGTCGCCCAGACCACGTACTCGATGCTTGTGGCGTTCGCATCGTCATCGGGCAGCAGCACCAGTTCGACCTGGCCGCGCAGCACGCCGAGGCCGTCGGCCCGCGCCTTGAAATTGATCACGCGGCGCGGCCGCCCTTCCGCGTCGCCCTGCTCGCCGGCCGCATGCGCACGCACGTCGTAGCGTGCGCGCAGCGGGCCGAGCGGCACCGTGATCGTCAGCGCGAACTCGCCGTGCGCGAGCTTCACGAACGATTCGCAATGGTCGAAGCTCGCCCGCAGCAATGCGGGATCCTCGAAGGCCTCCCGCACGACAGGCGGCGCGAGCGGGACGCGTAACGTGTCGTTCAGTTCCATGATGTCTCCCCGATGAACGCGCGCCGCATCAGGACGTCTCGACGAGACTGTCGATCCGTGCGACATCGAAGGCGACGTAGTGCGCAAGCGCGGCAGCGGCCGCCTTCGGTTCCTCGTAACTCCATGCGGCGTTCTCGATCACGCCGTCTTCCGTCTGCAAGTCGAAATGCACGGCTTCGCCCCTGAACGGGCAGGCGCTCGTCACGCCCGACTTCACGAGCCTGCGCATGTTGACGTCGCCGCGCGGCAGGTAGTGGACGTCCGGCAGCCCCGCTTCCCGCACGGTCAGCACGCCGTGCGAATCGGCATACGTGATGCCGCGATGGATCACGCGCACGCGATGGCGGTTCGGCACGATTTCAAGGTGAGGGGCGGCGGCGTCTGACATCGTTTCTCCTTCGGGCGGCCCGGCAGGCAGGCCGGTGACAGGAAACGAAAAAAGCCACGGCACGAATGCCGTGGCTTTCATTATGGGCGAAACTTCGTCCGATTGCGCAACCCGGGCGGGGGCCGCGTGCGGCCGGCTACTGCGCGCTCCACTGGAACGCGGCTTTCGCGCCGCCCTTCGCGCCGACCGTGACGGTACGGGATTCGTCGCTACCCTGGTACGACGCCTGCACCGTATAGCGCCCCGGCGGCACCTGCACGAGCATGTATGGCCCGCGCGTGTCGGTTTTCAGCACTTCCGCGCCCTTGCCGTCGACGATCCGCACATGGACGTCGGCCAGGAATTCGCCGCCCTTGCCGGTGAAGCGCAGCGCCAGCGGCCACTTCGCCTCGTTGCGCTGGAACGCCGTCGATTCGTCCAGCCCGATGCCGCCGGACACGAAGGTGACGTCGCCCTGCTGGCGCGCGGCGGGCAAGCCGTCCGACTGCGCGTACGCGCCGGTCGCGCCGGCTGCGAGGCCGGCGGCCAACGCCGCGGCGACGGCAAATCGGGACACGTTGCGTAGATATTGCATGGCTCTCTCCTTTGGGTCAGAACACATACGGGGCGCCACGCCACGGGGTCGGACGGCGGCGGCGCCCGCCGCGGCCGGCCTGGCCGGCCGTCGGCCGTCGCCGGTCAGCTCAGGTCGACCGGCACGAAGATCTGTGCATTATCGCGCTGGATCAGCAGAGCAAGACTGTTGCCCGCGCCCTTCACCGCGTCGCGCAACTGCTCGGGGCTCGTGACCGGCCGGCCGTTGACCGCGAGGATCACGTCGCCGGGCTGGATGCCCGCGTTGGCGGCCGGCCCGCCGGCCTGCTGCACGATCAGCCCGTGCGACAGGTTGCTGGCGCTGCGCTCCTGCGGCGACAGCGGACGCACCGCGACGCCCAGGCGGCCCTGCTCGACCGGCCCGCCGTCGTTCGACGCGAGTTTCGCATCGGCCATCGCGCCGAGCGTCACGCTGATCGACTTCTTCGACTTGTCGCGCCAGATCTGCAGGTCGGCCTTCGAACCCGGCTTCAGGTTCGCGATCTGCGCGGGCAGCGACGTCGAATCGGCGACCGGCGAGCCGTTGACCGACAGGATCACGTCGCCCGGCTGCAAGCCCGCCTTCGCGGCCGGGCCGTTCGAATCGACGGAGCTGACGAGCGCGCCGTCCGGCTTCTGCAGCCCGAACGAGCTCGCGAGCGTCTGGTTCAGCCCCTGCACGGCGACGCCGAGGCGGCCGCGGCTCACGTGGCCCGTCTTCACGAGCTCGTCCTTCACCTTGATCGCCTCATTGATCGGGATCGCGAACGACAAGCCCTGGAAGCCGCCCGTCTGCGAGTAGATCATCGAGTTGATGCCGATCACCTCGCCCTGCAGGTTGAACAGCGGGCCGCCCGAGTTGCCGGGGTTCACCGGCACGTCGGTCTGGATGAACGGCGTGTAGTTCTCGTCCGGCAGCGCGCGCGACTTCGCGCTGATGATGCCCGACGTGACCGTGTTGTCGAAGCCGTACGGCGAACCGATCGCGACGACCCACTGGCCGACCTTGCTCTGCGCCGGATCGCCGATCTTCACGGTCGGCAGCCCGCTCGCGTCGATCTTCAGCACCGCGACGTCGGACTGCTTGTCCGAGCCGACGACCTTCGCCTTGTATTCGCGCTTGTCGGTCAGCCTGACCGTGACGACGTTCGCGCCATCGATCACGTGCGCATTGGTGAGGATGTACCCGTCGGAGCTGATCACGAACCCGGAACCGAGGCTCGCGCTCGGCTGGTCGTCCGGCTGCGCGTCACCGCCCATGCCCGGAACCTGGCCGTAGAAGTGCTTGAAGAACTGGTAGAACGGGTCGCTCGGATCGACCGGCAGCTGCGGCTGCGGCTGCGGCACGCGCCGCGACACCTGCTTCACGACGTGCTTCGCGCTGATGTTCACGACCGCCGGACCGTAGGTCTCGACGAGCCCGGAGAAATCGGGGATGCCGGTCTTCGCGGCCGCTTCGGCCGGCATCAGCGCGGCCGCCTGCGCGGGCGTGATGATCTGCGGATCGGCGCGGCGGGTGCCGGCGACATAGCCGGCCGACAGGGCAGCCGCCACGGCGACCGCGACGGCGCCGCGCGCAAGGAATCGGGTGTTCATCGTAGGACCTCCTCTTTGTTAGGACGCAGCGTAACGACCCTGACTTAAAGGAGGCTTAATCAGCCTTAAGCGGAGCTTAAGCGGGCCGGCAAGGCCCGTCCGACAGCGTTCTTCACACGGATTCGGACTGCCGCGGCGCCTCGGCCGGCATCTCGGCGTCGCGGAACACGACGCTGACGAGCAGGCCGCCCGCAGCCGCGTCGCCGAGCGACACCGTCGCGCCCTGCTGCGCCGCCACGCGCTTGACGATCGCGAGCCCGAGCCCGCTGCCCGACAAGTCGGCACGCGCCCGCGCGGAGCTGTCGCGGTAGAAGCGGTCGAACACGCGCTCGCGCTCGTCGGCAGGGATGCCGGGCCCGCTGTCGCCGATCTGGACGCACGCGCGGCCGGCCGCATCGGAGGTCAGCGACACGTCGATGCGGCCGCCGTCCGGCGTGTACTTCACCGCATTGTCGAGCAGATTGCCGAACATCACGCGCAGCGCGCCGACGTCCGCGACGACGCTCGCCGCGCGCGTCTCCTCGAAGCCGAGATCGATGTCGCGCCGCTGCGCGAGCGGCGCATGCGCGGCCACGCATTCGGCCAGCAGCGCCTGCAGGTCGACCGGCTCGCGCATCGTCGCGCCGTCCGGCTCGGCGCGGGCGAGCGCGAGCAACTGCTCCGCGAGGCGCGTCGCGCGCGTGACGCCGTCCTGGAGATCCGCGACCGCCTCGCGGCGCGACGCGTCGTCCTTCGCGCGGGCGACGAGCTGCGCCTGGATCTGCACGGCCGCGAGCGGCGTGCGCAGTTCGTGCGCGGCGTCGGCCACGAACGCCTTCTGCGTGTCGAGCGCGGCCGACAGCCGCGCGAGCAGCCCGTTCAGCGCGCGCACCAGCGGCTGCACCTCGAGCGGCAGGCGCTCGTCGGGCAGCGGATCGAGCGCTTCCGGCCGGCGCGCCTCGACCGCGCGCGTCACGCGGCCGAGCGGCGCAAGCCCGCGCCCGACGATCACCCACACGGCCGCGCCGAGGAACGGCAGCAGCACGATCAGCGGCCATAGCGTGCGCAGCGCGACGTTCGCCGCGAGCCGGTTGCGCACCGACAGCGGCTGCGCGAGCTGCACGACGTTGTCGCCGACGATCGCGCCGTACACGCGCCATTCGCCGCGATCGGTGCGCTCGGTCGAGAAGCCGAGCTCCGCGCGCGGCGCGATCGGCGCGCGCGGATGCGAGAAGTACATCAGCACGCCGTTGCGGTTCCAGATCTGGATCACGATGCCTTCGTCGCCGTTGGTCCGCGAGCCGAATACCTGCGAGAACGGCTCGGACGGCAGCGCCGCGGCGATTTCCTGCAGCTGGTAGTCGAACAGCTCGTTCGCCTCGGCGAGCGCCTGCCGGTAGATCAGCCAGCCGGCAAGGCCGACGCCCGCGACGACGATCGCGAGCAGCCAGATCAGCAATTGATGACGAATCGACCTCACGCGTCAGCTTTCCTTGACGACCATGTAGCCGAGCCCGCGCACATTGCGGATCAGGTCCGAGCCGAGCTTCTTGCGCAGTGCGTGGATATAGACCTCGACCGTGTTGCTGCCGATCTCCTCGCCCCAGCCGTACATCTTTTCCTCGAGCTGGCTCTTCGACAGCACCGCGCCGGGCCGCGCGAGCAGCGCCTCGAGCAGCGCGAACTCGCGCGCGGACAGCGCGACGGGCGCGCCGTCGAGCGTCACCTGGTGCGAAGCGGGATCGAGCGTCAGCGCGCCGTGGCGGATCAGCGACTCGCTGCGCCCGGCCTGGCGGCGGATCAGCGCGCGCATCCGCGCGCCGAGTTCGTCGAGGTCGAACGGCTTGACGAGGTAATCGTCGGCGCCCGCGTCGAGCCCCTTCACGCGATCGGCGATGGCGTCGCGCGCGGTGACGATCAGCACCGGCAGCGACAGCCCGCGCGCGCGCAGCGTGCGCAGCACGTCGATGCCGTCGCGCTTGGGCAGGCCGAGGTCGAGCAGCAGCAGGTCGTACGTCTCGCCGCCGAGCGCCGTGAGCGCCGCGTCGCCGTCCTGCACCCAGTCGACCGCAAAGCCGTCCGAGCGCAGCGCCTTGCGCACGCCCTCGGCAATCATTCGGTCGTCTTCGACAAGCAGAATCCGCATCGGGACAGGCATCCATGGGTCGGGTGAAACACGCCGATCATTGTAGCGCCGCGAATCGCGTGCGCGGCATGCCCGCCGCAAAGTGATGCCTCAATGCGGCACCACACGCGATTTCGGCGGGCATTTGCCCACTTGTCTCTACAATGTGCGCTTGCGCGCGACGCACGCGCCGCCCGAGCCCCTGCTTACCCGTATTCGTCCATGCCGATTTCCGCCCTTTCCGCCCGGTTCGCCCCCCGCGCTCAAGTCTGCCTGCGCGCAGCCGCCGTCATCGCCACCTGCGCCGCGCTGGCCTTCGCGCCGCCCGCGCAAGCCCGCAAGAAATTCCACAAGGAAGCGCGCAAGACCGCCGTCGTGTCGCCCGCCGCGCGTGCGGCCGGCCTGCCGGCATCCGTGCTCGTCGCGCTGCAGCGCGCGAAGGTGCCGGCGTCGGCGATGAGCGTCGTCGTCGAGCGCGTCGGCGACCCGGAGCCGCTGATCGCGTGGAACGCGAGCCGGCCGATGCTGCCGGCGTCGACGATGAAGCTCGTCACGACCTTCTCGGGCCTGTCGATCCTCGGCCCCGACTTCCGCTGGCGCACGACCGCCTACACGGACGGCACGGTCGACCCCGACGGCACGCTGCAGGGCAACCTGTACATCAAGGGCACCGGCGATCCGAAGCTCGTGCCCGAAGAGCTGATCGACCTCGTCGACAAGATCCGCAAGGCCGGCATCAAGCGCGTGGCCGGCGGCCTCGTGCTCGACAAGAGCTATTTCGCGGCATCGACGCGCGACCTGCCGTCGTTCGACGACGACGTGAGCGCGCCGTACAACGTCGGCCCCGATCCGCTGCTGTACGCGTTCAAGGCCGTGTCGTTCACGGTCACGCCGGGCGACGACGGCAAGGTGGCCGTCGACGTGCTGCCGCCGCTCGCGGACCTGTCGATCGACAACCAGCTGGTCGAAGGCACGGGCTCGTGCAGCGCGGCCGCCGCGGCCGCGCGCCCGACGCTGACGGCCGGCGCCGGGATGATGACGGCATCGTTCGCCGGCGACTATCCGCTGCGCTGCGGCACGCGCACCACCAACCTCGCGATCCTCGATCACACGACGTTCTTCGCGCGCGGCTTCCTCGCGCTGTGGCGGCAGGACGGCGGCACGATCGCGGGGCCCGTGAGCGAAGGCAAGGTGCCGACCACCGCGCGGCCCGTCGCCGTGCATCACAGCCCGGTGCTCGGCAGCATCGTCTACGACATCAACAAGTTCAGCAACAACGTGATGGCGCGCAACCTGTTCCTGACGATCGGCGCGGTCAGCGGCAGGCCGCCCGCGACGCCCGAGCAGTCGAGCCGCGCGATCCAGGCGTTCCTGCAGAAGAACGGCATCGCGATGCCGGACCTCGCGCTCGAAAACGGCTCGGGGCTGTCGCGCGAAGAGCACGTGAGCGCGCTGTCGCTCGCCGCGCTGCTGCAGGCAGCGAACGCGAGCCCGGTCGCACAGGCGTTCGTCGATTCGCTGCCGATCGCCGGCATCGATGGCACGATGAAGAACCGCCTCACCAACGCCGGCGTGCTCGGCAACGCGCACATCAAGACCGGCACGCTGCGCGACGTGCGCGCGATCGCCGGCTACGTCGCCGGCGCCGACGGCCAGAGCTACGTCGTCGTCAGCTTCATCAACAACGACCAGGCGGAAGGCGCGCGCGCCGCGCACGACACGCTGCTCGAATGGATCTACGCGGGCGCGCACTGACGGCTCGCGCGCCGCGACGCGGCGCATCCCCGCCCCTCGGTCGACGTACGACGGCCACGAGGCGGCACCGCACATCGGGCAGCCTTGGCGGGCAGCCCGTGCGGCCCGCCGCCGCCTCGCATACGGAGTCCCGCCGTTCGCGGTTTGAAACGGGCACCTCCACCGGCGCGCGACGCATCGCACGCCAGCCGTGCGCGTAAAACGGGGCCGCGCCGCCCGGCCTCGCGCCGCACGGTTTCCGTAGAAACCCTGTCCTCAGAGGGAACCCTCTACGCTGCCCCCTCGCCTAGCGCGTGGCGATTGCGTAGGCTGTTGGCCTGACCGATATCTACAACGGGCCACGCGCCCGGCCTCACGGCTTGCAGGGGAAAGGAGGAGACACGCCCATGCGATTCGACGTCGAATTGCTTCTGCTCGCGCTGGCGCCCGTCTTCCTGCTCTGCATCGCATGGGAAGCCTGGCACCTCGCCCGCACACGTGCGCAGGACCATGTCTATGCGTGGCGCGACACGCTGTGCAATGCGGCGCTCGCGCTGATGCACCAGGGCGCGGACAAGATCGCGTGGCTCTTCGTGATCCCCGTCTACGCGTACTGCTACCGGCACTATCGCCTGTTCACGTGGCACGACGGCTGGCTGTCGTTCGCGGTGCTGTTCGTCGCGCAGGACTTCCTCTACTACGTGTTCCATCGCGCGAGCCATCGCGTGCGATGGCTGTGGGCCGCGCACGTCGTGCACCACTCGTCCGAGCGGATGAATTTCTCGACCGCGTTCCGCCAGAGCCTGATGTACCCCGTCGCGGGCATGTGGGTGTTCTGGCTGCCGCTCGCGTTCGCCGGCTTTCCGCCGCAACAGGTCGTCGGCATCGTGCTGATCAACCTCGCGTTCCAGTTCTTCGTGCACACGCAGGCGATCGGCAAGCTCGGCTGGCTCGAGTACGTGCTCAACACGCCGTCGATCCACCGCGCTCACCATGCGCGCAACCCGCGCTACATCGACCGCAATTACGCAGGCGTCCTGGTGATCTGGGATCGCCTGTTCGGCAGCTATGTCGAGGAAACACCGGACGACCCGCCGCAGTACGGGATCGTCGAGCGGCTCGGCTCGAACAACCCGCTCGTCGCGACGTTCCACGAGTGGGTGTCGATGGCGGCCGACGCGTTGCGCGTCGACGGATGGCGCAACAAGCTGCGCGCGATTTTCGGCCCGCCCGAATGGGCGAGCGCTTATCATGCGCAGGTTGCCGAGGCCGCGAACCAGGACCCGCGCACCGTGCCGCTTGCGGCTGCGCGCGACCAATAACCGTTTCAGCCAACGGCCGCCGCGCAGCCCGGTTCCGAGCAGGCACGCGGCAGATGAGAAACACATCAGGCCATATCTACGAGGAGATCGAACGATGCAGTCACAACAACAATTCCCGTCGCATACCCGGCAACGCCTGCTGCGCACCGCGCAGGCCGTGATCGCGGGCGCCGCGCTCGCGCTGCTCGCCGCATGCGGCGGCGGTGACGACAACAACAGCAGCGCGTCGAACACGCCGCCTTCCGGCGTGAAGATGCAGATCGTGTCGTTCGGCGACAGCCTGTCCGACGCCGGCACCTATTCGCAGATCAAGCTCGGCTTCGGCGGCGGCCGCTTCACGACCAACCCCGGCCAGGTGTGGGCGCAGGACGTCGCGCAGTACTACGGCGACACGCTGCAGCCCGCGAACCAGGGCGGCTTCGGCATTCCGCTGCAGGCCACCGGCGGCCTCGGCTACGCGCAGGGCGGCTCGCGCGTGACGCTGCAGCCGGGCATCGGCCATGCCGACGCGAGCGTGCCGAACGCCGACTTCGCGCAAGCGACCACGACGCCGATCGCCGACCAGGTCAAGCAGTACCTGACGCAGCACGGCAGCTTCAACGCAGGCCAGATCGTGCTGGTCAACGGCGGCGCGAACGACATCTTCTACCAGGCGCAGGTCGCGCAGGCGCAAGGCAACACGCCGGCCGCGCAACTCGCGGCGGCGCAGGCGATCGGCCTGGCCGCGCAGCAGCTCGGCGGGATCGTCCAGCAGATCGTCGCGGCAGGCGCGACGCACGTGTTCGTGTCGAACGTGCCGGACATCGGCAGCACGCCGCTCGCGCTGCAGGGCGGCACGCAGGCCGCGTTCACGCAGCTGTCGGGGCTGTTCAACAAGACGCTCGCCGGCACGCTGGCCGCGCTGAAGGTCGACACGACGAAGGTCGCGCTGCTCGACACGTTCACATGGCAGGACGGCATCGCGGCCAACTACCAGGCGAACGGCTTCAGCGTGTCGAACACCGACACCGGCTGCAACCTGAAGGCGATGGTCCAGGCCGCGACGCAATATGGCGTCGCGAACGCAACCGCATTCGGCTCGTCGCTGTTCTGCTCGCCGCAAACCTACACGGTCCCGAACGCGGACCAGACCTACATGTTCGCCGATATGGTCCACCCGACGACGCGCCTGCACGCGCTGTTCGCACAGTTCGTGGAGAAGCAGATCGCGGCTTCGGGCGTCGGCAAGTAAGCGGCACACAAGCGGACCGACGCCGGCCGGCGCGCGCGTCGCGCGGCCGGCGCGCTCTCCCCGAAAAAAAAACGCCCGACCGGTTCGCCGGTCGGGCGTTTTTCATTCGCGGGCCGTGGCTTGCCCGAGTCGTCAGTCGCGCGCTTCGAACGCAGCCGCCGCACGACCAAGACGATCGTTGACGGCAATCCATTCGACGGTCTCGGGCAACTTCTCGACGAGAATGCGCGCGACCTGCGCCCGGTCGAGCGCACGCAGCATCCCGTACAGGTCGCGCGCGTAGGCCTGCGGATCTTCCGGAGCGGCGATGAAATGCACGCCGTCGGCCTGCGCCCAGCGTCCCGCGCGCGACGCGCGAGCGACGAGCGCGACCCGCTCGCCGTCGGTTTGCGCGGCCGCGAGCAGCGGCTCGAGCGCATCGAACGGCAGCAGCGCGAGCGGCGTGCGCGGCGCGTAATGCGCCTTCAGCGTGCCGGACGCACGCGGCGCGGTCGCGTCGCTGCCGTCCGGCAGCCGCGGCGCGCGGCCGAGCACGTCGGCGATCTGCTGCGGCGTCACGTGGCCCGGGCGCAGCAGCGCCGGGAAGCCGCGCGACAGATCGAGGATCGTCGATTCGATGCCGACTTCGGACGGGCCGCCATCGAGCACGTGCACGGTGTCGCCGAATTCATCGCGCACGTGCTGCGCGGTCGTCGGGCTCACATGGCCGAACCGGTTCGCGGACGGCGCGGCAACGCCGCCGTGCCCGCCGCGCCGCGTGCTGAACGCGGCCAGCAGCGCCTGCGCGACCGGATGCGACGGGCAGCGCAGCCCGACCGAATCCTGCCCGCCGCTCACGGCGTCCGGAATGCGCGCATGGCGCTTCAGGATCAGCGTCAGCGGGCCGGGCCAGAACGCATCGATCAGCTTCCGCGCATCGTCGGGCAGGTCGTCGGCCCAGTAGCCCGGATCGCCGCCGGGCGGCAGGTGCACGATCACCGGATGGTTCGCCGGCCGCCCTTTCGCCGCGTAGATGCGCGCGACGGCCTCGGGATTCGCCGCGTCGCCGCCGAGCCCGTAGACGGTTTCGGTCGGGAACGCGACGAGTTGCCCCGCGTCGAGCAGCGCGGCGGCCGCGTCGATCTGCGCGGGCGTCACGGAGTTCGGGAGATCGATGGACATCGGCTGGCGCCTCAGTCGAGCGGCACGCGCAGCAGCTGCGCGCACGCGGTAGCCGCGGCGACGGCTTCGTCGCGCGTCGGGGCCGTGAAGTTCACGTGCCCCATCTTGCGACCGACGCGCGCGTCTTCCTTGCCGTACAGGTGCAGGTGCGCAGCCGGCATCGCCGCGACCGTGTCCCACGGCGGCGTGACGGCATCGGCTGCGGCACCGTTCGGGAACCACACGTCGCCGAGGATGTTCAGCATCGCGGCCGGCGAATGCTGGCGCGGGTTGCCGAGCGGCATGCGCGTCATCGCGCGCACCTGCTGCTCGAACTGGCTCGTTGCGCACGCATCGACCGTGTAGTGGCCGGAGTTGTGCGGGCGCGGCGCCATCTCGTTCGCGACGAACGAGCCGTCTTCCAGCACGAAGAATTCGACGCACAGCACGCCGACGTAGCCGAGCGTATCGGCGATCCGCACGGCGGCCTGCTGCGCCTCTTCGACACGCGCGGCATCGGCGGCCGGCGCGGGCACCACCGTCAGCGCGAGGATGCCGTTGTGGTGCGTGTTCTGCGCGAGCGGAAACGCGGCCGAGCGGCCGTCCGCGCCGCGCGCGATCAGCGCCGACACTTCGTATTTCAGCGGCAGGCGCTTCTCGAGCACGCACGGCACGCCGCCGAGCGCCGCATGCGCGTCTCGCGCTTCCTGCGCGGTGCGCACGCGCACCTGACCCTTGCCGTCGTAGCCGAGGCGTGCCGTCTTCAGGATGCCCGGCAGCACCGCGTCGAGCGCGGCATCGTCGAGCGCGGCGAGCGCCGCCGACGATTCGATCACGACGTGCGGCGCAACGGGTACGCCCGACGCCTCGATGAAGCGCTTCTCCGCGATCCGGTCCTGCGCGACCGCGACGCAGCGGCCGGCCGGCGCGACGAAGGTCGTGCGCGCGAGGAAGTCGAGGCTCGCGGCCGGCACGTTCTCGAACTCCGTCGACACCGCGTCGCACAGTTCGGCCAATTCGGCGAGCGCGGCTTCGTCGTCGTAGGCCGCGCGCAGGTGGCGGTCGGCGACCGCGCCGGCAGGGCTCGTCGGATCGGGATCGAGCACGGCGACGCGATAGCCCATCGACTGGGCGGCAAAGCAGAACATGCGGCCGAGCTGGCCGCCGCCGACCATGCCCAGCCACGCGCCGGGCAGGATCGGGGAAACGGAATCAGGAGTTGCGGTCATGTCAGTGGTCGGTCGCGGCGGGCGCTGCCCGCCGCAGTGGGAAGAATCAGGCAGCCGCGACGCGCGGCCGCCGGTGCGCCGTCATTCCAGCGGCGGCAGCACCATCGCGTGCGCGGCTTCGTTCTGGCGCACGCGGAACGCGGCGAGCCGGTTCGCGTAATCGGCCGACGTGCCGGACAGGATCGACACCGCGAACAGCGCGGCATTCGCGGCACCGGCCTCGCCGATCGCGAACGTCGCGACGGGCACGCCCTTCGGCATCTGCACGATCGAGTGCAGCGAATCGACACCCTTCAGGTACTTGCTCGCGACCGGTACGCCGAGCACCGGCACCGTGGTTTTCGCGGCCAGCATGCCGGGCAGGTGCGCGGCGCCGCCGGCGCCCGCGATGATCGCGCGCAGCCCGCGCTCGCGCGCCTTCTCCGCATAGTCGAACATCTCGTCGGGCATCCGGTGCGCGGACACCACCTTCGCTTCGTACGGCACGCCGAATTCCTGCAGGATCGCTACCGCGTGCTTCATCACGTCCCAGTCGGAACTCGAACCCATCAGCACGCCGACGAGCGGCGCGCTGTGCGTGTGGGCAGTCTGGACTTCACTCATTTCGTGGATTTCCTGTCGACCGGAGTTAGCGCTTCAGCGCTTATGTCGGCCGGAGTTGGTGCTTCAGCATTTACTCCGGCCCCATGCTTCGCATCCGGTCCCATGCAAAGCTCGCTCAGGCGAGCGACTGTCCGGTGATGCGCTCGAGCGCTTCCTGGTACTTCGCGGCCGTCTTTTCGACGACGTCGGCCGGCAGCGCCGGCGCCGGCGCCGTCTTGCCCCACGGCTGCGCCTCGAGCCAGTCGCGCACGAACTGCTTGTCGAACGACGGCGGGTTCGTGCCGACCTGGTACTGGTCGGCCGGCCAGAAGCGCGACGAATCGGCCGTCAGCACTTCGTCCATCAGGTACAGCTTGCCGTGGTTGTCGAGGCCGAATTCGAACTTCGTATCGGCGATGATGATGCCGCGCGTCGCCGCGTAGTCGGCCGCTTCCTTGTACAGGCGGATCGAGATGTCGCGGATCGTCGCGGCCAGCTCGGTGCCGATGCGGCGCTCGGTTTCCTCGAACGTGATGTTCTCGTCGTGCTCGCCCATCTCGGCCTTCGCGGCCGGCGTGAAGATCGGCTCGGGCAGCTTCTGCGCGTTCTGCAGGCCTTCCGGCAGCTGCACGCCGCACACGGCGCCCGATGCCTGGTATTCCTTCCAGCCGCTGCCGGCCAGGTAGCCGCGCACGACCGCTTCGATCATGATCGGCTCGAGGCGCTTGACGACCACGCCGCGGCCCGTCACCTGCTCGACCTCGTCGGCCGCGACGACCGCTTCCGGCGCGTCGCCCGTCAGATGGTTCGGCACGATGTGCGCGAGCTTGTCGAACCAGAAGTTCGCCATCTGATTCAGCACGCGGCCCTTGTTCGGAATCGGCTCGCCCATCACCACGTCGAATGCCGACAGGCGGTCGGTCGTGACGATCAGGAGCTTGTCGTTGCCGACCGCGTAGTTATCGCGGACCTTGCCGCGACCGAGGAGCGGCAGCGAGCGGAGCGTGGATTCGTAAAGGGTAGACATCGTCTTTTCGCAGATAAGGAGCCAAACAAAAAGGGAAACGCCGTTCCCCGCGGCAGGCGGGAACGGCGGTCTTGCAATACGTCGGCGAACCGGCCGGGCGTTGCCCGGGCGGTTGCCGGCCGGCCCTCGTTCGGCCGGACGGAACGGCTGCCTGGGGCCGGATCATATCCGGCCTGGCTACCCGCCCCTGCCTTGCGGAAGAATCGGGCGGGGCAATCGTACTACAGTCTCAGCGCACGACCTGTGCGAGCGCGCCGGACTTGTACTGCTCGGCGATCTTGTCGAGCGACACCGGCTTGATCTTCGCGGCCTGGCCTTCGCAGCCGAACGCGAGGTAGCGGTCGACACAGACCTGCTTCGCCGCTTCGCGCGCGGGCTTCAGGTAGTCGCGCGGATCGAACTTGCCCGGGTTCTCGAACAGGTAGCGGCGGATCGCGCCGGTGATCGCGAGACGCAGGTCGGTGTCGATGTTGATCTTGCGCACGCCGTGCTTGATGCCTTCCTGGATTTCCTCGACCGGCACGCCGTAGGTTTCCTTCATGTCGCCGCCGAACTGGCGGATTTCTTCCAGCAGCTCCTGCGGCACCGACGACGAACCGTGCATCACGAGGTGCGTGTTCGGGATGCGCGCGTGGATTTCCTTGATGCGCTGGATCGACAGGATGTCGCCCGTCGGCTTCTTCGAGAACTTGTACGCGCCGTGCGACGTGCCGATCGCGATCGCGAGCGCATCGCACTGCGTGAGCTTCACGAAATCGGCCGCCTGCTCCGGATCGGTCAGCAGCTGCTCGCGGGTCATCGTGCCTTCCGCACCGTGGCCGTCTTCCTTGTCGCCCTTCATCGTCTCGAGCGAGCCGAGCACGCCGAGTTCGGCTTCGACCGTCACGCCGATCGAGTGCGCCATCTCGACGACCTTGCGCGACACGTCGACGTTGTACTCGTACGACGCGACCGTCTTGCCGTCGGCTTCGAGCGAACCGTCCATCATCACGCTCGTGAAGCCGCTGCGGATCGCGCCCATGCAGACCGCCGGCGACTGGCCGTGATCCTGGTGCATCACGACCGGGATGTGCGGATACGACTCGACCGCCGCTTCGATCAGGTGGCGCAGGAACGGCTCGCCCGCGTACTTACGCGCGCCGGCCGATGCCTGCATGATCACGGGCGCGCCGACCTGGTCCGCTGCCGCCATGATCGCCTGGACCTGCTCCAGGTTGTTCACGTTGAAGGCCGGCAGGCCGTAACCGTGCTCTGCCGCGTGATCCAGCAATTGACGCATTGATACGAGAGGCATTGTGGAACTCCTTGAATGAAAACCGGTGCGCCCTGACGCCGGCGCGGCACCCGCCCTCGTTCAAACCGGGGCGGCGCGGCGCGGCTGAGCGTCGAATAGCCGCATTTTATCGCGAAGCGCCTCCGATTCCGACCGCCCGGTGGCACCCGCTCGCAATTTGTTACGTTCGCACGGCACAATGCGGGCAAAAAAGAGAAAAAAAGCCGCGCGGGGCTTCGGACCCCGCGCGGCTTTCGCGCGAAAAACGGTGCCGGATCGAGTTCGATCGACCCGGGCCGCCGGCAAGGTGCCCGGCGAACGCCCGACTCAATAGTGCTCGCCGACGCGCACGATCTTCAGCGTGTTGGTGCCGCCCGCCTGACCCATCGGTTCGCCGACGGTCAGCACGACCATGTCGCCGTGCTGCACGTAGCCCTGCTTGACGACGAGCTCGAGCGCCGCCTGCAGCGCCGAGTCGCGGTCGCTGTTGAAGTCGACGTGCAGCGGCGTCACGTTGCGGTACAGCGCCATCGTGCGCTCGCTGCCGACGCGCGGCGTCAGCGCGAAGATCGGCACGTGCGTGTAGTGACGCGACATCCACAGCGCGGTCGCGCCCGATTCGGTCAGCGCGATGATCGCCTTCGCGCCCAGGTGGTATGCGGTGAACAGCGCGCCCATCGCGATCGACTGGTCGATCCGCGTGAACGTGCGGTCGAGGAAATCCTTGTCCAGCTCGACGTGTTCCGACTTTTCCGCCTCGACGCACACGGCCGCCATCGTCTCGATCGTGACGACCGGGTACTTGCCGGCGGCCGTCTCGGCCGACAGCATCACCGCGTCGGTGCCGTCGAGCACCGCGTTCGCGACGTCCGACACTTCCGCGCGGGTCGGCACCGGCGCGTAGATCATCGATTCCATCATCTGCGTCGCGGTGATCACGAGCTTGTTCGACTCGCGCGCCATCCGGATCATCCGCTTCTGCAGCGCCGGCACGGCCGCGTTGCCGACTTCCACCGCGAGGTCGCCGCGCGCGACCATGATGCCGTCGGACGCGTCGAGGATGCTCTGCAGCGCCGGAATCGCCTCCGCGCGCTCGATCTTCGCGATCATCTTCGGCTTGATGCCGTACGGCGCGCCCGCGATGTTCGCGAGCTGGCGCGCCATTTCCATGTCGGTCGCATTCTTCGGGAACGACACCGCCACCAGGTCCGCGCCGAGCGACATCGCGGTGCGGATGTCCTCCATGTCCTTCGCGGTCAGCGCGGGTGCCGACAGCCCGCCGCCCTGGCGGTTGATCCCCTTGTTGTTCGACAGCTCGCCGCCCACCTTGACGATCGTGTGGATCTCGTCGCCGAGCACGCGCTCGACGGTCAGCACGATCAGGCCGTCGTTCAGCAGCAGCAGGTCGCCCGGCTTCAGGTCGCGCGGCAGTTCCTTGTAGTCGAGGCCGACCCGCTCGTCGTTGCCGAGCTCGCAGGCCGCGTCGAGGATGAACGGCTGGCCGGGCGAGAGCGTCGTCTTGCCGTTCTCGAACTTGCCGACGCGGATCTTCGGGCCCTGGAGGTCGGCCATGATCGCGATCTCGCGGCCAACCTTGCGGGCGGCCTCGCGCACCATCTCGGCGCGCTGGCGGTGATCGTCGGCCGTGCCGTGCGAAAAATTGAGCCGCACGACGTCGAGGCCCGCCTGCATCATCTGCAGCAGAATCTCCGGCGAACTGGAAGCCGGGCCGATCGTGGCGACTATCTTGGTGGCGCGCTGCATGAAACTCCTCATCTGGATCAAGGTGGATGCGCTGGGTGAAACGCTGCGAGAGCCGGACACGGCGGGCCCAGCGGCGGCCGTTCCGGAGGGCGTGCCGGTGCTTGCGCCCGGCATCGCTTTGTTCTGAATCTCGTGGTGCTGCATGGCCGCGTCGCCAGCGGCCGCCGGTGCGCGCGGGGTGGAGTTCGCCCGCGCGGGCGCGCGTTTGCGCTTGCCCGCGCCGGCCGGCTGCTCCGCTTTCGCGGAGCGCGCGGCCTTCGTCACCCCTGCGCGCGCCGCCACGCTCAGGCCGCCCGCGTTTCGAGCACTTCCACCGCCGGCAGCTTCTTCCCCTCGAGGAACTCGAGGAAGGCGCCGCCGCCTGTCGAGATGTAGCTGACCTGGTCGTGGATGCCGTACTTCGCGATGGCCGCGAGCGTGTCGCCGCCGCCCGCGATCGAGAACGCGGACGATTTGGCGATCGCTTCGGCGAGCGTCTTGGTGCCGTTGCCGAACTGGTCGAACTCGAACACGCCGACCGGGCCGTTCCACACGATCGTGCCGGCCTTCTCGAGCTGGCTCGCGAGCGCCTTGGCCGTATCGGGGCCGATGTCGAGGATCATGTCGTCCGCTTCGATGTCGGCGACCTGCTTCACCGTGGCCGCGGCCGTCGGCGAGAATTCCTTGGCCGTCACGACGTCGGTCGGGATCGGCACCGACGCGCCGCGCTCGCGCGCTTCATCGATGATCGCCTTCGCCTCGTTGACGAGGTCGGCTTCCGCGAGCGACTTGCCGATCGGCAGACCGGCCGCGAGCATGAACGTGTTCGCGATGCCGCCGCCGACGATCAGCTGATCGACCTTGCCGGCCAGCGACTTCAGGATCGTCAGCTTGGTCGACACCTTCGAGCCGGCGACGATCGCCACCAGCGGGCGGGCCGGGTTGCCGAGCGCCTTGCCGAGCGCGTCGAGTTCGGCGGCCAGCAGCGGGCCCGCGCACGCGACCGGCGCGTACTTCGCGATCCCGTGCGTGGTCGCTTCCGCGCGGTGCGCGGTGCCGAACGCGTCGTTCACGTACACGTCGCAGAGCTTCGCCATCTTTTGCGCGAGCTCGTCCGAATTCTTCTTCTCGCCCTTGTTCACGCGGCAGTTCTCGAGCAGCACGACCTGGCCCGGTGCGACGTTCACGCCGTTCTCGACCCAGTTCGACACGAGCGGCACGTCGCGGCCGAGCAGCTCGGCGAGGCGCTTCGCGACCGGCGCGAGCGAATCTTCCGGCTTGAATTCGCCTTCGGTCGGACGGCCGAGGTGCGACGTGACCATCACGGCCGCGCCGGCGTCGAGCGCGGCCTGGATGGCCGGCACGGACGCGCGCACGCGCGTGTCCTCGGTGATGTTGCCGTGATCGTCCTGCGGGACGTTCAGGTCGGCGCGGATGAACACCCGCTTGCCGGCGAGCTGGCCGGCGGCGATCAGGTCGGTAAGACGCTTGACTTGGCTCATGTTGAACAGATTGAAGTAGTGGATGGGGAAAGGGGGTTCACGCTGGACGTGCGCGGGCTGCCGCGAAAGGGCGCCGGATGCGGCCGTGGCTGGCGGTTCGCATGACGCGCACGGGTAAAAAATCTCGAACGGGCATTCTAGCCGATCCACCCGGCAGACTGACCCGTGCGGCGGCGAATTCCGCCTATTTGGGATCGCGCGCGACAGCGGCTCCATTGCCGCAGCGCAGCAATTCACGCGCGCGAGTGGCCGGCGCCCGGCGGGCCGGAACGGCGGCCCATCAGAAAATCACGCGCAGCGCGGTGAACACGAGCATCCCGACGACGATCGTGCCGAGCATGCTGCGCCGCCATAAAAACCAGCCGAGGCCGGCGAGCGCCGCGTAGAACGGATGGTTGGACAGCGCGAACGACAGCCCGGCCGGCGTTTCGAGCACGTCGGGCAGCACGACGGCGACGAGCGCGGCCGCCGGCGCGTAGCGCAGCGCGCGCTGCACGCGTTCGGGCAGCACGGTGCGCTCGCCGCCGATCAGGAACAGCGCGCGCGTGACGGCCGTGACGATCGTCATCCCGACGATGACGATCCAGATCTCGGTCGCGCTCATTCGACCTCCTTCTCGTGCACGGTTTCGGTACGGATGCGCCGCCAGTCGGCCCGTTCGACGAAGAAATCGGCCATGCTGCCGGCCGCGAGCGCGGCGAGCACCGCGAGCGGCAGCGCGAGCCGGTACGGCAGGTCGAACGCGACGAGCGACACGATGCCCGCGACCGCGACGGCCGCGAGCGTCGAGCGGTTCGCGACCGCCGACACCATGATCGGGATCAGCGCGAGCGTGCCGGCCAGTTCCAGCCCCCAGCTCGCGGGAAAGAAGCTCGCCAGCAGGATGCCCGCCAGCGACGACACCTGCCACGATGCCCAGCTCGCGAGCGCCATCCCCCAGAAATACGCTTCCTTGCCCGGCACGTGGCCGTTCGCGAAACCCTGTTTCTGGAACAGCAGGTAGATCACGTCGCCGTTGAAATAGCCTATCGCGAGGCGCCGCCACAGCGGCAGGTAGGAAAAATGGGGAGCAAGCCCGGCGCTGAAGATCACGAAGCGCGTGTTGACCATCGCGGCCGTGAGCAGCACGGTCCAGATCGGCAGCTTCGCGGCGAGGAGCGGCAGTACCGCGAGCTGCGACGAGCCCGCGTAGACGAGCAGCGACATCGCGCTCGCCTGCCCGAGCGTCATCACCGACTTGCTCATCGCGATGCCGGTGACGAGCCCCCAGGACAGGATCGCCATCAGTGTCGGGGAATAGTCGCGCGCGCCCTGGATCAGCGCGAAGCGGTCGGTGGCGGACAATCGAGCGAGCATGGAAAAGCGGGCCGCAGCGGGCGGTTCGTCGGGACGCCGGCGCCTCCTGCCGGCACGACCCGTCGTTATTGGAATCGGTGCCGGACGATTATAGCGCCGGCCCGGCGCCGGCCGACCGGATCGTCGCCAAATGACGCTAAAATAAGCGTCTTTCCGGCTCAACGCTGCATACAACCGCATCCCAGGAGAATCCTATGTCAATGGCCGACCGCGACGGCAAGATCTGGATGGACGGCAAGCTGATCGACTGGCGCGACGCCAAGATCCACGTCCTGACCCATACGCTGCACTACGGCATGGGCGTCTTCGAGGGCGTGCGCGCGTACCAGACGGCCGACGGCAGCACCGCGATCTTCCGCCTGCGCGAGCACACGAAACGTCTGCTGAATTCGGCGAAGATCTTCCAGATGGACGTGCCGTTCGACCGGGAAACGCTCGAAGCCGCGCAACTCGAAGTCGTGCGCGAGAACAAGCTCGAATCGTGCTACCTGCGCCCGATCATCTGGGTCGGCTCGGAAAAGCTCGGCGTGTCGGCGAAGGGCAACACGATCCACGTCGCGATCGCCGCATGGCCGTGGGGCGCGTACCTCGGCGAGGAAGGCCTCGCGAAGGGTATCCGCGTGAAGACGTCGTCGTTCACGCGCCACCACGTGAACGTGTCGATGGTGCGCGCGAAGGCGTCGGGCTGGTACGTGAACTCGATCCTGGCGAACCAGGAAGCGACGGCCGACGGCTACGACGAAGCGCTGCTGCTCGACGTCGACGGCTATGTGTCGGAAGGCTCCGGCGAGAACTTCTTCCTGGTCAACAACGGCAAGCTGTACACGCCCGACCTGTCGTCTTGCCTCGACGGCATCACGCGCGACACGGTCATCACGCTCGCGAAGGATGCCGGCATCGAGGTGATCGAGAAGCGCATCACGCGCGACGAGGTCTACACGGCCGACGAAGCGTTCTTCACCGGTACGGCCGCCGAAGTCACGCCGATCCGCGAGCTCGACAACCGCACGATCGGCAGCGGCGCGCGCGGCCCCGTCACGGAAAAGCTCCAGTCGGCGTTTTTCGATATCGTGTCGGGCAAGAACGCGAAGTACGCGCACTGGCTGACGAAGGTCTGAGCGCGCCGCGCCACCGACCGCCCCACAAAAGAGTGATAAGAGAAAGTCCCATGAGTGAAATCAAGGAAATGCCGCTGGTCGAGCTGACGGCCAAGGATCTTCCCGCCTACTGCCCGAACCCGGCCATGGCGCGCTGGAGCGCGCATCCGCGCGTGTTCATCGACGTCTCGCACGGCGAGGCGCGCTGCCCGTACTGCGGCACGCGCTACAAGCTGCGCGACGGCGAGGTCGTCAAGGGCCACTGAGCCCGGGCGGACGGGCCCGCGGGGCCGCCGCTCGCGAGGCGGCGCAGCCGGATGCCCGGCGCGCCGCCCTTCCCCATTCTGGCAACCCGAACGCGGCGCCCGCGCGCCGTGCTTCATTACGACATCGGAAGTCCACCTGATGCGTCGAGCGCTGGTTATCGCACCGAACTGGATCGGTGACGCATTGATGGCGCAGCCGCTCTTTGCGCTGCTGAAGAAGCTCCATCCCCGCATCGCGATCGATGCGGTCGCGCCCTCGTGGGTCGCGCCCGTGCTCGAGCGGATGCCCGAGATCCACGATGTCTACGCGACCGATCTCGCGCACGGCAAGCTGCAGCTGCTGCGCCGCTGGCAGCTCGCGAGCGACCTGCGCGACGTCGGCTACGACGCGGCGTACGTGCTGCCGAATTCGCTGAAGTCCGCGGTGATCCCGTGGCTCGCGAACATCCCGCTGCGGATCGGCTATACGGGCGAGCACCGCTACGGGCTGTTGAACGTGCGGCACGCGAATCCCGACAAGTCGGGCGAGCGGCCGCCGATGACGACCCACTACGCGGCGCTCGCGTACGCGCCGGGCGCGAAGCTGCCCGAATCGATGAAGACGCTGCCCGCGCCGCGCCTCGACGCCGACCTGAACGAAACGGCGCGCGTGTCCGCACGTTTCAATCTCGATACACGCAAGCCGCTCGTCGTGTTCTGCCCGGGCGCCGAATACGGCCCGGCCAAGCGCTGGCCGCCCGAGCACTTCGCGTCGCTCGCGACGATCGTGCACCAGTCGTTCCCGTATACGCAGATCGTCGCGCTCGGCTCGCAGAAGGACGCCGCCGCCGCGCAGGCGATCGCCGACCACGCGCCGAACGTGCGCAACCTGTGCGGGCAAACGTCGCTGTCCGAGGCGTGCGCGCTGATCGCGCGTGCGAACGCGGTCGTCACCAACGATTCGGGGCTGATGCACGTCGCCGCCGCGCTGCGCCGGCCGCTCGTCGCGCTGTACGGATCGACCGATCCGCGCCACACCCCTCCGCTGTCGGACCTGGCGAAGGTACAATGGCTGCATCTCGAATGCAGTCCCTGCTTCGAACGCGAGTGCCCGCTCGGCCACCTGAAGTGCCTGCGCGAACTCGGTCCCGAGCAGGTATTCGGCGATTTGCGCGGCATGCTCGTCGGGCAACGCTGACCCTGGCCGGCAGCGTCGCACGGCGCGCCGGGCAATCCGATTCACCGGTGTGCGGCGGCCCCATCCGGGCCGCCGTGCTGAATACGGCGCGCGACGCGCGCGAGAGACAACCCCGATGCCACGTTTTGCCCGCCTCTTCGAAGCCGCTGCCGATACGCTGAACGCCTACTACCAGGCCGTCGCCGATGCCAATCTCGACGCGCTGCTGGCGTTGTGGATCGACGAGGATTTCGCCAGCTGCGTGTGGGCGGACGGCGAGCATCTGCACGGCCTCGACCAGATCCGCAGCGGGCTCGCCAACCGGCTCGCGACGCGCCCGGTGACGATCGAACCGCTCGACATCCGCGTCTACGACAGCCTCGGCACGGTGGTCTACACGATCGCCGAAGCGCATCAGCAGGCCGACCTGACGGCCGAACCCGACATGGTTTTCGCCACGTACGTGATGATCCACGAACGCGGCGAGTGGCGCATCGCGCACATCCACGCGAGCCCGATTCCCGAACAAGCGGCCGGGCAGTTCGCCGCGAAGATCCGTCATGGGCAGGGCCCGCTGCACTGACGAAAAGACGAAGCAACGCATACGCGGGGCGATCATGAGTACGGCTTCTCCGCCCACCTCGCCGCTCGCCGGGGCCCCGGCCCCGGACGACGACACACTGCGCTATCGCGCACCGCGCTGGCTGCCGAACAGCCATGCGCAAACCATCGTGCCCGCGCTGTTCGCGCGACGACCGGCCGTCGCCTACCGACGAGAGCGATGGGAAACCCCCGATCACGACTTCATCGATCTCGACTGGGTCGCCCATCTCGACAGTGCGGCGCCGCCGCCCGATGCGCCGCTGTTCGTGCTGTTCCACGGCCTCGAAGGCAGTTCCGGCTCGCACTACGCGCTCGAGATGATGGCCGCCGCGCGCGCGAAGGGCTGGCACGCCGTCGTGCCGCACTTTCGCAGTTGCAGCGGCGAGATCAACCGCCAGCCGCGCTTCTACCATCTCGCCGATAGCGCCGAGGTCGACTGGATCCTGCGCCGACTCGCCGCGCAGCATCGCGGGCCGCTGGTCGCGGCCGGCGTGTCGCTCGGCGGCAACGTGCTGCTGCACTGGCTCGGCGAGCATCGCAGCGACACGTCGATCCTGCGGGCGGCCGCCGCGATCTCGACGCCGATCGACGTGCATGCGGGCGGCCGCGCGCTGTCGCAGGGGTTCGCGATGATCTATACGCGCAGCTTCCTGAAGACGCTCAAGCGCAAGGCGCTCGCGAAGCTCGACCAGTATCCGGGGTTGTTCGACCGCGACGCGATGCTGGAGGCCGTGACGATGCGCGACTTCGACGAGGCGGTGACCGCGCCGCTGCACGGTTTCGCAAACGCCGACGACTACTGGACGAAGGCGACGACGCGGCCGCTGCTGCCCGCGATCGACGTGCCGACGCTGATCCTCAACGCCCGCAACGACCCGTTCCTGCCCGAATCGGCACTGCCGGGCCCGGCCGACGTATCGCCGGCCGTCGAGCTCGACCAGCCCGAGGCCGGCGGGCACGCGGGATTCATGACCGGGCCGTTCCCCGGCCGTCTCGACTGGCTGTCGGCGCGCGTGTTCGGCTATTGCTCGAAATTCGTCGACCATGGATGACATCGTCAGGCAGGCGCTCGCCAAATGGCCGAACGTGCCGCACTGCACCGGCTGGCTGCTGCTCGACCGGCGCGGCGAATGGCGGCTGCGCGACGACGCGGCGCAGGCGGCCGGCGAGCTCGGCTCGCCGATCCGGCATGCGGCGCTGAACGCGTTCATCGGCCGCAACTACGAATGCGACGCGCGGGGCCGGTGGTTCTTCCAGAACGGGCCGCAGCGCGTATACGTCGAGCTCGCCTATACGCCGTGGGTCGTCCGGCTCGCCGAGCGCGACGGACAGCTCACGCTCACCGACCAGACGGGCGCCGCGTTCGAACCGGACGAAGCATGGCTCGACGATGGGGGCGGCGTGCTGTTTCGCGACGCAGGCGCGCCGCCGCGCATCGCGGCGCTGCACGACCACGATCTCGGGCTGTTCGCCGATCATGCGGATTTCGACGCCGCGCCGCCCGTGCTGCGCTGGCGTGACGGCCGCGCGCTGCCGCTCGGCACCATCGTCTGCGCGGACGTGCCCGCGCGGTTCGGCTACGTCGCGAGTCCGGCGCGACAGGCACGCGACGCGGCCGACAACGGCAACTGACCCGCACCCGCCCTTCCCGCGTTCGCCGCGCGCCGGCCGCTACCCGCGGCCGTTCTTCTCGTCGTCGCGCTCTTCCTTGTAGCGCGCCTCGAATTCCAGCAGCCGCGCGCCGATGATCGACTGCTCGTAGAACGACACGTCCTTCGCATCGCGCGCTTCCTTCAACTGGCGGATCGCCGACGGCCATGCGCCATCGAGTGCAAGTTTCTCCGCGAGCGCGCGGCGCCGCGCGAGCACGTCGCCCTTGCCGTCGCTCGCCTTCGCGAGGTAGTCCCACCAGTCCGGCTGCTCGGGATCGGCCTGCGCCTGCGCGCGTGCGAGCGCCTGCGCCTCGGCGAAGCGGCGCGCGGCGATCAGCGCCTGCAGGTGCGCGACGATCGCCGCGTGCGACGCCGGCCAGCGCCGCTGCGCGAGCGCCGCGAGCCGCACCGCGTCGTCGGTCCGGCCCGCACGGCGCGCGATGTCGGCGGCCAGCACGTCGAGGCTCGGCGAACTCGTCGCCGGGTCGTCCTCGCGCCGCTCGCGCGCATCGAACGCGCCGCGCGCCGAAGCGAGCGCCTTGTCCGCCGCGTCGTACTGGCCGAGCAGCATGTTCGCGAGCGCGATGCCGTACCAGTTCGCCGCGACGTTCGGCGCCGTGCGATCGTCGATCTCGAGCTGCATCCGGCGCGCCTCGGCCGAGATGTCGGTCGGCGCGCGGTTCTGCAGGACGCGCAGCCGCGCACGCACGAATCCGTACTCGGCCGACTGGCGCGGCTGCCGGTACGGCGCGCGGCGCGCGCGATCCTCCATGTCGGCGATCCGCTCGCCGGTCAGCGGGTGCGTGCGCGCATAGGCCGGCACGCCCGCATCGCCCATCGACGCGCGTTCGAGCCGCTCGAAGAAACCCGGCATCCCGTACGGGTCGTAGCCCGCGCCCGCGAGCAGCTGGAAGCCGACACGATCGGCCTCGCGCTCGGCCGAACGCGAGAAGCGCAACTGGTTGTCCACCGCATACGCCTGCCCGCCCATTGCGATTGCGCTGCCGAGATCGCCGCTTCTCGCGAGCACGCCGGCCAGCACGCCGAGCAGCATCGTCGCGAGCGCCGTGTAGCCGCTCTTTTCGCTCGCGCCGATCATCCGCGCGATGTGCCGCTGCAGCACGTGGCCCATCTCGTGGCCGACCACCGACGCGAGCTCCGATTCCGTCTGCGTCGTGACCACGAGCCCGCTGTTGATCCCGATGAAGCCGCCCGGCATCGAGAACGCGTTGATCTGCGGATCGCGCACCGGGAACAGGTCGAAGTCCGGCGTGTAGCCGCCGATGTAGCGCGCGGCCGCCGCGGCCGCGAGGCGCGCCGCCATCCCGTTCAGGTAGTCGCGTACTAGCCAGTCGTCGAGATAATCGGGATCGCGCCGCACTTCGCGCATCACGCGCTCGCCGAGCCGGCGCTCGGCGCGCGGCGTCAGCGAACCGCCGGAGCCGTCGCCGAGATCGGGCAGCTCGAGTGCGCGCAGCGGCGCGCGCAGGCTCGCGGCCGGCGCCGACGCGCCGCCCGCGCCCGAAAACCGGCTCTCCGCGCCGCCGTACGTGCCGAATACGCCGGTCGCGATGCCGGACGGCACGGTGGAAATCGACGAGGAGCCGCCGGCCGCCGGCTCGAGCGGCGGCGTGGATGCGCTCTGCGCATGGCCGCTCGGCGGCAACGCGAGCGCCGCCGACAGCGACACGGCAAGCAACTGTTTGACACGCATGGCAGGATGAAAACGACGCCGTCCCGCGCGCCGGGCGCGCATCGCGGCGTTTGGTCTGAATATTCGGGTCATTGTACCGGCGCATGCGCGACTGTCTCGTGCCGCGCATGCGTCATCTGCGCCCCCGGCGACGCGAACGCCGCTGCTATGATAAGCGCCCGTTGAGACGGAGCAAGACATGTCAGGACTCACCCATTTCGATGCCGCCGGCCATGCGCACATGGTCGACGTCGGCGGCAAGCAGGAAACCCGACGCATCGCGATCGCGCGCGGCACGATCCGGATGCTGCCGGCCACGTTCGCGCTGATCCGCGACGGCAAGGCGAAGAAAGGCGACGTGCTCGGCGTCGCGCGCATCGCGGCCATCCAGGGCGCGAAGCGCACGGCCGACCTCATTCCGCTGTGCCACCCGCTCGCGCTGACGCGCGTGGCCGTCGACTTCGAACTCGACGATGCGCTGCCGGGCGTCCACTGCGGCGTGCAGGTCGAGACGTTCGGCCGGACCGGCGTCGAGATGGAAGCGCTGACCGCCGTGCAGGTCGGGTTGCTGACCGTCTACGACATGTGCAAGGCCGTCGATCGCGGGATGGTGATCACCGACGTGAGCGTGCGGGAGAAGCGCGGCGGGAAGTCGGGGGACTGGAAGGCCGAAGACGCGGCGGGTTGAAGCCAGGGCGCCGCCGCCCGCCTGCAAATTCGAGATAAAACCGGTTTTCTCATACAATTACCGGATTCCGCACGAGAGAGCGTGCGAACCCGCACAAAAAAAAGCGAGCACTGGTGATGAATTCGCAAGCGTTAAGAAGCGCATTGCTGGCCGGACCGGTTCAGCACGAGCGGCTTGTCAAACTGGATACGCCGCTCGGCCCCGACGTCCTGCTGCCGCATCGCGTCAAGGGACGATCGCGGCTCGGGCGCCATTTCGAGTTCACCGTCGATACCGTCTCGGTATCCGACAACCTCGAACTCAAGAAACTGATCGCGCAGCCGGTGACGCTGTGGATCCAGCAGAGTGACCGGTCGTACGCGCCTCACCACGGCTACGTGCATGCCGCCCGCCGGCTCGGATCGGACAGCGGCGTCACGCACTATCAGATCGTGTTCGCGTCGTTCCTGCACTTCCTGAAGTTCCGTCGCGATCAGCGCATCTGGCAGGACCGGTCCGCGGACGACATCATCGCCGACGTGCTGAACCAGCACCCGCAGGCCAAGGGGCGCTTCACTTTCAAGCTCTACCAGCCGCTGCCGTCCCGCTCGTTCTGCATGCAATACGAAGACGACTGGAATTTCGTGCATCGCCTGATGGAATCGGAAGGCCTGTACGGCTTCTGGGAACAGAACGAGGACGGCAAGTCGCATCGGCTCGTCATCGTCGACCGCATCGACGCGTTGCCCGCGCTGTCGCCGCGAACCGTGCGCTTTCATCACGCAGGCACGGGCGACGAAGCCGACACGCTCGTCCAGTTCTCCGGTACGCGTACGCTGCGAAGCGTCGAGCGCACCACGCGCACGTTCGACTACAAGCAGCCGCCCACCGCGTCGAATCCGAAAGCGACCCATACGCCGACGATCGCGAACCAGGGCGACCTGCCGCAGCAGCTCGAAGTCTACGAATACACGGGCGCCTACACGTATCCCGAGCAGTCTCGCGGCGACCATCTGTCGAAGATCTGGATGGAGGAGCAGGAGTCTCATGCGAAGCGCTTTCACGGCGTCGGCGGCGTGCGACGCATGGACGCGGGACGCACGTTCGAGTTCGCGGATCACCCCGAACACGACAAGGACGATGCCGGCCAGCGCGAATTCGCCGTGATCGAGACCGCATGGATCATCGTCAACAACCTGCCCGTCGGCGGCGAGCAGGCCGCCTTCCCGCACAGCCTGCAGGCCGAGATCGGCAGCATCGTGCAGGCCGGTGGCGCCGACTCGTCGCGCGTTCGCCATCCTGACGGCAGCGAGGGCTTTTTCCGGATCAGCATCGAAGCGCAGCGCACGACCGTGCCGTTCCGCAGCCCGCTCGAACACGCGAAACCGCCGATGCACCTGCAATCGGCGATCGTCGTCGCACCGCAAGGCGAGGAAGTCCATACCGACGAACTCAACCGGGTCAAGGTCCGCTTCCATTGGGACCGCCTCAACGACGGCGACGAGAAAGCATCGTGCTGGCTGCGTGCCGCGACGTCGGATTCGGGCAACGGCTACGGCGCCGTCCACCCGCACCGCAGCGGCGAGGAGGTGCTGGTCGATTTCCTCGGCGGCGACTGCGATCGCCCGATCATCGTCGGCAAGCTGTACAACGGCGCGACGAGCCCGCAGTGGCACACCAACGGGATCCTGTCCGGATACCGGTCCAAGGAATACGCAGGCGCCGGCTACAACCAGCTGGTGCTCGACGACGCGACCTCGCAGAACCGCGTGCATCTGTACAGCAGCCAGACCAACGCACACCTGCATCTCGGCTACCTGATCGACCACACGGGCAACAACCGCGGCAGCTATCTCGGCAGCGGCTTCGACCTGCGGTCCGACGCATACGGCGCCGTGCGCGCGAACCGCGGCCTGTACGTCACGACGCATCCGAAACGGCCGGCAAGCCAACCGCTCGACGTCGAGGAGACGCAACAGCAACTCGTTCGCGCGGAAGGCCTGATGGAGGCGATGTCGGATGTCAGCGCACAACATCAAGGCGAGTCGCTCGACCCCGGCCACGCGGCGCTGAAGCAGTTCACCGACGCGACGCAAAACAGCGTGAGCGGCAGTGCATCGGGCGGCCGAACCGCCGGCGGCGGAACCGGCAGCGCCAATGCGTTCAAGGAGCCGGTGATGCTGTTCGGCAGCCCGGCCGGCATCGGGATGTCCACGCAGCAGTCCACGCAGCTTGCCGCGGACCGTCACATCAACCTCGTCAGCGGGCAAAGCACGCACGTCGCCGCCGGAAAGTCGCTGATCGCGAGCGTCCTCGACCGGATCAGCCTGTTCGCGCAGAACGCGGGGATGAAACTGTTCGCGGGCAAGGGCAAGGTCGAAGTCCAGGCGCACGCGGACAACATCGAGCTGACCGCACAGAAGGCGCTGAAGCTGATGGCGGTCACCGAGTCGATCGAAGGCGCCGCGGCGAAGGAAATCCTGCTGACGTCCGGCGGCGCCTACATCCGCATCGCGGACGGCAACATCGAAGTGCACGCGCCCGGCAAGATCGACATCAAGGGTGCGCAGCATGCGTTCAGCGGCCCCACGCACCTGTCGCAAACCATGCCGACGCTGCCGAACTCGACCGGCAACTACGATCAGGCGTTCATCGCGCACTGGGCCGGCACCGACATCCCGGTCGCAAACACGCGGTACCAGATGTTCTCGAACGGCAAGCTGCTCTCGGAAGGCGTCACCAACGCGGCGGGAGAGACGGGGCTTACACAGAGCCATGTACCGCATGACGTCGTCGTCAAGTTTCTAGGGAAATCGAATGGCTGACGGACAACAGGAAAAGGTGCTCGGCACCGGCTCGGGGATGCTGACGCCGACGGGGTACAAGGATCGGCCGAAGGTGGAGATCAATATCTGCGACAAGCATGTCACGCCGGCCGCCGATTCTGTAATCGGCACGTGCACGTTCTACTACCAACCACTTCACGGCGAGTATTGGGAGACGGTCGAGAAGGTCAGCATGTCGAGCGCATGGGCGACCGTCAAGAAATTCGCCACGTCATGGGATCCTTGGAAAGACAAGAAAGTCGTGCATGAACTGCTGCATCGCCGGGAGAATCTGATCAAACCGGAAAGCACCGATTCCGACTGGTCACGCCATGGCAATTTCATGATGCGTCATATCGGATGCGGACATAAACCTCCCGATTACTATGTCAGCTACGGCTATTACTATTGCTCGGATTATGGCGCAAACCTCTACCCGCACCTCACCGAAAGAGGGCAAGCCTGGCTTCGGAATGCCAGGTGGTGGCTGCAAAAGTACATCGAGTTGGGACTCCAGCAGAACATGAAACGCGGGAAAATCTCGCTGGTGGGTTTGAAGCAGGAATACGGCGACTGCCAAATGACGGTGCCACAGTTCGAACTGGAAGTGGAAAACAACGGCGAAACGTTCAAAACGTTCGCCTTCAAGACACACCCGCTGGCTTATTTGAATGGTGGATTAGCCAACCTTCCCGTTCGGGATCTCGTGAAAATCGGTATGCGGCCGAACCTTCAAGAATGGGGAGACGGACGGACGCGCGACCAGGCGGTGGACGCAGGAGTCCCCGTTGCCAAACAGAAAATACGCGATTGGGCCGCGTATGTGATGGAAAACGGAGCCGATCCGGACGAGCAAGCCGGCCGCGCGCTGGGAAGACTGCTGACTAAATGACATGGCAAAGCACAAGCGCTGGAAATGGGTCGCCGGAGGCCTCGTTGCCCTGGCCATTGCAACATATGGATACGTAAATATGACGACGGGCTGGGAGACTATTTCGACAAGCTTCATGCGGGATGACGCCCCGTATGGCGGCGGCAACTTCCGCATCAACGGAAATGAGGTAATGAGCGTGAAGCTCGCCCACCCCGAAGTCACGTTCAAACCTGCATCCGAATTGAAGGATCCGCAGCGGGCCGAGCCGACGGAAGCGTGGATGAACGATACAAGCGAATTGCTAAACCGGATGACAGTCAACTTCTATCGGGGAACCATAGACGGTGGCATGCGCAGACATTTTCAGCAACCCGGTCAGGATTCGACATGGTGGTACTCGAAGGATTGGAGTACCCAGTTCATCAGTACGTTGTGGATCGACTACAAGGCTCCGAACGGCCCAGACGGTTTCGCGCCACAAGTCACCAAATTATGGAAGTCGGTTGACGGTGGCCAAACGTGGTCGCAAGTTAAGTGGCCCGAGAACCAGGACATCGGCCGCTTGCTGTTTCTCGATCCGCAGCGCGGCTACGCCGTCGGCGGCGGACCGCACGTATGGCGCACCTCGGATGGCGGAAATACGTGGCAAGCAATCGAAGTACCCGTCCCTGCACACGATGTAGGCAAACCGCGCAAGGACTTCAGTGCAGTCAACCTTGGGCCGGACGGCGTCTTGCGCGTCGTCTATTACGTCGGTCGAACCGCTCAATCGCCGGCAGTGAGCATCGTCGATCGGCTCGACTGGGAACAGCGGACCTTTGTGCATGACACCACGCTGCCGAATCAAGTTGTCCTCGCCATAGACGCCACACCGGTGTCTGCCGAGCGTTACTCGCTGTATACGGTATCCCTTCTGGATAGCCCCCAGGATGCCGAGAGCACGCATGGCAACAACCGCCGCACCGGAGCAATTTCAACTTGGGCGAATGGACATCCTGAGTCCGTACAGCAACTGCACACGTTCGACGGAAAGCTCCGGCTTGAAGATCTGAATGTCGGCCGTGACGGTGTCCTGCTCGTCCATGCGACCGACCCGAATACGGAGAACGGCGGCGGTGCACCGATCAATCTGACATTCAGCAGCACCGATGCAGGCAAAACCTGGAAGCAGGCGGTCAACAATCCCGATCAAGGTGGATATTTCGATCCGCAGACCAATACGCTCTACTCCCTATTTGCATACACGCTGAAGAAGCGAACGTTCTGACCGTCAACTCGGCCCCCAACCTCCTGACAGGCAGGGCGTCGCAAAGTACTCCACTACGAATAGGGCCATCTTCATGAACAAAGGGCTGACGTTCGCGACGCTCGTGCTATGTACCATCCCGTCCGTCACGTTCGCCGGCACCTGCCCCGCCGCCGACACCGCCGCACGCGCGGCAATCGACGCGCAGCACCGCGTGCAGCAGGTTCGCAATCCGCAAGGCGACGGTGGCGGCAACGTCGATGTTTCACCACCGCTGCGCGACGCGCTTCGCGCATACAAGCAGGCGCTCGTCGGCGCGATCGACGCACGGATCGCGTGCAGCGACGAACACGTCGACCCGGCTGCACTGAAACGCACGCTCGCGGCCGCGCTCGGCGTGCCCGCCCAGTCAGCCCAGTCGGCCCAGTCGGCCCAGTCGGCCCAGTCGGCAGCACCGAAAAACGGCGAATCGGCGTTCGGCCGCAATCCGGACGTCGACGTCGAACGCGGCGGCGCGCCCCGCCCGCTTCTGTTCGTGCGCGCCGGCTTCGACATCGCATGCGGCGACGACAACCTGCTCACCGCATACGCATGGGAAAACGGCGGCTGGCGGCGCGTGCTGCGCTGGCAGGCCGACGATTACAAGGACATCGGCGGCGCCTACGGCGGCGGCTTCCGGTTCTCGGTGCTGCCCGGCGGGCAGGTCGCGGTCGTCCACGGCACGCCGTGGTGCTCGTCGCGCTGGAGCCGGTTCGGCGCGGACGTGGTCGCACCGGCAAACGGCTCGACCGCGCAACGCACGCTGTTCCATACCGAACACGGCTACGTGATCGACGACGACGCGATCCGGTTCAAGGTGCGCCCCGACGGCTTCGAGCTGCGCACGACGGTCGGCTCGCTCGACAGCGAAGTCATGACTCGACCGGGCATCTTCCGCTACCGCGTCGACGGCGACACCGTGCAACGCGTGCAGCCCGCGGCGCTCAACGGCCGCGATTTCGTCGACGAATGGCTGAAGGTGGACGATGCGCTTGCGCGCGAATGGAGCGAGCCCGCCGCCGCAGCGGCCGCGCTGAAAGCCCGGCAGGCGTTCAACGCGGAAAGCAAGGCGCCCGATACCGGCTTCGCGTACGGCCCCGTGCGCGGCTGCTCGGACAGCAAGGAGCGCTTTCAGGTCGAACTGGATCTGACGGGCAAGAGCGGGGAAACGGCCGCGCGGCGCTATGCGCTGATTCGCCAGGAGCGCAACGGATTCACGATGCTCGGGCTGCGCAATTCGGCCGAACCGGCCTGCCGCGGCGCGAACCTGATGCCGCAGCACTGAACATCGGGCGCGCTCGGCGCAACGGCCGCGCGTATCGACTTTCGACGGCCGCGCGAAACGGTGCGGCCGGCCAGCGGCAAAACCGGACGGAAAACGGCGCGCAGGGCACGCCGTCCGACATCACTCGCCGCGTCGCGGCTCGAACACGAACGGCTGGGTCAGCAGGAACGGATTCGCGGTCGCGCCCGTCTGCGCGCAGGTCGCGTGCGTCATCGCGTCGACGGCCGCACGATCGGCGGCCGCATTGCGGCTGCTCGTCGTCACGGTGACGTTCTGCGCTTCGCCGGACGTCGTCATCAGCGCGCGCACGAGCACGGTCGCCGGGCGCGTGAGCGGCTTCGCGGTGTCCGGATAGACGGCGCGCGGAATGTGGCAGGTCAGCTTGCTTTCCTGCGACGACGACAGCATCGCGCAGCCGGAAAACAGCATCGCGACGGCGGGCAGGATCAGGTAGGTCGAGCGAATGGCCATGGTCGAATATCGTTCTTCATCACTGTTCTGGACGAACGCGCCGCGCACCGGAAGACCTCGCTCCCGCATCACGTGCGTCGCACTGCGCCGCGGCCATCGGACCGGCGCCCCGTTACGGCCGCACGGCCGATCGATGCTCGGCCGCGATCCTGCCCTGGCGGGGTTCCTGGATAGCCGGGGTGGCCCGCGCTCACGCCGGGCCCCGTGCCACATGCGGGCCGGCTCGCGAGCGCTTGCGCGCATTGTGCACGCGCCACGCGGCCAGCGGCGCCGATTTGACAATGGTTGACGCGAATCGACGCGCCTTCGGCCGGAATCCGCGCCATTCGCGAGGTAATCGATACCCGGCCGAATTCACGCGGTTCACGCAAGGCCGATCTGTCCGGCGGCGGCCCCTGCCGGGCGCCGCGACGCGGCAAACGCCGGAATGCCCCGTTCCGGCGGCCGCTGCGCGTTTTAATCCGAGTCGTCGTCGTCCGAGTCGTCTGCCGCATCGGCCGGCACTTCCCCGTACTTCGCGACAACGGCCGCCTTGAACACCTTCAGCGCCGGTTGCTGGTCGCACAACTTGTACAGCAACGCCAGTTGTTGCGGCCAGTCCTTCAGTTCCTTCGCAAACACATGCAGGCGCGCGACGGTATCGAGCGCGTCGGCCTCGCGGCCTGCCAGCGCCTGCAGCGCCGCATAGCGGCGCAGCACCGTCTCGCCGGGCAGCAGCGCGATCGCGCGCTCATGGGCGGCGAGCTTGGCCGGCAGGTCTTCCGGCGAAATCGTCAGCAGCGTCGCCGCGCCGTAATCGCCCCACGCGCCGAACAGCAGCGACGGCGCGTCGCGATACTGCGCGGCCGGGTCGCTGCCGTAATACAGCACTTCCGCGCGCTGGTAGTCGCGCAGCACGGGCACCGCCGCCAGCACGCCGCCGAACGACAGCACCGCGAACAGACCGAACGCCGCGCGGCCCGGCAGGATGCGCAGCGGCTTCACGTCGAGCAACCCGATCACGAACATCGCCGGCAGCAGGAAGAACATGTACTGCTGCGGATACTCGACGAGCGCATGCATCAGCAGGATGCCGATCAGCGCGAAACCGAACACGCGCGTGCTCGACTGCGGCGCGCGCAGCGCACGCACGAACCACATCACGAGCGTGACGGCGAGCACGCCAAGGCCGGCGAGCCCCGACTTCGCGAGCAGGTCGATGAAGATGTCGTGCGAGTTGTTCGCGATCTCGACGCCGCCGAGCGTGCGCACGAGCGCAAACTGGTGCGACGGGAATTCACCCCAGCCGACGCCGAGCAGCGGATGCTCGCGGAACATCGCGAGCCCGTACTTCCACAGGGCGAGGCGCGGCGCGATCTGCCCCGCATCGCGCATCCGGTCGGCCGCCGACTCCGCGAGATTCAGGTGATAGTGCACGTTGGCCCAGCGCACCGCGACGTTCACCGCGATGAACGCAACCGCGAGCACGACCGGCATCAGCCACGCACGCGTATTGCCCGGCGCACGGCGCGATTCGAGCCACGCCATCCAGAAGCCCGCGACGACCATCACCGCGACCTGCAGCCACGGCCCGCGCGACACCGTCAGCGCGAGACCGACCGACAGCACGATCGACAGCACGAACCACGCCCATACCGCGAGCCGGCGCGTCTGCACGAGATACAGCGCGCCCGCGAGCGCGAACGCGATGTAGGTGGCCAGATGGTTCGCCTGCGCCATGTTGCCGTACGGGCGGCGATCGACCGCGATGTTGTACATCACGACGAACGGCGATACGGTCGACTCGAGGTGAAACAACTGCACGATCTGCGTTCCGACCGCGAACACGCCGCCGACGAGGAGCGCACCGGCCATCATCCGCGAGACGACTTCGGCCAACCCGTCGCGCGCGAGCGCGTAGCCGGCCTGCATCGCGACCAGCGCGGCGGCGAGATAGCCGAGCGCCAGCCAGTTCATCGACGGCACCTTGAGCGACATCAGCGCGACCTGCGCGATCAGCACCGCGGCGAACCCGAGCGGCACGACGAACGCGGCCGGCGCGGCAAACGGCTCGGCCGCTCGGCTCGTCCGCACGAGCAGGACGACCGACAGCCCCACCAGCAGATACAGCACCAGCGCGGAAAATTCGGAATAGAAGGTCGGGATCGGATACGTGTGATTCGTGATCGCGTACGGCACGATCAGGGCGACAGCCAGCGCAACGAGCGACAACGAACGGGAAAAAGTAGAAGGCATGAGCGAACCGGATGTCAGCAACCGGCGCACTATACAAAACTTTCCCCCCTCTGTGCGGGGCCGTCGCTCGGCCACCCGACTCGGCGCGATCGGGCCGGCCGGCCGAAGCGACGGCCGGCGTGCCGCGCGCGCCGCCGCCCTCCTCCTCCGCGGGCGCTACGCGCGACACTCCGCGGGCGCATATTTCGCAGGCAGCGTCGCGGCGGTGCCCGGCAGCGGCCCGGCCCCCGGCGCCGGCAGCGACGACGCATCCTTGCCGGCGGCGAAGCATTCCCATGCAATCGCACCGGCTTGCATCGCGCCCTTTTTGAGCGCCACGCGCGCGGTGGGCGCATCGGCCTTGTCGGGCGCGGACGGTATGAGTACCAGCGTATTCGTGCCGGCCGCGGCGACGCGGGTCGTAAACGCGACCGTGATCTGGCCGGTCTCGCCGTCGATGGCAACCGATTCGACGTTGCGGGTCGCGGCCGGCGGGCTGTAGCCGCCGTCGAGGCTCGCGCCGCTCGCCGCGTTGTCGGCGACCGCGAGCCGCGCGGACGACGCGAGCGCGAGCCCCTCGCCGACGCGCGAACGCGCGAGGTAATCCTGGTACGCAGGAATCGCATAGGCCGCGACGACGCCGACGATCGCCAGCACGATCATCAGCTCGATCAGCGTGAAGCCGGCCGGCCGCCAGCGCGGCGACGGCCGGTTCGCGCGCCGCAGATCGGCGGCAACGCGACGGAACAGTGAAACGGAAAAGGCTTCGAACATGGCAGGCTCCGGAAACGAAAAACGCCTGCCGGTAAAGGCAGGCGTCTCGATCGTAGCCAGCGGGCCGCGATTCCGGCAGTCGGCCGGACGGCCAACGTCAGTGCGCTTCCGGTGCGCCGCGGCGGCGCCTGAGCGCGTAACCGGCCGCCACGACGAACAGTGCGCCGGCCATGCTCGCACCGTAGATCGCTGGTGGCGTGTCGAGCACCGGCCAGCGATCGCCGACCGGGTCGTTCACGATCAGCCCGCCCGCGATCCAGCCGAGCAGCGCGGCGCCAAGCGTCACGACGATGGGGAAGCGGTCGAGCATTTTCAGGACCAGCGTGCTGCCCCACACGATGATCGGCACGCTGACGACGAGCCCGAAGATCACGAGCGCGATCCGGTGCGACGGGTCGGCCTGCTCGGCCGCGCCGGCGATCGCGATCACGTTGTCGAGGCTCATCACCGCATCGGCGATCACGATCGTCTTCACGGCGTCCCACAGCCGGTCGGCCGGCTTGATGTGATCGTGCGCGTCGGCGGCCGGCGCCATCAGCTTGACGCCGATCCACAGCAGCAGCAGCCCGCCGCCGATCTTCAGGAACGGTACGTCGAGCAGCGCGACCGCGAACGTGATCAGCGCGACGCGCAGCAGGATCGCCCCCGCGGTGCCCCAGACGACGCCGCGCAGCCGCTGGTTCGCCGGCAGGTTGCGGCACGCGAGCGCGATCACGACCGCGTTGTCGCCGCCGAGCAGGATGTCGATGATGACGATCTGGAGAACGGCGCCCCAGTGCAGCGACGTCAGGAATTCGAGCATGGGGGGATATGCAGGATATGGCCACCCGGCGGGCGACCCGGTTCATCGCCGGCACATGCGCGATGCATGCCCGGTGCTTACGAATTCATTGCGCGAGCATAACAAAAAACGCCGGCAAAGCCGGCGTTTTCTGCAGGACGAACCCAGGGGAAATATTACAGCGCCTTCTTCAGCAGACGGCCCATTTCCGACGGGTTGCGCGTGACGGTGATGCCGCACGCTTCCATGATTTCCAGCTTCGCTTCGGCCGTATCCGCACCGCCCGAGATCAGCGCGCCGGCGTGGCCCATGCGCTTGCCCGGAGGCGCCGTGACACCCGCGATGAAGCCGACGACCGGCTTCTTCATGTTGTCCTTGATCCACTCGGCGGCGTTGGCTTCGTCCGGACCGCCGATTTCGCCGATCATCACGACTGCGTCCGTATCCGGATCGTCGTTGAACATCTTCATCACGTCGATGTGCTTCAGACCGTTGATCGGGTCGCCGCCGATACCGACTGCCGACGACTGGCCGAGGCCGAGTGCCGTCAACTGCGCAACCGCTTCGTACGTCAGCGTGCCCGAACGCGACACGACGCCGATGCGGCCCTTGCGGTGGATGTGACCCGGCATGATGCCGATCTTTAGTTCGTCCGGCGTGATCGTGCCCGGGCAGTTCGGCCCGAGCAGAAGCGTCTTGCGGCCTTCGCGACGCATGCGGTCCTTCACTTCGATCATGTCGCGCACGGGAATGCCTTCCGTGATGCAGATCGCGAGATCGAGGTCGGCTTCGACCGCTTCCCAGATCGCAGCGGCTGCGCCTGCCGGCGGAACGTAGATGACCGACACGGTCGCGCCGGTTTCTTCCTTCGCTTCCTTGACGCTTGCGTAGATCGGAATGCCTTCGAAATCTTCGCCGGCCTTCTTCGGGTTCACGCCCGCGACGAATGCTTCGCGGCCGTTTGCATATTCACGGCAGGCGCGCGTATGGAACTGACCGGTTTTGCCGGTGATGCCCTGCGTGATGACCTTCGTGTCCTTGTTGATCAGAATCGACATGTATTTTGACCTCTGTTCGATTGGCGTCGCGTATGAACCGCGCCGCCATGCGTGTTCATTAGCGCGCGCTTACTTGCCTGCGGCTGCCGCGACGACCTTCTGCGCAGCCTCTTCCATGCTGTCCGCCGAGATGATCGGCAGACCCGAATCGGCCAGCATCTTCTTGCCGAGGTCCTCGTTCGTGCCCTTCATGCGCACGACGAGCGGCACGTTCAGGTTCACGGCCTTCGAACCGGCGATCACGCCTTCCGCGATCACGTCGCAGCGCATGATGCCGCCGAAGATGTTCACGAGGATCGCCTTCAGATCCGGGTTCTTCAGCATCAGCTTGAACGCTTCCGTGACCTTCTCGGTGGTCGCGCCACCGCCGACGTCCAGGAAGTTCGCCGGCTCGCCGCCGAACAGCTTGATGGTGTCCATCGTCGCCATCGCGAGGCCTGCGCCGTTCACGAGACAGCCGATGTTGCCGTCGAGCGAGATGTACGCGAGGTCGAACTTCGACGCTTCGATTTCAGCCGGATCTTCTTCGTCCAGGTCGCGGTAAGCGACGATTTCCGGGTGGCGGAACAGCGCGTTCGAGTCGAAGTTGAACTTCGCGTCGAGTGCGATGACCTTGCCGTCGCCGGAAACGTTCAGCGGGTTGATTTCAGCCAGCGACGCGTCGGTTTCCCAGAATGCCTTGTACAGGCCTTGCAGGATGGCGCGCGCTTGCGGGATCGAAGCGGCCGGCACGCCGATCTTCGCGGCGAGGTCGTCGGCCTGGGCGTCGAGCAGGCCCGTCGACGGCTCGACGATGACCTTGTGGATCAGTTCCGGGTGCTTTTCGGCGACTTCTTCGATGTCCATCCCGCCTTCGCTCGAACCCATCAGGACGATCTTTTGCGAGATGCGATCGACGACGAGGCTGACATACAGTTCCTGCTTGATGTCCGCGCCTTCTTCGATCATCAGACGGTTGACCTTCTGGCCTTCCGGACCGGTCTGGTGCGTGACGAGCTGCATGCCGAGGATCTGGTTCGCGTATTCGCGCACCTGCTCGATCGACTTCGCCACCTTCACGCCACCGCCTTTGCCGCGGCCACCCGCGTGAATCTGAGCCTTGACGACCCACACCGGGCCGCCGAGCTCTTCCGCCACCTTGACGGCCTCGTCCACCGAGAACGCCGGCTTGCCGCGCGGTACCGCGACTCCGAATTTCCGCAGGATTTCCTTACCCTGGTACTCGTGAATCTTCATGCGTGATTCCCTTCAGTCTGAGAGTTGGATGAAAAGTCGCTTAAGACGCTTCTTCGAATGATTTCCGTTCATTCCTTCGTGCTGCCGTCGACAGGCACGTCCGGCCGACTCGCGCCATACCAGCGCGGGTAGTACTGCCGCACGACCTCGCCGTCGAACCGCAGCGCGCGGCAGCGGCCGAGCTGGAAAGGCGGTTCGTCGCGCACGCCGTCGTGATCCGGCCCTTCGCCGCCCTCCTCGCGCACGTTCCACACGTCACCGGCGAACGCCTGGATCGCTGCCGTCGGCAGCACGGCGCACAGTTCGGTGAGATGGGAGCAGCCTGCGACACCGGACAGCAGTCGGTTCGCATCGCGGCGGAAATGGCGGAAGAGATTGAGCCCGATGAGGGCCCGATAGGCGGGAGGGGCGGATTGACACTGACCGGGATAGGGCACCCATTCCGAAGACGCTTCAGCGTCGACGACATTGAGTTCACGATCGACAGTCACGCGCAGCCAGAGTTCGTGGATCGGCAGGCCCTGGGGCCGGATGCCCGACGCAAGCGCGACATCGCGCGGCTTGTGGTCGGTCAGGCAGGCTTCGATGTCCCACAAGCCGTCGCCGCGCTCGTAAGCTTCCGCTCGGATTGCGCGTCGATGTCGCAACTGACGGGGCACGGGCTCGGATAGCGGCATGCTGGAGGTTGAGGCCGAAGAGGAAAACCCACGGATTTTAGCATATTGGGTATTTGAGACAGTTTGACGCGACGGCGGGTATTCCCGCCTGTCCGGGAGCGGTTGCGTTGCAGCAAAATCGCGCGCCACGCGCGCGACCGGAGCGCTCAATCGTCGATCGGGAAATCGTCGCCGACCTTCAGCAACTTCACGATGGTCGCGCTCGAGAAGCCGCGCGCGGCGAGAAAGCGCGCCTGCTTCGCACGCTCGGCCGGCGTTTGCGGCAATGCACCGAATTTCTTGCGCCAGACCGCCTGCGCGCGCGCCCATTCGGTCTCGCGTAGCTGCGCGTTCACTTCCTCGACGAGCGTGTCGCCGACCGCATGACGCTTCAGCTCGCTGACGATGCGCGCGACACCGACGCGCGACGCACGACGATGCACGAGGCTCTCGGCGAAACGCGCGTCGGACAGCCAGCCTTCCTTCTCCAGCCCATCGAGCACCGGTTCGACGGACTCGTCTTCGCCGACATACGGCGCGAGCTTGCGCGCGAGTTCCGTGCGGCTGTATTCGCGCCTGGACAGATAGCCGAGCGCGCGGCCCTTCAACGAACGCGGCGGCTTCGACGACTTGCGTTTGCCGGCGCCCGGATCGTCGCCGGAGGCAGCGCTTGAAGCAGCGCCGGACGCACGGCGCGTGCGGCGCGGATGCTGGCTGCTGCGCGTATAGACATCTTCCCTGGCAGGTGCCGACGCATCGGATGCGCGATCGCCCGGGAAGCTGACGCCGGACACACGACGGCGGGACCGGTCGTGCGCGTCGAACGATTCATCGTCATCGAACGGATCGTCCGGCGCGGCAATCTCAAACGAAACGAGGGCATCGTCAGATGCCCTCGTCGCGGTGCGGTTCGCGGCGTTGCTGCCAGCGACCCGCCGGTCGGCGCCCGAGGATCCGGCTCGCCGGCTGGAGCGACCCGCCGTTTCGGACGCGTCGCTCTCCTCCGGCTCGCCAGCCTGACCTCGGCGCCCCACCATCACTCTTCTTCGTCCATCGCCTCGACTTCGTTGCCTGCACCATCGGGCATTGCGACGACGCCGAGCGATTCGCGGATGCGGTTCTCGATCTCGCGAGCGATTTCCGGATTCTCGCGCAGGAATTCACGCGCGTTGTCCTTGCCCTGGCCGATCTTCTCGCCGTTGTAGCTGTACCAGGCGCCTGCCTTGTCGACGATCTTCGCCTGCACGCCGAGGTCGATGATTTCGCCCTGGCGCGAGATGCCCTCGCCATACAGGATGTCGAAGATCGCTTCGCGGAACGGCGGCGATACCTTGTTCTTGACGACCTTCACGCGGGTTTCGTTGCCGATCACCTCGTCGTTCTTCTTGATCGAGCCGATCCGGCGGATGTCGAGACGCACCGACGCATAGAACTTCAGCGCGTTGCCGCCCGTCGTGGTTTCCGGGTTGCCGAACATCACGCCGATCTTCATACGAATCTGGTTGATGAAGATCACGAGGCAGTTCGTGCGCTTGATCGTGCCGGTCAGCTTGCGCAGCGCCTGCGACATCAGGCGGGCCTGCAGGCCCGGCAGCGAATCGCCCATCTCGCCTTCGATTTCGGCCTTCGGCACGAGCGCCGCGACCGAGTCGATGACGATCATGTCGATCGAGCCCGAGCGCACCAGCGCATCGGTGATTTCCAGCGCCTGCTCGCCGGTGTCCGGCTGCGAGATCAGCAGTTCCGGCACGTTCACACCGAGCTTCGCTGCGTACTGAACGTCGAGCGCGTGCTCGGCGTCGATGAACGCGGCCGTGCCGCCGATCTTCTGCAGTTCGGCGATCACCTGCAGCGTGAGCGTGGTTTTACCGGACGATTCCGGACCGTAGATCTCGACCACCCGGCCGCGCGGCAGGCCGCCGACGCCGAGCGCGATGTCGAGCCCCAGCGAACCCGTGGAGACGACCTGGATGTCCTCGGCCACCTCGCCGTCGCCCATCCGCATGATCGACCCTTTGCCGAACTGCTTTTCGATCTGCGCGAGTGCGGCCGCCAGCGCCTTGCTCTTCTCGGCGGTCATCCCGGAGCCCTTCTTGCTTTCTTCCATGAATCGTCCTTTGCTATGATGAGCAGCGTCTGTTAAAGGCGCGCCCGCTTTCAAGCGCCGCCCACGAATGCAGACACTGTATAAAAAAACAGTGTTTTATGCAAGCCCGCAATGCAGGGCGTTGTACACGAATAACTTCGGAGACAGCCGCGCCGGCGCGAACACCCTGCCGGCCATCGGTCAGCAACATGCGAATTCTCATCGCCGAAGACGACAGCATACTCGCGGACGGCCTCACTCGGTCACTCCGCCAATCGGGCTATGCGGTCGACCACGTGAAGAACGGCGTCGATGCCGATACGGCGCTGTCGATGCAGACATTCGACCTGCTGATCCTCGATCTCGGGCTGCCGAAAATGTCCGGGCTCGACGTGCTCAAGCGCCTGCGCGCCCGCAATTCCAACCTCCCCGTGCTGATCCTGACCGCCGCCGACAGCGTCGACGAGCGCGTGAAGGGCCTCGATCTCGGCGCGGACGATTACATGGCCAAGCCGTTCGCACTCAACGAACTCGAAGCGCGCGTGCGCGCACTGACCCGGCGCGGCGCGGGCGGCGGCCCGACCGTCGTGCGGCACGGCTCGCTCGCGTTCGACCAGGTCGGCCGCATCGCGTACGCGAACGATCACGTGCTCGATCTGTCCGCGCGCGAACTCGGCCTGCTCGAGGTGCTGCTGCAGCGGATCGGCCGGCTCGTATCGAAGGAGCAGCTCGTCGACCATCTGTGCGAATGGGGCGAGGAAGTCAGCAACAACGCGATCGAAGTCTACGTGCACCGGCTGCGCAAGAAGATCGAACCGAGCGGCGTCCGGATCTCGACCGTGCGCGGCCTCGGCTATTGCCTCGAAAAGGTCGCGCCCGCCGCGCCGGCCGACACCACAGCGCCCCAGCCCGCGACGGCCGGCACGCCGCTGCGCTGAAGCCGGGCGTCGCCGCGATGGCCACGCCGGCCCATTCCCGCCACCCGACCGGCGCGCCGTCGTCGGCCGCCGACGAGGCGCGCGACGCGCGCTACGAGAACCCGTTCGCGCCGCCCGACGAAACCGATGCGCCCGAGGCGCCGCGCCCGCGCTCGCTGTTCGGCGAAATCCTCGACTGGATGCTCGCGCCGCTGCTGCTGCTGTGGCCGATGAGCATCGCCGTCACCTATCTCGTCGCGAAGACGATCGCGAACGGCCCGTTCGACCGCGCGCTCGAGACCAACGCATACGTGCTTGCACGCCAGATCCACCCGGTGAACGGCGTCGCCGAGCTGACGCTGCCGGAGCAGACGCGCGACTTCCTGCGCGCGGACAACGTCGACAGCGTCTACTTCCAGGTGCTCGGCGCGCGCGGCGAGCTGGTCGCGGGCGAAGCCGACATGCCGCTGCCGCGCGACGAGGACCGCCCGCCGCCGGGCGTCGTCGTGTTTCGCGACGACCTGCTGCGCGGCAACGACGTGCGCGTCGCGTATACGACGGTCGCGCTGCCGCAGGCGAGCGGCACGCAGCCCGTGCTCGTGCAGGTCGGCGAGACGCTCGACAAGCGCAACGCGCTCGCGAACGACATCATCAAGGGCGTGATCCTGCCGCAATTCGTGATCCTGCCGCTCGCGATCCTGCTCGTCTGGTTCGGGCTGTCGCGCGGGCTCGCGCCGCTCAATGCGCTGCAGGCGCACATCCGTGCGCGGCGGCCCGACGACCTGTCGCCCGTCGAGGCGCAGCGCGCGCCGCCCGAGATCGAGCCGCTCGTCACGTCGTTCAACGACCTGCTCGCGCGTCTCGAACAGAACATGGCGCTGCAAAAGCGCTTCATCGCCGACGCCGCGCACCAGATGAAGACGCCGCTCGCGGGCTTGCGCACGCAGGCCGAATTCGCGCTGCGCCACCCCGTCCCGCCCGACGTGCAGCGCTCGCTCGAGCAGATCGCGACGAGCTCCGAGCAGGCCGCGCGGCTCGTCACGCAACTGCTTGCGCTCGCGCGCGCCGAGAACCGCGCGAGCGGGCTCACGTTCGAGCCGGTCGAGATCGCCGCGCTCGCGCGGCGCGCGGTGCGCGACTGGGTGCAGGCCGCGCTCGCGAAGCGGATGGATCTCGGCTACGAAGGCCCGCCGGACGACGCGCCGCTCGACGTCGACGGCAACCCGGTGATGCTGCGCGAGATGCTCGGCAACCTGATCGACAACGCGATCCGCTACACGCCGGAAGGCGGCCGCATCACGGTGCGCGTGCGCGCCGATCGCGCGGCGCGGCTCGCGCATCTCGAAGTCGAGGACACGGGGCCCGGCATCCCGGCCGCGGAACGCGAGCGCGTCGTCGAGCGCTTCTACCGGATCCTCGGCCGCGAAGGCGACGGCAGCGGCCTCGGGCTCGCGATCGTGCGCGAGATCGCTACGCAGCACGGCGGCACGCTGACGCTCGACGATCACGTCTACCAGCAGGCGCCGCGCCTCGCCGGCACGCTCGTGCGCGTCAGCCTGCCGCTGGCGGAAACCGCTCCGGATTAACCCTGACGCGCACCGCGGCAACGCGCCACGATCGCACCGAAACCGGCATTTTGCCGGACGTTCGCACCACGATCGTCACGCGAAGCACCCGATTCGGCACGGGTTAACGCGCAGCCGTTTTGTGCGCGCGAGTCAGTGCGCCGTAAGTTTCCGTGCCAATAATCGTCGACAGGCCCGCCCACCCAAGGCGGCCGCATATCTATATCAAGGGACTTGGAGACGATTCATGGCAACGTTAGGCGGGCAAATTTCGCACGCGCCGATGACGGGCGAAGAGAAAAAGGTGATCTTCGCGTCGTCGCTCGGGACCGTGTTCGAGTGGTACGACTTTTACCTGGCCGGCTCACTCGCGGCCTACATCAGCAAGAGCTTCTTCTCCGGCGTCAATCCGACCGCCGCGTTCATCTTCACGCTGCTCGGCTTTGCGGCCGGCTTCGCGGTGCGGCCGTTCGGCGCGATCGTGTTCGGCCGGCTCGGCGACATGGTCGGACGCAAGCACACGTTCCTCGTGACGATCGTGATCATGGGCCTCTCGACGTTCGTGGTCGGCTTCCTGCCCGGCTATACGACGATCGGCATCGCCGCGCCGGTGATCTTCATCGCGATGCGGCTTCTGCAGGGCCTCGCGCTCGGCGGCGAGTACGGCGGTGCGGCGACCTACGTCGCCGAGCATGCGCCGGCGAACCGGCGCGGCTTCTACACCGCGTGGATCCAGACGACCGCGACGCTCGGCCTGTTCCTGTCGCTGCTCGTGATCCTCGGCGTGCGCACGTTCATCGGCGAGGAAGCGTTCGGCAACTGGGGCTGGCGCGTGCCGTTCGTCGCATCGATCGCGCTGCTCGCGGTGTCGGTGTGGATCCGGCTGCAGCTGAACGAATCGCCGGTGTTCCTGCGCATCAAGTCGGAAGGCAAGACGTCGAAGGCGCCGCTGACCGAAGCGTTCGGCCAGTGGAAGAACCTGAAGATCGTGATCCTCGCGCTCGTCGGCCTGACCGCCGGCCAGGCCGTCGTGTGGTACACGGGCCAGTTCTACGCGCTGTTCTTCCTCACGCAGACGCTGAAGGTCGACGGTGCAAGCGCGAACATCCTGATCGCGATCGCGCTCCTGATCGGCACGCCGTTCTTCCTGTTCTTCGGGTCGCTGTCGGACAAGATCGGCCGCAAACCGATCATCCTCGCGGGCTGCCTGATCGCGGCGCTGACCTACTTCCCGCTGTTCAAGGCGCTCACGCACTACGCGAACCCGCAGCTCGAGATCGCCACGCAGAAGGCACCGATCACCGTCGTCGCCGATCCGGCCACCTGCTCGTTCCAGTTCAACCCGGTGGGCACGTCGAAGTTCACGAATTCGTGCGACATCGCGAAGAGCGCGCTCGCGAAGGCCGGCCTGAACTACGAGAACGTCGCGGCACCGGCCGGCACGATGGCCGAAATCAAGGTCGGCGATACGGTGATCCCGGCGTATGACGGCAAGGCGGCCGACGCGAAGGCACAGGGCGCGGCGTTCGACAAGACGCTCGCATCGACGCTGAAGGGGGCCGGCTACCCGGCGAAGGCCGACCCGGCGCAGCTCAACTGGCCGATGACGATCGTGATCCTGACGATCCTCGTGATCTACGTGACGATGGTCTACGGGCCGATCGCCGCGATGCTGGTCGAGATGTTCCCGACGCGGATCCGCTATACGTCGATGTCGCTGCCGTATCACATCGGCAACGGCTGGTTCGGCGGCTTCCTGCCGGCAACCGCATTCGCGATCGTCGCGGCGAAGGGCAACATCTATTCGGGGCTCTGGTATCCGATCGTGATCGCGCTGGCCACGTTCGTGATCGGCCTGCTGTTCGTCAAGGAGACGAAGGACTCGAACATCTACGCGCAGGATTGATGTCGAGGCATGGGCGGTTGCCGGGCGCGTTCCGGTGACCGGCAACCGCCCTGCGACGAGGCCGGTACGGATCATCGGCAACTTTTTTCGGGGAAGATGAAAAAAGGTGTTGACAGCCTGACGGCCGATCTCCATAATTCATTTCTTCGGCGAATTAGCTCAGTCGGTTAGAGCGACGGAATCATAATCCGCAGGTCCGGGGTTCGAGTCCCTGATTCGCCACCAGTTGTAAAAAAGCCGCTGTTCCGCAAGGAACAGCGGCTTTTTCATTTGGCGTCGTCCGATTCGCGATCCTCTCGCGCCGCCCCCGCCGGCATGCGGCATTTCACGTGCCCTAGCGCACCGACGGCCCCCGCTTTGCGGACACAACGGCCGAATCCGCCGCGTCCCGGCTCGTTACGCCGCCACCGTCCCGCGCCGCTCCTCCGGCAACTGCCCGCGCACCTTCCCGCGCCAGTTCTCCCCACCTTCCAGCGCCGGTGTCGACTCGAACACCTCCGCGATCCAGTCGGCGAACACACGCACCTTCTGCGACAAATGCCGGTTGTGCGGATAGACGATCGAAATCGGCTTCGGCTTCGGATTGCAGTCCGGCAGCACCTCGACCAGCGATCCGTCGAGCAGGTTCGGCAGCACCATGAACAGCGTCGGCTGGATCATCCCGAACCCTTCGAGCCCGCACGTCACGTAGGCATCCGAATCGTTGACCGTGACCTCCCCGCTCATCCGCACCTCGACCGGCTTGCCGTCGATCATGAACACCCACGGAATCGCACGCGCGCCGTGGCTCGAACGGAAATTCACCGCATGATGTTCGGCAAGATCGGCAATCTCGTGCGGCTCGCCGTGACGCGCGACGTAATCGGGCGATGCACAGGTCACGCGCTTCAGCATCCCGATCCGTCGCGCGACCATCGACGAATCCTCGAGCGGCCCGACCCGGATCATGCAGTCGATGCCCTCCTCGACCGGATCCACGTAGCGGTCGGAAAGCCCCAGCTCGAGCGTGATGTCCGGATAGCGCTGCCGGAAAATCGACAGCGACGGCAGCACGATGCGCCGCCCGAGCGAACTCGGCATATGGACGCGCAGCACGCCGCTCGGCTTGCGGTTGCCGGTCTGGAAGCTCGCGTCGGCTTCCGCGATCTCCGCGATGATCTTCATGCAATGCTCGTAGTACGCGGCACCTTCCGGCGTCAACGACAGCCGGCGCGTCGTCCGGTGCATCAGGCGCACGCCGAGCAGCGCCTCGAGATTCTGGATGATGGTCGTCACCGACGCGCGCGGCATCGCGAGCGTGTCGGCCGCGCGCGTAAAGCTGTTCGCGTCGACCACACGGGTAAAAACTTCCATTGCCTGGATTCGGTCCATGCTGCCCCCCTTCGAATCGCCAACGGGACAGAATAGAGCGCGCGGCGGGCACGGCACAAGCCCCCACCCATTGTTCTCCAGCCCTGAATAGTCTCGGCATTTCGCACTGGAAAATGATCGGTTTTCGTTCAGTTCCACACAACAACCGCTCCGGCCCCGATCGCGCGCCGCGCGTTACCGCACGAACCGCTCCCGATACGCCTGCGGCGACACGCCCAGCACACGCACGAAGCTGCGCCGCAACGTCTCCTCCGAACCGAATCCGCACCGCGCGGCGATCCGCTTGACGGGCCATGTCGTTTCGCCGAGCAGGCGCTGCGCGGCCTCGACGCGGATCTGCTCGACCGCGCGCGCGGGCGTGCGGCCGGTTCCCGCGCGATAGTGGCGCACGAAGCTGCGTTCGCTCATGCGCACGCGCTCGGCCAGCGCGGGCACCGACAGGTCGGCCGCCAGGTGCTCGGCCATCCATGCATGCAATTCGCCGAACCGGTCGTCGGTACGCTGCATCGACAGCATCGCGCTGAACTGCGCCTGTCCGCCCGGACGCTTCAGGAACACGACGAGTTCGCGCGCGGCATCGAGCGCGGTCGCGCGGCCGAGATCCTCCTCGACCAGCGCGAGCGCGAGATCGATGCCGGCCGTCACGCCGGCCGACGTCCATAGCGCGCCCTCGCGGATGAAGATCGGATCGGCTTCGACGCGCACGTTCGGGTAGCGCGCCGCGAATTCGTCGCAGCGCGCCCAGTGCGTGACCGCACGCCGTCCGTCGAGCAGGCCGGCCTCGGCGAGCAGGAACGCGCCGGTGCAGACCGACGCAACGCGCCGCGCACGCTCCGCCTGCTGCCGCACCCAGCGCACCAGCCGGGCATCCTGCGATGCCGCGTGCACGCCCTTGCCGCCCGCGACGATCACCGTATCGGGACGGCGCGCGGCCGAGCGCAGCGACTCGGCCATCACGACGAGGCCCGACGACGTCTCGACGGGCCCGGCGTCGGCCGCGACGACACGCGGCGCATACGGCGCCGGCTGCCCACGCTCCAGCGCAAGTTCGTTGACGGACGCGAACACCTGCAGTGGCCCCGACACGTCGAGCAATTGTGCGCGGGGAAACGCAAGGACCAGGATCGAGCGCGGGACGGCAGGCATGGCGATTGGCTGAAAACGTGGGCGATATGGCAATTTCGCCAAACACTACGCACCTAGAATCGATCTGTCCATCGTGTGCCGGCAACGGCGCGCTCCTCTTCCACCCGGAGTCTTCGCATGACCCTGCATATCGGCCTTCTCGTGTTTCCCGGCGTTCAGCAACTCGATCTCACCGGCCCGCACGACGTGCTCGCGTCGCTGCCCGACGCGACCGTCCACCTGGTCTGGAAGTCGCGCGATGCCGTCGCGTCGAGCAGCGGCCTCGCGCTCGCGCCGACCTGCACGTTCGACGACTGCCCGCCGCTCGACGTGATCTGCGTGCCGGGCGGCATCGGGATCAACGACCTGCTGCTCGACGCCGAAACGATCGCGTTCGTGCAGCAGCGCGCCGCCACCGCGCGCTACGTGACGTCGGTCTGCACGGGCGCGCTGCTGCTCGGCGTGGCCGGCCTGCTGCGCGGTCGGCGTGCGACGACGCACTGGGCGTTCCACGCGCTGCTCGAACCGCTGGGCGCGGTGCCCGTGCGCGAGCGTGTCGTGCGCGACGGCAACCTGATCACCGGCGGCGGCGTAACGGCCGGCATCGACTTCGCGCTGACGATCGCCGCGGAGTTGGCCGGCGACGAAGAGGCGCAGGCGATCCAGCTTCAGCTCGAATACGCGCCTGCGCCGCCGTTCGACGCCGGCTCGCCCGACACCGCGCCGGCATCGGTCGTGAAGCGCGTCACCGAACGTTCGGCGGCCAGCTTTGCGAAACGCAAGCAGACAATCGAGCAGGCGCTGCGCGCGATGTCGCGCTGAATGAGGATGCCGGGGAATTGACCGGAAGACGACGCGCATTCGCGCCGGAAAACATATCGATGAACATCATCCGCAGCGCGGCATTCACCGCGGACCGCCCGTGGGGCGCGCTCGACATCGCGAACCTGAACGGCATCACGGTCCGCCTGCACTGGACCGACCAGCCGTATCGATGGCATGTGAACGATGGCGACGAAGTGTTCGCGGTGCTCAACGGCCGCGTCGAGATGCGCTACCGCGTAGCAGGCATCGAGCACGCGACGGTGCTCGAAACCGGCGACGTCTTCCACGCGACGGTCGGCACCGAGCACGTCGCGCATCCGCTCGGCGAAGCGCGCATCCTCGTGATCGAGACGGAAGGCAGCGTCTGACGGCGGGCCGCCGTGCGCCGTGCCGCGCGGCGGGTTTTACCCCGAGATCGTCCCCGTGCCCTGCGACGGGATCAGTTTCGGTTGCGGCGTGCACACGCACTGGCACAGGTCGTGTTCGAGCGCGACGACCTTGCCCATCACGGTCATCGTCCGCTCGCCGCCGTCCGACACGATCACGCCCGTCGTCTTGCACGCGGCGCAGAACACGGGCGCGCCGAGATAGGCGAGTTCGCGCCCGTCGAACGACGAATTGTCGATCCCTTCGAGCACCACGCCGCCGTGGTCGGTCGTGTCGCCCTTCAGAATGAATTTGCGGCTCATGATGTCGGTTCTTCCCTCGGAAACGCCGCGCCGCGCGGCGGCGAGGCCGCGCACGGGCAATCGGACACCGCCCGTCGATTGCGGGCGTCCCGCGAGGATATCACCGCTCGCGGCGGCCGCCGTCGCCCGCCCCGTCGAGTCAGTGCCAGACGGGCACCGGCAGACGGCGGTCAGATACGCATCGGTGCACTTGGACAGGAGGCAGTCGAGTCCTGCCGCGACCTGGCGATACGTCACGCCGCCGCTCGGACGAACAGCGCGATGCACAGCGCGGCGCCGCACAGATACGTGCCGATCGCGCCGATGAAACGCACGGGATTCGGCCTGGCCATCGTCGGCCACGCGAGCAATCCGATCACGAGCAGGCAGCGGCATGCGGTCGCCGCGACGATCAGCGACAGGATCGCGCGCGACGGATCGTGTGCGCCGAAATAGAGAAACAGCACCGCGAGAAACGGCGCGTATTCGGCCGTGTTGCCGTGCGCGCGCACGATCTTGTGCAACCCGTTCGTCGGATCGGGCGCACACCCGGATCCGGTGGTGCACCGGAAGCGCGTGACGGACACGACGAGTCCGAGCCCGAACAGCAGCAGCCCGAGGATGGCCGTGCAAACGAGTGCGACGGGATGGATCGGCATGGGAGTCCCGGCGAAAGCGGAAATGCGCCGCAGATCCGGCGATCCTACGCTCTGCCGGCGTGCACGGCTATCGCGGAAACCCGCAGCGTCGCCATGCGCCGGCCGCGATTTCGCGAACAGGATCCGGCCCGATTTGCCGCGATGCCGCACCGCACGAAACCGGTGCAGCGCCCCCTGCCCGGCCGCCCGGGCCTGCCCGCCGAAACCGTTGTCGCGCGAACGCCTAGGCACGGCACGCGCAAACGTTTCGCCGCGACGGCGTGCGCCGTCGCATCGCAACGCCGGTCGCCGCGCGTCACAGGCATGCGCGTTGCATCGGCGCATCTCGGTAGTGAACCGCCCTTGGCAGCCCGCGGTTGAGGACTACACTAATCCTTAATGGGGTGCGGCCAGACAGCCTGCGCCCTTAGGGAGACGCCGCCATGAATCGGCCGCTTAATCGTATCCTGCCGCGCGTGACCGGTCTCGCATCGGTCTGGACGTGGGTCAAATGGTCCTTGCTGGCCGCGCTGCTGATCGCGCTCGCGATCGTCGCGCGACTCGTGCAGACCGAGATCGAAACGTCCCGGCTGCAGGCGCGCTACCTGTCCGAGCTCACCCGCGATGTCGGCTACACGGTCGAAACGGGCCCGAGCGATCACATCCGCTTCCCCGCGAACGGCCCCTACGACCAGCGCCTCGGCTACGCGATGATTCCGTCGTTCCAGGAGCGGCTGCTCGCGCGCGGCTTCGTCGTCGGCAAGCAGGCGCGCGATTCGCAACGGATGCTGTCGCTCGGCGAGCGCGGATTGTTCCTCCCTTACGAAGAAAAAGACCAGACGGGCCTGATGCTGTTCGATTCGACCGGCGCGCCGCTGTTCGCGACCGCATTCCCGCAGCGCGTCTATGCCGACTTCGACACGGTGCCGCGCGTGGTCGTCGATGCGCTGCTGTTCATCGAGGATCGCTACTTGCTCGACGCGAACGAACCGAACCGCAACCCGGCGATCGACTGGGGCCGCTTCAGCCGCGCGCTCGCCGACCAGGCGCTGCACGTCGTCAACCGTCACCAGGCGCGCCCGGGCGGCAGCACGCTCGCGACCCAGATCGAGAAGTTCCGCCATTCGCCCGAAGGCCGCACCGCGACGCCGCCCGAGAAGCTGCGGCAGATCGCGTCGGCATCGGTCCGCGCGTATCTGAACGGCCCGCAGACGATGCTCGCGCGCCGCACGATCGTCGTGCGCTACCTGAACTCGGTGCCGCTCGCCGCGCGGCCGCATATCGGCGAAATCACCGGCATCGGCGACGGTCTCGCCGCCTGGTACGGCCGCGACTTCAACGACGTGAACCGGATCCTGTCCGCGCCGACGACCGGCGACAACGTCGACGAACAGGGCAAGACGTTCCGCGAGGTGCTGTCGCTGATCATCGCGCAGCGCGCGCCGTCTTACTTCCTCAACCGCGGCTACCCGGCGCTGCAGCGGCTGACCGACAGCTACCTGCGGCTGCTGTCGAACGGCGGCGTGATCTCGCCTGCATTGCGCGATGCCGCGCTGTCCGCGCAGATCGAACGCAGCGCGCCGCCTGCCGCCGCGCAGGTGCAGTCGTTCGTGTCGCGCAAGGCCGTGTCGTCCGCGCGTGCGTCGCTGCTGTCGGCACTCGGCATCAGCGACGTGTACCAGCTCGACCTGCTCGACCTGGAGGCGACCAGCACGCTCGACAACGGCGTGCAGCGAGCCGTCGCCGAGCGGCTCGCGAAGGCATCGACGCGCGACGGCGCGCAGGCCGCCGGCCTCTATGGCTACGAGATGCTCGCGCCGAAGGACGACCCGTCGCATCTCACGTACAGCTTCACGCTGTACGAACGCCGCAACGGCGCGAACATGCTGCGCGTGCAGACCGACAGCGTGAACGAGCCGTTCGACGTGAATCGCGGCGGCCGCATCAACCTCGGCTCGACCGCGAAACTGCGCACGCTGATCACGTACCTGCAGATCGTTTCCGACCTGCACGCGCGCTATGCGAACCTGTCGAACGCGCAGCTTGCGCGTGTGAAACCCGACCCGGTCGACGGGCTGTCGCGCTGGGCGCTCGACTATCTGTCGCATACGCGCGACCGCTCGCTGCAGGCAATGCTCGACGCGGCCGTCGAACGCAAGTACTCGGCGAGCCCCGACGTGTTCTACACGGGCGGCGGCGCGCAGGTGTTCTCGAACTTCGAGAAGTCGGACAACGGCCGCATCCTGACGCTGCACACTGCGTTCGAGCATTCGGTCAACCTCGTGTTCGTGCGGCTGATGCGCGACATCGTCCACTACGAGACGCTGCAGGCGGCCGGCCCGTCGTCGTCGTGGCTCGGCGATCCCGAACAGCGCCGGCATTACCTGCAGCAGTTCGTCGACGGCGAAAGCCAGGTCTACGTGAAGCGCTACTACACGCGCTATGCGGGCAAGGCACCCGACGACGCACTCGCGCTGATGCTGAAGGACGTGCGCAAGTCGCCGCCGAAGATCGCGACGGTGCTGCGCAGCGTCGCGCCGAACGAATCGCTCGCGTGGTTCGATGCGCAGATGCGCGCGCAACTGAAGGGCACGCCGGCCGCGACGCTGTCCGACGACGATCTCGCCGCGCTCTACGCGAAATACGCGATCGACCGGTTCAACCTCAACGATCGCGGCTATATCGCGAGCGTGCACCCGCTCGCGCTGTGGACGCTCAACTACCTGCGCGCGCACCCGAGTGCGCCGCTCGGCGAGGTCCAGCGCGAGAGCCGCGATGCGCGTTTCTACACGTATTCGTGGCTGTACAAGACGCGCTACCACGCGACCCAGGACCGCCGCATCCGCCGCATGGTCGAGTTGCGCGCGTACGCGGAGATCACGAAGTCGTGGCGCGCGCTCGGCTACCCGTTCGCGGAAGTCACGCCGTCCTACGCGGCCGCGATCGGCGCATCGGGCGACCAGCCCGACGCGCTCGCGAAACTGATCGGCCTGATCGCGAACGGCGGCCAGAAAGCGCCGACCGAGACGATCACGCGGCTCGACTTCGCGAAGGGCACGCCGTACGAGACGCGCTTCGTGCGCGCGACCGCGCAGCCGCAGCCGATGCTGTCGCCGGAAATCGTCAACGTGGCGCACACGCTGCTGCGCGACGTCGTGCTCAGCGGCACCGCGCGCCGCCTCGCGGGCGGCTTCACGCTGCCCGACGGCAAGACGCTCGAGGTATACGGCAAGACGGGGACGGGCGACCAGCGCTTCAACGTCTACGCGCGCGGCGCGCGGCTGATCGAATCGCGCAAGGTGAACCGCAGCGGCACGTTCGTGTTCGTGATCGGCGACCGGTTCTTCGGGGTCCTGACGGCAACCGCGCACGAACCGTACGCGGCGCGCTACGACTTCACGAGCGCGATGGCCGTGCAGTTGCTGAAATCGATGGCGCCGGCGCTCGCGCCGCTGATCGAACGTCCGGCCGCCACCGGCACGCACGCCGCGGAGCCCGCGCCGCAGGCGGAAATGCCCGCGCCGGGCGCCGCGTCGGCGCAACCTTCCTGACCGCGGCACGTAAGTTCACGCGATGGCACGCCGCTCAGTGCGAGCGGCCGTCGTAGTGCGTGACGGGCAGCGCGTCGAGGTCGATATCCTCGAGGCAGCGCACGTTGATCGCGGCCATCGCGGTGCCGTTCGGATGAACGCCCTCGGCGAACGGATGCATCCCGCAGCGCTTGCAGAAGCGATGCCTGATCACGTGCTTGTTGAACAGGTAGGTCGCGAGATTCTCGTCGGGCGTGAGGAGCTTCATGTGGTCGCGCGGCACGAACCACATCAGCGCGCCCTTGCGCTGGCAGATCGAGCAGTTGCACTGCCATCACGCCCTGCAAGTCGCCTTCCGCTTCGAACTTCACGTCTCCACAGTGACAGCTTCCGCGATAAAGCATCATCGTCTCCCGGTGCGGCCGGTGCGCGTCGGCGGCGCCCGGACGGACGCCGTTGGCCAGGCCGATTCAAGCGGGTACAGTAGCGCGCACATGCGCCGCGCGCAATGTCCGGCGGCGCCCGTCCTGACCCTCCCCAACCAAGGAAAACCATCATGCTCGAACTGCGCCCCGGCTGCGAATGCTGCGACAAGGACCTGCCGCCCGATTCGGCGGAGGCGCGCATCTGCACGTTTGAGTGCACGTTCTGCGCGACCTGCGCCGACGACGTGCTGAAAGGCCGCTGCCCGAACTGCGGCGGCGACCTGGTCGTGCGCCCGCGGCGGCCGGCGAGCCTGCTCGCGAAGTATCCTGCGTCGACGGAACGCATCCACAAGCCGGGCGGCTGCGCAAACGCCGCCTGACGGCGCCGCCCCGCCCGCCCCGTTCCGTCACGACATCTCGATCCGCGCGCGCGTCACCGCGAGCAGCGCCGCCATCGCGCGGCGCGCGCCGTCCTCGTCGCGCATGCGAATCGCATCGCTGACGGCCGTATGCTCGGCGAGCGACGCGTTGTACACGTCCGCGCGACGCGCATTCAGATGCAGTTGCGCCTCGAGCGTGCGGTCGATCAGCGCGCCGAGCGGCATCAGCAATTCGTTGCCGCCGGCCGCGAGCACGCTCAGGTGAAAGCGCAGGTCGGCGCGCACCCATTCGTCGACGTTGCGCGCGGCGGCCATCGCGCGCGCCGCGTCGTCGATCGCGTCGAACGCTTCCGGCGTATGCGCGCGCGCGGCAAGCGCGGCCGCGTACGGCTCGATCATCTCGCGCATCTCCTGCAGCTTCAGCGCGAACGCGAGCGGCGGCGCAACGCGCGCGTACCAGTCGAGCAGGTCGGCGTCGAGCAGGTTCCACGCATGGCGCGGCCGCACGCGCGTGCCGACCTTCGGCCGCGATTCGACCAGCCCCTTCGACGTCAGCGTGCGCAGCGCCTCGCGCATCACCGTGCGGCTCACGCCGTACATCTCCATCAGGTCGGGCTCCCTCGGCAGCAGCGATTCGGGCGGATAGTCGCCGCGCAGGATCGCCGTCGCAAGCCGGAAAGCCGTCTGTCCATGCAGGTCGTGTTGAATGATCGTTCTCCGTTGGGCCCGCGTGCCGGCTGCCCACTATCTGCACAATAATGCTATTAATACTATTTTTTATCCGGCTACGCTAGGATAATCCTGAAAGCACGCGACCGCGCGCCGCGCCCGTGCGCCCGCGCCGGTCAACCATGGAGACTCGCATCGTGAAAATCACCCGCCTCGAAACTTTCGTCGTCCCGCCGCGCTGGCTGTTCCTCAAGATCGAAACCGACGAGGGCATCGTCGGCTGGGGCGAGCCGATCGTCGAGGGCCGCGCGCACACGGTCGAGGCCGCGGTGCAGGAACTGGCCGACTACCTCGTCGGCCGCGACCCGCTGCTGATCGAGGATCACTGGCAGGTGATGTACCGCGCGGGCTTCTACCGCGGCGGCCCGATCATGATGAGCGCGATCGCGGGCGTCGACCAGGCGCTGTGGGACATCAAGGGCAAGCATCACGGCGTGCCGGTGCACGCGCTGCTCGGCGGCCAGGTGCGCGATCGCATCAAGGTGTATTCGTGGATCGGCGGCGACCGGCCGAGCGACGTCGCGAACAATGCGCGCGCGGTCGTCGAGCGCGGCTTCAAGGCCGTGAAGATGAACGGCTCCGAGGAGCTGCAGATCGTCGACACCTACGACAAGGTCGAGCAGGTGATCGCGAACGTCGCGGCCGTGCGCGACGCGGTCGGCCCGCACGTCGGGATCGGCGTCGACTTCCACGGCCGCGTGCACAAGCCGATGGCGAAGGTGCTCGCGAAGGAGCTCGACCCGTACAAGCTGATGTTCATCGAGGAACCCGTGCTGTCGGAGAACGCCGAGGCGCTGCGCGACATCGTCAACCAGACCAACACGCCGATCGCGCTCGGCGAACGGCTGTACTCGCGTTGGGACTTCAAGCACATCCTCGCGGGCGGCTACGTGGACATCATCCAGCCCGACGCGTCGCACGCGGGCGGCATCACCGAGTGCCGCAAGATCGCGACGCTCGCGGAGAGCTACGACGTCGCGCTCGCGCTGCACTGCCCGCTCGGCCCGATCGCGCTCGCCGCATGCCTGCAACTCGATGCGGTCAGCTACAACGCATTCATCCAGGAACAAAGCCTCGGCATCCACTACAACCAGGGCAACGACCTGCTCGACTACCTGCGCAATCCCGAGGTGTTCCGCTACGAGGACGGCTTCGTCGCGATCCCGCAGGGCCCGGGGCTCGGCATCGACGTCAACGAGGAGAAGGTGCGCGAGATGGCGAAGACGGGCCACCGCTGGCGCAACCCGGTGTGGCGCCACGCGGATGGCAGCGTCGCCGAGTGGTGAGCACGCTGCGTATCGCGCGGCTGCGGCCCGCGCGGTACGCATCGACTTCGGAACGGCCGCCCGACAGGCGGCCGATTTTTTGCATGCGCGGCGCGACGAACGGCACGTGCCGCGCACGCGCCGGCGACCTTGCTTCGCGCCATGCGGAACCTGCCGTCAACCGAGCGCCGCGAACCCCGGCACGCTGAACGACAGCACGGCGGCCGCGACGAACACGCCGATCATCGTCATCCCTTCGAGATGCAGGATGTTGCGGAACGTGTGCGCATCCTCGGTCGACGCGGTGCGGCGCAGCCGCGGCAGCGCCGAGAAGCGGTTCAGGCCGCCGAGCACGAGCGCGAGCGCGACGAGCAGCAGCTTCAGCAGCAACACGCGCCCCCACGTGCTGCCGTCGAGCGGCGCGAGCGATCCGCCGAGCCCGCGCAGCGCATTGAGCACGCCCGTCGCGAGCAAGAAGACGACCGCGATGATCGACGTACGCGACAGTTGCTGGCCGATGCGGATCAGCGCGCCGCGTGCGACCGACGAACCGAGCGCCGGCAGCACCGCGAGCCCGCCCGCGAGCACGAGGCCGCCCCACACGGCCGTCGCGAGCAGGTGCAGCGTCTGCACGCCGACCGCCGCGGACAACGCGCCCGTATCGGCCGCATGGCCGAGCGATGCCTTGCCGGCCGCGACCACGATCACCGCGAGCCACAGCACCGCGTGCGCGCCCGGGCCCTCCGGTTTCGCCAGCGCGACGATCGCGAGCACCACCGCGCCGGCGAACGCGACGCTCCACGCGAAGCCCGCGTGCGTCTGCATCAGCACGACGGGAATCGCGGCCAACGCGCCGCCGAGCCCCGCGCCGCTCATCGTCGCGGCCTCGTAGACCAGCCAGCCGAGATCCGCGAGCACGAGCGCCAGCGCCGCCGCGACCAGAGAATGTTGTGCGCGCAACCACGCGGGATGCGAAGGCGAGACGACCGGCCGCGCGCCGTCCTTGCCGAGCCAGGCCTTGAGCAGCGCCGAGCCGACCGCCATCGCGAACGCGGCGTCCATTAGCGCCGCGAGCGCGACCTGCCCGATCCACAAGCTGTCGAACTTCATTGCGCGCACCCTCCCGCAAACGGCCGGCCGGCGGCGCGGCGGCAACGGGACAGACAACGGGAACGAGGCAACGGCACGGTAGAAAACGTCATCGATGAATCCGGAAACGGGAGAAATGACTGGACCTGCGGCGGAGGCGGCGCCGCGCGACCCGCGAGTGTACGGTCTTCGATGGCGAAAGCGCACGCCGGTTCACTTCGCCGCTGTGCAATACGCGTCAAATTGTCGCAAGTCGTAAACAGACAGGAACCGCTGTCCTTTTGCCAAATAGCCGTCATTACCCATCGATGATAGAATGCCGCGTCGCAGCAGCCCGGCTGTCCTGCCGTCCATGCGCCGAGCCGATCGTAGCCCGGACAAGGTCCCCGACGAATAATCATGGAGTCTCGTGTGTCTTCAAGACGCCTCTTCCGTCCGCTGCTCGCCGTTCTGTTGATCGGCGGAGCGGGCCTTATGAGCGCTGCCCAAGCGCAGACCAAGCCCACGGAGCAAGCGCACGCCCAGCAGGCGCCGCTCAAGGCACCCGATACGATGGCCGAGCGCGTGCGCGGCTGTACCGCATGCCACGGCGTCCACGGCCAGGGTACGGACAACGACTACTTCCCGCGTCTTGCCGGCAAGCCGGCCGAGTACCTGTACAACCAGCTCGTCAACTTCCGTGACGGCCGGCGCAAGTACCCGCCGATGAACTATCTGCTGACGTACCTGAACGACGACTACCTGCGCGAAATCGCCGAGCACTTCTCGGCCGAACGTCCGCCGTACCCGACGCCGGCGAAGCCGACGCTGCCGGCCGCGACGCTCGCGCGCGGCAAGCAGCTCGTCACGCAGGGCGACCCGTCCCGCAAGCTGCCGGCCTGCGTGGCCTGCCACGGCGCAGGGCTGACCGGCATGCAGCCGGCGATCCCCGGCCTCGTCGGCCTGCACGCCGATTACCTGAGCGCACAGCTCGGCGCATGGCGCTCGGGCAACCGCCACGCAAAGGCACCGGACTGCATGCACGACATCGCAGCGAAGCTTTCCGACGAAGACGTGACGGCCGTGACCGCATGGCTCGCCGCGCAACCGGCGCCCGCCAACCCCGTGCCGGCCCCGGCGCGCTCGATGAAGACTCCGCTCGCCTGCGGCAGCGAACCGCAATAAGGCAAGGGAGACAGACACAATGAAACGCAAGTCCCTGTTTGCACTCTCGGCTGTCGCGATCGTCGCGGCTACCGCCCTCGTGCCGGTCCTGTGGCCGGGCAACGACACGCTGCACGGCGCTGCCGCCGTCGCGGCCACGCCGGCCGACCAGGCCGCGCTGATCAAGAAGGGCGAATACCTCGCGCGCGTCGGCGACTGTATCGCGTGCCACACCGTGCGCGGCGGCAAGTCGTTCGCGGGCGGCCTGCCGATGGCAACGCCGTTCGGCACGATGTACACGCCGAACATCACGCCGGACGACAAGGACGGCATCGGCAAGTGGACGTCGGACGACTTCTACCGCGCGATGCACACGGGTCGCTCGAAGGACGGCAGCCTGCTCTACCCGGGCTTCCCGTTCGCGAGCTATACGAAGGTCACGCGCTCGGATTCGGACGCGATCTACGCGTACCTGCGTTCGGTCCCGCCGGTGTCGGTGCCGAGCCGTCCGCACGAACTGAAGTTCCCGTTCAACAACCGCAACCTGCTGATCGGCTGGCGCACGCTGTTCTTCAAGGAAGGCGAGTACAAGCCGGATCCGACGAAGTCGGTCGAATGGAACCGCGGCGCTTACCTCGTCGAAGGCCTCGGCCACTGCTCGATGTGCCACACGTCGATCAACATGATGGGCGGCCCGGTGAGTTCGTCGGCGTTCGCAGGCGGCCTGATCCCGCTGCAGAACTGGTATGCGCCGTCGCTGACGAACGACAAGGAACTCGGCCTCGGCGACTGGCACGTGCAGGAGCTGTCCGACCTGCTGCAGGCCGGCGTGTCGCAGAAGGGCGCGGTGTTCGGTCCGATGGCGGACGTGGTCCACAACAGCCTGCAGTACATGACCGACGAAGATACGCGCGCGATGTCGACGTACCTGAAGTCGATCCCGCAGAAGGCTGAAGCGCCGAAGAACATGCAGTACGAGCCGTCGAAGCAGTTCGGCAATGCGCTGTTCGACCAGGGCAAGAAGATCTACGCCGACAACTGCGCGACCTGCCACGCCGAAACCGGCGCGGGCAAGCCGCCGGCATATCCGCCGCTCGCGGGCAACCACTCGATCATGATGGAATCGGCGGTCAACCCGATCCGCATGGTGCTGAACGGTGGCTATCCGCCGAGCACGTTCAAGAATCCGCGTCCGTACGGCATGCCGCCGTTCGCGCAGTCGCTGTCGAACCAGGAAGTCGCAGCCGTTGTAACGTATATCCGGATGTCGTGGGGCAACAACGGTACGCCGATCTCGCCGCAACAGGTGAGCGACCTGCGTTCCGCGCCGCTTGACTAAATAACGCGTGACGCAAACGGGGCGTGGCTGCGGGAAACCGCAGCCGCGCCCCTTTGCTTTTTGCGACGCCAGTCCCCGCGCGGGCCGCGCGAGGTGTCGCCGATCATAAAACTCAAGAGTGGTATCTATGTCTTTCGAATCTCTCGGCCTGGCCGAACCGCTTGTCAAGGCGGTCAACGAGCTCGGCTACACGTCGCCGACTCCGATCCAGCAGCAGGCGATCCCCGCCGTGCTCGGCGGCGGCGACCTGCTCGCCGGCGCACAAACAGGCACCGGCAAGACCGCCGGCTTCACGCTGCCGATCCTGCAGCGCCTGCACACGTTCTACGCCGAGCATCGCGGCGCGAAGCGCGCGGTGCGCGCGCTGATCCTCACGCCGACGCGCGAACTCGCCGCGCAGGTCGAGGAAAGCGTCCGTGCCTACAGCAAGTACCTGAAGCTGCGCTCGACCGTGATGTTCGGCGGCGTCAGCATCAATCCGCAGATCGATGCGCTCAAGCGCGGCGTCGACATCGTCGTCGCGACGCCGGGGCGCCTGCTCGACCACATGCAGCAGAAGACGATCGACCTGTCGGATCTCGACATCCTCGTGCTCGACGAAGCCGACCGGATGCTCGACATGGGCTTCATCCACGACATCAAGCGCGTGCTCGCGAAGCTGCCGCCGCAGCGCCAGAACCTGCTGTTCTCGGCGACCTTCTCCGACGAGATCAAGGCGCTCGCCGACAGCCTGCTCGACTCGCCCGCGCTGATCGAGGTCGCGCGCCGCAACACGACCGCCGAGAGCGTCGCGCAGAAGATCCACCCGGTCGACCGCGACCGCAAGCGCGAGCTGCTCACGCACCTGATCCGCGAACACAACTGGTTCCAGGTGCTCGTGTTCACGCGCACCAAGCACGGCGCGAACCGGCTCGCCGAACAGTTGACGAAGGACGGCATCAGCGCGATGGCGATCCACGGCAACAAGAGCCAATCGGCCCGCACGCGCGCGCTTGCCGAGTTCAAGAACAGCACGCTGCAGGTGCTCGTCGCGACCGATATCGCCGCGCGCGGGATCGACATCGACCAGTTGCCGCACGTCGTCAACTTCGACCTGCCGAACGTGCCCGAGGATTACGTGCACCGGATCGGCCGCACGGGCCGCGCGGGCGCGACCGGTGAAGCCGTGTCGCTCGTGTGCGTCGACGAGAAGCAACTGCTGCGCGACATCGAGCGGCTGATCAAGCGCGAGATTCCGCAGGAAGTGATCGCGGGCTTCGAACCCGATCCGAACGCGAAGCCGGAGCCGATCCAGCAGCGCCGCGGGCAGCAGCAACCTCGCAGCGGTGGTGGTGGTGGCGGCGGCAATCGCCAGCCGCGCGCAGGCGGCTCAGGCCAGCCGGCCGCGAAGCGCGACGGCAACGCGCAACCGAAGGCATCGCAGCAGAAGGCCGCGAAGCCGCGCACGCAAGGCGGCGCCGGCGGCAGCGGCGGACGCCCGGCGGGCGGCGGCAACAGCGCGCGCCCCGCGAGCGGCAACGCCGCGCACCCGAACCGCAACCGTTCGTCGCGCAGCGGCCAGCGCGGTCACTGAAGCCGCGCGGCCGCGCGCCGCAGGTGCTCGACCTGGCGTTGCCAGCGCGCGAGCACCGCGGCGCGCTCTCCTTCCAGCGTGAACGTGACGCCTGTCGCGAGACGCGCATAACCGACCCGCTGCGCATCGCCGTGCGCGATCGTCGCAGCGAATCCGGCCAGTCCGCCGAAGTCGCCTTCGAGCGGCTCGATCCTCAATTGCGCCTGAAAGAATGCGCCGTCCGCGACGAGCGTCAACGCGGCCGCGCGCCGTTGCGCGAGCGCGCGCGCCGCACGCGATTGCGGCCATAGCGCCAGCAGCAGCGTGCGCGCATCGTGCGCATAGATCTCGCCGACGCCGAGCAGCGTAGTGCGCAACTGGCCGTCGTCGATCGCGACGATCAGCGACGCGGCGATATCGGCATGACGCTCGAGCGCGGTGCCGTCGAACAGCGATACGACGGCCGGCGGCCACGCGTCGAACGTCCATTGTTCGAGCGCGTGGCGATGGGTATCGGTCATGATGGCGTGGCCCCGGTGCGGATCAAGATCGGATGACGATGCGGCAGCATACGCCAGCCGGGCCGGGCCGCGGCGATCAGCGCAGGAATACGTGCCGCGTGATCTTCGTGAGCGGATAATGGACGCCCGGCTGGATCCTCGCGGGCAGGTCGAGCGGCTTGAGCAGCATCTTCACGCACATGTCGGCCGACAGGTTGCGCCGCACGAGCGTACTGATGCGCGCGGCGCGCTCGCGGTTGTACTGGCTGTCGCCGACGCGATCCGGATAACGAACCGCGAACACGTGGCGCAGCGCGATCTCGGAATCCTCGTTCTTGATTTCCATCACGCGACGCGCCAGCGCACCGAGCACCGCGAGCCGGCCATTGCCTTCGAGCTTGTTGTACTTCTTGAAGAATTTGAAGAAGTGCTTGTAGTGACGCACTTCGTCCGTGCGGATGTTGTCGGTGATTTCCTTCAGCACGGGCTCGTCCGAGCATTCGTTGATCGCACGATAGAGCGTGGCCGTGCCCGTCTCGACGACGCAGCGAGCGACCATCTCGAGCGCGCGGGTCTTCTCGAATGCCTCGACCTTGCAGGTCTTCGAATACTCGGCGAAGAAATTCGCGAAGGCGGTATCCCAGTCGAACTCGGGCCACACGTGCGCGATGTACGCCTTCAGCGCGCGGCCGTGCTGCAACTCTTCGTGCTCCCATGCATTGTTGAGCCACTCGGATACTTCAGGATCGTCGTTGAAGAATTCGCTCAGATTGCTCGTGTAGAGATCCGAGCCGCTTTCGATGAACGACGACGCGCATAGCAGCAGCAGCAGATCCTCGTTCGCGGCGGCACGCTGACGGTCGATCCGGTTCAGGTCGATGTCCTCGATTCGCCACGGCATGACATGCGTCGTTTTAGTGTCCATGGTGGTGCGCTCCCAGTCGTCGCGCGGGGGCCGGCCCATGCCTTGGCACAGGCGCCGACCATCCCGCAGGCGGCGTATTACTTGCGTTTCTAGTGAATTGGTCCGGCCGAACCATCTTGGCATCTTAGCCGGACTTTGACGTTCGTGCTCCAGAGCACTGACCATACCGGACAGGCGCAGTTCCACGGCGTCTGTTGCCGTTCGTTAGACGAGTCCTTCGAACTGCTTGCAGCCGTTCAGCAGTACGGTCGCATCAAACGAAACGGGCGGCCGTTCGGCCGCCCGTCGAGCGCATGAAATTGAGGCGAACCGTCAGAAGCCGGCCGCCAGACCGTCGCGCCGGCTGTCGCTCGCAGCCACGTAGCCGCGCTCGCGATCGTCGCGATCAAGACGCCAGATGAACTGCCCCGAACCGAAATCCATGTAAGGATCGTCGATCGACTTGATCGTATGGCCGCGTGCGGCCAGCGCGTCGACCGTCGCGCGATTCATCGTCGATTCGACGTCGAGCGTGAAGTCGCGGTTGACCTTCCAGCGCGGCGCATCGCATGCGGCCTGCGGCTGCTGCCCATGGCCGAGCATCCGCACGATGGTCTGCAGATGGCCTTGCGGCTGCATGTCGCCGCCCATCACGCCGAAGCTCATCACGGCCTCGGTGCGGCCGTCGACCTGCTCGGTCACGAACGCCGGGATGATCGTGTGGAACGGCCGCTTGCCGCCCGCGACGACGTTCGGCGAAGCCGGATCCATCGAGAAGCCGTGCCCGCGATTCTGCAGCGCAATGCCGGTGCCCGGCACCACGAGCCCCGAGCCGAAGCCCATGTAGTTCGACTGGATAAAGCTCACCATCATCCCGCGCTCGTCGGCGGCCGACAGGTAGATCGTGCCGCCCGAATGCGGCCGGCCGGCGCCGAAGTGCGTCGCGCGCGCGGGATCGATCTGCTTCGCGCGTTCGGCGAGATACGCATCGTCGAGCATCTGCTCGGGCGTGACTTCCATCGCGCGCGGATCGGCCACGTAGCGATAGACGTCCGCGAATGCGAGCTTCATCGCCTCGATCTGCAGATGCTGCGAGTCGACCGAATCGAGCGGCCAATCGGTCACGCCCGCATGCTCGGCGATCCCGAGCGCGATCAGCGCGGCAATGCCCTGCCCGTTCGGCGGGATCTCGTGAATCGTGTGACGGCCGAAGCGCTTGCCGATCGGCTCGACCCACTCCGGCCGGTATGCGCGCAGGTCGGCTTCGGTCAGCGCGCCGCCGCCTTCGCGGGCGAACGCGGCGATGCGCCCGGCGAGCGCGCCTTCATAGAACGCACGGGCGCCGTCCTTCGCGAGCGTGCGCAGCGTCTGCGCATGGCCCGGCAGGCACACGCGTTCGCCGACGAGCGGCGCACGGCCGCGCGGCATGAAGGTCTCCGCGAAGCCCGGCAGGCCCTGCAGCGCGGGCACCGCCGCCGCCCACTTGTGCGCGACGATCGGCGGCACCGCATAACCGCGCTCCGCGATCTCGATCGCCGGCTCGAGCAGGTCCGCGAACGGCAGCGAGCCGAACTTCGCGTGCAGCGCCTCCCAGCCCGCGATCACGCCCGGCACGGTGACGGTATCCCAGCCGCGCATCGGCATGTTCGCGATGCCGTGCGCATCCTCGCCGTGGCGCTTGCGGAAATAGTCGACGTTCCACGCGGCCGGCGCGACGCCCGACGCGTTCAGCCCGGACAGCCGCTCGCCGTCCCACACGAGCGCGAACGCGTCGCCGCCGAGCCCGCAGGACACGGGCTCGACGACGGTAATCGCGGCCGCGGCGGCCAGCGCCGCGTCGACCGCGTTGCCGCCTTTCCACAGCATCCGCAGCCCGGCCTGCGCGGCGAGCGGATGCGACGTCGACACGACGTTGCGCGCGAATACCGGGATGCGGGTCGTCGGATACGGGTTGTGCCAGTTGAAGCCAGTCATCGGTGCCACCTCGTCGAAAGCTGAATGAACGCGCCGAACGCGTGCCCGCATGCGCGGGCAGTCCGCCATTGCAACGCGATCAGCGCAATCGCACAAATTCATTTGTCACATGAATCCATGCAATTCCCGCATGAATTTCACGCGGCCGTGCCGGCCAGGCCGGCCGAACGCCGTTGCCGCCCTTACAATACCCGCTCCGTCTCACGACACGACCACCGAGCCATGACCCGAGATCCCCGCCTCACCCTCAACGCGCGCCAGCAGGAACTGCTCGAATGGGTGCAGCGCGACGGCTTCGTGACCGTCGACGATCTCGCCGCGCACTTCGCGGTGACGCCGCAGACGATCCGCCGCGACGTGAACTGGCTCGCCGACCTGAACCTGCTGCGCCGCTACCACGGCGGCGCGAGCCTGCCGACCAGCTCGGAGAACGTGTCGTACACGGCGCGCCAGCGGATGTTCCACGACGAGAAGCGGCGCATCGCGGCGCTCGCGGCTTCGCACATCCCCGACCAGGCGTCGCTGTTCATCAACCTCGGCACGACGACCGAGGAAGTCGCGCGCGCGCTGAACCGCCACCACGGGCTGCACGTGATCACGAACAACCTGAACGTCGCGTCGATGATGAGCGGCTACCCCGACTGCGAGGTGCTGATCACGGGCGGCATCGTGCGGCCGTGGGACAAGGGCATCGTCGGCGAACTCGCGATCGACTTCATCCGCCAGTTCAAGGTCGACTACGCGATCATCGGCACGTCGGCGATCGAGGCCGACGGCACGCTGCGCGACTTCGACACGCGCGAGGTGCGCGTCGCCGAGGCGATCATGCAGCATGCGCGCACGGTCTACCTCGTGACCGACCATTCAAAAGTCGGCCGCCCGGCGCTGGTGCGCCAGGGTCACCTGAGCCAGGTGCACGCGCTTTTCACCGACAAGCCGCTGCCGCCCGAGATGGCGGACACGGTAGCCGCCGCCGGCACCCAGGTGTACGTCGCGGAATGATGCTTGCGAACGCGTCAGCGATGCTGCACCGCACCCGAAACTTCAAGTGAAATCAAGAAGTTGGCGCCGCGAGCGGACCGCTTGCGGTGCATCCTCCTGTCAAACGGAAAATTAACGGGGCACGATTTGTCGTTGCCCGCGCGCTCGACTAGACTCCAGTTCCCCGGCCCGTTCGCCCGATCCGCCTGTGCCAGGGCGGGTGCGAATCGCAGGGCCGGCGAATGCAGCTTTTCCCCCCAAGCCATACACCCCGCGGGGTATCGTGCGTCGGCGTTTGCGCCGGCCGCGCGGGCAGACCGGTTGCCATGGAGAGAACGATGCTGAGTCCGCATGAATTCGCCACGCTATTGCTTGTAAAGGACGCGCCTGACCAGCGCGACATGGATCGGGATGAACTGGACACACTGCTCGAACAGCAGCTCGTCCGCCTTGAAGGACTCGGCTCGGGGCGCAAATACTGCGTGACCGAGACCGGTGACGCCGCACTGCGATCCATCAAGTACCGCTATTCGTGAAACCTCGCTGTTCCTGACCTGACCGCGCGGCCGGACCGACTCCCGGCCGCGCGGTCGTTTCCGCTTCCTCCGCCGGTTCGCCTCACCCGGCCGCAGCCGGGGTCAGCCGCCGCGCAGCGTCGGATCGACCGCCGCCCGCCAGCTGATGGCCTGCGCGCGCGCACCGTTGAAATACGCGATCCAGCCGGCGCGCGCCGCCGCGTCGGGCGCCGCATAGTGCGTCGAAAGTTCGTTTACGAACGCACAATAGTTCGCTTCGGTCAGCTCGCGATACCGTTTCGCCACGTACGCGTCGTACAGCGTCGAGTAGACCGGCTGCGCGTCCGCGCCCCAGTCGCGCGCGGTGCCGCCGCACGACGTCTGCAGGTCGGTGAACGACGGCGCCCGCCAGTTGCCGGCGAGCGGCGGCGTGCCGGCGCTGCACCCCGCCAGAAGGACGGCGCACACGCCGGCCCACATCCCAATACGCATGATTCACCTCGCGAAACGGTCGAATGCGCCAGTATCGTCCGGGATCGCGCCGCGCGCTACTGGCCCCGCTTTTTCGAACTTTACTTTTTCGATTTCGTTCGTTAAATTTCGAATTCGAACATTTAGTGTTCGCCCATTTCCATCAGACGATAAGGACAGCAGGTGACCCAACCGAATCGCTACGATCTGCTCGTCGTCGGCGGCGGCATCAACGGCGCGGGGATCGCGCGCGATGCGGCCGGCCGCGGCCTGTCGGTCATGCTCTGCGAGCAGGACGATCTCGCGTCGCATACGTCGTCGTCCAGCACGAAGCTGATTCACGGCGGCCTGCGCTATCTCGAGTACAACGAGTTCGGGCTCGTGCGCAAGGCGCTGCAGGAGCGCGAGACGCTGCTGCGCGCGGCGCCGCACATCATGTGGCCGCTGCGCTTCGTGATGCCGCACATGCCGAACCTGCGTCCGGCCTGGCTGATCCGCATCGGCCTGTTCCTCTACGATCACCTCGCGAAACGCGAACTGCTGCCCGGCTCGCGCGGCATCGACATGCGCCGCCATGCGGCCGGCGCGCCGCTGATCGACTCGATCAAGCGCGGCTTCGTGTACTCGGACGGCTGGGTCGACGACGCGCGCCTCGTCGTGCTGAACGCGATGGATGCGAAGGAGCGCGGCGCCGAGATCCTGACGCGCACGAAGCTGGTATCCGCCGAACGCCGCGGCGACGAATGGGAAGCGCGGCTGCAGCACGCCGACGGTTCGATCCGCGTCGTGCATGCGCACGCGATCGCGAACGCGGCCGGCCCGTGGGTCGGCGACGTGCTGCACGGCGCGCTCGGCCGCGGCGCACAGCACAGCGTGCGGCTCGTGAAAGGCAGCCATATCATCACGCGCCGCCTGTTCGATCACGATCACGCGTACATCTTCCAGAACCCGGACAAGCGGATCATCTTCGCGATTCCGTACGAACACGACTTCACGCTGATCGGCACGACCGACGTCGAATACACGAACGATCCCGCGAAGGTCGCGATCGATCGCGACGAGACGCAGTACCTGTGCGATTCGATCAACCGCTACTTCAAGCGCAAGATCTCGCCGGCCGACGTGCACTGGACCTATTCGGGCGTGCGCCCGCTGCTGGAAGACGAGAACGCGGCGAATGCATCGGCCGTCACGCGCGACTACCGCCTCGAGCTGGACGACGGCGCGGGCGCGCCGCTACTGTCGGTGTTCGGCGGCAAGATCACGACGTTCCGCAAGCTCGCGGAAGAAGCCGGCGACATGCTGTGCCGCGCGCTCGGCCGCGACGCGAAAACCTGGACGGCCGGCGTCGCGCTGCCGGGCGGCGACATCGCGAACGCGAAGTTCGACGTATTCGCCGACACGTTCGCGAAACGTCATCCGTGGCTGCCGGCCGCACTCGCCCGTCGTTATGCGCGCGCCTACGGCACGCGTGCGGAACGCGTGGTCGACGACGCGAAGTCGCTCGCCGATCTCGGCACCGAAATCGCGCCGGGCATCTACGACGCCGAACTGCGCTACCTGCGCGATGCCGAATGGGCGACTTGCGCGCAGGACGTGCTGTGGCGCCGCTCGAAGCTCGGCCTGCACGTCGCGCCGGGCACGCTCGATGCCGTGACGGCCGCGGTCGACGCATGGTTCGCCGCCGTGCACGCGCCGCACGCCTGATCCGAAAGCAGTTGCAGTTGTCTGACCGAAGTTGACTCACCGACGCGCCGCCCCACATGCGGCGCGCATCACAACTAAGCCAATCCACGGATGGAGATGAGAGACATGCAGGACCAGTACATCCTCGCGCTTGACCAGGGCACCACGAGTTCCCGCGCGATGCTGTTCGATCGCCAGGGCAATATCGTGTCGATCGCCCAGAAGGAATTCGAGCAGATCTACCCGCAACCCGGCTGGGTCGAGCACGACCCTCAGGAAATCTGGTCGACGCAAGCCGGCGTCGCCGCGGAAGCCGTCACGCGCACGGGCCTGAACGGCACGTCGATCGCGGCGATCGGCATCACCAACCAGCGCGAGACGACGATCGTCTGGGATCGCGAAACGGGCCAGCCCGTCTACAACGCGATCGTCTGGCAGGATCGCCGCACGGCCGACTTCTGCGACTCGCTGAAGAAGCAGGGCCTCGAAGCGAAGGTGCGCGCGAAGACCGGCCTGCCGATCGATTCGTACTTCTCCGCGACGAAGATCCGCTGGATCCTCGACAACGTGCCGGGCGCACGCGACAAGGCACGCCAGGGCAAGCTCGCATTCGGCACCGTCGACAGCTGGCTCGTGTGGAACTTCACGAAGCACGAACTGCACGTGACCGACGTGACGAACGCGTCGCGCACGATGCTGTTCAACATCCATACGCGCGAGTGGGACAGCGAACTGCTCGAACTGCTCGACATCCCGCGCAGCATGCTGCCGGAAGTGAAGGCGTCATCGGAAATCTACGGCCATACGAAAACCACCGTATTCGCGTCGAAGATCCCGCTCGCGGGCATCGCCGGCGACCAGCACGCGGCGCTGTTCGGCCAGATGTGCACGACGTCGGGCATGGTGAAGAACACCTACGGCACCGGCTGCTTCCTGATGATGAACACCGGCGACAAGCCGATCGAGTCGAAGAACAACCTCGTCACGACGATCGCATGGCAGATCGGCGACGACGTGCAGTACGCGCTCGAAGGCAGCATCTTCATCGCGGGCGCGGTCGTGCAGTGGCTGCGCGACGGCGTCGGCATCATCAAGACGGCCGCTGAGATCGAAGCGCTCGCCGCGAGCGTGCCGCACACCGACGGCGTCTATCTCGTGCCCGCGTTCGCCGGCCTCGGCGCGCCGCACTGGAACGCGCGGGCGCGCGGTTCGGTGTTCGGCGTCACGCGCGGCACGACGGCCGCGCATCTCGCGCGTGCGGCGCTCGATTCGATCGCGTACCAGTCGCTCGACGTGCTGGCCGCGATGGAAGCCGATTCGGGCATCAGCATCGGCGAGCTGCGCGTCGACGGCGGCGCGAGCGCGAACGACCTGCTGATGCAGTTCCAGGCCGACCTGCTCGGCGTCGACGCGGTGCGTCCGCAGATCACCGAGACGACCGCGCTCGGCGCGGCCTACCTCGCGGGCCTTGCGATCGGCTACTGGAAGAACCTCGACGAAGTGCGCGACCAGTGGCAGCTCGATCGCCGCTTCTCGCCGTCGATGCCGAAGGAGCAGGTCGAACGCTGCATGGCCGGCTGGCAGCGTGCGGTGCGCGCCGCGAAGGCATGGGCCGACGATACCCAGTAATCGTCAGCCATCCATACGAAATACAACAACACCGGCGGACCGCGCGGCGCGCGAGTCCGCCGCGACATACGAGAGACAACCATGTCACCTTATATTGCAGAATTCATCGGCACGGCGATCCTCGTGCTGCTCGGCAACGGCGCGGTCGCAAACGTGCTGCTTGCGAAGACCAAGGGCAAGGGCGCGGACCTGATCGTGATCGTGTGGGGTTGGGCGATGGCCGTATTCGTCGCCGTCTACGTGACCGCGTCGTTCAGCGGCGCGCACCTGAACCCGATCGTGACGATCAGCCTCGCGCTCGCGGGCAAGTTCGCGTGGTCGAAAGTCGGCGGCTACATCCTCGCGCAGATGCTCGGCGGGATGGCGGGCGCGCTGCTCGTGTGGCTCGCGTATCGCCAGCACTTCGCGAAGGAAGCCGATGCGGACCTGAAGCTCGCGGTGTTCTGCACGGCGCCCGCGATCCGCAGCGTCCGGCACAACGTGCTGACCGAGGCGATCTGCACGTTCGTGCTGATCCTCGGCGTGCTGTATCTCGCGTCGCCGCAGGTCGGCCTCGGCGCACTCGACGCGCTGCCCGTCGGCCTGCTCGTGCTCGGCATCGGCATCTCCCTCGGCGGCCCGACCGGCTATGCGATGAGCCCCGCGCGCGACCTCGCGCCGCGCCTCATGCATGCGCTGCTGCCGATTCCCGGCAAGCGCGACAGCGACTGGCGCTATGCGTGGATCCCGGTGGTCGGCCCGCTGATCGGCGGCTCGCTCGCAGCCGTGCTCTATCTGCAACTGCACGTGCCGCACTGACGCGGCCCGTCGCACCGACGAAGCGACACAGCCCGCGTGCCGGAAGGCCGCGGGCTGTTTTTCATTGCACGTTCCGCCTACCCGCCGGCCGACGCCGGCAACAGCGTTTTCAGCTTCAGGTTCGCGTCGGCGACCGCCGCGGGCGCCACCGCGGCGCCGCGTTCGACCAGCGCCCTCGCCAGCTTCATCTCCTTGGCAAATCCGGACGCGCGGCCGAAGCCGCTCGCCGCGACGAGCCGTCCGCCACCATCGAAATGAAAATGGATTTCGGCGTCGCCGTCGAGCCTGCGCGCGACCGACCGTTCGCCGAGCGCCGGCTCTCCGGCCACCTGCAACTGTGCGTCGTACTGATCCGACCAGAACCACGGCATCTCTCGATACGGTTCGTCGGCGCCGAGCATGTTGCGCGCGGCGGCGCGCGCCTGGGTCTCCGCGCCGTGCCATGTCTCCTGCCGGACTGGTTGCCCCGACAACGCACTCGGAAACACTGCGACGTCGCCGGCCGCATAGATGCCGCGCGCCGACGTCTCGAGCCGCGCGTTCACGACGATGCCGCGATCGACCGCGAGGCCCGCGTCGCGCGCCAGTTCGTCGGCCGGTTCGATGCCGATGCCGATGCCGGCCACGACCGTATCGGCGATCAGCGTGTCGCCGTCGTCGAGCGCGACGGCCAGCGCGCCGCCCGAGATCCGCTCGATCGCAACGGGCTTCCGGTTCACGCGGATCGCCACGCCCTGCTCCTCGTGAAGCGCCTGCACGCGCGCCGCGATCGTTTCCGGCACCGCGCGCCCAAGCAGACGCGGCGCGGCGTCGAGCACGGTCACGCGGCAGCCGCGCAGCCGCGCCGACGCCGCGACTTCGAGACCGATGAAGCCGCCGCCGATCAGCACGATCCGCGCGCCGGACACGAGCCGCGCGCCGAGTGCCGCCGCGTCGTCGAGCGTTCGCAATGCAAACACGCCGTCGAGCGCCGCGCCCGGAATCGCGAGGCGGCGCGCGCGAGCGCCGGTCGCGAGCAGCAGCGCGTCGTAGCCGAACACCCGAGCGCCGGACACGCGCACTTCGCGTGCGTGCGAATCGATGCGCTCGACCGTCGCGACGACCGGCTCGATGCCGTCGGCCGCCCATGCGCCCGGATCGCGCAACCGGCACTGCGCCGCGCTGCGCTCGTCCGTCAGCACACCCTTCGACAACGGCGGCCGCTCGTACGGCAGGTGCGCCTCCGCGCCGATCAGCACGATGCGACCGCGCCAGCCGGACTCGCGCAGCACCTGCGCCGCGCGGCCGCCCGCATGGCCCGCGCCGACGATCGCCATCACACGGTGGTTCGTCATCGCATCACACCTCGATCAGGATGCGGCCGCCCTCGATCTTCGCGCGGTACGTGCGCAGCTTCTCGCATGCGGGCGCTGACAGCGGCCGGCCGTCGCGCACGTCGAAGCGGCCGTTGTGCTTCGGGCATTCGATCACATGGCCCATCACGAGCCCGTCCGCGAGATGCACGTTCTCGTGCGTGCACAGGCCGTCGCTTGCATAAACCTGGCCGTCGATCCGGTAGATCGCGTACGTGCGGCCCGCGTGATCGAAGCGCGCGACGTCTTCATCGTCGATGTCGTCGAGCGCGCCGGTGTCGATCCATTGCGTCATGATGCATGTCTCCTTGATTGGGTTGTTCGATGCCGGTCACGCGCGCGCCGTGTCCGGCACCGGCCGCACGACGTAATGGGACGGGTCGCGCGTCTGCCGGACCAGCGCCGGCACGATCTCCGCATACGCGGCGAGCGTGCTGCAGTATGGCGGCGGCATGTCGGCCTTCACGGCCTCGTGCAGCTTCGGCAGCGCGTGAAACGGCACCATCGGGAACATGTGGTGCTCGACGTGGTAGTTCATGTTCCAGTACAGGAAGCGGAACACCGGATTCATCATCACCGTGCGGCAATTGCGCCGGTGATCGAGCACGTTCTCGGGCATGCCTGCGTGCTGCGTGAGGCCGAAGTACAGGTACAGCCACGCGCCGTAGAGGCTCGGCAAGCCGATGTAGAGCAGCGGCAGGAGCGTGTGCCAGTACAGCGACGCACCGGCCACGAGCGCATGGACCGCCAGATGGATGCGCGCCTCGCGCACGACCTTCGGCCATTCCGACTCGGGCACGTAGGTGCGCTCCTCGTCGTCGAGCCGGCCGGTGAACGCGGCCGCGATCATCTTGCGCAGTTCGCCGGCCACATGCTTCAGCGCGACGACGTTCAGCGCGAGCGCGAGCCAGTCGGTCGGCTTCGGCGCGGCAATTTCCGGATCGCGCCCGACGACCAGCGTGTCGGTGTGATGACGCGCATGGCTCCAGCGCCACGCCGTCGCGCGGCGGAACACCTGGAACGACGCGACCTGGTACAGCGCGTCGTTCATCCAGCGCGTGCGAAACGCGGTGCCGTGCCCGCATTCGTGCCAGCGCGAGTCGGCCGGGCTGCAATAGAGCGTGCCGTACACGAAGAACGCGGGGATCGCCCACGCCGAATGCGCACGCCAGGCAAGCCACGCGAGCGTGCCGCTGGCCGCGATCGCCGCGTACCAGATCAGTGTGTCGCGGATCGCACGCGCGTCGCCGCGCTGCATCAACTGCTTCATCAGCGGCCGCGGCACCGCGCACCGGTACCACTCGGCGTTGACGAGCCCAGCCGCGTGCGCGCGCTCTCCGGCGCCGCCGATCATTCTGTATTCCTGACGGCGCGCCGCCGTGCGATCGTGCGCCTGGTCGTCGGTATGGACCACTCGTGTCTCCCTGGTTTGCTTGTGCGCGGGAAGCGCGGCAAGCGCTTCCCCCATGGAACCAAAATTAGGCGACCGGCCGCCCCCGCTCAATCGAAACGTTGACGAAATTTCGCCATCGTTTTAGCGTTCCTGGCAGCGCCACGCCCCCGATGATGGCGACCACAACGATGGAGACGACCATGGCAGGTGAATCCGGGCCGCGCTGGCGCAAGCGCACCGCGCGCTTCGACGAGATCGCGGCGCTCGCGGGCGTCAGCACGACCACCGTCGACCGCGTGCTGAACGAGCGCGGCAGCGTGTCGGCGCAGGCGCGCGAGCGCGTGGTCGCGGCGGCGCGGCAGCTCGGCGTGCCGCGGCAACTGCCCGACACGCGGCACGGGCTGATCCACGTCGACGTGCTGCTGCCGGACACCGACGCGCCGTTCTTCCGGCGGCTGCAGCAGGCGCTGCAGCGCTCGCTGCAGATGCTCGACCGGCGCGTGGTCGTACACCGGACGATCCTGCCTGCCGCGGACGACGAACGCGCCGCCGCGCTGATCGAACGGCCCGCATACCGGCGCGCGGCGCTGATCGTCACCGCACGCGACACCGCCCGCGTGCGCGATGCACTGGCCGGCGCGATCGCGCGCGGCGAAACCGTCGTCACGATGGTCACCGACATCGGCGGCATCGATCGCGTGCACTACGCGGGCATCGACAACTACCGCGCCGGACGCACGGCCGGCTACTACGTCGGCCGCCTGGCGGCACGCCCCGGCCGCGTGCTGCTGCTCGGCGGGCGCATGGGCTACCGCGCGCACGCCGACCGGATGGCCGGCTGCCGCGACCAGCTCGCCGACGCATTCGCCGCGCTGCGCTGCGACGGCGAGCCGGTCGAGACGCTCGACCAGGACGACCGCTGCTACCGCGCGGTGACGAAGGCACTGCAGGCACACGACGACGTGGTCGCGATCTACAACAGCGGCGCCGGCTCGGCCGGCATCGAAGCAGCGCTGCGCAAGGCCGGCGCGACCGGGCGCGTGGTCTGGATCGGGCACGAGATGCTCGACGAGCACCGCAGCTTCATCGAAGCCGGCGCGATGGATCTCGCGATCGACCAGGATCCCGACGGACAGGCGATTTCCGCGCTGCAGCACGTGCTGCATGCGTGCGGGATCGTCGAACAGCCGCCGCCCGGCGACCCGGTCGAATTCCGCGTGTTCTGTGCGGCGAACGTGAGGACGAGCGCCTACCTGCAGTCCTGAATGTCGCTGCGCATCGCGCCGCACGCGCGTGCCGAAAAAAATCGACCGGCGCATTGGCGATTTTTCGTCAACGTTTGTCATGCAGCCCGCTCGGCGCATCCGTACATTGAGCAGCCATCCCCACGACAACAACGGACAGGAGACGATGGCCGAACCGATCCTCATCGGCGTGAACCTCGACGGCGTGCTCGAACACGACGGCCTGCCGTTGCCCGCGCCCGCCGAACGCTTCCGGATGGTCGCCAATGCCGGCGTGTTCGACTACATCGAAAAGAACCCGGCGCGCGGCGAAGATCTGTCGCCGTATTTCGCGCTGGTCGAACGCCATGCGCTGCCGATTCGCGTGATCGGCGGCACCTGGCGCGCGGGCCATGACGAAGCGCATGTCGCCGAAATCGTCGATGCCGGCGCGCGGTTCGGCAGCACGGTGCTCAACTGCCAGCTCTACGCGCATCACGCGGACGGCCATCCGCTGTCGGACCGCGAAGTCGCCGATTTCTACCTGCGTACGTACGAACGCGGCGAGCCGGTCGGCTGCCTGCCGAGCCTCGAAGTACACGTCGACATGTGGAGCGAGGATTTCACGCGCGTCGCGCGTGTCGCGCGGCATGTCGAGCAGGCCGGTGCGCCGTTCCGGATCACGCTCGATCATTCGCACCTGCTGTTCAAGATCGGCAATCGCGCCGAACTCGATGCATCGGGCCTGCGCGAGCCCGCCGACAGCGTGCGCCGCATGCTCGACCCTGCATCGCCATCGACCGTCTACGCCGACTGGATCGCGCGCGGCTGGGTCCGGCATGCGCATGCGCGCAGCGTGATCCCGAACAATCCGGAGAATCGCCGGATGCGCCGCGCGGACGGCCGGCCCGGACGCGGCATCCAGTATCCGTTCGTCGCGCCGGCACCAGGTGCATACCACGGCGATTGGCACGCGGCGGCGCTCGACACGTGGAAAGCCGCGCTACGCCAGTTGCTGCAATCGCAGGTTCACGCTCGGCCGGCGCGGCTCGAACAGATCAGTTGCGAGTTCATCCCGTTTCCCGATTACGGCGGCGGCGCACGCTATTCGATCTTCGACAACAACGTCGCGTGCGCACACTGGCTGCGCGGCACGTGGCACGCGCTCGCAGCGCCGCCGGCAAACCCGCCGGCCGGCGGCACCGCCCGCCCCGGCCCCTGATTCGGACCCCGCCCTACTCGACACACAAGGACAGAACGATGACGCAAGCATTCCACTTTTCGCTGAACCGGATGAGCGCGCCGCGCCTGCCGCTCGACCGCTATGTCGCGCTGTGCCGGCGCCTCGGCATCGACACGATCGAGATCCGCAACGATCTCGACGGCGTCGAGATCGTCGACGGCACGCCGGCCGCCGCCGTGCGCGCGACGGCCGAAGCCGGCGGCGTGACGATCCTGACGATCAACGCGCTGCAGCGCTTCGAGCAATGGAACGCCGAGCGCGCCGACGAAGCGACCGTGCTGGCCGACTACGCGGCGCAATGCGGCGCGCGCGCGCTGGTGCTGTGCCCGACCAACAGCCGCGGCGACACGCGCGGCGCGGACGCGCGCCATGCGGATCTCGTGAAGGCGCTGAAGGCGCTCAAGCCGATCCTCGAAGCGCGCGGCCTGCTCGGCTTCATCGAGCCGCTCGGTTTCGAGGAGTGCGCGCTGCGCCGCAAGTCCGATGCGGTGAAAGGCATCTACGCCGCGGCCGGCGAACAGGTCTTCCGGCTCGTGCACGACACGTTCCACCATCACCTGTCGGGCGAGGACATCTTCTTCCCGAACCTGACGGGCCTCGTGCACATCTCTGGCGTCGACGAAGACGACCTGCCGGTCGACCGGATGCGCGACGGCCATCGCGTGCTGGTCGGCGGCGCCGACCGGCTCGGCAACATCCGGCAGTTGCGCGAACTGCTCGCGCGCGGCTACCGCGGCGCGTTCTCGTTCGAGCCGTTCGCGAACGAAATCGCCGAAGCCGACGACATCGAAGACCGGCTGCGCGCGAGCGTCGAATACGTGCGGCGCGAACTGGCGGATTGCTGAGCGTCGCCGCGGTACGCGGCCGGCGCGGCGACCGGCACGCATGACGCCATGCCCGATACGCGCGGGCCCGACAGGAAGAAGACCACGGACTCAACGGAACAGGAGAACAGGATGATCGAATTCGCTTTGTTCGGCTCGGGAAGAATCGGCAAGATCCATGCGGCGAATCTCGCGCGCCATCCGGGCGCGAAACTGAAATACGTGATCGACCGGCATGCGCCGTCGGCCGAAGCGCTCGCACACGCACACGGCGCGCAGGTCGCCGACATCGATCGCGCGCTCGGCGACGCAGCCGTGCAGGCGGTCGTGATCGCGTCGAGCACCGACACGCATGCGGACCTGATCGTCGCGGCGGCGAACGCGGGCAAGGCCGTATTCTGCGAGAAGCCGGTCGACCTGAGCGTCGAGTGCTCACGCGCATGCGCGGACGTCGTGCGCCGCACCGGCGTGACCTGCATGATCGGCTTCCAGCGCCGCTTCGACCCGACCTTCGCCGCGCTGAAGGCGCGCGTCGAACGCGGCGAGATCGGCGCGCCGGAGATGCTGGTCGTCACGAGCCGCGATCCGGGCGCACCGCCCGTCGACTACATCCGCAGCTCGGGCGGCATCTTCAAGGACATGCTGATCCACGACTTCGACGTGTTCCGCTGGATCCTCGGCGACGAAGCGCAGACGCTGCACGCGACCGGCAGTTGCCTGACCGACCCGGCCGTGCTCGATGCCGGCGACCTCGATTCGACCGCCGTCACGATCCGCACGCGGCGCGGGCTGCTGTGCCAGATCAACACGTCGCGGCGCGCGGCCTACGGCTACGATCAGCGCTTCGAGCTGCTCGGCAGCAACGGGATGCTGCAGGCCGGCAACGTGCGGCCGACCGAGGTGAGCGCGTGGCTGGCCGGCGGCATCGCGACGGACGTGCCGGAGCCGTTCTTCCTCGAGCGCTACCGGCATGCGTACGCGGCCGAGATCGCGCACTTCGTCGACGCGCTGCGCGACGGCACGCCGGTCAGGACGACGATCGACGACGGGCTCGCCGCGCTCGAGCTGGCCGAGGCCGCGATGACGTCGTGGAAAACGGGGCGCGTGATCGAGATGTGACGCAAGCGATGGCGGCCCGTGCAAGCGGGCCGCCGCCGTCGCACCATCGGCAGCACACCTGTACGAAATGCTGCGACGGCACGGCCGCATCGGGCAGATTTGCCGAAACGTCGCGCGGCATGCGCGTGAAAGCACGTATGATGGCGAATCGATCGGCGTCGCCGATATCCCGCTTTTTCACCATCATGCTCGATCACCTCATCTGCGACTGCGACGGCGTGCTCGTCGACAGCGAAGTCATCGCCGACCGCGTGCTGCTCGACACGCTGACCGCCACCTTCCCGCACATCGATTTCGAAGCCGCCGCGAAGTCGGCGTTCGGCCAGCAGACGTCGCGTTTCCTCGCGGGGCTCGAATCCCGCTTCGGGCTCGATATGCCCGCCGACTTCATCGAGACCATCGAGCACAACATCGAGATCGCGCTGGCGCAATCGCTCGCGCCGATCACCGGCGTGCGCGACGCATTGCTGAAGGTCAGCCTGCCGGCCGCCGTCGTGTCGAACAGCCGGCTCGTGCGCGTGCGCAATTCGCTGAAGCGCGCATCGCTCACCGAGATCTTCGGCGAGCGCGTGTTCAGTTCCGAGCAGGTGTCGCGGCCGAAACCCTACCCCGACGTCTACCTGCATGCGGCGCAGACGCTCGGCGTGGCGCCGGCGCGCTGCATCGTCGTCGAGGACAGCGTATCGGGGTTGAATGCCGCGCGTGCGGCGGGGATGAAGACGATCGCGTTCGTCGGCGCGAGCCACATCCCCGACAACTACGCGGACGCGCTGCGCGCGATGGGCATCACGCGGATCATGCGCAAGATGGACGAACTGCCGGCGCTCGTCGAAGCCGGCATGCGCGGCGAATTCGGCGACGTGCAGTCCTGACTTTCATTCAGGCCGGCCCGGCGTGCGCCGCTTCACGCACGCCATGCCACGGGCGCGCGAACGCGCCCGCTCCCTCCTCGCTCAGGCCGGCTCGCAGCAGCGCTCGCGCGCAGCGGCCAGCGCCTCGCGGAATTCGACGAGTTCCGCGATCGTCAGCATCGGCAGCCCGTGCTGTCGCGCGAAACGCTCGACGTCGTCGCCGCGCGTCATCGTGCCGTCCGGATTCATCAGCTCGCACAGCACGCCGGCCGGCTTCAGGCCCGCAAGGATCGACAGGTCGACCGTGCCTTCGGTGTGACCGCGGCGCGCAAGCACGCCGCCCGGTTGCGCACGCAGCGGAAACACGTGGCCGGGACGCACGATGTCGTGCGGCTTCGCTCCGTCGGCGATCGCCGCGCGGATCGTCGTCACGCGGTCGGCCGCCGATACGCCCGTATGCACGCCTTCGCGCGCCTCGATCGATACGGTGAACGCGGTGCCGTTACGGCTCTCGTTGGTCTGCACCATCGGCGGCAGCTCCAGCGCGCGCACCGTGTCGTCGGTCAGGCACAGGCACACGATGCCGCTGCACTCGCGGATCAGCAGCGCCATCGTCTCGGGCGTGATGCGCTCGGCGGCAACGATCAGGTCGGCCTCGTTCTCGCGGTCGTGGTCGTCCTGCAGCACGACCGCGCGGCCTGCGCGCATCGCTTCGAGCGCAGCGGCGATGCGCGGCGGCACCGGTTCGGAATCCAGCAACGGGAGATCGGCAAAGGCGTCGGCGGGAGCCGACGAAACGGACATCAAGGACATGTGAAACGCTCCTCGCAAATACGATTTGGGCGAAAAACGTTTCAGGGCATTGCAAACAGACAGAACGACAATCCGCTTCGCACGCGTCGCGAAGCGGCCCTGGCGGACATGACTATCTGCACATCTTCTCTCATCCGGACTGTGACCGTCGGCTCTGGCATTCGACCAGATCTGCTGACCCCGCGCGGTTGCGCGGGCGCTCGCGGGCTCGCCGGCTTACGCCAGCCTACCGCCGGTGGGGAATTTCGCCCCGCCCTGAAGACGCACTGATTGCCGGATGGGGGCTGCCCATCGCCGGCGGGCCAAGCATACAACAGCCGCGCGCATAGCGCAGCCAACAGCACTTAAAACCTTACTGACGACTCCGTCTAACGGCATCGTCCAAACAGCTGACTGCCGCGCTGCGATCCCGCCCGATATGGGGACGGCACCCGTTCCGTGCGACCCGCACGATCAGCCGGCCGCGTGCGCCGCATCGGGCACGAGCCAGCGCGGCGGCACCTCAGGGCTCACCGTCACGCGGAACGCGCGCGCTTCGCTGTCGCCCGGGTTGCGCAGGCTGTACGGCTGGTCGGCATCGAACACGATCGCGTCGCCGGTCGCGAGCAACTGGCGGCGGTCGTGCACGCTGACTTCGAGCGTGCCTTCGCTGACGACGAGATTGACCGTCGTGCCGGGCGCGCGGCGCGTGCCGGGCTCCGTATGCAGCGGCGCGATCCGCAGCTCGTGGAATTCGGCCGCGGCCGGCTCGCCTTCCGGGTACAGCGCACGCGCCGAGAAACGGCCGTTCGAGCTGACGACGCGCGACGCGCGCTCGGCCGCCAGGTGTTCGAAGCCGTTCACCGCATGGCGGCGCAGGAATGCGGCGACCGACACCTTCAGCGCCGCGGCGATCTTGCAGAGCACCTTGATCGACGGCACGCTGCGCGCCGACTCGATCTGCGCGAGCATCGCGCGCGACACGCCGGACAGCCGCGCGAGCGCATCGAGCGACAACTGCCGCTCGGCGCGCAAGCGCGCGAGGTTCACGCCGACGACCTGTTCGAGGACATCGAGCGATGCGGATGCCCGCGCGTCGGCGGCGTTGCCGGACTCGAAGGAGGACACATCGCGCACCAGCGCCAGGGGTGAAGACATAGCATTGCCTCCGGGCCGCTGCGCGGCCCTGCGTATGGGGTAAGCCGGGATCGGAATCGGGTTGCGCCTGCAACGGCGCGTATCGAGACGCTATCACCCGGCCTTGCGCGGGCAAACGAAGTTATCTTCACACCGTTATCAGCATCGCGGAGGAATGCGTTTCTCGCGAACCTTTTCCTGCCGCTATGGCGTCGCCGTCACGCCGCTATCGCGCCGCTATCGCGCCGCTCATTGCGCCGCCGGCGCCGCGCCGCGTGCCGGCGCCCGCGCGTCGAGCCGCATTGCAAGCCACGTGACGACGAGCGCCGCGAACGTCACCGCGACGGCGACCCACGGCAGCGTATCGAGCGCGAAGCCGTGTTCCAGCGCGAGGCCGCCGAGCCACGCGCCGCCTGCATTGCCGACGTTGAACGCACCGATATTGAGCGTCGACGCGAGATGCGGCGCGCTCGCGGCCTTCTCGACCACGCGCGCCTGCAGCGGCGGCACCGTCGCGAACGCGGCGATCCCCCACACGAACACGGTGACGGCGGCCGCGACCGGCAGATGGCTCGTCCTCGCGAACACGGCCATCACTGCCATCAGCGCGACGAGGATCGCGATCAGCGACGGCATCAGCGCGCGGTCGGCGAGCTTGCCGCCGATCGTATTGCCGATCGTCAGCCCCGCGCCGAACAGCACGAGGATCAGCGCGACCGAGCGCGGCGCGTAGCCCGACACCGTCTCGAGAATCGGCGCGATATACGTGAACACGACGAACACGCCGCCGAAGCCGAGCACGGTCATCAGCAGTGCGAGCCACACCTGCGGCTCCTTCAGCACGCGCACCTCGTGGCCGAGGCCGACGGGCCCGCTGTCGTGGCGGTTCGGCACGAGCGCGGCCACGCCGCCGAGCGCCAGCACGCCGAGCGCGGCCACGATCCAGAACGACGCGCGCCAGCCGAGCAGCTGGCCGACGAACGTGCCGAACGGCACGCCGAGCACGTTCGACAGCGTGAGCCCCGTGAACATCAGCGCGATCGCGCTCGCCCGCTTGTCGGCCGGCACGAGCGACGCGGCGACCACCGCGCCGATCCCGAAGAACGACCCGTGCGCGAACGACGTGACGACGCGCGCGACCATCAGCATCGCGTAGCCGGACGCGGTGGCACACAGCACGTTGCCGACGATGAAGATCGCCATCAGCAACTGCAGCGCGGCCTTGCGCGGCATGCGGCTCGTCAGCACCGCGAGCAGCGGCGCGCCGACCGCGACGCCGAGCGCGTATCCGGTGACGAGCAGGCCGGCCGACGGCAGCGATACGGCGAGATCGTGCGCGACTTCGGGCAGCAGGCCCATGATGATGAATTCGGTGGTGCCGATGGCGAAGGCGCTGATCGCGAGCGCCAGTAACGGAATGGGCATGACGTTCTCCGGAGGGCGGCGGAAGCGGCGCCCGGTCGGTGCCGCACCGCACAAGAAGCGGGATGTGCGCGCATTGTCCCGAATACGCCTATATTTGATAATTGGCGTGGCATTTGAACCATTTTCAAAAAATTCTGGAAAATCGAATGGATCGACTGGGCGACATCCGGCTGTTCGTCGAGGCCGCGGAACTGGGCAGCCTGTCCGCTGCCGGGCGCAAGCTGAACCTCACGCCGGCCGCCGCGAGCGCGCGCCTCGCGAAGCTCGAGGCGAAGACCGCGACGCGGCTCTTCGAACGCTCGACGCGGCAGTTGCGGCTCACCGACGAGGGCCGGCTGTACCTGAACTGCTGCCGGCAGGCGCTGCAGGCGCTCGACGACGCGGACGCGATGCTGCAGGAAGGCCGCAACGTCGTCGGCGGCAAGGTGCGGCTGTCGTCGACGTCCGATTTCGGCCGCAACCAGTTGCTCGACTGGCTCGACGAATTCACGACGCGCCATCCGGACGTCACGTTCTCGCTGACGGCGTCCGATTCGTCGTCGAACCTTTGGCAGGACGAAATCGACCTCGCGATCCGCTTCGCCGCGCCGCCCGACGGCGCGCTGATCGCCCGCCGTCTCGCGACGAACCGGCGCGTGCTGTGCGCGGCGCCGTCGTTCATCGAGCGCCATGGCGTGCCGGCCGATCCGCGCGATCTGGCCCGCTTTCCGTGCAACGTGATCACGATCGCGTCCGGGCCGATGAACGTCTGGCACTTCACGCGCGGCGACGAGGTGCAGATCCACACGGTGCCGGTCGCGACCGCGTTCGAGACCAACGACGGCGGCCTCACGCGCGAATGGACGCTGCGCGGCCACGGCATAGCGTTGAAATCGCTGTGGGACATCGCCGACGACGTCCGCGCGGGCCGGCTGCGCGTGCTGCTGCCCGACTGGCGGCACCAGGACGCGCCGCTGCACGCGATCTATCACAGCAAGCGCTACATGGCGCCGCGCGTGCGCGTGCTGCTCGACTTTCTCGCCGAACGCTTCGCGCGCGAGGAAGCCGCGCTCGACGACCTGCTTAACGCATGCCGCTGACGGCCGGTGCACCGCCGCTCAAGGGTCGGAACCTGACGACCGACGTCGCGCGGCCGCAACCCGCCGGCCATCCGGCGCAGCGCGAAAAGCTATAATGGAAAGCTTTCCCGACGGCCTTTCATGCTCGACGCGCGCAACCTGCGTGCAGCGCACGGCCGTCCCGATTCACCCTTGACGACGCCCCCAGGTCAACCACTGCGAACGGCGAATCCCCATGACCAAGAAAGTTTACGTAAAGACCTTCGGCTGCCAGATGAACGAGTACGACTCGGACAAGATGGTGGACGTGCTCAATGCGGCCGAAGGCCTCGAAAAGACCGACAACCCCGAAGATGCGGACGTCATCCTGTTCAACACGTGCTCGGTGCGTGAAAAGGCGCAGGAGAAGGTGTTCTCCGATCTCGGCCGCGTGCGCGAGCTGAAGGAAGCGAAGCCCGGCCTGCTGATCGGCGTCGGCGGCTGCGTCGCGAGCCAGGAAGGTGCATCGATCGTGTCGCGTGCGCCGTACGTCGACCTCGTGTTCGGCCCGCAGACGCTGCACCGCCTGCCGCAGATGATCGACGCGCGCCGCGCGAGCGGCCGCGCGCAGGTCGACATCACGTTCCCCGAGATCGAGAAGTTCGACCACCTGCCGCCCGCGCGCGTCGAGGGGCCGAGCGCGTTCGTGTCGATCATGGAAGGCTGCTCGAAGTACTGCAGCTACTGCGTGGTGCCGTACACGCGCGGCGACGAAGTGTCGCGCCCGCTCGACGACGTGCTGACCGAAGTGGCCGGCCTCGCCGACCAGGGCGTGCGCGAAGTCACGCTGCTCGGCCAGAACGTGAACGCGTATCGCGGCGCGCTGACGGCCGGCGCATCCGAGATCGCCGATTTCGCGACGCTGATCGAATACGTCGCCGACATCCCCGGCATCGAGCGGATCCGCTACACGACGTCGCACCCGAAGGAATTCACGCAGCGGCTGATCGACACCTACGCGAAGGTGCCGAAGCTCGTGAGCCACCTGCACCTGCCCGTGCAGCACGGTTCCGACCGCATCCTGATGGCGATGAAGCGCGGCTACACGGTGCTCGAGTACAAGTCGGTGATCCGCAAGCTGCGCGCGATCCGCCCCGACCTGTCGCTGTCGACCGACATGATCGTCGGCTTCCCCGGCGAGACCGAGGAGGATTTCGACAAGATGATGGCGCTCGTGCACGACATGAGCTACGACACGAGCTTCTCGTTCATCTACAGCCCGCGCCCCGGCACGCCGGCCGCCAACCTGCACGACGACACGCCGCGCGAAGTGAAGCTCAAACGCCTGCAACATCTGCAGGCGACCATCGAGGAGAACGTCGCGCGCATCAGCCAGTCGATGGTCGGGAAGGTCGAGCGGATCCTCGTCGAAGGCCCGTCGCGCAAGGATCCGAACGAACTCGCGGGCCGTACCGAGAACAACCGGGTCGTGAATTTCCCGGCGCCGCTCGCGTCGCACCCGCGCCTGATCGGCCAGATGATCGACGTGAAGATCAACCATGCGTACCCGCATTCGCTGCGCGGCGAGCTCGTGCTCGTCAGCGACGACGCGAGCGCGGCCACCCACTGACCGACGCATCACCGGAGCCCGACGCCACTTTGAAGCCCGCCCACCCCCTGGAATTCATCGCGCCGCGCGACGACAACGCGCGCCTCGCCAATCTCTGCGGCCCGCTCGACGAAAACCTGCGGCAGATCGAACAGGCGCTCGACGTGACGCTCGCGCGGCGCGGCCACCGGATCACGATCCGCGGGCGCGGCGCCAAGCTCGCGCTCGCGGCGCTCGACAACTTCTACAACCGCGCGCGCGATCCGCTGTCGGTCGACGACATCCAGCTCGCGCTGGTCGAAGTGCGCCACACCGCCGGCAACGGCCGCGAGAACACACTCGACGTGCGCTTTCGCGGCGACCCCGACCATCCGTTCGACGAGCCTGTCGTGCAGCTCGACGACGAGGCGCTCGAAGAGCAGGGGCCGAAGCTCTACACGCGGCGCGCCGACCTGCGCGGCCGCACGCCCGCGCAGCGCGAATACCTGAAGCAGATCCTGTCGCACGACGTCACGCTCGGCATCGGGCCGGCCGGCACCGGCAAGACCTACCTCGCGGTCGCGTGCGCGGTCGACGCGCTCGAGCGCGACCAGGTCAAGCGGATCGTGCTGACGCGCCCGGCCGTCGAGGCCGGCGAGCGGCTCGGCTTCCTGCCGGGCGATCTCGCGCAGAAGGTCGACCCGTACCTGCGTCCGCTGTACGACGCGCTGTACGACCTGCTCGGCTTCGACAAGACCGCGAAGATGTTCGAGCGCCAGATGATCGAGATCGCGCCGCTCGCGTACATGCGCGGCCGCACGCTGAACCACGCGTTCATCATCCTCGACGAGGCGCAGAACACCACGCCCGAGCAGATGAAGATGTTCCTCACGCGGATCGGCTTCGGCTCGAAGGCGGTCGTGACCGGCGACACGAGTCAGGTCGACCTGCCGCGCGGCCACAAGAGCGGCCTCGTCGAGGCGCAGCAGGTGCTGAGCGGCGTGCGCGGCATCGCGCTCACGCGTTTCACGAGCGCGGACGTCGTGCGCCATCCGCTCGTCGCGCGCATCGTCGAGGCATACGACGAGTTCCACGCGCAGCACCAGGACGGCTGACCGGCCGGCGGCGCCCGCGCTGCCCCGGCCTGCCGGCCCGGCCCGCCAGACGGCGCGCCGGGCCTTTTTTCGCCCGCGCGAATTCGGGTGCGATCGGCCGTTTGGTGTATCCTCAACGCGTTCCAATCGCCCCACGTGTCATGAAATCCTCCCGTTCTCGCAAGTCCGGCCGCACCCAGTCCGCCGCGCCCGAATCCCCCCGTCTTTCGCTGTTCGATGCGAAGGGCAAGGCCCGGACCGTCAACGCACTGGGGCTGCGAATCGACTTCCCGGACGGCCGCAGCCTGATGTTCGACCTGTCGGGCAGCTCGGGAGACGCGGCCGTCGCGATCGTCGCGCAGCACAACGATCCGGAGATGCGCGCGAAGCTGGCGCTGCAGCCCGAGCACTACGACAGCGTGACGCTGCACGTGGGCGCCGAACCCGCGCCGCGCGAAGACGAAATCGAAGGCGCGCTGCGCGAGCCGGAACTCGACCTGTCCGTGCAATACGGCGACGAAATCACGAGCGACGTGCGCAAGACGCTGCCCAAGCGCAAGCTGATCGCCGAATGGATCGAGCCGGCGCTGTTCGCCAGCGCGCAGCTCACCGTGCGCTTCGTCGGCGAAAACGAAGGCCGCACGCTGAACGCCGGCTACCGCCACAAGGACTACCCGACCAACGTGCTGACCTTCGCGTACGATGCGGCGCCCGACGGCACCGTGATCGGCGACCTCGTGCTGTGCTGCCCGGTCGTCGACAAGGAAGCGCACGACCAGGGCAAGCCGCTCACAGCCCATTACGCGCACCTGCTGGTGCACGGCGCGCTGCACGCGCAGGGCTACGACCACGAGACGAGCGACGAGGACGCGGCCGAAATGGAAGCGCTCGAAGTCGACATCCTCGCGAAGCTGGGCTTCCCGAACCCGTACCAGTAAGCCGGCCGCACGATGCGCAACGCCGCGATGCTCCCGCCCGCCTACCCGCCGTCGATCGGCGACGGGCGGCTGCTGACGGAAGACGAGCTCGCGGCGTCGCTCGCGCACACGATGCGCGACTGGGACGGCCGGCAGGACCTCTGGCTATTCGGTTATGGCTCGCTGATCTGGAACCCGGGGTTGCCGACCGTCGCCGCCGTGCGCGGCAAGGTGCACGGCTACCATCGCGGGCTCTACCTGTGGTCGCGCGTGAACCGCGGCACGCCCGAACGTCCGGGCCTCGTGCTCGCGCTCGATCGCGGCGGCTCGTGCTCGGGCATCGCGTTCCGGCTCGCGGGCCCGACCGCGCAGCCGCACCTCGAGACGCTATGGAAGCGCGAGATGCCGATGGGTTCGTACCGGCCCGCGTGGCTGCCGTGCTCGCTCGAGAACGGCGAGCGCGTGAACGCGCTCGCGTTCGTGATGCGCCGCGACGCGCCGACCTATACGGGCAAGCTGTCCGACGCCGTCGTAAAGGAAGTGTTCGGCTGCGCGGCCGGCCGCTACGGCACGACGCTCGACTACGTGAGCCGCACGGTCGACGCGCTGCGCGCGAGCGGCATCCCCGATCGCGCGCTGGAAGGGCTGCTCGCGCGATGCCGGTGACGCAACGCGACGCCCGGCTTGCCGCTGCGCGAAACCGCGCTCCCTGCGCATTCGAACGAGGTTCCTGCCGATGAAACCGTCACATTGGTCGCGCTGCAAGGTCGCCGCGCTGATCGTCGCCGCGAGTGTCGCGCTGTCCGGCTGCGGAATAATCGGCTGCGGCGGCGCCGCGACCAACGGCGCGGCCGCCGGCGGCTGCTCGACCGGCATGCGATTCTGAGCCGCGCGCCGGGCGCGATCGCATGCTGCAGAACGCCGCCCCGGTACCGACCGGCCGGCCGGTCGCCTTTCCCCGTCGCACCCACCCTTCCCGCATCCGTTTTTTGCCGCTGCTGCGCCGCCGCCCTTTTCTGGGATAGGATGGGTACGAGGACGATGCCGCGCCCGGCGCGGCCGTCCGCGAGCAGGCCCGCGCGGGCTGCGCACCCTGGCCGGTCGGCCGGGGTGACACGGTCGCGTCGTGCCCTTGGTGTATCCTTGCCTACTCCGTGACAGCGCGCCCCGGCACGACCCGGGCGCACCACCATGAACGATTCGTATCCCAGTCGTAAGCCAACCGACAAACCGCAAGAAAAGCGCTCGCTCCTCGAGCGCCTGACCGACTTCATCTCGCCCGAGCCCGAATCCCGCGGCGAGCTGCTGGAAATCCTCCAGGACGCCCACGAACGCAACCTGATCGACGCCGATTCGCTGTCGATGATCGAAGGCGTGTTCCAGGTATCCGACTTGTGCGCGCGCGACATCATGGTGCCGCGTGCGCAGATGGACGCGATCAACATCGCCGACAAACCCGAGGATTTCATCCCGTTCGTCCTCGAAAAGGCGCACTCGCGCTACCCCGTGTTCGAGGAGAACCGCGACAACGTGATCGGCGTGCTGCTCGCGAAGGATCTGCTGCGCTTCTACGCCGAAGAAGAGTTCGACGTGCGCGGGATGCTGCGCCCGGCCGTGTTCATTCCCGAATCGAAGCGCCTGAACGTGCTGCTGCACGACTTCCGCGTGAACCGCAACCACCTCGCGATCGTCGTCGACGAATACGGCGGCGTCGCGGGCCTGATCACGATCGAGGACGTGCTCGAGCAGATCGTCGGCGACATCGAGGACGAATACGACTTCGACGAGGAAGCCGGCAACATCATCGCGGGGCCGGACGGCCGCTACCGCGTGCGCGCGCTTACCGAGATCGAACAGTTCAACGAGGCGTTCGGCACCGATTTCCCCGACGACGAAGTCGATACGATCGGCGGCCTGATCACCCATCATTTCGGACGCGTGCCGCACCGCGGCGAGAAGCTGCAGCTCGGCAACCTCGTGTTCGAGATCCAGCGCGGCGATGCGCGCCAGGTTCATGTGCTGCTGGTACGCCGCAACCCGCTCGCCAGCCGTCGCGCCGACACCTCGCACGAGGACTGACCGTCCCGCGCCAGCCGCGTCTCCTTCAACCGCTCGCCCACTTCCGCTTCACATGGACGATCCGATCCCGTCCCGCCCGGCTGGCGGCCTTCTCGCGCCGGCACCCGGCCGCGCGCTGCCGCGCTGGCACTACCCGGCCGCGCTGCTCGCCGGCGCGGCCAATACGCTCAGCTTCGCACCGACGCCGCACGGCGGCTGGCTGCAGCTCGCCGTATTCGTCTGGTTTTTCGCGCAACTGACGCGCACGTCGAGCTGGCGCGGCGCCGCGCTCACGGGCGGCGCGTTCGGCTTCGGCAACTTCATCAGCGGCGTCTGGTGGCTCTACATCAGCATGCACGTATACGGCGAGATGGCCGCGCCGCTCGCGGGCGGCGCGCTCGTGCTGTTCTCGCTGTACCTGTCGCTGTACCCGGCGTTCTCGGCCGGACTGTGGTCGTTCTGCGCGGGCCATGCGTGGCATCGCCGCGCGCCCGACCCGCGGCCGTTCTCGCCGACCTGGCACGGCGCGTTCGCGTTCGCGAGCGCGTGGGCCTTCGGCGAATGGCTGCGCGGCACGCTGCTCACCGGCTTCCCGTGGCTCGCGAGCGGCTACCCGCAGGTCGACGGCCCGTTCGCGGGCTTCGCGCCGATCGTCGGCGTGTACGGGATCGCGTGGGTGCTCGCGCTGTTCGCCGCGCTGGTCGTGCAGGCGCTCGCCGCCGCGCGCCCGTCGCCCGCGCGTGAAAGCGGCGCCGGCGGCAACGCGCGCGTGCGCATCGCCGCGCCGGCCGGCGTCGCCGTCGCGCTCGTCGCGGCCGGCCTCGGGCTGTCGCAGGTCACGTGGACCGTGCCCGCGAACGCGCCGCTCACCGTGCGGCTGCTGCAGGGCAACGTGAAGCAGGACATCAAGTTCGAGCAGGAAGGCATCGACGCAGCGATCAAGATGTACCAGCAGATGATCGTCGAGAAGCCGGCCGACCTGATCGTCACGCCCGAGACCGCGATCGCGGTGATGATCCAGGAGCTGCCCGAGCCGTTCGCCGTCGCGATCCGCAAGTTCAGCGACACAACCGGTTCGGCCGTGCTGTTCGGCGCGGTCGGCGCGTCGGTGACCGAGGAGGGCCGCTACGTCGACTATACGAACAGCCTGTACGGCGTGACGCCGAACTCGCGCGACATCTATCACTACGACAAGCACCACCTCGTGCCCTTCGGCGAATTCATTCCGTGGGGCTTCCGGTGGTTCGTCGACCTGATGAAGATGCCGCTCGGCGATTTCGCGCGCGGCGCGCCGGTGCAGAAGCCGTTCCTCGTGCACAACCAGCCCGTGATGGCCGACATCTGCTACGAGGATCTGTTCGGCGAGGAAATCGCCGCAACGATCCGCGACAACCCGCAGCCGCCCGGCGTGCTCGTCAACGTGACGAACCTCGCATGGTTCGGCGACACGATCGCGCTCGACCAGCACCTGCAGATCGCGCGGATGCGCTCACTCGAAACGGGCCGGCCGATGCTGCGCTCGACCAATACCGGGATGACGGCCGCGATCGACGCGCACGGGCGCGTGCTCGGCCAGTTGAAGCCGTTCACGATCGGCTCGCTCGACGTGCGGATCGAAGGCACGAGCGGATTCACGCCGTACGTGACGAGCGGCAACAACATCGTGCTCGCGGTGTCGTTCGTGCTGCTTGCGTTCGGCTTCACGTTCGGGCCGGGGCTGCGCCGGCGCAACGGCCCGAAGCCCGACGACGACCGGCACGCATGACGCGGCCCGCGACCGCAACGCGGTCGGCCGCTCAGGCCTGCCGGGCCGATCGGTCCGATTGAGCCGGCTGCGCGGCCAGGCTCCGCAGATCGCGGCTCACCTCCTCCATCACCGGTTCCCACGCGCCGAACGTCCGCTGCCGATACAGCGTCGCGGTCGGATACCACGGGCTGTCCTTGCGTTCGAGCAGCCATGGCCAGTGCGGATTCACGTCGAGCAGCACCCAGGTGCGCGCACCGAGCGCGCCCGACAGGTGCGCAACCGACGTGCACACGGTGATCACGAGATCCAGCGCGCCGATGAACGCGGCCGTATCGTCGAAGCTCTTCAGTTCCGCCGTGAAGTCCGCGATCGCGAAGCCGGCTGCGCGCGCCGCCGCGACATCCGCATCCGCGCCCGGCTGCAGCGAATAAAACGCGACGCCGTCGATCCCGCGGAACGCGTCGGCATAGCGCTCGAGCCCGACGCGCCGGAACGGATTGCGCTGGTGGCCCGCACTGCCCGTCCACACGAGCCCGACCTTCAGCCGGCGCTCGCCCGCGAGCCGCGCGCGCCACGCATCGCGCGCCTCCGGATCGGCCCGCAGGTACGGCACCGACGACGCGAGCGTCGACGCTTCCATGCCCAGCATCAGCGGCAGGCCGATCAGCGGCACTTCGTAATCGAATGCGGGCAGCGCGTCGACGCCGCCACCCGCGCCGAACGTATCCGCCTGCGCGCCCAGGCTGCGCTGCATCAGCGTGCCCACCTGCGGGAACGTATTCCACGCGAGCCGGCCGCCTTCGCGATGCACGCGCTCAGCGAGCGGCGTGACGAAGCGACAGAACTGCAGCACATCGCCGAGCCCCTGCTCGCCCCATACGAGCAGCGTCTTGCCCGCGAGCGGCTCGCCCTGCCAGCGCGGGCCCGGCAGCGCCGGCCGGCGGCCGCGCAGTTCGCCCGCGCCGTCCCAGCGCGCCTCGTGGCCGCGCCAGCCGGCCGCGTGGTTGCCGCGCACGAGCTGGATGATCGCGAGGTTGAAACGGAACGACGCGTCGTCGGGCGCCAGCTCGCACGCACGCGCCGCGTAACGCTCGGCGTCGCCCCAGCGCTGCGCCTCCTTCATCGCCATTGCGACGTTGTTCATCGCGAGCGCGTTGTCGGGCGCGAGGTCGGCGAGCCGCGCGGCGCACGCGAGCGCGCCGTCGAGGTCGTGCGTCGCGATCCGCGCGACGACAAGGTTGATCCACGCCTGCACGTCGCGCGGATCGGCGTTCACGGCCGCGTCGAGCAGCGCGATCTCCTCCGCGCGGTCGCCGCCCGACAGCCGCAGCGCGATCGCGAGGTTGTTGCGCAGCGACGGCCAGCCGGCATCGGCCGCCAGCGCCGCACGGTATGGCGCGACCGCGTCCGCGTGACGGCCGGCGATCTGCAGCGTATAGCCGTGATTGAAGTGCGCGGCCGCGCCCGGCCGCACGCGCGCCGCGCATTCGGCGAGCGCGAGCGCGTCGGCCGGGCGCTGCCGCGCGACGAGCGTCGATGTGAGCTGCGCGAGCGCATCGGCGTCGACCGCGTGCAGATGGGCGGCTGCGGCGAGCCACAGATCTTGCGCGGCGCGCTCGCCGCGCGCCTGCGCATCGGCGGCGTGCCGGAGCAGCGCGAGGAACGGCGGAAGCAGCGGAATGAGGATGTCGGTCGGGTCGTCCATGCGATCGGAGCCTGCAAGCGGTGACGCGGCACGCGTCGCGCGAACCGCAATACGCGCATCTTAACGCCCGCGCGAAGCGGCGCGACAAGCGCGTCGCGACGGGCCGCATGCGCCCGCGCGAAGCGCATGGGGCCACGCTTGCGCAGGCCGCGGGAAGCGGGCCGGCAGCGGCCTCGCCAGCGTTCCGGCCGCATCCGGTCGCCGATCCGGTAAAATTACGCGTTTCAGCACACTAACAAGCCGCGCCGCCGCGCGAGCCGACCCTCGGGGCCCTGCCCGGAGCGCGGCCCGCAACGGAGCGCCAGCGCCTCGAAGGCTCTTCATGCTTACGTTTCAGCAAATCATCCTGACGCTGCAGTCCTACTGGGACAAGCAGGGTTGCGCCCTGCTCCAGCCCATCGACATGGAAGTCGGCGCGGGCACGTCGCACGTCCACACGTTCCTGCGCGCGGTCGGCCCCGAGCCGTGGCGCGCCGCATACGTGCAGCCGTCGCGCCGCCCGAAGGACGGCCGCTACGGCGAGAACCCGAACCGCCTGCAGCACTACTACCAGTACCAGGTCGTGCTCAAGCCAGCGCCGGAAAACATCCTCGACCTGTACCTCGGCTCGCTCGAGGCGCTCGGCTTCGACCTGAAGCAGAACGACGTGCGCTTCGTCGAGGACGACTGGGAAAACCCGACGCTCGGCGCATGGGGGCTCGGCTGGGAAGTGTGGCTGAACGGGATGGAAGTCACGCAGTTCACGTATTTCCAGCAGGTCGGCGGCCTCGACTGCAAGCCCGTGCTCGGCGAGATCACGTACGGCCTCGAGCGTCTCGCGATGTACCTGCAGAAGGTCGAGAACGTGTACGACCTCGTGTGGACCGAGTGGGAGGAGCATGGCCCGAACGGCCCCGAGCTGCGCCGCCTGTCGTATGGCGACGTCTACCACCAGAACGAGGTCGAGCAGTCGACCTACAACTTCGAGCACGCGAACGTCGACCTGCTGTTCACGTTCTTCAACAACTACGAGGCGGAAGCGAAGCGGATGATCGACGCGCAGCTCGCGCTGCCCGCGTACGAGCTCGTGCTGAAGGCCGGCCACACGTTCAATCTGCTCGATGCGCGCGGTGCGATCTCGGTGACCGAGCGCGCGGCGTACATCGGCCGCATCCGCGCGCTGTCGCGTCTCGTCGCGCAGGCTTATTACGACTCGCGCGAGAAGCTCGGCTTCCCGATGCTCGGCAACCCGCCGGGCGTGCCGGGCCTCACCACCGACGCCCAGGACGCCGCGCAGCCGGCATGGGCACCGCCGCTCAAGGTCGAACGCAAGATCGACCAAGACTGACGAGACGAGATTTCTTCCAAACATGACGCACAATCATCCCGCTCCCCTGCTCGTCGAACTGCTGACCGAAGAGCTGCCGCCGAAGGCCCTCGCGCGCCTCGGCGACGCATTCGCCGAAGGTCTCGCGCAACGCCTCGCGGCGCGCGACCTCGTCGAAGGCGAACTCGTGTTCGAACGCTACGCCACGCCGCGCCGCCTCGCCGTCGTCGTGCAGAACGTGCGCGCCGTCGCACCTGACAAGCAGGTCCGCGAAAAGGTCCTGCCCGTATCGGTTGCGCTCGACGCCGAAGGCAAGCCGACGGCCCCGCTCGCGAAGAAGCTCGCGGCGCTCGGCCACCCGAACCTGTCGATCGCCGATCTCGAGCGCGCGCAGGACGGCAAGGCCGAAGCGTTCTTCATCAACTATTCGGCAGCCGGCGCGACGCTCGCCGACGGCCTGCAGGCCGCGCTCGACGAAACGCTCGCGAAGCTGCCGATCCCGAAGGTGATGACGTATCAACGCCCGGACGGCTCCGACGTGCAGTTCGTGCGCCCCGTGCATCGCCTGACGGTGCTGCACGACGATCGCATCGTGCCCGTCACCGCGTTCGGCATCGACGCCGGCGACACCACGCTCGGCCACCGCTTCCTGTCCGACGGCCTCGTCGCGATCCAGCATGCGCGCGCCTACGCCGACACGCTGCGCGACAAGGGCCGCGTGATCGCGCACTTCGCCGATCGCCGCGAAACGATCCGCACGCAACTGAACGAGCACGCGAACGGCGACACGGTCGTGATGCCCGAAGCGCTGCTCGACGAAGTGACGTCGCTGGTCGAATGGCCGGTCGTCTATCCATGCCGCTTCGAGGACGAATTCCTGCAGGTGCCGCAGGAATGCCTGATCCTCACGATGCAGACGAACCAGAAATATTTCGCGCTGACCGACGTCGGCGGCAAGCTGCGCTCGCGTTTCCTGATCGTGTCGAACATCGAGACGAAGACGCCGGGCGAGATCATCGAAGGCAACGAGCGCGTCGTGCGCCCGCGCCTCGCCGATGCGAAGTTCTTCTTCGAGCAGGACAAGAAGAAGCCGCTCGCCGACCGCGTGCCGCTGCTCGCGAACGTCGTCTATCACAACAAGCTCGGTTCGGCGCTCGCGCGGGTCGAGCGCCTCGAGGCGCTGGCCGGCGAGATCGCACCCGCGATCGGCGCCGACGCCGCGCACGCGAAGCGCGCCGCGCGCCTCGCGAAGGCCGACCTGCTAACCGACATGGTCGGCGAATTCCCGGAACTGCAGGGCACGATGGGCACGTACTACGCGCGCCACGACGGCGAAGCCGACGACGTCGCGCTCGCGTGCGCCGAGCACTACCAGCCGCGCTTCTCCGGCGACGCGCTGCCGACCACGCCGGTGTCGACCGCCGTCGCGCTCGCCGACAAGCTCGAGACGATCGTCGGCATCTGGGGCATCGGCCTCGCGCCGACCGGCGAGAAGGATCCGTTCGCGCTGCGCCGCCACGCGCTCGGCGTGTTGCGTCTGATGCTCGAGAAGCAGTTGCCGCTCGATCTCGTGTCGCTGTTGCGCACGGCCCACGCGCGCTTCGAAGGCGTGCCGGGCGTCGCCGAAGCGACCGATGCGATCTTCGCGTTCTTCATGGATCGCCTGCGCGGCCTGCTGCGCGAGCGCGGCTATTCGGCCGGCGAAGTCGACGCGGTACTGAGCCTGAACCCGACGCGCGTCGACGATCTCGTCGCACGCCTCGACGCGGTGCGCGAATTCACGCTTCTCGTGGAAGCCGAAGCGCTCGCGGCCGCGAACAAGCGGATCTCGAACATCCTGAAGAAGTCGGAAGGCGGCGTGAACGGCGCGGTGCAGCCGGCGCTGCTCGTCGAAGCCGCCGAGAAGGCGCTGCACGAACAGCTCGCGGCCGTGACGCCGCACGTGCAGTCGCAGCTCGAGGCGCGTGCATACACGGGCGCGCTGTCGGCGCTCGCCGCGCTGCGCGCGCCGGTCGACACGTTCTTCAACGACGTGATGGTCAACGCGGAAGATCCCGCGCTGCGAGCGAACCGTCTCGCGCTGCTGTCGGCGCTGCACCAGCAGATGAACTGCGTCGCCGACATCTCGAAGCTCGCCGCATAAGGGCCGCACGATGCCGACCAGCCCCACCCGAAAACTCGTCGTCCTCGACCGGGACGGCGTGATCAACGTCGATTCGGATGCGTTCATCAAGACGCCCGACGAATGGATCGCGCTGCCCGGCAGCCTCGAGGCGATCGCCCGGCTCAACCACGCGGGCTATCGCGTGGTCGTCGCGACCAACCAGTCCGGCATCGGTCGCGGGCTGTTCGACATGGCCGCGCTCAACGAGATGCACCTGAAGATGCATCGCGCGGCGGCCGCGGTCGGCGCACGCATCGACGCGGTGTTCTTCTGCCCGCATACGGCCGAGGATCACTGTGACTGCCGCAAGCCGAAGCCCGGCATGATGCAGATGATCGCCGAGCGCTTCGAGATCGATCCCGGTCACACGCCGGCCGTCGGCGATTCGCTGCGCGACCTGCAGGCCGGTGTCGCGGTCGGCTTCCAGCCGCACCTCGTGCTGACCGGCAAGGGCAAGAAAACGCTCGCCGCCGGCAATCTGCCGCCCGGCACGAAGGTCCACGACGACCTGCGCGCGTTTGCGCTCGATTTCCTTTCACACGAACACGAGTGATGCGGCTGCCGCGCGCATCCTCCCCAACGCCAGACTCACGCCGATGCGCTTCGTCCGCTCCCTGCTGCTGCTGATCTACTTCATCCTGTATACGGTGCCGTACGCCACCGCGTGCTTCATCGCGTTCCCGTTCATGCGCCCCGATGCGCGCTACTGGATGGCGGCCGGCTGGTGCAAGTCGACGCTGTGGGTCGTGCGCTGGCTGAACGGCATCCGCTACCGGATCGAAGGGATGGACAACCTGCCCGACGGCCCGGCCGTGCTGCTGTCGAAGCACCAGTCCGCGTGGGAGACGCTCGCGTTTCCGGCGCTGATGCCGAAGCCGCTCTGCTACGTGTTCAAGCGCGAGCTGCTTTACGTGCCGTTCTTCGGCTGGGCGCTCGGGATGCTGCACATGGTCAACATCAACCGCAAGGAAGGCAAGAACGCGTTCGTCTCGGTGATCCGCCAGGGCAAGAAGCGCCTGTCGGAAGGCGCATGGATGATCATGTTCCCCGAGGGCACGCGCACGCCGGTCGGCAAGCAGGGCAAGTACAAGACGGGCGGCGCGCGCTTCGCGATCGAAACCGGCACGCCCGTCGTGCCGATCGCGCACAATGCAGGACGGGTGTGGCCGCGCAACTCGTTCATGAAATTCCCGGGCGTCGTTACCGTGTCGATCGGCAAGCCGATTCCCGTCGACGGGCTGACGCCCGATGCATTGAACTCGCAGGTCGAAGCATGGATCGAAGCGGAAATGCGCCGTATCGATCCCGATGCGTATCGTCAGGCGGGCAATGCCGGCACGCGCGATGCCGCGCGAGTCTGAATCCCGCGGATTGCAGCCGTTGCGTACGTCAAAAAGAAGCGAACTGATGAAACAGCGTCCGCGGCCACGGCCAGCCGTCGTGGCTCTCGATCATCGCCAGATGGATCTGCCGCTCTTCGACGGGCCGGCCGCCGCACCGTCGGCGCCCGCCACGCCGCCGGCGCCGCCTGAGGCTGTGCCGACCGCATCGCTCGATCCGGGCCCGGTACCCGACCGCTCGCGCGTACGCACGTTCGCACTCGACAGCCGCGTGCTCGAATACCGCCTGAAGCGCTCGGCGCGCCGCACGATCGGCTTCACGATCGACGGCAGCGGGTTGTCGATCACCGCGCCGCGCTGGGTCACGCTCGCCGATATCGAAGCCGCGATCTCCGAGAAACAACGCTGGATCTTCGCGAAGCTCGCGGAGTGGAAGACGCGCACCGAGCAGCGCGCGCTGCCGCAGATCGACTGGCGCGACGGCGCGCAGCTTCCGTATCTCGGCAAGACGGTGACGATCGCGCTCGGCGCGGGCGCCGTCGGGTTCGACGCCGACGCGCTGCGGCTCTCGTTGCCGCTGCCCGTGCAGGCCGACATGCAGCAGATCAAGGATCGCGTGCAGGGCTGGCTGCAGGGCGAGGCGAAGCGGATCTTCGGCGAACGCCTCGCGATCTATGCGGAAAAGCTCGGCGTCACGTATTCGATGTACGCGCTGTCGTCGGCCGCGACGCGCTGGGGCAGCTGCTCGAGCGACGGCAAGATCCGCCTGAACTGGCGGCTGATCCATTTCCCGATGTCGATCGTCGACTACGTGGTCGCGCACGAACTGTCGCACCTGCGCGAGATGAACCACAGCCCGGCCTTCTGGCAGACCGTCGAATCGATCTTCCCCGAGTTCCGCGAAGCGCGGCACACGCTCAAGCACCACCCGCCCGAGCTGCTGCCGTCGCTGTAACGCGCAACGTCTTGTTTGCAAACGCAAACGGGCGATGCGGGTCACCCCGCACCGCCCGTTCGCCCCGCCGCCGCGCGCATCGCGCGCCGCGGCCCGTTCATCCGGCGCTCAGTGCGCCTTCTTCTGGATGAACTCGATCTTGTAGCCGTCCGGATCCTCGACGAAGGCGATCACGGTCGTGCCGTGCTTCATCGGCCCCGCTTCGCGCGTGACCTTGCCGCCTTGCGCCTTGATCTTCTCGCACGCCGCGTAGGCATCCTCCACCGCCACCGCCAGGTGGCCGAAGCCGTTGCCGAGATCGTAGGACGGCGTGTCCCAGTTGTGGGTCAGCTCGATCACGGTGCCCGAGCTTTCGTCTTCGTAGCCGACGAACGCGAGCGTGAACTTGCCTTCCGGATAATCCTCGCGACGTAGCAGCTTCATGCCGAGCAATTCGGTGTAGAACTTGATCGAGCGGTCGAGATCGCCGACTCGCAGCATCGTATGCAGCAAACGCATGTTGTGTACTCCTGTGGGGACTTTCCAGAACCGGAAACTCTACCAGACGGCAGCCGGACATGCGAAGAAAGGCACGAGCGCAATAAAAAAGCTGCCCCGCGGGGCAGCCTCGTCGCGACATTCGTTGGCCCGGCCCGCGCCATGCGCGTTATCCGGCCTTGCGCACCGCCGCGAGCGCCTGAGCGACGCCGACGTATTCGGCCACGCTCACGTCCTCCGCACGGCGCGCCAGATCGAAGCCGAGCGCATCGAAATCGATCGTCTCGCGATAGTCGCCGAGCGTATTGCGCAGCATCTTGCGGCGCTGCGAGAACGCGGCGGTGACGATTTCGCCGAGCAGCACCGGATCGACGTCCGGCAGTTCATGCGGCTCGTACGGAATCATCCGGACGATCGCCGAATCGACCTTCGGCGGCGGCTGGAACGATTCCGGCGGCACGTCGAGCATCTTTTCCATCACGTAGCGGTATTGCAGCATCACCGACAGCCGCGAAAACGCCTTCGTACCCGGCTCCGCGACCATCCGCTCGACGACTTCGTTCTGCAGCATGAAATGCTGGTCGATGACCACGTCGGCGAACGTCATCAGGTGAAACAGCAGCGGGCTGGAAATGTTGTACGGCAGGTTGCCGACGATCCGCAGCGACGGCTTGTCGCCGGGCGCCGCGAGCGAACCGAAGTCGAACGCGAGCGCGTCGCCCGCGTGCAGTTCGAGCAGCGCGCCGAAGCGCTGTTGCAGGCGCCCGATCAGGTCGCGGTCGAGCTCGACCGCGTGCAGCGGCGACTCGGGTGTCGCGAGACGCTCGATCAGCGGCCCGGTCAGCGCGCCGAGCCCGGGGCCGATCTCGACCATGCGTTGGCCGCGCGCGGGACCGATCGTCGACACGATCGAAGCGATCACGCCGTGATCGACGAGGAAGTTCTGCCCGAAGCGCTTGCGCGCGAAGTGGCCTTGGTGCTGTCTGCTGTTCGACATCGACTCAGTAAAACGAAAAATACGACGAATGGGGTGAGGTCGGGCCGCGTCAGGCGGCGCGGCGATGGCGCGCCATCGTGACGGCCGTATCGAGCGCGGCGACCATGCTGCCCGGATCCGCGCGGCCCGTGCCGGCCAGATCGAGCGCGGTGCCGTGATCGACCGACGTGCGGATGATCGGCAGCCCGAGCGTCACGTTGATGCCCTCGCCGAACGTCGCATACTTCAGCACGGGCAACCCCTGGTCATGGAACATCGCGAGCACGCAATCGGCATCGGCCAGATGGCGCGGCTGGAACAGCGTGTCGGCCGGATACGGGCCGCGCGCGTCGATACCCTGCGCGTTCGCGCGGGCCAGCGCCGGCGAGATCACGTCGATCTCTTCGCGGCCGAGATAACCGTTCTCGCCCGCGTGCGGGTTCAGGCCCGTCACGAGGATGCGCGGCGCGGCGAGACCGAAGTCGCGCCGCAGGTCGCGATCGATGATCGCGAGCGTCTCGACGAGCCCGTCGATCGTCAGCGCGGCCGACACGTCCTTCAGCGGCAGGTGCGTGGTCGCGAGCGCGACGCGCAGCGGCCTGGCGCCGGTGCCCGCCAGCATCATCACGACACGCGGCGTATGCGTGCGCTCGGCCAGGTATTCGGTATGGCCGGTGAACGGCACGCCCGCATCGTTGATCGTGCTCTTCTGCAGCGGCGCGGTCACGATCGCGTCGTACCGGCCTGCCAGCGCGCCGTCGATCGCCGCGTCGAGCAGGCCGAGCACGTACCGGCCGTTCGCCGCGTCCAGCTTGCCCGCCTGCACGGGCGCGGCGAGCGCGTGATGCGCGACCGACACCTGCCCGCCGGCGAGCGTTGCCGGGTTCGCGCCGACCGCCGCCGCGCGTGCGTCGAGCAGCGCCGCATCGCCGAGCACGGTGAAATGCGCGTCGGGCCAGCGCTGCGCGGCATCTCGCAGCGCCTGCACGGTCAGCTCGGGGCCGACGCCCGCGGGTTCGCCGGTCGTGATCGCGATCTGCAGCGCGGGCGTGGTCATCGGAGGCTCGTTCAGTTCGCCGGGCCGGCGCCGCCGATCTTGTACTGCACGTACGACGAGTCGCGCAGCTCGCGCAGCCAGTCGGCATACGCCTGCTCGGCCTTGCGCTGGCCGATCGCCTGACGCGCGATGTCCATCTGCTGCTGCACCGAGCCTTCCGCCTCGCGGCGGCTCAGCACCTGGATCAGGTGGTAGCCGTACTCGGTACGAATCGGCTGGCTGATCTGGCCGTCCTGCAGGTTGTTCATCGCACGCTCGAATTCCGGCACGGTCTCGCCCGGGCTGATCCAGCCGAGATCGCCGCCCTGCGACGCCGAACCGTCCTGCGAGTAGGTGCGCGCGAACTTCGCGAAATCGCCGCCGGCCTCGACCTGGTTGCGGATGTCGGCCAGTTGCTGGCGCGCCTGGCCTTCCGACTTGCCTTCGCCCACGCGCAGCAGGATGTGGCGCACGTGCGTCTGGACGATCTTCGGTGCCGCAGCGGTTGCGCCCTGGCTCTGGCGGCGGTCGACGAGACGCACGATCTCGAAGCCGTCCGGCACGCGGATCAGCGTCGGGTTGACCTGGCCCGGGCGCAGCTTCGACGCGGCATCGACGACTTCGGCCGGCAGCGCGCTCGGCGCCTTGAAGCCGAGGTCGCCGCCCTTCTTCGCGTCGTTCGCTTCGGAGTTGTTCTTCGCGAGCCGCTCGAAATCGGCGCCCGACTTCGCTTGCTGCAGCAGCGCGTCGGCCTTCTTCTGCGCGGCTTCGATGTCGGCCTGCGGCGCGTTGGTCGGCGCCTTGATGAAGATGTGCTGGAAGCGCAGGTCCTGCTGCTGTGCCGCGTTCGGCCCGCGCTGGCTCGCGATGTAGTTCGCGACCTCGGCGTCCGACACGGTGATCTTGCCGTCGACCTCACGCTCGCGCAGCTTCGACAGCATCAGCTCGGTACGCGCATCGCTCGTGAAGATGCTCCAGGGCACGCCTTGCGACTCCAGACGCGCGCGGTACTGTTCGAGCGTCATCCCGTTCGCTTGCGCGAGACGCTGCAGCGTCGACTGCACGGTCGCGTCGTCGATGCGGATCCCGTCGTCCTTGGCCTTCTGCACCTGGATCCGCTCGAGCACCATCTGGTTCAGCACCTGCGCGCGCAACTGGTCGGCCGGCGGCACCGGCGCGTTCTGCTGCTGCAGCCGGCGCGCGATCAGGCCGACGCGCTGGTCGAGTTCGCGGCCCGTGATCACGTCGTTGTTGACGACCGCGACGACTTCGTCGGCGAGCTGCGCACCGCGCGAACCGAGCGCCTGCGCCGCGGCCGGCGCGGCGGCGAGCAGCGCGGCGGACGCGGCGAGGCTGGACACGACTGCCGCGAAACGAAGGGTTTTCTTCATTGCCACTGATACTCCATTGAAATCGTGCTGACCGGTGCAGACAAGCCGGCGTTACTCGTAGTTGCTGAAGCGGGACATCGGCGGCGGCGGCGGCGGCAGCGGCGTGTAGCCCGGCACCCCGGCGCGGAATGCGGACACGAGGCCGTTGTCGATGGTCGACAAGCCCTTGAGCGTCAGTTGCATCATGAAGCGCGTCGACGAGTTCTGCTGTCCCGACGAATTTATGCCGTTCGCGGCCCGCTGCACGCCGACCCCGAGCGCCCAGCAATCCGCGTCGTATTGTAAGCCGAGCAGACCGTCGACCACGCGATCGCCGGCGAGATCGTAGTTGAAGCGGCCGATCGCATACAGGCGGCGCGTGAGCGGCCACTGCGCGGACACCAGGAACTGGTTGATCGGCTGGTTGTCGAGCGTCGTGTTCGAGCGCGTATAGCGGTAGCCGACGTTGATCACGCGGCGCTCGCCCGGGCTGTAGCCGAAGCCGATGCTCGACTTCACGAGCTGGTTGTTGTTCTGGTTGTACTGGAACGCCGTCTCCGACATGAAGCCCGAGCCGAGCTTCAGCGCGGCGCCGACGATCAGGTCCGAGTGGCGCGCCTGCACCGCGGTCTGCCCGGAATTCAGCGTGACGCGCTGATCGGCGAAGTAGTACTGCTGCGCGATCACGAAGCGCGCACGCTCGTCGCCGGTGCGCGGATCGATGAAACGCGACGTGAGGCCGGCCGTGATCCGGTTCGCATCGGCGATCCGGTCGTTGCCGACGAACGTGTTCGGCTGGTAGATCTCCGCGAGGCCGAAGTCCGATTCCGCAGTGTCGAACAACGGCGCGTTCGACTGGTCGCGATACGGCGTGTACACGTAGTACAGGCGCGGCTCGAGGGTCTGGATGAAGTCCTGCCCGAACAGGCGCACCGAGCGGTCGAAGATCAGGCCCGAGTCGAAGCTCACGGTCGGGATCGACTCGGTGAAGCGCTTCGGATTGTTCGGCGTACCCGACGACAGGTGGCTCAGGTCGTACGACGCGAAGTGGTACTGGACCTTCGGCACGACGAAGTAGCCGGGGCCGTACACGCCGTATGCGATGTACGGGTTGAAGACGATCCGGTCGCCTTCGGTCGCATCGGCCGTCGTGATGCGGAACCGCGAATAGTCGGCTTCCGCGCCGAAGTCGAAGCCGCCGACGTTGTACTTCGTATACTTCACGTTCAACTGCGGCTCGCGGCTGTACGGCGCGATCGACGGCGGCAGCGTCTGCCAGTGCTGGTAACGCGCAAGCACCGACCACGGGCCGTTGTTGTACGTGAGACCGGCTTCCTGCTGGTACAGCGTCTGCGTCCCGTTGATGAACTGGTTCGTCGAACCGAGATCTTCGGGATAGGTGTTGTCGGAGACCTTGTTGTAGTAGACGTAGCCGCCGAAGCCGCCGCCGAAGTTCTGCTGGTGCTGCCAGTAGATCGCGTAGCGGTTGCGGTGTGCGAGCCGGTCATCCGGCAGGTAATTGGCCGTAAGCGTGCCCGAATACGACGGCGACAGGTAGCGGAACGTCGCTTCGGCCATCACGCCGCGCCGCGAGATGATGCGCGGCGTAAGCGTCAGGTCGCGGTTCGGCGCGATGTTGAAGTAGTACGGCAGCGACAGCTCGAAGCCGTTGTTCGAGTTCATCGAGAACGTCGGCGGCAACAGGCCGCTGCGCCGCTCGCCCGACAGCGGGAACGTCAGCCACGGGCTCGCGAAGATCGGCACGCCCTGGAAGAACAGCACGCCGTTGCGCGCGGTGCCTTCGTCGGCGCCCGTATCGAAGTCGAAGCGGCTGCCCTTGATGTACCACGCGGGGTTCGTCGAGCACTGGCACGCCGTGTACGTGCCGTTGACGAACACCGAGCGCTCGTTGTCGACCATGTCGACGCGCTCCGCGCTGCCCGACCCGCCCGTCACGTTGAAGTGGTACTTCGGCGCCGTCATGAAGCCCTGGTTCGCCTCGATCTTCAGATGCGCCTCGGGCCCCGCGAACGACGTGCCGCCATTGACCACCTTGACCTGGCCGTACGCATCGGCCATGTCGGTATCCTGATCGTAATGGATCGCGTCGGCCTTCACGACGGCGTCACCGCGCCGCAGTTCGGCCGAGCCCTTCGCGGCCAGATCCTGCTCGGCCGTGCCGCTCGTGTGGTCGGCGATCACGAAGGCGGCCGGCTTCGCGCCGTCCTTCAGCGGATGATCCTCGAGCTGGGGTGCGAGACGCAGATCCCACGGCGAGTCGAGCGGCTGCGGCTGCGCAGCCGCGCCCGACAGCTGCGCGTACGACACGGCCGGCACGAGGCCCGGCACGGCCAGGAGCGCGAGCGCGAGCCGCCGTTTGCGCGGCGCCCCGTCACCGGGGAAAACATTCGGGAATAGCGGTTTGGGCGGCATCTATCGTTTGGCGAATCGCCCCTTGTCAACCGCGCCTTCGCGCACATTCGCGCACGGCGGGCCGCACCGTCGAACCGCGACTGCGGCTGAGCGCAAACCGGGGAGGCGATCGTGCGGACGGCGCGACAGGCAGTGGGCCTGTACGGCGGAAGCTGACGCGGGGCGCGTCAAAAAAGTCGTGGGGTATTATATGGCAAGACGTTCCCCCCTCCCGCGAGTTTCATGACGCCCCCATCCGCCGCATCCCAGCCCGACGCCCGCCTCGACGCGCTCACCGCGTGGCTGCACCCGCTCGCCGGGCGCTACGCCCTTGACCTGTCGACCCTCGCGCCTGCGTCGTCGGACGCCAGTTTCCGCCGTTATTTCCGTGTCTCGTCGGCCACGAGCGCCGGCGGCACGCTGATCGCCGTCGACGCGCCGCCGCCCGAGAAGTGCCGCGAGTTCGTCCAGGTCGCGCAATTGCTCGCCGCGGCCGGCGATCACGTTCCGGACATCCTGGCCCACGATTTCGACGCGGGCTTCATGCTCGTGACGGACCTCGGCCGCACCTCGTACATCTCGGTGCTCGATCCAGCCGACCCGGCCGCCGCGCGGCCGCTGATGCGCGATGCGCTCGACGCGCTGATCCGCTTCCAGCTCACGTCGAAGCCCGACGTGCTGCCGCCGTTCGACGAAGCGTTCCTGCGCCGCGAAATGGAGCTGCTGCCCGAATGGTTCGTCGGCCGCCACCTCGGCAAGCCCGTCACCGACGCGATGCGCGGCACGCTCGAGCGCACCTTCGCGCTGCTGGTCGCCAGCGCGCAAGCGCAGCCGCAGGGTTTCATGCTGCGCGACTTCATGCCGCGCAACCTGATGGTCTGCGAGCCGAATCCGGGCGTGCTCGACTTCCAGGACGCCGTCCACGGGCCGCTGACGTACGACGTCGTGTCGTTGCTGCGCGACGCGTTCATCAGCTGGGACGAGGAGTTCGAGCTCGACTGCTTCGCGTATTACTGGGAAAAGGCGAAAAAGGCCGGCCTGCCGGTCGATCCGGATTTCGGCGAGTTCTACCGCCAGCTCGAATGGATGGGGCTGCAGCGCCATATCAAGATCCTCGGCCTGTTCGCGCGCATCAATTACCGCGACGGCAAGCCGCACTACCTGAACGACCTGCCGCGCTTCCTCGCGTATGCGCGCAAGGTCGCGCTGCGCTACCGCCCGCTCGTGCCGTTCGCGAAGCTGCTCGACGAACTCGAGGGCAACGCGCCGGCCGACGTGGGTTACACGTTCTGACCGTCCCGACTGCCCTGATACCCAGCCGAACATGAGCGACACCCTGACCACGGCGATGATCTTCGCCGCCGGGCGCGGCGAACGGATGCGCCCGCTGACCGACACCCGCCCGAAGCCGCTGCTCGAAGCGGGCGGCAAGCCGCTGATCGTCTGGCAGATCGAAGCGCTCGCACGCGCGGGCATCGAGACGATCGTGATCAACCATGCGTGGCTCGGCGAACGGATCGAGGCCGCGCTCGGCGACGGTTCGCGCTGGGGCGTGCGGCTCGCGTATTCGGCCGAAGGCGAAGCGCTGGAGACCGCCGGCGGCATCGCTCAGGCGCTGCCGCTGCTGGAACACGACGGGCGGTCGACGGTGTTCGTCGCGGTGGCCGGCGACGTGTTCGCCGAGTTCGATTACGGGAAGCTCGCCGCCCCCGCCGCGCGCATGTCGGCGCTCGACGCGCCCGCGATGCATCTCGTGATGGTGCCGAATCCGCCTTTCCATCCGTCCGGAGACTTCGTGCTCGGTGGCGACGGGCGCCTGTCGCTCGACGGCGGCGAGCGTGTCACGTTCGGCAGCATCGGCCTGTACGACACGCGGATGTTCCGCGATCTCGCGCCCGGCACGCGACGCGCACTGACGCCGTACTTCCGCGCGACGATCGAAGCCGGCCGTGCGAGCGGCGAACTTTACGAAGGCATCTGGGAGAACGTCGGCACGCCCGCGCAGCTCGGCGAGCTCGACGCGCGGCTGCGCGCCGCGGGCTGACCGGACGACGGACGGCACGGCGCCGCGTCGTGCCGCTGCGCCGCCCGCGCGCCCTTGCGGCGGACCGCCGCCTTCCCGCTGCGCGCCACCACGCGCAGCATCGCCGCTCACGCGGCCTCGGCCTCTTCCCCGCCCGCCGCCGCGCGCTGCTGCTGCAGCGCCCACATCTGCGCATACAGCCCGTCCGCGCGCACGAGTTCGTCGTGCGTGCCGCGCTCGACGATCCGCCCGTGATCCATCACGAGGATCTGCTGCGCGTGCACGACCGTCGACAGCCGGTGCGCGATCACGAGCGTCGTGCGATGCCGCGCGATCTGGTCGAGCTCGTGCTGGATCGCGCGTTCCGAACGCGAATCGAGCGCCGACGTCGCTTCGTCGAACAGCAGGATCGGCGGATCCTTCAGCAGCGTGCGCGCGATCGCGACGCGCTGCTTCTCGCCGCCCGACAGCTTCAGCCCGCGCTCGCCGACCGGCGTGTCATAGCCCTTCGGCAAGCTTTCGATGAAATCGTGGATGTGCGCGGCGCGCGCGGCCGCGACCACCTCGTCGCGGGTCGCGGTCGGCCGGCCGTATGCGATGTTGTAGTAGATCGAGTCGTTGAACAGCACGGTGTCCTGCGGCACGATCCCGATCGATGCGCGCAGCGAATCCTGCGTGACGTCGCGAATGTCCTGGCCGTCGATCCGGATCGCGCCGCCCGCCTGCCGGTCGAGATCGTAGAAGCGGAACAGCAGGCGCGACAGCGTCGACTTGCCCGAGCCGCTGTGACCGACCACCGCGGTCGTCGTGCCCGCGTCGATCGTGAACGTCACGTCGTGCAGGATCGATCGCGACGGCTCGTACGCGAAGTTCACGTGCTCGAAGCGCACCTGTGCGCCGGCCACCGCGAGCGGCCGTGCGTCGGGCAGGTCCGCGACTTCCTTCGCGGCCGACAGCAGCCCGAACATCCGGTCCATGTCGGTGAGGCTCTGCTTGAGCTCGCGATAAACGACGCCGAGAAAGTTCAGCGGAATATAGAGCTGCAGCATGAATGTGTTGATCAGCACCAGATCGCCGAGCGTCAGCTTGCCCGCGAGCACGCCCTGCGTCGCGCGCCACAGGATGAACACGAGCCCCGTGCCGATGATCGCCTGCTGGCCGAAGTTCAGTACCGACAGCGAGTTCTGCGAGCGGATCGCGGCCTTGCGGTAGCGCTTCAGGTTCTCGTCGTAGCGCTGCGCTTCCCACTCCTCGTTGCCGAAGTACTTCACCGTCTCGTAGTTGATCAGCGAATCGATCGCCCGCGCGTTCGCGCGCGAATCGAGTTCGTTCATCGTGCGGCGGAAGTGCGTGCGCCAGTTGGTGACCTTCACCGTGAACACGATGTACGTGACCAGCGCCGCGAACGTCACGTACGCGTAATAGGCCTCGTACTTGACCACGAAGAAGCCGAGCACGAGCCCGACCTCGACGAGCGTCGGCAGGATGCTGTACAGCGAATACGAAATCAGTTGCTGGATGCCGCGCGTGCCGCGCTCGATGTCGCGCGACATGCCGCCCGTCTGGCGCTCCAGGTGAAACCGCAGCGACAGCCCGTGCAGGTGCCGGAACACCTGCAGCGCGAGCTGGCGCACCGCGCTCTCGGTGACCTTCGAGAACAGGATCTCGCGCAGCTCGGTAAACAGCGACGTCGACAGCCGCACGAACGCATACGCAACGACCAGCAGGCCGACGCCGCCCGCGAGCACGATGCCGGCCGACTGCTCGGCGCGGCCGAGCGCGGTGAGCTGCTGCACGTAGGACAGGTGGTCGACGATGCGCTTCATCACGACCGGCACGCCGAGGTTCGCGACCTTCGCACCGATCAGGCAGGCGAGCGCGAGCGCGACGCGCCATTTGTAGGTGGTCAGGTACGGCAGCAGCGACCGGATGGTCTGCCAGTCGTTGCGGGGCCCGGTCGAAGCCGGCGCGGGCTCGCCGGAAGCAGGAAATCGGCGCATGAGGGGAAGGATCGGCGGCGGTGCCGGACGCGTGCATCTGCGGCCGGCTCGCCCGCTTTCTCGTACAATTTGCGAACGTTGTATTGTCGCAGAAGCCGCTTCGCGCCGCTGCCGGCGGCCTTGCCGGCCAGCCTGCGCGCGGCGGCGAATTTATTACAGGATGAAAGCCCCCGCCATGACCGATTCGACCCTCGAACTTCCGCAAAAGCAGCCCGCGCTGCGCGTCGTCCCGCAACCGCACGACGCGAACGTCCACGGCGACGTGTTCGGCGGCTGGATCATGTCGCAGGTCGACATTGCCGGTTCGATCCCCGCGAGCCAGCGCGCAAATGGCCGCGTCGCGACGGTCGCGGTCAACTCGTTCGTGTTCAAGCAGCCGGTGTTCGTCGGCGATCTTCTGAGCTTCTACGCGACCATCATGCGCACCGGCAACACGTCGATCACGGTCGACGTCGAGGTGTACGCACAGCGCATGCGTCTGATGGGCGAAATCGTGAAGGTTACCGAAGCGACGCTCACGTACGTCGCGACCGGCCCCGACCGCAAGCCGCGGCAACTGCCGCCGCTCTGACGCTCCGACGGACAAGCGCCGCGCTGCGGCGCGGCACGCGGCCCGTCAGTGCGTGGCCGTCAGCCCGAACTCCCGCATCGCGGGCAGGAAATCATGATTCAGCTTCGGCTTGCGCGACAGCTTCACCAGCACGTAGCGCTGGAACGGCGCGAGCCGCTGCCATTGCGCGAGCGCGGGCGCGGACAACCCGGCCAGCGCGCTCTGCTGCACGAGCGACTCCGGCACCGTGTCGGTGGCGCGCCAGGTCGGCTGCTCATCCGGCTGGAACCACGACGGTTCCAGATCGGCGTGCGTGCGCAGCATCTCGAACAGCGCATGATCGAAGTTGGGCTCGATCGCGGTGTCGTCGTCGGCCGGAAAGCGCGCGAGCAGCTTGCGGTCCTCGAGCGGCAGCAACTGCCATTGCTCGAGCGAAATCCGCAAACCGAAGCGGTCGAGGTTGAAACGCACGATCATCGGGATGTACGTGAAATTTTCCGACGAATCGTGTTCGAAGTTGAATAGCAACGGAGCGTCGCTGAGTCCCATGGTCGTTACCTGACGTGACGGTTGCCGGCGCGGCCGGCCTGCCTGGGGTATTTTAGAACCTCTGCGCGCGGGCGGCGGACACGATTGCTGGTCCGCCGGCCGTGCCTCGAATCAACGGGAGTGCTCGTGAATCCGACCGAATCCGACGAACCACGCGATGAACTGAGCGACGAACCGCGCGGCGCGATCGAACTGTCCGTGCGCCGCACGCGCGGCGGCGCCGTCGAAACCGCGCACGACTATGTGGGCCAGGAATGGCCCGTCGCACTCGTCTTCAACGGTATCTCGCACGCGGTGATGATGTGCACGCCGTGCGACCTCGAAGCGTTCGCGGTCGGCTTCGCAATCTCGGAAGGGATCGTCGCGCGCGGCAGCGACATCAAGGACATCGAGGTGATCCTGCACGCCGACGCGCCGTTGCCGCACGCGGAAGTCCATCTGGAAGTCGTCCAGCAGGCGTTCGCCGCGCTGAAGGACCGGCGCCGCGCGCTCGCGGGGCGCACCGGCTGCGGCGTATGCGGAATCGAAAGCATCGACCTGCTCGACCTCGCGCCCGAACGCGTGCCCGACACGGGCTTTCTCGCGCGCCTCGCGCCCGACGCGCTGGCGCGCGCGGCGCATGCGCTGCCGGCCCACCAGGCGCTCACGCAGCTCACGGGCGGCCTGCATGCGGCCGCATGGTGCGACGCAACAGGCGCGATCCGGATCGCGTTCGAGGACGTCGGCCGCCACAATGCGCTGGACAAGCTGATCGGCTCGCTCGTGCTGTCGCGCGCCGACGCGACCGACGGCTTCGTGTTCCTGTCGAGCCGCGCGAGCTACGAGCTCGTACGCAAGGCCGCACGGGTCGGCATCCCGATGGTCGCAACCATCTCCGCGCCGTCGTCGCTCGCGATCGAGATCGCAAAGGCGGCCGGTTTGCGGCTCGTCAGCTTCTGCCGCGAAACCGGCCACGTGGATTACGGCACCGCGTGAGCGCTCGCGGCGGGCGCGTTGCCCGCCGGTTCGGGAACCGCGCCCGGCAGTTCGTCCGCGGCGGCCGGCGGGAGCGCCTCGCATGCCGCGTCGCTCGTCCGGTTTCCGAGGTAGTCCGTCCAGAGCTTGCGGTCGGTGTCATAGAGCTTGCAGCGGCGCGCCGTGTCGAAATACCAGCGCCAGCTGAAGCGCTGCACGACGATCCGCCCGGGCAGCATGTCCTCCAGTTTCGCCTGCGCGGGCTTGAGCCGGTACAGCGGCACGCTCATGTCGACGTGATGCGCCGTGTGCTCCATGATGTGGTGCAGCAGGCCGCCGATACCGAACGGGAACGTCAGGTGCAGCGTGGTCGACACGAACGGCGCGGCATTCGACCACTCCGCGCGGTTCGCGTGCCACGCGATGCGCGGATCGGTGTGGTGGACATATACGACGAAGCCGATCATCGAGCACCAGAACAGGAACGGCACGAGCACGGCGGTTGCGAGCAGCAGCGCGATGGGCTGCCCTGTCGCGATCGCCACCCAGACGACGGCGGCGATCCACACGGCCGCGAAGCCCGTCACCAGCAGGCAGTCGCGCCGGAACACGGGCCGCGACGTACCGATATAGGTCCTGGTCGGGAAATACATCCGCAACCACCAGATCTCGACGAGATAGTAAAGCCCCGGCGCCCAGCCGCTTCGGTAGACGCGATCCAGCAAGCGGCGCGCCGGCGACAGCGCGGCGTATTCCGCCGGGGTATTGGGCGCCCACACGAAGTCGAAGCCCTTCAGGTTCGTATAGCCGTGGTGCACGACGTTGTGTCCGACTTCCCACAGGCTGTATGGCGTCAGCGACGGCAGGAATGCGATGCGGCCGAGCCAGCGGTTCAGCCGGCGATCGGGCGTCAGGCTCTGGTGACACGCGTCGTGCCCGATGATGAAGAGCCGCCCGGTGATGAAGCCGGCGGCCATCCCGCAGACGATCTTGCCGATGATCGACGGAATCAGCAGCGCGCCGGCGAACGCCGCGAACAGCAGCAGGTAGTCGAGCACGAGCAGCGCGATCGGGCGCACGATCTCGCGCGTGGCGAACGGCACGAGCCACGCGCGGATGACCTTGCGATGCGGGATCGGCTCGTCGGCACGAACGGGTGTCTGGGAATCGTTGTTGATCATGATGCGCAAAGGCGCGCGAACCGCACGCCCGAAAGGAAAAAAGCCGTGCGGCGGGCACGGCGCGGAAGGGCGGGCCAAACCACGGCCCGGGCCGGTCAACGCGACATCATGTTCATGCTGACGTTGTGCATCACCCACAGCGTCCCGAAGATCAGGATCAGCGCGGTGAGCACCGTGTAGCTGAACGCCATCACGTTCCAGCGCTGGCTGGACGACGTGTTCATGTGCAGGAAGCACACGAGGTGCACGAGAATCTGCACGAACGCGAGCACCGCGAGCGCGATGAGCGCCGCCCTCGGCGCCAGCACGCCGCCCGTCACGAGGCCGAACGACGCGGCCGTCAACAGCACCGACAGCACGAAACCGACGATGTAGCCGCCGGCCGTGCCGTGCGCTTCATCGTGGTGGATGAGTTCCGAATGAGCCATTTAGATCACGCCCGCGAGATAGACGAAGGAGAACACGCAGATCCAGACGATGTCGAGGAAGTGCCAGAAGAGGCTCAGGCAGGTGAGGCGCCGGAAGTCGCGTTCCGTCATGCCGGGGCCACGAGCGACCTGCACCACGAGCACGACCATCCACAACAGGCCCACCGCCACGTGCAACCCGTGCGTGCCGACCAGCGCGAAGAACGCCGACAGGAACGCGCTGCGCTGCGGGCCCGCGCCTTGCGCGATCAGGTGCGAGAACTCGCGCAGTTCCATCGCGAGAAACGCAGCGCCGAGCACGAACGTCACCGCAAGCCAGACGAACACGGTGCCGCGTCGGCGGCGCTGCGCGCCGAGCATCGCGAAGCCGTACGTGATGCTGGACAGCAGCAGCGCGGCGGTCTCGAGTGCGACGCCCGGGATATCGAACAGGTCCTTCGCGGTCGGCCCGCCCGCAAACTGGTGGCCGAGCACCGCGAACGTCGCAAACAGCGACGCGAAGATCACGCAGTCGGTCATCAGGTACAGCCAGAAGCCGAACACGGAATGCGACGGCGGATGGTGGTGCGCCGCCGGTTGATGGCCGGCGCCCGCGAGAGATTGATACGACATCAGTTCGCCTCCAGTTCGGCTTGCGGCGCCGGCGTGCCGATCCGCACGCCCGCGCGTTGTTCCTCGATCGTGCGGACGGTATCCGCCGGAATGTAATAGCCGTCGTTGTCCCGTGCGCTGTACAGCACCACCGTCGCGACGATGCCGACGAGCGCGGCGATCGCGAGCCACCAGATGTGCCAGACGAGTGCGAAGCCGAGCATCAGGCTGAAGAGGCCGACGAAGAAACCCGCACCCGTGTTCGACGGCATGTGGATGTCCTGGTACCTGACGTTCTTGCCGAGGCCGAGCCCGAGGCCCTTCGCCTTGCGATACGCGAGCTCGTCGAGTTCATGAACGGTCGGGATCACCGCGAAGTTGTAGACGGCGGGCGGCGAACTCGTCGCCCATTCGAGCGTACGGCCATTCCACGGATCGCCCGTCGCATCGCGATACTGCGGCTGGTTGCGATTGCGCCAGCCGACCCACACCGATGCGATCTGACACAGCACGCCGAGCGCGATCAGCGCGACGCCGAGCGCGGCGGCGACCAGCCACGGATGCCAGGCCGGGTTGTCGTAGTGGTTGAGCCGCCGCGTCATGCCCATGAAGCCGAGCACGTACAGCGGCACGAACGACGCGTAGAAGCCGAGGAACCAGCACCAGAACGCGCGCTTGCCGAACTTCTCGTCGAGCCGGAAACCGAACACCTTCGGGAACCAGTAATGCACGCCCGCGAAGTAGCCGAACACGACGCCGCCGATGATCGCGTTGTGGAAGTGCGCGATCAGGAACAGGCTGTTGTGCAGCACGAAGTCCGCGCCGGGAATCGCCATCATCACGCCGGTCATGCCGCCGAGCGTGAACGTGACCATGAAACCGATCGTCCACAGCACGGGCGCCGTGAATTCGATGCGTCCGCGGTACATCGTAAACAGCCAGTTGAAGATCTTCACACCGGTCGGAATCGCGATGACCATCGTCATGATGCCGAAAAACGCGTTCACGTTCGCACCCGAGCCCATCGTGAAGAAGTGGTGCAGCCACACGAGGAACGCGAGCACCATGATCACGCACGATGCATAGACCATCGTCCTGTAGCCGAACAACGGCTTCTTCGCGAACGTGGCGATGACTTCCGAATAGATGCCGAACGCGGGCAGCACGAGGATGTACACCTCCGGATGCCCCCATGCCCAGATCAGGTTCAGGTACAGCATCGCGTTGCCGCCGGCATCGTTCGTGAAGAAGTGCATGTCGAGGTAGCGGTCGAGGCCCAGCAGCGCGAGCGCGACCGTCAGGATCGGGAACGTGGCCATGATCAGCACGTTCGAGCACAGAGCAGTCCACGTGAACACCGGCATCTTCATCAGCGTCATGCCCGGCGCGCGCATCTTGATGATCGTCACGAAAAAGTTGATCGCCGTGATCAGCGTGCCGACGCCCGAGATCTGCAGCGCCCACAGGTAGTAGTCGACGCCGACGCCCGGGCTGAACTGCAGCTCCGACAGCGGCGGATACGCGAGCCAGCCCGTCTGCGCGAATTCGCCGATCACGAGCGAGATGTTCATCAGGATCGCGGCCATCGCCGTCATCCAGAAGCTCAGCGAGTTCAGGAACGGGAACGCGACGTCGCGCGCGCCGATCTGCAGAGGCACGATCAGGTTGAAGAACGCGACCAGCAGCGCCATCGCCATGAAGAAGATCATGATCACGCCGTGCGCGGTGAAGACCTGGTCGTAATGATGCGGCGGCAGGTAGCCGGGGCCGTTGTACGCGAGCGCGAGCTGCACGCGCATCATCACGGCGTCCGCGAAGCCGCGCAGCAGCATCAGCACCGCGACGATCAGGTACATCACGCCGATCTTCTTGTGATCGACGGACGTCAGCCATTCGCTCCACAGCCATTTCCATCGGCCGGTGACCGTCAGCGCGGCGACGATGCCCAGCACGACGAGCCCCATGAAGGCGCTCGCCCCCATGATGATGGGCTGATCGAACGGGATCGCCGATAGTGTGAGTTTGCCGAACATGCGTTACCCCTTCGTCGTGCAGGCGGCGTCCTTCGGGTCGAGGACGTGGCCGTTGTTGTACTTCGCGATGATGTTGTGAAAGAGCTTCGGATCCACCGACGAGAAGTAGCGCACGGGCGCCTTCTCGCTCGGCTGAGCAACCGCGCCGTATGCGGTCATGTCGAGCCGGTCGGACGACGCCTTCACCTTGCGCACCCACGCGTCGAACTGCTCGCGCGGCTCGGCGAGCGTGCGGAACTTCATGTCGGAGAAGCCGCGGCCGCTGTAGTTGGCGGACACGCCCGCGTAGCTGCCCGCCTCGTCGGCGATCAGGTGCAGGCGCGTCTGCATGCCGGCCATCGCATAGACCTGGCTGCCGAGCTGCGGGATGAAGAACGAATTCATCACCGAGTCCGACGTGATGCGGAAATTCACCGGCGTGCCCACCGGAATCGCGAGCTGGTTCACCGACGCGATGCCAAGCTCCGGATAGATGAACAGCCACTTCCAGTCGAGCGCGACGACCTCGACGTCGATCGGCTTGACCGACGAATCGAGCGGCTTGTACGGGTCGAGCTCGTGCGTCGTCCGCCACGTGAGGATGCCGAGGAACAGGATGATCAGCGTCGGCACCGTCCAGATCACGACTTCGATCGCGGTCGAGTGCGACCAGTTCGGCGCGTAGGTTGCGTTGCGATTCGACGCGCGGTAGCGCCACGCGAAGTAAAGCGTCAGCAGGATCACCGGCACGACGACGATCAGCATCGCCCACGTCGCCGTCGCAATCAGCGATTTCTCGGCGACGCCCACCGCGCCCTTCGGATCGAGCACGTGAAGGTCGCTGCATCCGGCGAGTGCCGCCAGCAGCCCGATGACGGGCGCCGCACGCGCTCCGCCGGTGATTCGTCCGATCATTGTTCGTTCGCCTGATTGTCGTTGAGTAGAGCCGGCCGTATGCCGCCATCGCGCGACGCATACGGCCGCGGCGACCTGTGCGCGAACTGTACGGAAAATTGCCGCAGTGCAACTTGACGGCGGACAAGCTTTGCCGAGGTGAGCCGGAACCGCCCCGAGCGGGGCGAGTCGGGACACCGGCACCCGCGCACGATTGCCGGCGATGGCCTATGGCACAACCGAGAGGGGGCCGCCGCTCAAGCACCGCGGATAGCGGGCGGCAATGGCGAAACGGGAATCACGACGGCGCCGCACCGCGACACGAGAGACGCCGGCCGCGGCATCACGCCACGCCATCGTCGACACCGACGCGCGTTGCGAGCGCAGCGCAACCGCAGAACGGCGCAGGGGAACGCGGAACGCCGCGCGAACGCGCAGCGGCGCAGGTTCGAGCCGACGCGTCGATTGACGCATCGACGGTGAAGACCGAACGAAAGCCGCGCGGTCGGCGGCTCGCGGAGGCTGGCGTTGCCGCCTCGGACGGCGAAGGAATCCGAGGCGGCAAAGCACGTGTGCCCGGTGTCAGTCGAACTGACGGAAATCCGGCTTGCGCTTCTCGAAGAACGCGGTCATCGCCTCGCGCGCTTCGGGTGCGCGCAGCATCGCGGAGAAATGGCCCGCCTCTTCGGCCATCCGCGCGGCGGTCGCCACGCCGCCCGTATCCTTCAGCAGTGCCTTCGTCACGCGCAGCGACGACGCCGGCAGCGCCGCGAGCTTCGCCGCCTGCTTCGCCGCGAACGCGTCGAGTTCGGCGGCCGGCAGCACGCGATTGACGATGCCGATCCGGTGCGCCTCCAGCGCATCGAACGCCTCGCCGAGCAGCAGCTTCTCGGCGGCGACCTGATGGCCGGCCAGGCGCGGCAGCAGCACGCTCGATGCGGCTTCCGGGCACAGCCCGAGCTGCGCGAACGGCAGCGAGAACGTCGCGGTATCGGCCGCGTACACGAGGTCGCAGTGCAGCAGCATCGTCACGCCGACGCCGACCGCGATGCCCGGCACCGCGGCCACGATCGGCTTCGGTGCACCGCTGATCCGCGCGAGAAACTGGAACACCGGCGCGTTCTCGTCCTTCGGCGGCGCCTTCAGGAAATCCTCGAGATCGTTCCCCGAGCTGAAATTGCCGTCGCCGCCGCGCAGCAGGATCACGCGTACCGCCTTGTCTTCCTGTGCTTCGGCGAGTGCGTCGGCCATCGTCTGGTACATCGCCGCCGTCAGCGCGTTCTTCTTCGCCGGGCGCGCGATCGTGATCGTCATCACGCCGTCGGCGCGTTCCACTTGAATTTCGGCCACAACCGTCTCCTTTGACTTTCCTCTATCGGAATGAAAAAACGGTGCGCGAGCTCGTGGCCCGCGCACCGTCGTCGCTTTTCGTCGCGTCCCGCTTACAGGCGTTCGATGATGCCCGCGGCACCCATGCCGGTGCCGACGCACATCGTGACCATCCCGTACTTCAGGTTGCGACGGCGCAGGCCGTGCACGACGGTCGCCGCGCGGATCGCGCCGGTCGCGCCGAGCGGGTGGCCGAGTGCGATCGCGCCGCCCAGCGGGTTGACCTTCGACGGGTCGAGGCCGAGATCGCGGATCACCGCCAGCGATTGCGCGGCGAACGCCTCGTTCAGCTCGATCCAGTCGAGATCGTCCTGCTTCAGGCCCGCGGCCTTCAGCGCGGCCGGAATCGCTTCCTTCGGACCGATGCCCATGATTTCCGGCGGCACGCCGCGCACCGCGAAGCTCACGAAGCGCGCGAGCGGCGTCAGGTTGAACTCCTTGAGCACCTTCTCCGACACGACGAGCAGCGCGCCTGCGCCGTCCGACGTCTGCGAGCTGTTGCCGGCCGTGACCGAACCCTTGTTCGCGAACACCGTGCGCAGCTTCGCGAGGCCTTCGAGCGACGTGTCCGCGCGCGGGCCTTCGTCGAGTGCGATCTCGCGCGTCTTCACGTCGACTTCGCCGGTCGCGAGGTTCGGGAAACGCTCGGTGAGCGTGTACGCGGCGATCTCGTCGTTGAACTCGCCGGCCTGCTGCGCGGCGAGCGCCTTGCGGTGCGACTCGACCGAGAACGCGTCCTGGTCTTCGCGGCTCACCTTCCATTGATCGGCGACACGCTCGGCCGTCAGGCCCATCCCGTACGCGATGCCGAAGTCTTCGTTGCGATCGAAGATGTGCGGCGACATCGACGGCTTGTTGCCCATCATCGGCACCATGCTCATCGATTCGCAACCGCCCGCGAGCAGCGCGTCCGACTCGCCGACACGGATGCGGTCGGCCGCCATCGCGAGTGCCGTGATGCCCGACGCGCAGAAGCGGTTGACCGTCACGCCGCCGACCGTCTGCGGCAGGCCCGCGAGCAGCGCGCCCATGCGCGCGACGTTCAGGCCCTGCTCGGCTTCCGGAATCGCGCAGCCGATGATCGCGTCCTCGATCAGCTTCGTATCGAAGCCGGGCACCTGCGCGACCGCCGACCTGATCGCGTGGACCAGCAGCTCGTCCGGGCGCGTGTTCTTGAATACACCGCGCGGGGCCTTGCCGATCGGCGTGCGGCTGGCGGCGACGATGTATGCGTCTTGCAATTGTTTGCTCATTTCAGACTCCTTGTCCGCTCTGTCCGCTCGCTCAGTTACGCACCGGCTTGCCGGTCTGCAACATGCCCATGATCCGTTCCTGCGTCTTCTGCGTGCCGAGCAGCTCGACGAACGCGCGGCGCTCGAGCGCGAGCAGCCACTGCTCGTCGACGAGGCTGCCGGCTTCGACGTCGCCGCCGCACACCGCTTCGGCGATGCGGCTCGCGATCAGGTAGTCGTGCTCGCTGATGAAGCGGCCGTCACGCATGTTGACGAGCGACGCCTTGATCGTCGCGATCGCCGAGCGGCCCGCGACCGGCACGTCCTTCGCCCGCAGCGGTGCGCGGTAGCCGCTTGCGGCCAGCGCGCGCGCTTCCTTCTTCGCGGTGTCGAGCAGTTCGAACACGTTGAAGATGATCGTGTCGGACGGCTTCAGGTAGCCCATCGCACGCGCATCGTGCGCCGATGCCGACACCTTCGCCATCGCCGCGTTTTCGAACGACTTCGTGACGAACTTCAGGATGTCGGTGGTCGCGTTCGCGGCCGTGGCGGCATCCGCCGCGCGCAGCGCGGCTTCCTTCAGGCCGCCGCCCGCCGGCACCAGGCCGACGCCCACTTCGACGAGACCGATGTAGCTCTCGACGTGCACGACGCGCTTCGCGCTGTGCAGCATCAGCTCGCACCCGCCGCCGAGCGCGATGCCCGACACGGCTGCAACGACCGGCACGTTCGCGTACTTCACGCGCAGCATGCCTTCCTGGAACTTCTTCACGAACGGCTCGATGCCCTTCGCGCCGCCCATCATGAACGCGGGCATCGCCTCTTCGAGGTTCGCGCCGGCCGAGAACGGGCCGCCCGGCGTGCCGAGCTTCAGCGACGTCGGCTGCCAGATCACCACGCCCTTGTAGTCCTTCTCCGCGAGTTCGATTGCCTGCACGAGGCCGTCGATCACGCTCGGTCCGATCGTGTTCATCTTCGACTTGAACGACACGATCACGACGTCGTCCTCGCCCGCACGGTCATCGACCCATGCGCGCACCGCGTCGGTTTCGAACAGCGTCTTGCCGTACGTCTTCGGATCGGCACCGGCTTCACCGAGCAGCGGCGCGCGGAACACCTGCTTGCCGTAGACCGCGAGGTCCGAACGCGGCACGAAGCGCTGCGCCGCCGGCGCCCACGAGCCTTCGGCCGTGTGCACGCCGCCCTGCTCGGCGACCGGGCCTTCGAGCACCCACGTCGGCAGCGGCACGTTCGCGAGCACCTTGCCGGCCGCGATATCTTCCTGCACCCATCCGGCGACCTGCTTCCAGCCGGCGGCCTGCCAGCCTTCGAACGGACCTTCGTTCCAGCCGAAGCCCCAGCGGATCGCGAGGTCGACGTCGCGCGCGTTGTCGGCAATCGACTCGAGATGCACGCCGATGTAGTGGAACACGTCGCGGAAGATCGACCACAGGAACTGCGCATGCGGATGGTCCGTCTCGCGCAGCAGCTTCAGGCGCTCGGCCGGCGGACGCTTCAGGATCCGACCGACGGTTTCGTCGGCCTTCGCGCCCGAATCGACGTAGGCGCCCGTCTTCGCGTCGAGCACCTTGATCGCCTTGCCTTCCTTCTTGTAGAAACCGGCGCCCGTCTTCTGGCCGAGCGCGCCCTGCTTCACCAGTTCGGCGAGCACGGCAGGCGTCTGGTAGACCGGGAAGAACGGATCGTCGGCGAGGTTGTCCTGCATCGTCTTGATCACGTGCGCCATCGTGTCGAGGCCGACCACGTCCGCGGTGCGGAACGTTGCCGACTTCGCGCGGCCGAGGCGGCTGCCGGTCAGGTCGTCGACTTCGTCGAAGCGCAGGCCGAACTTCGCGGCCTCGGTGATCACCGCGAGGATCGAGAAGATGCCGACGCGGTTCGCGATGAAGTTCGGCGTGTCCTTCGCGCGCACGACGCCCTTGCCGACGATGCTCGTCAGGAACGTCTCGAGCTGGTCGAGGATCTCCGGGCGCGTATGCGCGGTCGGGATCAGCTCGACGAGGTGCATGTAGCGCGGCGGGTTGAAGAAGTGCACGCCGCAGAAGCGCGCCTTCAGCTCGTCCGAGAAACCTTCGGACAGTTTCGTGATCGACAGGCCCGACGTGTTGGTCGCGAAGATCGCGTTCGGCGCGAGGTGCGGCGCGACCTTCTTGTACAGGTCGTGCTTCCAGTCCATCCGCTCGGCGATCGCCTCGATCACGACGTCGCATTCGGCCAGCTTCGCGATGTCGTCTTCGTAGTTCGCCGCTTCGAGGTACTTCGCGTCGTCCTTCACGCCGAACGGCGCGGGCGACAGCTTCTTCAGGTTCTCGATCGCCTTCAGCGCGATCGCGTTTTTCGGGCCTTCCTTGGCCGGCAGGTCGAACAGCAGCACCGGCACGCGCGCGTTGATGAGGTGCGCGGCGATCTGCGCGCCCATCACGCCGGCGCCCAGCACGGCGACCTTGCGAATCAGGAAATTGCTCACGGGATGTCTCCGGATAGTGTCGTGCAGCGCGGGATGTGAGGGCTGCACGGAGAAGTGAGTACCAGGAACCGTTGCGTTCGGGCGGCACGCAGCGCACCGCCCGGACTCGCGTCAGAACAGCGATTCGTCGACTTCCATCAGCGTCTTCGAGCCGGCGCGCGCGGCGCGGATCGTCGATGCCGTTTCGGGCAGCAAGCGCGCGAAGTAGAAGCGGGCCGTCGCGAGCTTCGACTTGTAGAACGGATCGCCCGACGCTTCGTTGTCGAGTGCGAGACGCGCCATCCGCGCCCAGAAGTACGAGAACACCAGGTGGCCGACGGTGCGCAGGTACGGCACCGCGGCGGCGCCGACTTCGTCGGGGTTCTGCATTGCCTTCATGCCGATTTCCATCGTCAGCTTCTGCACCTTGTCGCCGATGTCGGCGAGCGGGTTGATGAACTCGGCCATTTCCGGCTTCACGCCTTCGGCTTCCGCGAATTCCGTGACGAGCTTGCCGAACTTCTTCAGCTTCGCGCCCATGTCGCCCAGCACCTTGCGCCCCAGCAGGTCGAGCGACTGGATCGAGTTCGTGCCTTCGTAGATCATGTTGATCCGTGCATCGCGCACGTATTGCTCCATGCCCCACTCGGAGATGAAGCCGTGGCCGCCGTAGATCTGCATCGCATGGTTCGTGCACTCGAACGCGTTGTCGGTCAGGAACGCCTTGATGATCGGCGTGAGCAGCGCGACGAGGTCGGCCGCCTCCTTGCGCACCGCTTCGTCGGCGTGCGACAGCTCCTTGTCGATCTGCAGCGCGGACCAGTACGTGAACGCGCGCGCGCCTTCCGCGTACGCCTTCTGCGTGAGCAGCATGCGGCGCACGTCCGGGTGCACGATGATCGGGTCGGCCGGCTTGTCCGGCGCCTTCGGGCCCGTCAGCGAGCGCATCTGCAGGCGCTCCTTCGCATAGGTGAGCGAATTCTGGTACGCGACTTCCGTGAGGCCGAGACCCTGCATGCCGACGCCGAGACGCGCGGCGTTCATCATCACGAACATCGCGTTCAGGCCCTTGTTCGGCTCGCCGACCATCCAGCCCTTCGCGCCGTCGAGGTTCATCACGCACGTCGAGTTGCCGTGGATACCCATCTTGTGCTCGATCGAGCCGCACTTGATGCCGTTGCGCTCGCCCGGCTCGCCCGCTGCGTCGGGGATGAACTTCGGCACGATGAACAGCGAGATTCCCTTCGTGCCTTGCGGCGCGTCCGGCAGGCGCGCGAGCACGAGGTGGACGATGTTCTTCGACATGTCGTGCTCGCCGCTCGAGATGAAGATCTTCGTGCCGCTGATCGAGTACGAGCCGTCGCCGTTCGGTTCGGCCTTGGTGCGCAGGATGCCGAGGTCGGTGCCGCAGTGCGGCTCGGTCAGGCACATCGTGCCGGTCCATTCGCCCGTCACGAGCTTCGGCAGGTAGGCCTTCTGCAGTTCCGGCGCGCCGTGCGCGTGCAGGCATTCGTACGCGCCGTGCGACAGGCCCGGATACATCGTCCATGCCTGGTTCGCCGAGTTCAGCATTTCGTAGAGCGCGTTGTTCACGAACGCGGGCAGGCCCTGGCCACCGTAGTCCGGATCGCAGCCGAGTGCCGGCCAGCCGGCCTCGACGTATTGCCGGTAGGCTTCCTTGAAGCCGGTCGGGGTCTTCACGACGCCGTCGCCTTCATACGTGCAGCCTTCGCGGTCGCCGACCTGGTTCAGCGGGAACAGTACCTCGGAGCAGAACTTGCCCGCCTCCTCGAGGACCTGGTTGATCGTGTCGGCGTCGAGGTCCGCATGCTTGGGCATTTGCTTGACTTCGGCTTCGACGTTCAGAAGCTCGTGCAACACGAATTGCATGTCGCGCAGCGGCGCGGCGTACTGTCCCATGACTCTCTCCAAAGGTGGGCAAAACGGCTCGAGCTCCTGGCGGGCGGATCACGCGCCGCTAACGGCTCTCGCTCTGATACGAAACAATCGTCTTTTCCAGCGCGGCCCACGTGAGGCGCACGGCATCCGGCGAATGCAGGAAACGTGCGTCGTGGTGCAGGCCGAGCGTGAAGCTGTACAACTCGAAGAGCATCAGGTCCGGATCGGTATCCGTGCGCAGATGCCCCTCTTCCATCGCCTGCGAGATGGCGCGCAGCAACGCGGCACGCCAGGCCGTCACGCTCGCGATCAACTGCTCGCGCACGGGGCTGTCCGGCCGGTCGTCGTACTCCACTGCGCCGCTGATGTAGATGCACCCGGTCGTCACCTCCTGGATGCGCTTCTCGATCCAGCGCGCCAGCATCGCCCGCAGACGCGGCAGGCCGCGCGCTTCGCGCAGGCTCGGAAAGAACACCTCGTTTTCGAAACGATGGTGATACTCGCGGACGACCTCGACCTGCAGGTCCTCGCGCGATCCGAAGTGCGCGAACACGCCACTCTTGCTCATCTGCATGCGCTCGGCCAGCAGGCCGATCGTCAGCCCCTCCAGCCCGTCACGGCTGGCGAGGTCCAAAGCAGCTTCAAGTATCGCGGCACGCGTCTGTTCGCCTTTTCGCATAGCTATTTCTGTAACCGTTCGGGGGTTCGAATAAAATCGAACGGCCGTACTATTATTGAGTGCGGCCGCTCGCGAAACAAGGAAATTATTAGAAACCGGTGTCTAACCGAGCCGCTATTTTGCGCGATTCCGGCGGGACCGGAGCGGCTTTTCCGCACGAACGTGCGGACAGATTTTTGAAGCGAATGCTTAGTCCGCGTCAGTCGTAACTGCCGACCGTCAGCGCCTTCATCACGACGCGATACACGGTATAGGCGAGCCAGTTCAGAATACGCTCGATGCGCGGGCGCGCGGCGAATCGCGCGGCGTCGATCTCCCGGCCATCGGCGAACGCTGCCGCGATCGCGTCGCGCAGTTCGTTCGTGACCGAATCGTAGCGCACCAGCACGACGTTCGCTTCATTGTTCAGCATCAGGCTCAGCGCGTCCAGATTCGACGAGCCGACCGTCGCCCAGCTGTCGTCGATCACGGCCACCTTGCCGTGCAGCATCGTCTTGTCATATTCGGCGACGCGCACGCCCGCGCGCAGCAGCGTGTGATAGAGGAACGGCACGGCCGTATCGAGCGCTGCAAACTCCTTGCGGCCGATCAGGATCCGCACGTCGACGCCGCGTCGCGCGGCGCCCGTCAGCGCACGGCGCAGCTTGCGGCCGGGCATGAAATACGGATTCGCGACCAGGATCCGCTGGCGCGCCTGGCCGATCGCCGCGAGATAGGCCTTCTCGATCGCGCGGCGGTTCACGACGTTGTCGCGCGCGACGAACGCGACGCTCGGCTCCGTCACGACCCGCAGCGCGCCGGCCTTGATCCACCGGTGGCTGCGTATCCAGCGCCGGAACATGTCGGGGAACGCTTCGCCGCCATGCAGCCCGGCCGCGTACTGTGCATACGGCTTGTGGCCGAACTGGATCCGGTGCCACTGCAGCTCGAACGCGGCGCGCACGTCGGACACTGCCGGCCCCGCCATCTCGACCGCGAAATCCCAGCGCGGAAACGGCAGCGTCGTGCCGTTTTGCGCGTAGTCGTCGACGATGTTGATGCCGCCGCAGAACGCGGCCGCGTGATCGATCACCGCGAGCTTGCGGTGCGTGCGCGAGAAGCCGAAGCGGCCGAACAGGAAACGGTTGTAGATGCAGTGCTCGACGCCGGCCCCTGCCCACGTGTCGAACAGCGGCAGGCGCGCGGTGCCGACGCCGTCGGTGATCACGCGCACGCGCACGCCGCGCTGCGCCGCGCGGATCAGCGCATCCGATACCGGCCGGCCGGCCGCATCGTCGCAGAAGATATAGGTTTCGAGCATCACCTGCTCGCGCGCGGCATCGATCCGCTCGATCAGCGCCCGGAAGAATTCGCCGCCGCCCTCGCACAGCCGCACCGTGTTGCCCGCCGTGAACGCGAGCCTCGACGCCGAGCCGCGTTCCTGCAGGAACATCTGCCGCAATTGCGCAAAGCGCTTGCGAGCCTCCGCAGTCATGCGGACGAGCCGTGCGGCGTGCGCGCGAGTGCGACGCGCGCGGGCAATTGCAGGATCGCCTCCGCGTTCGACGGCGAGAAGCAGCGCGCGGCCGCCTCGCGGAACGGCAGCCATGCGTGATCCACATGTTCGCGCGGCGACAGCGTCACGTCGACGCGACGCGGCACGCACAGGCCGAACCAGTGCTCGGTGTTACGCGTGACGCCCGGCGCATAGCGATGCAGGTATTGCGGATAGATCGTGTATTCGATCCGGTGGCGCCAGTCGACCAGCGCGGTGGCCGGCACGTCCGGCGTGCCGACCGAGATGCCGGTTTCCTCGGCCACTTCGCGCGCGGCCGTGACCGCGAGCGGCTCGTCGAGCGTGTCCTTCGATCCGGTCACCGATTGCCAGAAATCGGGCTGGTCGGCACGCTTGATCACCAGCACATCGAGGTCGGGCGTGTAGATCACGACGAGAACGGATTCGGGGATTTTCGGCGGCTTCGTCATCTTGGTTTCATGCAGCACGGGGCCGCGCGCCGGGCATGTGCTCCGAACGTGCGGCAAGTGCTGCGACTGTACCGCAAAAAATGAAAAAGGCGCATCGCGGCGCCTTTTTCATGTGCGTCGTGTGCGCGTCGCCGCACACACGACCGGGTGCGAAGGAGTGTTAAGCCTTCGGCTGTTCCGGCTGACGCAGACGGATGTGCAGTTCGCGCAGCTGACGCTCGTCGACCGGGCTCGGTGCCTGCGTGAGCAGATCCTGCGCACGCTGCGTCTTCGGGAACGCGATCACGTCACGGATCGAGTCGGCGCCGGCCATCATCGTGACGATGCGGTCGAGGCCGAATGCGATACCGCCGTGCGGCGGCGCGCCGTACTGCAGCGCGTCCAGCAGGAAGCCGAACTTCAGCTGAGCCTCTTCCGCGCCGATCTTCAGCGCACGGAACACCTTGCTCTGCACTTCCTCGCGGTGGATACGCACCGAGCCGCCGCCGATTTCCCAGCCGTTCAGCACCATGTCGTATGCCTTCGCGAGGCAGCGGCCCGGGTCGGTCTCGAGGTACTCGAGGTGCTCGTCCTTCGGGCTCGTGAACGGGTGGTGCGCAGCGACGTAGCGCGCATCTTCGTCGTCGTATTCGAACATCGGGAAATCGACGACCCACAGCGGCTTCCAGCCGGCCTGGACGAGGCCGTTCGCCTTGCCGAATTCCGAATGGCCGATCTTCAGGCGCAGCGCGCCGAGGCTGTCGTTGACGACCTTCGCGCGGTCGGCCGCGAAGAAGATGATGTCGCCGTCTTCAGCGCCGGTACGCTCGAGGATCGCCGCGATCGACGCGTCGTGCAGGTTCTTGACGATCGGGCTCTGCAGGCCGTCGCGGCCCTTCGCCTTCTCGTTGACCTTGATCCATGCGAGGCCCTTTGCGCCGTAGATGCGCACGAATTCCGTGTAGCCGTCGATGTCGCCGCGCGACAGCTCGCCGCCCTTCGGCACGCGCAGCGCCGCGACCCGGCCGTCCTTCGCGTTGGCCGGCGTGCTGAACACCTTGAAGTCGACGTCCTTCATCGCGTCGGTCAGCTCGGTGAATTCGAGCTGCACGCGCAGGTCCGGCTTGTCCGAACCGAAACGCGCCATCGCTTCCGAGTACGGCATCACCGGGAAGGTCGCGTCGAGCTCGACGTCGATCGTCGTCTTGAAGATGTGACGGATCATGTCTTCGAACAGGTCACGGATTTCCTGCTCGCCGAGGAACGACGTCTCGCAGTCGATCTGCGTGAATTCCGGCTGACGGTCGGCACGGAGATCTTCGTCGCGGAAGCACTTGGTGATCTGGTAGTAACGGTCGAAGTTCGCGACCATCAGCAGCTGCTTGAACAGCTGCGGCGACTGCGGCAGCGCGAAGAACTGGCCCGCGTTCACGCGCGACGGCACGAGGTAGTCGCGCGCGCCTTCCGGCGTGCTCTTCGTCAGCATCGGCGTTTCGATGTCGATGAAGCCCTGCTCGTCGAGGTACTTGCGCGCCTCGATCGCGACGCGGTAGCGCAGGCGCAGGTTGTGCTGCATCTGCGGACGGCGCAGGTCGAGCACGCGGTGCGTGAGACGCGTCGTTTCCGACAGGTTGTCGTCGTCGAGCTGGAACGGCGGCGTGACCGACGCGTTCAGCACGTTCAGTTCGTGGCACAGCACTTCGATCTTGCCGCTCTTCAGGCCGGCGTTGACCGTGCCGTCCGGACGGTTGCGCACGAGGCCCTTGATCTGTACGCAGAACTCGTTGCGCACGCCTTCGGCGGTCGCGAACATCTCCGCGCGATCCGGGTCGCACACCACTTGCACGAGGCCTTCACGATCGCGCAGGTCGATGAAGATCACACCGCCGTGATCGCGGCGGCGCTGCACCCAGCCGCACAGCGACACGGTTTGGCCCAGCAGGTGTTCGGTCACGAGACCGCAGTATTCAGTACGCATCGACATGATGTTTGCTTTCGTTCGGTTTGATCAACGGGTGCCGCAACGCGCGGCCCGGGCGATGATTCTTTACTTACAGCGGCGGCTCGACGGGGCGGCGGGCGGGCGCCGGAGCCGGCGCCGGGGGCGCCACGACGCCCATCGAGACGATGTACTTCAGCGCGGCATCGACCGACATGTCGAGTTCGATGACTTCGCTTTTCGGCAGCATCAGGAAGAAGCCCGACGTCGGGTTCGGCGTCGTCGGGATGTATACGCTCACGTATTCTTCCGTCAGATGATTGAGCACGTCGCCGCCGGGCGTGCCGGTCAGAAACGCGATCGTATACGAGCCGCGGCGCGGGTATTCGATCAGCAGCGCCTTGCGGAACGCGTTGCCGCTGCTCGACAGCAGCGTGTCCGATACCTGCTTGACGCTCGTGTAGATCGGCCCGACGACCGGGATGTGGCGCACGACCGCATTCCACCAGGTGACGAGCTTCTGGCCGATGAAATTCCGCGTGGCCAGCCCGACGACGAAGATGAACGCGAGCGTCAGCACCGCGCCGATCCCCGGCAGGTGGAAGCCGAGCATCCGCTCGGGCTGCCACGATTCGGGCAGCAGGAGCAGCGTCTGGTCCATCGTGCCGATGATGAGACCGAGCACCCACAGCGTGATCGCGAGCGGGACGAGAACCAGCAGGCCGGTCAGAAACACCGATTTCAGGGTCGTCTTTTTCATCATCTGCCGTCAATGAACCGCGCCGGCGGCGCGGGGTGGTCGCGACCCGGCCGGGCCGCGACGGTCAACTGCTGGCGGCGGCGGGTGCTGCGGCCGGGGCCGGCGCGGCACTCGTCGTCGTGCTTTCGGAACTGCTCGATGCAGCCGGCGCGTCCGCTGCGGGCGTGGCCGCCGCAGCGGCTGCCGGCGCCGCGTCGCCCGACGCCGTCGCCGGTGCGCTGGCGCCGCCGGAGCCGCCGCGGAAATCGGTGACATACCAACCCGAACCCTTCAGCTGGAAGCCCGCGGCAGTGACCTGCTTGCGAAACGCATCCTTCCCGCATTCCGGGCACTGCGACAGCGGCGCGTCGCTCATCTTCTGGAGCACGTCCTTCGCGAAACCACACGCTTCGCATCGATAGGCGTAGATCGGCATGATATTTTTCCCGCGGAAACTGGAAACGGCTTGCAAAACCTTGAATTATAGCCGAAACCTCGGCGCGCTCCGGCAACGGCCGTGACGCCCGGGCATCAGCGGCGGCGCCACGTGAGCCAGCGCTCGTGCCCTTCGAACACCGGCAGCGAATCGGTCACGGGCAAATCCTCGATCAGTTCGAAGTGCGGCGCGAGCAGCGCGTCGAGTTCGGCACGCTCGATCCCGAACGGCGGCCCCTTCGGTTTCGCGGTCAGGAAGAAATAGCCGGCCAGCAATCCGCCTGCCGGCAGCAGCTCGGCCATGCGTGCCGCATAGTCGGCGCGCAGGCTCGGCGGCAGCGCGCACAGGAACGCGCGCTCGTACACCCACTGCACGTCGAACGGCGGCCGGTACGTGAAGAAATCGGCCTGCTCGACGACGTCCGCATGCGCGCCGAGCCGCGCCTTCGCGGCAGCCACCGCCTGCGCGGCGAAATCGATCGCACGCACGGGCCAGCCGGCCTGCGCGAGCCACCCGGCCTCCTGCGCACTGCCGCAACCGGGAATCAGCACCGCGCACGGCTCGAGCCGGTGCGCGAACACGCGAAAGCCGTCCGGAACGCCGCCGAATTCCCACGGCGTCACGCCGCGCTCGAAACGCTCGTCCCAGAACGACGCGTTGCCGGGGTCGCGCGTCGCGAAATCGGCGGCCGCCGGTGCGGCCGGTTGCTTCGGATCGGACATCGCCCTGCTCCTTTCGGTCATGCGCCGTACGCGAGCGCGAGCAGCACGCGCGCGACGAGCGCCCCGACGCCGACGGCGAGGCCGAAGATCAGCAGCGCCTGCAGCAGCCGGTTGGTACGCTTCTGCTCGACGAGGACCTGGCGCATCAGGTCCTCGCTCGCGGCACGCGGCGCGTCATGGCGCGCCGCCATCGCGTGATGGATCAGGCGCGGCAGTTGCGGCAGCGTCTTGCTCCACTGCGGCGCCTCGACCTTGAAGCGCTCGTACCAGCCGCGCAGGCCGATCTGCTCGGTCATCCAGCGCTCGAGGTAAGGCTTCGCGGTCTTCCACAGGTCGAGTTCGGGGTCGAGCGAGCGGCCGAGCCCTTCGACGTTCAGCATGGTCTTCTGCAGCAGCACGAGCTGCGGCTGGATCTCGACGTTGAAGCGGCGCGACGTCGAGAACAGGCGCATCAGCACCTGGCCGAGCGAGATGTCCTTCAGCGCACGGTCGAAATACGGCTCGCACACCGCGCGAATCGCGCTTTCGAGCTCCTCGACGCGCGTCTCGGGCGGCACCCAGCCCGATTCGAGGTGGAGCGTCGCGACGCGGTGATAGTCGCGCTTGAAGAACGCGAGGAAGTTCTGCGCGAGGTAATTCTTGTCGAAATCGGACAGCGCGCCGACGATCCCGAAATCGAGCGCGATGTAGCGGCCGAACGTGTTCGGGTCGAGGCTCACCTGGATGTTGCCGGGGTGCATGTCCGCATGGAAGAAGCCGTCGCGGAACACCTGCGTGAAGAAGATCTCGACGCCTTCGCGCGCGAGCTTCTTGATGTCGACGCCGGCCGAGCGCAGCGTCTCGACCTGGCTGATCGGCACGCCGGTCATGCGCTCCATCACGAGCACCTGCGACGTCGAGAAATCCCAGAACATCTCGGGCACGAGCAGCAGGTCGAGGCCCGCGAAATTGCGGCGCAACTGGCTGCCGTTCGCGGCCTCGCGCATCAGGTCGAGCTCGTCGTGCAGGTACTTGTCGAATTCGGCGACGACCTCGCGCGGCTTCAGGCGCCGGCCATCGGCCCACATGCGCTCGGTCCAGATGGCGATGTCGCGCATCAGCGCGAGATCCGAATCGATCACGGACAGCATGTTCGGGCGCAGCACCTTCACGGCGACGGCCTTGCCTGCGTGCAAGCCCTGCTTGAGTTTCGCGAAATGCACCTGCGCGATCGACGCGCTCGCGATCGGCTCGCGCTCGAATTCGTCGAACAGCTCGTCGACCGGCGCACCGAGCGACTTCTCGATGATCGCGATCGCGACCGCCGAATCGAACGGCGGCACCTGGTCCTGCAGCTTCGCGAGTTCGTTCGCGAAATCGACCGACAGCAGGTCGCGGCGCGTCGACAGCACCTGGCCGAACTTCACGAAGATCGGGCCGAGGCTTTCGAGCGCGTGACGCAGCCGCACGGCGGGCGGATCGGAGTAGCGGCGGCCGATCGTCGTGATCCGCAGCAGCAGCTTCACGCGCCGGTCGTCGATCCGGGACAGCATCACTTCGTCGAGGCCAAAGCGGATGACGGTGTAGACAATCTTGATGAAACGGAAAATGCGCATGCCCTGCGGCCCTCAGTGCGCGCCGCGCGGGCCTGAACCCGTGCGCGCGCCGATTTTTTGTTCGAGTCGCTCGACCCGCTTTTCGACCCGCGCGAGCGCATCGCGTGCGCGCGCCAGTTCGGCGTCGAAGCCGCCGAGCGCCGTGCGCCGGACGACTTGCGGATTCTCGTCGAGCCAGTACTCGGCGACGGAATCGAGCACGTTGCGGCCGGTACGTCGCGCGCGCGCGCCGGCATCGCGCACGACCGTCGCGATCCGGTGTGCCGCCGCGTCGCCGACCAGCTTCGCGAGATCTTCTTCCGGTTCCCAGCGCAGGTGCTCGGCCAGCTTCGCGATCTGCGTCGCGAACTCCGCATCGCCGTCGATCTTCACGTGCTTCATCACCGCCGCCTGGCCGCCCTGCAGGAACGCGGCGACCGTGTCGCCCGCGAGTGCGATCGACACGTCGACCTGTTGCGCATCGTGCGCGTCGACAGCCGACAGGTAGCCGTCGGGCTGCACCAGCAGCGTGAGCGTGACGGGGGGCACGTCGATCCGGGCAGTCTTGCCCGCATACGGAATCAGGCGGTCGCGCGCCCACGATTCGCGCGCGAGCAGGTGATTGACAGCAGCAGCAAAAGGCTTGGCGGCAAAGGTCATCGGGCTGGGAAAGAAAAAACCCGCGCAGGCCGGGCGCCCACGCGGGTTTCTATTGTAACGTCGGATCGTCGGCAGACCGTGCCCGACCGTACACCCGGGCGGCAAGCGGTCGCAGTGCGGCGGCGCTCGCCCGGGCATCCGGCGGCGCGGGCCGCCGGTCACGCTCAGTGCGTGTTGAGCTGCTGGATGCCCGCGAGCAGCCAGCCCTGACTGCCCGACTTCGACAGGTTCCACACTTCGTCGAACGGCGCGGCCGACGCATTCGCCGATTCGCGGATCAGGCCGTGGAAGCGCACGCTCGCCGACTGCTCGATGCCGCGATCCTCGATCGCGACCAGTTCCGCGTCGAGCTGCACGACGTCGGTCTGGTTCGACTCGTTGCCGCGCGAATCGAGGTCGATCTTGATCTCGGCGAACATTTCGGGCGTCGTGAACTCGCGGATGTCGGCCAGGTTGCCCTGGTCCCACGCAGCCTGCAGGCGCACGAAATAGACTTTCGCGCTGCGCAGGAACGCTTCGGTGTCGAAGCCGGCCGGCACTTGGAGCGGTGCGGCCGAGGCCATCGCACCCGCTGCCGCGCCGGCAGCCGCGGCACCGCCGCCGAACACGCCTTGCGCTTCGTTCGCGTAGCTGCTGCCGCTGCCCGCCTGGTTGCTGCCGGTATTGCCCTGCTGGAACGACGGGCTTTGCGAGTAGCCCCCCGACGACGATGCCGAACCGCCGACCGAATACGCCGGCTCCTGCGAGCGACGGCGGTTCATGAACTTGCGCACCAGCCAGATGCCGATCATCGCGAGCAGCGCGATCACGATGATGTTCGACATCATGCCGGCAAACGCTTCGCCGAGACCGAAGTGCGACAGCAGCGCCGCGATGCCGAGACCGGCCGCGAGGCCGGCGATCGGCCCGAGCCAGCGCGAGCGGTTGGGCTGTGCGGCCGGCGCGGGCGCGGCCGGGTTGGCACGCTGCGCCTGCGACGGCGCGGCCTGCTGCATCGGCTGCTGCGCGGGCGGCGTGGCCTGGCGCTGCGTGACGGTGGAATTCTGGCGGCCGATGCTGCGCCCGCCCCCCATGCGCCTGGCTTCGGCGTCGAGCGACGCGAACGTGCCGGCCGTGAGCAGGCCGACCATCAGCAGCGTGCCGACCCGTCGAGCCCACGGCTTCGACGGCTTGCTACGGTTGAACAACGAACGCGATTCGGACATCACTTTCTCCAGATGTAAGGCGAATGTATGGAAAGAACCCCTTAGTACTTGGTTCCCATGTGTAAAGCTACCACGCCACCTGACAAATTGTAATATTTGACGGCATCGAGGCCCGCTTGTTCCATCATCGTCTTCAGCGTGTCCTGATCGGGGTGCATCCGGATAGATTCAGCAAGATACCGATAACTTTCAGCATCTTTCGCGAACTTGTCGCCAAGCCACGGTAATACTTTGAAAGAATACAGATCGTACGCTTTTTTCAGCGGATCCCAGACTTTCGAGAATTCCAGCACCATCACGCGGCCGCCGGGCTTCGTCACGCGGCGCATTTCCGCCAGCGCGGCGTCCTTGTGCGTCATGTTGCGCAGCCCGAACGCGACCGTGACGACATCGAAGTAGTTGTCCGGAAAGGGAGTTTTCTCCGCGTCGCACAGCAGCGACGGCGTCACGATGCCCTTGTCGAGCAGCCGGTCGCGGCCGACGCGCAGCATCGATTCGTTGATGTCCGTGTGCCAGACCTCGCCCGTCGGCCCGGCCGCCTTCGCGAACGACTTGGTCAGGTCGCCGGTGCCGGCCGCGATATCGAGCACCTTGAAGCCGGGGCGCACGTTCGCCTGCGCGATCGTGAACGCCTTCCACGCGCGGTGCATGCCCGCCGACATCAGGTCGTTCATCAGATCGTAGTTGCTCGCGACCGAATGGAACACACCCGCCACTTTCTTCGCTTTTTCGTTTTCCTCGACGCTTTCGAAGCCGAAGTGGGTTTTGCTCATCGCGTTGATCCTCAGTAAATGGCAAGACGGCGCCGAGCGGGCGCCGTCGATTTCAGTGGCAGTGGCCGTGCGGCGCCGCGGCCGCCTGCATCGGGGCGTCGCGATCGGCGCCCGCCGCCTTCAGTTTGTCGAAATAGTCGCGCCACAGCGCGTCCTGCTGCGTCGCCAGTTCGTACAGCAGGTCCCACGAGTAGATGCCGGTCGAATGGCCGTCGGAGAACGTCGGCTGCAGCGCATAGTTGCCGACGCCTTCGAGCGCGGTGATCGTCACCTCGCGCTTGCCCGTCTGCAGCGTCTCCTGGCCGGGCCCGTGGCCGCGCACCTCGGCCGACGGCGAATAGACGCGCATCAGCTCGAACGGAATCCGGTAGCTGTCGCCGTTCGGGTACTGCAATTCGAGCACGCGCGATACCGCGTGCACGACGACGCCGGACGGAATCGGCGTCGTGGAAGTCAAACCGCTCATGGCTGCCTCGAATCGGTCGTTCGTTGAATTTCCTCGCGCACCGCATTGTGCAGCAGCGAGGCCTGCGCGGCGCGCGTGCGCAGCAGCGCCTCGGACACGCCGCGCTGGCGCGGCGCCCATACGGGCTGCGGGAAATGGGCGTCGTTCGAGAAGCGCGGGATCACGTGCCAGTGCACGTGCGGCACCATGTTGCCGAGGCTCGCGAGATTCACCTTGTTCGGCTGCATCACGCGGCGCACGGCCCGCTCGACCGCGTAGACCACGCGCATCAGGTGTGCCCGCTCGGGCTCGCCGAGATCGGAAAACTCGGCCACGTGCGCACCCCAGATCACCCGGCAGAAGCCCGGGTAGTCGTGCTCGCCCGTCGCCAGCACGACGCGCAGCGCATCGTCCCGCCAGAGCAGCTCGCCGCCGTCTTCACGGCAAAACACGCATTCCATCGTCGCTCCCATGTGGGCGGGCGCCCGCGCATCGGCGCCGGCGCCCGCTCTCATCCCAAGCCCGGTCGGGCGGTCGTCATGCCCGCATTAGACCAGCACGCGCTCGATCCCGCCATGGTTCGCACGTGCGACATAATCGGCCATCCAGTTTTCACCGAGCACCTGGCGCGCGATCTCGACCACGATGTAGTCGGCCTCGATGTTCGCATCCTCGTTGTAGCGCGACAGGCCCTGCAGGCACGACGGGCAGCTCGTCAGGATCTTCACGTCCGGGCCGTTCGCGGCCGCTGCGGTCGTCGCCGGGGCATCGCCGGCGACGACCGGGATGCTGCGCAGCTTCGCCGCGCCCTTGCGGATTTCCTCTTCCTTGCGGAAGCGGACCTGCGTCGACACGTCCGGGCGCGTGACCGCGAGCGTGCCCGATTCGCCGCAGCAACGGTCGTTCTTCTCGATCTTGTAGCCGTCCTTCTCCGTGCCCATCAGCTCGTTGACGAGCTTGACCGGGTCCATCGTCTTGATCGGCGTATGGCACGGGTCGTGATACATGTAGCGCGTGCCCGTCACGCCGTCGAGCTTCATCCCCTTCTCGAGCAGGAACTCGTGGATGTCGATGATCCGGCAGCCGGGGAAGATCTTGTCGAATTCGTAGCCTGCGAGCTGGTCGTAACACGTGCCGCACGACACGACCACCGTCTTGATGTCGAGGTAGTTCAGCGTGTTCGCCACGCGGTGGAACAGCACGCGGTTGTCCGTGACGATCTTCTCGGCCTTGTCGTACTGGCCCGAGCCGCGCTGCGGATAACCGCAGCACAGGTAGCCCGGCGGCAGCACCGTCTGCACGCCCGCTTCCCACAGCATCGCCTGCGTCGCCAGGCCGACCTGCGAGAACAGCCGCTCGGAACCGCAGCCCGGGAAGTAGAACACCGCCTCCGAATCGACGGTCGTCGACTTCGGGTTGCGGATGATCGGCACGATCTTGTTGTCCTCGATGTCGAGCAGCGCGCGCGCCGTCTTCTTCGGCAGGTTGCCCGGCATCTTCTTGTTGACGAAGTGGATCACCTGCTGGACGACGGGCGGCTTGCCGACGGTCGCCGGCGGGTGCTGCGTCTGCTTCTTCACGACGTTCTTCAGCATGTCGTTCGCGAAGCGCTGCACCTTGTAGCCGACGCCCATCATTACGCTGCGCGCGGCGTTGATCGTCTGCGGATTGGTCGCGTTCAGGAACAACATGCCCGCCGCATTGCCGGCGTTGAATTTCTTCTTGCCCATCTTGCGCAACAGGTTGCGCATGTTCATCGTCACGTCGCCGAAGTCGATCTTCACCGGGCACGGCGTCGCGCACTTGTGGCACACCGTGCAGTGGTCGGCCACGTCGTTGAACTCGTCCCAGTGCTTGATCGACACGCCGCGGCGCGTCTGTTCCTCGTACAGGAACGCCTCGACCAGCAGCGACGTCGCGAGGATCTTGTTGCGCGGGCTGTACAGCAGGTTCGCGCGCGGCACGTGCGTCGCGCACACCGGCTTGCACTTGCCGCAGCGCAGGCAGTCCTTCACCGAATCGGCGATCGCTCCGATGTCGGACTGCTGCATGATCAGCGACTCGTAGCCCATCAGCCCGAAGCTCGGCGTGTACGCGTTGCGCAGATCGGCGCCGTCGAGCAGCTTGCCCTTGTTGAAGCGGCCGTTCGGGTCGACGCGCTGCTTGTACGCGCGGAATTCGGCGATCTCGTCGTCGGTCAGGAACTCGAGCTTCGTGATGCCGATCCCGTGCTCGCCGGAGATCACGCCGTCGAGCGAGCGCGCGAGCTTCATGATGCGCGCAACCGACGCGTGCGCGTCCTGCAGCATCTCGTAGTTGTCGGAGTTGACCGGGATGTTCGTGTGGACGTTGCCGTCACCCGCGTGCATGTGCAGCGCGACGAACACGCGGCCGCGCAGCACCTGCTTGTGGATCGCCTGCGCTTCGTCGAGGATCTGCTTGAACGCGCCGCCGTTGAAGATCGCGCGCAGCTCAGCGCGGATCTCCTGCTTCCACGAGATGCGGACCGTGCGGTCCTGCGTGATGTGGAACACGGTCGCGCCCGGCTGCTCGTCCGCGCGATCCGCGAACTTCTCGGCCAGCGCCTCATAGCCGAGCTGCACGAGATAGTGCTGCGCCTCGCGCAGCGGCTGGTCGAGCCGGTCGCGCACGAATTCCCAGCGCGCGCGCACACGCTTGAGCAGCTCCAGCGCCTGCTGGACACGATCCTCGAGCAGCTCGGCGCTCGGGATCTCGTTCGCGTCGTCGGTCTTGCCGAGCGGCAGGTTGCCGCCGCGGAAGAACGCTTCGAGCGCATCGACGAGCTGCAGCTTGTTCTTCAGCGACAGCTCGATGTTGATCCGCTCGATGCCGTCGGTGTATTCGCCCATCCGGTTCAGCGGGATGACGACGTCCTCGTTGATCTTGAATGCGTTCGTGTGCTTCGCGATCGCGGCCGTGCGGCTGCGGTCGAGCCAGAAGCGCTTGCGCGCCTCCGCGCTGACCGCGACGAAGCCCTCGCCGCTCTTGCCGTTCGCCATCCGGATCACTTCGGACGTCGCGTGCGCCACTGCATCCGCATCGTCGCCGACGATGTCGCCGATCAGCACCATCTTCGGGAACGAATTGCGCTTGCTCTTGGTCGCGTAGCCGACCGCGCGCAGGTAACGCTCGTCGAGGTGCTCGAGGCCCGCGAGGATCGCGCCGCCCTGCTTCGACGTTTCGAACAGGTAGTCCTTGATTTCGACGATGCTCGGGATCGCCTCGCGCGCCTGGCCGAAGAATTCGAGGCAGACGGTGCGCGTGTGCGCGGGCATCTTGTGCAGCACCCAGCGCGCGGACGTGATGAGCCCGTCGCAGCCTTCCTTCTGCACGCCCGGCAGGCCGGCGAGGAACTTGTCGGTCACGTCCTTGCCGAGCCCTTCCTTGCGGAACCGGCGGCCTTCGATCTCGAGCATCTCGCTGCGCAGCAGCTTCTCGCCAGGCGCGTACGCGCCGTCGAACCACTTCAGCTCGAAACGCGCGACCGCGATGTCGTGGATCTTGCCCTGGTTGTGCTCGTGGCGCGTGACTTCGAGCCAGTTGCCGTCCGGGTCGACCATCCGCCACCAGGCCAGGTTGTCGAGCGCGGTGCCCCACAGCACGGCCTTCTTGCCGCCCGCGTTCATCGCGACGTTGCCGCCGATGCACGACGCGTCGAGCGAAGTCGGATCGACCGCGAACACGTAGCCGGCCGCCTCGGCCGCCTCGGTCACGCGGCGCGTGACGACGCCCGCGCCGGAGAAGATCGTCGGCACCTTGTGCGCGACGCCCGGCAGCTCGGTCAGCTCGACCGCGCCGAGCTGTTCCAGCTTCTCCGTGTTGATCACCGCGGAGAACGGCGTGAGCGGCACCGCGCCGCCCGTGTAGCCGGTGCCGCCGCCGCGCGGGATTACCGTCAGGCCGAGCTCGAAGCAGGCCTTGATCAGGCCCGCGATCTCGGCTTCGGTATCGGGCGTCAGCACGACGAACGGGTATTCGACGCGCCAGTCGGTCGCGTCGGTGACGTGCGACACGCGCGACAGCCCGTCGAAGCGGATGTTGTCCTTCTGCGTGCAGCGGCCGAGCGCCTTGGTCGCGCGGCGGCGCAGGTCGGCCATTTTCTCGAATTCGTCGGCGAACTCGTTGACCGCCCGCTGCGCGGCGGCTTCGAGCATCTCGACGCGAACCGCGCGCTCGCGGCCCGCGTCGTCGCGGTGCGCGGTGAGATCCGCGCTGCGGCGCTTGCCGATCTCGGTCAGGCGGTGGTTCAGCGCCTCGATCAGCAGCGCGCGGCGCTTCGGGTTGTCGAGCAGGTCGTCCTGCAGATACGGATTGCGGCGCACGACCCAGATATCGCCGAGCACTTCATACAGCATCCGTGCCGAGCGACCCGTACGGCGTTCGGCGCGCAGTTCGTCGAGCACCGACCACGCCTCTTCGCCGAGCAGGCGGATCACGATCTCGCGATCCGAGAAGGACGTGTAGTTGTAGGGGATCTCGCGCAACCGGGGCGCGGGGTCGGCGGCGACGGCGGCGGCCGCGCCATTCGGATCGAAAACTTGTGGTGCGTTCATGTTCGGACGACTCGGAGGGCCGATACCCCGTGCACGGGCGTCGGCAAGCGCGTGGGCGCAATCTTGGGGAAATCTGTTCTGTTACCAGGCGCGCGGCTGTCCTTCATGGGGCCGGAGCGGGCGTTGATTCGCCCCTCCTGGCCGGCGACAGGGCCTGGCGGCACTCGGAACCATCAGCACGATCGCGCGCGGCGCGCGTGCCGTTCCGCCGCGGGGCTGGCTGCGCGCGGCGTCGGCTTCAACGGGGCGATCCGAGGGTGCCTCTGCATCTTCCGATCCTTGATTCAAAACGGAATTCTAACCCATGATCGGGCCATGCGTGACACGCCGGACAGGTCGTGGGGCTATCCCCGCAAGCCGCGCCAGGCCTGGTTCGGCGCGGATTCGTGCGATCATTCGCCGCCCGTCCGGTCGGTAACCGCGCGGTTAAACCGGTAAAAACGGGACGCCCGGCGTCGCGAATGCGCCGCCCCGCGACCGCTCGCCCGGCATGCCGCTTGCATGTGGGCGGACCCTTGGCGCTATCATTGATCCTTTACCGTCTGCTTCCGCACTGCACGCGAGCGCCCATGGCATCCCACGATTACCTGAAGAAAATCCTCACCGCGCGCGTCTACGACGTCGCGATCGAGACGGAACTCGAACCCGCCCGCAACCTGTCGGCCCGGCTGCGCAATGCCGTCTACCTGAAGCGCGAGGACAACCAGCCGGTGTTCTCGTTCAAGCTGCGCGGCGCGTACAACAAGATGGCGCACATTCCAGCCGACGCGCTTGCGCGCGGCGTGATTACCGCGTCGGCGGGCAATCACGCGCAGGGCGTCGCGTTCTCGGCGGCCCGGATGGGCGTCAAGGCGGTGATCGTCGTACCCGTCACGACGCCGCAGGTGAAAGTGGACGCGGTGCGCGCGCACGGCGGCCCGGGCGTCGAGGTGATCCAGGCCGGCGAGTCGTACAGCGATGCCTACGCGCATGCGGTCAAGGTGCAGGAAGAGCGCGGCCTCACGTTCGTCCACCCGTTCGACGATCCTTACGTGATCGCCGGCCAGGGCACCATCGCGATGGAGATCCTGCGCCAGCACCAGGGCCCGATCCACGCGATCTTCGTGCCGATCGGCGGCGGCGGCCTCGCGTCCGGCGTCGCCGCATACGTGAAGGCCGTGCGCCCGGAGATCAAGGTGATCGGCGTGCAGGCCGAGGATTCGTGCGCGATGGCGCAGTCGCTGAAGGCCGGTGAACGCGTCGAGCTGACCGAGGTCGGCCTGTTCGCGGACGGCACCGCGGTGAAGCTCGTCGGCGAGGAAACCTTCCGGCTGTGCCGCGAATACCTGGACGACGTCGTGACCGTCGACACCGACGCACTGTGCGCGGCGATCAAGGACGTGTTCCAGGATACCCGCAGCGTACTCGAGCCGTCCGGCGCGCTCGCGGTCGCGGGCGCGAAGCTGTACGCGGAACGCGAGGGGATTGAGAACCAGGCGCTCGTCGCGGTCACGTCCGGCGCGAACATGAATTTCGACCGGATGCGCTTCGTCGCCGAGCGCGCGGAGGTCGGCGAGGCGCGCGAAGCCGTGTTCGCGGTCACGATCCCCGAGGAGCGCGGCAGCTTCAAGCGCTTCTGCTCGCTCGTCGGCGACCGCAACGTCACCGAGTTCAACTACCGGATCGCCGACGCACAGTCCGCGCACATCTTCGTCGGCGTGCAGATCCGCCGGCGCGGCGAATCGGCGGAGATCGCCGCGAACTTCGAGTCGCACGGCTTCAAGACCGTCGACCTGACGCACGACGAGCTGTCGAAGGAACATATCCGCTACATGGTCGGCGGCCGCTCGCCGCTCGCGCTCGACGAGCGCCTGTTCCGCTTCGAATTCCCGGAGCGGCCGGGCGCGCTGATGAAGTTCCTGTCGTCGATGGCGCCGGACTGGAACATCAGCCTGTTCCACTACCGCAACCAGGGCGCGGACTACAGCTCGATCCTCGTCGGGCTGCAGGTGCCGCAGGCCGATCGCGCCGAGTTCGAGGGCTTCCTCGCGGCACTCGGCTATCCGTATGTCGAAGAGAGCGCCAACCCGGCTTACCGCCTCTTCCTGTCGTAAAGGCGTCACGCAATGAATCCCGAACATTCCCCGCTCGGCAAGGCCACCGTCTACGCAGCCCGGTACGATGCGTCGCTGCTGTTCCCGATCCCGCGCGCGGGCGCGCGCGAGCAGCTCGGCATCGCGTCGGCGCTGCCGTTCTTCGGCACCGACATCTGGAATGCGTACGAGCTGTCGTGGCTCAACGCGCGCGGCAAGCCGCAGGTCGCGGTCGCGACGTTCTTCGTGCCGGCCGAATCGCCGAACATCGTCGAATCGAAATCGTTCAAGCTGTATCTCGGTTCGTTCGCACAATCTAAGTTCGACTCGGTCGACGCGGTGCGCGACGTGCTCAAGCGCGACGTGTCGGCCGCGTGCGGCGCGAGCGTGTCGGTGCAGCTCGTGTCGGCGCACGATTTCGGCAAGCTGGAGATGGAAGAGCTCGACGGGCTGTCGCTCGACCGGCTCGACCTCGACACCGACGTGTACGAACCCGATCCGTCGCTGCTGTCGGCCGCCGAGAACGAAGCGCCGGTCGAGGAGACGCTCGTGTCGGACCTGCTTCGCTCGAACTGCCCGGTCACCGGTCAGCCCGACTGGGGCAGCGTGCAGATCCACTACGTCGGGCCGCAGATCGATCATGCCGGCCTGCTGCGCTACATCATCTCGTTCCGCAATCACACGGGCTTTCACGAGCAGTGCGTCGAGCGAATCTTCCTCGACATCCTGCATGCGTGCAAACCGGTGAAGCTCGCGGTGTACGCGCGTTACACGCGCCGCGGCGGGCTCGACATCAACCCGTTCCGCACGAACTACAACCAGCCGATGCCGGACAACGCGCGGACGGCGCGGCAGTGAGCGAGCGCCCCCTCTCGACGAGGGGCCACGGCATCCCGGACGGCGAACTGCCCGGAGTCATCCTTGCAGCGGCCGCTCCGGGAGGATTTCCACCAGGCGCAGCAGGTAACCGTCGGGGTCCTGCACCAGCATCTCGATCTGGCCGTGCTCGATATCGTCCTGCCGATACCAGGAAGTGCACGGTTCGACGAACATCGCCACGCCTGCGGCGCGGATCCGGGCGTAGATGGGTTCGAGCGAATCGACCTCGATCTGCAGATTGATCCCACGGCCGAACGGCGGTTCCAGCGGGCCCGTCAGCCAGCTCTCCGGACGGTGCTGTTCAAGCATGAGCTGGGCCGAGCCGATCTCGATGTATGCGAATCCGTCTTCCGGACGCTCGAAGCGGATCCGGAATCCCAGCACATCACGATAGAAGCGAATGCTTCCGGCAAGGTCCGTGCAGACCAGCTCCGGCACCAGCGCAGCCCATTCCATGCATTTCCTCTCCTCACAATCGTGCGGCACACGATAAAACGGGCCCGGCGCACATGAATGCGCCGAGCCCGTTGCGTATCGGCTCGCCGTCGCCGCGTTACTTCGCCTGCGCCTTGTACGCGATGCAGTCGACCTCGACCTTGCAGTCGATGACCATGCTCGACTGCACGCACGCGCGTGCCGGCGGATGCTCGCCGAAGTACGACACGAACACCTTGTTGAACGACGCGAAATCGCGTGCGTCGTCGAGCCACACGCCGCAGCGCACGACGTGCTCGAGCCCATAACCGGCTTCCTTCAGGATCGCGATCACGTTCTCGATCGTCTGCTTCGACTGCGTGACGATCCCGCCTTCGACGACCTCGCCGTTCACCATCGGCGTCTGGCCCGACACATACAGCCAGCCGTCAGCCTCGACCGCACGTGCGAACGGCATCACCTGGCCGCCGGTACCCTTCGCTTCGCCTACGCCATATCGCTTCATCGTTTCACTCCTTGTTTTGTCGACCCGGGCAGGCGCTTCAGCACCGCCCCGGATCCCATGCAACGCTCGGTTGCGGATGCGCGCGCCGGCAGCGGCGCGCGCGAAGATCGGAACAACCGCCGCGCTCAGAACGCGGCGTCGGCGCCCACCGGCACGCGCTCGCCGCGCGCGACGAAGCCGCCGGCGCGCTCGCCGGTCGGCTGGCCGTTCTCGTAGGTCAGCACGCCGTTCACCCACACGGCATCGATCCCGTGCGCGGGCTGCTGCGGCTTCTCGAACGTCGCGGCGTCGATCACGCGCGCCGGATCGAACAGCACGAGATCCGCGTGATAGCCCACATGCACCTCTCCGCGCCGCGCGATCCCGTAGCGGCGCGCGGACAGCGACGTCATCTTGCGGATCGCCTCCTCGAGCGGCAGCAGGTTCGTGTCGCGCACGTAATGGCCGAGCACGCGCGGAAACGCGCCCCACAGCCGCGGGTGCGGCAGCGGATCGTTCGGCAGGCCGTCCGAGCCGACCATCGTCGCGGGGTGCGACAGGATCCGCCGCACGTCGTCCTCGGACATGTTGTGGTACACGGCGCCTGCCGGGCGGATGCGCTGCGCGGCTTCCTGCTCGGTTACGCCCCAGTCGGCCGCGATCGCCTTCAGCAGCTTGCCCGCGACTTCCGGGTGCGGCTCCGACCACGTGATCGTGATGTCGATGTCGCCGGTCACCTGCTTCAGGTCGAGCGTCGACGAGCTGCGGCTGTACGGATAGCAGTCGCAGCCGACCGGCTGGTAGCGGCGCGCGCCCTCGAGCGACGCGAGCACTTCGGTGCTGCGCCCCCAGTTCGACGGGCCCGCGCATTTCAGGTGCGAGATCACGACCGGCACCTGCGCATGGCGGCCGACGCGATACGCCTCGTCCATCGCGTCGAGGATCGCGTCGAACTCGGTGCGCATGTGCGTCGTGTACAGCGCGCCCGCATTCGCGAGCGGCTCGGCGAGCGCCATCACTTCCTCGGCCGGCGCCGCGAACGCGGAACCATACGCGAGGCCCGACGACAAGCCGAGCGCGCCGTTCGCGAGTGCCTCCTCGAGCTGCGTGCGCATCGCGGCGATCTCGCCGCCGGTCGCCGCACGGTCGAGGCGGTCCATCTGGTTGTTGCGCAGCGCCGTGTGGCCGACGAGCGCCGCGACGTTCACGGCCGGGCGCGCGTCGTTCACGGCCGCGACGTAGTCGGCGAAGGTCGGGTACCGGAACGCGCCGCGCTCGCCGAGCAGGTTCATCGGATCGGGCGGATCGCCCGCGAGCGTCACCGGCGACGCGCTGATCCCGCAGTTGCCGACGATCACCGTCGTCACGCCCTGCGAGATCTTCGGCAGCATCTGCGGCGCGCGGATCACGTGCGTGTCGTCGTGCGTGTGCACGTCGACGAAGCCCGGCGCGAGCGCGCGGCCGTTCGCCTCGACGACGGTCTCGGCGAGCCAGTTCGACAGGTTGCCGATCGCCGCGATCACGCCGTTGCGGATCGCGACGTCGCGCGTGACGGGCGGTGCGCCGGTGCCGTCGTACAACTGCGCGCCGACGATCAGTGTATCGGCGGCTTCGGGATGCGAATGCATGGTCAGTCTCCTACCGGTTGACGGTCTCCGCCGCCGCGATGCGCATCGAGCGCATGCTTGATGCGGCGCAGCGATTCTCGGCCCGCATCGCCGAGCCGCAGCGCGACTCCGGTGACGAGCACGTCGATCGCCATCATCATCGCGTAGCGCGATGTCGACGGCTTGTAAATGAAATCGGTTTCGAACGCGACGACCGGGATCAGGTGGTCGGCGAGCTTCGCGAGCGGCGAAGCCGGCGCGGTGATCGCGATCAGCTTCGCGCCGTAGCGTTTCGCGAGCCGGCAGCTCTCGAGCAGCTCGGGCACGCGCCCGCTCACCGACAACGCGACGACAACTGCGTCGCGCGACAGCGTCGCGGACACCATCCGCTGCAGCAGGCTGTCCTGGTAACTCGCGACCGGCCGGCCGAAGCGCACGAGCCGGAAGCGCAGCTCGTCGGCGAGCATGGTCGAGCCGCCGCCCTGCCCGTACACATAGATCATCTTCGCGCCGGCAAGCAGGTCGGCCGCCGCGTCGAACGACGTGTTGCGCAGCAACTGGTGGTTGTGCGCGAGCGCCACGCGAATCTCGTCGTAGACGACCGACGCGGGGCTCGCGTCGGCGGCCGGGGCATCGTCGGACGGCACCAGAAAACGCTGGCCGACGGCCGCCGCCTGCGCGACGAGCACCTTCAGTTCGCGCACGTCGCGGCAGCCGACGGCCTTCGCGAAACGCGTGACCGTCGCGGCGCTGACCTCCGCGTCGCGCGCGAGCGCGCCGATGCTCGCATGCGCGGCGCGCGCGAGATCGGCGAGGATGAACGCGGCGACCTTGCGCTCGGCTTCGCGCAGCTCGGGCGCGCATTCGGCGATCCTCGCGACGATGTCGAGGACCGGCGGGGCGGCCGAAGCCGGATGGGGCTCGGCCGCGAGCGGAGCGGACGGGGTGGCGGGCGTATTCATCTGCGGGAAAGGTTGCGAAGCTTGATGTTACTAAATAACATCACCGCGCCGATGCTACTTTCTGTACCATCGGCATGTCAACTTCAGTGCAATGCATAGTGATGATGGAGCGGGATGACATGAAAGTTACAAACTATCAGGAAGCGACGATCGATCCTTTCGGCAAGGGCCTCGGCAACCTGCCGAGCGCCAGCGTGCCGCTCGGCGACGCGGGCCGCCTCGAGTGGAACCTGCTCGCGGAAGACGTCAGCCTGCCGGCTGCCGTGCTTTACGAGGATCGCATCGAACACAACCTGAACTGGATGCAGGCCTTCGTCCAGCGGTATGGCGTCAAGTTCGCGCCGCACGGCAAGACGACGATGGCACCGCAACTGTTCCGCCGCCAGCTCGATGCGGGCGCGTGGGGCATCACGCTCGCGACCGCGCACCAGACGCAGGCCGCGTATCACGGCGGCGTGCGGCGCGTGCTGCTCGCGAACCAGCTCGTCGGCCGCCAGAACATGACGATCATCGCCGGGCTGCTGTCCGATCCCGACTTCGAATTCTTCTGTCTCGTCGATTCCGCCGAGGGCGTCGACCAGCTCGGCCGCTTCTTCGGCGACGCGAAAAAAACGCTGAACGTGCTGCTCGAGCTCGGCGTGCCGGGCGGCCGCGCGGGCGTACGCGACGCCGCGCAGCGCGAGGCCGTGCTCGCCGCGCTCGCGCGCTATCCGGACACGCTGAAGCTGGCCGGCATCGAACTCTACGAAGGCGTGCTGAAGGAGGAAGGCGAGATCCGCGCGTTCCTGCAGGACGCGGTCGCGCTTACGCGCCAGCTGGCCGACGCCGGCCGCTTCGCGCGCACGCCGGCGATCCTGTCCGGCGCCGGTTCGGCGTGGTACGACGTGGTCGCGGAAGAATTCGCGAAGGCGTCCGACGCAGGCTTCGCGGAAGTCGTGCTGCGTCCGGGCTGCTACCTGACGCACGATGTCGGCATCTACAAGAAGGCGCAGACCGACGTGTTCGCGCGCAACCCGATCGCACGCACGATGGGCGAAGGGCTGCTGCCCGCGCTGCAGCTGTGGGCGTACGTGCAGTCGGTGCCGGAGCAGAATCGCGCGATTGTCGCGCTCGGCAAGCGCGACGCGGCGTTCGACGCGGGCCTGCCCGAGCCGGCGCGCCACTTCCGCCCGGGCCGCGACACCGCGCCGCGCGACGTCGCCGCCACCGAAGGCTGGGCCGTCACCGGGATGATGGACCAGCACGCGTACCTGCAGATCCCGCCGGGCGCCGACGTGAAGGTCGGCGACATGGTCGCGTTCGACATCTCGCACCCGTGCCTGACGTTCGACAAGTGGCGCCAGGTGCTCGTGCTCGATCCGCAGTTCCGCGTGACGGAAGTGGTCGAAACGTTCTTCTGACGCACGTTGCGCGCGCCGCCCCGCCGCTCGCGCGGGGCGGCCGTCACGCGCGCTTCAAGCTGCCGGAGTACACTGCGCTTTCGTCCTCGGGGCTCCTCGCGGCCGTTGCGTCGGTCTGCCGCACACGGCGCGAACGGGGCCCTCAACGCTGCTTCACTGGAGAAAGCCATGGCCGCGAAGAAGATCCTGTTCCTGACCGGCGATTTCGCCGAAGACTACGAAACGATGGTGCCGTTCCAGGCGCTGCAGGCCGTCGGCCATCACGTCGACGCAGTCTGCCCGGGCAAGCGCGCGGGAGACAAGATCAAGACCGCGATCCACGATTTCGAGGGCGACCAGACCTATACCGAAAAGCCCGGCCACCAGTTCACGCTGAACGCGGCGTTCGACGACGTCGACGCATCGCGCTACGACGCGCTCGCAATCGCGGGCGGCCGTGCACCCGAATATCTGCGACTCGACCCGAAGGTGATTTCGCTCGTGCGCGAGTTCGCTGCGGCCGGCAAGCCGATCGCCGCGATCTGCCACGCCGCGCAACTGCTCGCGGCCGCCGACGTGATCCGCGGCAAGCGCATCTCGGCCTACCCGGCCTGCGCGCCCGAGGTGAAGCTCGCGGGCGGCGAATACGCGGACATCCCGGTCGACGCGGCCGTGACCGACGCGCCGTTCGTCACCGCACCTGCGTGGCCCGCGCATCCGGCATGGCTCGCGCAGTTCCTCGCGCTGCTGGGCACGCGCATCGAGCTGTGAACCTGAAGTGAATTGAGATGAGATGAGATGAAGCGCCGGCCGGCGGCGGGATTTCATGCCCGCTTGCCGGTGGCGATCGGTCGCGGGCGCGGCGTGCGCGCGTGCCCGCGCCGCGCTTCAGCGCGCGACCGGCGTCGAACCGACGTCCGCGATCCGCGATTCCAGCATCGCCAGCGCGCCCGACAACGCATTCAGCACGTCGTCCGGCAACTGCGCCACCGTCTGTTCGAGAAACGCCTTGCGGCGCGGCAGGCATGCATCGAACGCGGCGCGGCCGTCGTCCGTCAGCGTCACGTTGGTCACGCGGTTGTCGCGTGCGTCGGACTCGCGCTCGATCCAGCCGAGCGCGTCGAGCGACTTCAACTGGCGCGTGAGCGCGCCCGGATCGATGCGCAGCACTTCGACGAGCTTCTTCTGCGACGAATGTCCACCCATCGTGTGCAACGCGACCATGACGCGCCAGCGCGGCATCGGCTGCCCGACGTGCGCTTCGAACGCGGTCATGAACGCGCGATACGTGCGTCCGAATTGCTGCAAGATCGCGACGCGGTCCTGTTCTTCCATGCGCTGATTTCGTTTCCGGTGAATCGTTGAATCGTTAATCGGCCGCGACGTGCGGCTCGATCTTGCGCCGCAGCGCGATCGGCGGCACGCGGCGGCACTGCCATACCGACACCACGGCGACGACGGCCGCCATCGCGACGCCCAGGTGAATCGCGCCGACGAGCGCTTCGCGGGCCGCTTCCAGCAGCAGCGCGCCATTATGCCCGGCGCGCGTCAGCTCCGCGACGAGACCGCCCTGCGCCGCCCGGTCGATCAGGATCTGCGGATCGGCGAGCTGCGCATGCCACTGCATCGCATGGTCGGCCGCGAGTGCATTGCGCACGCCGCCAGAATACATCTGGTTGACGAGCGTGCCCGTCAGCGCGGTGCCGATCATCCCGCCGACCATCCGCAGCGACTGCAGCAGCGCCGTCGCGATGCCGAGATGCTCGCGGCCGGCCGCCTGCTGCGCGAATACCGTGAGGTTCGGCAGCACGAAGCCGAGCCCGATGCCGCCCGCGACCATCAGCGCCATCAGCATCCAGGTCGGCGTCGTGTGCGTCGACACGACGATGCCCGCGCATGCGATCGCGAACAGCACGAAGCCGACGTGCAGCATCGCGTTCGGATTGCGGATGCGCGTGACGACGCGGCCGTTCATGATGCTGCCGATCGTGATGAACACGACGAGCGGCGTGATCACGAGCCCGGCCTCCTTCGGCGACATCCCGAAGCCGCCCTGGAACAGCAGCGGCGCGTAGAACAGCAGCGAGAACATCGAGAAGCCGGCGAGGATCGCGAGCACGAACAGCGCCGACAGCGCGCGGTTGCCGAACATGTCGAACGGCAGAATCGGCTGCGCGCAGCGCTTCTCCCAGTGCCACAGGCCGACGCCCGCCGCGACCGCGACGACGAGCAGCAGCGACGCCCAGCTCGCGACGCCGTACTTCGGCAGCCATTCGACGAACAGCTGCAGCGCGCCGAGCGACAGCGCGATCAGCAGCGCGCCCGGCCAGTCGAGCCGCATCTTGCGATCGTGCTCGACGTGGCGCAGGTGCGGCAGGTAGCGCCACACGAACAGCAGCGACAGCAGGCCGACCGGCAGGTTCACGTAGAACACCGAGCGCCAGCCGAACGACTGGGTCAGCACGCCGCCGAGCGACGGGCCGACCGCGTTCGCGATCCCGAAGGCCGAGCTCATCAGCACCTGCCAGCGCAGCCGCACGACCGAATCCGGGAACAGGTCGGGAATGCACGCGAACGCGGTGCCGACCAGCATCCCGCCGCCGATCCCCTGCAGCCCGCGCGCGAGCACGAGGGTCAGCATGTCGTTGGCCATCCCGCACAGTACCGACGCACCGGTGAACACGACGATCGACACGATCACGAACGGCTTGCGGCCGTAGTAGTCGCCGAGGCGGCCGAAGATCGGCACCGTGATCACGGAACTGAGCAGGTACGAGGTCGCGACCCACGCGTACAGGTCGAAGCCCCTCAACTCGGCGACGATGGTCGGCAGCGCGGTGCCGACGACGGTCTGGTCGAGCGCGACGAGCATGGTGACGAACGAGATCCCGATCATCGCCAGCAGCGATTCGCGGAACGGCAGGACTTGCCCGCTCGAATGGTGGGCGGCAGTATGGACGGCCATTTTTTGTTGATGCAACTTTTGACGAGTCAAACAATCTCAAAATTCTAGCATGTCGGAGTAATCTAGGCCGGCGGCGGTCAAACCGCCCCCCGGCCACCAAGGAGAAAGATGGAACCGATTTCAATCACCCCAGCGACGACGCTGTCGCCGGAGGACCGGGACGCGCTGCGGCGCGCGAAGCAGGTGCTGGAAAGCCCGTCGCTGACGATGAAGCTGACGGGCGTGCTCGGCGCGCCGGTCGAGAAGATGATCGCGCGGCTGCCTGATTTCGCGACTGGCAAGATCAACGATGCGACGCAGCTCGCGCTGCGCAAGTGCCTGAACATCGCGCTGCGCACGCTCGGCAAGCCGCAGGCGCCGGACGCCGAGCCCGAGAAACCCAGCAACCTGCTGCACAAGCTCGCGGTCGCGACAACCGGCGCGGCGGGCGGCGCGTTCGGCTTTCTCGCGCTGCCGGTCGAGCTGCCGGTGACGACCACGCTGATCTTCCGCTCGGTGTGCGACATCGCGCGCAGCGAGGGCGAGGATCTCGTGTCGGTGGAGTCGCAGTTGCAATGCCTGGCCGTGCTCGGCATGGGCGGCAACCCGGACAAGCAGGAAGAGGACGCCGATCTCGGCTATTTCGTGCTGCGCGGCGCGCTCGCGCAGGCGATCTCGAAGGCGTCGTCGGACATCACGACGAAAGGCATCGCCGCGCACAGCTCGGCGGCGGTGTTCAAGCTGGTACAGACGGTGGCATCGCGGTTCTCGGTGCAGGTGACCGAGCAGATGGCCGCGAAGTCGATCCCGGCGATCGGCGCCGTGCTCGGCGCGACCGTCAACACGCTGTTCATCGACCACTTCCAGCAGATGGCGCACGGCCACTTCACCGTGCGCCGCCTCGAGCGCAAGTACGGCCCGGCGGCCATCCAGGCCGCGTATCAGGCGATCGACGCCTCGCCGACGCGCTGAACCGCGCGTTCGACCGCGACGCGGCGCAGGAACGCGGCCGCGCGGTCGAGCGCATCGCGCGCTTCCGGCACCATCGGTGCGTAAAGCTGCCACACGTGCGGCATGTCCGGCCACACCTCGATCTCGACCGGCACGCCGGCCGCCTTCGCCTTCTCCGCGACACGGCGCGAATCGTCCAGCAGCACCTCAGTGCTGCCGACCTGGATATACAGCGGCGGCAGGCCCGCGAAATCCGCATAGAGCGGCGATGCGTACGGATGCGTCGCCGGCGCGTCGCCGAGGTACAGCTTCGCGGCCTTCGGCAGCGCGGCGCCGGCGAACATCGGATCGGCGCCATCGTTGGTGCGCATCGTATCGCCCGTGCCGGCCAGGTCGGTCCACGGCGAGAACAGGATCGCGCCGGCCGGCAACGGCTCGCCGCGATCGCGCAGCGCGACGAGCGTCGCGAGCGCGAGGCCGCCGCCGGCCGAATCGCCGCCGAGCACGATCGACTCGGGCGGCGTGCCGAGCGCCAGCAGTTGACGGTACGCGGCCAGCGCATCGTCGAGCGCGGCCGGGAAGCGGTTTTCGGGGGCAAGCCGGTAGTCGAGCGAGAACGAGCGCACGCCCGCGCGCTTCGTCAGGCCGAACACGAGCGGCCGATGGGTCTTCGTCGAACAGAAGTAATAGCCGCCGCCGTGAAAGTACAGCAGCGTGCGGCCGGGCGCGCGACCCGCGCCCGTGTCGGTGCGTTCGAGCCATTCGCCGCGCAGCGGCGCGTCGCCCGCGCCATGACATTCGCGCAGCCGGTAGCCCGACGGCGCACGGCGCGGCACGACCATCCGCAGGTCAGTAAAGCGCCGTGCGCGGGCGGGATCGAGCACCTCGCGCGTGGTCTCGGGACGGAACTGCCAGCGCAGCAGCCAGCAGGCGAACTTGCTTTGCCAACTCATCGGACGCACTCCGTAATCACAGTGTGACGATGGTACGTGCGATCGTTCCGGCGCCGTTCGAACGGAGCCTCTACATCAAACGCCGGCGCTCAGTTCGCCGGCATCAGCTGGCCGCGGATCTCCCCGGACGGGTGCTCCTTTGTGTGGACGTTGAAATACCACTTGCCGCCCATCAGGTCGGTGACCTGCGCGTCGGTCAGCACCTTCGAGCCCTTGATCGGGCTCGCGAGCTCGTCCTTCGGAATCGGCACCTGCACGCCGGCGTTCTGGCCGACCGGCGCGGGCCCATGGAAGTGCGCGGCCGTCGCCGGGCCGGTGAGGTGTTCGTAAGTCACCATCCATTGCAGCGTGCGGCTGGCCGTGTCGTAGGTGGCGTCGACGGCGCCCGAGCCCTTCGTCGCCGTCGGCGGCACTTCGCTCGACGGCTGAAGACTGGCGGACAGGCGCACCGTTTCGGCAGCGGCGTTGCCGGCGGCCAGCACGCCCGCGAGTAACACGACCTGGAACAAACGCAGCTTGAGCATGGACTCTCCTTGCACGACGTTGTACGCCGCCCGAACGGGAGCGTTACACATGATGGTAGTCGATCGCCGCCGATCCGGGAGTCCTCCGAACGGCCATGCCGCGAATCGCCGCACGCCCATCGGCGCGCCGCGCACGGCAGGTCGTCTCGCGCGACGCATCGCGTCAGTCTGCGTCAACCTGGAAGAGACCTTTGCAGCCTGACGCCTGAATCCGCGCGCGGCCTTTCGCTACACTTCGTCTCATAGTTGCTTGTTTCCTTCGTCCGAAGGAGTCTGCGAGTATTCACGCGGCCACCCGGCCGCGTTTTTTTTTTTGCGTGCGCCGCGCGGCCTGGCGATGTGACATGCCGGCATCGCAACGTGAATCCGCATTCGTCATATGACAAGCATGACGAAGAAATTTCCGCTGCTTCTCCTTCGCATCGAATATCGCGCTGCCCATCCTGTCGTGCGGCGCGAAGACGCGCACCAGGCCGGCCTCGGCTACCGCTTCTAGCGGCCCCGCGGCCGCCCCGCGTCACGCGCGATAGCCGGGATCGATGCGATCGACGATGCGCTGCAGCGCGTCGAACGCGTCCTGCCCCGCACCATGCTTCGGGTCGAAATTCAGCGAATCGCGCACGCACGCTTCGAGCACGGGCGGCACGATCGGCAGCGCGTCGCCGATCGCGTGCGTGGCAACCTGCACCTCGCATGCGCGGTTGAGCAGCCACATCAGCGAGAACGTCTGCGCGAGCGTCGCGCCGATCGTCACCGGCCCGTGGTTGCGCAGCAGCAGCACGGGCCGCCCGCCGGCGCTCTCGACGATGCGCCGCCCCTCCTCCAGATGCACGGTGATGCCCTCGAAGTCGTGATACGCGATCTTCCCGTACAACTGCGCCGAATAGAAATTCGAGAACGACAGCCCGTCGCGCGAACAGCACACGGCCATCGTGGGCGTCGTGTGCACGTGCATCACGCAGTGCGCGTCGGGCAGCGCCGCATGGATCGCGCTGTGGAACGTGAAGCCGGCCGGATTGATCGGCCAGTCGGAATGGTCGATCACGTTGCCGTCGATGTCGATCTTCACAAGGTTCGACGCACACACTTCGCGGTAATGGAGCCCGAACGGGTTGATCAGGAAATGCCCGTCCTCGCCTGGTACGCGCAGCGAGATATGGTTGTAGATCAGCTCGGTCCAGCCGAGATGATCGAAGATGCGGTAGGCCGCCGCGAGCTGCACGCGCGCCTGCCATTCGGCTTCGGAGAAGCGGGCGGGACGCGTAAACGGCTGGTTCGGTACACGTTGCATGGGGGGGCACTCCGGTTGCGGGCGTGCGCGTCCGCGCGGGCGGCTGCGCGCATCGTCCATCGTCTCCTGGCGCCGCACGCGGCTCATGCGGCTCATGCGGCTCATGCGGCGCGTCGTTCGGTCACCGCCCCGGCCCGCATTGCGAGAGCCGTCCGGCGACGTCTTCACGATACGCACATCGTTGCGCACACAACCATATCACCTTTCCCCGCGCACCGGTATCGCAGGTTTGGCCTGAGCCGTTCCGGCCCTTACAACTGGTCGTCGACCGGCAGCAGCGTGAAGATGCCGGTCATCAGGTTGCGCAGCAGCCCCGCGTGCGGATCGACGTGATAAGTGGTCGGCCGGCCGTCGTCCGTGCCCGTCCACTCGAGTTCGGGCGCGCCGCCGCCCGCCGGCGTCGCGAGGCTCACGCGATAGCTTTCGTCCGGCTGCGTCACGCGCGCGAAGATCGTCGCGACCTGCTGCGCGAGCGCCGGACTGTGGATCACGAGCGCCAGTTCGGTATTCAGGTGCGCGGAACGCGGATCGAGATTCATCGAGCCGATCACGAGGATCTTCCGGTCGATCACGTACGCCTTCGCGTGCAGGCTCGCGCGCGAGCGCGACCCGAACAGGCGCGGGCGCTGCCGGCCGGGCTGCGCCTTGAACTCGTACAACTCGACGCCGTGCCGCAGCAGCGGCACGCGGTACGGCCCGTAGCCGGCCTGCACCGCAACCGCGTCGGTCGCGGCGAGCGAATTCGTCAGGATCGCGACGCGCACGCCGCGCGCGGTCGTGTCGCCGAGAATCTTCACGCCCGCGTCGTGCGGCACGAAATACGGCGAGAACGCGAGGAATTCCTGCTGCGCGCCGCGCGTCAGTTCGACGAGGCGCCGCATCGGCGGGCTCACGTATGCGTCGGTCGGCTGCGCGACCTTGTCGGGCGCGTCGGCCTTGAACTCGGCCTGCGCCCACACGAGCGCGAGCTCGTCGCGCGCGATCTGCTGCGCAAGCGGCGTCGCGTTCAGCGGCTTCGCGTTGTACGGATCGGCGTTCTGGCGCCAGTGGGCGCGCAACTCGTCGCGCATCGCGTCGAGATCCTTCGGATCGAACGACTGGTGATTCAGCACGCGCAGCGGATAGCTGCTCGCGCTCGCCCAGTAGGTGTCGAAGCTCGCCGAGATGTCGGTCGTCACGGGGCCGGCGGCGAGCACGTCGAGATCGCGGAACTGCAGCGTCGGGCTCGCGCTGAAGTATTCGTCGCCGAGATTGCGGCCGCCGACGATCGCAATCCGGTTGTCCGCGATCATCGCCTTGTTGTGCATCCGGCGCGTGAAGCTGTCGATACTCGTGAAGAAATTGGTCGTGCGCTCGACCATGCCCTGCTGCGACGCGCCGAACGGGTTGAACACGCGGATCTCGATGTTCGGGTGCGTGTTCAGCGCGGCCATGATGCGGTCGATGTCACGGAAGTTCAGGTCGTCGACCAGCATCCGCACACGCACGCCGCGATCGGCGGCGTACAGCGCCGCGGCGAGCAGCAGCTTGCCCGTCGTGTCCTCGGTTGCGATGTAGTACTGCATGTCGAGCGTCTTCGTCGCGGCGCGCGCGAGCGCGATGCGCATCTGCAGCGCCTCGGCGCCGTCCGCCAGCAGCCGAAAACCCGACTGGCCCGGATGCGCGGCCTCCGGCGCGGCCAGCGCGTCGCGCAGCGGCGTCGCGGTATCGGACGGCAATGCATGGGAAACCGGGCGATCGAGCGTGGTGGCGGGCGGATGCGTCGCGCACGCGGCGACGAGCGACAGCAGCACGCAGACGGCCAGCGCACGGGCCGGGCCGCATGCGGCGCGCCACGACAGCGCGGCCTGCGCGCGCCGGATGAAAGACGTGAGCACGGAAGCTTCCTCGACTGGCGGAACAAGGGTCCGCATTCGCCGCGGCGCGAGGCTGGCGGGCGGTTCCAGCCGATTTTAGTGGGCGCCCGATGAACCGGTCAATCGCGCGGGTGGCGCAAGCGGCACCCCGCTGCGGCAGCGGGCGACGTGGGCGGCCGGCGAACGTCCGCGTGCCTGGCGTCGAGGTCCGACCGCCCCGGATCCGCCCGTCGGGCGGCCCGTGCACCGAAACGGTCCGACCAATCTCATGCCCCGTCGCCGCTGCGCTCGAAATGGCTGCGCACGTAGTCGATATGCGTCTGCATCGCGGTGCGCGCCTCTTCGGGCCGATGCGCGCAAATCGCGTCGCACACGACACGGTGCTGCAGCAACAGCAGCTCGGACGCCTGCTCGTCGTCCGTCGTCATGCCCGCCACGTTGATCGAGATGTGCTCGCGCAGCATCCCGATCACGCTCGTATGCAGGTGCAGGAACATCGTGTTGTGCGACGCAAGCGCGATCGCCTCGTGCAGCTTCGCGTCGGTCGCGGCTTCGACGGCCGCGTCGTTGTTCGCATGCGCGGTTTCGAGTTCGCGCAGCAGCGTGCGGATCCGGCGCCGGTCGTTCGCATCGGCCCGCAGCGCGGCGAAATACGCGGTCGCGCCTTCGAGCACACGGCGGAATTCGAGGATGTCGTCGCGCAGCGCCGGATGATCGGCGACCAGCTGGCCCCACGGCGACGCGATGCCCGCGCGCAACTGGTCCGTCACATAGACGCCCGCGCCGCGCCGGCTCTGCAGCAGCCCGCGCGCGACGAGCCGCTGGGTCGCCTCGCGCACCGTGTTGCGCGCGACGCCGTACTGCTGCGCGAGCACGCGCTCGGCCGGCAGGCGCGCGCCGGCCGGCCAGGTGCCGTCGAGCAGCGCCGTCTCGATCTTGCGCATCACCACTTCGGTCCGGCCCCGTGCCGTCATCGCTGCCATCGTCTCGTCTCCCCCGGAATGCCCGTCGCGCCGATTGGCCCAACCAATTTGAGCTGCGGCGCCGTCGCGGGAATTATGCAGCGAAATCGTCGTCCCGCATCCGCATGCCGGGCCGTCGCCACTGGAGCGAGACATGAACGAAAGGCAGTACCCCGCCGCCGCCCCCGCGCACGTCTATCTGTTCGCGACCTGCCTGGTCGACCTGTTCGCCCCCGAAGCGGGGCTCGACGCGGTCCGCCTGCTGGAGCGCGAAGGCCTGACCGTCCACTATCCGCGCGGCCAGAGCTGCTGCGGGCAACCGGCCTACAGCAGCGGCAATCCCGACGAAGCGCGCCGCGTCGCGGCCGCGCAGCTCGACCTGTTCGCCGAACCGTGGCCCGTGATCGTGCCGTCGGGCTCGTGCGCGGGCATGATCCGTCACCATTGGCCGGCGCTGTTCGCCGACGATCCCGTCCATGGCCCGAAGGCGCGCGCGATCGCGGAGCGGACCTACGAACTCGCCGAATTCCTCGTCCATGTGCTCGACGTGCAACTCGACGCGGCCGCGGCAAGCGCCGGGCCCGACGAGCGCGTCGTGCTGCATACGTCGTGCGCGGCGCGCCGCGAAATGGGCACGCGCGTGCACGGCGTCGCGCTCGTCGACGCGCTGCCGGGCGTGACGCGGATCGAACACGAACGCGAATCCGAATGCTGCGGCTTCGGCGGCACGTTCTCGCTGAAGCATCCCGACATCTCCGGCGCGATGGTGCGCGACAAGGTCGCGTCGGCCTGCGCGACCGGCTGCGACCGGCTCGTGTCCGCGGACTGCGGCTGCCTGCTGAACATCGGCCATGCTGCGACCAAGGCCGGCGCGTCGCTGCCGGTCGAACATCTTGCGAGCTTCCTGTGGCGACGCACGGCCGGTGCCGCGCCGCTGCGCGGAGACAAGCAATGAGCGCGCGCGACGCGATTCTCGCGCGCCTGCGCAGCGCCGCCCCGGGCGTCGCCGCGACGGCAGCCGCCGCGCTCGATGCGCGCATCGACACGCATTACGACACGCGCCGCGCGCCAGCCGAGCGCGATCCGCACACGCTCGCTCAGGCGCTGCAGGCCGCGCTCGCCGCCTCGCACGCGCAAGCCTGGTGCGCGACCGACGACGAATGGCCCGCTCAGCTTGCCGCGCGCCTCGCGGACGCCGGCGTGCGCCGCCTGCTGCTCGACCCGGCGCGCGCCGAATCCGCGGCGCTCGCCCGCGCGCTGCCCGACGCGGTCACGCCCGTGCCGTTCGACCGGCCGATCGACGCGTGGAAGGTCGAACTGTTCGACACGATCGATGCGGGCTTCACCGTCGCACGCTCGGGCATTGCGGCCACCGGCACCGTCGTGCTCGCGCCCGATGCCGGCACGCCGCGCACGGTGTCGCTGGTGCCGCCGCTGCATGTCGCGCTCGTCCACGCGAACACGCTGCATGCGGACCTGCACGCAGCCGCGCACGCGGAGCGCTGGCATGCCGGCATGCCGACCAACCTCGTGCTGGTGTCGGGGCCGTCGAAGACGTCCGACATCCAGCAGACGCTCGCTTATGGCGCGCATGGCCCGCGCCGCCTGTGGGTCGTGATCGTCACCGATCCGGCTGCCGATGCCGCGGCCGCCCGGCCGGCCGCAACCGCTTGCGAGGACCAACCGCGATGAGCGACCACACGCTGCAATTCGTCGCCCCCGACGACTTCAAGGCCCGCGCGCGCGCCGCGCTCGACGATCCCGCACTGCGCCGGAGTTTTCGCGGCGCGATGGACTTCCTGCAGGGCAAGCGCGCGACGCAATTCCCCGACGACACCGAGTTGCAGCAGTTGCGCGATCTCGGCGAAGCCGTGCGCCGGCACGCGCTCGCGCAGTTGCCCGCGCTGCTCGAGCGGCTGGAGGCGAAGCTCGTCGAAGCCGGCGTGCACGTTCACTGGGCCGAGACGGCCTCCGACGCGAACGCGATCGTGCTCGGCATCGCGCAGGCGAAGAAGGCGCGCCGCGTGATCAAGGGCAAGTCGATGGCGAGCGAGGAAATCGAGCTGAACCATTACCTCGCGGATCACGGCGTCGACTGCATCGAGTCCGACATGGGCGAGTTCATCGTGCAGCTCGCGGGCGAGAAGCCGTCGCATATCGTGATGCCGGCGATCCACAAGACGCGCGGCGACATCGCCGAACTGTTCGAGAAACACATCCCCGGCACGCGCTACACGGAAGACGTCGACGAGCTGATCCAGACCGGCCGGCGCGCGCTGCGCCGCGCGTTCGCCGACGCGGACATCGGCCTGTCGGGCGTGAACTTCGCGGCAGCCGACACGGGCACGCTGTGGCTCGTCGAGAACGAGGGCAACGGCCGCCTGTCGACGACGGTGCCCGACACGCACATCGCGATCATGGGGATCGAGAAGGTCGTCGAAAAACTCGAGCACATCGTGCCGCTGTCGAGCCTGCTCACGCGCTCGGCTACCGGCCAGGCGATCACGACCTACTTCAACCTGATCTCGGGCCCGCGCCGCGACGGCGAACGCGACGGCCCGCGCGAACTGCATCTCGTGCTGCTCGACAACGGCCGCACGCAGGCCTACGCGGACGAACAACTGCGCGCGACGCTGCAGTGCATCCGCTGCGGCGCATGCATGAACCACTGCCCCGTCTATACGCGCATCGGCGGCCACGCGTACGGGACGACCTACCCGGGGCCGATCGGCAAGATCATCTCGCCGCACCTGCTCGGCCTCGACGCGACGGCCGACCTGCCGACCGCGTCGACGCTGTGCGGCGCATGCGGCGAGGTATGTCCGGTCCGGATCCCGATCCCCGAACTGCTCGTGCGGCTGCGCACCGAGGCGAACCGCAAGCCCGACGAACCCGTCGCGCATCCGCTGCGCGGCCAGGGCGCGAACTACAACCGCGCGGAAGACCTCGTGTGGCGCTTCTGGTCGGGCGCATTCGCGCATCCGCGCGCGTACCGCGCGTTCCGCTGGACGGCGACGCGCCTGCGCGCGCTGACACCCGCGAAACAGATGGGCTGGACGCAGCACCGCACGCCGCTCGAACCGGCGCCGCGCAGCCTGTCCGACCTGCTGCGCGCACGCGGCCAGCCCGAATAGACATCGCTTTCCCGACCGTACCCATAGAGATACAGACACAGATGGAGGAGACAACCATGCAGGTTTGGCATCAGATCTACACCCCGCTCGGCAGCCTCGGGCTGTCGGCGTTCGTCGCCGCGATCCCGATCATCTTCTTTTTCGTCGCGCTGGCCGCGCTGCGGATGAAGGGCCACGTCGCGGCCGCGATCACGCTGCTGCTGTCGCTCGGCGTCGCGATCCTCGCGTACGGGATGCCCGTGCCGCAGGCGCTCGCGGCGGCCGGCTTCGGCTTCGCGTACGGCCTGTGGCCGATCGCGTGGATCATCGTCGCGGCCGTGTTCCTGTACAAGATCGTCGTGAAGACCGGCCAGTTCGACGTCATCCGCGCATCCGTGCTGTCGATCACCGACGACCAGCGCCTGCAGATGCTGCTGATCGGCTTCTCGTTCGGCGCCTTCCTGGAAGGCGCGGCCGGCTTCGGCGCGCCCGTCGCGATCACCGCCGCGCTGCTCGTCGGCCTCGGCTTCAAGCCGCTGCACGCGGCCGGGCTGTGCCTGATCGCGAACACCGCGCCGGTCGCGTTCGGCGCGATGGGCATCCCGATCATCGTCGCTGGGCAGGTGACGGGCATCGACCCGTTCCACATCGGCGCGATGGCCGGCCGCCAGCTGCCGCTGCTGTCGCTCGCGGTGCCGTTCTGGCTCGTGTTCATGATGGACGGGCTGCGCGGCGTGCGGCAGACCTGGCCGGCCGCGCTCGTCGCGGGCGGCAGCTTCGCCGTCACGCAGTACTTCACGTCGAACCACATCGGGCCCGAGCTGCCGGACATCACGTCGTCGCTCGTCAGCCTCGTCGCGCTCGCGGCGTTCCTGAAGGTGTGGCAGCCGCGCACCGCGCAGCAGCCGGCCGGCGGCATCGTCGCGACCGGCGGCGGCGCTGCGCTGGCCGGTTTCGGCGCGGGCAGGTTCGACGCGGGCGGCACGGGCGCGAGCCGGCAGGCGTCGCCGTACACGCTCGCGCAGACGGTGCGCGCGTGGTCGCCGTTCCTGATCCTGACGGCCGTCGTCACCGTATGGAGCATCGCGCCGTTCAAGGCGCTGTTCGCCGCGCACGGCGCGCTCGCGTCGACCGTGCTGAAGTTCCATGTGGCGGGGCTCGACCAGCTCATCGTGAAGACCGCACCGATCGCCGCGACGCCGAAGGCGCTTGAAGCCGTGCTGAAGATCGATCTGGTGTCCGCGGTGGGCAGCGCGATTCTCGTGACCGCGCTGATCTCGATGGCGCTGTTGCGGATGAAGCCGCGCGACGCGCTCGTCACGTTCGGCGAAACGCTGAAGGAGCTGACGCGCCCGATCCTGTCGATCGGCCTCGTGCTCGCGTTCGCGTTCGTCGCGAACTATTCGGGGATGTCGTCGACGCTCGCGCTGATGCTGGCCGCAACCGGCGCCGCGTTCCCGTTCTTCTCGCCGTTCCTCGGCTGGCTCGGCGTGTTCCTGACCGGCTCGGACACGTCGTCGAACGCCCTGTTCTGCTCGCTGCAGCAGGCCACGGCCCATCAGCTCGGCGTGCCCGAGACGCTCGCGGTGGCCGCGAACACGACGGGCGGCGTGACCGCGAAGATGATCTCGCCGCAGTCGATCGCGGTCGCGTGCGCGGCGACGGGCCTCGTCGGCAACGAGTCGGCGCTGTTCCGCTTCACGGTGCGGCACAGCCTGCTGTTCGCGGTGATCGTCGGCTTGATCACGCTGGTGCAGGCGTACGTGCTGCCGGGGATGGTGCCGTAAGCGGCGCGCACACCCGCAAAAACAAAACCCCACGCCCGGAAGAGCGTGGGGTTTTTCTTTCTGCCTGTCGATCGTCGGCGTCGGCCGGCGAGCGGCTGCGCGATCAGCTGCCCTTCGCGATGCGATCCTCGATGTGCTGCGCACGGCTCGTCGAAGACGGGTGCGAGCTCATCATCGAGCTCTGGCCGCCATCGAGCTTCGCCAGCTTCTGGAATGCGGTGACGAGGCCCTTCTGGCTCATGCCCTTCTGCTTCATCAGGTCGAACGAGTAGTCGTCCGCCGCGCTTTCCTGCGTCTGCGAGAACTGCGCGTTGATGAACTTCTCGGTGATGTCGCCGAGCTGCGAGCTCGTCAGCGCCGCCACGCCCGGCGATGCCGCGCCGGCCGCGCTGCGCGCCGCGCTCACCGCGTACGCCGTCTGCATCGCCTTCTTCGAGTGACCCAGTGCGACGTGGCCCATTTCATGGCCGATCACGCCGCGCAGTTCGTCGTCGTTCATCATGTCCATCAGGCCGCTGTACACGCGCACGCAGCCGTTGCCCATCGCCCACGCGTTGACGTCCTTGGTCACGTAGACCTTGTAGTTGACCTTCTGGCCATTCAGCGTCATGTCGCCGAAGCCCTTCATCACCTTCGTCAGGCGCTTCGAATACGCGCTGTTCGCCGGCGCGATCTTCGATTCGGCGTCGCTGGACTTGCACGAGTCGTTCGACAGCGCGGCGATGTCCGAATCGGACAGCGTCGCTGCCTTGAACAGGTTCGTCCCCGCCGACGTCAGGCTGTTCGCGTCGAGACTCTGTACCCCGCCGCATGCGCTCAACAGGAACGCCACGCCACACGCTGCCACCGCTTTCTTGAGTTGCATCCCGGATCCCTCGATAGTTGTATTTGGGAGCGGCGATTTTGCATAATCCGGCAGAAAATTACCAGATGTTTACATCCGATGACACCTTAATTACTCATAGGATTGATGCGAAACGGCGATTTTCAGCGAAATTGAAGATCGAAACCAAAGCAATCGCCGCGAGCGGGCGACGATCGGGAGGGAAAACGGGCGCGCTGCTCAGGCCGCCTGGTCGCGGCGCCGCGTCAGCCGCCGCGCGACCAGCATCGGCAGCCGCACCGCGAAGCCGGTGAAAAGCCGCAGGTGCATCCATGCAAGCAGCGCGTTGTCGCGACCGTAGTGGAAATGCGACACGCCGCCCTCGTGCCGGCCGAAGTAGCGCACCGGCGCGTCGATGCGGATCGGGCGCACGCCGGCCCAGCACAGTCGCACGGCCGCCTCGGGATCGAAGTCGAAGCCGCGCATCCACGGCTGGCGCCGCATGATCGCGGCGAGCGGCGCGACCGGATACACGCGAAAGCCGTACAGCGAATCGCCGATCCCGGCCCACAGCGTCTCAAGGTCGGCCCAAGCGTTCGACAGCCGGCGCCCCTGGACGCGCAACTGCGGCGCACTCGCGTCGAACTTCGGCACGCCGAGCACCATCGCATCGGGCGCGGCCTGCGACGCGGCCATGAAAGCGGGAATCAGGTCGGCCGGATGCTGGCCGTCGGAATCCATCGTCAGCACGTGCGTGAAGCCGCTCGCGGCAGCCGCGTCGAGCCCCGCGAGCACCGCGGCGCCCTTGCCGCGGTTCTCCGGCAGCACGATCACGCGCAACCCGGGATCGTGCTCGGCCATCGCCTGCAGCCGCTCGGCGCTGCCGTCGGTGCTGCCGTCGACGACGACCCACACCGGATTCCACTGCGCGCGGGCATTGCGCACGGTCGTGTCGACCTTGGCGCCAGGGTTGTAGCTAGGAATCAGGACGAGGTGGGTGGACGAGGCGTGCAGCTTGGACATGGGAACGGCCGATTGCGAAGACAGGGATCCTGACAAAAGTTTATGACTTGCCGGCGACTGGCGGCAGGCTTCGTCGACGCCGCCCGTATGCGGTGCCGGTTGCCGGATCGTGAAGTTCTCCCGCTTCATGACAGCCGCTCCATCGCGTGCCCCGCGCTCGCCTCGATCTCGACCAGCAGGTCGTCGCGGCATACGTCCGCATGGACGAAGAGCGGCCGCACGCCGGGGCCGGCCGCATCGCGCAGCACCCGATCGATCTCGGCAAGCGCCGCGGCATCGCCGGCGTCGCGCACGTAGACGCGATAGCTCAGGTCGGCAAGCGAGAACGGTCCATGCCCCTGCCGCGCGGCCTGCTCGAGCACGGCCGCGAGGTTCGCAACCGTCTCGCGCGTTTGCGCGACGACGTCGCCGCGATGCACGGTGCGGTGCCCGACGATGCTCGCGGTGCCCGATACGAACAGCACCGGCGCGGCGCCGCCGTCCGCCCAGGCGGCTGCACGCGCGAACGTCGGCGCACGCGGGCCGTATTGCGCCGGATAGTGATACGCGCTGACCTGGCGCGGGTTCTCGACCGGATCTGCGGGCGTGCGGCTCGCGATGAAATGGATCGCGAGCGGCGCCGCGGGCAACGCGTCGCCCGCGACCGGCACGACCGAACCGAGCGCGCACGCGGCCGGCACGCCGCCCGTCAATGCGCGGCGGCACGCGTCGAAGGCGTGCTGACGGCCGATATTGAACTGACGATAGCGTTCGATCCCGAACTGCACGGCATTGATCGCCGGCACGGTATTCCAGATGCGCAGCGGATGCGGCATGCCGAGCGTATCGAGCACGTCGAACAGCGTGCGGTAAGCATCGTGCGTCGCGCGTTCGAGCGGCGTGCCGCCGTCGCGCTGCGTGTCGTGCGTGTCGTGCGTTTCGCGCGTTTCGTGCGTTTCGTGCGTTTCGTGCACGACGATGCTGCCGAACACGAGCCCCGCCGCTTCGCTGTAGCGATAGTGCAGCGCACCGCGCCGTTCGCTGCGCAGGTCGCGCGCATTGCATTGCCAGATTTCGCAGACGGCATCGCCCGGTGCGACGCCGGCGCCGAGCAGCGCCATCTGCACCGGTGCGACCGGCAGGTCGGGGGCTGCATCGGCTAGCATTCGTGCCGCCGCATCGGCGTGCGATTCGGCCTGCGATTCTGCGTTCAATTCGTCCTGCAATCCGGCCGCGCCGATGCACACCGCGCCCAACGCACCCGGAAACGCGCGGTCGATCCCATCGCCACGCATGCGCGCATCGTGCAGCAACGCAGCGAGCCGCACATGACTCATCCGAACGAGCTGCAGTGCGCGGTCGCGGCCCTGCGCGAGCGGCGCGCCCGATCGCGATGCGTCCGGCCCGCCGGCCGCCTGCCCGCGCGCGACCGGCGCGGAGGCTGACGACAGGGAACACGGGCGCCGTTCGGCGTCGACTGGATGCACGGACACTTCGATTTCCTCACTATGCGATGCGGGCCGTGCGACATCGTGGTCGGCATCGCGTTGCGCGACGTCAGGCCGACGCCGCGCGTTTCGTCATGCGAGCCCGCCGTTGACGGACATCACCTGCCCCGTCACATAGGCCGCGGCGTCGGACACCAGATACGCGACCATCGCCGCGACTTCGTCGGGCCGGCCCGCGCGCTGCGCGGGCACGAGCTGCTTGATCCGTTCGGCGGGAAACGCCTGTTCGGCCATCCGCGATTCGATGATGCCGGGCGCGACCGCGTTCACGGTAATGCCGCGCGACGCGAGCTCCAGCGACAGCGATTTCGTCGCACCGATCAGCCCCGCCTTCGCGGCCGCGTAATTGACCTGTCCGCGATTGCCGGTCACGCCGGCCACCGATGCGATGTTGACGATCCGCCCGCGTCGCGTGCGGATCATCGGCAGCAGCAGCGGCTGCGTGACGTTGAAAAAGCCGTCGAGCGTCACGTCGATCACGCTGTGCCACTGCCGGCGCGACATGCCGGCCATCGGCGCGTCGTCGTGAATGCCGGCGTTGTTGACGAGGATCTGCACCGGCGCTTCGTCGGCGAGCGGCGCCAGCGCGGCGAGCGTCGCGTCGGCATCGGTCACGTCGAACGCGATCGCGCGCGCGGTGCCGCCGGCCGCGACGATCTGCTGCGCGACCGCCTCCGCCTGCGCGAGATGGCGGTTCGCATGGACCCACACTTCATGGCCGGCCTGCGCGAGCGCCATGCAGATTGCCTGCCCGAGTGCGCCGCTGCCGCCCGTCACGAGCGAGCGCATCGAATTGCTCCGTTCATCGCGTTTCACCTCGATCGACGCGGCGGCGCATCGTCTGCCGATCGCCGCCGCATGCCGTCGTCACCTGCGCGCCGCGCCCGTGCGCGGCGCCGTCACTTCGTACGATGCGCGGCCACGTACGCGGCCAGCGCGCCGAGCGTCGCAAAGATCGTCTGGTTATCCGGATTGTCCGAGCGCAGTTCGAAGCCGTATTTCTTCGAGATCAGCAGCGCGATTTCCAGGATGTCGATGGAGTCGAGCCCGAAACCTTCGCCGTACAGCGGGGTCTCGGCCGTCACTGTTTCGAGCGGGACGTCTTCGAGATTCAGTTCGCCGATGATCAGCGTGGCGAGCTCTTGTTCCAGTGCGTTCATCATGCGTGCGAGCAGGCGGCCAATGGCAGCGGGAGGCGCCCGGAAACGGCAACCGTCGTGCACGCCCGGCGCGTGCAAATCTCCGTCCCTCCGGCGTCTGCCGGCGTCCCCGCCTGCGTTATTTGGGGATCGTTTGTAAAAGTTACGCGGATTCTAGACGATGGGTATCGGCCCGTATACCGAGATTGGTTACAGACTGGCGGGCCGGCGCCGCGGCCCGTTTCGTGACACGAATGCACGAGACGCTTGAGCCGCTTTGGATGGAAATGGACCGACCCCGCGAAACCGTTCGTCCGGTGCCATACAATCGGTTACAAAACCCGCACACGCCCGCCCCGGACACGCCGTGCCGCGGCCCTAAAATGGGCGCACTCGATTACCGGCCCGGACCCGCGTCCCGGCCGCCCATTCATATGATGTTTGACGGCCCGACCACCACGTCCGGCCACGATCCCCCCGATGTCTCCAGTCATGCCGCGTCCGTCCTTCCGCTCCGTTCCGGTTCGCCCGTCCGTCTGCTGCCGCCTGGCGGCCGCCGGCGACGCGAGCCCGCGCCCGCACGGAGGCCGCCGATGAGCAGGCTGCTGTCCATCGCGCGCGGCGTCGCCGTGGTCGGCACCGTCGCCGCCTACCAGGCCGGCGCGCACTACGCGGCCGCGACGCCCGGCGCACACGGCTTCGGCCTCGCGATGGCGCTCGTGCCGCCGCTGCTGCTCGCGCTCGGTGCGGCGCTGCGCTCGCCGCGACGTGCATGGTTCGTGCCGGCTTGGCTGCTGGCCGCCGCTGCACTGTGGGCCGCGCGCGCGCCGCTCGCGCAGCACTTCGAATGGGGCCTGTATCTGGAACACGCGAGCTTCAACGTCGCGATGGCGCTGCTGTTCGGCCGCACGCTCGCGGCAGGCGAGGTGCCGCTGTGCACGCGCTTCGCGACGATGATCCACGGCGCGGTCACGCCGGCCGTCGCGCGCTATACGCGGCAGATCACGCTCGCGTGGACGCTGTTCTTCGTCGCGATCGCCGCCGTGTCGACGCTGCTGTTCGCGACCGCGCCGATCGTCACGTGGTCGACGTTCGCGAACTACCTGTCGCTGCCGCTCGTCGCCGTGATGTTCGCCGCCGAGCATGCCTGCCGGCGCTTCGCGCTGCCGCACGAGCCGCGGCCACGAATGGTCGACGCGGTGCGCGCGTATCGCGCGACAACCCATGCGTCGCAGGCGTCACGATGAATTCACGGCCGGCGCGGCGCCGCAACGCGGCCGCGCCGGCCTTCGCTCCCGTTTTTACCGATTTATGCCGACTCACCCGCTGGTATTCCATTCGTCGCCGGACCAAACGATCGCATGGCGCGACGGCGCGCCCGTCACCGTGCGCGCGTTCGTCGCCGATGTCGCGCGCGTGGCCGCCGCGCTGCCCGCCGGCGGCCACGTGTTCAACGTGTGCCGCGACCGCTACCGCTTCGCGGTCAGCCTGTGCGCGGCGCTCGTCGCCGACAGGGTCAGCCTGCTGCCGTCGACGCACACGCCGGAAATGGTCCGCCAGCTCGCGTCGTTCGCGCCGGATGCGTTCTGTCTGCACGACGCGCCCGACTGCGCGATCGACCTGCCGCGCTTCGCGTATCCCGACGCCGCCCCCGGCGACCTCGCCGACGATGCGCCGTTCGTCGTGCCGCAGATCGATGCGGCGCGGATCATGGCGTACGTGTTCACGTCCGGTTCGACCGGCGCGCCGGTGCCGCACCGCAAGACCTGGGGCTTCCTGGTCGGCTGCGTGCGCGCGGCGGCCGACCGCCTCGGGCTGCTCGACGGCCGAGCGGCCACGCTGATCGGCACGGTGCCCGCACAGCACATGTACGGCTTCGAATCGACGGTGCTGCTCGCGCTGATCGGCGGCCTCGCGTTCAGCAACCGCCAGCCGTTCTACCCGGTCGACATTCGCGACGAACTCGACGCGATCCCGCAGCCGCGCGTGCTCGTCACGTCGCCGATCCACCTGCGCGCGCTGCTGTCGGCCGGCCATGCGCTGCCGCGCGCGGCGCTCGTGCTGTCGGCCACCGCGCCGCTGTCGGAGAAGCTCGCGTGCGAAGCCGAGGCTGCGCTCGACGCACCGCTCGTCGAGATCTACGGCAGCACCGAGACCGGCCAGATCGCGACCCGCCGCACGTCGCAGGGCGCAGCGTGGCAGTTGTTCCCGGGCATCCGCCTCGACGCGCGCGACGAACCCGCAAGCGACGGCGGGCCGACCGTATGGGTGTCGGGCGGACACGTCGAGGCACCCGTGCCGATGGGCGACGCGCTCGAACTACTCGGCGACGGCCGCTTCCTGCTGCACGGCCGCAAGGCCGATCTCGTCAACATCGCCGGCAAGCGCACGTCGCTCGCGTACCTGAACCATCAGCTCAACGCGATTCCGGAGGTGGTCGACGGCGTGTTCTTCATGCCCGACGAAACCGCGGCCGCGCACGATGATACGAACTTCGAACCGGTCACGCGCCTCGTCGCGCTCGTCGTCGCGCCGACGCTCACGGCCACCGATCTGCAGCGCGCGCTGCGCGAGCGGATCGATCCCGCGTTCATGCCGCGCCCGCTCGTGTTCGTCGACGCGCTGCCGCGCAACGAAACGGGCAAACTGCCGCGCGACGCGCTGGCCGCGCTCGTCGCACGACACGCACGCGCCGCGGCCGCACCGCTTCCCTCGCGCGACGCGGCCGGCACGCCCGCGCTCGCGTTCACGATTCCCGCCGACCATCCGGCGCTGCCCGGCCACTTCCCCGGCCATCCGGTCGTGCCGGGCGTCGTGCTGCTCGATCATGCGATCCACGCGATCGGCGCGGCGCTGAACCGTCCGCTGCACGCATGGCGGCTCGGTTCCGCGAAATTCCTGAGCCCGGTCGCGCCCGGCGAACCGCTCGATCTCGCGTTCGACGCCTCGGCCAGCGGCGCGATCCGCTTCACGCTGCGCGCCGGGTCGCGTGATGTCGCGACCGGCGTGCTGTCCGCGCCGCCGGCCGTGCAGGACGGTGCCCAGCCATGAAGCGCACCGCGTGGGCCGAACGCCAGGAGCGCAGCAACGCGGGATTGCTGCGCGCGATGACGTGGATCTCGCTGCGCTTCGGCCGGCAGCGTGCGCGCATCGTGCTGCATCTGATCGCGACGTATTTCGTGCTGTTCTCGCCGGTCGCGTGCGCCGCGTCGCGCGACTACCTGCGTCGCGTGCTCGGCCGCCCCGCACGCTGGCGCGACGTGTACCGGCACGTGTTCACGTTCGCGGCGACGATCCACGACCGCATCTATCTGATGAACGGGCGCTTCGACCTGTTCGACATCCGGCTGCACGGCGAAACGCTCGTCGACGATGCGCTCGCGAGCGGACGCGGTGCGTTCCTGATGGGTGCGCACCTCGGCAGCTTCGAGGTCGTGCGCGCGATCGGGCGCACGCACCCGGACCTGCGCGTCGTCGTCACGATGTACGAGAACAATGCGCGCAAGATCAACGCGACGCTCGCCGCGGTGAATCCGGCCGCGACGCCGGAAGTGATTCCGCTCGGGCAGGTCGACTCGATGCTGAAAGTACGCGAGCGCCTCGACGCGAACTGCATGATCGGCATGCTCGCCGACCGCACGCTGCGCGACGACGCGGCCGCGTCGCTGCGGCGGCTGCCGCTGCTCGGCACGCCGGCCGCATTCCCGCTCGGCCCGCTCTACATGGCCGCGATGCTGCGACGCCCGGTGATCTTCATGACGGGCCTCTATCGCGACGGCAATCGCTACGACGTGCACTTCGAGACGCTCGCCGATTTCTCCGACGTGCGGCGCGACGCACGCGCGGCGGCCGTCGACGCGGCACTCGTGCGCTACGTCGCGCTGCTCGACAAGTACTGCCGGGCAGCGCCGTACAACTGGTTCAACTATTTCGATTTCTGGCAAGTCGGCGACGCTGCGGCCGCGCGCCGCGCCGCTGCGCGCGCCGCTGCCGACCTGCCCGCCACGAGGGATTCCGACGCATGACCGCCGTTCGCCGCTTCCTGCTCCCGTTCCCGCTCGCGCTGCACCGCGGCGTCCGCTTGCTCGCCGCAACCGCCGCCGCGATCGCGCTGGCCGCGCCCGCGCACGCGGCCGACACGGGTTCGGCCTGGAACCTCGACCGGCTGATGTCGACGCTCGCGCAGCACAAGTCGGGGCGTGCGACGTTCACCGAAACGAAGTACCTGTCGATCGCCGCGCAGCCGGTCGAATCGTCCGGCGAACTCGTGTTCGTCGCGCCCGATCATCTGGAAAAGCACACGCTGAGCCCGAAGCCAGAACACCTCGTCGTCGACGGCGACATGCTCACCGTCGAGCGCAACAACCGCAAGTACACGCTCGCGCTCGCGCGCTATCCGGAACTCGGCGCGTTCATCGACAGCATCCGCGCGACGCTCGCCGGCAACCGCTTCGCGCTCGAACAGGTGTACAAGGTCGCGCTCGCCGGGCGCGGCGACGACTGGACGCTGACGCTCACGCCGCTCGACTCGCGGATGCTGAAGGTGGTCAGCACGATCACGCTCGACGGCACGCGCGACGTGTTGCGCGGCGTCGCGATCCGGCAGGCCGACGGCGATCATTCCGTGATGCGCCTGCAACCCGTTCCGGCGAATCCGAACTGATGGACGAGCAGCGCATCCGTCCCTCGCCCGTCACGCGCCGCCTGCACGCGTTGCGGCAGCGCGCGGTGCTCGTGTGGCTGCTCGCGCTCGTCGCGTGCGGCGTCGCGATCGGCCGCGCGCACTTCACGGCCGATCTGTCAGCGTTCCTGCCAAACTCGCCGAGCGCGGGGCAGCGCGTGCTCGTCGACCAGTTGCGCGACGGCATCGTGTCGCGGCTGATCCTCGTCGCGATCGACGGCGGCGATGCAAGTACGCGCGCCTCGCTGTCGCGGCGCATCGCCGGCACGCTGCGCACCGATCCGCAGTTCGCGGCGGTTCACAACGGCGAAGCCGCGAACGACGCGCGCGACCGGCAGTTCATCTTCGATCACCGCTACCTGCTGAGCCCGGCGGTCACGCCGCAGCGCTTCAGCGCCGACGGCCTGCATCAGGCGCTCGGCGACAGCCTCGACCTGCTGAGCTCGTCGGCCGGCCTCGTCGCCAAGGCGATGCTGCCGCGCGACCCGACCGGCGAAGTCGCCGCGCTCGTCGACCAGCTCGACAGCGCGGCGCAGCCGGCGAATCGCGACGGCGTGTGGGCGTCGCGCGACGGTACGCGCGCGGTGCTCGTCGTGCAGACCGCCGCGGCCGGCTCCGATACCGACGCGCAGGCGCGCGCGATCGACACGGTGCGCCGCGCATTCGCCGCCGCGACGCAGGCCGTGCCGAACGCGGCCGCGACCACGCTCGCGATGACGGGCCCCGGCGTGTTCTCGGTCGACATGCGCGACACGATCCGGCACGACGTCGAGCGGCTGTCGACGGCGAGCGTCGTGTTGATCGTCGCGCTGCTGCTGACGCTGTACCGCTCGCCGCGCACGCTCGCGCTCGGGTTGCTGCCGGTGCTGACGGGCGTCGCGGCCGGGATCGCGGCGGTCAGCGTCGCGTTCGGCACGGTCCACGGGCTGACGCTCGGCTTCGGCACGACGCTGATCGGCGAAGCCGTCGACTATTCGATCTACCTGTTCGTGCAATCGGCGCAGGCCAGCACGCGCGGCGGCGCGCGCCCGGCCGATGCGACGCGCGCATGGCTCGCTGCGTACTGGCCGACGATCCGGCTCGGCGTGCTGACGTCCGTGTGCGGTTTCGCGTCGATGCTGTTCTCCGGATTCCCGGGCCTCGTGCAGCTCGGGCTGTATTCGATCGCCGGGCTCACGGCCGCCGCGCTCGTCACGCGCTTCGTTCTGCCGCACCTGCACGGCGGGCATGTCGCGATCCGCGACGTGTCGCGCGTCGGCGCCGTGCTCGCGCGCGCGGCCGACGCCGCGCCGCGGCTGCGCTGGCCGCTCGCCGCACTGGTGGTCGCCGCGTGCGCGACGCTCGTGCTGCATCGCGACGGCCTGTGGAGCCGCGAGCTCGCCTCGCTCAGCCCCGTGCCGGCGCGCGCGCAGGCGCTCGACGCGCGGCTGCGCGCCGATGTCGGCGCGCCCGACGTACGCTACCTCGTCGTGATTTCCGCGCCGACCGAGCAGGCCGCGCTCGAAGGCGCCGAAAAGGTCGCCGCGCAACTGCAGCCGCTCGTCGACCAGCGCGCGCTCGTGGGTTTCGAAAGCCCCGCGCGCTACCTGCCGAGCGACGCCGCGCAGCGTGCGCGCCAGACGAGCCTGCCCGATGCGGACGTGCTCGCCGCGCGAATGCGCGGCGCCGTCGCGAACCAGCCGATCGCGGTGAAGCCCGACCTGTTCGCGCCGTTCATCGCCGATATCGAAGCCGCCCGCCACGCACCGCTGCTGACGCGTGCGGACTTGCGCGGCACGTCGATGGCGCTCGCGGTCGATGCGCTGCTGACCGAACGCGACGGCCGCTGGAGCGCGATGCTGCCGCTGCGCGCGCCGGACGCCGCACGCGCGGCGCAATCGACGCAAGGGTTCGACGCAACGCCGATACGCACGGCCGTCGCGCAAGCAGGCGTGCCCGATGCACTGTTCGTCGACATGAAAGCCGAAGCCGATCGCCTGTACGTGAGCTACGTGCGCGAGGACATCCGGCTGTCGCTCGCGGGTTTCGCGGCGATCGCCGTGCTGCTGCTGATCGCGCTGCGCTCGCCGCGCCGTGCCGTGCGCGCGCTCGCGCCGCTCGTCGCGGCCGTGCTGGTCGTGACGGCCGGCTTCGCGCTCGCCGGCGTGCAACTGACGATCCTGCACCTCGTCGGCATGCTGCTGATCGTCGCGGTCGGCTCGAACTACGCGCTGTTCTTCTGCAAGCGCGACGACACGCAGCCCGTCACGCCGTACACGCTCGTGTCGCTGCTGGTCGCGAACCTCGCGACGGTCGCCGGCTTCGGGCTGCTGGCGCTGTCGCGCGTACCGCTGCTCGAAACCTTCGGGCTGACCGTCGGCCCCGGCGCGATGCTCGCGCTCGCGTTCGCGGCGATACTCGCGCCGCGCACCACGGCGGCCGGCGATCGTCGTCAACGGAGCCAGGCATGAACACACCGTCGTCCGTTCCGCCCCGACAGGACGGCCAATCCGGCGCGCGCCGCTGGAAGCCGACGCCGCTGATCGCGGGCACGGCCGCGCTGCACGCGGGCGCGGCCGCCGCCGTCGCCGTGCAGCCGGCCGCGTGGCCGTGGGCCGTCGGCGGCGTGGTCGCGTCGCATCTCGCGCTGACGGCAGCCGGCCTGTGGCCGCGCAGCACGCTGCTCGGCCCGAACTGGACGCGCCTGCCGGCCGGCGCCGGCCGCCGGATCGCGCTGACGATCGACGACGGCCCGGACCCGGACGTCACGCCGCGCGTGCTCGACCTGCTCGACCGTTACGATGCGCGCGCAACCTTCTTCTGCATCGGCGATCTGGCGCGCCGTCATCCGCAGTGGATCGAAGCGATCGTCGCGCGCGGTCACGCGGTCGAGAACCACAGCCAGCGGCACCGGCACACGTTCTCGCTGTCGGGGCCCGCCGCGCTGCGGCGCGAGATCGCGGCCGCGCAGCAGACGCTGACCGAGATCGCCGGCACGCGCCCGCGGTTCTTCCGCGCGCCGGCCGGCCTGCGCAATCCGTTTCTCGAACCGGTGCTGTGCGAACTCGGCCTGCAGCTTGCGAGCTGGACGCGGCGCGGCTTCGACACGCGCGCGCACGACGCCGCGACCGTCACGCGCCGCCTGCTGAACGGCCTCGCACCGCGCGACATCCTGCTCGTGCACGACGGTCACGCGGCACGCGACGCGCGCGGCGAACCGGTCGTGCTCGACGTACTGCAAGCGGTGCTGCGCGCAGCCGCCGATGCGCAACTGCACTGGACCACGCTGCGCGCGGCGCTCGCGCCCGAACCGCCCGGCCAGCCGGGCGTTCCGGCACCCCCGTTTGATAAAATCTGAACTCGAACGCGCGCCTGCCAGCCTTGCTGCGGCGCCCGTTCCGGCCACCGGATGCGACCCTCGTGAAACCTCTCCTGCTCTCGCACTTCACCGCCACCAGCTGCATCGGCCGCGGCCTCGATGCGACCCTCGACGCACTGCGCGACGCCCGCGGCGGCCTCGCACCATGCGACTTCGAGCGTGCGGATCTCGACACGTGGATCGGCGCGGTGGACGGTGTCGACGAGCAACCCGTGCGCGCCGGCCTCGCCGACTTCGAGTGCCGCAACAACCGCCTCGCGCAACTCGCCCTGACACAGGACGGCTTCGACGCACGCGTCGCGGCAGCCGTCGCTCGCCACGGCGCGGCGCGCGTCGGCGTGTTCATCGGCACGAGCACGGCCGGCATCCTCGAGACCGAACGCGCGTACCAGCATCGAGATCCGGCGAACGGCGCGCTGCCAGCCGATTTTCGTTATGCGCACACGCACAACCCGTATTCGCCGGCCGCGTTCGTGCGAGCGTATTTCGCGCTGCGCGGGCCGGCGATGGCGATCTCGTCCGCGTGCTCGTCCGGCGCGAAGGTGTTCGGCTCCGCGCGCCGCATGATCGAGGCCGGGTTGATCGACGCGGCCGTCGTCGGCGGCGTCGATTCGCTGTGCCTGACGACGCTGTACGGCTTCAACTCGCTCGAACTGCTGTCGCGCCGGCCGTGCCGGCCGTTCGACGTTGCGCGCGACGGCATCTCGATCGGCGAGGCCGCGGCATTCGCGCTCGTCGAACGCATGCCCGAACCGCCCGCCGCGCTCGACGGCAATGCGATCCTGCTGCTCGGCATCGGCGAATCGAGCGACGCGCACCACATGTCGTCGCCGCATCCGGACGGGCTCGGCGCGCGCGTCGCGATAGAGCAGGCACTCGCGTCCGCCGGCCTCGACGCGAACGACATCGATTACGTGAACCTGCACGGCACCGCGACGCCGAGCAACGATGCGGCCGAAAGCCGCGCGGTCGGCGCGCTGCTCGCGCGCACGCCGTGCAGCTCGACGAAGGGCGCGACCGGCCACACGCTCGGCGCGGCCGGCGCGCTCGAAGCGGTCGTCGCCGCGCTCGCGCTGCGCGAGCAGTTCGTGCCGGCCGGCGTCAACACGACGCAACCCGACCCGGCGCTCGCCGCCGACTACGTGCTCGCGAGCCGCGAGATGCGCGTGCGCACCGTGCTCTCCAATTCGTTCGGCTTCGGCGGCACGAATTGCAGCCTGATCCTCGGCCGCGCCGGCCACGTACGCCGTTGAGGCTCGACATGACGCTCACCGCCTTCATCGAAAGCATCGGCCTCGTCGGACCGGGCTTGAACGACTGGCCGCACGCGGCCGACGTGCTCGCGGGCCGCGCGGCCTATGCGGGCGCGCGCACCGTGCTGCCGCCGCCGGCCGGCCTGCCGTCGGCCGAGCGGCGCCGCACGGGCCCCGTCGTGCGCGTCGCGCTCGCAGTCGGCAACGAAGCGGTCGCCGCGAGCGGACGCGATGCGGCCACGCTCGCTACCGTGTTCAGCGCGTCCGGCGGCGACGGCCAGAACTGCCACGCGATCTGCGAAACCCTCGCCGGCGACGATCGCCAGCTGTCACCGACGCGTTTCCACAACTCCGTGCACAACGCGCCGGCCGGCTACTGGAGCATCGCGACCCGCGCGATGGCGACGTCGAACGTGCTGTGCGCGCACGACGGCAGCTTTGCCGCGGGCCTGCTCGAGAGCCTGTGCCAGGTCGCGGTCGATCGCATGCCGACCCTGCTGATCGCGTACGACACCGACTATCCGGAACCGCTGCGCACGGTGCGGCCGATCGACGACGCATTCGGCGTCGCGCTCGTGTTCGCGCCGGAAGCGAGCGCGCGCACGCTCGCCCGCATCGACCTGCAGCTCACCGACGCGCCTGCCACGACGCTCGCGAATGCCGAGCTCGACGCACTGCGCACCGGCAATCCGGCCGCGCGCGTGCTACCGCTGCTCGATGCGCTGGCTGCACGGCGTTCGACACGCGTCGTGCTCGACTACCTGGCCGATACGCGCGTGCAGGTCGACGTCACGATGCCGGCTGCCTTCGCGGAGCGAGCGTGATGGCCGCAACGATCGCGTTGACGCCGCCGCTCGACCACGCGTGGATCGCCGCGCATATTCCGCACGGCGGCACGATGTGCGTGCTCGATACGGTCGATGCGTGGGACGCCGAACGCATCCGTTGCACGGCGACGAGCCACCGCGATCCGCACAACCCGCTGCGCTCGCACGGCCGGCTCGCGTCGGTCTGCGGCATCGAATACGCGGCGCAGGCGATGGCCGTGCACGGCGCGCTGCTCGGTATGCAAGAACAACGTCCGCGCGCCGGCTATCTGGCGAGCGTGCGCAATGTCGACGCGTTCGTCGACCGGCTCGACACGCTCGACCTGCCGCTCACCGTCGACGCGGAACGCATGAGCGGCGACGGCCGCTCGGTGCTGTACGGCTTCGCGCTGCGCTGCGGCGATCGCATGCTGCTGACCGGCCGCGCCGCGGTGATGCTCGACGCATCGGCGGCCGGTACGTTTGCGCCGCCACCCGCCGGCAATTCGAATCCTCGATGAAGAGACTTATACAAGGAAACCAGGTCGTGAAAGTTCGTCAGTTCATTGGCACCGCGCTCGTTCTGGCGCTGATCAGCCCGATCGCGCATGCGGACATGTCGGAAGTGAAACAGGACATCAAGCGCGATTCGAAGGAAGCCGCGCACAAGACGGGCGAAGCTGCACGCAGCTTCGGCCACGCAACCGCGAGCGCCGCGAAGGCGGTCGGGCACGGGGTTGCACACGTGTCGCGCGAAGGCTGGGATGCCACCAAGCGCACGACGAAGCGGATCTTCCACAAGAACGACTCGGGCGCGTCGGGTGGAAAGAGCGATTGAGCACACGCATCGCGCGCATCGCCGACTGCATGCGCGCGATGCGTGACCGTTCGTCGGTCGCGACGCCGCGTTACCACGGCGTCGTGGCCGTCATCGCGCGCCGCGCATGCGGCGTGCCGGCCTCGCCGGCCTGCGCGCGAAGCACTTGCCGTACGCGACGAACCAGCAATCGCGATGATCGAAGTTCCGCAGCAGCCGCGCGCGGCGCCGCTCGAGCCAGTAGAGCAAGACCGCCATCGTCAGCGCGACGGCCAGTGCCGAGCCGCCGATCGCGAGTCCCATCCAGGTTTCACCCATGCCCTTCTCCGGAATGCGAGGCCGAAGCGGCGCGCCTGCCGCCGCTCCGGCACTGGATATAGCGGAACGCGGCCCGAAACGCGTGCGAACGCGGCCCGGGCCGCCGCGCGTCAGTGCATGTGCTGGCCGCCGTTGATCGCGATGTTGGAGCCCGTCACGAAGCCGGCCTCCTCCGAGCACAGGTAAGCGACCAGCGCCGCGACTTCCTCGGGCTTGCCGAGCCGGCCCGCCGGAATCTGCGGGAGGATCTTCGTGTCGAGGATGTCCTGCGGGATCGCCGTGACCATCTTCGTCGCGAGGTAGCCCGGCGACACCGTGTTCACCGTCACGCCCTTGCGCGCGACCTCGAGCGCCAGCGATTTGGTGAACCCGTGCATGCCGGCCTTCGCGGCCGCATAGTTGGTCTGGCCGACCGAACCCTTCGAGCCGTTCACCGACGAGATGTTGACGATGCGACCCCAGCCGCGCTCGGCCATGCCTTCGCAGACGGGCTTCGTCATGTTGAACACGGAATCGAGGTTCGTGCGGATCACGGCATCCCAGTTCACCTTGTCGAGCTTGCGCAGCGTCATGTCGCGCGTGATGCCCGCGTTGTTCACGAGAATGTCGACCGGGCCGACGTCCCGCACGATCGCCTCGATGCATTGCTGGCACGAATCGTAATCGGCCACGTCCACCGGGTACGCATGGAACTCGCGGCCGGCCGCGTGCATCTCGGTCAGCCAGCGGTCGGCGCCGGTGTTGTTCGGCGAATACGTGACGACTACCCGGTGGCCCGCGTCGTTCAACCTGATGCTGACCGCTTCGCCGAGACCGCCCATTCCACCTGTCACAACTGCAATTCGCTTAGTCATCCTATAAATTACCGACAAAAAAGTAATCGATGAATGCGGGGCGACGGCATCGCACATGCTGCCGCCCCACCGCTTCGATGCGCAACCGCCCGCGTCGCGGGCGCGGCACGCACCGGAACATCGCGCTTGTTGTTGGCTGCTTGTCGTGCGCGACAACCGCTTCGCCCGCACGCGGCGCCGGCCGGCGCCGCCAGCGGGTCGTGTCTTCAGCCTCTGCTCAAACGCGCTCGACCGCGAGCGCGACACCCATCCCGCCGCCGATGCACAGCGACGCCAGCCCGCGCTTCGCATCGCGCTTGGCCATCTCGTGCAGCAGCGTCACCAGGATCCGGCAGCCCGACGCGCCGATCGGGTGGCCGATCGCGATCGCCCCGCCGTTCACGTTCACCTTCGACGTGTCCCAGCCCATCTGCTTGTGCACCGCCAGCGCCTGCGCCGCGAACGCCTCGTTGATCTCCATCAGGTCCAGGTCGCCCGGCGTCCACCCCGCGCGCTCCAGGCACCGGCGCGACGCCGGCACCGGGCCCATCCCCATCACGCTCGGATCCACACCCGCGTTCGCATACGCCTTGATCCGCGCCAGCGGCGTCAGGCCCAGCGCCGCCGCCTTCTGCGCCGACATCACCAGCACCGCCGCCGCGCCGTCGTTCAGGCCCGACGCGTTCGCCGCCGTCACCGTGCCGTCCTTCGAGAACGCCGGCTTCAGCCCCGCCAGCGATTCCGCCGTCACGCCGTGACGCACGAATTCATCGGTCGCGAACTGCAGCGGCTCGCCCTTGCGTTGCGGAATCGACACCGGCACGATCTCGTCGTTGAAGCGCCCGGCCTTCTGCGCGGCTTCAGCCTTGTTCTGCGACAGTGCCGCGAACGCGTCCTGCTCGTCGCGCGTGATCCCGTATTCCTTCGCGACGTTCTCCGCCGTGATGCCCATGTGGTACTGGTTGTACACGTCCCACAGCCCGTCGACGATCATCGTGTCGACCAGCTTCGCATCGCCCATCCGGAACCCGTCGCGCGAGCCCGGCAGCACGTGCGGCGACGCGCTCATGTTCTCCTGCCCGCCCGCGATCACGATCTCCGCGTCGCCCGCGACGATCGCATTCGCCGCCAGCATCACGGCCTTCAGGCCCGAGCCGCACACCTTGTTGATCGTCATCCCCGGCACTGCCGCCGGCAACCCGGCCTTGATCAGCGACTGCCGCGCCGGGTTCTGCCCCGAGCCGGCCGTCAGCACCTGGCCCATGATCACTTCGCTGACCTGCTCGGGCTTCACGCCCGCACGCTCCAGCACCGCGCGGATCACCGTCGCGCCCAGTTCAGGCGCCGCAATCTTCGCAAGCGAGCCGCCGAATTTGCCGACCGCGGTCCGCGCGGCCGATACGATCACTACGTCCGTCATGTTCAGTTCCTGCATCGAAATCAAGTTCGTCGTTCTGGCGCCGGCACGAGCCGGCTGCAATTGGCGATGGCGCACGTCGGGCCATTCGGCGCGATAAAGGTCGCACGCCGCCGCGCCATGAGCAGCGTCCGGTCGCACCGGCGGCACACCGGCACGGCCCGCACATGCACCGGCACCTTGCGGCAAACCGGAGGGCCGCCGTGCACTGCGCAACACACGCGATGCACGGCGCCATCCGACGCCGATCAATCGTGTCGTGTCGCGCCTGCGCACGACACGCGCTCACGTCCGCGGTTATGTCCGCGGTTGCGTCGTTACGCGGCCGATTCGCGCGCAGCCGCTGCCGCGTCCTTGCGTGCGGCGGCAGCCGTCTGCTTGCCGCTCCGCGTGGCCGTTTCGCTGACCGCATCGAAGCCGCTCTGTGCAGCTTCGATCGCCTGACCCGTCGCTGCGCGCACGGAGTCGGCCGCTGCCGTCGCCGCGGACAGCGCCGAATTCAGTGCGGCCATCACCGGCGCCGAGCCGGCCGGCGCATGCTTCGACAGTTCGCCGATCACGTCCTTCAGGCGCTTGTCGTTCTGTTCGTATTGCGCCTGCGCGACCTTCGCCCATTCGGATTGCGTCGACACCGCGATGTCGAACAGATGGCGGCCGTACGACACGACCTTGCCGGCCGCTTCCTGCGGTACGGCCGCCTGCTGCGCGAAACCCGCGGCCGGATTGCTGCTGTTGAAGGCGTTCTTCAGCTTGTCTTCGTATTCCTCGAGCGCCGTCCGGGCTGCCTGCAGGTTGAGTTCGACGACAGCCTCGAAACCCTTGATCGCCGGACGGGCGATCGCGAACCACGCGGCGATACCGGATTGATAATCGGCGGCGAATTTTTCGGGGGCAAATACGGACATCGGGCACGCTCCTGTTGGCAATGCGAGAGACGACGTAAAGAAAAATAGAAGCCAGATCGAAAGCCGGCTTACTTATTGACAACTCTCCACTCACTTGAGCACGAGAAGTTGGAGGAAGCCATTCTAGATCGATTAATTGTCAATAAAATGGCATTAATGATAAGTGTAAACCCTTATTTCATTTCGAGCGACCGCCTGAACCCGCGACGCGCCGATATCGCAGAGAAAAAAATACCGCGCACTCTGTCCCGTATTGCCTTTTTACCTTTTTACAACGTAGCGCATCATGACGTTGCACAACATTTACCAATTCACCGTTCCGTTTATTAGAAAACCGGCGCTCATTGAAAATGGAGCAGTCACTTATGTAATCGATTTTTCTGGATTTATTATGAAATCGCTTCCGGGATTATTAATGACAAAATCAATGATCGGATGAATTGCGGGTCGCAATGGAAAAAACCTGGCGCGGCCGTATGAAACGGCCGAGGCCGAGGCCGGCGCCGGCGTGCGGGCGATCAACCGGCCAGTTCGCGATGCAGTGCGCGGAATTCCTGGGCGAGCTTGTGCCCGGGTTCGAGATGGATCACCGGCTTGGACTGCTGATGCGACTCGCGGATCTTCACCGACGCCGACAGCCTCGACGCGAGCACCGGCAGCCCTTCGTCGACGAGCTCGTCGACCAGCCGTTGCGGCAGGCTCGCCCGCGGCTGGAACTGGTTGATGACGATTCCTTCCACCTCGAGCGCCGCGTTGTGGTCCTGCTGGATTTCCTTCACGTTCTCGAGCAGCGTGTACAGCGCGCGGCGCGAGAAATCGTCGCAGTCGAACGGGATCAGGCAGCGCTCGACCGCGATCAGCGCCGAGCGCGTATAGAAATTCAGCGCGGGCGGCGTGTCGATGTACACGGCATCGTAGGTGTCGAGTTCGTTCAGCGCGTCGCGCAGCTTGTAAATCTTGTAGCGCGATTCCAGCTTGCCGTGCAGCGTGTCGAGGTCCGGATGCGCGGGCATCACGTCGAGCCCTTCGAACGGGGTCGGATGAATGAACGACGCGACGTCGACCGGACGGAAGTTGAAGGTCAGCGCGGTTTCAAAGAAGCCGGCGACGCCAGGTTGCGCATCGGCCGCGGCGTCGCCAAGCAGGTAGCGCGAGGAATTCGCCTGCGCATCGAGGTCGATGACGAGCGTGCGCAGCCCTTCGCTCGCGCTGATCGCCGCCAGGTTGCAGACGATCGTCGATTTGCCCACACCGCCCTTCTGGTTGAATACGACCCGCCGCATGGTGTCTCCTCGATCGAAACGTCGAAAGGATCAGCTTAGCCGGTCAATAATGGCGGCTGCGTGACGCAGATCGAATTACGCGCGATTGTGCGCGGCACGCATCAGGTGCGCGGCAGCGCCCCCGACACATATCGGTTGCCGGGCACGCTCCATCGCCACGGGAAATCCTTGCCGACGCGAATGCCGATGCGCGGCCCGCCCGCCAGATCGGTGGGCGGCGCCATGCCGTCGTCCACGACCGCGAACCCTTCGCGCGCGCCGACCAGATCGACGCCATCCTGGGCGCCGCCGATCCCCATCGCCTGGGTCAGCCGCGCCGGCCCGCGGCACAAATCGCGATCGCGCGTCAGCGGCGGCCGTGCCGCACGCATCTGCTCGAGCCCGTGCAGCGGTTCCAGCGCACGGATCAGCACGCCCGTTCCCATGCCGTCCGGGCCGCACACGCAATTGCAGCACCAGTGCATGCCGTACGTGAAATAGACGTACAAGTGCCCGGGCGGCCCGAACATCGTCGCATTGCGCGGCGTCTTGCCGCGATAGGTATGCGCCGCCGGGTCGATCGCGCCGGCATAGGCCTCCACTTCGACGATGCGGCCGGCCCGGCCGTCGGCTGCCGCGAGGATCTTGTTGAGCAGTTGCGGCGCGACGTCGGTCGCTGCGCGATCGAAGAACGCACGCGGCAACACGGTGCCCGGCCATGGGGATGCCGTCTTACCGAGTCGCATCCGGCTGCCCCTCCGGCTGACGACCGGAAGCGGTCCTCGCGTGCAGATAAAGCTGACGGTACGCATCGACCAGATCGTCGAGGCCGAACGCAAGATTTCTCCCGCTGGGATTGGGCAGCACCCAGACGCTCGCGCGCTGCATGCGCGCCGGCTGCAATCCCCACGCGATTTCGCGTTGCCCCGAGAACGCCGAGTACGCCGCCTTGCCGAGAAACGCGACAAAGCGCGGCCCATAATGCGCTACCTTCTGTTCGAACTCCACCGCCGCGGCGAGGAATTCCGCGCGCGAAAGCTCATCCGCACTCGCGGTCGGCCGCTTCACCACCGCCGTCAGGCCGCAACCGTACCGGAGTATCGCGCGATCGTCCTGCGGAGGAATTTCCGTTGGCGTGAAACCCGCGAGATGAATCACGCGCCAGAAGCGATTGGCTCTCCCCGCGAAGTGATGCCCGGTTGCGGCGGCGGTCATGCCGGGGTTGATCCCGCAGAACAGCACGTCGAGATGTGCAGCGATGAGGTCGGGGAGTTCGTCAGCCACGGTTCGCCTGGAGTGCGACGTACAAGGACGTAAACGAAGAAAGGCCCGAAGACCCGGGCCAAGCAACCGGCTTGACTCGAGCATTCGGGCCCATCGTGATGCGGGATGCCGACTTGCCGATCAGAACGGAATATCGTCGTCCATCTCGTCGAAACCGCCGCCTGCCGGTGCGCTCGGACGGCTCTGCGCGCCGCCGCCAGCACCGCCGCGCGCCGCACCGCCGGCACGACCGCCGCCGCCACCGGCGCGTTCCGTCTGCTCGCCGCGGCCGCCACCGCCGCCACCGTAGCCGCCACCGTAACCGCCTTCGTCACCGCCGCCGCCACCACCGCCCGCACCGCCGCGGCCACCGAGCATCTGCATCTGGTCGGCGACGATTTCGGTCGAATAACGATCCTGGCCGTCCTGGCCTTGCCACTTGCGCGTGCGGATGCGGCCCTCGATATAGACCGACGAACCCTTCTTCAGGTATTCGCTGACGATTTCCGCCAGACGACCGAAGAACGCGACGCGATGCCACTCGGTCATTTCCTTGAAATCGCCGCTTGCCTTGTCCTTGTAGCGGTCGGTCGTCGCGAGACGGATGTTCGCAACCGCGTCGCCGCTCGGCAGGTAACGGACTTCAGGATCGGCGCCGAGATTGCCGACGAGGATGACCTTGTTGACGGATGCCATGTGTTTCTCCAGTAAATTCGATGCCGGGCCGCCCGCGCATGCGTCGGAGCGGCCCGCCGGGCAAGCCGGCGAACGCCGCCGGTGCCTGCCCGAAAATTGGGTTCAGGCCTTGCGCGGCGGCGCTTTCATGCTGGCCGCGATTATAAGCCACGCGGCAACCAGCCCTGAGCACGCGTAAAACACGGTGTTCGCGCCGCCGTGCTTCAGCAGCCAGCCGCCCGCGATGCCGCCGAGCGCGAGCCCGATCGACTGCGTGGTGTTGTACACGCCCGTGGCCGCGCCCTTGCGCGAACCCGGCGCGAGCTTCGACACGAGCGACGGCTGCGACGCTTCCAGGATGTTGAACCCCAGGAAGTAGACGAACAGGATCGCCGCCACAATCAGGATGGTATGCGGCGCGCTGCCCAGCAGCAATTGGCCGATCAGGATAGCCAGAATGCCGCCGAGCAGCACCGGCTTCATCTTGCCCCGTTTCTCCGCGACGATGATCGCCGGGACCATCATCACGAACGCGAGCCCCATCACCGGCAGGTAGACCTTCCAGTGCGCGGCGACCGGCAGCCCGCCGTCGACGAGCAGGCGCGGCACGACGAGGAACAGCGCCGTCTGCGTCGCATGCAGCACCAGCACGCCGAAGTTCAGGCGCAGCAGCTCGACGTTGTGCAGCACCTCGGCGAACGGCGCGGGCACGTGCACGGGCTTCGCCGCGTCGGGCACGATCCACACCACGACGCCGATCGCGAGGATCGACAGCACGCCGACGATCGTGAACAACCCGCTCATCCCGACCCAGTGGAATACGATCGGCGCGCCGACGATCGCGACCGCGAACGACACGCCGATCGAGCCGCCGACCATCGCCATCGCCTTGGTACGGTTCTGCTCGGAAGTCAGGTCGGCGATGAACGCGAGCACCGCGGACGACACGGCGCCCATCCCCTGGATCACGCGGCCGACGATGATCCACGTGATGTCGTGCGCGAACGCGGCGACGAAGCTGCCGATCGCGAAGATCACGAGGCCCGTGGCGATCACCGGCTTGCGGCCGAACTTGTCGGACGCCCAGCCGTAGAAGATGTAGAACAGCGACTGCGTGACGCCGTAGGCCCCGAGCGCGATGCCGACGAGCAGCACGTTGTCGCCGCCCGGGATGGTTTTCGCGTAGACCGAGAACACCGGCATGATCATGAACAGGCCGAGCATGCGCAGCGCGAAGATCGCCGCGAGCGACGTGGTCGCGCGCAATTCGGGCGCGGTCATGCGGGAAGACGTGGCGGACGGATTGGACATCGGGAATGAATTTCGAATGATCGGAATGTCCGCCCGGTAACGGGCGGCGGAAGATCAGGACCGGCGGGCGACGTATCGGGGCAGGATTCGGCAGCCTGCAGGCCACCCGGAACCGCGCGGCGCGACCGCTTTCCCCGGCGCAGGCGCCGCCTTGCTGCCACCTGCTGTAAAGGCTGGGGACCCCGAACGACGGTCTCGAAAAGCCGTTATAGTAGCAGGTTTGGTTCCCTCCATTTTCGCCAGGTTCATGGAACAGATCCGTATCCGTGGGGCACGTACCCACAACCTGAAAAACGTCAATCTCGACCTGCCGCGCCACAAGCTGATCGTGATTACCGGGTTGTCAGGGTCGGGCAAGTCGTCGCTTGCGTTCGACACCCTTTATGCCGAGGGCCAGCGCCGCTACGTCGAAAGCCTGTCCGCCTATGCCCGCCAGTTCCTGCAGTTGATGGAGAAACCGGACGTCGACCTGATCGAGGGCCTGTCGCCCGCGATCTCGATCGAGCAGAAGGCGACGTCCCACAACCCGCGTTCGACCGTCGGCACGGTCACGGAAATCCACGACTACCTGCGACTTTTGTACGCACGTGTCGGCACGCCGTACTGCCCCGACCACGACATCCCGCTCGAGGCGCAGAGCGTGTCGCAGATGGTCGACGCCGCGCTCGCGCTGCCCGAGGAAACCAAGCTGATGATCCTCGCGCCCGTCGTCGCGAACCGCAAGGGCGAGCACGTCGAGCTGTTCGAGGAGATGCAGGCGCAGGGCTTCGTGCGCTTTCGCGTGCGCTCGGGCGGCGGCACCGCGAACGAAGGCGTCGCGAAGATCTACGAGGTCGAGTCGCTGCCGAAGCTCAAGAAGAACGACAAGCACACGATCGACGTCGTCGTCGATCGCCTGAAGGTGCGCCCGGACATGAAGCAGCGCCTCGCCGAATCGTTCGAGACGGCGCTGCGCCTCGCCGACGGCCGCGCGATCGCGCTCGAGATGGATACCGACCACGAGCACCTGTTCAGCTCGAAGTTCGCGTGCCCGATCTGCTCGTACTCGCTGCAAGAGCTCGAACCGCGCCTGTTCTCGTTCAACAACCCGATGGGCGCGTGCCCGGAATGCGACGGCCTCGGCCAGATCACGTTCTTCGACCCGAAGCGGGTCGTCGCGCACCCGTCGCTGTCGCTCGCCGCGGGCGCCGTGAAGGGCTGGGACCGCCGCAACCAGTTCTACTTCCAGATGCTGCAGAGCCTCGCGGCGTTCTACGAATTCGACATCGACGCCGCGTTCGAGGATCTGCCGGAAAAAATCAGGAAGGTGCTGCTGTTCGGCTCGGGCAAGCAGACGATCCCGTTCTCGTACATCAACGAGCGCGGCCGCACGACGATCCGCGAGCACGTGTTCGAAGGGATCATCCCGAACCTCGAGCGCCGCTACCGCGAAACCGATTCGGTCGCGGTGCGCGAAGAACTGTCGAAGTACCAGAACAACCAACCGTGCCCGTCGTGCGAAGGCACGCGCCTGCGTCGCGAGGCGCGCCACGTGCGGATCGGCACGGGCGACTACGCGCGCGGCATCTATGAAATCAGCGGCTGGCCGCTGCGCGATGCGCTCGGCTATTTCGACGGGCTGACGCTCGAAGGCGCGAAGCGCGAGATCGCCGACAAGGTGATCAAGGAAATCGTCGCGCGCCTGACGTTCCTGAACAACGTCGGCCTCGACTACCTGTCGCTCGAGCGCAGCGCCGAGACGCTGTCGGGCGGCGAGGCGCAGCGGATCCGGCTCGCGTCGCAGATCGGCTCGGGCCTCACGGGCGTGATGTACGTGCTCGACGAGCCGTCGATCGGCCTGCACCAGCGCGACAACGACCGCCTGATCGGCACGCTCAAGCACCTGCGCGACCTCGGCAACTCGGTGATCGTCGTCGAGCACGACGAGGACATGATCCGCACGGCCGACTACGTCGTCGACATGGGCCCCGGCGCGGGCGAGCACGGCGGCGTGGTGGTGGCCGAAGGCACGCCGAAGCAGGTGCAGTCGAACCCGCAGTCGCTGACGGGCCAGTACCTGCTCGGCAAGCGCACGATCGAGTATCCGGACGAGCGGATCGCACCCGACGCCGAGCGGATGCTGCGCATCGTCGACGCGCACGGCAACAACCTGAAGCACGTCGATCTCGAGCTGCCGGTCGGCCTGCTGACCTGCATCACCGGCGTGTCGGGCTCCGGCAAGTCGACGCTGATCAACGACACGCTGTACCACGCGGTCGCGCGCCATCTGTACGGCTCGTCGGCCGAGCCGGCGCCGCACGAGGCGATCGAGGGCCTCGAGCACTTCGACAAGGTGATCAACGTCGACCAGTCGCCGATCGGCCGCACGCCGCGCTCGAACCCGGCCACTTATACGGGCCTGTTCACGCCGATCCGCGAGCTGTTCTCGGGCGTGCCGACCTCGAAGGAGCGCGGCTACGATCCGGGCCGCTTCTCGTTCAACGTGAAGGGCGGCCGCTGCGAATCGTGCCAGGGCGACGGCGTGCTGAAGGTCGAGATGCACTTCCTGCCGGACGTCTACGTGCCGTGCGACGTGTGCCACGGCAAGCGCTACAACCGCGAAACGCTCGAAGTGCAGTACAAGGGCAAGAACATCAGCGAAGTGCTCGACATGACGGTCGAGCATGCGTACGAGTTCTTCAGCGCGGTGCCGGTCATCGCGCGCAAGCTGAAGACGCTGCTCGACGTCGGCCTCGGCTACATCCGCCTCGGCCAGTCGGCCACGACGCTGTCGGGCGGCGAGGCGCAGCGCGTGAAGCTGTCGCTGGAGCTGTCGAAGCGCGACACGGGCCGCACGCTGTACATCCTCGACGAGCCGACCACCGGCCTGCACTTCCACGACATCGCGCTGCTGCTCGAGGTGATCCACCGGCTGCGCGACCAGGGCAATACGGTCGTGATCATCGAGCACAACCTCGACGTGATCAAAACGGCCGACTGGGTGATCGACCTCGGCCCCGAGGGCGGCGCCGGCGGCGGCCAGATCATCGCGCAGGGCACGCCCGAACAGGTCGCGAAGACGAAGGCGAGCTTCACCGGCAAGTACCTCGCGCCGCTGCTCAAGCGTCCGACCCGCAAGGTCGCGGCCGGCTGACGCGCTTTCGGCCCTCCCGGCCCTTCCCGCGCGCGGCCGCCCGGCCGCGCGCGTCCTTTCGCGGTAAGCAGCCCCCTCGTTTTCCCTTCTGCGTTTACACGACGCGCCAAACGGCCCGTTTGCGGACCATAATGGCAGCTATACTTTACGGTCGTAAGGTTCGCCTTCCGCACCAGTCCGGTGCGACGCCGGGCGAACCCGGCTCTGCCGCGCGCTGTGCGGCATGACACACGAACGACAGGAATCCACGATGGAGAAGCAACAAGAGTCGCGCGATGCGCAGAGCCGCGAGCCGCACCTGCGCAGCGTGCGGCTGACGAGCGACTTCAGCCTGCCGAAGCTGTCGGCACTCGAGATCGGCAGCTATCTCTTCACGATCGTCACGATGTGGCTCGTTCTCGAGCTCAAGCTGCTCGGCGGGCTGCTGGCCGGCCTGCTCGTCTACCAGCTGATCCACACGATCGCGCCCGTGATCGAACGCCACACGACGAGCATGCGCGCGCGCTGGGTCGCCGTCGTGCTGCTGGCGATCGCGATCGTCGGCGGGCTCACGGGCCTGACGATCGGCATCATCGAGCATTTCGAGCACACGGTGCCGAACCTGCAGAGCCTGCTCGGCCAGTTGATGCAGATCGTCGAGCAAACCCGCGCGCGCACGCCGGCGTGGATCGCGAACCTGCTGCCGGTCGACGTCGAGCAGATGAAGACCAAGGCGGCCTTGCTGATGCACTCGCACATGGACCAGCTCCAGCAGAGCGGCAAGAGCGTCGCGCGCGGCTTCGGCCACGTGCTGTTCGGGATGATCATCGGCGCGATGATCGCGATCGGCGTCGAGCACGGCAAGGTGCGCCGGCCGCTGTCGACCGCACTCGTCACGCGTGTGTCGCGCTTCTCCGACGCGTTCCGCCGGATCGTGTTCGCGCAGATCAAGATCTCGGCGATCAACGCGACGTTCACGGGCATCTACCTGCTCGTCGCGCTGCCGATCTTCCACGAGCGGCTGCCGCTGTCGAAGACGCTCGTGCTCGTCACGTTCATCGTCGGCCTGCTGCCGGTGATCGGCAACCTGATCTCGAACACGCTGATCGTCGCCGTATCGCTGTCGGTCAGCATGGGCACCGCGATCGCGTCGCTCGTGTTCCTCGTCGTCATCCACAAGCTCGAATACTTCCTGAACGCGAAGATCATCGGCGGCCAGATCGAGTCGCGCGCGTGGGAGCTGCTGCTCGCGATGCTGATCATGGAGGCCGCGTTCGGGCTGCCGGGCGTGATCGCCGCGCCGATCTTCTATGCGTACCTGAAACGCGAGCTGTACCTGCTGCGGCTGATCTGAAACCCGCGTCTCAGGCGACAAAAAAACGCCGCGCCCCGTAAAGGGGGCGCGGCGTTTTTGTTTCCGGGGGCTGCCGATCGGCGGCCGGCGATCCGAGGGCCGGCCAACCGGCGGCCGGCCGATTCAGATCAGCGGAACACGACCGTCTTCGTTCCGTTCAGCACGATCCGGTGCTCGACGTGCCACTTCACCGCGCGCGCGAGCGTCACGCACTCGACGTCGCGGCCGATCGCGGTCAACTGGTCGGGCGTCATGCTGTGGTCGACGCGCTCGACTTCCTGCTCGATGATCGGGCCTTCGTCGAGATCGGTCGTCACGTAGTGCGCGGTCGCGCCGATCAGCTTCACGCCGCGGTCGAACGCCTGGTAGTACGGCTTCGCGCCCTTGAAGCTCGGCAGGAACGAGTGATGGATGTTGATCGCGCGCCCGGCGAGCTGCTGGCACATGTTCGGCGACAGGATCTGCATGTAGCGCGCGAGCACGACGAGATCGGCCTGGTGCTCGTCGATCACCTCCAGCACGCGCGCTTCCTGCGCGGCCTTCGCGGCATCGGACGAACCGCCGATCAGCGGGAAGTGATGGAACGGGATGTTGTAGCTCGCGGCGAGCTGGTAGAACTCCTTGTGGTTCGACACGATCGCCGGGATCTCGATCGGCAGCTGGCCGGTGCGATAGCGGAACAGCAGGTCGTTCAGGCAGTGGCCGATCTTCGACACCATGATCACGACGCGCGGCTTCACGGCCGCATCGTGCAGTTCCCAGCGCATCGAGAATTGCTCGGCGAGCGGCGCGAATTCCTTGCGAAGTGTGTCGAGCGCCGACGCGGCATCCGTGCCGTTGCCGTCCTGCTCGAAGTGCACGCGCATGAAGAATTCGCTGGTGCGGCTGTCGCCGAACTGCGCCGAATCGAGGATGTTGTTGCTGCGCTCGAACAGGAAGCCCGAGACCGCGTGGACGATGCCGTGCCGATCGGGGCACGACAGTTTCAAGATAAAGCTGTGATCGGTCGGCATGACCGCTACTCCCTTTGTTTCCGTATTCGTCAAATTACCCGTTCGCGCCGCCGGACTGCGCGTCGCGGCGCGCGTCACGCGGCCGGTGCGAACAGCGCGTCGATGCCTGCCGCCTCTTGCGCCGTCAGCCAGCGATGGCGCAGCAGCGTGTCGAGCGTCGCGAGGCTCGCGTCCATCGTCGCGCGGCCTTCGCGCAGCCAGCCGATCACCTCGGGTACGCCGGCCAGCAGATGCTCGGCCACTTCGCCGTCCTGGTTGCGCGGCGCGAAGTCGTGCGGCAGCGGCAGGTCGTACACGAAGATCAGTTCGGACTGCGTGCCTTCCGGCAGCGAGCACAGCACCTGCACCGCGCGGCCCGCGATCGCGCGTGCCGCGAGTTCGGCCGGAATGCCGGCTTCTTCCCAGCACTCTTTCGCGAGCGTCTCGTGAACGCCCAGGCCCCAGCCGATGCCGCCCGCGACGACGTTGTCGAGCATGCCGGGGTCGGTTGCCTTGGTCGCGCTGCGGCGGCCGAGCCACATCTGCGGCACGGCCGCGGCTGGCGTAGCCGCATATTCTACGATGCCGTTCAGATGCACCGCATAAGTCTGCGTCCCGAAGAACCGCGACGCGGCGCGCTCGATATACGCCAGCGGCGCATCGTCGAAGCGATTGCGGATCGCGTAGATCTCGTCGCGCCAGCCGGGAATCGCGCCTTCGGCCGCGAGCGCGCCGATCGCGCTCGCCAGCGCCATGCTGCGCGCGTCGACCGAGTCGTAGCGCGCCGACAGCACGACGCGCTCGCCGGTCAGCTCGAACACGTCGGGCCAGCGCGCAAGCTTCGCGACATCCTGGCGGCGCACCCAGCCGACCGCCTGGCCGGCGATCTCGAAGCGCAGGTGCGCGGCCGGATCGAAGCGGCGCGCGGCCGCGATGCACGGAAACGTCATTGCCGTCAGTCCTTCAGCGCGACGCGGATGCCGATCGCGATGAACGTCGCGCCGGCGATCCGGTCGAGCCACACGCCGGCCTTCGGGCGGCGCTTCAGCCATGCACCGATCATCCCGGCGCCGACGCCGAACAGCGAGAAGATCGCGGCCGTCTGCAGCATGAACAGCGCGCCGAGCTCGAACATCTGCAGCGTTACGCTCTGCGCGCCGTGCGGATCGACGAACTGCGGCAGGAACACGACGAAGAACAGCGTGACCTTCGGGTTCATCAGGTTGCCGATCACGCTCTGCCGGAAGATCGTGCCGAGCGGCTGCGGCGGGCGCGCGTGCGCATTCGCGAGGCCCTGGCTGCGCAGCGCCTTGATGCCGATCCACACGAGGTACGCGGCGCCCGCGAGCTTCAGGATCTCGAACGCGACCGGCGACGAACGCAGCACGGCCGCGACGCCGAGCGCCGCGAGCGTCGTGTGGAACAGGATCCCGGCCGTGAAGCCGAGCGCGGCAACGAAGCCGGCCGCGCGGCCCTGCGAGATGCCGCGCGCGAGCACCTGCAGGTTGTCGGGCCCCGGCGCGAACGTGATCGCGATCGACGTGGCGAGAAACAGCATGAAGTTGGGCATATTGACCTCGCGGTGTAAGCCGGCGTTCAATGGCCGGCGAATTCGGTAACGGTATAGACGGGCAGTCCCGCGTTGCGCAGCAGCGTGGAACCGCCGAGATCGGGCAGGTCGATGATCGCCGCGCCTTCGACGACCACCGCGCCGAGCCGCTGCAGCAGGTTGCGCCCCGCCATCATCGTGCCGCCGGTCGCGATCAGGTCGTCCATGATGATCACGCGGTCGCCGGGGCGGCACGCATCCTCGTGGATCTCGACCGTCGCGCTGCCGTATTCGAGGTCGTACGATTCCGAGCGCGTCTTGTACGGCAGCTTGCCGACCTTGCGGATCGGCACGAAGCCGGCGCTCAGCTCGTACGCGACGATCGGCGCGATGATGAAGCCGCGCGCATCGAGGCCCGCGACGTAGTCGAGCTTCGCGTCGACATAGCGCTCGACGAACAGGTCGACGAGGATGCGCAGCGCCTTCGGGCTCTGCAGCAGCGTCGTGATGTCGCGGAACATCACGCCCGGCTGCGGCCAGTCGGGCACCGTGCGGATCTGGCTGTGGATGAAGGCGACCGGATCGAGCGGCGCGCCCGACGACGAATGCGGCATGAAACTCTCCGAAAAAAACGGTGCGCGAAGATCGGGCACCGTTTCGAAAAATACGGGTCGGGTTATTGAATCGGCGCTCACGCGGCCGCGGCCGGCGGATCGCGCCGATGGCGCGACAGCCGCTCCTCCGCGAGCGCGAGCGCCTCGGGCAGCCCGCGCAGCACGACGATGTCGCTCGCGCGCAGCTTGGTCTGCGGATCGGGCTCGACGCCGCGGATACCGTGCCGGCGGATCGCCGTGACTTCCAGCCCGAGCGCATACAGCCCGAGTTCCTCCAGCGAGCGCCCGACCGCGTCCGCGCGCGCATCGACCGGCACCGATTGTAGCCGCACCTGCTCGTGGTCGTCGTCGTCCGCGTCGTCCGCGCCGCGGAAATAGCCGCGCAGCAGGCTGTAGCGCTCGTCGCGCATTTCCTCGACGCGCCGCACGACCTTGCGCATCGGCACGCCGACCAGCACCAGCGTATGCGACGCGAGCATCAGGCTGCCCTCGACGATCTCCGGAATCACCTCGGTCGCGCCGGCCGCGAGCAGCTTCTCGAGATCGGCATCGTCGACGGTGCGCACGATCGCGGGCAGCGTCGGCTCGAGCTCGTGCACGTGGTGCAGCACGCGCAGCGCGGACGGCGTGTTCGCATAGGTGATCGCCACCGCCGCCGCGCGGTGGATACCGGCCGCGAGCAGCGACTCGCGGCGCGCCGCGTCGCCGAACACGACCGATTCGCCGGCTGCCGCGGCCGCGCTCACGCGGTCCGGGTCGAGGTCGAGCGCGACATACGAAATGCCTTCCTGTTCGAGCATGCGCGCCAGGTTCTGGCCCGCGCGGCCGTAGCCGCAGATGATCACGTGGCCGCGCTGCTTCAGGCTTTGCGTCGCGATCCGCGTCATCTGCAGCGACTGCTGCATCCATTCGGTCGACGACAGCCGCATCACGATCCGGTCGGCGTTCTGGATCAGGAACGGCGCGGCGAGCATCGACAGCAGCATCGACGCGAGGATCGCCTGCAGCAGCGTCGAATCGACCAGATGGCGGTCGAGGATCAGGTTCAGCAGCACGAAGCCGAATTCGCCGGCCTGCGCAAGGCCGATGCCCGTGCGCATCGCGACGCCCGGCGTCGCGCCGAACAGCCGGGCGAGCCCGGCGATCATCGTCCCCTTGAACAGGATCTGCCCGACGAAGAAGCCGAGCACGAGCAACGGATGCTCCCAGATCACGCGCGGATCGAGCAGCATCCCGGTCGTCACGAAGAACAGGCCGAGCAGCACGTCGCGGAACGGCTTGATGTCCTCCTCCACCTGATGGCGGAACGGCGTCTCGGAGATCAGCATCCCAGCGATGAACGCGCCGAGCGCAAGCGACAGGCCGAACTTGTCGGTGATGAACGCGGCGCCGAGCGTGACGAGCAGCAGGTTCAGCACGAACAGCTCCTGCGAGCGGCGCCGCGCGACGACGTTGAGCCAGCGCGTCATGAAGCGCTGGCCGATGACCAGCAGCAGCGTGAGCGCGATCACGATCTTGACCGCCGCGAAGCCGAGCGTCAGCGCGAGATCCTTCGACGATTCGGCGCCGAACGCGGCGATCACGATCAGCAGCGGCACGACCGCGAGATCCTGGAACAGCAGCACGCCGAAGATGTTGCGGCCGTGCTCGGTCTCGATCTCGAGACGTTCGGCAAGCATCTTCGACACGATCGCCGTCGACGACATCGCGAGCGCGCCGCCGAGCGCGACGGCGCCCTGCCACGTGATGTGCACCCAGCGCTCGAACAGCGCGCCGAGCAGCAGCGCGAGCACAAGCGTCGCGACGACCTGCAGCAGCCCGAGACCAAACACGAGCCGCTGCATCGACCTCAGTTTCGCAAGCGAGAATTCGAGGCCGATCGAGAACATCAGGAACACCACGCCGAATTCCGCGAGATGCTCGGCGCGCTCGAGATCCGCCGCGATCCCGAGCGCGTGCGGGCCGACCAGGATGCCGACGGTCAGGTAGCCGAGCATCGGCGGGAGGTTCAGCGACCGGAATACGACGACGCCCACCACCGAAGCCAGCAGCAGCATGAGCGTCATTTCGAGCGGGGAAATCACGGGCGAAGCGTCCTCGTTCGTCGGGGCCACCGCGAAGCGGGCGCGATGGCGTAGCGTGGGATAGGCGACATCGGACGAGTCCGAAGGCCCGGCGCGGCGAACAAACGCCTTTGCTATACTCCGCGCATGATAGCGAAAATCAATGATGATCGGGCGCTCGCGCTCGCCCGCGACGTGCTCGACATCGAGGCGGACGCCGTGCGCGCGCTGCGCGACCAGCTCGACGGCGGCTTCGTCCAGGCCGTCGCGCTGCTGCTCGGCTGCCGCGGCCGCGTGGTGGTGTCCGGTATCGGCAAATCGGGGCATATTGCCCGCAAGATCGCGGCAACGCTGGCCAGCACCGGCACGCCGGCCTTCTTCGTCCATCCTGCCGAGGCCAGCCACGGCGACCTCGGGATGGTCACCTCCGACGACGTCTTCATCGGCATCTCCTATTCCGGCGAATCGGAAGAACTCGTCGCGATCCTGCCGCTCGTCAAGCGGATCGGCGCGAAGCTGATCGCGATCACGGGCCGCGCGGAGTCGAGCCTCGGCACGCTCGCCGACGTGAACCTGAACGCCGCGGTCTCGAAGGAAGCGTGCCCGCTGAACCTCGCGCCCACCGCGAGCACGACCGCCGCGCTCGCGCTCGGCGACGCGCTCGCCGTCGCGGTGCTCGACGCGCGCGGCTTCGGTTCGGAAGATTTCGCACGCTCGCACCCGGGCGGCGCGCTCGGCCGGCGCCTGCTCACCTACGTGCGCGACGTGATGCGCTCGGGCGACGACGTCCCGTCCGTCGGGCTCGACGCGACGCTGTCGGACGCGCTGTTCCAGATCACCGCGAAGCGCCTGGGCATGACGGCCGTGGTCGACGCCGACGGCAAGGTCGCGGGCATCTTCACGGACGGCGACCTGCGCCGCGTGCTCGCGCGCGACGGCGACTTCCGCACGCTGCCGATCACCGACGTGATGACGCGCAACCCGCGCACGATCGGGCCGGATCACCTGGCGGTCGAGGCCGTGGAACTGATGGAGCGCCACCGGATCAACCAGATGCTGGTGGTCGATGCCGACGGCGCGCTGATCGGCGCGCTGAACATGCACGACCTGTTTTCGAAGAAGGTGATCTGATGAGCGCAGCGCTGACTGCGGCCGAACGCGCGAGCCGCGTGAAGCTGATGATTTTCGACGTCGACGGCGTGCTGACCGACGGCGGCCTGCTGTTTACCGCGGCCGGCGACGCGATGAAGTCGTTCAACTCGCTCGACGGCCACGGCGTGAAGCTGCTCGGCGAAGCCGGCATCGCGACCGCGATCATCACGGGCCGCCGCTCGGAGATCGTCGCGGCGCGCGCGAAGGAAATGAAGATCGCGCACCTGTTCCAGGGCGTCGAGAACAAGCTCGCGGTGTTCGCCGACCTGATCGCATCGCTCGGCCTCACCGCCGACGCGTGCGGCTACATGGGCGACGACTGGCCCGACCTGCCGGTGATGCTGCGCTGCGGCTTCGCGACCGCGCCCGCGAACGCGCACCCCGACGTGATCGCCCGCGCGCACTGGGTGGCCGAGGCCCGCGGCGGCCACGGCGCCGTGCGCGAAGTCTGTGACGCGATCCTGCGCGCTCAGCGCCGCTACGACGCGCTGCTCGCGGCCGCCTGCGGAGCCTGACGGATGAATACGCATTTCCGCTGGACCCAGCTGCTGCCGCTCGCCGCGGTCGCCGCGCTCGCGGGCATCACGTGGTGGCTGCTGCAGGCGACGCTGCCGCCGCCGGGCGAAGGCATCGCGCAGCCGAAGCGCCATACGCCCGACTATTTCGCGGACAACTTCTCGGTTACCGAACTCGACCAGTCCGGCACGACGCAGTACCGGCTGACGGCCGCGAAGCTGGTCCATTACGAAGACACCGAAAACAGCGACCTGGCCGATCCGGCCATGCGCGCATTCCAGCCCGGCAAGCCGGTCGTGACGACCACCGCGAAGCGCGGCACCGTCAACGGCGACGTGTCGATCGTCGATTTGTACGACGACGCGCGCATCCTGCGCGCGGCCGGCGGCGGCGATCCGCAAATGCAGGCCGATTCCCAGCATTTCCGGATCTTCGTCAATGACGATGTGATCCAGACCGAAAAGCCGGTTAAACTTCAGCGCGGCCTGTCGCTCGTCAACGCGACCGACGGCATGAAGTACAACAACGTCACCCGGGTCATCGAGCTTTACGGCAACGTGCGCGGCACGATCGCCGCGGCGGACACGTCCGGCGGCTCGAAAGGTCAACCCAAGTGACGCTTCCCTCACGTGACTGCATGAACGAACCGTTCCCTCGACAGATTTCCGGCGGCGCTGCGCGCGCCGTCCGCGCCGCGCTCGCCGCGACGCTCGTGGCGCTCCCGTTGATCGGGCTGGCGCCGCTCGCCCATGCCGAGAAGGCCGACCAGAACAAACCGATCAACGTCGAGGCCGACAACCTGACCTATGACGACCTGAAGCAGGTCACGGTCGCGACCGGCAACGTCGTGATCACGAAGGGCACGATCATCATCAAGGGCGATCGCGTCGAAGTGCGCCAGGATCCGGAAGGCTATCAGTACGCGACGTCGTTCGGCAGCGGCAAGAAGCACGCGACGTTCCGCCAGAAGCGCGAAGGCCTCGACGAATACATCGACGGCGACGCCGAGCGCATCGACTACGACGGCAAGCAGGACCTGACCACGCTGACGACCGCCGCGACCGTACGCCGCCTGCAGGGCACGTCGACCGTCGCGGACACGGTGCACGGCAGCGTGATCACGTACGACGGCCAGCGCGACTTCTACACCGCGAAGGGCGGCAAGGACATCGCCGCGCCCGGCAACCCGAACGGCCGCGTGCGCGCGATGCTGTCGCCGAAGAACGGCGGCCCCGCGCCGCTGACCGGCGCGCCGGCGAAGCTGTCGCCGTCGACCACGATCCAGGGAGCGCCGGGCCAATGAACGCGCTACCGAACCGCCAGCCGGCCGGCACCACGAGTTCGCTCGTCGTCCGCAACCTGAAGAAGCGCTACGGCTCGCGCACGGTCGTCAAGGACGTGTCGCTCGACGTGAAGAGCGGCGAAGTCGTCGGCCTGCTCGGCCCGAACGGCGCCGGCAAGACCACGTCGTTCTACATGATCGTCGGCCTCGTGCCGCTCGACGCTGGCGAGATCTCGCTGAACGGCAGCTCGATCAGCCTGCTGCCGATCCACAAGCGCGCGTCGCTCGGCCTGTCGTACCTGCCGCAGGAAGCGTCCGTGTTCCGCAAGCTGACCGTCGAGGAAAACATCCGCGCGGTGCTCGAGCTGCAATACGGCGAAGACGGCAAGCGGCTGTCGAAGGACGCGATCTCGTCGCGCAGCGAAGCACTGCTCGACGAGCTGCAGATCGGCCACCTGCGCGAGAACCCGGCGCTGTCGCTGTCGGGCGGCGAACGACGCCGGGTCGAAATCGCGCGCGCGCTCGCGACCAACCCGAACTTCATCCTGCTCGACGAACCGTTCGCCGGCGTCGACCCGATCGCGGTGCTCGAGATCCAGAAGATCGTCAAGTTCCTGAAGCAGCGCAACATCGGCGTGTTGATTACCGATCACAACGTCCGTGAAACGCTCGGCATCTGCGACCACGCCTATATCATCAGCGACGGCTCGGTGCTCGCCGCCGGCGCGCCGAGCGAAATCATCGAAAACGAAAGCGTGCGCCGCGTGTATCTCGGCGAGCACTTCCGCATGTAACTTCCTCCTCGTGGCTGGCTGCACCCCGCCCGGCATGGCCGCGCGGGGCCGCGCCCCGCTTCGCGGCCATGCCCGCGGCCGGGCGGCGCGCCGCGCGTAATCGCGGATGGCTCAACGCGCCTGGGTCGTGGCAAACTGCCGGTATGACTCCCTCCTTGCCATGAAAGCCAGCCTCCAACTCCGCCTGTCGCAACATCTGGCGCTGACGCCGCAGCTACAGCAGTCGATCCGGCTCCTGCAGTTGTCGACGCTCGAATTGCAGCAGGAAGTCGCGATGGCAGTCGCGCAGAACCCGCTGCTCGAGAACGACGACGAATGGATCGTGAGCCCGCTGCGCGTCGCGTCGGACGGATCGCTGATCGCGCAGACGCCTTCCGGCCAGAATACCGAGCCGGCCCCGGCAAACAGCAGCAGCACGTCGGGCGATCGCGCGGAGCGCGACGAACCGGCCGGCGCGGACGAATACGACGGTTACGCGTCCGGCGACGGCAACGACGGCCCGCAATGGAATCTCGACGAATTCGGCCGCTCGAGCGGCGCGTCCGACGACGACGACCTCCCGCCGCTGCAGGTGCAGGAAGCCGCGACGTCGCTGCGGGACCACCTGTCCGCACAGTTGCGCGTCACGCAGGCCGGCCCGCGCGATCGCGCGCTCGTGATGTTCCTGATCGAATCGCTCGACGACGACGGCTACCTGACCGCCACGCTCGACGAAGTGCTCGCCGACCTGCCGCCCGAGCTGGAGATCGACTGCGACGAACTGAACGCGGCACTCGCGCTGCTGCACAGCTTCGACCCGGCCGGGGTCGGCGCCCGCTCGGCATCCGAATGCCTGAAGCTGCAGCTGCTGCGCCTCGATCCGTCCCCGACGCGCACGCTCGCGCTCGAGATCGTGTCGCAGCATCTGGAACTGCTCGCCGCACGCGACTTCACGCGATTGCGCAAGCACCTGAAGGCGAGCGACGACGCGCTGCGCGACGCGCACGCGCTGATCCGCTCGCTCGAGCCGTTCCCCGGCGCCGCGTACGGCAAGGCCGAGGCCGACTACGTCGTGCCCGACATCATCGTGAAGAAGGCCGGCCAGGGATGGCTCGCGGAGCTCAATCCGGAGGTCGTGCCGCGCCTGCGGATCAACAACCTCTACGCGAACATCCTGCGCAACAGCCGCGGCGATCCGTCGACCGGTTCGCTGAAACAGCAGCTTCAGGAAGCACGCTGGCTGATCAAAAACATCCAGCAGCGTTTCGACACGATCCTGCGTGTCGCACAGGCTATTGTCGAGCGTCAGAAGAATTTCTTTGCGCACGGTGAAATTGCCATGCGCCCCTTGGTTTTGCGGGAAATAGCTGATACGCTGGGCCTACACGAGTCGACTGTCAGCCGTGTGACAACCGGGAAGTACATGCTGACCCCGTTCGGGACGCTTGAATTTAAGTACTTCTTCGGATCTCACGTTTCGACCGACACCGGTGGCGCCGCCTCGTCGACAGCCATCCGAGCCCTCATCAAGCAACTGATAGGAGCTGAAGACCCAAAATCGCCACTTTCGGACAGCCGCATTGCCGAGCTGCTGGCAGAACAGGGTTTCGTGGTCGCGCGCCGCACGGTTGCCAAATATCGCGAAGCCCTCAAGATCCCGGCAGTGAATCTGCGCAAGTCTCTTTAGGCCTGCTGCCTGCCCGGCGGCAGGCGTGTTCCGGCCACCGCGCACACGGGGAACAGGCCGGGCGACCTGTCCGCGATACACCGCCTCTGTGCGGCACGGGCAAGTCGGCCGGAGCGCCGCCTCGATGCGGCCGGGTGGTCACTCGCTTGGAGAAGCACTATGAACCTGAAGATCAGTGGACATCATCTCGAAGTCACGCCTGCAATTCGCGAATACGTGATCACCAAGCTGGACAGGGTGCTACGGCATAGCGATCAGGTGATCGATGGCACTGTGATCCTCTCGGTCGACAATCACAAGGAAAAGGACAAGCAGCAGCGCGCGGAAATCAATCTGCACCTGAAGGGCAAGGACATCTTCGTCGAGAGCGCGAACGGCAACCTGTACGCCGCGATCGATCTGCTGATCGACAAGCTGGATCGCCAGGTCGTCAAGCACATGGAGCGCCTGCAAACGCACGCGCACGACCCGATCAAACTTCAACCGTCGATCGACCAGATCGAACTGCCGCCGCAATAACCGTCACCGCAACACGCACGCCGCCCGGTTCGCCGGGCGTTTTTTTTGCGACTCCGCGCCCGGGGTGCGACCGGTCCGTCCATGCTGCGCCACGCACGCGGCTGTGCTCTATAATGTCCCGGTTATCGCCGGGGGGCGTTGGGTGCGGTAGCTGCGTTGCAGGTTGCCGATACCAAATGCCTTGATATCGCCGAACATGGAAAATCAGTCTGCCGCCGCAAGGAGACCCCAGGCCGCCCAATCGCCTGCCAACATGAATCGCCTAGCCAAAATCCTGCCCATAGAGAACGTCGTCATCGACCTCTCGGTCACCAGCAAGAAACGCGTGTTCGAACAAGCCGGGCTGATGTTCGAGAATCAGAACGGCATCGCCCGCAGCACCGTCACGGACAACCTGTTCGCGCGCGAGCGCCTCGGCTCGACCGGGCTCGGCGAAGGCGTCGCGATTCCGCACGGGCGCATCAAGGGTCTCAAGCACCCGCTCGCCGCGTTCGTCCGGCTCGCCGATGCGATCCCGTTCGAAGCGCCCGACGGCCAGCCGGTCGGCCTCCTGATTTTCCTGCTCGTCCCCGAGCAAGCCACCCAGCAGCATCTCGAAATCCTGTCGGAAATCGCGCAACTGCTGTCCGATCGCGACGCGCGTGAGCGTCTGCACAACGAAACGGATATCGCCGAGTTGCATCGCCTGCTCACTCAGTGGCAACCTTGAGTTGATCCGGGCGGAATATTTTCCCGTACGAGGCGGCACGCGCCGCCGTCCAGGGCCGCCCGGCGCCGGCCCGGCATGGCGACGTCCGTCGCCGCGCGCATGCACCGGCCCATTGGAGTGACGAAAGTCATGGATACGTCCAGCATCAACGCCCAGAGCATCTTCGACGACAACGCGGCCACGCTGAAACTGAGCTGGCTGACGGGGCATGAAGGCTGGGAACGCGGCTTTTCGGCCGACACGGTCGGCAACGCGACGTCGAGCGCCGACCTCGTCGGCCACCTGAACCTGATCCACCCGAACCGGATCCAGGTGCTGGGCGAAGCCGAAATCGACTACTACCAGCGCCAGACCGACGAAGACCGCTCGCGCCACATGGCCGAGCTGATCGCGCTCGAACCGCCGTTCCTCGTCGTCGCCGGCGGCGCCGCGGCGCCGCCCGAACTCGTGCTGCGCTGCACGCGCTCGTCGACCCCGCTGTTCACGACGCCGATGTCGGCCGCCGCGGTGATCGACAGCCTGCGGCTCTACATGTCCCGCATCCTCGCGCCGCGCGCGACGCTGCACGGCGTATTCCTCGACATCCTCGGGATGGGCGTGCTGCTGACCGGCGATTCGGGCCTCGGCAAAAGCGAGCTCGGCCTCGAACTGATCAGCCGCGGCCACGGCCTCGTCGCCGACGACGCGGTCGACTTCGTCCGTCTTGGCCCCGATTTCGTCGAAGGGCGGTGCCCGCCGCTGCTGCAAAACCTGCTCGAAGTGCGCGGCCTCGGCCTGCTCGACATCAAGACGATCTTCGGCGAAACCGCCGTGCGGCGGAAAATGAAGCTGAAGCTGATCGTCCAGCTCGTGCGGCGCCCCGACGGCGAATTCCAGCGCCTGCCGCTCGAAAGCCAGACCGTCGACGTGCTCGGTCTGCCGATCAGCAAGGTCACGATCCAGGTCGCGGCCGGCCGCAACCTCGCGGTGCTCGTCGAGGCCGCCGTCCGGAACACGATCCTGCAGTTGCGCGGAATCGACACGTTGCGCGATTTCATGGATCGGCAACGACTCGCGATGCAAGATCCCGACAGTCAGTTCCCCGGCAAACTGGTGTAACCCGCACGCGCCGGCTGCGCAACGCCGACGCGTCGAGCCGGTGCTATGATGAAACGTCAGGATTCTCTGCTTCCCATGCGCATCGTCCTTATCACCGGCATCTCCGGCTCAGGCAAATCCGTCGCGCTGAACGCGCTAGAAGACGCAGGCTATTACTGCGTCGACAACCTGCCGCCGCATGTGCTCCCCGAACTCGCCCGCTACCTCGCCCAGGACGGCCAGCGCCGGCTCGCGGTTGCGATCGACGCGCGCTCGAGCGCATCGCTCGACGAAATGCCCGGCCTGATCCGCGAGCTGTCGCGCGATCACGACGTGCGCGTGCTGTTCCTCAACGCAAGCACCCAGGCGCTGATCCAGCGCTTCTCCGAAACGCGCCGCCGCCATCCGCTCTCCGGCTCGCTGTCGCACGATGCGGACGTCGGCCTGTTGTCGTCGCTCGAGGAAGCGATCGAGCGCGAACGCGACCTCGTCGCGCCGCTCGCCGAGTTCGGCCACCAGATCGATACGAGCACGCTGCGCGCGAACGTGCTGCGCACGTGGGTCAAGCGCTTCATCGAGCAGAAGAACAACGACCTGATGGTGATGTTCGAGTCGTTCGGCTTCAAGCGCGGCGTACCGCTCGACGCCGACCTGATGTTCGACGTGCGCGCGCTGCCGAATCCGTACTACGACCACGAGTTGCGCCCGCTCACCGGGCTCGACCAGCCGGTCATCGCCTTTCTCGACGCACTGCCGATCGTCCACCAGATGATCGACGACATCCATGCGTTCCTGTTGAAATGGCTGCCGCACTTCCGCGATGACAACCGCAGCTACCTGACCGTCGCCATCGGATGCACCGGCGGCCAGCATCGCTCGGTGTTCATCGCGGAAACGCTCGCCGCGCGCCTCGCGCACGAGGCGAACGTGATCGTGCGGCATCGTGACGCGCCCGTGGATGTCGACGCGTCGTCGCGGCTCGTCTCCGAGGTCGACCGACCCTAGCGACACCCGCCCCAACGCCCGCGCGCCATGTCCTCCCTATCGACCACCCTGATCGACCTGCCGCTGTTTCCGCTGCACACGGTGCTGTTTCCGGGAGGCCTGCTCCCGCTCAAGGTGTTCGAGGCACGCTACCTCGACATGTCCCGCGCGTGCCTGCGCGACGACGCGCCGTTCGGCGTGTGCCTGCTGAAGAGCGGGCCCGAAGTCGCACAGGACGGCGCCGTGTCGGTGCCCGAAACCATCGGCTGCATGGCGCGCATCACCGAGTGCGATACCGGCGAATTCGGGATGCTGTATCTGCAGGCGGTCGGCACGCAGCGTTTCGAACTGCTGTCGTATCGCGTCGAAGGCAACGGGCTGCTGGTCGGCATCGCGGAGCCGCTGCCCGACGACATCCCGCTCGAAGGCGAGCAGGCGCTCGCACAGTTCGGCTCGTGCGCCGAGGTGCTCGAGCGCATCATCGACGCGCTGAAGAAATCCGAGCCGGGCAAGCTGCCGTTCGGCGAACCGTTTCGTCTCGACGATCCCAGCTGGGTGTCGAACCGCCTCTCGGAACTGCTGCCGCTCGACCTGCGCGCGCGGCAAAAGCTGATGGAGTTTCCGGACGTCGGCGCACGCATCGACGCCGTGCACCACGTGCTCGACCGGCACGGCTGGCTGTGAGTGTCCCCAGGACCCGTGGCTTCGGCCCAGCCCCCGAGGGAGCATGAAAACCTGGGGCGGCCCGGCGTTTTCTTGGGCGCGCGGCCCGCGCCCTTCCCTGTTCGTTACAGCAGCGGCCCGCTCAGTGCATCGAGCAGCTTGCGCACGGGCGCCGGCACGCCGTACGCATCGAGCCGGCTCAGCGGCACCCACGCGGTCTCCGCGTCCCGTGCCTGCGACGGCAGGCCGCCGCCGTCCGCCATGTCGCTCAGCCGCGGTTCGATCTCGAGCCGGAAATGCGTGAACGTGTGCGTGAACGGCGCAAGCGGCACCGGGCCGCCGCCGCCGAAGCCCTGCGCAAGTTCCGCGAGCGCCGCATCACCGTCGGCTTGCGGCAGGCTCCACAAGCCGCCCCAGATGCCAGCCGGCGGCCGCCGCTCGAGCAGCACGGCGTCGCCGTCGCGCAGCACGAGCATCCAGGTCTTGCGCGTCGGCACGGCCTTCTTCGGCCGCGCGGCCGGCAGTTCGCGCTGCCGGCCCGTCGATTGCGCGACGCAGTCGCCCGCGAACGGGCAACGCGCGCAATCGGGCTTGCCGCGCACGCACAGCGTCGCGCCGAGATCCATCAGGCCCTGCGTATACGCGCTCACGTCCGCCGCGTTCGCGGCATCGGGCAGCAGCGATTCGGCAAGCGCCCACATGTCGTTCTCGACGCGCTTCTCGCCCGGAAAGCCCTCGACGCCGAACACCCGCGCGAGCACGCGCTTCACGTTGCCGTCGAGGATCGTCGCGCGCGCGCCGTACGCAAACGACGCGATCGCCGCGGCCGTCGAGCGGCCGATGCCCGGCAGTTCGGCCAGCGCGTCGGGCGTCGCCGGAAACGCGCCGCCGTGCTCGGCGACGACGGCCTGCGCGCAGCGGTGCAGGTTGCGCGCGCGCGAGTAGTAGCCGAGCCCCGCCCACAGCGCCATCACGTCGTCGACCGGCGCGGCCGCGAGCGCGGCGACGTCGGGGCAGCGTTCGAGAAAGCGCGCGTAATACGGGATGACGGTCGACACCTGGGTCTGTTGCAGCATGATTTCCGACAGCCAGATTCGGTACGGATCGCGGGTGTTCTGCCACGGCAGGTCGTGGCGGCCGTGCTCGCGCTGCCACGCGATCAGGCGCGTGGCGAACGTGCGGTGCAGCGGCGTGACGGGGAACGGAGCGGGGGCGATGCGGGGCGGCTTCAAGTTATCTAATCGCGGAAAAAGGTTTCAACGCTGGCAGGTCGCACAGAAATAGGTCGACCGCTGGCCCTGCACGATCTGGCGGATCGGCGTGCCGCATACGCGGCAAGGCTGGCCGGCACGGTCGTAGACGAAGCAGTCGAGCTGGAAATAGCCGCTTTCGCCGTTGCTGCCGACAAAATCGCGCAGCGTACTGCCGCCGCGCTCGATCGCATCGGCGAGCGTCGCGCGCACCGCGTCGGCCAGCCGCTCGTAGCGCGGCAGCGACACCTTGCCGGCGGCCGTCGTCGGCCGGATGCCGGCGCGAAACAGGCTCTCCGACGCATAGATGTTGCCGACGCCGACGACCATGTCGCCCGCGAGCAGCGCCTGCTTCACCGACACCGTGCGACCGCGCGTGCGCGCATGCAGCAGCGCGCCGGTGAACGCCGGCGAGAACGGCTCGACGCCGAGGCTCGCGAGAAGCGGATGCGCATGCACGTCGCCCGCTTCGCGTGGGTGCCACAGCACGGCGCCGAAGCGGCGCGGATCGCGGAACCGCAGTACGAATTCGTCGAAGATCCAGTCGATGTGATCGTGCTTCGCGGCAACGGGCACGCCGGCCGCGGGCAGCACGCGCAGCGTGCCCGTCATGCCGAGATGGACGATGAACCAGCCCGCGTCGACCTCGAACAGCAGGTACTTGCCGCGACGTTCGACCGCGAGCACCTCGCGCGCGCGCAACTGCTCGGCGAGCCCCGCCGGCACGGGCCAGCGCAGCATCGCGGTACGGACGTCGACACGCTCGACGCGGCGGCCCGCGACAAAGGGCTCGATGCCCCGGCGCGTGACTTCGACTTCTGGCAACTCTGGCATGTTATACGGGTCTGAGGCTGGATTCACGATCGTGCGTGTATTGTAGCGAGCGCGTTACAATCGGTTGAAACATCGAACGGATTTCCATGACTCTGCCCTCGAAGCTGCTTCAGAAGCGCCCCGCCGCCGCGCGCGGCGCGCGCGCCTTCCCGGTCCGTCGTGCACTCGGCGCCGCGCTGTTTGCCGCCTGGACCCTCACCGCCTTCCCGGCTCACGCGCAGAATCCGGCATCGGACGACGCGGAGCCGCAGGGCGCGTTCGAGCATGTGATCCCGGATGAGCAGAAGAATCTCCCCGGTGTCGCGCTGACGAGCCAGATCGTCTACCAGGTGCTCGCCGCCGAAGTCGCGCTCCAGCGCAACCAGCCGGCGCCGGCGTACCAGACCTACCTCGCGCTCGCCCGCGACACGCGCGATCCGCGCATGGCGCAGCGTGCGACCGAGATCGCGCTCGGTGCACAGAGCCCGGCCGACGCGCTGTCCGCCGCGAACCTGTGGCGCCAGTACGCACCGGATTCGAACCGGGCGTCGCAGGTCGACGCCGCGCTGCTGGTGCTCGCCGGCAAGCCGGCCGACGCGCAGCCGATGCTCGCGCGCGAGCTGGCCCGCGCAACCGGCGAGACGCGCGGGCCCGCGATCCTCGCGCTGCAGGCGCTGCTCGTGCGCGGCTCCGATCGCGTCGGCGGCCTCGCGGTGCTGAAGGACATGCTGAAGAACGACATGAACCGGCCCGAGGCGCAGCTCGCGATCGCGCGGCAGCAGCTCGCGGTCGACGACAAGGACGGCGCCGCGCAATCGCTGAAGCGGGCGCTGCAGCTCCGCCCCGACTACCTGCCGGCGGCCCTGATGCTGTCGCAGATGGGGCCGGCGGAACGCGCGGCGGGCATCGCGTCGTTCGAGAAATATGTTCAGCAGAATCCGAAGTCGCGCGACGCGCGGCTCGCGCTGTCGCAGCTCTATCTCGCCGACGATCGCCTCGACGACGCGCAGAAGCAGTTCGAGACGATGCGCAAGCTCGACTCGAAGGATCCGACGCCGCTGATGGCGCTCGCGCTGATCAAGATTCAGCAGAAGAAACTCGACGAAGCGACCGCCTACCTGAAGCAGTACGTGCAGCTCGGCGACAAGCAGCAGAACCTCGACGTCGGCCAGGGCTACATCTACCTCGCGCAGATCGCGATCGACCAGAACAACGATGCGCAGGCGTCGCAATGGCTCGACAAGGTCGACCAGACGAGCCAGCACTATCTCCCCGCGCAGATCACGCGCGCGCAGCTGCTGCAGAAACAGGGCAAGACCGACGAGGCGCGCAAGGTGCTCGACGACCTGCCGATCACGGATCCGCGCGACGCGGCCGTGGTCGCGCGCACCGACGCGTCGATCCTGTTCACCGCGAAGCGCTATCCGGAAGCCGAGGCACGGCTCGGGCAGGCGGTCCAGGACTTCCCGGACGATCCCGACCTGCGCTACGACTACGCGATGGCGGCCGAAAAAACCGGCCACTACACGACGATGGAAAAGCAGCTGCGCGAGCTGATCCGCACGCAGCCCGACAACCCGCAGGCGTACAACGCGCTCGGCTATTCGCTTGCCGACCGCAACCAGCGCCTGCCCGAAGCCAGCAAGCTGATCGACAAGGCGATGACGCTCGCGCCGAACGATGCCTACATCATGGATAGCCTCGGCTGGGTGAAGTACCGGATGGGCGACACGGCCGGCGCTACGAAGGTCCTGCGGCATGCGTACGAACTGCAGCCGAACGCCGAAATCGGCGCGCACCTCGGCGAAGTGCTGTGGAAGAGCGGCGCGCAGGACGACGCGCGTTCCGCGTGGCGTGCCGCGCAGAAGCTCGAGCCCGACAACGAAACGCTCGTGCAGACGCTGAAGCGCCTGCAGATCAACGGCCTCTGATGCAGATGTTCCCGATGCTTTCCCTGTCCTCCCGCGCGCAGCGCACGCTGGCCGCAGCCGGCGCGGCGCTCGCGCTCGCCGGCTGCGCGAGCACGCCGCCGTCGGCAAGCGCGCCGACGGGCGCGGCGCTGCAGACCGCCGCGACGCACGCTTACCATGGCCGCTTCGCCGTGCAGTACGACGACCGTCTCGGCAAGCAGCAGAACGTGTACGGCAACTTCGACTGGCAGGAGCACGGCAACGACGTGTCGCTCGAGCTGCGCAGCCCGCTCGGCCAGACGCTCGCGGTCGTGAAATCGACGCCGCAGGCGGCGTCGCTCGAGCTGCCGAACCGTCCGACGCAATATGCGGCAGACGTCGGCGACCTGATGCAGCGAACGCTCGGCTTCGCCCTGCCGCTCGCGGGCCTGCGCTACTGGCTGCTGCCGACGCCCGCGCCCGCGACGCCGGCGGAGACGGTACGCGATCCGGCCGACGACTCGCACGTCAAGCAGATCCGCCAGGACGGCTGGACGATCGACTACCTTGCCTACGCGGACGCCCCGGCCACGGGCGTCAAACGCGTCAACCTCGTGCGCGCGACGCCGCCGCTCGACATCAAGCTCGTGCTCGATCAGTGAGTACGCGCGCCTAGCCCAACATACGCATGACCGATTCGACCCGCTCGCTGCGCAACTGCCTTGCGCCCGCGAAACTCAACCTGTTCCTGCACATCACCGGCCGCCGCCCGAACGGCTATCACGATCTGCAGAGCGTGTTCCAGCTGCTGAACTGGGGCGACACGCTGCACTTCACGCTGCGCGACGACGGCCGCGTCGCGCGTGTCACCGACGTGCCCGGCGTGCCCGAGGAAAGCGATCTCGTCGTGCGCGCAGCCAACCTGCTGAAGGCGCACACCGGCACCGCGTCAGGCGTCGACATCGAGATCGACAAGTGCCTGCCGATGGGTGCCGGCCTCGGCGGCGGCAGCTCCGACGCGGCGACGACGCTGCTCGCGCTGAACCGCCTGTGGCAACTCGACCTGCCGCGCACGGAGCTTCAGTCGCTCGCGGTGAAACTCGGCGCAGACGTCCCGTTTTTTATTTTTGGAAAAAATGCGTTCGCAGAGGGTATCGGAGAAGAATTAGCTGAGGTAGAATTGCCGACTCGCTGGTTCTTGGTTGTGACGCCACGCGTTCATGTCCCGACCGCTGAAATATTTTCAGATGAGTTGTTGACAAGAGATTCGAAGCCCGTCACAATTGCTGACTTTCTTGCACAGCAAAACAGCGATGCGGGATGGCCAGACAGCTTCGGCCGGAACGATATGCAGCAAGTTGTGACAAGTAAGTACGCGGAAGTTGCGCAGGTGGTCAAATGGTTGTATGATGTGACCCCCGCGAGGATGACCGGCTCCGGAGCAAGCGTGTTTGCAGCGTTTCGCAGCAAACACGAGGCAGAAGCGGCGAAAGCCAAGCTGCCCGCCAGTTGGAACGGCGCAGTTGCCGAGAGCCTGAACGAGCATCCGCTCTTCGCTTTCGCGTCATGAAGTTTTACTTTGCCGGATGGCCTACACGAGTCCGGTGAAGTTATCAGTTAAGTGTAGGGGAGTCGCCAAGTTGGTCAAGGCACCGGATTTTGATTCCGGCATGCGAGGGTTCGAGTCCTTCCTCCCCTGCCAAAAATTTTCCCGCATTTCCCGCCTAAGCCTGAAGCAGGTGCACGATGAGCAGCCATGACGGCCTGATGGTTTTTACTGGCAACGCGAATCCCGCGCTCGCCCAGGAAGTCGTCAACATTCTTGGAATTCCCCTCGGCAAAGCAATGGTCAGCCGTTTCTCCGACGGCGAGATCCAGGTCGAGATCCAGGAAAACGTGCGTGGCAAGGACGTCTTCGTCCTGCAATCCACGTGCGCGCCGGCGAACGACAACCTGATGGAACTGATGATCATGGTCGACGCGCTCAAGCGCGCATCGGCCGGCCGGATCACCGCAGCCATCCCCTACTTCGGCTACGCCCGTCAGGATCGCCGCCCGCGTTCGGCGCGCGTCGCGATCTCGGCGAAGGTCGTCGCGAACATGCTGGAAATCGCCGGCGTCGAGCGGATCATCACGATGGATCTGCACGCCGACCAGATTCAGGGCTTCTTCGACATCCCGGTCGACAACATCTACGCAACGCCGATCCTGCTGGGCGACCTGCGCAAGCAGAACTACTCGGATCTGCTCGTCGTGTCGCCGGACGTCGGCGGCGTGGTGCGTGCCCGGGCACTCGCGAAGCAGCTCAACTGCGATCTCGCGATCATCGACAAGCGTCGTCCGAAGGCGAACGTCGCCGAAGTGATGAACATCATCGGTGAAGTCGAAGGCCGCACCTGCGTGATCATGGACGACATGGTCGATACGGCCGGCACGCTCTGCAAGGCCGCGCAAGTACTGAAGGATCGCGGTGCGAAGCAGGTGTTCGCGTACGCGACGCACCCCGTGCTGTCGGGCGGCGCCGCCGACCGCATCGCAGCATCGGCACTCGACGAGCTGGTCGTCACCGATACGATCCCGCTGTCGGCCGAATCGCTGGCGTGCTCGAAGATCCGTTCGCTGACGAGCGCGAGCCTGCTGGCCGAGACGTTCTCTCGGATCCGCCGCGGCGATTCGGTGATGTCGCTGTTCGCGGAATCCTGATCGCGAGTCGACACAACAAAGCATGCGCAGAAAGCGAAGCGGCAACGCTTCGCTTTTTGCACAATCGGACGGGATAGACGAAACCCCGCCGTTTCATCGGGGGCCGCCGTTTGACGGCCCCGTTTTACTGCCTGGTCGCGGGCAGCCATTGGAGAATCACATGAAAGTCGTCGCTTTCGAGCGCCAACAGCAAGGTACGGGTGCGAGCCGCCGCCTGCGCAACGCCGGTAAGACCACGGGTATCGTTTACGGTGGCGAAGCAGCCCCGCAAAAGATCGAACTCGATCACAACGCCCTGTGGCACGCCCTGAAGAAGGAAGCCTTCCACTCGTCGATCCTCGACCTCGAAGTGGCCGGCCAGTCGCAGCAGGTTCTGCTGCGCGACGTGCAATACCACCCGTTCAAGCAACTGGTGCTGCACGTGGACTTCCAGCGCGTTGACGCGAAGAAGAAGCTGCACACGAAGGTGCCGCTGCACTTCCTGAACGCCGAAGTCAGCCCGGCCGTGAAGCTGTCGAGCGCGGTCGTTTCGCACGTCGCGACGGAAATCGAAATCGAGTGCCTGCCGGCTGCCCTGCCGGAGTTCCTCGAAGTCGACCTGTCGAAGATCGAAGCCGGTCAGTCGCTGCACGCGAAGGACATCGCGCTGCCGAAGGGCGTCGCGCTGGTCGCGCACATCGATGCGGAAAACCCGGTTGTCGCATCGGCGACGGTCCCGGCTGGTGCCGTGTCGGACGCAGCAGGCGAAGGCGAAACGCCGGCTGCCTAAGCGGCTGCCTACGCGCCCGATCGATCCGTTTCACGAAACGGTCGACGCAACCCGCCGCGGCTTGCCCGGCGGGTTTTTCTTTTTCTGCGCCCAGGCGGCAGCCGCCGCCTTCGAAACGTCATGATCAAACTGATCGTCGGCCTCGGCAATCCCGGGGCGGAATACACCGCGACGCGCCACAACGCCGGCTTCTGGCTGATCGACCAGCTCGCCCGCGAGGCGGGCACGACGCTGCGCGACGAGCGCCGCTTCCACGGCTTCTACGCGAAAGCGCGCCTGCACGGCGAGGAAGTCCACCTGCTCGAGCCGCAGACCTACATGAACCGCTCCGGCCAGTCGGTCGTCGCGCTCGCGCAATTCTTCAAGATCCTGCCCGACCAGATTCTCGTCGCGCACGACGAGCTCGACCTGCCGCCCGGCACCGTGAAGCTGAAGCTCGGCGGCGGCAGCGGCGGCCACAACGGCCTCAAGGACATCTCCGCGCACCTGTCGACGCAGCATTACTGGCGGCTGCGGATCGGCATCGGCCATCCGCGCGACCTGATTCCGGAAAGCGCGCGCGCCGGCGCGAAGCCCGATGTCGCGAACTTCGTGCTGAAGCCGCCGCGCCGCGAGGAACAGGACGTGATCGACGCGTCGATCGAACGCGCGCTCGCCGTGATGCCGATGGTCGTCAAGGGCGAACTCGACCGCGCGACGATGCAGTTGCATCGCAACTGACCTGACCGCGTATCGCACCGGCCCGGTGCATCGGGCTGTCCGGCGTCGCCGGGCGGCACCGCCCTCCCCACCTTGACGCGCACATGCGGTAATCTCGTCGTTTTGCCCGACAGGAGCCAAGCGGTGAGCCGTTACTGGAGCGACGTCGTTCAGCAACTCGTGCCTTACGTGCCGGGCGAACAGCCCGCGCTCGCGCATCCCGTCAAGCTGAACACCAACGAGAATCCCTATCCGCCGTCGCCGCGCGTCGTCGCGGCGATCGCACGCGAACTCGGCGAGACCGGCGACACGCTGCGCCGCTATCCGGATCCGGTCGCGCGCGCGCTGCGCGAGACGGTCGCGGCCCATCATCGCATCAAGCCCGAACAGGTGTTCGTCGGCAACGGCTCCGACGAGGTGCTCGCGCACACGTTCCAGGCGCTGCTGAAGCACGACCGGCCGCTGCGGTTTCCCGACATCACGTACAGCTTCTATCCGACCTACGCCCGCCTGTACGGCGTGCAGACCACGATCGTGCCGCTCGCGGACGACTTCTCGATCCGCGTCGACGACTATCTCGACGACGCCGGCGGCGTGCTGTTTCCGAACCCGAATGCGCCGACCGGGCGCGCGCTGCCGCTCGCGGATGTCGAGCGGATCGCGGCCGCGAATCCGTCGTCGGTCGTCGTGATCGACGAGGCCTATGTCGATTTCGGCGCGCAGTCCGCGATTACGCTGATCGACCGCCATCCGAACCTGCTTGTCGTGCACACGACGTCGAAGGCGCGCTCGCTCGCGGGCATGCGCGTCGGCTTCGCGTTCGGCGATGCGGCGCTGATCGACGCGCTGAACCGCGTGAAGGACAGCTTCAACTCCTATCCGCTCGACCGGCTCGCGCAGGTTGCCGCACAGGCCGCGTACGAGGACACCGACTATTTCGACGCGACCTGCCGGCGCGTGATCGACAGCCGGACGCGGCTCACGCACGCGCTCGACGCGCTCGGCTTCGACGTCGTGCCGTCAGCCGCGAATTTCGTGTTCGCGCGCCATCCCGCGCACGATGCGGGCGCGATCGCGGCAAAGCTGAAGGAACGGGAAATTTTCGTGCGGCACTTCCGGCTGCCGCGAATCGACCAGCATCTGCGCATCACCGTCGGCACCGACGCCGAATGCGATGCGCTCGTCGCGGCGCTGCGCGAGCTGCTTGCCTAAGGAAAGAACCGGCGCCGGACGGCGCCGCTCGGGACGCGTGACGCGTGCGCCGATAAACCAAAGCGCGCGCGTCACCGCAGGGTCACGACGCGTCGTCGCCCTTCCCGGCGATCAACGCGTGATACTTCTCCATCAATTGCGCGTGCGATTCGTCATGCTGCGGATCGCGCGGAATGCATTCGACCGGACACACCTGCTGGCACTGCGGTTCGTCGAAATGGCCGACGCACTCGGTGCACTTGTTCGGGTCGATCACGTAGATATCCGGGCCCATCGAAATCGCGCCGTTCGGGCACTCGGGCTCGCACACGTCGCAATTGATGCACTCGTCGGTAATCATCAAAGCCATACTGATCTCACTTCTTCAGGCCGGCGGCCGGCTTCGCAACGAAACCGGCCGGCGCCGCGTCACGCGGCAGGGCCTCCCATCGCGGCGACTTTCTCGGTCAGCCACTTCTCGACGGACGGAAACACGAACTTGCTGACATCGCCGCCCAACTGTGCGATTTCGCGCACGATCGTTCCCGAGATGAACTGGTACTGATCGGACGGCGTCATGAACATCGTCTCGACGTCGGGCAGCAGATAGCGGTTCATCCCCGCCATCTGGAACTCATATTCGAAATCGGACACGGCGCGCAGGCCGCGCACGATCACGCGCGCGTTGTTGGTGCGGACAAAGTCCTTCAGCAGACCGGTGAAACTCATCACCTTCACGTTCGGATAATGGCCGAGCACCTCGTTCGCAATCGTCAGACGTTCTTCGAGCGAGAAGAACGGCTTTTTCGCGCGACTGTCGGCGACACCGACCACCAGCGTATCAAAAATGCTCGACGCGCGCCGCACGAGGTCTTCGTGCCCGCGCGTCAGCGGATCGAACGTACCGGGATACACGGCGACTACCATGTCGCTCCTCCTGTCATCACGCAAACGGGATGGCAGCGGTGCGATGCGCACGCCACTGCCGAGATGGGCATGCGTCGCCTTTGCGGCGCGCCGCCTCGTATGGAACGCGCATTATTCATCATTTTCGCGCCGCAGCAAATGATAGTGAACCGCACCGGCCTTGCCGTGCTTCACGACCTGCCAGCCCGCGAGCGCGTCGTGCGCGGCCGGATCGAGTTCCGCCCCCGTCTCGACGTACAGCGCGCCGCCCGCCGCGACGAGCGGCGCCGACAGCGCGATCGCGCGCTCGAGCGCGGCCGGATCGCCGAACGGCGGATCGAGAAACACGACGTCGAACGCACCCGGCGCGAGCCCGGCCGCGAGCCGCAGCGCATCGGCTTCGGCGACTTCGACCGTGCGGGCGCCGAGCTTGTCCTTGATCGCACGCAGTTGCTGCGCGGCGCGCGGATGGCGTTCGACCATCACGACGCTCGCCGCGCCGCGCGACGCGGCCTCGAAGCCGAGCGCGCCGGTGCCCGCGAACAGGTCGAGGCAGCGCCGGCCTTCGAGATCCTGGCCGAGCCAGTTGAACAGCGTCTCGCGTACGCGATCGGGCGTCGGCCGCAGGCCGTCGAGATCGAGCACCGCGAGCGGGGTACGTTTCCAGTCGCCGCCTATGATGCGGATCGTGTGCGGCTTGCCGCGGCCAGGAGGGGCCGCCGGGCGGCCGGGAGAGGAACGGGACATACGGAATATAGGCAACGGAGGGACCGGGCGCGCGCCAGGGCGCACCGCCAAACAGGCGCACGTTACCACAGCGGCGTCGCGCACTGACGCGAGTGCCACGCCGCACTGATAAAATGCACGGTTTCGGCCGCCGTGCGCCGCGCCCGCGCGAACGCAGAACGGCCCATCCGGCGCCCCGCTCCTGGCGGCGGCCCACCCTCTTCCCGACGTCAGACCATGTTCAGCTTCTTCAAACGATTCAAGAAAACGCAGGAGCCCGATCCCGCGGAATCGCAATCGGCCGACGCGCAGCAAACGGACGAGCCGTCCGAGGCGCCCGCGCTCGAGGCTCCGCCCGCGGCCGACGTGCCGCAGGCGCCCGTGCAACCGGCCGCGCCGGCCGTCGTGATGACGGTCACGCCGACCAACGACGGCCGCGACGAAGTCGTCGAGACGGTCGAAATCGTCCCGCCGCCGCTGCAGGATGCATCCGCGAAGCAATCGTGGCTTGCGCGCCTGAAAACGGGGCTCGCGAAAACGGGCAACAGCATCACCGGCGTATTCGTCAACACGAAGATCGACGAGGATCTGTACGAGGAACTCGAAACCGCGCTGCTGATGTCCGACGCGGGCGTCGACGCGACCGAGTACCTGCTCGACGCGCTGCGCGAAAAGGTGCGCACCGGCCGGCTGACCGACCCGCAGCAGGTGAAGAGTGCGCTGCACGACCTGCTCGTCGAGCTGCTGAAGCCGCTCGAGAAATCGCTGATGCTCGGCCGCGCACAGCCGCTCGTGATGATGATCACCGGCGTGAACGGCGCGGGCAAGACCACCAGCATCGGCAAGCTCGCGAAGCATCTGCAGAGCTTCGACCAGTCGGTGCTGCTGGCTGCGGGCGATACGTTCCGCGCGGCCGCGCGCGAACAGCTGGCGGTCTGGGGCGAGCGCAACAACGTGACGGTCGTGCAGCAGGAAAGCGGCGATCCGGCCGCGGTGATCTTCGACGCGGTCAGCGCCGCGCGCGCACGCAAGATCGATGTGATGATGGCCGACACGGCCGGCCGCCTGCCGACGCAGCTCCACCTGATGGAAGAGTTGAAGAAGGTGAAGCGCGTGATCTCGAAGGCGCACGACGGCTCGCCGCACGAAGTGCTGCTGGTGATCGACGCGAACACCGGCCAGAACGCGCTCACGCAGGTGAAGGCATTCGACGACGCGCTCGGCCTCACGGGACTCATCGTCACGAAGCTCGACGGCACCGCGAAGGGCGGGATTCTCGCCGCGATCGCGCGGCAGCGCCCGGTGCCCGTCTACTTCATCGGCGTCGGCGAGAAGGTCGAGGACCTGCAGCCGTTCAGCGCCGTGGAATTCGCGGACGCGCTGCTCGGCTGAACGCCGCCGGCCCGCATCGCCCAGGGCGCCTTCGGGCGCCCTTTTTCATGCGCGCCCGGGGGGCGCCGCGCTCATTCGGCGTCGGGTTGCGCGCCGGGCTCGGCGGCCTTGAACGCGTCGAGCGTCGATGCATGGTCGACGATCCGTTGAATCGTCGGATAACGCGTCGTGTCGATCGAGAAGCGGTTCGCGTTGAACACCTGCGGCACGAGGCACAGGTCGGCGAGCGTCGGCGTGTCGCCGAAGCACAGCTTGCCGGTGCGCGGATCGTTCGCGAGGCGCGTCTCGAGCGTTTCGAAGCCCGCCTCGATCCAGTGCCGGTACCACGCGTTCTTCGCCTCTTCGGGTACCTGCAGCGTGTGCTTCAGGTACTTCAGCACGCGCAGGTTGTTGAGCGGATGGATTTCGCACGCGATCTGCAGCGCGACCGCGCGCACGTACGCGCGGTCGACCGGCTGCTTCGGCAGCAACGCGGGCTCCGGATGGGTTTCTTCGAGATATTCGATGATCGCGAGCGACTGCTGCAGCGTCGCGTCGCCGTCGGTCAGCGTCGGCACGACCGCATCCGGATTCAGTGCACGGTACTCGTCCTTCAGTTGCTCGCCACCGTTGCGCAGCATGTGCACGGGGACATAGTCGAACGGCAGCTGCTTCAGGTTCAGGGCGATCCGCACGCGGTACGACGCAGAACTGCGGAAATAGCTGTAGAGCTTCATGGGATGTCTCTCGTAGTCGTATTCGGCCGGCAACGGCACGGGCGCGGCGCAGCCGGCGCGCCCACCGCCGGTAACCAGGAGTGTAGCGCGACGCGATGCGCGGCCGCGCTTGCGCCGGCCGCACCCGTGCGATACTCGGGGCATTCCTTACGCTCACCGCGCGGCCCGATGCCGGCCGCCCGCCCCACGTCCCGATGACCGCTTCCCACGATCCCGCCGCCGTTCCGTTCCGTTGCGCCCGCTTCATCAAGGAGATCGGCCGCGGCCCGAACGGCGCGCGCGCACTGTCTGCCGAGGACACGTTCGAGCTCTATCGCGCGATGCTCGACGCACGCGTGTCGGACGTCGAACTCGGCGCGATCCTGATCGCCTATCGGCTGAAGGGCGAAACGTCCGACGAGCTGGCCGCGATGCTCGCCGCCGCGCAGGCGTCGTTCGAGCCCGTGCACGTGCAGGACGCCGCGTTCCGCCCCGTGTCGATCCCGAGCTACAACGGCGCGCGCAAGCAGCCGAACCTCGTGCCGCTGCTCGCGCTGCTGCTCGCGCGCGAAGGCGTGCCGGTGCTCGTGCACGGCGTCGAGCGCGACCCGGGCCGCGTGACGAGCGCGGAGATTTTCTCGGCGCTGTCGCTCGCGCCGTCGACGTCGCACGATGCGATCGAGGACATGCTCGCCGAGCGCCGCGTCGCGTTCGCGCCGATCGAAGCGCTGGCGCCGCGCATCGCGCACCTGCTGTCGATGCGCAGCGTGCTCGGCGTGCGCAACTCGACGCATACGCTCGTGAAGATCCTGCAGCCGTTCGCACCGGCCGGCCTGCGGCTCGTCAACTACACGCATCCGCCGTACCGCGACAGCCTCGCGCAATTGTTCCGCGACCATCCGGACGCCGCGCTCGGCGGCGCGCTGCTCGCGCGCGGCACCGAGGGCGAGGCCGTCGCCGATACGCGGCGCCAGGTGCAGGTCGACTGGCTGCACGACGGCGTGTGCGACACGCTGATCGAGGCCGAACGTTCGTCGACCGATACGCCGCCCGTCGCGCTGCCCGAATCGCGCGATGCGGCGACGACGGCCGCGTGGACGGACGCCGTGTTGCGCGGCGAGATGCCGGTGCCCGACACGGTCGCGCGGCAGGTCGCGACGATCGTGCAGATCGCCCGCATCGCACGCTGACGGCGCGGCAACGACCCGCCCCGCGCGCCCGACCATTTGACACGCGAGCGCATCCTGGCATAGAGTTGCCGTCATGCGTTCCTTTCCGAACACCCTCCGAATTACCTCCGGCCGCCTAGCGCGGCCGCTATCGCTACGACTAGCGTAAGGCTGTCGTAGCGCCGTGTGCTGTCCGCACGGTCCCTCCCTGCAGTTCCTCGCCGTACCCCTCTCGCAGTTTTTACAACCCGAAGTCGTCAGCATTCGTCCGTCTATCCGTCGGTCGATTCGCGAAGATCATCCGCAACCGCAGCGCGATCGCGCGCCGCGGTGCGAGGCAGCGCCAACCGTCGCCCCTGCCGCCCGTCTTCGCTCGCGACTTGAGACCCGAGGTCCAGAAGATGAAGCGCAATCCGCAAGACAAGTACCGTCCGTTCGAGCCCGTCCGCATCAATGGCCGCCGCTGGCCGACCCGCACCATCGAGCGCGCGCCCGTCTGGATGAGCACCGACCTGCGCGACGGCAACCAGTCGCTGATCGAGCCGATGAGCATCGAGCAGAAGCTCGAGTTCTTCGAGATGCTGGTCGCGATCGGTTTCAAGGAGATCGAAGTCGGTTTTCCGTCGGCATCGCAAACCGACTTCGATTTCGTCCGCAAGCTGATCGACGACCAGCGGATTCCCGACGACGTGACGATCGAGGTGCTCGTGCAGTCGCGCGAAGACCTGATCGCCCGCACGTTCGACGCGCTCGAAGGCGTGCCGCGCGCGATCGTGCACCTGTACAACGCGGTCTGCCCGTCGTTCCGCCGCATCGTGTTCGGAATGTCGAAGAACGACGTGAAGGCGCTCGCGGTCGACGGCACGCGCATCATCAAGGAACACGCCGCCGCGCGCCCCGACACGCACTGGACCTTCCAGTACTCGCCGGAAACCTTCAGCATGACCGAGCTGACGTTCGCGCGCGAAATCTGCGACGCGGTCGCGCAAACCTGGCGGCCGACCCGCGACCACAAGATGATCGTCAACCTGCCGGCCACCGTCGAGGCCGCGAGCCCGAACGTGTTCGCCGACCAGATCGAATGGATGGACCGCAACCTCGCGTATCGCGACAGCATCGTGCTGTCCGTGCATCCGCACAACGATCGCGGCACCGCGGTCGCGGCGGCCGAACTCGCGCTGCTCGCGGGCGCCGACCGCATCGAGGGCTGCCTGTTCGGCAACGGCGAGCGCACCGGCAACGTCGATCTCGTTACGCTCGCACTGAACCTCTACACGCAAGGCATCGACCCGGGCCTCGACTTCTCCGACATCGACGCGGTGCGCCGCGTCGTCGAACGCTGCAACCAGATTCCCGTGCATCCGCGCCATCCGTACGCGGGCGACCTCGTGTTCACCGCGTTCTCGGGCTCGCACCAGGACGCGATCCGCAAGGGTTTCGCGCAGCAGCGCCCCGACGCGGTCTGGGAAGTGCCGTACCTGCCGATCGACCCGGCCGACCTCGGCCGCAGCTACGACGCGGTAATCCGCGTGAACAGCCAGTCAGGCAAGGGCGGCGCGACGTTCCTGCTCGAACGCGGGATGGGCTTCACACCGACGCGCCGCGTGCAGATCGAATTCAGCCATGCGGTGCAGACGCTCGCCGACGCGTCCGGCGAGGAAGTGACGGGCGACGCGATCTGCGCGCTGTTCGCCCGCGAATTCTTCGAGACCGACGGCCCGGCCGCGCGGCATGGCAGCGGTGCACGCTGGCAGAACCGCGAGATCGCGGCAGCGCCGGCAGCGGCCGACGCGACGCCCGAAGACGCCGTGCGACATTTCGCCGCGGCATTCGCGGCGGCCGCCGGCGCCGCGATCGACATCGCGTCGTACGAACATGCGCGCACGACGGACGGCCGGATCGCGGTATCGGTCGGCTGCCGGGTCGGCGATGCGCCGCTGCGGCACGGGGTCGGCCTGCACGCCGATGCGGCAAGCGCCGCGCTCGATGCAATCGTCAGCGCAATCAACCGTTCGGCATGGCATTGCACGGATCGCCGCGCGGCGGCCTGACGCTCAGGGTTCGGCAGTCAGCGAGCAGGGCGTGACCGCCCGTGCGCCGCGCGATCCGCGCCGCACGGGCCAGCAAAAAGCGGCCCATAAGGCCGCTTCGGTGGGGACATGAAAAGGAGCGCCACGCGCGCTCATGTCTCGGTCGCGCACCGCGTCGCCTGCCATGCGAGCAGGCACCAGCGGCCCTGCTCCTCGGTGTGGACGGACGTATAGGCAATCGGAAAGACCAGGCCGCCGTTGTTCGTTTCCATCTCGATCAAAGCACGCCCGGTGACGACGCAGGTTTCGCCGCCGACGGGCAGTACGTCCTGCGACTGGATTTCGATCTGACGATAGCGGCGGCGGCCGGCGACGATGGCGTCGATGAACTGCTGCTTGGTTTCACGCTTGCCGTTGGTGTGCACGAAGAACACCTTGTCCGACAGCAGCGCGTCGAGCGCCTCGCCGTCCCCGTCCACCATCGCCCGGAACCGATCGCGCTCGAGCGCGCGGATCGCATCGACCACCTTCGCCATCGCCTGACTCCTCGGCAACGCGCACGCCGTGCGCGGGCATGCGGATCAGAAGTTGTACTGCACGTAGAACTGGTGGAAATTTATACCAGGATTCGGCTCTTTGATACCCGCGTTAGACACATGTTGAAAACGGTAACCGACCTGATACTGTTGCCGTTCTCCGAACTGTGCGCCGACACCGACGACATCCACGAACTGGAACGACGTCGCGAGCGAAAGATTGTTGGAGATCGTCGGGGAAGTCAGGAACCGGATACCGGCGCCGGCCTCGACGAACGGGCGCACCTGGCCCGCACTCTTGATGAAGCGGAACATCGGCGTCCCGCCGAATTCGCCGATGCTGCCGTGGACATTGCCGCCCGTGTGCCAGTAGCCGACGTGGCCTTCCATCACGAACGCGAAGTGCCAGCCGCCGATTTCCCACCAGTTCCAGCCCGGATCCCACACCACGCCGAGATCGGCCTTGTCGATCCCGTGACGATCCGAAAACCCGCCGCCCGCCTGGATACCCCATCGATCCGCGAACGCCGCGCCCGATCCGCCCAGAAGTGACGCCGCCAGCATCGCATGCAGCGCAAGCCGGCTGCGGGGCCGGCGATTCTTCTTATTGTTCATCTGACACTCCAACTTTGTGGGTTGAATGGAGCCTGCCGCGACGGCCTGGCCCGAGCGAACTGAATGGTATGGTAAAGGACTTTTCGGATCGGCATCACGAAGCGAAATGGCTTCCTTCCAAAACGACAAAAATCGAAATCGTCTACTGATTCCTATCAGAAACAATGGTTTACGGAACTTCGATCCGCCGCCTTGGTCGCAGATTAGACTATCGACTCGACTATCTCGATAGAAAAATCGGGAACTCAGATGCCCACGCCCGCTCTAAGGAATTAGCACTCGGTTTGCGGGAGTGCTAAGATTGGCCCCGGAATCTCATCCGAGACCCGGGGTTTGTCCCTGATTCCAAAGGAGTTTTTAGTGAGCAACGCCCTGACCCTTCCGAATACCCTGAGCCCGACGCCGGCCAAGGCCGAATCGGCAGGCTCGCTGGCGCTCGCAGCTCAATCGATGTTGCCGGGCCAGCTTGGCAACATCGACGCGTATATCCAGGCCGTCAATCGCATTCCTCTGCTGACGGCCGAAGAGGAACGCCAGTACGCAACCGAATTCCGCGAAAACAACAACCTCGACTCGGCGCGCCGCCTCGTGCTGTCGCACCTGCGTCTCGTCGTGTCGATCGCGCGCAACTATCTCGGCTACGGCCTGCCGCACGGCGACCTGATCCAGGAAGGCAACATCGGCCTGATGAAGGCCGTGAAGCGCTTCGATCCGGCCCAGAACGTGCGCCTCGTGTCGTATGCGATCCACTGGATCAAGGCCGAGATCCACGAGTACATCCTGCGCAACTGGCGCATGGTGAAGGTCGCGACGACGAAGGCGCAGCGCAAGCTGTTCTTCAACCTGCGCAGCCACAAGAAGAGCATGCAGGCGATGACGCCCGAGGAAATCGACGGCCTCGCGCAGGAGCTCAATGTCAAGCGCGAAGACGTGACCGAGATGGAAACGCGCCTGTCGGGCGGCGACATCGCGCTCGAAGGGCAGGTGGAAGACGGCGAGGAGTCGTACGCGCCGATCGCCTACCTGGCCGACTCGCACAACGAGCCGACCGCCGTGCTCGCCGCGCGTCAGCGCGACACGCTGCAGACGGACGGCATCGCGCAGGCGCTCGACGCGCTCGACGCGCGCAGCCGTCGCATCATCGAGGCGCGCTGGCTGCACGTCGACGACGACGGCTCGGGCGGCTCGACGCTGCACGATCTCGCCGCCGAGTTCGGCGTGTCAGCGGAACGCATCCGCCAGATCGAAGCGAGCGCAATGAAAAAGATGCGCACCGCCCTCGCCGAATACGCATAAATCCGGCGATTCAGAGCGCTTCATCGAAAACCGCTGCCCGACCGGCAGCGGTTTTTTTTTCGTCTGCTTTTTCCTGCTGCTTTTTCCGCTTTTCCCGCTGCGTTTCATCCGCTTTACCGCCCGTCTCTTCGGCGATTAATTGACCTGATTCATCAGGTATTAGGCCGTTTTCGGGCCCCTTCCGCATAACCTTGATCTGCCTCAAGTTTCAGCCTGCAGTTAGCGACGGTCTGCCGCAGCGCAGCACTCGGCATCGGAAAGCCGTCATCTTAAAATTGGCATGTCAGGCGCAAAAGGATTAAAACAGCTTTCACGGCCGTCATAAATCCGACGTAAAGTCGCCCCCAATCCGACCTAAATCGATTCAGGATAATCGCCTTGATCTCGATCAATAAAGAGCCTGCGCCGCCTCCCCAGCGGCCGGCCGGCACGATCGGCTGGCGCGCGCGCATCGCCGCGTGGGCTCGCGGACCGACCCTCGCCCGCGACATCACCCTGGTGCTGATCGTCAAGCTGATCCTCCTGATGTCGCTCAAATACGCATTCTTCAATCATCCGCAGGCCGAGCACATGTCGCTTCCGCCTGCCGCCGTCGCCGAGAAGTTGCTCTCGGTACCGGCGCCTGCACCCACCGAGGGAGACCACCATGATAAGTAGTGAAGTCGTCGATCTATCACGCCTGCAGTTCGGCATCACGGCGCTCTACCACTTCCTGTTCGTGCCGCTGACGCTCGGCCTGTCCTGGCTGCTCGTCATCATGGAAGCCGTCTACGTGATGACCGGCAAGCAGGTCTACAAGGACATGACCCAGTTCTGGGGCAAGCTGTTCGGCATCAACTTCGCGATGGGCGTGACGACCGGCATCACGCTCGAATTCCAGTTCGGCACGAACTGGTCGTACTACTCGCACTATGTCGGCGACATCTTCGGCGTGCCGCTCGCGGTCGAAGGCCTGATGGCGTTCTTCCTCGAATCGACGTTCGTCGGCCTGTTCTTCTTCGGCTGGAACCGCCTGTCGAAGGTCAAGCACCTGATGGTCACGTTCCTTGTCGCGCTGGGCTCGAACCTGTCCGCACTGTGGATCCTCGTCGCGAACGGCTGGATGAACAACCCGGTCGGCGCCGAGTTCAACTATCAGACGATGCGGATGGAGCTGACGAACCTGTTCGACGTGCTGTTCAACCCGGTCGCGCAGGTGAAGTTCGTGCACACGGTGTCGGCCGGCTACGTGTCGGCCGCGATGTTCGTGCTCGGCGTGTCGTCGTGGTACCTGCTGAAGAAGCGCGACATCGACTTCGCGCTGCGCTCGTTCGCGGTCGCGGCCGGCTTCGGCCTCGCGGCGACGCTCTGCGTGATCGTGCTCGGCGACGAATCGGGCTATACGACCGGCGAAGTGCAGAAGATGAAGCTCGCCGCGATCGAATCCGAATGGGAAACGCAGCCGGCGCCCGCATCGTTCACGCTGATCGGCATTCCGAACCAGGAAGAGCAGCGTACCGACTACGCGATCAAGATCCCGTATGCGCTCGGCCTGATCGCGACGCGCTCGATCGACGAACCGGTGATCGGCCTGCGCGATCTCGCGAAGCGCAGCGAGGAGCACATCCAGAGCGGGATGATCGCGTACGGCGCGCTGCAGAAGATCAAGCAGGGCGATACGAGCGCCGCGACGCGCGAACTGTTCGACCAGCACAAGCAGTATCTCGGCTACGGGCTGATGCTCAAGCAGTTCACGCCGAATGTGACCGACGCAACACCCGAGCAGATCAAGGCCGCCGCGAAGAAGACGATCCCGCCGGTCGCGCCCGTGTTCTTCTCGTTCCGGATCATGGTGGCCCTCGGCTTCCTGTTCGTCGCGACGTTCGTTGCCGCGTTCTGGTTCTGCGCGCGCCGCGAACTGCTGCAGGACAACCGCCGCTGGTTCCTGCGCTATGCGGTGTGGGCGATCCCGCTGCCGTGGATCGCGATCGAATTCGGCTGGATCGTCGCCGAACTCGGCCGCCAGCCGTGGACGATTGCGGGCGTGCTGCCGACGCACCTGTCCGCGTCGAGCCTGACGCCGACCGACCTGTACCTGAGCCTCGCGGGCTTCATCCTGTTCTACACCGCGCTGTTCGTCATCGAGATCAAGCTGATGTTCAAGTACGCGCGCCTCGGCCCGTCGTCGCTGCATACCGGCCGCTATCACCACGAACTCGCGGCCGCCAGCGAGCGCGCCCCGGCGTGAGCACGCACCCGAAACGGAACAAGGAATCGCTATGGACTATGCAACTCTCAAGCTGATCTGGTGGCTGCTCGTCGGCGTGCTGCTGATCGGCTTCGCCGTCACCGACGGCTTCGACATGGGCGCGACCGCGCTGCTGCCGTTCCTCGGCAAGACCGACGAGGAGCGCCGCATCATCGTCAACACGGTCGGCGCGACGTGGGAAGGCAACCAGGTGTGGCTGATCACGGCCGGCGGCGCGATGTTCGCGGCCTGGCCGCTCGTTTATGCCGCGTCGTTCTCCGGCTTCTACTTCGCGATGCTGCTCGTGCTGTTCGCGCTGTTCTTCCGGCCGGTGGGCTTCGACTACCGCAGCAAGCGACCGGACCCGCGCTGGCGCGCGGGCTGGGACTGGGGCCTGTTCGCCGGCGGCTTCGTGCCGGCGCTCGTGTTCGGCGTCGCGTTCGGCAACCTGCTGCAGGGCGTGCCGTTCAAGTTCGACAGCGACCTGCGCGTGACCTATTACGGCAGCTTCTGGGCGCTGCTGAACCCGTTCGCGCTGCTGTGCGGGCTCGTCAGCCTCACGATGCTCGTCGCGCACGGCGCCGCGTTCATCAAGATGAAGACCGACGGCGTGATCGCGCGCCGCGCATCGATCGCGCTGCGTGTGGCGTCGTTCCTCGCGGTCGTGCTGTTCGTGCTGGCCGGCGTGCTGATCGCGTCGTATATCGGCGGCTTCCACATCACGAACGCCGCGCCGACCGACACGGTCGCGAACCCGCTGCTCAAGGACGTCGCCGCCGGCTCGGGCCTGTGGCTCGCGAACTACGGCGAGTATCCGTGGATGATCGCGGCGCCGGTCGTCGGGATCGCGGGCGGCCTGCTGGCGCTGCTGCTCGCCGGCTCGAAGCAGGAGAAGACGGCGTTCTTCTGCACGGGCCTGATGATCGTCGGCGTGATCCTGACCGCCGGCTTCTCGATGTTCCCGTTCATCATGCCGTCGTCGCTCGACCCGCGCAGCAGCCTGACCGTGTGGGATTCGACGTCGAGCCACAAGACGCTGCAAGTGATGCTGTTCGCGGTGATCGTGTTCCTGCCGATCGTCCTGATCTACACGGGCTGGGTGTATCGCGTGATGCGCGGCAAGGTCACGCACCAGACACTCGAAGAGAACAATCACTCGATGTATTGAACCGGGCCGGGGCGCACTGGCGCCCCCGCCCACCGTTTCGCAAGGAGTCGGATCATGTGGTATTTCAGCTGGATTCTCGGTATCGGCGTCGCGCTGTCGTTCGGCATCGTCAATGCGATGTGGCTCGAAGCGCGGCAGAAGACGCAGGAAGCGCCCGCGCGCGTGCGCCGCGACTGACGCGTGACATGCTGCGCGGCGGATCGCGCCGCCGCCGTCCGGAACGAACCTCGCTTCGCGCGAGGTTTTTTTTCGTCCCCGCCGTCCGGACAGGCACCGCACGCCGATGCCAATTTAGCGCCAGATTGATACCACTTGAATACCAATAAAAGGTTTCATAAGATCGTTGGACACGGCCGCTGACAAGCCGAATCCTTCTGGGTGGGGGAGACATGCGAATCCCGTTTATGGCGCGCGCCTGCGCGTCGTGTCGCCGGGCGGCGGCCGGTTGCCGTTCGGCGGCGCCTGTCGTCGCCAGCGTGCGCGGCCGGACGAACATAGCCGACCGCGGCCGCTTCGCCATTGCTGCCGTTGCCGCGCGCCGCCGATGAACGCGCGTACGCCGCCCCGCCGATCCGATCGGCATGCCTGCCCGCGTCCCGTTCCGTAACGCACGCCCTCGCGTGCCGAAAGCGCGCGGTGCGGCCGCATCGCCCCGCACGCTGGCATCTCCCGCAGCTCCACTGAAAGACCCGATCGCAGCGACGTCACCCCACGACGCCGCCACGCCCCCTTTTTTCTCAGGAGTTCGAATGAAGCACATCTTGTCATCCCTCTTTGCCGGCGCGCTGATCGCAGCGCTGTCGCCGGCCGCGATCGGCGCCCAGCCGGCGTCGACCGCGTCCGGCGCAACCGCGGGCATCGCGCAGCCCACCGCGCAAGCGGCCAGTCTCGCGGCGCTGCTGTCGAACGGCCTTGCCTTGCGCGTCGCCGTCGACAACAACCACGCAGCCGCGGCCGGCGTGCCGTGCGCCGATCTCGGCGCCGACGGCGCGGCCTGCGCGACGGGCCGCCTGATCCTGCAGAACCGCGGCCACCAGGCGATCGCCGACGGCGGCTGGAAGCTCTACCTGCACAGCATCCGCCGCCTGCTGCGGATCGACCGTCCGGGCTTCGCGCTGCGGCGGCTCACGGGCGACCTGTACGAGTTGACGCCGCAGCCGGGCTCGGTGCGGCTTGCGCCGGGCGAGCGCATCGAGCTGCCGTTCGTCGCCGAATACTGGCTGCTGCGCTACAGTGACGTGATTCCGCGCCCGTACGTCGTCGTCGACGGCGCGCAGCCCGCCGTGCTGCGCTACAACGACACCGACGACGAGCTGCGCTACGTCGAATCGCTGCCGGCCGACGCGCAGAACAACTCGACCGGCAATGCGCCGCCGGTCGCCGCCCGGCCCGACGCGAGCCGTGCGCTGCCGAGCGTGAAGCGCGAGCAGCCGCTGCCCGGCACGCTCGACCTGCGCGGCGTCGAGTTCGCGTTGCCGAACCTGCCGGACGCGCAGGTCGCGGCGCTGCGCGAGCGCGCGACGACGCTCGGCCTCGACGGCGCACGCGTGCCCGTGTGGGGTGCCGTCGCGCCGCGCCGGCTGCCGGCCGACATCGCGACGCCGGGCGGCTACCGGCTCGCGATCGGGCCGCGCGGCGTGTTCATCGAAGCCTACGATCGCGCGGGCCTCTACTACGGCGTGCAGACGCTCTTCTCGCTCGCGCCGGCCGGCGGCGGCCCGATCCCGGCGATGCTCGTCGAGGATGCGCCGCGCTTCACGCATCGCGGCATGCACGTCGACCTCGCGCGCAACTTCAAGCACCCGGCGACGCTGCGCCGCCTGATCGACCAGATGAGCGCGTACAAGCTCAACCGCCTGCACCTGCATCTGTCCGACGACGAAGGCTGGCGCATCGAGATCCCCGGCCTGCCCGAGCTGACCGAGATCGGCTCGCGCCGCTGCCACGACCCGAGCGAGACGCGCTGCCTGCTGCCGCAGCTCGGCTCCGGCCCGGACAACCGCTCGGGCGGCGGCTACCTGACGCGCGACGACTACGTGGCGCTCGTGCGCTACGCGGCCGCGCGTTTCGTCGAGATCATTCCGGAGATCGACATGCCCGCGCACGCGCGCGCGGCCGTCGTGACGATGGAGGCACGCTACCGCCGGCTGCATGCGGCCGGCCGCGAGCAGGAAGCGAACGCATACCGGCTGCTCGATCCGCAGGACACGTCGAACCTGCTGACGGTGCAGTTCTACGACCGCCGCAGCGACCTGAACCCGTGCGTGCCGGGCGCGCTCAATTTCGCGTCGAAGGTGATCCGCGAGATCGCGGCGATGCATGCTGACGCGCAGGCGCCGCTGCACACCTGGCACTACGGCGGCGACGAGGCGAAGAACATCCTGCTCGGCGCGGGTTTCCAGCCGCTGAACGGCACCGATCCGAACAAGGGCCGCATCGATCTCGCCGCGCAGGACAAGCCGTGGGCGCGTTCGCCCGCGTGCACGGCGCTGCTCCAGCGCGGCGAGATCAAGTCGATCGACGAACTGCCGACGCGTTTCGCGCAACAGGTGAGCGCGGCAGTCAACGCGAACGGGATCGACACGATGGCCGCGTGGCAGGATGGCATCAAGCATGCGAACGGGCCGCAGGACTTCGGCACGCGTCACGTGATGGTGTCGCTGTGGGACACGATCTTCTGGGGCGCGTCGGACAGCGCGCGCGACCTGAGCGGCAAGGGCTACCTGACGGTGCTGGCGCTGCCCGACTACCTGTACTTCGACTTCCCGTACACGCTCAACCCGCGCGAGCGCGGCTACTACTGGGGTTCGCACGCGACGGACGAGTACAAGGTGTTCTCGCTCGCGCCCGAGAATCTGCCGCAGAACGCCGAGGTGATGGGCGACCGTGGCGGCAACGCGTTCGAGGTAACGGGCACGGGCCCCGCGCCGCGCCTCGAAGGCATGCAGGGGCAGGCGTGGGGCGAGGTGATGCGCAACGACACCTTCCTCGAATACATGGCCTACCCGCGGCTGCTCGCGCTCGCCGAGCGCGCGTGGCACCGGGCCGACTGGGAGCTGCCGTACGCGGCCGGCGTGCGCTACAAGCGCGGCGATACGCATCACGTCGACACGGCCGCGCTGCAGCGCGACTGGGCCGGTTTCGCGACGCTGCTCACGCAGCGCGAATTGCCGAAGCTCGACCGCGCGGGCATCGGCTACCGGAAGCCGACCTTCACGCTGACGAACCCGTGAACGGTTGAGCGGTTGAGCGATGCGGACGAACGCATCGCGCAATCGCCCCGCCAAAGCAAAACGGCTTGCGACGCATCGCAAGCCGTTTTCGTTTCTGCCGGCCGGCCCGAACCCGCAGCGCGGGTCCTGCCGGCCTTATTGCGTCATGCCGGTTGCGCAGCCGCCCCGCCTGCCGCCGGCGGCAGGCGCGCGCCGAGCTGTTCGGCATAGCGTGCCGCCGCATTGCCGCAGACGATGTGGAACGTGTCGAGCGACACCCACGCGACGTCGAGCGTGCCGAGACGATCGCGATCGACCGCCGACGGATCGCGCACGACGACGCGCAGGCGCGTGGTCGCGACCGCGTCGAGCGACGCGACGTTGGTCGCCCCGCCGAACACCGCGAGCCAGCGTGCCGGCTCCGGATCGAGCGGCCCGGCGGCCGCGCCCGTGACGGGCTGCGCCGCGGCAGCCGTCGCCGTCGACGCCGCGCCGGCCGCACCGCTGCCGATCGCGGTACGCATCTCGTCGGCAATGAGGTCGGCCTCGGGCCCGATGATCACCTGCACGCTGTTGCCGCCGCGCTTGAGCACGCCGCGCGCGCCGATCGACTTCAGTTCCGGCTCCGATACCTTCTCCGGATCAACGACGGTCAGGCGCAGGCGCGTCGTGCATGCGTCGACGACCGTCAGGTTGCCCGCCCCGCCGAGCGCGGCGATGTAGCGCTGCGCGCGCGGTGCAGCCGATGCGGCGCCCGCAGCCGGCGCGACGAAGCCGCCCGATGCGTACGATTCCGCCGCCGCGTCGGCCGATGCCGGCTCACGGCCCGGCGTCGCCATGTTGAACTTGCGGATGAAGAAGCGGAACAGCCCGTAGTACGCGGCGCCGTATGCGATGCCGAGCGGAATCGCGATCCAGCCCTTCGTCGACAGCCCGTAGTTCAGCACGTAGTCGATCGCACCGGCCGAGAACGTGAAGCCGAGCTTCACGCCGAGAATCTGGCAGATCGCGAGCGACAGCCCCGTCAGCACCGCGTGGATCACGTACAGCACCGGCGCGAGGAACATGAAGCTGAACTCGATCGGCTCGGTCACGCCGGTCAGGAACGACGTCAGCGCCATCGAGAACAGCAGGCCGCCAACCATCGCGCGGCGCTCCTTCGGCGCTTCGTGCAGCATGGCCAGACACGCAGCCGGCAGCCCGAACATCATGATCGGGAAGAAGCCGGCCATGAAGGTGCCCGCGGTCGGATCGCCCGCGAAGAAGCGGTGCAGGTCGCCGTGCACGATGTCGCCGCCGGCGGGCGGCGTGAAGTTGCCGAACACGAACCACGCGAGCGAGTTGATGATGTGGTGCAGGCCCGTGACGAGCAGCAGGCGGTTCAGGAAGCCGAACACGAACGCACCGATCGCGCCCGCCGTCGTCAGCCACTGGCCGGCCGCGTCGATCGCATGCTGGACCGGCTGCCACACGTAACCGAACACGATGCCGAGTATCACGCAGACCAGCCCCGTGATGATCGGCACGAACCGTTTGCCGCCGAAGAACGCGAGGTAGTCCGGCAGCTTGATGTCCTTGAAGCGGTTGTACAGCAAGCCCGCGACCACACCCGCGATGATCCCGGACAGCACGCCCATGTTCAGCTTGGGATCGATGTCCTTCATGATCGCGGTTTCGATCAGGTAGCCGATCGCACCCGCGAGCGCCGCAACACCGTTGTTGTCTTTCGCGAAGCCGACCGCCACGCCGATCGCGAACAGCAGCGGCAGGTTGTCGAAGATCGCACCGCCGGCGTCGGCGATCATCTTGATGTTGAACACGTCAGGCTGACCGAGTCGCAGCAGAATGCCGGCAACCGGCAAGACCGCGATCGGCAGCATCAGCGCCCGGCCCAGGCCCTGTATTTTCAGAAACGGATTCCCGTTCATTCAGTCCTCCAATCCTTGTCTCGTCGTTAAGCGTCGTTGACCTAATTGCTCTCGTAGTGAAACGGGTCGCGAGCCTGCCTTCGACGTTCAGTCGAGCGGCCAGACCTCGCGGCTTGCTGCCCTTACCGCCTGTGCCGAATCGAGCGCGAGCAGATCCTGCGCGCGCTGACGGCACATCTGGTAATCGAGACGGCGCACACGCGCCTTGATGCCCGGCACCGCTACCGGGTCGACCGACAGTTCGGTCACGCCGAGGCCGACCAGAATCGGCACCGCGAGCGGATCGCCGCCGAGCGCGCCGCACACGCCGACCCACTTGCCGTGCTTCGCGGCGCCGCGCACCGCGATGTCGATCAGGCGCAGCACGGCCGGATGCAGGCCGTCGGATTGCGCGGCCAGATCGGCCTGGCAGCGGTCCATCGCGAGCGTGTACTGCGTCAGGTCGTTGGTGCCGATCGACAGGAAATCCGCGTGTTGCGCGAGCTGGTCGGCCAGCAGTGCGGCCGACGGCACCTCGATCATCACGCCGACCTCGATCGGCTCGGTGCGGCCCTGCGCGCGCGCGAACTCGTCGATGCGCTTTCTGAGCCGCACGATCTCGCCCGCGTCGGTGACCATCGGCAGCAGGATGCGCACCGCGCCGAACGGCTTCACCGCGAGCAGGCCCTGCAACTGATCGTCGAGCAGATCCGGGCGCACCTGCGCGAGGCGGATGCCGCGCAGGCCGAGCGCCGGGTTCGGCTCGGGCGGCAGCGTCAGGTAGTCGACTTCCTTGTCGGCGCCGACGTCGAGCGTGCGGATGATCGCCGTGCGGCCCTGCAGCGCGTCGACGATCGACTGGTAGCTCTGCTGGTGTTCGACGACCGTCGGCGCGGCCTGGCGATGGATGAACATCAGCTCGGTGCGTAGCAGGCCGACCGCGTCCGCGCCGTTGTCGACCGCGGTGTTCGCGTCGTCGAGCGTCGCGATGTTCGCGGCCACCTCGATCGCGCGGCCGTCGGCCGTCGCGGCGGCAACGCCTGCCAGCTGCCGGTTCGCTTCGCGCACGCCGTCCAGGCGCTGGCGCTCGTGCCGCGCGCGTTCGACGTCGAGCGCGGTCGGCGCGTGTTCGAGACGGCCCGCGCTCGCATCGACGACGACCTGCGTGCCGTCCGGAATCGCATACAGCGCATCGCCGACCGCGACCAGCGCCGGGATGCCGAGCTGCCGCGCGATGATCGCCGCGTGCGACGTCGCGCCGCCGCGCGCCATCACGAGCGCGGTCACGCGCTGGCGATCGAGCGACGACAGGTCCGACGGCGTGAATTCCTCGGCCGCGAGCACGGCCTCGTCGGGCAGCGCACGCGCCGCGCCGTTCGTGTGGCCGAGCGCGCGCAGCACGCGCTTCTCGATGTCGCGCAGGTCGGCTGCGCGTTCGGCGAGCAGCGCGTCGTCGAGCTTCGACAGCGTGTCGATCTGCGTGCGGATCGTCGCGCGCCATGCGAAGCCCGCGCTCTTGCCGAGGCTGATCAGGTCGCGTGCCGCGTCGATCAGCGTCGGGTCCTCCAGCAGCACGCGATGCACCGCGAAGATGCCCGCTTCGCCGACCGCGCCGCGCGCCGATGCGCTGCGCACAGTTTCGTCGAGTTCGGCATCGACTGCCTTCAGTGCCTGGTCGAGCTGGCGACTTTCCGTGGCCGGCGTGCCGGCTGCCTGCTCGGGCGGCACGATTTCCGCATCGTCGAGACGCACCAGCGTGCCGACCGCGATGCCGGGGGCCGCACACACGCCCGCGAGCGAGTTCGGGTCAATCGGCGCGCCGACGTTGCGCGCGACCGTCTGCGGCGCGGGCGACCTCAGCCGTGCCGGCTTTTCCTCGACCTCGCCGTGCGCTTCGCGCAGCAGTTCGTGCTCGACCGCATCGACGGCCTGCCGTGCGTGCGCGCCGCGGCCGACCAGTTCGACCGTCGCGCCTTCGCCGGCGCCGAGGCCGAGCAGGCCGACGACGCTCGCGATCGACGCCTTGCGGCCGTCGAACAGCACGTCGACGGTCGCGTCGAGCCCGCGCACGGCCTCACGCGCACGCGCGGCCGGCCGCGCATGCAGGCCGCCCGGCTGCGCCAGCACGATTTCGCGGCGCACTTCGTTGTGTGCCGCCGCGCCGGCCTGCGCCGCCTGCGCGGCCGCTTCGCCCTTGCCGCGCAGCGCGAGCAGCGGCGTCTCGCCGGCCGTCGCGAAACCGCTCGCACGGTCGACGACCTCGAACGCGTCGGAGTTCGCGATCGCGATCACCGACACGAGCGAATGCGCGCTGCGCGCGACCGCGTCCTGGTCGAACTCGATCAGCAGATCGCCCGCCTCGACGCGCGCGCCGGCCTCGACGTGCGCGGCGAAGCCCTGCCCGTTCAGCTCGACGGTGTCGATGCCGATGTGCAGCAGCACTTCCGCGCCTTGCGGCGTCGTGATCGTCACCGCGTGGCCCGTGCGCGCGAGATGCGACACGATGCCCGCGCACGGCGCGACGAGCTTGCCCGCGAGCGGGTCGATGCCGATGCCGTCGCCGAACATCCCGCCGGAGAACACCGGATCGGGCACGTCGGCCAGCGGAACGATCGGCCCCGTCAGCGGGGCAAGCAGGACGATCTGATCGTGGGTGGGGCTCTTCAACTGGGACTCCTCGGCGCGTCTCATCGGCTGTCTCGGCTATCAGTGCGTTTCGGTGACTTTGTTCAGGTGGCGCGGCGTGTCGGGATTGCGACCGCGCGCGACGGCGAGATCCGCCGCCATCACGTAGAACGAAAGAATGGCGGCAATCGGGTCGAGCGCCGGATGGGCGGACTGCGCGAGCGGCAGCACCGTGCCCGATACGCCGGGCGTGCCGGCGGGCGCCGCGAGCAGCACGGCGGCGCCGCGCGCGCGCATGTCTTGCGCGAGCTGCAGCAGGCCGGCCTGCTCGGGCCCCGGCGGTGCGAACACGAGCAGCGGATAGTCGCGGTCGATCAGCTCCATCGGGCCGTGACGGACTTCGGCGCTCGAGAACGCCTCGGCCTGGATGCCGGACGTTTCCTTCAGCTTCAGCGCGGCTTCCTGCGCGATCGCGAGACCGAGGCCGCGGCCGATGACGATCATCCGCTCGACGCCCGCGAGCGCGGCAACGGCCTGCGACCAGTCGAGCCGGCCGGCCTGCGCGAGCACGTCGGGCAAGCCGCGCAGCGCGGTCATCAGCGCGGCGTCGCGCTGCCAGTAAGCGACGATCTGCGCGGACAGCGACAGCATCGCGATATAGCTCTTCGTCGCGGCGACCGACAATTCGGGGCCGGCGAGCAGCGGCAACTGGTGCTCGCACGCATCGGCGAGCGGCGACGGCAGCACGTTCACGGCGGCGACGGTGCGCGCGCCGGCTGCGCGCAGCGCGGCCATCGTGTTGACGAGGTCGGGGCTCTTGCCCGACTGGGAGAATGCGATCGCGAGTTGATCCTGCACCTTCAGCGGCGCCTGCTGCAGCGTCGCGACCGACATCGGCAGCGACGCGACCGGCACGCCGAGGCGGCTCATCGTCAGGCTCGCGAAATAGCTCGCGGCGTGATCCGAGCTGCCGCGCGCGACCGTCAGCGCGACGGCCGGCGGGTGATCAAGCAATTGGCCGGCGAGCGCTTCGACGCGCGTGGTGTCGGCGATTTGCGCAGCGACGACCTGGGCGGACTCGCGCGCTTCCTTAAGCATATTCGACAATCGATTCTCCTTCGACATAGGTCGCGGTGAGGTTCAGGTCGCGATCGAACACCGCGAGGTCGGCCCATGCGCCGCGCTCGAGGCGGCCGCGATCGGCGACGCCGAGGTAGTCGGCCGCATAGCGCGACATCCGGTTCGATACGTCGGCGATCGGCAGGCCGAGCGACACGAGGTTGCGCAGCGCCTGGTCCATCGTCAGCGTGCTGCCGGCGAGCGTGCCGTCGGCGAGCCGCACGCCACCGAGGCACTTCGTCACGTGCTGGCTGCCGAGCCGGTATTCGCCGTCGGGCATGCCGGTTGCGGACGTGCTGTCGGTCACGACGTACAGGCGCGGGATCGCGCGCAGCGCAGCACGAATCGCGCCCGGGTGCACGTGCAGCAGGTCGGGGATGATTTCCGCGTATTCGGCATGCGCAAGCGCCGCGCCCACCAGGCCCGGGTTGCGGTGATGCAGCGGCGACATCGCGTTGAACAGGTGCGTGAAGCCGCATGCGCCGTGCTTGAGCGCGGCGACGGCGTCGTCGTAGGTCGCGAGCGAGTGGCCGAGCTGCACGCGCACGCCGCGCGCGGCCATCTCGCCGATGATCTCGATGTGGCCGGCGATTTCCGGCGCGAGCGTGACGACGCGGATCGGCGCGATCGACAGGTACTTCAGCACTTCGTCGAGCACGGCCGACACGGCCGCGTCGGGCTGCGCGCCGAGCTTGCCGGGGTTGATGTACGGCCCTTCGAGGTGCACGCCGAGCACGCGCGCGCCGCCCGGCGTGCGGGTGCGCGCGACGCTGCCGAGGTTGCCGACGACCTTCATCAGTTCGTCGCGCGGCGCGGTCATCGTCGTCGCGAGCAGGCTCGTCGTGCCGAATTGCGCGTGCGTGCGGGCGATCGTCTCGATCGCGTCGCCGCCTTCCATCACGTCGGCGCCGCCGCCGCCGTGCACGTGCAGGTCGATGAAGCCGGGCAGGATGTACGGCGCGTCGTTCTTCGCGGGATCGGCGGGCGTACCGTCGAGCGTGGTGATGCGGCCGTTCTCGCTGTCGAGCGAACCGTGAATCCAGCCGTCGGGGGTGAGGATGTTTCCAGTCAGCATGACGTTCTCTTGATGATCTGGTGACGCGGGCATCCGCGTCGTGATTTGCAAATCCGTGTCGTTGCTTCGCGCATGTCGCGCGCGGGCAGTCTCGCGCGTCAGCGTTTCAGTTCGGCGACGAAGTCGTAATAGTCGTCGCGGCAATACGATTCGGTCACTTCGATCGCGCGCTGGTCCGCACCGTAGCCGATGCGCGTGATCACGAGCAGTGCCGCGCCCGGCTTCACCGCCATCCATTTCGCGATCTCGCGCGTCGCGTTCACCGCGCGAAAGTGCTGCAGCGCGCGCACGACGACCATGCCGCGTGCTTCGAGGTATTCGTACAGCGATGCACCGAGCGCCTGCGGATCCGGCACCACCGCGGCCGGCAGCGTCGAATGCTCGACGGCCATCACGATGCCGTCCGCGCGGCGCAGCCGTTCGAGCCGAGCAACCGTCGCGCCCGGCGCGAGGCCGAGATGCACGATCTCGTCGCGGCTCGCGGCGCGCAACTTGCGCGACAGCCACACCGAATCGGGCATGAAGCCGCGCTGCTGCATCTTCGCGGTGAAGCCGACGAGACGCGACAGCGGATCGGCAACGCGCGGCGTGATGAAGCTGCCCGCACCGCGCGCCCGCGTGATCAGCCCCTGTTCGACCAGCAGCGCGAGTGCGCGGCGGGCCGTGATCCGCGATACGCCGACCGACACCGACAGCAGCCGCTCCGACGGCAGCGCCTCGCCGGCCCGCCACGCGCCGCCGTGAATCGCGCTCGCCAGGTTGCGGGCGAGCTGCAGGTAGAGCGGCGTGTCGCTGAGGGGATCGGGCGCCAGTTCGGACCAGCCGGTTTCCATGTGCCTCCGGGTGTCGGGCGACGACCTCGGGCCGTCGAAAGTGAACGCATTATATAACCACCATAATACCAGTCAACGAACTGGTATTAGCGGCGTGAAAATCGCGGAAAGCCTTGCTGCGCAAGCGTTTTAGCGCCGGTAAATCCTTTGTTTACAATGCTGTGCGGGATAGGGATTTACCCGAGGTGGTATGCAAGGGGACAGTTCCAGTGCCCGGTTCAGCCAGGTTTCGGGTGCGAATATGAGACCGGAATAGAACCAGTTGAGCCGACTGGTATGCATCGTGGGACGAAGCGCCGCGGGCCGGCGGCACGCGTCGGGGGAGTCAGTGGAATTCGCGGCTCGACGTGCGCAGGCCGCCGAGCAGCGGCGTCAGATCCTCGAAATGCTGCGCGACGAGGTGCCTCACGTCGCTCACGACCTGCCACACGCCGGACGCCGCGAGCAGCCGCGAATCGAGGGTTTCGCGGCGCTGCCGCGCGAGCAGTTCGGGCCGGACGATCACGTTCACGCAACCCGTTTCGTCCTCGAGCGTCATGAACATCACGCCTTTCGCGGTGCCCGGCATCTGCCGCGCGGTCACGAGCCCGCACGCGCGTGCGAGCCGGCCGTCGGGGCGGTCGCGCAGTTCGGCCGCGGACGACAGCCGCTGCGCGCGCAGCGCGGGCCGCAGCAATGCGACCGGATGGCGGTTCAGCGTGAGGCCGGTGGTGTGATAGTCGGCGAGGATGTCGTCGGCCTCCGACGGCGCGCCGAGCGCGGGCTTCTCCGCTTCGTCGATCGGCGCGGCGGCGAGCAGGTCGCGCTCCGGCGCCGCGGCAACAGCCTGCCACAGTGCATCGCGGCGATGGCCGGCGAGCGTCGCGAGCGCGTTCGCGGCGGCGAGCGCTTCGAGGTCGCGGCGCTCGAGCTGCGCGCGACGCGCGAGGGTGTCGACGTTCTCGAACGGGCCCGCCGCGCGTGCGGCTTCGATGCGGCGCGCGGCGGCTTCGCCGAGGCCGCGCACGAGCGACAGGCCGAGCCGCACGGCAGGCTGGCCGTGCGGCGGCGGCTGGCCGGGCAGCGCTTCGAGCGATGCTTCCCAGTCGCTTTGCGTGACATCGATCGGCAGGACCTGCACGCCGTGGCGCTTCGCGTCCTGCACGAGTTGCGACGGCGGGTAGAAACCCATCGGCTGGCTGTTCAGCAATGCGGCGAGAAAGATCGCCGGTTCGTGGCATTTGAGCCAGCTGCTGGCGTAGGCGAGCTTCGCGAAGCTCGCCGCGTGGCTTTCGGGGAAACCGTAATCGCCGAAGCCCTTGATCTGCTCGAAGATCTGTTCGGCGAATTCGGGCGGATAGTCGCGCTCGCGCATCCCGTCGACGATCTTGCGGTGATATTGCTCCAGATTGCCCTTGCGCTTCCACGCGGCCATCGCGCGACGCAACTGGTCGGCTTCGCCGGGCGTGAAGCCGGCCGCGATCATCGCGACCTGCATCACCTGCTCCTGGAAGATCGGCACACCCTGCGTGCGTTCGAGCGCGGGCTTCAGATCTTCCTTCGGGTAACTGACCTTTTCGATGCCCTGCCGCCGCTTCAGATAGGGATGCACCGCTCCGCCCTGAATCGGCCCCGGCCGCACGATCGCCACCTCGATCACCAGATCGTAATAATTGCGCGGCCGCAGGCGCGGCAGCATCGACATCTGCGCGCGCGATTCGATCTGGAACACGCCGACCGTGTCGGCGCGGCAGATCATGTCGTAGGTCGCTTCGTCATCCTGCGGAATGTGTTTCAGCGTGAATGGCTCGCCGCCCGGCTCCGGCGGCCCGCGCCACGCGGTGCGCATGTCGAATGCGCGATGCAGCGCCGACAGCATGCCGAGCGCCAGCACGTCGACCTTCATCAGTCCGAGCGCCTCGAGATCGTCTTTATCCCACTGGATCACGCGCCGCCCGTCCATCGCCGCGTTCTCGACCGGCACGAGCCGCGTGAGCTTGCCGCGGCTGATCACGAAGCCGCCGGAGTGCTGCGACAGGTGGCGCGGAAAATTGAGCAATCGCCCCGCCAGTTCGGCCCATGCGCGAATCAGCGGCGTTTCGGGATCGAGCCCGGCCGTCGCGAACTTCTGCAGCAGATCGCGGCTGCCGTCGAACCAGCGGTGCCCTTTCGCAACGCGATCGACCAGCATCGGATCGACGCCGAGCGCCTTGCCGGTTTCGCGCAACACGCCGCGCGGGCGATACGTCGATACGGCAGCGGCGAGCGCGGCGCGATCGTGTCCGTATTTTTCGTAGATATGCTGGATCACTTCTTCCCGACGCTGATGCTCGAAGTCGACGTCGATATCGGGCGGCTCGCCGCGTTCCTCGCTGATGAAGCGCTCGAACAGCATCGTGCTCTGATCGGGATTGACTTCGGTGATGCCGAGGCAGTAACAGACGACCGAGTTCGCGGCCGAGCCCCGGCCCTGGCACAGGATGTTCTGGCTGCGCGCGTATTTGACGATGTCGTAGACGGTCAGGAAGAACGGTTCGTAGTTCAGCTTCGAGATCAGGTCGAGTTCATACCGGATCTGCGTCGCCACTTTCTCCGGAATACCCTGCGGATAGCGCCCGGCCGCCCCTGCCCTGGTTTCCTGCTCCAGATAGCTCGTCGGCGTGAGCCCCTTCGGCACGATCTCGTCGGGATACTCGTAGCGCAGCGAATCGAGTTCGAAATGACATGCATCGAGAATCGCGCACGTCTGCGCGATCTCGTCCGGCGAGAACAGTTCTGCGATTCGCTGCCGCCTGCGCAGATGCTGCTCCGCGTTCGGCGCGAGCGCATAGCCGCATTCCGAGACCGGCATCCCGATCCGGATCGCCGTCATCACGTCCTGCAGCGGCTTGCATGACCGCCGGTGCATCGTCACGTCGCCAAGCGCAACGATGCGCACCCCACGCCGCGCGCCGGCCGCACGAATCTCCTCGCGCTGCGCACCGTCCAGCGCGCGCTGCAACTGCACGAGCCCCAGCCGCGCACGCTCGCCGAATGTCGCGCGAAACCATGCGACCTGCGCATCGAGTACGTCCGCACGCACCGGATACGCGGGCACGAGAATCGCGAAGCAGTCGGGCATTCCGCGCAAGTGTGCAAACGCCTCGGGCGGCACCGACAGCATCCTCGACGTCAGTCGATACGTGCCCTTCGGCGATGCCATCCGCCGCCACGAAATCAGCTCGGACAGGTTGCCGTAACCCTCGCGGTTCTGCGCGAGCAGCACGAGCCCGAACGCGCCGGGGCCTGGATCGTGGCCAGGTGCGACTTCATCCGGGGTGACTTCGAAATACGAACCGATGACGAGCGGCAGCCCTTTCGCCTTCGCCTCGACATGCATGCGCGGCGCGCCTGCGAGCGAGCATTCGTCGGTGATCGCGATCCCGCGATAGCCGAGTTCGAACGCGCGCTCGACCAGTTCTTCCGCATGCGACGCGCCATGCAGGAACGAAAAGTTCGAGCGGCAGAACAACTCCGCGTAGTCGGGAAGAAACTGGTATTGCGCAGCCATCACCGCTCACCCGAACAGGCCGTGCAGAAACCAGTGCGGAGCCGACCGACTGCTCGTCCGCTCCCTGAATACCCAGTAGCACGCCCCCTCTTCGCCCTGCGCAACGTAGTAATCGCGCGCGGCCAATTGACCATCGAACCACCCGGCCTCGATCCGCTCCGCCGACGACATCATCCTGAGCGGCGTATGAAATACCGGCCGCTCCCCGCGCATCAGCAACGGCAGCGGCTCGGCCAGCAGCCACGCGGGACGCGGCGGCACGGCCGGCGGACCAGCGGCCGGCTTGCCGGCCTGCGCATCGAGCGGCAGCCAGCGGTTCGCGGCTTCGGGCCGGTGATCGGCGACGGGCGCCGCGCGCAGCACGTTCTCCGCGCCGAGCCGCGCGACCAGCAACTCGAACAGCCGCGCGCGCGTCTCGCGCGTGCCGCCCGGCTCGGGAAACAGATCGTCGGCCGGCGGCGCGACCGATTCGACGCGCGTGGCCTTCAGGCACACCGCGATCACCGCGGCCGGCAGTTCGACGCGCGCGAGCCGCTCGCCGAGCAGCCGCATGAAGTGCGCCTCGTCGCGTACGGGCGCGGCGAACGCGAGTTCGAGCGGCGTCGGCGGCACGGCCTGGCGGCCGCGCTCGTGCTCGAGATCGAACGTCATCGCGGCCAGCGACAGTTGCCGCGCGGCCAGCCAGCCGCAGAGCTGCACGACGAGCCGCCGCGCGGCGAACAGCACGGCTTCCGCGTATTCGACGCGCTCCGGCAATTCGAGCCGCACGTCGAACACGGGCGGCACCGCCATCCACGCAAGCGGCTCGACCGCTTCGCCGTATGCACGATCGAGCGCGGCCAGCAGCGCGGGACCGCAGCGGCGCTGCAGCCCCGCGCGCGGCAGGCGGCGCAGATCGGCGAGCGTGCGGCAACCGAGGCCGTCGAACCAGCCCGCATACGGACGCGCATCGGGCAGCAGCACACAGGGCAGCCCGTCGAGCGAGCGGACGAGCGACGCGTGGCCGGCGACGCGGCGCCGGATGCGCGCGCGCGCCGACGTGCGCGCGAGCAGCCACGCGCCGCGCCCGGTCGGCGCGGCGGACAGGCGCGCCGCATAACCGAGCGCCGCGAGCGTCGCGCGCACCTGGCGGCACAGCGACGGCAGGCCGCCGAACAGGCGCAGGCTCGGGCCGACGTCGACGATCAGCGTGGCTTCGTCGTCGAGCGCGACGCACGGCGAGAAGCGCAGCAACGCGAGCGCGACCGCGCGCTGCGCATCGGCCTCGCGCGCGGGATCGCGTTCGACGAGCTGCGTCCCGGGCGCGAGCGTCAGCACGCCGCCGCGCTTCATGCCCGCGCGCACGCCTTGCCGGCGCGCGGCCGCATCGGCGATCAGCACGACGCCCTGCTCGAGCACCGCGCAGCCGGCGCCGCCGGCCGCTGCGTCAGACGGCTGCGGGGCGCACACGTCGAGCGGCAGGCGCGGCAGATGGATGCCGAGCAAGACGCGCATAACGACTCTCCACGATGGGCGACGGCAGGTCGAGCACGAGCGGCTCGCCGCGCGCGGGCCCGCGACGCTTGACGATATCGAGCGACACGCCGCCCGGCACGGGATGCAGCGCGACGCGCAGCACGGCCGGCGACGGCTGCCGCGCGGCCGACAGCGGGCGCAGCATCACGAACAGCGTGTCGCCCGTGCGCGCGGCCGCGAGATGCAGGCGCCGCAGCGCATCGGGCCGCGCGTCCTGCCAGAGCAGCAGCGCGCCGCAACAGCCGGTCCTGAGCGCCTGCTCGGCGGCCCACAACGCATCCGTGCGGCTGCCGGCGCGCAGCCACAGCAGCGCGTCGGCCGGCACGCCGAGACTGGCGAGCGCGGTCGCATGCGGCGATTGCGGCGGCGCGACGAGCGCGAGCGGACGCCGGGCGCTGACGGTGCGTGCGAGCGCGGGCGCGAGCAGCCGCATCTCGCCGCAGCCCGGCTGCGCGGCCAGCAGTTCGACGAGCCCGCCGACCGGCCAGCCGCCGCCCGGCAGCTCGGCGGACAGCGGCGCGAAGCCGGTATCGATCGTGCGCGGGCCGCCGCGCGCGAGCTGCGAGCCGCGCCAGAGCGTTATTCCCCCCGAGCCGGAATGCATACTTGCGTCGAGCAACGTATCGATGGACCGAGCCCGTTCGTCAGCGGGCCGGATCTGGCTGGGATGGAGAAGAACGGTAGTCACGATCGATCGCTCACCAATACTGTATATATATACAGTATTCTAGCTGAAAATCTCCAAGGCGCGAGAGAGGCGACGATAGGAATTCAGGGCGATATCCAGAGCGTCCTGGCTCGCCGAGCATGCGCGCTCGGGCAGAGCTGACGTCAATAGTCAGCTCTAAGCCACGGGCGCGCCGATGAAGGTCGCACGGAGCTGCCGCCATGCCAGTATCACTTGGCAGTCGTGCCGTCTACCCACGTATAGCCGAGATTCGTAATGCCGGTGATCAGGCTCTGGAAGTCCTGGTACGCCGGCAATCCGAGATCGGGTTCAAGCCAGTATGGATGGAAGAAGAAGGACGCGAAACCGTCCCGCACCGCCAAACCGTATTGCGCATTGGTCACGAGTTGCTGCCATGTGTACGCGATACACGAGAACGGGTCGACATTGCAGATGTTGTACTGGATGCTGCCCAGGTTCTCCGGAATGATCCGCTGTCCGTAGTAATCGGAGTTGATGATGTACGGAAAGAACTGCCCGGCCGAAAAATCCTGGTTGGCTGCCCCCGTTCCGAGTTGCGGATTGGTCGCAGTGTAGTAGACGGCCCGCTGGAACGTCGTCGGAAACTCGAGGGCAGTGGCCGCCGCCGCATTCGGCGACATCTGGTACTGCGGCGCAGCCCAGCCGACGACCTTGTAGCCGTTGGTCGTGAACTCGAGGATGCCCTCGGCCATTCTGCCTGCCGCCCATTGAACGGAGTCCTCGTCGACGGGACGGTTCTGGACCGCATACCAGAACTCATAGTCGCTGCCGCTGACCGCGGTGAGAAGATTCGGCGTCGAATCGTACTGGTGCGTATAGCCGTGCATCACGATCGAGCCGCCGTGCGCTATCGCGTAGTTCAGCGCGCTCATGAGGCCCGTTGCCTGCGCAAGATGGATCGTCTCCGGGACGCCGCCGGTGTAATAGCCGTTCGGATCCGTGTACACGGGAATGGTGGCCATCGTGAACGGAATCTGCTTCGAATACAGGTAATTCGTCAGCGTTGTCATCGAACTCGTCGTCGTATACGCGTCGAGGTCCTCCAGACGGACGAGCGCACGGTGATTCACCGGTGCATTGGTCTGCAGTATGTCGTGCAGGATGTCGCATATCACCAGGTATCGATCTGTCGGACCGATGAAGGAAAACGGCACATCCGCGAAATACCAGAGCTTGCCCGAACGCATGACGTATGGCGTGGTTGCGCCGGTCTTGCTGTTCTTGATGGTGACGAGTGCCTGCGCCTTGGTGGCATCGACGACCTGGGTCAGCCCGACATCCGGGTCCGCATTGATGGCGCCGGATGATGCGTCATAGGCGTAGTACTTGACCATCGGCAGATTCTGGTACGTGACCGTGTCGTAGAAGCCGGGATTCGGATTGCTCGACGAAGGCGGCGCGTTCAACCCGGCAATGCCGAGAAAGCTGAACCCGAAGGTCTGGTTGAAGGTGTAGGCCGTGTTCCATGCAAGCTGCCACAAGTTGTATTTGAACCAGACCACGGTCTTCGTGGCGGTCATCACGTCGCTCATGAACGCCGTCGGAATCGGGTTGTTGTAGTAGTCGCCGATGTAGAACGTGACGTCGTGGTTCGCGACCATGCCGGACGTGTAGTTCTGTATCGGAACCAGGTCGACTGTCGCGTTGAAATGGCCAAGCAGGTTTCTCAACATGATGCTGTACATCAGGCCGAGCTTCGAATACGGGTCGTTGGCCGGGTTATCGTATAGCACGAGCGTACGTGCCGTGGTGACCTGCGCGTGCGCCGTGCCCGGCAACGTCATTTGCGCGAGTCCGGCAAGCAGGGCGATGACAAGCAGGATCTTTTTCATGGCCGTTTCTCCCTAGTCGCGTTGCACGTTGCCGCCGGCTTTCTTGACGGACTTCAAGTTGAACTTGGGGCGCCCCGTCTCCTTGTATGCCTTCTCCCATTCCTCGTCGGACATACCCGGCTTCACCTTGACCTGGGCGGAACCGTTGGGTAACGGAGGCGGCTTGATCTTTACGGCAGACGAATTGCCCTTCTCCTGCGCATTCGTATCCTGAACAGCGGCGGCGAAGGCGAGCGCGGAGATTAATGTGACGAGTGATCCGACAATGCTCAGCCCGTTCCGAAAATATCGATTTCGGTAAGAAAGCATGATTTTCATCCTTCGGCATGCGAAATAATTTCCACCCGTTATGGAAACGAGCACGATGATGTGCCAGTCATAATCGGGGCGTTATGTCGTTATTTGTTGCGTGCTTGATACCGGATAAAAATCCGGAATCGGACAGTTTTGCTTTCAAGCTAGAACCGTACCAACCGTCGCAAATTGGCATAGGACCAAGGCACCGAAGTCGGCACGCCATGGCAATCCGAAATTGTTTAGAAAAAAACGTTTCAGGTGTGCAACGTATCCGCTGTCGCTGCCGTCATCCATCGCGCGTGCGTGCAGCGTGAGCGCGGCCCATGTGCGATCACCGAACACGCGCGCAACCCATTCGACCTGGGGCTCGAGCCTCTGCGCGCTGGCCGGGAAGTCTGGCGACAGGATCGCGATGCAATCGGGCAGGCCACGCAGGCGCTAAGGGGGCTTTCTGATGCTCGTGATCGAGCTGCACCAGGCATGCGTGCCGAGCGAAACCAATTCGCAGAGGTTGCCGTAACCGTCGCGGTTCATCGCAAGCGCGGCGAATGCGATCCTCGCAACCATCCGGCCCGCTGCGACGCACACGCGCCGAATCACCCGGCCGGATCGGCACGCAAACCGGCACGATGCAACACCACATCGCGCCGGCTCGCCGCGTGCCGCCCGTCACGTCAACTCAGCAACAACGCGTCGTCGTCGAGCTGCTCGTGCCGCACCTTCTCGAACATCTGCAGCAGGTCCGGCACGTCGAGCCCCTTGCGCGCGTCGCCCGACACGTCGAGCACGACCTGTCCCTGATGCAGCATCACCGTGCGATCGCCGTAGTCGAGCGCCTGCCGCATGCTGTGCGTGACCATCATCGTCGTCAGCCGGCTCTCGGCAACGATGCGCGCGGTCAGTTCCAGCACGAACGCGGCCGTCTTCGGGTCGAGCGCGGCCGTGTGCTCGTCGAGCAGCAGGATCCGCGACGGCCGCAGCGACGCCATCAGCAGGCTCACGGCCTGCCGCTGGCCGCCCGACAGCAGCCCGATCCGGTCGGTCAGCCGGTTCTCGAGACCGAGGTTCAGGAGCCGCAGCTTGTCGCGGAACAGCTCGCGCGACGGCCGGTCGAGCGCGGCCCGGAAGCCGCGCCGCACGCCGCGCGCCGTCGCGAGCGCCATGTTCTCCTCGATCGTCAGCGCCTCGCAGGTGCCGGCCATCGGATCCTGGAACACGCGCGCGACGAGGTGCGCGCGGTCCCACGCGGGCTGGCGCGTGACGTCCGCGCCGTCGATCGAGATGCGCCCCGCATCGACGCGCTGGTCGCCGCTGACCGCATTGAGGAAGGTCGACTTGCCGGCGCCGTTCGAGCCGATCACCGCGACGAACTGGCCGTCGGGAATCTCGAGCGACAGCCCGCGCAGCGCGCGCGTCTCGATCGGCGTGCCGGGATTGAACGTGAGTGTCAGGTCTTGTGCGGACAGCATGTCATGCCCCTCCGTTCTTGCGCGCGAACAGCTTCTTGCGCGTCGCCGGCAGCACCAGCGCGATCGTGACGAGCGCGGCCGTCACGAGGTTCAGGTCCTGCGCCTTCAGGCCGATGAATTCGCTGTTCAGCGCGAGCGCGATGAAGAAGCGGTAGACGATCGCCCCGAGCACGACGGCGAGCGTCGTCAGCACCAGCCGGCGCGCGGGCAGCAGCGTCTCGCCGATGATCACCGCGGCCAGCCCGATCACGATCGTGCCGATCCCCATCGAGATGTCCGCGCCGCCCTGCGTCTGCGCGAACAAGGCGCCTGCGAGCGCGACGAGCGCGTTCGACAGCGCCATCCCGGCAAGCGTCGCGCGGCCGGTTGCGATGCCCTGGGCACGCGCCATCCGCGGGTTCGCGCCGGTCGCGCGCATCGCGAGGCCGAGCTGCGACGAGAAGAACCAGTCGAGGCCGAGCTTCGCGACCACGACGACGATCGCGAGCAGCGCCGGGCGCAGCACGTAGTCGGGCATCCAGTCGGGCTGCAGCACGGTGAACAGCGTCGGCTCGGTGATCAGCGGCACGTTCGGCCGGCCCATGATCCGCAGGTTCACCGAATACAGCGCGATCATCATCAGGATGCTGGCGAGCAGATCCATGATCTTCAGGCGCACGTTGAGCCAGCCCGTGATGAAGCCGGCCGCCGCGCCCGCGACGATCGCGAGCACCGTCGCGGAGAACGGGTCGTAGCCGGCCGAGATCAGCGTCGCGGCGACGGCGCCGCCGAGCGGAAAACTGCCGTCGACGGTGAGGTCGGGGAAGTTGAGGATGCGAAACGAGATCAGCACCCCGAGGGCGACGAGACTGAAGATCAGGCCGATCTCCAGCGCGCCCAGAAACGAGAACAGAGACATGATGGGGAAATCCTGTTGCTTCCCGGCCGGACGTGTACGGCCGGGCGAAGCGAACGGGCGGCCCCGGGTGGGAGCCGCCCGTCCGGCGGTGTCGTTCGGGCCCGGATCGGGCCCGCAAGCGCGGCGGTCGGCCGCGGCTTACTTGATGACCGTCTTCGCTTCCTTGACGAGATCCGGCGCCAGCGTGACGCCCTGCTTCGCGGCCGCGCCCGTGTTCGCGAACAGCTCGAGGTTGCTGCTCGTCTCCGACGCGATCGCGCCCGGCTTCTCGCCCTTCAGGATGCGCGCGACGACCTTGCCCGTCTGGCGGCCGAGGTCGCCGTAGTTGATGCCGAGCGCCGCGATGCCGCCGCGCTTCACGCTGTCGGTGTCGCCGGCGACGAGCGGGATCTTCGCTTCGTTCGCGACCTTCACGAGCGCTTCGTACGCGGACACGACGTTGTTGTCGGTGTTCGTGTAGATCACGTCGACCTTGCCGATCAGGCTCTTCGCGGCCGGGCCGATGTCGACGGTACGCGGTGCGGCCGCCTCCTTCAGCGTCATCCCCTGCTTCGCGAGAATCTCCTTGAGCTCCTTCACGACGACGACCGAATTCGCCTCGCCCGGGTTGTAGACCATGCCGACCGTCTTCGCATTCGGCACGACGCGCTTGATCAGCGCGACCTGGCGATCGAGCGGCAGCTTGTCGGACACGCCCGTCACGTTGGTGCCCGACGGGCCCCAGCCCTTCACGAGCTGCGCGGCGACCGGATCGGTCACGCCCGAATAGACGACCGGCACGCTCTTCGTCGCCGCGACGACCGACTGCGCGGCCGGCGTCGCGATCGCGACGATCACGTCGGGCTTGTCGCCGACGAACTTGCGCGCGATCTGCGCGGCCGTGCCCGTGTTGCCCTGCGCGCTCTGGTATTCCCACTTGAGCTTGTCGTCGCCGTAGCCTTCCGCCTTCAGTTCGGCGCGCACGCCGTCGCGGATCGCGTCGAGCGCCGGATGGTCGACGATCGACAGCACCTTGACGGTCTGCGCGTGCGCGGCGCCTGCCAGCGCGAGTGCGGCCACGCCGGCCGCGATCGAACGGATCGCGAAAGTCTTGAATCGCTTCATGGGTGAGTCTCCCCCGTATTGTGTCGGTTCTGGATGATGGATTCCCGCCGCCGTCAGGCGGGCTCCGCCGCGCGTAAAACTCGGCGGCGGCCGGCCCGCGCGCACCCCGGGAAGGTGCGTAGCGGCGAACGCACGAGGATACCATTTCCGCAGACCACCGCCTGACTCCCCGCTTTCGCCCGGCGCGCCGGATTGCGCTGCCCGCCGGTGCCCGCAACCGCGCGCGAAGCCCGGCCGGCGGCGGTTCCCGCCGGCATCGGCGCAACGCGTCAGCCGCGTTGACGGCTTTACGTTATGCTGTCGGCCGACCCAGGCGACACCATCGGAGGGCACATGAAACAGGGAGTCCGTGCAATCGCATTCGCGGCCGTCGCGCTGGCGCTGCCGGGCGCGGCGTTCGCGCTGACCGACGGCTATGCGCAATACGACGAGTGCATGCTCGGCGCGCTGCGCGAAAGCCGCAACGCCGCCGCGGCCCAGCTGATCCAGCGCTCCTGCGACGCGCTGTACCGCAACAACGCGATGCTGCTGCCGCGCGAGCGGCGCTTTCACGAGTGCGTCGTGCAATCGCTGCCGGGTGTGCGCGACAACTATGCGATCCAGCAGATCATGGCGATCTGCTCGCGGCGCGGCGACATGTAATCCGGCATCGAACGCGGCGCACCGCGCGGCCGTCCACCGGCCGCGCCAATGAAAAAGGGCCTGCGCGCGACGCAGGCCCTTTTCGTTCAGCGGTCCGACCGGTGTGCGGCGTTCAGAACGACGCGACCATCGAGCCCTTGAACTGCTTCTTGATGAATTCCCGCACTTCCGGCGACTGGTACGCCTTGACCAGCTTCTTCACCCACGGCTGATCCTTGTCCTTCGCGCGCACGGCGATCAGGTTCGCGTACGGGCTCGTCAGCGCTTCGAGCGCGATCGCGTCCTTGGTCGGCTGCAGGTTCGCGGCCAGCGCGTAGTTCGTGTTGATCACGGCCGCGTCGACGTCCGACAGCACGCGCGGCAGTTGCGCGGCGTCGAGCTCGGAGATCTTCAGCTTCTTCGGGTTCTCGGCGATGTCGAGCACCGTCGCGTTGTTGCCGCCCGTGCCGGCGCCCGACTTCAGCTTGATCACGCCTTGCGTCTGCAGCAGCAGCAGCGCGCGGTTCTCGTTCGACGGATCGTTCGGCACCGCGAGCTTCGCGCCTTGCGGCAGGTCCTTCAGCGACTTGAACTTCTTCGAATACACGCCGATCGGCGAGATGTAGGTCAGGCCCGCGCTGACGATCTTGTAGCCGCGCTGCTTCACCTGGCTGTCGAGGTAGGGCTGGTGCTGGAAGCTGTTCGCGTCGAGGTCGCCCGAGTCGAGCGCCGCGTTCGGCTGCACGTAGTCGTTGAACTCGATGACCTTCACGTTCAGGCCTTCCTTCTCCTTCGCGACCTTCTGCACGAGCTGCCACACTTCCGCATCCGGGCCGGCGACCGTGCCGACCTTGATCACCTTGTCCTCGGCGTGCGCGCCCGCCGACAGCGTCAGCGCTGCACCGGCGGCCAGCACGGAAAATACCTTCAGGAGACTGCGACGCTTCATCTGTTTCTCGCTTTCTTGCTTACTGGAAATGGGGCGCGATACGGGTATCCCCCGACTCGCTGGAAGGGGCAAATGGTGTCACAGGATCGGCGGGAAGTGAAATACATCCCGCTCATATGGGTATGCACCGCAGCGGTGCCGGCGACGGATGCGCGGCTTGGCCGTTAGTTGCGTCTCGCCTATCGCGCATCGGCCTCGGCCGTACGCGTCACGCCACCACTGCGCCGTCGGCCGCCTTCGTGCCGAACGCGGGTTCGGCCGCCCGCTCGCCGGCCCGCCGCGACGATATGCCGCCGGCATCGCCGACCCGGAACGCGCCGACCGCGTCGCGCAGCCGCGCGGCCTGTTCCTGCAGCGACGCGGCGGCGGCCGCGGCTTCCTCGACGAGCGCCGCGTTCTGCTGCGTCACCTGGTCCATCTGCGTGACCGCGCGCCCGACCTGCGTGATGCCGCTCGCCTGCTCCTCGGACGCGGCCGCGATCTCGCCCATGATGTCGGTCACGCGCGCGACGGCCTGCAGGATCTCGCCCATCGTCGTGCCGGCCTGGCCGACCAGCGTCGAACCGTTGCGCACGCGCTCGACCGAGTCGACGATCAACGCGCGGATCTCCTTCGCGGCCGTCGCGCTGCGCTGCGCGAGCGAGCGCACCTCGCCCGCGACCACCGCGAAGCCGCGGCCCTGCTCGCCCGCACGCGCGGCCTCGACCGCCGCGTTCAGCGCGAGGATGTTGGTCTGGAATGCGATGCCCTCGATCACGCCGATGATGTCGGCGATCTTGCGCGAGCTGTCGTCGATCTCGCCCATCGTGCCGATCACGCGGTTCACGACGTCGCTCCCCGTGCGCGCGATGTCCGACGCGTTGTTCGCGAGCCCGCTCGCCTGCCGCGCGTTGTCGGCGTTCTGCTTCACCGTCGCGGTCAGCTGCTCCATGCTCGCGGCCGTTTCCTCCAGCGACGCGGCCTGCTCCTCGGTGCGCTGCGACAGGTCGTCGTTGCCGGCCGAGATCTCCCGGCTCGCCGACGCGATCGATTCGGCCGACTGGCGAATCCCGCCGATCGTCGCCTGCAGCCGTGCCTGCATGTCGCGCATCGCGGCCATCATGCTCGTGCGGTCGCCCGCGCGCACGGGCACCGGCTGCGTCAGGTCGCCCTGCGCGATGCGCGTCGCGAGCGCGGCCGCTTCGTCGGGCTCGCCGCCGAGGCTGGCGCGCACGTTGCGGATGATCACCAGCATCGCCGTGCTGATCACGAAGCCGATCACGAACACGACCGCGAGGTGGCCGAGCAGCGTGCGGTAGTAGATGGTGTCGATGTCCTTCAGGAACACGCCGCTCGAGATGTTCCAGTCCCACGGCGCGAACCGCGTGACGTAGCTGATCTTCGGCACGGCGGTTTCGCTGTGCGGCAGCCGCCCGCGATATTCGGCGAAGCCGCTGCCGGTCGCCTTCGCGGCGTTCAGGATCGTGACGAACAGCGGCTTGCCGTCCGGATCGAGATAGTCGCCGACCTGCGTGCCGACCAGCTTCGGCAGCGTCGGATGCATCAGCACGACCGGTTTCGAGTCCATCACGAACACGTAGCCCGAATCGCCGTAGCGCATCGCGGCAAGGCTCGCGAGCGCGTCGCGCTTCGCGTCGGCCTCGGGCAGCGTGCCGCTCTGCGCAAGCGCGTGATACGCCGTCACGATGCCGGCCGCCGAGTCGACGAGATTCGCGATGCCGGCCTTGCGTTCGGCGAGCATCGTCGCGCGCGTCTCGTAGGCGCTCCAGGCGCCGACGCCCAGCAGACCGATCCATACCAGCGCAAGCGCGAGCCACAGCTTGCGGTTCAAACTCATTCTGCTCATCTGCGTGCCTTTATCGATGTCGGTGCACACGATGCGCACGAACGGCCTGCCGCGCGCAAACGGTTGCCCTTGCATTTACGGCAACGAGGCTTACAACTTGAATACGCGCCGATGCGGAACGGACGGCCCCGGCGCGACAGCCCGCATCCGCTGTGCTACAAAGACCGGCTGGCCGGCGCGCGACGCGCCGGCGCCATTCCGGGGCCATCCATGTACGTCATCGACATCCACTACACCGCATCGCTCGAGCGCATCGACGACGCGCTCGAACGCCACCGTGCATATCTGCAGCCGCTGTTCGACAAGGGCATCTTCATCGCGGCGGGGCCGAAGGTGCCGCGCGAAGGCGGCGTGATCCTCGCGGCCCGCATCGATCGCGACGAACTCGACGCGATCCTGAAGACCGACCCGTTCGTCACCGAGGGGCTCGCGACGTATCGCGTGACGGAATTCCGGATCACGCGCGCCGCGTCCGGCTTCAACGTGCCGGCGCTGCCGTAACGCGGCTCCTGCGTGGCACGCAGGCGCGCGCCGACGCGCCGCGCGGCGGGCAGCGCATGCACACGAAAAGGGAAGGGGGAAAGCGTGACGGCGCAATACGGCCGACACGCGAAACGCCGGGCCGGGCGCCCGGCGAATGCCGGTCAGTCGACCAGCAGCTTCAGGTCGTGGACCCACGGGCCGGGGCCCTGGCCGTCGCGCACGAACAGGCGGAGCTTGCCGTCGCGATCGAACACGTAGCTCGCGGCGGTGTGGTCCATCGTGTAGCTGCCGGGCGTCTTGCCGGGCACTTTCGCGTAGTACACGCGGAAATCCTTCGTGACCTTCTTCAGCGCCGCTTCGTCGGCCGGCCGCAGGCCGATGAACGACGGATCGAACGCGGGCACGTACTGGCCGAGCAGCGCCGGCGTGTCGCGTTCCGGATCGACGGTGACGAACAGCACCTGCACGCGCTTCGCGGCATCGGGCCCGAGCTGCTTCAGCGCCTCGGACAGTTCGGCCATCGTCGTCGGGCACACGTCCGGGCAGTGCGTATAGCCGAAGAACATCACGACGGCACGGCCCTTGAAGTCTGCGAGCGTGCGCACCTTGCCGGCCGTATCGGGCAGCGAGAAGTCGTTGCCGAACTGCGTGTTGCCGGTGATGTCGAGATTCTGGAATTTCGGCGCGTTGTCGCATCCGGCGAGCAGCAGCGCTGCCGTGAATGCGCACGCGAGCATCCAGCCTTGGCGCGCGCGGCGCCCGAACCGTGATTGGAGCATTGCGTTCAAACCGTGCGGTTACACGCCGAGCAGCGGGCGTGCATAGTGATCGACGAGCAGCGCGGCGAACAGCAGCGACAGATAGACGATCGAATAGCGGAAGGCCTTGCGGGCGAGTGCGTCCGAATAGTCGCGGTAGATCTTCCACGCATACGCGAGGAACACTGCGCCGAGCAGCACCGCGCTCGTCAGGTAGACAGCCCCGCTCATCCCGGAGATGAACGGCATCAGCGTGACCGCGAACAGGATCACCGTGTACAGCAGGATATGCAGCCGCGTGAACTTCTCGCCGTGCGTGACGGGCAGCATCGGCAGCCCCGCGCTCTCGTAATCCTTGCGGCGATAGAGCGCGAGCACCCAGAAATGCGGCGGCGTCCACACGAAGATGATCAGCACGAGGATCCACGCGTCGCCGGGCACCGCGCCGGTGACCGCGGCCCACCCGAGCGCCGGCGGCATCGCGCCCGACGCGCCGCCGATCACGATGTTCTGCGGCGTCATCGGCTTGAGCAGCAGCGTGTAGATCACCGCATAGCCGACGAACGTCGCGATCGTCAGCCACATCGTCAGCGGGTTCGTGAACGTATAGAGCGTCCATGCACCGGCGCTGCCGAGCACGGCCGAGAACACCAGGATCTGCGGCGTCGTGATCTCGCCGCGCGCGGACGGGCGCCATGCGGTACGGCGCATCATCGCGTCGATCTTCTGTTCGACGAGGCAGTTGATCGCGAATGCGGCGCCGGCCAGCAGCCAGATGCCGACCGTGCCGCCGATCAGCACATGCCACGGCACCATGCCCGGCGTCGCGAGGAACATGCCGATCACCGCGCAGAACACCGCGAGCTGCGTGACACGCGGCTTCGTCAGCGCCATGTACTGGGAAAAGCGGCTACCGGGCGATTGGGACAGGGTGCTTTGCATGGGGGCGGTCACGCCGGGGCGGCGTCGCGCGCGGGCTGCGCGACACGGCCGGGGCGACTTGAAAGGATGCGAAAGTTTAACATGACGACGAGCAGCAGCAGGATCGCGGCACCGCCGTTGTGCGCGACGGCGACCGGCAGCGGCCACTGCAGCACGATGTTGGTCAGGCCCGTCACGAACTGCAGCAGGACGACCAGCAGCACGCCGTTCGCGGGCCGCCGCAACGATTCGAAGCGGCGCATCTTCAACGCGAACGCGATCAGGTACGCGACCACGACGAACGCGAACGTGCGGTGCGTCCAGTGGATCGCGACCAGCGCGTCCTGCGTGATCGCGTCGCCGTCCTTCGTCATCCCGAGCGCGCGCCACAGGTGGAAGCCGTGCCCGAAGTCCATCGGCGGAATCCACTGGCCGTTGCAGGTCGGGAAATCGGTACACGCGAGCACCGCGTAGTTGGTGCTCACCCAGCCGCCGAGCGCGATCTGCACGACCAGCAGCACGAGCGCCGCGAGCGCGGCCGCGCGATAGCGCCCGGCCTCCGGGTCGTGAGACGGCAGCGGCGTCTGCCGCGCCGCGAGCCAGCCGAGCGTGCCGAGCAGCGTGAGGCCGAGCAGCAGGTGGATCGTGACGATTACCGGCTGCAGCTTCATCGTGACCGTCCATGCGCCGAACACGCCCTGCACGACGATCAGCAGCAGCAGGCTCGTCGGCCACCACGGCGACACGTGCAGCGGGCGGCGACGCAGCCGCGCGGCCCATGCGATCACGACCTGCGCGATGATCAGCACGCCGATCGCCATCGCGAAATAGCGGTGGATCATCTCGATCCACGCCTTCGTCATGCTGACGGGGCCCGTCGGCATCGCCTGATGCGCGGCCGTGATCGCGGCATGCGCGATGAACGGCGACGACGTGCCGTAGCAGCCGGGCCAGTCGGGGCAGCCGAGCCCCGAATCGGTCAGCCGCGTGAAGCCGCCGAACATCACCAGGTCGAGGGTCAGGAACGTGGTGATCCACACGAGCTTGCGGAACTTGTCGTCGTCGGCCTTCACCCACACGTACGACAGCGGCAGCAGCGCGATGCAGAAGCCGATCAGGCCGAGTTGCAGTAGATACGACATCGGAATGGTGCCTCGCTCTCTCGCCTTAGCCGATGCTCGACCACTTCAGCAGCTTCGTCACGTCCGCCTTGATCTTGCTGGGATTCGGGTCTTTCGGGAAACGCATCATCAGGTTGCCGTTCGGATCGACCATGTAGATGTGGTCGCTGTCCTTCGTGCCGGCGTCGGCCGGCAGCCACGCGGCCACCGCGGCCGGATCGGCGACGAGCCGGCGCGTGTCCGGATAGGCTTCCAGCACCTTCTGCGGCATCGCGCCCGCATCGCTGCGCAGCCATACCATCGTGAGCCGGTGCCGTTCGCCGGCCTGCGTGACGCGGATCTGGCGCATGAAATAGAGCTTCTTCGCGCACGCGTCGTCGCACGCGCTGCGATCCGTCATCACGAACAGCCACACGCCGCGCAGCGACGACAGCGGCACCGTCTTGCCGGTTTCGTCGGTGACCTGCAGATCGGCCGGGATCGGCCGCTGCGGCTCGATCAGCGTGCCGTAGTTGGTCGAACCGCCCTTCGGCTTGATCACGTAATAGGTGAAGTACGACGCGAACATCGGCGCCGCGCACACGAGACCCAGCAGCACGAGCATCCAGCGGCCGCGCTTGCGGGCCGCAGGTGAAATTGGCGCAGCGGCCGGACCCTGACGGGAAGATTGCATGGACAAATCAGACCTCTCGAAACGAACCCGCGGCGCGTGCGCCGCGTCCTGGCATGGCGCTCACGCGCCGGCCGACTTCTTCGCCGCACGCCGCGCGGCGTACAGGCCGAAGCCGAGCGCGGCCGCCGCCATGGCCCACCACTGAAACATGTAACCGTAATTGCGCTCGACGCCGGTCGTCGCCGCCGGCCAGTCGCGCACGAGCTTGTCGCCGCCGTCGCTCGTCTGCTGGATCACGAACGGCTGCAGCGGCAGCCCGGTTTCCTTCGCATACGCGGCAACGTCCAGGTTCTGCCGGATCTTCTGGTGCGCTGCCGACCCGCCTTCGCCGAGCTCGAACGCACGCGACGCGTCGGCGCGCGCGATGCCCACGATCTCGACGTCGCCCGCGGGCGTCGCGAACGACTCGATCGCCGTGCGATCGGCGATGTTGCGCGGCAGCCAGCCGCGGTTGACGAGCACGACACCGCCGCCCGTGAGTTTAAACGGCATCACGACGTAAAAACCCGGCTGGTCGTTATACGGCCGATTGTCGAGAAACACCGCTTGCTCGGGCAGGAAGCGGCCCTTCGCACGCACGCGATGAAACTCGATCGACGCGAGCGGAATCGGCCGCGCGCCGACATCGACCGGCGCCGCATGCTCGTAGCGCACGATGCTCGCCTGCAGCGCTTCCTTCTGGTGCGCGCGGTCGCGCTGCCAGAAACCGAGACGGATCGTGACGGCGACGACGACGAGAATCAGCAGCGCAGGCAGCCAGCGAATCTTCATCGTGCGGCCCGCCGGGCACATTCGCGAAAGCGAAATGCGATAATTATCCCCTTCCTTTCGAATTGCCGTCGTCCGGTTCGCGTCATGCACATACTCGTTCCCATCGCCTTCGTCCTCATCATCGCCAGCATGGGCTCGGCGCTCTACTTCATGATGCACGACCGCGGCCACACGAAACGCATGGTCTGGTCGCTCGCCACCCGCGTCGGGCTGTCGGTCTCGCTGTTCCTGTTCATCCTGCTCGCGAACTGGATGGGCTGGATCCATTCGACCGGCCTGCCGATCGGGCGTTGACGCATTTGCCGCCGCGGCCTGCGGCAACCGATGTGACACGCTGTGACATTTAGCCGCACGACCGCGCCACCAAGTAAAAGCGCCGCCTGACTGAGTCGCGGCGGCGCCAGGGTGGTGTCGGCTCGCAACTGCCGGGCCGACACCAATGAAAACGGCCCGCGCATTGCTGCGCGGGCCGTTTTTCCATTTACAGCCAGTAGACGACGACGTACAGGCCGAGCCAGACGACGTCGACGAAGTGCCAGTACCACGCGGCGCCTTCGAATGCGAAGTGGTGATCGGGCTTGAAGTGGCCGCGGATCATCCGCACCAGCACCACCGCGAGCATCGTGCCGCCGAGGAACACGTGGAAGCCGTGGAAGCCGGTCAGCAGGAAGAACGTCGAACCGTACACGCCCGAGTTCAGCGTCAGGTTCAGTTCGTTGTACGCGTGGAAGTACTCGAAACCCTGCAGGAACAGGAAGCAGATACCGAACGCGAGCGTCGCGGCCAGCCATGCGATCGCCTTCTTGCGATGATCGTCGCGCAGCGCGTGGTGCGAGATCGTCAGCGTCACGCCCGACGACAGCAGGAATGCCGTGTTGATCGTCGGGACCGGCCACGGGCCCATCGTCTTGAAGTGACCGGCGAGCGCGGCGGGGCCTTCGTTCGGCCACACGGCGGAGAAGTCCGGCCAGATCAGCTTGTAGTCGAGGCTGCCGAGCTGGTGCAGCGCGATTTCGCGCGCATAGAACAGCGCGCCGAAGAACGCGCCGAAGAACATGACTTCGGAGAAGATGAACCAGCTCATGCTCCAGCGGTACGACTTGTCGACGTTCTTGCCGTAATGACCGCCTTCCGATTCGGCGATCGCGTCGCCGAACCAGTGATACAGCGTGAAGAGCAACCACAGCAGGCCGAGCAGCGCCGTAAACGGCGCCCAGTCGTGACCGTTGATCCACAGCGCCACCGATCCGAGCATGACCAGCAGGCCGACGGCCGCGCTGATCGGATGCTGCGACGGATGCGGCACGAAATAGTACGGGGTCTGGTTTTGACCGCTCATGCTTGATTCTCCACTTCAGTCCAATTTGTGTACCGGAAACCGCTCCGGCTTTATTTCTTGCGCGGCACGACCGCCACCGCTCTTTCCTGCACGCAGCGCCGCGGCGCTGCGCACTGCATTCTTTCGTGGCCGCGGGCCTCAGCCCACGACGGCACGCACGATCAGGATCAGCACGCCGATGAACACGCCGGCCGCGATCAACGCGACGATCAGCACGTGCAGCGGATTGAGCTGCGTCGCGTCGGCCTCCAGGTCGCGCCGCTTGCGCACCCCGAAGAACGACCACAGCACCGCTTTCACCGCCTGGCCGAACGACCCGCCCCGCTTGCCCTCCGTCATCACCCCTTCTCCGTCGTCACGCATCCGGCTTCGCCGCGCCCTGCGTCGCGGTACTGCGCGTCGCCGGCGCCGGCGCGGCCGGCGTATTGAGCTCGAAGAACGTGTACGACAGCGTGATCGTCTTCACGTCCTTCGGCAGTTTCGGATCGATCACGAACACCACCGGCATCTTGCGCGACTCGTTCGCGGCCAGCGTCTGCTGCGTGAAGCAAAAGCATTCGATCTTCTTGAAGAACTCCGTCGCCTGCTTCGGCGCGTAGCTCGGAATCGCCTGCGCAACGACCGGCCGGCCCTGCCCGTTCGTCACGTCGTACACGATCGTCGTCAGCTCGCCCGGATGCACGTCGAGGCTGTTGTGCTCCGGCTTGAAACCGAGCGGGCCGCGCGCGTTCGCATCGAACTCGACCGACACCGTGCGGCTGGTGTCGACCTGCGAGTTCTTCACCTCGCGCTCGCTGACGTCGCGCTGCACCAGGTTGTTGATGCCGGTGATCTGGCAGATCGCCCGATACATCGGGATCAGCGCGAAGCCGAACCCGAACATCAGCCCGGCCACGACGAAGAGCTTCACCAGCATCGAACGATTGAACGCGCGATCGACGGCGCCCTCTTCCGGCTTCGACATACGACAACTTCCTCGCTACTGCGTCAGTTACTGCATCAGTGAGTGGACAGCCACCACTGCTTGATCACGACACCCACAAAAAAAACGGCGGCGATGACGAGCAGGATGAGGCCGAGCCGCTTGTTGCCCGCGCGAATCTGCTCGGGCGTTCGTCTTTCTTGTGGATTCCGATTCATCTAAAACTTCGCTCAAACTTCGCTGAAACTTCGATTCGGCGCCCGCCGCGCCTGCCTGCGCGGCAGGCAGCGGCTAAGCGCACTGTGAAACTTACTCGACGTGCGGCGGTTGCTCGAACGTGTGGAACGGAGCCGGGCTCGGCACCGTCCACTCGAGGCCCGTCGCGCCGTCCCACGGCTTGTCCGACGCCTTTTCCAGGTCGCCGCCGCCACGGTAGGCCGGCAGCGCGACCGCGAACAGGAAGTACACCTGCGCGAGGCCGAAGCCGAATGCGCCGATCGTCGCGACCTGGTTGAAGTCCGTGAACTGCGCCGGGTAGTCCGCATAGCGGCGCGGCATGCCCGCGAGGCCGACGAAGTGCATCGGGAAGAACGTCAGGTTGAAGAAGATCATCGACGCCCAGAAGTGGATCTTGCCGCGCGTCTCGTTGTACATCCAGCCCGTCCACTTCGGCGCCCAGTAGTACCAGCCCGAGAACAGCGCGAACAGCGAGCCGGCCACCAGCACGTAGTGGAAGTGCGCCACCACGAAGTAGGTGCCGTGATACTGGATGTCGAGCGGCGCCATCGCGAGCATCAGGCCCGTCAGGCCGCCGAACGTGAACACGAACAGGAAGCCGATCGCGAACAGCATCGGGGTTTCGAGCGTCATCGAACCGCGCCACATCGTCGCGAGCCAGTTGAACACCTTCACGCCCGTCGGCACGGCGATCAGCATCGTCGCGTACATGAAGAACAGCTGACCGGTGACCGGCATGCCCGTGGCGAACATGTGGTGCGCCCAGACCATGAACGACAGGATCGCGATCGAAGCCGTCGCGTACACCATCGAGCTATAGCCGAACAGCGTCTTGCGCGAGAACGCCGGGATCACCTGCGACACGATCCCGAACGCCGGCAGAATCATGATGTACACCTCGGGGTGGCCGAAGAACCAGAAGATGTGCTGGTACATCACCGGGTCGCCGCCGCCTGCCGCGTTGAAGAACGACGTGCCGAAGTGGCGGTCGAACAGCACCATCGTGATCGCGCCTGCCAGAACCGGCATCACGGCGATCAGCAGGTAGGCCGTGATCAGCCACGTCCACGCGAACATCGGCATCTTCATCAGCGTCATGCCCGGCGCGCGCATGTTCAGGATCGTCACGACGATGTTGATCCCGCCCATGATCGACGACGCGCCCATGATGTGCACCGCGAAGATCGCGAAGTCCATGCCCGGGCCCATCTGCGTCGACAGCGGCGCGTACAGCGTCCAGCCGGCGGCCGTCGCGCCGCCCGGCGCGAAGAACGAGCCGACCAGCAGCACTGCCGCGACCGGCAGCAGCCAGAAGCTGAAGTTGTTCATCCGCGCGAACGCCATGTCGGACGCGCCGATCTGCAGCGGAATCATCCAGTTCGCGAAGCCGACGAACGCCGGCATGATCGCGCCGAACACCATGATCAGGCCGTGCATCGTCGTGAGTTCGTTGAAGAACTCCGGACGCATGATCTGCAGGCCCGGCTCGAACAGTTCGGCACGGATGCCGAGCGCCATCACGCCGCCCGACAGGAACATGATGAACGAGAACAGCAGGTACAGCGTACCGATGTCCTTGTGGTTGGTGGCGAACAGCCAGCGCCGCCAGCCGTGCGGCATTTCGTGCGCGTGGTCGTCGTGCGCGTGGTCCGCGGCTACGTCGTGCCCGATGCTAGACATGAGAATCTCCTAATGCGAATACGTCGACTAACTCAGCGACACGTCAAGCCGCCGGCCCGATCTCGACACGCCGGGCTTCCTTCGCGTCTGCCCCGCCCGAGATCGTTTCCGGCTTTTTGAGAATAATGTGGTCTTCCGCCACGCCTGCTGCCTTCAGCGCGTCGCGCACGGCTTGTGCGCGGTGCTTCGCCAGTTCGGCGTTCGCGTCGGCCGAGCCCGTCTTGTCGGTGAAACCCGACAGCGCGAGCTTCGCGTCCGGATGTGCCTTCGCATAGTCGGCCGCGGCGGCGATCGCCGCTTTCGCGTCGGCCGGCAGCACGCTCTTGCCCGTCTCGAAGTAGATCGTCGACAACGCGGCCGATGCCGCAGCCGACGCTGCCGCCGGCTGCTCGGCTGCGCCCGACGCGGCTTGCGCCGGTGCCGAAGCCGCTTCGGCCGGCGCCGCTGCGCCTGCCGTGTCTTCCGGCATCTTGCCGTTGCGCGCGTCAGCCACTTGCTTCGGCTGCAGCAGGTCGTTCTTGTGGTTGCCCCACGAATTACGCTCGTACGTGATGACCGATGCGATGTCGAGGTCCGACAGCGAGGCCCACGACGGCATTGCGCCCTTGCCCTGCAGCACGCGCTCGACGTGGCCGGCGATCGGGCCGTTCACGATCGGGCTGCCGTCCATCGCCGGGAATGCGCCGAGGCCCTTGCCGCTCACCTGGTGGCAGGCCGCGCAGTTCGCCTTGTAGACTTCCTCGCCGTGCGCGACGAGTTCGGCCATCGTGTAGACCTTGTTCGGATCGACCGCCGCGCCGGCCAGCTTGGCCTTCTGCGCGGTGACCCACTTCGCGTAGTCGTCTTCCGACAGCACTTCGACTACGACCGGCATGTACGCGTGTTCCTTGCCGCACAGCTCGGTACAGAAACCGCGGAAGGTGCCGACCTTGTCGGCCTTGAACCACGTGTCGCGCACGAAGCCGGGAATCGCGTCCTGCTTCACGCCGAACGCGGGCACGTACCACGAGTGGACGACGTCGTTCGCGGTCGTGATGATGCGGATCTTCTTGTTGACCGGCACGACGAGCGGGTTGTCGACTTCCTGCAGATAGGTGTCGGTGATCGGCTTCTTGCCCATCACTTCGTCGCGCGGGGTGGTCAGCGTCGACAGGAAGCCGATGCCTTCGCCCGGGCCCTTCACGTAGTCGTAGCCCCACTTCCACTGGTAGCCGGTGACCTTGATCGTGAGATCGGCGTTGGTCGTGTCCTTCATCGCGACGACGGCCTTCGTCGCCGGCAGCGCCATCAGCACGACGATGACGAACGGCACGATCGTCCAGATGATCTCGACGGTCGTGCTTTCATGGAAATTGGCGGCCTTGTGGCCTTTGGATTTGCGGTGCGCGAAGATCGAATAGAACATCACGCCGAACACGCCGACGAAGATCACCGTACACAGGATCAGCATCATCGTGTGGAGATCGTAGAGCTCCTCGGCGATCTTCGTGACCGGCGGCTGAAAGTTGATCTCGTTGACGCGGGGGCCGCCCGGGCTATCACCGACCGCCAGGGCGGCACCGGCAAAGAGCAATCCGCTGCATGCCAGCACGCCCGTGAGGGCTCGCTTGATTGTTTTCATAGCATCCTTACCCAAAATTTCCATTCAAACCCTCCCCCGTCGCAAGCCGCCGGCCTGTTCCCGGCCGGTGCCCGCGCCTCGTCAGCCGCAGCGCCTGAGCGACGTGCGCAGTTCGTCGGCGAACTGCGCACGCTTGTACTGCGCGAGATGCTGCCCGATTACGACGGTCTGCCCGCGCGATACCAGCCGAATCGGATCGCGTGGCGTCGCGCCCGGCTCGACCCGCACCCAGCGCGGGTTGAATTCGATCTGCGTGAGCCGCTCCGCATCCATCCGCTCGATCACGAGCCGGTGCGGGAACAGCCTGATGCGTTCGTAATCGACCGCATGGCGAGCATAGATCGCGAATGCGACACCCACAGCCAGCAACTCGATTCCGGTGAAGGGCATGACGAGCCAAGCCCCCCGCCACATCAGCAACGTCGCGATCACCAGCGAGAAGCCCGCGAGCGACGCGTAAAACAGCACGAACTGGCGCGGCGACGCCGAACAGTTGCGTTTCATGAGCCAGTCTTCGAGGACCGGCTCGCCGTTCGTCGTCTCCGCCAAAACCCTCGCTGCTTCCATCGCCGCCTCACGCGAATGGCATGCGATGCATGCCTGCATCGGACTCGTCGCCCCGTATTGCGGGGACCCCGGGACGACAAGCTGACGCATTATAGGCGGGTTCAATGGCATCCACAAGCAAGCGCCTATCGCCCGCCAAGCCAAGCGCGACAAGCTTTCCGGCCATTTTGGGCGCCAATTCGACCCCGCTTTGCGCCGCTAATTTCGGACATAACAAAACCCCTCTTTACCGCTTTACCGATTCTTCGGACGCCCCTTTCCGATGTCCTCGATGCGCACGATCCCGTGCCCTTCGGCGGTCGTGCGCGGCACGGCCTTCCATGCGTGGCCGTAGATCACCTCGAAGGTCAGCGCAATCGTGCCGTCCGCGCGCCGGCGCGCTTCCAGCGCGTCGCCGAGCGCCGCGCGAAAGCGTCGCGTCGCACGCTGCGGCGCCGCCCGCTCGAACGGATAGGCGCCCCAGCGGCGCACGTCGGCCAGCAGGGAATCGGGGGATTTGTACGTGACGGTCAGCACTTCCTGGTCCATCACGGGAATCTCGAAGCCGCTCTCGACGAGCATGTCGCCGAGGTCGTGCATGTCGACGAAATCGATCACGCGCGCGGCGGGCTGTGCGATGCCGAGCGCCGCTTCGGCGTCCGTGCAGGCTGCGCGCAGCTCGCGCAGCGTGTCGGGGCCGAGCGTGCTGAACATCAGCAGCCCGTTCACGCGCAGCACGCGCTGCCATTCGGGCAGCACGGCGTCGGGGCGCGAATGCCAGTGGAGCGCGAGATTCGACCAGATCAGGTCGAACGCGCCGCCCGGGAACGGCAGCGCGGCGAAGTCGGCCTGCGCGACGCGCGGGCCGCGCTGGCCCAGCGCCCGGCCGAGCGAGGCCGGCAGCCAGCGGCGCCAGCTCGTCTGTTCGACCTCGCGCTGACCGGCCCGCGCAAGCATCGCGCCGGACAGGTCGACGCCGAATACGGGCGCTTCAGGAAAGCGCGCGCGCAGCGCCGGCAGATCGTCGCCCGGGCCGCAGCCCGCATCGAGCACGGCCGTGGGGCTCACCTTGATGTATTCGAGACGCTCGTTCATCCGCTGCGCGATCTCGCGCGGCAGGAACGCGACCGCGTCGAACGTGGCGGCACGGCGATCGAAGATCCGCCGCAGGCGCCTGGCGTCATTGGCCGGACGGCCGGTTGAAGTCGAAGCTGGGGACATGTCGGGCACACTGGCGAAGAGCCCGAAGTATACTCGCTCGCCCCGCAGGCTTCATCGAGGCGGGGCCGCCAGGAGTGTTCGCGATGATCCGCAGTTCCGCTCCGCGCACGATGCGCGTCGTTTTGTCGCAGGTTCGCGCGCTGGCTGCGCGCGTCGCCGCGGTCGCGCTGCCGAATCGCTGCGCACTGTGCGGCAATTTGTCACACACCGTGATTTGCATTGCCTGCGACGCCGCGTACTGGAATGAAGCGCGGCTGCGCTGCAACGCCTGCGCGCTGCCGCTGGGTGTCGGCCAACCGCGTTCGCGCCCGCTCCGTGGCACGCACAGCGGCGCCGGCCGCGCGACCGCGTACCGCTGCGACGCGTGCCGCACGGCCGCGCCGCCGTTCGATGCGACGCTAGCGCTCGCGGATTACCGTGCGCCGCTCGACGGGCTCGCGCGCGGCCTGAAGTTTCATGCGCGGCTCGCGCTCGGCGCCGAATTCGCGGCCCGGCTCGCCCGGCTTGTCGACGACACGCGCGGCACCGGCGGCTTCGACCTGGTCGCGCCGGTGCCGCTGTCGCACCGGCGGCTCGTCGCACGCGGCTACAACCAGGCATGGGCGATCGCGCGGCCGCTCGCGCGCCGGCTCGGCGTGCGCGCGGATGCGGCGCTGCTCGCGCGAGTCGCCGACACCGCGCCGCAGTCGCGGCTCGCCCTGCGCGCGCGGCGCGACAACGTGATGTCGGCATTCGCGGTGGCCGGCGACGTCGCGGGCCGCCACGTCGCACTCGTCGACGACGTGATGACGTCCGGCGCGACGCTCGCGGCCGCCGCGCACGCACTGAAGGCGGCGGGCGCCGCGCGCGTGACGAATCTGGTTGCGCTGCGCACCGCCAGGGATTAATTAAATAGAGAGGCCGACCGCCTGCACGCGGCCGCGGCCGTCACGAACCGGCCGGCCGGGAACGAGCGCGCGTTGCTCCGCCCCCGCCGGCCCAGCCAAACCGAAACATGTTCAACGTCGTCCTCGTCGCTCCCGAAATTCCGCCGAACACCGGCAACGTGATCCGGCTGTGCGCCAACACCGGCGCGCACCTGCACCTGATCGAGCCGCTCGGCTTTCCGCTCGACGACGCACGAATGCGCCGCGCCGGCCTCGACTATCACGAATATGCGCAGATGCGCGTGCACCGCGACTGGGACGCATTCGTCGCGGCCGAATCGCCCGATCCCGCGCGGATGTTCGCGTTCACGACGCGCGGCTCGGGCCGCTTCCACGATCATGCGTTCCTGCCGGGCGACTGGTTCGTATTCGGCTCGGAGACGCGCGGCCTGCCCGCCGCGCTGCTCGAATGCTTCCCGAACGAACAGCGCGTGCGCCTGCCGATGCGGCCGGACAACCGCAGCCTGAACCTGTCGAACACGGTCGCGGTGGTCGTGTTCGAGGCGTGGCGCCAGGCCGGCTTCGAAGGCGGCGCATGATGCGTGCGCGGCGCGGGCCGCGTCAGGCCCGCGCGAGCCGCGCGCGATACAGGTCGTGGATGTCGGGGGAAAAACACGCGAACACCACGCGTGCCAGGCTCGGCGCCTGCGGCAGCATTTCGACGACGGTGCCGACTGCAATGTCGACGGCCTCGCCGGCCGGATAACGGTAGATGCCGCAACTGATCGCCGGAAACGCGATCGACGTCGCGGCCACCTCTTCGGCCAGCTCGATCGCGCGCCGGTAGCACGATGCGAGCAGGTCGGGCTCGCCGCAACCGCCACCGTGCCACACCGGCCCGACCGCATGGATCACGTAGCGCGCCGGCAGCCCGTGGCCGCGCGTGAGCTTCGCGTCGCCCGTATCGCAGCCGCCGAGCGTGCGGCACTCGGCGAGCAGGCCGGGGCCGGCCGCGCGGTGAATCGCACCGTCGACGCCGCCCCCGCCGAGCAGCGAGCCGTTCGCGGCGTTAACGATCACGTCGACATCGAGCGTCGTGATGTCGACGAGTTGCGCGTCGAGCGTGGTGGATTGGATCTGCAGCATGACAACCTCCCGAAACGCCGGAGACTTGTTCAAGCGTAGTGCGCTTTGGCGCCGCGCGCTTGGCGCGACCGCGCCTGGCGGCGCCCGGCCGTGCTACTCGGCGCGCGCGTCGCGCCGCAGCAGGCCGCTGACGGCGTCGCGCGGCGCGATGCCGTCGAACAGCACGCCGCACACGGCTTCGGTAATCGGCATTTCGATCGACTGCGCGTGCGCGATCGCCAGCACGGCCTGCGCGCAGCGCACGCCTTCGGCCACGTGGCCGAGCGCACCGAGGATGTCGTTCAGCGTGCGGCCGGCCGCCAGTTGCAGGCCGACCGTGCGGTTGCGCGACAGGTCGCCCGTCGCGGTGAGGATCAGGTCGCCGAGACCCGTGAGGCCGGTGAAGGTTTCCGCGCGGCCGCCGAGTGCGACGCCGAGCCGCGACATTTCGGCGAGGCCGCGCGTAATCAGCGCGGCGCGCGCGTTCAGCCCGAGGCCGAGGCCGTCGGAAATGCCGGTCGCGATCGCAAGCACGTTCTTCACCGCGCCGCCGACCTCGACGCCGACCACGTCGTCGCCCGTATAGATCCGCATCGCGCCGTGATGGAACGCGGCGAGCGTGCGCTCGCGGCATTCGGCGGACGCGCTCGCCACCGTCAGCGCGACGGGCAACGACTGTCCGACCTCGCGTGCAAAGCTCGGCCCCGACAGCACGCCGTTGCTGCGCTGTTCGGGCAGCTCGGCCGCGATCACCTGATGCGGCAGCAGATGCGTGTCGGCCTCAAAGCCCTTGCAGACCCAGACGATGTGCGCGGGCACGCAGCCTGCGTCGCGCATCGCGCGGCACAGCGTGCGCAGCCCGGCCACGGGCGCGGCGATCACGCACAGCGCGTCGTCCGCTGCGCCATGCGCGAGCGCGGCGCCAAGATCGGCGTCGTAGCGCAGTGCGTCAGGCAGCGCGATGCCGTCCAGATAGCGGGAATTTTCGTGCCGGGCCTGCAGCCCGGCGATGAGCGCGGCGTCGCGCGCCCACAGAAGCGTATCGTGCCGCGCGGCCAGATGGCCCGCGAGCGCGGTGCCCCAGGCACCGGCGCCGAGAACGGCTACTTTCATACCCAGCACCGGTCCGTGTGAAACGTCAGTTCAGCGTCGTGCCGTTCGGCGCGCCTGCGGCGCCGGCCTGCTGCTGAAGCTGCGCGAGACGCTGCTCGTACAGCGCCTGGAAGTTGATTTCCGCCAGGTGGATCGGCGGGAAGCCCGCACGCGTGATCGCGTCGGCGATGTTCGAGCGCAGGTACGGGAACAGGATCGTCGGGCAAGCGATGCCGACCAGCGGGTCGAGCTGTTCGTCCGGAATGTTGCGAATGTCGAAAATGCCGGCCTGCTTCGCTTCGATCAGGAACGCGACCTTGTCCTTCACCTTCGCGGTGACGGTACCCGACACGACGACTTCGAACACGCTTTCCGCGAGGCGGTCGGCCTTGACGTCGACTTCGACTTCAACCGACGGCATGTCCTGCTCGAGGAAGATAGCCGGCGAATTCGGCTGCTCGAGCGACATATCCTTCAAGTAGACGCGCTGGATGTTGAAGAACGGTTGGTTTTCGACGTCGGACATGGTGTTTCCCTAAAAGTGGTGACGGAGCGGCCCGGCTTCTCGCCGGCCGCCACGGATGAATCCTGCGCGCCCAAGCCGCGGCGCGGCCGGCGGCCATTCTGCCCTAATCAGGCCGCTTGCAGAAGCGGCGCGAGCCCGCCTTCGCGGTCGAGCTTCGACAGATCGTCGTAGCCGCCGACGTGCGTGTCGCCGATATAGATCTGCGGCACCGTGCGGCGCCCCGTGCGCGTCATCATTTCCTCGCGGCGCGCCGGATCGCGGTCGATCAGCACCTTTTCGATCTGCTCGACACCGCGCAGCTTCAGCAGGCGCTCGGCCTGCATGCAATACGGACACACCTGCGTGCTGTACATCAAAACCTTGTTCACTTCGCTGCTCCTTGTTTGACGACCGGCATCCCGGCCTGCTGCCAGGCAGCCACGCCGCCCTCGAGCACGTGCACCTCGGCATAGCCCGCCGCCTCGACCTCGCGCGCCGCCTTCTGCGACTGCTGGCCATTCTGGCAGACGAGCAGCACCGGCGTGCTCTTGTTCTTCGCGACCTGCGCGATCTTCGCGCCGATCTCGCCCGCCGCGACCTGACGCGCCGACGGCAGGTGGCCGGCGGCGAAATCGGACGCGGCGCGCACGTCGATCACGACCGCATTGCGGCGGTTGATGAGCTGGGTGGCCTCCGCGGCCGACAGGCCGCCGCGGCCGCGGCGCAGGGCGGGCCACGCCAGCAGGCCGCCGGATACCAGCAGGATCGCGATGAGGGCCAGGTTCGTGTAATCGGTAAAGAACGTCACGGAATTCCGCCGGAAAAAGAGAAATCGGATGAGGACAATCCCGCCATTATAAAATAACCGCCTTGCGCGATGGCGGGCCCGGGTCGGGTGCCGCGCGACGCGCACCGCTTCCTTCACTACCGACCGCAAGATCCATGTACAAACTCGTTCTCATCCGCCACGGCGAATCGACGTGGAACAAGGAAAACCGCTTCACCGGCTGGGTCGACGTCGACCTGACCGAACAGGGTCGCAACGAGGCCTACCAGGCCGGCGAATTGCTCAAGGAGGCCGGCTACACGTTCGACATCGCGTACACGTCGGTGCTCAAGCGCGCGATCCGCACGCTGTGGCACGTGCAGGACCGGATGGACCTCATGTACCTGCCGGTCGTCCACTCGTGGCGCCTGAACGAGCGCCACTACGGCGCACTGTCGGGGCTGAACAAGGCGGAAACGGCCGCGAAGTTCGGCGACGACCAGGTGCTCGTCTGGCGCCGCAGCTACGACACGCCGCCGCCCGCGCTCGAACCGACCGACGAGCGCGCGCCGTTCAACGACCCGCGCTATGCGAAGGTGCCGCGCGAGCAACTGCCGCTCACCGAGTGCCTGAAGGACACGGTCGCGCGCGTGCTGCCGCTGTGGAACGAGTCGATCGCGCCCGCGGTCCGCGCCGGCAAGCAGGTGCTGATCGCCGCGCACGGCAACTCGCTGCGCGCGCTGATCAAGTACCTCGACGGCATCTCGGACAGCGACATCGTCGGCCTGAACATCCCGAACGGCGTGCCGCTCGTGTATGAACTCGACGAGGACCTGAAGCCGATCCAGCACTATTACCTCGGCGACCAGGACGCGATCGCGCAGGCGCAGGCCGCCGTCGCGAAGCAGGGCAAGGCGGGCTGACGCCCGTCGCGCCGGGCGTGCCGCGTCCGGCGCGGCACGCCGCGCGAACCTTCGCGGGCCCGCTGCGGTCGAATCCGCTTTCAAACCCGCAGCGCGTCCGGCGGTGCCCCGCCGGGCCTGCTCCGGGCCCGGCTCATGGCGCCTGTTCGCCGCTTTTCGCGGCGTTCCACTGAGTTATCGGACGAACAGTTATACTTGTCCGCTACATCCCCGCTACCGCCACGCGCTTCCCGACCGCACCAGACTCTCTATGCGAATGAAATTGAAGAACATCGGCCTGATTGCCGCGGGCCTCGCCACGGGCGTGTTCGCCACGCTGCAGATTTCCGCGTCGGCCGAGCAGACCGCCACGGCGCCGCTTCCCCTCGACCAGCTCCGCCTGTTCGCGGAAGTATTCGGCCAGATCAAGCGCGAGTACGTCGAACCGGTCGACGACAAGAAGCTGCTGACGGCGGCGATCAAGGGCATGGTGTCGAGCCTCGATCCGCACTCGTCGTTCCTCGACAAGACCGACTATGACGAGTTGCAGGAGCAGACGAAGGGCCGCTTCGCGGGTCTCGGCATCGAGATCTCGCAGGAAGACGGCCTCGTCAAGGTGATCTCGCCGATCGAGGACACCCCCGCATTCCGCGCCGGCATCCGTCCGGGCGACCTGATCACGCGCATCAACGACAAGCCGGTGCGCGGCATGACGCTCGACAAGGCCGTCAAGCAGATGCGCGGCGAGCCGGGCACCAAGGTCACGCTGACGATCTTCCGCAAGAGCGACGACCGCACGTTCCCGGTCACGGTCACGCGCGCGATCATCAGGGTCCAGAGCGTGAAGATGAAGATGCTCGACCCGGGCTACGCATATATCCGCATCACGAGCTTCCAGGAGCGCACGACGCCCGATCTCGCCGCGAAGCTGCAGGACATCGCGCGCCAGCAGCCGAACCTGAAGGGCCTGGTCCTCGACCTGCGCAACAACGGCGGCGGCCTGCTGCAGAGCGCGGTCGGCGTTGCCGGCGCGTTCCTGCCGCCCGACTCCGTCGTCGTGTCGACCAACGGCCAGATCCCCGATTCGAAGCAGGTCTACCGCGATACGTACGACAACTATCGCCTGCCGTCCTTCGACGGCGATCCGCTGAAGAACCTGCCGCCGGTCTTCAAGACCGTGCCGATGATCGTGCTGACGAACGCGTATTCGGCGTCCGCGTCGGAAATCGTCGCCGGCGCGCTGCAGGATTCGAAGCGCGCGCAGATCATGGGCAAGACGACGTTCGGCAAGGGCTCGGTTCAGACGGTCCGCCCGATGACGGCCGACACCGCGCTGCGCCTGACGACCGCGTATTACTACACGCCGAGCGGCCGCTCGATCCAGAACAAGGGCATCGCGCCCGACGTGCCGGTCGATCAGTACGCGGACGGCGATCCGGACGACGTGCTCGTGACGCGCGAGGTCGACTACACGAACCACCTCGCGAACACGCAGGACCCGAACGAGAAGAAGGAACAGGAAGAGCGCGAGCAGCGCCGGATGGATCAACTGCGCGTCCTCGAAGAGCAGAACGACAAGAAGACGCCGGAGCAACGCCAGAAGGATCGCGATCGCAAGCCGATCGAGTTCGGCAGCGCCGACGACTTCATGATGCAGCAGGCGCTCAACAAGCTCGAGGGCAAGACCGTCCAGGAATCGAAGTCGCTGCTCGCCGAGAGCACGACGAAGAGCCCGGCCGGCAAGGCTGCCGCGGCCTCGAAGGCATCGGGCGCGAGCGCGAAGCCGGCCGCACCGAAGCCTGCGTCGGCGCCGAAGTAAGCGCCGGCCGGCATCCGACGGGCCATCGCGGGAAGACCGCGATGGCCCGTTTTTCATGTGCGCCTAGAATACGCAGATACGCCCGCGCCACCGGCGGCGGCATGCTTCGCCCGATCACCCCATGAACGACGATCAACTCCTTCGCTACTCCCGCCACATCCTCGTCGACGAAATCGGCATCGAGGCGCAGCAGCGCTTTCTCGACGCGCACGCGATCGTCGTCGGCGCGGGCGGCCTCGGCTCGCCTGCCGCGATGTACCTCGCGGCATCGGGAGTCGGCACGATCACGCTCGTCGACGCCGATACCGTCGACCTTACGAACCTGCAGCGGCAGATCCTGCACGTGACGGCATCGGTCGGCCGCGCCAAGGTCGAATCGGGGCGCGACGCGCTCGCGCAACTGAACCCCGAGGTGAAGGTGAACGCGGTCGCGGAGCGCGTCGACGACGCGTGGCTCGACGCGCACGTGCCGGCCGCGACCGTCGTGCTCGACTGCACCGACAACTTCGCGACGCGACACGCGATCAACCGCGCGTGCGTCGCGCACGGCGTGCCGCTCGTGTCGGGCGCCGCGCTGCGCTTCGACGGCCAGATCAGCACGTTCGATTTCCGCGATGCGACCGCACCCTGCTATGCGTGCGTGTTTCCGGAAGACCAGCCGTTCGAGGAAGTCGCGTGCGCGACGATGGGCGTGTTCGCGCCGACGGTCGGGATCATCGGCGCGATGCAGGCCGCCGAAGCGCTGCGCGTGATCGGCGAAATCGGCACGACGCTCAACGGGCGGCTGATGATGCTCGATTCGCTGCGGATGGAATGGACGACGATGAAAATCGCGCGCCAGGCCGACTGCCCCGTGTGCGGGGGCCGGCACTGACGCGCGTCGGACGCATGCGCCGGGCGGCGCATGCACGACACTTCACGGCAGTCGGCGGCGACCCGGGCGCCTGAGCGGCATAAGCGACATAAGCAACCTAAGCGGCCGCATCCGCGCGCGGCTCGGCGACCGACAGCCGCTTCAGCGCCGCCTGCACTTCCTCCGGCTCGAATGCGGCAAGCACGTCGGCCGTCGGTTTCTCGAGCGCCTTCAGGTGCGCGCGCAGGATCTCCTGCTTCACGACGAGCAGCTGGCTCGGGTGCATCGAGAACTCGGTGAGCCCCATCCCGAGCAACAGGCGCGTGAGCGCCGGATCGCCCGCCATCTCGCCGCACACCGACACGGACACGCCCGCGCGCTTCGCTTCGCGCAACGTATAGGAGATCAGGTGCAGCACGGCCGGATGCAGCGGGTCGTACAGGTGCGCGACCGCGTTGTCCGCGCGGTCGATCGCGAGCGTGTACTGGATCAGGTCGTTCGTGCCGATCGACAGGAAATCGAACCGCTTCAGGAACAGCGGCAGCGCGATCGCCGCGGCCGGAATCTCGATCATCGCGCCGATGCGCACGTTCGGATCGTAGGCGAGCCCCGCGTCGTCGAGCTGGCGCTTCGCCTCGCGGATCAGGTCGAGCGTCTGGTCGATCTCCCGCGCGTGCGCGAGCATCGGGATCAGGATCTTTACCTGGCCGAACGCGGACGCACGCAGGATCGCGCGCAACTGCGTGAGGAACATCTGCGGCTCGGACAGGCTCCAGCGGATCGCGCGCAGGCCGAGCGCCGGGTTCGGCGCCGTCTCGTAGCCCTCGTCGAGCGCCTCGAGCGGCTTGTCCGCGCCGACGTCGATCGTGCGGATCGTCACCGGCATGCCCTTCATCCACTCGACGGCCCGCTTGTATGCGGCGAACTGCTCCTCCTCTTCCGGCATCTCCTTCTGATGCATGAACAGGAACTCGGAGCGGAACAGGCCGACGCCGACCGCGCCGGCGTCGACGGCCGCCTTCGCATCGTCGGGCAGCTCGATGTTCGCGTACAGGTCGATCTTGGTGCCGCACAACGTTTGCGTCGGCGAGAATTTCAGGCGCTGCAGCTTGCGTTGCTCGAGCAGCTTCTCGGACTGGCGGTACGAATATTCCTCGAGGACGATCGGCGCGGGATCGACGATCACGATGCCCTGGTCGCCGTCGACGATGATCAGGTCGTCCTGGCGGATCAGCGCGCTCGCATGCTGCACGCCGACCGCGGCCGGAATGCCGAGGCTGCGCGCGACGATCGCCGTGTGCGACGTGCGCCCGCCGAGGTCGGTGACGAACGCCTGGAACGACTGCGTCTTGAACTGCATCATGTCGGCCGGCGCGATGTCGTGCGCGACGACGATCATCTCGTTGGTGCCGTTCGCGGCCGCGCGGTCGAGCGCCTGCGACGCGGACGGCGCACCGGCGAGCGCCTTCAGCACGCGCTCGACCACCTGCTCGATGTCGGCCTTGCGCTCGCGCAGGTATTCGTCCTCGATGTCGTCGAAGTGGCGCGTGAGCAGCTCGAGCTGCTCGGTCAGCGCCCACTCGACGTTGTAGCGGCGCGTGCGGATCAGGTCGATGGTTTCCTGCACGAGCATCGCGTCGCTCAGGATCATCATGTGGACGTCGATGAATGCGCCCACTTCGCTCGGCGTGTCGTCGGTCAGGTCGGCGCGCAGCGCTTCGAGTTCGTGATGCACGACGTCGAGCGCCGTGCGGAAACGCTCGACTTCGGCGTCGATCTGGTTCGCCTCGATCAGGTAATGGGCGACGTCGAGCGCCGCCGGCGCGATCAGATACGCTCGCCCGATCGCGATACCTCGTGAGACGGGAATGCCTTGCAGCGTGAAGGACACGCGCACCTCCTCTGTACAAGTAAAGCCGCGGCACACTGCTGCGATGCGCTTATGACCCCGGTTAGCGATTATAAATTCCGCGACTCCCCGCTGACTGCATGCACCGCAGCATTGTGCATTCCGCATCAATGCTTCCGACGAAAAAAATGCCGCGAAATCCGCGGCATTCTGGCTGGAAACGGCAACGATCCCGCGCGACGATCACTGGCCTTCGCCGAACTTGTCGGCGATCAGCTTCAGCAGCGCGTCCATCGCCTCCCGCTCGTCGGCCCCTTCGGTCTCGATCGTCACGGTGCTGCCGATGCCCGCCGCCAGCATCATCACGCCCATGATGCTCTTCGCATTGATCTTGCGCCCGTTGCGTGTCATCCAGACTTCCGACTGGAAGTTGCCGGCCAGTTGCGTAAGCTTGGCCGATGCGCGCGCATGGAGCCCCAATTTATTGACGATGGTGGTTTCTTGTTGAAGCATGATTCTCGGTCGGGTCGGTCGGGACCGCCGGCGTCGCGCGTCGGCGGTGCTGTCTAAAACGAAAAACGCAGTGATCAGTGCGATTCGGTGCGCGGTTGCGGTTCGGGCGGAATCGGCGCGCACTGGCCGCAGCCGGCTTCCGTCGGCGGCGGCGGCGTGCCGGCCGCCACTTCGTGGACGCCCTTCGCGCCGCCGGACAGCGCCTTGTCGACGAGCTTGTCGAGCGGCACGGTGCGATAGCAGACGGCCCGCACGAGCATCGGCAGGTTCACGCCCGCCAGCACACGCACATTGTCGATCTTCGCGAGCTGGCCCGCGATGTTCGCGGGCGTCGCGCCGTACATGTCGGTCAGCACGACCACGCCGTTCTCTTCCTTGAGCCGCGCGAGTTCCGCGTGCGCGAACGCCATCACCTGGGTCGGATCGCTGTCCGCCATCACGTCGATACAGCCGATGCGCGCGGGCACGCCGCCGTAGATGTGCGCGATGCAGTCCCGCAGCGCGGTGGCGAGCGGTGCGTGCGCGATGATCAGGATCCCGGCCATGTCAGATCGCTCCCGGCCGCCCCTGGCGGGCCGATACCCCGCGGCGGGGCAATGAGCGTAGCGAGTGTGGGAAGCGTTTCATGTTCAGCCTTGCAACAGTGTCGGCCCGACCGCCGGGCCTTCGGTGCGCCGATCACGGCACCGGGCAAGCGGGCATTGTAGCAGGCCGGTCAAGCTGCTCCGGCGACGGGGGACCTGCGCGGGCCGCCGCCGGGGTTGCGCAGGAAAACGGCCTACGCGGCCGCGCGCTCCAGCGCGTCGATGAACATCGCGGCGACGTCGAAGCCCGTCTGCTCCATGATCTCGCGGAAGCACGTCGGACTCGTGACGTTCACCTCGGTCAGCCAGTCGCCGATCGCATCGAGGCCGACCAGCAGCAGCCCGCGCGACGCGAGCACGGGCCCGAGCGTCGCGGCGATCTCGCGATCGCGGGCAGTCAGCGGCTGCGCGACGCCGAGCCCGCCCGCGGCGAGATTGCCGCGCACCTCGCTGCCCTGCGGAATCCGCGCGAGCGAATACGGCACGGGCTCGCCCGCGATCAGCAGGATCCGCTTGTCGCCGGCCTTGATCTCGGGAATGAACTTCTGAATCATCAGCGAGCGCGTGCCGTCGTGGCCGAGCATCTCGATGATCGCGCCGAGATTCATCCCGTCGGCCTTCACGCGGAACACGCCCATCCCGCCCATCCCGTCGAGCGGCTTCACGATCACGTCGCCGTGCTCGGCGTGGAACGCGCGCAACCGCGCGGCATCGCGCGTGACCAGCGTCGGCGCGACGAATTGCGGAAACTCGCCGATCGCCAGCTTCTCCGAATGGTCGCGGATCGACTGCGGCTTGTTGAACACCCGCGCGCCCGCGCGCTCGGCGAGTTCGAGCATCCACGTGGCCGTCACGTACTCCATGTCGAACGGCGGATCCTTGCGCATCAGCACCGCGCCGAACGACGTCATTTGACGGGATTCATGCGCGGCCGCCTCGTACCACGGATGACGATGCAGGTCGGCCGTATCGCCGACGATCGTCACGCGCTGCACGTCCGCCTCGACGCCCGACCCGGTCCACGCAAGCTGGTGCGGCTCGCACGTGTAGATCACGTGCCCGCGCCGCGCGGCCTCCGCCATCATCGCGTAGGTCGAATCCTTGTAGATCTTGAAGCGCTCGAGCGGGTCGGCGATAAAGAGAATGTCCATGCGGGTCCTGTACGTAGCGAAGGTCCGTTACACCTGGATGGCTTCGGGATCGGTCTTTTCCAGTTCGATCGACGACGCGATCAGCGACAGCCGCGCGACGACGCCGTACATGTAGAAACGGTTCGGCGGCGCGGCGCCCGGCTTGGCGCCGGCATCCGGCAGCGCGGTGTGCTCGAAGCCGAGCGGAACGTAGTGCATGCCGGGCGCGTTCAGGTTCTGGTCGCGCTCGCGGCCGCCGTGCGTGCGGTAAAAACCGCCGACCACATAGCGGTCGATCATGTACACGACGGGCTCGGCCACTTCGTCGCCGACGCGCTCGAACGTATAGACGCCTTCCTGCACGATCACGTCGCGCACCGCGAGGCCGGCCTTCGACTCGGCCATCTGCGCGCGCTCGGCCTTCGACATGCGGCCGATCTCGGCCGCGTCGTGCACGGTCATCACGCCGCGCCCCGCCGTGCCCGCGTCGGCCTTCACGACGACGTACGGCTTCTCGCTGATCCCGTATTCGCGGTACTTGCGCGCGATCTTCTTCAGCACGCCGTCGATCGCGTCCGCGAGCGCCTGCTCGCCTTCATGCGCCTGCCAGTCGACACCCTCGACGTGCGCGAAATACGGATTCACCATCCACGGATCGACGCCGACCATCTTCGCGAACTTCTTCGCGACGTCGTCGTAGCACGAGAAGTGCGTCGACTTGCGGCGCACGGCCCAGCCCGCGTGCAGCGGCGGCAGCAGGTACTGCTCGTGCAGGTTTTCCAGCACGGCCGGGATGCCGGCCGACAGGTCGTTGTTCAGCAGGATCGAGCACGGATCGAAATTCTTCAGGCCGAGGCGGCGCTGCGAACGCTCGAGCGGTTCGAGCACGATCTTCTGGCCGTCGGCCAGCGTGATCGGCGTCATGTCGGTGATGCTCGGGTCGAGCGAGCCGAAGCGCACGTTCAGGCCGGCCTGGCGCATGATCGTCGCGAGCCGCGCGACGTTTTCCAGGTAGAACGCGTTGCGGGTAGGCAGCTCGGGAATCACGAGCAGGTTCTTCGCGTCCGGGCAGATCTTCTCGATCGCGGCCATCGCGGCCTGCACGGCGAGCGGCAGCACTTCGGACGGCAGATTGTTGAACGCGCCGGGGAACAGGTTCGCGTCGACGGGCGCCAGCTTGAAGCCGGCGTTGCGCAGGTCCACCGAACAATAGAACGGCGGGGTATGTTCCTGCCATTCGAGCCTGAACCAGCGTTCGATCGCAGGCGTCGCGTCGAGGATCTTCCGCTCGAGTTCGAGCAGCGGACCGTTCAACGCGGTAACGAGGTGGGGAACCATGAATCACTCGCGAGCGGGAGAATGAAGATTGTAGAGCAATTGCCCTGCCCATTTGGGGATTGTTCCCGGCTTCGCAAGGGTTTGGAGGAAGTTTTCGGCTATTGACCCGATAGCGCGAAGGGTTATGCGCTACGGCAGCACGCGGCAGGAGAAAAAAAGCCCGCCGGGTGGGCGGGCCGAAGTCGCTGCGCTCATTCGTGGCGGGCGCCGTCTGCGCGGCGGCCCGCCGTGCATCCTCATGACTTATTCGACATGCTCGCCGTGCAGGATCACGTCGAGGCCTTCGCGCTCTTCCTCTTCGGACACGCGCAGGCCCATCGTCAGGTCGATCAGCTTCAGCAGCACGAAGCTCAGCACGCCGCTGTAGACCAGCGTGATCAGCACGCCCTTCGCCTGCAGCAGCAGGCTGCCGTCGGCGCCGCCGATGTCCTTGACCGCGAACACGCCCGTCAGCAGCGCGCCGAGAACCCCGCCCACGCCGTGCACGCCGAACGCGTCGAGCGAATCGTCGTAGCCGAGCTTCGACTTGAGCCACGTGGCCGACCAGAAGCAGATCACGCCCGCCGCGATGCCGATCACGAGCGCACCGGCGACGCCGACGAAGCCGGCAGCCGGCGTGATCGCCACGAGACCCGCGACCGCGCCCGACACGATACCGAGCACCGACGGCTTGCCCTTCGCGATCCATTCGGCAAACATCCAGCCGAGCGCCGCGCAGGCCGTCGCCACTTGCGTGGTCAGCATCGCGAAGCCGGCACGGCCGTCGGCCGCGACCGCGGAGCCCGCGTTGAAGCCGAACCAGCCGACCCACAGCATCGAGCCGCCGATCATCGTCAGCACGAGGTTGTGCGGCGCCATCGATTCGCGACCGTAGCCGACGCGCTTGCCGAGCACCAGGCACGACACGAGGCCCGCGATACCGGCGTTGATGTGCACCACCGTGCCGCCCGCGAAGTCGAGCACGCCGTCGGCCGACAGCCAGCCGGTCGGCTCCCACACCATGTGCGCGATCGGCACATAGACGATCAGCGACCAGAGCGTCATGAACACGAGCATCGCCGAGAACTTCATCCGGTCGGCGAACGCACCGCAGATCAGCGCCGGCGTGATGATCGCGAACGTCATCTGGTAGACGAAGTAGACCGATTCCGGAATCGTCGTCGCCAGGTGGCTGACGGTCAGCGTCGTCGCCTTGTCGCCCTTGATGTAGTTCATCCCGTGCAGGAACACGCGCGACAGGCCGCCGATGAAGCCGTTGCCCGGCGTGAACGCGAGGCTGTAGCCGACCACCGTCCACAGCACCGTGATCACCGCGGTGATCGCGAAGCTCTGCATCACGGTCGCGAGCACGTTCTTCTTGCGGACCATGCCGGCGTAGAACAGCGCGAGACCGGGGATCGTCATGAACAGCACGAGCGCGGTGGAGGTCAGCATCCACGCGGTGTCGCCGGCGCTGATCTTCGACGAATCGACGGAGAACGGTGCGGTCGGCGCGGCGGGTGCGGCCGGCGCGGACGCTGCGGCGGCGGCCGATGCGTCGGCGGCGGCGCCCGAAGCCGGTGCGGCGGCGGCCGCTGCGGCGGATGCGTCGGTTGCAGCCGGCGCCGAAGCTGCCGGAGCAGCGGCAGCCGATGCGTCGGAAGCCGTTGCGGCGGGCGCGGACGCAGCCGCGGCGGACGCCGCGTCGTCGGCGAGCGCGGGGCCGACGCCGGCCGCGATCAGCGAGCCGGCCATCAGCAGGGACATCAGAAGTTTGCGCATCTTGGGTTTCCTCTTGTCGCTTGTCTTGTCTGTTCTGTTACAGCGCGTCAGCGCCCGTCTCCCCGGTGCGAATCCGGATCACTTGTTCGATCGGCGTGACGAAGATCTTGCCGTCGCCGATCTTGCCGGTGCGCGCGGCCCGCTCGATCGCCTCGACCGCCTGGTCGACGAGATCGTCGGACACGGCCGCCTCGATCTTCATCTTCGGCAGGAAATCGACCACGTATTCGGCGCCGCGATACAGCTCGGTATGCCCTTTCTGGCGCCCGAACCCTTTCACCTCCGTCACCGTGATACCCGAGACGCCGAGCGCCGACAGCGCTTCGCGCGTCTCATCGAGCTTGAACGGCTTGATGATTGCGGTAATGAGTTTCATGAAGTCCTCTCGCTGGGTTGTCCCGTCGAATTGGTTGGAATGTTGTAACGGACTCTTCTCAGCAACTCGCATGCCATGTTCGTCCGAGCACCGTCTCGAAGGGCTCCGTAACGGGGTCGCATCCCGTGATGTAAGGTGCGGAAGCCCGGCCGAATGGCCAACATGGCCCGGTTTGCTGGCGCGGCGAAAGGATCGTTGCTAGAGTGCACGCACGTCCCGGCTCGCCGGGACATTCACCCATGCGGGCGCCATGCCCGGAATTCGCGCTCCGGGCGCACCATTTCCGGTCATGCGTGCATCATGGGCACGTACGCAACTGAAGATGCACAATTTTTGTGCAAGGAAGGGGAATCACATGAAGCAACCCAGCGACGTTTTCCACGATCTGCAGTCGCGCGTCAGCGATCTGCTGAAGAACTCGCCGGCCAAGGACGTCGAGCGCAACGTGAAGGCCATGCTGTCGCAAGGCTTCTCGAAGCTCGATCTCGTCACGCGCGAGGAATTCGACACGCAGGCGCAGGTGCTCGCCCGCACCCGCGTGCGCCTCGAGGAACTCGAAAAGCGCGTCGCGGAGCTCGAGCAGAAGCTCGCGGCACCGCAGGCCTGACGCCCGCCACCCGACCGCAAGGTCCGGGCGCGGGCCGCCTCGCGCGGCCCGCGCCCGCCGCCCCGAAGCCATACCGCCGTTCTTCGTAGTCCGTCGTTCTTCGCAGCTCCCCGCTCTTCGCCGTTCATCGCTCTTCGCAGTCCGTCGTTCCGCAGTCCCTCGTTCTTTTCCCGCGCCACGCCGGCAAGCGCGCACCGATTCCTCCGATTCCCGCGGCATGCGGCCCCGAACGGCCGTCGCCCGTCTGTTTACAGGAGCCTCGCCATGTCGCTCGCCGTGGTGCGCAGTCGCGCGCCCGCATCCGGCCGCGCGCCGGACGTTACCGTCGAAGTCCATCTCGCCAACGGGTTGCCGTCGTTCTCGATCGTCGGCCTGCCCGATCTCGAAGTCCGCGAAAGCCGCGAGCGCGTCCGCGCCGCGCTGCAGAACTGCGGATTCGAGTTCCCCGTGCGCCGCATCACCGTCAACCTCGCGCCGGCCGATCTGCCGAAGGAGTCGGGCCGGTTCGACCTGCCGATCGCGCTCGGCATCCTCGCCGCGAACGGCCAGATCCCGGCCGACGCGCTGGCCGGCCGCGAATTCGCGGGCGAGCTGTCGCTGACCGGCGCGCTGCGGCCGATGCGCGGCGCGTTCGCGATGGCGTGCGGTGCGGCACGGGACTGGCGCGCGGTCGAAACCGGATCGGGCCCCGGTTCCGGCCCGGGCCCGAATTCGGTCGCCCTGTCCGGCTCCGCGGCAACGGCGCGTCCGCCCGAGCTGTACCTGCCGCTCGACAGCGCGGCCGAGGCGGCGCTCGTGCCGGGCGTCACGGTATTCGGTGCGCCCGACCTGCCCGCGCTGTGCGCACACCTCGCCGATGCGCCCGACGGGCGGCTGATGCCGGTCGCGGCGCCTTGCCTCGACGGCCTGCCGGCGCCAGCCGCGCCCGACCTCGCGGACGTGGTCGGCCAGCGCGGCGCCCGGCGCGCGCTGGAAGTCGCCGCCGCGGGCGGTCATCACATGCTGATGGTCGGCCCGCCGGGGGCCGGCAAGTCGATGCTGGCCGCGCGGCTGCCTGGCCTCCTGCCGCCGCTGACCGACGACGAGGCGCTGACGTCGGCCGCGCTCCTTTCCGCGAGCCGCCTCGGCTTCTCGCCCGCGCAATGGCGCCGGCGGCCGTTCCGCGCGCCGCATCACTCGTCGAGCGCCGCCGCGCTGGTCGGCGGCCGCAACCCGCCGCAGCCGGGCGAAATCACGCTCGCGCACCTCGGCGTGCTGTTCCTCGACGAACTGCCGGAATTCGACCGGCACGTGCTCGAGATGCTGCGCGAGCCGCTGGAAGCCGGCCGCATCACGATCTCGCGCGCGGCGCAGCAAGCCGACTTCCCGGCCGCGTGCCAGTTGATCGCCGCGATGAACCCGTGCCCGTGCGGCTGGCACGGCGATCCGTCAGGGCGCTGCCGCTGCACGCCGGACGTCGCCGCGCGTTACCTGCGCAAGCTGTCGGGGCCGCTCGTCGACCGCATCGACATCCAGATCGACCTTCCCGCGCTGTCGCCGGCCGAACTCGCGTCGCGCGCGTCGGCGCCCGGCGAGCCGAGTGCAGCGGTGGCCGCGCGGGTTGCGCAGGCGCGCGCGCTGCAGCTTGGCCGGCAGGGCAAGACGAATCACATGCTGAGCGGCCGCGAGACTGACGACCTGTGCCGACCGACCGACGAAGGCGAGCGGCTGCTGCGCGAGGCCGGCGAACGCTTCGGCTGGTCGGCGCGCGCGTATTTTCGCGTGCTGAAGGTCGCGCGGACGATCGCCGACCTGGCCGGCGACCCGCTGCCGACGGCCGCGCAGATCGCCGAGGCGATCCGCTACCGGCGCGCGCTTACGTCGCTCTGAGCGCCCCCGGAGGACAAAATCCGGCTGCCGAGACTTGATCTATGCACAATTTCGCGAATCCGGCCCCGGATTGCAGCTCGCCGGGGCCCGCTCATCGAAAAATTCGCATCTCTTTGTTTTATTTATTTTTCAAAACCCAGACGAATTGCAAAACGGGGTGGAGGGTCGCCCGACGCGGTTCGGCAGCCGCGCGAAATCACGCTGTTCCTCGACGAACTTGAGGTTAGGTGTTCTTTTAGGTTGTATGTCTGCTTTATATATCTATCGAGACACTTTGGGGGATACCGGGGGGATTGCTGGTGCCCTGCACAAGGGAGCCTTAGTCATCATTCATTTCAAATCGGGTCAATCAGTCGACTGCACAATTCGAACGACTACAGTCGAGGCGCTTATGCGCCGCCCCTCTTACAGGCCGTATCTAGTCAAAGAACTCAATCCGTGGTTCTGACCGCATAGGCGTAAGCGCGATTGGAGTGCAGCCGATTACGCGCGATTACATCCTGCCAGTTCGATCGCCCGCAGGCACTTCCCTGGCAACCGATTACGGGATAGACGCCATAATTTCCTCAAGTGTTGTTTACACAACTTCCGGATATCGACTCCAGGAAAATCGGACGTTTGGAATCTATATTTTTATCTTATTTATTGCAACCCCATGTACGTTAAACAATTGTTACGCCGAGGCAGTGCCACGGCAAAATTACAAATGAAAACGATATAACGCGAACCCAAGCCAAGTGCGAGCCTCATGAAAAATGCTGAAAACTCATTTTGCCGATCACTTTTCTCCTGCGAAGATTCGAGGCAAAAGCCCACAGTCGATGGCTCGCGCATACGAGCCGCTTATTTCGTCCGATAGCCCGATAATAGCCGGCACACGGATTCCGTCGCTGCCTCGTTAGCATCGACCGTATCAGTGTGTTGCATCGGCTTCACACAGAGCTCGCCGACCCACGTCACGGGCCACTCACTCAAGCCACCGCCAGCGATGTATTCCACATCGGCTCGCCCTGGGCGGTGATTCCGGCGAGCCGTGCAGGCTGCGGGGCACTTTGCCATTCGGCCCGTTGGTCCAGTGCGCCCGGCGCTTGAATAACCCAGTAAAACTCCCCGACGACCAACCCGTCTCTTTGCACCATCTCACACCTTGCGCAAAATCGCTTCGTCAACACGATGGTAGCCGAGATCGTCGGCAGACAAACGTCGCCAGTGATTTTCTTGTCGAAATTCCCATCGAATCTCACTATTTGCGCCGCAAGATCGAAAACACCGTTATGGATTTTCGCCGACAATTTGCAAGGACGTTAACCGGGATCGGATCACTCATGAAAAAAGACCCGTCCACCGATATTCCCATCGAGATGGCGCCCATACCCGGCCAAGGAAAATTTCATCACTTTCAAGAGCACTCATTTCAGGGCCAGATAATCTGGCCACCGAAAACTCAACCTGTCAACGTTAACAGCTACTCTTTTATCTTCTCGGCGAGTGGAATCAACGAAAATTCGCGGGCCTGCCGTTTAGATCCTAGAATTATCGAAAACCAACGTCGGCACCTACCATTTAAGGCGGGCATATGGACCGGGGATTTCCATCGCAAGCGGTTACGGTCGCTGCGAATCAAACTTGGCACTCGACGGGAATCACGGTCGACGGCGACCTTGGCGTGACCATCGCCTATCAAACCGGCATGTGGCAAGTGGATGACGACGGCGTGGACTACGATGCGAACGGTAACCCGATGTACGACGCCTCCAGCAGCGGTGCTCCGTTACCCGGCTGCGCGGTAGGCGGGCTTGTCGGGCGGATCGGCACGGGCCATCCGTTCTGGGTCGGCGACGGTCCCACGGTAGTTCCGAAAGGCGAGTCGGGCCCGCTCGAGCTGGTCATCAATGACGATCTGACCAAGGACATGAGCGCCAATATCGGCAGCGTCACCGTATTCGTCTATCTCAGCAACACCGCTCCCGACCTGTCGATACCGCTCGTCAGCGACCCGCAGCAAATCGTGCCATGCATTCCGGCCAGGAAACTCATGCCGCTGCAGTACTTGATTGGCACGTGGACTAACCAACCGCTGGGCAGCTCCGGCAAAGGCGGCCCCGACTGTCCGTTCTCATACAACGTGATGCCCTTGCCGCAAGCCGATCCCTCGTCGCCCCTGGGCTATTTCCTCAAGAACTTCGCCTATTACGAGGAGCTGACCTTTACCGCCATTCATGGTCCGGTGCTCAATCGCAACGGCAACGGTGCACAGGTCGCCTATACGCTTTTCTATGAGCAGCGCGTCTACTTCGCGGGGGGCGCCAACAAGGACGCCCTGGTACATGCCGAAAACGGCTCCCTCTTGCTGCTGGCCGACCAGGAGCAGCCTCTCGGTCCGTACGGAAATGGTTTCAGTGAAGGCTTGGGCAATCAGACTGTCGCATTCAGCGTTGCGCCCACTCAGGCGTTCAACCTCGCCAAGCAGATGTCAGTCCCGCACGGCAACTCGATCCTTGCCCTGGGTTCATACGCCACCGGCACCGGAGTCCCGATCATTCCACCGGCGGCGGTGCTGCCTTCGGGGGACGTCGACAGCTTTCCGTACTTCTGGAAGAACGCGGCAACGAATCCGAATCTGACCTACACGTCAAATCCGAACCAAGCGCTCGTTGACGCGCTCGCCATCCAAGCACCGAGCGATTTCATAACGTTGGCCGTCAGCTCTTCCAACGGAAACGGCGCTGTCAGCAATATCGGCTTCGAACAAAAGAACAGCAATGTCACCGCCTACGACTTTACCTGCTGGCTGGAAAGTTTTGATGGGGGAACCAGCTTTCCGCAGCTGCAATACACCCAGACCATCACGATGCTCCTGACGGTACGCGGCGGCCGCGTGTCCTTCCCGCATGTGACGGTCAATACGTTGACGAAGAAATCATCATGACCGACCTGGAGAAATGAGCATGTCCCATCTCGACTCAACGGACAAAGATATTCCCGTGCGCCCCCTCAGCGAAGCAGAGCAACGCCTGGTGCGCCATATCGACGAGCATTGGAATCGCGCCCGCGCATTGACGGAATTGCGCGACGGGTTGCAGACCGCGGTCGAGATCGAACTGGCGACGGTGCCGCTCTATTTGTTCGCCTACTACTCGATCAACCGCACCCCGGAAGGCTTTCCGGCAACGGACCTGTCCCGCTTCGCCGGCCAAGCGGGGGGCATCATGATGAGCGTGGCTGTCGAGGAAATGCTGCATTTGTCCTTGTCGTCCAACATGCTTTATTCGCTCGGCGTACAGCCCCAACTCTATTTGCGCTCGCCCTCACCGTACCCGACCGACCTCCCCGGTCATGCGAGGCTCGGCCCGGACCGTAAGCCAATGGCGCTTCCGCTGGCTAAATTCTCGTCCGGGCAGTTATGGCATTTCCTCGAAGTCGAATACCCGGCCGCAGCGGACGCCCCGCCCGAGCTGAACAATTGGCAAACAATCGGCCAGATCTATTCCTACCTTCGGTGCATCATTAGCTCGCAGCACATCACCGACGACGATTTCAAAGCGGGGCGGGCGCCGGCCCAGATCCAGCCGTCCAACTATTCGCCGAACAATATCGACTCGGTCTATCCGACTGCCAGCTTCAATTTCGGTTGCCCGGTACCGACACCGGTTGGCGGCTCCGCGGCGAACGCAGCCGCCTATGCGAGCCGCGGCGACAGCCATGCCGGCCGCAGCGCGCTGATGACCATTGCGTCACGCCAAGATGCTTTGAAGGCGATCCAGACGATCGACGCCGAAGGCGAAGGCTTCGGCCCTCACAAGTTCGACGATGAGTCGCATCACGAACTCTCGCATTACTACAAGTTCCTGACTTTGCAATCGCAACTCGCAGGCTACGATCCCCACGACGAAAAACTGCGGAACCTGCCGCCTCCTCCGCCGCCGGCGGCACGTCAGTTCGGCCGCGAAGAGCTGGCAAAAATCATGTTCGATTTTCCCGACAATCCGGTGGCCGCCGCATACCCGCCTGGGCGCCGCGAGCTCGCCGACATCGTCAGCGGCCTATATCAGTACATGCTGATCATGACCGAGAGCATCTTCCTCATTGAACCAAGTCAGCAGAAGCTGTATTTCAATCAGACGCTGCACCGATCGATGATTTGGATCCTGGATAAGGTCATCCAGGCCATGCGGAAAATCCCCTTGTCCGGGACCGACAGCTACCCCAGCACTTTAAAGTTGGCGCCGACTTTCGAGAATATCAATCTTGGCCCGCGTAACCAGGCCTTCGCTACGCTGGTCGCGATGTGTAACGGGATGGACGCCAAATATGGCAGCGAATCCTGGTACAGCAGCGACGCGCAATACTTCGTCGACATGATCCCCTCGTTGCCGGATGTCAGCGGCCTATGGCAGGCGCAGCCCGGTCAGCCGACCTTGGGCAAGCCCGGCTGCGATGTTAGTAAGTATCAGGGCATTCCAGTGTTCCCCGCGGCGCCGCCCGCGCCGGGCGTGTTACTGCCTGGCGAGGTACGGCATGCCTGCATGGGACTGAATCAATGCAAGGGGCAAGGCCGTACTCGTGACAATGCGTGCGCAGGCCAAGGGTATTGCTCGACCGCGCTTGAATTCAATTTTGCCGAACCGAACTCGCCAAGCGTATCGGATCACACCTGTCGCGTCCAAAACGCGTGTGCGGGTCAAGGTGGTTGTGGCCTGTATGGCACAGGACGGGAGCAGGAAGCGCCTGGTGCGAACGCTTGCGCCACACAAGGCTGCTGTGCCACGCCGATCAATGCCGAGCGCTTCAGCACCGACGGGCGCAACCGCGGCAAGAGCGTCTGGCTGCGTGCACGTGAAGTGTTCGCCGAGCAAACCTGGCCCGAACTGCGCAAGAAAAACGCGGCGTTGCCGCCCCAGCCGCCACAGCCGCCGCATCCCGAATTGTTCCAGTACGGCCCGACCATCGAATGGATCCAGGAATATAGCGGTCATGGCATGACGGCGTGCGGCTCCAGCGGCATGAGCGGCGCCGGCAGCTGCAGCTAAGGAGCGCCGCATGATTGAACTTCGAAGGGGTGCGGCCGGACACCAACTGGGATTCGGTGTCGGGCTGCGCAACCAGCATTTCGACCATATCTTGACAACGCGGCCGCCAGTCGATTGGTTCGAAGCGATCTCGGAGAATTTCATGGATTCGGGTGGACGGCCGCGCGCCGTCCTGCGACAGATCGCTGAGCGATATCCGATCGTGCTACACGGTGTGTCGATGTCGATCGGCAGTACCGACCCGCTCGATCGCGACTATCTAGCCCGTTTGCGGCGGCTGGCCGACGAGGTATCGGCGCGCTGGGTCAGCGACCATCTGTGCTGGACCGGCGCGCTCGGGATCAACAGTCATGATCTCCTTCCGCTGCCGCTCAACGAAAGGACGCTCAAGCATGTGAGCGCCCGGGTCGTCGCGGCACAGGAGTTACTGGGACGGCCGTTGGTGTTGGAAAATCCCAGCACCTATGTCCGCTTTCGCCAGTCGACTACGGACGAACCCGCCTTTCTGCGCGAGCTCAGCCGCGCAACGGGCTGCTGGCTGCTTCTCGATGTCAACAACGTTTATGTCAGCTGCTTCAATGCCGGCACCGATCCAATGGATTACCTGAACCAGTTCCCATTCGATCGCGTCGTGCAATTGCATTTGGCGGGACATCAGCATTGCGGCACTCATGAGCTAATGTCGGAAGTGGTGTACGGCGGTGTGGAGCGGAATCGGCGGGAGGCGGTGGCGATTGCAGGAGAATGTTGCTTTCCAAGGTAACGAACCCAGCAACCAATCCACCACCATGGCGAAACGTAATCGGGAAGCGAACGACAGTCAAGCAACGGAAACAGAATTCAAGGGGCCCGTCGGCCTGGACGAGTTGATCCAGCAAGGCGCGCGGCAGATTATCCAGCAAGCGATCGAGGCGGAATTGAAGGCATTGCTCGAGCAATATTCGAACGTGAAGACGCTGGACGGCCGGCGGGCGATCGTGCGCAACGGCTATCTGCCTGAGCGAGACGTTGTCACGGCAATCGGACCGGTAACGGTCCAGGTGCCGAAGGTCCGCGATCGCTCGGGCTCGGGGGTAAAGTTCAACTCGGAGATCGTGCCGCCCTACGTGCGCAAGTCGCCGCGTGTGTCGTCGGCGCTGCCGTGGCTGTATCTGCGCGGCGTCTCGACCGGCGACATGAGCGAAGCGCTCAGCGTATTGCTCGGCGACCAGGCGAAAGGCCTGTCGGCAAATACCGTCATTCGTCTCAAAGCGATCTGGGCGGACGAATTCGCGCAATGGAACAATCGGGACTTGTCGGCGGCCCGCTGGGTCTACTGGTGGGCCGACGGCATTCATACTGGGGCGCGCAGCGAGGATTCCGACGGGCAATGTCTGCTGGTGATCATCGGCGTGAAGCCAGACGGCAGCAAGGAACGCGTCGCGCTCGCCGACGGCTACCGCGAGTCGAAGGATTCGTGGGTCGAGCTACTGCTCGATCTGAAGGCTCGCGGTCTACAAGCCGGCCCACTGCTAGCCGTCGGCGACGGCGCGATGGGCTTGTGGGCGGCACTCGAGGAAGTGTTCCCGCAGACGCGGCACCAGCGCTGCTGGTTTCACAAGATCGGCAACGTGCTCAACGCGTTGCCGAAGTCGCAGCAGGGCAAGGCCAAGGCCGCGCTCGCGGAGATCTGGAACGCCGCGACGCGCGCCGATGCGATCGTCGCCTACGATCAGTTCGTCGCGACCTATACGGCCAAATATCCGAAAGCTGTCGAGAAGGTCACGAAGGATCGCGACGAGCTGCTCGCGTTTTACGACTTCCCGGCCGAGCACTGGCAGCATGTGCGCACGACGAATCCGATCGAGTCGACCTTCGCGACGGTCCGCCACCGCACGACCCGCACGCGAAACTGTCTGTCGCGCGCGACCTTCCTCGGCATGGCCTTCAAGCTCATCGAAGCAGCAGAGGAATCATGGCGCCGCATTCGCGGTGTCGACAAAATCGAACAGATCTTGAACGGCGTGCCCTTCAAGGACGGAACACCGGTGACCGAGAGCACACCGGCTCCTGCTCAACCGCTTGCCGCTTGATCATGCTGCTCGACTGTCGTACACCACATTTGACATTAGCTCGGCACTCATATCGTCGACACGCATGATCGCCCGGTTTCTCCGGCGGTGTGGAATCTGTTCCGCCTGGCTTGGCAACGCAGCGAGCAAGCTGCCACTTTGCTCGAATGGGATGGCGATGTGCCGGCCTTTGAGCGCGTGCACGCCGAATTGATGCGGGCGCGACAGATCATCGACGGCGACGCGCCCACCCGGGTCGAAGCTACCGGGCGGCCGCAGCCAGACAACGTCGAGGCCGTGTCCACCCCAGTTGCGTTTCTCGTGCCCGAGATCATGAGCAACAGCGCCGTGTGCTCGTCATGAACGCAGGAGACGATCGCTTGCAGTCGCTACAACGCTGGATGCTCGACGCGCTGATCGCGCCGGATGGCACCGATGCCGACACCATCGCCGACACGTTTCTACCGGGGCCGAATCTGTCATCCTCGGCTTGTCTGGCGATCTATCAGCGCAGTTATATTCTGCGCTTGCGAAAATGTTTGGAAGAGCAGTTTCCCGCCAGCCGCCACACTTTGGGAAGCGCTCTTTTTGCCGATTTCGCCGACGAATATCTGCGGACGTATCCGTCCGACAGCTACACGCTGCACGAACTCGGGCGGCGCTTTCCGAAATGGCTCGAGGACAATCGTCCTGATCGGGACCAACCGCCGGAAAGACGCGAGTCATGGATCGACTTCATGATCGACCTGACCGCTTACGAGCGCGATTTGTACCGCCTGTTCGACGCACCGGGCCACGAGGGACTGCCCTGGCCCGACGCGTCGGTCGACGATGAGGCACTGATCCTCCAGCCTTGCTTGGCTCTGATCGAGTATCGCTATCCTGTCGCCTGGTATTACCACGAGGTTCGCGCCGGCCGCTCGCCACCGTTTCCCGCTGCCAAGGATTCCTATGCGGTGATCCTACGTCGCGACTTTCTCACCCACACTTTTCCGGTCACCCGCCTACACCATCGATTCTTGTCGCTGGTGGAACGAACCCGACACGTCCCAACATCGATAAAGGCAATCGCGGTCGAGGCGGAGTATCCCGTTGATGAGGTATGGCGATCCTGGCGCCACGAGGTACGCCACCCTTGGCTAGAGGCGGGCTTCTTCATCGAGAGGGCGGTACTGGAAGGCTAACGGAACGCTGCCAGGCTTTAGATTCGTACGGCAACGGAGGAATGCGGGTGCCTCCGATGACTCTCAGCGGCCATGAAGAGACATTGGACGAACTCGGAAGGACTGTCGACAATCCACCCCTCGTCTGCGGCGGCTCGATGGCGGACTCGTTAGCGTATTCACGCTATCCGCTACCGGCGCGTGCTTACGTCGCTCTGAGCGCCTTCGGATGACAAAATCCGGCTGTCAAGACTTGACTTATGCACAATTTCGCGAATCTGACCCCGGATCGCGGCTTGCCGGGGCCTGTCCGGCGCAGAATCCATATCTATTTGTTTTTATTGACTTTTCACAAAACATGAACAAGTCGCGAAACGGGCCGGAGGGCCGTCCGGCGCGGCTTGGCGGGAAATCCGGCCGACTTTTCAACAAAGTTATCCACATGCGCTGTGGATAGCCGAAAAAACCTCGCAAAATCCGGCAACTAGCATCGAAAGCTGCGAATGAACTTTCAGTTGTCGCACAAGGTCTGAGCGCCCTCGCCGGCCGTCGTCAGTCGAGTTTGAACGAGCCGAAAAACTGGTCGAACTGCTCCTGGGCGATCGGCCCGTCGGCGATCACGACAGCCTGGTACGCGTGCCGGCCACGCGCGGCAAGCCGTGCGACGATCGTCTTGCGCGCGCGATCGCCGCCGGCCGCCGCACCCGCGATGCGCAATTCGAGCCCGTTCACCGCACCGCCGGCCGCGAGCGGCACGGGCACCGAAGCCGTCCGCGGCGCGCCTTCGAGGTTGCGCGACAGCCCGGCGCGCAGGAACTCGAGCGCCGCGCGGCGCGTGTCGTCGCGGTCGTCGGGCAGCGTCAGCGTGCCGACCGCGAACACCGCGCCGTCGACGTGCGCGGCCTGCATCCGCATCGGCATCGACGTGCCGCCGAGCGCAACCGGCTGCTCCTCGACGGTCGGCTTCGCCGGCAGGTCGATCGTATAGCCGGCGTCGTTGTGCAGCGTGCGCCAGTCGTACGACGGCGAGCACGCGGCCAGCACGGCGCTCGCGCAGGCGAGCGCGGCGAAGTGTCGCAGCGGGCGAAACAGGGGGCGCAACGAATCGATGACTTCCTTCGGCATGGCGTGGATCGGGCAGGCAAAACGGCCATTATCCGCCGAACGTGAAAACCGGGATGCGTGGTGGCCGCCGGTGCGCGCACCGCATTCGCGCTAAAATGAGCGACGAATTTCGACGCCCTTTGCATCGATCCGCGCCATCGACCGACTCCGAGAGCACCGCAGATGAACACCACGCCTCCCGCCCGCCGCAGCGCCGGCCCCGTCCGCTACATCGTCGCGGCGGTCGTCGTCGCGGCCATCGCCGTAGCCGGCGTCTTCGCGTTCAACGGCAAGTCCAGCGCGCCGGACGCGACGTTCACGCTGCTGTCGGGCCAGAAAGTCTCGACCGCCGGCGACCTGAAGGGCAAGGTCTATCTCGTGAACTTCTGGGCGACGAGCTGCGCGACCTGCATGCAGGAAATGCCGCAGATGGTCGATACCTATAATCGCTTCAAGGGTCAGGGTCTGGAATTCGTCGCGGTCGCGATGAACTACGATCCGCCGATGTACGTCGCGAACTACGCGCAGACGCGTCAGCTGCCGTTCAAGGTCGCGCTCGACGACGGCAGCGTCGCGAAGCAGTTCGGCAACGTGCAGCTCACGCCGACGACCTTCGTCGTCGACAGGAACGGCAAGATCCTGAAGCGCTACGTCGGCGCACCGCAGTTCGCGGAACTCGACGCGCTGCTCAAGAAGGCGCTCGACAGCAACGCGGCTTGAGCGCCGCCCGACAACGGCTCGAAGGGCAACGCGCAGCGCCCTTCCCCGCCAACGGACCGTACGACCGGCCAGCCCGGTTCCGCGGTCCGTTTGCTTTTCAGCGCTCGGTTTCGCCTTTCGCCGACAGCCCGTAGCGCTTCATCTTCTCGTACAGCGTCGCCTTGCCGACATGCAGCCGGTCGGCCGTCGCGGCGACCGCGCCGCCCGTCTGGTTCAGCGCCTCGGCGATCACCGCGCGCTCGAACTGCTCGATGCGCTCCTTCAGCGTCTGCTCGTTGTCGGCAGCGTCGCCGCCCGCGCCCGTTTCCTGCGGCATGTCGGCCACGCCGAGCACGAAACGGTCGGCCGCGTTGTGCAGCTCGCGCACGTTGCCGGGCCAGTCGCGCTGCATCAGGCTCGCGCGCTGCCGGTCGGTCAGCACGGGCGCGGGCCGCCCGTAGCGCACGGCCGCATCGAGCATGAAGTGCTCGAACAACGGCACGATGTCCTCGCGGCGCTCGGCGAGCGGCGGCAGCGCGATCGTCACGACGTTGAGCCGGTACAGCAGGTCGCGCCGGAACGTGCCGGCCGCGACGAGCTCGCTCATGTCGCCCTTCGCGGCCGCGACGACGCGGCAGTTCACGCGGATCGGCTGGTTCGAGCCGAGCCGCTCCAGCACGCCGTCCTGCAGCACCCGCAGCAGCTTCACCTGCAGCGCGAGCGGCATGCTTTCGATTTCGTCGAGGAACAGCGTGCCGCCGGACGCGTATTCGAGCTTGCCGACGCGCCGCTTCGCGGCGCCGGTGAACGCGCCGGGCTCGTAGCCGAACATCTCCGACTCGAACATCGGCTCGGGCAGCGCGCCGCAATTCACCGCGATGAACGGCTTGTCGCGGCGCGGCGACAGCTCGTGCAGGCTGCGCGCGATCAGTTCCTTGCCGGCGCCGGTGTCGCCGTTGATCAGTACCGACGCGTCGGTGGGCGCGACGTTCGCGATCAGCTTGCGCACCTGCTCGATCGCGGGGCTGCGGCCGATGATGCGCGGCGCAACGACGTTCTGCCCGGCCAGTTCGCGCCGCAGCGCATGGTTCTCGAGCACGAGCTCGCGCCGCTCGAGCGCACGGCGCACCGTCTCGATCAGGCGCTCGGCCGCGAACGGCTTTTCGATGAAGTCGTATGCGCCGTCGCGCATCGCCTGCACGGCCATCGAGATGTCGCCGTGCCCGGTGACGAGGATCACGGGCACGTCGGGCACACGCTCGCGGCACTGCGCGAGCACGTCGAGCCCGCTTGCGCCGGGCAGCCGGATGTCGCTGACGATCGCGCCCGCGGTGTCCGCGACGATCGCCTTCTCGGCCGCTTCGGCCGACTCGAAGCCGGCGACGTCGAAGCCCGCCAGTTGAAGGCTCTGCACGCTCGCCCGGCGAACGAGCGCATCGTCTTCGATATAGATCACTTGCAGCCGGTTGGCCATCGTACTCACTTGCTCCTGACGGGCCGCGCGGCAGGGTTGCGCGCGCGGCGGCGTTGATGCCGGTCGTTCGCCGACCGGGCCTAGTGCGAGCCCGCCGGCTCGGACACGGAGTCCGGATGATGCGTGCGCGCGCGCCGCAGCGTCAAGACGAACAGCGCGCCGCCCGACGGCGCGTTGCGCGCGGTCAGCGCACCGCCCGCGTCGCTCGCGATCGACGACGAGATCGCGAGGCCGAGCCCGAGCCCGCGCCCCATTTCCTTGGTCGTGAAGAACGGCTCGAACAGGCGCGGCAACAGGTCGGGCGCGATGCCGGGGCCGTTGTCGCGCACCTCGACCGCGAGCGTCGCGGCCGACACCGCGATCGTCACTTCGATCGCGGGCGCCGCGATGCCCGCGACCGCGTCGAGCGCATTGCCGAGCAGGTTGATCAGCACCTGCTCGAGGCGCAGGTCCTCGCAACGCGCGACGAGCTCGGGGTAGTCGCGCGCCAGATCGAGCGGCACGCCGTGCGCGGGCGATACGGCCGCGTCCTGCAGCGTCAGCGTGAGCGCGACGCCGCGCAGGCGATCGCCGAGCAGCGACAGCACGCTGCGCAGCGCACGCACGACGAGCGCCCGCTCGTTGCGCGGCTTCGCGCGGCCGACGAACAGCTTCAGCTGGTTCGTGATCTTGCCCATCCGCTCGGTGAGCGCGGCGATCGCCTCGAGGTTCTCGCGCGCGGCCGCCTGCTCGCCGCGATCGAGCAGCACGCGCGTGTTGTCCGAGAAGCTGCGCAGCGCCGCGAGCGGCTGGTTCAGTTCGTGCGTGATGCCGGCCGCCATCTGGCCGAGCGCGGCCAGCTTGCTCGCCTGGATCAGTTCATCGTGCGCCGCGCGCAGCTCCTGCTCCGCGCGGATCCGGTCGCCGACTTCCTTCTGCAACTGCTCGTTCGCTTCCGACAGGTCGGCCGTGCGCTCCTCGACGCGCCGGTTCAGCTCCGCGTACGCCTGCTGCAACAGAGCGCGGCCGCGGATCATTTCGCGCACGCGCGCGCGGCGCATCCGCCAGTAGAACGCGAGCAGCGCGACCGACACGAAGCCGAAGCCCGTGACGATCGTCGCGTTGCGCGCATCGGCGTCGATGGGCGCGATCGGCGCGAGCGTGACGAGCAGCCAGTCGGGCTCGCCGATCCGCCGCTTGCTGGCCAGGAAACGCGGCGCGCGCAGGCCCGCGCCGAGGCGCACGATCTCCGCATCGGCGCCGAGCGTCTGCTCGATGCGCAGCGGCAGCGGCGTGACGGGCTGCTGCGCGTACTGGCGCGTCTCGTAGATCGACGCGGCCACGGGCCCCGTCAACGGCCGCAGCGTGTGGTACTTCCACGCGGGCACCGACGACAGGAACACGACGCCGTGATCGTCCGCGACGACGAGCGGCTCGGACGCATCGGCGCCCTGGAACCATTCGAGATTGAGCTTCACGACGACGACGCCCGCGATCTTGCCGTCGCGCCACACGGGCTGCGAGATGTAGTAGCCGGGATCGCGCGAGATCGTGCCGATCCCGAAGAAGCGGCCGACCCGGCCGTTCATCGCGTCGAGGAAGTAGGGGCGGAAACGGTATTCGATCCCGACGAAGCTGTCGGGCGCGCGCCAGTTGCTGGCGGCGACGCACAGGCCGTCCGCGCCGATCACGTAGGTGACGGTCGCGTGCGCGTGTTCGTTGAGATCTTCGAGATAGCGGTTGACGCGCGCGGTGTAGTCGCCGCGCTTCGGCTCGGCGAGCAGGTCCTGCACATACGGATGGCTGCCGAGCAGATAGGGCAGCGATTCGTAGCGGTCAAGCGTGCTCTTGAGCGCGTTGGTGGTGCGGTCGACGCGCACCGCGGCGTTGCGCTGCAGCTCGGCGACGCCGCGTTGCCAGGTAATCGTCCACGTCAGCGCGCACGCCGCGACGAGCGCGGCGGCAAGCACGACGAGGATGAGCAGGCGGCGCGTCACGGTCGAGGCTTCCTGGCGATGCGGATCGCCTATTGTGTCATAGGCCTCCCTGTCAACGCCTCGGCCGCCGCGGGCGGTGCCGCCGGCGGGCGGTGCCGCCGCCTGCTCCTTCATGACGTCAGACGCCGGCCGTCTCGGTCGCCGAAACCTCGCCGCCGCCCTTCAGCGCCTGGCGCAGCTTGTTGCGGTCGAGTTCCTTCTCCCAGGCGGACACGACGACCGTCGCGACGCCGTTGCCCACGATGTTGGTCAGCGCGCGGCATTCGCTCATGAAGCGGTCGATGCCAAGAATCAGCACCATGCCCGACAGCGGGATCGTCGGCACGACGGCCAGCGTCGCGGCGAGCGTGATGAAGCCTGCGCCCGTCACGCCGCTCGCGCCCTTCGACGTCAGCATCGCGACCGCCAGCAGCGTGAGCTGCTGCATCCACGTCAGTTCGATGTTGGTCGCCTGCGCGATGAACAGCACGGCCATCGTCATGTAGATGTTGGTGCCGTCGAGGTTGAACGAATAGCCGGTCGGCACGACGAGGCCGACGACCGAACGCGAGCAGCCGGCCTTCTCGAGCTTTTCCATCAGCTGCGGCAGCGCGGCTTCCGACGAGCTCGTGCCGAGCACGATCAGCAGCTCTTCCTTGATGTAGGACACGAAGCGGATGATCGAGAAGCCCGTGAAGCGTGCGATCGCGCCGAGCACGACGAGCACGAACACGACCGACGTCAGGTAGAACGTGCCGATCAGCTTGAGCAGCGGCACCAGCGAGCCGACGCCGTACTTGCCGATCGTGAACGCCATCGCGCCGAACGCGCCGATCGGCGCCAGCTTCGTGACGATGTGCACGATGCCGAACAGCACGCGCGTGAGCCCGTCGATGAAGTCGGTAACGACCTTGCCGCGTTCGCCGAGGTGCGCGAGCACGCTGCCGAACAGCAGCGCGATCAGCAGGATCTGCAGGATTTCGCCCTGCGCGAACGCGTCGACCATCGTGTTCGGGATGATGTGCATCAGGAAGTCGACCGTCGACTGCCCGTGCGCCTTCGCCGCGTACGACGCGACGGCCTTGCCGTCGAGCGTCGCCGGATCGATGTTGAAGCCGACGCCCGGACGCAGGATGTGCGTGGCCGCGAGGCCGAGCAGCAGCGCGAAGGTCGACACGACCTCGAAGTACAGCAGCGCCTTGCCGCCGACGCGGCCGACCTTCTTCATGTCCTCCATGCCGGCGATGCCGGTGACGACCGTACAGAAGATGATCGGACCGATCACCATCTTGATCAGCTTGATGAACCCGTCGCCGAGCGGCTTCATGTCGGTGGCGAGCGCCGGGTAGTAGTGGCCGAGGATCACGCCGACGATGATGGCGAAGATCACCTGCACGTAGAGCACTTTGTAGAAGGGTTTCTTCTTCACGATGGTTCCTGCTGAAGTAGATGAGCCGGTGGAAACGGCGTCACGCGCGCAGGCGAATGCCAGGGGAGTCATTCGCCCGCGCGGCTGCCGTGCCGCAACAAGCGATGCCTCACGACATCCGGAGGGGGAGGAAGGCAGTGGTCATCGATTGTCTCCTGTGGACCCGAGTCGGCGTTTCGGCGCTTACCGGATCTCATGCAACGCTTGGTTTAATAGTCCGGCCGGGGGATGGCCGTGCGCTTTATAACGCAAGGTCGATGCCAGGTTTCCGTAACCCCTCAAACCATTGTTTTTATTGTATTTCTCATAATGCGGCAGGCAAGGAAATCCGGGATTCCGGATTTCCGGAAAATATCCGTCCGGCGATCCGGACGGACCGGCACACTTGTCAGACCCATCAGTGCTGCACGGCCTCGCCGGCCAGCAGGCCGGTTTGCGCGTAGAACTCCTGCTGCGCGAACGCGTCGCGCTCGCGCCGTGCGCGCTCGCTGCGATCCGCGAGCGAGCCGACGACGATCCCGACGAACGCGAGCGGCACCGACACGAGCGCCGGGTTGTCGAGGAACACCGGCGCGTGCGCGTGGTGCAGCACGTCGACCCACACCGATTTCGACAGTACCGTGAGCGCCACCGCCGACGCGAGGCCGAGGCCGCCGCCGAGCACCGCGCCGCGCGTCGTCATCCCGCGCCAGAAGATCGACATCGCGAGCACCGGGAAATTCGCGCTCGCGGCCACCGCCGCGACGAGCCCGACCATGAACGCGACGTTCACGTGCTCGAACAGGATCGACAGCCCGATCGCGACGGCCGACAGCACGATCGTCGCCGCGCGCGAGATGCGCATCTCGAGGCGCTCGTCGGGCTTGCCGCGCGCCCACATCTGCGCATACAGGTCGTGCGAGATCGTCGTCGCGCCGGCGAGCGTCAGGCCCGCGACCACCGCGAGGATCGTCGCGAACGTGACGGCCGCGATGAAGCCGTAGAACCAGTTCCCGCCGACCGCCTGCGCGAGCTTCACCGCGACCATGTTCGAGCCGCCGAGCAGGTCGTGCGTGAGGTTGAACGTGCCGTTCGCGCCGAGCTTGAAGAACTCGGGATGCTGCGCGAGCAGCACGATCGCCGAGAAGCCGATCACGAAGGTCAGCAGGTAGAAGTAGCCGATGAAGCCGGTCGCGTAGAGCACTGACTTGCGCGCCTCCTTCGCGTTCGGCACCGTGAAGAAGCGCATCAGGATGTGCGGGAAGCCCGCCGTGCCGAACATCAGCGCGATGCCGAGCGACAGCGCGTTGGCCGGATCGCGGATCAGCTTGCCGGGCCCCATGATGCCGAGCGCGCCCGGATGCACGGCCACCGCGCGGCGGAACATCTCGTCGACGCTGAAGCCGAATTCGCCGAGCGCGAGCAACACGAGCAGCGTCGCGCCGCACAGCAGCAGCACGGCCTTGATCACCTGCACCCAGGTGGTCGCGGTCATCCCACCGAAGAACACGTAGACCACCATCAGCACGCCGACGATCAGTTCCGCCGTGCCGTACGACAGCCCGAACAGCAACTGGATCAGCTTGCCCGCGCCGACCATCTGCACGACGAGGTACAGCACGACGATCGTCAGCGCGTTCGCGGAGGTCAGCAGCCGGATCGGCCGCTGCGCGAAGCGGTACGCGACGACGTCGACGAACGTGAACTTGCCGAGGTTGCGCAGCGGTTCGGCGATCAGGAACATCACGAACGGCCAGCCGACCAGAAAGCCGATCGAATAGATGAGCCCGTCGAAGCCGAACATGAACACCATCCCGGACAACCCGAGGAACGACGCGGCCGACATGTAGTCGCCCGCGATCGCGAGCCCGTTCTGCAGCCCGGTGATGCCGCCGCCGGCCGTATAGAAGTCGCGCGTCGAGCGCGTGCGGCGCGCGGCCCAGCGTGTGAGCGCGAGCGTCGCGAACACGAACGCGAAGAACATCCCGATCGCGACCGGGTTCAGCTCGACCTTGTCGGGCATCGGGCCCGCGACCGATACCGCATGGGCGGCGGAGGAAACGAGAATGGCAAGCGCGCCGAGCGCGATCGATGTGCGTCGCATGTCGGCCTCCGTCAGGAACGCTGCAGGATTGCGTCGACCCGGCGGTCGAACGCACGATTCGCGCGCAGCACGTAGCACGCGGTCAAGCCGATCGCGACCAGGATGATCGCGACGCCCGCGGCGATCCCGACCGTCGTCGTCGCGCCGCGATACAGCGGCGCCGCGAGCACGTGCGGCGCGAGCGCGACGAGCAGGATGAAGCCGTAGTAGGTCGCGATCATCAGCGCCGTCAGCGTGAAGCTGAAGCGGCGCCGCGCGCGCACGAGTTGCTGGTAGTCGCGGCGCGCCGTGACCGATTCGATGACGGAAAGCTCCATGTTGTCTCCTGTGTCGACCAGAGTTAGCGCTTTAGCGCTTACTCTGGTCCCATGCTTCGCGGTCGACCGGAGTTGGCGCTTTAGCGCTTACTCTGGTCCCATGCTTCGCGGTCGACCGGAATCGGCGCTTCAGCGCTTGCTCCAGTCCCCGCAGGGCGCCCCGTCGTTTCGCGAGGCTTGTCTTGTAGATGGCCGGCGCGACAGCCGCCCCGCCCGCGCCGCGGCGGCAAATATCGATTCAGACCACGCGATCCGCACGCAGCCGCGCGACCTCGTCGGCCGACATACCGAGCCAGCCGCCGAGCACCGCGTCCGTATCGGCGCCCAGCACCGGCGGCGCGCCGCGCACCGGCAGCCGCGCGCCGTCGAAGCGGTACGGCGGCGCGAGCACGTCGACACCGCCCGCGACCGGATGCGGCTGCCGCGTGACGAGCCCCGCACTGGTCGCACGCTCGGACCTCAACGCTTCGTGCAATCCGAGCACTTCGCCGCACGGGATGCCCGCATCGGCGAGCGCCGCAAGCAGCGTCGCGCGCGACCGGCGCGCGAGTTCGCGGCGAAGCTCGGGCAGCAAGTCCGCGCGGTTTTCCGAACGGCCGAGGTTGGTCTTGTAGCGCGCGTCGGCCGCGAGATCAGGCCGCTCGATCGCCTCGCAAAAGCGCGCGAACTGCATGTTGTTTCCAACGGTGATCACGAGCGGGCCGTCGGCCGCGTCGAACACGCCGTACGGCACGATCGACGGATGCGCGTTGCCGTAGCGCGGCGGGTCCTCGCCCATCAACAGCGCGTCGAGCCCGTAGTACGCGGTGATCATCAGCCCGCAGTCGAACAGCGCCATCTCGATGCGCCGCCCGCGCCCGGTCGCATGGCGCTCGTACAGCGCGGCGAGGATCGCCTGCGCCGAATACATGCCGGTGAACAGGTCGACCGCCGCGACGCCGAACTTCAGCGGCGGCTGGCCGGCCTCGCCGTTCAGCGCCATCAGCCCGGCCTCGCCCTGCACGACGAGGTCGTAGCCGGGTCGCGCGGCCTCGGCGCCCGAACGGTCGTAGCCGGAAATCGCGCAGTGCACGAGGCGCGGGTTCAGTTCGGCCAGCGCGTCGTAGCCGAGGCCGAGCTTTTCCGCGCCGCCGAACTTGAAGTTGTGGATCAGCACGTCGGCCTGCGCGGCCAGCTCGCGCGCGACGCGCTGCCCGGCTTCGGTCTGCAGGTCCACGCAGATCGAACGCTTGCTGCGATTCACGCTGTTGAAGTAGGTCGTCTCGGTAGCGCCGATCCGCAGCCCCCAGTCGCGCGTGTCGTCGCCGCGCACCGGATGCTCGACCTTGATCACTTCCGCGCCGAAATCGGCGAGCACCATCGCGCACCACGGGCCCGCGAGCACGCGCGAGAAATCGAGCACCTTCACGCCGGCCAGCGGCAATGCGCGCGGTTCGTTCGTCATTCTTGTCTCCTCCATTCGCGTTGTCCGCTGTTACTGTTTCGACAGCGCGATGTAGCGCGCGAGATGGTGATCCTCGTCGCCGAGCTGGTGATCGATCATCACGAGACGCTTCGCGTAATGCGACAGCGGCAACTCCCACGTCATCCCGATCCCGCCGTGCAACTGGATGCTCTCCTCGGCGACGAGCGCGCCGATCCGGCCGATGCTGTACTTCGCCGCCGCAAGCGCGCGCTCGCGCACCGCGCGCGGCGCATCGAGCTGCGCGGCCGCGTTGATCACGGCCGAACGCGCCTGCTCGACTTCGAGCAGCAGGTCGGCCATCCGGTGCTGCAGCGCCTGGAAGCTGCCGATCGGCAATCCGAACTGCTTGCGCGTGCGCAGGTAGTCGAGCGTGTGTTCCTTCGCGACGTCCATCGCGCCGAGCGCTTCCGCCGACAGCGCGAGCAGCCCGTAGCCGAGCACGCGCTCGAGCAGCGCCGCGCCCGCTTCGCCGTCACCGTCGCCGCCCGGCCCGCCGAGCGCGGCATCGGCCGGCAGCGCAACGCGATCGAAACGCACCTCGGCCGCACGGCCGCCGTCGATCTTCCGGTAATCGCGCAGCGATACGCCCGGCGCATCGGCCGGCACGACGAACAGGCCGATGCCGGCCGCATCGTCGTCGTGGCCCGACACGCGAGCGCTGACGACGAAGAACGCCGCCTGCGCGGCCTGGTCGACGACGCCCTTCGCGCCCGTCAGCACCCAGCCGTCGCCCGAGCGTTCGGCGCGCGTGCGCACGGTCGTCAGTTCGTAGTGCGAGCCCGGCTCGTCGTGCGCGAACGCGGCGCTCGCGCTGCCGTCGATCAGCGCCGCGAGCTTGTCGCGATGCGCATCGCCGCCGGCGAGCGACAGCGCGCGTCCAGCCAGCAGCGCACCGAGGAACGGCTCGACGACGAGCCCGCGCCCGAGGCATTCGAACACCACGGCGATGTCGAAGCCCGCGCCGCCGAAGCCGCCGTCGGCTTCGGGAAACAGCGCGCCGACCGTGCCGAGCTCGGCAAAGCGCTGCCACATCGCGCGATCGAAGCCTTCGGCCGACCGCGCGATGCGATCGCGCACCGGGAACGCGTACTGTTCGGCGATGAAGCGGTTCAACGTGTCCGCCAGCATCCGGCGGTCCTCTGTGTGCTGGAAATCCATCGTCGCGCTCCTCGTTACAGCCCGAGCATCATCTTCGCGATGATGTTCTTCTGGATCTCGTTCGAGCCGCCGAAGATCGACAGCTTCCGGTTGTTGAAGTACTGCTGCGCGGCGCTCGCGGCGTCGTCCGGGCCGACCGGTTCGCCGTCGTAGTCCGCATCGAGCGCTTCGTCGATGAACGGCTGCGCGTAAGGCCCCATCGCGCGCCGCATCAGCGACGCGATCTCCTGGCGAATCTGCGTGCCGCGGATCTTCAGCATCGAGCTTTCCGCGCCCGGCGCACCGCCGCCCGCGACCGCGGCCAGCACGCGCAGGTTGGTCGTGCGCATGTTCTCGAGCTCGATCTCGACACGCGCGACGCGCGCTGAGAAAAACGGATCGTCCGCGAGCGGCCTGCCGTTCTTCGTCACCTTCGCGGCGACCGCGCGCAGCCGGTCGAGCGCGGCCGTCGAGAAGCCGATCCCGGCGATGTTGGTGCGCTCGTACGTGAGCAGGTATTTCGCGTAGGTCCAGCCGCGGTTCTCTTCGCCGACGAGGTTTTCCGCCGGCACGCGCACGTCGGTGAAGAACACCTCGTTCACTTCATGCTCGCCGTCGAGCGTGATGATCGGGCGCACGTCGACGCCCGGCGTGTTCATGTCGATCAGCAGGAAGCTGATGCCCTCCTGCTTGCGCACGTCGGTCGCGGTGCGCACGAGGCAGAAGATCATGTTCGCGTAGTGGCCGAGCGTGGTCCACGTCTTCTGGCCGTTCACGATGTAGTGCTCGCCCTGCGCGTCGATGCCGCGCACCGCGCTCGTCTTCACCGCCGCGAGATCGGAACCGGCGCCCGGTTCCGAGTAGCCCTGGCACCACCAGTCGGTGCCGTCGAGGATGCGCGGCAGCCAGTGGCGCTTTTGCGCTTCGTTGCCGTACTTGATCAGCACCGGGCCGAGCATGTTCACGCCGAACGGCACGATGCGCGGCGCACCGGCGAGCGCGCATTCGTTGTCGAACAGGAACTTCTGCGCGACGCTCCAGCCGGGGCCGCCGTATTCGCGCGGCCAGTGGCTCGCGAGCCAGCCGCGCGCGTTGAGTGTCGCGTGCCATTCGCGCATGTCGTCGCGCGTGAGGTGCAGGCCGCCCTTCACCTTGCGCGCGATGCGCTCGGGCAGTTCGGCTTGCAGGAAGCGCTGCACTTCCGTGCGGAAGGCTTCCTCTTCGGGAGTGAAATCGAGGTCCATCTTCGGTCCGTTGCGAATGCGGTTGGCGTTCAGTCGATGCGGTTCAGGCTCGCGAAATCCGCGCCGCGCGCGACGAGTTCGACGATCAGCGGCGACGGCTTCCAGAACAGCGGATCCTCCTTCGCGAACGCGCGGATATCGGCGAGCACGTTCGCGAGGCCGATCGTGTCCGCGTAGTGCATCGGGCCGCCGCGATAGCGCGGGAAGCCGTAGCCGTACAGGAACACCGCGTCGACATCGAGCGGGCGCAGCGCGATCTTTTCGTGCACGACGTTCGCGCCTTCGTTGATCATCGCGGCGAGGTAGCGGCGCTGGATCTCGTCGTCGGTGAACGTGCGCGGCGTGACGCCCTTCTTCGCGCGTTCTTCCGAAACGATCGCTTCGACTTCCGGGTCCGGCGTGCCGACGCGCGCGCCGTCCGGATACAGGTAGTAGCCGCGCGACGTCTTCTGCCCGAACCAGCCGCGCTCGCACAGCCGGTCTGAAATCTCCACGTAGCGCGCGCGCGGATCGCGCGTTGCCGCGCGGCGCTTGCGGGTCGCCCAGCCGATGTCGCCGCCCGCGAGATCGACCACCTGGAACGGCCCCATCGGGAAGCCGAATTCGCGCACCGCGCGATCGATCCGGTACGGCGACGCGCCGTCTTCCATCAGGTAGTCGGCCGCCGTGCGATAGACGGCGAGGATCCGGTTGCCGATGAAGCCGTCGCATACGCCTGCGCGCACTGGCGTCTTCTTCAACTGCTTGGCGAGCGCGAACGCGGTCGCGACGACGTCCGCGCTCACGCGCGCCGGCACGACGATCTCGAGCAGCTTCATCACGTTGGCCGGCGAGAAGAAATGCAGGCCGATCACGTCGGCCGGGCGGTCGATGCTGGCGGCCAGCTCGTCGATGTCGAGATACGACGTATTGGTCGCGAGCACCGCGCCCGGCTTGCAGACGCGCGCGAGCTCGGCGAACACGGCCTTCTTCACGGCCATGTCCTCGAACACGGCCTCGATCACGACGTCGGCCTGCGCGAGCGCGTCGTACGACGTGCTGCCCTTGAAGCGCGCGAGCCGCGCCGCGTGCGCGGCCGGCGTCATCCGCCCTTTCGCGACGAGGCCGTCGTACACCTTCTCGACGTGCGCGCGGCCGCGCGCGAGCGACGCTTCGTCGCGTTCGATCATCGTCACCGGCAGCCCGGCGTCGAGCGCCGCGACCGCGATGCCCGCGCCCATCGTGCCGCCGCCGACCACGCCGATCCGCTCGACCGGCCGCGCGCTCGCGCGCCGCGCCTCGGGCGCCTTCGCGGCTTCGCGCTCCGCGAAGAACGCGTGCACGAGGCCCGCGCGCTGCGGGCTGTCGATGCACTGCAGGAACAGGCTGCGTTCGAACTTCATCCCCGCGTCGAACGACTGCGTGAGCGCGGCCTCGACCGCTTCGACGATCTTCGCCGGCGAGAACAGCCCGCGCGACTTCTTCGGCAGTTCCGCGCGCGCCGCGTCGATCGCGGCCTGCGCGGCCGCGCGATCGGCGAGCCCCTGCGCATCGCGCGTGCGGCGCACCGGCGCGCCGAGCGATACGAGTTCCTGCGCATAGGCGAGACCTTCGGCGAGCGTGTCGTCGCTGTGCGCGACGCGGTCGACGAGGCCGAGCGCGAGCGCTTCGTCCGCGCTCGCGTGGCGGCCCGTCAGCATCAGGTCGAGCGCGGCCTTCGCACCGATCAGGCGCGGCGCACGCTGCGTGCCGCCCGCGCCGGGCAGCAGGCCGAGCGTGACTTCGGGCAGCCCGAGCTTCGCGCCGGGCACCGCGAGCCGGTAATGCGCGGCCAGCGCGACTTCGAGCCCGCCGCCGAGCGTCGCGCCGTGCAGCGCGACCACGACCGGCTTCGCGCTGGACTCGATCCGCTCGCACACGTCGGGCAGCGACGGCGGCACGGGCGGCTTGCCGAATTCGCGAATGTCGGCGCCCGCGATGAAGTTGCGGCCGGCGCCGACGATCAGCACCGCGCGGATCGCGTCGTCGGCCTGCGCGGCGTCGAGCGCGTCGGCGAGGCCGCGCCGCACGTCGGCCGACAGCGCGTTGACGGGCGGGTGGTCGATCGTGACGACGAGCACCTTGTCGCGCCGCTCGCGCGTGACCGTGCCTGTTTGGGGTGAGGTGGGTGAATTCATGGTGTCTCCTGTCCTGTCATATGCACCAGACATGCACCGATTCTCGATTGATCGAGATTCATTGACAATTCCCGCACGCTTTTACAAGCTGTCAAGTCTGACTTGACATTGAATGCTTTCCAACCGTTAAACGGGACGGATCAGGAGCGAACGCATGGACCTGAACGCGCTGACGCTGCTCGTCGAGATCCTCGACGCCGGCAATCTCAGCAAGGCCGCGCAGCGGCTCAAGATGAGCCGCGCGAACGTCAGCTATCGGCTGAACCAGCTCGAGCGCTCGATCGGCCAGCAGCTCGTGCGGCGCACGACGCGGCGCATCGAGCCGACCGAAATCGGGCTGAAGCTGTACGAGCACGGCCGGCGCATCCGCAACGAGCTGCTCGCCGCGGAGGAATCGGTGACGACGCTCGGCCAGGACCTGCAGGGCCGCGTGCGGCTGTCGGTACCGAGCGGCTACGGGCAGATGGTGATGTCCGAATGGCTGCTCGCGTTCAAGCGGCTGCATCCGGGCATCGTGCTCGACGTCGTGTTCGAGAACCGCGTGGAAGACCTGATGCGCGACGAGATCGACATCGCGGTGCGCGTGATGCCCGAGCCGCCGCAGAACCTTGTCGCGCGCGACATGGGCGCGGTGCGCTACGTCGCGTGCGCGTCGGCCGCATTCGCGGCCGCGCACGGGATGCCCGCGAGCCTCGGCGCGCTGGCCGCCGCGCCGGTCGTCACCGCGACGGTGATGGGCCGCCAGCTCAGGATCGCCGCGTATCTCGGCGACGAGCGCCACGAGGTGCTGCTCGAACCCACGCTGATTTCGGAGAACTTCCTGTTCCTGCGCCAGGCGATCCTCGCGGGGGTCGGCGTCGGCATCGTGCCCGACTACGTGATGCAGGACGACATGCGGCGCGGCGCCGTCGTCACGTCGCTCGACGCGTATCGGCTCAGCATCTTCGGCACGCACATGTACATGCTCTACATGCCGAACCGGCACCACACGCGCGCGACGTCGACGTTCATAGAGTTCATCCTCGAACAGGCCGGAAAGGCCGGCCGGGGCGGGCCCGGCGGGATGCGTCAGGGTTTCCTGTCGGGTGACAATCCGCCGGCCGCGCGGCGACAATAGCGCGCCGGGGCGCGCAGCCCCGTTGCGCCTGCACCATCGCTTCATTCGAATTCACTGCTGCCGAGGGTTCAATGTTCGACCGGATTCGTCCGCATTCGCGTCCCTGGACGCTGCTCGCCGCCGTCGCGCTCATCGCGTTCAACGCCGGCTGCACGTCCCCGTCCGCGCCGTCGGGCGCCGTCGTCCCGGTTGCCCCCGCGTCGGGCGCCGCCGTGCCGCTGCCCGGCTTCCATGCGCCGGAGCTGTCGTCCGGCTGGATCGACAAGCCGGGCTGGACTTCGCAGCACAGCATGATCGCGGCCGCGAACCCGCTCGCGACGCAGGCCGGCTACGAGATGCTGAAGGCCGGCGGCACCGCGATCGACGCCGCGATCGCGACTCAGATGGTGCTCGCGCTCGTCGAGCCGCAATCGTCGGGAATCGGCGGCGGCGCGTTCATGCTGTACTTCGACGGCAACGCGACGCAGGCGTACGACGGCCGCGAAACCGCGCCGGCCGCCGCGACCGACCGCCTGTTCTACGGGCCGACCGGCCAGCCGATGGGCTTCTACGACGGCGTCGTCGGCGGGCGCTCGGTCGGCACGCCGGGCGTGCTGCGCATGCTCGACGCCGCGCACCGCGCGCACGGCAAGCTGCCGTGGCGCCGGCTGTTCCAGCCGGCGATCCGGCTCGCCGAGCACGGTTTCACGATCAGCCCGCGGCTCGCGACGCTGATCGCGAACGACAAGTACCTGAAGAACGACCCAGCCGCGCGTGCGTACTTCTACAATCCGGACGGCACGCCGAAAGCGGCCGGCACGGTGCTGAAGAACCCCGCGCTCGCAACCGTGCTGCGCCAGGTCGCCGAGCGCGGCGCGAACGCGTTCTACACCGGCGCGATCGCGCGCGACATCGTCACCAAGGTGCGCAAGCACCCGACCAATCCGGGCCTGCTGTCGCTCCAGGATCTCGCGCGCTACAAGGCGAAGGTGCGCACGCCGCTGTGCGCCGACTACCGGCGCTCGGTCGTCTGCGGGATGCCGCCGCCGTCGTCGGGCGGTCTCGCGATCGCGCAGATGCTCGGCATCCTCGAGGCGATGCCCGACTGGCAGCAGATCGGCGCGCAGAAACCGGTGCGCAACGACGTCGGCTACGAGCCGACGCCGTTCGCCGCGCACCTGTTCAGCGAAGCCGGGCGCCTCGCGTATGCGGACCGCGCGCGCTATGTCGCCGATCCCGATTTCGTGCCGCTGCCGGGCGGCAACTGGGCAAGCCTCACCGACAGGACCTACCTCGCGCAGCGCGCGCGGCTGATCGGCGACAGCAGCATGGGCGTCGTGCAGGCCGGCGCGCCGCGGGGCGCGACGCTCGCGATGGCCGACGACCGCAGCCCCGAATTGCCGTCGACGTCCGACATCGCGATCGTCGACCGCTACGGGCAGGCGCTGTCGATGACGACGAGCATCGAGGACGCGTTCGGCTCGCGGCTGATGGTGCGCGGCTTCATGCTGAACAACCAGCTCACCGATTTCTCGTTCGTGTCGAACGACAACGGCCGGCCGGTCGCGAACCGCGTGCAGCCCGGCAAGCGGCCGCGCTCGGCGATGTCGCCGGAGCTCGTGTTCGACAAGAAGACGAAGCAGGTGACGATGATCGTCGGCTCGGCCGGCGGCCCCGCGATCATCAATCACGTCGCGAAGACGCTGGTCGGCGTGCTCGATTGGGGCATGACGATGCAGCAGGCGATTGCACTGCCGAACTTCGGGTCGATGAACGGGCCGACGCAGCTCGAGCGCGGCCGCGTGTCGGACGCGCTCGTCGACGGGCTGAAGGGCCGCGGGCACGACGTGCAGGTCGTCGAGATGAACTCGGGCCTGCAGGGCATCCAGCGGCTGAACGTGCAGGGGCAGACGGTGTGGTTCGGCGGAGCGGACCCGCGGCGCGAAGGGATCGCGATGGGGGATTGAGCGGTTCCTTGCGTGGCGTGGCGGCGCGACGCGCCGCCGCGATACCGTTCGCCCGCTCCGCCACGACGAAATTCAGACTCGTCCGACAGACGTTGGCCGCCTCCTGTTCGCGCGTCTTGTCCAACTGCGACATCCCGATCGATACGCGATGTCCTGTCCCATATCGCTAACTTCAATTTCGTAACTGTCTGATCGACGACGCATCTGCCGCTACGTATAGTCGCTGACTCACGTCTCGGCCATTCGATTCCGGCGTGCAGTTCGCAGGCAACGGTGCAACGTCCCGTTGCCGATGAAGCATATCGGCATTGAACGTCCGAATGCACGAATTCAATCATTCAGGACTACGATTCATGATTCGCTTTCTCGCCACACCAACCGGCAACGCACGCCCGCACCGTTCCACAAAGCAGCCACGCCGGACGGCCGCCCGCCTGTCCGTGCTGGCCCTCTCGACAGCCGCGTTCTTGCCTAGCTACAGCCATGCCGCCGATCTCGTTCTCGACAACCTGATTGTCAATTCCGGCACCGGCGGCGATCCGGCCGCGTCGGGTGCCGGCTCGATCGCCATCGGTCCCGGCGCGACGGCAAACGGGGAGACCGGAGGCGATTACTCGGCGATCGCGATCGGCGCGAAATCCGTCGCCGACGGGCACGCTACCGTCGCCGTCGGCGAAAACGCGAACGTCTACGGCGACCGCTCGAGCGCGTTCGGCGTGTCGTCGAACGTCAATGCGAACCGCGGCCTCGCGCTCGGTGCCGACACGAAGGTCACCGCGCACGGTGCAGTCGCACTCGGCCAGGGCAGCGTCGCCGACCGCACGAACACCGTGTCGATCGGCAACACAGGCAGCGAGCGCCAGCTCGTCAACCTCCGGGCCGGCACGCGCGACACCGACGCAACCAACCTGTCGCAGCTCAAGCCTGTCGTCGACGCACTCGGCGGCGATGCCGCTGTCAGCGCGGACGGTACCGTTCGCGGCCCGAACTACACGATCGACGGGAAATCGTTCAACAACATCGGCAATGCGCTGACGAATCTCGACGGCCGCGTCACGACGATCGACGGCCGCGTCTCAACGGTCGAAACCGACGTCAAGTCGGTCCGCACCGACGTCGTCGATCTCGGCACGCGGCTCGACAACGGCACGACCGGTCTGGTCCGGCAGGACCCCGCGAGCCTCGCGATCTCGATCGGCGCCGACAAGGGCGGCACGTCGGTCAGCGTCGCCGGTGCGAACGGCACGCGCGCACTGACCGGGCTGTCGAACGGCACCGGCGACACCGACGCCGTGACGGTCGCGCAGCTCAAGGCGGCCGGCCTGATCGACCCGAACGGCAAGCCGCTCGGCGCGATCGTGTACGACGACCTGACGCTCGGTAGCGCGACGCTCGGCGGTGTGGGCGGTACCTTGCTCGACAACGTCAAGGGAGGCGCAATCGCGGCGGGCAGCATGCAGGCCGTCAACGGCGGGCAACTCTTTGCGATGGAGCAGAAATTCCAGAGCAGCGTCGATTCACTGAATTCTCGCGTGACGAATGTCGAGCAGAACGGCACCGGCGCCAACCCGTCGACGGGCGAGCACGGCAGCCAACTGGCACAACTCGGCGACGGCTCCGGAGCGACCGGATCGGATTCGATGGCGCTCGGCCAGAACTCGAACGCATCCGGCAATGGCGGCGTCGCGCTCGGGAACAATGCGACGGCATCGGGCAATAATTCGGTCGCGCTCGGCGCGAACTCCGTCGCCGATCGCGACGACTCGGTCTCCGTCGGCTCGCCCGGCCACGAACGACAGATCACCAACGTCAAGGCCGGCACCGCGCCGACCGATGCCGTGAACGTGCAGCAGTTGAACGACCAGATCGGCAGCGTTCGATCCGACATCGATCACTACCGGCGCGACGCAAGCGGCGGCATCGCATCCGCCGTCGCGATCGCGAACCTGCCGCAGGCATCGCTGGCGGGCGAAAGCATGGTATCGATTGCCGGCGGCACGTACAGCGGTCAGTCGGCCGTCGCGTTCGGTCTGTCGACCGCGACCCGCAACGGTCGCTGGGTCGTCAAGGCGTCCGGGTCGACCAATACACGAGGCACCGTGGCAGTCGGCGCCGGCGCCGGCTATCGCTGGTAAGCCGTCGCGGCATTGCCGACAGCATCATCCAGAACGGGCCGGGTTTCGATCGACACGAAACCCGGCCCCTTCCATTCGCGACCCTGCACGCTCATTACCGTCATGCGCCGCGCCATACACCCGGCGTACACCACCCGCGCGCCGTGCCGCCCCTACCCTCGCCCCTTCCACGGCACGATCCGCCGCTCGAGCAAGCGGCCGCGCTCGGCGATGTCGCATGCCGATCGGCAGCGCCTGCCTGCGCGAAGCACCGTTCAGTGCAACGGACCGCGTCGCGGATCGATCGGCGTCGTCACACCGCAACGCGCCTCGATCACCTCGCCCGCCGCAAGGCAACGGCCCTCCTGAAAGCGCCCGGCCACCAGTTGCACGCCGACCGGCAGCCCATCCACCGCGCCGACCGGCACGGACAGGCCCGGCAGGCCGAGAATCGCGGTGGCGAGCATCGGGCTTTGCGCATCCAGAATGCGCCGCATCGCGTCGTCTCCGCGGCGGTCCGCATCGATCGGGAACGGGCGCTGCCAGGACACCGGCATCAGCAGCAATGGATGACGGGCGAAAAAAACCTGCCAATGGCGCAGCACCGACGATCGCCGCGACAGCGCGTTCATGTAGCCGACCGTGTCGAGCGGCTTCGCGAGATGCATCATGCTCGCGCAAGCGGCCCGGACCGCGTCGTCGCCGTAGGTGTCGATCGCACCGCCCATGCCGGCCTCCATTTCGGCCGTCGTCAACGCGAGCCACAGATCGGCCGCTTCCCGCAGCGCCGGCGGCGTCGCGTGCACGACGGAATAGCCTGCCGCATCGAGGCAGCCGGCGGCAAAATCGAGCGCGTCGAGCACCGCAGGATCGGCCTCGATGCCGTCCATCTGCCGGCACAACGCGACGCGCGTCGGCCCCGCGTCGACACTCAACGGCGCCGGCACCCACCACGGATCGTTGAGATCCGGCGCAGCGAGCGCCCGCAGCGCGAGACGCAGATCGGCCACCGTGCGTGCAAGCGGCCCCTGCACCGACGCAAGCTGAACGGCCGGAGTCCGCTCGTGCGCCTGACTCGGATTGAACGCGGGCACGCGCCCCTGGCTCGGGCGCAATCCCGCAACGCCGCACGCATACGCCGGATATCGAATCGAGCCGCCCAGATCATTGCCGTGCGCGATCGCGCCCACGCCGGTCGCCACCGCGACAGCCGCGCCGCCGCTCGATCCGCCGGATGTCAGGCCGGGCACCCACGGATTCAGCGTCCGGCCGTACAGCTCGTTGTCGGTAAACCAGCGCAGCGAAAACGCGGGCGTATTGGTACGGCCGATGATGATCGCGCCTGCCTTGCGCAGATTCGCAACGACCGGGCTGTCGGCGACCGCCACGACGTCGCGATAGGCGGCGACGCCATTGCTCGTCGCACGCCCGGTCATGTCGACATTGACCTTCACCGTTACCGGCACGCCGTGCAGCGGGCCGACCCGCGCCCCTCGGGCGATCCGCGCGTCCGCGTCAGCCGCGGCGCGCATCGCGTCGTCGGCAAGCACGTCGACGACCGCGTTGGTCTGCGGATTGACCGCATCGAGCCGCTCGAGACAGCTCGCGACGACCTCCTGGGCCAAGCATTCGCGTTGCGTCAGGTTTGCCACGACCTCCGTTGCGCTCAGGCGCCACAGTTCCTTGTCCATCCGTATCGTCTCCTCGATGCGCTGCACTGCGCCTTCTTTGCTTGAGATAAAAGTATCTTATGAAGAATTGGCGCGCACCGACAGACAATTTGTTTTTGGGCGTGACAGCCAGCAGTTGCCGCCCACGAGTTCGTTTTATACGGAGGAATGGCGGACCAGCCACCGAAGGCACGGCTGCGGCTGGTCGGGGCGGGCAGCATTCGGGCCGCCACGCGCAGCCTGCGCCGAGCCAGGCTGCAGTCGGCAACGCGATCGGATCGAGGAACGCGAGGACGATCTCCGCGCCCGTTCAGCCTCTCCCCTTCCACGGCACCACCCGCCGCTCGACCCACCTCATCGCGAGATCGAACAGCCACGCGATCGCGCCGATGATCAGGATCCCCATCACGACGATGTCGGTGCGCAGGAAGCTCGATGCGTTGAGCACCATCTGCCCGAGCCCGGCCGTCGCGGCGACCATCTCGGCCGCGACGAGCGTCGTCCAGCCGAAGCCGATCGCAATCCGCAGCCCGGTGAGAATCTCCGGCAGCGCGGCCGGCAGCACCACGTGCCGCACGATCTGCGTGAAGCTGCCGCCGAGCGAATACGCGGCGTTGATCTGCTCGACCGTCGCCGCGCGCACGCCGGCGCGCGCGGCCATCGCGATCGGCGCGAAGCACGCGAGGAAGATCACGACGAGCTTCGCCGTTTCGTCGATGCCGAACCAGATCACGACGAGCGGCAGGTACGCGAGCGGCGGCAGCGGCCGGTAGAACTCCAGCAGCGGATCGAGCACGCCGCGCGCGACGCGGCTCACGCCCATCATGATGCCGGCCGGCACGCCGATCGCGGTCGCGAGCAGGAATGCGCCGAACACGCGCGCAGTGCTCCACAGCAGATGTTCGGACAGCGGCAGGCCGCCCTGGATGCGGCCGTGCCACGCGTCGACGAAGGCCGTCCATACGGCGTCCGGCGCGGGCAGGAACAACGGCGGCAGCCACTGCCGATGCGTCGCGACCCACCACAGCACGGCCAGCGCAGCGACCGTCGCCGCGCTCAGCCCCGCGGTCTTTCCCTGCCCCGGCAAGCGGTAACGGCGCGACGCGCGCGTCGGGCGCGCCGCCGCGGGTCGCCGCGTCGTGTGTTCGTCCTGCTCGAAACTCGCGGCCGTGCGATCGGCCGTCCACGAATCCTGCGTGCTCATGCTGTCCTGCCTGTGCAAAATACTGTTCCGGCCGCGCCCGACGGCCACGCCCTGCCGCGCGAGCTCGCGCGTCACGCGGCTTCCCCGACCGCTTCGTCGCGATGCAGATACGCGATCAGCCGTTCGCGCCACGCGATGAAATCGGCCGACGACTTCACCGCGCGCGCATCGCGCGTTTCGACGTAGCGACGCGCGAACGGCAGTTCGAAGGTTTCGGCGATCCGGCCGGGGCCCGGCGTCATCACGACGAGACGCGTCGCGAGGAACAGCGCCTCCTCGACGTCGTGCGTGATGAAGAACACCGTCTTGCCGGTGCGCGCCCACACGTCGAGCACGAGCGCCTGCATCGTGCCTCGCGTCATCGCGTCGAGCGCGCCCATCGGCTCGTCCATCAGCAGCACGCGCGGGTCGCTCGCGAGCGCACGCGCGATGCCGACACGCTGCTGCATCCCGCCCGACAGCTCGTACACACGCGCATGCGCATGCTTGTCGAGTCCGACCAGCGCGAGCGTCTCCCGCGCGCGCGCTTCGCGCTCGGCCTTCGGCACGCGCGCGAAGCGCAGCCCGAGCGCGACGTTATCGAGCACGTCGAGCCATGGCAGCAGCGCATACTTCTGGAACACGACACCGCGATCGGCGCCCGGGCCCGTGACCGGCACGCCGTCCACGCGCACGTCGCCGGTCGTCGGCGCGACGAAGCCGGCCATGCAGTTCAGCAGCGTCGTCTTTCCGCACCCGGACGCACCGAGCGCGACGACGAACTCACCGGCATCGATGCGCAGGTCGACGCGCGCGAGCGCCTGCGTCGTCGGCCGACCGCGCTCGCCCGGATAGGCAACCGATACCTGACGAACTTCCAGCGTGCTCATGAGCGATGCTCCGCGATGCGCTGCGTGGCCGCGCTCAGCGCGCGGCCTTCTGCACGAACTGCGGATCGACGCCGGCCGAATAGTCGGACAGCACCGTCTGGATCGTGCCCTGCGATTTGAGGAACGCGGCGGTGGCCGCGAGCGACTTCGCGGCGCCCGATTGCGCACCGCCGCCGAGCCACGTCGGCGACGCCTGCTCGGCCGCCGTCGGGAATGCGTAGAGCGCGAGGCTGGCCGGCACGTCCTGCACGTTCGCGCCCGATACCTTCGCCACCGCCGCGACCTGCGGCGACCCGGCCTTCCACGCGGCCGCATGCACACGGTAATCGGCATCGGCGGCGGCGAGCACCTTCACGAAGCGCGTGACGAACTCGGGGTTCTCGCGCGCGAACTTGCGGCTCACGACGAAGCCGTCGAAGGTGGCCTTGCCGCTTTCTTTCGCAACCTGGCCCGACGTCGTCAGCACGGTGCCCGACTGCTTGACCTTCGCCAGCACGGGATCCCAGATATAGGTCGCGTCGATGTCGCCGCGCGCCCACGCGGCCGCGACTTCGGGCGGACGCAGGTTGACGATCTTCACGTCGTTCGGATTGACGCCCGCGGCCTGCAGCGCGACGAGCGTATGGAAATGCGACGTCGACACGAACGGCACGCCGATCTTCCTGCCCTTCAGCGCCGCGATGTTGGTGACGCCCGAGCCGTTGCGCGCGACGAGCGCCTCGGCGTCGTTGATGTTGTCGAGTACCCAGAACAGCGAAATGTCGAGCCCCTGCGACAGCCCGGCCGCGATCGGGCTCGACCCGGCTTCGCCGAGCTGCACGGAGCCCGACGCGAGCGCGCGGATCACGTCGGCGCCGCTGTCGAGCTTGCGGAACCTGACCTTGTAGCCGGTCGCCTTTTCGACTTCACCGCTCGCCTGCGCGTAGCGCCACGGCACGACCATGTCCTGGTACGCGATCACGACTTCGCGCGATTCGGCGTGCGCCGCGCCGAGCGCGGCAAAGGCGGTCAGCGCGACGACGGCGCGGCGGATGAAGCTGAAACGGGACATGCGGCTCTCCTTCGGAATGCGGGCATTGCTGCGGGAGAGCCGACTATAGGAGCTTTGCGCGCGGCGGGAGCGAACTTATCCTGCGAAGCTATCGATGCCGTTTCAGCTTTGCTTCCCACGCTGAATTGGATCGTGCGTCCGGTCGGACGGCGATTGCCGTGCGAATGCGGGGATCGCAGCCGCACCAGCAAAAAAGCCCGCATCGCTGCGGGCTTTTTCGACTGCGTGAAGGCTGCGGTAACGCTAACGCGGCGCTCAGACCACGCCGGCCCCATGCGCCTGCAGATCGGCGTGATAGCTCGAACGCACCATCGCGCCGACGGCCGCGTGCGTGAAGCCCATCTTGTATGCCTCTTCCTCGTACATCTTGAACGTATCCGGATGCACGTACGCCCGCACCGGCAGGTGGTGCTCGGACGGCTGCAGGTACTGGCCGATCGTCAGCATGTCGACGTCGTGCGCGCGCAGGTCGCGCATCACCTGCAGGATTTCCTCTTCGGTCTCGCCGAGGCCGACCATCAGGCCCGACTTCGTCGCGACGTCCGGATGCAGCGCCTTGAAGTCCTTCAGGAGCTTCAGCGAGTGCGCGTAGTCCGAACCCGGGCGCGCTTCCTTGTACAGGCGCGGCACCGTTTCGAGGTTGTGGTTCATCACGTCGGGCGGCGCGGCGTTCAGGATCGAGATCGCGCGGTCGAGACGGCCGCGGAAGTCCGGCGTCAGGATCTCGATGCGCGTTTCCGGCGACTGCTCGCGCACTTCGCGGATGCACTCGACGAAGTGGGCGGCGCCGCCGTCGCGCAGGTCGTCGCGGTCGACGCTCGTGATCACCACGTACTTGAGCTTCAGCGCGGCGATCGTGCGCGCGAGGTTCTTCGGCTCGTCGGTGTCGAGCGGATCGGGACGGCCGTGGCCGACGTCGCAGAACGGGCAGCGGCGCGTGCACTTGTCGCCCATGATCATGAACGTCGCAGTGCCCTTGCCGAAGCATTCGCCGATGTTCGGGCAGCTCGCTTCCTCGCACACGGTATGCAGGTTGTGCTCGCGCAGGATCGTCTTGATCTCGTTGAAGCGCGAACTGCCGGTGGCCGCCTTCACGCGGATCCACTCGGGCTTCTTCAGCTTCTCGATCGGAATGACCTTGATCGGGATGCGCGCCGTCTTCGCCTGCGCCTTCTGCTTGGCAGTCGGATCGTAGGCAGCGGTCGCGGCCGAATCGGCCGGTGCGGGAGAAGCGGTAACGTCAGTCATTCGATTGTTCCAGTGCCTGCGGCTTGTCGGCGGCCGCGGATGCGCCGTCGAGGTTGGCGATCAGACGGCGCACCAGCGTGTGGGCGACGTCGTTCCAGTCGGCGGCAACCTCGAGGCTCGCCATGTCGACGGTTTCCAGTCCGGCATAGCCGCACGGGTTGATCGCAAGAAACGGGCGCAGATCCATCTTCACGTTCAGGCTCAGCCCGTGATAGCTGCAGCCGTTGCGGATCTTCAGGCCGAGGGCCGCGATTTTCGCGCCTTCGTGCACGCCGGATGCCACGTAGATCCCCGGCGCGCCCGCCTTGCGGACCGAAGCGAGATTATACGCCGCGAGGGTTTCGATCACGGCCTCCTCGATCTTCGTCACGAGCGTGCGCACCATCAGCTTGCGCCGGCGCAAGTCCAGCAGCAGGTAGACGACGATCTGGCCGGGGCCGTGATAAGTGATTTGCCCGCCGCGGTCGACCTTCACGAGCGGCACGCCACTGTCGGCCACCAGCAGGTGGGCCGGGTCGCCCGCCTGGCCGAGCGTGTAGACGGGCGGATGCTCGACCAGCCAGATCTCGTCGCCGGTGTCGGCCGTGCGCGTGTCGGTGAACGCGCGCATCGCGTCGAAGCTCGTCTCGTAGGCCTCGACGCCCCGCCAGCGCACGGTGACCGGGTGATCCGGCTGAACCGGCGACTCGGCGGGCGATGCGGAAGCGGCGACAGGCGTGGACACGATGGAAACCGGCGAAACGGACATGGGCGGTAGTTTACCGAAAACCCATGGGTCTCGCCGGCCGGGGAAAGGGACGGATGGTCAGTATCCGTCGGAGGAAATGGCGGTCAAACCGTGCGCCATCCGTCGTGGAACAGCGCGGCGACGCGTTCGCGCAGCCGTGCCAGCCCGCCGAGCGCGACTTCCCTGGGCGGCCGCGACACCGAGAACGCGACGCACGCACCCTCTCGGCCTTCCGCGCTGAGCCACAGCCGCTCGCCGCGGCGCAGCTTCAGCGTCTCGCCATCGACCAGGAAGTAGTCGTCGACGTCGTTGCTGCGCGTGGCCCAGACCGGCCCGCACTGGACGATCAGCCGCGTGCTGCGTTGCACCTTCATCGGCACGGTTTCGCCCACCGGGATTTCGAACGTGATGCTTGAGGAAATTTCTTGCATGATCGACTCCGCCAATAAGTGCTTCGATGGCTACAATCGTAGTCACTTCAAGGCGTCCGACAAAACGACCAATTTTCACGTCGATGTGAGGAAAATTAGCAAATGGACCTCCGCCAGCTGCCTGCATTGAACGCGATTCGCGCGTTCGAAGCCGCCGCCCGTCACGAGAATTTCTCGCGCGCCGCCGACGAGCTGTACGTCACGCACGGCGCGGTCAGCCACCAGGTGCGCGCGCTCGAGGAGGAGCTCGGCGTGCAGCTTTTCACGCGCAACGGCAAGCGGCTGTGCCTGACCGACGCCGGCATGCGCTACGCGCAGCAGATCCGCACCGCGCTGATGGTGATCGCCGACGCGACGCGCGACGTGCGCGCGAGCGACCGCGACCGGCGGCTGGTGGTGTCGATGCTGACGTCGTTCGCCGCGCGCTTCATCACGCCGCGCATCGGTACGTTCATCGAGCGGCATCCGGAAATCGACGTCGAGCTGCAGTCGACCAACTCGCTGACCGATTTCGCGCGCGACGACGTCGACATCGCGATCCGCTTCGGTCAAGGTAACTATCCGGGGCTGCATGTCGAGCCGCTGTTCGACGAGGTGTTCTTTCCCGCATGTTCGCCGACGCTGAACGGCGGCAAGCTGCCGCAAACCCCTGCCGATCTCGTGCACTACAACCTGCTGCGCTCGGACGACGAGCTGTGGCGGCCATGGTTCGACGCGGCGGGGCTCAAGACGCTGACCGAGCCGAAACGCGGGATCCTGTACCAGGATTCGTCGAACCTGCTGCTGGCCGCGATCGACGGCCAGGGCATCGCGCTGGTGCGCCGCTCGCTCGCGGTGCACGACCTGCTGGACGGGCGCATCGTGCGCCTGTTCGACATCGACGGGCCGAGCCCGTGGCACTATTTTTTCGTGTGTCCGCCGCCGCTGCTGAACACGCCGCGCGTGCAGGCGTTCAGGACCTGGCTGCTCGAGGAAGTCGCCGAATACAAGCGGCTGTGCGACGAGCTGGACGCGCGACGCGCGGCGGGGAAGACCCCCGCCGAGTGCGCGCGGGAAGGAGGATGGAAGGCGCTTAGAGTACGACCTTGACCATCGGATGGCCGGTCAGTGCGCGGTAGATGTTGTCGAGCTGTTCCTGGCTCGTCGCGCGCACGGTGATCGTGAGGCCCGTGTAATTGCCGCCGCTCGACGCGCGCTCCTCGATCTTCTCGACATCGATCTCGTTGTCGTGAACGGCGACGACCTTGAAGATCGTGTCCTTGAACTCGGGGTGCGCCTTGCCCATGATCTTGATCGGGAAATCGCACGGGAACTCCAGCAGCGACTCCTTCCGGGTCTCGATCGCGCCGGTGACCTCGACGGTTTTGGTCGGTTCGCTCATCATTTTCTCCGGGTTAGGTCAAACTGTTCAAACTCGCGTGCCTTCGCACGCTGGTACGCGTCGTACAGCGCCGCGAACACGGGGCCCGGCTTGCCGCCCTGCACGGGCAGATCGTCGAGCGACGTGACGGGCAGTACTTCCTTCGTGGCCGACGTGATCATGATCTCGTCGGCCGCGCGCAACTCCACTTCGCCGATCTCGCGCGCGATGAACGGAATGCCGCATTCGTCGGCCAGCTGCTCGACCAGCGCGTAGCGGATCCCCTCGAGGATCTTGTTGCTGCGCGGCGGCGCGATCAGCTCGCCGTTCTTCACGATCCATACGTTCGACGACGAGCCTTCGGTCAGGTAGCCGTCGCGCAACTGCAGTGTCTCGAACGCGTCGCGTTCGGCCGCATGCTGCGCCATCAGCACGTTGCCGAGCAGCGAGATCGACTTGATGTCGCAATGCAGCCAGCGGCGATCCTCGGCCGTCACGCAACGCACGCCCTTCGCGCGCTCCTCTTCCGACGGCAGGCGCAGCGGGCTCGTCATCGCGAACACCGTCGGCACCGCGTTCGCCGGGAACGCATGGCCGCGCTTCGCGACGCCGCGCGTCACCTGCAGGTAGACGAGCGCGTTGCCGTCGCCGAGGCCTTCGGCATTCACCGCGACGATGCGCTCGATCAGCGCGCGCCAGCCGGCGGCGTCGTGCGGATTGTCGATGCCGATCTTCTTCAGGCTGCGCGCGAGCCGCTCCAGATGCTGCTCGATCCGGAACGGCACGTGCGCGCCGTCGTGCGCATAAACGGGGACGACTTCATACACGCCGTCGCCGAAGATGAACCCGCGGTCGAGCACCGGGACACGGGCTTCGGACAGCGGCACCAGTTCCTCCTGCGACGAGACGCTGAGGTAGACGATCGGTTCGAATTCGGCTTGGCTCATGGTGATGACAGATGGGGATGAAGTCGTAAAAACAAAGGCCCGTCGTGCTTACTTCTTCTTGCTGAACATCAGCAGGATCGAGTCCCAGATACGGCCGAAGATACCGGCTTCCGGCACGGCCTGCAGCGCGACGACCGGGAATTCGGACAGCGTCTTGCCGTCGGCGACGATCTTCACGGTGCCGACCTGCTGGCCTTCCGCGAGCGGCGCGATCAGCGGCGCGTTGACGTCGACTTCCGTCTTGACCTTGTCGCCGAGGCCGCGCGGCACGGTCGCCCACTGGTCGCCCTTCACGCCGACCTGCACGGTGTTCGCCTTGCCCTTGTAAATGCGCGGCGTCGAGATCGCCTGGCCGCCCTTGAACAGGCGCACCGAATCGAACGCGCTGTAGCCGTAGTTCAGCATCTTCATGCTGTCCTGCGTGCGCTCGCCTTCCTTCTGCTCGCCCATCATCACCGACACCAGGCGGCGCTGGCCGTCGACGCCCGGAATCGCGCGCTTGGCCGACGCGATCAGGCAGTAGCCGGCTGCCTGCGTATGGCCCGTCTTCAGGCCGTCGACCGTCGGGTCGAGCCACAGCAGACGGTTGCGGTTGCCCTGGCGGATGTTGTTGTACTTGAATTCCTTCTCCGAGAAGATGCCGTAGTACTGCGGAAAATCGCGGATCAGGTGCGCGGACAGCTTCGCGAGATCGCCGGCCGTCGTGTAGTGGTTCGGGTCGGGCATGCCGTTCACGTCGGCGAAGTGCGTGCCCTTCATGCCGAGGCGCTGCGCCTCGTCGTTCATCAGCGTGACGAACTGCCCTTCGCTGCCGCCGACGAGTTCGGCCAGCGCGATCGCGGCGTCGTTGCCCGACTGGATGATCATCCCGTACACGAGGTCGTGCACGGACACCGGCTTGTTCGCCTCGATGAACATGCGCGACTCGTCGCGGCCGACGCGGCGCACCGCTTCGCTCGGCGTGACGATCTGCTCCATCGAGATCTTCTTCTTGTCGAGCGCCTCGAACACGAGGTAGGCCGTCATCAGCTTCGTCAGCGAGGCAGGCTCGACGCGCTCGTCCGCATTGCCCGATGCGAGCACCGTGTTGCTCGTCGCGTCGACGAGCACCCACGAACGCGCATTCACGCCCGGCGGCGGCACCGCGCCCGGCATGTAGACTGCGGGCGCGCCGGTGAACTGCTCGGCAGCGGCGGCCGGCGCCGCATGCGCGGCCTTGGCCTTGGCGGCCGGCTTCGCCTCGGCGACGACGATCGTCGACGCGAGCGCGACGGGCAGCATCACGCCGAGCGCGACGTTGCGCGCGGCGGTGCCGAAGGCGATGGAGGAAGCGAGGGACTTGAGGCCTTGGGGAGACAGACGCATGATCGATTCAGGCTGATGGCAGAAAGTGCGGTGCGAAACGCGCAGGGTTGAACGGCAAGGCGGCGGGCGTTTCGGGCACTCGCCGACATCGTCGGGCGACGCGAAACGCGCCGGTTGGACTCGTGCGGACGCGTTCGGTTCGCGGCCGTCGCGAGCGGGCGGACAGGCGGCGAAACGAGCGCCGCATGCGCCCAGCCGGGCCGCGGGCGACGCGAAATGCGGCCATTATACGTGGCCGCGAACGGCGTTTTCGCGAACCTGGTGTCGTGTCCCGTGCCACGCGGTGTCGACGTGCCGGCGCAATCGTGCTCGCGGCAACGCGCAAACCGCGGCGATATCCGGCGGCATCGCGAGAATTTGCAGCGCCGCCACGGCGCCCGAAGGCGCAGTACGTCGGTGCCGATTTGCGCCGAACACCACGATCGCAGGACGGCCGCACACCGGCTTCAGGAGGATAGCGCGGGCACGCTGCGGGAAATCGCCCGAAGCCGCGCGAAAGGCACGCGCAGGCGGTGTGCAAGTCCGGTTGCGCGCGCGGTGCGGCGCGATGTCGTGTGGTCGATCGCGCATTCGGCGGGTGCCGGTGCGCAACGCGAGCCGCCGGCCGTTACGCCGGCGCCCGCATGCCGGCTAGCGCCACGCGTCGACGATGATGCGCTTCAGCACATGCAGCTTGCGATGGAGGAAATGCTCGGCGCCGGGGATCACGACGACCGGCAGCTCCTGCGGCCGCGCCCAGTCGTACACCGACGCGATCGGCACCGTGTCGTCGGTTTCGCCGTGGATCACGAGCGTGTTCTCCGGCACGTCGGCCACCTGCCAGCGGCTTGCGGCCGTGCCGACGAACACCATCCGCTCGATCGGCACGCCCGTGTCGCGCAGCCGCTTCGCGACATGCGACAGCACGAAGGTGCCGAACGAGAAGCCCGCGAGCACGAGCGGCAGGTCCGCATACGCGGGCTGCGCGCGCATGTGCGCGAGCACCGCGAGCAGGTCGTCGGCCTCGCCGGTGCCGTTGTCGTGCACGCCTTCGGTCGCGCCGACGCCGCGGAAGTTCGACCGGTAGACGACGTAGTCGAGCTGCACGAGCGTGCGCGCCAGGGTCTGCGCGACCTTGTTGTCCATCGTGCCGCCGAACAGCGGATGCGGATGCGCGACGAGCGCGATGCCGCGCGGCGCGGCGCCGCCTTCGCGCACCGCGTCGGGCAGGTCGACCGCGATTTCGATCTGCCCGACCGGGCCCGCGATCAGCGATTTCTGCGTATGAACGTTCATTCGGCCGGCCCGCTCAGATCTTCAGGCGATCGACGACCTTGCCGTCGCGCAGGTGCGATTCGACGATCTCGTCGATGTCGGCCTGGTCGACGTACGTGTACCACGTGCCTTCCGGGTACACGACCATCACGGGCCCTTCCTCGCAGCGGTCGAGGCAGCCGGCCTTGTTGATGCGAACCTTGCCGGGCCCCGCGAGGCCGAGTTCCTTCACGCGCTTTTTCGCGTATTCCTGCATGGTCTGCGCGTCGCATTGCGCGCAGCTCGGCCGTTCGGCGCCCGGTTCGCGCTGGTTCAGGCAGAAGAAGACGTGGTGCTGGTAGTAGGAATCCATGATGGTGACGAGCGGCCCGGCGCGATGCCGGGCGGAAAGAGGGGCGATAGCCGTTGCGCGGTGCAACGGATGATGGTCCGGACGATTATAGCGACCGGCGCGCGCCGCTGCCCGCGATGCGGCCGGGGCTGCGCTGCCCGGCCTGCACCGTCAGCGGCGCACCGCGGCCGGCAGCCACGCGCGCTCGACGCGCTGGCCGAGCCAGATCAGCGCCGCGTACGGCCAGATCCACGCGAGCCAGCGCGCGATGCTGTTGAAGTGCACGTAGCGGCCCTGCCGCCAGCCCGACAGCGTGAAGTCGAAGAACGGATTGACCGGCAGCAGGTTGACGAGCGCCACGCCGGCCAGCAGCGCGAGTGCCGCCAGCGTCGCGCGCCAGGTCGCCGGCACGTGCAGCGCGACGAGCGCGGCCGCGAAGCCGAGCTCAATGCCGAGCCGCGCGCCGGGCGTCGCCCACACGACGACGAGGCCGGTGGCCGACTGCATGAACGTCGCGGCCGCCTTCAGCACGAGCGTCGCGGCGACGAATGCGATCAGCAGCCGGATGCGCGGCGCACTCGGCCGCATCGCGAGCGACGCGATCGCCAGCACGGCGAACAGCATCAGCCCGCCGAGCGCGGCCTCCCACGCGGAATCGGACAGCCAGCCGTCGACGCGCTCGGGCCATTCGCTCACGTGCCACGCGGCCGGCAGCCACGCGAGCAGCGTGTCCTGCATCGACGCGTCGGCGCGCTCCCACAGCGCGGCCGGCCAGTCGCCGATGCCGAACAGGAACGGCGACGGAAACAGGATCGCGAACGGCCACAGCACGGCCAGCAGCAGCGGCGTCGCGCCATCGGCCTCGAACCATGCGAAGCGCAGCCGGCGCAGCGCACCGCGGTCGAGCAGCGCACCGGTGGCCGGCGCGACGAGCGCCGCGCCCAGCAGCGCGCCGAGCGCGTTGGCCGCGAGATCGAGATTCGACGCGATGCGCGTCGGCAGGTAGGTCTGCAGCGCCTCCATCGAGCCCGACAGCAGCACGCCGAGCGCGCCCGCGATCAGCGTCGCGGCAACCCCGCGCCAGCGCGGGTGCAGCGCGAGCACGCCGAGCGCGCCGAACGGCAAATACCCGAGCACGTTCGTGACCACGTCGAACGCGGTCACGTAGCGCTGCATCGGCGCGAACAGGTAGTCGAACGGCCCGATGCCGAGCGACGCCCAGCCTTCGAACGGATACAGCGACGCGTAGACGATGAGCGCCGCGTAGGCGGCAAAGGCCTGGCGCGCGAGCGGCGATTCGCGATGCGGGCCGGTCGCGTTCATCGCGGCTGCGCGGCGTGCGTCACGGCGTGCCCGCGTACGCCTGCATGCCGACCCACGCGGCGATCTGCGACACGAGCTCGTCGCTCGCCGTCGCGAGCGCACGCGCGCCGCCGGCCGCGTCGGGCGTGCTCGACGGCGCACGCGCGACGAACGTGCGCTGGCCGAGCACCTTGCCGTCGAGCGTCAGCGTCGCGCGCGCGGTGACGGCGCCGTGGCTTTGCGACTGCCCGTCGAACACCTGCTCGAATTCGTTCAGGTCGACCTTGAGGGTCGGCGCGCGCACGCCGTCGGACCCTTCGAGCACCGTGCCGCGCGACGACAGCGCGCCGCGCAGCCGCTGCGTGAGCAGTTGCGCGGGCGGTGCGGTCCAGCGGCTGTCGCGATAGACGGCCACGTGCTGCGCATCCGCGTACGCGAGGCGGTACGCGAACTTGTCCGAATCGAGCGCGTCGGGCGCGGCGACGTCGAGCACCTTCAGCGCGGGGCCCGCACCGGCCGTCACGACCGGAGAAGCCGGCCCGAGGTCGTAGCGGACATTCGACAGCACCGCGCTGTTGCCGGCGCAGCCGGCCGCAAGCGCAAGCGTCAGCACGGCGAGCGCGGTCGCAGCCGGACGCAGCGCGCGTTCAAGGATTCGTGGCATGGCGTGTTCCTGCATGATGTTTCCGGTTTCGATGGGCGTCACTGCCCGGCCGTTTCCGGCCAGGCGATCGACGGGTTTCCGGCCTGCTTCACCTCCCGGCCGCCGCACCCGGCCAGACGAAGCCCGCTTCACCGGGCCCCGGCGCCGCGCCGGGCGAACCGAACAACAGACTGCGCGGGTTGCGGCCGAGTTCACCGGCGACGTCCTTCAATTGCTGCGACGCGTCGCCGACGCTGCCGGCCAGCGCATTGAAGCGCGGCAGCGTGTCGTACTGCACGCGCGCGTTGAGATCGTTCAGCGCGACGCCGACCTGCTCGGCGGCCGTGCCGGCCTTGTTCAGGTTCGACACGAGCGGCCCGTTGGGCTGCAGCAGCGTGTTCGCCGACGCCATCGTGCGGTTCACCTGGTGCATCGTTTCCGGTAGCGCGGCGACGGCCGGGGCGAGTTGCTTCGACAGCGTCGTCGCGCCATCGGCCGCGTGCTGCAGGCTTTCGGCCGTCGCGCGCAACTGCTCGCGCATCTCGGGCGACATCAGCGCGTTCGCGCTTTTCGCGGCCAGTTCGAGCTGCCGCAGCAGCACGTCGCCGCGCTCCTGGATCTGGTCGAACAGGCTCGGCCGCATCGGAATCTGCGCAATCGCCTTCGGCGACGACGGCAGCGGCGCCAGGTCGCGGCCCGTATCCTCGAGCTGCACGAACGCGATGCCCGTCACGCCCTGGAAACCGAGGCTGCCGTAGGTCGACTGCGTGATCGGCGCATCGTGGTCGACGAGAATCCGGATCCGGATCTGGCCCGGGTGCGTGCGGTCGAAGCCGATCGACTGCACCTTGCCGACGTCGAGACCGCGAAAGCGCACCGCCGCGTCCGGGAACAGCCCCGTCACGTTGGTGCGCGCGAGCAGGTCGTACGGCACGCGCACGGTGCGGTCGACGTTGAACCAGAACACGGTGCCCGCGATCGCGAGCGTCAGCGCGATCGTGAACAGGCCGGCCCAGAACGCATGTGATTTGTTTTCCATTCGCGGGTTCCTTGCTCCTTGCCTTGCCTACAGCTCGGCGCTCGACAGCGCCGGTTCGAGGGCCGCCTTCGGCAGCTTCGCGCGCCGCTCGGGCGGCAGCGCCTGCAATGCGCGGCGCCCGCGCAGCCCCAGGAAATATTCGTGGATGAACGGATGGTCGACGTTCGCGACCTCCTCGACCGGCGCGGCGACCAGCACCTTGCGGTCGGCCAGCACCGCGACGCGCGTCGACAGCGCGACCATCGTGTCGAGATCGTGCGTGATCATCACGACGGTCAGCCCGAGCGTGCGGTGCAGCGTCGCGATCAGCTCGACGAATTCGTCGGACGCCTGCGGATCGAGGCCGGCCGTCGGCTCGTCGAGGAACAGCAGCTCGGGCTCGAGCGCGATCGCGCGCGCGATGCCGACCCGCTTCACCATCCCGCCCGACAGCGCGGCCGGCATCTTCGACGCGTGCTTGCACGGCAGCCCGACCATCTCGAGCTTCAGCATCACGATGTCGTGCAGCAGGTCCGGCGGCACGCGGCCGAGCTCTCGCAGCGGCTGCGCGACGTTATCGAACACCGTCATCGACGAGAACAGCGCGCCCTGCTGGAACAGCATCCCCGAGCGCGTGCGCATCATCCGCGCGCTCGCGTCGTCGATCGTCGCGGTATCTTCGCCGAACACCTTGATCGTGCCCGACGTCGGTCGCTCGAGGCCGAGGATCTGGCGCACGAGCGTCGTCTTGCCGGAGCCCGAGCCGCCGACGACCGACACGATCTCGCCGCGCCGCACGTCGAAGTCGAGCTTCTGGTGAATGATGTTGCGCCCGTAGCGCTTGGTCAGGTTGCGCACCTCGATCACGAGGTCGCCGGCACCTACCGCTGCGGCCGGCGGCGTGCCGACCGACGCGACGCCGGCCGCAGCGGCATGGTCCGGCGCGGCACCGGCCGCCGATTCGTTCGATGCGTTCATCCGAGCCCCACGTTCTGGAACAGGATCGCGAACACCGCGTCGGCGAGGATCACGACCGTGATCGACGACACGACCGACGTGGTCGTCCCTTCGCCGAGGCTCTGCGAGTTCGCCTTGATCCGGAAGCCGAAATGGCAGGCGACCAGCGCGATCAACATGCCGAACACGACGCCCTTGCCGACGCCGATGTACAGGTTCGCGATCGGCACGACGCCCGGCAGCGAGCGCACGAAATAGTTGACGTCGATCCCGAGCACGAGCTTCGCGGCGAGCGCGCCGCCCGTCAGCGCGATGATGTTGGTCCACATCACGAGCAGCGGCATCGCGACGCCGAGTGCAAGCACGCGCGGCAGGACCAGCCGAAGCCCGTGCGGGATGCCCATCACGCGCATCGCGTCGAGCTCCTCGGTCACGCGCATCACGCCGATCTGCGCGGTGATCGCCGAGCCCGAGCGGCCCGCGACGAGGATCGCCGACAGCACGGGGCCGAGCTCGCGGATCACCGACAGCCCGAGAATGTTCACGATGTAGCGGTTCGCGCCGAACATCTGCAGCTGCTGCGCGGACAGGTAGCTGAGCACGATGCCGATCAGGAACGCGACGAGCGCGGTGATCGGCAGCGCCTGTGCGCCGGCGCTGTAGATGTTCGCCGAGGTTTCCTTCCACGGCATGGTCTGCGGACGGCGCAGCACCGACAGCGCGTCGAGGATCACGAGGCCGAACATCGCGATGCCGCCCTGCAGGTGTTCGCCGAACGTGAAGATCGCTTGGCCGAGCCGCGTGACGGGATCGACGCGCACGACGCGCTCGGGCGCCTCGCGCCCGCTGTCGAGCCGCTCGATGCGCTCGAAGATCGTGCGCTGCGTGTCGCTCAGCGCGACGCCGGCCGGCAGCTTGCGGCCCCACACGCGCCACAGCGCCTGGCCGCCGACGTGGTCGAGCCGCTCGATGCCGGACAGATCCCATTCGCTCACGCGCCCGGACCCGATGCTCGCGACGCGGCGCGCGACCGCGCCGCGATTGCGCGCAAGCGCGATGGCGGTCCACTGGCCGGTCAGGCGCACCGTCTGGCCCTGGCTGCCGGCGTCGACCGACAGGCCGGGAGGAGTCTCGAAGTCCAAGGGCAGGTTGTTTGCAAAAGGATGACAGCGGCCATTGTAGCGAACCGCCCGGCACAGCGACGTGAGGATGTCGGTGGGGGCGCCAGCCGAGAGCGCCCGGCCCGGGCCTGCCCGGAGGCCGCCGCACATCGCGGCCCGCTGCCGGCGTCATCGCCTTTCATTCTTCCGTCACGTTTCCTTTCGATACTCTCACGCGCCGCACCTCAGGCCGTCGGCGCCCCGCGCCGCCATTTCGATGCGCACCTCGCCATAACAGAACACTAAACAGGACAACCGATGCGTTTCCCCCCGCTTTCCCGCCGCCGCGTACCGGCCGCCGCCGCGCTCGCCAGCCTGGCCTTTGCCCTCGCCGGCTGCGGCGGCGACGACGTCACCGCCCCGCCGCCGTCGCAGGCCCAGGCGCCCGTCGGCACGACGGCCACGCTCGCGCTGCTCGAGACGACCGACCTGCACACCAACGTGTTGTCGTATGACTATTTCAAGCTCGCCGCCGACAATTCGCTCGGCTTCGAGCGGGTGTCGACGCTGATCGCGCAGGCGCGCGCGCAGTACCCGAATACGCTGCTGCTCGACAACGGCGACACGATCCAGGGCACCGCGCTGTCGGACTACCAGGCGCTCGTGAAGCCGATCGGCTGCGACCAGACGCTGGCGATCTACAAGGTGATGAACGCCGCGAAATTCGACGGCGGCGGGATCGGCAACCACGAGTTCAACTACGGGCTGCCGTACCTGTCGCAGGTGACCGGCAACACGTTCGAGGTCGACGGGCTGCCGGCTCCGGCCCAGCAGAAGAAGTGCGCGGGCCCGAACTTCCCGCAGGTGCTCGCGAACGTGATCAGCGCGAAGACCAACGCACCGCTGTTCACGCCGTACACGATCCTGACCCGCACGGTGACGGCGACGACACCGGACGGCAAGACGGTCAGCGCGCCTGTGAAGGTCGGCATCATCGGCTTCACGCCGCCCGCGATCATGAGCTGGGACAAGCGCTGGCTCGACGGCAAGGTCTACACGACCGGCCTGAAGGAAGCCGCCGAGAAGTACATTCCCGAGATGCGCGCGAAGGGCGCCGATCTCGTCGTCGCGATCTCGCACGGCGGCCTCGACAATTCCGCGTATTCGCCGACGATGGAGAACGGCAGCTGGTGGCTGTCGACGGTAGCTGGCATCGACGCGATGCTGATCGGCCACTCGCACCAGGTATTCCCGGACGCGAACAGCACCGTGTCGCAGTTCAACCTGCCGGGCGTCGACAAGGTCAAGGGCACCGTCAACGGCGTGCCGACCGTGATGGCCAACTACTGGGGCAAGCACCTCGGCGTGATCAAGCTCGGCCTGAAGTTCGACGGCAAGACGTGGAGCGTCGACAAGTCGCAGACGACCGTCGAGGCGCGGCCGATCCAGAACGCCGACAAGACCTACGTCGCGGCCGACCCGTCGGTATCCGCCGCGATTGCCGCCGAGCACCAGGCGACGATCGACTACGTGAAGACGCCGATCGGCTCGACCGACTACCGGATGAACTCGTACTTCGCGGATGTCGGCGATCCGGGCGCGATCCAGATCGTCAACGAGGCGCAGGCCGACTACGTGAAGACCTACGTGCAGGCGAACCTGCCGCAGTACGCGTCGCTGCCGGTGCTGTCGGTCAGCGCGCCGTTCAAGAGCGGCTTCGGCGGCGGCAGCGACTACACCGACGTCGCGCCGGGCGCGCTCGCGATCAACAACGCGGCCGACCTGTACCTGTATCCGAACACCGTGTACGGGGTGAAGGTGAGCGGCGCCGACGTGAAGAACTGGCTCGAGACCGCCGCGAAGCGCTTCAACCGGATCGACCCGACGCAAGCGACCGTGCAGAAGCTCGTCAGCAGCTTCCCCGGCTACAACTTCGACATGTTCACGTCCGCCGATCTGTCGTACGAGATCGACGTCGCCCAGCCGCTCGGCAGCCGGATCAGGAACCTGACGTACAAGGGCGCGCCGATCGACCCGAACGCGCAGTTCATCGTCGCGACCAACAACTACCGCGCGAGCGGCGGCGGCAACTTCCCGGGCCTCGACGGCAGCAAGACGATCTTCGCGTCGCCAGACGCGAACCGCGACGTGCTGATCTCGTTCATCAAGAAGCGCGGCGCGATCACGCGCACGGCCGATGGCGCGCAGCGCAGCTGGCGCTTCACGAAGCTCGCGAGCTCGGTCGCGCACGTGCAGTTCGCGTCCGCGCCGAACCGCCTCGGCGATGCCGCCGCCGCCGGCCTGGCCGGCATCACGCAGGTCGCGGCCGACGACGGTTCGGGCAAGAACCTCGCCACCTACGAGATCGACCTCACGCAATGAGACACGCGATGCAACCGATCCGGACGATGCGGCCGGCCGAAACCGGCTTCGCCGCCGCCGCGCGGCGCCTGCTGCGCGCGAAACTCCCGCCGGCCGCCCTGCTCGCGGCGGCGGCCGTGACCGTCGCGGCCGTGGTAGCCGCGACCGGCTTGCGCGGCGCCGGCCCCGCACCGAGCGCCGCGCAGCTCGACGAGTGGCAGGCGATGGTCACGCAGGCCACCGAGCCGCACGCGCTCGCGCAGTTGCGCACGCTCGCGCGCCGCGGGTCGGGCGCCGCGCAGACGGCGCTCGGCATCGCGCTCGTCGACGCGCGCGAACCGGGGCTGCGCGACGAGGGGCGCGGCTGGCTGGAAACCGCCGCGCAGGCGAACGGCAAGGCTGACGCACCGGCTGCGCGGCGCGCGCAACTCGCGCTCGGCAAGGCACTGCTGCTCGGCAGCGGCGACATCCCGAAGGACTACGCACGCGCCCGCGCGCTGCTCGGCGAAGCGGCCGAACAGGGCGACCCGGCCGCCGCGTATTACCTCGGGCTGATCTATCGCAGCGGCTACGGCATCGCCGCCGATCCGGTGCAGGCCGCGCACTGGTTCGACGTCGCGTCGCGCGCGGACATCCCGGCCGCGGACTTCATGCTCGCGAACGCGTACCGCGACGGCAGCGGCGTGCCGCGCGACGACGCGCGCGCGCTCGCGCTGTATCGCCGGGCCGCCGAACACGAGTTGCCGGAAGCCGTGCAGACGCTCGCGATGGCCTATCGCAACGGCGAGCTGGGGCTACGGCCCGACGCGGACGAATTCCACGCGCAGTGGATCGAGACCGCGCATGCGCTGAAGCATCCGGTCGTCGCTCCGTGACGCGACCCTGCCGCCTGGCCGGGCGCCGTCGCGGCATCCCGTCAGGCGGCACCGCTCCGCGCGGGTCGCTCCAGACGCATGTACGCGTCGGACACGATCAGTCCGAAGACGATGTGATCGAGCGCGCTCACCCACCCTCGCGCGTCGGCGAACCACGGGAACAACTGAGTCATGCCGTAGTAGTTGACGACGTACAGCAGCGCGCCGAATACGCCCCCCGCCACGCTGGCCATCCCGACGCTCGAATCCAGGCTGAAACACGCGATGATCACGGCCAGAATCAGCGCAAATACGATCGACAACGCGAAGTGCACGCCCAGCGCCGCCAGCAGCGTCCCCACTTCGACCGTGATCGACGGCGCGAGCGCGTCGTCACCGAAGTAGATGGCCGCGATCATGCGCAGCGGCGCCCACGCGTCGTGTCCGATGATTGCCGCCGCGACGACCTGGATGACCAGGAAAACCGCACCGGCCACGCACCCGCCGATCACGGCGGCTCGCCACACCGGAACGCGGCGCGCGTAATGGTGCGAATGCATGTGGAGTTGCATGGCCACCTCCTTGAAAACGGTCCGCCGCGTCAGTGCCGGTGCGTATGCGACATACCCGAGCGCACCGCCGACCATGCCGACGCGAGCGAGTCCATCAGCCGGCGACAGGCGCGCGTCATCGGGAGCCCGACGGCGTCGGAGATCCGGGGCGTCTTGCGGTGAAAGCGCTCGAACAGGCTGGACAGGCTCGAACACGAATGAAGCTTGTTCATCGCCATTTCCCTCGATGCGGCAACGACGAGGACGCGCTGGCGCACGCCGCGCGGGCCGCCGGAGCGGATATATCGAACGTAGTCGCGCCGGTCGTGAATATCAAGATGCAGGCTGGCGCCGGTGCGCAACCGTGCCGGGTTCTGCAGACGAAAGCGGTAACAGGCCCGTGGTCAAGCAGAACACCGACTGCAAGCGCTTGCGTGTCCGTGAAGCCGAGCCCGCAAACAAACAGCCGCGCCGGATACGCGGCCATCGCCGTCGATATTTCTGCCGGTGCATGGTTGTGCCGCAAGTGTTCTCACAGCCGCCAGGCGAACAGGCGGGAATGAACTCGATCTCGATCCGGTTACGCTGGCTCGGAAGAATGAGCGAATCGTTGCGCCAGATCTTTGTATCGATGTTGATTCGATCTCGCGAAATTCCAAGATTCTGAACTTGCGTGGCGCGATCATATCGGTACATACCTGTTCCCCGCTCCCCAACGCGCCCCCGCCCCCTGTCGCTACAATAGCCACCATGAACGCCCCCACCTCCTCCGACACGCCCGATTCCGGCGACGCGCACATCGCGCGCAACCGGCTCGACGCGCACCTGGACGCCGCGCCGCGTGCGTGGCCGCTCGACATCGTCGCCGCCACCGGCTCGACCAACGCCGACGTCGCGACGCGGCTCAAGGCGCTGCCGCGCAGCGCGAACGCATTGCCCGCGCCGCTCGTGCGCGTCGCGTTCGAGCAGACGGCCGGCCGCGGCCGGCAGGGCCGCCCGTGGTTCGCGCAGCCCGGCAACGCGCTGCTGTGCTCGGTCGGCTGCATCGTGCCGCGCGCCGTCGACGCGCTCGGCGGCCTCAGCATCGCGATCGGCGTCGCGCTCGCTGAAGGGCTGGCCACGCTGCCGCTCGACGCCCGCATGCGCGTCGCGCTCAAATGGCCGAACGACCTGCTGCTGATGGCCACCGACGACGGCACGCCGCGCATCGTCGGCAAGCTCGCCGGGATCCTGATCGAAACCGTGTGGACCACCTCCGGCGCGACCGCCGTCGTGATCGGCTTCGGCATCAACGTGCGCGGCGCGGAAGCCGTCGCCGCGCAGGTCGACGCGCTGCGCGCGCGCGACGCGACGCTCGCGAGCGGGCTGCCGCCTGCCGCGCTGTCGATCGCGTGCGCATCGGCCAACCTCACCGATACGCTCGCCGCGTCGCTGAACGCGCTCACGCCCGCACTCGCGCAGTTCGGCGCCGACGGGCTCGCGCCGTTCCTGCCGCGCTGGCATGCACTGCACGCGTACGCGGGCCGCGAAGTCGTGCTGCTCGAACAGGGCGTCGAACGCGCACGCGGCATCGCGACCGGCATCGATGCGACCGGCCAGTTGCTGCTCGACACGCCGAACGGCGTGCAGGCGATCGCGGCCGGCGACGTGTCGCTGCGCGAAGCGCAATGAACGAGCCGTACCTGCTGATCGACGCCGGCAACAGCCGGATCAAGTGGGCGCTCGCCGATGCGCAGCGCACGCTTGTCCAGACCGGCGCGTTCGGCCACGCACGCGACGGCGGCGGCGATCCCGACTGGTCGAACCTGCCGCGTCCGCGCGGCGCATGGATCTCGAACGTCGCGGGCGCCGACGTGGCCGCACGAATCGACGCGCTGCTCGACGCGCGCTGGCCGGGCCTGCCGCGCACGACGATACGCTCGCGCCCCGCGCAATGCGGCGTGACGAACGGCTATACGACGCCCGAACAGCTCGGCAGCGACCGCTGGGCCGGCCTGATCGGCGCACATGCGGCCTTTCCGGGCGAGCACTTGCTGATCGCGACGTTCGGCACCGCGACGACGCTCGAGGCGCTGCGCGCGGACGGCCGCTTCACGGGCGGGCTGATCGCGCCGGGCTGGGCGCTGATGATGCGCGCGCTCGGCACGCACACCGCGCAGTTGCCGACGCTGACCACCGACATCGCGAGCGGGCTGCTCGCAGGTGCGCAGGCCGAGCCGTTTCAGGTCGATACACCGCGTTCGCTGTCGGCAGGCTGCCTGTACGCGCAGGCGGGGCTGATCGAACGCGCCTGGCGCGATCTCGCCGATGCATGGCAGGCACCCGTGCGGCTCGTGCTCGCAGGGGGCGCGGCGGACGAGGTCGCGCGCGCGCTGACGCTGCCGCATACGCGGCACGACGCGTTGATCCTGTCCGGGCTCGCGCTGATCGCCGAGGAGGCGGCCGCGGAGGATTGACGGAGTTGCGTCGGCTTCGCCGTCTCGCCGACGGTATCGGCGCATGTCGGTACAGGATTTCGTCGCGGGAACGTTGGGGGAACGCGCCACTGCAAGCGGCCCGCCGCCCGCGAGGCAAAGGCCGCACACGGGTTGCCTGACTGTTGAGAACAGTCACGGAAACAACGAAAAAGCCGGCCATGCGGCCGGCCCGACTGAACGACTGAACGACTGAACGACTGAACGACTGAACGAAAAGGGGTGTCGACGATGCTGCGCTGGCTGATCGCTGTTCTCTTTCTCGCCAACATGCTCGCGTTCGTGGTGGCGCGCGGCGTGTTCGGGCCGCTGCCGGCAGCCGGCCCGCGCGAACCGGGCGTGCTGTCGCGGCAGGTGCAGCCCGATGCGCTGCGCGTGACGCCGCTGGCGCAGGCGGCCGACCAGCCCGTCGTCGGTGGCCCGATCGCGCCGCCGGCCGTCATGGCCGCGCCGCTCGCGGCATCCGCACCCTGACGGCACCGGCCCGCGCTCAGGACTGCTGCGCGCGGACCTTCTTCAGCAACGCGGTGGTCGAGCGGTCGTGCTCGAACGGAATCGCCAGCGCGCGGCCGCCCCAGCCGCGCACGAGCGCCGATTCCGGCAGCGCATCCATGTCGTAGTCGCCGCCCTTCACGAGGATGTCCGGACGGATGGCCTCGATCAGCGACACCGGCGTCTGTTCCTCGAACTTCACGACCCAGTCGACGCTTTCCAGCGCCGCGAGCAGCGCCGCGCGGTCGTCCTCGCGGTTGATCGGCCGGTCGTCGCCCTTGCCGAGCATGCGCACCGACGCATCGCAGTTCACGCCGACGATCAGGCACGCGCCGAGCGCTTTCGCGTCGGCGAGATACGTGACGTGGCCGCGATGCAGGATGTCGAATACGCCGTTGGTGAACACGACGGGCGACGGCAGCGACGCGCGCAGGGCAACCAGGGCATCACGGGTAATCAGCTTGCGTTCGAAGGTGGCGGACATGATGGAGATCGGACGGAATGAACGATGGGGCGCGCGGCGGCCCCGGCGGCAGCGCCAGATAAAAAGCCCGCCGGACCGGCCGGGCGGGCTTCATGCAACGGACGCGAAACGGCGCAATGCGGCCGACGCGATTCACGCCGGCTGCGGCGCCTTGCGGCCTCAGGCCGGCTGCGCGGCCGACGACGGGCCGCTTTCGGCCTGCAGGCGGCTGGTGACTTCCTTGCGATAGCGGTTCAGCTCCTGCGCGGTCGCGAACGTGCGCTCGAACAGGATCGACAGGTTGTGCAGGATGCGCTCGACAACCTTCTTTTCCCACTCGCCGTCGAAACGGATCTGCTCGTCGAGCCAGCGTTCGAGCCATTCCGGATCGGGCAGGCGCGACTGCACGGTGTCGCGCGGGAACAGCGCCTGGTTCACGTGCAGGTTGGTCGGGTGCAGCGGCTTCTCGGTGCGGCGCGCCGACGCCATCAACACGCCGATCTTCGCGAACGCGGCACGCGCGACGTCGCCGCAGTTGTTCAGCGCCTTCTTCATGTAGCGCAGGTACGCGCCGCCGTGGCGCGCTTCATCGCGCGAGATCGTTTCGTAGATCTGCTTGATGACGGGCTCGGTGTGCCAGTCGGCCGCGCAGCGGTACCAGTGGTTCAGGCGGATTTCGCCGCAGAAGTGCAGCATCAGCGTCTCGAGCGGCGGCGCCGGGTCGAACTGGAAGCGCACCGCGTGCAGCTCCTCTTCGGTCGGCACCATGTCCGGCTTGAAGCGGCGCAGGTATTCCATCAGCACGAGCGAATGCTTCTGCTCCTCGAAGAACCACACGCTCATGAACGCGGAAAAGTCGCTGTCGTGCTGGTTGTCGCGCAGGAACATTTCCGTCGCGGGCAGCGCCGACCATTCGGTGATCGCGTTCATCTTGATCGTCTTCGCCTGCTCGTCGGTGAGCAGCGAAGCGTCGAACTTGTCCCACGGAATGTCCTTCTCCATGTCCCAGCGGACGGCTTCGAGCGACCTGTAAAGTTCCGGATAAAGCATCGTGTTCATGATGGTCCCACCCCTGTTCTGCGCAATGCGACTTCTCTAAACGTGACTGTTGCCACAAAGGCGCGCCAAGCGCGCTTTTTGCAGCCAAGACTGTAATTTTACGCGTGAAACCGACCGACCGGACGCTGATTCCACGTCCGGCAGCCGGGCGGTCGCGCCGCCGCCGTTGGGCACGCCGCAGCCACGCTCCGTTCGAACGGAACCGGCCGCGCTTGCCTGAGTGGGGGGCCGGCGCTGGCCGGCTCGTTGGCGAGCCCGTCCCCTGCCCCCAGGCGGGTTCCCCGTAGGGTCCCGTGCGGATGCCGGATCGGCGGGCTGCTCGATGTGGTGTATACGGCGGCGGCCATGATATCACGCGTGTATGACGCTTCCGAGACGCCTGCCCGGTCGCGCGCCGCCAATCCCGGTGCGGCGATCGGTCGCGCCCGACCGTCGCGAAAACGCAACCTCGCGCAACCGCGCGCCATCTGCGTGCATCAGACCCGTATTTCGCCCGTCGCGAGGCCGTCTTCCGGCGGCGTGCCGGCTGCCGGCGCGCTACCGCCGTCCGCCTGCGCGATCCAGCCGGCGAGTGTGTCGCGCTGCGCGCGGCCGTCGCCGTAGCCGAGTTCGATCAGTTCGCGCGTGAACGCCTCCTCGAACAGCAGGTAGCTCGCGAACGACGCGCCGGCCGGCTGGCTGCCGCCGACCGCGCCGAGCAGCCCGCGCATCGCCGCAGGCATCTGCTTCAGGTGCTTCGCGGCGATCAGCTCGATACGCTCGGACGGCGCGATCGCCAGCACGTCGACGTGCCGCCAGCCGCTGTCGACCTCGACCTGGTGCGGCAGGTGCTCGATCATCCGGTTGATGTGCTCGATCCGCTCGATGTCCGAGCCGATCGAGTCGAGGAACACGCTCGCAAGCACCTGCTGGCCGATCTGCGCGAGCGACGGGTAGCCGCGCACGCGGCCGGCGCCATTCGCGGCCGGAATCTCGGGCCGCGGGTCGGCCGCACCGACGACGACGATCCGGTGCGCGCCGAAGTGGATCGCCGGCGACAGCGGCGCGATCTGCCGGATCGAACCGTCGCCGAAGTACTCGATCTGCCCGTCGAGCACGAGCGGCACGGCCGGGAACACGAACGGAATCGCCGACGACGCGAGCAGGTGCGACGCCGACAGATCGACGAGCCGCGCGGTGCGCTGCGCGCGCCGCCACGCCTGGATCGGCTCGGCCGCCTGGTAGAACGTGAGGTGCCGGCCGCTCGAATAACTGAGCGCCGTCACCGCGAGCGCGTGCAGCAGCCGCGCCTCGAGCATCTGCTCGATCCGGTGGAAGCTCAGTTCGCGCTGCAGCAGGTGCGCGAGCGGCGTGTTGTCGAGCAGCCCGCGCGGCGAACGGCGGGCCGCCCAGCCGAACGTCATCGTCGCGAGCCAGCGCGCGCCGGCGGCCGCGATGCCGAGCCAGTCGGTGCGGTACACGTAGTCGGGGCGCAGGTGCTCCCAGAATTCGAGCAGGCGGCGCACGCCGTGGGAAAAGTCGTCCGCGTGGCTCGCGATCGACGTCGCGTTGATCGCGCCGGCCGACGAGCCGCACACGACCGCGAACGGCAGCGTGTGCCGGTCCGGATCGGCCTCGAGCGCGATCTCGGCCAGCGCCTTCAGCACGCCGACCTGGTAGGCGGCACGCGCGCCGCCTCCCATCAGAACGAGCGCGAGCCGCATGATCGACCTGCTACCGGCGCCGCGTCACGTCGAGCGCTTCGGCGGACGGGTTGCGGGCGACGAAGCGGCGGCCGCGCGCACCGCGGCCGAGCCGGCCGGCTTCGCGCGCTTCGCGGCGGGCTTGCGCGGCGCGGCGGCGGCCGGCGCCGGCTTCGCGGCCTGCTCCGGCGGGGCGGCAGCGTCCGGCGGCGCGGGCTGCATGCCCGGCTGCGCCATCGCGAGGCTCGCGAGCTGGTTGAACTGCGACTGCAGCAGGTTCCACCAGCCGGCCGGATCGAACGCCTGCTGCGCGGCATCGCCTTCCGGCGGCGCATCCGCGCCGTCCGCCGCCGGCGCTGCGTCGCCCGGCGGCGCCGACGCGGCTTTCGCCGCCTGCGCCGCCGCGACGGCCGCTTCCTCGGCCGCCGACATCGAGCTTTGCGCGAACGCGCCGAACGCCCGCAGTGTCGCGAGCGTCGCGCGCTGCACCTCGAGCGCCTGGATCGCGGACTGCAGCATCCCGAGATTGAGCTTCAGCCATTGCTCGACCGCGCGCAGATCGGTGATCCGCTTGTCGAGTTCCTCGACGCTCGTGAGCGGCGCCATCATGTCGGACATGCTCGACAGCGACGGCGGCAGCCCATGCGTGGCGCCCGGAAACGACGTCATCCCGCCGAACGGCGACATCCGCATCATGTCCCACATCCGGTCCATCATGTCGGCGGGCTGGAAGCCGGCAAAGCCGGCGAAAGGGTTGGAGCCGGAGGCATCGGTCGTCATACGGGCATCCTGGTTAGACTGGGGGAGCGAGGCGGCCGCCATGCGTCGCGCAGCCGCGCGTGATTCGATCATAGCGCGCGTCAGAACGGCGCGTCGCCGGGGAAGTCGGGCGGACGCCGCTCGCGCAGCGAGCGGATGCCTTCCTGCACGTCGGGCCCCGAGAAGCCCATGAATTCGAGCGCGAGCGACGTATCGAAGGTCGGCCCGGCCGCGCGCAGCCAGTTGTTCAGCGCGTACTTGGTCCAGCGGATCGCCGACTGCGAGCCGTGCGCGAGCCGCTCGGCCACTTCGTACGCCTTCGGCAGCAGGTCGGCCGGCTCGACCGCGAGCGATACCAGCCCGATCCGCTCGGCCTCCGCGCCGCTCACGGGCTCGCACAGCAGCAGGTAGTACTTCGCCTTCGCCATCCCGCACAGCAGCGGCCACACGATCGCCGCGTGGTCGCCGGCCGCGACGCCGAGCCGCGTATGGCCGTCGATGATGCGCGCATCCTTCGCGGCGATCGAAATGTCGGCGAGCAGCCCGGCGACGAGCCCCGCGCCGACGGCCGGCCCGTGCATCGCCGACACGATCGGCTTGCTGCAGTTGATCACGTTGTAGACGAGGTCGCGCGCCTCGCGCCACACGCGGGCGCGCACGTCGAAGTCGTTCGCCATGTCCTCGACGAGCGCGAGATCGCCGCCCGCCGAAAAACCCTTGCCTTCGCCGCGGATCACCGCGACGCGCGTGTCGGGATCGCGGTCGACGTCGCGCCAGATGTCGGCGAGCTCGCGATGCATGCGCGCGTTCGCGGTCGCGAGGCCGCTGCGGTTCGCACCCTCGCCGCTCATCACGATGTCGAGCACGCCATGGTCGCGGCGCGTCACCTTCAGTGCTTCGTAACCGCCGTATGCGGCGAGATCGGCCATGCGCCTGCTCCTTGCTCGAGGCTCTTGAATCGAGTGTAGCCAAGCCCGCGCGGGCAAACATCAGGCGAAACCCGGCGCGCGGGCCGGGGCCGGGTTTCGCGCGGGCGCTGCGTGCGTTGCACGCCTCGCCTTACGCCGCGCCGTCGGGCGGTGCGACCGATTGCTCGATCGCGCCGAAGATCGACTTGCCGGCCGCGTCGAACATCTCGATGCGCACGGTGTCGCCGTAGCGCATGAATTCGGTCTGCGGCGCGCCGTGCTCGATCGTCTCGAGGCAGCGCTTCTCGGCGATGCAGCAGTAGCCGCGCTTCGCATCCTTGTTCGACACCGTGCCCGAACCGACGATCGAACCGGCGCGCAGGTTGCGCGTCTTCGCCGCGTGCGCGACCAGTTGGCCGAAGTGGAACACCATGTCGGTGCCCGCATCGGGCTGGCCGACCTTCCTGCCGTTCCAGTGGACGATCATCGGCCGGTGCACGCGGCCGTCGCGCCATTCGTCGCCGAGCTCGTCGGGCGTCACGGCGACCGGCGCGAACGCGGTGGCCGGCTTGCTCTGGAAGAAGCCGAAGCCCTTCGCGAGCTCGGCCGGAATCAGGTTGCGCAGCGACACGTCGTTCACGAGCGTGACGAGCCGCACGGCCTTCAGCGCGTCGTCGGGCGATGCGCTCATCGGCACGTCGCCGGTGATCACCGCGACTTCCGCCTCGAAGTCGATGCCCCATTCCTCGGACGGGCACACGACGTCGTCGCGCGGCCCCAGGAAATCATCGCTGCCGCCCTGGTACATCAGCGGATCGGTCCAGAACTCGGGCGGCATCTCCGCGCCGCGCGCGCGGCGCACGAGCTCGACGTGGTTCACGTACGCGGAGCCGTCGGCCCACTGGAACGCGCGCGGCAGCGGCGCCATGCAGTTGGCCGGATCGAACGAGAACGCATTGCGCGCGCGGCCGTGGTTCAGCGCGTCGTACAGATCGCGCAGCTGCGGCGCGTAGAACGCCCAGTCGTCGAGGACGCGCTGCAGCGTCGGCGCGATCGCGTCGGCGATCGCCGCGGTGTGCAGGTCGCGCGACACGACGATCAGCTGGCCGTCGCGCGTGCCGTCCTTCAGCGAAGCAAGTTTCATAAGGGGAATCTGCCGTTGTAGTGACGATGGAGGGAATCTATTTTACGATGGTGAATCCATGCGGCGCGCCACGATCGCGCACGCCGTTTTCGCCCCGATCCTTGCCGCATTTTCGCGCACCCGCTGCCCATGCCCGCCAGCCCGCTTCCCGACGACGATCTCGCCGACTCCGACACCGACGACGCCGCTTCCGGCGAGCACGGCGAGAAGGTCCGTTCCGGCATCCAGTCGATCGAGGTCGGCTTCCGCCTGCTCGAGGTGCTGACGAGCGAGCCGCGCGCGATGATGCTGCGCGACCTCGCGCAGCGCGCGGGCATGAGTCCTGCGAAGGCGCACCGCTACCTGGTCAGCTTTTCCCGGCTCGGCGTCGTGTCGCAGGACCCCGTATCGGGCCGCTACGAGCTCGGCGGCTTCGCGCTGCAGATGGGGCTCGCGCGGCTCGCGCGCGTCGACGGCGTGAAGCTCGCGCGGATCGCGCTGACCGAGTTCCGCGACCGCCTCGACCAGACGGTCGGCATCGCGGTGTGGGGCAACCAGGGGCCGACGATCGTGCACTGGATGGAATCGAGCCATCCGGCGAAGGCGTCGCTGAAGCTCGGCGACGTGATGCCGCTGCTCGGTTCCGCGACGGGGCTGCTGTTCGCCGCGTACCTGCCGCGCAGCAAGACCACCGCGATGCTCGAGCGCGAACTCGCCGATACGCGCCGCTCGCCGCATCACGGCGGCCCGCGCACGCTCGACGAGGTCGACGCGGTGCTTGCCGACGTGCGCGAGCACGAGGCCGCGCGCGTCGAAGGGATGCTGCTGCCGACGATCCACGCGTTCTGCATGCCCGTGTTCGACGCGGTCGGCGAGCTCGCGCTCGCGATCGTCGCGCTCGGCCAGGAAGGCTCGTTCGATATCGCGTGGGGCGGCGAGATCGATACCGCGCTGCGCGCGTGCGCACGGAAACTGTCTTACGAACTCGGCTATAGTCCCGACGCGCGCGACGCCTGACGCGCGCGATACATCCCGGTACACGCCGCGCACCGCGAACGCGCGGCGCCTCCGACGGTCCGATTCCTGTGGTGCGCTATGCACCCAATGTCACGCGACCACCCCGACCCCGTTCCGATGCCCATGCAGCCTGCCGACATCCGCCCGCGTCACGCCCTGCCCCGCCGCTGGCTGCGCGTGGGCGTCGCGCTCGTCGTCGTGCTGGTGCTGCACGCGCTCGCCGCGATCTGGCTGATGCGCAATCGCGAATCGTTCACGCCGCCCGCGCCCGCCGAGGTCCCCGTGCAGATCGAGCTGCTGAAGCCGCGACCGATCGAGCGCCAGCCCGCGCCGTCCGAGCCGAAGCCGGTCGAGCATCCGGCCGCCCCCGCGGCGGCCGCGCCCAAGGCCGCCGCACCGAAGCCCGCACCGTCACCCGAGCCGGTCCTCACGTCGACGCAGCCGGCCGAGCAAGGCGAGCCGCCACCGGCTGCCGTCTCCGCGGCGAGCGGCGTGCCGAGCGCATCGGGCACGCACGCCGCATCGGCCGCCGGCGCCAGCAGCGCCACGGCGCCGGGCCCCGCGACCGATGGCGTGAAGTTCGCCGCGCCGCCGTCCGGCGACCTGCAGTACGACACGTTCTACAACGGGATGCAGAACATGATCGGCACGATCCACTGGCGCACCGACGGACGCACCTACGATCTGTCGGTATCGATGCCGGTGCCGTTCGTCGGCCCGTTCGCCTATCGCAGCGAAGGTCGCATCGACGCATTCGGCGTCGCGCCCGACCGTTACGTCGAGAAGCGCGGCAAGCGGCCGGAGGACATCGCGATCTTCAACCGCGAGATCCGGCAGGTCGTGTTCACGCGCACGCCGAACAACGCGCCGCTGCCCGACGGCGTGCAGGACCGCTTCAGCATGCTGATGCAGTTGTCGGGGCTCTTGCGCGGCAACCCGTCCGCCTACAAGCCGGGCGTCACGCAGCAGTTCTTCGTGATCGACAACAACAGCGGCGAGACCTGGCCGATCACGGTGATCGGCGACGAGCAGGTGCAGACGCAGGCCGGCATCATCGACGCGCGGCATTTCATGCGCCTGCCGCGCCGCGACGGCGACACGCGCCGCATCGACATGTGGCTCGCGCCGTCGCTCGGCTGGCTGCCCGCGCGGCTCGTGCAGAGCGAACCGAACGGCGCGCAGATCGAGCTGTTGTGGCACGGCCGGCTCGCGGCGCCGGCCGTGCCGTCCGATGCGGCGCCGGCAGGCGGCACAACGAACGCGCCCGCCGACGCATCGACGCCCGATGCATCGGCCGCACCACCCGCGGAACCGGCACAACCAGCGCCGCCGGCCACCGTGCAACCGCCCGCGCCACCGGCTGAACCGTCGGCGGCGTCGCCTGTCACACAGTGAACGCGCGGGGATCGGCAATTTCGACCGACTACAGATTTCCGCGAAATGGCCGATGACACTCTTTAACAACTATTTCAGTCCACCGGCAGACAATAAGAAACGTTTCATAGACATCGGCTTCTAACCGATACACCCCACGCAACGGGAACGGGGTGTGCTGCGCAAGCCCCTTGAAACCGGCAAGGCTCGCCCCACCTAGGGGACAACAAGGCCAGATGCCACTGCGAAGAGGAGTGCCGCCATGCAAATGATCTACAACAGCCCCAACTACTGCGTCGTCGAATTTGCGCCGCAGGCCGGCCATCATCTGATGAATGCCGGCGGATACGAAATCGTCGACAAGAACGCGCAGCGCGAGATCTTCATCGACGGCGAACTTGCCGAACGCTTCCGCGCACACGTGAAGCAACTGATCGAGGATGAACCGTCGCTCGACGAAGTCGACGAATTCCTCGGGCAATTCGACAGCCTGATGATGATGCCCGTCGTGCTGCACTGACGACCCGCGGCCCGGCGCCTCGCGCGGCCGGGCCATTCGCCGCGCACCGACACGGCGCCCGCGAGCACTCCGATCATGCCCCCGTCCGGTTCGCCCGGCGGGGGCTTTCATTTGGCGGGCGCCCCGGCCGGCGCGAGGCCGGGCGGCGGCCAGGCGCACCGGCTACAATGACGGTTTTCCCGTCTTCGCCGGTCCTCCGCCCATGTCTGCGACTCCTCTCGCCGCTTCCGTCCCGCTCGACGCGCCCTACACGCGCGGCGCCGCACTGCCCGCGCTGCTGAAATCGCGCATCCTGATCCTCGACGGCGCGATGGGCACGATGATCCAGCGCTACAAGCTCGACGAAGCCGCGTATCGCGGCGAGCGCTTCAAGGATTTCCCGCGCGACATCAAGGGCAACAACGAGCTGCTGTCGCTCACGCAGCCGCAGATCATCCGCGAGATTCACGACCAGTACTTCGCGGCCGGCGCCGACATCGTCGAAACCAATACGTTCGGCGCGACGACGGTCGCGCAATCCGACTACGGGATGGAAGATCTCGTCGTCGAGATGAACGTCGAATCGGCGAAGCTCGCGCGCGAATCGGCCGCGAAATACGCGACGCCCGACAAACCGCGCTTCGTCGCGGGCGCGATCGGGCCGACGCCGAAGACGGCGAGCATCTCGCCGGACGTCAACGATCCGGGCGCCCGCAACGTCACGTTCGACGAGCTGCGCGACGCGTACTACCAGCAGGCGAAGGCGCTGCTCGACGGCGGCGTCGACCTGTTCCTCGTCGAGACGATCTTCGACACGCTGAACGCGAAAGCCGCGCTGTTCGCGCTCGACGAGCTGTTCGAGGACACCGGCGAGCGCCTGCCGATCATGATCTCGGGCACCGTCACCGATGCGTCGGGCCGGATCCTGTCGGGCCAGACGGTCGAGGCGTTCTGGAATTCGCTGCGCCACGCGAAGCCGCTCACGTTCGGCCTGAACTGCGCGCTCGGCGCGGCGCTGATGCGCCCGTACATCGCCGAGCTCGCGAAGCTGTGCGACACCTACGTGTCGTGCTACCCGAACGCGGGCCTGCCGAACCCGATGAGCGACACCGGCTTCGACGAAACGCCGGACGTCACGTCGGGCCTGCTGAAGGAATTCGCGCAGGCCGGGCTCGTGAACCTCGCGGGCGGCTGCTGCGGCACGACGCCCGAGCACATCGCCGAGATCGCGAAGGCGCTCGCCGACGTGAAGCCGCGCCGCTGGCCGAACCAGTACAGCGACAACGCCTGACCCGACCGCCCCACGCCCTTCATTACACGAATTCGCACCGCCATGACCGATCACATGATGCGCCTTGCCGGCCTCGAGCCGTTCAACGTCACGTCCGGAACGCTCTTCATCAACGTCGGTGAACGCACCAACGTCACCGGCTCGAAGGCGTTCGCGCGGATGATCCTCAACGGCCAGTTCGACGAGGCGCTCGCCGTCGCGCGCCAGCAGGTCGAGAACGGCGCGCAGGTGATCGACATCAACATGGACGAGGCGATGCTCGATTCGAAGGCGGCGATGGTGCGCTTCCTGAACCTGATCGCGTCGGAGCCGGACATCGCGCGCGTGCCGATCATGATCGACTCGTCGAAATGGGACGTGATCGAGGCCGGCCTCAAGTGCGTGCAGGGCAAGGCGATCGTGAACTCGATCTCGCTGAAGGAAGGCGAGGAAGCGTTCCGCCGCCACGCGAACCTGATCCGCCGCTACGGCGCGGCGGCCGTCGTGATGGCGTTCGACGAGAAGGGCCAGGCCGATACGTACGAACGCAAGACCGAGATCTGCAAGCGCTCGTACGATTTCCTCGTGAACGAAGTCGGCTTCCCGCCGGAAGACATCATCTTCGACCCGAACATCTTCGCGGTCGCGACCGGCATCGAGGAGCACAACAACTACGCGGTCGACTTCATCGAGGCGACCCGCTGGATCAAGCAGAACCTGCCGTACGCGAAGGTGAGCGGCGGCGTGTCGAACGTGTCGTTCTCGTTCCGCGGCAACGACCCGGTGCGCGAGGCGATCCACACCGTGTTCCTGTATCACGCGATCCAGGCCGGGATGGACATGGGCATCGTGAATGCCGGCCAGCTCGGCGTGTATGCCGACCTCGACGCCGAGCTGCGCGAGCGCGTCGAGGACGTGATCCTGAACCGCCGCGCCGATTCCACCGACCGCCTGCTCGAGATCGCCGACAAGTTCAAGGCGGGCGGCGCGAAGAAGGAAGAGAACCTCGAGTGGCGCAACCAGCCGGTCGAGAAACGGCTCTCGCATGCGCTCGTGCACGGCATCACGACCTTCATCGTCGAGGACACCGAAGAAGTGCGCGCGAAGATCGACGCCGCCGGCGGCCGTCCGATCAACGTGATCGAAGGCCCGCTGATGGACGGGATGAACATCGTCGGCGACCTGTTCGGCCAGGGCAAGATGTTCCTGCCGCAGGTCGTGAAGTCGGCGCGCGTGATGAAGCAGGCGGTCGCGCACCTGATCCCGTTCATCGAGGAAGAAAAGCGCCTGCTCGCGGAAGCGGGCGGCGACGTGCGCGCGAAGGGCAAGATCGTCATCGCGACCGTGAAGGGCGACGTGCACGACATCGGCAAGAACATCGTGTCGGTCGTGCTCCAGTGCAACAACTTCGAAGTGGTCAACATGGGCGTGATGGTCCCGTGCAACGAGATCCTCGCGAAGGCGAAGGTCGAGGGCGCGGACATCATCGGGCTGTCGGGCCTCATCACGCCGAGCCTCGAGGAAATGGCGTACGTCGCGTCCGAAATGCAGCGCGACGACTACTTCCGCGTGAAGAAGATCCCGCTGCTGATCGGCGGCGCGACCACGTCGCGCGTGCACACGGCCGTGAAGATCGCGCCGCACTACGAGGGCCCGGTCGTCTACGTGCCCGATGCGTCGCGCTCGGTGTCGGTCGCGTCGAGCCTGCTGTCCGACGAAGGCGCGACGAAGTACCTCGACGAGCTGAAGTCCGACTACGAACGCATCCGCGACCAGCACGCGAACCGCAAGGCGCAGCCGATGGTCACGCTCGCCGAGGCGCGCGCGAACAAGACGAAGGTCGACTGGGCCGGCTACGCGCCCGTGAAGCCGAAGTTCATCGGCCGCCGCGTGTTCAAGAACTACGACCTGAACGAACTCGCGAACTACATCGACTGGGGCCCGTTCTTCCAGACGTGGGACCTGGCTGGCCCGTACCCGGCGATCCTGAACGACGAGATCGTCGGCGAATCGGCGCGGCGCGTGTTCTCCGACGCGAAATCGATGCTCGCGCGCCTGATCCAGGGCCGCTGGCTGAGCGCGAACGGCGTGATCGCGCTGCTGCCGGCGAACACCGTGAACGACGACGACATCGAGATCTACAGCGACGAATCGCGCTCGGAAGTGCTGCTCACGTGGCGCAACCTGCGCCAGCAGAGCGTGCGTCCGGTGGTCGACGGCGTGATGCGGCCGAATCGCTCGCTCGCCGACTTCATCGCGCCGAAGGAATCGGGCGTCGCCGACTACATCGGGATGTTCGCGGTGACGGCCGGCCTCGGCGTCGACGTGAAGGAAAAACAGTTCGAAGCCGACCACGACGACTACAGCGCGATCATGCTGAAGGCGCTCGCCGACCGTTTCGCGGAAGCGTTCGCCGAGGCAATGCATGCGCGCGTGCGACGCGAGCTGTGGGGCTACGCGAGCGGCGAGACGCTCGACAACGACGCGCTGATCGCGGAAAAGTACGCGGGCATCCGCCCGGCGCCCGGCTACCCGGCCTGCCCCGACCACCTCGTGAAGCGCGACATGTTCGACGTGCTGCACGCGGACGAGATCGGCATGAGCGTGACCGACTCGCTGGCGATGCTGCCGGCCGCGAGCGTATCGGGCTTCTACCTCGCGCATCCGGACAGCCGCTACTTCTCGGTCGGCAAAATCGGGCAGGATCAGCTCGAGGACTACGCGCGGCGCATGGCGCTGTCGCTCGACGACGCGCGCCGCGCGCTCGCGCCGCAGCTCTGATCTATGCGGACGGGCGGCCGACCGCCCGTTTGGTCAGACAAAAAGAAAAAGCCCGCTCGGAAGCGGGCTTTTTCCTGCCTTGCTAACCTTTCGTACTGCCGGGCAACGAAGCTCAGAAGCCCCAGTGCACGTCGGCTTCGCCGGCTTTCGCCTCGCGCAGCATCGTGAGGAACGGCGCGACGCGCTGGGCCAGGCTCGGCGGCACTTCGTGGTGCGCGTGATCGGCTTCGTCCTCGTGGAAGTGGCCGGCGTGCTCGGCGCGCGCCTGCTTCGCCTGCGCGACTGCGCCTTCCAGCTTCGCGATCGCGTGGTCCAGCTCGTCGTGCGTAATCACACCGCGCTCGCCCAGCTGCTTGCCGACGAGGCCCAGCACATACACGGCGAAATCCTTCAGCACGTCGAGATCCTGTGCCGCCTTGCTCTTGAACGTAATCATGACAATTCCCTTTTCATCTTGTTGTGCCTGCGCGGCGAGGTTGGGGGAACGCCGGCAGACCGGCGTCCGGCCTCGCGGACGCGGGGCGCCTGAGCGGCATATTAGCACCTGTTAAAATTCTGCGATCCCTGAAACGCGCGCTTAAAAAGCGCGCCGGCGGCCCGGCGTTTCCGGCCGCCACCAACGAAGCCTTCTACCAGCATGCTGCCAGCACACAAACAGACCCTCGAAGCCCTGCTCGCGGATAGCGTCAAGCAGGTCGCACACGCGCTGAAAGGCGCCGACGCCACGTTCGTCGCCCCGGCCATCACGCTGGAGCGCCCGAAGGTCGCCGCGCACGGCGACGTCGCGTGCAACGTCGCGATGCAGCTCGCCAAGCCGCTCGGCGCGAACCCGCGCCAGCTCGCCGAGCAGATCGTCGCCGCGCTCACCGCGCAGCCGGCCGCGCAAGGGCTCGTCGACGCCGCCGAAATCGCCGGCCCCGGCTTCATCAACCTGCGCCTGTCGGCCGCCGCGAAGCAGGCGGTGATCGCCGCCGTGTTCGACCAGGGCCGCGCGTTCGGCACGTCGGATCGCGAGAAAGGCAAGCAGGTGCTGCTCGAATTCGTGTCGGCGAACCCGACCGGCCCGCTGCACGTCGGCCACGGCCGCCAGGCCGCGCTCGGCGACGTGCTCGCGAACGTGATCGCGAGCCAGGGCTACGCGGTGCACCGCGAGTTCTACTACAACGACGCGGGCGTGCAGATCGGCAACCTCGCGATCTCGACGCAGGCGCGCGCGCGCGGCCTGAAGCCGGGCGACGCGGGCTGGCCGGAAGCCGCATACAACGGCGAATACATCGCCGACATCGCACGCGACTACCTGAACGGCGAAACGGTCGCCGCGTCGGACGGCGAGCCGGTCAAGGGCGCGGGCGACGTCGAGGATCTCGACGCGATCCGCAAGTTCGCGGTCACGTACCTGCGTCGCGAACAGGACATGGACCTGCAGGCGTTCGGCGTGAAGTTCGACCAGTACTACCTCGAATCGTCGCTGTACAGCGAAGGCCGCGTCGAGAAGACGGTCGACGCGCTGGTCAAGGCCGGCATGACCTACGAGCAGGACGGTGCGCTGTGGCTGCGCACGACCGACGAAGGCGACGACAAGGATCGCGTGATGCGCAAGTCGGACGGCACGTACACGTACTTCGTGCCGGACGTCGCGTACCACGTGACGAAGTGGGAGCGCGGCTTCACGAAGGTGATCAACATCCAGGGCTCGGACCACCACGGCACGATCGCGCGCGTGCGCGCGGGCCTGCAGGGGCTGCACGTCGGGATCCCGAAGGGCTATCCCGACTACGTGCTGCACAAGATGGTCACCGTGATGCGCGACGGCCAGGAAGTGAAGATCTCGAAGCGCGCGGGCAGCTACGTGACGGTGCGCGACCTGATCGAATGGTCGGGCGGTGCCGCGGCGGGCCAGGAAGCGGCGCCCGACCTGATCGACGAGGCGACCATCACGCGCGGCCGCGACGCGGTGCGTTTCTTCCTGATCTCGCGCAAGGCCGATACCGAGTTCGTGTTCGACATCGACCTCGCGCTGAAACAGAACGACGAGAACCCGGTCTATTACGTCCAGTACGCGCATGCGCGGATCTGCTCGGTGCTCAACGAATTGAAGTCGCGCTACAACGTCGACGCCGCGCAACTGCCGGGCGCCGACCTGTCGCAACTGACGAGCGCGCAGGCCGCATCGCTGATGCAGAAGCTCGCCGAGTATCCGGACATGCTCACGCACGCGGCGAACGAGCTGGCGCCGCACGCGGTCGCGTTCTACCTGCGCGATCTCGCTGGCGAATTCCACTCGTTCTACAATGCGGAGCGCGTGCTGGTCGACGATGAAGCGCCGCGCAACGCGCGCGCCGCGCTCCTTGCCGCGACCCGGCAGGTGCTCGAGAACGGCCTGGCGGTGCTCGGCGTGTCCGCGCCCGCAAAGATGTAAGGACGCAAGCGGCCCGAACCGGGCAGCGAATGGCCGCGGCAGCGCCCGCCGTCGGATAGCCCGCCGCGGCCTTTTCACGATTCTTTTTGCAGGTGACTCAAGCAATGGCACAACCACGCCGCACTTCGAAACAATCGAAACAAGCCGGAGGGACATTTCTTGGAATCGTGCTGGGCCTGATCGTCGGCCTCGCGATCGCCGTGGTGGTGGCGCTCTACATCACGCGTTCGCCGTCGCCGTTCGTGTCGAAGGTCGCGCCGCCGCCGGCCGACAACGGCGCGAGCCAGCCGCAGCAGTTCGACCCGAACCGCGCGCTGCAGGGCAAGACGCCCGGCCAGCCGGTGCCGCAGGCCGCGCAGCCCGCACCGCCCAACACCGCGCCCGGCCAGGCCGCGAACCAGACCCAGGGCGGCCTGTTGCCCGAGCCGCAGATCGTCGAAGTGCCGCCGTCGGCCAACGGGTCGAGCGGCTCGAACAACACCGGCAGCTCGAGCAACACGACCGCGTCGAACAATACGTCGTCGGGTAACGGCGTCGCCGTCGCGCCGAAGCCGGCCGACACCACGCCGCCGAAGAAGCCGCAGCCGCCGCAGCAACAGCAGGCGGGCGAGGACGACCTCGCGCGCTTCGCCGCGCAGAAGCAGGCGCAGCAGGCCGCCGCGCAAAAGCAGCAGCAACAGCAGCAGGCCGCGAACACGCCGAAGCCGACGTCGTCGGCCACCGCCGCCGCGGCAGCGAAGCCGCCGACCGCGAGCGACGCGAATACCGGCTACTTCCTGCAGGTCGGCGCGTACAAGACGGAAGGCGACGCCGAGCAGCAGCGCGCGCGCCTCGGCTTCCAGGGCTTCGAGTCGAAGGTGTCGAAGCGCGATGTCAGCGGCGTGACCTATTTCCGCGTGCGCGTCGGCCCGTTCTCGAAGTTCGAGGATATGAACTCGGCCCGTCAGCGCTTGTCCGATGCAGGTGTCGACACGGCGGTGATCCGCTTCACGAAGCAGTAGGCAGCCGGTCGAGCCCACGCAGAACCCGTTACGTTTCGTAACCCGAGCAACTGATTCGACGTTCACAACATGAAAAAACTGCTTAGCACGCTCCTTCTGTCCCTGGGCCTCGCGGCCGGTTTCGCCCAGGCATCGCCTGCCGCACCAGTCGCCGGCAAGGACTTCGAGGTGATGAAGTCGCCTCAGCCGGTGTCCGCGCCGGCCGGCAAGGTCGAGGTGATCGAGTTCTTCTGGTACGGCTGCCCGCACTGCTACGAATTCGAGCCGACGATCGAGGCCTGGGTGAAGAAGCAGGGCAACAACATCGACTTCAAGCGCGTGCCGGTCGCATTCCGCGACGATTTCATCCCGCACTCGAAGCTGTTCTATGCGGTGTCCGCGCTCGGCATCTCCGAGAAGGTCACGCCGGCGATCTTCAACGCGATCCACAAGCAGAAGAACTACCTGCTGACGCCGCAGGCGCAGGCCGACTTCCTGGCCACGCAGGGCGTCGACAAGAAGCAGTTCATGGACGCGTACAACTCGTTCAGCGTGCAGGGCCAGGTGAAGCAATCGGCCGAGCTGCTGAAGAACTATGCGATCGACGGCGTGCCGACGGTCGTCGTCCAGGGCAAGTACAAGACGGGCCCCGCTTACGCGAACAGCATCCCGGGTACCGCCCAGGTGCTCGACTTCCTCGTGAAGCAGGTTCAGGACAAGAAGCTCTGACCCCCGCCCGCGCGCCGGCATGACTACTCCGCTGAAGGTCTTCATCACCGGCGCGTCGAGCGGCCTCGGCCTCGCGATGGCCGAGGAATACGCCCGCCAGGGCGCCACGCTCGCGCTCGTCGCGCGACGCACCGAGGCGCTCGATGCGTTCGCGCGGCGTTTCCCCAAGCTGTCCATCTCCGTCTATTCCGCCGACGTGCGCGATGCCGACGCGCTCGCGACGGCCGCCGCGTCGTTCATCGCGACGCACGGCTGCCCGGACGTCGTGATCGCGAACGCGGGCATCAGCCAGGGCGCCGTCACGGGCCAGGGCGATCTCGCGACGTTCCGCAACGTGATGGACATCAACTACTATGGGATGGTCGCGACGTTCGAGCCGTTCGTCGGCCCGATGACGGCTGCGCGCCACGGCACGCTGGTCGGCGTCGCGAGCGTCGCCGGCGTGCGCGGCCTGCCCGGCTCCGGCGCGTATAGCGCGTCGAAATCGGCCGCGATCAAGTATCTCGAATCGCTGCGCGTCGAGCTGCGTCCGGCCGGTGTCGGCGTCGTGACGATCGCGCCCGGCTACATCCGCACGCCGATGACCGCGCACAACCCGTACCGGATGCCGTTCCTGATGGATGCCGACCGCTTCGCCGCGCGCGCGGCGAAAGCGATCGCACGGCAGCACGCGTTCCGCGTGATTCCGTGGCAGATGGGCGTCGTCGCGAAGGTGCTGCACGTGCTGCCGCGCTGGCTGTACGACCGCCTGTTCGAGAAGGCGCCGCGCAAGCCGAAGGCCGGCGCGCACTGACGAGTCGGCGGTCCGGCCCGCGCGACACGCGCCGGGCCGCATCGCCGCATCGAAGCTTCGATTTCGCGGCACTTCCCGCGGCGTCCGCACAGATCCGCCGCGTTCCCCGACGCGCCGATCTCCCCCTCTCCGCCGCCCGGCTCTCCCGCCGCCTCCGCAGCACGTTCCGCCGCATCAACACCCGTTCCGTCGCGAACGCAGCCGTTTTTCGGTCAATTCACCGCGTTCCGGCGCCTTTTTTCACGCGCCGCGCGCTTTGCCGGTATGCTGTTCGCCAGCCGCGCCGGCCCCGCCCGCTTCCGGGCCGCGCCCGCATCCCGTCACCCAGCAAAAAGCACAAGCCACGTGGGAGATCCTATGCACGTCAAGCTGTTCGCCGCGGCCGCGGTCGCCGCAGCACTCGCCGCCCCCGGCCTCGCCGCCGCCAAGCCGCTCACCGTCTGCACCGAATCGAGCCCGGACGGCTTCGACGTCGTGCAGTACAACTCGCTCGTCACGACCAACGCATCGGCCGACGTGATCTTCAACACGCTCGTGTCGTACGACGAAGCCGCGAAAAAGGTCGTGCCCGCGCTCGCCGACAAATGGGACGCGAGCGCCGACGGCCTCACCTACACGTTCCACCTGCGCCCGAACGTCGCGTTCCAGACCACCGACTATTTCAAGCCGGGCCGCGCGCTCGACGCGGACGACGTCGTGTTCACGTTCACGCGGATGCTCGACGATTCGAACCCGTGGCACAAGGTGGCCGGCGCGAGCGGCTTCCCGCACGCGCAGTCGATGGGCCTCGTGAAGCTCGTGAAGTCGGTCACGAAGGTCGACGACAGCACCGTGAAATTCGTGCTGAACGAACCGAACGCGACGTTCGTGCCGATCCTGACGATGGGCTTCGCGTCGATCTATTCGGCCGAATACGCGGACCAGCTGCTGAAGGCCGGCAAGCAGGCCGACCTGAACGCGAAGCCGGTCGGCACGGGCCCGTTCGTGCTGAAGAGCTATACGAAGGACGCGCTGATCCGCTACGACGCGAACCCGACGTACTGGGGCACGAAGCCGAAGGTCGACCGGCTGATCTACGCGATCACGCCCGACCCGTCGGTGCGCCTGCAGAAGGTGAAGGCCGGCGAATGCCAGATCGCGCTGTCGCCGAAACCGCAGGACGTGCTCGCCGCGAAGGGCGAAAGCGCGCTGAAGGTCGTGCAGACGCCCGCGTTCATGACCGCGTTCGTCGCGCTGAACACGCAGAAGAAGCCACTCGACAACGACAAGGTGCGCGAGGCGCTGAACCTCGCGTTCGATCGCGCGACCTACCTGAAGGTCGTGTTCGACAACACCGCGACGGCCGCGAACAACCCGTATCCGCCGAACACGTGGAGCTACGCGAAGGACGTCGCGCCGTATGCGTACGATCCCGCGAAGGCGAAGCAGCTGCTCGCGCAGGCCGGCTTCCCGAACGGCTTCTCGACGACGATCTGGACGCGCCCAACCGGCAGCGTGCTGAACCCGAACCCGAAGGTCGGCGCGGAGCTGCTGCAGGCCGACCTCGCGAAGATCGGCGTGAAGGCCGACGTGAAGGTGATCGAATGGGGCGAGCTGATCAAGCAGGCGAAGCTCGGCCAGCATGACATGCTGTTCATGGGCTGGGCCGGCGACAACGGCGATCCGGACAACTACCTGTCGCCGTTGTTCAGCTGCAATGCAGTGAAGTCGGGCATCAACTTCGCGCGCTTCTGCGACGCGCAGCTCGACAAGCTGATCGTCGACGGCAAGTCGACCGCCGACCAGGCCAAGCGCGCGAAGCTGTATGAAGCCGCGCAGAAGATCATCCACGACCAGGCGCTGTGGATCCCGCTCGGCTACCCGACCGCCGCGGCGCTCACGCGCACGAACGTGAGCGGTTATCGCGTGAGTCCGTTCGGACGACAGAACTTCACGGCGGTCGCCGTGCAGTAACCGCGCGTGGCGCGCAAGCGACGGCGTTCGCGCCGCTCGCTTGCGGCCCGCGCACCCCGCTTGCTACACTCCGCTCCTATTCCTCATACCGGACGCCAGCCAAAGTGAACAACTAAGCCTTCCCAAAATGTTTTCGCCGCCGTGCCCCGCACGCCGCGCGAAGGTCTTCACGCATTTTCGGAGGTGCTTATGGCTGCAGCCACGCCCACCGGCGCGCTCGTCGCGCTTCATCACGTTTCCTTCCGCTTCGACGACGGCTTCACGCTGTTCGATTCGCTCGACCTTTCCATCGATCGCACGCCGACGGGCATCGTCGGCCGCAACGGCATCGGCAAGAGTCAACTCGCGCAGCTGATCGCGGGCCGCTGCGCGCCGAGTTCGGGGACGATCGACCGGCATGCGCCGGTTGTCTACGTCGCGCAACGGCACGACGACGACGACGCAGCGGCCGGCCCGCGGACCGTCGCGCAGATCGCCGCGCTCGATGCGCCGCTCGGCGCGCTTGCGCGTCTCGCGAACGGCCGCGCGGAGCCGCACGACTTCGACCTGATCGGCGATCGCTGGGATCTCGCCGAGCGGCTGCGCGCGGCACTCGACGCGGCCGGCCTGCACGACGTGCGACCCGACACGCCCGCGCACGCGCTGAGCAGCGGCCAGCTCGCGCGCGTCGCGCTGATCGGTGCGTTGCTGTCCGGCGCCGGCCTGCTGGTGCTCGACGAACCGACCAATCATCTCGACGCGCCGGGCCGTGCGTGGCTGCGCGCGGCGCTCGACGGCTGGCGCGGCGGGCTCTTGATCGTGAGCCACGACCGTGCGCTGCTCGCCGGCGTGCAGCGCATCGTCGAGCTGACACCGCAACGCGTGCGCTCGTACGGCGGCAACTACGCGCTCTACCGCGCGCAACGCGACGCGGAACAGGACGCCGCGCAAGCAGCACTCGACCATGCGCGCACCGAACGCGGACGCGTCAAGCGCAGGCTCGAACAGGAACACGACACGATCCAGCGTCACGCGGCCGGCTCGCTGCGCGATGCGAAGACGGCCAATCTGTCGTCGATGGCGAAACAAAGCCGCAAGGGTGCGGCGCGCAACATCATGGGACAGGTCCGGCGCCAACAGGACGATTTCAAGGCAACGCTCGACGAACGCGTGCAGCAGGCGGCCGCGCGCGTCGAAGCCGATGCGCCCGTGCTCGTGTCGCTACCGGGCACCGAGGTCAGCGCACGCCGTCAGCTGTTCACGCTCGAACGCGCGCGACTGCCGTGGCGCGCGGCCGGCGATGCGGATTCGGATTCGGATTCGGATTCGGATTCGATCACATGGTCGGCGAGCGGCGCCGTGCGCATCGCGCTGACGGGCCCGAACGGCTGCGGCAAATCGACGTTGCTGCGGATGCTCGCGGGCGAGCTCGCGCCGCGTTCAGGCACATGCACGACGCACGTGAGCGCCGCGTATCTCGACCAGCGGCTCGCGCTGCTCGATCCCGGGCGCTCGATCGTCGAGCAGTTGGGGCTGCTCGATACGCCGCTCGCCGAAGGCGACCTGCGCAGCCGCCTCGCGCTGTTGCAGCTCGATGCGACGCGCGCGACGCAGCCTGCACGACAGCTGAGCGGCGGCGAACGGCTGAAGGCCGCGCTCGCGTGCGCGTTGTGGCGTGGCTCACCCGCGCAACTGCTGCTGCTCGACGAGCCGACCAATCACCTCGATCTCGAATCGGTGCGCGCGATCGAAGCCGCGCTGGCCGGCTTCCCGGGCGCGATCGTGGTCGCATCGCACGACGCCGCGTTCCTCGCGGCGCTCGAACCGACGCACACGATGCAATGGCATCGCGACGGGTGGCGCTACGAACCCGTCGCGTGAGGAGAACGAAGCGCTATCGGCAGGTGGTGCGGAACCGCAGCACGCCGTCGTCGCCCTGCTCGCGCACGAGTTCGCCCGCTAGCCACAGCAGGTTCAAATGCGCGAGCGCCTCGCCGAGCGCGAACGTCATCTGGTGGATGTCGAGCTCGCGGCGGCGGAACATGATCGGCACGATGTCGGCCGCGCTCATCGGCTGCTCCGCGCACGCGACGCGCACTTCGTCGAGCCGCGCGTCGTGGTGTTCGCGCAGTTGCGCGATGCGCGTGCGCACGCCGCGGAACGGCTTGCCGTGCGACGGCAGCACGAGCGTGTCGGGCGCCATCGTCTCGTAGCGGCCGAGCGACTGCAGGTACAGCGCGAGCGGATTCGCTTCCGGCTCGAGGTCGAACACGGACACGTTCGTCGAGATGCGCGGCAGCACCATGTCGCCGGAGATCAGCACGCCGTCCGCTTCGCTGTGCAGCGCGCAATGTTCAGGCGAATGGCCGTAGCCGGTGACGACGCGCCACGTGCGCGCGCCGATCGTCACCGCATCGCCTTCGCGCAGGCGCCGGTAGCGCGGCGGCACGGCCGGCACGAGATCCGAGTAGTAGCTGCGGCGGTTGCGCAGCTTGTCGAGCGCGGCCGGATCGGTCAGCCCGTGGCGCGCGAAATGATCGGCGGCGGCCGCGCCGCCCGCGTTCGAGCCGTTGCCCGCCGCCATCAGGCAGCCGAACATGTATTCGCCGAGCGTCATCCACAACCGCACGTTCCAGCGGCCCTTGTCGCCGCCGTCGCACAGCCAGTTCGCGAGGCCGAAGTGATCGGGGTGGCAGTGCGTGACGAGCACGCGCAGCACGGGCAGTCCGTCGAGATGCGCGTCGAAGATCTGCTCCCAGTGCGTGCGGATCGCGTCCGACGAGATCCCGCAATCGACGATCGTCCAGCCGGCCTGCCCGTCGATCTCGTCGCGCAGCAGCCACAGGTTGATGTGGTCGAGCGAGAACGGCAGCGGCATGCGCAGCCAGCGCACGCCGGGCGCGACCTCGAACGTGTCGCCCGCGGCGGGCAGCGTGTCGGCGAAGGGATAGTCGAGTTGGTGTTCCAGTGCGTTCATCGGTGGGGCGTCTCGTCGTTATCGGTGCGAATGCGCGCCGGCGGCAGGCCGCGGCGGGCGGTGCGTCGATTCTATCGCCGTCGCGCGAAACGCGTGCCCGGCGGCCGCCGGCCCGTCAAAAAAGTTCGTGCCAGAATCGGTTCCGTACCCGTATCTTTACGCGAAGATGCACCGAACGGCACCCAACGACGGATAACCCGCCGCTTGCCGGCCGGCCACGCGTCGCCGCAAAGTCTTTGATCCGCCCGCTTGGGCGCTAAAATGGCGAGTGCTTACAGCCCCTCCTGAACGAGCCTGCACGCAATGAATCACTTCCCCAAACTGCTGTCGTCGCAGATCGGTTTCGACGTCGCGCAGACGATGCTCGAAAACTTCGACCGCCACTACCGGATCTTCCGCGAAGCGGCCGTCGACGCGAAGACGCTGTACGAGCGCGCCGACTGGCACGGGCTGCAGCGGCTCGCGCGCGAACGGATCACGTCGTACGACGATCGCGTGCAGGAGTGCGTCGAGGTGCTGGAAGACGAATACGACGCGGAGAACATCGACGACGAAGTCTGGCAGCAGATCAAGCTGCACTATATCGGCCTGCTCACGTCGCACCGCCAGCCCGAGTGCGCGGAGACGTTCTTCAATTCGGTGTGCTGCAAGATCCTGCACCGCTCGTATTTCAACAACGATTTCATCTTCGTGCGCCCGGCGATCTCGACCGAGTATCTCGAGAACGACGAACCGGCCGCGAAACCGACCTACCGCGCGTACTACCCGGGCACCGACGGGCTCGCGGTCACGCTCGAGCGCATCGTCACGAATTTTCAGCTGGAGCCGCCGTTCGAGGATCTCGAGCGCGACACTTCGTGCGTGATGCAGGCGATCCACGACGAATTCGGCCACTTCGACGCCGCGCCGAATTTCCAGATCCACGTGCTGTCGTCGCTGTTCTTCCGCAACAAGAGCGCATACATCGTCGGCCGCATCATCAATGCCGATCGCGTGCTGCCGTTCGCGGTGCCGATCCGCCACGTGCGCCCGGGCCTGCTCGCGCTCGACACCGTGCTGCTGCGCCGCGACCTGCTGCAGATCATCTTCAGCTTCTCGCACTCGTATTTCCTCGTCGACATGGGCGTGCCCTCCGCGTATGTCGACTTCCTGTGCACGATCATGCCCGGCAAGCCGAAGGCGGAAATCTACACGTCGGTCGGCCTGCAGAAGCAGGGCAAGAACCTGTTCTACCGCGACCTGCTGCACCACCTGTCGCACTCGAGCGACCGCTTCATCGTCGCGCCCGGGATCAAGGGCCTCGTGATGCTCGTGTTCACGCTGCCGTCGTTCCCGTACGTGTTCAAGATCATCAAGGATCACTTCCCGCCGCCGAAGGAAACGACGCGCGCGCAGATCATGGAGAAGTACCAGCTCGTGAAGCGCCACGACCGCCTCGGACGGATGGCCGACACGCTCGAGTATTCGAGCGTCGCACTGCCGCTCGCGCGGCTCGACCATGCGCTCGTGCGCGAGCTCGAGAAGGAAGTGCCGTCGCTGCTCGAATACGAGGACGACAATCTCGTGATCAAGCACCTGTACATCGAGCGCCGGATGACGCCGCTGAACCTGTACCTGCAGAACGGCACCGACGCGGACATCGAGCACGGCGTGAAGGAGTACGGCAACGCGGTGAAGGAGCTGATGAAGGCGAACATCTTCCCCGGCGACATGCTGTACAAGAACTTCGGCGTCACGCGCCACGGCCGCGTCGTGTTCTACGACTACGACGAGATCGAGTACCTGACCGACTGCAACGTGCGCCGCGTGCCGCCGCCGCGCAACGAGGAAGACGAGATGTCCGGCGAACCGTGGTATACCGTCGGCCCGCACGACATCTTTCCGGAAACCTACGGGCCGTTCCTGCTCGGCGACCCGCGCGTGCGGGACGTATTCATGAAGCATCACGCGGACTTTTTCGATCCCGTGCTGTGGCAGTCGAGCAAGGACAAGCTGCTGCAGGGCGAATTGCCCGATTTTCATCCGTACGACGTCGCGCTGCGCTTTTGCGTGCGCTACCCGGAGCGCTTCGGCGCGACGGACCAGAACGACGGCGAAGGCGACGCGCAGCGCGCCGCCTGACGCCGGTTACACCGAACCCGACATCGACCCGAGTTCCGAAAACGAAATCCACACCGATGAACACTCCAGTCAACCCGCTCTCGCACCTGTTCGACAACAACGACGCCTGGGTCAGGCGCAAGCTCGCCGACGATCCCGAGTTCTTCACGCGCCTCGCCGACCAGCAGGCGCCGGAATACCTGTGGATCGGCTGCTCCGATTCGCGCGTGCCCGCGAACCAGATCATCGGCCTGCCGCCGGGCGAAGTGTTCGTCCACCGCAACATCGCGAACGTCGTCGTGCACAGCGACCTGAACTGCCTGTCGGTGATCCAGTTCGCGGTCGACATCCTGCGCGTGAAGCACATCATGGTCGTCGGCCACTACGGCTGCTCGGGCGTGAACGCGGCGCTGCACAACCGCCGCGTCGGCCTCGCGGACAACTGGCTGCATCACGTGCAGGACGTGCGCGAGCGCCATGCGGCGCTGCTCGACGAATGGCCGGTGGGCGAGGCGCGCTATCGCCGCCTGATCGAGCTGAACGCGATCGAACAAGTCGTCAACGTGTGCCGCACGACGATCGTCAACGACGCATGGGCTCGCGGCCAATCGCTCACCGTGCACGGGCTCGTGTACGGCGTGCACGACGGCCGGATGCGCAACCTCGGGATGGCCGTGTCGAACTTCGAAGCGCTCGACGAAACCTACAAGCGCTGCGTCGCCGCGCTGACCGCAGGCGGCCAGCATGCGCCCGACAACGACATGGTCGCCGCCGATGCCGCGCAAATGAACGAAGTCGCGCAGGCGGTGGTCGATACCCTGAAGCCTTGCACGGACGCGGAGTAAGCACGCGCTCCGCGTCGGCGGCGACACAACGGCAACCTGGATCGAACTGACCTGACGCCGTCACCACGGCACTGCAAAGGAGCGGCGAACATGAAAACCGTACTGATCGTCGGCGCATCGCGCGGCCTCGGCCGCGAATTCGTCCGGCAATACCGGCGCGACGGCTGGAACGTGATCGCCACCGCGCGCGACGAAGCGTCGCTCGCCGCGCTGCGCGCGCTCGGCGCGCAAGCGCATGCGCTCGACATCGCGCAGCCCGAGCAGATCGCGGCGCTCGGCTGGAAGCTCGACGGCGAACGGCTCGATGCGGCCGTGCTCGTGTCGGGCGTCTACGGGCCGCGCACCGAAGGCGTCGAGACGATCGCCGCCGAGGATTTCGACGCGGTGATGCATACGAACGTGCGCGGGCCGATGCAGTTGCTGCCGATCCTGCTGCCGCTCGTCGAGGATGCGCGCGGCGTGCTGGCCGTCGTGTCGAGCCGGATGGGCAGCATCGCCGAGGCGACCGGCACGACCGGCTGGCTGTACCGCGCGAGCAAGGCGGCGCTGAACGACGTGCTGCGCATCGCGTCGCTGCAGACGCGCCACGCCGCGTGCATCTCGCTGCATCCCGGCTGGGTGCGCACCGACATGGGCGGCGCGCAGGCCGCGATCGACCCGGAAACCAGCGTGACCGGCATGCGCCGCGTGATCGCCGAAGCCGGCGCCGACGTGTCGCAGGCAAACGGCCGTTTCTTCCAGTACGACGGCATCGAGCTGAACTGGTAAGCCGCGGTCACAACCGAGCGTCGTTAATTCCCGTTTCGCATGATTTTGAACCGACCTGACGCGTGCCCGTGCGGCGGCGCGTCCCCTGCTCCCGCCGGCAAAGCGCCGGCCCCGCGCTATGCGGCCTGCTGCGGCCGCTTCATCGACGGCGGCGAAGCCGCGCCGACGGCGCTCGAGTTGATGCGTTCGCGGTACAGCGCGTACGTGCTCGGCGCGACCGGCTACCTGCGCGCGACATGGGCCGCGCGCACCTGCCCGCCCGATCTCGACACCGACCCCGAGGCGCCCGACGCGCCGCGCTGGCTCGGCCTCGCGGTAAAACGCCATGTGCCGCTCGACGAACGGCACGCTGAGGTCGAATTCGTGGCCCGCTACAAGGTTGGCGGACGCGCTTACCGGCTCCACGAGACGAGCCGTTTCGAGCGCGACGAGCACGGTTTCTGGCGCTATGTCGACGGCGAAGTAAGCGACCGCTGACAAATAGTTGCTGTGTCAGACGCCGGGTAATTCCCGCATTGCACAACCTGATTTTGTCAGGCTAGGATGGCCGTCAGATTGGTCATGTTGCATGGCAGGGCTTACGAATGGCGTTCAGCAAGGTATTGGTGGGATGGATGGCGGCCGGTGCGCTGTCGGCCGCTCAGGCCGGTACGCTGCCGAACGCAAATACGGGTGCCGGCACCGCAAGCGGGTCGCTCGCCCACGCCGAACGCTTCGATTACGGCGGCTCGAACCTGCCGCAGGTCGCGGCCGGCCTCAACGAACAGATCCTCCGCATTCCGGCCGATGCTTCGGGCTCCGTCACGCTCGAGGCGACGCTCTTCAAGCCGGACGGCCCCGGCCCGTTCCCGCTCGTCGTCTTCAACCACGGCAAGAACACCGGCGATCTCCATCTGCAGCCGCGCAGCCGGCCGCTTGCGTTCGCACGCGAATTCGTGCGCCGCGGCTATGCGGTGATCGCGCCGAACCGCCAGGGCTTCGCCGGTTCGGGCGGCACGTACCAGCAGGAAGGCTGCAACGTCGGCAAGAACGGGCTCGCTCAGGCCGCCGACGTCGACGCGACGGTGCGCTACATGTCGCGCCAGTCGTACGTCGATGCATCGCGCATCGTCGTCGCCGGCACGTCGCACGGCGGCCTCGCGTCGGTCGCCTACGGCACCGAAGCCGCACCGGGCGTGCGCGGCATCATCAACTTCTCCGGCGGGCTGCGCCAGGACCTGTGCGACGGCTGGCAGCGCAACCTCGTCGACGCATTCGACCAGTACGGCGCGCGCACGGCCGTGCGGTCGCTGTGGCTGTACGGCGACAACGATTCCGTGTGGACGCCCGCACTCGTCGCGCAAATGCACGACGCGTACGTGTCGCACGGCACGCAGGCCCAGTTCATCGACTTCGGCCGCTACAAGGACGACGCGCACCGGCTGATCGTCGATCGCGACGGTGTGCCGGTCTGGTGGCCGGCCGTCAACGCGTTCCTCGAGAAGCTGAACCTGCCGACCTCGGTGCGCTATGCGGTCGCGAACCCGCACGAGCCGAAGGCCACCGGCTATGCGGCCATCGACGCGGTCAACGCCGTGCCGTATGTCGACGAAGCCGGCCGCGAAGGCTATCGCCGCTTCCTGAACCAGCATCCGAGCCGCGCGTTCGCGGTGTCCTCGGAGGGCGCGTGGTCGTGGGCCGAAGGCGGCGACGACCCGATGGCGCTCGCGCTCGACAACTGCGCGAAACAGGGCGCGGGCGCGTGCCGGCTGTATGCGGTCAACGACCGCGTCGTGTGGAACGCAAACACGACGCAGACGGCCGACAACGGCGACGGCAGCACGCACGACACCGATACGCACGCGCTGGCTTCGCGCTGACGCGCGGCGGGCCGTACGCCGCGCCTTTTTCGCCTCCCTTCCACTTCCCGCCTCATTCTTCCGTGCGCGATCGCATCGCGCGCCGCCGTATTCGCGCGTTCGCGCCATCACGCCATCGCCCGCCGTTCCGGCAGCCTGATCCCCCGGATTCAGCAGACCATTCCGCCGCCGCGGTTCGCGCGTGGCATCGCCCCGTTTTGCCGGCCCCCTTCGATCCCCGATTTTTCGCGATCGCACCGCGCCCCGTCCCGCGATTTTCTCTGTCGGGGGGTGTCACTCGAACGTCGTTATCTGCGCTCATTTCAGGGCATCTGAACCGTACCGTTCCGAGTAGCCCCGATCTGCGCCGAACTCCCGCCCGGCAAGGCTTTGCGACGTTTGTAACCGCTAGTGCAACGTGTCGCGGAACACGCTAATCTCAGCGCGTTTTCGAATCTGCCGCGCGGCATCCCGTCGATGCCGCGCGGCCGTTTTACCCTTCGGAGTTGCCTTGAGTACGCCAGCCACCGACGACTGGGTCGCGCGCAGCCTGCGCGCGGTCTGGCATCCCTGCACCCAGATGAAGCACCACGAACGCCTGCCGCTGATCCCGGTCGCGCGCGGCGCGGGCGTGTGGCTGTACGACCGCGAAGGCCGTCGCTACTTCGACGCAATCAGCTCGTGGTGGGTCAACCTGTTCGGCCATGCGAACCCGGACATCAACGCGGCGCTGAAGGACCAGCTCGACACGCTCGAGCACGCGATGCTCGCCGGCTGCACGCACGAGCCCGCGATCGAGCTCGCCGAGCGGCTGCACGCGCTCACCGCGCGCACGCTCGGCCATGCGTTCTTCGCGTCGGACGGCGCGTCGGCGGTCGAGATCGCGCTGAAGATGAGCTTCCACGCGTGGCGCAACCGCGGCCGCGCGAACAAGCAGGAATTCGTCTGCGTCGCGAACAGCTATCACGGCGAGACGATCGGCGCGCTCGGCGTGACCGACGTCGCGCTGTTCAAGGACGCGTACGACCCGCTGATCCGCCATGCGCACGTCGTCGCGTCGCCCGATGCGCGCGGCGCGCTGCCGGGCGAGACGGCCGCCGATGTCGCGGGTCGCGCGCTCGCGGACGTGCGGCGCCTGTTCGTCGAACGCGGCGACCGGATCGCCGCGCTGATCGTCGAGCCGCTCGTGCAGTGCGCGGCCGGCATGGCGATGCACGATCCGTCGTACGTGCGCGGGCTGCGCGCGCTGTGCGACGAATTCGGCGTGCACCTGATCGCCGACGAGATCGCGGTCGGCTGCGGCCGCACGGGTACTTTCTTCGCATGCGAGCAGGCAGGCGTGTGGCCCGATTTCATGTGCCTGTCGAAAGGCATCAGCGGCGGCTACCTGCCGCTGTCGCTCGTGCTCACGCGCGACGACGTGTTCGCGGCGTTCTACGACGACGATACGACGCGCGGCTTCCTGCACTCGCATTCGTACACCGGCAACCCGCTCGCGTGCCGCGCCGCGGTCGCAACGCTCGACCTGTTCGCGCGCGACGACGTGCTCGCGCAAAACGCGCGCAAGTCGGCCGCGATGCGCGCCGCGCTCGCGCCGCTCGACGCACACCCGCAGGTGCGCCACCTGCGCGAACGCGGCACGCTGTTCGCATTCGACGTCGCGCTAGACGGCGACGCAGCGCGCGGCTTCTCGCGACGCTTCTTCGAACGCGCGCTCGAACGCGAACTGCTGCTGCGCCCGATCGGTACGACCGTGTACCTGATGCCGCCGTACGTGATGAGCGACGACGACATCGCGTGGCTCGCGCAGCGCACGCGCGACACGCTCGACGCAACGCTCGCGGAGATCTCGTGATGACGACATCCCTGCTCGACACGCTGCAGCGCGGCCTCGCCGATCTCGACGCGCAAGGGCTGCGCCGCGTGCGCCGCATCGCCGACACCGCGTGCGACGCGCGCATGACCGTCGACGGCCGCGAGATCGTCGGCTTCGCGAGCAACGACTACCTCGGCCTCGCCGCGCACCCGGTGCTCGTCGCCGCGTTCGCCGAAGGCGCGCAGCGCTACGGTTCCGGCAGCGGCGGCTCGCACCTGCTCGGCGGCCATTCGCGCGCGCACGCAAAGCTCGAGGACGAACTCGCGGGCTTCGCGGGCGGCTTCTCCGACGCACCGCGCGCGCTGTACTTCAGCACCGGCTACATGGCGAACCTCGCCGCGATGACCGCGCTCACCGGCAAAGGCGCGACGATCTTCTCCGACGCGCTGAACCACGCATCGCTGATCGACGGCATGCGGCTGTCGCGCGCGAACGTGCAGGTCTACCCGCACGCGGACACGGCCGCGCTCGCCGCGCTGCTCGAAGCATCGGATGCCGAAACGAAACTGATCGTCAGCGACACCGTGTTCAGTATGGACGGCGACATTGCGCCGGTCGCCGAACTCGTCGCGCTGGCCGAACGCCATCGCGCATGGCTCGTCGTCGACGACGCGCATGGCTTCGGCGTGCTCGGCCCGCAGGGCCGCGGCGCGCTTGCGGCCGCCGCGCTGCGTTCGCCGAATCTCGTCTACGTCGGCACGCTCGGCAAGGCGGCCGGCGTCGCGGGCGCATTCGTCATCGCGCACGAAACCGTGATCGAATGGCTGATCCAGCGCGCGCGCAGCTACATCTTCACGACGGCCGCGCCGCCGGCCGTCGCGCATGCGGTATCGGCCAGCCTGAAGCTGATCGCGGGCGACGAAGGCGACGCGCGCCGCGCGCATCTCGCCGCGCTGATCGAGCGCACGCGCGCGCTGCTGCGCAACACGCGCTGGCAGCCGGTCGATTCGCACACGGCCGTGCAGCCGCTCGTGATCGGCAGCAACGACGCGACGCTCGCGGCGATGCGCGCGCTCGACGCGCACGGTCTGTGGGTGCCCGCGATCCGGCCGCCTACGGTGCCCGCCGGCACGTCGCGGCTGCGCGTGTCGCTGTCGGCCGCGCATTCGTTCGACGATCTCGCGCGGCTCGAAACCGCGTTGATCGAAGCCAGCGAGGCAGCAGCATGACGGCGCCGCTCTCGCTCTTCGTCACCGGCACCGACACTGAAATCGGCAAGACCTTCGTGTCGGCCGCGATGCTGCACGGCTTCGCGCGGCACGGCCTGCGTACGGCTGCACTGAAGCCGGTCGCGGCCGGCGCGTACGAACGGGACGGCGTCTGGCACAACGAGGACGCCGAGCAGCTCGACGCGGCCGCGAACGTCGTGCTGCCGCCCGAACTGCGCACGCCGTTCCTGCTGAAAGCACCGGCCGCGCCGCATATCGTCGCCGCGCAGGAAGGCGTGACGCTCGACCTCGACACGATCGTCGCGTGCCACCGCGAAGCGCTGACGCGCGCGGACATCGTCGTCGTCGAAGGCGTCGGCGGCTTTCGCGTGCCGCTGAACGACATGCAGGACACGGCCGATCTCGCGGTCGCGCTCGGCCTGCCGGTCGTGCTGGTGGTCGGCGTGCGGCTCGGCTGCATCAGCCACGCGCTGCTGACGGCCGACGCGATTCGCCAACGCGGCCTCACGCTCGCGGGCTGGGTCGCGAACCACGTCGACCCGGCGATGTCGTTCCCGGACGAGAACGTCGCGACGCTGCGCGACTGGCTTGCGCGCGAGCACCGCGCGCCGCTCGTCGGCCGCATTCCGCACATGACGCCGGCCGCTCCCGAATCCGCCGCGGCGATGCTCGACATCGCCGCGCTCGTCGAGTCGCTGCGCGCCGCGCAGCATTGACCCAACCGATCCCCCACTCCCGCCCAGGACAGGAAAACGAAATGACCCAAGCCCAGACCGCCGCCGTGCAACCCGACGCGATTCCCGTGGCCGCACCGGCCCCGCAGCGCTGGCGCGTCGCCGACGTCGTCGCGCTGTTCGCACTGCCGTTCAACGACCTGATCTTCCGCGCGCAGCAGGTGCATCGCGAGCACTTCGATGCCAACGCGGTGCAGTTGTCGACGCTGCTGTCGATCAAGACGGGCGGCTGCGAGGAAGATTGCGGCTACTGCTCGCAGTCGTCGCATCACGACACGGGCCTGAAGGCCGAGAAGCTGATGGACGTCGACACGGTGCTCGACGCCGCGCGCGCGGCGAAGGCGAACGGCGCGAGCCGCTTCTGCATGGGCGCCGCGTGGCGCAACCCGAAAGAGCGCCACATGCCGGCGCTGACCGAGATGGTGCGCGGCGTGAAGGAACTCGGCCTCGAAACCTGCATGACGCTCGGCATGCTCGAGGACGAACAGGCGCAGCAGCTCGCCGACGCGGGCCTCGACTACTACAACCACAACCTCGACACGTCGCCGGAGTTCTACGGCCAGGTGATCTCGACGCGCACGTACCAGGACCGCCTCGACACGCTCGACCGCGTGCGTGACGCTGGCATCAACGTGTGCTGCGGCGGCATCATCGGGATGGGCGAGTCGCGCCGCGAGCGCGCGGGCCTGATCTCGCAGCTCGCGAACCTGAACCCGTATCCGGAATCGGTGCCGATCAACAACCTCGTCGCGATCGAAGGCACGCCGCTCGAAGGCACCGCGCCGCTCGACCCGTTCGAATTCGTGCGTACGATCGCGGTCGCGCGCATCACGATGCCGAAGGCCGTCGTGCGCCTGTCGGCCGGCCGCGAGCAGCTCGACGACGCGATGCAGGCGATGTGCTTCCTCGCCGGCGCGAACTCGATGTTCTACGGCGACCAGTTGCTGACGACCAGCAACCCGCAGACGCAGCGCGACCGCGCGCTGTTCGAGCGCCTCGGCATCCGCGCGAGCCAGGCCGACGCGCTGTCGGACAACGCGTAAGCGAAACGGCCGTCGGGCCGAGCCTGCGAACGAAAAAGCCGGGGCATGCCCCGGCTTTTTTTCACCCGATCGTCTGCACCGCGTTGCTTTTCGCGGCTCGGATCACGGTCTTCTCGACGCGCCTGCGCACGCCGTCGAGCATCACACGTGTGCCGCCGCGCCGTCGAGCGCCGCGCGCACCCGCTCGACGAGCTGTGCGTCGACGGGTGCCAGCACCTCGCCGCGCGGCCGCACGCCCGAGCCGAAATGCACCGCGCGCACGCCGGTGGCCCGGACGAAATCGCCGACCGCATCGACGGTGAGCCCCGAACCGGCCAGCACCGTGCACGCCGCCCCTTCCGCGTGCCGCACCATCCGCGTGATCGTCGCGGCCGCGTCGAGCACCGACGGATGGCCGCCCGACGTCAGCACCGACGTGACGGCCGGCACGCGCAGCAGCGCGTCGAACGCGGCGTTGAGGTCGCGCGACACGTCGAACGCGCGGTGGAACGTCAGCGCGCGGCCATCCGCGGCGGCGGCGATGCGGGCCAGTGCGCCGAGATCGACGTCGCCGCGCGCGTCGAGCGCGCCGAACACGACACCGTTCGCGCCGGCCGCAACGGCTGCGCGCACGTCGCGTTCGATCACGCGCAGGTCGTCGGCGTCGTAGACGAACGACCGGCTGTGCGGACGCACGATCACGTTGACGGGAATCGGCACGGCGGCCACGACGGCCTCGATCAGGCCGACGCTCGGCGTCAGCCCGCCTTCGGTGATCGCGGTCACGAGTTCGAGGCGGTCGGCGCCCGCGCGGGCGGCGGCCTTCGCATCGCCGACGGTCGTGGCGATCACTTCGAGGAGGACGGAGGAAGCGGCGTTTCGGTTCATCGGCGGCTCGCGATTCGTCAGGACAATTCGCGCATCCTAGCCGAGCGGCGCGACGGGCGCCAGCGTGCCGGCCGCCGCGCGTATCAGCCGCGCCGCACGAGCCAGACGCCGGCCAGCGCGGACAACGCCGTCGCCACGGCACCGGGCGCGAACCGGAACATCCGCGCGTTCACGTCCACGCCCTGCTGCTGCATCACGTCGACGATCCCGGGCGACAGCAGCAGCGACGCCCAGCCCATCATCCCGAACGCGGTGGCCGCGGTCGCGACGAGCAGCGCGATGCCCGCGCCCCGCGCACGCGGCCGGAACGCGCCGGCGAACGCGCCCGCGGCGAGGAGCGCGGCCGAAAACGCGAACAGCACGGCGACGAAAACGAGCATCGCCGCCGTATGCCCGATCTTCATGAACGCGACCATCTGCGCGGCGATCACGCACATGCCCGCGATCGTGAACAGCACGACCGCCAGCGCGTTGCGCACGAAGCTCACGCGAGTGCCTGGCGGAAATACGCGGTCGCGGGGCGCCGGAACAGCAGGTAGACGAACAGCGCGAACAGCAGGAAGCCGGGAATCAGCACCGCGAACATCGACGGCGGCATGTTGACGAACGAGAACGCGAAGCCGAGCACGGATGTCGCGACGTACGCCTTGCGCGACCACTCGCGGCCCTTGAGGATCGCGATGCCGATCACGACGTTCGCGGCTTCGATGATCACGCTGATGCCGAGCGTCGCCCAGACGGGCAGCAGGTAGTGCGACAGCAGCGCCTGGGTGGTCGGCATGCCGATCGAGAACGGCGTATAGACGCACGTGATCGCGTTGGTCACGATGATGACCCATGCGAGGATGGTCAGCGAAATCGGTCTTTTCATTGTGTTGTCCTTTTATTCGCCGCCATGGTGGCCCCCGGGGCGGCGCGATCGCGGTCACGACGGCCGCGATCGCGCCATTTTCGGGGAAGCACGCGGGGAACGCAACGGCCGGCCCGGGCCGATGCGTGCCGATCGTCCGGATCGCCGCATGCGGTGCGCACGCGATGCTAGCCGGCGTCCGCCTCGTCGTCGCCCCAGTCGATATCGCCGCACAGCACGCGCTGCGCATCGCCGACGCGCACGGCCACCGACAGCGTCACGCACGGCTGCGCCTCGTTGATCGACAGGTACGGCCGCGTGACCTGCACGCGCCCCGGCTCGGCGATCGCCGAGCGGAAATACGGCCGGCGCAGCCAGTTCGCGCCCTGCGCGTCCGCCAGCGGCGAGAAGCGCGCCTCGCTCAGCGCGCGATCGGCGCGCAGCACGACGTTGCGGCCCGACTGCCGGCCGTGCGCGTCGAGCAGGAAGCAGCGCGCGGCCGCGTCGAGCGCGAGGAAGTTCCAGCACACCTCGTCGAGCGGTTCGCCGGCCGCGAGGCGCTCGGCCGCACGCTCGAACGCGCGCAGGTACGGCGCGATTCGCTGCGCGTCGCGCCGCTCGCGCGCTTCGGTTTGCTGACGAAAGCGCTCGGTCAGCTCGCCGATGCAGGCCGTCGCGGCCGCGCTGTCGGGCAACCCCGGCGCCGGGCGGCCGAAGTAGTAGCCCTGTACGAAATCGGCCTCGCACGACAGCGCGATCTGCGCCTCGTGCTCGGTCTCGATCCCTTCGACGAGCACGAGCTTGCCGGCCTCGTGCAGCAGCGTCACCAGCCCGTGCAGGATCGCGGTGAGCCCCGTGCGGTGCGCCGCGTGCGACAGCATGATGCGGTCGAGCTTCACGATGTCCGGGTTCAGTTGCCAGATCCGCTCGAGGTTCGAGTGGCCGGCGCCGAAATCGTCGAGCGCGATCAGGAAGCCGTGCGTGCGAAATTCGCGCACGGCCTCGGCGAGCCGCTCGACGTCGTCCGCACGCTGTTCGAGCACTTCGAGCACGACGCGGCGCGGCGGCATGCCGAGCCGCTTCAGGTTCGCGAGCAGCGCGGCCGCCTGGAACGGGTCGGTGAGCACGCCCGGATGGACGTTGAGAAACAGCCACTCGCGCTCGGCGCCGAACAGCGCGAAGTTTTCGAGATGCAGCGCCTGCGCGAGCCGGTCGAGCTGCAGCAGTTCGCCCTGGCGCGCGGCTTCGCCGAACACGTCAAGCGGCGACACGGGGCGGTCGAGCGCATCGTGCGCGCGCAACAGCGCCTCGTAGCCGATCGCACGCTGGTGCGACAGGCTGAATATCGGCTGGAACACGGTCGTGAGCGTCAGGTCGCGATGCTGCGTCGCCAGACGTTCGAGGCCGGAGCTCATCTCCCGCTCGAACCGGTACGGCGACGCGGCGGCCGGACGCTCCTGTTGCACGATCGTCATACCTTCCTCCTGGTGAAGCACTCGAACGCGCCGACCGACGAAACGGACGGCGCGTGCAATGTCTTGGTTGGACCCTCGGTTGTCCGGTCGGTGCCGGACGGCTGCCCAGCATCAAGCAAGCTCCGTGCAAGGAGCGAACAACCCATGCGCCGCGCGGGTGAGCGGGGCTGCCGCACCAGCGTGGCGCGCATCCGACGCACCATTTTCGTGCGCACGCACCGGCCGCTTGAGCGCAGCCGTCACTGCGGCACGCTACACTCCGTACGATCGTTTCATTCCCCGCATTCGCCGTATCGATGGAAATCGTCTTCACAGTCCTGATCCTGCTGCTGACCGTCGCACTGTCCGGCGCCGTCACGCGCAACCTGCCATTGCAACTGCCGCTGCCGCTGATGCAGATCGCATTCGGCGCGATCCTCGCGTGGCCGAAGTTCAACCTGCACGTCACGTTCGATCCCGAAATCTTCATGCTGCTGTTCATTCCCCCGCTGCTGTTCGCGGACGGCTGGCGAATTCCGAAACGCGAGCTTTACCTGCAGCGCCGCGCGATCCTGATGCTCGCATTCGGGCTCGTGTTCATGACGGTACTCGCAGTGGGCTACTTCGCGCATTGGCTGATTCCCGAGTTGCCGCTGCCGATCGCGTTCGCGCTCGCGGCCGTGCTGTCGCCGACCGACGCGGTCGCGCTGTCGGGCATCGCCAGCCGTGGCAGGATCCCGCCGCAACTGATGCACATCCTCGAAGGCGAGGCGCTGATGAACGACGCGTCGGGCCTCGTCGCGCTGAAGTTCGCGATCGCGGCCGCGCTGACCGGCGTGTTCTCGCTGCGCGCCGCGTCGGTCACGTTCGTGATCGTCGCCGCCGGCGGGCTCGCGACGGGCGCGATCGTGTCGTGGGGGTTCAGCGCGCTGTCGACGCGCTTCCTGAACGCCGAGCAGGAAGGCGACCCGGCCCCCGGCATCGTGATGACGCTGCTCGTGCCGTTCGCGGCCTACCTGTTCGCCGAGCACCTCGACCTGTCGGGCGTGCTCGCGGCCGTGTCGGCGGGGATGATGATGAATTACACGAGCTTCTCGCGCAAAAGCACCGTCGCGTCGCGCGTGCGCGCCGAAAGCACGTGGGCGATGATCGAGTTCGTGTTCAACGGCATGGTGTTCATCATGCTCGGGCTGCAGTTGCCGCACATCATCGGCCGCGCGCTCGTCGACGCGCACCATACGAGCGACGCGCTCGTCGGCCGGATGATCTTCAACGTGTGCGCGATGATGATCGCGCTGTATGCGATCCGCTTCCTGTGGGTCTGGCTGCTGCGCTGGATTGCGAGCCGCCGCGCGGCGCGCCAGGGCCTCGCGGGCACGATGGCCGGCGTGCGCACGATCGCGGTGATGACGGTCGGCGGCGTGCGCGGCGCGGTCACGCTCGCCGGCGTGCTGTCGATCCCGGTCGCGCTCGCCGACGGCGCGCCGCTGCCCGGGCGCGACACAGCGATCTTCGTCGCGTCGGCCGTGATCCTCGGCTCGCTCGTCGTCGCGGTGATCGGCCTGCCGCTGCTGCTGCGCGGCGTGCGCTCGTCGCGCAACCCGCTCGCCGACGAGGAACGCACCGCGCGTGCCGCCGCCGCGCAGGCCGCGATCCGCGCGATCGACTCGTCGCACGACGCGATCTCGGCCGATCTCGACGAATCGGGCGCCGCGCGCTGCGCGGACATCTCCGCGCGCGTGATGGACCAGTACCGCCGCCGGCTCGCCGCGCTCGCCGAGGACGGCCCCACGCCGCGCGCGGAAGCGAAGCAGAGCGAAACGATGGAGCTGCAGATGCGGATCGCGGCCGTGCGCGCGGAACGCTCGGTGCTGTACCGGATGCGCAGCGAGAGCAAGATTTCCGACGAGACGCTGACGAAGCTGATCCGCGAGATCGACCTGTCGGAAACCGCGCTGTCGACGCGCAAGAAAGGCATTCTCTGACGGGCCGTTCGATGCCCGGAAGCAACCGCCCATAAAAAAACGGCGACGCCGAAGCGTCACCGTTTTCACATCCGCCCGCGTTCGCGTTACTTCGCGACGACGACCGGAATCCCCTTCAGCATCCCCGCCCCCTTCATCTCGTCGAGCGCGTGCTGCACGGCCGCGCTCGTCGCCGCGTCGATGCCGAGCTGCAGCGCGAGCTCGCGCTCCGCGCGCTTCACGCCGGCCAGGTTGCGCACCTTCACGTGACCGAAGCCGCGCACGCGGGCGTGCAGGTCGGCCAGCTGCGCGACCTGCGCCGCATTGCCGGCCGTCGTCGCGGCGAGCGCACGGGCGAGCGTCGTCTCGTAGTCGTCGGCGAGCGCGCGTTCCATCCTGCGCTCGACGGTGCGGCCGAACGGATCGAGCCACGTGCCGCGCAGGCTGCGCACGCGCGCCAGCATGCCGAACACCGGCCACATCCACTGGCCGAACACGCGCTTCTTCGGCACGCCGCCGTCGCGGCCGGCCTTCGAGACCGTCGGCGGCGCGAGGTTGAACTTCACGCGATAGGCCTGCCCCGGCACGCCTTCAAACTGCGCTTCGAGCGCGGTGCGGAATGCCTCGTCCGCGTAGAGCCGCGCGACCTCGTATTCGTCCTTCACCGCGAGCAGCCGGTAGAACGTCGTCGCGACCGCGCGCGTCAGCGCGTCGTCGCCCTTCGCGGCCGCCGCGTTCACGAGCGCCCGGTAGCGATCGACGTAGCGTGCGCCGCCGTACGCATCGAGACGCGCTTCGCGATCGGCGATCAGTTCGGCAAGCGTTTCCGGCGCGGCGTGCGCGGCCACCGCGTGACGCGCGTTCCACAACGCATCGAGCCCCGCCGCATCGCCGGCCGCCATCCGCCCGATCGAGAACGCGAGCTTGTTCATCGGCACCGCGACGTTGTTCAGCTCGATCGCGCGCATCATCGCGGCGAGCGACACCGGCACGAGGCCGAGCTGCCACGCGTAGCCGAGCATCAGGATGTTCGCGCCGATCGAGTCGCCGAGGAACTTCGCGGCGAGCGCCTGCGCGTCGCAGCTCGACAGGTAGCCGTCGCCGGCCGCGTGACGCATCTTCTCGAGCAGCGCGTCCGCATGCAGGTTCGCGTCGGGGTTCTGCACGAACGACGCGTTCGGGATCCGGTGCGTGTTGACGACGATCCGCGAACGCTCGTGACGCACCGTCTGCAGCGCTTCGGCACTCGCGCCGACGACCATGTCGCACGCGAGCAGCACGTCGGCCTGCTGCGTGTCGATGCGCACCTGGTTCAGCCATCGGTCGCTCGCGGCGATCCGCACGAACGACAGCACCGAGCCGCCCTTCTGCGCGAAGCCCATGAAGTCGAGCACCGATGCGCTCTTGCCTTCGAGGTGGGCGGCCATGCTGATCAGCGCGCCGACCGTCACGACGCCCGTGCCGCCGACGCCCGTCACGAGCATGTCGAACGGCGCCGCGTCGAGATGCGTCGCCGGCACCGGCAGCGCGTCGACACGCACGGCGAGCGCCGCTTCGTCGAACGCGGCACCCGCGGCCTTCTTCAGCGCCGCGCCTTCGACCGTCACGAAGCTCGGGCAGAAGCCGTTCACGCACGAATAGTCCTTGTTGCACGACGACTGGTCGATGCGGCGCTTGCGGCCGAGCGGCGTCTCGAGCGGCTCGACCGACAGGCAGTTCGACTGCACGCCGCAGTCGCCGCAGCCTTCGCACACCGCTTCGTTGATGAACAGGCGCTTGTCCGGATCGGGGAATTCGCCCTTCTTGCGGCGGCGGCGCTTCTCGGCCGCGCAGGTCTGGTCGTAGATCAGCACGGTGACGCCCGGCGTCTCGCGCAGTTCGCGCTGCACCGTGTCGAGTTCGCTGCGGTGGTGGAACGTCGTGCCCTTCGGGAACAACCCGTGATGGCCGTCGTACTTCTCCGGTTCGTCGGACACGACGACGAAGCGCGACACGCCTTCCGCCTCGACCTGCCGCGCGATCTGCGGCACCGAGATGCTGCCGTCGACCGGCTGGCCGCCCGTCATCGCGACCGCGTCGTTGTAGAGGATCTTGTACGTGATGTTTGCTTTCGCGGCGACCGCCTGGCGGATCGCGAGGATGCCCGAGTGGAAGTAGGTGCCGTCGCCGAGGTTCTGGAACACGTGCTTCGTGTTGGTGAACATCGCGTGCGCGGCCCAGTCGACGCCCTCGCCGCCCATCTGGATCAGCCCCGTCGTGTCGCGCTCCATCCACGACGCCATGAAGTGGCAGCCGATGCCGGCCTGCGCGATCGAGCCTTCCGGCACCTTCGTCGACGTGTTGTGCGGGCAGCCCGAGCAGAAGTACGGCGTGCGCTTCACCGCGTCGGCCTCGTTCGACAGGATCTGCGGCGCGACGAGATCGACGACGCGTTCGCGGCGGTCGAGCGCCGGCTTGTGCCGCGCGAGCCATTCGGCGAACACCGGCAGGATGCGCGACGGGCGCAGCTCGCCGAGTTCGGACAGCAGGCAGGCGCCGGCGGCGTCGTGCTTGCCGAGCACGCGCGGACGCGCGCCTTCCGTGCGGTTGTACAGGTAATCCTTGATCTGCTGCTCGATGACCGGGCCTTTCTCCTCGATCACGAGCACTTCGGCGAGCCCGTCGACGAAGGTCTCGATGCGCGTCATCTCGAGCGGATACGACAGGCCGACCTTGTAGATCCGCACGCCTGCCGCGTCGAGGTCGGCCACCGTCAGGTCGAGACGGCGCAGCGCTTCCATCAGGTCGAGGTGCGCCTTGCCGCAGGTGACGATGCCGACGTTCGCCTGCGCGCTCGGCGCGATCCACTTGTCGATGCTGTTGGTGCGCGCGAAATGGCGCACCGCGTCGAGCTTCGCGGCGAGACGCGCCTCGATCGTGAGGCTCGGCAGGTCGGGCCAGCGGTTGTGCAGCCCCCCCGGCGGCGGCGTGAAGCCCGCCGGCGCCGGCCACTGCGTCTGCAGCCCGTCGAGGTCGACGGTCGAGCCCGACTCGACCGTTTCCGAAATCGCCTTGAAGCCGACCCAGGCGCCCGAGTAGCGCGACAGTGCCCAGCCGTACAGGCCGAATTCGAGCATGTCGGCGATGTTCGCCGGGTTCACGACCGGCATGTGCCACGCGATCATCGCGAAGTCGCTCTGGTGCGGCATCGACGACGATACGCAGCCGTGGTCGTCGCCCGCGACGACGAGCACGCCGCCGTGCGGCGACGAACCGTACGCATTGCCGTGCTTCAGCGCGTCGCCGGCGCGATCGACGCCCGGGCCCTTGCCGTACCACATCGCATACACGCCCTCGACCGTGCGCTCGGGATCGGCCTCGACACGCTGCGTGCCGAGCACGGCCGTGCCGCCGAGTTCCTCGTTGATCGCGGGCAGGAAGCGCACGCCGCTGCCGTCGAGCAGTTTCTGCGCTTTCCACAACTGCTGATCGACCATGCCGAGCGGCGAGCCGCGATAGCCGCTGACGAAGCCGGCCGTGTTGAGCCCCTGTTCTGTGTCGACCGTGCGCTGCATCAGCAGCAGGCGGACCAGCGCCTGCGTGCCGGTCAGGAAGATCCGGCCGCGCGTCGCGGTCAGGTTGTCGGTCAGGCGGTAGTCGGACAGGGCGGGCGGGCCGTCGACGGGCAAGCGGGCGGTCATGGGGGAAGTCTCCTGATTGTGCTGTTCTGGGCTGCGCGGCGGGGCGTCGGACGACGCGCGATCGGCGGCAGCGAATGGCTCTATTTTTTCGCGCGCAGACGAGAATGTTTTTTCTCTTCTTGCTCGGGCGGGCCCGCAGCGAGAAAAACTGCGCAGCTTTTTATCGGGATTTGAGAGAGTTTTCGCGCGCGGCGGCGGAGCGGGATGGGCGGGATGGGCGGGGCGTCGGGACGGCCGGGTGGTTTGCGGGAACAACCGGTGCGGGCCCGAAGACAGCCGGCCGGCGCGGCGGCGGGCGCTCGCGCCTCGTGCGACAAGGGTTTCAGCGGTCGGTGGCGGTCACCCTCACCATTGAAATGCACAGCATTCCGATTGGCCGGGGGCGCGGGATGTCCACAATGCTGCGCCCTTCAGCCGATCGGGCTCGCGCGCTCACCGTTCGAACGCACAGCGTTTCGAGTGGCGTTGGGGGAGGGATGTCCACATCCGAAATCGGTATCCGGTTCGCTCGGGCGCCGATGCTCACCGTTGAAATTCACAGCGCGGCGAGTGGATTTCGGCGGTGGATATCCACATCGGGATCGGCTCGTTTCGTCGATCCGAGATTCACTCTCACCGATCGAATACACAGGATCGCGAGTGGGTTTGTCGACCGGATATTCACACCGGAACACTTACGCTGCGCAATCGCAAGGGCGCTCTCACCGTTGAAATACACAGCGCTTCGAGTGGCTGCGGTAGTGGTTATCCACCGCCCGAACCGACCCTGTCGTCCGGTCTCGCGCGCACCCTCACCGTTGAAAACCACAGCACTTCGAGTGACTTTGAGAGGCGGATATCCACATGGACGAGAATCCGTGAGTCGGCCGGCATCGGCACGCTGTCCAATCGGGCGTCGACACTCACCTTCGAAATACACAGTGCCGCGAGTCGTTTGGCTGGCCGGATATCCACACGAGAATCCGCGTTGCCCTCGATAGCGTACTCGCTCTCGAGCCCGAAATGCGCGGCGCTTCAGACGACGTTGTCGGCCGAACGGCTGCGTCTTGACCGGCTGTCCGCCGATGGCGCACTCACGCTCACCATTGAATTACACAGCGCTTCGAGTCGCTTGAGAAGGTTGATACGCGCAATGAAATCCGCTCGCTGCGGACCACTTACCCGCGCTCACCGTTAAAATGCACAGCCCTTCGATTGGCTTCCCGAGCCGGATATCCACGTCGCCACGCACTCGACGTTCGGTCACGCATGCGCGCGTTCGGCTAGAATGCGCGGCGCCCGGAACCGCGCCGGAGATCGGGAAGCCGCGCCGGAGCAGGCGCTTCGCGCGATCGGGCACCGACACTCACCGCTGAATTTCACAGCATTTCGCGTCGTTCCTTGGATTGGTTATCCACAACCCTCTTCATGCATTACGTGGCATCCGGTCACCCTCACCGGCGAAATGCACAGGGCTGCGAGTCGTTTCGGTGCCGGATATCCACAACGGATCGCGCGAAGGAACGTGCTTCGGCACATCGGCGGAAGCGGCCTGCGCATCGACGCGCGGCAATCGGGCAACAGCCGGAAAGCCTTGTCCAGACAGCCTTGGCGGCACCCTCACCATTCAAATGCACAGCGTTTCGAGTCGCCTTGAGGGTGGGTTGTCCACATCCGGCCCATTGCGCTGACTCAAGCCGACTCGCACTCCGGGCAACCTCACTCGGCAATCGAACGGATGACCGTTGCCGGATTGCCGCCGACCAGCGTATTCGGCGGAACGTCCCTGGTAACGACGGCCCCGGCCGCGACGACCGAATGCTCGCCCACCGTCACGCCGCCGATGATCGTCGCACCCGCGCCGACCCACACGTTCCGTTCGATCGCGATCGGCTTCGCGACGACGAAGTCGCGCCGCCGGGAAGGTTCGACCGGATGGCCGGACGTGATGAGGCTGACGTTCGGCCCGATCATCACGTCGTCGCCGATCTCGAGCCCGCCCAGGTCGTAGAACGTGCAGTTCTGGTTGACGAACACGTTGCGCCCGATCTTCATGCCGGCGCCGCCCGTCGCATGGAACGGCGGGATCAGCACGAAGCCGTCGTCCACCTGCGTGCCGATCAGCTCGCTGAACAGCGCGCGAACTTCTGCCGCATCGTCGAACGTCAGGCGGTTGAGCCGCGCGGTAATCGCCATCGCTCGCTTGACCTCGGCCACCATGGCCGCCGATTCCGGCGTTCTTCGCGGAATGATCGTGGTGCGATCGTCGTTTGCCATTCGTTGCTTGTCTCCATGCGCGGTCGAACCGGCGGTGGGTGCGCGGCAGCGGCGCCGGGTTGAAGATTCCCGCGTTGCGCAAAGCGTCGCGATCGCGGATGAATGCCTGCACTGCCATGTGCACGCGTGCAGCGGGAGAGGCGGTGCATTGTAGTGACGCAGGCTTACACCGGGATTTTTCGTCGTTATTCATAACTAGTTTCAATATAACTAGTTATTCGAAGAATCCTTGTAACAGCGGGCTTCGCCCGGCCTTCCACCTGATTCATGTCCGACACAACACACCGGACGAGACGCGCGCAGCGGGCCGCCCCTAGCCGGGCGCGCCTGGCCGAACCTCCTGCGCTCGGGTACGCTTGAGCATCCACCGGACCCTGCCTGCACCCAAACGCGGAGGCGCGATGAAGCTCTACTACTGGCCGAAGACCCGGGCATTCCGGGCGTTGTGGATGCTCGAGGAAATCGGCGTGGTGTACGAACTCGTGCCGATCGACCTGCGCTCGCACGAACAGGGCAGCGACGCGTTCGTCCAGGTCAACCCGATGGCCAAGCTGCCCGCGCTCGACGACGGCAGCGCGCCGTTCGCCGAATCGGGCGCCGTGCTGCTCTATCTCGCCGACCGTTGCCCCGGCGCCGGGCTCGGCATCGCACCCGACGATCCGCTGCGCGGCCGTTTCCTGCAATGGATGTTCTTCACGCCGACCTGCCTCGAACCGGCGATGGCCGAGAAGTTCACGGGCGCATCGGGCAATCCGGTCGCGTTCGGCTGGGGCAACATCACGCGCGTGCAGCGCGCGCTCGCGCAGACGCTCGCCCACAGCCCCTGGCTCGTCGGCGAGCGCTTCACCGCGGCCGACCTGCTGCTCGCCAGCACGCTGAAGACCGCGTTCGACGCGCATCTGCTGCCGCACGAAGGCGTGCTCGGCGACTACGTCGCGCGAGCCGAGGACCGCGACGCGTTCCGCCGCGCGGTCGCGATCGAACAACGCGAAGCGGCGCGTCTGCTGCACGCGTGACGCATGCGGGGCGGCGCCCGCCGCCCCTCGAGCACACCTACGCAGCCGGCCCCTGCGCCGCCGCGCCCGCGTCGACCACCACGCCCGGCGAACCGCGCTCGTCGGTGTCGGCGTCGACCGGCACTATGTCGTGAAAATGCGTGTAGTCGATGTGCGTGATGCCGTCTTCGTCGTGCATCAGGTCGACATAGCGGTGACGCCAGCGGATCTCCCCGTGCGCCCACGAGTAACGCGCCTGCATGACCTGCGCGGTCGTCTCGTCCGAGCCCTCGATCGTGATCAGCAGCGACGCGTCGCGCGCGGCGAGCGATTCGGGCGTCTCGCCGAACAGCGCGCTCGATTCGTCGATCACGTGCATCAGGTTCCAGCCGAGCAGGAAGATCGGATGCTCGCTGCGCACGAGCGGCAGGTCGTGGATCTTGCGCAGCGAGTAGCCCTCGTGCGTGCCTTCGACACGCATCAGCCGCAATTTCGCCTGCGCCTCGGCAATCACGTTCTGACGCGCATTCGCGGCGCGCACCATCAGCGTCATTCGGCCGTTCAGCGGCCGCACGATCGCATAGCGCGCGAACAGGATCTTCGCCTGCGGCCGGGAAAACCGCGCGAACACGAGCCCCGTGGCCAGCGCGATGCTCGACATCCCGACGAAGATCTCGAATGTCGCGACCAGGTGCGCATAAGTGGTCTGCGGATGCATGTCGCCGTAGCCGACGGTCGCGAGCGTCTCGACGCTGAAGAAGAACGCGCCGCCGAACCCGGCCGGCGACTGGTTCGCGATCGGCGCGTGGCCAAGCATGTAGAGCATCGCGAAGCCGCCGTTGAGCAGCAGGAACAGCACCGCGAGCGACAGGAAGAACACGGGCCAGCTCACCGTCAGCGCGCGGTGATAGAAGTCGCGCCAGCCGAGCGGCGGCATCCCGTACGCGATCACCGGGCGGGTGCCCGACCAGATCTTGCGGCCACGGCCGCGGGAAGCGGGGGAGGACGAATCGACGTTCATCGCGCGATGCCGGTTGCAGGAAGGCGATGAGCGTAGCACGCGCGGCGGCGGCCGGGAATGCGCGCCGATTCGGAATGGAAATTTGCCGCGCCGCCGGACGCGTGCGGCCGCGCAGCGTCGAAAAAAACCGGCCGCATGAAAGCAGCCGGCTGCATCGTCATCGTGCGGACAAGCGCGCGGTGCGCGCCGTTATCACTTCCGGTCGACGATCACCTGGTCGAACGTGCCGCCGTCGGCGAAATGGGTCTTCTGCGCGTTCGCCCAGCTGCCGAAGACCTGCTCGACGCTGAACGTCTTCAGCGACTTGAACTCGGCCGCATGCTTCTTCAGCACGTTCGCGTCGCGCGGGCGCAGATGATGCTGCGCGATGATCTCCTGCGCTTCCGGCGTGTACAGGTAGTCGAGATACGCCTGCGCGACCTTGCGCGTGCCCTTCTTGTCGACGACCTTGTCGACGACGGCGACGGGCGGCTCCGCGAGGATGCTCGCCGACGGATACACGGCGTCGAACTGCGCGCCCGACGCGCCGGTATCCATCAGCGCGACTTCGTTCTCGAACGTGACCAGCACGTCGCCGATGCCGCGCTGCGTGAACGTCGTCGTCGCGCCTCGGCCGCCCGAGTCGAGCACCGGCACGTTGCGGAAGATCGCCTTCTCGAAGTCGAGCGCCTGCTGGTCGGTCGCGCCCTTCTGCTTCTGGAAGCCCCACGCGGCGAGATACGCGTAGCGGCCGTTGCCCGACGTCTTCGGGTTCGCGATGATCACCTGGACGCCGGGCTTCGCGAGATCGCTCCAGTCCTTGATCGCCTTCGGGTTGCCCTTGCGCACGAGGAACACCATCGTCGTCGAGTACGGCGAGCTGTTGTCCGGGAAGCGCGCGCGCCAGTCCTTCGGCAGCAGTTGGCCGCGCTCGGCGAGCAGGTCGATGTCGTTCGGCTGGTTCATCGTCACGACGTCGGCCTGCAGCCCCTGCAGCACCGACAGCGCCTGCGCGCTCGACGCGCCGTGCGACTGCTTGAGCGCGACCGTCTCGCCGGTCTTCTGCTTGTACGCGGCGGCAAAGCTCGCATTGATGTCCTTGTACAGCTCGCGCGTCACGTCGTACGACACGTTCAGGATCGACGTGTCCGCGTGCGCAACCGTCGCCGCCACGACCAGCGCCGCCGCCGCGCCCGTATGCAGCCAGCGGCCGATTCCCTTGATGCTTGCCATCGTGATATGCCCCGTTTCCAGTGGTGGTGAATGTGCGTGACGGCACGCGTACGCGCTGTCATCGAAACGTAAGCGGGCATTCTAGCGGCCGGCCGCGGCGCGCTTTCCAATCAGTCGTGGAAAGCAAATCTCGAATCCTGCTAAACGGCGGCTGACGCTCGCGCACGCGTCAGATCCGGTGTTAAGATCGCCGTTCAGCCCACTTCACGGTTCATCCATGTCCGCTGCCCTGCGCTCGCTCCCGATCCTCGCCGCCGTCGCGGCAGGTGCGCGCGCGGCCGGGCTGAAACTGAAAAAACGACTCCTCGACTGACGGGGACGTCGCGTCCCGTCAGGCGAATGCCGGACGGGACGCCCGCAGGTCGTTTCTTTCTCCTTGCCCGCATGCCTCGTTCCGGCACTCCGCCGGCGGAACGGTTCCTTCCCACTCCGTTTCCACCATGAGGCTTTGCATGCACACACGTTTCGAAGGTATCTGGCTGCCGATCGTCACGCCGTTCCACCACGGCGAAGTCGATCATGCGGCGCTCGCGCGGCTCGCGCGCCACTATGCGGCCGCGGGCATCGCCGGCTTTGTCGCGGGCGCGACGACCGGTGAAGGCGTGCTGCTCGACGCGCGCGAACAGGACGCCGTGTTCGCGACGCTGCGCGACGCGGCGCCTGGCCTGCCGATCGTCGTCGGGCTGACCGCGAGCGCGACGCATGTCGCGGCGGCCCGCGCGCGCGAACTCGCCGCGCTGCGGCCCGACGGGCTGCTCGTCACGCCGCCCGTCTACGTGCGGCCGACGCAGGACGGCATCCGCCGCCATGTCGAGGCGATCGTCGACGCGGCCGACCTGCCGGTGCTCGTCTACAACATCCCGTACCGCACCGGCGTGAACGTCGAACTGGAAACGCTGCAGGCGCTCGCGCGCGACCCGCGCGTCGCGGGCATCAAGGAATGCGGCGGCACGCTCGACCGGATGAGCCGGCTCGTGCACGACACGCCGCTCGCGATCCTGTCCGGCGACGACAACCAGAACTTCGCGGCACTGTGCGCCGGTGCGCACGGCGCGATTGCCAGCAGCGCGCACGTGCTGCCCGAATGGCATGTGCGCATCCATGCGCTGCTGCGCGACGGGCGGCTCGCCGATGCGCGGCGCCTGTCGGTCGCGCTGCAGCCGCTCGTCGCGGCGCTGTTCGCGGAGCCGAACCCTGCGCCTGTGAAGGCCGTGCTCGCCGCGCAAGGATGGTGCGAGGACGGGTTGCGGCTGCCGTTCGTGCCAGCGAGCGACGGGTTGCGGGAGCGGCTGGCCAAGCTTTGTGCCGAACTGGAAGCGTCTGCGCAAGCTGTCGCGGCAGCGTAGGATTTCGCTCCAAAAACTGTTTCAGACCGTCAGAATCCGCGACGCGCCATACTGCGAAAGATGGCCGTCCGCGATGATAAGCAGCAGCGGTTCGTACCGCGCTTGCGCGACAAGCAGCCGGTCGAACGGGTCGAGATGATAATGGGGCAGATGGCGCACGGCCGCGCCGTGCGCGGCCCGAACCGGCAGTTCGCGGTACTGGTTCGCGTCGATCCTGTCGACCAACCGATCCACATCGACGTCCAGCTTTCCCTTCCCTGCCTTGATCGCCACTTCCCAGATGCTCGCGCTGCTGATGAACACTTCGTCGGCAGCGGTGATCAGATTACGCGCACGAACGCTCAGTTTTGGATCGTTCGCCAGCGCCCACAGAAAGATGTGCGTATCGAACAGCAGCCTCATTACTTCCCTACGAACGCGGCAAGCTCTTCGGCGGAAAGCGGTGCGTCGAAGTCATCGGCGATCCATATCTGCCCCTCGAGGGCGCCGAATGAATGAATTGGCCTGAGCGGCACGAGCCGGACCGACTGCTTGCCGTCCTGCATGATCACGACGCGTTCGCCCGCGATCGCGGCATCGACCAGCCGCTGCAGATCGAGCGAGGCTTCCTGGAGGTTTGCGACTTGCATGATGAGCTCCGTCCATTGAGTGATCACCATTGTCGCGACATTCGCCCCGTTGCTCCAATAGGCCGAACGTTCAGCTGAACGCATGCCAGTCGACCCGTATCAGGCCGCCAGCGCCGCCACCGCCCCCTCCGTCGCATCCCGCACCGCCTGCGTCACGATCCGCGCGAGCCGGTCGACGGTCGGCGTCGCCGACGACGTGCGCCGCAGCAGGATCAGCGGCAGGCTCGGCAGTTCCGGCAGCCCGGACGACGCCGCGTCGAGCACGCGCACCGACGCGGGCAGCCCGTAGTGCGAGCGCACCGTCAGCCCGAGGCCGGCTGCCGCCGCCGCCCATAGCCCGGCGAGGCTCGGCGTCGTGAACGCGACGCGCCACGGCACGCCCGCGCGGTCGAGCGCATCGGTTGCCGCGCCGAAGAACCGGCACGGCCGGTCGAACACGACGAGCGGCAGCGGCTCGCCAGGCGCGCGCACGGCACGGCCGCCCGCTTCGCCGCCCGTTTCGCCGCGCGCAACCGGTGCCGCACCGTCTTCCGCACCCTCCCCGCCGCCGTCCGGCATCCCGAAACCGCCCGCGCCCACCGCGCCGATCCATTGCATCAGCACCTGCGCGATCGCTTCGCTGTCGATCCCTGCCCGCGACACGAGCGCCGCCGACGCCGGGTCGCCCCACACCAGCGCGAGATCGAGCTGGTTCGCATCGAGCCGGTCGAGCAGTTCGGCATTGCGCGCCACGCGCGCCTCGATCCGCACCTTCGGATGCGCGCGCGCAAATCGCCCGAGCACGTCGGGCAGGATCGCCTCGCCGAAGTCCTCCTGCAGCCCGACGCGCACCCAGCCGTCGAGATTCACGCCGCGCACGGCCGCGGCCGCCTCGTCGTTCAGTTCGATCATCCGGCGCGCATAACGCAGCATCGCGTCGCCGGCATCGGTCAGCGCGAGCCCACGCCCGGCTTTCACGAACAGCGGCGTGCCGGCCTGCTCCTCGAGCTTGCGGATCTGCGCGCTCACCGCCGACGACGAGCGCGCGACACGGTCGGCCGCCTTCGCGAAACTGCCGAGATCCACGCCCGCGACGAGGCTGCGCAGCGCCGCCACGTCGAAATTGGGCCGGGCCTGCGCGGCATCGGCCATTGCGGGCGGCTCGCCGCCGCCACGGGGAAGGTCTTGTCCGGGCACGTCAATCATCCTGTTTTACCGAACGATTCATCAAAAACTTTCCGATTTTCAGGATGAATGTAGGCCGCCAGACTGTCGATGTCAATTTCCAATTGGGCCTGCCACCATGGATACCATCTGCATCGCTTCCCCGACCTCGCCCACCCGCGACGCGCGCGGCCCCGCCCACCGCTGGCGCGTGCTGGCGGCCGGCGTCGCCGCGAACATGAGCTTTTCGGCCGCCGCGGCCGGCATTCCGACCACCGCCGTGTGGATGCGCACGGCCTATCACCTCGACAACGGCGCGCTCGGCCTCGTGCTCGGTGCGCTCGGCTTCGGCGTCGCGCTATCCGAGCTGCCTTGGGGGATCGCCGCCGACCGCTTCGGCGATCGCCGCGTGCTGCTGAGCGGGCTCGTCGCGACGGCCGCGATGCTCGCGCTGATGGTGTGCACGATCGTCCCGACCGCGCACGCGGTGCCGCCGCTGATGCGTGTCGTCGCGATGATGAGCTGCGTCGGCCTGCTTGGCGGCAGCGTGAACGGGTCGAGCGGGCGGGCGGTGATGCGCTGGTTCGGCGAGCGCGAACGCGGCCTCGCGATGAGCATCCGCCAGACGGCCGTGCCGCTCGGCGGCGGCATCGGCGCGGCACTGCTGCCGTCGCTCGCGTCGCACCTGGGTTTCGCCGCGGTGTTCGGTGCGCTGATGCTGTTGTGCGCGGGATCGGCCGCGCTGACCTGGCGCTGGCTGCACGAACCGCCCGCCGCGCCGGCCGCCGTGCACGGCACCGTGCATCGTCCCGTCGAACAGCAGCAGCCCGCCCGGCATGCGCGCGGCCCGCTCGCGAGCGGCCGCGTGTGGCGCATCGTGCTCGGCATGGGCCTGTTGTGCACGCCGCAGTTCGCGGTGCTCACGTTCGCGACGGTGTTCCTGCACGACTTCGGCCGGCTCGGCCTCGCCGGCATCAGCGCGGCGATGGTCGCGCTGCAGCTCGGCGCGATGGTGATGCGCGTCTGGAGCGGCCGTCATACCGACCGGCACGGCAACCGCCGCGCGTACCTGCGCGGTTCGGTGCTCGTCGCCGCCGGGTCGTTCGCGCTGCTTGCAGCCGCGACGGCCGGCAGCCCGCACGTGCCGCTCGCAGCGATCGTCGCGATTCTCGTGTTCGCGGGCGTCTGCGTATCGGCATGGCATGGCGTCGCGTATACGGAGCTCGCGACGCTCGCCGGCGCGAACCACGCGGGCACCGCGCTCGGGATGGCGAACACGATCGTCTACCTCGGGCTGTTCGCGACGCCGCTCGCGATTCCGCCGTTGCTCGCCGTCAGTTCGTGGAGCGTCGTCTGGCTCGCGGCCGCGCTGGTCGCCGGCGCGACCTATCCGCTGTTCTCGCGGTAGCGGGCACGCGCAAACCGTCAGAACTTGTACACGGCCGACAGCATCGCCGAGCGACCGTCGCCGAACTCGACCGCGGACGATCGCGATTCGCTTCCCGACACCTGCCGCACCCGCTCGACATATGCGCGGTCGAACAGGTTGTCGACGTTCAGCTGGAAACGCAGCCGGCGGCTCACGTCGTAACCGGCCATCAGGTTGTGCACCCAGTACGCGCCAAGCTGGCCGTCGCCTTGCGACGTCACGTTGCGCCGGCCGACGAAATGCGAACCGTAGCCCACCGTCCAGCCGGCCGGCAGCCGATAGGTCGTCCACAGATTGAACGCGTGCCGCGGCGTGTTGCCGAGCGCCTGCCCGTCGCGGCGTGGCGAAGACGGCGAACTCAGCGTGACGCTCGCCAAATACGTGTAGTTCGCGAACACGTCCCAACGCGGCGTCACCTTGCCGGCGGCACCAAGCTCGACGCCGCGCACGCGCTGCCGGCCCACGAGCGCGTAGCTGCCGTCGGCCATCCGTTCGCGCGCGTTCTTCTTTTCGGTCTGGAACAGCGCGCCGTTCAGCGCGACGCCGGCAAGTCCCTCCCATTTCGCGCCGAGTTCGAAGCTCTCGTTCTTCTCGGGCGCGAGCGCGCCCGTCGCCGCGCTCACGCCCGAGCCCGTCGTGACGAGAAACTCGGCGGACGGATTGAACGACGTGCCGTACGCGAAATACGCACGGCCGTTGTCGGTCGGCTTGAACACGAGCCCGGCGCGCGTGCTCAGGTGACGGTCGGCGCTGTCTGCGCGCTCGGTCGGCTTGCCGGCCGGCGTGCCTTCCGAGCGGCCGTCGATCCAGTCGTGCCGCAGCCCGACGTCGACGTCCCAGTACCGGCCGAGCGCGATCGTGTCGAACGCGTAGAGCGCCTTCACGACCAGCGCCGTGTCGTTGTGCGCGCTGTCCTGGCGCTGCGCGGGGCCGCGCCAGTCGCCGGGCGGCGCGGCGAGCGGGAAACCGCCGGCCGGGTAGAACCGGTTGAGCCCATATGAATAGGTCGTGCGGTCGTACGTTTCCCGCGAGATCTCGAAGCCTGCAACGAGCGTGTGCCCTAGCCCGAACGTGCCGAACGTGCTCGTGACGTTCGTCTGGTTCGCCCACATCGCCGTCGACGCATCGCGGCCGTAACCCTGCGGCCCGGCCGGTTTGTAGCGCCCGGGCGGCAGCCCCTGCAGGTTCACGTGCGACGCGGAGATCACCGTGTCGCGATGCAGGTGCGCATAGCGGCTCAGGTTCTGCAGCTTCAGGTTCGACGACACGTCGTGCTCGGCCTTCACGGTGAACGTGTCGGACGTGATGCGTTCGCGGTCGAGATTGCGCCAGCCGAAATAGCTGTCGCGCGACACGCCGCCCAGCACCTGCCCGTTGTGCGCGGGCAGTCCGTAGTCGGGCAGGTTGTTGTCGTCCTGGTGGAAATAGCCGAGCGTGACGCGCGTCGGCGTGCCGAGGCCGAACGCGAGCGATGGCGCGACGCCCCAGCGCCGCTTGCTGATGTCGTCGCGGCCCGGCACATCGTTGACGTGCGCCATCGCGTTCAGGCGGAACGCGGTCCTGCCGTCGGTGCCCGGCAGCGGCCGGTTCGCATCGAGCGTCACGCGCCGGTAGTCGGACGTGCCGAGCGTCGCACCGGCTTCCGTGAATGCGCCGGCCTTCGGCGCCTTGCTGACCAGATTCACCGAACCGCCCGTGGTGCCCGCGCCGCCGAACACCGAGTTCGGCCCCTTGATCACCTCGACCGCCTCGACGTTGAACAGGTCGCTGCGATTGTTCTGCGCGCTGTCGCGCAGGCCGTCGAGCTGCAGGTTCGCGCTCGCGCCGAAGCCGCGGATGTTGAACATGTCGCCCGACCCGCCCCCGCCCTCGCCCGCGTTGAACGTGATGCCCGCGACGTTCGACAGCGCTTCGCGCAGGCTCAGCGCCTGCTGCTCGTCGAGCACCGCGCGCGGCACGACGGTGATCGTCTGCGGCACGTCGAGCAGCGGCGTCGCGTATTTCGCGGAGCCGGAGCGGTCGACGCGCGAACCGGTGTCGCGGTCGCCCTGCACGAAGATCGGGCTCAGGTGCGGCGCCTGCCGCGGGTCAGCCTCTTCCGCGCACGCCGGTGCGGCCGCACAGGTCATCATCGCGAACGCGACGGAAGCAGTCGCGCGACGCGGCGGCGTCGCGCTCGACACAATGCAAAGACTCATGTTCATTCCACCTCATTGACGAGAATGATTCTCATTCAATATGAATGAACATGGCATGGCAATTGGACGTGTTCGAATTTCGTTATGCGAACGAACCCGGAGACGAAACCGGCGCGCGACCGATCGGGCGTGCTCGCGCCGTCAGCCCGCCTCGCGCGCCAGCGCACGCCGCGTGGCCGGCCGTTCGGCCTCGCGCTGCGCATGGGCGGTCCACGCGGGATGCCGCGTCATGTCGAGCCCGATCGCGACGCCCCAGCGATACAGCACGAGCAGGAACGGATCGACGATCGAATGGCCGCCCGGTTCGGCCCATGTGCGGCCGTCAGCGAGCGCGGCTTCGATCTTCTCGTTCGCGGCATCGATCGTGCCGCGCCCGTGCGTGCTGACCGCACCGTGCAGGGCCGGGTCGCCGATGAAGCGGCCCGGCCGCCACAGCGCGCCGTAGCCGACGCCATGCACCCAGCCGACCAGCCAGGCGAGCCATTCGTGGCAGCGCGCCTCACGCAGCGGATCGTCGAGCGGCAGCAATCGCGCATCCGGATAACGGCGCGCGAGATACGTGAGGATCGCGGGCGTTTCGGTGAGCACGCGCGGCTCGCCCGGAATCGCGAGCACGGGCACGCGCGCCTTCGCGTTGATCGCGAGATAGCGCGCTTCGAGGTTCTGCTGTTTCTGCAGGGAGACGATCTCGACGTCGAACGGCGCGCCGGTTTCCTCCAGCGCGATGTGAGCGGCAAGCGAGCAGGCGCCCGGCGAAAGATAGAGACGGTATGCGTTCATGATGGTGTGGCCCGACCGGGCTGTGGAAGACGGAACCGAGTGTAGGAACGCGTGGCCGGGCGCCGCAAACGATGAATTGTCGTGCTCGGACATTAGTGTTACTAATATCCGCATGCGACGCATCCACCTCCCTCCGCTGCAGACGCTGCGCGCGTTCGAGGCCGCCGTGCGGCTGCAGAGCTTCACGCGCGCGGCCGACGCACTCGCACTCACGCAAGGCGCGGTCAGCCAGCACATCCGCACGCTCGAGGCGCAGCTCGGCTATCCGCTCTTCACGCGCGAGCGCAACGGCGCGACACCGACGCACGCCGCGCACGCGCTCGCGCTGCAGGTGCGTCAGGGCCTGAACGTGCTCGAACGCGCATTCGAGCCGACGCTCGCCGTGCGCAGCCGCCCGCGCACCTGCGACGTCACGCTGAACGTGAGCGTGCTGCCGAGCGTCGCCGAGCGCTGGCTCGCGCCGCGCCTGCCGCGCTTCTCGGCCGCGCATCCGCACATCGCGATCGCGCTGCACCCGGACGCGACGCTCGCGCCGCTGCGCAAGCGCGACCGCATCGACGTCGCGCTGCGCTACGGGCCCGGCACGTGGCCGGGCGTCGTCGCCGAGAAACTGATGAACGAGACGATCTTTCCGGTCGCGAGCCCCGTGTACCGCAATCGCGACGGCGTCGCGCCGCGCGCGCCGGCCGATCTCGTGCGCGCGACGCTGCTGCGCCATCCCGCGCAGCCGTGGGAACCGTGGTTCCAGGCCGCGCGGCTCGACCTCACCGAATCCGCGCGCGCGCCGCGCTTCACCGATGCGAACGCGCTGATCGACGCGACGCTGAAAGGGCGCGGCGTCGCACTCGCACGCCGCTCGCTGATCGAGCCCGAACTCGCGGCCGGCACGCTCGTGCGCGTGTCGACGGTGCGCGTGACCGACGTGTATGCGCACTACGTCGTGTGGCGCCCCGGCCATCCGCACGAAGCGGCGATCCGCACCTGGCTCGACTGGCTGCGCAGCGAAGTACGGCGCAGGACACCGCGGCGCTGACAGCCGGCGGTCGGCGGTCGGCGATGGCCGCACGCACGCGAAAGTAATCCGTTAATTTGACGAAAGCGTTTCGCGATCACACACCGATCGCAAACGATTCACCGAAACGTCGCATCGTATCGGCATACTCGAAAACGTTTCCCGATCAGCCTGCCAGGAGAGAAGTCATGCGTCGCGTTTCCGCCGTCGTCGTTCTTTGTGCCGCCGCTTTGGTCGCCGCCTGCAGCGACGACGCGCCGCACGACGCGCACGCGGCCGACGCCTCGCAGCAGGCCGGCGCATCGAGCGGCTCCGCCAGCGCATTCAACAGCAATGCGACCGCGAATGCCGCCGCGTCCGATGCCGCGCCGCTCGCACCGTCCGTCGTGCACTACCCGCCCGATGACGACGACGATGCGAAGCCCGCGTCGAACGCGGCCGCGTCGGCCGCCGCTGCATCTTCGCCGGGCTGATCGCGCCGTTTCCGCCCCCGACCGCAGAACCGAGGTGGTCAGACCGCGTGCGCGAGCGCGCGGTCGACGAGCGCGGTCTCGAAGCCGTCGTCCGCATCGCGAAAGCGCAGCGGCGCCGCGCAATGGACGAGCGTGTCGACGAAGTACTTCGCGCGCGGCCACGGCCCGAAGCCGGCTGCCGTATTGATGTGCCCGGCGTCGCCGAGGTTCACGAACGCGCTGCCCAGGCGCTGCGCGAGCGCCCGCGCATCGGCGAGCAGCATCCACGGATCGGTCTCGCTGCCGATCACGATCGACGGCACCGCGAGCCGGCGTGCGTCGAACGGCCCGGCAAACGTGAATTTCTTCGGACTGGCGGGCGCGACGAGCAGCACGCCCGCGACATCGCCCGTATGCGGCCACTGCGCCAGCGCATGCGCGGCCGCAAGGCAGCCGAAGCTGTGCGCGGCGAGCACGAACGGGCCGCGCTCGCGGTCGAGCAGCGCGCGCACGGACTGCGCCCAGCGCGCGAGATCGGGCGCGTCCCAGTCGTCCTGCTCGACGCGCAGCGAGCGCGGGAACTGCCGCTCGAGCCAGGTCTGCCAGTGAGCGCCTTCGCTGCCGTGCAGGCCCGGTACGGTGACGAGCCGCGGCGGCCACGCCGATTTGCTGCATGCGCGCATGATTGCCCTCGCTTGCTTGAAGACGAGTTTCGATTGTGGCGCGCGGCGCCCGGCGGCCGAACCAATATTTTGTGCTTTGCTTTTGCGCGCGCCGGCCCGCGCGACGGCGCGATTCGCGTCGAAACCGTAGAATGTGGGCTTCCCGTCAGCTTCACACGGAACCGGGCCCGGCGTCGACGCGCCGGGCCCGGTCGTCAGGAGACGCCCGATGTCCGCTACGCCCGCCGGCGCGCTGCGCCCGGCCCCTCTCGCCTTTCCCGTGACGAGCCTCGCCGGCGCGCGCGAAGTCACGCAATGAAGATCCTGTTCTACTCCCCGCACCAGGAAGCCGCCGCATGGCGCGACGAGATCGCGCACGCGCTGCCGGAAGCCGAACTGCGCGCATGGCAGCCGGGCGACACGGCCGCCGCCGACTACGCGCTCGTATGGCGCGCGCCGCGCGAGTTCTTCGCGCCGCGCGACGGCCTGCGCGCGATCTTCAACCTCGGCGCGGGCGTCGACGCGCTGCTCGCGCTCGACCGCGCGCATCCGGGCACGCTGCCCGCGCACGTGCCGCTCGTGCGGCTCGAGGATTCGGGCATGGCACGGCAGATGGTCGAATACGTGACGCACGCGGTACTGCGCTACCTGCGCCGTTTCGACGAATACGACGCGCAGCAACGCGAGCGCCGCTGGCACCCGCTCGAACCGCATCCGCGCGCAACGTTCACCGTCGCCGTGCTCGGCCTCGGTGTGCTCGGCGCGCAGGTCGCGCTCGCGCTCGCCGCGCTCGGCCTGCCGGTGCGCGGCTACAGCCGCGGCGCGAAGCAGCTCGACGGCATCGCGACCTTCGCCGGCGACGGCGCGTTCGATGCGTGCATCGACGGTGCGAAGGTGCTCGTCAACCTGCTGCCGAGCACGCCCGACACCGACGGCATCCTGTCGTCGCGCGCGTTCGCGCGACTCGCGCCCGGCGCGTACGTCGTCAACGTCGCGCGCGGCACGCATCTCGTCGAGGCCGACCTGCTCGACGCGCTCGCGAGCGGCCGGATCGCCGCGGCGACGCTCGACGTGTTCCAGCACGAACCGCTGCCGGACGACCATCCGTTCTGGCGCGCGCCGCGCATCACGATCACGCCGCACAGCTCGGCCGAAACGCTGCGCGCTGAGGCCGTCGAGCAGATCGCCGGCAAGATCCGCGCATTCGAGCGCGGCGAGCGCGTCGGCGGCATCGTCGACTACGCGCGCGGCTACTGAATACAGACAAAACCGGAGACAACCATGAGCTTCCCCACCGCCGTCAAGATCGTCGAAGTCGGCCCGCGCGACGGGCTGCAGAATGAGAAGACCTTCGTGCCGACCGACGTGAAAATCGCGCTCGTCGACCGCCTGTCGCGCGCCGGCTTCCGCAACATCGAAGCCGCGTCGTTCGTGTCGCCGAAATGGGTGCCGCAGATGGCCGACGGCGCCGACGTGATGGCCGGCATCGAGCGCTGCGCGGGCACCGTGTACTCGGTGCTCACGCCGAACCTGAAGGGCTTCGAGAATGCGCTCGCCGCGCGCGCCGACGAAGTCGTGATCTTCGGCGCGGCGAGCGAGGCGTTCTCGCAGCGGAACATCAACTGCAGCATCGCCGAGAGCATCGCGCGCTTCGAGCCCGTCGCGAAGGCCGCGAAGGATGCGGGCCTGCGACTGCGCGGCAGCGTGTCGTGCACGCTCGGCTGCCCGTACCAGGGCGAGGTGCCGGTCGCGTCGGTCGTCGACGTGGTCGAACGCTTCGCGGCGCTCGGCTGCGACGAGATCGACATCGCCGACACGATCGGCGTCGGCACGCCGAAGCGCACGCGCGAAGTGCTGTCGGCCGTCACGCGCGTGTTCCCGCGTGAGCGCCTGTCGGGCCACTTCCACGACACCTACGGCCAGGCGCTCGCGAACATCTACGCTGCGCTGTTCGAAGGGATCGAGATCTTTCACGCGTCGGTCGCCGGCCTCGGCGGCTGCCCGTACGCGAAGGGCGCGACCGGCAACGTCGCGACCGAGGACGTGCTGTACCTGATGCAGGGCCTCGGCATCGACACCGGCGTCGATCTCGCGCAGGTCGTCGCCGCCGGCGACTTCATCTCGAACGCGATCGGCCGCACGAACGTGTCGCGCGCCGGTCGCGCGCTGCTCGCCAAGGCGCAGAGCGCGGCCGACGCCGCGAACTGCGTCTGACCCCGGCATTCCATGGATTCCTCAACATGACGACACCTGCTTCATTCGATTCCCTCCCCGATTCCGCGCGAAGAGTCGCGCTGCTGCTGCGCGAGCGCGGCCATGCGAAAGGCATCGTGATGCTCGCCGGAACCGGCAAGACGTCGGCCGAGGCGGCAGCCGGGCTCGGCTGCTCGGTCGCGCAGATCGCGAAGTCGATCCTGTTTCGCCGGCAGTCGGACGACGCGCCCGTGCTCGTGGTCGCGAGCGGCGTCAACCGCGTCGACGAGAAGAAGGTCGCCGCGCAGGTCGGCGCAGTGGGCCGCGCGGACGCGAAGTTCGTGCGCGACAACACCGGCTATGCGATCGGCGGCGTCTGCCCGATCGGCCATCTCGTCGAACCCGTCACGCTGATCGATGCCGACCTGCTCGAGCTCGACAGCCTGTGGGCGGCCGCCGGCCATCCGCACGCGGTGTTCAACCTGTCGCCGCACGAACTCGTGTCGCTGACGGGTGCGCCGGTCGCGGACGTCGCATTGCGGGACAACGCATGAGCGACGTACCGGTGTCGGTACCGGTCGGCACGGTCGCATCGCCGTGCACGGACGTCTGCAGGATCGATCCGCGCACCGACTGGTGCGCGGGCTGCCTGCGCACGCGCGACGAGATCAAGGGATGGCGTGCGTCGGACGACGACGCGAGGCGCGCGCTGCTCGCGCGGCTCGATGCGCGGCGGCGCATGCTCGCCGGGAGCGGCACATAAAAAAAGAGCCGTTCAGCCTCACGGGCGAACGGCATCGAGATCGGAATCCTGTGAACGTGATCAACGTCACAGCCCGCATGATACGAGCGACGCGGCCGCATCGCATCGGGTGTTTCCCTACAACTTCTTACAGCGTCTTTCGCGCGTGCGCGCGGGCCCATTTCGAACGCAATCCGAGCGCAATCCGCGTTCCTGAAATCCCCCGGCGAGCCGCGGCGATACCCCGTCGCGGCGCCAAATCGTACGGTTTCAGTTGCCGACCGCCGTGCGACGCGTGGGCACGATGCGCCAGCCGAGATTCACGCCGGCCGCCGCAAGCAGGATCAGCAGCGCGCCGAACACCTGCGTCCACGCGAGCGTCTGCCCGAACGCAACGCGATCGACGACGATCGCGACGACCGGATACACGAACGACAGCGCGCCGGTCATCGCGGTCGGCAGCTTCTGGATCGCGCCGTACAGCAGCACATACATCAGGCCCGTGTTCACGACGCCGAGCACGACGAGGTCGAGCCATTGCCCGGCAGTCGCGGGCAGCGTATCGAAGTGCGCGAACGGCGCGAGCAGCACGATCCCGAGGCCGGCCTGCAGCAGCGCGAGCAGATGCGGCGGCGTGCCCTTCAGATGCTTCGTGACGATCGACGAGATCGCGTACAGGAATGCCGCGCCGAGCGACAGCGCGACGCCTTCCAGATATTCGCCCGGCACCGCGAGCACGGCCGGCTCGACGCGCACCACGAAGACGAGCCCGGCGAACGCGAGCGCGAGCCACGCGATCGTCGACGCGGTGATCCGTTCGCGGAACACGATCGCGCCGAGCGCGACGAGCATGAACGGCTGCGTGTTGTAGACGGCGGTCGCCATCGAGATCGACGCGCGCGAATAGGCGGCGAACAGCAGCAGCCAGTTCGCGACGATCGCGACGCTGCCGAGCGTCGCGAGCGCGAGCATCCGCGGCGAAAACAGCGAGCGGCGCAGGAAGCCGAACGCCGCGCAGACGATCGCAAGCGTCGCGGCGCCGAACAGGCAGCGGAAGAACACGACGTTCGTCAGCGGCTGCCGCGACGACATCACGAGCCAGCCGATCGTGCCGGACATCATCATCGCGACGACCATCTCGGCGGCACCGCGGCGAATTTCATTCGAGGCCATCTTGAACTCCGTTGATGAGAGTGGATGACTTCGATTCTAGAAACTTGCTTTCGCCGAAACCACGGCTAAACTGAAGTGAATCAGCCGATTTACCTTCGAAAGCAAAGCGATCATGCCGAAACGCCTTTCCCCACCTGCCGTCGCGTCGCTCGACGCGACCGACCGCGCGATCCTCGCTGCGCTGGCCGACGACGCGCGCATCGCGACCAGCGAGCTCGCGCGGCAGATCGGGCTGTCGGCGCCCGCGACCGCCGACCGCGTGCGGCGGCTCGAGGCGCAAGGCGTGATCGCCGCGTTCACCGTCGAGCTCGACCCGCGCGCGCTCGGCTACACGCTGCAGGCGATCGTCCGCGTGAAGCCGCTGCCGGGCCAGTTGCATCTGGTCGAGGAGTTGCTGCGGCGGATTCCGGAATTCGTCGAATGCGACAAGGTGACCGGCGAAGACTGCTTCATCTGCCGGCTTTACCTGCGCACGATCGAGCACCTCGACGACATCCTGTCGAAGGTGACGGAGCGCGCGGAGACGAGCACCGCGATCGTGAAATCGACGCCCGTGCCGCGCCGCCTGCCGCCGCTCGTCGAGGACGACAACGCGCACCGCTGAGCGGACGGCCCGCGCCGCCCGCCCGCGCCCTCATGCGGCCGGGTCGCGCGCCTCGAAGAACGCGAGCAGTTCGTCGATCAGCGCGACGGGCGCCTCTTCCGGAATGTAGTGCCCGCATTCGAGCGCGCGGCCGCTGACGTCGCGCGCGACGCGACGCCATTCGTCGAGCGGATCGAAGCAGCGACCGACGATCCCGTGCTCGCCCCACAGCACGCGCAGCGGACACGCGACCTTGTTGCCGCGCTCGAGATCCGCGCGGTCGTGCTCGAGGTCGATCGTCGCCGATGCGCGGTAGTCCTCGCACATCGCGTGCACGGCGCCCGGCTGCGCGAGCGCGGCGCGGTACGCGTCGAGCGCCTCGGGCGCGAACGGCGCGAGCCCGGCGGACCGGTTGCCCATCACGCGCTCGATGTACGCATCGGTATGCCCGCCGATCAGCGTCTCGGGCAGCGGCTCCGGCTGGATCAGGAAGAACCAGTGGAAATACGCGGTCGCGAACGCGCGATCGGTTTTCTCGTACATCGCAAGCGTCGGCGCGATGTCGAGCAGCATCATCCGCTCGACGGCATCCGCGTGATCGAGCGCGAGCCGGTGCGCGACACGCGCGCCGCGATCGTGCGCGCAGACATGGAAGTGCTCGAAGCCGAAATGCCGCATCACGGCGACCTGATCGGCCGCCATCGCGCGTTTCGAATACGGCGCGTGCCGCGCGTCGCTCGGCGGCCGGCCCGACGCGCCGTATCCGCGCAGGTCGGTGGCGATCACCGTGAAGTGATTCGCGAGCGTCGCGGCAACGCGATGCCAGATCATGTGGGTTTGCGGATGCCCGTGCAGCAACAGGAGCGGCGGGCCCGCGCCTCCTTTGACACCGAAGATGTCGGTGTCCTGCACCGTCACGCGAAACGGTGCAAACGCCTCAAACGACATGGTTTATTTCTCGTTGGTTTGTTATGGCGGCTATTTTAGGAGCGCTAGCGCATCTTCACAGCGGGGCAGCAGCCGGAATCCGTAGAAAGAGAACACTCACTCGATTGCGGCCATACCGCGCATTTTGTTAAGCTCGCGTAGAATCGCACGACCGTTCGTATTAATATGAACGATCTCGTTCCGCAGCTACACTCGAATCATCGTTCGACCGCAAAGCATGGTGTCGGCGTCAACGCGACCGCGCGGGCGCCGGCCCTCCCTGGAGACTGGAGACATCACATGGCATTGCCCACCGTCCTGCAGAACCTGACGCTGCCCGTCATCGCGTCGCCGATGTTCATCGTCAGCTACCCCGAACTCGTGCTCGCGCAATGCAAGGCGGGCATCGTCGGTTCGTTCCCCGCGCTCAACGCCCGTCCGGCCGAACTGCTCGACGAGTGGCTCACGCAGATCCAGTCGGAACTCGCCGACCACAAGGCGAAACACCCCGATGCGGTGATCGGCCCGATCGCGGTCAACCAGATCGTCCACCAGTCGAACGCGCGGCTCGAGCACGACGTGCGCGTATGCGTCGAGCACAAGGTGCCGATCTTCATCACGAGCCTGCGCGCGCCGGCGCGCGAGATCGTCGACGCGGTGCACAGCTACGGCGGCATCGTGCTGCACGACGTGATCAACCTGCGCCACGCGCAGAAGGCGCTCGAAGCCGGCGTCGACGGGCTGATCCTCGTCGCGGCCGGCGCGGGCGGCCACGCGGGCACGACGTCGCCGTTCGCGCTCGTCGGCGAGGTCCGCAAGATCTTCGACGGTCCGATCGTGCTGTCCGGCGCGATCGCGAACGGTGGCTCGATCCTCGCCGCGCAGGCGATGGGCGCCGATTTCGCGTACATGGGCACGCGCTTCATCGCGACGCAGGAAGCGCACGCGATCGACGACTACAAACACGCGATCCTGAACGCGAAATCGTCCGACATCATCTATACGAACCTCTTCACCGGCGTGCACGGCAACTACATCCGCGAGAGCATCGAGAAAGCCGGCCTCGATCCGGAAGCGCTGCCGGAATCCGACAAGACGAAGATGAATTTCGGCGGCGACAAGACGAAGGCGTGGAAGGACATCTGGGGCGCCGGCCAGGGCGTCGGGCTGATGGACGACCTGCCGAGCGTGGGTGCGCTCGTCGAGCGCCTGAAGCGCGAGTACGACGACGCGAAGGCGCGGCTCGGCATCGCACGCTGATGGATGCGGCGGCCATTGCGGCCGCATTCGCCACCGCCGCCAATCCCGTCGGACCAGACAAAAAGCGCGAACCGAGCGGTTCGCGCTTTTTGTTTCATCGCCCCGCCGCCGCGGGACACGGCTCAGCCCGCGCGCTTGATCCGTGTGATCGGCAGCACGCGCAGGCGCGACTCGATCGACGGGCACAGCGACTGGCCTTCGAAACGCGCCGCGAGGAAATCGACGAACGAACGCACCTTCGCGGATACGTGACGGCGGCTCGCGTACACCGCATAGATCGGCGCCTCGTGCGGCGGCACCGAATCGAGCAGCACCGGCACGAGCCGGCCGGATTCGATGTCGTCGCCGACCACCTCGGTGCCGAGCAGCGCGATGCCCGCGCCCGCGAGCACGGCCGCACGCAGCCCTTCGAGATGGTTCACGATCAGGTTGCCGTTGAGGGTCACGCGCGACGCGGCCGCCGCGTCGATCACGAGCGAGTCGAGCATCGTCGAATTCGAGTCGCGCCGCAGGTAGTTGTGATGCGCGAGATCGGCAATCGTTGCGGGCGTGCCGTGCTTGTCGAGATACTCGGGCGACGCGACGAGCAGGATGTGCGCGGTCGCGATCTGCCGTGCGACCAGCGACGACGACTTCAATCCGTTCGGCGCCGCGCGCACCGCGACGTCGTAGCCTTCCTCGATCAGGTCGACCACGCGATCGGACAGCGTCATGTCGACGGTCACGTCCGGGAACCGGCCCGCGTAATCGGTGACGGCCTGCATCACGTGCCGCAGCCCGAACGCGGACAGCGACGTCACGCGCAGGCGGCCCTGCGGCACCACGCTCGCGGCGCCGACGGCCTGCCCGGCTTCGTCGAGTTCAGACAGCGCCTGCACGAGGCGCTCGTAATATTCGCGTCCCGCCTCGGTAGGCGCGACGCGGCGTGTCGTGCGATGCAGCAGCCGCGCGCCGAGCTGCTGCTCGAGATGCATCACGTGCTTGCTCGCCATCGCAGCCGACATCTGCATGCGCTCGGCCGCGCCGACGAAGCTGCCCACTTCGACGACGTAGCGAAACACATTCATGCTGACGAGGGTATCCATCAAACTAGCTCGTAATGACGGGGGGAATGGTCCAATTACGAGATAGGGTAACAAAGGCGAGGAAACAGAAAGGTCAACAAAGGCAAAACGGCGCCGCGGAGCGCTTTCCAATGGAACAGGAGCCTGGGCGAGGGTCTTCGCTGGTTCTTGTGTAGCGCCTTTGGCGCGTTTCCAATGCAAATGAGCCTGTTGTTGGCCCGATACGCACGAGTTGACCGACATCGGAGCACCGGGGTGGATGATCATTTACCGGATGATCATCAACTTGAACGAATCGCAAATCCGCGCCCTGGACCAAGTGCGTGCCGTCCTCGACGGCACACAGACGCTCGACTTCGCACCCGCCGCGTGCCCTCACGAACGGCGCGAATGGGTCGCCTCCGTGCTACGGCGCTTTCGCTACGACCGGCTCAAGCGAACTCACCGGGGGCTCGTGCTGCGCTATCTGCGCCGCTTTAGCGGCTTCAGCCGAGCTCACATGACACGGCTGGTACAACGCTGGGTGCAAGGGCAAAGGCTCGCGTGGCTGAAGGGCACGCCCGCGAATGCCTTCGCCCGCCGCTACACCGATGAGGACATCTTCACGCTCGCCCAGACCGAGCGCGAGTACGGCAGGCTTTCCGGACCGGCGATGGTCGTGGTGCTGCGCCGGATGTATCAGGTCTACAACGATGAGCGCTACGAGCGCCTGCAGCACCTTTCAGCATCTCACCTGTACAACCTGCGACGTTCGCAGGCTTATCGTCTGCATCACACGGTCTACACGAAGACTCAGGCCAATCCCAGAGGCGCGGCAATCGCCGTGCGCCGGGCTCCCGCGCCAGAGAACCGCCCCGGCTTCATCCGCATCGACAGCGTTCATCAGGGCAACATCGACGAACAGCGCGGCGTGTATCACATCAACGCCGTCGACTGCGTAACCCAGTGGGAAGTCGTCGCGACCGTGCCATCGTTGGAGCGGGAACACATGCTGCCGGTACTGCGCGACATGATTGACCAGTTTCCGTTCCGTATTCTTGGCTTTCACAGCGATGGCGGTTCGGAGTACATCAATCACGAGGTCGCGAAGATGCTCAAGGAACAACTCATCGAGTTCACCCGCTCACGTCCACGACGCTGTAACGACAACGCCCTGGCCGAATCCAAGAACGGCAATGTCGTGCGCAAGCAATTCGGCTACGCGCACATACCGGCCGAGTGGGCGAAGCAGTTCAACGCCTTTTGCGTAGATCTGCTTAATCCGTTTTTGAACATGCACCGACCCTGCCTTTTCGGCACCGAAGTCCCTGATCCCAGGAAGCCGGGCCGCATGCGACGCGTTCACCGAGCCGAAGATGTGATGACGCCGCTTGAGAAGCTAGCCAGCCTGCCGGACGTGGATGATTTCCTGCGCAAGGACATCACGATCGATCAACTGAAGCAGCACGCGCGCAGCCAGACAGATGTCGAAGTCGCCCGTCAGGTTCGCCAGGCGCGGGAACGTCTGATGGGCAAGGTTGCCGACCAAACCCGGCCTCGGTACCCCGATGTATGGAGCCTGGCTCGGGCACGCCGCGCATAGCCCGCAAGGATGCAAGCCGCTATGGGCTATGCCCGTCACAGCTTCCCCTCGCAACCGAGACTCCCCATACCCTAAAATGCAGTTCCCTTTAACGACCATCCAACCCCAAGTACTCCGCTCCCTCCAGGCTCCTTTCGGTTTTGGAAAGTACTGCGGATGGCGGCGCCGTTTCGGGCGGGACAACATGCAGCCGGAACGCGCGATTTCCGCGCGCGTCCGGCGCGCCGATCGCGCGTGCGCGTCAGAACTTCGCGCGGATACCTGCGCCGAACGTGTTGCCGGTCGACAGGCCGCTGATGTGGTCGTTCATGTACGCGGCGTAGACGTCCGTGCGCTTGGACAGCGGGTAGTCGTAGCCGACGGCCCAGGTCTGGCGCGTCTGGTCGAGGCCGCCGGCATCGCGCGAATATGCGTACGACGCCATCGCGTTGCCGACGCCGAGCGGCACCGACACGCCGCCCTGCGCGGTGTTCACGTGCCAGCTGCCCGCGATCTGGTCATTCTTCGTATACATGTACTGGCCGAACAGCTTCACGACCTTCAGGTCGTAGGTCGCGCCGACCAGCGCGATGCCCTGGCTCTTCATCCCGGCGACGAGTGCGCTCAAGTCGCGCGGGCCGTTGTTGAAGTTCACGTACTGATACATGGCAGTCGCCGCGAACGGGCCGTTCGCATAGTTGAACTGCGCGCTCCACTTCTTCGAGCCGTTGTCGCCGGCCTGGTTGCCGAACGCGTACATCGCGCTGCCATTCAGCCCGCCGAACGAAGGCGACGTGTACGACACCGCGTTGTTCCAGCCCGAATCGCCGACCGCGCCCTGGTCGCTCGGATAAGTCGGGAACGTGCCGAGGCCGAGGAACACGTGGTACACCATCGGCGAGAAGGTGTACGAATCGTAGAACGGGTTGAACAGGATCGTCGACAGGAACAGGTGCGTCGTCAGGCGGCCTGCCGTCACCGTGCCGTACGGCGAGCTGATGCCGACGTACGCGTTGCGGGCGAAGAACGTGTCGCCCTGGAAGCGGCCGAACTGGCCGTTCTGCGCGCGGAAGAAACTTTCCAGCGTGAAGATCGCCTTGTAGCCGTTGCCCAGATCCTCTGCGCCGTGCAGGCCCCAGTACGACGTCGACATCCCGCCGCCCGACACGTTCCATGCGCGATCGCCGCCCGGGAACTTGGTCGCGCCGACCCATTCGTCTACCTGACCGTAGAGCGACACGCTCGATTGCGCATAAACGGGTGCGGCAGCCGCCGCACAGGCGGCCGCGGCGATCAGCTTGACGGACGTGCGCGACGCACGGCGAGCGAATGCTTTCATGGGATCTCCAGGTTTTGTCGAATGGTCGATAAGTGGCGCGAGCGTTGTTTTTTGGAGCCGAGTGCTTGCGTCGTATGGGGCGCAGCCATCTTTACGGATCATTTGTCCGGTCAAAATTGCGCACACTTATTGCTGGTATAGCGCCAGCATTAACTTCGCGGAATCGATACGTGGCGGATGCGCCGCGGTGGCCCCGCGCAAAAGCGGTTGCGCGACGGGACGGCGGCGTGGCGCACGCGAGCCGGGCGCGAAAGATAGCGCAATGCGACGGGAAAATCAGCGGAAATCTGCGCGCGACTGTGGCGAATTCGCATCAGCCGGCGGGGGGCCAGGGCCTGTTCCCGCTAATAACGGGCTTGCGCTGGCGCGCGGGCGCTCAGTTTCGGTAGAACGGGGAGAAATACGGCGAGTGCGAGGGCTCTTCCTGCGAACGGGGCGGCGGCATCGGACGGCCGCCGCGCTCCTCGTTGTAGCGCGCGACGTCGGCGCGGATCGAACCGGCGCGCAGCGGCACGTTGCCGCCGCCCGGTGGGCGCGGCATCTGGCGCGCGTCGGCACTGATCGGGCGATACGGGCTTTGCGCGGCGTAATGACCGTACGACGGCGTCGGCCGCAGCCCCCAGCGGGAGCCGTAGCTGCTCACGCCGCCGGCGCGTGCACCGGCGGGGGGCGGAACGCGGCGCCAGACGGGCCCGCCACCGAACCCGCCGCCAGCCTGCTGACCGTACGCACGCATGTCGCCGCCACCGAAACCGTGGCCGCCGAACCCATGACCGCCGTGTGGCGGCTGCGCGAGCGCAAGCGGCATCAGCAGCGCGCCGAGCACGCCTGCCACCCATCGTCCGATCTTCCGTTTCACACGTTCCGTCATCGTTCAGTGCCTGTCCACGCCTGCCGCCGGCTCCTTTCGGCCGACGCAAGGCTTTCAGCAGTAATTTATGAGCGGCCCGAAACGGTGTCGAGCCAAAAAGTGTTAGGTCGCCGGCATCGGTGTAACACCATGTTACTGCTAGGTTTTTTCACTTCAGGGCGCGAACGCGACAGAACATTCTTCTGCCGTTTTGCGCATGGCCGGGGTGGGTGCGACGGCCGTTGTCGCATGCAGTCGATTCATCAATCGATTCTCACAATGAATTTGTGTAGTGAATGGCCAACCGGGACAATAGCGCCATCCGCGCGCGCGACGCGCGCCTCCGTCGTTTCCGAATCGAGTTCCCGATGGCCCGCCCCCGTTTTCTTCCCGACAACTTCACGCTCGCACTGGTCGGCACCGTCGTGCTCGCGAGCCTCCTGCCGTGCCGTGGCCCGGCCGCCCACGCGTTCAACTGGGCGACCAACATCGCCGTCGGCCTGCTGTTCTTCCTGCACGGCGCGAAGCTGTCACGGGAAGCGGTCGTTGCGGGCGCAACGCACTGGCGGCTGCACGCGGTCGTGCTGCTCAGCACGTTCGCACTGTTCCCGCTGCTCGGCTTCGCGCTGAAACCCGTGCTGCAGCCGCTCGTCACGCCGGCGCTTTACGCGGGCGTGCTGTTCCTGTGCACGCTGCCGTCGACGGTCCAGTCGTCGATCGCGTTCACGTCGATCGCGAAAGGCAACGTGCCGGCCGCCGTGTGCGCGGCATCGGCGTCGAGCCTGCTCGGGATCTTCGTCACGCCGGCGCTCGTCGGGCTGATGATCACGTCGCAGTCGGCCGCCGCCGCGTCGCCGTGGAGCACCGTCGGCAGCATCGTGATGCAGCTGCTCGTGCCGTTCATCGCCGGCCAGTTGCTGCGGCCCGTGATCGGCCGCTGGATCGAACGCAACCGCGGCGTGCTGCGCTTCGTCGACCAGGGCTCGATCCTGCTCGTGGTCTACGTCGCGTTCAGCGAAGCCGTCAACGAAGGCCTGTGGCACCAGATTCCGGCGCGCGCGCTCGGCGGCCTGCTGATCGTCAACCTCGTGCTGCTCGCGATCGCGCTGCTGCTGACCGCGTTCGTCAGCAAGCGGCTCGGCTTCAATCGGGCCGACCAGATCACGATCATCTTCTGCGGATCGAAGAAGAGCCTCGCGGCCGGCGTGCCGATGGCGAAGGTGATCTTCTCGGCGAACGCGGTCGGCGCGATCGTGCTGCCGCTGATGCTGTTCCACCAGATCCAGTTGATGGCGTGCGCGGCGCTCGCGCAGCGCTGGGGCGCGCGCGACACGAGCGGCGAGCGCGACGGGCAGGATGGCGCGGCATCGGCGCCCGGCGCGCTGAACGCGGGCAAACGCTGACGGGACGGGAGGCGGGACGGTCACTGGATGGTGGCGCTTTCCGCTCCCCGCCTTTCCGCCTTTCCGCCTTCCAAACGCGCACCGAGGCGCGCCCGACGCGATGCACCATCAGCGCCCATCGCGTCACGAAATCTTCATTCAATTCCCCGCGAGCGGTGCCGTTAAGCCGGATATCCCGTCGATTCGGCTGCCCTCGCCCATGCCCGCGCTCCATTCCGACTCCGCTGCCGCCAGCATCACGCGCCTGATCGCGGATCGCGCGCTCGCCGCCGTTTTCCAGCCGATCGTCGATCTCGGGTCGGGGACGGTCGTCGGCTACGAAGGCCTGATACGCGGCCCGCGCGGTACCGACCTCGAGCCGCCCGCCGCGCTGTTCGCGCAGGCCGCGCGCGAAGGCGCGACCATCGTGCTCGAACAAGCCGCCGCGCTCGCCTGCCTCGACGCGTTCGCGGCGCTCGGCTGCGACGGCAAGCTGTTCCTCAATTTCAGCGCGGGCACGATCCTGCAGCTCGCCCGCGAACGCGAGCGCGCGCGCCACTTTCTCGGCCGCGCGCGGGTCGGCGCCGAGCGCATCGTGATCGAGCTGACCGAGCAGAACGCGATACCGGATGTCGCGCACTTCGGGCCGGCGGTCGCGTCGCTGCGCGATGCGGGCATCCAGTTCGCGCTCGACGACTACGGCACCGCGAACGCGAGCATGAACCTGTGGCTGCGCCTGCAGCCGGACGTCGTGAAGATCGACCGCTTCTTCATCCACGACATCGCACGCGACCCGCTCAAGTTCGAGGCCGTGAAGGCCATGCAGCACTTCGCGCAGGCGAGCGGCGCGCGACTGATCGCGGAAGGCATCGAGAACGAATGCGACCTGATCGTCGTGCGCGACATGGGGATCTGCTGCGTGCAGGGCTTCCTGCTCGGCCGGCCGGACGCGCAGCCGTCGCGGGTCGTCGCGCCGGCCGCGCGCGATGCGATCCGCGCGCCGCACATCGCGGTGTTTCCCGGCGCGACGCGCACCGTGCGGCCGGCCGGCACGATCGCCTCGAAAATGCTCGTCGCCGCGCCGGCACTGCCGCGCGACGCGACCAGCAACGACGTGCTCGACCTGTTCAACCGGATGCCCGACCTGCACGCGGTCGCGCTGGTCGAACGCGGGCGGCCCGTCGCGCTCGTGAATCGCCGCGGCTTCATCGACCGCTTCGCGCTGCCGTATCACCGCGAGGTGTTCGGGAAGAAGCCGTGCCTGCAGTTCGCGAACGACGCGCCGCTGATGATCGACAACGCGACGACGTTCGAGCAGCTCGCGACGCTGCTCGCGAGCCACGACCAGCGCTATCTCGCGGACGGCTTCGTGATCACCGAACACGGCCGCTACGTCGGGCTCGGCACCGGCGAGAGCCTCGTACGCGCGGTGACCGAGATGCGCATCGAAGCCGCGCGCTACGCGAACCCGCTGACGTTCCTGCCCGGCAACATCCCGATCAGCGCGCATATCGACCGCCTGCTCCAGCGCGATGCCGGCTTTCATGCGTGCTATGTCGACCTGAACCAGTTCAAGCCGTTCAACGACCAGTACGGCTACTGGCAGGGCGACGAGGTGCTGAAGTTCGCCGCGACGGTGCTGGCCGGCGTGTGCGACCCGCAGCGCGACTTTCTCGGGCACGTCGGCGGCGACGATTTCCTCGTGCTGTTCCAGCGCGACGACTGGCACGTGCGCGCGACCGACGCGATCGCGCGCTTCAACGACGGCGCGCAGCGCTTCTACACGCAGGCCGACCGGCAGGCGGGCGGGCTGCGCGGCGAGGACCGCCACGGCAACCCGGCATTCTTCGGCTTCGTGACGATGGCGATCGGTGCCGTCGGCGTGCCGGCCGGCGCGCACGGCGCGAAGCGCTACGGCAGCGACGAGATCGCGTCGGTCGCGGCGCTCGCGAAGCGGCGCGCGAAACAGCAGCCGGGCGGACTCGCGGTCGTCGATCTCGACGCGGGCCGCGCCGCGCTGCGCAATCGCGGCGAACCGCCGACGGTGGCGGCGACGGTCGCGGCGGACTGAACGGCGGGCAATCGTCGAGCGCGGATACGGCTGCGCTCCGGGCGACGGAGACGGGCATCCGCCCGTCAACCAGCCGAATCGTTGCGCATCGGCTGCCGGCCGCTCGTGCAGGTCGCCGGGCACGCTGCGCAGACGCTCGAAACAGCCCGTTTTCCAGCATATTCCCGCCCCCTTCCCGCCAGTCGCCCGCGCCGCCGGGCGCACGCACGACCACCTTGCCTTTTTCGCGTTTTGTTTAGTATTTTTAGTAACGGCGTTTTCGCAGATTAGCGCTTAAAAACCCGTTATTCACGGGTATTCCCCGGTTATCCGGCCCGAATTTCGCGATATGTTTTACTATACAATCGCTTTCACCCTAAACAAACCGAACCCCGAACGATGGGCACCACCATTCGCGATGTCGCGCGGGCGGCAGAGGTCTCGATCGGCACCGTCTCCCGCGCGCTGAAAAACCAGCCGGGCTTGTCGGAAGCAACGCGTGCGCGCATCGTCGAGATCGCGCAGCAGCTCGGCTACGATCCCGCGCAGTTGCGGCCGCGCATCCGCCGGCTCACCTTCCTGCTGCACCGCCAGCACAACCGCTTTCCCGCGAGCCCGTTCTTCTCGCACGTGCTGCACGGCGTCGAGGACGCATGCCGCGAGCGCGGCATCGTGCCGACGCTGCTCACGGTCGGCCCGAACGACGACGTGCTGCGCCAGATGCGCCCGCACGCGCCCGACGCGATCGCGGTCGCCGGCTTCATCGAGCCCGAGACGATCGAGGCGCTCGCCGCGACCGGCCGGCCGCTCGTGCTAATCGACCTGTGGGCGCCCGGGCTGCGCTCGGTCAACATCGACAACGCGACGGGCGCCGCGCTCGCGATGCGCCACCTGCTCGCCACCGGCCGCTCGCGGATCGCGTTCATCGGCGGCTCGCCCGCGCACTACAGCATCGCGCAGCGCGCGATCGGCTACCGGCGCGCGTTCTTCGAGGCCGGGCGGCTGTTCGATCCCGCGTACGAAGTGACGATCGACGCGGGGCTCGACCCCGACACCGGCGCCGCGCGTGCGATGGAGCAACTGCTCGACGCGCCGGGCCCGCGCCCCGACGCCGTCTTCGCATACAACGACGCGGCCGCGCTGGCCGCGCAGCGCGTGTGCACCGCACGCGGCCTGCGGATTCCGGACGACATCGCGATCGTCGGCTTCGACAACATCCCGGCCGCCGCGCACGCGAGTCCGCCGCTCACGACGCTCGCGGTCGACAAGGAAGCGCTCGGCCGCCGCGGCGTCGAACTGCTGCTCGCCGAAGCGCCCGAGCGCACCGAGATCTCCCTGCCCGTCGAGCTGATCGTGCGGGCCAGCAGCCAGCCCGCCGGCTCTCCGGCACTCGATACCGCCACGGTCACCGAATCATGAACATGCCCCCGGTCCAACCCTGCACGGCCGCGCCGGCCGCCCACACGCAAGCCGCGCCGCTCGTCGCGAATTTCCGCGATCCGTCGTTCCTGCTGTCGCACATCGAGGACACGCTGCGCTTCTACGCGACGAATGCGTACGACCCGACGGGCGGCTTCTATCACTACTTCCGCGACGACGGCAGCATCTACAACCGCACGTCGCGCCACCTCGTCAGCAGCTGCCGGTTCGTCTTCAACTACGCGATGGCGTACCGGCATTTCGGCGACCCGCGTCATCTCGACTACGCGCGCCACGGGCTGCGCTTCCTGCGCGACGCGCACTGGGACGACGAACTGCAGGGCTACGACTGGGAACTCGACTGGCGCGACGGCGCGAAGCGCGCGACGCTCGACGGCACGCGCCACTGCTACGGGCTCGCGTTCGTGCTGCTGGCGGCCGCGCACGCGACGATGGCCGGCATCGACGAGGCGCGTCCGCTGATCGCGGCGACCTACGAGCTGGCCGAGCACCGCTTCTGGGATGCGGCCGCGGGCCTGTATGCGGACGACGCGACGCCGAACTGGATCGTGTCGTCGTACCGCGGCCAGAACGCGAACATGCACATGACGGAGGCGCTGCTCGCGGCCTACGAGGCGACCGGCCACCTCACGTACCTCGATCGCGCGGAAAAGCTCGCAAGCCACGTCACGCAGCGCCAGGCCGCGCTGTCGGGCGGGCTCGTATGGGAGCACTACCACGCGGACTGGTCGGTCGACTGGGACTACAACAAGGAAGACAGCTCGAACATCTTCCGTCCGTGGGGCTTCCAGCCCGGGCACCAGACCGAATGGGCGAAGCTGCTGCTGATCCTCGAGCGGCACCGCCCGCTCGACTGGCTCGTGCCGCGCGCGGCCGAACTGTTCGACGCGGCGCTCGCGCACGCGTGGGACGCCGATCACGGCGGCCTGTACTACGGCTTCGGCCCCGACTTCACGATCTGCGACCACAACAAGTACTTCTGGGTGCAGGCGGAAACCTTCGCGGCGGCCGCGATGCTCGGCGCGCGCACCGGCAGCGAGCGCTTCTGGGACTGGTACGACGAGATCTGGCGCTATAGCTGGACGCATTTCGTCGACCACCGCTACGGCGCGTGGTACCGGATCCTCACCTGCGACAACCGCAAGTACAGCGACGAGAAGAGCCCGGCCGGCAAGACCGACTATCACACGATGGGTGCGTGCTACGACGTGCTCGCGACCCTTGCGCGCACGGTGCGCAGCGAGCCGACGCAATGAGCGGCGGCACGTTTCCGGCTTTCGTGTCGGCGGGCGACATCCTGACCGACATGGTGCGCGCGGGCGATGCGCAGTGGACGTCGGTGCCGGGCGGCGCCGGCTGGAACGTCGCGCGCGCGGTCGCGCGGCTCGGCGTGCCGAGCGCGCTCGCGGGCTCGATCGGCGAGGACTGCTTCTCCGACGTGCTGTGGCGCACGAGCGAAGCGGCCGGGCTCGACCTGCGCTTCCTGCAGCGCGTCGCACGGCCGCCGCTGCTCGCGATCGTCCACGAGACGCGCCCGCCCGCGTACTTCTTCATCGGCGAAGCGAGCGCCGATCTCGCGTTCGATCCCGCGCGGCTGCCGGCCGGCTGGACCGGCCACGTGAAATGGGCGCATTTCGGCTGCATCAGCCTCGTGCGCGAACCGCTCGCGGGCACGCTGGCCGCGCTCGCGGCCGACCTGCACGCGCGCGGCGTGAAGATCAGCTTCGATCCGAACTACCGGAACCTGATGACGGCCGCGTACCGGCCGACGCTGGAGAAGATGGCTGCGCTCGCCGACCTGATCAAGGTGTCCGACGAGGACCTGCGGCACCTGTTCGGCGGCGACGGCCCCGACGCGGTCGCGGCGGTGCGCGCGCTGAACCCGCGCGCGTCCGTGCTCGTCACGTGCGGCGCGCAGGCGGCGACGCTGTATGCCGACGGCGACGTGCACGAGGCCAGCCCGCCGCGCGTCGAGGTGGTCGATACCGTCGGCGCGGGCGACGCGTCGATCGGCGGCATGCTGTTCAGCCTGATGGCCGCGCCGCAGCGATCGTGGCGCGAGCATCTCGCGTTCGCGCTGGCGGCGGGCGCTGCCGCATGCCGGCACACGGGCGCGCACGCGCCGACGCTCGACGAAGTCGTCGCGCTGATCGAGGGCTGATCGTCGAGGGCTGATCGAACGGTGACCGAGCGCCGCGACCGGACACCGCGACCGGACACCGTTCGGTCACCGATAAGCCGCGCTGTACATGCTGCGCCGCAGTGCTACGATGAAGTGTCCTTTTGCGGGAGAGGCACGATGGACACGAACACGTTCACGAAGGGCATCTACACGGCCAAGGCGCATACCCAGCATTCGGCCAACGGGCAGTTCCAGGGTTACGTGATTCTCTCGAAGGACGACGGGGACGACACCGAGAACACGCGCTATGACGTCCACTCGACGAGCCCCAGCGAGGAAGAAGCGTTTGACGAGGCGAAGGCGCTTGCGCACCGGATCCTCGGCGAGATCGAGCTGTAACGCGCACCGCCCTTTCCGGCGCGGCTCAGAGCAGCCGCGCCACCATCGATACCAGCATCGTCAGCACCAGCGTCGACATGAACGGGAACGGGTAGCGCCGCCCGCCGAGCGTCAACGTGACGTCGCCCGGCATCCGCCCGATGCCGAGCTTGCCGAGCCACGGCCAGCAGCGCGTCAGGATCATCACCGCGACGAACGACGTCATCAGCCAGCGCAGCATGCCGGCCTCAGAGCGCGTGCGAGCGGTCGCCGCGCGCGAACGCGTCGAGCGTGCCGTCGATGCCGCGCGAAAAGGCGATCACCTTGAACAGCTCGCCCATCTCGGCTTCGGAAATCAGCTTCTGCACCGCGTTCGCGGCCGGCAGGAACTGCCGGATGTCGGACGGGTCGATCGCGGCCAGCGCGTCGGTGATGCCCGCGTTCAGCAGGAAGCGCGCCTGCGACGTGTAGCCGAGCAGGTCGGCGCCGGCGGCGACGGCCGCGTCGTAGATGCCGGTGAATTCGACGTGCGCGGTGATGTCCTGCAGGCCCGGGTACAGGAACGGGTCGTCGTGTGCGTGGTGGCGGTAGTGGCACATCAGCGTGCCGCGGTCGCGCTGCGGATGGTAGTACTCGTGCGCGGGAAAACCGTAGTCGACCAGCAGCACCGCGCCGCGCGCGAGCATCGTGCAGACGGTGCGCGTGAACGCCAGCGCGGCCTCGTGCGTCTCGGTCACGTAGCCGTCGGCGACCTCGGCGGTAAGCGCCGCGAGCACCGGCGGCCGGCTGGCCGGCGCGGCCGGCCGGTCCTCGAACACGAACGCGCGCCGCGCGTCGAGCGCGACGCCGCGCTCGTGCCACGCGCCGTCCGCCTTCACGAACAACCGCACCGGCATCGCATCGAGCACCTCGTTGCCGACCACGACGCCCTCGAACCGCTCGGGCAGCGCGTCGAGCCAGCGCACCTTCGCGGCGAGCGCCGGCGCGTCGGCCGCGATCGTGTCGCGCTGACGTTCGCGCAGCTCGCCGGACAGGTCGACGATCAGGTATTCGTCGAGCTCGACGCCCAGCGCGTCGAGCGCCGCGAGCAGCCCGGCCGCGAGCTTGCCCGTGCCCGCACCGAATTCCATCACGCGGCGCGTGCCGCTCGCCGCGAGCGCTTCCGCGACCGGTTGCGCCAGAGTTTGCGCGAACAGCGGCGACAGCTCGGGCGCGGTGACGAAGTCGCTGCCGTCGTCGGCGCGGCGCCCGAACTTGCGCGCGCCGCCGCTGTAATAGCCGAGGCCCGGCGCGTACAGCGCGCGCTCCATGAAGCGGTCGAACGGCAGCCAGCCGCCGGCCGCCGCGATCTCGTCGCGCAGTTGCGCGGCAAGGGTTTCGGACTGCGCGAGCGCGTCAGGGCCGGGAGCAGGTAAACTAGCGGGTTCGTGAGCTTTCGGGTTCATCCCGGCATTGTAAATGACCGTTTCAGCCGATACGTCGACCCTGCGCGTGGTGCTCGTCGCGGGTGCCCTGGGCAGCGCGGCCGACGCCGCGTCGATCGGTCGTGCGCTCGCGACGGAATTCGCGCGCCGCGGCTGGGACGTCGCGCTGCAGCGCAGCCACGGCGCGCCGCGCGCGGCCGCCGATGCGATCGTCGCCGAAGTCGCGGCGCTCGGCCGCCATGCGGCCGTGCTCGACGCCGATCTGGCCCTGGAAGCCGACGCGGCCGCGCTGGTCGCCGCGTGCGGCGCGGCGCTCGGCCGGCCCGCGTGCGCGGTGTTCGTGAGCGCCAGTGCGGGCGCCGACGACGCGCACACGGTGGACGGCGCGTCGCTCGCCGGCGCGCTCGCGCGCAACGTGACGGCGCCGCTCGCGCTGGCCCGCGCGCTCGCCGATGCGACGCCCGACGCCGCGCGCGAGCACGAAGCGCTGCGCGCGTGCGCGATCCACGTGCTGGACCAGGCACTGTTTCACCCGGCGCCGGCACAGTTGTCGCACGCGCTGATGCAGGCCGCGCTGAACCGCGCGACGTCGGCGCTGGCGCTGGCGCTCGCGCCGAAGGTGCGGGTCGCGGCACTGGTGCGCGGCCACGCGGCGCATGCGGACGACATCGCGGCGGCCGCCTGCTATCTCGCGAGCGCGCCCGGCGTCACGGGCGCGACGCTGACCGTCGACGGCGGCGAGCACCTCGTGCCGCCCGCCGCCGGCCCGAATGAATGAACCGCGGGCGCGCGGCCTGACTGCCGCCGCCCGCGCCGCTTTGCGTGCGCGCACGCCAATTTGACTGGGACGACCATGTTTTCCGCTCTCCTGCACCCCCGCCTCGCGGATTGCCGCAGGCTCTACCTGCGCGATTACGAGGTGCACATCAACATCGGTGCCTTCGAACACGAGAAGCGCGGCGAGCAGCGCGTCGTCATCAACGTCGACCTGTTCGTGCCGCTCGCGCTGTCCACCCCCGTCGACGATCGTCTCCATGAAGTCGTCGACTACGACCTGATGAAGCAGAGCGTCGCGCAATGCATGGCGCGCAGCCACATCCACCTGCAGGAAACGCTGTGCGACGCGATCGCCGCGCACCTGCTGGCGCACGATGCCGTGCGCGCGGTACGCGTCTGTACCGAGAAACCGGACGCCTATCCGGACTGCGACGCCGTCGGCGTCGAAGTCTTTCGCATCAAGGACGAGGAGCGCGCATGAACGCCCCCCACATGAACGACACGGCGGCCGACGCCGCCACCCTCGACGCGGCCGCCCCGGCCGGCCGCCAGGCGCTGACGCGCCGCGAGCAGAAGGAAGCGTACGAGAACAACAAGCTGTTCAAGCGGATCGTGCGCCAGGTCGGCCAGGCGATCGGCGACTACAACATGATCGAGCACGGCGACAAGGTGATGGTCTGCCTGTCGGGCGGCAAGGACAGCTACGCGATGCTCGACGTGCTGCTGCGCCTGCGCGAGCGCGCGCCGATCGACTTCGACATCGTCGCGGTGAACCTCGACCAGAAGCAGCCGGGCTTCCCCGAGCACGTGCTGCCCGAATACCTGAAGCAGGTCGGCGTGCCGTTCCATATCGAGAACCAGGACACCTACAGCATCGTCAAGCGGCTCGTGCCCGAAGGCAAGACGACCTGCTCGCTGTGCTCGCGGCTGCGCCGCGGGATCCTGTACCGCGTGGCCGGCGAGCTCGGCGCGACCAAGATCGCGCTCGGCCACCACCGCGACGACATCGTGCAGACGCTGCTGCTCAACATGTTCTACGGCGGCAAGCTGAAGGGGATGCCGCCGAAGCTGCAGTCGGACGACGGCAAGAACATCGTGATCCGCCCGCTCGCGTACGTGAAGGAAACCGATCTCGAGAAATACGCGGAGCTGCGCGAATTCCCGATCATCCCGTGCAACCTGTGCGGCAGCCAGCCGAACCTGAAGCGCGCGGAAATGAAGGCGCTGATCCGTGAATGGGACAAGCGCTTCCCGGGCCGCGTCGAGAACATGTTCAACGCGCTCGCGAAGGTCGTGCCGTCGCACCTGATGGACACGACGCTGTTCCCGTTCACGTCGCTGCGCGCGACGGGCGTTGCCGATCCGCAGGGCGACATCGCGTTCGACGAAGAACCGTGCGCGTCGGGCGACGACGCCGCGGCGCCGGGCGCCGCGCAACCGATCTCGATCGTCCAGTTCGACGACCTGTAAGCGGGGTCGGAAGACCCGCCGGAACGGGGCGCCAGCCGCCCTTTCCGGCGCCGCCGGGCCCGCGCGGCGGGCCCGGAACGGCGGGGGCCGCATGCTAAAATGGACGGCTTCGAACTCCTCTGACAAGCTGGCGCCATGAATATCGTGATTTTGGCGGCAGGCACCGGCAAGCGCATGCGTTCCGCGCTGCCGAAAGTGCTTCACCCCCTGGCCGGCAGGCCGCTCCTCTCCCACGTCATCGACACCGCGCGCACGCTGCAGCCGTCCCGGCTCGTCGTCGTCGTCGGTCACGGCGCCGAGCGGGTCCAGGCTGCCGTCGCCGCGCCCGACGTCCAGTTCGCGGTACAGGCCGAGCAGCTCGGCACCGGCCACGCGGTGCGCCAGGCGCTGCCGCTGCTCGATCCCGCGCAACCGACGCTCGTGCTGTACGGCGACGTGCCGCTCACCCGCGCGTCGACGCTGCGACATCTCGTCGACGCCGCGCGCGACGGCCGCTACGGAATTCTGACCGTCACGCTCGACGATCCGACCGGCTATGGCCGCATCGTGCGCGACGCGGCAGGCTTCGTCACGCGCATCGTCGAGCAGAAGGACGCGTCGCCGGAACAGCTGAAGATCGCCGAGATCAACACCGGCATCATCGTCACGCCCACGGCCCAGCTGTCGATGTGGCTCGGCGCGTTGAAGAACGAAAACGCCCAGGGCGAGTACTACCTGACCGACGTCGTCGAGCTCGCGATCGAGGCCGGCTTCGAGGTCGTCACGGCGCAGCCCGACGACGAATGGGAAACGCTCGGCGTGAACAGCAAGGCGCAGCTCGCCGAACTCGAGCGCATCCACCAGCGCAATGTCGCGCAAGCGCTGCTCGTCGACGGCGTCACGCTCGCCGATCCGGCGCGCGTCGACGTGCGCGGCACGCTGCGCTGCGGCCGCGACGTGTCGATCGACGTGAACTGCGTGTTCGAAGGCAACGTGACGCTCGCCGACAACGTGACGATCGGCGCGAACTGCGTGATCCGCAACGCGTCGGTCGGCGCCGGCACGCGCATCGACGCGTTCTCGCACATCGACGGCGCCGAGCTCGGCGCGAACACCGTGATCGGCCCGTACGCGCGGCTGCGCCCCGGCGCACAGCTCGCGGACGAAGCGCACGTCGGCAACTTCGTCGAGGTGAAGAACGCGGTGATCGGCCACGGCTCGAAGGCGAACCACCTCACGTACATCGGCGACGCCGACATCGGCGCGCGCGTGAACATCGGCGCGGGCACGATCACCTGCAACTACGACGGCGCGAACAAGTTCCGCACCGTGATCGAGGACGACGTGTTCGTCGGCTCCGACACGCAGCTCGTCGCGCCCGTGCGCGTCGGCCGCGGCGTGACGATCGCCGCCGGCACGACGATCTGGAAGGACGTTGCCGACGGCCTGCTCGCATTGAACGAGAAGACCCAGACGACGAAGAGCGGCTACGTCCGCCCGGTCAAGAAGAAAAGCTGAACCCTTTGCGGGCGCCCCGGCGGCGCCCGCGTCGACCTACAGGATTGACCATTCATGTGCGGCATTGTCGGCGCAGTTGCGCAGCGTAATATCGTTCCGGTGCTGATCGAAGGATTGCGGCGCCTCGAATACCGTGGCTACGACTCGTGCGGCGTCGCCGTGCTCGAGCCGGGCGCACCGAAGCGCGCGCGCAGCGTCGCGCGCGTCGCCGATCTCGACGCGCAGGTGCGCGAATCGCACCTCGAAGGCACGACCGGCGTCGCGCACACGCGCTGGGCGACGCACGGCGCGCCCGTCACGCACAACGCGCACCCGATCTTCTCGTCGGACGCGCTCGCGCTCGTCCACAACGGCATCATCGAGAACTTCGAGCCGCTGCGCGAAGCGCTGCGCGCGAAGGGCTACGAATTCGTGTCGCAGACCGACACCGAAGTGATCGCGCACCTCGTGCACAGCCTGTACCGCGGCAACCTGTTCGACGCGGTGCACGAAGCCGTGCAGCAGCTGCACGGCGCGTATGCGATCGCCGTGATCCACAAGGACCAGCCGCACACCGTCGTCGGCGCGCGCCAGGGTTCGCCGCTCGTCGTCGGCCACGGCGACGGCGAGAACTTCCTCGCGTCCGATGCGCTCGCGCTCGCGGGCAGCACCGACCGCTTCACGTTCCTCGAGGAAGGCGACGTGTGCGAGCTGTCGCTCGACGGCGTGAAGATCGTCGACCGCCACGGCGCCACCGTGCAGCGCGACATCCGCGTGGTCAGCGCATACGGCGGCGCGGTCGAGCTTGGGCCCTATCGCCACTTCATGCAGAAGGAAATCTTCGAGCAGCCGCGCGCGATCGGCGATACCGTGCCGCAGACCGACGCGTTCGACGCGACGCTGTTCGGCGACGCCGCGCCCGCCGCGTTCGCGGACATCGACAGCCTGCTGATCCTCGCGTGCGGCACGAGCTACTACTCGGGCCTCACCGCGAAGTACTGGCTCGAATCGATCGCGAAAATCCCGACCCAGGTCGAGATCGCGAGCGAATACCGGTACCGCGAGTCGGTGCCGAACCCGCGCCAGCTCGTGCTGGTGATCTCGCAGTCGGGCGAGACGGCCGATACGCTCGCGGCGCTCAAGCACGCGCAGTCGCTCGGCCACACGCATACGCTCGCGGTCTGCAACGTCGCGACGAGCGCGATGGTGCGCCTGACCGAAATGCAGTTCCTGACGCACGCGGGCACCGAGATCGGCGTCGCGTCGACCAAGGCGTTCACCACGCAGCTCGTCGCGCTGTTCGTGCTGGCCGCGACGCTCGGCAAGCTGCGCGGGCACGTCGACGCCGCGCAGGAAGCCGAATTCCTGAAGCAGTTGCGCCACCTGCCGGCCGCGCTGAACAGCGTGCTCGCGCTCGAACCGCAGATCATCGCGTGGTCGGAGGAATTCGCGCGCAAGGAAAACGCGCTGTTCCTCGGCCGCGGGCTGCACTACCCGATCGCGCTCGAAGGCGCGCTGAAGCTGAAGGAAATCTCGTACATCCACGCCGAGGCCTATCCGGCCGGCGAACTGAAGCACGGGCCGCTCGCGCTCGTCACCGAAGCGATGCCGGTCGTCACGGTCGCGCCGAACGACACGCTGCTCGAGAAGCTGAAGTCGAACATGCAGGAAGTGCGGGCGCGCGGCGGCGAGCTGTACGTATTCGCCGATGCCGATACGCAGATCGTCAACGACGACGGCCTGCACGTGATCCGGATGCCGGAGCACTACGGGCAACTGTCGCCGATCCTGCACGTCGTGCCGCTGCAACTGCTCGCGTATCACACCGCGTGTGCGCGCGGCACCGACGTCGACAAGCCGCGGAACCTCGCGAAATCGGTGACGGTGGAGTAAGGCAGGACGACCGGGATGGCCCTCGCCGGGCCGTCCCGGCTGCGTATCGGTGAGAAGCAGGCCATTCGGCCAGGTCGAAATATGTACCACGTAGTGGTATATAATCCTGTGCTAACTCGACCGGCCCGACATGCCTGCTTCCATACGACGCGTCTTCAAGACGAAGTGGTTTCACAAGGCAGCCAGAAAGGCAGGAATCGCCGATGCCGAACTCTGCCGCGCCGCGCGGGAACTGGCGCGCGGCCAGGGCGTCGAGCTCGGCGGCAACGTCTGGAAAAAGCGCCTGGACGGGAATCGGCACCGCGGGATCGTGCTGAGCAAGGTCGGGCAGGCGTGGGTTTTCGTGTTCCTGTTCGCAAAACGCGACAGGGGCAACATCGACGAACGCGAACTGCGCGCCTTCAGAAAGCTCGCCGCGGATGTCGGGCGCCGCACCGACGCCGATATCGCGACGCTGATCGCACTGAAAGAGCTTGTGGAGATTTGCAATGGCTAAGAGTCGATTCAAGAGCGACGCAACGGAGGCGATCCACAGCGCCGCGTCGGGCCTCTATCGCGCAAACCTGATCGACAAGAAAACGATGCGCGAATACGACGATCTCTGCATCGAAGCCGCCCCGCAGTTCGATCCGCAAGCGATCGCCCGCATCCGCAAATCCGTCAACGTCAGCCAGAGCGTATTCGCGCTCTACCTGAATACGACGACGTCGACGATCCGCCAATGGGAACAGGGCGACAAACGGCCGAGCGGCATCGCCGCGCGGATGCTCCAGATCGTCGAGAAACACGGGCTCGAGGTGTTCTCCTGAGCCGACTTCCCCGAATGCGCATAAGCGGCCGACCGAACGCGGTCCGCACCGGACACCGCGACGCGAGCCGCAACGAATATGACGGAGAGACAATGGTAAGACTGTTTGGATGCGGATTGCTGGCGCTGACGTTCGCGTCGACGAGCTGGGCCGCCGAGCACTACGTCGAGGTCTGGAACCCGCCCGAGGCGCGACGGCCGGCGGCCCGTACGCCGGAAGGCCGTACGCCGGACGCCCATACGCCGGCCGCGCACGCGGGCGCCGATGCACGCGCCGGCAAGAGCGCCGAGAAGCACGCGAGCGCAACGCCGAAAGCCGCTGCGAAACCGCACAAGCGTCGTGTCACGCAAACCGTGAAAGCCGGCTCGCCTCGCCCGCCCGCCGCGGCCGAGGCGCCGGTCGCACCGCGCCCCGTCGCGCAGCCCGCGCCGGGCCGTCTCACGGTGATGCAGCCCGCCGACCCCGACGAGACGCACGCGCTCAACTTCTCCGACATCCCGCGGCAATACACGCCGGACGGCAACGTGCTGCGGGTCGGCACGCACAACCGCTCCGCGGAGGTGACTCGATAATGGAAGCGCAAAACTACCTCGGCTACCAGATCTGGGGCCACGCGATCCTGCAGCAGGACGAGATCCTGCAGCCCGAACGCTTCGCGGCGAGCGGCACGATCACGCAGAACAACAAGCTCGTCGAAGCGTCCGGCGTGCTCGGCGTATTCGACACCGAGGACGACGCGCGCGAGGCCGGGCTCGAATGGGCCCGCGCGTGGATCGACAGCCACCGCTGACCGGCGCGCGGCCGACCTCGGGCTGACCGCGAGCCGCAAACGAAAGAAGGGGCGTCATGGACGCCCCTTCTTTCGTTCGAACCCGGGAAAACTCACGCGGCATGCCGTGGCGGCCTCATCGTCGCCTGCGGACGACCGACGAGCCGCGTCAGCACGACGATCGCCGCCAGCGTCGCGACGTACGCGGCGATCTGGATGCCCGCCGGACGCGCGGTATAGCCGATCAGCGTATGCAGCGCCTTGCCGACGATGCTCGACTCCTTCAGCAGCCACGACGTGTCCCAGATCGCATCGCCCCACGACGGCACGAGGCCAGCCGCCAGCAGGAAACCGACGCACTGGCTCGCCATCCCGGCCGCCAGCAGCACGATCAGCCCGTTGGTGACGGAGAACAGGCGCTTCAGCGGAATCTGCAGCAGACCCGCATACATCGCATAACCGAGCCCGGCTCCGCCGAGCACGCCGAGCAGCCCGCCGACGACCATCTGCGGCGTCTGCCCCGGATCGCCCGCGGCGATGCCGTACAGGAACAGCACGGCCTCGGAGCCTTCGCGCAGCACCGCGACGCCGACCACGATCGCCAGCCCCGTCAGCGGCCGGCTGCCGGCCGCGACGGCCCGTCCGACTTCGCCCATGTGCAGCGCCATCTCGCGGCCGTGCCGGCTCATCCAGATGCAGTGCCAGGCCAGCATCAGCGTCGCGACGAACATCACGCCCGCGTTGAATACCTCCTGCCCCATGCCGGACGCCCACTGCGAGATCACGTCGGCGAACGCCGCGATCAGGCCCGCGCCGACCACGCCGCCGACGAGCCCGCCGCCGACCCACCAGCCGCGCCGCGGCACGCCCTTCGTGGCGGCCATCACGATCGAGACCACCAGCGCGGCCTCGAGCACTTCACGAAAGACAATCAGCGCGGTAGACAGCATGGCGGGATTCGCTTACTTGACGGTCAGGTGGGTCTTCGACTGCGCTTCGTGATACTCGTCGTGAAACTCGTAAGTGCCGGCCTTCAGCGGCCCGACCAGGATCTCGGCCGACTTGCCGGCGGGAATGACCTTCTCGGCCTTGAAGTCGTCGCTCTCGAATTCCGCGGGCGTCGCATCGAGGTTCTTCACGACGAACTTCACTTTCTTGCCGGCCGGAATCGTCACGCCATCGGGCGAAAACTTGTGGTCCTTCAGCGTCAGGTTGACGACGTCGTCGGCGGCGAATGCGGTGGCGGCCGACGCGGCCAGCAGGACAGCGGCGAAACCCAGTGCGAAACGGTTCATGTACGTAATGAAATGAAATATCGAAGGACATTGATAGTAAGATCGATTCGCATTTCCATATCGCGTACCCTTACTTCCGTTATGGAGATAGCGCTTCACAAGTGCGTGCCGCGCGTTGCCAGGCAAGGCGCTCATCGCATGGTGGCGACCGCGCACCGGCGTCAATCGGGAAAGATTCCGACTGACACATGCGACTGTCCTCCTATTTGTCTGACCTCACCCTGACGAATCATTTCGCCGCGCCGGGCGACAACGCATGCATCGGGCTGCATGAATGCGCTTGACCTTCCCACCATGGCAAGCTTCATGCTGACCCTGCTCGTCAATCGTCAACTCAGGAGAACACGATGGAATTCGAAGTCCAGGACATGACCTGCGGCGGCTGCGCCAATGCAATCACGCGCGCGGTGACGGCCGCCGATCCCGCCGCGAAGCTCGATATCGACGTCGCGACGAAGATCGTCAAGGTCGAATCGGCGCAAGGCGCCGAGCGCGTGCAGTCGATCATCGAAGCCGCCGGCTTCCACCCCGCGCTGCGCACCGCATAACGCGGACTTCTGGCTGCGGGCCGCGGGCGCACCGCCTCGCGGCGCTGCGCCCGCGGCATCGCGTCAGCGCAGCCGGATCAGCGTCGACTTCAGCTCGGTGTACTTCTCGAGCGCATGCAGCGACTTGTCGCGGCCGTTGCCCGACTGCTTGTAGCCGCCGAACGGGAAGTTCATGTCGCCGCCCTCGTCGTAGCAGTTCACCCACACCGTGCCCGCGCGCAGCCGGCGCGACACGTCGTGCGCGGTCGTCAGGTTCGACGTCCATACGGCCGCGGCCAGCCCGTATTCGGTGTCGTTAGCGATCCGCACGGCCTCGTCGACGTCGTCGAACACGATCACCGACAGCACGGGCCCGAAGATCTCCTCGCGCGCGATCTTCGCATCGGGTTTCACCTCGAACACCGTCGGCTCGACGTAGAAGCCGCCCGTCTCCTCCTTCACGCGCGCACCGCCCGTGACGAGCCTGCCTTCGCTGCGCCCGGCCTCGATATAACCGAGCACGCGCTCGAGCTGGATGCCGTCGACGATCGCGCCCATCGACACCGACGGATCGAGCGGGTTGCCGGGCACGTACGCGCGCGCGGCCGCCACGAGCTTCTCGATGAATACGTCCTTGATGTCGCGATGCACGAGCAGCCGCGAGCCGGCCGTGCACATCTCGCCCATGTTGTAGAAGATCGCGCCGGCCGCCGCCTGCGCGGCGCGGTCGAGATCGGGACAATCGGGCAGCACGATGTTCGGCGACTTGCCGCCGAGTTCGAGCCATGCGCGCTTCAAATTCGACTGCGCGGCGTACTGCATGATCAGCTTGCCGACCGCCGTCGAGCCGGTGAATGCGATGCAGTCGACGTCGCGATGCAACGCGAGCAGCTTGCCGGGTTCGCCCGCGCCCGGCACGACGTTGAACACGCCGGCCGGGATGCCGGCTTCGTACGCGAGCTGTGCGACGCGAATCGCGGTCAGCGGCGACTTCTCCGACGGCTTCAGCACGACGCTGTTGCCGGCCGCGAGCGCGGGGCCGAACTTCCATGCGGCCATCAGGATCGGGAAGTTCCACGGCACGACGGCCGCCACCACGCCGACCGGCTCGCGCGTGACGAGACCGACGAGATGATGATCGGCCGGCGCGACTTCGCCGCCGACCTTGTCGATCGCTTCCGCAAACCATTCGACGCAATACGCGGCGCCCGGCACGTCGACCGTCGTCGTGTCGCCGATCGGCTTGCCCGCGTCGAGCGTCTCGAGCAGCGACAGTTCGTCGAGATGCTCGTGCATCAGCGCGGCCCAGCGCAGCAGCACGGCCTTGCGCGCACGCGGGTTCAGGCCGGCCCATACGCCCGCGTCGAACGCGCGGCGCGCGGCCGCGACCGCCGCGTTCACGTCGGCTTCGCCGCAATCGGCGACCTTCGCCAGCACGCGGCCGTCGATCGGGCTCACGCAGTCGAACGTCTTGCCGCCCTGCGCGTCGCGCGACGCGCCGTCGATGAATGCGCGCCCTTCGATCTCGAGCGACGCCGCCTTGTCCTGCCAGTCAGCCAAAGTCAACTTGTTCATCAGGATGCCTCAATGTTGTGGCATTCGCGGTGCGACGCGCCGCGCGCATCATGTGCGGCCGGCCGCGAATGCGGTGACGCGCGGTCAGAAGGTTGCCGGCGAATTGGCCGACACGACCTCGCAGATCTGTTCCGCGCTGGGATTGCGAAAACGGTGCGGCAAACGGCTTTCGAAGTAGTAGCCGTCTCCGGGGTCGAGCAGCCACGTCGCGCCGTCGACGGTCAGCTCGAGCCGACCCGATACGACGACGCCGCCCTCGTGCCCAGCGTGCACGAGCATCTCGGGCCCCGTATCGGCGTGCGGCTGGTAGATCTCGCGCAGGATGCACATGTTGCGGTCCTTCACGCTCGCGCCGACCAGATGAAACGCGAGCGTGTCGTTGCCGAGGTTCGGCATCTCGGCGCGACGCGATACGACCGTGCGCGATTCGACGAGCTCGAACGTAAAGAACTCCGCGAGACTCATCGGGATGCATTCGAGCAGCTTCTTCAGCGAGCCGACCGACGGGCTCACACGGCCCTGTTCGATCAGCGAGATCGTGCCGTTGGTCACGCCGGCGCGCTTCGCGAGTTCGCGCTGCGACAGGCCATGCTTGTTGCGCACGAAACGCAGGCGCTCGGCGACTTCGGTGGACATCGATTCGGTTTCGGACACGATAAGTGCGATGACAAAGTGAAACGACGCAGTGGACAGCCGTTGAATATTCTAATCACTTTATGCCGTGCATCAGCCGGGAAAACCCTGAAAGGCGTTCGAAATAATGAACACCGCCCCGATTATTCCTTTTGCGAATCTTTGTTTTCACTGCTCGGGAAAGCCCTGATACAGGACCGTTAAAAAACATTTGACGCCGTTTTTGGCTCGTATATGCTGGCTCTCAGGTCAGCGTCATTTGGCTTTCACAGGCAGCAAAACGCGTTATTGCAACGCAAAAATTGATGCCCATCAATGTAAATGACGTGTAACCGGCGCCTTGATTATTTTAAACGCCCAGCGCGTCGAAACGGTCAGGTGTTCAATACTTTCAACAACCCAGTCGAGTGTAATCGTGAGAGTCCGTGGCCCTCTGGTGAGGTGGGATCGAAGCGTGGCGCGAAGTTCGCGCAGCGCGGCGTCCCCTTCCGATGGCAGTTGCGGCTGGCATAGTCCTCGCCTGCAGCATCTGTCGATCTACACCATCCTGTCCCGTCGTTCCGTTCGGCGCCACAACGCCGTTTCCGCACGCGCATTCGTCGCCGTCGATACCGACGAAGTGGCGTCGCTGCTGCCGTAGCGCCTCTCCTTTCTTTACGTCGTTCGTTTTGTCTGCCGATTCGCCAACCGCATCGTCCATGCGGTGACGGAACGCGTTCGCGCATTCGTTGCCGCGTCGCGTATCGCAACCCAACGAACGACGGCCTGATCGTCGCGCGCAGCGCGGATCGCCACGTCATCCCGCTGCGCCCATTCACCAGCGGCCTTGCGCTCTGCGCCAGGCTGCGGGGCCGTGTCGCGCCTGCGTTTTGCAATATCCGACCCGACGCACGCCACAGCCCTACGGATTACTGATTGACGTCATGGAAAGGAAACCCCTCGTCGGCATCACCGCCGACCACACGCAAATCGGCGCACACGCGTCGCATACGGTCGGCGACAAATACGTCGCCGCGATCGTCGACGGCGCGCAGGCGCTCGCGATGGTGCTGCCCGCGCTCGGCGAGCGCCAGTCGGCTGACGACATCCTCGACACGGTCGACGGCCTGCTGTTTACCGGCAGCTACTCGAACGTCGAGCCGCACCTGTACGGCGGCGAGCCGAGCGCACCCGGCACGAAGCACGACCCGGCACGCGACGCGACGACGCTGCCGCTGCTGCGTGCGGCGATCGCCGCGGGCGTGCCGGTGCTCGCCGTCTGCCGCGGCTTCCAGGAGCTGAACGTCGTCTACGGCGGCACGCTGCACCAGCGCGTGCACGACGTGCCGGGCCTCGCCGATCACCGCGAGGACAACGCCGCGCCGATGGACACGCAATACGGCCCCGCACACGTCGTGCACCTGACGCCCGGCGGCAAGCTGCACGCGCTCGCCGGCGGCCGCGATGAAGTGCGCGTGAACTCGCTGCACCAGCAGGGCATCGCGCAGCTCGGCTCCGGCCTCGCCGTCGAGGCGGTCGCACCGGACGGCCTGATCGAGGCCGTCAGCGTCGTCGATGCCCCGGCTTTCGCACTTGCCGTGCAATGGCACCCGGAATGGCGGCATGCGCAGGATCCGCTGTCGAGCGCGATCTTCCGCGCCTTCGGCGACGCCTGCCGCGCCCGCCGCACTGCCCGCACGCGCGCCACGGCCGCCGCCGCGCTCGCCTGAGCGCGCCGACCCACTTACGAGAACAGACATGCAAGACATCGAAAGTTTTCTGAAGCAACACCGGATCACCGAAGTCGAGGCGATCATTCCCGACATGGCCGGCATCGCGCGCGGCAAGATCACGCCGCGCAACAAGTTCACGTCCGGCGAGTCGATGCGGCTGCCGCAGGCCGTGATGGTGCAGACCGTCACCGGCGACTATCCGGAAGACGGCTCGCTGACCGGCGTGACCGATCCCGACATGGTGTGCGTGCCCGACGAGTCGACGATCCGCCTGATCCCGTGGGCCGTCGACCCGACCGCGCAGGTGATCCACGACTGCGTGCATTTCGACGGCTCGCCGGTCGAGATCTCGCCGCGCTACGTGCTGCGCCGCGTGCTCGAGCTGTACAAGGCGAAGGGCTGGAAGCCCGTCGTCGCACCGGAGCTCGAGTTCTATCTGGTCGACATGAACAAGGACCCCGACCTGCCGCTGCGCCCCCCGGTCGGCCGCACGGGACGCCCCGAAACGGGCCGCCAGTCGTATTCGATCGAGGCCGTCAACGAGTTCGATCCGCTGTTCGAGGACATCTACGAGTACTGCGAAGCACAGAACCTCGACATCGACACGCTGATCCACGAAGTCGGCGCCGCGCAGATGGAGATCAACTTCATGCACGGCGACGCGCTGTCGCTGGCCGACCAGGTGTTCCTGTTCAAGCGCACGGTGCGCGAGGCCGCGCTGCGTCACAACATGTACGCGACGTTCATGGCCAAACCGATGGAGAACGAGCCGGGTTCGGCGATGCACGTGCACCAGAGCATCGTCGACGAGGAAACGGGCCAGAACCTGTTCACGTCGCAGGAAACCGGCGGCGCGACGTCGATGTTCTACAACTACCTCGCGGGGCTGCAGAAGTACACGCCGGCGCTGATGCCGATCTTCGCGCCGTACATCAACTCGTATCGCCGCCTGTCGCGCTTCATGGCCGCGCCGATCAACGTGCAGTGGGGCTACGACAACCGCACGGTCGGCTTCCGCATCCCGCACTCGGGCCCGTCGGCGCGCCGCATCGAGAACCGCATTCCGGGCGTCGACTGCAACCCGTACCTCGCGCTCGCCGCGACGCTCGCGGCCGGCTACCTCGGCATGACGCAGCGCCTGGAGCCGACCGAGCCGCTCGTCAGCGACGGCTACGACCTGCCGTACCAGCTGCCGCGCAACCTCGAGGAAGGGCTGACGCTGATGGCCGCGTGCGAGCCGCTCGGCGAAATCCTCGGCCAAAAGTTCCTGAAGGCGTATTTCGCGCTGAAGGAAACCGAATATGAAGCGTTCTTCCGCGTGATCAGCTCGTGGGAACGCCGCCACCTGCTGCTGCACGTCTAAGCGCGCGCACAACCGCCATACGGAATCACGGAGGAAACATGACTTACCGCAACGAATCTGCCTGGATCCAGCCGGCCGCGCCGGCCGCCGCGCCGCGCGCGACGCAGGCACGCTCGACCGCCGAATACCGCGCGCTCGACGCCGCGCACCACATCCACCCGTTCTCGGACATGGGCGCGCTGAACCGCGCGGGCAGCCGCGTGATCGTGAAGGCCGACGGCGTCTACCTGTGGGACTCGGACGGCAACAAGATCATCGACGGGATGGCCGGCCTCTGGTGCGTGAACGTCGGCTACGGCCGCAAGGAACTCGCCGATGCCGCGTATCGCCAGCTGCAGGAACTGCCGTTCTACAACACCTTCTTCAAGACGACGCACCCGCCGGTGATCGAGCTTTCCGCGATGCTCGCGGAAGTGACGCCCGCCGGCTTCAACCACTTCTTCTATTGCAACAGCGGCTCGGAAGGCAACGACACCGTGCTGCGCCTCGTGCACCAATACTGGCGCGTGCAGGGCAAGCCGCAGAAGAAATACGTGATCTCGCGCAAGAACGGCTACCACGGCTCGACGATCGCGGGCGGCACGCTCGGCGGGATGGGCTACATGCACGAGCAGATGCCGTCGAAGGTCGAGCACATCGTGCATATCGATCAGCCATATTTCTTCGGCGAAGCGCAGCCGGGCGAAACGCCCGAAGCGTTCGGCCTCGCGCGCGCGCAGCAGCTCGAAGCGAAGATTCTCGAACTCGGCGCGGAGAACGTCGCGGCGTTCATCGGCGAGCCGTTCCAGGGCGCGGGCGGCGTGATCTTCCCGCCGTCGACGTACTGGCCGGAAATCCAGCGGATCTGCCGCAAGTACGACATCCTGCTGGTCGCCGACGAAGTGATCGGCGGCTTCGGCCGCACCGGCGAATGGTTCGCACACCAGCACTTCGGCTTCGAGCCGGACCTGATCACGATGGCGAAGGGCCTCACGTCGGGTTATGTGCCGATGGGCGCGGTCGGGATTCACGAGCGGGTTGCACGCCCGATCATCGACAACGGCGAATTCAACCACGGCCTCACGTACTCGGGCCACCCGGTCGCCGCGGCCGTCGCGGTCGCGAACCTGAAGCTGCTGCGCGACGGAGGGATCGTCGAGCGCGTGAAGAGCGACACGGGCCCGTACTTCCAGGCGCTGATGCGCGAAACCTTCGCGCGCCACCCGATCGTCGGCGAAGTGCATGGCCACGGCCTCGTCGCGAGCCTGCAGCTCGCCGAAGCGCCGGCCGAACGCCGCCGCTTCGCGAACGGCGGCGACGTCGGCACGATCTGCCGCGACTTCTGCTTCAACGGCAACCTGATCATGCGTGCGACCGGCGACCGGATGCTGCTGTCGCCTCCGCTCGTGATCTCGCGTCAGGAAATCGATGAACTCGTGTCGAAGGCGAAGAAGGCCGTCGATGCAACCGCCCAGCAACTGGGTATTTCGTAACGGCCTTGCCTACAGGCGTGCGGCGGTCGCCGCACGCTGCCATAACCAGGGGAACTCCACCATGCGTGCCTGCTTTCTTCGCCAAGCCTGCTCTGTTGCCGCCCTCGCCGCCGCGGCAGCGTTCACGTCGGTCGCCAGCCCGTCGGCGCACGCCGACGAGCTGAATGTCTACAACTGGTCCGACTACATCGCACCGGACACGATCCCGAACTTCCAGAAGCAGACGGGCATCCACGTCAAGTACGACAACTACGACAGCGACGATACGCTCCAGGCGAAGCTGCTTGCCGGCAGTTCGGGCTACGACATCGTCGTGCCGACGTCGAACTACATGGCCAAGCAGATCCAGGCCGGCGTGTACCAGAAGCTCGACAAGTCGAAGATCCCGAACCTCGCGAACCTCGACCCGCTGCTGATGAAAATGATCTCGGATGCCGATCCGGGCAACCAGTACGGCGTCCCCTGGGCCTACGGCACGGACGGCATCGGCTACAACGTGCAGGCAGTGAAGAAAGCGCTCGGCGACAACGCGCCCGTCGACAGCTGGGCACTGGTGTTCGATCCGGCCAACATGGCGAAGCTGAAGGGCTGCGGCGTGTCGTTCCTCGACCAGGCCGTCGACGTGTTCGCCGCCACGCTGCAGTACATGGGCAAGGATCCGAACAGCAAAAACCCCGGCGACTACCAGGCTGCATTCGAAGTCCTGAAGAAAGTCCGCCCGTACATCACCCAGTTCAACTCGTCCGGCTACATCAACGACCTCGCGAACAACGACGTGTGCGTCGCGCTCGGCTGGTCGGGCGACGTCGGCATCGCGCACCGCCGCTCGTCGGAAGCGAAGCGCTCGTACGACATCAAGTTCTCGAACCCGAAGGAAGGCGGCCTGCTGTGGTTCGACGTGATGGTGATCCCGAAGGATGCGCCGCACCCCGAGGCCGCGCTGAAGTGGATCAACTACGTCTCCGACGCGAAGGTCAACGCGGCGATCACCAACACGGTGTTCTACCCGACCGCGAACAAGGCCGCGCACCAGTTCGTCACGCCGGCCGTCGCGCAGGACCCGACCGTCTACCCGCCCGAAGACGTGCTGAAGAAGATGGTGCTGATGAAGCCGATGCCGGCCGACATCCTGCGCCTCGAGAACCGTCTGTGGGCGCAGCTGAAAACCGGCCACTGATCGCCATGCATCACGGCGGCGCAGGCATCGCTCCACGCCTGCGCACCTGAGATTCGCGGACCTCCGTCCGCCCGCGCGCACCGCGCGCACTGTTCCATCCGGCACGAGCCGTTGTCCGCGAGTCGCGTTGCGCGCCTCGTGCGGGGACGCTCACGCCTGCAATCCGTGAAGAACGAATGGTGACTCCCATGCAATCGATACCCTCTTCCGCTGCTGCACGACAGACCCAACCGGCCGCCGCGGCCCGTACGCAAAACGACGCGTTCGTGCGCATCGAAAACGTCGTGAAGAAATTCGGCGACAGCACGGCCGTCGACAACGTGAACCTGACGATCGCGAAGAACGAGCTGTTCGCGCTGCTCGGCAGCTCGGGCTGCGGCAAGTCCACGCTGCTGCGCATGCTCGCCGGGCTCGAAACGGCGACCTCCGGCAAGATCTTCGTCGACGGCGAAGACCTCGCGTCGCTGCCGCCGTACCGCCGCCCGGTGAACATGATGTTCCAGTCGTATGCGCTGTTCCCGCACATGACGGTCGAATCGAACGTCGCGTTCGGCCTGAAGCAGGAAGGCACGCCGAAGAATGAGATCAAGGAGCGCGTGGCCGACGCGCTCGCGCTCGTGCAGATGAGCAAGTACGCGAAGCGCAAGCCGCACCAGCTGTCCGGCGGCCAGCAGCAGCGCGTCGCGCTGGCGCGCTCGCTGGTCAAGCGCCCGAAGCTGCTGCTGCTCGACGAGCCGATGTCCGCGCTCGACAAGAAGATCCGCCAGAAGACCCAGCTCGAACTCGTGAACATCATCGAGAAGGTCGACGTGACCTGCGTGATGGTCACGCACGACCAGGAAGAGGCGATGACGATGGCGAGCCGCCTCGCGGTGATGAGCGAAGGCAAGATCGTGCAGATCGGCGCGCCAGGCGAAGTCTACGAATTCCCGAACAGCCGCTTCTCCGCCGAATTCATCGGCTCGACCAACCTGTTCGAAGGCCGCGTCGTCGAGGACGAGCCCGACCATATCTTCGTCGAGAGCGACGACCTCGAGGCGCGCATGTACGTGAGCCACGGCATCACCGGCCCGCTCGGGATGCCGGTCGGCATCTCGGTGCGCCCGGAGCGCGTGCACGTGTCGCGCGAGAAGCCGGGTTCGAAGCACAACTGGGCGCGCGGCGTCGTGACCGACATCGCGTACATGGGCGCGTACTCGCTGTATCACGTGCGCCTGCCGAGCGGCAAGACGGTCGTGTCGAACCTGTCGAGCTCGCACCTGTTGACCGACGCGGCACCGGCCTGGAACGACGACGTGTTCGTGTCGTGGTCGCCGGCCAGCGGCGTCGTGCTGACGCAATGAGGACGACACGATGAGAACCTCCGCTTCCACTTCGTCCGCGCCGGTGTCGACCGGCGCTGCGAGCACCGGCGCCGGCCGATCGCGCCCGGGCCGTTTCGCCGCGCTGTCGCGGTTCCTGCCGTCGGGCCGCAACGTCGCGATCGGCGTGCCGTTCCTGTGGCTCGCGGTCTTCTTCGCGCTGCCGTTCGTGCTGGTGCTGAAGATCAGCTTCGCCGACCAGGTGATGGGCATCCCGCCGTACACGTCGCTCGTCGAGTTCAAGGACGGCGTCGTGCACTTCGCGCTGCAGCTGTCGCACTACGCGTTCCTGCTGCAGGACGACCTGTACATCGCGACCTACCTCAGCTCGCTGAAGATGGCCGCCGTGTCGACGGTGCTGTGCCTGCTGATCGGTTATCCGATGGCGTACTACATCGCGCGTGCGGAACCGAACCGGCGCAACGTGCTGATGATGGCCGTGATGCTGCCGTTCTGGACGTCGTTCCTGATCCGCGTGTACGCATGGATCGGCATCCTGAAGGACGACGGCCTGCTGAACCACACGCTGATCGCGCTCGGCATCATCCACTCGCCGCTGCGGCTGTACCACAGCGACGCGGGCGTCTACATCGGGATGGTCTATTCGTACCTGCCGTTCATGGTGATGCCGCTGTACGCGCACCTGGTGAAGATGGACCTGACGCTGCTCGAAGCCGCGTACGACCTCGGCGCCAAGCCGTGGGTCGCGTTCACGCGGATCACGCTGCCGCTGTCGAAGAACGGGATCATCGCCGGCAGCCTGCTGGTGTTCATCCCGGCGGTCGGCGAGTACGTGATTCCGGAACTGCTCGGCGGCGCCGACACGCTGATGATCGGCCGCGTGATGTGGGATGAATTCTTCAACAACATGGACTGGCCGATGGCGTCCGCGGTGACGGTCGCGATGGTGATGCTGCTGCTGGTGCCGATGGCGCTGTTCCAGTACTACCAGGTCAAGGAACTGGAGGAAGCGAAATGATCAAGCCGAGCAAACCGCTGTCGACGGGCGTTCTCGCCTTCGGCTTCCTGTTCCTGTACATCCCGATCATCAGCCTGGTCGTGTACTCGTTCAACGAGTCGAAGCTGGTGACGGTGTGGTCGGGCTTCTCGCTGAAGTGGTACGCGTCGCTGTGGCAGGACGACGAGCTGCTGAGCGCCGCGTGGCTGTCGCTGAAGATCGGCCTGCTGACGGCCACCGCGTCGGTCGTGATCGGCACGTGGGCGGGTTTCGTGCTCGCGCGCTTCGGCCGCTTCAGGGGCTTCACGCTGTACACGGGGATGATCAACGCGCCGCTGGTGATTCCGGAAGTGATCCAGGGCATCTCGCTGCTGCTGCTGTTCGTTGCGCTGGAGCAGATGTTCGGCTGGCCGAAGGGCCGCGGGATGGTGACGATCTGGATCGGCCACGTGATGCTGTGCGTGTCGTACGTGGCGATCATCGTGCAGTCGCGCGTGAAGGAGATGAACAAGTCGCTGGAAGAGGCCGCGCTCGATCTGGGTGCGACGCCGCTGAAGGTGTTCTTCGTGGTGACGCTGCCGCTGATCTCGCAGGCGCTGCTGTCGGGCTGGCTGCTGTCGTTCACGCTGTCGATCGACGACCTGGTGCTGTCGGCGTTCCTGTCGGGGCCGGGTTCGACGACGCTGCCGCTGGTGGTGTTCTCGCGCGTGCGGCTCGGGCTGAACCCGGAGATGAACGCGCTGGCGACGCTGTTCATCACGGCCGTGACGATCGGCGTGATCGTCGTGAACCGGATGATGATCGCGCGCGAGCGGCGCCGCGTGGCCGACATGAAGGCGGCGTTCGCGGTGGCGTGAGCCTCCCCTTTCCCTTTCCTCGATAACAAGACCCGCGCGCCGCGCCATGCGGCGCGCGAACCGATCGCACTTTGACTGGCGCACGACAAGGAGAATCCGCAATGAAGAAGAAACTGATCTGCCTGCTGGTGGCCGGCGCGTTGCCGGGCATCGCGCTGGCCGGCTCGACATCCGCCGAGATCAAGGCGCTGCAGGCGCAGGTCGCGGCGCTGCAGAAACAGATGAAGGCCATGCAGGCGCAGCTCGCCGCGAAGCCGGGCGGCGCCGTGGTCGCTACGTCCGGCACGGCCGTCGCCGGCAAGTCCGTCGCGGTGGCCGTCGATCCGGGCTCGCCGGACTACGGCCGCGCGCAGGCCACGCTGACCAACGACGAGGTCGGCGAAATGAAGCAGCAGATCGCGAACCAGCAGCTGAAGGTCGACTCGCTGACCGACGCGGCCAGCACGGGCCCGCTCGCCGGCCTGTCGGTGACGGGCTACATCGATCCGACCTACATCTACAACCGCGCGGCCGGCACGTCGTCGTTCCTGTTCGCGAACCACGAGAACGCGTACAACTACTTCAACAGCACGTTCGGCGATCTCTACCTCGACATCAAGAAGACCTTCGGCGTCGGCCCGATGGCGCCGTCGGCCGAGATCACGCTGATGCCGAACCGCGGCAACGGCATCACGCTGCTGCAGAACTCGCGCGGCTCGATCACCGACAACCTGCTGAACACGGCGGTCATCAACGTGCCGATCACCGCCACGACGACGCTGGTCGCCGGCCTGATCCCGAGCTTCGGCGGCTACGAGGTGCAGCAGTCGAACCAGATGCTCACGCTCACGCACAACCTGCTGTACGATTTCTCGGATCCGGGCAGCTACGTCGGTGTCGGCGCGAACTACACGAAGGGCAACTGGGCGTGGAAGTTCTTCCTCGGCAACGAGCAGTACCGCACGTACGGCTCGGTCACGCAGACGGGCACCAACGCGCTCGGCGATCCGATCAGCACCAGCAACAAGGTGCCGACCTTCACTGCGCGCGCGGACTACACGTGGTCGAGCGCGCTCGATATCGGCGGGTCGTTCAACATCGGGCGGCAGACGCTGGCAAGTGCGATCGACGACCAGGGCGTCGTCCATTACGGCCCGGGCGGTGCGGCGCCGAGCGCATACGGTTCGTTCTTCTTCGGCGAACTCGACGCGACCTACACGCTTGCCGATATCCAGTACAACGCCGAAGTCGACTACGGCCGGCAGCAGCATGCGGCGTTCAACGGCGGGCTCGCGCAGTGGTACGGGCTGTCGCTGCTCGCGCACCGCAAGTTCAACGCGCCGGTGGTCGGCCGCATGGGCGTGACGCTGCGCTACGACCTGCTCGCCAATACGAAGAACGGCGGTGGCGGCGGCGGCATCGCGCTGAACGGCAACGGGATGGATCCGAACAACGGCTTCGGCGTCGACGCGGACTGCCTCGCGATGTCGAAGGCCGGCGGCGGCCTGGGCTTCGAGTGCAAGGGCGCCGTGCGCCAGGACGTCGCGCTCGACCTGCTGTTCTATCCGACCCAGCAGATCACCGTGAAGGTCGAATACCGGCACGACTGGGCGAACAACAAGGTGTTCCTGCGCAACGACGGTTCGTACGGCAAGTCCAACGACCTGCTCGCGACGCAGTTCATCTATTCGTTCTGACGCAGCACACGCGGGACGCCGTGCCGCGCGCACGGCGTCCCGCGCCGTTTTTGCCGGCCGGATCGCGGTGCGTCGCGCATCGAATGCCAGCCGTAAAGAGGGAGTCGATTTGATGACGCAGTCTTTCACCCGCCGCGCCGATGCGCTCGCGCGCGACTCGTACTACGAAGCGACGGCCACGCGGCCCGCGGTCGACGATCCTTCGCTCGACGATGGAATCGACGTCGACGTCTGCGTGATCGGCGCCGGCTTCGCGGGCCTGTCGACGGCGCTCGACTGCCGCGCGCGCGGGCTGTCGGTCGCCGTGATCGATGCGCACCGGCCCGGCTGGGGCGCATCGGGCCGCAACGGCGGCCAGGCGATCACCGGCTTCGCGAAGGACGAGGAGATCGAGCGTCAGCTCGGTGCCGACGGCGCGCGCGCCGCGTGGTCGCTGTCGCTGGACGGCGTCGCGCTGATCGCCGAGCGGATCGCACGCTACGGAATCGACTGCGACTTCACGCGCGGCTACCTGACGGTCGCGACGAAGCCGCGCCGCATCGACGACCTGCGCGCGTGGATGGATGCCGCAACGTCGCGCTGGGGCCATCCGTCGCTCGCGTGGCTCGACACCGGCGCGATCCGCGCGCGCATCGCGTCGACGCGCTACCTGGCCGGCGTGCACGATCCGCTGTCGGGCCACCTGCATCCGCTCAAGTATTGCCTGGGCCTCGCCGATGCCGCGCGCCGCGAAGGCGTCGCGCTGTATGCGCACACGCCCGCGCTCGACATCGTGCGCGGCGCGCGGCCCGTCGTGCGCACGCCGTCGGGCGAGGTGCGCTGCCGCTACGTCGTATCGTGCTGCAACGCGGGCCCCGGCGGCGTGCTGCCGGCCGCGACCGCCGCGCGCATCGCGCCGATCGCGTCGTACATCATCGCGACCGAGCCGCTCGGCCAGGTACGCGCCGACGCACTGATCGCGCGGCGCGAAGCCGTGTGCGACAACAACTTCTTCCTCGACTATTTCCGGCTGTCGGCCGACCACCGGATGCTGTTCGGCGGCCGCGCGAATTCGGCCGGCGCGTCGCCCGCGACGCTCGCCGAAACGATCCGGCAACGGATGGTCGGCGTGTTTCCGCAACTCGGCGACGTGCGCGTCGACCACGCGTGGGGCGGCTTCGTCGACGTCACGCGCAACCGCGCGCCGGATTTCGGCGCGCTCGATCCGAATTTCTTCTACGTGCAGGGTTTCAGCGGGCACGGCGTCGCGCTCACCGGCATCGCCGGACGCGCGGTCGCCGGCGCGATCGTGGGCGACACGCGCGCGTTCGACCTGTTCGCGCGCATGCGCCACCGGCGCTTCCCCGGCGGCGACGCATGGCGGCAACCCGCGCTCGAACTCGGAATGCTGTACCACCGCGTGCGCGAGCTATTCTGACTTTCTCCGTTCTCCTGACCATGCAGACATTCGCCAACCAGCCGCACGTCGCGTCCTACTACGCGGCGACCGCCAACGATACGACCCGCCACGCGCCGCTCGGCGGCACGACCGACGCCGACGTGTGCGTGATCGGCGCGGGCCTCACGGGCCTGTCCGCCGCGCTCAACCTCGCCGAGCGCGGCCACTCGGTGACCGTGCTCGAAGCGTCGCGGGTCGGATGGGCGGCGAGCGGCCGCAACGGCGGCCAGTTGATCGGCGGCTTTGCGTGCGACATCGACACGTTCGGGCAATTCATGCCGGAAGGCGACGTGAAGCGCATCTGGGACATGGGGCTCGAAACGCTGTCGCTCGTGAAGTCGCGCATCGCGCGGCACGACATCGACTGCGCGCTGGTGCCCGGCTACCTGACCGCCGCGAACACCGCGCGCGACGCCGATGCGCTGAAGCGCTGGCGCGACGAAGCCGCGAAGCGCTTCGGCTACGACCGCTTCCACTTCGTCGAAGCCGACGAACTCGGCGACTACGTGCAGTCCGCCCGCTATTGCGGCGGCCTGTACGACCCGGACAGCGGCCACCTGCATCCGCTCAACTACACGCTCGGCCTCGCCCGTGCGGCGACCGGCGCGGGCGTGCGGATCCACGAGGACAGTTGCGTGACGCGCGTGCGCGACGTCGCGGGCGGCCACGTCGTCGAGACGAGCGGCGGCAACGTTCGCGCGCGTTTCGTCGTGCTCGCATGCAATACCTACGTCGGCACGCTCGCACCCGCGCTGTCGAAGAAGATCACGCCGGTCGGCACCTACGTGATCGCGACGGAACCGCTCGGCGAGGCGCGCGCCGCCGCGCTGATGCCCGCGCGCGCGGCGATCTGCGACAGCCGCTTCGTGCTCGACTATTTCCGGCCGGCGCCCGACACGCGGCTCGTGTGGGGCGGCAAGGTCAGCTATTCGACGCGAGAGCCGCGCGATCTCGCGGCCGCGATGCGCGCGGACATGCTGAAGACGTTCCCGCAACTCGCGGACGTGAAGGTCGACTACGCATGGGGCGGCTTCGTCGACATCACGATGAACCGCGCACCGCACTTCGGCCGCGTCGCGCCGACGATGTACTTCGCGCAGGGATTTTCGGGGCACGGCGTGAACACGACCGCGCTCGCGGGCAAGCTGATCGCCGAGGCGATCGACGGACAGGCGAGCCGCTTCGACCTGTTCGGCAAGATCCGGCATCGCGACTTCCCCGGTGGCGCGGCACTGCGCACGCCGGCGCTGGTGCTCGCGATGAGCTGGTACCGGCTGCTCGACGCGTTCGGCGTGCATTGAGCCGCCGCGCGGCGCCGGCCGCTTTTCGCATTTTTCCGGCCGCATCGACGCAAAACGGCCGCGCACTGACGTGCGCGGCCGCTCCGTTTCGATGCCCCTATGCAGCGGGGCAGCCTGAGTCGGTCAGTCCGTACCGTACTTCGGCGAATGCGGCCCATACAGCAACCCGCTCGGCGGCCCGGCCGACAACAGCCGGCTGCTCGTGAACGCGGCGACGTCGTGACTCTGATCCATCAACGTGTTCGCGATCTGCTTGACCGCTGCCACCACGAGCATGCCGATCAGGCCGCCACCGCCGTTGTTGCCGCCCTCGTCGCTGCTCGCGCTCGCCCGGCCCTGCCACAGCACGTCGCCCGTGCGCAGGTCGACGAGCTTCGCCGATGCGGACACGACCGTCGCGCTCGCGAGAATCCGGTACACGGTGCCGTACTGCGAAACCTTCGAATACAGCGCGGCGTCCGCGCCGAAGATCTCGCGCAGCTTCGCGGGCGACGTTCCCTGGATCTCGGCCGCGTTGGTCAGGCCGTTCTGCTTGAACGTCTCGTCCATCACCGCGACCGGCACCACGTAATAGCCGGACTCGGCGAGCGGCAGCGTCATTTGCGACAGCACCCCGTAGGTGGCCGCGACGTCCGAGGTCTCGTTGATCGGCGGCAGCACGAGGATCGAGCGCGGCTGGCTCTTCTTGAACGCCGTGTAGTCGGGTCGTTTCACCGGCTGCGCGCACGCGCTCAGCAGCGCGACGATCGACAGCACGGACATCAGCTTGAATGAGAGTGTCTTGAACATGGCGGGCGCGTCACTGTTTGGCGGTGTTCGTATCGGCGTTCTTCTGGCCGGCGATCGTCTGGCCGGCGGCGCTCTGCCCGGCAGTCTTCTGATCCGCGGGTTTCGCTGCGCCGGCCTTCTTCTTCAGCAGGAAATCCATGAAGGTCGACGATTCCGGGAACAGCTGCTTCTCGGCCTGCAGTTCCTGCTCGGCCTGCTGCTCGTTGCCGACGCTCGCGTACAGCATCCCGAGATGCGCATGGAAGCCCGGCGGCGGCGTATGGCCCTTCCCGCGGATGTCCTGCAACGCCTTTTCGAGCGCGTCGATCTGCTCCTGCGGCGACTTCTGCCCCTTGAAGTATTCGTACACCTGCGGCTGATAGCCCGTCCACTGATAGAGCGGCGGCGTGGAGCTCACGCAGCCGGCGAGCAGCAATGCGGCGGCCGTCGCCGGCAGCCAGTTACCCCGTTTCATGGTCTTTTCTCTTTGATGTCGTGGTGAATCGATCGCATGCGGCGCCGGCCCCGGCGCCTGCAGCGCTTACTGCGCGGTCTTCAGCGCACCGGCGTCGACCTGTTCGGCGAGATGGTTCACGGCCTCCTGGATCGCGAGGTCGAGCACCTTGCCGTTGAGCGTCGAATCGTAGCCGGCCGTGCCGCCGAAGCCGATCACTTCGCGGTTCGACAGGCTGAACTCGCCCGCGCCCTGGCTCGACGCGACGACTTCCGACGTCGTCGTGTCGACGATGTTCAGGTTGACCTTCGCGTACGCGACCTGCGTCTTGCCGCGGCCGAGGATGCCGAACAGCTGGTGATCGCCGACGTCCTTGCGGCCGAATTCGGTCACATCGCCCGTCACCACGTAGTTCGCACCCTTCACCGCCTGCGCCTTCTTCATGAAGCCGGCTTCCTGCTTGATCTCGTCGAGGTTCTCGCGATCGAGCACGTTGAAGCGCCGGCTCTGCTGCAGGCGCGTGACGAGAATCGTCTTCGCCTGTCCGCCGAGGCGGTCGATGCCGTCGGAGAAGATGCCGCGCATGTAGCTCGAGCGGTTGTCGAACTTGCCGACCGCGATCGCAACGGGCTTGCCCGCGTAAGGCTTCTGCGCGCTGCTCACGGCCGGCACGTCGAGCGTGCGCGACGATTCGGTCGCGCAGCCGGACAGCGCTGCGACGACCGCTGCCGCCACGAGTACGGTGCGTCGTGTCTGGATTTTCACTGCTGGTCTCCTTGCGTGGAAAGAATGCCCGGAACGGGCGTGTCGGCACGGACGTGCGCGCATCGACGCGGCGCACGCGCGGCCTGATTCATCGCCGGACGGGCGACTACGATATTCGAAGGAAAGATGCGCGCAACAGGCGTGTCGCGGCGAAAAGCGGAAAGGCGGCAGAACACGTGACATGCACGTGCGCGCCCGTTACCCCGTTATTGCGGATGCTGCGCTGTTGATCGCGCATGATCGGCCCCCTGTATGGTTTTGCGCGATGATACCAAACGTATTTATCGAGACGGAACGTGTTTTAGATAATTGACGAATTTTGTGTGGCGGCAGCACGGCAACGGCGATCGCCCGGAATCGACGCTGGACGAACCCGGTCGCCGCGCGCCCAGCCGACAGCTCATTGGCCGAGGCCATCGCGAGCGCGACGATCGGCGATTGGCGCATGCCGATAAATGCCGAATAAGACACGATTCAACATCCGGCATTTCGAAAGCAATCGGGGCAGGAAATCGAATGCGCCCGATTGCAATGCCGCAGGCGCGTCCGTGCGTCCCCCCGCGCCGCTAGTCGGCCGCCTTCTGCCGCATCGTCACGAATTCCTCGGCCGCGGTCGGATGGATGCCGATCGTGTCGTCGAACTGCGCCTTCGTCGCGCCCGCGCGAATCGCGATCGCGATCCCCTGGACGATCTCGCCCGCATCGCGGCCGACCATGTGCGCGCCGATCACGCGCTGGCTGTCGCGCGCGACGACGAGCTTCATCAGCGTGCGCTCGTCGCGGCCCGACAGCGTGTGGCGCAGCGCCTTGAACGACGTGCGGTAGATGTCGACGTCGCCGTACACGCGACGCGCATCGGCCTCGGTCAGCCCGACCGTCGCGACCTCGGGCTGGCTGAACACGGCCGACGGCACCCATTCGTGATCGGCCGCGACGCGCGACCCGCCGAACAGCGTGCGTGCGAGCAGCCCGCCGTCGCGCGTCGCCACCGGCGTGAGCTGCGGCCGCGACGTGACGTCGCCGATCGCGTGGATGGACGCGACCGACGTTGCCGAATACGCATCGACCGCAATCGCGCCGCGTGCGTCGAGCATCACGCCCGCCTGCTCGAGCCCGAGCCCGTCGACATTCGGCACGCGGCCGGTCGCATAAAGCACCGCATCGTAAGGCCCGTGCTGCGCATCGCCGACGCGCACGCTCAGCGTGCCGTCGTCAGCGCGGGAAATCGATTCGACCACCGTGCGCGCGTGGATCGCGACGCCCTGCTTCGTCATCTCGTCGGTCAGGAATCGACGCACGTCGTCGTCGAAGCCGCGCAGAATCTTCTCGCCGCGATAGAACAGGTCGACGCGACTGCCGAAGCCGTTGAAGATGCCCGCGAACTCGACCGCGATATAACCGCCGCCGACTACCGCGATGCGCTTGGGACACGTCGCGAGCGACAGCGCCTCGCGCGACGTGATCGCATGCTCGATGCCGGGCCGATGCGGCAGCGACGGACGCGAGCCGGTCGCGATCGCGATGTGGCGCGCACGGATCGTGCGTTCGCCGATCGCGACGGTATGCGCATCGACGAGCGTCGCGCGCCCCGCGTGCATCTCGACGCCCGATTGCCGCAGCAAATCGATGTAGATATCGCTCAGCCGATTGATCTCGCGATCCTTCGCGGCGATCAGCGCGGACCAGTCGAGCGTGCCGGCGCCGAAGGTCCAGCCGAAGCCCTGCGCGTCCTCGACTTCGTGCGGGTAGTGCGATGCGTAGACGAGCAGTTTCTTCGGAATGCAGCCGCGCAGCACGCAGGTGCCGCCGATCTGCTCTTGTTCCGCTATGCCGACGCGCGCGCCGTATGACGCCGACATCCGTGCGAGCCTCACGCCGCCCGAGCCGGCCCCGATGACGAACAGGTCGTAGTCGAAATCCATCGCATTGCCTCATCGCAGTTCGGATGACGGCACGATAGCAAGATTCCGGAATTCTTGCGGCGCACGGCACGCCCCGGCGTGCGCCCAATAAAAAACGGCGAGAAGCGTCGCCTCTCGCCGGTCAAACCAGCTGCCGGGTGTGCCATGCGTCACCGATCGACCACATGCCCGACCTGCCGGCCGCGCGGCACCGGTCCGCCCGGGCGCGCGAGGAGCGCGCCCGCGGCCGAACCGGCCGCCATGCTCATGCCTGCGACGTGTCGCTGCCGTCCGTCGCCTGCGTATCGTCTGCCGCCTGTTCGGGCTTCTCTTCCTTCTTCTCGAGCATGCCCTCGATCGCTTCGGCGCCCTTGAAGCCGGCGACGGCCGCTGCCGCCTTGGTCAGCAGGCCCGCATCCGGATCCAGCTTTTCCACGCCTTCAACTGCCGCCACTGCGCCGGCGATTTCGCCCACGGTGTCCAGGATACCCATCGTCATCCCCTTTCAAGAAATCGTGAGGCCGATCGTCCCACGAAAAAAAACCGGCAGACCGTGTCTGTCATCACCGGATACACAAGTTACGCACCAGGCCGGCCACGCTCGACGAGCGCCACCGGAACGACGCACGCGCGTGCACGGCGGCACGCAGCGGACGATGCACGCAGCGTAGCGGAAAGCCTTCGCGCGTACTGTAAAAGTATGTTCTGGAATGCCGACGGATCGCTTACGGCGCGGGAAATCCGTGATGAAGCGATTGCCGAATAGTCGTGTGCGCGTATGAACGCCGCATGACGAAAAAAAAGAGGCGCCTTGCGGCGCCTCTTCGATGCGTGCCGGACGAATGCCGGCGCGTGCGTTCCGACGTTCGTCAGAAGATATTGCGCAGGCCGATCGCGATGCCCGTCTGGTTGCTGCGGCCCGGCAGCTCGACGTTCGCCGCGCCGTTCGTCTTGTTGAAGTCGACGGTGCCGTAGATTTCGGTGCGCTTGCTCAGCGCGTACTCGGCGATGCCGACGATCGCGTAGCGGTTGCCGCTCGCGAGCGTGCCGTTCGCGGTCATCGCATTGCGCATGTGGTCGTAGTAGAACGCGCCCGTCAGCGTCAGCGGCGTGCTGACCTGCCAGCTCACGCCCGCGAACGGACCGTCGTCGATCCGGCCCGTGCCCTTCGCGACCGGAATCGTCTGCTGCGCGAGCAGGCTGTCGACGAAGCCGGTGTCGTCCTTCGAGCGCAGGTAGCCCGCGTAGACCTTCGCCTTGCTGAACGCGTACACGACGTTCGCGTGGTAGATGGTCTGCTTGCGCGCCGAGTTGTCGCTGTTCTGCTGCGCGCCGGCCGCGATGCTGAGCGGGCCCATCACGTACGACAGCGACACGCCCCACGCATTGCCCTTGCCGAGCGAACCCGGAATCTGGCCCGAGAAGCCGCCGGCGCCGGTCGATTCGTAGTTGGTGCCCGTCGAGTACATCGCCTTCGCGGTCAGGCCCGCGAACGTGCCCGTGTACTTGATCTGGTTGTCCGCATACAGGCCGCCGCCGAGTGCGACCGGCAGCCATGCATTTTCGAGGTAGTTGCCGACCGTCAGCGGATCGTAGGTGTCCGACAGCAGGTCGAACAGCGGCGTCTTCTGGCGGCCGAGGGTCACCGTGCCGTACGGGCTATCCAGACCGACGTATGCCGCACGGTTGAACAGGCGGCCGCTGTCGGCGAATGCGCCGTTCTGCAGGTTCACGCCGCTTTCGAGCTTGAACACGGCCTTCAGGCCGCTGCCGAGGTCTTCCGTGCCGTAGATGCCGAAGCGGCTGTTGGTGATCGCGCCGTTGGACATCGACAGCAGTCCGTCATTCTTGGCGTTCGCGTTGGTCAGATACCGGACGCTGACGTCGGCGACGCCCCAGAGCGTGACCGAGCTTTGTGCGGCCGCGTACTGGCTGGCGAATGCGAGCGCGGCGCCCCCTGCGATGGCTGCGAGTCGAGTGGTCTGCTTCATGAGCTTTCCTTTTTGTGGGTGTCTCCGTTCATTGCCGGCCGCGTGCGCAGCCGGGTGGCGATCGCGGCGCGCTCTTGGCGCGCGCGATGTGGCTTGAATCATAAGACGAGTGCAATCTCTGAAAGAAATTGAAACGCGCGGTAATCGCGCGACTGTCGCCCGGGAACAACGTTTCCCCCGCCGGGCCGTGCCGGGCTTGCGTCGCGCGCCGGCGGGACGGTTCGCAACGGCATCGGCGGGTGCACGCGGCACTGTAAGGGTCGGCGCTGGTGCGGCGCGGTAAATGACGTATCGCGGCGGGCCGGCTGGCGCGGTCGATGCAACCGGAACATGTCGCGAAGGCCGGCTACGGGCGCGACCGGTGCAACCGGCCCACGTTCGGGTGCGCCGACGGATCGTGCTTCGGTAGTGACTCGGTGAATTGATGAAGCGGTGACGCGGTCAATCCGGAACGCGGCGCCCACGGCTGCCGCGTAAAACACGCCATCAGGCCGCTTGCGCCGCCCCGTCGTCGTCGCTACTGCTGCCGCCGCTCCCCGCGCGACGCCACGCGCGCCGCACGATCTCCGCGAACGCACCGACGAGCAGCAGCACGGCGCCCCACAGCGCGATGTCCGGCACGAGCCGCGTCACGAGGCCGCCGGCCACCGCGCCGGCCAGGAAGCAGAAGCTGATCGTCGCGAGCAGCGCCGAGTCGTGCAGCGCACCCGCGTCGTAGCGCGGGATCAACCCGACGAACAGCTTCTGCGCGGCGCGCCGCAGGTTGCCGGTCGTCATCACCGACGTGTACGACAGTTCCTCCAGATGGGTGAACGACAGCGTCTGCAGCGTCGCGACGAACGAAATGCCCGGAATCAGCCACGCGCTCGACGCGCCGACGAGGCCGCTCGCGGCGACGCCGAGAAACGCGATCTCGACGATCAGGCTCGCGAACGCCGTGTGCCGCATCCAGCCGCGCTGCGCGGCGAGACCGAGCAGGTGCGCGACGAACACCGCGATCACGAAGCCGACGAGCGGCGGCACGTGATGCAGCGCGGCGGCCCATTCGCCGGCCGACAGGTTGATGCCGAGCAGCGCGACGTTGCCGGTCATCGTGTTCGCGAACACGTGGCCGTGGCCGACGTACGTGTACGCGTCGAGGTAGCCGCCCGACAGCGTCAGCAACGCGGCGACGGTGAGATTGCGGCTGGCGCCGTCGAGATCCATCGATCCTCCCGTGAAAATTCGCGCCAGTATGCGGCACGGGAGATCGCTTGTCCTTCGCTCACTGCCCGAAGCCGGTGAGCCCGATCAGCGCGCCGCCCGCGAGCAGCCACAGCGGATGGATGCGCGTGCGCCACGCGAGCAGCGCGCAGGCGGCCGTGATGCCCCACTGGATCGCCGTGCGGTTCGACGCGTCGGAGATCAGCACCGCGCTCGCCGCGACGAGCCCGGCCGTGACGGGCATCATCCCCTGCTGCACGTAGCGGCGCCACGGCCGGTCGCGAAAGCGCTCCCATGCATGCAGCGCAAGCACGGTGACGATCGACGACGGCCCGAACTTCGCGAGCGACGCGACGAGCAGCCCCGCCCAGCCGGCCACGTGCCAGCCCACCAGCGACACGATCATCATGTTCGGCCCGGGCGCCGCCTGGGCCAGCGCGAACAGCGCGGTGAACTCGTGCGCGCTCATCCAGTGATGCACGTCGACGACCTGCCGCTGCATCTCCGGCAGGATCGTATTGCCGCCGCCGAACGCGAGCAGCGACAACTGGCTGAAGATCGTCGCGATCGCGACCAGCGTGTCGTTCATGGCCGGCCTCCGGGCTGCGCGTCGCGCGCGGCAGCCGGCGCCGGCTGCGGCGTGCCCGCATCGCGGCGCCGCGACGCGAACCAGACGCTGACGGGCGTCAGCACGAGCATCGTGGTCAGCAGCGGAATGCGCAGCACCGCGATCGCGACGAACGCGAGCGCCGCGATGCCGGCCGCCGCGCGCGCGTGCCGCAGCGGCTTCGCGACCTTCACGGCCATCGCGACGAGCAGCCCGGCGGCCGCGGCGGCGAGCCCCGCGAACAGGTGCTGCACGTGCGGATCGTTCTGCGTCTTCGCGTACAGCACGCCGAGCGCGACGACGACGAGCGTCGGGCCCGCGATCAGCCCGAGAATGCCCGCGAACGCGCCGGCGATGCCGCGAAAGCGCATGCCGACGGCGACCGACAGGTTGATCACGTTGCCGCCCGGCAGGAATTGGCACAGGCCGAGCAGATCGGTGAATTCGTCGGCGGACAGCCACTTGCGCTCGTCGACGATCGTGCGCCGCGCGAACGGCAGCGCGCCGCCGAACGACATGAGGCCGAGCGACAGGAAGCCGGTGAACAACTCGGCGAGACCGACGCTGCGAAGCGGCGCGGCAGGCTGCGGGGAAACGGATTGCATGGGGCTCCTCATCAAATGGTCAGCCGAGGTTACCGCCGTTCGGGATCGCGGCAAAACGATTTTATCGACGCGCCCTTGTGATCTAGAATCACAAGCATGGCACGCGATCTCCCGCCCTTTTCCGCGCTTCGGGCCTTTGAAGCCGCCGCACGACATGAAAGCTTCAGCGCCGCCGGCGACGAGCTGCATGTGACTCACGGTGCCATCAGTCGGCAGATCGCCGCGTTCGAGGCTTGGCTCGGCAAGCCGGTGTTCCACCGCTACGGCAAGCGCGTGAAGCTGACCGACGAAGGCCGTCGCTACCTGGACACCGTGCGTGCGGCATTCGACAGCATCGCGCACGCGACCGAGCAGTTGCGCAACACGGGGGCTGCGCGCGTGCTGCGCATCAACGCGCTGCCGACCTTCGCGATGAAATGGCTGCTGCCGCGCCTGTCGCGGTTCCAGCGCGACGTGCCGAACGTCGAACTGAAGCTGTCGACATCGAACGCGCCGCTCGACGCGCTCGACGGCTTCGATGTCGCGATCCGCCGCGGCCCCGGCCACTGGCCGAACTGCACGAGCGGCCACTTCCTCGACGAAAGCGTGATTCCGGTCTGCAGCCCGGCGCTGCTCAAACGCGCGCCGATCGCGCGCGCGGACGATCTCGCACGGCACGTGCTGCTGCATTCGGATACGCGGCCGGAAGGCTGGCGCGACTGGTTCGCGGCGGCCGGCGTCGCGATGAAGGGGCGCAAGCGGCAGTCGTTTGACCATTTCTACCTGGCGCTGCAGGCGGCCGTCGACGGGCTCGGCGTCGCGCTCGGCCCGCTGCCGCTGATCGACGACGAACTCGCGAGCGGCCGGCTCGTGATGCCGCTGTCCGGGCCGCGCATCGCGACGCGCAGCTACTGGTGGATCGCACCGCGCGCGCCGGCCGACGATCCGCTCGTCGCGCAGTTCTGCGCGTGGCTGGAAGCGCAGTCGAATGCGAACGCGTGACGCGCCGCGCACCCGGCGCCTGATCGAAACGGCGGCGATGCGCCGCCGCCCCTCCCCGCACGCGTTGCAAGGCTGAAACCGTTCCGCCGCGGCGCGTCCGTTTCCCCTGCGGAATCGCCGTCGCGCCGCACCTGCGATCCCCCGTCCGTCAGGCCGTTCCGCACCAGGCCCGGCGCGCCGCCGACCGGCTCTGCCGCCGCAGGTTTCACGCCTGAAACATTACCGCCTCCGCCCCGTTGCACGGCTGCAGGCAGCGACCGCTCAGTCCCTGTCCGCGCGGCAATCCGCGCGCTGGCCCGCCGCTTGCTCATGCAGCCGTGCAGACAAAAGCGACTGCACGGCCGAGCGGCTCGATGCAGGCGACAAACAATCATGAAGTCGGGGAAATCATGTCGAAAATCATTTCGGCCGTCACACGGCTGCTGTCTCGCATCACGGCTCCTTTCACTGCTCCTGTCACGCATCCGCTGATGCCGACGGCGCGACTTCGCACCGTCGACATCCGATGCGCCGACACGGTCCGCACCGTCACCCGACGCCGCGACGCCTCGATTCGATAGGCGAACCCCGGGAAACCCCTGCCGGGCGCATGCGCGCCGCGACGACGCCCCGCGCCGTTCGCACGGGCCTTGCCGCCGGCCGCCGCCCGCGCGCAGACAAGCGCGCGGGCGGCGACGGCTGCGGGACGTCGTACGCCCCGCGGCGCCGAAGCCAGGCCTGCCGAGCCCCAGGCGCCGCGCCGGTCCGGCCGGCGCATACCGACACGAAGGAGGTGCCCACCCAGCAAACGACCCGATTCCGATGCAACCAGAAAACCCATCGCGCATCCGGACGATCGAGATCCCGTCCCGAACGACCCTCTCGTCGCACCGGCCGCCATTCCAGCTTTCAAGGGGGAAACCCATCATGACGCAATCCTTACTGACCAAGGCGGCATTTGCCGCATCGCTCGCCTGCGTGGCCGTCGCGGCGTCGGCCGGCCAAGCCAGCTCGACCTTCGGCGTGTCCGCCACCGTCAACGCAACCTGCCTGATCGACTCGGCGAGCGCGCTGACCTTCCCCGCCTACACACCGGGAACCGGCGATCAGACGGCGCAGTCGGCGGTCACGGTCCGCTGCACGAACGGCACGAATTTCAACATCGGCCTGAACGCGGGCACCACGTCCGGCGCGACGGTGGCCAACCGCATCATGACGAGCGGCTCGAATCAGCTCAACTACACGCTGTACCAGGATTCGAACCGCACGGTCGTCTGGGGCAACACGCCGCCGACCGACACCGTCAACGGCACCGGCGCAGGCATGGCGATGGCCCAGGCGATTACCAAGACCGTCTACGGCAAGGTGCCCGATCAGCCCAATGCGGTGCCGGGCAACTACGCCGATACGGTGACGGTCACCGTGACGTTTTAGTGCCGCGCGGGGGCCCGCCGCATCCCGCATGCACGGGCCCTCCCCACCGGCAGCCGCCGCGCGTGGCGAAGCGAATCTCTTGGAGGTGGATCTGTCATGAAACAGAACGTGCGCAAACTCGCGACCTGGATCGCGGCCGTGACGCTCGCCGCCGCATGCGTCGACAGCCAGGCAACCGACTTCACCGTGTCGCCCGTTCGCGTCGAGCTATCCGCGGCGCAACGGAGCGTCGCGCTCATGGTCAGGAACGAGTCGTCCGACGAACCCGTGGTCGTCCAGCTGCGCACCGTTGCGTGGTCGCAGAACGCGGGCGACGACGTCTACGCGTCCACCGGCGACCTGATCGCGGCCCCGCCCATCTTCACGATCGCGCCCGGCGGTTCGCAGGTCGTGCGCATCGGCTTGCGGCACGCGCCGGCCTCGGATCAGGAAGCCGGCTACCGGCTCTATCTGCAAGAGATTCCGCGCGCGCCGAAGCCGGGCTTCGCCGGCGTGCAGATCGCGCTGGAAATGAGCCTGCCGATCTTCGTCAAGCCGGCCACCGAAACCGCCGCGCGGCTGCGCTGGGCAGCGGAGCCGCGCCCGGGCGGCACGGGCATGCTCGCGCTGCGCGTGACCAACGACGGCACCGCGCATGCGCAAGTGGCGAACCTCGCGCTGTTCGCGCCGGGCAGCGATCGCCCCGTCGCCACGCATGCGGAATTCGCGTACGTCCTGCCCGGCCAGTCGCGGGAACTGATGTTCAAGCCCGGCGCAGGAACCGCGCCGGCCGTTGCTTCCGGGTTGCATCTGGTCGGCTACTCCGATGCGGGCGACATCGATTCGACGATCGCGCCGAACGCCCGCTAAGGCGGCGCTTCTGATCGCGATCCTCATGAGCGCACAGATGACACTCGCGGAAGAACGCCCCGCCACGGCACCGGCGGCGCACGGCGCGGCGGGCGGCCCGGCCGAGCTGCTGTATCAGGTCGACATCAACCGGCAGGGGCTCGACGAAACCGCGTTGCTGATCAAGGCGGCCGACGGCGAATTCTACGTGTCGGCCGACGACCTGAAACGCTGGCGGCTCAGGCAGCCGGACGTCCCGCCGCTGGCCGGCAGCGACGCGCCGTTCTACCCGCTGAAAGCGATCGCGGGGCTCGCGTACACGGTCGACGAGCAAAGCCTGACGATGGTGATCAGCGTCCCGGCCCAGGCATTCGTCGGCGCGACCTTCGACGAGACCGACCGGCACCGCGCGAGCGCGGTCGAGCCCGGCATCGGCGGCTTCTTCAACTACGACCTGCTCGCGGAGCAGGCCGCGGGCCGGACGCACGGCTCGGGCCTGTTCGAGCTCGGCTTCTTCAACCGCTTCGGCGTCGGCGTCGGCACGTTCCTCGCGGACGAGTCGGGCCCGACCCGGCGGCTGACGCGCCTCGAAACCACGTGGACGACCGATCGGCCCGGCAAGCTCGCCAGCCTGCGCGTCGGCGACGCGATCAGCCGCCCCGGCATGTGGGGCCGCGCGATCCGCTTCGGCGGCATTCAGTACGCGACCAATTTCGCGACGCAGCCCGGGCTCGTCACGATTCCGCTCCAGGGCGTGAGCGGGCAGGCCGTGCTGCCGTCGACCGTCGACGTCTACGTGAACAACGCGCTCACGTCGACGCGCGACGTCGCGCCCGGCCCGTTCGCGATCAACAACGTGCCCGTGGTGACCGGCCAGGGCGACGTGCGGGTCGTGGTGCGCGACGTCATGGGCCGCGAGCAGGTGATCACGCAGTCGTTCTACGCGAGCGCGAATCTCCTCAAGCAAGGCATGCAGGACTTCTCGTACGAGGTCGGCAAGGAGCGGCGGGATTTCGGCCTGGCGAGCAACAACTACGGGCGATGGTTCGCCAGCGCGACGCACCGGATCGGCGTGACCGACCGGTTCACCGGCGAGATCCACGCCGAAGCCGAAGCGTCCCGGCAGAACCTCGGCGTCGGCGGCGTGGTGCTGGCCGGGCCGCTCGGCGTCGTCAATGCGTCCGCCGCGGCGAGCCGCAGCGCCGATGGCGCGGGCGCCCTCGCGACGATCGGCGTCGAGAGCCAGTCCGGCCTCGTCGACATCGGCGCGCACGCGCAATGGGCCACGCCGCATTTCGCGCAGATCGGGCTCGAACCGGGCACGCTCGCGCCGAAGCTGCTGACGAGCTTCAACATCGGCGTCGGGATGGGCCGCTTCGGCTCGCTCGGCCTCGCGCACGTGTTCGTCGACGATCGCGGCGGCTACAAGGTGCAGCTGCTGTCGCTCAGCTACAGCGTTCAGCTCGGACGCTTCGGCTTCGCGAACGTCAGCGTCAGCAAGCCGCTGGGCGGCTCGGGCGCGACGACCGTCGGCGTCGCATGGACGATACCGATCGACAACCGCACGAGCGCGTCCGTCACGATGACGCACCAGCAGGGCGCCACCGACATGCTCGCGCAAGTGCAGCGCAGCCTGCCGGTCGGCGAAGGATTCGGCTACGCGCTTCAGGCCGGCAACAACACGCAGGATGCGAGCGCGACGCTGCAAACGCGCACCGGCACCTACAGCGTCGAGGCCGCGTCCTATCGCGGCCGGGCCGGCGTACGGGCCAACGCGGCGGGCGGCATCGCGTTCGTCGACGGCACCGCGCGCCTGTCGCGGCAGATCACGGACAGCTTCGCGCTCGTCAAGGTGCCGGGCTTCGCCAACGTCGGCATCCTCGCGGACAACCAGCTCGTCGCGCACACCGACGCCAACGGCGTCGCGCTGCTGCCGCGGCTGCGCGCGTACGAAAGCAACCCGATCTCGATCGAGCAGGCCGACCTGCCGTTCGACGCGACGATCGGCACGCTGAAGCTCGACGCGGTGCCCTATTTCCGCAGCGGCATGGCGCTCGAGTTTCCGGTCTCGCGCTCGCGCGGCGCGGTGCTCACGCTCGATCTCGAGAACGGCGCCCACTTGCCGGCAGGCGCGATCGTCACGGTCGCCGGGCAGAAGGAAGCCTTCCCGGTCGGCCACGACGGCGTCGTCTATCTCACCGGGCTGTCGGAGCAGAACCGCCTGCGCGCGACGTGGCGCGACCAGCAGTGCGACCTGTCCGTCCGCTTTCCCGCCGGCGACGATCCGCTGCCGGACCTGGGCACTCATCTTTGCAAGGGAGTCACACCATGAGACATCGCAAGCATGCCGGGCGGCATGACCGGCTGACGCACCTGCGCGCCGCCGCCGCGGCGCTCGCGGCCGGCGCGGGCATGCTGGCCGCGCTGCCCGCGCTCGCGGCGACGACCTGCACGATGAATGCGCCGTCATCGATGGTGTTCGGCACATACGACACGCTCAATGCCGCCACCTCCGCGATCACGATCTCGGTCAACTGCAGCGGCAGCGGCAACGCCACGCCCACGGTGACGGCGAGCCCGGGCGGCGGCACCTTCGCGAATCGCCTGATGACCAGGACCGGCGGCACGCAGACGCTGGGCTACAACCTGTATCTCGACAGCGCGCACACGTCGATCTGGGGTGACGGCACGAGCGGCACGTCGGTGATTTCGTGGGGCAAGATCAGTGGCGCCGGAACCTTCAACGCAACCGTGTACGGACTGATCCGCGGCGGCCAGAACGTCGTGCCGGGCGGATACGAGGTCACGAACATCACGATCCTGTTCAACTACTAGGCGCGACGGCGGCGCAGGCATGCGCGTACCGCCGTCGATCGCCATCACCAACTCGGACAAGGGGGCAGACCATGAATCGAACCGAGACAGCGAGCGCCGCCGCATCGCGGTGCGGCCCATGCGGACCGACCCGCGCGGCGCCTCTCGCCCCGCCGCGGGCCGCCCGCCACGCGCGGCGGCTGTTTGCCGCAATGGCCGCGCTATCGATCGCGCTGCTCGGCGCCGCGCCGGGCCAGACCGATGCGAAGCAGGCCAACCGATCGCTGCAGGTCGGCGCGACGGTCCAGGCGTATGCGCGGATCAAGGCGACCAGTCCGGCCCAGCTCGTGATCGCGAACAAGGACACGAGCACCGGCTACCTGAGCGTGCCGAACATCAACAACCCCGCCGGGACGACGCTCGCGGTCCAGACCAACGACCGGGCCGGGTATACGGTGCTGGTGCAGGTTGCCGCCGCCAGCCAGTCGCAGTTCAGCTCGATCGAGATCAGCGGAATCGGCAGCAAGGTCGTGCTGCCGGCGACGGGCGGCAAGATCGCCGTGCCGTATACAGCGCTGAACACGACCTTCACCGTGACCTATCGCTTCGTGTTCGCACCGAAGGCGAAGGACGGGACCTTCGCATGGCCGATTACGTTTTCGGTGCAGCCCAACCCGTGATGCCCGACGCTCGCCGGGGCCCGCGGCGATGATCCGCGCAGCTGCTCAAAGCACCGGGCCCGGCTCCTTTTCCTTGCGCAGGATCGCGTACAGGATGATCGCGCCGAAGGTCGCGGTGCCGATCCCGCCGAGCGCGAAGCCGCCGAACTTCAGCGAGAAGTCGCCCGCGCCGAGCACCAGCGTGACGGCCGCGACGATCAGGTTGCGGTTGTCGGAGAAGTCGACCTTGTTGACGACCCAGATCCGCGCGCCCGTCACCGCGATCAGCCCGAACACGACGATCGACACGCCGCCGAGCACCGGGCCCGGAATCGTCTGGATCACCGCGCCGAATTTCGGCGAGAACCCGAGCCCGATCGCGATCAGCGCGGCGACCGCGAACACCAGCGTCGAATAGATCCGCGTGACGGCCATCACGCCGATGTTCTCCGCGTAGGTCGTGACGCCCGTGCCGCCGACGCTGCCCGACACGATCGTCGCAAGGCCGTCGCCGATGAACGCGCGGCCGACGTAGCGGTCAAGGTTGGTCCCCGTCATCGCGCTGACGGCCTTGATATGGCCGAGGTTCTCGGCGACGAGGATCACCGCGACCGGCGCGAGCATCAGCATCGCGTGCGGGTCGAACACCGGCGTACGGAACGCCGGCACGCCGAACCACGCGGCATGCCCGACGATCGCGAAGTCGATCGGCTTGCCGAGGCCCATCCCGTTGGTCGCGATCGCGTAGATCGCGTAGGCGATCGCAAGCCCAACGAGGATCAGCAGGCGCTGCATCATCCCGCGCGCGAACACCGCGACGCCGCCGACGCAGAGCACCGTGACGAGCGCCATCACCGAATCGAAGGTCGACGCCGATACGCCCTTGACCGCGATCGGCGCAAGGTTCAGCCCGATCACCGCGACGACCGCACCGGTCACGACCGGCGGCATCAGCGTCTCGATCCAGCGCGTGCCGATCGCCTGCACCAGCGCGCCGAGCGCGACATACACGACGCCGCACGCGACGATCCCCCCGAGCGCGACCGGAATGTTCGGGTTCGGGCCGCTGCCGCCGTAGCCCGTCACCGCGATCACGAGCCCGATGAACGCGAAGCTCGAGCCGAGATAGCTCGGCACACGGCCGCCGACCAGCGCAAAGAACAGCAGCGTGCCGATGCCCGACATGAAGATGCACAGGTTCGGGTCGAAGCCCATCAGGAGCGGCGCGAGCACGGTCGAGCCGAACATCGCGACGACGTGCTGCACGCCCATCGCGACCATCTGCGGCCACGGCAGGCGCTCGTCGGGGCCGACCACGCGCGACGCCGCGCCGGTCGATTGCACCCGCCAGCGCGGGAAGTAGGAATCGGACATGGGGAAAAGGCTCCTGTCGGTCTGTCGCCGGCTGCGGAGGGCGCGCCGGTCTGGAATCTGGCGCGAGTTTACGGAGCGGGAATGGGGCTGGCAAGCGGCGGGCGCGCACACGGCGGCCGAACGGCAGCGATGCAGATTCGAACTCGTCCAATTCACGGCCGGGGTCACCCGCCCTAAAGTGTCTGGACTGCCCCGCTGCAAGCGTGGCGGCACTGATCCATCGAGTTCCAACAGTAGCTCAACACGAGAAAGCCCGCATCGGTGCGTGCAGTCCGCTTATTCCGGAACACCGGAAAAAGGACGCATCTGAATGCCAATAAAAACTGGAGAGACAGGAATTGATAATCGAGGAAATATCGCGATGGGACGAAATCGAACAATCGATTTCCGCGCTGAGAAAGCGCGTCGTAATCGACTGCGGCCACGTTTCAGTGCGCCGCGACCACCAGGGGTTCTCGTTTGGTGGTCGGGGAGGGCCCAGCGCGTCGACCTTGCAGACATTTGAACTCGGCGTAGCACTGCGCCGCCGGCTGGCGTCCGAAGGCCGCGAGGCGACACTCAGCCTGTGCCTGTCCGATACCTCGCGTCTGCTCGGCGACAGCAAGGAACGCGCGGAGCTGGCATCCGCCATTGCAGAGCGGCGCTGGGCCGCGATTTTGCCGTCCGAATATCTGCATCGGCTTTCGCGGGACGAATTCGATCAGACAATCGTGACCCTGCAGACGAGAAACAGCAATCGTTTTTCCGGAGCATTGAAGAAATTCAAAACCGCGGCATCGCGCAGCGGGTCGTCCGAAGTCTTTTACCGGGAATCCGGAAGCCTGCTGCTGTCGAGTTTCGACGGTGACCGCCTGGCCATCAGCACGCCGTTTCTGATCGAATGCGCGAACGAAGACACCTATTACGAAAATGCCGACTGGAGAAACCCGGGCTATTTCGATCGCGAAGAAGACATTATCGCGAGACCCATGACCCGTCTCCTGAGAAGCGGCTTCATCAACCTGTACGAAAAGAGCTCCGGCATTCTCTGCCCGGCCACCTATGGCGGATTGCTGCTCAATTACGACGAATCCAGCGACCACATCTGCATCTATTCACGCAGTGATGATCCGCATATCGGCGAAAAAATCCTGCGCGGCGTGATCGCGGCCAATGCGGTCAGACGCGGCATGTCGCGAACCTTCCTGCAGATCGTATTTCCTGAAATCTCGCGGACCCCGGAAATCTCGCTGCTCGACTCGTCCCGCTTGAAACGATCGGACATGTCATGGGCCAGGTTTGCGAGCGCACTGGAGTTACGGGACGTCTTCAACCGCATGGAGCCGTATGTGGAACGGAAAAACTCGGAGGACACGCCAGCATGAACAAATACTTCGATCACGCTGCATCCATGGAGGTCTCCGCCAAGGCCTGGCTCGATACGCTGTCCAGCTATGGGCCCGGCAATCCGTCCAGCGCGCACGGCGCAGGCGAGCAGGCACGCCGCATCATAGGCGACACCCGTAACCGGATCGCCGCCTATCTCGGATGTCGCGCCGAACGTATCTATTTCACGTCAGGCGCCACCGAATCTGCCAATCTTCTGATCCAGGGATATCTGTCGACGCTGCGCCGCAAGGAAAGCACCCGTTCTGAGATCGTCGTATCGGCGGTCGAGCATCCCGCCGTGTACCAGACGGTCATGTCCATGAAGAAGCATGGGTATACCATTCGCGAACTTCCGGTGAACCGTCACGGAGTCGTCACGAGCGCGCATGTCGACGCGGCGATCAATGAGCGTACGGCGATGCTCTGCCTGATGGCCGTCAACAACGAAACGGGCGCCATCCAGCCCGTCAATGAAGTCGCGCGCGCCGTCAAACACGCCGATCCCGACATCCTGGTCGTGTGCGACGCAGTGCAGCATTTCGCCAAGTTGAACTGGCAGATCGACCTGGACGTCGTTGACGCCCTGTTCATGTCCGGCCACAAAATCGGCGCCGACAAGGGAGTCGGCTGCTTCTACCTGAATGGTCGATTCAAGCTCACGCCGCTCATGTACGGGGGCGCCCAGGAACAAACTTACCGCCCCGGCACGGAGAACGTATTCGGCATCGGCTTGCTCGGCGCCGCACTCCGGGAGGCAACGCGCGCGCCCGCCGACAAGCTCGCGCACGTCGGCGCACTTGGCGAACGCCTGACTGACCAATTGACCGGGGCCCGCATCGCCTTCAAGCGGCTGGTCCCCGCAGCAGACGCATCGGCCTACATCCTGGCGCTGGCCTTTCCTGGCGTGCCGTCACGGCAAATGATCGCGGAGCTGGCTGCGTCGGGATATTGCGTTTCGCAAGGGTCCGCGTGCAGCAGCCATTCACTGGAGCCATCCCGGGTGCTGTCGGCGATGCGCGTGCCGCCTGAGCACCTCAACTGCCTGATTCGCATTTCCTTTTCACCGAACCACACCATGCAGGACATCGACGAGCTCGCGACGCACATCGTCGATATCTGCCGCGCGCACAGCGACGCCTGACCGCCAGTAATCCAGAGCGTGCGTGAACGGCAAAAGGCGCACGCGCCACGAGAGGAGCAAACCCATGAAGGTTCTCATCATCGAGCCGTGTTTCTTCGGCCTCGGTTACATTCAGGCTGCCCGTGCGCTAGGCCTGGAATGCTGGGTGGTAACCAGCGACGCGACGCACCCGGATCAGTACAAGTATCGGGAGCAGGTGCGTGGCGTGCTGGTGTGCCCGGTAAACGACGCGCAAGCCGTCAAGCACGCGCTGGACGAAGCAGGCCTGCAGTCGACCATCGCGGCCGTGGTCGCCGGCAATCAGTTCGTCACCGTGACGGCCGCGAAACTGGCCGCCGTGCTGGGACTGCGCGGCGTCACCCCGCTCGCGGCCGAAAACGGCGTCCACAAGGATCTCGCAAGGCACGCGTATCGGCAGGCGGGGGCACCGTCGCTCGACTACGCGCTGGTTGCGACCCTGGACGATGCGCAAGCCGCAGCAGCCCGAATCGGCTACCCGCTCGTGATCAAGCCGACCAGCGCCGCGTCGAGCAAGGGGGTCACGCTGCTGCGAGACGAAACCGCACTCGAACCTGCGTATCGGCGGTTGCAGCAAACGGACTTCGGCATGTTCGGTCTGGCACGCCGTACCGAGTATCTGCTCGAGGCGTTCGCGGACGGTCGCGAGTTCAGCGTCGAGCTGGCGCTAGTCGACGGAACCATTCGGTTTGCCGGCGTAACGGAGAAATGGGTGACGTCACCGCCGTCCTTTGTCGAGATCGGTCACGTATTCCCCGCCCGCCTCCCCGCGCAGCAACGCCAGGCACTGCTCGACGCGGCCCGCTCCGCGACGCAGGCGCTCGGCCTGGATACCGGCGTATTTCACATCGAGTTGCGCTGGACTTCGACCGGCCCCCGCATCATCGAGACCAACCCGCGCCCCGGTGGCGATCACATCACAACGCACCTGGTCCCGCTCGCGACCGGCATCGATCTGTTCAAGCTCCACCTGCGAGCGCTGCTGGGCGACTCCGAAACAACGCCCCCCGCTCGCAACGCGGCGGCGGCCGTGGGGTTCGTCGTTGCCCCGCGCGAAGGAGTACTGGAAGCGCTCGACGGTTGGGACGACGTCACGCGGCGCGACTACATCGTCCATTGCGGGCTGGAAAAGAAACCGGGGGACCGCATTCGCCCACCCGAAAGCTCCGGGGACCGGATCGCATTCGTTATCGTGACCGGTGACACGGCCGACATCGCGGCCACCCGGGTGCAGACGGTGCTGCGCGATGTGGTCGTCAGGATCGCACAATGAATCGACCGCTGCTGACGCTGCTCGCCTTCCACGCGCTCGACAAGCTCCTGTTCTTCTCGATTGCGCCGAACAAACCCATTTCCGCCTGGCAGGCAGGCTGGCTGGACGATTCGGGGCTCGCGCTATTCTTCGTGATCCAGATCTTCTGCTACCGGCTCTTCCCTTTGCTGGGTGGATTCCTCGCGGACCGGTATTCGAAACGCTCGACGCTCGCGTTCGGCTCGCTGCTGCAGGCGCTCGGGCTGGTTGCACTGTGTCAGGCCACCTCGTCGCCGGCGCTGTTCTGCGCGGGCGGACTGGTCGGAATCGGTGGCGGGATCCTGAATCCGGTCATCTATTCGATGCTGAGCCAGGTATCGGGCCCGGCCGGCAGCCGGGCTTTTTCCACGCACTATCTGTTGATCAACGTCGGGGCGCTGGCCGGCCCGCTACTCCTGTGGCCTGCCTTCGGCAACGCATGCCTGTGGCTCCTGCTTCCGGCTGGCGTCGCACTGGCGACCGTACTCGCGTCCCCGGCAGGATCGCACGCGATGCCGGCTCGGCATCGATCCGCGTCCTGGTTCGCACCGCTGCACGACCCGATCTTCCTGAGGGTGTTCATCCTGTTCAGCGCGATCTGGGCGTGCTACACGATGATCTTTTCCAGCGCCCCGCTGATTGCGGCCCAACTCGAGTTGCACACGCAAGGCAACGTCTGGCTGGGCGTGAATTCGGCCACGGTCCTGCTCGCGTACCTGTGGACGCTGCGCCGCCCGGCAAGGACCGGTATCTCGTGGTCCAGTGTGTCGGCCGGACTCGCGCTGACCGCCGCCGGCGTCGCGCTGGTGGGAGCAGCACCCACCGGCTGGATCGTCGGCGCGGGCATTGCCGTGTTGAGCATCGGTGAACTCCTGTCGATCCCGGTGCTCTACCATCTGGTTTCCGAACACGCACCCGCGCATGCGCGCAGCCGCTACTTTGGCTTCATCTGGGTCGCAGGCGCGTTCGGGGAGGCCGGCGCGCAAGCGCTGCTTTGGGCGTGTCCGCAGCCGCGCATCGTCTGCATCGTGGCGGCCGCGATGCTGGCGATCGCAACCCTGACGACGACGCGCAAGGTCAAGCTCCGTGCGGCCGAAATCAACGCCACTGAAAGTCGCGCGCTGTCGACTTCCTAGCGCGCGGCCTGATACGGCAGCCGCCTGGGCAGGCACTCGGCCGGCCGGCACGCCGCGCGATGCAAGCGGGCGCTCACATCGCGACAGGCGCCGCGGACATCACGGATTGATGTACTGGAACAGCGACAGGTTCTGAAGCTGCGCGTAAGCCTTCTGCGAGCCCGTCAGCGCGTTCTGCATCTGCAGGAACTGGCTGATCGTCGACACCATGTTGGTGCTCGTCAGGTCGGCCAGGTTGCTGGTGACCTGCAGCGTGTTGGTCTGGTTCACCGTCTGCATCGCCTTGATTTCCTGCTCGCGGCCGCCGACCGACGCCTGCACGGTGAGGACGTTCGTCATCATGTTGTTCAGCTTCGTCGTGCCGGTGGTCATCGCGTTCGCGAGCGCGGCCGCGACAGTCGTGTTGCTGCTGATCGGCACCTTCAGCGCGGCGATCATCGTGTCGAGCGCCGCGAACACGTCGGTGCCGGCCTTCGGCGCGGGCGTGACCGTGAACGTGTCGCCGGGCGCGGGCGTCCCCGACACCGGCACCGACAGGCCGCTGCCGAGCGCGATCCCCGCGCCGGCCGAATACGGCTGCGCGGCGGTGGTGGTCGGCGGCACGACCGAGTTGTCGGTCACCGTATAGGTCGGCGCGGCCGCCGTGCCGGCGAATGCGATCGTGAACTGGTGCGCGTTGGTCGCGGCCGACGGGCTCGTGATCGACACCGCGCCGATCGTGCCCGTACCCGTGTTGCCCGCGCCGGCGAGCGGCACCGGCTGGCTGCCGAGCATCGGCACCGACAGGAACACGTTCGCGCCGTTGTCGCCCTGCGAGATCGAACGCGTGTCCGCAATCTGCACCTGCCGCGAACCCATGTCGCCGCTGTAGGTCACGCCGCCGCCCGACGCGTTCGAGAACGGCGCCGTGGTCGACTGGAAGCCCGAGAACAGGTAGTTGCCCGAACCGTCCGTCGAGTTCGCGAGCGTCAGCAGCTGGTCGCGATAGCCCTGCAGCTGCGTCGACAGTGCCGAGCGGTCGCTGTCGGACAGCGAACCGTCGCCGGCCTGGATCACGACCGTATGAATGCTGTTCAGCAGGTTGTTGACGCTGATCAGCGTCTGGTCTTCCTTCTGCAGCGACGACAGCGCGGTGTTCTGGTTCGACGCGTACTGCGACAGCGTCGCCGACGTCATCGACAACTGCACGGCCTGCGCCGCGCCGAGCGGGTTGTCGGCCGGCGTCGCGAGGCTCACGCCGCTCGAGATCTGCTGGTACAGCTGCGACAGCTGCGCCTGCTGGTCGCTCATCTGAGCGACGTTCTGCTGGTAGAACTGGGTGGTGGAAATCCGCATCGCTTCGGTCCCCGAAATCAGTTGAACAGGCCGAGCACGGTCTGGAACAGCGTCGACGCCGTCTGGATCACCTTCGCGTTCGCCTGGTAGAGCTGCTGGTATTGCATCAGGTTGGCCGCTTCCTCGTTCTGGTTCACGCCCGACACCGACTGCTGCGCGGACGTGATCTGGCCGACCAGCGCGGTCTGCGCGGCGCTCGACGACTTCAGCTGGCTCGTCGTGTTGCCGATGCCGTTCACGTAGTTCGCGTATGCGCCCGTCAGCGTGGTCGAGCCGTTGCCGAACGATTTCGAGTTGACGAGCTTCGACAGCGCGAGCGCGTTGCTGCCGTCGTTCGTGCCGCCCGTGTTCGGCGCGACCGTGAACGTGTCGCCCACCGCCGGCGTGCCCGACACCGTCACCGTGACGCCCGCCGTCAGCGTGATCGGCGAGCCGGCCTGGTACGGCTGCGCACCGGTGGTCGTCGGCGGCACGGCCGTGTTGTCCGTGACCGTATAGGTCGGCGCGGCCGACGTCCCGCCCATCGTGATCGTGTACTTGTGCGCATTGGCCGCGGCCGCCGCGCTCGTGACCGACAACCCGCCGATCGTCCCGGTGCCCGTGTTCGTCGTGGTGGCCGACGGCACGTACGGCGCCGCCGCCGCGATCGCCGAGCCGTTCGACGTCGCGAGGCCGAAACCGTTCAGCGCGCCGCGCGTCGGCTGCACGGTGAACTTGTCGCCGGCGCTCATCGAGCCCGACGTGAACGAGAAGTTCAGCCCGCCGATCGACGCCGGCATCGACGCCGACGAGCCGACCGCCGTGCCGCTCGCGCGGTCGGTCAGCGTGTAGTTCGTGCCGTCGTACGACAGCGTGTAGTCGCCCGTGGTCGGCTGCGCCGCGTTCGCGAACGACACGGACAGCGCCGCGTTGCCGGTGTTGCCCTGGTTCGCGTAGATGATCGGCGAGCCGGTCGTGAACAGGTTGCCGCCGACATTGCCCGACAGGTCGAGGCCGAGCGCGTTCTGCGCGTTGACCTGCGCGGCGAAGCTGGTCGCGATCGCGCCGAGCTGCGCCTGCGCGGGGTCGAGCGTCTGGCTGCGGAACGCGAGCAGGCCGCCGAGCGTGCCGCCCGACAGCGACGCGTCGGACAGGAACTGGTTCGGCCCCTGCGGGGTCGCGCCGGCGATCCCCTGCGACACGACGGTCAGCTCGCTCGGATCGGACGGCGACGTGACGGTCGCGAGCTGGTAGCTCTTGTCCGCGACGACGAGCGGCGTGCCGCCGGCGAGAAACACGCTGTAGCCGTCGCTGTTGCGCACGACCTGCACGCCCGCGAGGTTCGACAGGTTCGACACCGCGAGGTCGCGCTGGTCCATCAGCTGGTTCGGCGGCTGGCCCTGGCTGCTCGCGGACGCGATCTGCTGGTTCAGCTGCGCGATCTGCGCGGTGTACGCGTTGATCTGCGTGACGGTGCTCGTGAGCTGCGTGTTCACGCTCTGGCGCAGCGCGTCGTATTGCTGGCCGGCCGCCGTGATCTGGTTCGCGAGCGTCTGCGCATTGCTCATCGCGGTCTGCCGCACCGACGAGTCGGACGCGCTGTTCGCGACGTTCTGCAGCCCGGTGAAATAGTTCGTGACCGCGGTCGAGATGCCGGCCGTCGGGCTGCCGACGTAGTTGTTCAGCTGCGTGACGAGCGAATACCACGTCGACAGCGCGCCGCCCTGCGTCTGCGCGCCGTTCAGCTGGTCGCTGAGGTACTGGCTGTACTGCCGCTGCACGGTGACGGTGTTCACGCCCTGCGGCATGTAGCCGCTGCTCGTGTACTGGCCGCTCGCCTCGGCATAGACGGGGCGTTCGACCGAATAGCCCGGCGTCGCGGCGTTGCTGATGTTCTGGCCGGTCGTCGTGAGGCCCCAGAGCGCGGCATTCAGGCCGCTGACGCCGAGGTTCATGAGTGAGTTGGACATGCGCGATCCTGATGAGCCGGCCGCGCTGCGGCCGCCGGGTTGCGTAACTCCCGGTATAACGGCCGCGGATCGAAAAAATTGAGGAAAAAATGCACGCGCGACGCGCGGGTGCGCAGCGCTGGTCGGAGCGTCCGGCCGGCGGGGCCGACGCCGGTGCGCGGGCGGCCCGTGCGGGCCGGCGGCCGCGTATGCGTCAGGCCCGCACGAGCGAGCGGCGCTTCATCTCGAGCTGCGTGATCAGCCGCTGCAGCGTGTTCTCGGCGCTGCCCGGCAGCGACATGTAGCGGAAGCCGAGCTGGTAGCGCCGCGACCCGTTCGGCATCTGCGTCGAGCGCTGCGACACGAGCTGCAGGTCGAGCGACAGCTTGCCGTGGCCGGTCAGCTCGAGCTCGACGTCGGGCAGCAGCGTGCCGACCTCGAGCACCTCGACGCGTTCGTCGGCCGTGCGCAGCCCCACGCCGCCGAGCGACAGGTTGTGCACCTCGAACAGGAAGCCCTCGCCGTCCGGCAGCTTGCCGCGGCACAGGAACGGATCGACGATCGGCGCGTCTACCCGGAAATATTCGCGGCGCTGGATGCACATCAGCACTTCGGGGAAATCGGCGACGAACGCGGGCAGCCCCTCGTAGCGCGTCTCGCGCGGCGTGCCCGTGGTGAATTCGACGCGCACGCCCTCCGGCGACGCCGCGAACGTGCAGTGCGACGCACCGAGGATGCCGGCGTTCTGCTCGGACAGCGCGCCCCAGTCGAACGTGAACGTCCGCGCGCCGACGTCGACCTCGAGCAGGCGCGTGACGAGCTGGCCGCCCGGATACTGGACGGTCAGGAAATCGCCGCGGTTCACGAGGTTGCGCAACTGCACGCCGATTTCCAGCGGATTGCGGCGGGCATAGTCGGGCCCGGAGTGGCCTGCGTCCAGGCTGGGGTCCGTCGACGTTTCGATATTCATGGCTAGCCGGTCTTTCTTGTCATGGGCGCCCGGACAACCGGTGCGCAATAAAACCGGGTCAGAACAAGTCCCGGTCGCAGGTCTCTCACACTTAGCGGCAGTGCTGACCGAAAGTTTAGATCGATTTCCCGTTTTTTTTCGCGCAAACGTTGAAACCGCGCGCGGCGGTATGCCGGGCGCGGTCCTGAGAGGGTAACTGACGGTGGGCCGGAGCCTGTTATCGGCGGGCGCAGGCCCTGGCCCGTCAGCCGATCTGCTGCATGATCGAGATCAGCTTCTTCGCGTAGTTCGGGTCGGTCGCGTAACCGGCCTTCTGCATCCCGTGCGCGAAGCCTTCGACGCTGCGGCTCGCGCTCAGCACGCCCGAATAGCGCGGATTGTTCTTCAGCAGGTTCGCGTAATCGGTCATCGCGTGCTCGTACGAGTCGTAAGCGCGGAATTTCGCGACCACGCGGCGCGGCGTGCCGTTCACGTATTCGGTCGTCAACGCCGACACCGTGCGGCCCGTCCAGCCCTTGTTCGCCTTGATGCCGAACACGTTGTAGCTGGTCGAGCCGTCGGCCGCGCGAATCTCGCGCTTGCCCCAGCCCGATTCGAGCGCGGCCTGGCCGACGATGAAGCGCGCCGGGATGCCGGTCGACGCGCTGGCCGCCTGTGCGGGGGCCGCGAGCCGGTCGACGAACGCGTCGGTGTCCGGCGCGCCGCTCGCGCCCTTCAGCGGCGGCGTCAGCGCGCTGCCGGCCGAGTAGCCGCGCGCGCCGGCGAGGCCGCCGTTGTTGCCGGCCGCGTTCGCGTACGCGCGCGCCATCGCGTTCATCGCGGCGAGGCTGCCTTCGTTGCCGGCCGTGCCGAGGCCGCCCGAGCCCAAGCCGCCCAAGCCGCCCGTACCGACGTCGGCCGCCGTGTCGCTGCCCGCGCCCTGCCCCGCATTGCGCAGCAGCTGCTTCATCAGCGCATCGGCGACGCCGATCCCGCGCGTCGACATCTGCTGCGCGAGCTGCTGGTCGAGCATCGACGTGTACATCTTCGACGTATGCGAATCGAACAGCCCGCCGTCGGGCGACGCGTCGCGCATGCTCTTGAGCATCATCTGCGTGAACATCGCGTCGAACTGGCCCGCGACGGCCTTCGCGCCGGCCTGCGGCGACTGCTTCGCCTGCGCGCGCAGCGCGTCGAAACCCTGCACGTCGAGCGCGAAGCGCTGCGTGAGGTCGTTCGCGTTCGGAAGATTCGCTGCCATTTAGATGACCTCCAGGTCGGCGCGCAACGCGCCGGCCGCCTTCATCGCCTGCAGGATCGACATCAGGTCCGCCGGCGTCGCGCCGAGCGTGTTCAGCGCCTTCACGACGTCGGCGAGGTTCGCGCCGGCCGTCACCATCTTCAGCGCGCCGTTGTCCTGCTTGAGCTGGATCTGCGACTGCTGCGCCACCACCGTCTGCCCGTTCGAGAACGGCCCCGGCTGCGACACGACCGGCTGCGTGTTGACGACGACCGACAGGTTGCCGTGCGCGACCGCGCAGCTCTGCAGCGTGACCATCTGGTTCATCACGATCGAGCCGGTGCGCGCGTTCAGGATCACCTTCGCAGCGGCCTTGTCCGGGCTCACGTCGAGGTTCTGCAGCCGCGCCATGAACGCGACCTGCTGCGCCGAGTCGGCCGGCGCCGCGAGCTGGATCGTGCGGCCGTCGAGCGCCGTCGCGGTGCCCGGGCCGAAGCTCGAATTGACCGCGGACACGATCCGCTGCGCGGTGCCGTAGTCCATGTCGTTCAGCTGCAATTGCAGCACGCCGTTCATCTGCGCGATCGCGTTCGGCACCGAACGCTCGACGATCGCGCCGCCGACGATCCGGCCGGCCGCGAGCTGGTTCACCTGCACGCGGCTGCCGTTCGCGCTGGCACCCGCGCCGCCGACCGCCATGTTGCCCTGGGCGAGCGCGTACACCTGCCCGTCCGCGCCCTTCAGCGGCGTGAGCAGCAGCGTGCCGCCGCGCAGGCTCTTGGCGTTGCCGAGCGACGATACGGTCACGTCGAGCGCCTCGCCGGGCCGCGCGAACGGCGGCAGCGTGGCGGTCACCATCACGGCCGCGACGTTCTTCAGCTGCATGTTGTTCAGCGACGACGAACCGCCGTTGGCCGACCCGTTGTTGATCGAGATGCCGAGGTTCGCGAGCATGTTCGCGAGCGTCTGCGTCGTGAACGGCGTCTGCATCGTCTGGTCGCCCGTGCCGTCGAGGCCGACGACGAGGCCATAACCGATCAGCGGGTTGTCGCGCACGCCCTGGATCTGCGCGAGATCCTTCAGGCGTTCCGCGTGCGCGGGCGCCGCGCCGAACACGCAGGCCGCGGCCGCGAACGCGACGGCGAGCCGCGCGAACGCCCGTGCGCGGGACGACAGGCGGTTGAACAGGGGCTTGCGCATCGTCATCACCACGGTGCGATGTTGAGGAAGAAGCGCTGCAGCCAGCCCATCGTCTCGGCTTCGTTGATGTAGCCCTTCGCCGAGTATTCGATCCGCGCGTCGGCGACCTGCGTCGAGTAGACCGAGTTCGCGCCCGAGATCGTGTTCGGGTTGACGATGCCCGAGAAGCGCACGAATTCGTTGCCCTGGTTGATCAGCATCTGCTTCTCGCCGCTGACGACGAGGTTGCCGTTCGGCAGCACGTTGGTGACGGTCACCGTGATCGTGCCGTTGAACGTGTTCGCCGCGCTCGCGCCGCCCGTCGCCGCGAACTTGTTGTTGCCGGCCGCCGACAGGTTCGCCTTCGCGAACAGCCCGCCGAGGAAGCCGGCCGTCGGCACGTCGAAGCCGGTGTTGCCCTGCCGGTTCGTGTTCGCGCCGGACGATTTCGTCGCGTTGATGTTTTCCGCGATCACGATCGTCAGGATGTCGCCGGTGTTGCGCGGCCGCTGATCCTCGAACAGCGGCCGCCCCGCGTAGCCGGGGTTGTAGATCGAGCCGGGCGCCTGCATCGACATCGGCGCTGGCGGCTGCGCCGTCATCGGCTGCTGGATGATCGGATCGCGCGGGATCTGCGCGCAACCGGCGAGCGCCGCCACCGCGACCGCGCACGCGGCGCGGACGGTGGCTGACGGGAGGAGGCGAACCTGCTTCATGGCGACGACGGGGTGTTCCGGTTAGGTCTTCATCTGCGTGACGGTCTGCAGCATCTGGTCGGACGTCGTCACGGCCTTGCTGTTGATCTCGTAGGCACGCTGGGTCTGGATCATGTTGACGAGTTCCTGCACGACGTTCACGTTCGACGCTTCGACATAACCCTGGTTGAGCACGCCCGCGCCGTTCAGCCCCGGCTGCGACACGTTGGGCGCGCCCGACGACGTCGTTTCCGCGAACAGGTTCTCGCCCTTCGCCTCGAGGCCGGTCGGGTTGATGAAGGTCGCGATCTGCAGCGAGCCGATCTGCACCGCGTTGCCCGAGCCCGGCTGCGTGACCGACACGACGCCGTCCTTGCCGATCGTCAGCGACTGCGCGTTCTGCGGCACGGTGATCGCCGGCAGGATCTGGTAGCCGCTCGACGTGACGAGCTGGCCCTGCGCGTTGGTCTGGAACGAGCCGTCGCGCGTGTACGCATTCGTGCCGTCCGGCATCAGCACCTGGAAGAAGCCCGCGCCGTTGATCGCGACGTCCTTCGAGTTGCCGGTCTGCGTGAGGCCGCCCTGCGTGTACAGGCGCTCGGTCGCGACCTGCTGCACGCCGGTGCCGAGCTGCAGGCCCGACGGCAGCTCGGTCTGCTGCGTCGAGTTCGCGCCGGGCTGGCGGATCGTCTGGTAAAGCAGATCCTCGAACACCGCGCGCGACGCCTTGAAGCCGTTCGTGCTGGTGTTCGCGAGGTTGTTCGAAATCACGTCCATCTGCGCCTGCTGCGCATTCATGCCGGTGGCGGCGATGTAGAGCGAACGGTTCACTTGTAAGGTCTCCTGCGTGGGCTGGCGCGGGCGCTCAGCTGAAGTTGAGCAGCTGGTTCGCCGTCTGCTCGTTCTGGTCGGCCGTCTGGATCAGCTTCGACTGAAGCTGGAACGCGCGCGCGTTGTCGATCATCGCGACCATCGCGGTCACCGGGTTGACGTTGCTGCCTTCGAGCGAATTCGGCGTGACGACCACGTTCGGGGCGGCGTCGGCCGGATTGCCGTCGGCGGTGCGGAACAATCCGTCGTTGCCGCGCGTGAGCGTGGCCGGATCGGGATTGACGAGCTTCATTTGGTCGACGATCGCGACCGCCGTCGGCGGGTCGCCCGGCATCAGCGCGGAAACGGTGCCGTCCTTGCCGATCGTCACCTCCGCGTTCGGCGGCACCGAGATCGGGCCGCCGTTGCCGATCACCGGCAGGTTGCTCGCGTTGACGAGCTGGCCGTTCTCGTCGACGTGCAGGTTGCCGGCGCGCGTGTATGCCTCGCTGCCGTCGGCCGTTTGCACGGACAGCCAGCCGGCGCCCTGCACGGCGACGTCGAGCGGATTGCCGGTGCGCGTGATCGGACCCGGCGCGTAATCCGCGCCGGGCGTCGACGCGAGCACGTAGGTGCGCGTCGTCGTCGGGTCGATCGTACTGCCGTCGCCGAAATTCATCGGCACCGCGCGATACGTCGCGAGCTGCGCGCGAAAGCCCGTCGTCGATGCGTTCGCGAGGTTGTTCGCGACGATCGCCTGCTGGTCGAGCGACTGCGACGCGCCCGTCATCGCCGTGTAGATCAGTCGGTCCATGGCTGCCGGTTATCCGCGCTTACAGGTTGATGAGCGTCTGGTCGACGGTCTGCTGCGTCTTGATCGTCTGCGCGTTCGCCTGGTAGTTGCGCTGCGCGGTGATCAGGTTGACGAGCTGCGACGTAAGGTCGACGTTCGAGTTCTCGAGCGCGCTGCCCTGCAGCGTGCCGTGGTTCGTGCTGCCCGGTGCCGAGATCTGCGGCACGCCCGATGCGGAGGACTCCGCATACTGGTTGCCGCCGAGGTTGACCAGCCCGTTCGGGTTGTTGAAGTTCGCGAGCGCGATCAGGCCGAGCACGGCGGTCTGGCCGTTCGAGTAGTTGCCGGTCAGCTTGCCGTCGGCGCCGATCGAATAGGTCGTCAGCGTGCCGCTCGCGTAGCCGTCCTGCGCGAGGTTGTTCACGCCGTCCTTGCCGCCGTACTGCGTCGTGCCGGTCAGGTCGAGCGTGAGGCTCTGCGGCGTCACCGAGCCGTCGGTGTTCGGCACCGTGAACTGGAACTGGCCGAGCGACGTGGTCGGCGCCGCCGGCGTGCCCGTCGTCGTGCTCTGGATCGCGCCCGACGAATTGAACGTGACCGTGCCGAGATCGGTCGTGGCGCCGCCCTGGACACCCGCGTACGCTTCCCACGTGCCGGCCGCCGACTTCACGAAGTACATGTTGACCGCCTGCGAACCGCCGAGCGTGTCGTACACCTGGATCGACGTCGAGTAATTGTAGGTCGTGGTGTCGGTCGCGTTGAACGGCGTCTTGGCCGGCACCGTGTCCTGCGAGTTCAGGTTGAACTGGCCGGTGATCTTGGTCGTCGCGGTCGGCGCGATGTTGGACGTCGGCGCCTGCATCGGCACGGTCTGCGCGGTGTTGATCACGCCGCCCGAGCCGGCCGCGTAACCCATCAGGTTGCGGCCTTGCGAATCGACGATATAGCCGTTCTTGTCGCGCTGGAACGTGCCGTCGCGCGAGTACGTCGTCACGCCGTTGTTCGACATCTGGAAGAAGCCGTTGCCGTTGATCGCGACGTCGAGCGACGAGTTCGTCGTATTGATCGTGCCCTGGCCGAACTGCTGCTGCACCGACGCGAGCGTCGTGCCGATGCCGATCTGCGTGTTGACCGACGTCGCGACCGAGTTCGCGTACATGTCGGCGAACTGCGCGGTGCTCGACTTGAAGCCGACCGTGTTCGCGTTCGCGATGTTGTTGCCGATCACGTCGAGCGCGTTCGATGCGCCGGCGAGGCCGCTCAGACCCTGTTGATAACCCATTTCGGTCTCCGTTTCGGGAAAGCTGAATCAGTTGGACGTAGTGCCGCCGGACGACGACGTGTTCGGGAAAATCGACGCGACCTGGGTGAGCCCCACCGTCGTGCCGTTCGACAGCACGAGCCCCGCCGTGCCGTCTGCCTGCTTGATCACGCTCTGCACCTGCGCGGCCGCGAGCGTCGTGGCCGCCTGCGGCGTGCCGGCGCTGTTGGTATACGACGCGCTGATCGTGTACTTGCCGTCCGGCAGCGCATTGCCCGCCGCGTCGGTCGGCGTCCAGTTGAACGGCACGGTGCCGGCCGACTGCGCGCCCGCGTTGATCGTGTTCACGACGGCGCCCGCCGAGTTCTTCACGGTGATCGTCAGGTTCGACACCGAGCTCGCCAGCGACACGCCGAACGGCGACGCCGCGCCGCCCTTCACCGCGACCGCGTTGCCCGGCGCGAGCACGTTCGAGCCGATCAGCAGCGCGGCCTGCGTCTGCTGGCCGGCCGTGAGCTGCGTCGACAGCGACGTGAGCGACGTGTTCAGCTGCGCGATGCCGCTCACCGTGTTGATCTGCGCGAGCTGCGACGTCATCTGCGAGCTGTCGACCGGGCTCGTCGGATCCTGGTTCTGCAACTGCGTGACGAGCAGCTTCAGGAACGTCGCCTGCAGGTCGCTCGCCGACGTGCCGTTGGTCGACGACACCTTGTTGGTGTTCATCGTGTCGGTCGGCAGGGTCGACACGCTCGTGCCGTTGCCGCCGATCGTCGTGCTGGAGGAAGTCATCCTGGGTGGCCTTGTATCGGAACTGTCGGGTTAGTGTCGGTCGGCGCGCGGCTCACGAGCCGATCGTCAGCGTCTTGAGCATCAGCGTCTTCGCGGTGTTCAGCGTCTCGACGTTGGCCTGGTACGAGCGCGACGCCGAGATCATGTTCACCATCTCCTGCACCGGGTCGACGTTCGGCATCTGCACGTAGCCGTTCGCGTCGGCGGCCGGGTTCGCCGGGTCGTAGGTCGACTTCATCGGCGACGGGTCGTCCATCACCTTCGTCACGCGCACGCCGCCCACGCCCTGGCCCGACGCGGTGCGCGCGCCGCCCATCGGGTCGGTCGCGAACACGACCTGCTTGGCCTTGTACGGCTTGCCGTCGGGGCCGGTGGCGCTGTCGGCGTTCGCGAGGTTCGACGCGGTGACGTTCAGGCGCTGCGATTGCGCGGACAGCGCCGAACCGGCGACGCCGAAGATGTTCATCAACGAAGGCATGGAGGCTCCTTGTGCTTGTGCGCGGGTTCGAAAGCGGCGCGCTTACGAGTTCGTCGAGATCGCGGCGATCATGGCCTTGATCTGCTGGGTCATCACGGTCATCCCGGTTTCGTAGTGCAGCGCGTTGTTCGCGAACTGCACGCGTTCGACGTCGAGATCGACCGTGTTGCCGTCGAGCGACGGCTGCAGCGGCATCCGGTACTGCGCGCGGCCGTAGTCGTCCGCCGGGCCGCCCGTCGGGATCAGCTTCGCCGTGCCGGCCATGTGGCCCGCCGCCGTCGACACCATCGACATGCCGCTCGTCACGCCGGCCGGCTGCGTCATCGGCAGTTGCGCGGCGTTGCTCGGCGCGAGGCCGCCGTTCGTCTGCTTGAGCGAGCGCGCGAGCGTCGACGCGAAATCGACGTCGCGGGCCCGGTAGCCGGGCGTGTCGGCGTTCGCGATGTTCGACGACAGCAGTTCCTGCCGATAGGCGCGCACGTCGAGCGCCTGTCGGCCGAACGCGAATTCCGCATCGAGTTTGTCCAGCATGTGTGCGTCTCTCCGTATGAAGCGCTGCACGCCCCTCGCGCCGGATGGCGACCCGAGAGGCTTTTTTCCATGACAGCGATGGTAGGCGCGGCACGCAACCGGCAATCGGGCGAATAACGCGGCAAAGCCCCCCTCTATTCATCGTTTGCGCGGCGGCCCCGCTCCCTAGAATGCAAATCGGATCAACGGATCGAGGGCAAGGCGATGACTGGCAGCGCACTTCGCGGCAGGAACGGGCGGCTCACGCACGTCCGGCGTGCGTTTGCGCTCGCCGCGGCGCTATGGATCGCCGCCCCGGCCGCGCACGCGGACGACGGGACGATCGTGATTCCCGGACGCGGCGAAACGGCCGAAACCGCGCTCGCGCACGCCAATGCGGCGAGCGGCGGGCAGTTCGGCGGGAATGCGGGGACGGGTTCGGGCGCAGGCATGGCGCCGGACGCGGGACGCGCGGCGGCAGGCGCGGGTGGTGCGGCCGGTGCCGTCGCTGCCGGCTATGCGGCGCAACCGGCGAGCGCGATGGTCGTGACGAACGTCCCGCCGCCGGCCCCCGCACCGGCAGCCGCGCCGGCCCCCGCCTATGCAGCCGCTCGCGCGAACACCGTCTACGGCGCGCCGCGCGCCGCCGATCCCAACGCCATCGCGACGGTCGTCGCCGGTACGGCCGAGCCCGCGTCGAATCCCGCGCGGCCGGCGCCCCAGGCAGTCGCCGCGCGCATGGCGGCAGCGCGCGCCGCGTCAGCCGCGCCGGCGCCGCGCGCGCCGGCGGCTTCCCCAGCGGCTTCCGCCAACCCGGCCCAGGCAGCCCCCGCGGCCCAGAGCGCGACGCCGCCCGGCCAGCAGGATCCCGACTCGATCCGGCGCGCGGCCCTCGCGTTCCTGCAGCAGCAGATCGCGGGCCTGCCCGGCAAGACCACCGCGACGGTCACGACCGCGTTTCCGCGCGGGCTCGCCGCGTGCACGACGCTCGAGCCGTTCCTGCCGACCGGCGCGCGCCTGTGGGGCCGCACGACGGTCGGCGTGCGCTGCGCGGGCGAACGGCCGTGGACCGTCTACCTGCAGGCGAAGGTCGCCGTGCAGGCCACCTATTACGTCGCCGCGCGCCAGATCGCGCCCGGCGAGCCGCTGGGCGCGGCCGACCTGGTCGCGCGCGACGGCGACCTGACGGTGCTGCCGCTCGCGGTGATCACCGATCCGGCGCAGGCGGTCGGCTCGACCGCGCTCGCGCGCATCTCGGCCGGGCTGCCGCTGCGGCAGGACATGCTGAAGAGCGCGGCGTCGGTATCGGCCGGCCAGACGGTGCGGGTCGTCGCGGCCGGCCCCGGTTTCACGATTTCGGCCGAGGGCAGCGTGCTCGCGAATGCGGCGCCCGGCCAGTCGGTGCGGGTGCGGATGGCGGCGGGCCAGATCGTCACGGCAATCGTCAAGGACGCCGGCACCGTGGAAATTCCGCTGTAGGGACGGATCCCGCCGCAAGATTGCAAAGAATTGTTTATTCGGAGAATTTCGGGCTCACGATGCTAAAGTTCGGGCCGACCCGGCCGTTATCTGGGTCAAACCGTACAGGAAACCCATCGTGAAGATCGATTCCACTCCGAAACCGAGCCCCCTCGCGCCGACCGGCAACGGCGCGGCCCGTGCACAATCCGGCGCGGCCCAATCGTCCTCGCAGGCGGCCGACGCAGGATCGACCGGCGGCGACGCGACCGTGAACCTGTCGGGTCTGTCCGGCCAGTTGCGCTCGGCATCCGCGTCCGGCAACGCCGATATCGACACGGGCCTGGTCCAGTCGATCAAGGACGCGCTGAACAACGGCACGCTGACGATCGACGCGAACAAGATTGCCGACGGCGTATTGAACACCGCCCGCGAACTGCTGCAACAGCAGCGCCCGCAGGGCAGCTGAGCCGGCCGCCTCGCGGCCGGTCCCCCCGGTTTGCCGGCGCGCCGCACCCCGCGCTCCGGCGCGACGAGCATGACGCGATGAGAGAAGAGCTGCTGGCCACGGTCAACGACGAACACGCGACGGTCGAGGCGTTCGCGTCCCTGCTCGCCTACGAGGAAAAAGCGCTGACGACGGCGGAGCCGCTCGACATGCTGCCCGGGATCGTCGAGAAGAAGAGCGAGCTGATCGACCGGCTCGCGCAGCTCGAGCGCACACGCGACACGCAGCTGTCCGCGCTCGGCTTTGCGTCGGGCAAGAAAGGGATGGACCAGGCCGCCGAGCGCGATGCACGCCTCGCCGGCCGCTGGCAGTTGCTGCAGCAGGCCGCCGAACGCGCGCGCCAGGCCAACGCGAACAACGGGATGCTGATCCGGATCCGGATGGACTACAACGAGCGCGCGCTCGCGGTGCTGCGCTCGGCCCCCGCGCCGGCCGGCGTCTACGGCCCCGACGGGCGCGTGTCGGCGCTGACGCGCTGACGTCGCGCCGCGCGGCCGCCCGACGGCCGCGCGCCTGCCTTGCCCTTCCTTACAACAGCGGACACGCGGTGACCTGCGTGCCGCGCGCCACGCACAGCCGTTCGTAGTCGCGCAGGTACGCGCACTCGTCGTCGTCCAGCAGGTCGAGATCGATCAGGTCCCAGTCGTAGCCGACCGTCACGATGTTCTCGAACGTCACCGTATCCGGCTGCGCTTCGTCCGGCCGGATGATCACGATGTTCTCGATCCGCACGCCGCCCTTGCCCGGCACGTAGATGCCCGGCTCAACCGAAATCACCGCATTCGGCACCAGCCCGTATTTCGCGCCCGGCGCGAAACGCACGCCGCCTTCGTGCACGTGAATCCCGACGCCGTGCCCGGTGCCGTGGCCGAAATCGTGGCCATGATCGCGGCACACCTGCCGCACGAGCGCATCGACGTCGCCGCCCGTCGCCGAGGCCGGGAAGCGCGTGACGAGCCCCTTGATGCAGGCCTTCAGCGCGACCGTGTAGATCTCGCGCTGCCACGGCTGCGCGACCGTGTCCGCGCGCGTGCGGCGCAGCACGACGCGCGTGCAGTCCGTCGCGAAGCCTGCTTCGTAGTACGCACCGCTGTCGAGCAGCACGAGTTCGCCTTCCGTCAGCTCGACGTCGGCGCTCGCCGCCGTGTAATGCGCGAACGCGCTGTTCGCGCCGTTCGCCGCGATCGACGGAAACGTCAGCGCGACCGCCGAGCGCGCGCCGTACGCGTCGTTGATCGTGCGCGCCAGGTCGTATTCGGTGTGGCGTGCGCCCGGCTCGCCGGTCTTCGCCCAGCGCATCGTCTCGGCGATCGCCGCGGAGCTGCGCGCGAACGCGTCGCGGAACCGGTCGAGCACCGCCGGCGTCTTCGCGGCCCGCATCGCCTCGACCGGATTGAAGTCGGCATGCCGCGCGTGCGGCCACACGCGGCTGACCGCGTCGACGAGCGCGCAGTTCACCGATTCGAAGCCGTAGCACACGTGATCGACCGCGAACTGCGCGAGAAAGCGTTCGAGCGCCGCGACGTCGCGCCGGATCACGTGCAGCGCCGGATACGACTCGAGCGCGACTTCGCAGCGGTCGCAGCCTTCCGGCAGGAACAGCGCGACCTCCCCGCCGACCGAGAACAGGAAGCCGAGATGCGACGATGCATTCGGGATGTGATAGCCGCGGCTGTTCAGCAGATACGCGAGATCGTCCGACGCGCAGGTGAAGAACGCGACCTTGCCGTCGGCCGCGCCGGTATGCGCGGCGAGCTTGCGGCTCAGCGTGTCGAGGTTCTGCGCGACGCTCAGGCCCGTCATCGATTCCGGCAGCTCGAAGATCGGCCGCTCGACGGCCCAGCCCGGCAGCGCGATCGCGCGGTCGATCTCGCGATCGGCGAGGCTCGTCCAGTCGAGCACTGCGGCCTGCGTCTGCTCGAGCAGCCGGTCGCGCTGCGCGACGCTGATCCGCAGCCCGTCGTAGCCGACCCGCGCGAGCCGGCTCGCATGCGCGACCAGCCAGTCGACCATCGCCTGCCAGATCGTTACGTTCATCCCGAGCTTCTCGATGCGCACGCGCGCCGGATCGCACTGCTGCTCGGCCTGCAGGTGATAGCGGCCATCGACGAACAGCACGAACGGCGGCACGCCGAGCACCTGCGCGGTCTCCGCGCTCAGGAAGATCCCGCAGCCGGCCGAGCCGTCGAAGCCCGACAGCGCGTAGCGCGGGTTATTGCTGCGCGGCAGGTACTCGGTGACGTATTCGTCCTGCGACGTGACCACCACCGCGTCGAGCCGCGCGGCGTCGAGCAGGCGCGACAGGCCGGCCTGCGTGTCGGCGACGGACGCGTCGTACGGGGGAAGGCCGGAGAAGCTGTATTTCAGTCGATCGATCATCGGATGCCCACGTTATCCATTGTTGTCGGCGGCCGGCGGCGTGACGCGGCGGGGCGCATGCCTGAAGCAGGCATGTCGCGACACGGCGCCGATGGTCGGGCAACGCGCGGCACTGCACGTCGCCGGGCCGCTGTGCAGTGCCAGCGGCAGGTCCGCGGAAATTTTTGTCTCACTTAACTTTGTTTGATGCGCGCGACAGAATCTAGAGCACGCTGAAATTGAGGTCAAGCCAAAATTTTCGTAGGACTAAAATCGGCGGCACGGTTCCGCATGCAGGCGCGGCGTGGCGTCGCCCGCCGACACCGCGCGGTACAATGCGCCGGCATCGTCGTCCCGACGGCCGTGCTTCGTGCGATGCGCGGAAGGCAATGTCCCGGCGACTGCACCGCCTCTCCGCCAGGACCTCCCGACTCGTTGCCACGAAAGAGATTCATGGATTCAGACATCATGCGTATCGGCCAGCGCATTCGCCGCCTGCGCCGGGAAGCGAAGAAGACGCTGCTGGAAGTCGCGACCGAAGCGAAGCTGTCGGTCGGGTTCCTGTCGCAGGTCGAGCGTCATCTCACGGGTATCTCGCTGTCGTCGCTCGTCAATGTCGCGAAGGCGCTGGGCGTGCCGCTCGGCGCGCTGATCGACCAGCCGCGCCAGGCGCAGCCCGATTCGCACGAAGGCAGCCGCGAGCCGTACGCGGTCGACAGCGCGTCGCAGTGGTACGAACGGCTGTCCACCACGTTCGACGGCAGCCAGATCAACGCGGTCAAGGTCCAGATGATGGAAGGCTACCGCTCGGAATGGGTGTCGCACGGCGGCGACGAATTCGTCTACGTGCTGACCGGCCGCATCTGCTACACGGTCGGCAAGAAGGATTACCCGCTGGCGCCCGGCGACTCGCTGCACTTCGACGCGCGCAAGCGGCATCGCGTCGCCAACGTGGGTGACGGGCCCGCCGAACTGATCGTGGTCGGCACACTGCCGCTGTTCGACGACAGTTGCGCCGAATTCGTGTCCGCGACGATGGAAATCAGGCAGCCCGAGCCCGGCGTGCGCATTGCGCCGGGCGAGCCGCGCGCGAGCCGCCGCGAACCGGCGCCGAAACGCGGCCGCGACGCCGCTCCGGCACGGCCGGCCGGCGCGGCGGAAAAGAAGGCCACGGCCAAGCCGCGCGCATCCGCCGGCAAACGCCCGGCGGCCGCGCCCCCGGCACGCAAGGCAGCCGCGCGCCAGAAGCCGTAACGGCTGGCGGCCACCCGCCGCCGTCATACCTGCCGCCCTATTCGCCGATCGCGAGCGCCTGCGCGACGGCCTGGATCCGCGCGCGATGCACGGCCTCCTTGATCTTCTCCGCTTCGCTGCCGATGCCGCGCGCGATCGCGCCGGCATCGACGCCGCGCGCGGCCGCGAGCGCCACGCGCAGCCGCTCGGCCTGCGGATACGGCTGCGCGTCGAGCCCGAGCCGCCCGCGCGCATCCGATTCGCACGCCTGCAGCATCTCGGCGAAACGCGCCGGCTTGCGCAGCGCGTCGCTGCGCTCGAACAGCCGCACCAGCGCGGCCGCGCCCATCTCCATCACGCGATGCAGGTTGCCGTGCTCGCGTGCGACCACGAGCGCCAGATCGCGGCAATCGTTCGGCACGCGCAGCCGCTCGCACAACGGCTTGAGCAGGTCGACGCTGCGGCCCTCGTGGCCGACGTGGCGCGGCAGCACGTCCGCGGGCGTCGTCGCCTTGCCGAGATCGTGCGTGAGCGCCGCGAAGCGCACCGGCAGCGAATAGCCCTGCTTCGCCGCGTAGTCGACGACCATCATCACGTGCACGCCCGTATCGACTTCCGGATGGTAGTCGGCGCGCTGCGGCACGCCCCACAGCGCATCGACCTCGGGCAGGACGCGCGCGAGCGCGCCGCAGTCGCGCAGCACCGCGAACATCCGCGACGGCTTCGCCTCCGTCAGCCCGCGCGCGATTTCCTGCCACACGCGCTCGGGCACCAGCGCGTCGGCCTCGCCCGCGTCGACCATCCGCCGCATCAGCGCGAGCGTTTCGTCGGCGACCGTGAAATCCGCGAACCGCGCGGCGAAGCGCGCAACGCGCAGGATCCGCACCGGATCCTCGACGAACGCGTCGCTCACGTGCCGGAACACGCGCGCGCGCAGGTCGGCCTGCCCGTCGAACGGGTCGATCACGGGCCCGACCAGCGCGCCCTCCGGGCTCACCTCGCGCGCCATCGCGTTGATCGTCAGGTCGCGCCGCGCGAGATCCTCGTCGAGCGTCACGTCCGGCGCGTAATGGAACTGGAAGCCGTGATAGCCGGCCGCCGTCTTGCGCTCGGTGCGCGCCAGCGCGTATTCCTCCTGCGTGTGCGGATGCAGGAACACCGGAAAATCCTTGCCGACCGGCCGGAAGCCCTGCGCGGCCATCTGCTCGGGCGTCGCGCCCACCACCACGTAGTCGCGGTCCTGCACGGGCACGCCGAGCAATTCGTCGCGAATCGCCCCGCCTACTGCGTAGATGTTCATGGCTGCGGCTCGTATTCGGCGATCACGTTGGTCTCGCTGCGCGCGGCGTCGATCCACCGCTGCACCGCCGGCAGCGCCGTCACGCGCGCCGCGTAGCCGGCCGCGTCCGGCGACAGGCCCGGCTCGTACGTGTTGAAGCGCATCACGACGGGCGCGTACATCGCATCGGCGATCCCGAACTCGCCGAACAGGAACGGCCCGCCCGACGCCTCGAGGCACGCGCTCCACAGCGCGTCGATGCGCGCGACGTCGGCGAGCGCGTCGGGCGTCGCGCCGCGCCCCGGCATCGACGCGCGCACGTTCATGCCCATCTGCGTGCGCAGCGCCGCGAAGCCCGCATGCATCTCGGCCGCGATGCAGCGCGCATGCGCGCGTTCGAGCGGATCGGCCGGCCACATCGGAAACTGCGGATAGCGCTCGGCAAGCGTCTCGGCGATCGCGAGCGAATCCCAGATCGCGACGCCGTTGTCGTCGACCAGGCACGGCACCTTGCCGGACGGCGAATACTCGAGGATGCGCGCGGCCGTGTCGTCGCGACGCAGCTCGACCGCGATCTCGTCGAACGGGATGCCGAAATGCACGAGCAGCAGCCACGGACGCATCGACCACGACGAGTAGTTCTTGTCTCCAATGACGAGTTTCATGACGGTGTTCCGGAAAACGCGAAGGTGGAAAGGACGATGCTGAACGACGGCGCCCCGGCCGCGCCTAGCGGCGCGAACGGAACCAGTCGAACCGCGACCGCGCCGCGGCGTTGCCGAGATACGCGGGCGCAATGCTTTCGAGACTCGCGGGCGTGATCCCGAGTTCCGGCGCGAGCGGCCCCGACAGCACGTTCGGCACCGACATCGACGCGAGATTGTCGCGCGTGAGTACCGGTTCGCCGGGCAGGCATTCGAACACGCTTGCCTGCAGCCGCGCAAGCGCGTCGGGCAGCCGCACGATGCGTGCCTGCCGGCCGACCAGCGTGCCGCAATAGCGCACCAGTTGCTGGAGCGTATAGACGGTCGGGCCGCCGAGTTCGTAGGTCTTGCCGTGCGCGGCCGCGAGATCGAGCGTGTTGACGAACGCGCGCACGACATCGCCGACGAACACCGGCTGGAAGCGCGCGTCGGGCATCGCGAGCGGCAGCACGGGCACCGTGCGCTGCAGGTTCGCGAACGTATTGAGGAATGAGTCGCCGGGGCCGAACACGACCGACGGGCGGAAGATCGTCAGCTCGAGCGAATCGGTCGCCGCGATCGCATGCAGCGCCGCTTCGCCGTCGCCCTTCGAGCGCTGGTACATGCTCGCGCCGTGCGAATCGGCGCCGAGCGCGCTCATGTGCAGCAGGCGCCGCACGCCGACCTCGGTGCACGCGCTCGCGAGCGCGGCCGGCAGCGCGACGTGCGCGCGCTCGAAACCGGGCCCGTACGGCGTGCCGCGGCCGCCGTGCAGCACGCCGACCAGATTGATCGCCGCGTACGCGCCGGCGACGAAGCGCGCGAGCGTGCGCGTGTCGAGCGCTTCGAGCTCGACGATCTCGACCGGCAGCATCTGCAGATGGCGCGCGTGGTCGCGCCGCCGCGTGCCGATCCGTACCTGCTTGCCGGCGTCGATCAGCGCATTGACGAGCCGGCTGCCGATGAAGCCGGTGCCGCCCAGCAGCGCAACGGTCTGACGATCCATGTTCGACACTCCTGGGCCTGTTCATGCTAATAACGGACTTGCGCTGGCCGCCAGAAGGGTCGAGCGCAAGGACTGCGACGAAGCGAATACTCGACGTATTCGCAAGGAGCATGACGCAGCGATCGGCCCTTCTGGCGGCCAGCCCCATTCATGACTTTTTCCCGGTCAGGGGAACGAGCCTTGCCGGCCGCATTGCGGCGTCGCGCGTCGCTTGTCCGGCTCGGCCAAACGGCGCTCCTTGCTTCTTGCACCGCGGCCGGCAACGCACGTTCGCAAGTCCGTTACTAGCGTGAACAGGCCCTTAAGAACACTGCCGCGTCTCGCGCGGCAGTGTGAAGATTGCGGATCAGGGCGAGATCATGCCTAGACGTTTCTTCAACGACTGCGGCTTGCCCTCGAAGAGCGCCGCGTAGTAGACGGTGTTCGACAGCACGTTCTTCACGTAGTCGCGCGTCTCGTTGAACGGAATCGTCTCTGCGAAGATCGCGCCTTCGACCGGCTGCGTCAACACCTGGCGCCACTGGCGCGGCCGGCCCGGGCCCGCGTTGTAGCCGGCGGTGGCCAGCACCGGCGAGCTGTCGAAGTTGTTGTAGATGTCCGCCAGATACCAGGTGCCGAGCTGGATGTTGGTATCGATGTCGTGCATCTGCGCGCGCGTGATCGTGCCCATGCCGAGCTTCTTCGCGACGAGCTGGGCGGTGGCCGGCATCAGCTGCATCAGGCCGCCCGCGCCCACCGACGAGCGCGCGCTCGTGATGAAGCGCGACTCCTGGCGGATCAGCCCGTACGCCCATTCGATGTCGAGGCCCGTCGACTGCGCATAGCGCTCGACGATGTTGCGATACGGCGACGGGTAGCGCAGCGTGAAGTCGTGCTCGGCCTTCGTGCGGTCGGCCGTGTTGACCGTGCGGTCGAGCAGCTCGACGCGCTTGCCGTACTCGGCGGCCGCGAGCAGCTGGCGATCGGTCATCCCGCGCAGCGGCCAGTTCCATTCGCGGTTGCCTTCGAGGCGCAGGTTCAGCGCGTAGAAGCGCTGCGCGAGCGCGAAGCCCGGAATCTTGCCCATCGCGTCGATCTCGGCGTCGCTCACCTTCGTGCGCGGCGGGACCGTCGTGCGCTGGCCGAGCTCTTCGCCGGCGAGCTGCCCGTAGAAGTTGAACTGGCCCGCGACCTGCTCGAATTCCTGGTTCGCCTGCAGCGTGTCGCCGCTCTGCTTGAGCGCGCGCGCATGCCAGTAGATCCACGCCGGATCGCTGCGCAGCGACGGCGGCATCTGCTCGATCGACCAGCGCACCATCGGCCAGTTGCCGGCGAGCAGCGCGGCGCGCGTGCGCCATTCGTAGCCCGGGTTCGACAGCGGCGCGTTCGCGGATTTCGCGTACCAGACCGACGCGAGCGGCGAGCGCTTGATCGCGCCCTGGTAACCGATCGCGCCCCATGCGATCGCCTGTTCCTGTTTCGTGAGCGAGCCGGCGACCGACGTCAGCATCCCGGCGGCCGCGTCCGGATCGTTGCGCGCCATGCGGCCGAGCGCGATCAGCGCGAGCTGGTGCGACGTCGCGTCGGGGCCGACGCCGCGCGCGAGGTACAGCGGCGGCGCGCTCGTCGCTTGGTCGAAGGCGACCGGGCGCGGGCCGAGCGCGTCGACGATCTTGCCGCCGAGCGTCGTGTAGTTCTGCTCGTACGCGAGGCGCGCCTGCTGCCACACGTCGTCGCTCGTGAACTGCTGGTTGACCGTGAGCGCGGTGATCAGGTCGACGCACGCGTCGCCGTAATTCTTCGGCTCGACGAGCAGCGCGCGCGCCGCATCGGCGACGTTCTCGCCGCGCGCCGCGCGCGATTCGAGCGCGTAGCACCTGACCTGCGTGTCATCGTCGAGCACGAAGCGCTTGTATTGATCGTCGAAGCTGCGCCAGTCGTGGCGCGCGCCGAGCACGAGCAGGTAGTCGTTGCGCAGGCGGTCGGCGATCGCCTGGCCGTCGTAGCGCTGCAGGAACGACTGCACGGGCGCGTCCGGCGCGTCGACGCGCGCGCGGCCCGTCGAATCGAACAGCTGCGGCTTGATCTGAAAATACTCGACGTAGGACGGGGCCGGATAGTTCGGGATCATCGACGCAAGCTGCGCGGCTTTCGCGGCATCGTTGCGGCGTGCGGCTTCGCGAAGCTGCACGAAGATCTGGTCATCCCCGGCGACCGTGTCGTCGCCCGGTGCGGCGCATGCGGCCGTGCCCGCGACGAGCGCGGCCGCCGAAAGCGTCAGCGCGACCGCGCGATATACTCGGAAAAGGCTGTTCGACATCGTTTTGAATGGAGCACGAATTGAGCGAAAGCATAGCACGCAACCCTGTGCCGAACCCGAAGGTTGCACTGCGCAAAACGCTGTCCGGCGCGCGTCGCGACGCCGCATCGCAGCCCGCCGCGAACGCCGCGCTCGACGCGCGGCTGCGCACGCTGCTCGACCGGCTCGCGCCGCGCACGGTCGGGTTCTACTGGCCGCTGCCGGGCGAATTCGATGCGCGCGACGCGGTGCTCGCGTGGTGCGCGGCAGGCGCCGGCCGGCGCGCCGCGCTGCCCGTGATCGGCGAGCGGCACACGCCGCTCGCGTTCCATGCGTGGGACGCGCGCACGCCGATGCGCGAAGGCCATCACCGGATTCCGGAACCGGCGGCGGGAATCGTCGTCGTGCCCGACCTGTTGCTGATTCCCTGCGTGGGATTCGATCCGCAGCGCTATCGGCTCGGCTACGGCGGCGGCTACTACGATCGCACGCTCGCCGCGTGGCCGGGCGACACGCTGCCGGTGACGGTCGGCATCGCGTATGAAGCGTGCCGCGTCGACGCGCTGCCGGCCGAAGCGCACGATCTCGCGCTGCGCTGGATCGTGACCGACGGCGCGCTCTACCCGGCCGCCGGATGACACGGCCGTCGCCGCACGCCCGTCAGCGCAACGTCGCGCGCAACACTTTCCGCAATCGTTTACAGCGACGCCGCCGCGCGCGCGGCCGTGTCGTACAGGCCCGATGCGTGGCGCAGCAACTGCGCCGCGTCGCCGATCTGCGCGTTGGTGAGCCCGCTGTCCTTCAGCGTCTCGATCAGGCAGTGCTCGCGCACCTCGCGATACTTCAGGCACAGGTCGCGGCCCGCGTCGGTCGCGAAGAAGAACACCTCCTTGCCGTTCTTCTCGCTCTTCACGTAACCGCGGGCGATCAGTTTTTTCAGCGCATAGGTCGCGACGTGCGTATCCTCGATATTGAGCACGAAGCAGATGTCGGCGAGCTTCTTCTTGCGTTCGCGATGGCTCACGTGATGCAGCAGCGACACCTCGACCGCCGTCATGTCCTTCGCGCCGGCCGCCGACATGCAGCGCACCATCCAGCGGTTGAACGCGTTGCCGGCCATGATGAGCCCGTATTCGAGCTCCGACAGCTCCGCGCTCGAATCGGAAACGAGGTGTTCGGATGACACGATCTTGGTCGGAGAACGCTTCATGGAAAGGCGGCGCAAGCAGGATGTCAGGGTGTGCCGAGTGTACGTCAGAAGCCCCGGTATACGGGCTAGGCGAAAACGCTTATTGGTAAGTTATCGATATCTTGTTGACAATGTGCGCTAACATTGCCGTCCGAACCGTGCCAGTCCGATGACGCAACCCCGCTTTTATCCGCTCGGCGATGCCGCCCTCGTCTGCGAGGTGCCGCCGCCCGCCACGCTCGATTGCCAGCGCCGCGTCTGGGCCGTTGCCGAGGCCGCGCGCGCGTGGCCCGACGTGATCGACGTCGTGCCGGGCATGAACAACCTGACCATCGTGTTCGACCCGCTCGCCGCGACGGCCGAGTCGCTCACGCCGGCGCTGCGCGACGCGTGGGAGACGGCCGACGTCGAGCACGCGGACGGCCGCGACGTCGAGATCCCGGTCGAGTACGGCGGTGCCGCCGGCCCCGATCTGGCGGCCGTCGCCGCGCACACGGGCCTGTCGGCCGACGAGGTCGTCGCGCGCCACGCGGCCGGCGAATACGTCGTGTTCTTCATCGGCTTCCAGCCGGGTTTCGCGTATCTCGGCGGCCTCGACGCATCGCTGCAAACGCCGCGCCGCGCGGCGCCGCGCCTCGAGGTGCCGGCCGGCTCGGTCGGCATCGGCGGCGCACAGACGGGCATCTACCCGGCCACGTCGCCCGGCGGCTGGCAGTTGATCGGCCGCACGTCGCACGTGCTGTTCGATCCGGCGCGGCCGCAGCCGACGCTGCTGCTGCCCGGCGACCGCGTACGCTTCACCATCGCAGGAGTCGACGCACGATGACCCAGAGCAACGCACCGGGCACCATCGAGGTGGTGCGGGCCGGCCCGCTGTCGACCGTGCAGGATCTCGGGCGCCGCGGCGCGCGCCATCTCGGTGTCGCGCAGGGCGGCGCGCTCGACGGCCTCGCGATCGAGGTCGGCAACCGGCTCGTCGGCAACCGCCCCGACGCGGCGGCCGTCGAGATCACGATCGGCCCGACTGCATTCCGCTTCACGCGCGCCACCCGCATCGCGATCACCGGCACCGAGTTCGGCGCGACGCTCGACGGCCGGCGCGTGCATTCGTGGTGGAGCCTGCCGGTCGCAGCCGGGCAGATGCTCGTGCTGCCGGCCGCGAAACGCGGGATGCGCGGCTACCTGTGCATCGCGGGCGGCATCGACGTGCTGCCGATGCTCGGCTCGCGCAGCACCGATCTCGCGTCGCGCTTCGGCGGCCTCGGCGGCCGCACGCTGCGCGACGGCGATCGGCTCCCGGTCGGCGTGCCGCCGGCCGGCGCGGGCTGCCTCGCGGCCGACGCGCCCGAATTCGGCGTGAAGGCGCCCGCGTGGTGCGCGTTCGCGCGCGTCGACGAGCCGCCGCGCCGCCACCGCCCCGCGCATGCGCATGCGCCGTGGGCGATGCCGGTGCGCGTGCTGCCGGGCCCCGACTACGCGTCGTTCGCGGCCGATTCGCAGCAGGCGTTCTGGGACGACGAATGGCTCGTCACCGCGAACAGCAACCGGATGGGCTATCGCCTCGCCGGCGCCGAGCTCGTGCGCGAGCGGCCGGTCGAGCTGCTGTCGCACGCGGTGCTGCCCGGCACGATCCAGGTGCCGCCGAACGGCCAGCCCATCGTGCTGATGCACGACGCACAGACCACCGGCGGCTACCCGAAGATCGGCACGGTGATCCGCGCCGACCTGTGGAAGCTCGCACAGGCGCGGCTCAACCTGCCGATCCGCTTCGTGCGCACGACACCCGACGCGGCGCGTGCCGCCCTCGCCGCGGAACGCGCGTATCTGCGGCAGATCGACATCGCGATCGACATGCGCGAGGAAGCGCGCCGCCGCGCCCAATCGCGCGCGGCGTGACAATGGCGGAAGCGGCACGGAAGACGCGCCACGCAATCAGTGGACGAGGAACATCATGGAAATCGATCTGAATGCCGATCTCGGCGAAGGATGCGGATCGGACGAGGCGCTGCTCGACCTCGTCACGTCGGCGAACATCGCATGCGGCTGGCACGCGGGCGGCGCCAATGCGATGCGCGACTGCGTGCGCTGGTCCGTGCAGAAAGGCGTGTCGATCGGCGCGCACCCGAGCTTTCACGATCCGGAGAATTTCGGCCGCAAGGAAATGCAGCTGCCGGCCGGCGACATCTACGCCGGCGTGCTGTATCAGCTCGGCGCGCTGTCGGCGATCGCGCAGGCCGAAGGCGGGCGCATCGCGCACGTGAAGCCGCACGGCGCGCTGTACAACCAGGCCGCGCGCGACCCGATGATCGCCGATGCGGTGGTGTCCGCGATCCACGATTTCGATCCGTCGCTCGCGGTGTTCGGGCTCGCGAACAGCGTGTTCGTCGCGGCCGCGCGGCACGCGGGGCTCGCCGCGGTGGAGGAAGTGTTCGCCGATCGCGGCTACCGCGCGGACGGCTCGCTCGTGCCGCGCAACCAGCCCGGCGCGCTGATCGACGACGAAGAAGCGGTGCTCGCGCGCACGCTCGACATGGTGCGCAACCAGCACGTGCGTGCATTAAGCGGCGAATGGGTGTCGCTGAACGCGCAGACCGTCTGCCTGCACGGCGACGGGCCGCATGCGCTGGCGTTCGCGAAGCGGATCCGCGCGGCGCTCGAGGCGGCGGGTGTCGATGTCGTGGCGCCCGGTGCGCTGCAGGCCGACGAAGGCGCGTGACGCGTATCCGTCGCGTGACACGTGCGTGGCACGCATCCGTCGCACAAAAGAAAAAAGCGCCCTCGTGGCGCTTTTACGTTGGCGCAATCGCTGCGGCTTCGCCGTCTGTCGATTCGCCCCCCGAAACCGTCTTTCGACGGTGACCGGAAAAATAGTCCGGATTAAAAAACGTCCGCCGCCGCCCGATCACTGCATTCCCCGGTCAGACGACGGAACGTTGCTTATCTGCAAGTCGGCCCGCATGCATGTGTTGTCCGACGATGATTGGCCCCGCCGTGCATGCAGACACTCCGCGGCCGGCACGCGCTTCACGTGCCGGCAACGCTAACCCCGCGCTTTATTTCTGCTACCCCGTAGAACTTATCTATTCTTTTCATTTTTTCAACTTGTGGGATGAAGAATAGATATTGGCAGAACAGGATGTCAATCGTTTCAAACGCTATTTTCCGACGATTCAAGGGTTTTCCTTATCGATTGCCGCAGCCGTGCCGGCGCATCGCGACGTGCGCTCGTTGGCAATCAAACAGGGGAAGATCGGTGCGGGCCGCCGGGCGCGATCAGTTCGCGTCGACCCGGTATCCTTGCTGGCGCAACAATTCGAGCACGCCGCGCGAGCCGCCCAGATGCAGCGCGCCGATCGCGACGAACAGCGGCCGGTTCGGCGCGGCGATTGCCGTCATCCGCGCAACGAAGCGCCGGTTGCGCTCGTACAGGATCTTGTTGTCGATCGACGCCGACAACGCCTTCGAACGCGCGAGCCGCTCGCTCTTCGCGACGGCCCACGCCGAGATCGCGTCGGCGTCGCCAATTCGCCACAGCCGGTGCAGCGCCTTGATGTCGTCCGCGTTCTGCGCGGGTGTCTGCACCATGTCCTGCGCGAGCATCTCCCGCTGCTCGGCCAGCGTCAGCCCGGTGAACGCGCGCATCTGTTCGGCGAGCGTCTCGAGCCCGATCACGCGGCCGCCCTTCTTCTTCAGGAACACGTTCTGCAGTTGCGCCTCGGTGCCGTATTCGGTCTGCAGGCCGGCCGACAGCGAATCGTAGGTCTCGACGACGAGCGCCGCGAGCCACGGCCGCATCTTGCGGATCTCGGCGAGCGCGGCCGGGTTGCCGCGCAGGCGCGCCGCGAGCCGCTGCCACAGCGGCTCGGGCAGCAGGCGCTGCAGGCACGGGTAGCGGCACACGCCGTACTTCGACACGTCGTCCTGCGATTCGAGCAGATCGTCGGGCGACAGTTCGAGCGCGAGCGTCGGCGACGCGGCGAGCGCCGCGAGGATGCGCGGCCGGAACGGCTGCGCGCTCGGGTAGTCGGACGGGTCGCCCGTGTGCAGCGTGCCGAGCACGTAGAGCGTGACCTTGCCCCTGGTCGCGACGTAGAACGGCATGCGCGCGGGCTGCACGCGCACCGCCCCGCTCGCGACCGTGCCGTTCGACACGGCAGGCGCGTGAAAGCCCGGCAGGCTCATGCCGGGCGGCGGGACTTGCGACGGATGGATCGGTGAAGTGGCCGGCGCGCGCCCTTCGGCGCGCGCGGCCTCGACGGGAACCGCAAGGCTGGCTGCCACGCACGCGCCGGCCAGCGCCGCGCCCGTCACGGTGCGCACGCTCCAGCGCCGCGCGTAGCGGTACGCGCGCATCACGCGCGCGCTGCTTGCCCCCGAACGGCGCGCGCCGGACACGCGCGCCGCCAACGCTTCAGGCATTCGCCTCCCCTACCTCCTCGGCGCGATGGCAGGCCACGCGCCGTCCGTCGACCTCGCGCAGCTGCGGCTCCTCGACGCGGCAGCGCTCGACCGCATACGGGCAGCGCTGGTGGAACGCGCAGCCCGACGGCGGATTGAGCGGCGACGGCAGTTCGCCCTGCAGCTTGATCTGCACGCGGCGGTCTTCCTCGAAGATCGCCGGCGTCGCCGACATCAGCGCGCGCGTGTACGGATGGCGCGGCCGCGCGTAGATCGTCTCCTTGTCGCCGAGCTCGGCCACGCTGCCGAAGTACATCACCATCACGTCGTCCGCGACATGCTCGACCACCGACAGGTTGTGCGAGATGAACACGTAGCTCGTCTTGAACTGCTCCTGCAGATCCATGAACAGGTTCAGGATCTGCGCCTGGATCGACACGTCGAGCGCGGACACCGGCTCGTCGGCGACGACGATCCGCGGATCGAGGATCATCGCGCGCGCGATCGCGACACGCTGCCGCTGGCCGCCCGAGAACATGTGCGGATAACGCTTCGCGTGCTCGGGCCGCAGGCCGACCGTGCGCATGATCTGCGCGATGCGCTGCGCGCGCTCGGCGGCCGTCAGGTTCGCGTTGATCTCGAGCGGCTCGGAGAGCGTCTGCTCGACGGTCTTGCGCGGGTTGAGCGACGCGAACGGGTTCTGGAACACCATCTGCACGCGGCGGCGCAGGTCGGCGACCCGGTGGCGGTCCGCGCCCGCGACGTCCTTGCCGTCGATCGACAGGTGACCCGACGTCGGCGTCTCGATCATCGTCAGCTGCCGCGCGAGCGTCGACTTCCCGCAACCGGATTCGCCGACGACGGCGAGCGTCTTGCCGCGCTTCAGCGAAAACGACACGCCGTTGAGCGCCTTCACCGTGCCCTGGCCGAACATGCCGCGCTTGACCGTGTAGTGTTTCGCGAGCTGGTCGGCGACCAGCACGACGTCGTCGTCGTGCGGCGTGGCGCGCGTTTCGTGGACTGCGTTCATCGTGCGCCTCCCGTCAGGTCGAGGTTGGAAACATGGAGCGGCTTGATGCAGCGTGCGCGCATCGCATCGTTGCCGGACACCAGCGTGTCGAGCGCCGGCCGCGCCTTGCGGCAATCGTCGACGACATACTTGCAGCGCGGCGCGAACAGGCACCCGGACGGGCGATCATCGCGGCCCGGCACCATGCCGGGCAATGCGGCAAGGCGACGCGCCCCCTTATTGTGCTCGGGAATCGCCGCGAGCAGCGCTTCGGTGTACGGATGATGCGGCGTGCGGAAGATCTCGGGCACGCTGTTGGTCTCGATGATCTCGCCCGCGTACATCACCGCGACGCGCTGCGCGACCTCCGACACCACGGCCAGGTCGTGCGAGATCAGCACGAGCGCCATCCCGCGCTCCTTCTGCAGCTTCACCAGCAGATCCATGATCTGCGCCTGGATCGTCACGTCGAGCGCGGTGGTCGGCTCGTCGGCGATCAGCAGCTTCGGGTTGCACGCGACGGCCATCGCGATCATCACGCGCTGGTTCATCCCGCCCGACATCTGGTGCGGGAACGACGCGATGCGGTTCTTCGCATCGGGAATGCCGACCTGGTCCAGCAGTTCGAGCGCGCGCCGGTGCAGCGCGTCGCCGCGCAGCCCCTCGTGCAGCTTCAGCACCTCCTTGATCTGATAGCCGACCGTATAGCTCGGGTTCAGGCTCGTCAGCGCGTCCTGGAACACCATCGCGATGTCCTTGCCGACGATCTTGCGGCGCGCCTTCGGCGACGCCTTCAGCAGGTCGACGCCGTTGAACGTGACCTCGTCGGCCGTCACCTTGCCCGGCGCGTCGATCAGGCCCATCAGCGCCATCATCGTCACGCTCTTGCCCGAGCCCGATTCGCCGACGACGCCCACCACCTCGCCCGGCGCGATCGACATGTTGATCCGGTCGACGGCGGGCAGCCCGTTGAAGTTCACCGCGAGATTGCGGATGGTCAGTAGGTTCTGGCTCATCTCATGCCATCCGTTTCAGTTTGGGATCGAGCGCGTCGCGCAGCCCGTCGCCGAGCAGGTTGATCGCGAGCACCGAAATCAGGATCGACAGGCCGGGCATCGTCACGATCCACCATGCGTTGTCGATGTAGTCGCGCGCGGACGCGAGCATCGCGCCCCACTCGGCGGTCGGCGGCTGCACGCCGAGGCCGAGGAAGCCGAGCGCGGCCGCGTCGAGGATCGCCGACGAGAAGCCCAGCGTCGCCTGCACGATCAGCGGCGCCGTGCAGTTCGGCAGCACCTGCGAGAACATCAGGCGCAGCGTGCCTGCACCGGCCACGCGCGACGCCGTCACGTATTCCTTCTGCAGTTCGCCGAGCGCCGACGCGCGCGTGAGGCGCACATAGGCCGGCAGCGCGACGATCGCGATCGCGAACATCGTGTTGGTGAGGCCCGGGCCGATGATCGCGACGACCGCGACCGCGAGCAGCAGCGACGGCAGCGCGAGCAGCACGTCCATGATGCGCATCACGGGCGTGTCGGCCCACTTCTGGAAGAACGCGGCGACGAGCCCGAGCACGATGCCGGGGATCAGCGCGAGCACGACCGACACGAAGCCGATCCAGAACGACATCCGCGCGCCGAACATCAGCCGCGAAAGAATGTCGCGGCCCGCTTCGTCGGTGCCGAGGATGAATTTCCAGTTGCCGCCGTCGAGCCACGCGGGCGGGATCTTCACGTAGTCGCGGTATTGCTCGACCGGGCTGTGCGGCGCGATCAGCGGCGCGAGCAGCGCGACCAGGATCAGCGCGAGCACGACGATGCCGGCGCCGACGGCGCCGCGGTTGCGCGAGAAGTTGGCCCAGAACTCGCGCAGCGCGAGCGCACGGCCGCCGGCCGGCGCGGATTCGCTCGGCAGGGTGTTTTGCAGATTGCTCATGGAATTACCTCGTGTGGCGGATGCGCGGATTCAGCACGCCGTACAGCAGGTCGACGACCAGGTTCACGACGATCACGAGCGTCGCGATCAGCAGGATGCCGCCCTGGACGACCGGATAGTCGCGGCGGCCGATCGCATCGATCAGCCACTTGCCGACACCGGGCCACGAAAAGAGCGTCTCGGTCAGCACGGCGCCCGCGAGCAGCGTGCCGATCTGCAGGCCGATCACGGTGACGACCGGGATCAGCGCGTTGCGCAGCGCATGCACGACGACCACGCGCACGGGCGACAGCCCCTTCGCGCGTGCGGTGCGGATGTAGTCCTCGCGCAGCACTTCGAGCATCGACGAGCGCGTCATCCGCGCGATCACCGCGAGCGGGATCGTGCCGAGCACGATCGCGGGCAGGATCAGGTGGCTGACCGCCGACTTGAACGAGCCTTCGTCCGGCGCGAGCAGCGCGTCGATCAGCATGAAGCCCGTCGGGTGCGGAAAGTCGTATTCGACGGCGATGCGCCCCGACACGGGCGTCCAGCCGAGGTACGACGAAAACACCATGATGAGGATCAGCCCCCACCAGAAGATCGGCATCGAGTAGCCGGTGAGCGCGGTGCCCATCACGCCGTGGTCGATGACCGAACCGCGCCGCAGCGCGGCGATCACGCCGGCCGGCAGGCCGATGGCGAGCGCGAACACGAGCGCACACAGCGACAGCTCGACGGTCGCCGGGAAGCGCGCGAAGAACTCGCCCGCGACACTGGTGTTGGTGATGATCGACGTGCCGAGATCGCCGTGCAGCGCACGGCCGATGTAGTGGACGTACTGCAAGGGCAGCGGCTGGTCGAGCCCGAGGCGTTTCATCGCCTCCGCGTGCATGGCGGGATCGACGCCGCGCTCGCCCATCATCACTTCGATGGGGTCGCCCGGTATCAGGTGAATCAGCGCGAACGCGAGGATGGTGATGCCGATGAAGGTCGGGATCACCATGCCCACGCGGCGCAACACGAATCGGAGCATGATGCTTCTCGTATTTTCTTGTGGGAAATGTGCGACCGGCGACGGGGGGCTTTTGGCCTCCCGCCGCCGGATGATTTCAAGCCGGTCTTCTCAAGGACGACAGCTTACGCCGGTCGTATTACTTCACGCCGACGCCGTCGAAGCGCGCATAGCCGAGCGGCTCGATGCGCATGTCGACCACGTTCTTGCGCACCGGCTGGTAGACCGTCGAGTTCGCGATCGGCGAGAACGGCAGCTGTTGCGCGAAGATCTGCTGAGCCTGCGTGTAGAGCTTCGTGCGCGCGTCCTGGCCCGTCGTCGTGCGGCCCTTCTGGACCAGCTCGTCGAACGGCTTGTAGCACCAGTGCGAGAAGTTGTTGCCCTTGATCGCCTCGCAGCCGAGCAGCGTGCCGAGCCAGTTGTCCGGATCGCCGTTGTCGCCCGTCCAGCCGATCAGCATCGTGTCCTGCTCGCCGCCGTGCGCGCGCTTGATGTACTCGCCCCACTCGTACGTGACGATCTTCGCCTTCACGCCGATCTTCGCCCAGTCGGCCTGGATCATCTCGGCCATCAGGCGGGCGTTCGGGTTGTACGCGCGCTGCACGGGCATCGCCCACAGCGTGATCTCGAAACCGTTCGCATAACCGGCCTTCGCGAGCAGCGCCTTCGCCTTCGCGGTGTCGTACGCGGCCATCTTCAGGTTCTTGTCGTACGACCATTGGGTCGGCGGCATCGGCGCGCCGGCCGCCTGGCCCGCACCCTGGTAGACGGATTCGAGGATCGCCTTCTTGTTGATCGCCATGTCGAGCGCCTGACGCACTTCGAGCTTGTCGACCGGCTTGTGCTCGACGTTGTACGCGAGATAGCCGAGGTTGAAGCCCGCCTGCGACGGCATGTCGACGTTCGAATCGGCCTTCAGCGTCGCGATGTCGGCCGGGCGCGGATAGCTCATCACCTGGCATTCGTTGCGCTTGATCTTCTGCACGCGCACGCCCGGATCCGGCGTGATCGAGAAGATCAGCTTCGACAGCTTCACTTCGCCCTTCTTCCAGTAATCAGGATTGCCGTCGAATCGGATCGTCGCGTCCTTCGTGTAGCTGCGGAAGACGAACGGGCCCGTGCCGACCGGCTTCTGGTTGATGTCGGCGGCCTTGCCGGCCTTCATCAGCTGGTCGCCGTATTCGGCCGACAGGATCGACGCGAATTCCATCGCCATGTTCTGGATGAACGGCGCGTTCGGCTCGGACAGCGTGAACTTCACGGTGTACGGATCGACCTTCTCGACCTTCGTGATCAGCTTGTCGAGGCCCATGTCGGTGAAGTACGGGAACGACACCGGATACGCCTTGCGGAACGGCTGGTTCGGGTCGAGCATGCGCTCGAACGTGAACAGCACGTCGTCCGCGTTGAATTCGCGCGTCGGCTTGAAGAAGTCGGTCGTGTGGAACTTCACGCCATGGCGCAGGTGGAACGTGTACACCTTGCCGTCGGACGACACGTCCCACTTCTCGGCGAGGCCCGGCTCGACCTTGGTGCCGCCGCGCTCGAATTCGACGAGACGGTTGTAGACGGTGAACGTGGCGGCGGTGAAATCGACGCCGGTCGTAAATTGCGCGGAATCGAAACCCGCCGGGCTGCCTTCTGAGCAGTAGACGAGCGTTTTGTTCGGGATCTGTGCGAATGCAGAGCCCGCGATGCCGAGCGATGCCGCTGCCACGCCTGCAATGGCGGTAACACGCAGGGTGTGCAACAGACGGTTGTATTCCATGTTTCCTCCAGGTCTCCAGATCGGAACCGGTCCCGCCAGGGTCCGGCGTACGCGGATATTACTTGAGCTAGCGATTTTGCAACAAGCTGGAGAAAAAACTCTTCTAGACGCGCCCGCACGGGTTTTTGCCGATGTCTTGCACGGATAAAAAATGCGAAAACGCGCGCGAGCGACAGTTCCGTTCATCCCGCGCATGTTTCGTTCGACAACTAAACAATTCGGGCGCGAATGCGAAGGTTCGGCGCGCGGTTTCCCGTGTCCGGCCGCACATCATTGCGTTTTGCGAAATGATTCGATGACAGTCTTCTTCCTGTCATGCCGTCATGCCGGCGCGTCGAGGTCGGCGCTGCGCGCGGGCACGAACGCGACCGCGACGATCGACAGCGCGAGCCCGGCCATCACATAGTAGGTCGGCGCCAGCGGCGTACCGGTCACCTTGATCAGCCACGTGACGATGAACTGCCCGAAGCCGCCGAACAGCATCACCGCGACGTTGTATGCGATCGACAGCCCGGTCGAGCGCACGTTGGCCGGGAACAACTCGGCGATCATTGCGCCGAACGGCCCGTAATAGCCTGCGAGCGTCACCGACAGCACGGCCTGCACCGCGATCAGCCGCCCGATGCTCGGCGCCGCGTCGAGCCACGCGAACAGCGGATACATCAGCACGAGCGTCAGCGCGAGCGACCACAGCGACAGCCCCTTGCGGCCGATGCGGTCCGACCACGCGCCCGCGACCGGCGACAGCACCATCAGCAGCAGGTTGCCGACGATCACCGCGTAGAACGATTCCGAGTACGGCAGCTTCAGTTGCTTCACCGCGAAGGTCGGCAGATAGCTGATCAGCACGTAGATCGTCACCGTCAGCGCGATCACCGAGCCGAGCCCGCACAGCACCTCGCGCGGATGGCGCGTGAACACTTCGCCGAGCGTCGCGCGGCGCGCGCTCTGCTGCGCATGCAGGAATGCTTCGGAATCGGCGAGATGGCGGCGGATATAGAAGCCGATCGGGCCGATCACGAGCCCGAGGACGAACGGCACGCGCCAGCCCCAGCTGTGCAGCGCGTCGTGCGACAGCCCGCGCGTGACGGCCGCGCCGACGAGCGCGCCGATCAGCAGCGCGGCCGCCTGGCTCGCCATCTGCCAGCTGCCGTAGAAACCGCGTTTCGAGAACGGCGCGGCCTCGATCAGCAGCGCCGTCGCGCTGCCGAATTCGCCGCCCGCGGAGAAGCCCTGCAGCAGGCGGCCGAGCACGATCAGGAGCGGGCCGCCGATGCCGATCGCCGCATAGGGCGGCGCGATCGCGAGCAGGAAGATGCCGAACGTCATCAGCAGGATCACGAGCGACAGCGCGGCCTTGCGGCCGGCACGGTCCGCGTACAGCCCGAATACGATGCCGCCGATCGGGCGCATGAAGAACGCGACGCCGAACGTCGCGGTGGTCAGCAGCAGCGACGAGTATTCGCTGGAGGTCGGGAAGAACAGCTCGGCGATCACGACCGTCATGAAGCCGAATACCGTGAAGTCGTACCACTCGAGCGCGTTGCCGATCACGGCGGCCACGACCGCGCGCCGGTTCAGCGCACGCTCGGGCCGGATCGTTTTCGTTGAATTCGCAATCGTCGCCATGCGTGCCTCGTCCTCGTGAATTCGCCGTGTCGGGTGGCGCGGCGCAGTGTGCCGCGGCGCGCTGGTTTGCAGCGAGTGTAGAAAGCGACGGAACCGTTTTCAAGCAATAAAAACGCCCGCCGTCTTTCGACGGCGGGCGTTTTGCGGTTTTCGCCACATTGCGGCATCGCACGATGCCGCACGGACCTCAACCCATCTTCGAGAACGCGCTGCACCAGCCCTTCGCCGACACCTGCTTGCCGGGGAACGCGCCGCACGGGCCCGAAGCCGAGCCCTTCTTGCCCTGGTACAGCATGCAGGCCGCGCAATCCTGGCCCGCTGCGTATTTCGGGTACTTCGTCTTGTCGACCTTCGTGGCATCGGCCTTGTAGCCGAGCGCCACCGCGGTCGGATCGGTTTCCGACAGCATCGGCGCATCGGCCAGCGCTTCACGCGACAGCGCCAGCGCAGACACGACGCCAACGCTCGTAATCAGGAAACTCCGACGGGATGTTTTCATGGGGGACTCGCTCCAACGTTATCGGTTTGAAAGCTGTTCTGGCGACAGCCGTTCGACAGAATAACGCTCAAGCGAATAAATGTGCGCGCCGAAATGCCGGAGATAAGGGATTTCACACGGCCCACGCGTGCGCGCTTGCGTCAACCGTATGCGGCCATGTCGCCGACACGCTGCGCGAGCGCGAGCGACGCGGTGAGCCCCGGCGACTCGATGCCGAACAGGTTCACGAGCCCGCGCACGCCGTGCTGCGCGGCGCCCTGCACGATGAAGTCGGCCGGCGGCTCGCCGGGCCCCGCGACCTTCGGCCGGATACCCGCGTATGCCGGCTGCAGCGCACCGTCGGGCAGGCCCGGCCAGAACGCTCGGATCGACGTGTAGAACGCGGGGGCGCGCGCCGGATCGACTTCGTAGCGCAGCGCATCGACCCATTCGACGTCCGGCCCGAAGCGTGCCTGCCCGGCAAGGTCGAACGTCAGGTGCACGCCGAGCCCCGCGCGGTCGGGCATCGGGTACACGAGATGCGAGAACGGCGCACGGCCCGACAGGCTGAAATAATTGCCGCGCGCGAGATAGAGCGGCGGCACCCAGTGCGGGTCGAGGCCGCGCGTGCGGCGTGCGAGCGCCTGCGCACCGAGGCCCGCGCTGTTGATCACGCAGGCGGCCTCGATCTCGGCGGGCGTGTCGCCGCCCGTGCGCACGACGAAGCGCCCGCCGCGCAGCACGTCGATCGACTCGACCGGGGATTTCAGCGCGCACACGGCGCCGTCGCGTTCCGCGGCGCCGAGCAGCGCGAGCATCAGCTGGTGGCTGTCGACGATGCCGGTGGACGGCGAGAACAGCGCTTCCACGCATTCGAGCGCGGGCTCGAGCGTCTGCGCCTCGGCGCGCGTGAGCGGCAGCAGGTCGAGCACGCCGTTTTCGGCGGCGCGCGCGGCGATCGCCTTCAACTGCTTCACCTGCGCGACGCTCGTCGCGACCAGCAGCTTGCCCGCGCGCCGGTACGGCACGTGATGCGTGTCGCAGAATTCGTACAGCAGATCGCGGCCGCGCACGCACGACATCGCCTTCAGCGAACCGCGCGGATAGTAGAGCCCCGCGTGGATCACTTCGCTGTTGCGCGAACTCGTGCCCGTGCCGATCGCGTCGGCGGCCTCGAGCACGAGTGTTTCCCGCCCGCGCGCGGCCAGTTCGCGTGCAATCGCAAGGCCGACGACGCCCGCGCCGATCACTACACAATCTATCTGCTCCATGACGTTTCGCGCTGCTAACGCGTCGAGGGGAGAGAAGAGAATTGTACGTCCCGGTTCGCAAGCCTGCCGAAAGCATGTATGCCGCGTCGCGACGACACCGCGCACGACTCGGCGCGCACACGCCGCAGCCGTGCGCGCCGCCCGTTCAGAAGCCGATCGGCCTGCGCTTCGCGGCGCCCTCGTCGGCACGGATGTCGTGCGGGCCGATTGCATCGCGGCCGTCGAGCCGCGCGGCGCCGAATGCATGCAGCAGCGCGCGGCGCATCGTGCGCGGCGGCGTCGCGGCCAGCACGTCGAGCGCGTCGTCGCCGAGCGTGTCGGGGAAGCGCCGCCCCCATGCGTGCGACGTGCGGATCTCGTCGTAGATCGTCTGCGCGATCCGGCGCGCACCGGCCGCATCGGGCGGCGCGATCTCGTACACGTTCATCCGGTTGAGCAGCGGCTCCGGAATGGCCTGCGCTTCGTTCGCGGTCGCGACCCAGATCACGTTGCCCGCATCGATCGGCACTTCCGCGAATTCGTCGACGAACGCACGCGCGGTGTCGTGCTCGAGCAACGCATACAGCGCGCCGAGCGGATCGTATTGCGCATCGCTGCCGGCCTTGTCGATCTCGTCGACCGCGATCACCGGATTCGCGTAGCTGCCGTTCACGAGCGCATCGAACACCTTGCCGGGCTTCGCGTTCTTCCATTGCGACGACGCGCCCGACAGGATCCAGCCGGCCGTCAGCGAACTCATCGGCACGTAGTGGTACGCGGTGCCGAGCAGTTGCGCGAGCGCCTTCGCGAAATGCGTCTTGCCGATGCCGGGCGGCCCGAGCAGCAGGATCGGCATCAGCTCGAGCCGGTCGTCCGTTTCGAGGCACAGCGCGACCTGCTTGCGCACGTCGTCGAGCGGCTCGGTGAAATTGGGCAACGCGTCGCCGAGCGCGTCGAACGACGGCATCCGGTTCGGCTTCACGCAAAAGCGCAGATTCCCCGTCTTGAGCATCCTTTCGTAGGTGGCGCGCAATGCGTCGCTCGCGCTCTCGTTCAGGTCGCTCAGCGCCGTCTCGACCTGCTCGAGGTCGTACACCGTGCTGAAGGACGCCACCGCCAGTTCCTGTTTCACCATCGCCGTCGTCATACCAACCTCGCTGCCGCTTGCTGTCGCACAACCATCAGACCCTTACGATTTCAGTGTAGCGGGCCCGTATCCGCGCGCAAGCAAGCAGCCGAACGAGTCTGCTGCTAACACCCGGCGCGCGCTGCACGGCTGCGCGGCGCGGCGTATGATCGTCGGTTCACCCACCCGCCTCAAGGCTTCGCCGACGGCGCCCGCGCGGCGCGTCGCGCCCCGTCCCGAAGGTATGCCGATGTCCGCCCCCACCGCTTCCCCGCGCATCGATGCCGATACGATCGGCGCCGTCGACGCGGCGCTGACGTCGCGCCGCGCGATCCGTGCGTTCCTGCCGACGCCCGTGCCGCGCGACACGCTCGAGGCGATCCTCGAAGCCGCGAGCCGCGCGCCGTCTGGCACCAACATCCAGCCGTGGCGCGTGTACGTCGCGACGGGCGCCACGCGCGATGCGCTCGCCGCCGCGCTGACCGCGGCCCACGACGATCCCGCGCGCGACGAGAAATACGTCGCCGAGTACGACTACTACCCGCGCGAATGGGTGTCGCCGTATCTCGACCGGCGCCGCAAGGTCGGCTGGGACCTGTACGGGCTGTTGAACATCGGCCGCGACGAGAAGGCGCGCATGCACGCGCAGCACGCGCGCAATTTCCGCTTCTTCGATGCGCCGGTCGCGTTGTTCTTCACGCTCGATCGCGTGATGACGTACGGCGCGTGGCTCGATTGCGGGATGTTCCTGCAAGGCGTGATGACGGCCGCGCGCGCACGCGGGCTCGATACCTGCCCGCAAGCCGCGTTCGTGCCGTTTCACCGGATCGTCGCCGAACATCTCGGCATTCCCGCCAACGAACAATTCGTCTGCGGCATGTCGCTCGGCCATGCGGACCCCGACGCGATCGAGAACCGCCTCGTCACCGAGCGCGCGCCCGTCGCCGAATTCGCGCGCTTTTTCGCTTGAAAATGCATGACGCGCACCTACCTTTCGGACAGGACCGTATTGCGCGGCGAACCTGTCGCGGTGCGTCCTGTCACATCACGATCGAAATCGATCGGGCGTAAGATGTGCGTCCGTTCCCCGCTATCCCGCGTTTCCGGAGACGTTTCATGCTGAAACACGGCCTGGCCGTCCTGCTCGCGAGCGTCGCGCTCGCCGCCCATGCGCAGAGCCCCGCACCGGCCTCCGTCGCATGGGAGATCCAGGTAGTGCGCGACGGTCAGACGATCGACACGTTCCAGCAGCGCACCACCGTGGGTCAGACCCGCACCGATACCCACCGTTATCCGTCCGCCGTGCCGGTCGGCTGCGGCAATGCCGCGCGCGTCGTGCCGACCGAGCGCTCGCGCTCGGTGACGGTCGCGCCGCTCACCGTCGACACCGGCGCGAACACGGTGTCGCTCGCGCTCGACGTGCAGGAAACGCTCGACGACGAAAACGCGACGCGCGGCGATCCGTGCGTACCCGCGTCGTCGCGGCAGATCGTCGCAAGCCACCCCGGCCTGTCGGTCGGCAGCGACGCATGGACCGACTGGACGCTCGTCGAGCAGCATCCCCACCTCGTGTACCGCGTGCGCGCGCACGTCGCGAAGGACTGAGCGTCATGTCCGCCGACGCCCTGTCCCTGCCGTTCGCCGAACCGCACGCCGCACCCGACGAAATCACCGCGGTCAGTTGGAACCTGCACAAGGGCCGCTCGCCGCTCGGCTTCACCGCGTGGAATGCGATGCGCAACTGGATGCAGTCGACGCACGCCGACGTGTATTTCCTGCAGGAAGCGATGGCGCGCCGCATGCCGCGCCCCATGCTCGCACCCGGCTTCGGCGCGCCGATGGACGACGCGGTCGACGACGTGTGGCACTGCCAGGCCACCGAGATCGCGCATGCGCTCGACTGGCAGATCGCGCTCGGGCCGAACGTGTTCAAGCCGTCGTGGCGGCACGGCAACGCGATCCTGTCGCCGCATCCGCTCGATCTCGGCGGCCGCTGGGACATCTCCGCGCACCGCTTCGAACGGCGCGGGCTGCTCGTCGCGCGCGCGACGCTCGCGGGTGCGCGCCCGGTCACGCTGCTGTGCGCGCACCTCGCGCTCACGCGCGCCGCGCGGCTGCGCCAGATGCACTGGATCGCGCACTGGATCGTGCGCAACGCGGGCGACGGCCCGCTGATGCTCGCTGGCGACTTCAACGACTGGCGCAACGATTCGGTCGCGCTGTTCGGCGAGATCGGGATGTCCGAGGTCGCGACGCTGCTCGGCGAATCGGGCCGCACGTTCCCCGCGTTCTCGCCGGCGCTCGCGCTCGACAAGATGTTCGTGCGCGGCCTGACGCCGCTCGAATGGCGCGCGCCGTCCGGCGAGGCCGCGTGGCTGTCGGACCACCTGCCGTACATCGCGCGCCTGCGCCTCGATCCGCAATAACGACCCGAGCGCCATCCGCCGCAAGCGCGGCTACCGGCGCGTGCGGCGCCCGCTCGACGCGCCGTGCGGCGTGGCGCTCGTCGGCCTCGACGCGAAATTCGCGGCCGATCGACGAAAGTTAATTGAAAGAATTCGTTGCGCCAAATCCGCGCAGCCACGCGGGTCAAGCCCGCGATCAGCGCCAACAGGGTAAAATAACCAGTTCGTCAATCGTCTGTCATCGAGAAGGCGCGTGTCCGACGCGCCGGCCGGCCGATCCGCGATCGGGCCGTCGCACTCGGTTTTTTTGCCCGTTTTTGGGCCCGTTACACGCGTTCGCCACGCGCGTCCGTTTTCAAAGCCATGAGCAAATACGACACCGCCACCGTCCAATCCGTCCACCACTGGACCGACACGCTTTTCAGCTTCACCTGCACCCGTGAGGCGAGCCTGCGCTTCAACAACGGCGAATTCACGATGGTCGGCCTCGAGGTCGACGGCAAGCCGCTCGCGCGTGCCTACTCGATCGTCAGCCCGAACTACGAAGAGCACCTCGAATTCTTCAGCATCAAGGTGCAGAACGGCCCGCTGACGTCGCGCCTGCAGCACCTGAAGGTGGGCGACACGGTGCTGATCGGCAAGAAACCGACGGGCACGCTGGTCGCCGACAACCTGCTGCCGGGCAAGACGCTGTGGATGCTGTCGACGGGCACGGGCCTCGCGCCGTTCATGTCGATCATCCGCGATCCGGACATCTACGACCGCTTCGACAAGGTGATCCTCACGCACACGTGCCGCCTGAAGGGCGAGCTCGCGTACATGGACTACATCAAGCACGACCTGCCGGGCCACGAGTACCTGGGCGACATCATCAAGGAAAAGCTCGTCTACTACCCGACGGTCACGCGCGAAGCGTTCGACAACGAAGGCCGGATCACCGACCTGATCGCGACGGGCAAGCTGTTCACGGATCTCGACGTCCCGCCGTTCTCGCCGGAAAACGACCGCGTGATGCTGTGCGGCAGCACCGCGATGCTGAAGGACACGACCGACCTGCTGAAGCAGGCCGGCCTCGTCGAAGGCAAGAACAGCGCACCGGGCCACTACGTGATCGAGCGCGCATTCGTGGACTGATCCGCCCCGAAATTTGTGCCGCATCAAAAAACCGGAGCAAAGGCTCCGGTTTTTTTTCGTCCCCACTTGGCGAATTCGTAACAAACTGGGACCATCTCATCTCAAATAGTTACATTTGGATACGTCATCGCCCGGTGCTTGGGTGTCAGTGTTTTTCCTACAACAGCTTCATTCCGATTATTCACATTTACCCTGAAATGTCCGCCCGACATGACCTTTTCGGAATTTTTGAGATATTATTCGGCGCGCGTGGTTGCCGTTCGGACAGGGGTTGAAGGGTCGGATGCAATCGTTACAAAATGTAACTTTTGTTACCTCGGCATGGGGCGATTCCCTGACGGCGACCGTGATCGAAACGGCAACCGTTCCACGCAGCCAGCCGGTGTCTGAACCGCTTTCTGACAGCAGGGAGAGTCATGGATACGTTGCTTAACGCGCCCTCAGGCGCCCACGCCCCGTTCCCGTCGCGGCAGCTCGTACAGGGCTGCGCCGCTACTCCGCCCATTGCCGAAGCCGCGTCGATACGCGACGCGTGCGCCACGCGCATCGCGGCGCTGTCCGCCCAGCTGCTTGCCGCCGACGAAGCCGCGCGCCGCCATCTGGCCGGCGAGCTGCATGACGGGCTCGGCGCCGAACTCACCGCCGCGCGTTTCGCGCTGGCAAACGTTCAAACGTGGCTGCCGGCCGATGCGCCGGACGGCTGCGTGCGCGCGCTGGAGCTCGCCCAGCAGGCGCTCGACGCCGCGACCGACGCGAATCGCCGGCTGATCGACGAACGCGACACGCCGGCGCTCGACGCAGGCATGGTCGGCGCGCTGTCGTCGTGGGTCGACAGCCATGCGACGCGCACCGGCCTGCGCACCAGCTTCGTATGCGCGGCCGACGCGCGCCTGACGCAGATCGCCGGCGCCGGCGCGCTTGCGGTGTTCCGCGTCGCGCAGGAAGCGCTGTCGAACGTCGCGAAGCACGCACGGGCGACGTCGGTCGACGTGCGGATCGTCACCGACGGCACGCATCTGTCGCTGATCGTCGCCGACGATGGCACCGGTTTCGCCCGACGCCGCCGCACCGGCTACGGCCTCGCCGGCATGCGCGCACGCTGCGAAGCGTTCGGCGGCAGCTTCGACACGGCCACGCCGGAAACCGGCCACGGCACGCGCGTCACCGCGCGCTTCGCGTGGGATTCGCTGCTCGCGATGCCCGTCGCGGCACGCCGCGCGTCGCGTTCGTGAGGTCGTCATGAGCCTGAACATCCTGCTCGTGGACGATCACGCGATCGTCCGGCAAGGGGTCCGCCAGTTGCTGATCGACCGCGGCATCGCGCGCGACGTCACCGAGGCCGAGACCGGCGGCGACGCGATGGCGGCCGTCGACCGGCAGGAATTCGACGTGATCCTGCTCGACATCTCGCTGCCGGACACGAACGGCATCGAGGTGCTCAAGCGCCTCAAGCGCAAGCTGTCGCGCACGCCGGTGCTGATGTTCTCGATGTACCGCGAGGATCAGTACGCGGTGCGCGCGCTGAAGGCCGGCGCCGCCGGCTACCTGTCGAAGACGGTCAACGCCGCGCAGATGATCGGCGCGATCCAGCAGGTCGCGGCCGGCCGCAAGTACGTGAGCCCCGCGATGGCCGAGGCGCTCGCCGAATACGTGTCGTTCGAGAACGAGCCGCTGCCGCACGAGAAGCTGTCCGACCGCGAATACCAGACGCTCTGCATGCTCGCGTCGGGCAAGCGGCTCACCGACATCGCGAACACGCTGTCGCTGTCCGTGAAGACGGTGAGCGTGTACCGGTCGCGGCTGCTCGAGAAGATGCGGCTGTCGAACAACGCGGAGCTCACGTTCTACGTGATGAGCAACCGGCTCGTCGACATGGCGCCCACGGCCGGCGCCTGATTCAACGGATTCGCCCGATACATCGGATTCGTACGATGCAACGGCGCGGCGCACGCCGCGTCGCGCTCAACCGCCGCCCGCATCAAGCGCAAGCGCTTGTTTTATCGGGCGATTCCGCGGCGCGCCGCTGCGCCGCAGCGGGCCTTGTCCGCCAAATCGGCTAAAATTGCCGGTTTTCACTCAGTCAGCGCCGCCGCGCTCGCGCGCGCTGGCAACTCATCCGCAATGTCCCTCTTCCGCAAGAAAAACGTCGATCGCATGATCGCCGGCGCGCACGCCGCCGGGCTCAAGAAAGCGCTCGGCGCGATCGACCTCACCTTCCTCGGCATCGGCGCGATCATCGGCACCGGCATCTTCGTGCTGACCGGCACCGGCGCCGTGCAGGCCGGCCCGGCACTGATGCTGTCGTTCGTGATCGCCGCGATCGCATGCGGCCTCGCGGCGCTGTCGTACGCGGAATTCGCGTCGACGATCCCCGTCGCCGGCTCGATCTACACGTATTCGTACGCGACGCTCGGCGAACTCGCCGCATGGATCATCGGCTGGGACCTGATGCTCGAGTACGGCCTCGCGGCATCGGCCGTGTCGGTCGGCTGGTCGGGCTACCTGCAGTCGCTGCTGCAGGGCTTCGGGCTGTCGCTGCCGACCGTGCTGACGGCGGCACCCGGCGCGGTGCCGGGCGTCGTCACGTGGTTCAACCTGCCCGCGTTCCTCGTGATGCTCGTGATCACGACGCTGCTGTCGATCGGCATCCGCGAGTCGACCCGCATCAACAACATCATGGTGTTCATCAAGGTGTCGGTCGTGCTGCTCGTGATCGCGGTCGGCCTGTTCCACGTGACGCCCGCGAACTGGAAGCCGTTCATGCCGCACGGCTGGAACGGCGTGTTCGGCGCTGCTGCCGTGATGTTCTTCGCGTTCATCGGCTTCGACGCGGTGTCGTCGGCGGCCGAGGAAGTGAAGAACCCGAAACGCGACCTGCCGATCGGCATCATCGCGTCGCTCGCGGTGTGCGCGGTGCTGTACGTGACGGTCGCCGCGGTCGCGACCGGCATCGTGCCGTCAGCGCAGTACGCGAACATCTCGCACCCGATCTCGTACGCGCTGCAGGCCGCCGGCGAGAACTGGGTCGCGGGCTTCATCGATCTCGGCGCCGTGCTCGGCATGCTGACCGTGATCCTCGTGATGAGCTACGGCCAGACCCGCGTGATCTTCGCGATGTCGCGCGACGGGCTGCTGCCGGCGACGCTGTCGCGCGTGCATCCGCGCTACGCGACGCCGTTCCTGACGACCTGGCTCGTCGGCCTGTTCTTCGGGCTGATCGCCGCGCTCGTGCCGCTCAACGTGCTCGCCGAGCTGATCAACATCGGCACGCTCGCGGCGTTCTCGATGGTGTCGATCGCGGTGCTCGTGCTGCGCCGCACGCACCCCGACCTGCCGCGCGCGTTCCGCTGCCCGGGCGTGCCCGTGGTGCCGATCCTCGCGGTCGCATCGTGCCTGTTCCTGATGCTGAACCTGCAGCCCGTCACGTGGGCCGCGTTCGGCATCTGGCTCGCGATCGGCCTCGTGATCTACTTCCTGTACTCGCGTCACCACTCGAAGCTCGCGCACGGTCACCACGACGCGCACTGACCTCCGCCGCTGCGCGCGCACGCCGCGCGCAGCGGTGCGACACCGCGCCGGGCCGTAACCGGCCTCGTGCGGCACGCCCCTTCCCCGCCGAATCAGCCGCCGCCGGACACGCGCCGCCGCGCCGTTCCCGCGCGCGATCGTGTCCGATCGTCGCGATCTCTTGCCCGATCCTCCGGATTTGCCCGCATGAATCGCACGCTGCCTGCACGCGCACGCCGGGCGGTTCATAATCCCGCCATCGAACGACGGCCCGGACCGGCGGGCTGCCCGGCAACAGGAAAAAGATGATGGAAAGCGTCGATCTCGATGTACTGAAATCCAGCGCGCGCTGGCTCGAAGAAGGGCGCCGCGTGCTGCTCGTGACGGTCGTGAAGACGTGGGGCTCGTCGCCGCGCCCCGAAGGCGCGATGCTCGCGGTGCGCGAGGACGGGCTCGTGGTCGGCTCCGTGTCCGGCGGCTGCATCGAGGACGACCTGATCGCCCGCGTGCACGCAAGCGGGATCGCGGCCGACGCGCGCCCGGAAGCGCTCAAGTACGGCGTGACGGCCGAGGAAGCGCACCGCTTCGGGCTGCCGTGCGGCGGCACGATCCAGCTCGTGCTCGAGCCGCTCACGCGCGACAGCGGGATTGCCGCACTGTGCGCTGAAGTCGAGGCCGGCCGCCTCGTCACGCGCACGATGACGCTCGCGACCGGCCGCGCGTCGCTGTCGCCCGCGCAGGCGGCCGACGGGCTCGCGTTCGACGGCGAACGGCTCGTGACGATCCACGGGCCGCGCTACCGGATGCTCGTGATCGGCGCGGGCCAGTTGTCGCGCTATCTGTGCCAGATCGCGGTCGGGCTCGACTACCAGGTGACGGTGTGCGATCCGCGCGAGGAATACACGGATGCGTGGGACGTGCCGGGCACGCGCGTCGTGCGCACGATGCCCGACGATACGGTGCTCGACATGAAACTCGATGCGCGTTCGGCCGTGATCGCGCTCACGCACGATCCGAAGCTCGACGATCTCGCGCTGATGGAGGCGCTGAAGACGCCCGCGTTCTACGTGGGTGCGCTCGGCTCGCGGCGCAACAACGCGGCGCGGCGCGAGCGGCTGCGCGAGTTCGACCTGAACGAAGCGGAACTGGGCCGGCTGCACGGGCCGGCCGGCATCTACATCGGCAGCCGGACGCCGCCGGAAATCGCGATCTCGATCCTCGCCGAGATCACCGCCGCGAAGAACAACGTGTCGCTGCCGACGATCCTGCAGGTCGAGGGCGCAAAGGCCGCGCGAGAAATCGCGGCGAACAGCGGCGCGGCCTGCGGCCTCTGATCCACACTGGCGAGCCGCTTCGGCCGCGCCGGATGCGCGGACGAAGCGGCTCGTGCCGATCAGGTCAGGCCGGCCGCGAGCGCCGCGGCGACCGAACCCACCACCAGCACGACGCCGACCGTGCGGCGCTTGTTCAGCTCGGTCCACAGCAGCACGCCCGTCAGCGACAGCAGGATCAGCGAGCCCGCGATCGTATCCATCAGCAGCACCCAGCCGAGGTTCATCCCGACGCCGCGATGCAGGTTGTTCAGCGTCGTCAGGAACGTGTTGTCCGTGCGCTTCACCGACACGTAGCCATTGCCGACCCAGTATTCGGCCTGCAGGTTCCGGTGCGGGCCGTACAGGCCGAACTGCCAGTGCTCGGGCTGCATCACGCGCTGGTCGCCCCATGCGACGGCTTGCGCGGGATCCTTGCGGATGCGGCCGGGCCGGCCGTCGAAATGCAGTTCCTGCTGCAGCCATTTCGTCATCGCGGCGGGCGTCTTCGGCACCGGATCGGGCAGCGCGATCTGCATCTGCTCGACCTGCGGCTCGCCGGTCGAAATCTTCAGCGGCGGCGCGCGGTGGTTCAGCACCACGCCCGTCACGCCGAACAGCAGCCCGAGCACCGCGCCCCACAGCCCGACCCAGCCGTGCACCTTGCGCAGCCACTTGATGAAGGTCGCGCGACGCGAGCGCTGGCGGCGCGCGGCCAGTTCGTCGTCGGTCAGCGGGCGGGCCGCCGGATGCAGCACGGTGACGCCCGCGCGCGGCATACCCGCCTTGGGAGAGTCGATCGTTTCGGGCGCGTTCACGCGAAAGTATCCATTCGTTCAAAACAACGGGCGGCGCGCAGAGATCGCGCGCCGCCCGGGCAACATGAAAATGAGAATGGATATCATTACATAAATCGAATTCCGGCTCAATCGGCCCGGCTACGCAACGGCGTGCTCGACGAGCGAAAAAATGCCGACGAAGCGCGCATGTTGCATCGAAATATCGCTCGATAGGCGACAGATGCCGGCAGAATAACCCCGCAAGGCCGAGACAGCGTTTCGCAAGAAGCGGCGCGATGGCGCGCCGTTCAGCGCAGCGGCGGCAGCGGAAAGCGCGGCGCAGCGGCGTCCGGCCCGGGTTCGGTGCGATCGAGCGCGTACAGCCACGCGAGCAGGTCCGCGACGGCCTGGTAGAGCTGCGGCGGAATCCGGTCGTCGAGGTCGACCTGCATCAGCAGCGACACCATCTCCGGCGCGGTATGCACATACAGCCCCGCATCGTGCGCGCGCGCGACGATCATCTCCGCGAGCACGCCGTAGCCCTTCGCGACCACGCGCGGCGCCGCATCGCCGCCTTTCGGGTCGTAGACGAGCGCGGCCGCGCGCTTGCGGGACGACATGCTCATTGCGGCACCTCGTCGTTGTCGCCCGGTACGCGCGTGTCCGGCCCGCCGGCCGCACCGCGCGCATACGCGGCGGCCGCCGCCTGTGCTGCAAACAGGTCGAAGCCGTCCGGCCCGTCGTCGACCGCGCGGATCGACAGCCCGCCCACCCGCAGCCCCGATCCCTCGAGCCGCTGCCGCAACGCGGCCTCATGCCGCGTGAGGCGGTCGGCGCCCGTCTGGTTCGCACGCAGCCGCGCGACGAGCTGCGCGCCGTTCAGCACCAGCTCCGCGTCGACCGTACCGAGCGACGGCAACGTCAGCGTCAGGCGCGTGCGCCATGCAATGCCGTCGCCCGCGTCGTCGCCGCCGCGCGGTGCGCGGCTGCCCGGATCGTCGGGTTCGATCGTCCAGTCGAGCCGCGCGCCGGGCCACGCCTCGCCGGTCCAGCGGAACTGGTCGGTCGCGAGCGCGTCGAGCTGTTGCCTGACGAGCGGCACGGCGGCCGGGTGCACGGGAGCGAGCGGCTGCGCCTGCGGGTCGGACGACGCGGCGGCCAGCCCGGCACGCGCCGGCGTCCAGCGCGGGTCGGCGTGCGCGCCGAGCGGATCGGCGGTATCGGGCGGCAACGACGCGCCCTGCCGGGCGGCCGCCGGCAACGCCTGCGCGGAGTCGCGAGCGGGTGCGCCGCCCTGGGCCGGTGCGCCCGCCTGCGCAGTCGCCCGCGCGGTCGCCGGCAGCGGCGGGCGCTGCGCGAGCAGCTCGTCGAGCACGTCGGTCGAGCCGGGCTGCGCGGCATCCGGGGCGGCCGGCGCAAGCGCGGCCGTCAGGCGCGCCTGCGGCTCGCGCATCAGCGCCGCGAGCGGACGCTGGCCGGCCAGCCACTGCGCCAGATGGGATTCGTAGAAGAGGCCGCTCTCGCTCACGGCTTGGGCGAGCGCCGCACGCAACGCCGCGACCGGCAGCGGCGCAGCCGTTTCGCGCGCCGCCGCGGCGGACGACGCCGCAGCGGAAGAAGGCGTGGAAGACACCGCCGGATCGGACGCGGCCGGCGCACGCGCCGGTACGGCTGTATCGGTCAGCAGCACGGCGGGATCGGCCAGCAGCGGTGCGCGCCCGGCGATCGCGGGCGTCGCGTCGCCGCCCGCGCGCGAGATCGCGTCGAGCACGCGCCCGACGTCGGACAGCGCGGTCTGCGTGGAGGCTTGCGGCGCGGCGGGCGGGCCGCCTGCCGGAGGCGAGGACGACGCGCCGGTGCCCGGCGTGCCGACCTGCGAGGTCGCGCCGCCGCCGGCGGGCGCCGACACGGTGCCGGTCAGCAGGCTGTCGAGGCGGCTCGCCAGCAGCGCGGCCGCAACGGAATCGATACCGGTCATGATCGGAGCCTGCTCACCTCAGCCACATCGTTGCGAATCCGGGAGCGGCACGCCGGTGCCGCCCGCGGGAACGGCGCGCGTGCCGCGTGCGGTAACGGGCATGAGCGCCGCGCGCCCGTCTCCCCGAAAAGCGGGCCCTACCCGCGCGCGCGGTAGAGATCGGTCAATACCTTGGTCGAGCGCCGCGCCTCGAACAGCGCGGACAGCCGCGCGACGTCCGGGCTCGCGAGATCGCGGATCGCGGCGTCGTCGGCCAGGATGCGGCGAATCAGGTCCAGCTTGCGGCCGAGATCCGATTCGTCGAGCGCGACGCCCGGATCGGCTTCCTTCAGCCCGTCGACGAGCTGCATGAATTCGGCCTGCAACCCCGGCAACGCGGCCCAGTCCGCGTCGCGCGCGGCGCACAGCATCCGGCCCGACACGGCTGCGAGCGCCTCGTAACGTTCGAAGTATTCGGCCTTGAGATTCATCGTGCTGCTTCCACTGCCTGTTGCGCGGCCATCCGCGCGACTTCCGGGGCGATGCCCGTCCATGCTTCCTCGAGCGTTGCGAGCAGCCCGTCGACCTCGACCAGCATCGCGTCGCTTGCCTGTGCGTTCGCTTCCAGCAGGCGCCGGCCGATATACGCATACAGCGCGTCGAGCCGGCCCGCGATCTCGCCGCCCGCGTCGCGGTTCAGCGACGCCTGCAGGCCGCTCTCGACGATCCGGATCGCCTTGCCGATCGCTTCGCCGCGCGCGGACACGTTGCCCTGCTGCAGATGCATGCGCGCCAGCGCGATCGCCTGCCGCGCGCCCTGGTACAGCATCGCGATCAGCCGGTGCGGGGAGGCGCCCATCACCCCTGTCTCGACGCCGACACGCGCGTATGCACTGGCTCCAGCGTGTCCTGGGGAAAACATGCGCATCTCCTTGTCATGCCTTGGCTATACGGGAGCCGCCGCCGTGCATCGCACGACGCGGCCTTCTCCGGAGTTATCGGAAGGGAATTGAAAAGCTTTAGGCGCGCGGGGCCGCCGCCGGGCGCGGGATGCCGGCCCGCCGGCCCCGTCCGGCAAGGGCGGAGGGCCGTCGCCGGGATGCCCATCCTCGGATGGCCGTCCCCGGATGCCCGTCGCCGGACGGCCGTCCCCAGATGCCCGTCGCCGGATGGCCGCCCCCGGATGCCCGCCCCCGGATGGCCGTCCCGTCACACCGACATCTGCATGATGTCGTTGTAAGCGCTCACCAACTTGTTGCGAACCTGAAGCCCGAACTGGAAGCCGACGTTCGCTTTCTGCATGTCGACCATCACGTCGTTCAGCGACACGTTCGGCGCGCCGACCTCGAACGCCTGCGCCTCGCCGAGCGCGTGCTGCTGGTCGCCGCTGATCTTGTCGAGCGACGCCTTCATCGCGCTCGCGAACGTGCCGGCCGTCGCCGCGCCCGAGCCGGCAAGCGCCGCCGTCGGGCTCGCGACGCCGCCCGACGCCTGCGCGGCCATCGACTGCATCTGTTGCAACACCGAACCGATTCCGCTGACGTTCGCAGTCATGCTGTCCCCAGACCATAAGAGAAAAGACCCGGACGCACCGGGCGTTTCCGTCGGCGCCGCACCACGCGCACCATGCCGGATCGCGAAAAAGGATAGCAGCGCGCCGCGCGGCAAAGCCGAGAAAGTACGGGGGAAACCCCGCTCTTTTCGGTCGATCGGAGTACGGCCCGGATCACGATAATCGCATCGTGTCATTGTCCGCCCGCTCGCCCGAGCGAGCTCAGTCGTCCCGCTCCGGAGAAACTCGACGCATGGATTCGCAGGCCAACTCGCTGATCAACCCCGACGCCCGCGCGGGCCTCGCCAGCCCGGCGCCCGGCGCCGCCGCGGCCGCCGCGTTGCCGGGCGCGGGCGTCGCCGGCGCGGACTTCGGGCTCGGCGGCTTCGCGGAGCGCATTCCCGGCATCTCGCGGATGAAGGGCAACCCGAAGCTGCCGTTCCTGATCGCCGCCGCGCTCGCGATCGCCGCGATTACCGCGCTCGTGCTGTGGAGCCGGACGCCCGACTACCGAGTGCTGTACAGCAACCTGTCGGACCGCGACGGCGGCGCGATCATCACCGCGCTCCAGCAGGCAAACGTTCCCTACAAGTTCGCCGATGCCGGCGGCGCGATCCTCGTGCCGTCGAGCCAGGTACATGAAACGCGCCTGAAGCTCGCCGCGATGGGCCTGCCGAAGGGCGGCTCGGTCGGCTTCGAGCTGATGGACAACCAGAAATTCGGCATCAGCCAGTTCGCCGAACAGATCAACTACCAGCGCGCGCTCGAAGGCGAACTGCAGCGCACCATCGAATCGATCAACGCCGTGCGCGGCGCGCGCGTGCATCTCGCGATCCCGAAACCGTCGGTATTCGTGCGCGACAAGGAAGCGCCGAGCGCGTCGGTGTTCGTCGACCTCTACCCGGGTCGCGTGCTCGACGAGGGCCAGGTCCAGGCGATCACGCGGATGGTGTCGTCCGGCGTGCCCGACATGCCCGCGAAGAACGTGACGATCGTCGACCAGGACGGCAACCTGCTGACCCAGTCGGCATCGGCGTCCGGCCTCGACGCGAGCCAGCTCAAGTACGTGCAGCAGGTCGAGCACAACACGCAGAAGCGCATCGACGCGATACTCGCGCCGATCTTCGGCGCCGGCAATGCGCGCTCGCAGGTCAGCGCGGACCTCGATTTCTCGAAGATCGAACAGACGTCGGAAAGCTACGGCCCGAACGGCGTGCCGCAGCAGGCCGCGATCCGCAGCCAGCAGACCAGCAGCGCAACCGAACTCGCGCAGGGCGGCGCGTCGGGCGTGCCTGGCGCGCTGTCGAACACGCCGCCGCAGCCGGCTTCCGCGCCGATCGTCACCGGCAACGGCCAGAACGCGCCGCAGACGACGCCGGTCAGCGACCGCAAGGACCAGACGACCAACTACGAGCTCGACAAGACGATCCGCCATCTCGAACAGCCGATGGGCAGCGTGAAGCGGCTGTCGGTCGCGGTCGTCGTCAACTACCAGCCGGTCGCCGACGCGAAGGGCCACGTGACGATGCAGCCGCTGCCGCCCGCGAAGCTCGCGCAGGTCGAGCAGCTCGTGAAGGACGCGATGGGCTACGACGAGAAGCGCGGCGACTCGGTGAACGTCGTGAACAGCGCGTTCTCGACCGCGAGCGATCCGTACGCCGACCTGCCGTGGTGGCGCCAGCCCGACATGATCGCGATGGCGAAGGAAGCCGCGAAGTGGCTCGGCATCGCGGCGGCCGCGGCGGCGCTCTACTTCATGTTCGTGCGCCCGGCCATGCGCCGCGCGTTCCCGCCGCCCGAGCCGGCCGCGCCGGCGCTCGCGGCGCCGGAAGATCCGGTCGTGCTCGACGGCCTGCCGGCGCCGGTCAAGGCCGACGACGAGCCCGATCCGCTGCTGCTCGGCTTCGAATCCGAGAAGAACCGCTACGAACGCAACCTCGACTACGCGCGCACGATCGCCCGCCAGGATCCGAAGATCGTCGCCACCGTCGTGAAGAACTGGGTGTCCGATGAACGCTGAAGGCTTGACCAAGAGCGCGCTGCTGCTGATGTCGATCGGCGAGGAAGAGGCCGCTGAGGTATTCAAGTTCCTCGCGCCGCGCGAGGTGCAGAAGATCGGCGCCGCGATGGCCGCGCTGAAGAACGTCACGCGCGAGCAGGTCGAGAGCGTGCTGCAGGACTTCGTGAAGGAAGCCGAGGAGCACACCGCGCTGTCGCTCGATTCGAGCGATTACATCCGCTCGGTGCTGACCAAGGCGCTCGGCGAGGACAAGGCCGGCGTGCTGATCGACCGCATCCTGCAGGGCAGCGACACGAGCGGCATCGAGGGCCTGAAGTGGATGGACTCGGGCGCGGTGGCCGAACTGATCAAGAACGAGCATCCGCAGATCATCGCGACGATCCTCGTGCACCTCGACCGCGACCAGGCGTCCGAGATCGCGTCGTGCTTCACCGAGCGGCTGCGCAACGACGTGCTGCTGCGGATCGCGACGCTCGACGGCATCCAGCCGGCCGCGCTGCGCGAGCTCGACGACGTGCTGACCGGCCTGCTGTCCGGCAGCGACAACCTGAAGCGCAGCCCGATGGGCGGCATCCGCACCGCGGCCGAGATCCTGAACTTCATGACGAGCGTGCATGAGGAAGGCGTGCTCGAAAGCGTGCGCCAGTACGACGCCGATCTCGCGCAGAAGATCATCGACCAGATGTTCGTGTTCGAGAACCTGCTCGACCTCGAGGATCGCGCGATCCAGATGGTGCTGAAGGAAGTCGAATCGGAAACGCTGATCATCGCGCTGAAGGGCGCGCCGCCCGCGCTGCGCCAGAAGTTCCTCGCGAACATGTCGCAGCGCGCGGCCGAACTGCTCGCCGAGGATCTCGACGCGCGCGGCCCGGTGCGCGTGTCCGATGTCGAGACGCAGCAGCGCCGCATCCTGCAGATCGTGCGCAACCTCGCCGAGAGCGGCCAGATCGCGATCGGCGGCAAGGCGGAAGACGCGTATGTCTGATTCGGCGAGCGATCGCGCGGGCACCCTCACCGCCTACCAGCGGTGGGAGATGGCGTCGTTCGACCCGCCGCCGCCCCCGCCGCCGCCCGACGACGCGGCAGCGGCCGCCGCCGCGCTCGCCGAGGAACTGCAGCGCGTGCGCGATGCCGCGCACGCCGAAGGCCATGCGGCCGGCCACGTCGAAGGCCAGGCGCTCGGCTACCGGGCCGGTTTCGAACAGGGCCGCGAACAGGGCTTCGAGGCCGGCCAGGCCGATGCGCGCGAACAGGCCGCGCAGCTCGCGGCGCTCGCCGCGTCGTTCCGCGAGGCCGTGTCGAGCGCCGAGCACGACCTTGCCTCCGACATCGCGCAACTCGCGCTCGATATCGCGCAGCAGGTCGTGCGCCAGCACGTGAAGCACGACCCGGCCGCGCTCGTCGCGGCCGTGCGCGACGTGCTCGCGGCCGAACCCGCGCTGTCCGGCGCGCCGCATCTCGCGGTGAATCCGGCCGACCTGCCCGTCGTCGAAGCCTATCTGCAGGACGATCTCGATACGCTCGGCTGGAACGTGCGCACCGATGCGTCGATCGAGCGCGGCGGCTGCCGCGCGCACGCCGCGACCGGCGAGGTCGACGCGACGCTGCCCACGCGCTGGCAGCGCGTCGCCGCCGCGATCGGCAAGGTGAGCACGTGGTGACGCGGTCGCCCGAATCGCTCGCGCATGACGGCATGACGCCGCTCGAGCGCGAACTCGCGCTCGCGTCGTTCGGCCCCGCCGGCGCGCACGACACCGCACACGACACGAAACCGCATGCGACCGCTTCAACGGCCGCCGCACCCGACGCCGCACCCGACGCCGCGCCGCGCGCGCCGCACAATCCGCATCTCGCGCACTGGCGCACGCACCTGAACGGGCTCGCGGCGCGCAGCCACCGCGCGCTGCCGCTGCGGCCGTGCGGGCGCCTCACGCGCGCGGCGGGCCTCGTGCTCGAGGCGATCGGGCTGCGCCTGTCGGTCGGCGCCGAATGCACGATCGAATTGCCGCCCGGCAGCACGCTGCCGCACGCGGAAGCGGAAGTCGTCGGCTTTGCCGGCGACCGCCTGTTCCTGATGCCGACTACCGACGTTGCCGGCGTGCTGCCCGGCGCGCGCGTGTGGCCGCTCGAAAGCGCGCCCGTCGCCGATCCGCTCGCGGGCGCGAAGCGGCTGCCGGTCGGCTGGGAGATGCTCGGGCGCGTCGTCGACGCGTCGGGCCGCCCGCTCGATGGCCTCGGCCCGCTCGCATCGAAGGTCGATGCGCCGCTGTCGGCGCCGTCGATCAACCCGCTCGAACGCGAACCGATCCACCACGTGCTCGACGTCGGCGTGCGCGCGATCAACGCGCTGCTCACCGTCGGCCGCGGGCAGCGAATGGGCCTGTTCGCGGGCTCCGGCGTCGGCAAGTCGGTGCTGCTCGGCACGATGGCGCGCTATACGAGCGCGGAAGTGATCGTGATCGGGCTGATCGGCGAACGCGGCCGCGAAGTGAAGGAATTCATCGAACAGATCCTCGGCGAGGACGGGCTCGCGCGCTCGGTCGTCGTTGCGGCGCCGGCCGACGTGTCGCCGCTGCTGCGGATGCAGGGCGCGGCCTACGCGACGTCGCTCGCCGAATATTTCCGCGACCAGGGCAAGCACGTGCTGCTGCTGATGGATTCGCTGACGCGCTACGCGATGGCGCAGCGCGAGATCGCGCTGGCGATCGGCGAGCCGCCCGCGACCAAGGGCTATCCGCCGTCGGTGTTCGCGAAGCTGCCCGCGCTCGTCGAACGCACCGGCAACGGGCCGGAGGGCGGCGGCTCGATCACCGCGTTCTACACGGTGCTGACCGAAGGCGACGACCAGCAGGACCCGATCGCCGATTCGGCGCGCGCGATCCTCGACGGCCACATCGTGCTGTCGCGCACGCTCGCCGAGGCCGGCCACTATCCGGCAATCGACATCGAGGCGTCGATCAGCCGCGCGATGACCGCGCTGATCGACGAAACGCATCTCGACCACGTGCGGCAGTTCAAGCAGATGCTGTCGCGCTACCAGCGCAATCGCGACCTGATCGCGGTCGGCGCGTACGCACCCGGACGCGACGCGCAGCTCGACCGCGCGATCGCGCTCTATCCGCGCATCGAGGCGTTCCTGCAGCAGGGCTTTCGCGAATGCGCGCCGTTCGCGTCGAGCCTCGCTGGGCTCGATGCGCTGTTCGACGCTTACGGAGGCTGATCAAGATGGCTCACGGCTTTCCCCTTCAACTGCTGCTCGACCGCGCGCAGGAGGACCTCGACACGGCCGCGAAGCAGCTCGGCACCGCGCAGCGCGACCGCACCGCGGCTACCGAGCAGCTCGATGCGCTGCTGCGCTATCGCGACGAATACCACGCGCGCTTCGCGCAATCCGCGCAGCACGGGATGCCGGCCGGCAACTGGCGCAATTTCCAGGCGTTCATCGACACGCTCGACGCCGCGATCGCGCAGCAGCGCAACGTGCTGGCCGCGGCCGAAGTCCGCATCGACGAGGCACGCCCGAACTGGCAACAGAAGAAACGCACCGTCGGCTCGTATGAAATCCTGCAGGCGCGCGGCGTCGCGCAGGAAGCGCGGCTCGACGCCCGGCGCGAACAGCGCGACGCCGACGAACACGCCGCGAAGATCCTGCGCATGCGGGCCGACGCGGCCCGCTCGTCGTAACCGACCACCGCATTCGAACGAGAGAACCGCCATGCCTCCCCTGCCCCTGCTCGGCGCGCTGATCGACACCGCCGGCGCCGCACTCAAGGCCGCCCGCGGCGCGGGTTCGTCCGGCACCGCCGCCGGCAACGACGCCGCGACCGCCACGGCCGCCGTGCCGTTCGCGCAGACGCTGAAGCAAAGCGTCGCCACGCGGCGCGACGCGGCGAATCCCGCCACGCCGGATGCTTCGACGACGCAGGCTTCGTCGAAGCCGGCTGCCGGCACGAAGCCGTCCGGCACCGACGACGATCAATCGACCGACGCCGCGAACGCCACCACCAACCCCGACGCCGGCGCGCTCGCGGCCGCCGCGGCCGTGCAGGCACAACTGCAGGCGCGCACGGACAATGCGACGCCGGCCGATGCCGCCGCTATCGCTACGGCTACCGCTACCGCCGCCGCCACTACCGTGCAAAAGACGGCCGTGTCCGGCCAGCCCGATGCGACGGCCGCGCTGGCGGACCACGCGGCCGGGGATGCGGCCGCCCAGCCGGCCACGCCGGCGTCGAGCCGCGACGCGCTGCAAGCGGCGCTCGCCAAGCTGACCGGCGGCTCGGGCGCGATCGCGACGCCCGCAAGCGGCACGACGGCTTCGACATCGGTAGCGGCATCGTCTGCCTCTTCTGCATCGACCGCCGCCGCACCGCTGACGCCGAAGGTGCCGACGTTCGACCGCACGCTCGCCGACGCGAAAGGGGCGCTCGCCACGCAGCAGACGCCGACGCAGGCCACCGCGCAGGCGCTGCAGGCCGACGCGAACGCGCAGACCGGCGCGCAGCATGCGCTCGCGGCCGCCAGCGACGCAACGGACCCGGCCGCCAGCGCGACGCTCGCGGCCGGTGCATCGGCTGCGGCCGCGGCGCAGGCGAACCTGCAGTTGTCGCCGGCGGCGAGCGCGATCGCCGCCGCCAACACGCACGTGCTCGCGCCGCACGTCGGCACCGCCGACTGGACGGACGCGCTGAGCCAGAAGGTCGTGTTCCTGTCGAACGCGCACCAGCAGAGCGCCGAGCTGACGCTCAACCCGCCCGATCTCGGGCCGCTGCAGGTGGTGCTGCGCGTCGCGGACAACCACGCGCACGCGCTGTTCGTGTCGCAGCATGCGCAGGTGCGCGACGCGGTCGAAGCCGCGCTGCCGAAGCTGCGCGAAGCGATGGAAGCGGGCGGGCTCGGGCTCGGCAGCGCGACCGTCAGCGACGGCGGCTTCGCATCGCAGCAGCAGAACCCGCAACAGACCTTCGCCGGCGGCCAGTCGCCGCGCCGCGGGCACGGCGGATCGTCAGCCGTCGATGCACCCGCCGACGCTGCGCAATCCGCACCGGCCGCCGCGAGCGTGAGCCGCGCCGGCCTCGTCGATACGTTTGCATAGGGCCTGTTCCCGCTAATAACGGGCTTGCGCCGGCCGCCGCCCGGTGCGCGCCGCTCAGCGGCCGTGCACCGCCGCGGCCGCCTCGCCGCGCGGCACGCCGCCCCTGCGCGCCGCGACGATGAAGTCCGCCGCGCGTTCGCCGATCATCACCGACGGCGCATTCGTGTTCCCGCCGACCAGCGTCGGCATCACCGACGCATCCACCACGCGCAACCCTTCGACGCCGCGCACGCGCAGTTGCGGATCGACGACCGCGCGCGCATCGGAGCCCATCCGGCACGTGCCGACCGGGTGATAGATCGTGTCGGCATGCGCGACGATCGTCGCGCGCAGCTCCGCTTCGCTCTGGTCCGCCCGCGTGTACAGCTCGCGCCCGCCCTGCGATGCGAGCGGCGCCTGCGACAGGATGCGGCGCATCGCCTGCGTGCCGCGCACGAGCAGGTCGAGATCGCGCGTATCGCTGAAGAAACGCGGATCGATCAGCGGCGCGTCGCGCGCATCGCCGCTCGCGAGCGCCACCGTGCCGCGGCTGAACGGCCGCAGCGCGCATACGTGCAGCGAATAGCCGAAGCCCCAGTGCATCTTGCGGTTGTGGTCGTCGACGAGCGCCGTGCAAAAATGCAGCTGCAGGTCGGGACGCTCGAGCGACGGATCGCTCTTGATGAAGCCGCCGGCCTCCGCGACATTGCTCGTCATCATCCCCGTGCGGCTCGAGAAATAGCGCGCGAGTGCGGGTGTCATCTTCGCGATCCCGCGCAGGCACACGCCGACCAGTTCAGACGAATTCACGCGCGTGTTGATGATGAAGTCGATGTGGTCGATCAGGTTCGTGCCGACATCCGGCGCATCCTGCACGACCGCGATCCCGTGCCGGCGCAATTGCTCGGCCGGGCCGATCCCCGAGCACATCAGCAGTTGCGGCGAATTGAACGCACCGGCCGACAGGATCACTTCCGCGCGCGCGCCGAGCGTCTCGACGCGGCCGTTGCGCGATATCGCGACGCCGACCGCGCGCTTGCCGTCAAAGCCGACGCGCAGCACCGTCGCGTCGGTGATCACGTGCAGGTTCGGCCGGTTGCGGCCATAGATGTAAGCACGCGCGACGCTGCAGCGCGAACCGTCGCGGTGCGTGACCTGGTAGAAGCCGACGCCTTCCTGCGTCGCGCCGTTGAAGTCGTCGTTCAGCGGATAGCCGGCCGCGTGCGCGGCCTGGATGAATCGTTCGGAGAACGGATTGCGAAAGCGCAGATCCGACACCGACAGCGGGCCGTCCGCACCGTGCCACGCATCGGCGCCGCGCTCGTTGCCTTCCGCGCGGCGGAAATACGGCAGCACGTCCTGCCAGCCCCAGCCCGTTGCGCCGAGCTGCGCCCACTCGTCGTAGTCGCCCGGGTGGCCGCGCGTATAGATCATCGCGTTGATCGCGCTCGAGCCGCCCATCCCGCGCCCGCGTGGCTGGTAGCCGCGCCGCCCGCCGAGGCCCGGCTGCGGCACCGTCTCGTAGCCGTAGTTCGTGCCGAGCTTGAACGGCACCAGCGCCGCGATGCCGACCGGCATGTTGACGAGCAGGTTGCGCTCCGTATGCGAGCCGGCGTCGATCAGCGCGATCGTCGCGTCGGGGCAGGCATCGGCGAGACGGCCTGCCAGGCTCGAGCCGCCCGAACCGCCGCCGACGATGATGTAGTCGTATTGCATGTCACGTCTCCGTCGTGTCATGGAAGGCGCCCGGCACCGCCGCGCGACCGCGTCCCCTCTTGTAGTGTTCGGGCATTGTAGGAATGGCCGACATGCGCGCGGCGCGCGGATTCAAGAGCGATTCCTCTAAACGCCCGCGTGAACTAAATTTAAGATGTATCGATTCGCTTCGCGCGACGCGCCGGCCACGAGAAGCCGATCCGTCGCGAAACGGGAGAGACGACGATGCAGCGCCAGGTTCTGCAGGCCGCGTGCCGACCGGGTTGCCCGGATGCGACGCGCGCGGCCCGCATTTCATTTCAAACGACTGCCCGCGCGGGGACCTGCAGCGACATGCGCGCGGCCGATCGAAATCGAACGGCACGCGTGGTCGCCGACCGTTTGGACGGCTGTCCGCCGCGGCGGCGCGATGCGCTGCGACCCGCATTGGCGTGCGCGTTGCACTGCCCCGCTTCGCTGCACCGGCAAGCGCTCGCGCTGCAGCGTCGCGCGCCCGGCAGCAGGCGTATCGCGCGGCGCGCGAACACGCCGCGGCGCGGTTTTCGGATGCGGATACCGTCGCGCGGATGCGACGCCCGCCCCACGCTGCAACCGGTTTTCGAGCATGCGTCGCATCGGGCCCCGCGCCGCGCGACGCTCACCACCCCGATCCGCGTCGCCGCGCTCGCCGAGCGCTCGCGTGCGGCGTGACGGCTGGCCGACAAGCCAGGCCCAACTGGAGGAGACAACATGAAGAACGACCTGCCCGAACTGGCCCCGCAAGCACTGCCGTCGGCCGACGCGCTGACGTCGCTGCTGCGCGACCAGCGCGCGGCCTACCTGCGCGCACCGTATCCGGCATGGGAAACGCGTGTGCAGCACCTGCGCGCGCTGCGCACGATGCTGATCGACAACGCGGACGCGCTCGCCGAAGCGATCAGCGCCGATTTCGGCCATCGCGCGAAGCAGGAAGTGCTGCTGTCGGAAATCTGGATGGCGAAGGAAGAGATCGACGACGCGCTCAAGCACGGCAAGCGCTGGATGAAGCCGATCCGCAAGCCGATGAACAAGTGGCTGCGCCCAGCGCGCGCGAAGGTGATTCCGCAGCCGCTCGGCGTGGTCGGCATCGTCGTGCCATGGAACTACCCGGTGCTGCTCGCGGCCGGCCCGCTGATCTGCGCGCTCGCGGCGGGCAACCGCGCGATCGTCAAGATGTCCGAACTGACGCCGCGCACGTCGGCGCTGTTCGAGCAATTGATCGCGAAGACCTTCACGCGCGACCACGTCGCGGTCGTGAACGGCGATGCGGAGGTCGGCGCCGCGTTCAGCGGGCTGCCGTTCGATCATCTGCTGTTCACCGGCTCGACGCAGGTCGGCCGCCATGTGATGCGCGCGGCCGCCGACAACCTCACGCCCGTCACGCTCGAACTCGGCGGCAAGTCGCCGGCGATCGTCGGACCGAATGCACGCTTCGACGCGGCCGTCGACGCGATCGTCGCGGGCAAGACGCTGAACGCGGGCCAGACCTGCATCGCGCCCGACTACGTGTTGCTGCCGCGCGGCATGGAAGCCGCGTTCATCGAGCGGGCGCGAGCACGATTCGCGAAGATGTATCCCGACCTGTCGGCCAACGGCGACTACACGACGATCGTGTCGCCGCGCCATTACGCGCGGCTGCAGCAACTCGCGAGCGATGCGCAGGCGGCCGGCGCGCAACTGCACCCGCTGTCCGACGCGCAGTCCGACCCGGCGTCGCGCCGCTTCGTGCCGTGCGCGATCACGCAGGTGCCGGCCGCGTCGCAACTGATGCAGGAGGAAATATTCGGGCCGCTGCTGCCGCTCGTGCCGTACGAGCGGCTCGACGAGGCGATCGCATACGTGAATGCGCGCCCGCGTCCGCTCGCGCTCTATCTGTTCGACGAGGACGGCGGCACGATCGACCGCGTGATGCACGAAACGATCTCGGGTGGCGTGTCGGTCAACGAAACGCTGATGCACATTGCGTGCGGCAGCCTGCCGTTCGGCGGCGTCGGCGCGAGCGGCATGGGCGCGTACCACGGCTACGACGGCTTCGTGACGTTCTCGAAGATGAAGCCCGTGCTCACGCAGGCGCGCCTGAACGCGCGCAACCTGCTCGCGCCGCCGTACGGCAAGCGGTTCGCCGCGCTGATCAAGCTGATGCTGAAGTTCTGAACCGGACGGGCCGCGCACATCGCGCCGCGGCCCGCATACGCCTGCCGCGCGGTGCCGGTGCCGCGCGCGCCGTCACACGGGCCAGAGCGGCCCTTCCTGCATCGCGCCGATCTGCTCGCGCAGTTCGAGCACACGCGCTTCCCAGTAACGATGCGTGTTGAACCACGGAAACGCGGCCGGGAACGCGGGATCGTCCCAGCGCCGTGCGAGCCATGCCGCGTAGTGGATCAGCCGCAGCGTGCGCAGCGCTTCGACGAGATGCAGCTCGCGCGGCTCGAATTCGCAGAAATCCTCGTAGCCTGCCAGCAGGTCCGCCAGCGCGCGCGACGCACCTTCGCGATCGCCCGGCAGCAGCAGCCACAGATCCTGGATCGCGGGCGCCATCCGGCTGTCGTCGAAATCGACGAAATGCGGGCCGCCATCGGTCCACAGCACGTTGCTCGGATGACAGTCGCCGTGCGTGCGCAGCAGGCGAATCTCGCCCGCACGTTCGAACGCGGCCTCGACACCTTCGAGCGCGAGCGCGACCGCCGTCTCGTACGCGGGTCTTACGTCATCCGGAATGAAATCGTGCGAGAGCAGGTAATCGCGCGGCTCAAGGCCGAACGTCTTGATGTCGAGCACGGGACGCGCGACATACGGCTGCGTCGCGCCGACCGCGTGAATCCGGCCGATGAAGCGGCCGAGCCATTCGAGCGTGTCGCTGCGGTCGAGATCGGGTGCGCGGCCGCCGCGCCGCTCGAAGATCGAGAAACGAAAGCCGTCGAACGCATGCAGCGTGCGGCCGTCGAACGTGCGTGCAGGCACCGCCGGAATCTCGCGCTCGGCGAGTTCGGCGACGAACGCGTGCTCTTCGAGGATCGCATCGTCCGACCAGCGCGCCGGGCGGTAGAACTTCGCGACGACCGGCGGGCCGTCTTCGATGCCGACCTGGTAGACGCGGTTTTCGTAGCTGTTGAGGGCGAGCAGGCGCCCGTCGGTGCGCAGGCCGGCCGGCATCAGCACGCTGTCGAGCGCGTCGAGCACGCACTCGGGCGTGAGGCCGGCGAACGGCGGGCTGGCAGGAGAAGCGGGAGCGGAAGTGGCGTCTGTCATGCCCCGCATTGTGCCGCCAGCCGGGCCGAAAGACGAGCGTCCGGTGCGGTATGCGCTTAGTGGAGCGCCGCGCCGGCCGGCAGCACGGATTCGCCGGTGTCGATCAGATCCTCGAGAAAGAACGGCTCGGTGTTGAGTTCTTTCGACTCACCCGGCACGCCCGCGTACCAGGTCACCATGGCCATGTCGCCCAGGATGCGCTGGACGATGCCGCGCGCGCCCTTCGGCACCGCGATATGGGTAGTGCAGACAATCGACCCGACATGCATGATGGTTCCCCACTCTTGAATCTTGAAACCCGGCCCGCTGGCGAGCCGGCAAATGCGCGATCCGCGCCGCTCTCGACGGAGCGTTGCGCGTAATCCCATTGTTCACGGTTTATCGAAGCGCGAAAAGAAGAAGAAGCGGGCGAAGTGCCGCGAATTCGTCGAATGTCTCCAATCAACCACTGCGCCGCGCGTGCGCTTGCACGGGCGGATACCCCCATCATACCCTGTCGAATGTGACTGCCCGCCGAATCCGCCCGGCGCCGCGGCGCGCACGCGATCGACGCAATGCGCACATCGTTTGCCGCGTGCCGGGCCGCCAGGAGATTTCGCGTGACCGAGCCTGCCGGAACCGCGCCGCTTGCCTCGCACGCTACAGCCTCCTTCCCCCGTCCCGAACACGGCTCGCGCAGCCACCGCGCACAAGCATCGCGCGGCATCGCTGCAACGCGTCTTTCACCATGCGGGGCCGCCGACAGTTGTTGCGCCGGATGCCGACCTTGCAGTACCTTTGACGTTCATTCGCGTTCAACCGCATTCCGACACGATGCATCCGCTCACGTCCGCCCTCGCAAAATCCCGGCCGCAGTTCGACGCGCGGCCGCAGGCGTGCGCGCATCCGTCGGTCCTCCCGCCTCCTGTCGCACCGCCGCTCGTCGGCGCCGCGCCGCCCCCTCCGGCGGCACGCGCCGGCTGACCAGCCGGCTTCCGTTTCGTCTTTCATTCGCCCGTCGGCTTCGTTCGTGCGTCGTGACGCACGGCTCCCTGCTGCACGCGCGGATGGAACGTTCCGATCCGTTCGACAGGTGGATTCACATGGTTTCGTTCAAACGCGCGCTTGCCGCGCATGGAGCGACGTCGCTCTTCGTGCTGCTGTGGAGCAGCGGCGCGATCTTCGCTGAACTCGGTCTGCGTCACGCATCCGCGTTCGTCTTTCTCACCGCGCGTTTCGCGCTCGCGTCGCTCGTGCTGCTCGCACTGGCCTTCATGCGCAAACGCTGGCTGCCGCCGCACAGCGAGCGGCGCATGGCCGCGCTGACCGGCTTGCTGATGATGGGCGGCTATTCGATCTTCTACCTGCTCGCGCTCGAGCGCGGGATCGCGCCGGGCGTGCTCGCAACGATCCTCGGCGTGCAGCCGATCCTCACGCTGGCGATCGTCGAGCGACACTGGCAGCCCGTACGCGTCGCGGGGCTCGCGCTGTCGCTGGCCGGTCTCGCGCTCGTCGTATGCCGCGGCGTGGGCGATGCCGGCCTGCCGCTCGCGGGCATCGCGTGCGCGCTCACGGCGCTCGTCGCACTGACCGTCGGCTCGCTGCTGCAAAAACGCGTACGCGCGGCACCCGCCGACGTGCTGCCGCTGCAGAATGCGATCGGTCTCGCGCTGTGCGTGGCGATCGTGCCGTTCCGGCCGATTTCGTTCGACCTGAGCTGGGCGTTCGTCGTGCCGCTCCTGTGGCTCGGCATCGTGATTTCGGTGATCGCGCAACTGCTGTTCTACCGGTTGATGCAGCGCGGCGATCTCGTCAACGTGACGAGCCTGTTCTATCTCGTGCCCGTCGTCACCACGGTGATGGATGCCGTATGGCTCGGCAACCGGCCCGAACCGCTCGCGCTCGCCGGTATGGGTGCGATCATCGCGGGGCTCGCGCTCGTGTTCCGCGCGCCGGCCGCACGCACGCGACCCGACCGCACGTAAGCGGACAGGCCGCCGCGCCCGCAAGTGCGGCGGCCTGTATCGGACACATACGACAATTCCGCGGAAATCGAAAGGAACGGGAAAGATGCGTGCAAGGCGTTCGTCGAACTTGCGGGAAAAATGCGCGACTCGCTGGGCTTTCCGCTGATTTTTAATGGTTCGGATAGCGAAAACATCGCCGGGTTGCCTATACTCGAATTGACCGCCCCGCTCGCAATCGGGTCGGACCAATACTAGAAATACCCGGCATGGGGCCGAAGCAAGCGCTGAAGCGCTCACTCCGGCCGACACTGGAGACACGCATGACGACCTATTTCACGATCGGCGACTTCATCCTGTTGATCCCGATGGCGCTGGCCGGAGCGCTATTTCTCGGCGCGGTACCGTGCGCAACCGAATTCCGCCACAACCTGATGCGCGTGCTGGGCGTCATCCTCGGCGTCGGCGTCGCGGTATTGCTGGTCGAAGGTCTGCCTGCGCTGCTCTAGCGGCGTATCCGTGCCTGACGCGCATCGTTGCGCCGCAACGATGCGACGTGCTGTCTGCAAGACGGTGATACTGGCATGCAATGTTTCGCATGCCGTATCGACTGCCGGTCAGATCGCCTGATCGGTGGACGGTTTTTCCCACAGATTGATGCCGCCTTCCGTCGCGTAACGATCGATCTCCGCGAGTTCTTCCGCCGAGAATTCGAGGTTCTTCAGCGCGCCGACGTTTTCACGCACCTGCTCGGCACGGCTCGCGCCGATCAGCGCGGACGTCACGCGGCCATTGCGCAGCACCCACGCAAGCGCCATCTGCGCGAGGCTCTGGCCGCGCCGTTCGGCGATCGCGTTGAGCTTGCGCACATGCTCGAGGTTGTCCGCGCTCAGGTGATCCTGCTTCAGCGAACCGCCGCCCGGCTTGTTCACGCGCGCGTCGGCCGGCACGCCGTTCAGGTACTTCGACGTGAGCAGCCCCTGCGCGAGCGGCGTGAACGCGATGCTGCCCGCGCCGACGTCGTCCAGCGCGCCGAGCAGGTCGCTCTCGATCCAGCGGTTCAGCATGTTGTACGAAGGCTGGTGGATCAGCAGCGGCACCTTGTACTGCGCGAGCAACTCGGCCATCTCGCGCGTCTTCGCCGCCGAATACGACGAAATGCCGATGTAGAGCGCCTTGCCCTGCTGCACGGCCGACGCGAGCGCGCCCGCCGTTTCCTCGAGCGGCGTGTGCGCGTCGAAGCGGTGCGAATAGAAGATGTCGACGTAGTCGAGCCCCATCCGCTGCAGGCTCTGGTCGAGACTCGCGAGCACGTACTTGCGAGACCCGCCGCCGCTGCCATACGGCCCCGGCCACATGTCCCAGCCGGCTTTCGTCGAGATCAGCAGTTCGTCGCGATACGGCAGGAAATCCTCCTTCAGCAGCCGGCCGAAGTTGGTTTCGGCGCTGCCGTACGGCGGCCCGTAGTTGTTCGCGAGATCGAAGTGGTTGATGCCGAGGTCGAACGCGGTGCGCAGGATCTCGCGCTGCGTCGAGATCGGCGTCGAGTCGCCGAAGTTGTGCCACAGGCCGAGCGACAGCGCGGGCAGTTTGAGCCCGGATTTGCCGCAGGTGCGGTATTGCATGTCCACATAACGTTCGGAAGCTGCTTCATAGGCCATGAGTATTTCCCGTCAGGACGTCGGAGGGAGGGGCGCGCGCCGGCCGCGCACAAGGCGCGACGGCGGCGAAGAAAACGCTCGACGGCTATGGTAACGAAGGCGGCCGATGCGCGCACGGCGATGGACGCGACCGCGGTCGTCGCCTACACTGCGGCGTCTCGAATCACCGTTTCAGCGAGGTTGGTATGTCCCGCGTCATCTCGGTTGCGCTGCTCGTCGGCGGCGTCGTGCTGCTGTATTTCGGCGGCCAGTCGTTCCATTCGATCAACGACAACATGTCGCGCCTCTTCACCGGCTCGCCCGCCACGAAGACGATCCTGCTGATCGTGGGCGGCGCCGTCGCTTCGTTCGTCGGCCTGATCGGCCTCGCGATGCCGGGCGGCAAGCGCTGATCGCGCAGCCGCGCGAACGGCCCGCGTCACCCTGATCGGGCCGCGCAAAACGAAACAGGCAGCCAGGCCGCCCGTTGCTTCATTCGCCCGCGATGCGCCGCATCGCGTGATCGTCGCGGCCTCGCCGCGCCGACCGGTCCGCACCTAGAACTGCACTTCCGGCTTCGCCGCCGAGCGCGTGCCGGGCACCGGCCGGTTGCTCGCGCCGTGGTACGTGTACACGAGCGAGAACTTCACCTGGTCGGAACGGTTCTGCCCGGCCGAATGCAGTGTGTTGCTGTGGAAAAACACGACGTCGCCCGCCTGGAGCGACGGGCACGTGGCCGCGTCGATCATCTTCCGGTTCTCCGGCAGGTCGCTGCGGAAGAACTTCGCATCGTCGAACGCTTCAGGCCCGAATTCGGCCGTATGCGAACCCGGCACGAGCCACAACGCACCGTTCTCGTTCGTTTCCGGCCCCAGCGCGAGCCATACCGACACCATGTCCGAACGCTCGAACGCCCAGTAGCGGAAGTCTCGATGCCAGCCCGTCAGGCTGCCGTACGCGGGGTGCTTCGTCATCATGCAGTTGTGATGCGCGCGCGACAGCACGGGCTCTTCGCCGAAGTACTCGCGCATCCACGCGCCGATTTCGGGTGCGACCGCGCGCTCGGCAAATGCCGGATCGCGCGAGTACGCATCGAGCAGCCGCCGCACCGTGTGCCCGCCCGGCGCATGCTTCGACTCGGGTGCGCCCGGGTAGCGCAGGTCCGCCTCGAACTCGATCGGCTCGGCAGCCTCCTGCAACTGCCGCTCTGCAATCCGCTTGAGCGCCGCGCATTGCTGCTCGCCGACGAGGCCACGCGCGACGACGAACCCGCGTTCGCGCAATTCCGCGACTTGCGCGCGGATCGATTCCGACTGCAATGGAGACGACATGGGATGCCAGACGTTTATTGTGTGAATGTGACGATTGTAAATCGGCGCCGGATGCCGCGAACAGCGCCATTGTCGTACGCAGGGGCATGCCAATCGCCGATTTGATCTGGCGCAAGGGAACTGTGCGGCACGGCGCTGGCCTCACCGACAGGCGGTATGCGGCACACGCCTTGCGGCACAAGGGTTTATCGCGACTTTTGCCCGTCATGAATCCCCTGTAGCCTGTCGCGGCCTGTCAATTCTGGCGGGCGCGGCACGCAGCGGCTTTCGATATGATCCGTTGCGTCATCCGAGGCCGTTCATACCAGTGCGCTCTTCAAGGGCGCCATCCATACAAGCGAAGCATCGTTCACATGCCATTCCGTCTGACTTCCCGTCTCAACCGCGCTGCGAAGCGCGTCGCGCCGTCCGCTCCTGCCCGCCCGCTGCGCCATCACCGCGCACGCACGCAGGCGCTGGCCGAGCGCGCGCCCGCGCACGGCCGGCTCGACGGCATCCGCGCGTGGTTCCACGCGTTTTTCTCGATGATGAGCGCGCAAACGTTCGCACGCCGTGCCGGCCTGCGCTCGCTGCTGCAGAAGCCGTCGTCGCTGCGCGCGCTCGCGCTGCGCCGCGCGCTCGGCCCGCAACGCCGCGTCAACCGGCCGCGCCGCCTCGCGGCCAGCAATGGCTGGTTCGGGTTCGGCGCGCGCTGAAGCAGCGCCGGCGGGCACTGCCCGCCATGATCGCCGCCGTTGCGCCGGCGATCGGAATCCATAAAAAAACCCCGGCAATGCCGGGGTTTTTCGTTTCGGGCGAACGACGCTTACGCGACGCGTGCCGTCGGCTCCACGCCGGCCGCTTCGGCCAGCGCGAGCGCCTTGTCGGTCGCTTCCCACGAGAATTCCGGCTCTTCGCGGCCGAAGTGGCCGTAAGCAGCGGTCTTCTCGTAGATCGGGCGCAGCAGGTCGAGCATCTTGATGATGCCCTTCGGACGCAGGTCGAAGTGCTCGCGCACGAGCTTCGTGATCACCGCATCCGACACGCGGCCCGTGCCGAACGTGTTGACCATCACCGAGGTCGGCTCGGCAACGCCGATCGCGTACGACACCTGGATCAGCGCGCGCGACGCGAGGCCGGCGGCGACGATGTTCTTCGCGACGTAGCGGCCTGCATACGCAGCCGAACGGTCGACCTTCGACGGATCCTTGCCCGAGAACGCGCCGCCGCCGTGCGGTGCGGCACCGCCGTACGTATCGACGATGATCTTGCGGCCCGTCAGGCCGCAGTCGCCCTGCGGGCCGCCGATCACGAACCGGCCGGTCGGGTTCACGAGGAACTTGATGTCGCCCTTGATCAGGTCGGCCGGCAGCGTCGGCTTGATGATTTCCTCGATCACGGCTTCGCGCAGCGCGGGCAGCTCGATGTCCGGTGCGTGCTGCGTCGACAGCACGACGGTGTCGATCGAATCGGGCTTGCCGTCGACGTAGCGGACCGTCACCTGCGACTTCGCGTCCGGGCGCAGCCACTGCAGGCGGCCGTCGCGGCGCAGGCTGGCCTGGCGCTCGACGAGACGGTGCGACAGGTAGATCGGCAGCGGCATCAGTTCCGGCGTTTCGTCGCACGCGTAGCCGAACATCAGGCCTTGGTCGCCCGCGCCTTGGTCGAGGTTGTCGTCGTGGGCACGATCGACGCCCTGGGCGATGTCCGGCGACTGCTTGTCGTACGCGACGAGCACCGCGCAACCCTTGTAGTCGATGCCGTAGTCGGTGTTGTCGTAGCCGATGCGCTTGATCGTGTCGCGCGCGATCTGGATGTAATCGATGTTGGCCGTCGTGGTGATTTCACCGGCCAGCACGACGAGACCCGTGTTGCACAGCGTTTCCGCCGCAACACGCGAATATTTGTCCTGCTCGAGGATGGCGTCGAGAATCGCGTCCGAGATTTGGTCCGCGACTTTGTCCGGATGGCCTTCGGAGACGGATTCGGACGTGAAGAGATAATCGTTTGCCACTTTTTCAGGCTCCTGTGTGGTTACGGTTGGTTTCACGTAGCCAGCTTCGTTGGGCCTGAAGCGGCGACGCTTTAGCGGATTACCAGGACCGGGCAGCGCGCTTCGCGCCAGCCGGCTTCGCCCCGCAAGTTGTCAGTTAACTCGGCGAAGCCCGTATTATAGCGGCTTTCCTGAATTGTCACAGAGCGCCGCCCGTGCTGTTTCTTCCGCTGTCTTACCACCCTGCTCGCAACGCGCCGGCCATCCGGCCCCACGGAGGTGCCGCATGCTAGGCCGCCTCGGCACGCATCTCGCCATCGGCTTCCTGAAGCTGCTCGCCCTGTTGCCGTACGGCCTGACCGCGCGGCTCGGCGACGGTCTCGGCTGGCTGCTGTACCAGATCCCCAGCCGGCGAAAACGCATCGTACACACCAACCTGAAACTCTGCTTCCCGGACTGGAGCGACGAACGGCGCGAGGAAGTGGCCGGCCTGCATTTCCGCCATGCGATCCGCAGCTACGTCGAGCGCAGCGTGCAATGGTTCGGCTCCGCGAAGAAGCTCGAGAAGCTGATCCAGGTCGACAGCGCGGTCGACCTCACCGATCCCGACCTGCCGCCGACGCTGTTCCTCGGCCTGCACTTCGTCGGCATCGAAGCCGGTTCGATCTGGCTCAACCGGTCGCTGCAGCGCCGCTGCGGGTCGCTTTACCAGCCGTTCTCGAACACGGTGCTCGAGGAAGAAGCGAAGAAGGCGCGCGGGCGCTTCGACGCCGAGATGGTCGGCCGCGCGGACAGCGCGCGCGTCGTGCTGCGCTGGCTGCGCGACCGCAAGCCCGTGATGCTCGGCGCCGACATGGACTACGGGCTGCGCAACTCGACGTTCGTTCCGTTCTTCGGCGTGCCGGCCTGCACGCTGACGGCCGTCGGCCGGCTCGCGAAGACGGGCCGCGCGCAGGTCGTGCCGTTCATCGGCGAGGTGCTGCCGAACTACAAGGGCTACCGGCTGAAGGTATTCAAGCCGTGGGATCGGTATCCGACCGGCGACGACGATCTCGACGCGCGGCGGATGAACGAATTCCTCGAGGAACAGATCCCGCTGATGCCCGAGCAGTACTACTGGGTCCACAAGCGCTTCAAGACGCGCCCGCCCGGCGAACCGAGCCTGTACTGACCCTGCCGGGCGAAACCCGCGGGCGCGCCGTCATGCGCGCGCCTGCGCCCTCGCTCTCGCCACCTTCGGCGCGCCTGCCGGATACCGCGCCCTTTCCGCCCGCGCAACAGACGCCCCCCCCGCCCGCGCGGGACGCCCCTGTCGGCTGCATGTATCATTTACGGCTGAGATCAGCACGACGAACGAGGCCGCCCGGCATGGCGGCAGGCCGTTCGCGTCGTGCTGGCCGCCTTGTTCGCCATGGAATCCCGGACCCAGTGAAACTCTCGTTCACCAAGATGCACGGCGCGGGCAACGACTTCGTCGTGCTCGACGGCTACTCGCGCGCGTTGCCGCCGCTCACCGAAGCGCAGGTGCGCGCGCTCGCCAACCGGCACTTCGGCATCGGCGCCGACCAGTTGCTGCTCGTCGAAAAACCGACCGTCGAAGGCGCGGATTTCAAGTACCGGATCTTCAACTGCGACGGCGGCGAAGTCGAACACTGCGGCAACGGCGCGCGCTGCTTCGTGAAATTCGTCAGCGACCGCGGCCTGACCGACCAGCGCAGCGTGCGCGTGCAGGTCATGAAGGGCCTGATCACGCTGACGCTGCAGGACAACGGCGAAGTCGTCGTCGACATGGGTGCGCCCGTGTTCGCGCCGGCACAGGTGCCGTTCGATACGGCCGGTCCGGGCGCGTCGGGCCTCGTCGGTCGCACGGAGGGCCGCGACACGCTGTGGCCGCTCGACGTCGGCGGCGCGACGCGCTGGATTTCGACGGTGTCGATGGGCAATCCGCATGCGGTGCAGGTCGTCGACGATGTCGAAGCGTATCCCGTGCTGGAAGAAGGCCCGCTGATCGAGCGCCACGCGCGCTTCCCGCAGCGCGTGAACGCCGGCTTCATGCAGATCGTGTCGCGCAATGAAGTGAAGCTGCGCGTGTACGAACGCGGCGCGGGCGAGACGCTCGCGTGCGGCACGGGTGCGTGCGCGGCGGTCGCGGCCGGCATCCGGCGCGGCCTGCTCGATTCGCCGGTGACCGTGCACACGCACGGCGGCACGCTGACGATCGGCTGGGACGGTGCGCGCGACGAAACCGCCGCGCTGATGATGGCCGGGCCCGCCACGACCGTGTTCGAAGGCGAGATCGACCTGAACGCCTGACCCTGCAACGTCCTTGATAATTGAACGCTCCAGCCACATGAACGATCGCGAAGTCGCCGACTACCTGCTCGCCAATCCCGAATTCTTCGCGCAGCACGCCGAACTGCTCGCGACGATCCGTCTCGCGAACCCGCACGGCAAGGCCGCGATCTCGCTGCAGGAGCGGCAGATGGAGATGCTGCGCGACAAGAACAAGCATCTCGAGCGCCGCCTCGCGGAGCTCGTGCGGTACGGCCACGAGAACGACAGCCTGTCCGCGAAGTTCAGCCGCTGGACCGCGCGCGTGATCGCGGAACGCGATCCGTACGCGTTGCCGCGCACGATCGCCGACGGCATCGCCGACGTGTTCGACGTGCCGCAAACCGCGCTGCGCGTGTGGGACGTCGCCGACACCTACGCGCAGGCCGACTTCGCGCGCCAGGTCGGCGAGGAAGTGCGCCTGTTCACGAACGGCCTGTCGACGCCGTACTGCGGCGCGAACACGGGCTTCGAGGCCGCGCAGTGGCTCGCGCCCGCGGTAGCCGCCCCGGCCGCGAATGCGGCGGAAGGCGCTGAAGCCGCGCCGGCCGGCGACGGCTCGGCCGCATCGGTCGCACTGCTCGCACTGCGCGCGCCGCTCGCCGGCGCCGACGCGCCCGCGTTCGGCCTGCTGGTGCTCGGTTCGCCCGATCCGCGCCGCTTCCACGACGGGATGGCCACCGACTTCCTCGCGCAGATCGCGACGCTCGCGAGCGCGGCGCTCACGCGCCTGCTGCCGCACTGACCTCGCACGCGATGACAGACGATCCGGTCGCCGCCTACCTGTCGAACCTGAAGCACGTCAGGCAGCTGTCGGAACATACGCTGCGCGCGTACACGCACGAACTCGACGAACTGAAGAAGCTCGCGGCCGGCCGACCGCTCGACACGCTGACGGCCGTCGACATGCGCGGCGCGGTCGCGCGCGCGCATGCGGGCGGGCTGTCCGCGCGCTCGATCTCGCACCGCCTGTCGGCATGGCGCGCGTTCTACCGCTGGCTCGCGCAGCGCATCGAGATGCCCGCGAACCCGGTTGCCGCGGTGCGCGCGCCGAAGCGCCCGAAAACGCTGCCGAAGGCGCTGTCGGTCGACGACGCGTCGGCGTTGATGGATGCGCCGCTCGCCGGCACGACCGAGAGCATCCGCGATCACGCGATCCTCGAGCTGTTCTACTCGTCGGGGCTGCGCCTGGCCGAGCTGATCGGGCTCGACGTCATGTACACGCAGGCCGACGGCTACCGCTCGGCCGGCTGGCTCGATCTCGCCGAGGCCGAGGTCACCGTGCGCGGCAAGGGCAACAAGGAGCGCAAGGTGCCGGTCGGCCGCAAGGCGATCGATGCGCTGAACGCGTGGCTCGCGGTGCGCGGCGAATTCGTGAAGCACGACCCGCATCCGCTGTTCGTGTCGGTGCGCGGCAACCGGATGTCGCCCGGCGTCGTGCGCGAGCGCGTGAAGCGCGCGGCGCTCGCCGCGGGCATTCCCGCCAACGTCCATCCGCACGTGCTGCGCCACTCGTTCGCGACGCACGTGCTGCAGTCGAGCGGCGACCTGCGCGCGGTGCAGGAGCTGCTCGGCCACGCGAGCGTCGCCGCGACGCAGGTCTATACGTCGCTCGACTTCCAGCATCTCGCGAAGATTTACGACAGCGCGCATCCGCGCGCGAAGAAGCGCGACTGACGCGCGTCCCGTGTTACCCGCCGCGTGCGGCGACCGGCAACGGTCGGCTTCGGGCGCGGCCCATTTCGATCCCATCATGCAAACCGTCACACTCAAGCCGTCCAAGGAAAAATCGCTGCTGCGCCGCCATCCCTGGATCTACGCCAATGCGATCGACCGCGTCGACGGCAAGCCCGCGCCCGGCGCAACCGTGATCGTGCGCACGCACGACGGCCGCTTCCTCGCGCGCGGCGCGTACAGCCCGCAGTCGCAGATCCGCGTGCGCGTGTGGAGCTTCGACGAGAACGAGCCGATCGACCACGCGTTCTTCAAGCGCCGCGTGCAGCGCGCGGTCGCGCACCGCACGACGATGGTGTCCGGCACGGGTGCGGTGCGGCTCGTGTTCGGCGAGGCCGACGGACTGCCGGGGCTGATCGTCGATTACTACGTCGCGGACACCGCGGAAGCCGGCGCGACGCCGCGCGGCCAGCTCGTCTGCCAGTTCATGGCCGCCGGCGTCGAAGCGTGGAAGGACGCGATCGTCGCGGCGCTCACCGGCGCGACCGGCTGCCCGAACGTGTACGAGCGCTCGGACGTGTCGATCCGCGACAAGGAAGGGCTCGAACAGACGACCGGCGTGCTGGCAGGAGACGCGCCGCCCGCGACGCTGATCGCGAACGAAAACGGCGTGCGCTATCACGTCGACGTGCCGAACGGCCACAAGACGGGCTTCTACGTCGACCAGCGCGACAACCGCGCGCTCGTCGCGCAGTACGCGGCCGGCCGCGACGTGCTGAACTGCTTCTGCTACACGGGCGGCTTCTCGCTCGCGGCGCTCAAGGGCGGCGCGAAACGCGTCGTGTCGATCGACTCGTCGGGCGATGCGCTCGCGCTCGCGCAGCAGAACGTCGTCGCCAACGGCTTCGATGCCGAACGCGCGACCTGGCTGGACGCCGACGCATTCAAGACGCTGCGCCGCCTCGTCGACGAAGGCGAACGTTTCGACCTGATCGTGCTCGATCCGCCGAAGTTCGCGCCGACCCGCGACAGCGTCGATCGCGCGGCGCGCGCATACAAGGACATCAACCTGAGCGGCTTCAAGCTGCTGCGCCCGGGCGGCCTGCTGTTCACGTACTCGTGCTCGGGCGCGATCGACATGGACCTGTTCCAGAAGATCGTCGCGGGCGCGGCAGCCGACGCGAAGGTCGATGCGCGCATCCTGAAGCGGCTCGGCGCGGGCGTCGATCACCCGCTGCTCGCCGCGTTCCCGGAAGGCGAATATCTGAAGGGCCTGCTGTTGCAAATCGTCTGATCGCCCCGATCTTGGCGGACACCCTGGTCCGCCGGCCCCGCCTGGCGGGCCAGCGCTTTCGCCTGTCGTCCGGACGACGGGCGGGGGCTTGACAGGTATGTTTCAATGGATGGTTGTGCGCCCCGGCTCGCAGCGCGAGGGCGCGACGCACATCCTGGTTTTGACCCCGATTCACGAACCACAGGCGACCGACATGGCCACTCCCGTCACCATCCTTACCGGCTTTCTCGGCAGCGGCAAGACGACGCTGCTCAAGCGCATCCTGAACGAACAGCACGGCATGAAGATCGCCGTGATCGAGAACGAGTTCGGCGAAGAGAACATCGACAACGAAATCCTCGTGCAGGATTCGAACGAGCAGATCATCCAGATGAGCAACGGCTGCATCTGCTGCACGATCCGCGGCGACCTCGCACGCGCGCTCGGCGATCTGGCCGCGAAGAAGCGCGAAGGCAAGCTCGACTTCGACCGCATCGTGATCGAGACGACCGGCCTCGCGAACCCGGGCCCCGTCGCGCAAACCTTCTTCATCGACAGCGAAATCGCCGACGATTTCCTGCTCGACGCGGTCATCACGCTCGTCGACGCGAAACACGCGGACGCGCAGCTCGACGAACACGAAGTCGTGCAGCGCCAGGTCGGTTTCGCCGACCGCCTGTTCATCACGAAGTCGGACCTCGTCGACGACCAGACCGTCGCCGATCTCAAGCACCGCCTGATGCACATGAACCCGAGGGCCGCGATCAAGGTCGTGAATTTCGGCGAAGCCGACATCAAGGAAATCTTCGACCTGCGCGGCTTCAACCTGAACGCGAAGCTCGAGATCGACCCCGACTTCCTCGCCGAGGACGATCACGCGCACCACCACCACGATCACGACCATGATCACGATCACGCCGATTGCGACCACGATCACGGTCAATGCGCGCACGATCACGACCACGGCCACCACCATCACCACCACGCGCACCATGACGACAAGATCAAGTCGTTCGTGTACCGCAACGACCGCCCGTTCGACCCGAACAAGCTGGAAGACTTCCTCGGCGGCATCCTGCAGATCTACGGCGAGCGGATGCTGCGCTACAAGGGCGTGCTGTTCATGAAGGGCGTCGACCGCAAGGTCGTGTTCCAGGGCGTGCACCAGATGATGGGCAGCGACCTCGCCGCCAAGTGGCTGCCGGCCGAAAAGAAGACCAACAAGATGGTGTTCATCGGCGTCGACCTGCCGCAGGACCTGATCACCGACGGCCTCGACGCCTGCCTCGCCTGACGCGCGCGGGCGCCGCGTTTGCGGCCCTTTTTGCCCCTTTGCGCCCCGCCCGCGCCGCCGCTTTCGCGGCGGCCCCGGCGGCGCTGGGCGGGCAGGGTTTCGCCGTCATCGCTTTTTCGCGATTTGCGCGTTATATTTTCTAGATATTGGCGCAGCCGACGGGGATCGACCCGATACGGCGCCCGCTTGCGATTCAGTTACAATACGTGCCCGCTGGAGTACGGCAACAAACAGGCCCGGTTCTTGCTGAACCAGTTTTCCGGGCATCGCAACCGCGCCGGATCGCCAATCCGCCACCCGGCCGCGGCCGATGCGATCTGCCGCGCAGCACACCGGTTCGCCGCGCGCGCAAATCCGCGCCAGGCCTATCCTGGTATTTGAGAACCGGTTTTTCCAGAGGCTTTCGGCCCCGCGGCGGCAAATCGCAAATGAATGCAAACGCGGTTGCGGGTAATCCCAAAGTGCAGGCAATATCTGTCGATTTGCCGCACATTGAAGAAGCAAGCAGATGACGAAGAAACTCTTGACCGAAGCCGAAATCCTGAAGATGAGCGACAAGGATTACATGAATGAGGATCAGCTCGCCTTCTTCAAAAATCGGCTCGAACAGTTGCAGGCGGACATCCTCAAGAATGCAGGCCAGACGACCGAGAACCTGCGCGAGACGGTGATCGTCCCCGATCCCGCCGATCGCGCGACGATCGAGGAAGAGCACGCGCTCGAGCTGCGCACGCGCGATCGCGAACGCAAGCTCCTCAAGAAGGTTCAGCAGTCGCTCGCCCGCATCGATTCCGGCGATTACGGCTGGTGCGAGGAAACCGGCGAGCCGATCGGCATTCCGCGCCTGCTCGCGCGTCCGACGGCCACGCTGTCGCTCGAGGCGCAGGAGCGCCGCGAGTTGCGCCAGAAGCTGTTCGGCGACTGATCGAGCGGCGTTCCGCTCCGACACGCTGCTTCCCGAAAGCGCGCGGCCTGCCGCGCGCTTTTTGTTTTTCCGGCACCGGTTCCCCACCGGCCGATTTGCCTCCCGCCTCTTGATATCGCCGCGCCCGCCCTAAAATGAAACGGACGCGCGCCGGGCCGCTCCCCGGCGCACTGCGATTCACGCGGCGGCGCCTCGCGCCGCCCGACTCTTCCCCGTTTTTCTCAAGGAACGCAGATGGAGCAATTTCACGGCACGACCATCGTTTCGGTCCGGCGCGGCGACAAGGTCGCGCTCGGCGGCGACGGCCAGGTAACCCTCGGCAACATCGTCATGAAGGGTGGCGCGCGGAAAGTGCGGCGGATCTACAACAACCAGGTTCTGGTCGGATTCGCGGGCGGCACCGCCGATGCGTTCTCGCTGCTCGACCGCTTCGAGGCGAAGCTCGAGAAGCACCAGGGCAACCTGACCCGTGCGGCCGTCGAGCTCGCGAAGGACTGGCGCACCGACCGGATGCTGCGCCGCCTCGAGGCGATGCTGATCACGGCCGATGCGACCACCACGCTCGTGATCACCGGCAACGGCGACGTGCTCGACCCCGAAGGCGGCATCTGCGCGATCGGCTCGGGCGGCGCGTACGCGCAGGCCGCGGCCCGCGCGCTCGCCGAGAACACCGAGCTGTCGCCGCGCGAGATCGTCGAGAAGTCGCTCGGGATCGCCGGCGACATGTGCATCTACACGAACCACAACCGCATCATCGAAACGATCGAGTAAGGACCGCCCCATGAGCACCATGACCCCTGCCGAGATCGTCTCGGAACTCGACAAGCACATCATCGGCCAGAACAAGGCGAAGAAGGCCGTCGCGGTCGCGCTGCGCAACCGCTGGCGCCGCCAGCAGGTCGCCGATCCGCTGCGCACGGAAATCACGCCGAAGAACATCCTGATGATCGGGCCGACGGGCGTCGGCAAGACCGAAATCGCGCGCCGCCTCGCGAAGCTCGCCGATGCGCCGTTCATCAAGATCGAAGCGACCAAGTTCACCGAAGTCGGCTACGTCGGCCGCGACGTCGACAGCATCGTGCGCGACCTGATCGAGATCTCGGTCAAGCAGACGCGCGAATCCGAGATGCGCAAGGTGCGCAGCAAGGCGACCGACCAGGCGGAAGACCGCATCCTCGACATCCTGCTGCCGCAACCGCGCGCGGTGGGCTTCGGCGGCAATGCCGAGCACGCGAACGACGACAACAACGCGACGCGCCAGACGTTCCGCAAGCGCCTGCGCGAAGGCCAGCTCGACGACAAGGAAGTCGAGCTCGACCTCGAGCAGCCGTCGGTCGGCATGGACATCATGGCGCCGCCCGGGATGGAAGAGATGACCGAGCAGATCCGCTCGATGTTCTCGAACCTCGGCAGCGGCAAGAAGCAGCGCCGCAAGGTGAAGATCAAGGAAGCGCTGAAGCTGCTGACCGACGAGGAAGCGGCGAAGATGCTCAACGACGAGGAAGTGAAGACGAAGGCCGTGCAGAACGTCGAGCAGAACGGCATCGTGTTCCTCGACGAGATCGACAAGATCACGTCGCGCAACAATGAAGGCAGCGGCGGCGAAGTGTCGCGCCAGGGCGTGCAGCGCGACCTGCTGCCGCTCGTCGAAGGCACGACGATCAACACGAAGTACGGGATGGTGAAGACCGATCACATCCTGTTCATCGCGAGCGGCGCGTTCCACCTCGCGAAGCCGAGCGACCTGATTCCGGAACTGCAGGGCCGCTTCCCGATCCGCGTCGAGCTCGAATCGCTGTCGGTGGAAGACTTCGAGGCGATCCTCGATGCAACCGACGCGAGCCTCGTCAAGCAGTACCAGGCGCTGCTCGCGACCGAAGACGTGCAGCTCGAATTCGCCCAGGACGGCATCCGCCGTCTCGCGGAGATCGCGTATGCGGTCAACGAGAAGACCGAGAACATCGGCGCGCGCCGGCTGTACACGGTGATCGAGAAACTGCTCGAGGAAGTGTCGTTCTCGGCCGGCAATCACGCCGGCGAGCGCGTGACGATCGACGCGACGTATGTCGACCGCGCGCTCGGCGAAGTGGCGCAGGACGAGGATCTGTCGCGCTACGTGCTGTAACGCGCGCGGCGGCGAATGCGAAACGGGCGACCCGGCGGGCCGCCCGTTTTCGTTGGCGCGTCCGGCGGACAGCCGCGCCCAGCCTGCCCGCATGCGCGATCGCCCATCGCAACCCGCGCCGCCCGTCGTACGGAATCGACACCCGCCGCGACGACTGCGGCGCGCGTCACGCCGGACTTACTGCCGCACCGGCTTCTTCGCGAGCTTGCGCTGCAGCGTGCGGCGGTGCATGTTCAGCGCGCGCGCGGTCGCCGAGATGTTGTTGCTGTTCTCCGCGAGCACGCGCTGGATGTGCTCCCATTCGAGCCGGTCGACCGACAGCACGACCGGATTCTCGAGCGCCTCGTCGGCCTGCACTTCGGTCGCGTTGGTCTGCAGCGCGGCCAGGATCGACTCGACGTTCGCAGGCTTCGCGAGATAGTTGTCGGCGCCTTCCTTCACGGCCTGCACGGCAGTCGCGATGCTCGCGTAGCCGGTCAGCACCAGAATCCGCGCATCGGGCTGCAGGTCGCACAGCGGCGCGATCAGGCTCAGGCCCGAATCCTCGCCGAGATGCAGGTCGACGGTGATGAACTGGAACTTGCCGCCCGCGGCGAGCCTGAGCGCCGTCTCCTTGTCGTGCGCCTGCTGGACCGCGTAACCGCGCCGCTCGAGGCCGCGCGCGAGCGTGCCCGCGAACACCTCGTTGTCGTCGATCACCAGGAAATTGTTCTCGCTCATGTGGTTTCTCCGTCTACGTGTTGGTTGAGGCGGCCGGCGCCGCGACGCGCACGACCGGCAGGCGCAGCACGGCCCGCGTACCGCGCCCGGCGGTTGCGCCGGCCGCGCGGCTGTCCGGCGTGCCTGCCGTTCGTTCGGCCATGCGTTCGCCCGCGCGTTGGCCCGATGCAGCCGCAGCCTGGCCGTTCGCCGCACCGCCGGCCCGCCCGTTGCCGCCCGCCGCGCGCGGCGTGACATCGGACAGTTCGATCGCGCCGCCGAGCCGCACGGCCGCACTGAACGCGAGATACAGGCCGACCCCGTGCCCGCCCTGCGTGCTGTCGACCGGCATCGCGCCGAGCGATTCGCGCAGCGCGGCCGGAATGCCGGGCCCGTCGTCGCATACCTCGAATTCGATCTCGTCGGCCGCGCGGTCGTGCGCGACCTTCGCGGCCAGCGTCACGCGCTGCGGGCTCGCGCGCGCGGCGTTGTCGAGCAGGATCGTCAGGATCTGGCCGGCCGCGACCGTATCGTCGAGCGCGACGCCCGCCGGACGCGCGCCGAGCAGCTCGAACTGCACGTGCGGATGCCGCAGGCGCCAGTGTTCGACGAACGTGTCGAGCCAGTCGTCCACCGGCTGGCGGCTCGCGGGCGCGCTCGCGCGGCTGCGCAGGCGCGCGAGCGCCGACGTGCAGAGCGTCATCTGTTCCTCGAGCACCTTCAGGTCGGCCTCGTAGCGGGCCAGCCCCGGATCGGCGCGCGCCGCGTCGCGCAATTCCTCGGCGAGCATCGCGATCGTCGACAGCGGCGTGCCCATCTCGTGCGCGACGGTGGCGGCCTGCACGCCGAGCGCGACAGCACGCTCGTCGCGCAGCAGGTGCTGCTGCGCTTCGCCGAGCGCCGCATCGCGCTGGCGCAGCGCATTCGACATGCGCGCGACGAACCACGCGATCAGCCCGACGCTGACCATGAAGTTCGCCCACATCCCGGTGCGGTAGTAGTCGAACAGGTTCGCGGGATTGTCCATGTTGAGCGGCACCGAATCGAAGCCGAGCGCCGCATAGCACGCGACCGCGAACGCCGCGAGCCAGATCATCAGGTGCCACGGCAGCACGGCCGCCGCGATCGCGAGCGACGGCAGGTACAGCGACACGAACGGGTTGGTCGTGCCGCCCGACAGGAACAGCAGCGCGGACAGCGCGCCGAGGTCGACCCACAGCTGGCCGAGTAGCTCGAAATTGGTCTCGGGCCGTGCTCGCAGCACGCGCACCCAGGTCAGCGCGTTGAAAACGATTTCGAGCGCGATGACCATCAGCATCGCAGGCAGCGGCAGATGCACACCGAAATAGGTCTGCACGACGCCGATCGTCACGAGCTGGCCGACGATCGCGAGATTGCGGAGCCAGAACAGATGACTGAGGTTGACGCGTCCGGTGGTGGTGATTCGTTGCATCCGGGCAGTTTACCCGTTTAGCGGGCGGTGCCTCCAGCGGGGCCGGATCGAAGCGCGGGCACGGAGCGCACCGCGTGCCCGGCCGGCGCCGTCAGCCGGTCGCGCCGGCCATGCGCCGCGCGATCTCGTCGGCCAGGCACTCGGGGCACCGGCAGCGCACGCCGGCCGCGGGCTGCGTGCCGCCGGGCAGCGCCGGCATCGATGCGCACCAGCAGTCGAACGGCTGCGTGAGCGCGCCGCAATCGAAGCCGCGCCCGCAGTGCGGGCAGCGCGCGCGGCGCGGGGCGGAACGGGCGTCGGCGGCGGAATCGGTCATGGCGCAATCGCGGAAACGGGCGTGAAGTCGCCCCACGCGACAAGCATAGCGCGGCGCACGGATTTTGCGCACCGGCCGCCCGGCCGAGGTTCGTCGCGAGCGCACGCGAACCTGCCCGCCGCCGCCGCCCGCGCACCGTCGCCCGCATCCCACAGCGCCATAGCCGGCGGGCCGCTGCGTGCGGTGTCCGAGCCGCGCCGCCAGCGCTCCGGCCACCCAAAAACACGATGCTGCGCTGCGCCACTCCTGTACAATTCGCCGTGTTTCAATCGTTCCCAGCCTGAGCCGCCGCCATGTCCGAGCCCATCGACCTCTCGCAGATCGCCCCCACGCTGAAAGCAGAAATCCTCGCCGAGGCGCTGCCGTACATCCGCCGCTACCACGGCAAGACCGTGGTCATCAAATACGGCGGCAACGCGATGACGGAAGAGCGGCTCAAGCAAGGCTTCGCGCGCGACGTGATCCTGCTGAAACTGGTCGGCATCAATCCGGTGATCGTCCACGGCGGCGGTCCGCAGATCGATCAGGCGCTGAAAAAGATCGGCAAGGCCGGCACCTTCATCCAGGGCATGCGCGTCACCGACGAAGAGACGATGGAAGTCGTCGAATGGGTGCTGGGCGGCGAAGTGCAGCAGGACATCGTGACGCTGATCAACCATTTCGGCGGCCACGCGGTGGGCCTGACGGGCAAGGACGGCGGCCTGATCCACGCGCGCAAGCTGCTGATGCCGGACCGCGACAACCCGGGCCAGTACATCGACATCGGCCAGGTCGGCGAAGTCGAGGCGATCAACCCGGCAGTCGTGAAGGCGCTGCAGGACGACGCGTTCATCCCGGTGATCTCGCCGATCGGCTTCGGCGAAGACGGCCTGTCGTACAACATCAACGCAGACCTCGTCGCGGGCAAGCTCGCCACGGTGCTGAACGCCGAGAAGCTGCTGATGATGACCAACATCCCGGGCGTGATGGACAAGGACGGCAACCTGCTGACCGATTTGTCCGCGCGCGAGATCGACGCGCTGTTCGAGGACGGCACGATCTCCGGCGGCATGCTGCCGAAGATCTCGTCGGCGCTCGACGCCGCGAAGAGCGGCGTGAAGTCGGTGCACATCGTCGACGGCCGGATCGAGCACTCGGTGCTGCTGGAAATCCTGACCGAGCAGCCGTTCGGCACGATGATCCGCTCGCATTGAGCACGCGCCGCAAGACCGCCAGCCCCGACCTGCCGGCCCCGCTGCGGCGCCGGCGCATCTCGCGCAGCCGGCCGCGCGCCGGCGCGCCCGTCTGGCTGTTCGATCTCGACAACACGCTGCACCACGCATCGCACGCGATCTTTCCCGAGATCAACCGTGCGATGACGCAATACATCATCGATGCGCTCAAGGTCGAGCGCGCCGAAGCCGACCGCTTGCGCACCGGCTATACGCAGCGCTACGGCGCCGCGCTCCTCGGCCTCACGCGCCATCACCCGATCGATCCGCACGACTTCCTGCGCGCGGTTCACACGTTTTCCGATCTCCCCGCGATGGTGCGCGCCGAGCGCGGCCTCGCACACATCATCGCCGCGCTGCCGGGCCGCAAGTTCGTGCTGACCAACGCGCCGGAGAACTACGCGCGCGCGGTGCTGCGCGAACTGCGCATCGAACGGCTGTTCGAGCGCGTGATCGCGATCGAGCACATGCGCGACCGCCGCACGTGGCGCGCGAAGCCCGACCACACGATGCTGCGCCGGACGCTGCGCGCCTCGCGTGCGCGCTTTTCGGATGCGATCCTCGTCGAGGATACGCGCGACCACCTGAAGCGCTACAAGCGCCTCGGCATCGGCACGGTCTGGATTACCGGCCATCTTCCCGGCCACCTGCCGGGTACCGGCCGCCCGCATTACGTCGACCAGCGGATTCGTTCGTTAAAATCGCTGCGACTGGGCACACGATCGGGGCGACAGAAATGCAGCCGACTTACCCGCAGGACCAAGCCGTAACGGAAGGCCAGGCCACACCCTCCCGCCCGCGCCCGAAGCCGGGCGAGCGCCGCGTGATGATCCTGCAGACGCTCGCGGCGATGCTCGAGGCGCCGAAGCGCGAGAAGATCACGACGGCCGCGCTCGCGGCCCGGCTCGACGTGTCGGAAGCCGCGCTGTACCGCCATTTCCCGAGCAAGGCGAAGATGTACGAAGGGCTGATCGAGTTCATCGAGCAGTCGCTGTTCGGCCTCGTCAACCAGATCGTCGCGAAGGAGCCGAACGGCGTGCTGCAGGCGCGCACGATCGCGCTGACGATGCTCAATTTCGCCGCGAAGAACCCGGGGATGACGCGCGTGCTGACGGGCGAGGCGCTGGTCGGCGAGGACGAGCGGCTCACCGAGCGCGTGAACCAGTTGCTCGACCGCATCGAAGCGACCGTCAAGCAATGCCTGCGGGTTGCGCGCACGGAGGCGAATGCGCCGCAGGACGGTGCAACGCCGTTCGTGCTGCCGGCCGATTACGATCCGGCTGCGCGAGCGAGCCTGCTCGTCAGCTACGTGATCGGCAGGTGGCACCGCTTCGCGAAAGGCGGGTTCCAGAAATCGCCCGGCGAGCAGGCCGACGCGCATTTGCGGCTGATCCTGCAGTAGCGCCGCGCCGGCCCCTGTCCGGCAACGCACACCGGTTTCGCGCATTCGACGACGGACGGTGCGGCCGCTCCGCCGCGTCGGCTCGCACCTTCCCGCCTGCTTCTGCCGGCGGCGAATGCCCCCGCGAATTCGAACTCGTCCAATTTCACCCCATCACCTTTCGGGTTACGTTTATCTAATTGCAGATAAATTCAGGTGAAATGGTGAATCGCAGATTCCGACATTCCCGGATGAGGGCAGCCCGACGCCTCGCCCATTCGGCATTGCTTGCGGGGGCGGCAGTGCCATGGCCGTCGGCCGCGCAGGTGACCAACGGCGGTCCGCAACAGGCGGACGGTGTCGTGCTTGAAATCGCGCCGGGAGATTATTCGACGACGCAACCGGGCAAGGCCGTGCTTTCCGCCGTCAATGGCGGCACGCTGGTGACGACCGGCAAGACGCGCGTGTTCTCCACCGCCTATTTCGCGGCGGGCGCGGCCGCGCAAGGCGCCGGCTCGAGCGCCAGGCTGAGCGATACGGAAATCCGCACCCGCGGCGGCTCCAGTGCCGGAATCGACATCCGATACGGCGGCAGCGCGAGCGCGGAACGCATCTCGATCGATACCGACGGCGATTATTCGCACGGCGCGTCCGTCTACAGCGCCGGCAGCCGGCTCCGCATCGCCGACAGCGTCATCGTCACGCGGGGCAAGGAGGCGTATGGCATCCTGGCGAACTACGTGCCGGGCGGCGTCATCGACGTCGCCAACACGCTGATTCGCACCAGCGGCCTGTTTGCCCATGGCGTGGCCATCAGCTACGACGGCGTCCGTGCGACGCTGAATCGCACGGGTATCCGGACCGATGGCGACTACGCGTCGGCGCTGTACCTGCCCGGCGCGTCGGCTGTCGCCTTCAGCGACAGCCATCTGGAAACCGGTGGCGATTACGCGCTCGGCGTGGACACCCGCGAAGGGCGCGTCGAGCTCGCGCGTACGCAAATCGTCACGCACGGCCGCAGCGCACACGGGCTGTACGCATCGATGGAATATACCCACACGCCGACCATCGACGCGATCGATACGCAGGTGACAACCACCGGCGCCCGTTCGGTCGGCGCACTGGCCCGGCTCGGCGGCCGGGTCACGATGACACGCGGCGGCATCGTGACGACCGGCGAGCGCGCGCGCGGTGCGATGTCCGCCGGCACGGGGTCGGTTGCGTCGCTCGTCGACGCAACCGTCGAGACGCGCGGCAACGAGGCCGCAGCCCTCCATGCAAGCGCCGGCGGCAGCATCGACCTGCTGCGCACCGATGCCCGCGCAACCGGCAACGCCGCGCCTGCCGCGAGCGTCCACGGCGGCAGGCTGACGGCCGACGGCGGCTCGCTCTTCAGCGAGCGGCATGCGGCCATCGACGCGTCTGACGCCGACGTCACGCTGCAGAACAGCGCCCGCGCCGCCAGCGGCACCGGCACGCTGCTGTCGGTCCGGGCCCAGTCGGGCGCGCCCGTGCGCCTGACGCTCGACACCGGCGCGCAAGCGGCGGGCGACATCGTGAATCAGCCGGCCGACGACGGCAGCCCGACTTCCGCCGTGACCGACGTCGCACTGTCCGGCGCGTCGACATGGCGCGGCGCAACGGACGCTGTCCGCACGCTGTCGCTCGATACCGACAGCCGCTGGATCGTCACCTCCGATTCGTCGGTCGGATCCGTCGCGCTGAACGACTCGACGATCGCATTCGCAGCGCCGGACGCCGGCACGCCGCCCGCGCCGCGCACGCTCGTCGTCAACGGCGACTATGCGGCCCGCAACGGCAAGCTGGTCCTCCATACCGCGCTGCGCGACGACGCGTCGCCCACCGACCGGCTCGTGATCGACGGCGGCCACGCGTCGGGCGACACCGGCATCGTCGTTAAGCGCACGAGCGGCGAAGGCGCGCAGACGACGGTCGGCATCCCGATCGTCGAAACCCGCAACGGCGGCACCACCGATGCCGCAGCCTTCTCGCTCGATGCGGCATCGGACGGCTACCGGCAGGGCTTCGGCACACTGTCCGCGGGCGGCTACGACTACATGCTCAAGCGCGGCGGGAACGGCGGTCGGCCGGACGACTGGCATCTGGTCTCCGCCGCGAAACCCGAACCGCCTGCGCCCCCCGGCCTCGTCGACCCCGATCCGCCGGTCCAGCCGGAAATCGAGCCGCCGCCGCAGCGCGCCTCCGCACCGGAGCCCGACGCGTATCTGGCGAACGCCGACGCGGCAGCCATGATGGCGATCCATACATTGCACCAGCGCGAAGACCGCTCGCTGCGAGCGACGGAGACGGAGGCGGCACCGCACGCGCTCGACGGCGCCGCCTGGCTGCGCGCCGAGGGGCAGTTCATGTCGATGTCGGGCGGTGCGCGCAGCGTATCGGGCAACGGTCGCCTGATTCATGCGGGCGCCGACCTGTTCCGCTTCGACGACGGCCGCGGCGGCAGCGTTCGCATCGGCGCGATGGGCCTGTACGGCAGCCAGACGAACTGGTCGACGCGGCCGCTGTGGAACCCGATCGAACAGCGCATGACGAACGCCACCGCGCGCGGCAGCGTATCAGGCTACAACGCGGGGCTGTACGGCACCTGGTACGGCAACCGCGACATTCTGTCGGGCCCGTACGTCGATGCGTGGGTCATGTATGGCGCGTATGCGAACCATGTCGGCGGCAGCCTCGCCGGCGATTCCTATCGCTCGCGCACCGTCACGGGTTCGCTCGAGGCCGGCCATTCGTTCCTGTTCCACCGCAGCGGCGACACGCGTTTCTTCGTCGAACCCGAAGCGCAGCTCGTCGTGACGGACTACCGCGCGGCCGCGCACGCCGCGCCGGGCGGCCATCTCGACACGCAGCGCTCGACCGACGTGCTGACCCGCGTCGGCGTGCGCGTGCACGGCGTGACGGCAATGTCGTCCGGCCGCGAGCTTCGACCGTTCATCGAAGCGAACTGGTGGCACGGCCCGGGGTCGCGCTCGCTGACGCTCGACGGCAACGCGTTCTCGTTCAGCGTCCCGCGCGATCGCGTGGCACTCCGGATCGGCGCCACCGGCCAGATCGCCAGGCGATTCGCCATCTCGGCCAGCATCGGCGTGGAAGGCAACCTGTCCGACTACTCGGTGGTCAAGGGGCAACTCGCGGCGAAATACCGCTGGTGACGCAGCCGCCGGCAGCGGGCCGCGGAAATTCGCGTGATCCGGATTTCCGCTATACTTTGCCGACTTGCCGCCTCCTCGGCGGCAAGTCGGAAGCGCGCCGATTTGCTGACTCGATTGCGGGCGCGCGAACCGGCCGGGGCCATGATGTGTCTTGTCCCGGCGGTTCACTACAAATGCGGCTAAAGAGGTCGTCAGCCGCGCATCTCCGACTCCGCGCCTCGCCGACACCATTTAGCTGCCCAGTCATAAGGCGGAACGAATGGAATCGATCGGCATCGTCGCTCCACAGACCATGCACTTCGCCGAACCGCTGCGCTTGCAAAGCGGCAGCGCGCTCGGCAACTATCAGCTCGTCGTCGAGACGTACGGCGAGCTCAACGCCGCGCGCTCGAACGCGGTGCTCGTCTGCCACGCGCTCAACGCGTCGCATCACGTCGCCGGCGTCTATGCGGACGATCCGCGCAGCACCGGCTGGTGGGACAACATGGTCGGCCCGGGCAAGCCGCTCGACACCAACCGCTTCTTCGTGATCGGCGTGAACAACCTCGGCTCGTGCTTCGGCTCGACCGGCCCGATGAGCATCGATCCGTCGACCGGCAAGCCGTACGGCGCGCGCTATCCGGTGGTCACCGTCGAGGACTGGGTGCACGCACAGGCGCGCGTCGCCGATGCGTTCGGCATCGAGCGCTTCGCCGCCGTGATGGGCGGCAGCCTCGGCGGGATGCAGGCACTCGCGTGGAGCCTGATGTATCCGGAGCGCGTCGCGCACTGCATCGACATCGCGTCGACGCCGAAGCTGTCCGCGCAGAACATCGCGTTCAACGAGGTCGCGCGCTCGGCGATCCTGTCCGATCCCGACTTCCACGGCGGCGACTACTACGCGCACGGCGTGAAGCCGAAGCGCGGCCTGCGCGTCGCGCGGATGATCGGCCACATCACGTATCTTTCGGACGACGACATGGCCGAGAAATTCGGCCGCGCGCTGCGCCGCGCCGACGGGGCGCTCGACGCGTACAACTTCAGCTTCGACGTCGAGTTCGAGGTCGAGTCGTACCTGCGCTACCAGGGCGACAAGTTCGCCGACTACTTCGACGCGAACACCTACCTGCTGATCACGCGCGCGCTCGACTACTTCGATCCGGCGAAGGCGTTCGACGGCAACCTGACCGCCGCGCTTGCGCAAACGCAGGCGAAATACCTGATCGCGAGCTTCTCGACCGACTGGCGCTTCGCGCCCGCGCGTTCGCGCGAGATCGTGAAGGCGCTGCTCGACAACAAGCGCACGGTCAGCTACGCGGAGATCGACGCGCCGCACGGCCACGACGCGTTCCTGCTCGACGACGCGCGCTATCACAACCTGATCCGCGCGTATTACGAACGAATCGCCAACGAGGTGGGAGCATGAACCAGCAAGCGCTGAATTCCCTGTCCGCGCGCGCGGACTTCCGCACGATCGCACGCTGGGTCGAGCCGCGCTCGACCGTGCTCGACCTCGGCTGCGGCGACGGCTCGCTGCTCGCGCTGCTGATGGAGGAGCTGGACGTCACCGGCTACGGCATCGAGCTGAACGACGCGGGCGTGCTCGCGAGCGCGAAGAACGGCATCAACGTGATCCAGCAGAACCTCGAGGACGGCCTGCGCCTGTTCGAGGACCACAGCTTCGACATCGCGATCCTGTCGCAGACGCTGCAGACGATCCACCAGACGGCCGCGATCCTGCGCGAAACGGCGCGCGTCGGCCGCGAGTGCATCGTGTCGTTCCCGAACTTCGGCTACTGGCCGCACCGGCTGTCGGTGCTGCACGGCCGGATGCCCGTGTCGAAATCGCTGCCGTACCAGTGGCACAACACGCCGAACGTGCGCGTGCTGACGATCAAGGATTTCGAGGCGCTCGCACCCGAAGTCGGCGTCACGATCCTCGACCGCGTCGTGCTGCACGAAGGCCAGCCGATTCGATGGGGAGCGAACTGGCGTGGTAGTCTTGCTGTCTACCGCGTCAAGCGCAGCTGAGCCGGGGGGCCGTTGACGGACGCCGGGCCCGGCCCGCGCCGCTCCCGCCGCGCGCGCTGCCGCCGCAATCAGTCAACGCTACCCAGTTCCAGTCCATGTCGAAAACGCCACACGAGGCGCCCGCACTCACCGCTCACGAGGATCACCCCGGCTGGCGAGCCTATCTGAACACGCACATGCTGATCTGCGTGTTCCTGGGCTTCACGTCGGGCCTGCCGCTGTTCACGCTCGTCTACCTCGTGCAGGCATGGCTGCGCTCCGAGGGCGTGAACCTGAAGGAGATCGGCCTGTTCGCGCTGATCCAGTTCCCGTATACGTGGAAGTTCCTGTGGGCGCCGCTGATGGACCGCTACCTGCCGCGCCTGCCCGGCTGGCAGCCGGGCCGCCGGCGCGGCTGGATGCTGCTCACGCAGGTGCTGGTCGCGGGCGCGATCGCCGCGCTCGGCTTCGTGTCGCCGCGCGATTCGATCTGGACAGTTGCCGCGCTCACGACGCTCGTCGCGTTCTTCGGCGCGAGCTCCGACATCGTGATCGACGCTTACCGCCGCGAGCTGCTGCGCGACACCGAGCAGGGCCTCGGCAACGCGGTGCACGTGAACGCGTACAAGCTCGCCGCGCTGATCCCCGGCTCGCTGGCGCTGATCCTGTCCGATCACATGCCGTGGGACGTCGTGTTCGCGATTACCGGCGCGTTCATGCTGCCGGGCATCCTGATGACGCTCGTCGTGCGCGAGCCCGAAGTGGTCGGCGCACCGCCGCGCAACCTGCGCGACGCGATCGTGCTGCCGTTCCGCGAATTCATCCAGCGCGACGGCTGGACCGGCGCGCTGCTCGTCATCGCGTTCATCTTCCTGTTCAAGATCGGCGACACGATGGCCACCACGCTGTCGACGTCGTTCTTCCTCGACATCGGCTTCACGCGCACCGAGATCGGCATCGTCGCGAAAACCACCGCGCTCGTCGCGAGCGTCGCCGGCGGCATCATCGGCGGCATCTGGCTCGTGAAGATCGGCATCGGCCGCGGGCTGTGGATCTTCGGCGCGCTGCAGATGGTGTCGACGCTCGGCTTCGCGTGGCTCGCGCAGCTCGGCCCCGGTTCGCCCGTGCTCGCGGTACTCTACGACTTCACCGTTTCGGCAAGCCATGCGATCGCCTCGGCGCTGTCGGTGTTCGGCATTGCCGTCGCACCGCAATTCAGCCCGATGACGGTCGCGCTCGCGATCGTCTACGGCGTCGAAACCTTCACGACGGGCCTGACGATGGCCGCGTTCGTCGCGTATATCGCCAGCACGACCGACCCGCGCTACACGGCCACGCAGTTCGCGCTGTTCACGAGCCTCGCATCGGTGCCGCGCACGCTCGCATCGGCTGCGAGCGGCTTCATCGTCGCGAAGATCGGCTGGTTCGACTACTTCATCGTGTGCACCGCGCTCGCGATTCCCGGCATGCTGCTGCTGTTCAGGATCGCGCCGTGGAACGGTGCCGCACGCAACGGCGAGGCCAGCCGTGCTCAGTAGCCGCCTGCACCGCGTCGCGCGCGTTACGGCTTCGCTGAGCGTCGGTGCCGCGGCACTCGCCGCGGGGTTCGCGCACGCGGCCGACGCCGGCTCGACCGCGGCGGGCTCCGCGCCGGCCGCTGCGCAGGCAACGTCATCCACGCCGGCGACTTCCGCCGCGCCCGTCCCGCCGTCCGCCGCCGAAGCCGCGCAGCCGACCGGCGCCGCCGTGTCGGCGAAGGCGTATACGCCGACGCCGCAGCAGGTCCGCTACGGCAACGAGATCGCGTTCCGCACGCTGCTTCCGTCGCCACTGCTCGAGCAGCTCACCGGGAACGAATACGCGCAGATCGTGCAGGCGGCCGCCGACAGCAACCGTCTGCTCGGCGCGAACCAGCCGCGCGTGAAGCGTCTGCGCGCGATCGTCGCGAAGCTCGCGCCGTACTCGGTGAAGTGGAACGATCGCGTGAAGAACTGGGCGTGGGACGTCAACGCGATCCGCTCGCGCGACATCCGCCTGACTTGCCTGCCTGGCGGCAAGGTGCTCGTGTACGGCGGCCTGCTCGAGCGCATCCGCCTGAACGACGACGAGCTCGGCGTGCTGCTCGCGCACGGCATCGCGCACGCGCTGCGCGAACACGCGCGCAGCAACTTCAGCGCAACCTCGCAGACGTCGCTGCGCGCGGCTACGCTGCCGCCGCTGTTCGGCGTCGGCGATCCGCTGCCCCAGGCACTGAACCTCGGCGAGCGCCTGCAGGCGCTCCGTTACGACCCGACCGACGAGACCGAAGCCGACGTGATCGGCGGCGACATCGCCGCACGCGCGGGCTTCGATCCGCGCGCGGCGATCACGCTGTGGGACAAGCTCGCGGTCGCGACACGCGCGAACAAGGCGTCGGGCTTCATCTACACGCACCCATACAGCACGGCCAGGCGCCAGGATCTGCTGAACCGCCTGCCGGACCTGATGCCGCTGTACGCGAAGGCTACGGCCAAGCGCATCGACACGCTGCCCGACTACGCGGGCATCAGCGCGCAGCGACGCAAAATCGTGCGGCGCTGAGCGGCGCGCGACGCCGATCGTCATGCGCCGACATCCGCCGCGGCCGGCCTGGCCGACGCTGCGCCCGCCGGACGGCTGCCGCTCTCGCGCATCCAGCGCACTTCGTCACCCGGGCTGCGGCCGAACAGCCGCTTGAACTCGCGGCTGAACTGCGACGCGCTCGCATAACCGACGCGGGCAGCGGCCGTGCCGGCGCCGACTCCGTCCTGCACCATCATCAGCCGTGCCTGGTGCAGCCGCGCCGCTTTCACGTACTGCATCGGCGACGTCGCCGTCACGTGCTTGAACTGCGCGTGGAACACCGCGAGGCTCATCCCGGCCTCGCGCGCGAGCGTCTCGACGTCGAGGTCGGCCTTCAAGTCGACGTGAATGCGCCGCAGCGCCTTCGCGATGCGGCCGAAGTGATGCTGCTGCACGAGCGCCGCGCGGATCGCGTCGCCCTGCGCGCCCGTCAGCACGCGATACGCGATCTCGCGCATGATTGCCGGCCCCAGCACACGCGTGTCGTGCGGCGACGCGAGCGCTTCGAGCAGCCGCACCACCGCGTCGGCCAGCGGCGCGTCGAGCGGCGTCGAATAGACGCCGAGCGGCTCGCTGACGGCCGCGCCGAGCGTCTCGTCGAGCAGGATCGCGAGCTCGGCGATCACCGCGAGATCGACGCGGATCGAGATCGCGAGAAACGGCTCGTCCATGCTCGCGAAGGTCTCGCATTCGAACGGTAGCGGCACCGACAGCACCAGATACTGCTGCGCGTCGTAGACGAACGAGCGGTCGCCGAGATAGCCGAGCTTGCGCCCCTGGCACACGACGATGATGCTCGGTTCGTACAGCACGGGCATGCGCGGCACGGGACGGCTCACGCGGATGAAGCGCACGCCGTCGAGCGCCGCGAGCGTGTCGCCCTCGTTCGGCGCGAGGCGCGTGTGCAGCTCGATCATGCGGCGCTGCACGCGCTCGCCCGTGTCGGCGAAAAGGGGCTGGAAGCTCATCGGCGTGGTCCTGTCCGGCAAGAGAATCTGGCTCGAAATGTAGCACCTTGAATACGTTTTGACGGCCGTTCGCGTGCAATTCGAGAGGAATAGGCAAATCTTCCAGACCTTCGTGTATTTCGCCGCGGCGCCGCGCTCCTTACGATGACGTCCTGCCTCGCCGCATCGCCACATGATGCGACGGCAGTCTGTTTCGCCGGATATCCATCCCGGACAAGGAGCCCCCTGCATGAGCACAACCTATGCCTACGCGGCGACCGATTCGCAATCGCCGCTCGCCCCGTTCGAATTCCAGCGTCGCGCGCTGCGCGATCTCGACGTCCAGATCGACGTCCTCTATTGCGGCGTCTGCCACTCGGACCTGCACCAGGCCCGCAACGAATGGCGCAACACGATCTATCCGGTCGTGCCGGGCCATGAAATCGTCGGCCGCGTGACCGCGACCGGCCCGCAGGTATCGCGCTTCAAGGTCGGCGAGCTGGTCGGCGTCGGCTGTCTCGTCGATTCGTGCCGCACCTGCGCGAGCTGCGCCGACGGCCTCGAGCAGTATTGCGAGAACGGCTTCGTCGGCACCTACAACGGCCAGGATCGCGTGACGGGCGACGTCACGTACGGCGGCTATTCGACGCAGCTCGTCGTCGACGAGGCGTTCGTGCTGCGCGTGCCGGAGACGCTCGACCCGGCCGGCGCCGCGCCGCTGCTGTGCGCGGGGATCACGACCTACTCGCCGCTGCGGCAGTGGAACGTCGGCCCCGGCAAGAAGGTCGGCATCGTCGGCCTCGGCGGGCTCGGCCACATGGGCGTGAAGCTGGCGCGTGCGATGGGCGCGCATGTCGTGCTGTTCACGACGTCGCCGTCGAAGATCGACGACGGCAAGCGCGTCGGCGCGCACGAAGTCGTGATCTCGAAGGACGCAGCGCAGATGAACGCGCACCTGAACAGCTTCGACTTCATCCTGAACACGGTCGCCGCGCAGCACGACCTGAACCCGTTCCTGAACCTGCTGAAGCGCGACGGCACGATGACGCTCGTCGGCGCGCCGGAGCACGACCATCCGTCGCCGCAGGTGTTCAACCTGATCTTCAAGCGCCGCCGCCTCGCGGGCTCGCTGATCGGCGGGATCGCGGAAACGCAGGAAATGCTCGACTTCTGCGCTCAGCACGGGATCACGTCGGATATCGAAACGATTCCGATGCAGCAGATCAACGCCGCCTACGAGCGGATGCTGAAGAGCGACGTGAAGTACCGGTTCGTGATCGACATGGCATCGATCAAGCACTGAGCGTTGCCGGGCGGCATGCACGATCGCCGCGCCGAAGCAAAAACGAAACGGGCCGCATGTTCGACATGCGGCCCGTTCTGCATCCGGCGACCGGATGGTTCGACCGCTACGCGCATTGCGTAGCGCCGGCGGTCACTTCTTGTAGTCGTAGTCCACCGTCAGCGGCGCATGATCGCTGAACTTGATGTCCTTGAAGATCGACGTGCTCTTCGCGGTGCCGGCCACGCCCGGCGTCGCGATCTGGTAGTCGATCCGCCACCCGACGTTCTTCGCGTACGCCTGGCCGCGGTTGCTCCACCACGTGTACTGCTCGGGACGCTGGTCGAGCGTGCGGAACACGTCGACATAACCGACGTCGTCGAACAGCTTCGTGAGCCACTCGCGTTCCTCCGGCAGGCAGCCCGAGTTCTTCTGGTTGCTCTTCCAGTTCTTGATGTCGATTTCCTTGTGGACGATGTTCACGTCGCCGCACAGGATCACTTCGCGCTTCTTCTTGAGCTGCGCGAGGTGCGGCATGAACTCGTCCATGAAGCGGTACTTCGCCTGCTGGCGCTCTTCGCCGCTCGAGCCGGACGGCACGTACACCGACACGACCGACAGCTTGCCGTAGCGCGCCTCGACGTAGCGCCCCTCGGAATCGAATTCGCTGCTGCCGAAGCCGATGATCACGTCGTCGGGCTCGTGGCGGCTGTACACGCCCGCACCGCTGTAGCCCTTCTTCTCGGCGTGGTGGAAATAGCTCCTGAAGCCGTGCGGCTCGACGAATTCGGTCGGCAGGTCGTCGGCCGATACCTTGATTTCCTGCACGCACACGCAATCGGCGTTCTGCTCGCCGAGCCAGTCGAAGAAGCCCTTCTTCGCGGCGGAGCGGATGCCGTTCAGGTTGGCGGTAATCACTCGCATCATGTCGGGTTCCGTTCAGTTCGATGTTTTACAGGGTGGCAGCTTAACGGATCTTCACGCCTTCGAGTTCGGGCTTCGGCGGCGGGAATTCCAGCTTCATGTCGGTCATCGTGCGCAGCAGCAGCTCGGCGATCATCACGTTGCGATGCGTCTTCGAGTCCGCCGGGATCACGTACCACGGCGCATGCTCGGCCGACGTCGCGGCGAGCGCGTCGCGGTACGCGGACTGGTACGCGTCCCAGTGCTTGCGCGCGTCGAGATCGGCGATGTCGAACTTCCAGTGCTTGGTCGGATCGTCGATGCGCGCCTGCAGCCGCGCGCGCTGCTCGTCCTTCGAGATGTGCAGGAAGCATTTGACGATCGTCGTGCCGTTCTCGGAGAGCATCGTCTCGAAATCGCGGATCTGCCGGTAGCGGCGCTCGCATTCCTTGCTGTCGATCGTATCGAGCACGCGCGGCACGAGCACGTCTTCATAGTGGCTGCGATTGAAGATCGCGAGCTCGCCCGCGGCCGGCACCTGCGCGTGCACGCGCCACAGGAAATCGTGCACGGCTTCGATCGGCGTCGGCGCCTTGAACGACACGACGCGCAGGCCGAGCGGATCGACCTCGCGGAACACCGCGCGCACGGTGCCGTCCTTGCCGCTGGTATCCATCCCCTGCAGCACGAGCAGCACGCGCTTCTGCTGCTGCGTGTGCAGGCGCTCCTGCTGCACGTCGAGTTCGGTCGACACGGCCGACAGCCGTTCGCGGTCGGCCTCCTTCGAACCGGACGAGAACGGCTTCGCGGCCGGGTCGAACGCATCGAGCTTGAATGCGGCGGCTTCCTTCTCGCGCGTGCTGTACGGCACGCGGAAATCGTCGAGCGACGGTTGTTTCGCCATTCGTTCCTCCGTTGGGCGGTGTGATGCATACGATAACGCATCCACCAAACGCGACGGGCCGCCCCGAACAGGTTCGGGGCGGCCCGTCGTCAAGCGCGGCTCACGCGCGCGATCATGTTCAGCCGAGCTTCTTCTTCAGCAGTTCGTTGACCTGCTGCGGATTGGCCTTGCCCTTCGTCGCCTTCATCGCCTGGCCGATCAGCGCGTTGAACGCCTTTTCCTTGCCCGCGCGGAATTCCTCGACCGACTTCGCGTTCGCCGCGAGCACCTCGTCGATGATCGCTTCCAGCGCGCCGGTGTCGGAGATCTGCTTCAGCCCCTTCGCGTCGATGATGCGGTCGGCCGCGCCTTCGTCGTCCGCCTTCTCGTCCCAGATCGTCGAGAAGATTTCCTTCGCGATCTTGTTCGAGATCGTGCCGTCTGCGATGCGCTGCAGCACAAGTGCAAGCTGGGCCGCCGACACCGGAATCGCGTCGATCTCGATGCCGTCGCGGTTCAGTTGCGACGACACGTCGCCCATCAGCCAGTTCGCGGCGATCTTCGCGTTCGCCGCGCCGGCCTTCGCGACCACGGCCTCGAAATACGCGGCCATCGCCTTGCTCGACGTCAGCACGCCCGCGTCGTACGCGGACACGCCGTACTGCTCGACGAAGCGCTGCTGCATCGCGGCCGGCAGCTCGGGCATCCCGGACTGCACGCGCTCGATCCAGTCCTGGCCGATCACGAGCGGCATCAGGTCGGGGTCGGGGAAGTAGCGGTAGTCGTGCGCGTCTTCCTTGCTGCGCATCGAACGCGTCTCGCGCTTGTCCGGGTCGTAGAGGCGCGTTTCCTGCACGACTTCGCCGCCGTCCTCGATCAGCTCGATCTGGCGGCGCACTTCGTAGTTGATCGCTTCCTCGAGGAACCGGAACGAGTTCAGGTTCTTGATTTCCGCGCGCGTGCCGAACTTCTCCTGGCCGACCGGGCGCACCGACACGTTCGCGTCGCACCGGAACGAGCCTTCCTGCATGTTGCCGTCGCAGATGCCGAGCCATACGACAAGCGCGTGCAGCGCCTTCGCATAGGCCACGGCTTCGGCCGCGCTGCGCATTTCCGGTTCGGTGACGATCTCGAGCAGCGGCGTGCCGGCGCGGTTCAGGTCGATCCCCGTCATCCCGGCGAAGTCTTCATGCAGCGACTTGCCCGCATCTTCCTCGAGGTGCGCGCGGGTCAGGTTGACCGTCTTCTCGTACGCTTCCTTGCCGGCCTTTTCGTTGGCGGGCACCTGGATCGTGATCTGGCCGCCCTGCACGACCGGAATCTCGTACTGGCTGATCTGATAGCCCTTCGGCAGATCCGGGTAGAAATAATTCTTGCGCGCGAAGATGCTGCGCGGCGCGATGGTCGAGCCGATCGCGAGACCGAAGCGGATCGCGCGTTCGACCGCGCCGCGGTTCAGCACCGGCAGCACGCCCGGCAGCGCCAGGTCCACCGGGCACGCCTGCGTGTTTGGCTCGGCGCCGAACTGCGTCGACGCGCCCGAGAAAATCTTCGAGACGGTCGACAGTTGCGCGTGCGTCTCGAGACCGATGACGACTTCCCATTGAGTAGCCATATGCTTACACCCCCGCCGGAACTTGCTTGTGCCAGTCGGTCGCGCGCTGGAACGCGTCGGCGACCTGCAGCATCCGGGCTTCGTTGAAATAGTTGCCGATGATCTGCAGGCCGACCGGGCGCTTTGCGTTCGCGCCCGCGCCGAAGCCGCACGGCACGCTCATGCCGGGCAGGCCGGCGAGGCTCACCGACAGCGTGTAGATATCCGCGAGATACATCTGCACCGGATCGTCGCCCTTCGCGCCGAGATCCCATGCGACCGTCGGCGATGCCGGGCCCATGATCACGTCGCAGGACTCGAACGCTTCCTGGAAATCCTGCGCGATGATGCGGCGGATCTTCTGCGCCTGCAGGTAGTACGCGTCGTAGTAGCCGTGCGACAGCACGTACGCGCCGACGAGAATCCGGCGCTTCACCTCGGGGCCGAAGCCTTCGGCGCGCGACTTCTTGTACATGTCGAGCAGGTCGCCATACTGCGCGGCGCGATGGCCGAAGCGCACGCCGTCGAAACGCGACAGGTTCGACGACGCCTCGGCCGGCGCGATCACGTAGTACACGGGGATCGACAGTTCCGTCTTCGGCAGCGACACGGGCACGAGCGTCGCGCCGAGCGCTTCATATTGCTTCAGTGCCGCGTCGATCGCCGCGCGCACGTCGTCGGCGAGACCGTCGCCGAAATACTCGTTCGGCAAGCCGATGCGCAGGCCCGCGAGCGGCTTGCCCGCATCGTTGCCGGCCGCCCACGGCTGGCCGAGGTGGCGCGTGAAATCCTCGTCGTCGCGCTCGAGGCTCGTCGAGTCGCGCTCGTCGAAACCGGCCATCGCGTTGAGCAGCAGCGCGCAGTCGGACGCGCTCTGCGCCATCGGGCCGCCCTGGTCGAGCGACGACGCGAACGCGATCATCCCGTAGCGCGACACACGGCCGTAAGTCGGCTTGATGCCCGTCACGCCCGCGAACGACGCGGGCTGGCGGATCGAGCCGCCGGTGTCGGTGCCGGTCGCGGCCGGCGCGAGGCGCGCGGCGACGGCAGCCGAGCTGCCGCCCGAGCTGCCGCCCGGCACCGCGTTCGTGTCCCACGGGTTCTTCACCGCACCGAACGCCGAATTCTCGTTCGACGAGCCCATCGCGAACTCGTCCATGTTGGTCTTGCCGAGCGTGACCATGCCGGCCGCCTGCAGGCGGGCGACGACGGTCGCGTCGAACGGGCTTTCATAATTCGCGAGCATCTTCGAGCCGGCGGTCGAGCGCCAGCCGCGCGTGACGAAGACATCCTTGTGCGCGATCGGCAGGCCGGTCAGCGCGCCGCCCGCGCCGCGCGCGAGTTCGGCATCGGCGGCTTTCGCCTGCGCGAGGGTCAGATCGGCGTCGACGTGGACGAACGCGTTCAGGCCGCGCGCGGCGTCGATCCGTTTCAGGTAGAGCTGCGCGAGCTCGACGGCCGAGCATTCCTTGGCGGCGAGCGCGGCGCGCAGTTCGGTCAGGCTTTTTGCGTGCATTGAGTGGTTTTCCTGGGAATTCTGGGTGGCGCGCGGCGCTGGCCGGCGCGCTTGTCGTCGAATGCTTACTCGATCACCTTCGGCACGAGATAGAGACCGTCCTGGACGGCCGGCGCCGGGCGCTGGTTGTCGTCGCGATGGACGATTTCCGTCACGGCGTCGTCGCGCAGGCGCTGCGCGACTTCCTGGATCTGTTCGATCGGGTGGGCGAGCGGCGCGATGCCGGCGGTGTCGACCGCCTGCATCTGCTCGACGAGGCCGAAGAATTCATTGAGCTGGCCGAGCATGTGCTCGGCGTCGGCGTCGGCCATTTCGAGTCGCGCCAGGTGCGCGATGCGTTTCACATCGGTCAGGGTCAGGGCCATGCGATCACCGGAAAAAACAAGGCTGCGCAGCGCATTGAAAGCAGCGCTGCTGCGGGGGGTTGGAGGGTGCGATCCCACCCTCAAAAATCGGGACTGAAGCGGCAAAAATACCGCCCGTTTCGATTCAAATACCGTGAAATTATAAGGTATCATTACGCGTTCGACCCAAACCCGGCAGCCTTTTCCCGCACCGTTTCGCCCCACTTCGGCAAGCCGTGCGTGCTTCGTGCGATCCCCGGTAGACATCACTCGCAGCTTCGTGCGCCGCGGCGGCCGCTTCCGCCACGCTTCCCGAGGCTGTTATTTTTTCCGCTGCCCGCCCTCAGCGTTCGCTATGCAGGGCCGGCCCAGAGCGAAACAGGATTCTGAATGTTCGGTTTTTTGCGCAGCTACTTCTCCAACGATCTCGCGATCGATCTCGGCACCGCAAACACCCTGATCTACATGCGCGGCAAGGGCATCGTGCTCGATGAACCGTCCGTCGTGTCGATTCGTCAGGAAGGCGGCCCCAACGGCAAGAAGACGATCCAGGCGGTCGGCAAGGAAGCCAAGCAGATGCTCGGCAAGGTGCCGGGCAACATCGAGGCGATCCGCCCGATGAAGGACGGCGTGATCGCCGACTTCACCGTCACCGAGCAGATGATCAAGCAGTTCATCAAGACGGCGCACGAGTCGCGCATGTTCTCGCCGTCGCCGCGCATCATCATCTGCGTGCCGTGCGGCTCGACCCAGGTCGAGCGCCGCGCGATCAAGGAAGCCGCGCACGGCGCCGGCGCATCGCAGGTCTACCTGATCGAGGAGCCGATGGCGGCCGCGATCGGCGCGGGCCTGCCGGTGTCGGAAGCCACCGGCTCGATGGTCGTCGACATCGGCGGCGGCACGACGGAAGTCGGCGTGATCTCGCTCGGCGGCATCGTGTACAAGGGCTCGGTGCGCGTCGGCGGCGACAAGTTCGACGAGGCGATCGTCAACTACATCCGCCGCAACTACGGGATGCTGATCGGCGAACAAACGGCCGAGGCGATCAAGAAGGAAATCGGCTCCGCGTTCCCGGGCTCCGAAGTCAAGGAAATGGAAGTGAAGGGCCGCAACCTGTCGGAAGGCATTCCGCGCAGCTTCACGATCTCCAGCAACGAAATCCTCGAAGCGCTGACCGATCCGCTGAACCAGATCGTGTCGTCGGTGAAGATCGCGCTCGAACAAACGCCGCCGGAACTCGGCGCCGACATCGCCGAACGCGGGATGATGCTGACGGGCGGCGGCGCGCTGCTGCGCGATCTCGACCGCCTGCTCGCCGAAGAAACCGGCCTGCCGGTGCTCGTCGCGGAAGATCCGCTCACCTGCGTCGTGCGCGGTTCGGGCATGGCGCTCGAGCGCATGGACAAGCTGGGCAGCATCTTCTCGTACGAGTGATCGTCTAGGCAGTTTCTTGACATGACGCACCTGCGGCGTGGCCGGATCGCTCGTTCAGAACGAACCGCCGCGCCGTTTGCGCGTCTGAGCATCATTTAACCGATCACACGCGCCCGGCGCCGACCATGGAATACAGTCCGCCGCCCCTCTTCAAGCAAGGTCCGCCCGCGCTCGCGCGGCTCATCTTCTTCGTTGCCCTCGCCATCGCGCTCCTCGTGTCGGACGCGCGCTTCAGCACGCTCGAAATCGTTCGCGGCGTGCTCGGCACCGTGCTCTATCCGCTGCAGCGCGCGGCGCTCGTGCCGCGCGACCTGTTCATGGGCGCGGCCGACATCGCCGTCACCGGCTCGTCGCTGCGCCACGAGAACGACGACCTCCGCAAACGCAACCTGCAACTGTCGACGCAAGCCAACCAGGCCGCCGTGCTCGCGCAGGAAAACATGCACCTGCGCGCGGTGCTCGAGTTGCGCCAGCACATCGCGACGCAATCGACGCCGGTCGAGATCCAGTACGACACGAGCGATCCGTTCACGCAGAAGATCGTGGTCGGGCAAGGTTCGCAGCAGGGCATCCAGAACGGCGCGCCCGTGGTCAGTGAGGACGGCGTGGTCGGCCAGGTCACGCGCGTGTTCCCGCTGCAGTCCGAAGTCACGCTGGTCACCGACCGCGATCTCGCGATTCCGGTGCAGGTGCTGCGCACCGGACTGCGCAGCGTGATCTACGGCACGCCGAAGGGCGATTCGCTCGACCTGCGCTTCGTGCCGACGAGCGCGGATCTCGTCGTCGGCGACGAGCTCGTCACGAGCGGCCTCGACGGCGTCTATCCACCCGGCCTGCCGGTCGCGAAGGTCGCGCGCGTCGACAAGCTCGCCGATACCGCATTCGCGCGCGTGACGTGCGCGCCGGTCGCGGCCGTGCGCGGCGCGCGCCAGATGCTCGTGCTGCATTACCAGAACGACATCCCGCCGCGCCCGGTCGAGCTCGAACCGGCCGCCGACAAGAACGCGAAGGGCGGCAAGAAGGGCGCGAAAGCCGCCGCGAAGGGCGAGAAAGCCGACAAGGCCGACGCGAACGCAAAGCCGGCCGCCGCCGCCCAGCCCGGCGCGAAGCCCGCGCCGGCTGCGCCCGCCGCTCCCGGCAAGCCCGACGCCGCGCCCGCGAAGCCCTCGGCCGGGCAACCAGGAGCCCAGCGATGAACCGCCCGCAATACATCCTGCAGCCGGTCAATCCGTACTTCATCGTCTTCAGCCTCGCCGCCGCATTCCTGCTGAACCTGATGCCGTGGGGCCGCCTGCCCGGCGTGCCCGACTTCGTCGCGCTCGTGCTGCTGTTCTGGAACATCCACCAGCCGCGCAAGGTCGGGATGGGCGTCGCGTTCGCGCTCGGCATCCTGATGGACGTGCATGACGCTGGGCTGCTCGGCGAGCACGCGCTCGCATATACGCTGCTGTCGTACGGTGCGATCACGATCCACCGCCGCGTGCTGTGGATGCCGATCGGCGTGCAGGTGCTGTATGTCACGCCGCTGCTCGTCGTCGCGCAGCTCGTGCCGTTCGTGATCCGTCTCTTGATGGGCGCCGCGTTCCCGGGCTGGCGCTACCTGGTCGACGGCTTCGTCGAGGCCGCGCTGTGGCCGATCGCGAGCCACCTGCTGCTGATGCCGCAACGTCGCCCGGTCGATCCGGACGACACGCGCCCCATCTGAGCCGGACGACCTTGAATACCCGCCGCCCCCAAACCCGCCGCGCGCTGCGCTCCGGGGCGGCACCTCGCCCGCCCGCGCGCGGGTCGGATAGACGCTCAACCGCATGACCGAATTCAACGACACCCAACAGCAGCTCTCGAAGTTCCGCCTGCGCGTCGCGGCGGCGGGCGTGTTCGTGTTCGTCTGCTTCGGGCTGCTCGCGAGCCGCTTCTTCTACCTGCAGCTGATGCAGCACGGCAAATACGCGCTGCAGGCAGAGGAAAACCGCATCTCGGTTGCGCCGATCGTGCCGAACCGCGGGATCATCACCGACCGCAACGGCGTGATCCTCGCGAAGAACTATTCGGCGTACACGCTCGAGATCACGCCGTCGAAGCTCGACGACACGCTCGACAACACGATCGACAAGCTGTCCGAGATCATCCCGATCGACGCACGCGACCGCCGCCGCTTCAAGAAGCTGCAGGAAGACTCGAAGAACTTCGAGAGCCTGCCGATCCGCACGCGGCTCACCGACGCGGAAGTCGCGCGCTTCACCGCGCAGCGCTTCCGCTTTCCCGGCGTCGACGTGCGCGCGCGGCTGTTCCGCCAATATCCGCTCGGCACGACGGCCGCGCACGTGATCGGCTACATCGGCCGGATCTCGAAGCGCGACCAGGATCGCATCGACGCGATGAGCGACGACAACGACAGCGACCAGGAAAACTACGATCCGCGCCGCGACGCGAACAACTACAAGGGCACCGACTACATCGGCAAGATCGGCGTCGAGCAGAGCTACGAGACCGAGCTGCACGGGCTGACCGGCTTCGAGGAAGTCGAGGTGACGGCCGGCGGCCGGCCCGTGCGCACGCTGTCGCGCACGCAGGCGACGCCCGGCAACAACCTCGTGCTGTCGCTCGACATCGGGTTGCAGCAGGTTGCCGAGCAGGCGTTCGCCGGCAAGCGCGGCGCGCTCGTCGCGATCGAGCCGAAGACGGGCGACGTGCTCGCGTTCGTGTCGTCGCCGAGCTTCGACCCGAATTCGTTCGTCGACGGCATCGACCAGCAGACCTGGGACGAGCTGAACAACTCGACCGACAAGCCGCTCCTGAACCGCCCGCTGCACGGCACCTACCCGCCCGGCTCGACGTACAAGCCGTTCATGGCGCTCGCGGGCCTGACGCTCGGCAAGCGCTCGCCGGGCTGGGGATTCCAGGATCCCGGCTACTTCACGTTCGGCGGCCACACGTTCCGCAACGACGTGCGCTCGGGCCAGGGCTGGGTCGACATGAACAAGGCGATCATGGTGTCGAACGACACCTACTTCTACATGCTCGCGCGCGACCTCGGCGTGAACGCGATCGCGAACTTCATGAAGCCGTTCGGCTTCGGCCAGATCACCGGGATCGACATCCAGGGCGAGGCGCGCGGGATCCTGCCGTCGACCGACTGGAAGAAGAAGGCGTTCAAGAAGCCCGCGCAGCAGAAGTGGTTCGACGGCGAGACGATCAGCCTCGGGATCGGCCAGGGCTACAACTCGTTCACGATCCTGCAGCTCGCGCACGCAACCGCGACGCTCGCGAACAACGGCGTCGTGATGAAGCCCCACCTCGTGAAGGAAGTCGAGGATCCGATCACGCGCGGGCGCCGCCTGACCGTGCCGAAGGAAAGTGAAACCATCCCGCTCAAGCAGGCCGACATCGACGTCGTGAAGCGCGGGATGGAGAACGTGATCGAGAACCCGTCCGGCACCGCGTACAAGGTGTTCCGCGGCGCACCGTATCTCGCCGCCGGCAAGACCGGTACCGCTCAGGTGTTCTCGCTGCAGGGCTCCAACTACAAGGGCCACCTGCTCGCCGAGCATCTGCGCGACCACGCGCTGTTCATCGCGTACGCGCCGGTCGACCATCCGCAGATCGCCTTGGCGCTGGTCGTCGAGAACGGCGGCTGGGGCGCGCAGGCCGCGGGCCCGATCGCGCGCCGCGTGCTCGACTTCTTCCTCGTCGAGCGCCAGAACCCGCAGAACGAAGCCGCGGCCGTGGCTGCCGCGGCGTCGGCGACCGAACCCGTGAATGCACCGGTGATCGGCGATGCGAACAAGCCCGCCGCCGTCGCGGCCGGCTTCAAGGCGCTGCCGCAGCCCGTCGTGCCGACCGCGGCCAGCGCGGCAGATGCGGCATCGGCCGCGTCGGCACCCGATGCGTCGGGTGCGGCCGGTACAAACGCAGCGCAGCCGGCCAACGCGAGCGCCGCGGCGCCGATGGCCGCGAGCCTGCCGCCGATCCGGCGCCCGCACCGGCCGCGCCGGCCCGCCAGCGATGCGCAGCCGCTCGTCGCCACGCCGCGGGACGACAACCACCGTGCGACGGCCCCCGCGAAAGCGGCGGACGCCGGCACCGCTCATTAACGGAGAAAGGCATGCAATTCGACAAGCGCGCCTGGCTCGACAAGATCAAGCAGATGTTCGCGGGCTTCGACCGCCCGCTCGCCCTCATCGTGTTCCTGCTGCTGTGCGTCGGCATCGTCACGCTGTACAGCGCGGCGATCGACATGCCGGGCCGCGTCGAGGACCAGTTGCGCAACATCCTGCTGACGTTCGTGCTGATGTGGGTGATCGCCAACATCCCGCCGACCACGCTGATGCGCTTCGCGGTCCCGCTCTATACGTTCGGGGTCGCGCTGCTGATCGCGGTCGCGCTATTCGGGATGACGAAGAAGGGCGCGAAGCGCTGGCTGAACGTCGGCGTCGTGATCCAGCCGTCCGAGATCCTCAAGATCGCGACGCCGCTGATGCTCGCGTGGTACTACCAGCGCCGCGAAGGCGGGCTGCGCTGGTACGACTTCCTCGCCGCGTTCGGGATCCTGATGGTGCCGGTCGGACTGATCGCGAAGCAGCCCGACCTCGGCACGGGCCTGCTCGTGTTCGCGGCCGGCTTCTTCGTGATCTACCTCGCCGGCCTGTCGTTCAAGCTGATCGTGCCGGTGCTCGTCGCGGGCGTGATCGCGGTCGGGTCGATCGCCGTGTTCGAGGACCGCATCTGTCAGCCCGAAGTGCAGTGGCCGCTGATGCACGACTACCAGAAGCACCGCGTGTGCACGCTGCTCGACCCGACCTCCGACCCGCTCGGCAAGGGCTTCCACACGATCCAGGCCGTGATCGCGATCGGCTCGGGCGGCGTGCTCGGCAAGGGCTACCTGAAAGGCACGCAGGCGCACCTCGAATTCATTCCGGAGAAGCACACCGACTTCATCTTCGCGGTGTTCTCGGAGGAATGGGGGCTGGTCGGCGGGATCGTGCTGCTGACGCTGTACATGGCGCTGATCGCGCGCGGGCTCTATATCGCCGCGCAGGGCGCGACGCTGTTCGGCCGCCTGCTCGCGGGCTCGCTCACGCTCGCGTTCTTCGTCTATGCGTTCGTCAACATCGGGATGGTGAGCGGCGTGCTGCCGGTCGTCGGCGTACCGTTGCCGTTCATGAGCTACGGCGGCACCGCGCTCGCGACGCTCGGCATCGCGATCGGGATGATCATGAGCGTCGGGCGACAGCGGCGGCTGATGAAGAGCTGACCGCGCGGCAAAGAAGAACGGCGCCCCGGCGCCGTTTTTTCATCGTGCGTTTCGAACGCGGCAACGCGGCGCGGCGCCCGCTCACTGCGGTGCCGCGCGCGGGCTCCCCGGCTCAGCACCGACGCCCGACGCCGGCCCCTGCGCCTTCAGCCGCGCGCTCAGCTCCTTGAATTTCAATCCGGCCGTCTCGTCGCCCTGCGCGGCCGCCGCCGCGTAATAGGCCCGCGCGATGTTCAGGTTCTGCGCCACGCCGTCGCCGCCGCGCTCGTAGAACGACGCGGTCACGTACTGCGCGGTCGGCTCGCCCGCATCGGCGGCCTGCTTGTACCATGCGAACGCCTGCCGGTTGTCGCGCGGCGTGCCGCGCCCGTCGAGGAACTGGTTCGCGAGCGACAGCTCGGCCTGCACGTGCCCCTGCTTCGCCGCCCGCAGGAACCAGCGATGCGCTTCGGCCGGATTGCGCGCGACGAACTCGCCGTCGTCGAACATCCGGCCGTACACGTACTGCGCATGCGACATGTTCGCGTCGGCCGCGCGCTTCAGCCAGCGCAACCCTTCGTCGACGTTCGCCGTCACGCCTTCGCCCGTCAGCAGCATCATCGCGTAGTTGAACTGCGCGAGACGGTCGCCGCGCTCGGCCGCGTCGTGGAACTGCACCAGCGCCGCGCGATAGTCGCCGGCGTTGTAGTCGGCGACCGCCGATTGCGTCTCGCGCGACGGATCGGGCTTCGCTTGCGGCGCGCCCTGCGCGGCCGCCGCGACACACACGGCCCACAGGCCGAGCATCGCGCCGAACCGCCAACGCACACCGGTCGCACCCCGCGCGCGCCGGCAAGACGCGCCATCGCCACCGTTCATGACCGTACCTCCTGCAGCGCTTGCCGCGTCGCACGCAGCAGCCAGCTCACGTCGGCCGACAGCGTGATCATCCGGTAGCCGGCCTCGCGGTACTGCCGCGCGCCCGCCGTGTCGCCCGCGAAAATGCCGACCGCGACGCCGGCCTGCTTGCCGGCCGCGAGCACGCGCGCCATCGCGGTTTCGACGTCCGGGTGGCGGATGTCGCCGAGATGCCCGAGGCTCGCCGCGAGATCGGCCGGGCCGATGAACAGGCAATCGACGCCGGGCGTCGCCGCGATCCGCTCGACTTCGTCGACGCCGCGCGCCGATTCGATCTGCACGATCACCGCGACCTGCGCGTTCGCCGTCTGCAGGTAATCGCGGCGCATGCCGAACGCCGCCGCGCGCACCATGCCCGCAACGCCGCGCAGCCCGTCCGGCGATTCCGGCGACGGGAAGCGCGTGAGCCGCACCGCGTGCGCGGCGTCGTCGGGCGTCTCGATGCACGGAAACATCAGCGTGCGCGCGCCGGCGTCGAGCGCGCGCTTCACGAGCCACGGCTCGCGTGCCGGCACGCGCACGACGGGTTCGCTCGGCAGGTGCGCGGCGGCGATCGCGCGCAACTGCGCCACGACGTCGCGACTGTCGTTCGGCGCGTGCTCCATGTCGATGCAGAGCCAGTCGTAGCCGGCGTGCGCGAGCGCTTCCGCGACCGAGTCGCTGCCGAGCGACAGCCACAGGCCATACAGCGGCTCGTCGCCGTCTCGCAGGCGTTGTTTGAGGGAATTGGTGAGCGTGCTCATCGATACGGCCTCCTGGACGGAACGGCAATCGAACGGGACAAGCATCAGGCGAAGCGGGGCGCAACACGCCGGGCAGCACAGCGCGGCGGCGCCAGACCGCGCCCTTCAACGTCAGTCGGCCGTAGGTGGCCGATCTGACAGCGCGGGCCGCGCGACCGCGCAAGGGTGCGTTTTACGGTGCCACGCAACGATCATAGCGCGGCGTTGCGCGGAATGTGGGAACGGACGGGGAGCAGCGCCGGCGCGGGACAGGGCCGAAGGGCACGGTGACGGGCAGCCCGCGCCGGCCGGCGGGGCTGCCGGGAAGGCAGGATCAGCGGCCGGGCTGGCGCTCGACGTCGGCCCAGCAGTTCGGGGTTTCGTACAGGCGCACGCGCTCGAGGCGCAGGTTCACGCCGTAGTGCGCGTCGTACACGTTCGCGAGGAGGTCGAACGCGATCGCGGCGAGGTTCTCGACGGTCGGGATCCGGTCGATCACGACGGTCTTGTGGTCGGCCATCTGTTCGAGGAACGAGCGCACGACGTCGTCGCGCGCATAGACCAGGAATGCATGGTCCCACTTGCTGACGAGGTGCTCCATCGCGAGCGCCTTCACGTCGGCGAAATCCATCACCATGCCGCGGTCGGGAGCGCCCTCGGTATCGACGAGATCGCCGCGCAACGTGATTTCGAGCACGTAGCGATGGCCGTGCAGGTTCCTGCACTGGCTGCGGTGATCGGGAATGCGGTGGCCCGCGTCGAATTCGAGTTTTCGGGTAATCAGCACGATGTCAAAGGCCGTGGCTCAGGGAATGTTCAGATATTTGTGGGTCTGCATCGACAGGCGCCACTGCGGATGACGCTTGCACCAGTCGATCGCGAGCTTCGTATTGAGGTCGCGCGACGGGCCGTCCATCGGCTGGACGAGGAAATACTCGAAGTCGAGCTTCGCATAATCGGCCAGCCGCTGGTTGTCCTGCGGGATCACGACCTTCAGTTCGTTGCCCTTCGTGACGACGAGCGGCGCGTCGGCCTTCGGGCTCACGCAGATCCAGTCGATCGATTCGAGCACCGGCAGCGAGCCGTTGGTCTCGATCGCGATCTCGAAGCCGGCCGCGTGCAGCGCGTCGACGAGCGGCTGGTCGAGCTGCAGCATCGGCTCGCCGCCCGTGCAGACGACGAAGCGGTGCGCTTCGCCGTCCGGCCACAGGCCGGCGATCGTCGCGACGAGCGCTTCGGCGTCCTTGAACTTGCCGCCGTTCTCGCCGTCGGTGCCGACGAAGTCCGTATCGCAGAAGCGGCACACGGCCTCTTCGCGATCCTCTTCGCGGCCCGACCACAGGTTGCAGCCGGCGAACCGGCAGAACACGGCCGGCCGGCCCGCGTTCGCGCCCTCGCCCTGCAACGTGTAGAAAATTTCCTTGACCGCGTAAGTCATCGTCCGTCGTCCGGCTCGCGCCGCTCGTTGTCGATCAGAATCCGTTATTCATCAAGCGCTGCCGGCGCAGCCGCGTCACAGCGGCGCTTCGGTCACCCGCTCGCCCTTCAGGTAGGCCTCGTAGCCGCGCTTGCGCAGCTTGCAGGCCGGGCACTCGCCGCAGCCGAAGCCCCAGTCGTGCAGTTCCGCGCGCTCGCCCACGTAGCACGTGTGCGTCTCGACGCGGATCAGTTCGACGAGCGCCTCGCCGCCGAGCTGTTCGGCGAGTTGCCACGTCTGCGCCTTGTCGAGCCACATCAGCGGCGTCTCGAGCACGATGCGCGTATCCATCCCGAGATTCAGCGCGACCTGCAGCGCCTTCATCGTATCGTCGCGGCAGTCGGGGTAGCCCGAAAAATCGGTCTCGCACATCCCGCCGACCAGCACGCGCAGCCCGCGGCGATACGCGATCGCCGCGGCGATCGTCATGAACAGCAGGTTGCGGCCCGGCACGAACGTGTTCGGCAAGCCGCTCGCCGTCGTCTCGATCTCGATCGTGCGCGTCATCGCGGTATCGCTGATCGCGCCGAGCACCGACAGGTCGATCATGTGATCGTCGCCGAGCCGGTCCGTCCACGCGGAAAAGTCGCGCTTCAGCGCTTCGCGCACGCCTTCGCGGCATTCGAGCTCGACACGATGTCGCTGGCCGTAATCGAAGCCGAGGGTCTCGACCGTCTGGTAGCGTTCGAGGGCCCACGCCACGCACGTGGCCGAGTCCTGCCCGCCGGAAAACAACACGAGCGCGCCGTCTTTAGCGTCTGTCCGAATCACCGTGATACTCCGTGAATGTGTAGGCTCGCGTCGCGCTGCGCCCCGGGGCCGGCTGCCGCCGGGCGGCCCGACGCGTACCGGCCTGCGCCGGCTCGACCAGTATAGGCAGCGCGGTCGGCCGCGAACGCGGCGGAGCGCTTATACCGCCCATCGCGCGGCATCGTTGCCGCGCGTCACGGCGGCGCATCACTGGCAGCCTGCCGTGCGCATGCAACGATGCGCTAAGTCATTGAGCGGGAACGGATTTTATCATGCCTGCGCGAATGCTGCCGCGCACGCGATGCCCACCACAAACGAAAAACCCCAAGAACCTTCCGATTCTTGGGGTTGGAACTGCTGGTGGCCTGGGACGGAATCGAACCATCGACACGCGGATTTTCAATCCGCTGCTCTACCAACTGAGCTACCGGGCCAACGAAGAATGAAAGTATATCGAGCTTTCCCCACCTGCTCAAGCGTTTTCGCAAAAAAATTTATACCGCGCCTTCGGACGGCTTCTTGCCCAACTCGACGCCGAGCTGCTTGAGCTTGCGATACAGGTGCGTGCGCTCGAGGCCCGTCTTCTCCGCGACGCGCGTCATGCTGCCGTTCTCGCGCGCGAGGTGATATTCGAAGTACGCGCGCTCGAACGCATCGCGCGCTTCGCGCAACGGGATGTCGAACGGGATCGCGGCCGTCTGCCCCGCGAGGCCGAGCGCCGCCGCCATGTCGTCGCCGAGCGTCGGCAGCGCAGCCGCGGATGCAACCGCCGCGGGCCCCGCTGCCTGTCCGGCGCCCCCCTTCGCCGCCGCGTTGGCGGACACCGGCGCCGCGCCGCGTGCGAGACCGTGCTCGACGGACTTCAGCAGCTTCTGCAGCGCGATCGGCTTCTCGAGGAAATCGAGCGCGCCGATCTTCGTCGCCTCGACGGCCGTGTCGATCGTCGCGTGCCCGGACATCATGATCACGGGCATCGTCAGCAGCCCCTGCGCCGCCCATTCCTTGAGCAACGTGACGCCGTCGGTATCGGGCATCCAGATATCGAGCAGCACGAGATCGGGCGCCTGATTCAGCCGGTATTCCCGCGCGGCCTGCGCGTTCTCCGCTGCCTCGACGACATGTCCTTCATCGCTGAGGATCTCCGAGAGCAATTCCCGGATGCCCATTTCATCATCTACCACCAGGATGGTTGCCATTTACGCTGCCCTTGTCTGCTCACTTGCTTTTGTCTTAGCGGGGGTCGTCCCGCCCTGCGCGCCCGGTTCGGCGCCTGGCGCATCGCTCGCCATCTGCAGGAACAGGATCGACACCTGCGCACCCTCGACGGTCTCGCCGTGCATGCGATTGCGCAGATCGATCCGCGCACCGTGCTCGTCGACGATCTTCTTGACCGTGGCCAGCCCGAGCCCCGTGCCCTTCGCCTTCGTCGTCACGTAAGGCTCGAACGCGCGGGTCAGGATGCGTGCCGGAAAACCGGGCCCGTTGTCGGACACGGTAAGACGTACCGCGACGCGCGTTTTGCCCTCGGCGTCGGGATCGCCATATTCTACTGTCTTGGTTTCGATCAACACACGCGGATGCTCGGCTTCCGCGACCGAATCCTGCGCATTCTGCAGCAGGTTGTGTATCACCTGGCGCAATTGCGTCGCGTCGCCGCGAATCACCGGCAGCGATGGCGCGAGCTCGGCGACGATCGGGCTCTTGCCTTCGCCGACGCCGTACAGCCCGAGCACCTCGCTCGCCAGTTCGTTCAACTGCAGGTTCGCGAGCACCGCCGGCGGCGTGCGCGCGTATTCGCGGAAATCGTCGACCATCCGCTTCATCGCGGCCACCTGGTTGACGATCATCGTCGCGCCGCGCTTGAGCACATCCGCGTCGGACGGTGCGAGCTTGTCGGACAGCTTCATCTGCAGCCGCTCGGCCGACAACTGGATCGGCGTCAGCGGATTCTTGATCTCATGCGCGAGCCGCCGCGCGACCTCGCCCCACGCAACCGAGCGCTGCGCGGAAATCACGTCGGAAATGTCGTCGAATACCACGACGTAACCGGACGTCTGCGGATCGTCGGCCTGCCCCTCGACCGTCGACACGAGGCGCGCGCCGCGCACGAGCAGTGTCAGCGGTTCCGTTTCGCCCGGCATCTCGATCGCGAACTGCTGCTGCCAGTGGCCTCGATCGCCGCTGCCGCCGTCGGATGCCGCCTCGCGATCGGCGAACGCCTTGCGCACCATCGCGCCGAATCCCGCCGCAACGCCGATCTGGTCGAGCGTCGTGCCGATCAGCGCGTTGAACGGCTGCCGGAAGATTCGCTCGGCGCCGCGGTTGGCCGTCGTCAGCCGGAACTGGCGGTCGAGCACGAACACGCCGGCCGTCAGGTTCGCGAGGATGCTCTCGAGATACGTCTTCGAATGCTCGAGCGCGATGCGGTTCTTCTCGACCGCGAGACGCGCCTCGGACAACTGGCGCGTCATCGCGTTGAACGACTGCGTGAGGAAGCCGAGCTCGTCGCGCGTCTTGATCTCGCGCTTCGGCGTGTAGTCGCCTTCCGTGATCTCCTTGGTGCCCTGCGCGAGCAGGAACAGCGGCCGCGCGAGCTGCTGGCCGAGCGCGAGCGCGAGCATCATCGCGATGAAGGTCGCGAGGAACAGCGCGAGCGTCAGCGTGCCGATGTACATCTTGCGCAGGCCCGTGCGGCCGAGCGCTTTTTCCTGATACTCGCGGTACGCGCGCTGCACGGCGTCCGCGTTGTGCGCGAGCGTCGGCGGCACCGGCTGCGTGAGCTGCAGGAAGCGTTCGGCCGGCTGCAGCAGCGACGTCGTCGCATCGGGAATCGGCCGCACGACGCGCAGCCGAAGCGCGCCCTTCGCGCCGTGCGCGCGCGGGTCGCCGTCGACTTCGCCTTCGATCGCCGCGTATGTGCCGTGTTCGCGCGCCTGGCTCAGCATCAGCGGCGTCGGCAGGTCGTCCGGAATCAGCGCCGCGAAATTGCCCGACGCCTGCGCGACGATGTGCAGGTCGGGCGCCGCGCCCGAACCGCCGCGGCTCGGCTCGACGATCGTCGCGTCCTGCACGCCGAACTGGTCGCGCAGCCGTAGCAGCGTGAGCGTCGTGCCGTTCGTGTTCGCGTCGACGCTCGCGAGCTGGTCGGACATCAGTCGCGCCTTCGTCTGCAGATCGGACAGCGACGCATCGAGCATCCCGCGGCCGAGATTCAGGCCGGCCGTCAGCGCCGTCTCGACGTTCACGTCGAACCACGACTCGATGCTGCGCGACACGAACTGGTACGACACGATGTAGATGATCCCGCCCGGCACCACGCCGACGAGCGCGAAGAACACCGCGAGCTTCGCGAGCAGCCGCGTGCCGAACTTGCCCTTCCTAAGGCGCACGACGATCATCCCGATCAGCCCGAGCACCACGAGCAGGAACACCAGCGCGACGACGATGTTGGTCGCGTACAGCCACGAGTAGTAGCGATCGAAGAATTCGGTATTCGCGCTCGCGGCCGCGAGCAGCACGAGCAGCAGCAACGCGGTGAACGCGACGGTCGAGACGATCACGCGAACGAGGAGGCTCTTCCCGCTGGCCGCGCGGCGCACTTTATTTAGCACGTTCGGTCACCGTGAAGTTGAAGCGCTTCCAGTCCGACCCGAGCGTCCAGTCGCGATTGTTCACGGCGTCGACCTGGAACGGCTTCGGCATCAGCGCCGTATCGAGCTGCATCCGCACCGACGCCATGTAGGTTTCCCCCAGGCGCACCTGGTTGCGGTCGATCACGTGCCACGACGTGATGTGCCTGACGACCGCGAGCGCATCCTTCAGCGACGGGAAGCCGAGCTGCAGGCCGCCCGTCGACACGCGGTATTCGCGCGTGAGCGGCTGGAACGACAGGCGGATCGTCTGCGTCACCGACACCGGCTGCTCGTCGAACCAGTACCAGCGCGCGCGGCTCAGCTCGAAGTCGGTCGTGAAGTAAAGCGGGATGCCCTTGTTGACGGCATCTTCGAGGTTCGGATTCAGCTCGAAATCGAAGCGGGCATCGAGGCTCCAGCCGCTTCCGTCGGCCTGGAGCGACGCGCGCTGCACGGCGATCGACTGGGCATGCGCCGGCCGGGCGACGGCCAGGCACAGCGTCAACGCGACCATCAGGACGGCCGCGAGCCGAAGTGAAAAAAGGTGTTTGATCGTCACCGTTTCTGAAACCGCGCGTAGAAAAATCCGTCGTGATCGGTGTTCTGGTCGAGTGCGCCGGCGGCAGCCCCTCCCTGCACTGCGCCCGGCAGCAGCTGGCCGGGGGCGTCCAATCGTACCGCATCTTCACAGACCGCTTCAAACCAGCGGGCCTGCAACTCGCCCTCTTCGGGGAAGATCGAGCAGGTCACGTAAAGCAATTCGCCGCCCGGCTTCACGAGCGGCCACAGCGCCGACAGGATGCGGCGCTGTTCCGCGACGAGCGCCGGGATGTCGGCCTCGCGGCGCAGCCAGCGAATGTCGGGATGCCGCCGCACGATGCCCGATGCCGAGCACGGCACGTCGGCCAGGATGCGGTCGAACGGGCGCCCGTCGTACCACGCGCCGGGCGCACCCGCATCGCCGACACGCACGTCCGCTGCGAGCGACAGGCGCACGAGGTTCTCGCCGATGCGCGCCGCGCGCGTCGCGTCGCTTTCGAGCGCAACGACTTCCGCATCGGCCAGCTCGAGAATGTGGCCGGTCTTGCCGCCGGGCGCCGCGCATGCGTCGAGCACGCGCATGCCGTCGCGCGCGCCGAGCCATTCGGCCGCGAGCTGCGCGCCGGCGTCCTGCACCGACACCACGCCGTCGGCGAATCCCGGAATGCGCTCGACCGGCAGCGCCGATGCGAGCCGCACCGCATGCCGGCCAATCGCAGTCGCGTCGATCCCGCTCGCGCGCAGCGTGTCGAGATACGCGTCGACGCTCGCGCGACGCGCATTCACGCGCAGCGTCAGCGGCCCCTGGCGCTCGCCGGCCGCGAGGATCGCCTGCCATGCGTCGGGCCATGCGCGCTTCACCGCATCGACCCACCATGCGCGGTAATTCCAGCGCGCAACGGCGTCGTCCTGCATCGCAGCGACGAGCACGTCGCGCTCGCGCAGGAAGCGGCGCAGCACCGCGTTGACCAACCCCTTCGCGAATGCGTATTCGCGGCGCGCGCCGATCACGGTCACGGCCTGGTCAACCACCGTGAACGCCGAGTATGCGGCATCGTCCGCCGGATCGAGCAGCAGCGCGAGCGCGCCGGCGAGCACCGCGTTCACGTGCGCGGGCGGCGCCTTGCTGACGAGCCGGCCGATCAGCCAGTCCACGCTGCCGAGGCGACGCATCGTCCGGTACGCGACGTCCTGCGTCGCGCCGCGCGCGAGCGCCTGCGCACCGGACGCCATCTGCGCGAATACCGCCGAGAGCGCTGCCGGCAGCGCAGTGCCGCGCCGTACCGCGTCGACCGCCTGCGCGGCCGCGTCGAGTGCGAAGCCGAGCGAATCGGGCGCAAGATGCGGCGCGGACAGGCGCGCCGGGCGGCCGGAAGAAGACGGAGCGGAAGAACGGGTTCGTGTCATCGGAGCGGAATCGGCAAACAAGCGCAGCTAACAAATGCGGCAAACGGCGGGATTGCGGCGGCCGCGCGGCCCTGCGATCCCAAACCGCGCATTGTAGCGTGCGACCATGCGGCCCCTTTGGCCCCTTTGGCCGCTTTAGGGCGCGCACAAATGAAACACCCCGCAGCGCGAAGCGTGCGGGGTGGCGGCGCGGACGCCGCGCGGCAACGGCCGCGGGCGCGCCGAGGTTTAATCGAAGCGGCCGGTACGCGCCATCTCCATCAGGCGCGCGATGCGTTCCTCGGTGGCCGGGTGCGTCGAGAACAGGTTCTGCAGGCCGCCGCCGTGCAGCGGGTTCATGATCATCATCTGCGCGGTGGCCGGATGCGCTTCGGCCGCCTGGAACGGGATGCCGGCCGCATAACGATGGATCTTGTCGAGCGCGGTCGCAAGCGACTGCGGATCGCCGGAAATCTGCGCGCCGCCGCGGTCGGCCTCGAACTCGCGTGCCCGCGAAATCGCCATCTGGATCAGCGCACCGGCGATCGGCGCGAGCAGCGCGACCGCAATACCCGCGATCGGATTGGCCGGCCGGCCGTTCTCGTCGCGCCCGCCGAAGAACATCGCGAAGTTCGCAAGCGCCGAGATCGCGCCCGCCATCGTCGCGGTGATCGTCGAGATCAGGATGTCGCGGTGCTTCACGTGCGCGAGCTCGTGCGCCATCACCCCGCGCATTTCGCGCTCCGACAGCACGCGCAGGATGCCAGTCGTCGCGGCGACCGCCGCGTGCTCGGGGTTGCGGCCCGTCGCGAACGCGTTCGGCGCATCCTCGTTGATCAGGTAGACGCGCGGCATCGGCAGGTTCGCGCGCGTGGCCAGCTCGCGCACCATCCGGTAGAACTGCGGCGCCGTGTTCTCGTCGACTTCCTGCGCGTTGTACATGCGCAGCACCATCTTGTCGGAGAACCAGTACGAGAAGAAATTCATGCCGAGCGCGAACAGCAGCGCGATCGTCATGCCGCGCGAGCCGCCGATCATTCCGCCGATCACGATGAACAGGGCCGTGATCGCGGCCATCAGCATCGCCGTTTTGACCCAATTGAACATACCCACTCCTTATCCGTCAGGGGACCCGCCGCGCATCACAGGTGGCGGCGGAAAATTGTAAGCGATTTGTTAGATAAGGTCTTGCCGGAAAAATTCAATCTCAGCGTTGCGATGTTGCAAGACGCAGGCCGAGGCCGACGAAAGCGCTGCCGACCGTGCGGTCGAGCCACTTCCTGACGCCCGGCTTGTCGGAAAAGCGCTGCGTGACGCTGCCCGCGACCCATGCGACCAGGCTGGTCCAGACCGTGCTCATCGCGACGAACACCGCGCCGAGGGTCAGGAACGCCAATGCCTTGTGCGGGCTGTCGGCCGACACGAACTGCGGGAAGAACGACACGAAGAACAGCACGACCTTCGGGTTCAACACGTTGGTCCAGAAGCCCTGCATGAACAGCTGGCGCAGCGGCTTTGCTGCCGTGGCGGCCTCGGCGCCCGACGGCGCGGCGGCCTGCTTCGCGACGATCATCCGCACGCCGAGATAGATCAGGTACGCGGCGCCGACCAGCTTGATCACCGTGAACGCGGCAGCCGACGCCGCAAGCAGCGCCGTGAGGCCGAATGCGCACGCGAGTGCATGAACGCAGCAGCCGGCCGAAATGCCGAGCGCCGACATCAGCCCCGCGCCGCGGCCCTGCGCGACGCTGCGGCCGACGATGTAGGCCGTGTCGGGGCCGGGCGTGACGTTCAGCAGGAAAACTGCCAGCACGAAGAAGCCGAAATGGGTGATGCCGAACATGAAAACCTCGAAACCGGAGAGCGCAGGGAAATTCTACGCGCGCCTGCCGCGCTGCGCGACTCGACCGTTCGGCCGATTGCGCAGGGCCGGCAGGCCGTGTCGAATGGCGGTCAGGTCACGTTAGGCAACGTCAGGCAGCGCGAAACGCTGGCCCGCGGCGAGCGGCGAGCCGGCGAGGAATTCGCGCGCGGGCAGCCGCTTGCCGCCCGGCTTCTGCAACTGCGTGACGCGTAGCGCGCCACTGCCGCACGCGACGACCACGCCTTCCGGCGCGGCTTCGACGATCGTGCCGGGCGCCGCGTCGCCGCGCGCCGCCACCGGCTCGGCAGCCCACAGCTTGATTGCCGCGCCGTCGAGCGTCGCGACGCCGCCAGGGAACGGATCGAACGCACGCACCTGGCGCGCGAGCACGTCGGCAGGCTTGCGCCAGTCGAGCGCCGCTTCGTGCTTGCCGATCTTTTCCGCATAGGTCACGCCGTCGGCCGGCTGCGGCGTCGCCGGCAGCGTACCGTCGCGCTCGAGCCGCACGAGCGCGTCGACGATCAGCCGCGCGCCGTCGGCGGCCAGCCGGTCGTGCAGCGTCGCGGTCGTGTCGTCGGGCGCGATCGCGATGCGCGCCTCTTCGATCATCGCGCCGGTGTCGAGGCCGACGTCCATCTGCATCAGCGTGACGCCCGTCTCGGCGTCGCCGGCCTCGATCGCGCGGTGGATCGGCGCGGCGCCGCGCCAGCGCGGCAGCAGCGACGCATGGATGTTGATGCAGCCGCTGCGCGGAATGTCGAGCACCTCCTGCGGCAGCAGCAGGCCGTACGCGGCGACCACCATCACGTCGTGCGGCGTCGTGCGCAGCAGCTCGATCGCGTCGGCCGCCTCCGCGGGGTACTTGCCCGCGCGGCGCAGCGACGGCGGCTGTGCGACGGGCATGCCGTGCTCGACGGCGTAGCGCTTCACGGCGCTCGCCTGCAGTTTCATCCCGCGGCCGGCCGGGCGATCGGGCTGGGTGAGCACGAGCGGCACCGGAAAACCGGCCTCGTGGATCGCGGCGAGGGCAGCCGCGGCAAATTCCGGCGTGCCGGCAAAAATCACGCGCAACGTATGGGTCATGACAGCGTTCGGGGTCGGGCAGGATGAACGCGCGTCACATCGCGCGTTCGAGTTTCTTCATCTTCGTCTTGATGCGCGTCTGCTTGAGCGGCGACAGGTATTCGACGAACACGCGCCCCATCAGATGATCCATCTCGTGCTGGACGCACACGGCGAGCAGGCCCTCGCAGTCGAGCTCGAAAGCCTCGCCCTGCTCGTTGAGCGCGCGCACGCGCACGTGGTCGGGACGCTCGACTTCGTCGTAGATGCCGGGCACCGACAGGCAGCCCTCTTCATAGATCTGCTTCACGTCGCTCGACCAGACGATCTCGGGGTTGATGAACGCGCGCAGCTCGTTCTTTTCCTCGGAAACGTCAATCACGATCACGCGCTCGTGCACGTCGACCTGCGTGGCCGCAAGGCCGATGCCGGGCGCCGCGTACATGGTCTCGGCCATGTCGGCGACGAGCTTGCGGATCCGGTCGTCGACCCTGTCGACGGGCTTGGCGACCTTGTGCAGCCGCTTGTCGGGGTAATGAAGAATGTTGAGCAAAGCCATGGCGTTCGGTATTCGGTAGAGCAGGGTGCGGCATCGGCCATCCGGCCGGCTGGCGCCGCCGCCGCGATGCAATGAAGATGAGGCGGATGCGCGGCGTATCAATGCCGCGGATCGCGCCTCCTGCAATTGGCCGGGCGCCTGCGCGCGCGGCCCTGTCGAGTATTTCGGATGATGAAAATTTTATCATGGCGCCACGCGGTCCGCTGGCCGTCGCGTTCGAGGGCAGCCTCATGTCGCCTCAAGCGCTGACCACCTCCGCGTTGCGCGCGTGGCTGCAGCTCGGGCATGCGCCCGGCCTCGCACCCGCCGTACTGCAGGCGCTGCTCGACGCGTTCGGCTCGCCGGCGGCGCTGCTGCGCGCGTCCGACCAGGCCATTGCCGCCGTGAGCAGCCCCGCCGCCGCGCAGGCCGTGCGCGCAAGCGAACGCGACGATCTCGATGCGCGCACCGATGCCGCGCTCGCGTGGCTCGATGCGCCGGGCAACGCGCTCGTCACGCTCAGCGATCCGGCCTACCCGCCGCGGCTGCGCGACCTGCACGACCCGCCGCCGCTGCTATATGTAAAGGGCCGGCTCGACCTGCTGCACGCACGCAGCCTCGCCGTGGTCGGCAGCCGCCACGCGACGCCGCAGGGGCTCGCCGACGCGACGCGCTTCGCACGCGCGCTGTCCGACGCGGGGCTCCCGATCGTGTCGGGCCTCGCGCTCGGGATCGACGGCGCCGCGCATCGCGGCGGGCTCGACGGCCGGTCGGGCACGGTCGCGGTGATCGCGACGGGCGCCGATCTCGTCTATCCGGCGCGGCACCGCGCACTCGCCCATGAGATCGCCGCGCACGGTGCGATCCTGTCGGAATGGCCGCTCGGCACCCCGGCCCGCGCAGCGCATTTCCCGCAGCGCAACCGGCTGATCGCGGCGCTGGCGATCGGCGCGCTCGTCGTCGAAGCCGCCCCGCGCTCCGGCTCGCTGATCACCGCGCGGCTCGCGAACGAACTGGGGCGCGATGTGTTCGCGATGCCGGGTTCGATCCACGCACCGCTCGCGCAGGGCTGCCACGCGCTGATCCGCGACGGCGCGAAGCTCACGGCAGCGCCGCTCGATATTCTCGAGGAATACGGGCTGGGCGAACCGACGACCGGTGCGGCGTGCCCCGGAATTCGGCGCGCGAATCCCGACGAGGCTCGCGAAACCGAAGCCTCCGGCCAGCGCGCCTGCGCCGCCATCATGGAAGCGCCCCCCGCCGGTCCGGCCGCCGCGCCAGCCCGAATCGAAGCATCACCGCCTCCGTCGCCCTGCACCCCGTCCGAACAGGCCGTGCTCGCCGCACTGGGATACGGCCCCGTCACATTCGAATGGCTCGCCGAGCACAGCAGCCTGTCCGACGACGTGCTGCACCGCGCGCTGCTCGCGCTCGAACTGGCCGGTCGCGTCGCGAGCCTCCCCGGCGGACGCTTCACGCGGCTTGACGCCGCACCCACCCCGCCCGCGTGCGGCGTGCTACATTTCCCCGAATAGGGGCGGCCGCGCCGCCGACGATACTCAAGGAAATCCATGCCCGCGCTGAATCTCGACACCGATGCGGATCGGATCGCCGAGCGCCTCGCCGATCCCGGCACGTTGCTCGTCGCCTGCCTGTGCGCCGAGTGGTGCGGCACGTGCCGCGACTACCGGGCGGCCTTCGACCAGCTCGCCGACGCGCATCCCGACGCCTGCTTCGCCTGGATCGACATCGAAACGCATGCCGACCGCCTCGACGATCTCGACGTCGAGAACTTCCCGACGATCCTGATCGAGGATGCCAACACCGCACGCTTCTTCGGCACGGTGCTGCCGCACGCGGCGATCGTCGAACGAATGCTGTCCGACCTGAGCGCGGTACCCGGTGCGCCGCACGCACCGAAATTGCGCAACGTCCTGAACGTCGAAGCCTGAATTCGCGCCCCGCCCGGCGGTTTTTCGCGCATTTGCGCGCCCCGCCGCGCCGGGCGCTTGCCGCCGTTGCAGCCCCCCTCTATGATGAGCCGCTTTTTACACGCCGAGCCGCCGTCGCTTCGGCGTGTGCTATAAAGCGGTCGTAAAAGGGACCCACAACCGGCGAACCCGGTCTACCATCACACACCTGTCATGTCCAAAGCACTGATCATTGCGGAAAAGCCTTCTGTCGCGAACGACATCGCGCGCGCTTTGGGCGGCTTTACAAAGCATGACGAATACTACGAGAGCGACGAATTCGTCCTTTCGTCCGCTGTCGGCCACTTGCTCGAAATCGCCGCCCCGGAAGAGTACGAGGTCAAGCGCGGGAAATGGAGCTTCGCGCATCTGCCCGTCATCCCCCCGCATTTCGACCTGAACCCGATCGCAAAAAGCGAGTCGCGCCTCAAGGTGCTCACCAAGCTGATGAAGCGCAAGGACGTCGACCGCCTGATCAACGCATGTGACGCGGGGCGCGAGGGCGAACTGATTTTCCGCCTGATCGCGCAGCACGCGAAGGCGAAGCAGCCGGTCCAGCGCCTGTGGCTGCAGTCGATGACGCCGCAGGCGATCCGCGACGGTTTCGCGAACCTGCGCAGCGACACGGACATGCAGCCGCTCGCCGACGCCGCACGCTGCCGCTCGGAAGCCGACTGGCTCGTCGGGATCAACGGCACCCGCGCGATGACCGCGTTCAACAGCAAGGGCGGCGGCTTCTTCCTGACGACAGTCGGTCGCGTTCAGACGCCAACGCTGTCGATCGTCGTCGAACGCGAAGAGAAAATCCGCCGCTTCATCCCGCGCGACTACTGGGAAGTGAAGGCCGCATTCGCGTGCGCGGGCGGTTTCTATGAAGGCAAGTGGTACGACCCGAAATTCAAGCGCGACGAATTCGATCCGGAGAAACGCGACTCCCGCCTGTGGAGCCTGCCGGCTGCCGAAACGATCGTCGCCGCATGTCGCGACCAGGTCGGCACGGTCTCCGAGGAATCGAAGCCGTCGACACAGCTGTCGCCGCTGCTGTTCGACCTGACGAGCCTGCAGCGCGAGGCGAACGGCCGCTTCGGCTTCTCCGCGAAGAACACGCTCGGCCTCGCGCAGGCGCTGTATGAAAAGCACAAGGTGCTGACCTACCCGCGTACCGACGCACGCGCGCTGCCGGAAGACTACCTTTCGACGGTCCAGTCCACGCTCGAGATGCTCAAGGAGAGCAACAACTACCTGCCGCATGCGAAGCAGGTGCTCGACAAGGGCTGGGTGAAGCCGAACAAGCGGATCTTCGACAACTCGAAGATCAGCGACCACTTTGCAATCATCCCGACGCTGCAGGCGCCGAAGTCGCTGTCCGAGCCGGAGCAGAAGCTGTACGACCTGGTCGTGAAGCGCTTCCTCGCCGTGTTCTTCCCGGCGGCCGAATTCCGCGTCACGACGCGGATCACCGAAGTCGCCGGCCATCACTTCAAGACCGAAGGCAAGGTGCTCGTCGAGCCGGGCTGGCTGCAGGTGTATGGCCGCGACGCCGAAGGCGCGGACGCGAACCTCGTGCCGGTGCAGAAGAACGAGAAAGTGAAGACGGACGAAATCGCCGCCGTCGCGCTCGTGACGAAGCCGCCCGCACGCTACTCGGAAGCGACGCTGCTGTCCGCGATGGAAGGCGCGGGCAAGCTCGTCGAGGACGACGAGCTGCGCGAGGCGATGGCCGCGAAGGGCCTCGGCACGCCGGCCACTCGAGCGGCGATCATCGAAGGCCTGCTCGGCGAGAAATACCTGTTGCGCGAAGGCCGCGAGCTGATCCCGACCGCGAAGGCATTCCAGCTGATGACGCTGTTGCGCGGGCTCGGCGTGAAGGAGCTGACCGCGCCGGAGCTCACCGGCGAATGGGAATACAAGCTGTCGCAGATGGAGCGCGGCAACCTCGGGCGCGACGCGTTCATGCAGGAAATCGCCCGCATGACGCAGCAGATCGTCAAGCGCGCGAAGGAATACGATTCCGACACGATTCCCGGCGACTACGCGACGCTCGAGACGCCGTGCCCGAACTGCGGCGGCCAGGTGAAGGAAAATTACCGCCGCTTCGCGTGCACGAAGTGCGAGTTCTCGATCTCGAAGATCCCGGGCAGCCGGCAGTTCGAGATCCCCGAAGTCGAGGAGCTGCTGCAGAAGAAGGAAATCGGTCCGCTGTCCGGGTTCCGCAGCAAGATGGGCCGCCCGTTCTCGGCGATCCTCAAGCTGTCCTTCGACGACGAGACGAAGAACTACAAGCTCGAGTTCGATTTCGGCCAGGACCAGGGCGGCGAGGAAGGCGAAGCGCCCGACTTCTCCGCGCAGGAGCCGGTCGGCGCGTGCCCGAAGTGCAAGGGCCGCGTGTTCGAGCACGGGATGAGCTACGTGTGCGAGCACTCGGTCGCCAACCCGAAGACCTGCGACTTCCGCTCGGGCAAGGTGATCCTGCAGCAGGAAATCACGCGCGAGCAGATGGGCAAGCTGCTTGCCGACGGCCGCACGGACCTGCTGCCGAACTTCAAGTCGTCGCGCACCGGCCGCAACTTCAAGGCGTTCCTCGTGAAGCAGCCGGACGGCAAGATCGGCTTCGAGTTCGAGAAGAAGGAACCGAAGGCCGCTGCCGCGAAGAAGACGGCAAAATCGGCGACGAAGGATGCCGAAACCGTGACGGAAGGCGCCGAAGAGAAACCGGCACCGGCGCGCAAGACCGCCGCCAAGACCGCAGCGACGAAGACCGCCGCCCGCAAGACGACGGCGCGCAAGACGGGCTCGTAACGGCCAGGTCGCCGGGGCTCCCCCGGCGCATCGGGCTCCGGCATACAGCCATAAAAAAAACGCGGATCGATCGCTCGATCCGCGTTTTTTCTTTGTGCCGGCGGCAACGGCCGCCCGGCCGTCGCGCCGTTACAGCGGCGACGGCACCGCGACGCGCGTGCGTGTCGAACGCGGCAGGCGCGGCGACAGGTTCGGGTCGGCCGATTCGGGCTGCTCCGCACGCGTCTCTACGCCGATCGGCGCTAGCGTCGCACCCTGCGCAGCCCACTGCTCGCCGATCGTCGCATCGGTCGAGTGGCTGAAATATTCGACGAGGTGGTCGATGAACGTGCGCACCTTCGCGGGCAAATGGCGCCGGCTCGGGTAAGCGATATTGATTTCGACCTGCGGCAGCCGGAAATCCGGCAGCAGCCGCACCAGCGCGCCGCGCGCGATGTCGCTGCCGATCAGGTAGCTCGGCAGGATCGCGACGCCCATCCCAAGCAGCGCGAACTGGCGCAGCATCGCGGTGTTGTTCGCGACGATCACGTTGGTCGGGCGCACGCGCACTTCGCCGTCCGGCCCCGTGAACACGCGCTCGTCGCCCCAGTATTCGGCCGGCAGGCTCAGGCTCGGGTGCGCGACGAGCTGCTCCGGATGGGTCGGCACGCCGTGCTTCTCCAGATAGCTCGGCGTCGCGCACACGGTCATGCAGCCTGTGGTCAGCCGCCGCGTGACGATGCTCGCGCTGCGCATCTGTCGCGTGACGACGATGCCGACATCGAAGCCTTCCTCGACGAGATCGACCTGCCGGTCGACCAGCGTGAGATCCGGCACCACTTTCGGGAAATTCTCCGTGTACGTCTGCAACACGGGCGCGAGGTTATGCAGGCCAAACACGACCGGCGCGACGATGCGCAGCGTGCCGACCGGCTCGTGATTGCGCGCAACGACCATCTGCTCGACATCCTCGAGCTCATCGAGGATCTGGCGAGCACGCTCCAGATAGACCTGGCCCGACTCCGTCAGGGAAAGGCTGCGCGTGGTGCGGTTCAGCAAACGCGTGCCGAGGCGGCCTTCCAGATCGGCGACGTGACGCGTCGCGACCGCGTTGGAAATATCCATTGCACTCGCGGCCCGCGCAAAACTGCCGAGATCTGCAACCTTGACGAACACGCGCATCGACTGCAAATGATCCATAAACGACTCCTGCCGCTGTTACAACTTCAAAAAGATGAAGCAAATGCGTAATTCTCCTACGACAGCGGAAATGATGCAGAGTTGCTCAACAAGGCACCGGTTGACGATAAAAATAGTCAAAAATCCTCGCCATTTGCGGATAGTTGATCCAACTATTCTGATTGAAGCAACAATTGGGTGAACCTCGTCGAGTAAGCGGCCGAATCAGGAAGGACGTATTTGATGCGACACAACAGCGCACCCTTGCGCACCGCACGCAAGCGGCGCCGGGTGTGGCTGCCGCCAATTGCGGCGGAGCGTAACAACCTGTTAAAAAGACACCACGAACGCGGCCGACGTAGCATCATGTCGGCCCCGGCCGGGCGGGACGGGTGCGCGACGTGCGCCGCCGCCACTGCCGCTTTCAACGCGCGACACCCGTTCACCATGAAAATTGCCATCCTCGACGACTACCAGGACGCCGTCCGCAAGCTGAACTGCTTCGAGATGCTTGCCGACCACGACGTGAAGGTCTTCAACAATACGGTGCGCGGCCTGGGGCAGCTCGCAAGCCGTCTGGCCGAAGTCGAGGCGCTCGTGCTGATTCGTGAACGGACCCCGATTTCGTCGCAACTGCTCGCCAAGCTGCCGAACCTGCGCATGATCAGCCAGACCGGCCGCATCTCGAGCCACATCGACCTCGAAGCGTGTACCGACCGCGGCATCGCGGTGCTCGAAGGCACGGGTTCGCCGGTCGCACCCGCCGAGCTGACCTGGGCGCTGGTGATGGCCGCCCAGCGCCGCATTCCGCAGTACGTCGCGAACCTGAAGCAGGGCGCATGGCAGCAGTCGGGCCTGAAGACGTCGGCGATGCCGCCGAACTTCGGCCTCGGCCAGGTGCTGCGCGGCCAGACGCTCGGCATCTGGGGCTACGGCAAGATCGGCCGGCTGGTCGCCGGCTACGGCAAGGCGTTCGGGATGAACGTGCTGATCTGGGGCCGCGAGCATTCGCTCGAAGCCGCGCGCGCCGACGGCTACACGGCCGCCGAGAGCCGCGAGGCGCTGTTCGAGCAGAGCGACGTGCTGTCGCTGCACCTGCGCATGCACGACGACACGCGCGGGATCGTCAAGCAGGAAGACCTGATGCGGATGAAGCCGACGTCGCTGCTCGTCAACACGAGCCGTGCGGAGCTGCTCGAGGAAAACGCGCTCGTCAACGCGCTGTCGCACAACCGTCCGGGGATGGTCGCGATCGACGTGTTCGAGAGCGAGCCGATCCTGCAGGGCTACAGCCTGCTGCGGATGGAGAACGTGATCTGCACGCCGCACATCGGCTATGTCGAACGCGAAAGCTACGAGCTCTATTTCAGTGCGGCGTTCAGGAACATCCTCGCGTTCGACGACGGCGACATGTCGAGCGTCGCCAATCCGGAAGCGCTGACGCCGATCCGCAAGCGCTGATCGCGCGGGCTGCGCACCCGCGCGGCCCCTGCTCCATTCCCCGCCATCAGGCGGCCACGCGGCCGCCTGTCATCGCACCGACGCGCGTGAGGAAATGCTCGCCGTCGCGCCGCCCGAGGTCGTACGCATGCCGCATCTGCGACGGGCTCGTGTAATCCCAGCTCGAAATCGGCACCTTGCTCGACGGCTGTACGTACAGCCGCCGCTGGTCGCCGTGCGCGACCGTGAACATCTGCGGACGCGGATACAGCCGCGTGACGAGCACCAGCACGTCGCCCGGCGACGGGTCGAGCGCGTCGACCGGCACGTTGTCGACCATTCCGCCGTCGAGCACGGGCCGGCCGCCGCGGCGCAGCACCGGCGTGAACGGCGGCGTGCAGGACGACTGCAGGATCAGGTCGGCGAGTTCGTCGACTTGCGTGCAGGCCTGCGCCCGCACGAATTCAGGCCGAAAGCCGAGCGCGCGCCCGAGCGTCGGATGCAGCGTCTTGCGCACGTATTTCTCGATGTTGTACGCGACGAGGCCGGCGGCGACCGCACTGCGCGCACCGAGCCAGCGCGGCACGTGCGACACGCCGATGCGGATCTCCGGCGCCTCGGCCAGCTTCGCGAACGGTTCGCCGTAGATGTCGAGCAATGCCTGGCGATAAATCCGGTAATGCGGAAACACGGGCTCGCGCCCGAACAGGTTGCCCCAGTAAGCGTTCTTCCGGTTGTGGCGCAGCGCCTCTTCGTAATAGCGCATCACCCACGCGGCGTCGCGCGTATACAGCATGCACGCGGTCGCCGCGCCGGCCGAGATGCCGGTGATCACGCGCGGGCGCAGCCCGAGCGCCGGTTGCGCGACGTCCCAGAAGCCGGCCTGCCACCAGCAGCGATTGCCGCCGCCCGCAAAAACGATCTGGTCGAACATCGCGCCGCTCAGCTGACGAGCGCGTAGGTCGACGTCGCGTGGACGGCCATCTTGCCGTCCTCGTCGAACAGCTCGACTTCGCCGAACACGAGGTTGCGGCCCATCCGCAGCACGCGCGCGGTGACGAGCACGTCGCCCTTGCGCACGGGGCGCATGAAGTTCGTGTTCAGCGACACGGTCGTCATCGGCCGGAACTCGCCGAGCGCGACCGAGATCGCGACCACCATCGCGGTGTCGGCGGCCGCCGTGAACACCTGGCCGCAGATCACGCCGCCCGAATGGCGGAATTCGCCGGAAAACGGCAGGCGCATCGTGACGCTGTCGTCGCCGATCGACACGGGGACCAGACCGAGCGAGCGGACCCACGGGGCCAGCAGGCGATCCAGCAATTCGCGGACTGCGTTTTCGTCCATCTTCGAATGTCCAGAAAACGTTGCGCGACCGCCGCGCAACGCGTGTGGCGTCATCATACCGGGAGCGCGCAAACTGCGACCGCTCGTTACCGCGGCGACGGCCGCCGTTGGCGTGACGAAATATTTTCAGGAAATTTGCACAAATGGCTTGCCATGTCCTGAAAACCCATGCATAATCTTTCTTCTGTTGGGGGCGTTAGCTCAGTTGGTAGAGCAGCGGACTCTTAATCCGTAGGTCGAGTGTTCGAGTCACTCACGCCCCACCAGGAATTCAAAAGGCCGGTCAGCGAAAGCTGACCGGCCTTTTTCATTTCCGCGCGCCACGTTCGTGGCGCGCCTCCTCGCGCGCGCACATCCGCACGCCCCTTCCGCACCGTTTCCGCTAGAATCGTCCGACAAATATCACACGACCGGCGCAGGTACTGTCGTTTGCCCGCCGGCACAGAGAGAACATGGGACGTCATACATGGAAGCATGTGAACGAGACGCGACCATTCAGAGGGCCTGGTTGCGCCGATATCGGCCTGTCCGTCGGGACACGCCATTCACCCGATCGCACCCGAATCCGCCGCGCGACGCACCAGCCGGATCCGGTCATGCCGGGTAAGGACGCGCTCGCCGCGCTGGCGCTCGGCGTCGTGCTGCTCGTGCTCGCAGCCGTACTCGCGGTCACGACCGGCCGCGCGACCGGCCATCTGGTCCGCGCGCCGGGCACGGTCGTGCGCATCGTGCAGGACAGCGACGCGATGCGCGCGTACCGGCCGATCGTCGCCTACCTCGCGAACGACGGCCAGCGCCGCGAAATCGCCGGCAATACCGCGTCGACCGTCCCCGCGTACGACATCGGCGAGAGCGTCGACATCCTGCTCGACCCCGCCCATCCCGACCGCCTCGCACTGATCGACGATTTCGCGCAACGCTGGTTTCCGGTTGCGGTGCCCACGCTGCTCGCCATCGCGTCGTTCGCGATCGGCGGCCTGCTGATCGCCGGCGAGCGCCGCCGCCGGCCGTCCGACCCGCCGCCGGCCCGCGCCGCACGCAAGCAGGCGCGGCGCCGCTGGGATATCGCGATCGTGCTGATTCCGATCGCGATCGGCACGGGCTTCCTCGCCGGTGCCGGTGCGGCCGGCCTGCGTCAGTGGCAGATCGTCCGCTACTATGCGCACTCGACCGGCCACGTCGTCGATATCGCGAAGAACGCGCGGTCGTCCCGGGCGCGCACATCGCTGTATTCGGCAATCGTCGCGTTCACGACCGACAGCGGGCGCCAGATCACGTTCGCCCAGGGCGCGGCGTCGTCGCATCCGGGCCTGCGCGAAGGCGAAGCGGTCAACGTGCTGTACGACCCCGTCACTCCCGAACGCGCGGTCGTCGACCGCTTCTGGGATCGCTGGGGCCTCACGGCCATCCTGTTCGCGATCGGCGCGCCGTTCCTCGCGGCCGGGCTGTTCGTCGCCGCAACGCTATGGCCGGACCATCGGCCGCACGAAGCCGCTCAATGACGCTCGCGCGCCGGCCGCGCGCGGCGCGGCAACCGTAACGGCGCGCGCTTCACCGTTCCCTGAACGCCTCCACCTTCGCGCGATTCCCGCACGTGCGCATGTCGCACCAGCGCCGCCCGACGCCGCGGCCCCGATCGACGAAGAACCACGTGCAACGGCCGCACTGCCGCACGCGCGCGAAATCGTCGCTGCGCAGCAGATGCTCGAAACCGAGCGCGGCCGCATCGATCCAGCGCGACGCGGCGCGCGCATCGGGCCGCCACGCGAACCGGCCGTCGACCGCGTCGAACGCGCTGCGCCCGATCGCATCGCGGATCGCGACGGCGAGCCGGCCCGCCGCACGCGCACCGGCGCTGCCGCCGCCCCCGGCCGTCAGGTGCGCAATCGCGGCGTACGCATCCTCGCGAAAACGATGCAGCGCCGCCAGCTCGTCCGGGCCGTCCTGCCGCGCATGACGCAGAAGCCGCGCCAGATCGGCCGGCGCCAGCAATCCCGCTTTCCCGGCCCACGCGCGCACGGCCGACCAGTCGACGAGCTTGTCCTCGTCGCGCGTCTTGCCCGTATCGGCCACCGTGTTCAGGAAGTCGAGCGCCGGATGGCCGCCGACGAAATCGGCCGCGCCCCATTCGTGCGCGTGTCGCGCAGGCTCGTATCGAGTAACCATTTATTTTCACCTATCGGTTTCATGTCCAGGCAATCCGGAGTAACCTGTTTACAGCAAAAACAGGTTATCACGGAGATGCCGATGCTCGAACTCGCCAACCGCTTCATGTTCGAAGGCCACCGGATTGCGTGGGGCATGCTCGGCGAAGGCCCGCCGCTCGTGCTCGTGCACGGCACGCCGTTTTCATCGCAGGTGTGGCGCCGGATCGCGCCGTGGCTCGCGCGGCGTCATCGCGTGTACTTCTACGATCTGCTCGGCTATGGCCAGTCCGACATGCCGGACGCGGATGTGTCGCTCGGCCGCCAGAACGTGCTGTTCGGCGCGATGCTGGATGAATGGAGAATTGCGCGCCCGCGTGTGCTCGCGCATGACTACGGCGGTGCGACCGTGCTGCGCGCACACTTCCTCGACGGCATCCCGTATGCGGACCTCACGCTCGTGAACCCGCTCGCGATCGCGCCGCAGGGTTCGCCGTTCGTGCGCCACGTCGCGCAGCATGAGGCCGCGTTCAGCGGATTGCCGGCGTATGCGCATCACGCGCTCGTATCGGCCTACATCGGCAATGCCGTGGCACAGCCACTGAGCGACGATGCGCTGTCGATCTACCGTTCGCCGTGGCTCACGCCGGCCGGACAATCCGCGTTCTATCGCCAGATCGCGCAGATGCGCCAGCGCTACATCGAGGAAGCGGAGGCTCGATACGCGCCGCCGGACTTTCCGGTGCGCATCGTGTGGGGCGAGGACGATGCGTGGATTCCGCTCGAACAGGGGCAGGCGCTCGCCGATCACATCGCGAACGGCGAATTGATCCGGGTGCCGCGCGCAGGCCATCTCGTACAGGAAGATGCGCCGGAGGCGATCGTCGCAGCGGTGCTCGACGGGCAAGCGCAGGGCTGAGCATCGCAGGAATCGTATATCGCGTCAGAAAGCCGGCACGCGTTGCGCGAGCGTCGCGATGAACTTCGCGGTGCGCGGGTCGCGCGGCCGGCCGAGTCCGCGAATTCTACCGACGCGCCGATGCCCGGCAAAAACAAATCCGCTGACGATATGAGCGCGTCGAATAACGCGCCGGCCAGCCACGCATTCCGCAGACGAAATCCGTCGCGATGCAGTGCGGCAATCGTCCGACGATTCGTTACCGGCGGTTACAGAAACGACAACGCGGTATCACCCATTCGGCTCACGCTACATACCATGAAGACAGGTGAACCGATTGCTCGCGGGCCTTGCCGCCCGCGAACGGAGGGAACGGCAAATGAAACGCATCCTGTTGTCCTGCGCCCTCGGCATCGCGGCCGCCTGCCTGTCGGCAAGCGCATTCGCGCGTGCCGACATCGGCGTGTATTTCGGCGTGCCGGGGCCCGTGATCGAAGCACCGCCGCCGGTCTACTACGCGCCGCCACCGCCCGTCGTGTACGAGCCGGCACCCGTTTATTACGGCCCGTACTATGGCGACTACCGTTACCGCTACTACCGGCACGACAACGGCTGGCATCGCGGCTGGCGTCATCACCACCACGACGATGGCGATTGACCGTCGCCTGGCGGCCGTCGCGGCCGCGTCCCGCCGGGGGAAATTCCGCGCACCGGCCTTCGAGCCGGCGCGTCCGCATCACGCGCCGCTCACCACGGCAGCGAATACGTCTTCGTATTCGTGAAGCTCTTCATCGCTTCCTGTACACCTTCCTTGTAGCCGAGCCCCGAATCCTTCACGCCGCCGAACGGCGTCAGCTCGAGCCGGTAGCCCGGCACCTCGCGCACGTTCACGCTGCCGACTTCCAGCTCGGTGATGAAGCGCGTGATGTTGTCGAAGCGGTTCGTGCAAACCGACGACGACAGCGCATAGTCGGTGCTGTTCGACATCCGGATCGCTTCGTCGATGTCGCGAAAGCGCATGATCGGCGACACGGGGCCGAAGGTTTCATGCTTCACCAGCGGCATGTCGGGCGTCACGCGATCGATTACCGTCGGCGAATACAGCGCGCCGTCGCGCACGTTGCCGACCAGCAGCCGCGCACCGCGCGCGATCGCGTCGTTCACCTGCTGCTCGCAGAACTTCGCGGCCGCTTCGTCGATCACGGTGCCCATGTCGACCGACGGATCCGACGGATTCCCGTACGACCACGCGCGCGTCTTCTCGACGACCAGTTCGGTGAAACGATCGGCCACCGCTTCGTGCACGAGCATCCGCTTGATCGCCGTGCAGCGCTGCCCCGAGTTCCGGTACGAGCCCGACACCGCGAGCGTGCTCGCTTCGTCGAGATCCGCGTCCTCCATCACGATGATCGGATCGTTGCCGCCGAGTTCGAGCACCGCGCGCCGGTAACCCATTCGCGCGGCGATCGACTTGCCGATCGATACGCCGCCGGTGAACGTGATCAGGTCGATCGCCGGGTTCGTGATCAGTTCGTCCGCGATCTCCGTCGGGTCGCCGGTGAGCACCTGCAGCATCTGCGGCGGCAGGCCGGCTTCGTACAGGATGTCCGCGAACAGGTAGCACGACAGCGGCACCTTCTCCGACGGCTTGACGACGATCCGGTTGTTGGTCGCGACCGCCGGCACGATCTTGTGCGCGACCTGGTTCATCGGGTGGTTGAACGGCGTGATCGCGGAGATCACGCCGAGCAGCGGATCACGCTGCGTATACACGCGGCGCTTCTTGCCGTGCGGCGTCAGATCGCATGAGAAGATCTGCCCGTCGTCCTTCAGCACTTCACCGGCGCCGAACGTCAGCACGTCGGCCACGCGGCCCGCTTCGTACGTCGAATCCTTGATGCACAACCCGGCCTCGGCCGTGATCAGCGCCGCGATCTCGGCAGTGCGCGAGCGCACGATGTCGGCCGCGCGGCGCAGGATCGCCGCACGCTCGTGGCGCGTGAGCGTCGGCCGGTATGCGCGCGCGACCGCGAATGCGCGCCGCACGTCTTCCAGCGTCGCCTTCGGCACGGTGCCGACCAGCGAGCCATCGTACGGGTTGCGCACGTCGATCACCGCATCCCGGTGAACCCGTTCGCCGTCGATTCGCAGTGCTTCGCGACGAATCTCGCGGACGGCCGTCGAGGCCGCAATGACGTTCATGAGTGTGTCCCCTTGCGGATGCATGCGCATCACTGCAGATGGTTGAGCGCGATGTCGATGATGTCGAAGTTGCGTAGCCGCGCGCGGCCCGTGACGTCGGCGGCGACCGGCTTGCTGAAGATCAGCGGCACGATCTGCTCGGAGACCCCGCCGTGCGAGCGCAGCGGCACGTCGAGCCCCGACAGGTCGTGCTTGATGCGGCGCGTGCCGAGCACGACGTCCCGCTTCGAGATCACGATCAGGTCGCCCATCCGCGCCGGCGGCAGTTCGAAGCGCGCGCAGCCCTCGGCACCCGTCAGCACGATCTCGATACCGTCCACCGCCGCAAGACGCGCGCGCAGCGCATCGACATCGGCCGACGCCGGCACGTAGACGGTCGCGAACGAGCCGAGCGCGCCGTGGTGCACGACGTACGGATCGGTGATCGGCAGGATCACGCGCGCCGCGTCGTGGCCGATCCATTCGTCGAACAGTTCCTGCAGATAGATCACGTTCGGCTCGCCGGTGATGGCGTCGTGCTTCGCGTTCATCCCGTGGTCGGCCGTGATCGCGACGATCGCGCCGAGCGCGTCGAGGCGCTGCAGGTACTTGTCCATCATTGCGTAGAACGCGTTCGCGCCGGGCGTGCCGGGCGCGCACTTGTGCTGCACGTAGTCGGTCGTCGACAGGTACATCAGGTCGATCGGCCGCGTCTCGAGCAGGCGCACGCCGGCCGCGAACACGAATTCCGACAGATCCGCGCTGTACACGCCCGGCACCGGTTTGCCGACCAGCTCAAGCACGTTGTCGATACCGTTTTCCTCGAGGCTCGCTTCGTCTGCCTTTTCCGACGAGAAGCAGATGCCCTTCAGCCCCTTGCCGAGCAGGCGGCGCAGCTTGTCCTTCGCGGTGACGACCGCGACGCGCGCGCCCTGTTCGGCGAAAGTCGCGAGCACGGTGGGCGCGACCAGGTACTTCGGATCGTTCATCAGCACCTCGGCGCCGGTGTCGCGATCGTAGAAGTAGTTGCCGCTTATCCCGTGGATCGCGGGCGGCACGCCGGTGACGATCGACAGGTTGTTCGGGTTCGTGAAGCTCGGCACCACGCATTCGCCCTTGAGCGCCGTGCCGGGCTTCAGCAGCGTGCGCAGGAACGGCGCGACGCCGGCCTCGGCCGCTTCTTCCAGATATTCGTATGCGCAGCCGTCGACGCAGATCACCACCACGGGCCGGCTCATCCAGTTGTAGCGGCGGCCGTTCACTTCCACGGAAACAGGCGTTCCAGTCATGACGTTCATTCCTTTCAGTTCGACGGGATTGAGCCGTCGGCGCCCGCGCCGCGCCGAAGGGAGGTGTTTTCGATGCTTGACATTAAAATTGATGATTTGTAGATTGTCAACAACATGCAGAAAACGGAAAGCAAAGCAGCGCAGTGAAAAGAGGGGGCTCGACTCATCCGCCGCGTGCCGCGGCATCTCGGTCAAGGAGTCCGAAGATGAACCGAACTACGACTTCAAGCGGTTTTATCAGGAGGTCAAAAAGCGCGACTACATTCCGTATCCGGGCAAGCTGACCGAAGTCGAGACGTTCCGCGCCGGCTGCATCGGCCACTTCGACGAGGCCGGCATTCCGGGCGCCGTCGCCGCGATCGCCGACATGCTGCGGGCGATGGGCGTGAGCCGTGTGTCGGCCGGAGCGGCGTCCTGACGCGACGCGACGCACCCGGCCACGTGCCCGTGCGCGCAGCCAACCCGCGGTGTGTCGCCACGCGGCGGCGAGGTTTCCCGGCCGTGCACGATACCGCCCCTTACTGAAGAACCATTCGATGCGACCCTTCTGGATCGAACAAGCACTGTTCAACGACGGCGATCTCGCCCCCGCGCTGCAGGGCGCAACGCAGGCCGACGTCTGCATCGTCGGCGGCGGCTTCACCGGGCTCTGGACCGCGATCCAGGCGAAGCAGCAGAACCCGGCGCTCGACATCGCGATACTCGAAGCCGACCTGTGCGGCGCCGGCGCGAGCGGCCGCAACGGCGGCTGCCTGCTCACGTGGTCCGCGAAATTCCTGACGCTGCGGCGCCTGTTCGGCGAAGCCGAGGCGATCCGGCTCGTGAAGGCGTCGGAAGCGGCCGTCCGGCACATCGCCGATTTCTGCCGCGCACACGACATCGACGCCGAATTGCGGCTCGACGGCACGCTGTACACCGCGACTTCGCGCGCGCAGGTCGGCACCCTCGCGCCGGTGCTCGACGCGCTCGCCGCATGCGGCATCCACAGCTACGAGCCGCTGCCGCCCGCCGAAGTCGCGCGCCGCTCGGGTTCCGCGCGCAATCTCGACGGCGTCTACTCGCCGATCGCCGCGACCGTGCACCCCGGCAAGCTCGTGCGCGGGCTGCGCCGCGTCGCGCTCGCGATGGGCATCCGGCTCCATGAACGCACGCCGATGCTCGACTTCACGCCCGGGCAGCCGGCCGTCGTGTGCACGCCGTCCGGCAGCGTCGCGGCGGGCAAGCTCGTGTTCGCGATCAATGCGTGGATGGCGAGCCGCTTCCCGCAGTTCGAGCGCACGATCGCGGTCGTGTCGAGCGACATGGTCATCACCGAGAAATGCCCGGAGCTGCTCGATAAGACCGGACTCGTGGACGGCGTGTCGGTGCTCGATTCGCGGATCTTCGTCTACTACTACCGAACGACGGCCGACGGGCGGCTGATGCTCGGCAAGGGCGGCAATACGTTTTCGTGGCGCAGCCGTATCGCGCCGGTGTTCGACCGGCGCTCGCCGTACGAGGCGCAGCTCACGCAAAGCCTGCGCGAGTTCTTTCCGTCGCTCGCGGGCGTGCCGGTCACCGCAAGCTGGAACGGCCCGTCGGATCGCTCGGTGACGGGCTTCCCGTTCTTCGGCCGCCTCGACGACGCGCCGAACGTGTTCTACGGTTTCGGCTATTCGGGCAACGGCGTCGGGCCGACCTACATGGGCGGGCAGATCCTGTCGTCACTCGTGCTCGGCCTCGACAACGCGTGGACGCGCAGCCCGATCGCGCGCGGCCCGCTCGGCCATTTCCCGCCGGAGCCGATCCGCTATGTCGGCGCGCACATCGTGCGCAATGCGATCCGCCGCAAGGAGCGCGCGGAGGACGAGAACCGGCAGCCGTCGGCCGTCGATACGTGGCTCGCGAAGTTCGCGAGCGCGGCCGGGAAGGCCGACAAGGCGTGACGATGCGTTCGACGTGACGACGATAACGACGCAATGCAAAAGGGACGCTGCAAGGCGTCCCTTTGCGTTTTATCCGGCGATTCTTGCGGCTGCGTCAAGCGCGCGCGGTTTTCTCCCGCGCCGCCTTGCCCGCTACCGGCAGCCCCTGCTCGTGCGTGCGGCGCATCCGCGCGAGGCCATGCGCGACGTGCTCGCGCACCAGCGCGACGGCCTTCTCCTCGTCGCCGCTCGCGAGCGCCTGCACGATCTTGTCGTGCTCGGCCGCCGACACCGCGATCGCATCTTCCTCTGCCTCGATCGCGGCCTGGCGCAGCAGCCCGAGCTGACGCACGAGCCGGCGGTAGGTGTCGGTCAGATGCGTATTGCCGACGCCGACGACCATCGCGTCGTGGAACTGCACGTTCAGCTCGGTATAGCGCGTGACGTCGTGCGACTTCGCGGCGCCCTTCATCGACTGGATGATGCCTTTCAGCACTTTCAGCGTGTCGGGCGAGATGCGCTTCGCGAGCGCGCGCGCGACCGACTCGTCGAGCATCGCGCGCACTTCGTAGATCTCCTCGGCCTCGCGCAGCGGCACGACGCGCACGGTCACGCCGCGGTTCTTCTCGTTGCGCAGCAGTCCTGCCTGCTCCAGCGCGCGGAACGCTTCGCGCACGGGGCCGCGCGACACGTTCAGCTTCGTCGCGATCTCGACTTCGTTGAGCTTCTCGCCAGGTACGTATTCGCCGGAGACGATCGCGCGCTCGAGCATGTCCTGGACGATCATCGCGAGCGACTGGCTTTGCAGGAGTTCGATGGCACTGAGCGTGTTCGGGGCAGTCATGGTCGGGCAGGCAGCGGGGCTGCGGGTGAAAACGAGGGCGCCGGATCGGCGAATGATCCTTCTATACCCTCGGCCCGATACATTGTCAACAGTCTTCAGTTTCCAAAAACCAATTCCATCTGCCGGGGTGCATCCGGCGGGCGGCCGTCGCACGGCGGGCGAAGCTTGCCCGAACCGCGCGACGTGTGACGACCGTCAGGCCGTGTGCTTCACCGGCCCCGGGTCGCTGTGGCTCGGCCGGCCCGTTTCGACGTGGCCCGCGAAGCGGCGCACGACCTTGTCGTCGCCGCCGCGCAGCGTCGTCGCGGTGATCGTCAGATCGTACCAGCCGTGGCTCGACGACAGCTCGAAGTGATCCTCGACGCGTTCGCCCGGCTCCAGCGTGTAGGTGCGCGCATGCGCATGGCTGTACGCGTTGTCGACCGTCACGCGGCACGTCGCGCGCCCGCTGTTGCGCAGTTGCAGGTACACGTGGCGGTTGCGCACGTCGTAGCCGATCTTCGCCTCGGGGTTCGCGTGGCGGCCGTCCGCGGCGAGCCGCGTGTTGCCCTGGAACTCGCACAGATAACCGTTCGGGCCGTACGCGGCGAGATGGTACTCGCCGTGCGCGGCCGACGTGCTCCACGTATCGACGAAGCGGTCGTGCGCGGACACCGCATAACGACGCGGCGGCGTCGTCGGGTTGCGGCGGTCGTACACGTAGAACGCCGCGCCCGCGTCGCCGGAGTTCGCGAAGTCGAGCGACACGCTGTCGTCGTGTCCGCTCACGCGGCTGTGCACGAACAGTTCGTACGGCAGCGCACGCGCGGGACGCGTGCCGGGCTCCTGCGCCGGCATCGACTGCTGCGCGGGCACTTGGTACGCCTGGCCGGCCGTCGCGATGTGCTGCGGCACCGTGAAGCTCACCGTGCGCGTGTCGGGGCGCGCGGAGAAGTCGAATGCCGACGTGAGGTCGCCGCAGATCGACCGGCGCCACGCGCTGATGTTCGGCTCCTTCACGCCGAAGCGCGCTTCGAGGAAACGCAGCACCGACGTATGGTCGAACGTCTCCGAGCAGACCCAGCCGCCCTTCGTCCACGGCGAGATGATGATCAGCGGCACGCGCGGCCCGAGGCCGATCGGCTGGATGCCGCCCGGGTCGGCACCCGGCACGAGCGGGCTCATCTCGCCCGGGTACTTGTTCAGGTCGAGCAGCTCGTCGCCGAGGTTCGACAGCAGGTTCGACGACACGATGCCCTGGCCGCCCACGCCGCTCGTCACCGGCGGCACCGGCGGCACGACGTGGTCGAACAGCCCGTCGTTCTCGTCGTAGTTGAGGATGAACACCGTCTTCGCCCACACCTCGGGGTTCGACGTCAGCGCCTCGAGCACCATGTTGATGTAGAACGCGCCGTCGGTCGGCGATGCCTGCGGGTGCTCGCTGTACTTGTACGGCGACACGATCCACGACACCTGCGGCAGCCGGTTCGCCTGCACGTCGGCCTTCAGCTCGGCGAGCGTGTGGTCCGACGCGCCCTTGTCGACCAGCGGGCCGCTCGCGCCTTCCTTCACCTGGAAGCGCTTGAAGAACATCAGCGAGTTGTCGGTGTAGTTGTCGGTCGGGTCGCCCGGGATGCCCGTGCCGCCCTGGTACACCTTCCAGCTGACCTTCGCGTTTTCGAGGCGCTCGGCGTAGGTCGTCCACGTGTAGCCGTTCACGTCGTCGCGCTCGCCGATGCCCGGGCCGTTCGGCGGGTTGCCGTAGATGTTGCGCGGGTCGACCGTGCCGGTCCACAGGTAGATGCGGTTCGGCGCCGTGTCGGCGTGCGCGGAGCAGAAGTACGAATCGCAGATCGTGAACGCGTCGGCCAATGCGTAGTGGTACGTGAGATCCTGGCGCTTCAGGTAGCCCATCGTCAGCACGTCCTGCTTCTGGTTCACCCATTGGTCCCACTGGCCGTTGTTCCAGGCGAGGTGGCCGCTGCTCCAGCCGTGGTTGGTGCCCGGCTGGAATTCGGTCGTCTGCTTCGGATCGAGGTAGAACGGCAGCACGTACGGCGCCGACGGATCGAGGCCGCGCGAATGGTAGTTCTTCGTGAACACCGATGCCGGCGGCTGCTGCCACACCGGTGCGCCGCTCGGCAGCAGGTGCGGGCGCGGGTCGTTGAAGCCGCGCACGCCGCGCAGGCCGCCGAAGTAATGGTCGAACGAACGGTTTTCCTGCATGAAGATCACGACGTGTTCGACGTCGCGGATCGTGCCGGTGCGATAGGCGGCCGGCATCGCCAGCGCATTGCGGATCGCGGGCGGGAAGCCCGCGTAGGCGGCCATCGCGCCGGCCGACTGCGCGGCGAGGCGCAGGAAATCGCGTCGATTGTTCGAGGACATGAAGAAGACCCTGTGGTCGGTAGGAGTGGGGCGCCGGTCGAGCGGGGCCGGCGGTCGGTGCGTTGCCGTTATTACCCCGCACCGGCATGTCCCGGCCGTGACCGGTTCCAGCAGGTTTCTTGCGGTTACCCCCAGCTTTTTTTCGAAGCGGCATACGACGCGCCTTTCATGCGGCCGACACACGCATGCGCTACGCTGACGCGCGATCAAGAGGAGGAGAAGCCGAGTCGTGTTCGATCAGCTGAAGGCGTTCCACGCGACCGTCCGACAAGGCAGCATCACGCGCGCCGCGCGCCACCTGGGTGTGAGCCAGCCGACGATTGCCGCGCAGATCCGGCAGGTCGAGCAGGTGTACGGCGTCGAGCTGTTCTACCGCAGCGGCCGCAAGCTCGAGGTCACCGAGACGGGCATCGAGCTCCTGCCGCTCGTCGAGAAGATGATCGCGCTCGAGGCGCAGGCCGACATCATGCTGCGCAACGTCGGCGGCCTGTTCGAAGGCCACCTGCGGATCGGCGCGACGGGCCCGTACTACATCATGGACGCGGTCGGCCGCTTCTCGAACGCGCATCCGTCGATCGCGCTCACGTGCCGGATCGGCAACTCCGAGGAGATCCTGCAGGCGCTGCAGGAATTCCGCATCGATCTCGCGGTCTCGTCGCAGCGCAACGACGCCGACGGCCTCGAACGCAAGGTGATCTCGACCGATCCGCTCGTGCTCGTCGTGCATCGCAACCATCCGCTCGCGCGTTTCGACGCGATCGATCCGGTGCAGCTCGCCGACGTGCGGCTGCTGATTCGCGAGGAAGGCTCGGTCACGCGCCGCTGCACGGAGACGATCCTCGCGACGGCCGGCGTCGCGGCCGCGTCGGTCGCCGAGATCGGCAGCCGCGAAGCGATCCGCGAGGCGATCCTGCATGGCGTGGGCGGCAGCCTGTTTCCGCTCGGCGAAGCCGAGCGCCATCCGGACCTGCGCGTGATCGCGCTGCGCGGCATCGACACGACGATCGACGAATACGTGTACTACCTGAAGGCGCGACGCCAGAGCCCGGCGATCGACGCGTTCCTCGCCTGCATCCTGCCCGCGGAGCATGCGGCGCGCGACGCGGCGCGGCGGGCGAACGCGCGCTGAGTCGCCGCGCGTTCGCCGCTTTTTGCGCATTTCCTGGCGCTTTTCGCCGCGCCTTCTCTCGTTATTTCCTCGTGCCTCCCTTGTCGCATCCGGCCACGCGTCACTTCGGCAGCGCCGGGATCATCCACGTGAACACGTGCTGCTGCAGGAACACGAGCACGCCGAGCAGCAGCGTGAGGATCACGCTGTGCCAGAAGGTGCGCGCGAACACGACACCTTCCTGCCCCTTCAGGTCCGTCGTCGACACGCCCGTCGCGATGTTCTGCGGCGAGATCATCTTGCCCATCACGCCGCCCGACGAGTTGGTCGCGGCCATCAGCACCGGATCGAGGCCGAGCTGCCTGGCGGCGACGACCTGCAGGTTGCCGAACAGCGCATTGCCCGACGTGTCGCTGCCGGACAGGAACACGGCGATCCAGCCGAGCGACGCGGACACCAGCGGGAACAGCGCGCCCGTCGACGCGACGCCGGTGCCGAGCGTGTAGCTGATCCCCGAGTAGTTCAGCAGGTACGCGAGCCCGACGATCATCATCACCGTGACGATCGCGATCCACGTCTGCCGCCAGGTCTTGACCACGCATTCGAGGAATGCGCCGGCACCGGTGCGCGTCAGCACGGCCGTGATGATCGCCGAGAGCAGGATCGCGGTGCCCGTGCCGAGCGGCTGGAAGTCCCAGACCGCCGCGTACGGCTTGTGGTACAGCGACACGAACACCGCGTTGTGCAGGCCCGGCCACTTGATCTTCACGTCGCCGATCGCCGCGACGTTCGCGTGCACCCACACGATCACGACCACCGACACGACGAGCCACGGCAGCCAGCCGCCGAAGCCCGCGCGCGCGGCGCCGGCCGCCGCGGGCACGCTGCGCGCGAGCGCGTATTGCGGATCGGGCTGCGGCTTCCACAGCTGCAGGAAGCCGATCGTGACGATCAGCGACGTGAGCGACGACAGCACGTCGGTGAGCTGGTAGCCGAGGAAGTTCGACGTGACGAACTGCGCGAGCGCGAAGCTGGCGCCCGACACGAGCAGCGCGGGCCACAGCTGCTTGATCGAACGCAGCCCGCCATACGCGCCGACCACATAGAACGGCAGCAGCAGCGCGAAGAACGGCAGTTGGCGGCCGACCATCTGCGCGAGCGTCGCGGGCGGCAGCGACGTGACCGCGCCGAGCACGGTAATCGGCACGCCGAGCGCGCCGAACGCGACCGGTGCGGTGTTGAACAGCAGCGTATAGGTGAGCGCTTCGAGCGCGGGGAAGCCGAGCGCGATCAACAGCGCGCTCGTGATCGCGACCGGCGTGCCGAATCCGGAGATCCCTTCGAGCAGGCAGCCGAACGAGAACGCGACGACGAGCAGCACGAGGCGGCGGTCGTCGGGCAGGTTGTCGAGCATCCACTGCCGGAACTGGTCGAAGCGGCCCGATTTCACCGCGATGTTGTACAGCAGCAGCGCGTTGAAGACGATCCACATCACGGGCACGACCGCGAGCGCCATGCCCGCGCCGACCGCGTTGAACGCGAGCCCGGCCGGCATGCCCCACGCGCCGATCGCGACCGCGAGGCCGGTGACGAGCCCGGCGAGCGACGCCTGCCAAGCGGGGCGGCGCAGCACGCCGAGCGCGATCAGTGCGACCGCGATCGGGATCACGGCGACGACGAAGGACAGGAACAGCGAGTTGGCGACCGGCGTCAGCGGCTGCGCGAAGACGATGCCGGGCGGTAGGGCGTCGGTGGGATTCATCGTGTCTCCAAAGGCGACCCGGGTTGGCGCGTCGGCGCCCCCGGATTCGGTGCAAAGCGACGTTCTGCAGTCGCGACAACGATCGGGCACTTGTGCACGCAACTACGTTGCACGGCCAACCGATCGGTCGCTTAAAAGAGGTTAGGAGGCGTACGGCGCTTGTACAAGGGGGACAAGCCCGAAATGCAGCAACCCGATACGGACCATCCGACGCACGATGACCGGCAGTTGGCGGGCCGCTGTCGCACCCGACAGGAAACCCGTCGCGAACGGCCCCTCGGCGTGCGCGACGTCATCACCTGCGCAATGTTGCGCGCGCGACAAAGGAGACTACCGGCACGCGGGATGTTTCGTTTGGCATCCGAAGCCTAGACTGGCCGCATCGATTCCGCCCGCGCCGACGACGGCGCGGCACCGGAACCTCACGGAGCGAACACGATGAAGACGATAAAGCAGGCGGCATGCGCATTCCTGCTGATCGGCGCGGCTTTCGCCGCCCACGCGCAGGCCGCATCGACGCTGACGCGCGCGGAGGTCCGCCAGGAACTCGCGGAACTGGAGGCCGCCGGCTACCGGACGAGCCTCGCGAGCAGTCCCGACTTTCCGGAGAACATGCAGGCGATCATGCGGCGCGCCGCGCAGGCGCGCGGCGACGATGCCGGTTACGGCAACGACGGCCGGGCACACGTTGAATCGGGCAAGCCGGCGCTGCCGCACGCGATCGATCGCGGCACGTACGCGCATCACTGATTGCTGACCGAACCGGATTGAACGGGTAACGGCGCGGCGCGACCGGCGCCGACCGACACGTACGCGGCGCACACGCCAACGCGCGCGGCCCGCGTGCGCGATCCTCAGACGCTGAAGCGATTCAGCGTATACGCGCGATAGGCCGCGACGAACGCGTCGAACGATCCGGCCTCCTTCGCTTCGAGTTCGGCCTGCTCGGCCAGCGACTTCGCGGCGAGTGCCTGCTCGGTGCGCAGCGTGTCGGCCGACGGCGGATGTGCACGGAAATGCGCGGCATGCGCTTCGCTCTGCGCCAGCGCGAACGCAAGGAACGACTGCCCGTTCTCGCGCATCGTGCGCAGCACGCGCGCGGACGGCGTGCGCTCCGGATCGGCGAGCTTTTCGCGCTGCGCGGCGATCGCGCGCGCATGTTCGTCGCCGCCGCGGATTTCGTCGAGGCGGCGGCCGACGGTTTCGATATCGGCCATCAGGTCGTCCGCCCACGCCTGCAGCGTGATCGCCTGCCCGTCGCGCGACAGCGCGAGCCCCGGCTTGCGGCCTTCCATCGTCACGCTGCCGAAGTTCGCGTTCGCTTCCTTGTACGCGTCGCAGTCGAGCGGCGCGCTGTCGTCGAGCGCGCACGCGAGCAGGAATGCGTCGATGAAGCGCGCGGTCTCCAGCGCGATGCCGGTCGGCTCGAACGGATCGATGTCGAGGCAGCGCACCTCGATGTACTGCACGCCGCGCGATGCGAGCGCATGCAGCGGGCGTTCGCCCGAATACGTGACGCGCTTCGGCCGGATCGTCGAGTAGAACTCGTTCTCGATCTGCAGCACGTTCGTGTTGATCTGGATCCACTCGCCGTCGCGATGCGTGCCGATCGCCTCGTATGCCGGATACGGCTCGCTGACGGCCTTCGACAGCGCGTCGAGATAGCCGGGCAGCGTGTTGTAGTCGACGTGCAGCGCGGCCTGGGCCGTCGTGTTCGAGTAGCCGAGATCGCTCATCCGCAGGCTGGTCGCATACGGCTGGTACAGCGTATCGGCGTCGAACGTATCGAGCCTGTGCGGCTTGCCGCGCAGGAATTTCGTGTCGAGCGCGGGCGACGCGCCGAACAGGTACATCAGCAGCCAGCTGCGGCGGCGGAAGTTGCGAATCTGCGCGAAATAGCGCTCCGACTGGTAATCGACGAGCGTGGCCGTCGACCCTTCTTCCGCGTGCAGGCGCCGCCACACTTCCTCGTGCAGCGAGTAGTTGTAGTGGATGCCGGCGATGCACTGCATCGTGCGGCCGTAGCGATACGCGAGGCCGCGCCGGTACACCGTCTTCAGGCGGCCGATGTTCGACGTGCCGTAGTCGGCGATCGGAATCTGGTCGTCGGCCGGCAGCAGGCCCGGCATCGAGTCGTTCCACAGCATCTCGTCGCCGAGCGATGCATAGACGTAGCGATGCAGTTCGTCGAGGCGTTCGAGTGTGATCGACGCGTCCGGTTCCGCGGGCGTGATGAGCTCGATCAGCGCTTCGGAGTAGTCGGTCGTCAGCGACGGGTGCGTGAGTGCCGAACCGAGCGCGCGCGGATGCGGCGTGAACGCGATCATCCCGTCGCGCGTCACGCGCAGGCTTTCCTTTTCGATGCCGCGCAGGCCGTCGGGCAGATGCTGCCGCGTCGGGCCCGAGCTCAGCGCTTCGAGGCGATTCAGCAGCAGTTCGGACTGGCGGTGAGTCATGGTGTTCGACATGGAGACGCAAGTGCGTGACGGCCGCGCGCAGAACGCCGCGCGCGGCCGGCTGGATTGTTGGTCGCTTCGTTGGTAGCGGGCACTTTAACATCTCGCCGGAACACGCGCTTGAGGTGGCCGCGGGCATGGCTCGCGGGCCGGAGCGGGCCGCCGGACGGGCCGATCGCGGCTGTCGCGGCCTGCGTTACCGGATTCAGGCGGCACCGATCGGCACGTCGGTCACGCGAATTCGTCCGACGGATCGTGAAGCGCGTCGCGGCCTCGTCCGGTCGCACCCGAGCGCGGGCCGCCGCCGTCACCCGCCGCGCGCGCCGCCCGCCCGGTCGGCCACTTCGTTCCACAAATGCAGCGCCGCATACGCGCGCCACGGCCGCCAGCCTTCAGTGCGGCGCTTCTGGCTCGCCAGCCGGTCGAGCGACGGATCGCGCGCGGCGATCGACTGCATCAGCACGAGATCGGATGCCGGCCACGCGTCCGGGTCGCGCCACGCGCGCATCGCGATGTATTCGACGGTCCACGGGCCGATGCCGGGCAGATCGAGCCACGCGCCGCGCAGCGTCGCGAGATCGGCATGCGTGCGATCGACCGGCACGTCGCCGGCCGCCACCGCACGCGCCACGCCCGTCAGTGCGGCAACGCGCTTGCCGGGCATCCCGATCTTGTCGAGATCGCACGCGGCCAGCGCGTCGGGCGTCGGGAAACGCCATGCGGGCGCGCCATCGTCGATATGCACCACACGCTCGCCGGCCCGTTCGACGAGCCGGCCGACGATCGTCGTCGCGGCCTTCACGCTCACCTGCTGGCCGACGATCGCGCGCACGGCCAGCTCGAACCCCGACCACGCGCCCGGCACGCGCAGCCCCGGCGCGGCCTCGACGAGCGGCGCGAACCACGGATCGCGCGCGAGCCCGCCGCCGATCGCGGTCGGATCGGCGCCGAGGTCGAACATCGTCGCGACACGCGCGGCGAATGCATCGTCGACATGGCGCGCGACCGCCCCTTCGACCGTCGCGATCAGGCAATGCTTGCGCGGATGTTTCGTGACGGTGAGCCGGCCGGAGTCGCCATGCAGGTCGACGATGCGGCGATACACGCCGTCCGCGACCTGCTCGACACCCGGAATCGCGCGCCCGCTGAAGAAGCGCAGAACACGCGCCCAGTCGTAGGGCGCGTTGAAGCGCAGTTCCATCTGCGCGGACGGCGGCACATGGCCGCCGTTCACGGTTGACGTGATCGTTGTTTTCGCGATGCTCAAACCGCACTTCCCTCCGTCACGGCTTCGTTTTCATCGTGATGCGCATGACGCGCTTCGGCCGCGAGCAGCGTCGCCTTGCGGCGCACGCCCCAGCGATATCCGGCGAGCGCGCCGCCCTTTTGCACGACGCGGTGGCACGGGATCGCGAGCGCGACCGGGTTCGACGCGCACGCGGACGCCACGGCGCGCACCGCGCGCGGCGAGCCGAGCGCCTCGGCGATCTCCGAGTAGCTGCGCGTTTCGCCGTACGGAATATGCGTCAGCGCTTCCCACACGCGCTGCTGGAACGCGGTCGGCGCGATGTCGAGCGGCAGGTCGAATGCGTGCCGCGTGCCGTCCAGGTACGCGCGGATCTGCGTGACGAACGGCGCGAGCCGTGCGGACGATTCGACCAGTTCGGCGCGCGCGAACGCGTCCTTCAGCTCGCCGACCAGCAACGCCGGCTCGTCGCCGAACGCGATCCGGCAGATGCCCTGTTCGGTCGCGGCGACGAGCACCGTGCCGAGCGACGTCGACGCGGTCGCATAGTCGATCCGCAGGCCGGCGCCCTGGCGGCGGAACGCGGACGGCGCCATCCCGAGCTCGCGCGGCACCGACGCATAGAGCCGCGACGGCGAGTTGAAGCCCGCATCGACGGCCGCCTGCGTGACCGGCTGCCCGCTTTGCAGCGCCTGCCGCAACACGGCGCCGCGCTGCGCGGCCTGGTACTGCCGCGGCGACACGCCAACCACGCGCTTGAAGAGCCGCTGAAGATGGAACGGGCTCACGTGCACGGCATCGCTCAGTTGCTGAAGCGTGAGCCGCTCGGCATGCGCGTCGAGCACCGCGCACGCGCGGTTGACGATCTCGAGCTCGCGCGGCAGCCCTTCCGGCTGGCACCGCTTGCAGGGCCGGAAGCCTGCCGCACGCGCGGCCGCCGGATCGGCGAAGAAGGACACATGCTCGCGGCGCGGCAGCCGCGACGCGCAGGTCGGGCGGCAGAACACGCCGGTCGTGCTCACGGCATAGAAGAACGCGCCGTCCGCATGCGGATCGCGCTCGGTCACGGCGCCCCAGCGGGCATCGTCGGTCGGATAGGCGGTTTTCATCTGAACCTCGCACTCTCTAGTGTAGATGGTGCCTACTCTAGACATCGGCACGTGCCGTCGCGCCCTGAATCTTGCTCTGTGATTCGCGTCGGCGAACCGGGGGCGGATCACCTCGAAATAAATCGGACAAAACGCCCGCTCCAGCTGATCCGGCGCGGTTTTCGTCATCGTCCCGTCACCAATTTGCTGCAGTGCGGATGCGACAAATCGCCGTCCTGACGTTTTTTTGCATTCTGAATATTGCGTCGCACCATCGCCGTGTGTATAGTTGGAACTGTCTCCTCCATGTCTCCTCCTGATATGGATTAAGCCCGTTCCGCTCTGCGTGAACGGGCTTTTTTTCGTCTGTCGATTGTGCCGCGTTCCGGCCGGCAGCGCAGGCGCGATGCGTCTACACTCGATGCTCGTCGACTGCGAAGGAGTATCGGCTTATGAAACCCACCATCCGCGCGATCGATCACATCGTGCTGCGCGTGACCGACATGGCAGCGATGACGCGCTTTTACTGCGACGCAGTCGGCTGTCACGTGGAGAAGGAACAGCCCGATCTGGGCCTCGTGCAGTTGCGCGCCGGCGATGCGCTGATCGACCTGCTGTCGGTCGGCGGCCCGATCGACCGTCCCGACAGCGGCCCGCCCGGCACGGGGCGCAACCTCGATCACCTGTGCCTGCGCGTCGAGCCGTTCGACCCCGACGCGCTGATCGCGCATTTCGCCGCGCATGGCGCGCGGCCGGGTGCCCCCGCGGAGCGCTACGGCGCCGGCGGCTACGGGCCGTCGATCTACCTGTTCGATCCCGAAGGCAACATGCTGGAATTCAAGGGGCCGCCGGCCGCGATCGGCTGAGCACGGCCGGTGTGCGGGCCGTCACGCGCCCGCGCGCGCCTTCAGCACCGTCCATTCGACCGCGACCGGATCGTGGTCCGCGCTCGAGATCCACGCCGCACCGTCCTGCACCGTGCACTGCAGGCGCATCGTGCGCTCCGCGAGCTGCCCGAGCTCGGCCGCGACGCCATCGGCGAGCGACAGCACCTGCACGTTGCGCAGCCGCTCGACCTTGCTGCGCACGCCCTGCCACCAGATATCCGACGTCTTGCCGCCGTACGCGATCACCGTGACCTGCCCGGCGCGGCCGGCCGCCTTCGAGATGCGCCGTTCGTCGGGCTGGCCGGCCTCGATCCACACGTCGATCGCGCCCGTCAGGTCCTTCTGCCACAGATCGGGCTCGTCGACGTCCGACAGCCCCTTGCAGAATTCGAGCCGCTCGTGCGCGAACAGTGCGAACGCGACGATGCGCACCATCATCCGGTCGTCGGTTTCCGACGGATGGCGCGCCACCGTCAGCGCGTGATCGGCATAGTAATGCCGATCCATGTCGGCAATTTGCAGTTCGGCTTTGTAGATCGTGGATTTCAGCGCCATGCGGATGCGGCCCGGGCGGGCATTCGGTTCGGTCGGGCCGTGATGATACCGAATGCGCGCCGTCCGGCGCGTGTCATGTGTGCCCTCACAGCGCAACGGCCCGGCATGCACCGGGCCGTGTTCGGTTCGCGCCGCCGGTTGATCGGGCCGGCGCGCTCGCGCGTCGTGCGACTGCGCGGTGACTGTGCGGTTATTGCTTGACGAAGCGCGAATCGGCCCAGAGACCCTGCTGGTCGCTGTTGTCTGCGCTGACGAACTGCACGTCGCCCTGGTCGACCGACACCACGCGGAAGCGCTGGCCTTCCGGCACCGACAGGCAGCGGTAGTCGTCGAAGTACTGCTGCTTCGCCTGCGACTTGCCGTCGCGCTCGTGATTCAGTACGGAATCCAGATTGTCTTTCGACAGGCAGCCCCAGGCATTCTTCGTCAGCTGGATTTCCTGCTTCGGCTTGACGGCCGAATCGCCGCCGGCCTGGGCAATCGACGCTGCGCAAAATGCGCCGACGAGGGCAAAAAGGATACCGGTACGCTTCATCATTTTTTGTCTCCAGGCTTGCGGGCACCAGGCTTGGGTTAGCTATGTGTTTAAAGGTGATCGTGAACCCGCATTTTTCACTTTAGAAGACCGGCAAGCGATAGCAAGCACATTTGTTGTGCGACCGCAATAGCGGCGGATTGTCGCACCCCGTGCGCAGCCCGTTTTCCGTGCGGGACCACGCCTGCCGCGTGGCGGACAGGCTCGTGGCGCCGGGCGGAAAGCATTACCCGGCAAGACTTTCAGCAAAGTTACAAGGCGGCGATTGAACGGTTTGGATAATCCATTTCGATATCCGGATCATTTTGATGCGCCGCACATAAAGTCATTCGAAACGATCCGACTTTACCGCAGCGCGGAATCGCATTTACCTGATACAAGAAAAATGCCAGGTATAAGCGCATCCGTATTTATCCGTGTTTCCCCGCATGCATCCTGCGCCCGCGGAGGCCGTGCCGCAGGCGCCTTTCGTCAGCGTGTTTACCCTGCCTTATTCAGGCCGATTGCTGGCGCTCGAAATAATCGCGCTGGAAGATGCACATGCGATAAGCATTGTGATACGCACCGTTGCCGAAAAATTCTTCCTTCAATTCAGCCTCGTGCTGGAACCCGCATTTTTCGTACACGTGAATCGCCGCCGCATTCGTCGTATCGACGATCAGGTACAGCTTGCGCATGTTCAGTACGTTGAATGCGTACTTGATCGCGAGGCGCGTCGCCTGGCCTGCATAGCCGCGCCCCTGGCATTGCGGCGCGATGATGATCTGGAACTCGCCGCGGCGATGGATGTAGTCGAGCTCGATCAATTCGACGAGACCGACCAGTTCGCCTTGCGCATCGACCGCGACGAAACGGCGCTCGCGCTGGTCGTGCACATGGCGGTCGTACAGTTGCGACAGTTCCGAGAAGGTTTCGTACGGCTCCTCGAACCAGTAACGCATGATCTTCGCGTCGTTGTTCAGTTCGTGGACGAAGCGCAGGTCCTGGCGCTCCAGCGGCCGCAGCGCAAGCGTGTTGGTATCGTTCTGGAGTTGCATGTTCATGTCCTTTTTGATGCCGGCGCACGTGCGGCACGCCCGCGCGGCTCGGCCGCGCTCGGGCCCGTTCCGCACTGTAAGAAGTTGAACGCGGGCGAAGTTCAGAGCCTAGAATGTGAGCAAGGGTTCCTGCCACTGCAGGGAGGCTATCGTGATCGAGCAAGTCATACTCGGTATTTTTCTCGTACTGCCGCTCGTGATCGTCACGGCGCTGTTTTCCGACGAACTTTGGCAGGAACATCGGCGCCAGCATCCGCGCGACGAAAACGCCCCGCACATCGACTGGAAGCATCCGTGGCGCCGCGTGCGACGCGGGCATTGAGCCGATCTCCGCCGATCCGCGTCACGCGCCGGCCGGGCCACTCCGGGCCGGGCAACGCGTGATGCAGCCTTATTCCGCTTCGAACCGATTCCCGCCCAACCCACGAGACGCCGACGTGAACGACAAGCCCGCCCTCCCTCCGCACGATATTCCCAACGAAACGATCGACCTGCAGATCGCCGACGTGCTGGCGGCCGTCCGCTACCCGGCGAACAAGGATGCGATCGTCGATGCCGCGCGCGATGCCGGCGCCAGCAACGAGGTGCTGTCGATGCTCGACGGCCTGCCCGAACAGGACTACGCGGACGTCGACGCCGTCACGCACTGGGTCGCCGGCAACTTCGGCCCGGGGCTCGGCATTTGAGCGCGCGCCAATAACGCGATAGGATCGGGCCGCACCGGTCGCGCCGCGGCCGGGATGCGCGCCGCCCGGCGCAAGACCGGGCGTTTGCGCACGCGTGTCCGGGGGACTCCATGGAAGGCATCCTGATCCAGCACACGTCGCGTCGTCAGCTTTGGTTCGGCGCGCTGACGGCGCTCGTCATCCTGCTCGCGCTCGGAATCGCCGCGCCGCACGCGAACGTCACGCTGCCGGCCGTCGAGCCGTTCATGCCGATGTGCGCGCTCACCGTGTTCACGACCGCGAGCATCGCCGCGTTCTTCCTCGGCGCGCAGTTCACCGTGACGCGCCAGCCCGTGCTCGGCGCGCTCGGCGGCGCCTATGCGTTCACCGCGCTCGCCGTCGCGCTGCAGTTGCTCACCTTTCCGGGCGTGTTCGCGCCGCATGGCCTGCTCGGCGCACGCCCGCAAAGCGCCGCGTGGATGTGGATCTTCTGGCATGCGGGCTTCCCGTGCTTCGTGATGGCCGCGCTGCTCGCGCGCGAACGACTGACGCGCGCACCGGTCGGCGAACAGCAGACGCGCCGGTGGACCGTCGCGCTCGTCGGCGGGCCGGCCATCGCGGCCGCGCTGCTTTGCGCGCTCGCGCTGAACGTGTCGCTGCCGCCCGCGTTCCGTCCGCCCGGCGACGCGGCCGTGCTGCCCTTCAATGGCGTCGCGCTCGCTGTGTGGATACTCAATGCGCTTGCGCTCGTGGCCGTGCTGGCCACCGGCCGGCTGCGCACGACGCTCGATCTCTGGCTCGCGATCGCGGTGCTCGCGTGCCTCACCGACACGACGCTGAACCTGCTGACCACGAACCGCTTCACGGTCGGCTGGTATGTCGCGCGCGTGTTCAGCATGTTCACGCCCGGTGTGCTCGTGTGCGTGCTCGCGTGGGAAGTGACGATGCTGTACCAGCAGTTGTTCGAGGCGCATGCAACGCTGATTCGCTCTTCCGCTCGCGACGGGCTGACGGGCGCGTTCAACCGCAGCCACTTCAACGATCATTTCCACACGCTGTTCCTGCAGGCGCGGCGGCAAGGCGAACCGCTGTCGCTGCTGATGGTCGACGTCGATCACTTCAAGGCATACAACGATGCGTTCGGTCACGTGAAGGGCGATGCGTGCCTGATCGCGATCGCAAATGCGCTGGCCGGCGCGGTGAGGCGGCCAGCGGATATCGTCGCGCGTTACGGCGGCGAGGAATTCGCGATCGTGTTGCCGAACACGGGTACGCGCGGCGCGCGGGTCGTTGCCGAGGAAGCGCACGAAGCGGTGCTGCGGCTGGACCTCGCGATGCCTGCTTCGCCGGCAGGACGCGTCAGCGTCAGCGTCGGCTGTGCGACCGTGTCGGCCGACGATCTGTCCACGCCCGATGCGTTGATCGAAGCTGCCGATGCCGCGCTGTATCGTGCGAAGGATACGGGGCGAAACAGGGTTGTGGTCGCCTGAATACGTCTGCTGTTTGGGGTATTTGTTACGGTCATTTTGACCGGAATAATGCGCCGTTACGCAATGCGGGGCAGGGATACCAATGCTTACAGCCCCTGTTGCGGGCGCTCGCTATGCTCGGTTTCATATCGAACCCGAGCAGGTGAGCGCCATGAAGAAAACCCTTTTGCTGATTGCCGGCGTCGCCGTGTTGCTGAGCGGCTGTATCGTCGTGCCTGACGGTGGGTATTACGGTGGTGGCGGGTATTACCACCATCATCGGCATTGGGATTGATGCGGGTGGGGGTCCGGACGAGTCGATCAGTATGCTCGCCCATGCTGGATCGATGATCCGGACCGCAACTCAATCAGGAGCTAATGTCGGAAGTGGTGTACGGCGGTGTGGAGCGGAATCGGCGGGAGGCGGTGGCGATTGCAGGAGAATGTTGCTTTCCAAGGTAACGAACCCAGCAACCAATCCACCACCATGGCGAAACGTAATCGGGAAGCGAACGACAGTCAAGCAACGGAAACAGAATTCAAGGGGCCCGTCGGCCTGGACGAGTTGATCCAGCAAGGCGCGCGGCAGATTATCCAGCAAGCGATCGAGGCGGAATTGAAGGCATTGCTCGAGCAATATTCGAACGTGAAGACGCTGGACGGCCGGCGGGCGATCGTGCGCAACGGCTATCTGCCTGAGCGAGACGTTGTCACGGCAATCGGACCGGTAACGGTCCAGGTGCCGAAGGTCCGCGATCGCTCGGGCTCGGGGGTAAAGTTCAACTCGGAGATCGTGCCGCCCTACGTGCGCAAGTCGCCGCGTGTGTCGTCGGCGCTGCCGTGGCTGTATCTGCGCGGCGTCTCGACCGGCGACATGAGCGAAGCGCTCAGCGTATTGCTCGGCGACCAGGCGAAAGGCCTGTCGGCAAATACCGTCATTCGTCTCAAAGCGATCTGGGCGGACGAATTCGCGCAATGGAACAATCGGGACTTGTCGGCGGCCCGCTGGGTCTACTGGTGGGCCGACGGCATTCATACTGGGGCGCGCAGCGAGGATTCCGACGGGCAATGTCTGCTGGTGATCATCGGCGTGAAGCCAGACGGCAGCAAGGAACGCGTCGCGCTCGCCGACGGCTACCGCGAGTCGAAGGATTCGTGGGTCGAGCTACTGCTCGATCTGAAGGCTCGCGGTCTACAAGCCGGCCCACTGCTAGCCGTCGGCGACGGCGCGATGGGCTTGTGGGCGGCACTCGAGGAAGTGTTCCCGCAGACGCGGCACCAGCGCTGCTGGTTTCACAAGATCGGCAACGTGCTCAACGCGTTGCCGAAGTCGCAGCAGGGCAAGGCCAAGGCCGCGCTCGCGGAGATCTGGAACGCCGCGACGCGCGCCGATGCGATCGTCGCCTACGATCAGTTCGTCGCGACCTATACGGCCAAATATCCGAAAGCTGTCGAGAAGGTCACGAAGGATCGCGACGAGCTGCTCGCGTTTTACGACTTCCCGGCCGAGCACTGGCAGCATGTGCGCACGACGAATCCGATCGAGTCGACCTTCGCGACGGTCCGCCACCGCACGACCCGCACGCGAAACTGTCTGTCGCGCGCGACCTTCCTCGGCATGGCCTTCAAGCTCATCGAAGCAGCAGAGGAATCATGGCGCCGCATTCGCGGTGTCGACAAAATCGAACAGATCTTGAACGGCGTGCCCTTCAAGGACGGAACACCGGTGACCGAGAGCACACCGGCTCCTGCTCAACCGCTTGCCGCTTGATCATGCTGCTCGACTGTCGTACACCACATTTGACATTAGCTCCTCAATCAGGCCGGCGTAGTCACTCTGCACGCCAGCAGCTACATTCACCTGGCACGCTGTCGATCGCATTTGCATCGACCGCCGCCCAATCGGAGCCCCACTCCCTTGAGCGCGACGTGCTTGCGAAGCATAAGCGCCGAACGTGGTCTGCTAGGGAAGCCGCGCCAACATCCGGTCAAGAAAAGTCGGCGGCAAACTGATTTCGCCAAATGTTGCGCCGAACTCGAGCCCTTGGGGGTACATCAATGCCTCCTTCGCCCAATGAAGCTCAACAGGTAAGCGAGACCCGTCCCGATACGTTCGCTCGGCGACGAGGTGCTCGCCCCCCCTGTCGTAGAGCCTGAGAACGATCGTATCTCCAAAATAACAGTACCGTGCCCAATAGCCACCGTGCGAAGAACGCTCGATCTTTTGTTCGCGTGAATCGCAAATCGCGCGCAGTTGTACGTCTTTCCAGTAGCCCCAGCCAAACCCGAGGACAGTGACGACGGCAGCCGAAACGAATGCGCGCCGAATGAAAATCCTAATCTCACTCGCAATAACATCAGCCCAACCGCTTGAGCCAGATAAGAAAGCATTCAGCAATCTCACTGCCGAAGCGAGCACGACAACGGGCAATATTATCGTCAGGAGGGCTATCATTAACAACACGCCCGAATCATTAATACGAAGATTCATGTGAGCCGAAGTTTGATGGGTTCCTGCAACGTCACTTAGCAGTAGTCCGAAAAAATAACAAAATCGCCGCCTCGATGATGACGCCGCTACCACTCGCGAAATGAGCCATTCCGGACCGGGTAATAGACATTCCCCGCGACTCGCATATCACCGACCGCAACGGGATATTCTACCCGTGGAATACCCGCTGCGCCGGCCACCGTTGACGCCAGCACAATGATAGCTAACGCCCGACCCGCCACCTTGCCGAGAAAAATAAAAAGTCGCAACTCCTTTGAATATCTGCATACCTATCGATGGCCTCACGATCCCGGCGCGCTTAGACGGCCAAGAAAACCCCAAGAATATTTGACCCCAAACCCAGTCACGTTAACAACGATTTCGAACTAGTCCGATTGATTTTACGGGTGCGATCACGCTAGCGTAACAGGCATCGCGCAAACCGCCCAACATCACCGGATCTAAAATAGAAATGCCATCAAACAAGGAAAAAATTCCCTATTTCACGATAAATAAAATTTTTTGGAAGTGGAAACTCCATGACGGTGCTGATGGATGCAAGATTGTTCCAAACATCTCGTTATCCATGGATAAACCTGCGCCACCGCTTCCGATGCAACAAAAATCGAACGCAACTGAACTCAAACATTCCTCCGCCACGCCCAAGCGCGATTCGCTTGACAAAATGGTGGATGACTTGGAAATGGCCGGCAAGGCGCTGGCACGCTTTCAAGTTTGGCTAAATGCCTCCCCCCCTCCCAAACCCGCCATCGTGAAACTAAAAAAGGGCGATCCCGTACCAGCGTTCGATATTCAAGAGATTCCCGCAGCAATGCGTAAAATGCACCTTCCGACATCTGCCAAACTTATGGAGCGATGGTTCTCTGGAAAATTAAATTATTCACGGACTTCTTCGGATGAGTCGTTAGAAATCAATCAATATGGAAAACCATATCCATCCGACATGTATGACATGTCTACCATTAAATTGGATTGGATTCTGCGCTTCCCCAGAGCGAAGCGGCAATTCGACCACCTTATTAATGAAATGATTCGCTCACCAAAATCCAGAATCCAGCTTTACAAACTGCTGATCCCGCATAAAGACTGCGCAGCGCGACTCTACACCGACGACATATGTGGCAATGATCTTCGCGATTTGCACCGAAGATTCCAATTTCAATACTCAAAAGTAGACAGCACGTTTGGGCAGAAAATCGAAACTCAACTAGATGCACAACTTCGCAACAATGGTGTGCCTGACGACCTATCCGGAGCACTCGGGTCCTTCAACATCTATGTGGCGCTCGGAAGCGCGCGCTTCTCGTGGGACGTGAATTCACACAGAACAATAGCTGAAGTGACCGGAGTGTGGGTGTATGTGAAAGACAACTATACATTCACCGATGAATCTAATGAGCGATCCCAATACTTAGGGCATTGGAGTAGCGACGGCGTCATCATTGTTCCATATAGTGCAATCGCTGCATTCTCGAACTCCGAGCATATCCCATATGTCAAATACGCCGTCGCCAGAGGCGACTCACTCATCAAGGGGAACGTCCACTATCCGGTAGAAAATATCGATTTTAGAAAATGGTCTAAGATTCATGACAGAGGCGGCGACTTTATCATCTACTCTGACAAAAAATTCATCCCAATCTCCCCTCCCATAGAAATTTCACTATGATCAAACTCAACAATAAATCATGACGATTTCTTTGAAAATTACTCATACACTGCTCATCATGGCACTGATTGGTACCTTTGCCTTTGACCGAACGCCTCGAGGGGAAGAGTGTAGAACGTCGACATCTCCAGATGGGATGTATCTTGCCGACCTGTGCCTTTTAGCTTGGGTTCCGGGTGGAGATTCGCGGTATGTTGGTCGCGTATACATCGCACAAACTGGGAGGTTAATAGCCCAGCACACATTCAGCACACCGATTCCCGAAATTTCCTGGAATAGTTATAGCGAGGCCTACGTGTCCTTTTCAAAAGGTGACGGCGGAGATGATTCTGTATATATATCGCTGCCGCCATCGTTTATCGATCGGATGCTAGCGGCCCGTCCGCATCTGTAAAACCACAGTGTCAATCTGACTTGCAGTCGTCACGCGGATGCAGGCACGTTCTATTGCCGGGCGATGGCTGTGCCATTCCCGCCCTGCAATCCTTTTCGCTTCTATTTCCCAATACAAAACCTGCTGAAAATCACCCCCAGCAGATCGTCCGAGTGAACTCCCCGGTAATCGCATTGAGCTGTTCCTGCGCGAGCCGCAGTTCCTCGGCAAACAGATCCAGCGACTGCGCCCGTTGCTCCGCATGATCCGCCGCCGCGCCTGCGCCAGATGCTCCTGCGCAGCCCGCAACGCGATCAAATGCCGCTCGCGCGCGAGATACACGCCTTCGGCTCCCGCCTGCCACCCCGCGATCCGCAGCAACTCCGCACGCAGCATGTCGATCCCGTCGCCGCGCTTCGCCGACAGATGCACCTCGGTCAGATCGCCTTCCGCCGCTGGATGCTCGACGCAAGCCGGCACGCCGGTCAGATCCGTCTTGTTTCAGCACCCGCACCACCGGCACGCCGCCCGGAAACCGCGCGGCGATCGTCTCGTCATCCGGCGTCACCCCGTGCGCGAATCGAGCAGATGCAGCACGACGTCCCGCGCGCTCGATCTCGCTCCACGTGCGCGCAATCCCGATCCGCTCGACTTCATCCTCCGTCTCGCGCAACCCGGCCGTATCGATGATGTGCAGCGGAATCCCTTCGACCTGGATCGTCTGCGCGACCTTGTCGCGCGTCGTCCCGGCGATCGGCGTGACGATCGCCAGTTCCGCGCCGGCCAGCGCATTCAGCAGCGACGACTTGCCGACGTTCGGCTGTCCGGCAAGGACGACCGACAACCCTTCGCGCAATAGCGCACCCTGCCGCGCATCGCCAAGCACGTGCGCAAGCTGCGCACGGATCTTCGCGAGCTTGCCGCGTGCATCGGCAGCCTCCAGGAAGTCGATCTCCTCTTCCGGAAATCGAGCGTCGCCTCAACCAGCATCCGCAGCGTGATCACGTCTTCGACGAGCGCATGGATCTGCCGCGAGAACGCGCCATCGAGCGAACGCCCGGCCGAGCGCGCGGCGGCCTCGGTGCTTGCCTCGATCAAGTCGGCAACCGCCTCGGCCTGCGCGAGGTCGAGCTTGTCGTTCAGGAACGCGCGCCGCGTGAACTCGCCCGGCTCCGCGAGCCGCAGCCCGAAGCCGCGCCCCGCATCCAGGCAGCGCTGCAGCAGCAGTTTGCATCACAATCGGCCCGCCGTGCCCCTGCAGTTCGAGCACGTGCTCGCCGGTGTACGAATGCGGCGCCGGAAATACAGCGCGATCCCGCGGTCGAGCGCCGCGCCGTGCTCGTCGAGGAACGGCACGTAGCTCGCATGGCGCGGCGCGAGCTTCTGCCCGCACAACGCGTCGATCAGCGGCAGCGCGGCCGCCTCGCCGCCGCGCCCGAACGACACGCGGACGACGCCGATGCCGCCCCGGCCGGCAGCAGTGGCAATGGCGACGATCGGGTCGGAATCGGTAGCGAGCATGGGAATCGGATGAATCGGGTGATCAGGCAGTGAGTGGCGCCCCGCAACAGTTCGGGCATCGGAACGCCGGCATTGTAGCGTGCCGGCTCATACGCCCCCGGACGCCACGCGGGGTTCGGACTTGCCCGAATTTATCCCACCGGGGATAAGTCGAGTATCAGTCCAGCGCGATGACAAAGCCATCGTTTCGGACCAGTCTGCCTGCCGGAGCGGCTTGACACTGCGTCCCTCAATTCCACTGCTCATCCTGCGCAAGTCCGGGATTAGTCCGAACGAGATATGTTTATCCCATATGGGTTGTCTGAAAGACGTCGGTGGAATTGCACAATCTCTCCCATGCCGACATCCGAAGAAAAAGCCGCGTTCTCGGAACGCCTGAAATTCGCCCTGCGGCGCAGTCCGGAGAAGGTCGCCGGCGCGACGGAGCTTGCGAACAAGTTCAATCTGCGCCACCGCGGAACGCATCCCGTTTCGCCGCAAACCGCGCACAAGTGGCTGACGGGCCGCACGATTCCGACGTCGGACAAACTCGAAACGCTCGCCGAATGGTTGCGCGTCGAACTGCACTGGCTGCATTACGGGCCGTCGCCGAGCGTGATCGAACATCCGACACCGCAACCGCTGCCGCGCGACGCACGCTATCCGCCGACGCCCGAAACGATCGAACTCGCGTCGAAGATCGAGGCGCTGTCTCCGCATCTCGCTACCTCGTTCAGGAACTGGTCGAGCAGTTCTACGGCGATCCGAAAATCGAAGCGAAGAAATCCTGACGGGGAACGGCACGCGCATCGCAAAACCGCGCGCCGCCGCCCAGAAGCAAAAAAGCCGCATGGGCGAACCATGCGGCTTTTTTACGTGCATCGCGGGCGGCTCGCCGCCCGCGGTGCGACGGGCGTCAGGCCGGTTTCTTCTTGACCCCGCCGAGCTTGCGCGTGATGTAGTACTGCTGCGCGATCGACAGCACGGTTGTTTCACGACTGTAGTAAGCACCAGGCCGGCCGGAGAAGAAGAACATGACGAGAACGCGATCGGCATGAACTTCATCATCTTCGCCTGGACGGGGTCCGGCGGCGGTCGGGTTTCAGGCTCGTCTGCACAGAAACATCCGACACGGCCATCAGCACCGGCAGGATGAAGGAAGACGGATCGCGCTGCGACGGTCGTGAATCCACAGAATCCTACGGCGCGCCGCGCATTTCGACCGACGCGAGCAGCACCCAGTACAGCGATGATGAACACCGGATCTGGATCACGACCGGCAGGCAGGCCGCCGAACGGATTGGACCTTCTCGGTCTTGTACAGCTCCATCAGCGCGGAGTTCATCTTCTGCGGATCGCTCTTTGGAAGCGTTCGCGCAGCGCCTGCATGCGCGGCGTGATGTCCTTCATGCGCGCCATCGACTTGTAGCTCGCGGGGCCGAACAGCGTGAATACACGGCCTTGATCAGCACCGTCAGCAGCACGATCGCCCAGGCCCCAGTTGCCGACGTAGGCCGTGGATTCTTCCGAGCAGCCAGAACAGCGGCTTCGCGATGATCGTCACCCAGCCGTAGTCCTTCACGAGCTCCAGGCCCGGCGCAATGCCTTCGAGCATGCGCTCTTCTTCCGGACCGGCGAACAGGCGTGCCTGCACGTCGGCCGACTGGCCCGGGGCCGATCGCGGCGACCCGGCTGCTTGCACGCCGTCCTACGCGGTACCAAGCGCCGGATCGATCTTTTCAGCGTAGATGTCGCGCTTCATGCCCGACCTGCGGAATCCATGCCGACGCGAAGTAGTGCTGCAACCATCGCGAACCAGCCGTTGTCGGCGGGACTTCTCGAAGTTCGCCTTGTTCTTGTCGAGGTCGCTGAAGTCGATCTTCTGGAAGTGCTTCGCATCCGTATAGACCCGCCGGCCCGAGGAACGTGTGCGAGAACATCGGCGTTTCGACGGCCGTGTTGTCGCGGACGAGTTCCATGTAGACCGTCGGCGTGACAGGACGCCGTGCCGACGTTGTCGATCTTGGTATCGACGCCGAGCACGTAGCTGCCGCGCGTGAACGTGTAGGTCTTGATGACCTTCACGCCGCCCTTCACCGGCGATTCGAACGACAGCTTCAGCGTGTCTGGTCGCCCGTCAGCGACGTCGAGCCGGCGTTCACCTGCGTGTAGACGTCGTTGTGGTTCGGGAAAATCGCCGCCGAGCAGGCCCGAGCGTGCGAGATACGTGTGGCCGGCCGTGTGGTCGAACAGCGTGATGTACAGGTCGGGCTGCTTGCCGTCGCCCTGCTTCTTCAGCGTCAGCTTCGCGAGCGTGCCGCCGCGCGTGTCGATTTCGCCGTCGTAGACGTCGGTCGAGAACTTCACGAGCTGCGCCTGGGCGGCCGGTGCCGGGTCGTCGACGGTGCGGTGCCCGGCTGCGGCGGCAGGCACTTCACCTGCGGTCGTCGTCGCGCCCGTGCCCGATGCGCCGCCGGCAGCGGCCACGGGGGCCGTCTTGCGTGGCGCTCGGGGAAGAACATCGACGGGCGTCCATGGGAACGCTGCCAGTTTGTCGTACAGCATGACAGCTGGACATGAAGAAGATCACACCCATAGGACGGTGCGTTTGATATCCATGCGTTGTCTCAGAGTCGATGGGACCGCGCGTCGGCTTCGCCGCGAGCGCGAGTGTCGGAGTTGGGCGGCGGGACGAGGTCGATGCCGCCCGCGGAAAACGGATGGCAATCGGCACACGCGCCTGACGGCGAGATACGTGCCGCGCGCGCGCGCCATGATACTGGATTGCCTCGCGCGCGTAATCCGAACAGGAAGGATAAAAACGGCAAACGGTTGCCGAGCAGGGGGCTCACGGGCAACCTTGTAGAAGCGCAGCAACGCGATCAAGACCGTTTCCCATACCTTGGGGCGGGCGCCGTTCGCGCCGCGTCACAAACCGGCCGGGCGGGCGCGAACGCCGCACCGGGCACGGATGCGTCACTCGGACGCGGGCTTCGACGCACGGCGGGCGATCTCCCGGGCTGCCCTGTCGAGCAGCTCGCGGATTTCGGCCGCGCACATCGCCGCGAGCGGGAGCGGAGCCGCGCTCGGCAGCGCTTTCTTGTCGAAGCGCGTGTGCTGCCGCAGCAGCAGGTCGTAACCCGGCGAATTCGGCCCGGCGCAAGCGAAACGCGGTCGCGCGCCAGCCGCTTCACGAGGTTACGCGTGACTGCACGCGGCGCATACTTCTTGCCAATGACGAGCCCCAGACGCGCGGGCTGACCGGTCGGCTTGCCGTAAATCACGAAGTGCGCGGAACGCCGCAGGGGCGCAAACGAAAAACGGATGAAAAATTCATCCGTTTTCAGAAGTCGCGCAGCTTTCGGGAAGGTCGGCTTTCGTCTGCGACGGATTCGCACCCGGCTCGACGGCACCTTCCGCAGGACTGCGGACGGCGGACACAGCGCGCAACCTGCCTTAGATGGCGAGGCGCTTGCGGCCCTTCGCGCGGCGAGCGTTGATGACCTTGCGGCCACCTGCCGTCTTCATGCGGACACGGAAGCCATGGGTGCGCTTGCGGCGCGTCACGGACGGTTGGTAAGTACGTTTCATGATGTTCCTCACTTGTTCGAGAATGTCGAAATTCAGGGGACCGCGTGCCCTTAACCGAGGCATTCGGGCGAAACGCAATCGCCGGGAATACAGGATTGGTTTTCGCGGAACCCGCTATTTAAAACCGTTTTTCTCTTGACGGTCAATACTTTACGCGTCACGCGCCTGTGCCGGCCCGCGCCGATCCGGCCCCGCGACCCACAAATCCGGCCTGTGGATAAGTCCCGCTGTGGCCGCGTTTGGCGTTAGAATCTCGCCTTATCTCCAAGAATCCCGCACGCCGCTTCGGCTCCCGCCTGCCTCTCCACGACTGTGACGCAGGCGTCCGAGGCACGCTCGCACGACCGCTTCGGGCCTTGTTGCGTGACCGCGACAAGGGCGCCGGCGAGCCGCGCTGTGCATGCAAAAAACGACAGCTACTTGATGAACGATTTCTGGCAACACTGTTCCGCACTGCTGGAGCGCGAGCTGACGCCCCAGCAGTACGTGACGTGGATCAAACCCCTTGGCCCCGGTGGCCTTCGATGCGTCGGCGAACACGCTGTCCATCGCCGCGCCGAACCGCTTCAAGCTGGACTGGGTCAAGAGCCAGTTTTCGGGCCGGATCTCCGATCTGGCCCGGGATTTCTGGAACGCGCCGATCGAAGTCCAGTTCGTCCTCGATCCGAAGGCCGGCATGCGCAGCGCCGCTGCCGGCGCAGCATCGGGCGCAG
>NZ_CP041780.1:0-197398 GCF_016899445.1 Burkholderia sp. MS455
TGCGATCGGCCAGTTGGTTTTGCCGTTTCAAATTCAAGCCACGCCCGTCGGTTTGGTGACGGCGATCGACAGACTGTTGAACGAGTTCGTCCACGTGCCACGTGTGTTCCGAGCGTGCAGAATCCGTCGTGGCATGTGGCGTGTCCGGAAGACGAGGCGCAGGTGCCCGGAACGGCGGTGGCGCTTGGTCAACCGCGGGGGGGTGTGCCGCGATGCCTTGCGCCATTTCCACCGGGTTGGTTCGACTTCCAGATGCCGGGGACCCTGTTGGAAGAGGCCTACAGTGATCGAGTAGGCGGGCCTGGTATCGTGAGAGCGCGCCGTTGGAATACAGAACAATGGGCCAGTCGGCCCGTGCCGATGGAGCGGATGCTCAGGTTGGCCGAGCACGCATGGACCGCATTGGGGCATGCCGCCCCAGCCGCCGGAGCGGACGTTGCGCGTCTGGCTGCCGAATGGTATTCGGCCATGACAGCGCATCTCGACGACGCAACGTCGGCCATTGATCGCACGCTTTACGGCCTGTATCCCTCCCCGAAAATCAAACAGCGCGCAGTCCAGTGGCATGCCGGCGCCCACATGGGGGGTCAGCGGCGCACCCGTCCATGGGCACGAGGCGTCGACTTTGTCAGCAATTTGCAGGTCAATCCAGAGGAGACGCCGATTGCTCGACTTGGCAACAGGGCCGAGCCATGTGGCGCGTTTCCGATCAAGGCACATCACCAATCGGGACTCCGACGAATCGCAATCGGCACCGACGGGACCCCTTGTCCTGTCTGGCAATCAGCGCTTGAATGACTGGGTGAGCGAGGCCATTGCCAATCAGACAGCGACGCAGTCAAACACCAATTTGCGGCAACCCTGGCGGCGTATCAGGACGCGGGTTTTACGGTAACCGGCATCCCACGGGGGCAGACAGGGGGCACACGCCAGGACATCGCACGGTTGTCGCTGGAAGAGTTGGCGATTGGACGCCATCTGGGTTACGGCGACCGGTACGATGACATCCAGGTCCGCGAATTTTCTTCCACGATGCTCGAACACTTCGCGGTGCCGGGTTCAACCCAGTATGCGTGGTTGCATCATCTCGCCGGAGATCCCGGCCTCGACAAGGCCACGCTCGGCGACGAGCTGTGTGCCCGTTTGACGCCCATGCTGGTGGGCCGCTTGTACACGGTGCGGCGTGCGATGGACCGCGGTCCGTTGCGATGGGGGGGGGAGCTACACCTTCGCCAGTGTGATCAGCGACCCGAGCAAGCCGCGCTACAAGACGCTGCTCGATCGCACGCTGGCCGGTCAGGAACCGATTGCGACCGTGACCCGGGATGGACACCGCCTGATACAGAAGGTGGCTGTCCAGGCGCCGCGCGTGCGCAGCGTGCTGTCGTCAACGCATTGGCTGATCATTGATCTGGCCAGTGGCGATTGTGAAGAGGCGGCCGCGGGCGAAGCGCGTCATGGTTGGCAGTTCACGCCCGTATCCAACAGTGGGGCAGCCTCGTCTTATCTGGGGGCCGTCGCAAGGCAACTGGCGACCCATCTGCTGGCAAGCGATGCCATCGAGGCGCAACGCTTGATTCGGCATTGGCTCAGCGCACCCGAGTCGGTCGCGCGCGACGAGGACGCGGTGCAGATGACGGTGTCCTCGGGCGACGGCCGCAACGACGCGTTGAGTTTTGCGCGAGAAGACATCCAGCTGGGTTGGCCGCAAGTCGAACTCGAGCGGGCGGGATACCACGCGCAGGCGCCCTCGAGCGGCACGAGCGCCATGAATTCGACCCTGCTCTTGAGCGAACTGCGGCATGCGCTGGCACACACCGGCTCCATGTCCTCCGAGTCGCTGGTGTCGCTGGAGTCGCTGACGGGGCTCACGGCGATGCTCACGTATCGGTTGCTCGCGCACGTACGCGAACAGCTCAAGCCCGACGAAACCGATTTTGCGCAGGCGATTGATCAGATCCTCCGTGGATCGGCTTTCCCACGGCTGGTCAGCGCGCAATCCGGTTGGCTCGATGATCGGCTGATCGTCGAGACGAGCGAGCCGGCGTTTTACGAGGTCGATCTGATGCATGGCACGTACCATCGGCTGTCGTTTGAATCCGCCGAACGGGCCACCATGCCGACTGCCCAAACCGCGAATCTGACACCCGATCAAGCCGCTCATCTGGACAAAATGCAGCTGTTCGCCCGCAGTCTGCTGGTTAATGCATGGGGCTCGGCCAGCGCGCAGCAGCACTGGCAGGCGCAGATCGCCAGGACCGCATGGTCGCAGTTCGCGGCACAACCCTACGTGCCCGCGGGGGCGGATTTTACGCTGGACGACAAGGACCTCGGGGCGCAGATTCACGCATTGCGGACGTCACCGGATTTCTCATCGGCTATGCCGACGCGTTTGGCAAGCGCGCGACGGATTCGAACAGGCCTGAACCCACCACTGACAGCATGATCTTTGAGCGTGTCAGAACCTGGGAAAAGAATACGTTCAGAAGGGGGCATCGCTCGCCCGCGCATCTGAATAGTGCCTATCGTGCGCGATGCGAGGATCTGCTTGTCAGGATCAGGGCGCTGAAGCAGCAGGCAGGGGCCTCCGCACCCACCAGCGCGCCTGACTTGCCGTGGTTGACGTTGGAGTTGGCCGCCACGCAGCAGCGATGGGAGGAGAGCCGCGAGTTACATGCGATGGTGCTCAGTGTCGCGCAAGAGCAGCACACGCTCAATCCTACCGCGCTGACGACGATCGATGTTCCGCGTGCGCAACGCCGTGCGGTGCGGCAGATGCTGCGCGCGATGGGGCTGGCCGTTGATCGCTTGTCAAACGAACAACTGGATGTGCTGGTCGAGGCCGCTCACGCGACGGCGACCACGCAGCCCCACACGCAGCCCGTCACGCAGCCCGAAGTCCAGGCCAACACACAAACCATGCAAACGCTGGCAGCCGGCCATTATTTCCTCGCCTGGCAACGTCTGGGCGGTCGAAATATCGCGACCGGCGAGTCCCTTGCCACCTGGATCGACCGACTGTGGGACAGTTCGTTTTTCACGCGAGACGACGACCAGGGGCCATTTGATAACTATCGCCTCTATCGCGTCGTGCAGAAGGTCCAGCAGGCACGCAGTGAGCCGACCCCCGTGGCGTTGCCCAATCTGGCGCAGCAAGTGCAGCTGCGGCAGTCTCCCGACGAGAGCTTCAACACGTGGTTGCATGCCGCGTTCGAGCGCTTCGGCTTGCGCTACGCCGATTATCAGGACCGGCCGGTCAATGTGACGGCGGGGGCGACCCGTTTGTTCGCAACGCTCGGCAACCTCAAGGCGGCGGTGAATTACCTGGTGCGCAAGTTCAAGCCGGAGTTGCTTTGGACCCGGAAAGCCTACAGCATCAAGGAGGTTGCGCAGGGGCTCGACAAGCGCGATACCAAGCGTGATGACGGCGCGTTGGCCACGTTGTCGATCGAGCGGGAATGGCCGTCCGAATTCAGTGCAGGCCTGATCGAGGCGCTGACCTCGGGGCGCATGATGACGGATGTGAGCGAGAAGCTCTCGGCCGACTGGACGCGTCTGGGCACGAAAATCAATGGTGCTTTGAACAGCGTGGTGCGGGGCCGGCTTGCCCAGCAGGGGCTTTCGCCCAGCGGGGCGACCGTGTCGGCCGAGCAAGTCCAGTATCGCGGCAAAACCCTGGCCGGCGTGTTCGCGGTTCGATCCGGCGCGCATCGATTGATTTTTTCGCTGTTCGACTCGCGTGTGCTGCGCTTCCCGCTGGACTGGAGCGGTGCGTTGGCCAACATTGCCGATACCCGGCAACTGGATGAACTCGTGCGCTCGGCGCTCACGTCGTCCGATCGCTCGGCGCTTGAAGCCGAGCCGTCGAATTGGTCAGGAAAAGCGGGCCAGGCCGCGCTTGACCACCAGCATGGACTCGATGCGCTGAACGCCTATGACGCCGGCCAGGCGTTGCCGACCGAGGCCACACGGCATCTGCACTATGAGGCCGACGTGTTCAAGTTCGTTGCGCAGTCCGACATCGTGCCCACGCTGATGCAGGACCTGCACGGTCATCGCATGTCGGATCTGGACGCAGCCAGCTATTCACGTCAGGAACAATTGCTGGACATGGGTCTGGACGCCATTGACCGTGTCGGTCAGGCGGCGTCGTATTCCGGCTCGAAGCTGGTGAGAGCCATCGACTGGTTGCTGGATCTGGCCGAACTCTCGATGATCGGCGTGCAGCATGTCAGTGCCGAGCGTTCGGAAGAAGACGAGAATGTCCTGGCCGCGTATCTGATGGGGCGCGCCTCGGCGATGGGTCTGGGGGCGTATGCGCGTGCGTCAATGCATTCGCGTTTTGCGCTCAAGGCCCGGGAGTTGCTCACCCAGCAGCGCCCGGCAAACGATGACGCGATCCGGCAATGGCTCACGCCTGACGCCAATCAGGCCCAGCCTGTGGCGGCGTCAGACACATCGCCCGTGCGCAAACCGTTCAAGCCGCTCTCGCCGCTGAAACAGGATGGCACGGTGCTGCAACGTCTGCTTGCGACCTGCGCGCAGGCGCGACGCAAGCGCGAACCGGGCGGAACCAGCCTGTGTAAGCCCAAGCGTCTTGCGCGCGACGAGGTGCGTCAACTGGCTCAGGAAAACGCTTGGGACGATGAGGTACTGGCGTCGATCGGGGACCTGTATGTCGCCACGATCGCGAACGCGCGTGGCGAGGTCGAGCGCGTCGTGTATTACAAGGAAGGGGGGCAAGCCTATCGGGTGGATCAAGGCAATGCCCTCCTCTATGGCTACCAGCATGAGTATGACTATGCGGCGCTCGGGCATTGGAAATCCAAGCCTGACGGCGACGAGTTTGTCGACATCGATGACATCGACGTCGACGGCGCAGGCCACTCGCCAGACGAGCAGCTGACGCCGATCGAGCTGGGGATCAAGGGCGGCGACTTTATGGATCCGCTCAAGGTGCGGTATGGCCGCGACGGCAAGCTCAAACTGATCGCCGGGCGCCGTCGCTACGAAGTGGCCCGAAAACTGGGATTGACCCAGGTGCCCATTACACGTGTCGACGCGGATCCGGGCGCGGCGAACCGGCCGCTGCCGGACACCGAACGGGTATCGAGCCTCACGCCTTGGCAATGGGCGCAGCAGGCATGGGATGCACTCGCCCGGATTCCGGAGATCAGTCGCAATGCGCGGCTGCAGGCCGCGTTTTCGCGCGTGCATACGGATACGCCGGGACCGGGGCCGACCCCGCTGCAGAGCCTGTTCGAGTCACCCGTGCCCGAAGCACAACGGGGTGCGCTCGGGCTGCGCAAGCCCGCCGAGGTGCGGCGCGATCTGGGCGTGTGGGCCTGGCGCGTGGAGCCGATCCTCGAGAAACTGTCCGAGGCCAACCTCGCGCGTGCCTCGCAACTGACGCCGGCCATGCAGCGCGGCTATCTTGCCGATCTGTCGGAGTCCATTGAGCGGGCGCTACAGGCGGCCGGGCAGGCATGGATTTGCCCGCGATCGTATATCGACGGGCTGGTCAAGTGGAAAATCGAGGTCGAAGTCCGTCTGGCGCAACGCGAGGCGCCGCCGGATGCGTCGAGTTTTCGGGGGTCATCGCAAGCCAATCCCACCACCTTCTGGAGCGTGCAGGAAATCATGCGCTATCCGGATTCGCGGCGTCTTTTCGAAAAACTGGTGTTCCAGGTCAGCACGATTCACGCGAGCCGTGCCCAGCAGGCCGACTATCAGCGTGGCATGACCAGCGCGACGGTGCCGGTGCCCGGCTGGCAGCCCAAGATGTCGGAACTGGAAATCATGAATTTGTATGTGTTGAAGAGCCAAGCGGGTTCGTTGGTGCCAGCGGATCAGTTAGGGGCGCTCTACACGAAGCTCGTCGAGCAACGCGAGCGTCAATTGGCATCGGCTCGTGAGGTCCTGTCCAAAGGCAGTGCGGGCTGGCATCCGTCTGCGGTCCCGCTCGATGCCAGCGGTCAGATCTACACCGAGCCCGCGGCGTTGGCGATGGCCGTCGCATTGCAAGCGGGACATGGGCTCAATCTGATCAATCGCCTGCCGTCGGCGGGGAGTACGAATGAGCTGACCGACCAGTTGAAGACTTTGGGGTTCACCTTTGTTGCCTTCCAGAAGATACCGTTGGAGATTCGTCGGCATCTGATTCCGCAGATTCCAAGGGTTCCGATGTCGTTGCATACGGCGACGCGCCATCTCACGCAATGGCGGGTTCCGGCATTTTTCCTCGCCCGCCATCAGGATTCCACGGTCCTGGTGGGTGTGCAGCCCACGCCGTCCACCGCGACGGTGCTCGGTACGCGCACGTACTATCTCTACGATCCGGCAGTGGGTCTCGCGGTCTTCACGTCAGCCGAGGCATTTGAGACGGCATGGGCGCGCATCATGCAGCCGAAGCGGAAAATATTGCGTAGCCAAAAACGCAATCTCAGCGCAAGTACGCCGATCCAGCTATATATGGTGGATGTCGAGCGCGCGGGCGAGATCCCATTGCCGGGGCAGTCGAAGCTGCTCAAGGACCTGAGTCAGCCCCGAGCCGGAGAGCCGGCCGCTGATTCGCTTCTTAATCGTGCGGATAATTCGCGCAAGGTACCCCCGCCCGCGGCGACGCATAAGAAAGCCGTGCGCGTATCCGACTCCCAACAGGCATTCAACACCTATACGAAATTGTTCCAATCGATTCGTATCGACCTGGGGCACTCGTATTTGTGGACCTCGTCCAAGGGGGGAGGCGCCTCGACGTTGCTGCTGAGCGCGCACGGGTTCTACACCGAACTCGAAACCATGGACGTCACGCAAGGGATGATTCATGCCTTTCCAGCTGCCCATGAGGCGATTCTGGCCGAAGGAACGAGGGAAATTTTCCGGAACAAATACAAGCCCTTCATCGAGGCGAGCACGCAGGGCGTGCGCATCACAGGCAGACCGCACCTTCCGTTGCAAGGCGAGGATATAGGAGACACTTGGGGCGCAGGATGGCTGCTCGACTTCCGTCCCACGCCTACCACACAGGCGGAACTGGATGCGCTGGAAAAGGAGCACGTCAATCTGGCCAGAAGCCTGAAAGGCCGGGCGCTCGAGAACTACGACGCCATGAGGGCGGCATTTGGCGATTACATCCACACCGGGTCTCATGAACCGGGAAAGGTGGCCGACTATCGCCACACAAAGTACGAAAAGGACACGGACGATCTGCTCGACGACTTGCTTGACGAGAATCGCGTAAGGGCCAGGTTCAGCCATGCCGATCGTCCCCCCACGGATCTCGTGGTACCGAAATTCGATCGTCCCGTTCTCGGGCCGCCGGTCGTACAGGGCCTGGATCGGGAGCAGGCATGGCAGGTGTTGCAACGTCATTGGACCCTGGTGTCGCAGGGGTATCCGCTCACCTCCGATATCCTGAACGATGTGGCGCGATCGGGGCTACGGTACAAGACGTTTGAATTGCATACCTGTCGTGCGAGCTATTTAGAAAATCTGTCATTGCAGGAGCTCGGGCAACAGCTCAAGGTGCATGAACATAAAACTCAACCGGTCGTCATGCACCGCCCCAAGCGTTCGACTTCGGGTCGCGTGCGTTATCTTGCCGTGATCGGCATTCAAGGGGAGATAGGCGAGAACGGGCAAGTCCAGAACTTGATGCGGCAAGTGCAGGATGTATTTTTCTGGCAAGAACGCGATCCTGCGAACGACACGCCCGCATCAGGAGATGCAACATGACACGCCTGCTCGGTTTGGCGGGGCGGCGCATACGTGGTCAGGCCTGCAAAACACTGCCGAGGCTGATGTAGCAAAGGGTTGAGCGGAATTTGGGAGCTGCAGAACTCCCAGAACGAATATCGATCTGAATCGAAACCTGGGAGTTTGAGGACGCCGAGATGACCGACGATTTCTTCCGTAGTCGCCTGGATGCGATGATCGATTTGCGTCACCCGCTCGCGGTACTTGCGACGCGACTGCCCTGGGCGCAGATTGAAGCCACGCTCACGCCGCTGTTTGCGCGACGTGAGCGGGAAGGCATCGCGACGGAAGTGATCGATCTGTTCGGACCGACACCGAAGCTCGCGGGTGCGGGAGTCAGTGGGGCGGGCCGCCCCCGGCTGTCGATCCGGTTGATGGCGGGGTTGCTCTACCTGAAGCACGCGTTCAACGAGAGCGACGAGTCGGTATGTGAGCGCTGGGCCGAGAACAACTACTGGCAGTACTTCTGCGGCGAGGACTATTTCCAGCCGCGCCTGCCGTGCGATCCGACCAATCTGGTGCGGTTCCGGCAGGCGCTCGGCGAATCGGGCGTCGAGGAGCTGCTGGCGACGACGATCGCAGTTGTGGTGGACATGAAGGCGGTGAGCTCGGACGAGTTCAAGCGCGTGATCGTCGACACGACGGTCCAGGAGAAGGCGATTGCGTTCCCGACCGACAGTCGACTGCTCGAGCTCGCGCGCGCGAAGCTGGTGAAGCTCGCTCAGCGCGCCGGACTGACGCTGAAGCAGACCTACGAACGCGAAGGCAAGCAACTGCGCCGCCGCGCCGGCGGCTACGCCCACGCGAAGCAGTACAGGCGACTGCGCCGTGTCCTCAAGCGGCAACGCACGGTGCTCGGTCGACTGCTGCGCGACATTGAGCGCAAGCTGGCCGCGGCGGCCGACTCGTATCGAGCGACGCTGACGGTCTGGCTTGGGCGGGCCTGGCGGGTCTGCCGACAACGGCCGAAGGACAAGGGCAAGCTGTACGCCCTTCATGCACCGGAGGTCGAGTGCGTCGCCAAGGGCAAAGCCCGGCAGCCGTACGAGTTCGGCGTAAAGGCCAGCCTGGCGATCACCGAAAAGAGCGGACTGATCGTGGGCGCGCGCACGTTCCCCGGCAACCCGTACGACGGCCATACGCTGGCCGAGCAGCTCGAGCAGACGCGAATCCTGCTGGAAAACGTGCCGGGCGAACCGAAGCCGACGACCGTGCTCGCCGACTTGGGCTATCGCGGTGTTGATGCAGCCATCGTGCCGACGCAGCTGATCCACCGTGGCAAGTACAAGACGCTGAGCGCGCAGCAACGCAAGTGGCTCAAGCGCCGACAAGCGGTCGAGCCGGTGATCGGGCACGTCAAACAGGATCACGGGCTGCGGCGCTGCTGGCTGCAGGGGGCGACCGGCGATGCGTTGCACGTGGTGCTGTGCGCGACGGGCTTCAACCTGCGATGGCTGCTGCGCGCGATTGCCCGGCTGGGCATCAAACCCTTCTTGCGACGCTGGGCTCTCTGCGTCCGAAACCAGATCTGTGCGGTTATCTCCTTTGCTGTTGCGGTTGCAACCGGCGGGGCGTGGCTTCGGACGCACATCGCGTCGTGTTCCCGGAAGTGGATCATTGGACATCGAAGTCAATCATGGTCCGCTATTGCGCGCGTCTGGCCGCGATGACGAATTCTGCAGGCCTGACTACGTGCGCGCCCGATCTGCTTTGCGCTGTCGAGCAGATCGGGCGAAGTGAGCGAAACCAAAGCTGACGTAGGCGGGATCGGGTACCGGAGGCCTGCGCCAATTTCGAGCGCATCAGAGGTGAACCATGCAACGTAACCCGCCGTGTCGTGCATGCAAAGGTGTCCAGCGCTGTGGTGATCGGCCTGCCGATGGGAGGCGATTTGCTCGATGCACGGATGACTTGCACGCAGGCGCGAGTGCGCCCGGGCGGCGACAGGTGACATGGGCTCGGTATCATCATCGTGTGATACCGGTTGATATTGATCGGATTCCTAATAATAATGGAATCCGAGGGGAGCTTGCGATGGATCAATGACTGTCACGGCGTGACGTCACCGGCGGGTGCAGTCGCCCGCAGTGCGGCACTGTCGTGGGGCGAATGGGAGTCGGAAGGTCGATTGATTCTTTCTACTCCACTCAAACTGAGACATATCTGCCTCGGTTCGTTCGTACCGTCGTTCACAGTATGAATGCAGTGTGTGGTTTGCGGATATGGGCGTTGATCGCAAATGCCTTGCCACAAGGAGCGACCCACGTTGCCCGCGCGGAGGATTCGCGACGCGGGCGCCGTGGACGCAGCGTGGGGTGCCGCTCGTTCGTGCATCGCGACTGCGAAGGACGGGTAACGCAGCGCATCGATCTGTTCGTGCCGACCGTCCGACGCATGCGTGAGACTCGGTGGCAAAGGTTTCATCGCGAAAGGCGTTCGCCGAAAGCAGTACAAGATCACCAGGTGCAACTTTCGCGTCGCGACCATGGTGATCCTGTCAAACGTGCTGCGGCGTCATGCAAACTGGAGGAATCAGAAAGAGGGCATCCGATCGAAGCAGAGGTGCTCAAGAGCCTGTAGCAGGACCGGTGCGGACACATCAATTGACTGGGCGCTTGCCTGTTGGACCGGCTGCACTCCGTCTTTTCGGTCGACCCGGTCATCGAATTTTTTAACAGCGGTGGCGATCGAGATTCGGTGGATTTCTTTGCGAACGCCGATCAAAGCTCGATCGTACTTTTCTCATCAGCCGCGCTTGTCACGAGTTCATCATGAATAATGCAAACCAGGATCTGTTCGTTTTTACGGATACCAATGAAACACCCCGCGTACCTGGGCGACGGGCACGGATCAATCTGGAGCGATTGGGTGCGGCCTTCCCGGGGGCGAATCGCACGCCTGTTTCCAGCGGACTGCAATTGAACCTTGACGATGAGGTGACGGTGTATCTATCCACCGTCCGGATTCGCCCGGGGCCGCAATCGGGCAGCTGGGCGTGGCACGGGCAACTTGCCGGCAACCCGGCCATCTATGGTCATCTGGCCGTGACCGGGCTGGACGGCGGCGAAGGCGAGATGGCTATTTCGGGCAGTGTGCACGTCGAAGAGCGCGCTTACGTATTTGAGAGCACGGGCACGGGTGCAGAGGTCAGCATCGCTGCGATGGGCTTGCTCGAGCCCGCGGCATGCGAGCTCGTTCATGCCTTGGGCGCGCCCCTGACGGCGCCTCACACGCCTTCGGCTCGACTGGCAGAGAGGGCCGCGGCCGGTGAGGGTACGGCGCCGGCTGCCATTCACCTTCTGGCCGTCTATGGGACGGCCTTGGCCGAGCGCTACCCGGGTGGCCTGGCGGCGCTGACGGCCAAGGTCGCGCATTGGGTGGAAGTGGGTAATACCACCTTGGCCAATAGCGGTGTGCGCGCCGTCCTCAGCTTCGATATGGCGGAGGCGAATCTGCTGACGGAACAGAAGGTTCGCCGTTTGTTGCGCAACGAGATCGGGAAAACCGAGGGCAGCGGGCATCCCTATCAGCCGTCGGGGGCCGCCGCCCTGCAAGTGTCCGCGTTGCGTGATCAGTTCAAGGCCGACCTGGTGGTTGGGCTCGCCGAACAGGCGGAGTCCGACGGGGCGAGCGGCGTGATTCTGGGCGTTTCAAATATGGTCGCCCGAACCCCGCGTGACGATCGGTCCACGCTGCCGTATGCGGTTTGTACGGTTGCACTGACGAACCCGATCAAACGGGTTCCGGTGCCGGATTACGCGTTGATTCACGAACTGGGCCACCTGATGGGGCTGCAGCATGATGCGGCGTCAACCGAGGGGCGGGATGTCGATCAGGACGCGCAATTCGATTATGCGCGGGGGTACATTCCGCACGACCGGTCGTTTGTCACGACGATGGGATATGACCGTGCGGGCGTGGGGCCGCATATCCCGTATTTTTCGACACCCGAGCGTCAATGGAAGGGCGTCGCGGTGGGGGCGCCGATCGGTAGCGCTGACGAGGCCGACGCCGTGACATTGCTGCAGGTGACGACAGCTGCCGTGTCACGTTACCGCAGTCACCGGGATGGCGCGGCACGCTATGCCGTCGAGAGCAAGGTCGTTCCGGAACTGGGGGGGTATGTCATCGTTGAACCCGGTGGCTTGCATGAGCCGGGCGCGCGGGTGCGCGTGCGCGTCGTACCGCGTGGGGGTTTTACCTTCCAGCGTGTATTGGTCAACGGACAGGTATTGGAGACAGCCGATTCGGAAGTGACGATCACGGACAACACAACGATTGTGGCTGAATTCGACGTCGGCGCGAATGAGTTTCCGGTGACGACCGAGGTCAAGTCAGCGGACGGCCAACCGAACCAGGCAACGCTGACGATTACGCCCTGGCAACCGCGTTACTTGTCGGGCACGGACATCGAGGTCGATCTGAGTGTGGCGTCGGACGAGGTTGCGTTCACCGGATGGGAGATCGATGGTCATGCCGAGTGGAACGCCCTGAATGCGGGGGAAAAGGCCAAACTGTTTTTGCGCGTTGAGCAGTCTCACCATATCGTAGGCAAGGTGGCCAAGCGGGATTGTCTGGTCGATATTTCCGGTTCACCGGCCACGCTGGGTACGGTATCGTTGATTCCCGACAAGACGATGCCGGACGATTTCATGCCGTTTTTTCACTACGGTGTGCCGGCTGGGCGAATCCTGACTTTCCGCGCCGATGCCTATGAGGATGCGCCTTTCGAGCGCTGGCAAATCGATGCGGGCACAATCGTGCGCGAATATCAGTCCGGCGATTCATCGTTTGTGGATGTGCGCATCGAGCGATCCGGATCGGTCATGGCCTGCTTCAGTTCCGGCGAACCGCTGGTCGAGGTGAGCACGACCATTCAACCGCCGCGACCACATGGTCCGGCGATGGTGAATGTGACGCCGACGAAGCCGCAGGATGCGGCGCCGGGTTATTGGTACCCGCGTGGCACGGCCGTGACGTTGGGTCTGTATTGGTGGGATGAACACGCCAGCACCCAATATTCCGTGACCTGGCAGGTCGAGGAAGGCGGCACGGTACGAACCTATCACCAGGAATCGGTCCCGCTCGTTGTGAACAGCACCACCCAGGTGGATGTCACGTTGACACCGAAGGCGGGCGCGGTGGAGTGAGATTGAGCGCGGGTGACGGACGGTGGAGATCCGTCGCCCGCGAGGTCACGACCATCAGTATGGGGCGAGGTCGTATGCGAGCCATCGACCCGCCCTTTAGCGTTGGACAGTGGTGTGTGTGATGGGGGGAATCGCGGTGCCGGGTAACCGGAAGTAGGTAGTGGTCTATGGGAGCGCAACATCAATACCATGGCAACGTGGGTTCGAGAGCTAATGTCGGAAGTGGTGTACGGCGGTGTGGAGCGGAATCGGCGGGAGGCGGTGGCGATTGCAGGAGAATGTTGCTTTCCAAGGTAACGAACCCAGCAACCAATCCACCACCATGGCGAAACGTAATCGGGAAGCGAACGACAGTCAAGCAACGGAAACAGAATTCAAGGGGCCCGTCGGCCTGGACGAGTTGATCCAGCAAGGCGCGCGGCAGATTATCCAGCAAGCGATCGAGGCGGAATTGAAGGCATTGCTCGAGCAATATTCGAACGTGAAGACGCTGGACGGCCGGCGGGCGATCGTGCGCAACGGCTATCTGCCTGAGCGAGACGTTGTCACGGCAATCGGACCGGTAACGGTCCAGGTGCCGAAGGTCCGCGATCGCTCGGGCTCGGGGGTAAAGTTCAACTCGGAGATCGTGCCGCCCTACGTGCGCAAGTCGCCGCGTGTGTCGTCGGCGCTGCCGTGGCTGTATCTGCGCGGCGTCTCGACCGGCGACATGAGCGAAGCGCTCAGCGTATTGCTCGGCGACCAGGCGAAAGGCCTGTCGGCAAATACCGTCATTCGTCTCAAAGCGATCTGGGCGGACGAATTCGCGCAATGGAACAATCGGGACTTGTCGGCGGCCCGCTGGGTCTACTGGTGGGCCGACGGCATTCATACTGGGGCGCGCAGCGAGGATTCCGACGGGCAATGTCTGCTGGTGATCATCGGCGTGAAGCCAGACGGCAGCAAGGAACGCGTCGCGCTCGCCGACGGCTACCGCGAGTCGAAGGATTCGTGGGTCGAGCTACTGCTCGATCTGAAGGCTCGCGGTCTACAAGCCGGCCCACTGCTAGCCGTCGGCGACGGCGCGATGGGCTTGTGGGCGGCACTCGAGGAAGTGTTCCCGCAGACGCGGCACCAGCGCTGCTGGTTTCACAAGATCGGCAACGTGCTCAACGCGTTGCCGAAGTCGCAGCAGGGCAAGGCCAAGGCCGCGCTCGCGGAGATCTGGAACGCCGCGACGCGCGCCGATGCGATCGTCGCCTACGATCAGTTCGTCGCGACCTATACGGCCAAATATCCGAAAGCTGTCGAGAAGGTCACGAAGGATCGCGACGAGCTGCTCGCGTTTTACGACTTCCCGGCCGAGCACTGGCAGCATGTGCGCACGACGAATCCGATCGAGTCGACCTTCGCGACGGTCCGCCACCGCACGACCCGCACGCGAAACTGTCTGTCGCGCGCGACCTTCCTCGGCATGGCCTTCAAGCTCATCGAAGCAGCAGAGGAATCATGGCGCCGCATTCGCGGTGTCGACAAAATCGAACAGATCTTGAACGGCGTGCCCTTCAAGGACGGAACACCGGTGACCGAGAGCACACCGGCTCCTGCTCAACCGCTTGCCGCTTGATCATGCTGCTCGACTGTCGTACACCACATTTGACATTAGCTCGGGTTCGAACAGTCAGGGAGATGAAAGTGGCGATTGTGCCCATTGGGGCTACGAACAAGGCGTTCAAAAAAAGAGGGTTATCCGTGCGGCGATGTCGCTTGACGCCGTCACGCGATCGGTATCGACCATACACGGTGGCTGTTCCGATCCCTGAGATGGATGACCCCTCACGCAAGTAAGCGGCCTCTGGGGGATTTTTTGCAGTCGTCGTCTCGCCACTCAGCGGATGAGGTCAGTCTTCACACGGCACCATTCCCGCGAATGGTTTGTGGAGGCTAGACGGGGCGAAGGCATGCTGACGCAGCCGCGCGAATGAGGCCACGGGCCGAGGCAACACGTCGTTGTCAACCAGTTGACCAATGAATATTCAAGCATGTGGGGACGGGAGCGACCATGAGTGACTACGAACTGGATCCATCGACCGAGCGTGCGAGTGATGAAAGCCACGAGCGCCGGCGGCAACGAAAAAGGCGGTCGAAAAATCGTTCGCGGCCTGGCGGGGACGCAACGCGTCGCGTCCCCCGCGAGGCCATGCACGCAATAGCCGCCGCAGTCGATGCGCCGTTCGAGGGCATTACGGTCACGCAACGTGCGCCCACCCCGCGCGATCGGTTCATTGACTGGCTGGACACCCTTCATGCCCGAGTGGGGGCGATGACCGACTGGTCTTCCGGTCATGCGACCGCACGGCCGGATGCCGCGCCCCAATCAACGGGATCGTCGGAGGCTGTCGAGGCGACACCGCTGTCCTTGCAGCAAGTCTTGCGACAGTGTCTGGAAGGGCTGATCCGAGGCGTGGCGGAACAACTGGTGTCGGCGATCACCAAGACGCTTCCGCTCACGCCGGCCATCATGCAGGTCTATCAGGATCGCGATGTCGCGCTGGCCGCGCGATTGCGCACGGTTGGCCAGGCGCTCGACGAGACGAGCGCCGGGACGCGCTCGACGGTCATGACGGTGGTCGGCCCCGTCGCGAACTGGCTTCGCGTGATGGCAGACGCCGTTGACGGACTGGGGCGCGTGTCCGAGGCCAGTGACACACTCGATCAGGTGCTCGCGGTGATACACACCACGCAAACCCTGTTGAGCCATGAGGCGGTTCGCGATGCGTTGCCAGCCGATCAGTACCAGCGTCTTGAGCAGGGATTGAATCCGCTCGCCTTGACGGTGCAGCGCATGCATCACCTTTGGGACCAGTCATGGGAAGCGCGATTGCGGGACGTGGCGCAGTGGGACGATGTGCCAGAGCCGATGCGCGCGACGGCCGAACTCGTGGCGCGTCTGATGGAGGTGTTTCCTGCGCTGACGGGCGCCTCGGATGGGGCGTCATCGGATGCGATGGCGCGTACTCAAGCCGGCCTGGTCGGCGCCCAGGCCATCGTCGATTATCTGGCACACGTGAGCGGTGCCGATCACGAGGCGCTCGCCACGGCACGCGAGCTGCTGGCCGCGCTGCCGGGGACGCTGGAGCTGCTGCAAGCGCAAGATGATGCGTTTGAGATTGCCGCGCGCGTGATCGAGCACTGGCAGGCCATGGGTGTATCAGGCGGGGGGCTGGCGTCCCTGGGCGTACGTGGACTGGCGGATGTGCCGGCGATCTTGCGCCTGGCCCAGCGGCTGGTGCAGCACTCGCGTGATCCGGACGGAACATGGATGGACATGCTGTTCGAGCTTGCCCGCGACACATGGGTGCAGCAGCAATTGCCGGGTATGGCAGCACTGAGTGTGCGTCGGGCTGAGTTCGAGCAAGCCGCCGCCGAATGGCAGGACCGCTCGAATCCCCGTTCGTTGATGACGGGGATCGTGAAGATGTTGCTCGTGGTGTCGGAGCTCGCCGCGTCGCTCACCACGGCGGTGCCGGGAGGCGACGCGGAATGGCGGGTGTTGGCGACCTTGCGTCGCGCGCTTGGCCTGATCGAATCCGGCACGGATGCGCGCGCATGGGGCGAGGCGCTAACCCGTGTAGTGCCTGCCGACGACAGCGGCACCCTGGTACCCGAGCTCGCGTCGATGCTCGGCGAAATGACGCGCGTGCTGACGACCCAGGCAGACGATGGCGGCGGCCGTGGCGGGGCGGCTTTGGCGATGCTGGGCGTGATGCACAAGAACGCGTGGCTGCGAGCGCATCTGCCACAAACGTTTGCCACGCTGGATACCCTGATGCGTGCCACCGAGCTGCCCCAGATATGGCGCGAATCGGCGGAATCGGCGGAATCCGAGGGCGTGCAGGGGGCGCTGACGAGGGCGCACGCGGTACTCGAGTGGCTATCGCGCACCGTCCAGCACGGTCAACAGCTGGCGCAGGGGCAGCAGTGGGAGTCGCTTGCCGAGCGTTTGACGGATCTGCAGACGCTGCTGGGTGGTGTCACGCGGGCAGGCGCCTACCTGAGTCGGGTCGACGAGATGCGGCGCGCCTCGGATTGGTCGGTTCGACTCGTCCACGCCAAGCGCCTGGCGACCGACTTGCTGCGCGATCCTGCCGCCCGTTACGTGTCGGACTGGGCAGGGCACGGCCAAACGGTGCAATGGGCGCAACGCTGGCTTGAATGGAGTGTGCAGCTCTGGGCCTTTCCGTTGGACGCGCCGATCCATCGTCAGCTGGATGTGGCAATCCGGATCGTCGATCAGATGCCGCTTGGCGAGCAAGGGCACGCGTGGTTCGGCCCGCTCAAAGCGTACCGCGAGCAGCTTCAGCATGGTCTGCGCTTGCTCATGGCCGCAAGCGAATTCGGACAGGGGGGGATGGCGAGCCTGTCCGTGTCACGGGATGTGCTGGGACGCTATCTGACGTGGGACAGTGCACTGAAGTCCGCGCCCTGGGTGGCCGGATATTGGGGCGCGCCGTATGCGGCGGCCACGCTCTCCGCGCTCAACGTGTCACGCGATGTCTATCGGCAGGCCCAGGCATTATTGCCCGAGAACGCGAGCCTGGCGCAAAAAAGCGCGGCATACGCGTCGCTGATCATGCCCAGTCTGCCCGAGCAGATTCCAGGCTACGTGGCGCAGCCGCTGCGGTTTCTGGCCACCTGGACGCGCGTGACGCTCTCGGCGCCCGCCCGCACCGGATGGCTCGATACCCTGACACAGACGGCCCATGAGGAGGGCGGGCTCGCCGGCACGATCGTCAAACTGTGGATGGTGGTCCAGGTGGTTCATGGGCTGGGCACCGACGATCCCGAGCGTGTGGCGCAGAAACTGCGTGAGCTGAGCAAGCGGGTCGTCGGGGCGCACGGCACGGGCCTTGCTGAAGCGCTGGTGACGCTCGCTCCGGCGGGGATTGCGCTGTACCGTGCGTTGCCACCGGATGCGGCGCAATTGAGCTGGACGGCATGGCTCGCGAGGGTGGTCGAGATTGTGCGCGCGAGCGAGGCGCCTGCCTTGAAGCATCTGCGTGTCCAGGTGGCGCACTGGAGTGAGCAGCGCATCGGTGAGGCCGTGGCGGAACTGTTTGAGCGAGTCAGTCCGTCGATCGCCAACTGGGTCGAGTCTGCGGATCCCTTGGCCGACTGGTCATCGTTATCGCATGCCGGCGAGTGGATGGGGCCGCTGGCAAGCGCGCTCGGCGCAGGGTATATGGGGTATCACGCGTGGCGACGCGGCAATCACCTGATTGCAGGCCTGGCTGCCCTGATTGCATCGGGCAGCCTGGTTTCCGGTGCCTATGGGATGGCCATTCGAAGCAAGCGCGACGCGCCTGCTCCATCTGCCTGGGAGAAAGAGAAGCAGGCTCGGGCCAGGACCGCACTCGAGGCCTACATCGCCTCGCGCCCTGCCGACGAAGTGACGGCTCTCACCGAAGCACACCTGTTCAAGGTGACGGGTATTCGGCGCGATGATTCATCGAATGCACGACAGGCACTTGGCCAATACGGGCTGGCGGACCTGATCGATCGTGTCGGTCGCTTCGGCAAAGACTATCGGGATATTCAGGTCGAGGGGCTACCCGACGCATTACGCGAAAAATTGGACATGCCGGTCGAGCAGCAATATCACTGGCTGCGTGACCAGGCCGGGAAGCCCGGCAAACAGGCCATTGAACGTGACGCATTGAACGAGCGGATGTATCGAATCCTGGTCGCGCATCTCACGCTGCTGCAGGAGAAACTCCCCCACGACACGTCCATTACATCGCATGCGAGAGATTTTTATCTTAAGGCGATCACCAATGCCCTGGCGGGTCACTGCCCGGTGGCGACGGTAGTCGTCGGCGACGAGCCAAGCGCGCGCTATCTCTGTCTTAAAGCGTTCAGTCCGACTGTATTCTTTATCGATCTGACGTCCAGCCTCCGGGCGCCCGTCATGAACCTTCGCCCGTCATGGCGCGAGCAGGCCGAGTATGATCGGACGAGCGAGACGGCTTTAGATAAAACGCCACTTTATCGTGCAGCCACCCAACTCATCACGAATCTGCTGGAAAGTGACGAGGCGCGCGCTCAGCAATTGATTCGATCGCTGCTCGACGCCGACATCGGAATCGACGCGGACACAGCGCCTGTCAACGTATTGGCAATATTGGGGGGGACGCCGGCCGTTGAGGAAACCCATGCCTTTGCGCGGGAAGAGATTGCGCTGGGGGTACACGAGGTCGCGCTGGCCCGGATGGGTTATCAGGACATTCGAATCGATGACACGTCTCATGATGCCCCGCTACCTGCGCGTGCACTGTTCAACGAGTTCGTGGCCGAATTACGCAATCGCCCGCTTATCCCGTATTCCGAGGCAGATCGTGTGACGGCCATGCTCGCGACGGTGCTTTATCGCGAGTTGGCCGGGATCCGCCAGCAGGTGGCCAGTGCGGCGGCCAATGAACAGGATCAGACCAAGCAGACCTCGCTCAACGACCTGCGTGACACCATCGGTCTCATTTTGAGTGGTTATGGTGCGCCGCGCTTGATCAAGGTCGAGGCGACGTGGGTACCGGATCAAGTACTGATCGAAACGGCGGGGGCGCAATTCTATGAGATCAAGCTGAGCCGCCAGACGGATTACCGGGTGCCCTCCACTCTGGCGCGCACGGGGGTCGTTGTGACGCCGCAGCTCGCGCAAGTGTCATCGAGCGAAGCCGCGGACATGGACAAGCTTCAGCTCTGTGCGCGAAGCATGCTGGTGAACGCGTTGCTGCCCGAGTCGACGCGACGCGCCTGGCAAGCCGAAACCGCGCGACAGGCATGGACCGAGCAGGCGGCACCGCTGCCGGCAGTGGAGACTGCCGCAACCACATTGGGTTTGGCGCCGTCATGGTTAAGTCGCGTTCTGGCTTGTCAGAGGCTGACAGCGTTTGAGGCCGCTTATGCGCACAGTTTTCTGACATCTGCGCGGCACGCGTCGGCGTCGCACGACCCTGCGCGAGCGGCAACCGCCGGACATTCCGACTGGCTGAGCGTGATGAACACTGTCAGGACGGACGAACGTACGGCCTTGACGGAAGGAAAACGCGCCCATCATCTCATTGAGGCGCAGTACCAGCAGTGGTGCGAAACCGCGCTGAGCGCCGCACAATTGCCGGATGGGCATCCGACCCGTGCAGGCGAGGAGCAAGGGGCGCAGGCGTTTGAGCCCAACCCGGCGCTGATGAAGCTGGCTGTCCTGCTGCAACGATGGGACGATTATCGCGCGCAACGACGCGCATTGCAGAGCGCGTCGGACTATCTGGATGGACGCTCGGCGCCGATTCGCACGCCCGACGGCCGGCGTCGGCGTGCAGCGCGGCAGATGCTCGAATGGATGGGGCTGTCGACGCAGTGGTTGACTGACGCGCAAATCGACGAACTGACCGATTCGCGCAATGGTTCGGCCGCGGCCCGCTTTAATCGGTCGGTGATGTGGAACCTGACGGCGGCCCACGCGTACCTCGATTTTGCTCAGTCGTGGAGCGACGCACGACGACAGACGGTTGCGGGCGAACCGGAATCGCGCGATGCCTGGATCGATCGGCTCATGAACACGTTGGCCATTCCGTCGGAAGGTCGACTGGATTTGGCGATGTTCAAAAAGCGGGGCGATACAGCAAGCGCATCGCCGCATCGCGAGGCACTCACGGATGGCCTCAAGCGGTCGTTTCGACTGTCGTGGACGGGCGACGATTGGGTGGACCATTGGCTCGCCAGCGCGTTTAACCTGGCCAAGCTCAACTACGAGCACTACAAGAATACGCCGATCAAGGTTTCACAGACGTGGACGCGCTTTTTTACCTCGATGACCAGCTTCAAGGGCTGGCTCTATCACAAGGTAGGGACCGTCGCGCCTGGACTGATGTGGGAAAAACCCGCTTATACCATCAAGGAGATCGCACTGGGGGCGCATGCCCGGGATGTCAAGCGCGATATCGGTGCCCTGGCAACCATCTCGTCGTCCTATGATTGGCCTCAGCCCTTCGATGCTTCCCTGATCGAATCACTCTGTTCCGGCGAGATTTACGATGATTTGGGCCGCGCCGTCAAATCCTATTTTGCGGCGAATCGAAGCACACTGAAAACCGCTGTCGCCCATATGAGCATGGGAAGTTTGATTGCTCAGTTGGCGGGGCAAGACGGGGTTGACTTCAGCTCGCTCGAAATCTCCAATGTCAAATTCCGCCAGTCGACACTGTCCAATCTCGTGTCCGTGCAAAGTGGCGGCAAGCGATGGCTGGTGTCGACGTCTGAGTCGCAGTCCGGAATGGTCTCGGTGCCGGCGGACTGGCGTGGCCAAAAAGAGGGGGTGAGCGATATCAGGCGACTTGCGGACATGGTGTCGTCCGGGTTGTCGATGGCTGATCGCGAGAAGGCCTTTAGCGGCTTGAATATGTCGCCGGGTTTCAGAACGAATAACCAGGGCATTGGCGCCAGAATCAAATATAACGAAAATTTTGCCGAATACATGCGTGCCGGATTGCAGCCGGGCGGATCGGGGCAATACATGGAGGTATTCTTCGGCGATCGGGACTTCGAGTTTTCACCATCGACCGAGTGGGCCGGTCACTTGCTGACGGTGATGGAGGAGGCCGTGTGTTCGGATCTGGATACGCTCGTCTATTCCGGGCGCGAACGATCCCTTGACCGATGGATGGAAGGATTGGATGTCTTGGGGACCACGCTGTCGTCGGGCAGCTTCAGAATGGCCAAAACGCTCGGCTATCTGGTCGATATCCTGCAGGGCACCGTCGCGGGCGCGCAAGCGCTGACCCAGGAGCAGTCGGAGGAGTCTGCGTTCCCGTTTGTCGAATACTGCTATGGCTATGCGTTCTCGATCGGCCTGGGTAGTCACTTGAACAATGCAGCCGCGCTCACGCGGCTGACCCGCAAGGCAAAAGAAGCCTTCCGGGCCGCACGAAAGTTGTCCGATAGCGAAATAAAGCAAGCCCTGGTGCAGACCGAGCCCGCCCCGCATGGACCGCGTACCGACGATGTTGCGGCATCCGACACGCAGACGCTGCTGGATCGGTTGGCGTTCCGATGCCGTGTGAAGCGCACGATTGCTGCGGCCGGCTCGAGTTGTACGCCTCATCCGCTGAGCACGGATGAGTGGCGCCGTGTGGCGACCCAGAAGGGGTGGGATGCCGATCGCCTCGAGCAGGAACTCGGATCGATCTCGATCACGCGCGATTATCTTGATCGCCCGGTGCTTCTCTACAACGACAAGGGGGCCCTGCGCGTCGCGGATCCACAGACCAATCGCCGTTTCCACTTCATTGAGTTCAAGGTCGATGCAGACAATCTTGAATGGAAAAAACAACTCACGGCTTTGCTCGACTGCATGACGGAATCCAGTCATGGCGATCTGCGCCGAGCCATCGAGGCGCCCAAGGCGAGATGTCACGAGGCGGCCAGCATCGTATCGACCATCTTGAGGCGGAACCATTATGCACCGGAGATTGTTCAACTCTATTTTTGGAACAATTTGCGCGGTACGCAAATCGACCATGTGGCAGTGCGCGTCAGGTTAAACGAAGAGAGCCTCATTATCGATCCGACCATCAGTCAGTTCAGTCAGGCGGCGATTGATTATGCGCACGCGGTCTATGTGGGCACGGAGCACAGCTGGGAACAGTTGATGATCAAGATGCATGCGAACTCGGTCATCCGCAGGAATGACATCTTTGATCACGCGGTGGCGCCCGTTGATGTGACGGTCGCGACGGGTGGGCTCGTGAACGCGCCGACCTGGTACGAGAATCGATGGCATCCGGTGGAGGTCGCCCAGACGATCCTGGATCGCAAGCTGATGAGCGATCGGCTGAGCCCGCCTCTGAAGCGAGCGCTTGCCAATGTCAGTCGTACGCCGCTGCATGGCCTGAGTCGCTACAGGTCCTTGTTTCTGGAAACCTATGACCAGCCCGGCAAGTTGAACGCGCTCAAAATGCGCAAGCGCGAGGAGATCGAAGCGGAACTCGGTCGCGTCGGCGCCTGGAACTTTCGTGCGCTGCTGGGCCAATGGGATGACAGCGCAGTCGCCGCCGTGGCCAAGGGGCCCATCGTCGAACAGATCAGGTTCCTGTCGGAGATGACCCATCGCATCAATCAGGCGTTGATGGTGCCGGGGCGGTTTCGGTATCTGCTCGCCGCGGACCGCTCCACGGAATGTCTGGTTCTCTGGGGCCTCGAGTTGCGCACCAAGCTGGAGATCCTGGAGGGGCAGCTCAAGCCGGACGAAATTCACGTCCCCGCCGGCAGCGCCGGCCGCACCCAGGTGCTGCGCGACTTGCGTCGCGCACTGACCGAAGAGGGCGCGGCGTTCGAGCGTGCTTTGTGGGAGCCGGACTGGGCAACCCGGATGGTCGCACGTCGCCCCGATCGCGCTTACACCCGCGCTGTCTCGGACTTCTATCGCCAGCCGGTCGAGGTTCAACGGCAACGGCTCCTGGCCGGCCAGGGGCCCGCCACGATTCGGGACCCCGACGATCGCGACGTGGCACTGAATCTGTTCAAGCTGATGGCCGAGCGTGAGACGCTGCTTGACCCCACCGCGCCCAATGGCGGGGCTCATCGCACGCAAAGCTACGATGACTTGGTGGCCTCGTTGGTACCGACGAAGAGCTATGTCGTGCTGGTTGACGATGAGCGGCTTTCGCATCGCTATCTGCTCGATTTCCCCGCCGCTGGCGAGACCGCCACGGCGACATTGGCGCGTCCTTGCTACGTGCTGCAGTCCACCAGCGAAACAGGGTTGTTGCCGGCCGTGACGCTGGCGACATGGCTGGAGAAAAAGGGCGAAGTCAGCGCGGATGTCCCCGCCTTGAAGCAGCTGTATTCGTCGGCATTCCCGGCACTCGATGTGTCCACCCAGCGCAGCCTGCTCGCCAGGCTGTTTGTTGCCGATGCTGACGCCAGCTCGATCTCCATGTCTGACATGCAGGCCCTGCACACGGATGTCAGCGCGGCGACCCCGTCGTCGTGGACCTTCCAGGTGCACGAATACACCCCGCAACAGTTCGGGCGCAATCTGGCCGCATTGCGGGCGAACGCGCGTCCCGATCCGGTGCGTAGCAATGTGCAGGTCTCCCTGTCCCGAGTGCAGGCCGACAAGTTCGTGACGGTGCGGCGCGCCCGGGATACGCAGTCCAACGAGGCCATTGGCTATATCCCTATCGGGCGTGATATGCGGCTTTACACGTCGGATGGGCGTGAGGGTGCAAGCAGCTTGTTGATACTCGGTCACTCGGGTTATGTCGACAGCGACATGTCACTGCCGGCAGGGGTGAGCTTGAAACTGCTCAATGCACATGGTGAATCCCTCAAGATGCCCGCGAGTGAGCGCGTGCTGACCCAACGGCCTCACTACTTTGCGCAAGTGTCCAGGGCGGCCGATGACACGCTGACCATCACGTTGCCGGATCACCAGACCCTGCAGTCACGCGATATTTCCGAAGACACGCGCACGCGGCTGTCCAATTGGCTGGGTGGGACGGCCGGCGGGGCACGCGCGACCCGCATCGAGGTCCCCGTGGACAGTCTCGATATCGATTGGTCTACCACGAAGGCGCGGCTCAGTGGTCATGTCGCGCGCAAGTCGCTCTCCCATCAGCAGGCCTACCATGATGTGTCGGACGAGACGTTGCGACGTGTGTTCGTGACCGGCAGTCGCGACACGCAAAGCCTGAAGGACCGGGTGGTCAGCCATGTGGGCAGCGGCATCACAGATAGTCTCAGCGGGGAGCGTATCGGTGCGTTGTCCAACAAGCTCGACACCAACCGCATTCTGGCCAGTCAAGGGGCGCTCGACCGTATCGATGTGCTGACCGTGAACCCGGGGAGTGACGGGGTGCGTTTGAGTCAGATCCTGACCGATGTCAGGGAGAGGAAACTGGCTTATCGCGATGTGATCTTTGCGGGCTGTCGCGTCAAGTATGGGATGACGCAGCGCGACATTCTGACCGAACTGGTCCGACGCCCGGGCGTTGCCGTCACAGTTGAGAGCGACGTCACGCCCGTGCTTGTTCGACGCAAGCTGTCCGCGGACATGTCGACGGCCACCGAAGAAGTTGTCGGAGACTATTCGACGCTCAAGGCCTATACACAGTACGCGCAACAGCCTGGAACCGCCCCGCAAAACGGCAAGCCGGGCGGTCCCTCCGATGGACAACGCATGGGCGATGCCCCTGCGGTGACGAACACTGTCCAGCATGAATCCGATCACGCGAGCGCGCCGGGTTTCAGTAGTCATCGTACCAATCCCGCCGCGCAATGGGATGTCCCGGTTGCGGCGGCCGGGCGAGCGGCCGATCTGCGGCGGCAACTGCTTGTCGAGACGGTCTATCGTGTCCACCAGCGGCATGCTACCTCGAGCAACTATCAAGCGGGACTGGATCATCCTGACGAAGCCACGTCGGCGGGATGGCGCGCAGGCATGTCCGAGACGGACGTCATGCGGATCTATCGGGCCGAAGGGGAAAAGCCAGTGCCCAATCAATGGGTGTTGGGGGCACTCTACGCGCAGCTCGTCAAACTCCGTGACGCTCAGCTCATGTCGGCACGGGCGATCCTCACCGAGGGCAGCATCGAGGTACACAACGTGGCCCTGCCAGCCGAGGGCGCCCGCCCCAGGTTCGTTCGCCCGGCGCTGTTCGCCATGGCGGTCGCATTGCACGACGAGCATGCACCCACGTTGATCAGTCGGCAGCAAGCGTACGCCTACCCCGGTCGGTCGAACGATCTGATCAACGCATTAGACGCATTCGTGCCGATGATCACGCATCACGACGTTCAACGCCATCTCATCAAGTGGGGCTACCTGGATGCGCAGACGGTGACGGCGGTTTTGGGGAAATGGATGAGTCCGGTCTTCCTCTGGGTGACGACGGGCGGCGCAGACCTCCTCGTTGGCATGCGTCCGGGAGCCGCGAACAGTCTCGTGCTTGAACCGCGGACATACTATTTGTACGATCCGTCAGCAGGATTGGCCGTGTTTGCGTCGGCCGATGCCTTCCAGGTCGCGTTGGAGAAGATCGTCCAGCCGGTGAGGCAGTCGACGCATCAGCCCGCGACGTTGGCCAATCTGATGTTTGAAGTCAAACAGATTGATGTTGAACGACTGGCCGACACGGAGCTCTCGCCGATATTTGGCACGTTCCGCGATCGCAGTCAACCAATGGCAGGCGAAGCACCGCTGCCTGCACTCAAGCGTGCCCCTTTCGTATTTCCAGCCGTCGGTAATCAATCACCCGTTTCTGTCTCTGCGCGAGGCGTACCGCTTCGCCAATATGTACCGCTTGCTCACGATGTCATCAGGGTCGACCTCGGTCACTCATGGCTGTATACCACGCAAAGTGGGCAACCGTCCCGCTCGTTAGCCTTGTCTGCACACGGTTCGTACTCGGTGCCGGAAACGATGAATATGCGGCCGGGGCTGACTTATGTTTATCTTCAACCACATAATGATGTGCTTGAAGCAACTACTCGACAATTGACCGAGCATGCCTTTACACCTTTGGTGGAATTGTCTTTGCATCGGGCGGTAGTAAATGATCCACCGAATTACCCTCTTCAGTGGGATGCTGCCTTGCGCGAGGTATTTCCTGACCCCGTTGCGGTTCCGGATGCCCAGTTAAGGGCTCAATTTTACCTAATGACCGCGCCGCAACAAACCTACGTGACCAACCGATCGACTTTTCTGCAGCAAATAGCGTATAACCGCTATTGGAATTCACCGGATCCGCAGAGATACACTGGAGCGCAGTTCAGGAATCAGGTTGGCGACTATCGACATCTCTGGTTCGAGAAAGATACGGAGGACGATATTTCAAACGCTATCGCAGCGAATCGCTATGCGGTGCCGATCACGGCTGGTTTGCGGCAGATGGACTTTATCGTGCCCAAGTTTGACGTATTAGGTCCGGATTTTCAGCCGCTGCAATTTCTGCCGCCTGCCGACATGGAGGCCACCTATCGGCGTCATGACGAGCTGATATATCGGGGAAAACCCCGCACCTCGGATATCCTGAATGATGTCGAGCGAGCAGGACTACAATATGACGAATTTCTATTGTTCACCTGCCGCTCCAATTCATTAAACGGGCTCACCCTTGAGCAGGTTAACAACGTTTTTCATGCGAAAAAGCAGATCCCTACGTATGCCGAACCCAAAACGCGTCGTCGTCGTTCACCTTCGCAGGCCAAAGAGGTCCATTATCTCGCTCTGGATGCATTGATTGCCACGTACGAAAAGGGGGTGCTCAAGTCTGGTCGAAAAATGACGGTCGCGGCCTGGTTCTGGGAAGAATCAAATGAGTCGCCAACAGATGCGCCGGAGGATGCATGATACATATGAAAAGCGGCGTATCAATTGGCGATGGCGAGATTGAACGCAAATCGATATGTACCCGCGCGCCAGTGTGTGGTGGGGGCGTTTTATCGCATGATTTTCGTCAAATATCCAGAGGCAAGCAGGATGGGCATCGGGAAAGCGATTTTTCTTACGCCGAGGCTCATCGAATGGGCGAGCGAAGAGGTGAGATAATATTTTTTATCAAGAATTAAGTTATTGTCAGGCATGGATAAATAGGGAAAAACCAATTCATTTGCAAAAATTATAAAATAGAATGTTCAAACGAGGCCGGCGAGGGGCTTGATTTAATTTGTACCGTGCGGTGTGTTTGCATTTTGAGTGCAAAGGATATCAATCATGTACAACAGAGAGGAAGTGCGCGCGGACAGTGCAGGCCGAACAAGTCGCCAGCGCTATGAGCATGAACAGGCCGACGGCGCCGACACAGGTCCTCGTGTTTCTGGCAGCGAAAAGGTCGAGAAGCAGCTCAGCGAATGGTTGCGCAGGCCGGAGAATGCCGATCGGGGCGACTTTGACACGGCGGTCAGTTATCTCGCCTGGAGGATCGAACATCCGATTCACCTTCAGGATGCCAGGGGAGCGATTCGGGCGTTCCCTGTTTTGCCAGGTCAGTCAAGGGGTTGGCGCGCTGCGATCAGTATTCCCGTGCCCGCGCCTGGTCGGGTGGATCAGGCAGGACGTTCGCCCTGGTCGAGTCTTGAACCTGTTGTCGAAGGGGTAAGAGCGGCGAACGTACGGTTGCCGGAGGGCTTGCGCCTGGAGGCGCCGCTTCTTTGGTTCCGAAGTGAGAGCGTTCATGCGCTCACGGCCTTGATGAACGCGAATCGTGACGTGCCGAGCCGAGAGGGCGGGTGGTCTGCGTTTGTGACGGGCTCGGGGGGCGAGCGTCGGCCTGACAAAGCCCTGATCAAACGGGTGAATACGGTGGCGAAATACATCGGAAAGATCAGGCAGAAGGAGCAGCGCGCAGCGCACGCGCCGTCGCCTATCGCGCCGGTGTCGGAGTCGCCCACGACAAGTCCGATGATGCCGGACACTGAGCCCATGACAGTCGACACGGTCGACACCGATGCTGATGATCAGGCGCAGATGATGCCGTCGCCGGATTCCGCATACCCGTCGGTTGCGTTGGCCGATACGGGGACACGGGCCGATGAGCCGGGACAGTCCGCGGACATCGTGGAAACGGCCATGCAGATGTTGAATGACCCCGAGCCACAGACCGATGAGTCAGGACAGGTCGGGGATGTCCTGGCACAGGCGATGGCGGAGTGGAACGAAGATGCCGCGGCCGAAGACATCGTGGATGAAGCGCCGTACGAGGAATCGGCCGCACTCGCGGTGCAGCGTGAACTGGAAGATCGGTATCTAGCGCGATTTGTCGAGTGGCTTGCCACGCAGGAACTGGAGATCCAGGAGACGAGTGGTCGAGGAAATAATTGCTCGCTGTATGCGTTGAACATGGGGGCTCGAGCAACGCAGCGGCGCCCGATTGAGGAGAAAACCCTGGATGAGGCCGTGCAAGAGCAGCGTCAAACTTTCGTTGCTGAACCGGGGCATGGCGGTATGTCGACGGCGATGCTCGCGCTGGATGCGGATCAAGGCGGCCATGGTCGGAGCTTGATCAGGAACCTGAATCAGGCCTATGGGATAGCAGGAGGCGACGAGGGATTCGTGGTGGCGATGTATCGCCCGATCACGGCGATTTCGATGGACGATGCGAATGGGGCATTCGTGCCGTCCTATATGGACGAGCATGGTGTCGTGAATGAGAGTCCGGCGGACCCGACGCGGCTCATTCGAGTCATGCAGACGGATCATCATTACGCGGTGATTTTACCGCGCGAGGCGGCTCACGCAGCGCTCCCGGTCAGCGAAAAGAGGCCGGGCCGGGCCCGGAAACAAAAGAAGGAGCAGGCCAGCGCTCACGCGGATTGGCCGCCTCCGTGCGTGCTCTGCGGTCGGCAGCTCAAGACCCAGGACGGTTGGAATCACCACATGTTTCATGTGCATGGGGACCCGAAGCCCGTCAAGATTTGTGAGGTTTGCGGGAAAGGGTGTAAAACGTCAAGCGGGCTCAAAAGACATCAGCTGCAGAGCCACGCCAGCGAAGGACCGCTTGCAGGAAGCGCACGGGTGCCGGTCAAGAAAAAGCCTTTTGTATGCAAATTTTGCAGTTGCGGGTTTAAGAGAACGCGCGACCTTGAGAACCATGAGCGAACGCATACTGGCGAAAAACCCTTTGTTTGTGAAGTTTGCAATAAAGGGTTTGCGCAGAAAATTAATCTCGTCGATCATAATTTAATTCATACCGGAGAGCGTCCTTATGTTTGTAACGTTTGTGGAATGAATTATCCATCTCGAAGCAACCTGTCAAGGCATTATCGAACACATACGGGCGACATGCCTTTCAAGTGTTCAACTTGCGGTAAGGCGTTTATGTATGGTTATGCCATGAGAAGACATATGAAGACATGTTCTGGTTAGCGTCAATTGACACGAAGGGCTTGAGGTCGGGCGCCGGCGATGGAAGGCATCGCCGACGTCATTCAGGTGGATTCAAATGGGGTAGGTATCGTGATTGATGCGAATCCGAAAATTGGCCCGGCAACGTGAGCGTCACCGTGCGCGAGCGCGTTAATGACACGATCAAATTCAATGGAAATTGCTTCGATCGCCATGGATGGCATCGTAAACCTGTTTGAAGGTGAGCATGTTGTGACCGTGCCGACTGATTCGAGTCCGAATGGCGTCCATTCAGGATGCTGCAATCACATATAGACGGATCGCAGTCGAGGAGGCATTGGGTGTTGGGATTCTGGTCAGGCGCCACGCAATATTGCGGTCACATTATTATTCTGAGGTTAATTTTCGCATAAATTTGAAAATATTTGATTTATCAAATTAAATCCCCTTTTCTCATTCAAACTGTGTGGTGAATGGGTATTGGATGTCAAGGAAATCAGGCATATGTATAAGGACCGGGAAGTGCGCGCAGGCGGTTCAGGCCGAACAAGTCACCAGCGCAATGAGCATGAACAGGCCGATAGCGCCGAAACAGGTCCTCGTGTTTCTGGCAGCGAAGAGACCAGGAGGCAGCTCAGCGAATGGCTACGCGGGCCGGGGAATGCTGGTCGGGGCGACTTTGATACGGCAGTCGGTTATCTCGCCTGGACGATCCAACATCCGATTCACCTTCAGGATGCCAGCGGAGCGATTCGAGCGTTCCCTGTTTTGCCGAGTCAGTCAAGCGGTTGGCGCGATGCGATCAGTATTCCCGCGCCGGTGCCTGGTCGGGTGGATCATGCAGGACGTTCGCCCTGGTCGAGTCTTGAACCTGTTGTCGAAGGGGTAAGAGCGGCAAACGTACCGTTGCCGGCGGGCTTGCGCCTGGAGGCGCCGCTTCTTTGGTCCCGAAGTGAGAGCGTCCATGCGCTCACGGCCTTGATGAACGCGAATCGTGACGTGCAGAGCCGAGAGGGAGGGTGGTCTGCGTTTGTGATGGGCTCGGGGGGCGAGCGTCGGCCTGATAAAGCCTTGATCAAACGGCTGAATACGGTGGCGAAATACATCGAAAAGATCAGGCAGGAGGAGCAGAGCGCAGCGCACGCGCCGTCGCCTATTGCGCCGATGTCGGAGTCGCCCACGACAAGTCCGATGATGCCGGACACTCAGCCCAGGGCAGTCGACATGGTCGACACCGGTGCTGATGATCAGGCGCAGATGATGCCGTCGCCGGACTCCGCATACCCGTCGGTTGCGCTGGCCGACATGGGGACACGGGCCGATGAGCCGGGACAGGTCGGGGATATCCTAATGATGGCCATGGCGGAGTTGAATGACCCCGAGCCACGGGCCGATGAGTCAGAGCAGTTCGGGAATATCCTGGCACAGGCGATGGCGGTGTTGAACGAAGATGCCGCGACCGATGACGTCATGGAGGAAGCGCCGTACGAGGAATCGGCCGCACTCGCCGCGCAGCGTGAACTGGAAGATCGGTATCTGGCGCGATTTGTCGAGTGGCTTGCCACGCAGCAACTGGAGATCCAGGAAACGAGTGGTCGAGGAAACAATTGCTCGCTGTATGCGTTGAACATGGGGGCTCGAGCGACGCAGCGGCGCCCGATGGAGGAGACCACCCTGGAAGGGGCGGTGCAAGAGCAGCGTCAAACTTTCGTTAATGAAGCGGGGCATGGCGGTATGTCGAGGGCGATGCTCGCGCTGGATGCGGACCGAGGCGGCCATGGTCGGAGCTTGATCAGGAACCTGAATCGGGCCTTTGGGATTGAAGAAGGCGACGAGGGGTTCGTGGTGGCGATGTATCGCCCGATCACGGCGATTTCGATGGACGATGCGAATGGGTCATTCGTGCCGTCCTATATGGACGAGCATGGTGTCGTGGATGAGAGTCCGGCGGACCCGACGCGGCTCATTCGAGTCATGCAGACGGATCATCATTACGCCGTGATTTTACCGCGCGAGGCGGCTCACGCAGCGCTCCCGGTCAGCGAAAAGAGTCCGGGTAACATCCTAGGGCAGGCCAGCGCTAACGCGGCTGGAGCGCCTCCCTGTGGACCATGCGAAGAATTGTTCGAGAACTGGGATACGTGGCATACCCACATGCAGGAGATGCATGGGAAATCGAAACCCGCCAACATTTGTGAGTTTTGCGGGAAAGGGTACACAGCGTCAAGCGCGCTCAAAAGACATCAGCTGCAGAGCCACACCAGCGAAAAGAGGCCGGGCGACACCCAGAAACAAAAGAAAGGGCAGGCCAGCGCTAACGCGGATAGGCCGGCTCCGTGCGATCTCTGCGGTCAGCAACTCGCGAACTGGGATACGTGGAAGGACCACATGTTTGATGTGCATAAGAAGAAACCGGAGCTCGCCAAGCCGAAGCCCGTCAAGCCAAAGTCCGTCAAGCCAAAGTCCGCGAAGATTTGTGGGGTTTGCGGCAAAGTGTTTGCAACGCCAAGCGCCCTTAGAAATCATCAACACATTCATACCGGTGAAAAACCTTACCAGTGTGGTGTTTGCAGGGGGAACTTTCCCAATTCCACCTCCCTTGCAAGACATGCGCCGGTCCATGCCAAGAAAAAGCCGTTTGTCTGCGATGTTTGCGAGAAGGGATATTCAAGTAAAAATTCCCTAACCCGGCATCAACGTGAGCACGATGAAGAAAGAAAGTATCGCTGTGAAGTTTGCAATGCAGAATTCTCGAATTCGATATCACTCTCAATACATACGCAGAATCATACCGGGGAAAGATATTTCCCCTGTGATGTATGCAATAAATCGTTTACAACATCGAGTAATCTTGCTGCACATAAAAGAACGCATACAGGAGAGAGGCCTTATGTTTGCGAGGTTTGCAATAAGGATTTTGCATTTTCAAGCAATTTGAAACAACATAGACGCACCCACTCCCAAGAAACGTCTTTTGTCTGTGAGATTTGCAACATCGGGTTCGCAAGTCGAACCACTCTCTTAAGGCATGGGTCGACTCATACTGGGGAAAAGCCTTATCAATGTGTGAAGTGCGATAAGGCGTTCGCGCTCAAACACATCTTGACCAGGCACGAGAAAACGTGCGGCGGCATTCAATCGTCGAGCGAGAAAATGCCGATTCGTGCTCAGAAACCAATGAGGCATAACCCAATTTCTGGCACAGATAGCTCTGCCCTCCGCGGTGTCCGTAATCGGACATTAGCGGGCAGGAATCGGTTGCATGCTTCGTCGTCAAAGCGGCGTGAGGTGCCGAAACCTGCTCATATTTGCAAAACCTGCGGGAAGGGGTTTCCGAGCCCGAGCACTCTCAATAAGCATGAGCGCGTTCATACGGGTGAAAAGCCTTTTGTATGCGGAACTTGTGGAGTTGGATTTTCGGAATCGGGGTCCCTCAAGAGGCATGAGCGCATTCATACAGGTGATAAACCATATGAGTGTCAAGTTTGCGGGGAAAGATTTTCTAATTCAAGCTCGCTTGCTGGGCACAAGCAAATTCACGCCTCAACAAAGTCTTTTTCTTGCGGCACTTGTGACAAGTGGTTTAAGAATTCGAGGGCGCTCAAGTTGCATGAGCTAACTCACTCTGGCGAAAAGAATTACGTTTGTGATATTTGTGAAAAGAGGTTTTGCGACCCGAGTTCTCTTATAAGGCACAAGAGAGCTCACACAGGAGAAAAACCTTACTCGTGCGAAATCTGTGAAAAGAAATTTTCGGATTCAAGTTCATACGCAAGGCATAAAAGATTGGTGCATAAACTTTGAGTGGCCCGACAACTTGGGGCGTCACGCGAAGACGCCCTGGCTGGGGGGGGCTGCGTGACCGATCCGAGGTTGGGAATTTCGAACGAACCATCCAGGGGCGTGGCTGATTGTTGAGAATCCGGACTCTGTCAAATGGTGTGAGCGCAGCTGTCGGCGCTCAAGCAGGGTTGGACGATCCTTTGAAGCTCGAGCATGAGCCCGGGGGAGTGACCGTGGAAGATAAGCGGCTGCAGCATGCGGGAAATTGGGTTGCACCAACCGAAGGCAGGTGCCGCCATGATGCTATGGTGAAGGCGGAATTGAGCGCCGGAATACGTTTTATGTGTCAGGCAATCTTGTTGCAGCATCATCCTGGTGAAGCTGATTTTTGCGCGTTCAGTCGCAGAGTAAAAAATGACACTCAGCCCGGCGAACCGGCATTTTAATAACGAAATGCGATGCAATTGCATTTAGTGGGCCAAGGATATCAATCATGCACAACAGAGAGGAAGTGCGCGCAGGCGGTTCAGGCCGAACAAGTCGGCAGCGCAATGAGCATGAACAGGCCGACAGTGGCGAAGCAGGCTCTCGCACTCAAAGCAGCGAAAAGATCAAGAAGCAGCTCAGCGAATGGTTGCGCAGGCCGGAGAATGCCGACCGGGGCGACTTTGATACGGCGGTCGGCTATCTCGCCTGGAGGATCAAACATCCGATTCACCTTCAGGATGCCAGCGGAGCCATTCGAGCGTTCCCCGGTTTGCCAGGTCAGTCAAGGGGTTGGGGCAAGGCGATCAGTATTCCCGCGCCTGCACCTGGTCGAGGGGATCACGCAGAACGTTCGCCGTGGTCGAGTCTTGAACCGATCGTCCACGCTGTACCCGAGGGGCAGGGGTTGTCGCCGCATGAGGTTAGCGCGTATGCGCAATATTTCTGGAAGCGGGGTGAGGCCGTCAGGGCGCTCACGGCCTTGATGAATTCGAGTGGTAGCCGGCAGGCGCATCATCGCAGCGACTGGTCTGCGTTTGTGACGGGACCGTCGGGCGAGCGTCGGCCCGAGGAAGCCTTGCTCCGGCGGGTGAATACGGTGGCGGATTACATCGGAAAGATCAGGCAGGAGGAGCAGAGCGCAGCGCGCGCGCCGTCGTCCATCGCGCCGATGTCGGAGTCGCCCACGACAAGTCCGATGATGCCAGACACTCAGCCCAGGGCAGTCGACATGGTCGACACCGGTGCTGATGATCAGGCGCAGATAATGCCGTCGCCGGACTCCGCATACCCGTCGGTTGCACTGGCCGACACGGGGATACGGGCCGATGAGCCGGGACAGTCCGCGGACATCCTGGCACAGGCGATGGCGGTTTTGAACGAAGATGCCGCGGCCGAAGACGTCATGGATGAGGTGCCGTACGAGGAATCGGCCGCACTCGCCGCGCAGCGTGAACTGGAAGATCGGTATCTGGAGCGATTTGTCGAGTGGCTTGCCACGCAGCAACTGGAGATCCAGGAGACGAGTGGTCGAGGAAACAATTGCTCGCTGTATGCGTTGAACATGGGGGCTCGAGCGACGCAGCGGCGCCCGATTGAGGAGACCACCCTGGATGAGGCTGTGCAAGAGCAGCGTCAAACTTTCGTTAATGAAGCGGGGCATGGCGGGATGTCGAGGGCGATGCTCGCGCTGGATGCGGACCGAGGCGGCCATGGTCGGAGCTTGATCAGGAACCTGAATCAGGCCTATGGGATTGAAGAAGGCGACGAGGGGTTCGTGGTGGCGATGTATCGCCCGATCACGGCGATTTCGATGGACGATGCGAATGGGGCATTCGTGCCGTCCTATATGGACGAGCATGGTGTCGTGGATGAGAGTCCGGCGGACCCGACGCGGCTCATTCGAGTCATGCAGACGGATCATCACTACGCGGTGATTTTACCGCGCGAGGCGGCTCATGCAGCGCCTCCGGTCAGCAAAAAGAGGCCGGGCCGGCCCCGGAAACAAAAGAAAGAGCAGGCCAGCGCTAACGCGGATTGGCCGGCTCCGTGCGATCTCTGCGGTCGGCAGCTCAAGACCTTGGATGGTTGGAAGAACCACATATTTGATGTGCATAAGAAGAAACCGGAGCTCGCCAAGCCGAAGTCCGCCAAGATTTGTGAGGTTTGCGGGAAAGGGTATAAAGCGTCCAGCGCGCTCAAAAGACATCAGCTGCAGAGCCACGCCGGTGAAAATTCTGGGCAGCGCGAGGTACGCGAAAACGAGATTTCTGACTCCAGCGCCGTTGAAGGGCATTCAAGCCAACACACCCTCGACATGCCTCGGAAAAACCGTGATAAAGCGAAGAATTTTCCATGCGCAGTTTGTGGTGAAGAATTTTCCAGCTCGACATCCCTCAGGAAGCATGCGAAATCGCATACCGAGAAGAACGAGAAAAAGTCTTTTGTATGCAAATTTTGCGGTAGCAAATATAGGGGTATGCGCGACCTTGAGCGCCACAAACGAACGCACACTGGCGAAAAACCCTTTGTTTGTGATATTTGCAATAAAGGGTTTGCGCAGGAAATTAATCTTATTGAGCATAAGGTCGTTCATACCAGGGCGCGCCCTTATGTTTGTGACGTTTGCGGAAAGGATTATCCATTTCGAAGCAGCCTATCAAAGCATTCCAGAAAGCATACAGGCGACAGGCCTTACAAGTGTTCAACTTGCGGTGAGGCGTTTTTTTATGGTTATGCCTTGAGAAAACATATGAGGACATGTTTTGTATTGCCCGCCACGGGGGTACAGGCCGATGAGCCGGGACAGTCCGCGGCCATCCTGGAAACGGCCATGGCGGTGTTGAATGACCCCGAGCCACAGTCCGATGAGCCAGGACAGGTCGGGGATGTTCTGGCACAGGAAATGGCGGAGTTGAACGAAGATGCCGCGACCGATGACGTCATGGATGAGATGTGGCCCGAGGAATTGGTCGCACCCGCCGTGCAGCATGAACTGGAAGATCGTCACTACGCGGTGATTTTACCGCGCGAGGCGGCTCACGCAGCGCCCCCGGTCAGCAAAAGGAGGCCGGGCCGCCCCCGCAAACAAAAGAAAGGGCAGGCCAGCGCTAATGCGGTTGGCGTGCCTCCCGGTGGAGCATGCGAAGAACTGTTCGAGAACTGGGATACGTGGCATACACGCGAAAACGAGATTGCTGACTCCAGCGCCGTTGATGATCATTCAAGTCAACGCACCCTCGACATGCCTTGGAAAAATCCTGATAAAGCGAAGAATTTTCCATGCACAGTTTGTGGTGAAGAATTTTCCAGCTCGGCATCCCTCGGGAAGCATGCGAAATCGCATACCGAGAAAACGGTCATGGTGGAGTTGAATGACCCCGAGCCACGGGCCGATGAGTCAGAGCAGTTCGGGCCTATCCTGACACAGGCGATGGCGGTGTTAAACGAGGATGCCGCGACCGATGACGTCATGGATGACACGTCGTACGAGGCGGCACTCGCCGCGCAGCGTGAACTGGAAGATCGGTATCTGGAGCGATTTGTCGAGTGGCTTGCCACGCAGCAACTGGAGATCCAGGAGACGAGTGGTCGAGGCAATAATTGCTCGCTGTATGCATTGAACATGGGGGCTCGAGCGACGCAGCGGCGCCCGATTGAGGAGAAAACCCTGGATGAGGCCGTGCAAGAGCAGCGTCAAACTTTCGTTGCTGAAGCGGGACATCGCGGTATGTCGACGGCGATGCTCGCGCTGGATGCGGACCGAGGCGGCCATGGTCGGAGCTTGATCAGGAACCTGAATCAGGCCTATGGGATCGCAGGAGGCGACGAGGGGTTCGTGGTGGCGATGTATCGCCCGATCACGGCGATTTCGATGGACGATGGGAATGGGGCATTCGTGCCGTCCTATATGGACGAGCATGGTGTCGTGAATGAGAGTCCGGCGGACCCGACGCGGCTCATTCGAGTCATGCAGACGGATCATCATTACGCGGTGATTTTACCGCGCGAGGCGGCTCACGCAGCGCCCCCGGTCAGCAAAAGGGGGCGGGGCCGCCCCCGGAAACAAACGAAAGGGCAGGCCGGCGTTAACGCGGCTGGACCACTTTCCTGTGAAGCATGCGAAGAACTGTTCGAGAACTGGAATACGTGGCATACCCACATGCAGGAGATGCATGGGAAACCGAAGCCTGCCAATATTTGTGAGTTTTGCGGGAAAGGGTATGCAAAGTCAGACACGCTCAGAATACATCAGCGGCGTAGTCACGCCGGTGAAAATTCTGGTCAGCGCGTGGTACGCGAAACCGAGATTTCTGACTCCAGCGCCGTTGAAGGGTATTCACGTCAACGCACCCTCGGCATGCCTCGGAAAAATCCTGGTAAAGCGAAGAATTTTCCATGCACAGTTTGTGGTGAAGAATTTTCCAGCTCGAGATCCCTCAGGAAGCATGCAAAATCGCATGCCAAGAAAAAGTCCTTTGTTTGCGATATTTGCGAAAAGGGGTTCAAGGATTCGACCCAGCTTAAAATTCATGAAAGATCGCATACGGGTGAGAAGCCTTATGTTTGCGGTACTTGCGGGAAAGGGTTCGCGGCTCCGGCGGGGCTTTATCGGCATAGACTAACTCACACTGGAGAAAAACCTCATCGGTGCGAAACATGTGACGCATCGTTCGCAACTTCAACCAACCTTAAGGAGCATCAGAGGCGTCATACCGGAGATAGGCCTTACGTATGTGAAGTATGTGGGAAAGCGATTAAGCATTACGCTACTTTCTCGAGGCATCGCAAAATGCATGGGAGACCGAATGTCGAGAAGAAGTCTTTTGTATGCAAATTTTGTAGTCAGCGGTTTAAGAGAACGCGCGACCTTGAGAACCATGAGCGAACGCATACTGGAGAAAAACCCTTTGTTTGTAATGTTTGCAATAAAGGGTTTGCGCAGAAAATTAATCTTACAATGCACATGAAGCATGGATGGCATCGGAAACCTGTTTGAAGCGTGGGCATGTTGTGATCGTGTCGACTGATTCGAGCCTGAATGGCGTCCATTCGGGATGCTGCATTCACATATAGATGGATCGCAGTCGAGGAGGCATTGAGTGTTGGGATTCTGGTCAGGCGCCGCGCAATATTGCGGTCACATTATTATTCTGAGGTTAATTTTCGCATAAATTTGAAAATATTTGATTTATCCAATTAAATCACCTTTGCTCATTCAAACTGTGTGGTGAATGGGTATTGGATGTCAAGGAAATCAGGCATATGTACAAGAACCAGGGGGGGCGCGCAGGCGGTTCAGGCCGAACAAGTCGCCGGCGCAATGAGCATGAACAGGCCGACAGTGGCGAAGCAGGCTCTCGCACTCAAAGCAGCGAAAAGATCAAGAAGCAGCTCAGCGAATGGTTGCGCAGGCCGGAGAATGCCGACCGGGGCGACTTTGATACGGCGGTCGGCTATCTCGCCTGGAGGATCAAACATCCGATTCACCTTCAGGATGCCAGCGGAGCCATTCGAGCGTTCCCCGGTTTGCCAGGTCAGTCAAGGGGTTGGGGCAAGGCGATCAGTATTCCCGCGCCTGCACCTGGTCGAGGGGATCACGCAGAACGTTCGCCGTGGTCGAGTCTTGAACCGATCGTCCACGCTGTACCCGAGGGGCAGGGGTTGTCGCCGCATGAGGTTAGCGCGTATGCGCAATATTTCTGGAAGCGGGGTGAGGCCGTCAGGGCGCTCACGGCCTTGATGAATTCGAGTGGTAGCCGGCAGGCGCATCATCGCAGCGACTGGTCTGCGTTTGTGACGGGACCGTCGGGCGAGCGTCGGCCCGAGGAAGCCTTGCTCCGGCGGGTGAATACGGTGGCGGATTACATCGGAAAGATCAGGCAGGAGGAGCAGCGCGCAGCGCGCGCGCCGTCGTCCATCGCGCCGATGTCGGAGTCGCCCACGACAAGTCCGATGATGCCAGACACTCAGCCCATGGCAGTCGACATGGTCGACACCGGTGCTGATGATCAGGCGCAGATGATGCCGTCGCCGGATTCCGCATACCCGTCGGTTGCGCTGGCCGACACGGGGACACAGGCCGATGAGCCGGGACAGTCCGCGGACATCCTGGAAACGGCCATGCAGGTGTTGAATGACCCCGAGCCACAGACCGATGAGCCAGGACAGGTCGAGGATGTCCTGGCACAGGCGATGGCGGTGTTGAACGAAGATGGCGCGGCCGAAGACGTCGTGGATGACGCGTCGTACGAGGCCGCACTCGCGGTGCAGCGTGAACTGGAAGATCGGTATCTGGCGCGATTTGTCGAGTGGCTTGCCACGCAGGAACTGGAGATCCAGGAGACGAGTGGTCGAGGAAATAATTGCTCGCTGTATGCATTGAACATGGGGGCTCGAGCAACGCAGCGGCGCCTGATTGAGGAGACCACCCTGGATGAGGCCGTGCAAGAGCAGCGTCAAACTTTCGTTGATGAACCGGGACATGGCGGGATGTTGACGGCGATGCTCGCGCTGGATGCGGACCGAGGCGGCCATGGTCGGAGCTTGATCAGGAACCTGAATGAGGCCTATGGGATTGCAGGAGGCGACGAGGGGTTCGTGGTGGCGATGTATCGCCCGATCACGGCGATTTCGATGGACGATGCGAATGGGGCATTCGTGCCGTCCTATATGGACGAGCATGGTGTCGTGAATGAGTGCCCGGCGGACCCGACGCGGCTCATTCGAGTCATGCAGACGGATCATCACTACGCGGTGATTTTACCGCGCGAGGCGGCTCATGCAGCGCCTCCGGTCAGCAAAAAGAGGTCGCGCCGCACCAAGAATCAAAAGAAGGAGCAGGCCAGCGCTAACGCGGATTGGCCGGCTCCGTGCGATCTCTGCGGTCGGCAGTTCAAGACCCCGGATGGGTGGAAGAACCACATGTTTAAGGAGCATAAGATACCGAATATTTGTGAGTTTTGCGGGAACGGCTATGCAACGGCTAGCACGCTCAAAAGACATCAGCAGCATAGTCACGTCGGCGAACAATCTCATCCGCACAAGGCTCATGGCAAAGGTACTCCAGATTCGAATTTCATTGGGAAGCACGCACCGATTTCTGTTGAGAAGCGAACGTTCGTTTGTGATGTCTGCCATAAAACCTATTCAAGTCGACGTGCCCTGAAAATGCATCAGCTCACTCATGATAAGGGGAGGACTTACTCATGCACGAGTTGCGATGAAGTATTCGGTAATTCAATTACCCTCGCTCGGCACAAGAAAGCACATCTCAGGGAAGAGTCCCTCGGCATCGATTCCCAGGATGGGCCTCCTGATGGGCTGAATAGCTTTAATGAGGAAAATCTGTCGGATGCGAGAAAGGTGACTTACACTTGCCAGGATTGTGGGGCGAAATATACGCATCCAGGATCCCTCGCAAGGCATAAAAAGATGCATACGGAGGGAAAGGCCTTTGCTTGCGATACCTGTGGGAAATTATTTGGGGCGTCGAGCGATCTTAAGGAGCATAAGAAATCTCATTCGGACGTAAAGCCTTACATGTGCCAGATTTGCGACGCCAAGTTCAAGCATAAAAAAAGTCTCGCAATGCACAATCAGGATCATGTTGATGAAAAGTCATTCGTTTGCGGTGTTTGCGATAAATGGTTCAGGAGTTCCAGGGATCTTAAGAATCACGAAATAAGGCATATCATCGAAAGACCGTATGCTTGCACGGCCTGCGATTCGAGATTTCCTAGCGCAGCCTCTCTCTCTCGGCATAAGCAGGAGCACGCCGAAAAGAAATCTTTTGTTTGCGATGTGTGTGCCAAGTGGTTTAAAACATCGACTCGACTCAAGGAGCACAAGAGAACGCATACGGGAGAAAGCCCCTATGCGTGCAGTCATTGCGACAAAAGATTCAAGAGTTGGGGAAACCTTGATAGGCATAATCGAATTCATACCGGGGAGAAGCCGTACATATGCAGCATCTGCAATGCACCGTTTAGAAGCGCAGATAATCTTAAGTCGCATGCGCGAACGCATGCTGGAGAAAAACCGTTTGCGTGTGATGTATGTGGGCGAAAGTTTTCAAGTCAGTCGAATATGTCAAGGCATCATGCAAAACATACACGATAAGACCCTGGAGGCGCTCACTTTGCAGCCAGGTGCTGTGTTCGACTAGGCCTTGAGAAAACGTACGCAGCAAGCTGTTCTAACCGGCGTCAATCTGCATGATGAGTCCTGGGTTGGGCTTTGGCGGTGAGAAACGCCAGAGCCTCTCTCAAACGGATCAAGCAGCGGGGTCGTGGTTGATTGCGATCGAGGACCCAGGGATGGTTGGTGTCAGCGCCGCGCGCCGGATAGGGGCCATCGTCGATGCGGTTCATGGAGGGTTGCGTCGCTTTGGCTGCGCTGGCTCTTGCCTTCGAACACGAGCCGGTAGGCGCCGTGGCGTAATCGATCGAGCGTCGCGGCACCGAGGATGCGGTTGTCAGGGAAGGCCGCGCCCCATTCCTCGAGATCGAGATTCGAAGTCAGGATGGTCGAAGTTCGCTCGTACCGGGCGGCAACGAGATCGTGGAAGTCCTCGTCGTGCGGCACGCGCAGCGGCTTGAGCGCGAAGTCGTCGATGATCAGCAGCGGCACCCGGACGTACTGCTGGAACTTCCTGTCGTAGGCGTCGGTGGCCCGCGCGGCGTGGAGCTTTTTGAGCAGTTCGGTTTGCGAGATGAACAGCACGTTGTGCCCCTGACGGGCGGCGCAGTGACCGAAGGCCTGCGCCAGATGGCTCTTGCCAGTGCCGGTCTGGCCAGCCATCAGGATTCCGACTTTCTCGTCCAGGTAGCGGCCGGTGGCGAGATCGTGGACATAGGCCCGGTTCAGGTTCGGCAGCAGATCGAAGTTGAAGGTCTCGAGCGTCTTGCCCATCGCGAAGCCGGCCCGCGACAGGCGGGCGTTGAGCTTCTTGTTCTCGCGACGCGCAACTTCGTCGTGCAGTAGTGTCGCGAGGAACTCGGTGTAGGCGAGCTGTCCGTCGATGGCCTCGCGGTTGCGCAGTTCGAGCGAGTCGAGGATGCCGGACAGGCGCAGCTGTTTGAGGATGGTGTTCAGTTCTGGACTGGGGTTCATGGGATCAATGGAGCAGCAGCGAGTGGAGATCGCGGCCGAAGCGGCCGCCGTTCAGGTACGTGTCGGCGTTCGCCGCCGCGGGCTTGGGCACGCTTTCGCTCTCGAGCCCTTTGTCGAGGATGCCCTTGACCGTGCGGTACTTCGGGCTGTTGAAGGCGAGTGCTCGAGCGCAGGCGGCGTCCAGCCGCTGATCGCCGACCTTCTCCCGCAGCCGGACGATGCCTTGCGCGCCGCGCAGATTGACGAGTACCGTGTCGTGGAACAGCGCGAGGACGACGTCGTGGCACGACGGCCCGATCTCCTTGGCGCGCGCCAGGCACCACTGCGGATCGTGCTCGAGCCAGGCCTGCGCCTCGGGCGGCTGATGGGCCTGCACGGTATGGCGGCCGCCGGCGGGTCGTCGCGGATGTGTGGCGACGAGCTCGTGCCGATGGAACAGCTGGATGACCGTGTCGGTCGCCTTCAGCCACAGCTCCTTGCCGACCAACGCATACGGCGCCGAGTACCGCGCGTACTTGTAGACGACGTGGCCGTCGCGGTGCAACTTCACGCATTCCCAGACCGACAGCTTCGGGGGCACGTCGGGCAACGACATGAGCAGCGGTTTTTCGATCGCGAAGCGCGTCAGCGGTTGCTCCTGCGTGGTGCCGTGGGTGCGGGTACCGGCCTGCTGCATGACCCACTCGCGCAACTGCCGGTTGGCGTCGGTCCGGTCGCGGAACTCGCGCAGCGGCACGAACGATTTCTTGACGTATTTGACGCCCGCCTCAACGATTCCCTTTTTCTGGGGATCACGCGGCGGACAGGCGTCGATCCGGAATCCATACCCTTCGGCCAAGGCGGCGTAGGAGCGCTGCGCGGCCGGATCGTAGCGACACGCCCGGATGATCGCGCACTTCGCGTTGTCGATGATGACCCGGCTCGGTACGCCACCGAACCATTCGAAGGCGCGCCGGTGACAGGCCAGCCACGTCTCGACAGTCTGGTCCGGAACGATCTCGGCGTACTGATGGCGCGACCAGCACAGCGTCATCACAAAGATCCAGGTTTTGAGCTCAATCCCGTCGACCGTCAGCATCGGCCCGGCGCCGAAGTTGTATTAGCCGGGACTTGATCTGACAGGTAGTCGGGCCGACAAAGAACGAGTCATCAATGGGGGATGAGTTTCTCCTTGGCGAGATCGAGCGAATCGAGGAAAGTGCGCATCGGCGTCTTGCCGTAACACCAGCGCCCCTGATGCTCTCGTTCATTGTTGTACTGGTCGAGCCACGCATCAAGGTCCGTCTGCAAGGTGGTGATCGAGTCGTAGATCTTCTTGCGGAAGACGATGCGATAGAACTCGTTGAGCATGGTCTTGTGCAGCCGTTCGACGATCCCGTTGGTTTGCGGCGACTTGGCCTTTGTTCGGGTGTGGTCGATGTCCTCCAAGGCCAGATACAGCTCGTATTCGTGATGCTCGGGGTTGCCGCAGTATTCGGTGCCGCGGTCTGTCAGCACGCGTAGCAGCGGAATGCCGAAGCCGTCGAAGAACGGGACAACGCGATCGTTGAGCAGGTCCGCCGCCGGCAAGGGTGTCTTGCGATCGTAGAGCTTGGCGAACGCAACCTTCGAGTAGGTATCGACGAAAGTTTGCTGGTAGACACGGCCGACGCCCTTGAGGCTGCCGACATAGAACGTATCCTGCGCGCCGCAGTAGCCCGGACATTCGGACTCGAATTCGCCGTGCACTTCCTTCTCGTGCTTGGCTCGTTCGAGCGCGACGAGCTGCGCCTCGGTCAGCACCAACCCCTCCTGGGCGGACTTGGCTTCCAAGGCCTTCAGGCGCTTCGGCATGGTCTCCAGATCGTGGCGCAACCAGATGCTACGGACGCCTTGGGGCGAGACGGACAGCGCATGCCGTTTGAGGACCTCGTTGGCGATACGCACCTGACCGTAGGCTGGCAATTCGAGGGCCAGTTCGACAACGGCGGCCTCGACCTGCGGATCCACGCGGTTCTTGAGCAGTGGCCGGTGGTGGGAAATCTCCTGCAGCGCAGCTTCACCGCCTCGATCGTACAGTTCCTTAAATCGGTAGAAGCTGTCGCGCGAGTAACCCATCACGCGACAGGCCTGGCTGACGTTGCCGAGCTGTCGGGCCAACTCGAGTATGCCGACCTTGGCACGAATTACCTTCTGCTCCTGAGTCATGGTGGACTCCTTGCTGTTCGCGGCGCGCATTGCCGCTACGGGCTACGCCCTTCGCGCCAATGCGCGCCAGCATGAAAAACCAACCACTGTCAGATTTAGTCTAGTCCACCGCACCTCATCGCACCTCACCGCCCCTGTCTGCAAGAACGGGATTCACCTGACTTCCAGGCGCCCTCACCGGAGGTTTGCTCGAACCGAACGCGTCTGCATGAAGACGTAGAGCGAGAAAGCCGCTCGCAGGGCCTCATGTTGCGAAAGCGAGGCCTCATTCAAGTCGGCCATCGGATCGATACTCAACCGACGCATCGTAAGCTTCGCAGCCGGAGTCCGTTTGTAGTTGCGACGCCAATCCTCTCTTTGTTCCGGCGTCGCGGCCTCGTACGCATCCCAGCCCTGCCGAACCTCATCGCCCATCCGTTCCTGTGCACTCACCTCCTGTGCTGCGGCCTGCAGTGCTACGCGGTTTCGAGCTTGTGCTTTTGCTTCGGTCTGTTGTTGCTCACGCTCAATAAGAGATTGCTGAACCTGCACCATTTCACGCTCGGCGTCGGAGACTGCCCAACCTTCTTTGAGAGCCTTCATGAAAAAGCCAGCCGGACTCTTCGTCACCTTGCCCAATTTCAAGCTGAAGCGAGTACGGTCGATCGCTTGCTCGAGATGAGCATCGGTGTAGGTATCTCGATCGCCAACGATCTGATTGAACTGCGCTGTCGAAAGGCCAAACTCCTGCTTCAGGGTTTGATAGATTGCCTTGGCGTGCTCGTGCGTATGCAACATCCGTTCGGCGAGATCTTTGCGGCTGATTCGGAATCGGAGACTGCCAATCTTTCGCGAACCCGGCAGGTTCCGCGTTTCGTACGCCAGGGAGAGGTCGGAAACCTCGTTGATCTGCTGGACCGCAGGTTCGAGCCAGTCTCGTTTAAAGTACTTGAACACCTGCGCATTCGCGCCCATCTCTCCCTGCCACCCACGCAGCTCGTCGAGCGGGATCCAGTCCGTCTGCCCATCATCCGCGTGCGGAAGCAAGTGGTCATACATCACCCGCGCGTAGGACAAGGTGAACATCGAGGTGATGCGCAGACTCAACCAATGCGACTTACCCTTCCCTCGAATAATTCCAATCAGGTCGGGCGGGACACGAAATTGAAAGCGGCCGCCCTGGTAGGAGATCCGGCCGATCAGTTGTGTCGAGCCGAAGGGCCGTTCACCGTCAGCTTCCGCCGGCGCCGTCGCTTGGATAAGGGCCTTTTGTGCCTCGGTGATGACCTGCTCGAGGTGGGTGTTGTTGCGGCTCGAGTAGCGCATGAGCCATTTGAAGTAGTCCAGCTCCACGTCATAGAGGTCACGGGGCCGTTCGTCGTAGGCGACAATGAAGTATGCTGCATCGATCAAGCGGCGGGCGGCCACACCTAGGTCGACGATTCGAATAAGGACGTTGTTACGAGAAAAACCAATGTCTGACCGGGCACTATCGACGGGCAGCCCTTCTGCCGACGCATCATCGAACAGGGCAAGCGCCAACTGCTGAGAGGTCGCCAATTGCCCTCTTTCTGCCATGCCGTCCTCCGCCATCGCGCTGCATTTGTCATATTGGAGCGTAAGGTACCGGGGGCAAAGTGAACTGTCAACACATACAACCTCACCTTTACCGCGTGGGTTCCACAGATCACCTCACCTTTTAGCCCATTCGCCTCACCACCGCGCCCAAAAACCTCACCTTAGTCGCCAATTTCACTCACCATTCTATGGACTTCTCCTCACCTTCCATCTCAATCCACAGCGCCTTCAGCACACAACCCCTCACCTCGCGAACCTAACGTATTGATTTATAAAGACTGCGCCTGTGCTGTTAGTGGTTGGTTGGTTTTCTTTGTTTACAACAACAACCAACCCGGCAAACCAGAGGGACACCCGGGCGAGAAAGCCCGTGGATGACGACCAGATTTCTCACGAGCTCAAAGTGCGGAGCGACCTGGTATTTCCGGCGTTCCTGGGGCTTACAGACCGCGATCGATGGTGAGGTGGATTGTGTAATCCGCCTAAACGAGGCCAACCCCCCCGGGGCATGGGCCGCCTAAGGTGAGGGATATTGTGTTCGAGGGCGTTGCAGGCAAAGCCATACTCCGAGTATCCACCGCACAAATCACCTCACCTTGCACCTGCTCCGGTGCTTCTGTTCGCTCTGGAAAGCCAATGGACGCCGGTATTTGGTGCCGAGCGTGCAAATAATCAGATCCCGACGCGAATTACATAGCCATTCTTCGGTCTAGCGAGTATTCTACGGTTCGTGTTTAAAAACTGCAGAACCGTATAAATCTGCGGTGAGCGTAAAAAAAATCACCTCACCGTTGAACTCAAGAGGAAGCGTCTAATGAAAATAAGCGAGTTGCCAGCAGTCGAGCGGCAGGTGAAGCTATCTCAGCTCGGCGAGTTTGCAAAACGATTGTCCGTGATGACCGACGAGCTTCGTGAGGACATCTTGGCCCCGCGGCCCCGCAAGAACCCGCCTGTATTCACGATCGGCGAACTGAGCGAGATGTGTGGCCTTGATCGCCAGAAGATCAACTATATGGCGACGAAGGAAGGCGGCGATCTGCCGCCTGGCGAAGCTCACGGTTCGGGCCGCGCTCGCATCTTTACGCTGGCTGAAGCGCGCACGTGGGTGCAGAAGGCTTCGAACATCTTTCAGACTGCGCTCGTAACTGGTAAGGGGCAGCATCGCGGCCGGGTCCTCATCACGGCAAACTTCAAGGGTGGCTCGACGAAGACGACTATCACAATGTGCGAGGCTCAGGCACTTAGCTTGCGCGGCCGCCGGGTCCTTGTCATTGACCTGGATCCGCAGGCATCTCTGTCTGAGCTTTGCGGGTTGTATGCAGAAAAGGATGTGACGTGGGAAGACACGGTGCTGCCGTTCATTTATGACCCCACCATTGAGGGTGGTATGGCGTCAAAGGTTCAGTCCACCTACTGGGATGGGATCGACGTCATTCCGGCGCACAACTATCTGCATGATGCCGAATTCCACCTGCCGACAGCTCAGAAGGAAAATCCGGGATACGAATTCTGGTCAGTTCTGCGTCGCGGCATTGAGCCGCTTCGTTCTGAATATGACTACATCATCCTCGACACCGCACCTTCGCTGTCCTACTTGACCTTGAACGGGCTCATGGCCGCAGACGCGATGGTGATGCCTCTCGTTCCGGAAAGCCTTGACTTCATCTCGTCGGTATCGTTCTGGTCGCTGTTCTCCGAAATTGCAGCAGGCTTTGTCGAACACGAGCTCGACAAGACCTATGACTTCATTTCGGTATTGCTCTCGAAGGTGGATTACGGCGCGGTGTCGTCGGCCCCAGCGGTCCGAGTCTGGGCTCAACGCGCGTACGGAGACTGGCTTTCGGCGACTGAAATCCCTGCAAGCTCCGTGATGAGCAATGGTGCGCTGGCGCTGTCGACAGTCTTTGACCTTTCTCGATCCGACGGAGTCGCGAAGACATTGGCGCGGGTGAAGCAACCGTTGATGGACCACTGTAAATGGATCGACGACCAGTCGGTCGCGCGCTGGAGGGCGGAGGCATGAGTAACCTGCGAGAACGGATGATGAGCAAGACAGCGGGCTTGCGTGCGGCCAAGGACATCGAGCTCGGAGCGCAGCCTGAGAAGCCTGCTACCCCGAGAACTGCGCCCGGAATGGCAGCGGCACTCGCGACTGCGCAGGCGCGCATCTCGGAGCTGGAGCGGAACACGACTTCGCACGAATTACCGGTGGCGGACATCGTGCCCAATCCGTGGCAGCCCCGGCGGGTCTTCAATGAGGCGAAGCTCACCGAGCTCGCGGAGTCAATTCGCGAGTCGGGTCTGATTCAACCGATCATCGTTCGAAAGGCTGCGTCGGGCTATCAAATCGTGGCTGGGGAGCGACGGTGGCGGTCGCATAAGATGATCGGGAAAGACGCGATCAAAGCAGTGGTTACCGATATCTCGGACCAGGATATGGCGATGCTAGCCTTGGTCGAGAACGTTGTTCGCGATGGTCTTACCGACTACGAGATCGCTCGCTCGGTCCGCGAAACAGAGAAGGAGTTTCCGAATCGGAAGCGGATGGCCGAGGGCCTCGGAATTTCTCGTTCCGAGCTCTATCGGTATTTGGCATTCGCGGAATTGCCCGCCTTCATCCTCAAGGACCTTGAGCTTCAACCCCGGCTACTCGGTGCCCACGCCGCGGAGGCTGTTGTCGCCGTTCTTCGAAATCGTGAAGGGCGTGCGATCGAGATTGCTGAAGAGCAATGGGCGCAGGTGGTTGCCGGTGAGCTCGATCAGACGAAGCTTGCGAAGACGATGAAGCTCGCAATCGAAAGCGATGGCAAGGCGGCCGCCGTGAGCGATCGCCAGATCGACAAAATTTTCGCGGGAAAGAATCAGGCAGGTTCGATCACCAGGGACGCTGGAAACTTTACGGTGAAGATCAAGGCGGGGATGCTCACATCAGAAAAGGAAGAGAAGATCCGGGCTCTTATTTCGCAGCTGTTTTCTGCTCCAGACTGACACCTCTTTAGTTCCGCCCACGCCCGCAGTTCGCGGGCTTTTTTTCGGGCGCCGGCTGGTGTCCCCAATGGGGACACCAGCGGCCCGCTGGCTATTGGTCGGCGAAAAAGCCAACAGTGTCCCCATTGGGGACACGCGTCCTATCGAGCGTCCCTCCGTATAATCGAGCATGGTATTTCACGCTTGCGGGAAAGATGGTTTCCATTGGCCAAGCGTACTGCGCAGCAATACAACCGGGGTTGAAGCCACTGCCCCAGCAGCTGGGGCAGCGCAATATCCTAGTTGCGGCCTAGATTGCCCCAGACGCGATGCTGGCAGGGCGCCGGATCTCATCCACCGAGGTTGCGAACCTTACCACCTCGTCCGCACAGGCTAGGACGGGGTCATTGGAAGGTCGGGAAAAGTCTGTTCAACGCGCGACAGTCCTCGTCTGGCTTTCGAGTCATCTTCGGCTCTTTTGAGCAAGCAATCTTGGCGACTGGAGCAAATAAATGACGGCGCCCGCAAAGCTGGTGTCGCAGCGAAGAAGTTGCGCGGGAACGGGGCCGCCGCTGCATCTGGCCGGGTGCGACGTATAAAGGGAACGTGAGGCGATGTCGGCACAAGGGTTGCTGGTGCTTTTACCGTCTGTATCGCGGTGCGTACGTGGTTCATCGGGTCGCGAATGTCGGACGGATGTGCTCGTAGGGCGGCATTGCCGATAGCGACTGGCAGAAGCCGTCCAGGAACGCGACTGCGGTATTCACACTCCACTCAGCCGTCCCATGTCCGATCATCCGGTCCGGAAAGAGCGGATTACCCTTTCTCGTCAGTGGATTTTTCGCGAAACGGCCTCCCAGTCCCTTCTCAAACTGCGCGAGCTTGTCCCCGCTAGCATTCTCATCGGGATCCAGCCCCACCTCCCGGTTCTGCAACTTGTAGTGCATCAGAGCGTTGCGCAGGTCGGTCAGCAGGCTCGCACTTTGGTACAGGTCGCGCCCCTTGTCGAGCTTCGGCAACCCCAGCAAAAGCAGGATCGTCTCGAAGTTTTCCAGCGCCGATGCCCGCTCAACTAGTGCCACTTCCGACCAGATTCGACCAATCAGCGCGGCCTGCTCCCCACGAAGATTCATGTGATTCCGGGCGCCCTAGTCCCTGCACTCGGCAAACAGTTCGTGCACGAAGGCCTCGATCGCAGTAGAACTCATCATGATCGATGCCGTCGCGAACGCCTTGTGTTCGGCGCGCTGCGTCTCAGGCACGGATAGCGACGTATGTGTATGTGTGGCCTCAATCTCCAGTACCTTCCTCGCCAGCAGTGCGGCGCCGGTCAGATAATCCATTGAAAAATACGTGCGCATTTCGATACGCAACGACTCTCCGTAGGTAATGGTGGTCATCGGTCTATTCCGGCGAAGTGGTTTCGGTTTGCCAGTGGACGCCCGACTGTACGGCACGACCGGCGCGCGTCCATTTCGGCTTCGTACAATACAACGCCCGTGGTGGCGCTATACCCTTAAACAGCATGGATTCTGACCCGGCGAACGGGATGCGGAGTCTAATAGCGCCGCCTACTAAATAAGATGCGCGCCTCGATCCCGTACGAGTGATACCAAAATTTGGTATAAAATGGTTCCATCATAAGGAGGTGCGCGATGGCACGGAACACTTCAATCTCGCTGGGGGATCACCTGACCCAGTTCGTGGACACGCAGGTCGCGTCTGGCCGCTACGGCTCTGCGAGCGATGTGGTGCGGGCCGGCCTGCGCCTACTCGAGACGCAGGAAGCCGAGTTGCGGGCGCTGCAGGAAGCGTTGAAGGCCGGTGACGCTTCGGGCGCGCCGGCCACGTTCGACAGCCAGGCGTTCCTGGCCCGGATGCGGGCCAAGCATGTCGGTTAAGGCTCGCACGGTACGCCTGACACCGCTGGCTGAGGACGATCTCGAGGATATCTGGGCCTACACGTTCGAGCGCTGGTCGCTCGAGCTGGCCGAGCACTATGTCGGCGAGTTGGCCGCGGCGTTCGATCGGCTGGCGGCCGGCGAGTGGGTGGGCCGGTCAAGCCGCGCGGGCGACGGCTGTCGGCGCTATCCGGTGGGCTCTCACGTGGTGTTCTATCGCGAAACGACCGAGACCCTTGATGTGATCCGCGTGCTGCACCAGCGGATGGACGTCGACCGGCATTTGTAGACCGGCACCCGCCGGTGGTGCCCGGCAGGCGACAGGACGATATTTGCCCACGATCGTCCCGGCCGCGGCCGGGGATTTCATAGACGGTCCAATGCTGTACGGAGATATGTCTCTGTACAACATTGGACCACGTCCGCGACGGGAGGTGGCCGCTTAGGCTTCGCCGCGTCGTTCCGGCCTGCTGGCGGTCCGAATCTCGCCGGCGGCCTCCGCGGCTCCCGCCGTGAATCGCTGCTAGGCGATCTCCAACTCGACCATCCAGGTATCGGCGTCGGTCGCGAGCCGTTCCTGGTGGAGCGTCAGCCAGGCGGCCAGCGCCGCGGGGTCGGCCCGATCGTTGGCCCGGCGTGGCGAAGTGGCGGTGCAGGTCGTTGACCGACACCGCGTGGCCAAACAGCACGCGCATCAGCTGTCGGGTCGTCGCGATCGTCGAATCGGGCGGGGGCGGGGCGATCGCCTGGACGAACGCGATCACCGCGCGCGCGGGCGCGGCGCTTGATGCCGCTCATCAGGCCGCGCAGCTGGCGGCTGCCGATCTCGGGGTGCTCGAGCATCGCCTGCACGGCTGCGTCGTGATCGGCGGGGGTAAAGAAGGGCATGGTCAAACTGTTCTGTATGGAGATATATCTGTATACAGAACGGTTTTCCGCGTGTCGAGCCGGGTGCAAAAGTGCTACCTCCGATAACTATCCTTACGAGAGGCGCCTCGGCGCTGATTGCGAACCGAACCAAACGGGGATATGCTGTGACATATGCCGTTTCGTTTGAATAGGAGTCGTCCCATGCCAACACCTGACACCCGCCATGCGCGCCTGTTCCGCAATGGGCGCAGCCAGGCCGTGCGGATCCCGCGTGAGTTCGAGCTGCCGGTTTCGGAAGTCACCATCCACCGGGAAGGCCGGCGCTTGATCATCGAGCCCGTGGAGGCCGCGCCGTTGCGTGAGCTGTTCGCCCAATGGACTCCGCTGGACGAAACGTTTCCCGACATCGATAGCCTGCCGGCTGAACCGGTCGACATCGAATGACGCTGTATCTGCTCGACACCAACATCTTGTCGAACGTGATCCGCGACCCGCGTGGCGCCTGCGCCACCCGCATCGGGCAAACACCGCCCGAACACATGTGCACCTCGATCATCGTGGCGGCGGAGTTGCGATTTGGCGTCTGGAAGCGTGGCTCGTCCACCCTCGCGCAGCGGGTCGAGCAACTGCTCGCGAGCTTGACTGTGTTGCCGTTGCAGCCCGACGCCGACCGGTGCTACGGCCGGTTGCGGGCCGACCTCGAGAAGCAAGGCCAACTGATTGGGGCCAACGATATGCTGATCGCCGCGCACGCGCTGGCGGTCGACGCCGTCCTGATCACGGACAATACGGCTGAATTTACCCGTGTCGCCGGCCTGCCGGTCGAAAACTGGTTGCGGCCGGCGACCTAACGCCGGCGCCAGCGGACCGGTGGATCCGACCGGAGCGATAACATTTACCCAGCGAACCCCAAGGAGCTCGACGATGACGCTGACAGGGATGCAGTTCAAGGTAGGCGAGTGGGGCAGGGGCGTGGCGGCCGGAGCGGCGCTGATCGCACTGGCGGCCGTCGACCGCGGGCTGTCGGCGCTCTGGCCGGCTAGCTACGGGCTGTTTCACCCGCTGGTGGCGATCGCTGCGGCGAACCTGCCGTTGCTGGCCGTGTATCTGATCATGCGGTCCTGAACGACGTCGAACCCGCTTGCACAACTAAATCTGTAACCAATCCGGTGCGGCGCAGCATTTCCGGCAATCCCTTGATCTACAAAGCGAAGCTGCCGGATGCGATTTCAACTAAATCTGTAACTATCGCGTCCGCGACGTCAACTAAATTTGTAACGTACTGCGCGATTTCAACTAATCTTGTGTCGTAATGGTCGATGCGCTGGCGGAGGCGACCGATGGCACGACGCTCACGCTTACGGGCAGGCGGTTCCTTGAACGACGGCACGGGATTGAACGACGTCGATCTTGCCGCTTGGCCGTCGATCGACGAGCTCGCGCTTTCCGCCGAGCGACGCGCGCTCTATCGGCGACGCGAGCGCGCGATCCGCCTGTACCTAAACGGCGCGACCGACCGCCAAATCCAAGCGGCCTGCAGCCTGGGCCGCGTCCAGACGTACCGGCTGCTGACCGAGCGCTGCCTCAAAACGCACCCGGATGGCCGCGTCAACGGCTGGCGAGGCCTCCTGCCATATACCCGCATCAAATCCTACGAACGAACTGCACCGCTCAAGCTCAACGCCTGGAGCGGCGGAGCCGTGGGAGCCCTGCAGTGGGTGTTCGAGTCGCCTGCGGGGCGTGGCCTCGAAGAGCGCCTGCGTGAGCGGATACTCGGCAAACGTAGTGACCTAGAAGCCTCGCGTCGGCCGCGCATGGCGGTGTTCCGCTGGTTTCTGGCTGAATTGCGTGTGCGCGGCTTCGAGCGGCGCGGCGAGTGGCCATTCAATGTCGAGAAACGCGGCTACGTCACGCTTACCCGCTACATTGACCGCGTGCTTGCCGAGCATCCCGCGCGGGCGCGCCAATTGGCCGGCGGAGAGGAAGCGGTGCGCAAGGCGCGCGCCAGCGACGGTACGCGCCGGCCGCCGCTGGCGCCGTTCGACCGCGTCGAGTGCGATGCGCACAAGCTCGACGCCCGCATGACGGTGATGGTGCCGTCCCCGCATGGGGGCACCGAGCCGCGCTTGATTCACCGCCTGTGGGTGGTAGTGCTGGTCGAAGTCGCCTCGCGCGCGGTGCTCGGCTACCACCTGAGCCTGCGGCGCGAGTGCGCCGCCGAGGATGTGCTGCGCGCCGTGCGTTGCGCGCTCGTGCCGTGGGTGCCGCGCGACCTGCAATTCGGCGACGCAGCCTACGTGCCGGGCGCGGGTCTGCCCTCGTATCGACTTCCGCCGCTCGCCGGTGCATGTTGGAACGAATTCAGTGTCGACGGCGCGCTGGCCAATATCTGCGCGCGCGTTGAAGGCGTGCTGCGCGACGTGGTTGGCGCGACGCTCGTCAAGCCGCAAGATCCGGCGAGCTATAGCCGTCGGCACAGCAAGGATGACCGGCCGTTTGTCGAATCGTTCTTCGGGCATCTGGCGGCCGGCGGCTTTCATCGACTATCGACCACGACCGGCAGTGCACCAGCCGATAAGCGCGGTGCCGATCCGGACGCGGCTGCACTTGCCACGCAGTTTCAGCTCGAATACGCGCAGGAGTTGCTCGACACGCTGATCGCCAACTACAACGCGACGCCACACTCGGGGCTGGGCTACCGCAGCCCCCTTGAGCAGCTCGAATTCCTGATGACTGAAGGGACGTGGACGCCCCGGGCGGCCGATCCGGATGCGGTGCGCCGCATAGTCGGCGTGCGCAAGCTCTGTACGCTGCTCGGCGGCGTCAAGACCGGCCGCCGCCCGCATTTCAACTTCGCCAACGCCCGCTACTCGGCCGAGTGGCTATGCCTGCGTACCGATCTGCTAGGCCAGGCTTTCTGGTTGCAACTCGACAATGAGGACGATGCGCGCTATGCCGCCGTGTCGACCCAGCGTGGGCAGTTCGTGGGCGTGGTACGCGCTGCACCCCCATGGCACCGCACGCCGCATTCGCTGTACGTGCGCGAGGCAATTCGCGCGCTCGAAAAACGCCGGCTGCTGCATCTGGCGAACCACGGCGACGCAGTCGAGGCGTTGATCCGGTACGCGGAAGCGGCGCCTGCGGGCAAACTGCCGGTACACCCCGCCTATCTTGAGGCGCGGCGCATCCTGCAGCAGCACGCGGAGCGGCTCGCCGGGCAATCGATGGTGAGCCTCGCCAAACGCCCCGAGGAGGCTGCCGTCGCCACGGCACCCGTGGCGCAGGAGCCGCGTCCTCCCGCGCCGTTGCCACCGATACGGAGAGCGCAGCAATGGTGACGTTTTCCGGGCCTGCGGAACCGCTCGTAGCCGCCCATGTGCCACGCGATCACCCGGTCGTCACGCGCGACTATTCGTTGTTCACGGTCGCGATTCACGACATGGTCGAGCGTATCGGCACCTGGCTGGACGACCAGATCGACGGCGCGACTATTTTCGGGCCGTCGCGCTTCGGCAAGTCGAGCGCCGTCGACCACTGGCTGCAGCGGCTGCTGTCCGAGCGCTACGGCGGTTATGTGCCGCTCGTCGTCTGGAGCCATACGGACTCAGGCAGCGCAACGGCCGTGGGACGCTTTTACGCGCACCTGCTCGAGGCCAGCGGGCACCGGCTGGCGCAGGCGCGGCGCAGCCCGCTCGAGCGCCAGACCATGCTTGTCGAGCGCTGGATCGAGCTTGCCGCGCAAGGCGGTGGCCGCTTTCTCGTGCTCGTGATCGACGAAGCGCAAGGCATGAGCCAGCGCGAATGGCTGTGGCTCGTCGAACTGCATAGCCTGCTCGAAAAGCAACGCATTCGCTTGTGCGTATTCTCGATCGCGTCGCTGCAGTTCTTCGACGAACCCCTTGGCATGGCACTGGCTGGGGGTGCTCATGTTGCCGCGCGCTTCATGCTGGCGTCCGCCCCGTTTCACGGCGTACGCACGGTAGACGAACTCGCCTATGTAATGCGCGGCTACGACGAGGGTAGTGAATGGCCAGCCGGTTCCGGTTGCTCGTTCACAGCAGGCCTGGCGCCACGTCCGTGGGCCGGCGGGTTCCGGATGGCAGATCAGGCCGAGGCGCTGATGCTGGCGATGCAGGACGCCTTGCCGCCGCGGTACGCGGGACCGGTCGATTTCCCGATGAAAACCGTCGCGCACGCGTGCCGGCACGTGTTGCTGCGCGTCGCCAGCGGCGCGGACGTTGACTCAGAGACATCGGCCACGGCCTGGCAAGCCGCCGTCGAGAATGGCGGCCACCGCACGCTGATGGCGCTGGTGTCGGCGACCGCGGCACTGCGCGGCGCAGGTCGCCGAGAATCCGGCCATGCCTGAGGTCCGCTTGACGTGGCACACCGGTAGTGTGCTGCCGTACGCGTCGCTCTGGCACACGGTGCTACGCGCCTGTGCACTCAATGCGCTGCATCCGCGCGACTTACCGTCGTGCCTGGCTCGCCCGCCCGCTAACGTAGAGTTGATCGAGAACCGCGGTCATGTTGACGAGACGGCATTCGCGCTCGCACTTGGCGAGTCGCCGACTGCCTTTCGGTGGTCGTCCCTCGGTGCGCTCCCACCTTGGCTGGATTGCGCGCTCGTTGTGCCGCGGCCGCGACTGTGCCTGGCCTGTCTGGCGGCTGGCTACCATGCCGCGCTGTTTTCCATCGCGCTGCTCGATACGTGCCCGATTCACGGTGTACCACTCGTCGATCGCTGCCACTGTGGAGCGCCATTTCCTGCGAGGTTGCGCTCGCTGACCGACTACGGGACGGCAGGCAGTTGCCGATGCGGTCGACTGCACTTTTTTACCCGCGACACTTGCCGTCAGCCCTTGCTCACCCCGGCCGCCACCCGCTGTCTCGATCCAGTTGCCGCTTGGCTGGAAGCGATGTCGAGCCTGATCCGCCCCGCTCGACTAGAGGAGGCCTTGCGTCAACCAACGGCCGACAGCATCGCATGGCTGGCCGCCGCTGCCGACACACTCGGCGTGCCATTTCCCGCGTGTTTCCGGACGATTCCCTCGATCCGTGCCGCGGCAGTAGCGTACGGCACCCGGGTCCCCGCAGTACCGTTGCGTCGTCCCGTGTCGCAGGAAACCGTCGCACGAAACTATGAGCGGACGTCGTATTGGCCGACGACGCCCGCCATCACGGTTTACCGAGCGCTCGCCCGCCACGTCCGACGACATCTGGCACCCGGCAGCGCGCGTTGGGTGGCTGGTTTCATCGAAGCCTGCGACTCGCTGGTGATTGCAGAGCAAGTGGCCGGTAGCCATCACGCGCGTCAAGCCTTTGTCGAGTTGCTCTGGGGGCGCGCGACCGAGTCCGGCATCGAACAGCGGCGCTGGCCCGATCGGCCGCCGCCGCAGGGGGTTAGAGCGAATTTCGTCGAGCCGGTGGCAGCCGATTGCCTAATCCGAGGCACGGCGGATGTCGAGGCCGAGGCCCGACACTGGCTCGCTTGCCATGCCGCGCGCGTAAGCCTGGGCTCCGCTTGGCGCGACGCGCAGGCGCGCGCGACGGCTTCTGCGCGATCCGGTGTGGCCGACTGGTCGGCCACCGCGCCCATCACGTCCTGGCGCGACAGCGCGTGGCTTGCGCGCGTGACGCCCTCCGGGCTTGCCTTCGTCTCCTCAAGTCAGGCGACCTGGGCAGCAGCCAACCATGTCGACAAAGCGACGCGTCAAGCAACTGATGCGGCCCGCCGACAGGTGCGTGGAGACACGATGTGGGCGGCCAGCCGGGGCGCGTGCCTGACCTGGTCCGACGACGCTGGATGGCACGTGATCGACGCGATCGCGCCAGCCAATGGCGATCTGCGGCGGCGCAGACTATTGGGGCTGCCTGCTGGACGCCCTTGGTGCTGGCTCTATCGGGCCGCCGACGGTCGCTTTGTCGCGCGCGTGGAGGGTGCCCGGTTGCAGGTGCTGGCCGCCACGCCCGCCGCAGCGATCATGGCGCTCCGGCGTTGTGCGACGGTCTATCGCCGCGTCTGCCAGGTTGCGCTGCCGCCCGCGACGTCGGTACCGCTTGTTGTACCCGAGCCGCTCGCCGCACGATCGGCGGCGGATTATCGGTTTTTCGTGGCATGTGTGCGGGGCGAGCGAGGGTTCTGGGACGACGCGAGCAAGCTAGCCGAGGCGGCACGTTGCTATCGCCGCGCGCAGGCGCAGGTAGTACGTCCTGAACCGTGACGCGTAGCGGTTCCTGTTCCGTCACGGGAGAACCACTCCCCCACTCCAACAGTGTTTTGCCACGCATCTCCAGCCGAAAGACTGCCCACGGCGGCTCCGCGCCCTACCGATGACCGGTAGTAACAAAATTAGTTGAAAACTAGTAACAAATTTAGTTGTGTGAGCGGGAACCCGGCCGCGGCCGGGTTTTTGTGGCGCGCGGTCAATGCCGATAAGTCCTCTTATCGGCATTGCGTTTAATGGAACAAAACCCCCGTCGTGCGATTCGCAGCGCCATTTTCCCCTGTTCTGTACTGACATTGTCAGTACGAGGCGTGTATACTGAAGCCCTTGTTGACCGGAGAATCCTTCATGTCCGCGACCCACAGCCCCCCGACCAAGCGCGACACCCTGAACCTGCGCGTGCAACCCGACGAACGTGAGCTGATCGATCGTGCCGCTGCCGCGCGCGGGCAGAACCGCACCGACTTCATTCTGGCCGCCGCACGGGCCGCTGCTGAGGAGACGCTGCTCGAAGCCACGCTGGTGCGCGCCCGTCCCGAGGTCTATGCCGCGTTCGTCGCGCGGCTCGAGGCGCCGCCGGCGCCCAATCCCCCGTTGCGGCGCACGATGCAGACGCCCGCCCCCTGGGACGGCCCCGCGGGACCGGTTGCATGACATTGCGCGCACCCACACCGATTACGCCGGAACACGCGCAGGCCGGGGCGTTGGTAGCCTTCGACTCGGGGGAACCGAGCCTGGACGACTGGCTCAAGCGACGGGCGCTGCGCAATCACGCGAACGGTGGGTCGCGTACCTTCGTGGTCTGTGACGACCAGCGCGTCGTCGCGTACTACGCGCTCGCGTCCGGTGCGGTGGATGTCGCGGCCGCGCCCGGACGGTTTCGCCGCAACATGCCGGACCCGGTGCCGGTGGTGGTGCTCGCCCGGCTCGCGGTGGACCGTGTCTGGCAAGGGCACGGGCTGGGCCGAGCTCTGGTGCGCGACGCGGGACTGCGCGTGATGCAGGCAGCCGACACCATCGGGATTCGTGGGTTGCTTGCGCATGCGCTGTCGGCCGACGCGCAGCGCTTCTATCTGCAGGTGGGGTTTGAGCCATCACCGCTGAATCCGATGACGGTCATGATTACGCTGGCCGACTTGCGTGCGGCGTTGACATAACCCACTCGCGGAATGGCCAATTGTCCTCAGCAGCTGGCGCAGCTGCAACTGCGCACCTACAGCCGGACCGAGTTCACCGCGCTGCGCGCGCGCATGAAGGGCTGGCTGATCGAGACGATGCGGCGGCTGTCCTTCGATCCCGACCCGGAACCGCCGATCGACGGCGAACAGTGGGCCCGCGTGTGCGGCTACATCGCGCTCGGGCTCGCCTGGCACCACGGGCCTCGACCGATTGCCCCGCACGCGGTGGCGTCCGCGAACAGGTTGACGTGACCGGGGCAGGCAACGTTCGAAGACCGGTTGGCGCGCTGCGAGGCCGGGGGCCGCGTCGAACATACGATCGGAAACGGTGTGTTCGAGTACCGTGGCGTGTACCTGCGCACCAATCCGCGCATCACCTTATGGCAGATGAAGTTCTTCGGTGGGGTCGAGCTTGGCAGCCATCGCCAGCGTGGCGAGACGGCACGCAGCCGGTGCGTCGCGACCCACGACGCGCGGGATGGGATCGCGGCACGCAATACGCGCCGGGTGCCGGGGCGCGCACCGATAGGACTCGGTGCGGCCCACGGTGCACCGGCCGGACCAGCGTGATTTCGCTGCCAGGCCGCAACGATTGTGACCACGACGGCTTTCACCAACCCACCACGAGGAAACCCTCCATGATCGAAGTCCAGCGCCTGCAGGCCGGCGTCTCACTCGAAGGCCCGCATTACATGATCCAGCTGATCCCGGTCAGCTCGGCCGACGTGCTCGGTTCGCCGACCGTGATCGTGAGCGTGCTGGCGCGCCCCGCGCTGACTGGGGACGATCGGAATGTGCGCCTTGAGGCCTACGACGTTCGGCACGCGTGCCGGCTGGCCGACATCGCCGTCGACGCGCACGAAATGCGCTGCCTGCGCATCGCATATGACCGTGCGCCGCTGTTCCGCGAGGGCTTCACGCTGGCGCTCGAGGAAGGCATGGCCGAGCAGCTGGCGGCCTACCTGCCGCGCATCGACCTGATCAGCCTGGTCGCCACCGGCGTGAGCGAAGCCATCAAACCGAAGCTGGGCCGTGCGCCGGCACCGCACGAGCAGGCGGTGATCGCGGACGTCGTGGCCAGCACGGTGCTCGACCACAGCACCCCGGCGCAGGCGATGGCGTTCGCGATGGGTTGGGGCAGCGCATGCGTGTTTTCAGAGACGCGGGGCGACCATCCGGACTATGTCGCGCTCGGGGCGGCCCTGCGCACCCCGCTGTCGTCGCCATGCTTCAGGACGCCCAGCGAGGCCGGTGATGCGCGCCGCGCACCCCGTCGCAACGCCGTCGGCCGAACGGCGGCGGATCCAGCTCACACACCACGGCGCCGACGCGTGCCCGGTGCGTCTGCCACAGGAGCGGCAATCATGATGTCGTATCCGTAGTTCACGGAACTCGCCGAGTGGCAGATTCTCGGCGACCGCGCACGCTCCAATCCGGTGGGAGGAAACGCGGCGCTCGTGCCCGACCTCGCGCAGGCCATCGCACGTGGCGCGTTCAACCGGTGGCGGGCCAGTGCGCTGCAAGGATTGGCGGCCGCCGAGCGGCCAACCTATGACGTGGACGTGGCGCGCCTGGCCGCCGCGGTCGACGCGTCGTTTCTCGAACCACGTTGACTATGCGAAAAGCTTCTTCACGCGGCCGCCGGCCGCTGACCAAGGCGCAGCTGCTGCCGATTCCGGCCGGTGAACTGCGTCGGATCCAGCTGAAGTACCATGTTGCGCTGGCGGCACTGCGCGACGCGCACGACGACGTCGCGCAGCTGGCGACCCTGATGAACGCGATCACCCTCGCGTACTTCCTCGATCCCATCGATCCAGGACCGTATCGACGGGCCGAGGCGGCCCTCCGAGAGTGCGTCGGCAGAGCGGAGCGGGGCGAGTCGAGCGCGCTGACCGACCTCGAGCGTGCCACGGTCGAGCACGGGCTCGCACGCCTGGACGCGCAGCTGGCCGCGGTGCCGATGCACCGCTACGTCGCGGCATTCGAGCGGCTTCAACGCGTCACCGCGGCCGAGGTGGTCGTCTCCCCCCTTCCTGCGGGCTGAGCCATGGCAAACCGCCCCCAGCAACTGGCTCAGATGCCCTTGCGGAGCTACAGCCGCACTGAGTTCACGGCGCTGCGCGCACGCGTGAAAGGCCTGCCGATCGAGACGATCGAGCGGCTGTACTTCGATCGCGACGCCGCCGAGCCGGTCGATGTCGCGCAGCTGCTGCGCACGATGCGCGATGACCTGGTGGCAGCCGCACTGCGCGACGGGTCGCCGGTATTGCAATCGCACCTGCAGGCGGCGATCGCCAAATACGGCGAGCCGCGCCTGACCCCGGTGTCGCTGCAGCTGATCGAGCAGGTCGCCGCGCAGTGGGCGGTCGCGACGCCACGGGCCGAGCATTCGGTCGGCCGATGGTTCCGCTCGCTCGTCGCAGCACGCCTGGAAGGCGAGGGCATCCGCACGCTCGGCGAGCTCGTCGCGTTCGTGAACCGCCGCGGCGGGCAATGGTGGCGATCGGTGCCGCGCGTTGGCGTCGGTCGCGCCCGCGTGCTGGTCGCCTGGTTGAGACGTCACGAAGCGTCGATCGGTGTGACCGTCGAGGTCGACGTCGACGCCAGCGACGCACTCGCACCCACGGCGGCAGGCGTCACCGCCGGCGCCGGGCAGCTGGCCCCGCTCGAGCGTTTGACGCTGCCTGTCGAGCTGTCCGGTGCCCACGGGGCGAACCGCGCGCCCGTGTTCGCGTATCTCGGGGCTGCGCACGATCTCGATGCGGTGCGGGCGTACCTGCATCGATACGACGACCGGCCCGCGACGCAGCGGGTCTACAAGAAGGAACTCGAGCGCCTGGTGTTGTGGTGCGTGGCCGAGCGGGGCGTGGCGCTGTCGTCGATGCGGGTCGAGGATTGCGAGGCATACAAGGCGTTTCTCGCCGCGCCGGGCGAGCGCTTCACGGGGCCGCCGGTCGCGCGCACGAGTCGCCAGTGGCGGCCGTTTGCGCCGGGCGGCTTGGCGCCGGAAAGCCAGCGCTATGCGGTGCGCGCGATTCGCGCGGCATTCACGTGGCTGGTGGCGGTGCGGTATCTGGCCGGCAACCCGTGGGCGGCCGTTTCGGATCCCAGTGTCATCCGGCGCGTGCGCAAGCTGCAGGTCGAGCGGGCGTTATCGCTCGACCTCTGGACGCGAGTCCGCGCAACGCTGGCCGAACGCAGCGAGCTGCAGGGCCCGAGCGGGCCGCGCTGGCGCGCCGCGCGTGCGCTGCTCCTGATGATGGGGGATGGCGGTCTGCGGATCGCCGAGGCGGCCGCGGCGACGCGGGGCGCGCTGGTCTGGATGCCGGCGGAGGACGACACGCCGGCCAGCTGGTTGCTCGAGGTGATCGGCAAGGGCAACAAGCAACGCTACGTGCCGATCAGCGACGCGTGTGTCGACGCGCTACGCGCGCACTGGTGCGATCGCGGCCAGGATCTCGACGCTGCGGCCGCAAGTGAACCGCCCGGCTTGTCGCTGGTGGCGCCGCTGGTCATTCCGCCGACGCCGCGGGCCCGCGAGAAATTCGGCGAACCCGCCGATGCCGGCGAACCTACCCGCGGCACGACAATGGGCGGCTATTCGGTGCGTGGTGCGCGCGGACTCACGCAGTGGGCGACCAAGCAGCTGCTCGAGGTGATGCCGGACCTGAACGAGGCCGAGCGGCGCAAACTGGCCAGTTCGTCGCCGCACGCGTTCCGGCATACGGTCGGCACGCAAATGCTGGCCGCTGGCGTCGCACTCGAAGTCGTGCAGCGCACGCTCGGGCACGCGTCGCTCGGCACGACCTCGATCTATGTGTCGCCGGAAGAGGCACGGGTGCGGCGGGAGGCAGCGAAGTACCACGCACGCCTGGCGAGCCGGAGTGGCGAGTAGGGTACTGCTGCGCGCTTCGCTTTATCGCAAGCTGTCAAACGAAGAAAAGTTGATACGAATTTCCACTAAAGTTGAGACTTTCACGATCAAGCGACGAAAACCGGATGAGTGAGCCTTTTGTGGTAAGGGTTTTCGGTCGATTGAAGTAAAAATGCAACGTGCGACCTGAAAGTCGCTTGAGTTTCTGTTTCACGGGAGAATTGATGACTTGATGAAACCGGTTGTTCCATCAACCGTTCCCTACCTGGACATGCTGAGCCGGTAACAGTTCGGTGTGGAGCTTCAGGGACAATGTAACCACCGGGTTTCCGGCACACCGAACCGTGAGGGGAAGTGGAATCTGCCAGCACGAAGGCGGAGAGGTGCTAGGGATGGGCGGCTACGACCAACACATGTGAACTTCTGATAAACGTCGTTATTTACAACAAGCCAAACGTGCTGAAAGGCTTGAACCAAAACGGTATGCGGTATGGAGTGGCCACTGTTACATTGGCCACCATGGACGAAAGCCGCCGGCGAAAAGGAAGGGTCCGCCCCGCTCGGAAACTCATGCGGAACAGGGTAAGCCCATCGCGCTGCCGGCAACGGCAGGTGAACCGCAAGGAACACTGTTGGCGCGGTGGGTAAAGGATTGCGGAGAAAGCGAAGAGCTATCGTTGAAAGTGGTGTATGCGGCGTAGGGTTGAGGCAGGAGAAGGCGGTGGCGATTGAAGGAGAATGTTGCTTCTCACGGTAACACTTCCTCAATCGAACTCCACCACCATGGCGAAACTTACGCAGGATACGAGCGGCAGTCAAACAACAGAAGCAGACATCAAGGGTACGCCCGGCCTGGACGATCTGATCCAGCAAGGGGCGCGGCGGATCATCCAGCAGGCAATCGAGGCGGAACTGGCGGCAATGCTCGAACAGTATTCGAATGTGAAGACGATCGATGGCCGGCGCGCTGTCGTGCGCAACGGGTACCTGCCAGAGCGCGAGATCGTCACGGCAGTCGGTCCGGTGCCCGTTCAGGTGCCGAAGGTCCGCGATCGTTCGGGCTCCGGCATCAAGTTCAATTCGACGATCGTGCCGCCCTATGTGCGCAAGTCGCCGCGCGTGTCATCGTCGCTGCCGTGGCTGTACCTGCGAGGAGTCTCAACCGGCGACATGGGCGACGCACTGTCCGAGCTGCTCGGCGAACAGGCTAAAGGGCTGTCAGCGAGCGTCGTGAGCCGCCTGAAGGCCGCCTGGTCAGAAGAGTACGAGAAGTGGAACAAGCGCGACCTGTCCACCTCGCGCTGGGTCTACTGGTGGGCCGACGGCATCCATACGCAAGCCCGCGCAGAGGATTCGGACGGGCAGTGCCTGCTGGTGATCATCGGCGTGAAACCGGACGGCAGCAAGGAGCGCGTGGCGCTCAACGACGGCTATCGCGAATCGAAGGAATCCTGGAAAGAGCTGCTGCTCGATCTGAAGAAACGAGGTCTGCAGGCGCCGCCGCTGCTTGCCGTCGGCGATGGCGCGATGGGGCTGTGGGCGGCGCTTGAAGAGGTGTTCCCGCAGACACGGCACCAGCGCTGCTGGTTTCACAAGATCGGCAACATACTCAACGTCATGCCCAAATCGCAGCACGGCAAGGCCAAGGTTGCGCTCGCCGAGATCTGGAATGCCGCGACAAGAGCCGACGCAATCGCCGCGTTCAACCAGTTCGTCGACACGTACGCGGCCAAGTACCCAAAGGCCGTCGAGAAGCTCACGAAAGACCGCGACGCACTGCTCGCGTTCTACGACTTCCCGGCCGAACACTGGCAGCACGTGCGGACCACGAATCCGATTGAATCGACGTTCGCGACGGTGCGCCACCGCACGAGCCGCACGCGCAACTGTCTGTCGCGCTCGACCTTCCTCGCGATGGCGTTCAAGCTGATCGAAGCGGCCGAGCAGACCTGGAGGAAGATCCGCGGCGTCGACAGGATCGAACCGCTTCTGAAGGGCATTCCCTTCAAGGACGGCACCCCGGTGATGGAAAGCACACCGGCTCCTCAAGCGCTAGCCGCCTGATCATGCCGCCCGACCCGCGTACACCAGTCTTGACGATTGCTCAAAGCGAATGCCTGTCTGTAATGGACGGGATACGGGTTGCGACATTACCCGACGCGAAAGCGGGCAGACTTCCGCATGGTCATTCATGGCGAAAGAACTTTGACAAATCGTTATACGGGGGAAAGCAGATGACGGTGAGCGATGCGACAGCGTCCGGAACTGGTGCACCCTCGCGCGCTGCACCGATGTGGGATCAGGCAAACTGGCCGCACATCGAGGCAGAGGTGAAACGACTTCAGGTGCGCATCGCCAAGGCCGCTCAGGCCGGCCGGTGGGGCAAGGTGAAAGTCTTGCAACGCCTGCTGACCCGCTCGCACCACGGCAAGATGTTGGCCGTGAGACGAGTGACGGAAAATCGTGGTAAGAGGACGCCGGGGGTGGACGGCAGAATCTGGTCATCTCCGGCAGCCAAATGGAAAGGAGTGTTGTCGCTGCGCCATCGCGGTTATCGTGCGCTGCCGTTGCGACGTGTTTATATTCCAAAGAGTAATGGGAAAAAGCGTCCGTTAGGAATCCCGTGTATGCGGTGCCGGTCGATGCAAGCTTTGTGGAAGCTCGCCCTGGAACCCATCGCGGAGACCCTCGCTGATGCCAATTCCTACGGCTTTCGGCTCGAGCGCTCGGCCGCCGACGCCATCGCACAGTGCTTCATCACTCTGGCTAAGCGTAAGTCACCGGAGTGGGTTCTAGAGGGGGATATCCGAGGCTGTTTCGACAGCTTCAGTCATTCGTGGTTCCTCGAGCACATACCGATGGATAAGGAGATCCTGCGCAAATGGCTTGAAGCCGGATATATCGATGAGGGAACCCTGTTCGAATCACGGGCTGGTACACCCCAGGGGGGTATCATTTCGCCAGTGATCGCGAACATGGCGTTGGATGGGCTCGAAGCTGCAGTCTACGCAAGTGTGGGAACATCCACACGGGCCCGCCAAGCGGCCCAACTCAATGTCGTCCGCTATGCCGATGACTTTGTGGTGACTGGTGTATCGAAAGATGTGCTGGAACTCAAAGTGCTTCCCGCAGTCAGGCAGTTCATGGCTGCCCGAGGTCTGGAACTCTCGGAAGAGAAAACCAGAATCACACACATAGCGACGGGTTTCGATTTCCTCGGCCAGAATGTACGCAAGTACAACGGCAAACTGCTGATCAAGCCAGCGAAAAAGAGCATCAGGTCGCTGACTGAGAAGGTCGGGGCGATCATCAAGGACAACGCGAGCGTCACGCAGGAGGTGTTGATACACCAGCTTAACCCGGTTATCCGCGGATGGGCACAGTATCACCGCCACATCGTGTCGAAAGCGATCTTCTCCTCGATAGACTCGCACATTTGGCTACGGCTCTGGAATTGGGCGAAGCGTCGCCACCCCATGAAAGGAGCCCGGTGGGTTAAGCAACGGTACTTCCGGCACAACGGGAACCGGGACTGGATTTTTGCAACGAAGGGCCAAACCGCGGGTGTTCCCCACGGTCTGCAACTCTTCCGCGCAGCGACGGTTGCGATACAGCGACACGTCAAGATCCGTGGATCGGGCAATCCGTTTGACCCGGCATGGGACACGTACTTCGTCCGCCGTCGAACCACGAAACGCTCCGGTGAGTGGTCCGGTGCCCACAAAGGTGCTGACGGAATGGCTTGAGCCGTATGCGGGGTGATCCGCCCGTACGGTTCTTAGGGGGCGGCGGCGCAGCAATGCGCCGCTGCTACCCGACTCTTCGGATTGGCGATCGCGGCTGGGATTCGCTGTTTTCACCGGTCACGCGCCACAACACTTCTTGTGCTTCTTTCCCGATCCACATGGGCAGGGATCATTTCTGCCCACCTTCGGTTCGGCCTTGGCGGGCGCCACGAGGCGTTCGCCCATCGCCTTGACGAGTGTGTCTCGATGCGAGAGACGCTCAAGGTGTCGTGGATGTCGCAGACGGAACGCGTCCCAGAGTTGTTCGAGACGCGCGCGGTCGCGATCCGTCTCAGGCTCGAGCCGGATGTTGCCGCCAAGATGGACATTGACGTGCCCCGGCGAGGACGTTTCTCCGGGAAGGGTCGGCTCGAAGTGCAGGTTCACCTCCGCACAGTCGCAAGTGGGAATCGGGCAATGGAAATCCCAAGCCTCATAGACATGATCATCGAGCACGTACAGATCCTGCCTGACATCTTCGTACATCTCGTGCCAGGCCAGTTGCCCTCCGCGTTGCCAACCGTGAATCTTTCCAGGGGCGCTGAGCGCTGCCTCGACTGGGTCGGGCAGGCCCTTGCCGCGATACCAGAGGCGTCCGATGGCATCGAGCAGTTCACCGTCGATGTGGCCCACAATGGCGGCGACCTCGGGATGCTGCGCCAGATCCAGTCGTTCGTCGCTGTGCGGTTGCAGCGCTTGCGCGGTGTCGATATCCAGACCAAACACGACGAGATCCGCGCATGTCCGGGCCACCTCGCGATAATGTCTGCCCTCGGTCACCCATGCCTGCCAGACCGGCGCGCCTCGCGCTTCGAGCGTTTCTCGTCCTTCGTGCGTTGCTAGCACCAGCGCGCTGCGGCACGGGCATCGCGGCGTCGGACATGTATGCACCCATATCCAGGGCGAGTCGGTTCCAGCCAGCCTGAACAGGCCATCGTCGGGCGAGAGCCGGGTAGTTCTCTGATTCATGTTGGCATCTCAGTCAAGAATATCGAGTCCGTTGTCAGCGCACCATTGTCTCATCGCTTTTTCGACCGAGTCGGCTTCAAACGCATACCAGTGCTCCAGAACGCCCTCGCGCTCGAGTAAATCCTTGAAGCGTGCGTAGGCCCCTTGCCGCCGGAAAAATCCTTCGACCTGATCGTAACGCGTAGGCAACTGCTCGGTGGCAAAGCGCAGGGCGAGACTTGTGCCAAGATCGAGCTCGTTCTTATGCGGTATCGCGAGGTAGTGATTTGAAGTTTCGAGATCCTCAGGAAGGTCCTCATCGAACGCGTCACTGAAATCGGAAGCCCAATAGACTTGGCCCGTCTCGAGCGAGACATACGCGTGGTGCTCCATCGGCGCGCCATAGCTGACGAAGTCAAAGGCCGCGGAGAGATCATCGTATTTGACGGCAACCATGACGTCGCGCTCATTTGGACGTTTTGGATTTTTGCCGGGATGTTGGCGTCGCCCGCGAACGGGCGGGCGATTTTTGCGAGGCGGTCGAACGGGTCACCTTTGGCGTGTCCGCGCCTGCCTTGCCAGTGGGTTTTGCCGGAACGACGGACTTGACCGCTGCTCTGGGCGCCGCCGCTTTGCCTTTCGTGGTCGATTTCGCGCTCGCTACCGGTTTCGATCGGGGCGATGATGTGGGGGGGCGACTCGTTCGCGCAGCGGATTGCTTGCTTGCCCGTTCGCGGGCGGCAGGTGGTTCGGCGAGCGGCCCAGTGTCGATTTCGATACCGAATACGTCACCCAGAGCCGCGTGGTCGAGGAGCTTGCCCGATGCCGGTGCACTTCCGGTTCCGGACAACTCGGTCCCCTTGCTGTTGACGAGCTCGACGGGATCCACGCCCCGGAGCGTGAAGAGCAGCTCGGGCTGCTGGTCGAGCCGGGCACCGACACCATACAGCACCGCAGCGACATGCTTGCACATCGACGCCCAGTCCAGGCAATTGCAACCGAACTGGATATCCTTCGGTGACGGAAAGAGCCCCGTGCCCGGCTTGCAGATCCGTTCCATCACGGCGCTCGACAGCTTGCCTTGCAGCAGCTCGACCATCGAATCGATCGATGACGCACGGTCAGTGCTCAGCGCACGCCAGTGTTGAGTGGGACACGCCATGACGTCGATCTTGATGGTGTAGAGGCTCGACCCCATGACCTGCGCGTGGATTTTGCCCACCGTGATTTGTAGATCGATCACCGAACCGTTGCGCACGTAGGTGCGCCCGCGCGGCAAGCGACTGTCGTAGTCGCTGTAGCGCTCCAAGTTATCGCACCACGCCTTGCCCCAGAAGGTTTTCGCGATGGCGCCGCGATACGGCGGGATGGGCGACAGGGTCTTACCGGCCTTGATCGCCTTGGCGACCAGCTGTTCGGCTTGTCTCCGGCGTTCCGCCACCGGGACATAAGGTTTCCATCCACCGTAATAGCCCATCACATTCCCTGATCAGTTTTCCTGCGCGCAATGTATGTCGAGCTTGACGAGATCGAGCAACTCCCGATCGCTCATCTCAGTCAGCAGCAGCTCCGCGCCCCCTTCGAGTACATCTTTCACCAGTTGTTGCTTGGTTTCGATCAACTGGTCGATCCGATCCTCGACCGTGCCTCGGCAGACGAACTTGTGCACCAGAACGTTCTTGCGCTGGCCGATCCGAAAGGTCCGGTCCGTTGCCTGATTTTCCACGGCCGGATTCCACCAGCGATCGAAATGAATCACGTGGGAAGCGGCTGTGAGATTCAACCCCGCTCCGCCCGCCTTGAGCGACAGCACAAAGAACGGTGTCAATTCGTCTTCCTGAAATTGCTTGACCAGCTCGCGCCGTTTTCCGACCGGAGTGCCGCCATGCAGAATCAATCCCTCGCGGCCGAACAACGATCCGAGAAACGCTGCCAAGGGCTCGGTGGTTTCGCGAAACTGCGTGAAGATCAGCACTTTCTCCTGTTTCGCGGCAATCACTTCGACCAGTTCGCGTAGGCGCGCAAATTTGCCGCTGGCTTCGGGTTTCCATGCCGCGTCGCCGAGCCACTGGGACGGATGGTTGCATATTTGCTTGAAGCGCATCAAGTAGCTCAACACGATCCCTTTGCGCTCGATGCCTTGCGTACCGTCGAGCGCGGCGGCCAGGTCTTGGACCGCACGCTCGTACAGCGCGGCCTGGACGGGGCTCAGGTGGCACCAGGTCTTGAGCTCGGTTTTTTCCGGGAGATCGGCGATGACGTGTTTGTCTGTCTTCAGGCGGCGCAGAATATACGGTCGCACGAGCGCGCGAAGCGGACCGAAGTGCCCGGCTTTCGCGAGACGTTTGCTGAATCCGGCAAAATCCTTCGCCGAGCCCAACAATCCCGGATGCGTAAAATCGAAGAGGGACCACAAGTCTGCCAGACGGTTTTCCACCGGGGTGCCCGTCAGCGCGATGCGCGCCTGCGCCTGAAGCTTCTTGACCTGCTGGGTCTGTCTGGCACCGGAATTCTTGATCGCCTGCGCTTCGTCGACGATCGCGAGGCGCCAGCGGATCGTCGCCAGTGCGGGTTGACGAAGCAACGCGCCGAAACTGGTAATGACGAGATCGGTCTGGGCGAGCCCTGCCTCATCGAGGCCGCGCAGGTCCTCGGCCGGCGTGACAGAAGGGTGGGCGACTAGTATGCGCAGACTCGGCGCAAAACGTTCGGCCTCCGCGACCCAGTTGGCCAATAAGGACGCTGGCGCGACGAGCAGGCTCGGGCGGGGATCGGGTTGTTCGCGCTTCAGGATCAGGAGCAGTGCGAGGATCTGAATCGTTTTACCGAGCCCCATGTCGTCGGCCAGACAGGCGCCCAGCTCAAGTCGGCTCAGGAGGTAGAGCCACTGCACGCCAGCGTGCTGGTACGGTCGAAGCTGCGCGCGCAGCTCGGGGCCCGGTTCGACACGCGCCAACCCTTGCGGTTCGCGCAGGTTCTGAAGGGTCTCGGCCAGCCAGGGACCGGCCACGACCTGCGCCCAGTCGCGTTCTTCAGGCGCTTCAGCATCATCGCCCGACATGCCAGCCAGCAGGCGCAGCGCGTCGTTAAGCGGCAGCCCCGATTGCGCGGCTTGTTCGAGGTCTTCGAAGCGTTGCAGCAGGCGGCCAAGTTTTTGGGTATCGATCTCGATCCAGCGGCCACGGATCCACTGCAGGCCATCGGCGCCCTTGAGCAGACTTCGGACTTCGGCAGGGCTTAACGGTTCGCCTTCGAGCGAGACGGCCAGGTTGAAATCGAGCAACGCATCCTTGCCGACGAGCGACGGCGGTTTCGTGCCGACACTGGCCGTGACGCTCGGCCGGGCGGGACGGCCCGTCGTCCACGTACCGGGCAGCCGGACGATGATGCCCGCGGCCTCGAGCGCCGGTAAATCGTTGAGCAGGTGCCAGGCATCGGCCGGGGTCCAGCGCAGCGGATGATAGATCTCGCGCGATTCGAGCATGGAGCGCACCCAGTCGCAGCGCTCGGCTGCCCGCTGAACGGGGACCAGCAGCGACAGGAGCTGCGCCTTGTTGCGCGCGCCGGCGAATTCCTCGAGTGAGCGTGACAGGGGCTGATGCTGGGTCTTGCCATGCGCGGAGAGGCGTGCCGTATAGGTCGCCAGAAAGGCAAAGGGAGCGTCAGGGTCCTTTCGATTCTCGGCAAGGTTGAAGTGGACGCGCCCCACCAGATTCCAGGTGGGGTGACGTGACTTGAGAAAGGCCTGAAGCGAGCCCCCAGTCTCGTCCATCTCCTGCCGCAGGGCGGTCTCGATCTCGCCCCACAATGTCGCGAGCACTTCCGGCGTGAGATATTCGACGCCCGTCATGGGGGGCGCATCGTTGATCAGCCGTTCGAGGTCAATGGCGTTTGGTTCGGCGACGGCGATGTCTTCGTCGTCGGCCGTCGTGCATAACGCGGTGACGTAACGCACGGCAAAGTCGCGCCACCAGCCCCAAGCGGGCGGCAGTGCGCGTCCGATTGCCGTGCTGCCAAGATAGAGCAGGCCGGAGCCAGCGCCAGCGTGGAAGGCGTCGCCGAGCGTGAGACCCTCCGGCAGAGGGGGAGCATCGGTTTGCGGCACGGCGAGAAGATGGCCTGCCGGCGTGATGTTGGGCGCAAGACGATCCGTTTCGTTCAAATGCATGATGGTCGGGAAGTGTCACCAGGAGAGCGGAAAATCCTCATCAGCCGGGCCGCCGTGGCGCAGCGCGCGAACGGAACGCCGCGGCGATCTGGCGGTCGCGCTTGAGGTCGTCACCGTGCAGGTACATCGAGGTCGTTGCGATCGAGGCGTGGCGCAGGTTATCGCGCACGCTGGTAAGCTCCGCGCCATGTGCGAGGGCATGACTCGCATGCGTGTGCCGCATCCAGTGGGGGCTGGCGCGGCGCAACTTTTCCGCGAGGTCCGGATGATCGTCGTTCAGTACTTCGGCGGTCTTCAGGAAGAACCGACGCATCACGCGCCACAGGTGCGCGCCGGTAATGCCGACGCTCCCGTCATCGCCGAGACTGGCGAGGATCGGCGTGGTAGGGTTCCAGCGTTCCCGCGTGAGCGGCAGGCGCCGCTCGAGCAGATACTGGTCGAGCGCACTGGTGGCCAGCGGTGGCAGCGCCACCCTGCCGGGCGTGCCGCCTTTGCCAATGAGGTGGAGCCACGGTTCGCCGCGTTCGCCGGGGCGAATGTCGCGCAGCACGGCACCGACGAGCTCGCTTGCGCGCAGGCCCGTCGCGTAGCCGAAGTCCAGCAGGAAGCGCAGCCGCTGTGCGGCTGGCCCGGACCAGCCATACGACCATTCGAGCCCGTCCGCGACGGCCCGCAGCAGCAGCCACTCGCCTTCGGAGAAGCCGCGCGCGGTATCGAGCGCCGGGCGCATCACGTGGCCGCGCACCTTGATGCCGGCGAACGGGTTGGCTAGCACGTAGCGCTGCTCGATGAGCCAGCGCAACAGCGCCGAGAGGACTGTCAACGCGTACGCGGTCGAGCGTGCCGACAGGCCGCCCGTGAAGGGGCGCCATTCAACCGAGTCGCGTGGTCGCGGCGGACCCACCCAGCGCTCGCGCGGTGTGGGACGCCGCACGAAGGCACGGTACGCGATCGCATCGTCGGTCGTGAGCGACGACAGCGCGCGGCCACGCTCGACGATGGCCCAGAGGATCAGCCGCTCCGCCTCCTTGCGATAGGCGCGTTGCGTCGTCGCCGTCTCGTGCAGCGCGAGCCAGGCCTGTACCGCTTCGTAGTCGTTTGTTGCGTTGAGTGTGCACGCATCGCGCGGTGCCCGGAACGTGCCCTGTGAGCCGTTGACCTCGTGCGGCAGGCGCAACCGTTCCCACGGCACGATACCGACTGGCTGGGCAATCGCAATCAACGCACGGGCTCGTTCGGTCAAGGCAGGGCATGCGGCGAAAAAGGCTTCGATGGCTTGCGCGCCGGTCGCCCCGAGCCCCTTGATCCTGGTCCACCATTGGCGCCGGCGCGGAATGCGTACGGTCAGATCCGCGAGCGTGCGGATGCCGTGGACATGCAACGCGCTGACCGTGCGCGGCGCGAGCCACAGCGCGACATCGTCGGTGACCTGTGGCTGCGGCGCTGGCAGGGATTGCAGCGTCCTGATCGCCCGCTCAGCCGCGCCCGCACGGTCGTGTCGTTCCGCTATCGTGTGTTCGAAGACGGCGGCCAGATCGGGCCGATGGCGGCTGTGTGCAAAGGCAACCAGTTGCCGACGGATATTCCCGATGAGACCGCGCGAGGATTCACCGGCTGCCCTGCGCCCGGACAGGTAGCGGGCCACCGCGGCGCGCGAGGACAGGCCCGCATACCAGCCGCGCAGTGCGGCAAGCGAGTCAGCGTCGGGGAAACCCTGATCGACACAGCCCTCGGTTTGACGCGTTTTCATGACATGAACTTACGGATCCTGATATCAGTGATTCGATAATAATAATTATCTCACTGCTTCGAATTTTTCGACATTTCGCTGAGCGGAAAAGGCTGTGCACCGCTATGAAAAGGCGAGTGCAGGCGTGCCAGTTCGGCGGGCCGCACAAGTTGCGCATGAAACAGATATTTTCCACGGGCGCGCATGAACAGGACGATGCGCGACCATACCCAGGCTGATCTCGCCAGGTCTTCCGATAGCCAGACGAACATCTGGTCCCGCCAGCGATCAGGTGGAACATCAACGGGACGGTGTGGTGCGTGGGCCAGCCACCCGGTCAGGCCAACGGCTGGCATCGAAGGCGCGTCGACCGGTGAGTATATTCGGGAGAAGCCGTACCAGCTGATTGACCAGCCCAGTGCAGTGGCATGATCTGCGTCCATGTCCTGAGTGTGGACGACAACTTCATCGCAGCGATTCGCCCCGGGCAGACGTACGGGGAGAATTCCTCGGGTATCACCAAAGAGTGCGTGCCCGACATGCTTCAGAACCTGTTCGTACGCCAGAAAATCGTTGCCGAAATGTGGCCAGTCGTCACGGGCATAGGGCATCGTGCCGGTTTGCCTATCTTCGTCTGGCAACGAAAGAACCTGATTTCCCCACGTTATGGCGACTTCGCTGAAAGGTCGCTCCAGCAGTTCCATCGGTGACGGAGGAGGTACCTCGTAAAGTCGGTTCAAGAGCCGTATATGCCGGGCCCGGCATGCCATCCGGATTTCGATTCCTGCCGCCGGCGGAGAGACGAACCTACCCGTTACCTGATCACGTGGCTGGGACGGCGTGATCGCGACGGGCATCATCGTGTCAGCGACATGGACCTGCCAGCGTTTGAGGATCCGGGCCGCGCGGCCGGTGATCGGCACACAACGTCCGGCGTGAGTATTCCACACTCATCCGAGCGCAGATTCCACGAGCATCCGAGCGCACTTTCCACGCGTAAGCGAGCAGTAAGCAGACGAGATCCGACGCGGGATAACCCGTGGCACGCTGGACGATTTTTTGTCGAGCGTTCACATGAAAAGGTTATCTATGCGGCAAATCAGGGAAGTCCTTCGCCTCCAAGCCGGCGGGCGTAGTCATCGCGAGATCGCGGCGGCGCTGCGGCTGTCGCGCGCGACGGTCTGGGAATATCTCGAGCGCGTGCGGCGTGTGCAACTCTCAATCGAGCAGGCGCTCGCGATGAGCGACGACGCGCTCGATCGTCTGCTGTTCCCGCCGGTGCCGGGCTCGAACAACAAAAGTCGCCCGCTGCCGGACTGGTCACGACTTTTCTTCGTGGGACGGCCGTGGAGGTACTACGACCTTGGTCACGGGTTGTGCTCATATGAGTTCTTTGACCGATGTCCACATCGCATGGCGTGTGCGCGTTGCGACTTCTACATTCCGAAGGATTCATCCCAGGCCGACTTGCTCTCTTCGAAGGCGGGCATGATCAGGATGTTGCAGGAAATTCCACTCACCGATGACGAACGTGCGGCAATCGAAGGTGACCAAGAAGCTGTCGAACGTCTGCTTCGGCACCTCGAGGGGGTACCGGCACTCGACTGGCTCACCGTCCCAAAAAGGAAGAAACAAAGGTAGAAAAAACCCTCAATTCCATATAATGACGACCAACAAGCCGTTCAAGGAGTGGTCGGACGTGTTCTCGAACGCCGCCTGCGTGGTGTCACTGGTCGACCGCCTGGTGCATCGCGCCGAGGTGATCTCGATCGAGGGCGAATCATACCGGCTCAAGGAAGCGCGCGAGCGTAACGAGGCCCGGGCCCGGCAGCGCAGAACCCGCAGGCCTGCGGCGAAGAAGGTGGCAACATCATGAACCGCACGCCACTGTTGCCTTCGGGACGCCGGCGCGGTCTACCGTTCGTCGTGCCTGACGACTGGACGCCTGAGCAGGCGCTGGCCGTGTTCGAGCTGCTTGATGACCTGCTCGCGACGATTACCGATTTCTACGGTGATCAGCTCCACGAACAGTTGCGCGAACTGCGCGCGTCACGAAACGTTCGCACGCGAAAACGCGATCCGCCGTTCTGAACGGCACCGAGCGCATCACATCGAAGGGGCCGCGAGGGCCCCTTCGTACTTGAGCAAATTACTCGACATTGCGCCGCCGTTTAAGCGCGGTTCTAGACCGCCATCAACACTCCTCCAGGCTCCTTCATCGTTGGACAGTACTTGCTGACTACGCAATCCAAAATACAAGATATTTCCTATCCAAATTATTGCGACAATGTGATTGCATCTCACGATGCTCCGCAACATCTCTTTTTCGAGAAAGTATGAGCCGCTCAGTCGTCTGCTTCTTTTACTTCCAGGTTGCTACTGTTAATTCGGCATCCATATTTCTACTTGCAATGAACTCCACGGAAACGCTGATGTTGGAAACGAATTCTGTGCGTAGGCTTGGAATGGGGAAGTTGGGCTTCTCAGCCAAAGCCGTCTTCAGCCGCGGTTATCGTCCGGCCGGTGCCACGGAAACAATCGCGATCGCCGTCACCGACTACGAAATGCATTGTTGGGGCGCTCGTGTGGGAGAAACTGCCGTTCGCGAACTTACGAACGAAGACGAGGACGCGGGGAGCGCTCCCGCTATCAACCAGATGTGGAAAACCATCGAACCGAGGAGTAATTTTGATGTGTTTCGAGATAAAATCTGCCAATTCCCCTTACCTACAAAAACATCTTTTTTGACCAATCCGCTTACGCTGTATGTCAAAGGTAATCTTGGCAGTATTCTCCGCCTCTGCCGGAGTGTGCCTTTGCACTGGCTATTTGCGATAATGGCGATAGGCGATGTTGAGGAGTCTATAGGTCGAAATGCGCAAGCACAGGAAATGGCAAAATCTTCTGCCAATTATTTGAAGGGGAAAATCGATTTTCCTAATGTTGTTGCGAAATCGGCTATCTATCAGTTTCGTTATGGCAATGGACACGTTGATCTCGGTTGGCTTGGGACGATTGGATTGATGTCACGCCCTAGCGAGCGACTCGTCACTCTCGTTAATATTCAAGGAGTCGCACTTCAAGCGTGGCCGCCCCCAATTGGTGAGGTAGTAAACAATGGCGATCGGGAGTACATTATCAATCAGCTCAATTTTGCAGTGGACGATTTATATATCGGTACGCCCGCAATTGGACGAGTGCCTAACACGCTGACACTGCAATTTACCCGGAAAATTTTCGATCGGGATGATCGAGTGGCCGGTGCTGTTGTGTCGGAACCGACCGACTGTTACACGAGAAGCTTCGCGAATCAGACGAATCTTGGGGCCAATGGCCAACTACTTGCGTTCCGTATGGACGGCCGACTTCTCGTCCGCGCATCGTCAAATAGGCAGCCAACTTCAAGCGGAAAATCCCTTGACCAATATCCATTAGGCAAGCCACGGGGTGTATTTGCACGGGATCCACTTGATCATCGCCTGCGCCTCTATGTTCGTGAATCGCCTCCCGGTTATCCAATAACTGCAGCAGTAGCGTTATCGAAACAGGATATATGTGGCGACTACGAGCTAACGCTTTAGCAATTTCTATAACACTCGGTTTTGTTTACGTTGGGGATGGTATGGCGAAGGATCGCAAGAGCAAGGTCGAAGGATCAAAGGAATTTTGGATCAAGAAACTTGGCCTCGAAGCGCACCCCGAGGGCGGCTATTATCGGTTCGCATTCGGTTCAGACGTGGTTCGAAAGACAGCAAACGGCGCTGAAAGAAGGGATTACAGCGGAATCTATTATATGGTGACGCATGATAGTCCGTCACATTTTCATCAGATGAAGTCCGATGAAATCTGGTATTACCACTCCGGAGCTCCGTTGACGATGCACTTCCTCGATGGGGCCGGGAAGTACCATACCGCGCGACTCGGCCCCAATATCGAGCACGGCGAGGCTCTGTCCATTGTCATGCATGGAGGGTGGATTTTCGGTGCATCCGTCGATTCGGGCGATTTTACCTTGGTGAGCTGCGCGGTCGTTCCAGGGTTCGACGATGTGGATTACAAAATACTTACGCAGTCGAAACTGTTGGGAAAATATCCGGAATATCGGGATGTGATTTTGAAAATGGCATACCAAAGCCTACCCAGATGAACATGCTGGCGCCGCGTTAAGGTTGTAGGTAGTGTTTTTTGGTGTCGTTTGCGTGGATGGATTTCGGACGGGGCTGATCATGTCAACAGCGAACAGTATTCCAACCTGCCAAGTAGAGGCGGTTCTTCCAAAAGATGGCGGGAAACGGCTATCGATTGCAAGAGTGCGTGTAAATGAAACAGGCGTATCTTTGAAGCTTCCGGTTGCCGAGTTGCTTGAGGCCGACTGGATCGGAAAATTCTCGGTCAATGACGTTGCGCTACTCGCCACCGTAAACGCCAACGACGTGAATATAAAGAACATCACAGAACGGAAGCCCCATTTTCCGTACGCGATAATCTACCTCACCGCATTGTTTAGCATCATGCTGGTGACCACCAATCTGATTGGCGATAGCATTTCCACCTTCAGACTGCCATTTTTCCCTGAGTACAACGTGCTGTTTCCTACAGCCCTCGTTGTCTTTCCATTGACATATTGCTTTGGCGCATGTGTAACCGAGACGTATGGTTTTGTTGTAAGCAGACACGTGATTTGGGGCGCATTTCTGGTAAACATCCTTGTCGTTGCAATTATCTTGTCCCTTGAGAAGGCAGGGCTGCTTGGGGGAAGTATCCTCGGTGTATCGCAGCAAATGGCAAGGGCGTTAGGGGCGTCCGCGATTGGCTATTTTGCCGGGGAGCTTTCTAACTCGCTGGTGGTGTCTCGGTTGAAAATAACCTTGAAAGGCCGCGCACTGATCTTCCGCTTCATTGCGGCCAATGCGGTCGGCGCAATTTTGGACAGCATATTGTTTGGCACTCTTTTGTTTTATGGGGTTGTGCCACTTGAAGTGTTGATAAAAATTGTCATTGCGCAAATAACAATAAAAATGATATATGAAATGGTGTTTTCGGTCTTGTTCTCGAGAATCGTCGTTTGGATAAAGTCGCGAGATGGTGTCGATCACTACGATTACAAAGTGAACTTCATCAGAGGTTAGCGTCCAATTATGATTTCCAGAACTTTTCCAACAAGAAGTTGCTTTTGAATTACGACGGAGCGCCGCTTAGATGTCGACTCGATATCGAAACCGATCAGCGCCGCTCCGTCCGTTATTTTTATGATCGAGAATGTTTTTTCGTCGATTTCTACCAGCACCAAATCGCCTGAGTCAAGCGATTCATGGTCTCCGATGACCAAGATAGCGTTGGGCGGAAGGGGCTCGGTGCGGCTTTGCGGGGCGAGTGTAATGGCGAAACGGCTCGAATTGATGTTCGACACCTTCAACCAATGCTGATCATGCCGCGGGGCCGCAGCCAAGTGGGCCGCGCGGAGGCTGCGCTGCTCGTAGACCGGCACGAAGCCCCTATTCTCCTCGCCGAACAGCGTGGACATCGGAACCCCAAAGAACTTCGCGATCGCCGAGATCGTGCTCAGTCTCGGATCGGTTGTCTCCCCCGACAGAAGACGGCTTAACGTCCCGCGGTCTAGATTGATCGCGCGCGACAACTCCGCGTCGGTGACGCCAGCCTCCTGCTGCAGCTGCTTGACCGTAGCCACGAAGGTGGCCGCCAGGGTCGCTAGATCTTCCTTATTCTTCACTTGTTGTAACAGACCCTAAATTTCGGTTCGACAAAGTAGTTGAAAATTTTCAACAGCCTGTTAGAGTTGGTGACGCCGTCTACTGTTGGGGCAGCCGGCAATGGTCACGGTGAAGGGGTGATCATGGTCTGGTAGGAAGAATTGCAAAATGTATTGTTTTGCATTGCTATTTGTGTTGTAATGCACTGCGCATAGATAGGCAGTGCAAGAAATTGAACAGAACCATCCGAATCGGTAGCTATCGCTTTACTATCTTCCAGTTAAGCACATTGGAGGGTGGGTTGAGCAAGATCACTGAGGCGGAATTCAGGGATGCGGCGAAGAACAATGCCATCAAGCATGCGTCGGTGGTACGCACAGATGAGGGTTATCTCTTTGTCGTAGAGCTGTCTTGGAAAGAGGGCATGCACACACTGTATACGTTTCGGAATGAACCGAGAACGTGGGCAAGTCTGGACCGAATGATGAAGTATTTCGAGAAGCACGAGCTGAACGTGAACGTGATCAGCTTGCAGTGGAATCTGAAAAAAGGCGATAAGTAAGTAACACGCTGATAGTGATAAAGGCGGTCGGCACCAGTGCTACCAACACTGCGCCGACCTAGCCACAGCGGCGCTCGTACGAGAACGTAGTGAGTTCTGAGCGAGGCCCAATAAGTAATCGAGCGAGGCCCACCAATGGCTGGCTATATTGTATGCGATCTTGGACGCTACAGGGTTTTCCTGGTATCCGTAGTCGTCCTTAATTCGTTATTGTTCGTAACGAACACCCGTGCTGACTGCATTGACGACGCGGCGGCCTATCACCACATCAATCCGTCGCTCGCGCGCGCGATCGCAGCGGTCGAATCGAGCTTCTCGCCGGTTGCGTACCACCGCAACTCGAACGGCAGCGAAGACATCGGGCTGATGCAGATCAACTCCAGTTGGCTCCCGACACTGTCGCGCTTCGGCATCTCGCGCGCTTCGCTTTTCGATGCCTGCGTAAACGCCTACGTTGGCGCCTGGATCCTTTCGCAAAATATCTCGCGCCTCGGGCTGACTTGGGATGCTGTGGGCGCGTACAACGCCGCCTCACCGCGAAAGCGCGTCCAGTATGCGCGGCGCGTCTACGCCGAGCTTCTCCGCTTTGTATCAGGTTCACCGGCGACTCGCTCGGTTGCTTCGGTTGCGAGCACTGCGGTGCCGACAGCCGTCGACACGGCCCGCAGATTGGGACCCGAAGCGGAATAGGCGAGAGCGATGAAAGCAATCACGTCTGCGGGATTCAATCAATTCATAAGTATTACTAATCGATTGGACGAGTCGGGCGCATCCGAAGCACATCTCGCGCAGACCCATCGTCCGACATTGCGTGCCTCGTACCCCGTCAGTCCGACTCCCCTCACTGTAGGGCTTAACGGTGGCTTCGCCAGACCAGGTGCTTTCGGATTCGCGTCTGGCGCTTTTTATATCGCGCGCTACTTGCGATTTGTGCAGGTCGCGATCGCAAGCCGTTACCGATATCCCGGAGATCCGATGAAACGGTCACGCCTCTCGCGCATGTCGTTCGCTGGCGGTCTTGCTGCGTTCGCCATGATTGCCCTGTCCGGCTGCGCTGCCGGCGGTGACAGGGCGACGGCCGATTGGGCGCCCGCCGCTCGTCAGACCACTGGTCACTATCAGCGGGTCTGCTCGCTTCCCGCGAATACCGCGGCTCAAGCTCATGCGCCCGGACAGTCGCGCGGATCGCTTGCTACGCAGGTTGCGGCCGCACTCGCGCCCGCCGGGCCGGCCTTCGATCTGCGCGCGGACGACAAGACGCTGGCGATCTCGCTCGCGCGCTGGACAAGCATGACCGGTGTGGCGATGCGCTGGATGACGCCGCTGCAGGTGCCGGTAACGGCCGATAGCCGTGTCGCGGGTGATCTGCAGACCGCAATGAAGTCAATTTTCGCGGCGGTTACCGAGGCAGGCTATCCGCTCACGATCCTGCAGGTAGCCGACGGCAAAACTTGGATCGTCACGGACGCGAGCGAATTCAACGGCAAGCCTCTGTTCGGGAATCCGTCGACGAATCTGGCTCCGGTGCCGAAGGGGGCGAGCGATGCGAAAGCACATTAACGCGTCGGTGCGCAGCGCGGTTGTGGCCGCTGTCGCGCATGCGATGAGTCCAGCTGCGATCGCTGGGGATCTGCAAGCTCAACCCAATGCGCCGGCGATCCATCTCGCGCCCTATCTCGCGCGCTACAACGCGCCGGCACAGGTGGGGTCCGCCGGCACCGCCACAAGTCCGCTCGCGCTCGCGTCGTCGGGTACAGCGATTACCCCGCTGTCGTCGGATGCTCCGCTCCCTTCTGCCGCTGCGAGCAACGTAGCACCGGCAGCGTCGCTGTCGCTGTCCGAAACGGTTATTGCTGCGCCGGTCGTCGATGTACCGTCCAAGCCGCTCCACCATCTCGTTGGCGGAGTGTCACTCGAATCGCAACTGCGTCAGTGGGCTAAATCGGATGGATGGTCGCTGTCGTGGAACGTGGGGCCGGACTGGATCGTGCCGAATGACGCGGACTACGCCGGAGACTTTCCCGAGGCCGCGACCAAAGTACTTGAGGACCTGGCCGCGAATGGCGCTGACGTTCGCGGAGATGGTTACTTGGACAACCGGACATTCGTCGTCCATGAAGCGGGGAACGACTAAATGCGACCTTCCTTCTTGTCTCCCGCGTTTGCGCTTGTGCCGGCAGTAGCTTTGACGCTCACCGCATGCGCGATTCGCGACATCCGTACGGAACAGCAAGCGGCGACGGACCAGGCCCGCGCTCAGATCGCTCAAGCGCCGGCGAGTCGCGCCGTCGTCAAGATGCATAAGCGTGCATGGCTGATGGGCGAACAGATCGTCGCGGGCAAGCCGCAACCGGCTATCTACGACAAGGCAGCGTCGTACACGTATCCCGCTGGCTCGCTTGCCGAGGTTGCGCAGTGGATTACGCGCACCACCGGCGTGCCCACCGAGCTTGACTCGTCTGTCACGAGCTCGACAGCGACGCCGTCGGCATTTCCTGCATCGAGTGGGGGTGCGATGCCGTCGCCGTTGCCCCCGGGCATGCCTGGTGTTCCGGCGGGCCAGCCCATCATGACGGCCGCGGCTGCTTCGGCGAACATCGACTCTGCGCGTGTGCTTACCTACAAGGGAACGTTCAAGGGGTTCCTCGATCAGCAGCAGGCTCGGTTTGGCGTATGGCATCGCTACCGCGACGGCGTCATCACGTTCTTCAAGCGCGAAACTCGGGTGTTCTCGTTGCCGGCGCTTTCGGAAACGTCGGGAATGGAAAGTTCGATTACGACCAGTTCGAACTCGTCGAACGGCGCAAACGGCTCTAGCGGTGGCAATTCGGGCAGTACGTCCGGTGGGAATTCGCAGCTCTCGACGCTGAAAGTCACGATTGCGCCGTGGAAACAATTGCAAGCCACTGCCTCGGCCATCGCCGGCACCGGTGCGACGGTGACAGCGGATCCCGACCTCGGGGTGCTGGTCGTGAACGGCACGCCAGCGCAATGCGACGCGGTTGACGGGTGGATGAAGTCGCTGACCGCGATGTACAGCAAGACGATCGCGGTGGACATTCATCTGTATTCGGTGCAGGCGGACCAGAACGAAAACTACGGTGTGGACCTCGCACTCGGCTACAAGAGTGCGACGGGCCACACTTCGGTCGGCATCACCGGTGCGGCCGTGCCTACGATCAGCGGCGGCGGCTCCGGCATGAGCTTCGGCGCGAGCATCCTTTCCGGCCCGTTCTCTGGCACCAAGGGCGCTATTAAGGCCCTGTCGAGCCTCGGCAACGTGACCACGCTGCTGTCGAATGCTGGCGTCACGCAAAACGGCAAGAAAGTCACGCTGCAGGACGGCGAACAAATCCCGTACTTGCCGCAGACTCAGAGCACGCTGGCCGCGAACGTCGGATCGTCGTCGTCTGCGACCGGGCAGTTCCAACCGGTCGGCTTCACCGGCCAATTCCTGCCCAAACTCGTCAACGGCACGATCGTGATGGATTTCTCGCTCACGCTGAGCCGCCTGATCGAAATGGTATCGCTGCCGCCGGGATGCTCCTCGAACAGCACGCAGTCGTGCCTGACGATGCCGCATCTGAAGAACTACGACCTGCAACAGATTGTGCCATTGAAGTCAGGTGAATCGCTCGTGCTCGTCGGCATGCAACGCTCGGATAACAGCACGCAGGACAACGGCGTAGGTTCACCCTTCAATCCCATCCTCGGTGGCGGCGTCGACGCTCGTCAGCAGCGCACGCTGCTTGCGATCGTGATCACCGCGCGACTGTTGTGAGGCATCGAATGAACATTCGCTCGCATTTTTATCCGACATCCGTTCGCGTGCCCGTGCTGACCGGTTCGGTGCTTGCGTTTGCGTTGCTGCTCGCTGTCCATCCGAGAGCGATCGGCGCGCCGGCGCTGCCGGTGCCCGCCGGCGCAGTGCCGGCATCGCAAGCCAGCAGTACCATCGCCGCAGCTGTCCACGCGTCGACGCCTACTGCAGCCATCACCACGACCGACAGTGACGAGCTTGCCTTACTGCAGTCGCGCTTGCAGGTTTTGCGCGTCAAGAAGGAGATCGCCGAGGTCGAAGCGGCGATCGACAAGGCAAAACAACCGGCGTCGAGCGGTATACCACCCGCATTGAGCGGCCCATTGCCGGCCGCGGGTTCGCCCATCCCAGGCACGCCACCCACCGACATTCGGATGTCGGCGGGCAGCGATATGACGCTTGTCGGGACGGGTTCGTATGATGGCCGGTCAATGGCGACGCTGGTGATCGGCGGCGTTGCGCGCGATGTCCGGGTTGGCGACACGCTCGACGATGGCTGGAATGTCGCGCGAATTGAAGGCAACCGCGTGCAGCTGACGCGCGCGGGCCGCGTACGGTGGGTGAGGCTTTGACGATGCTCACGATCGTGACGCTTCCCGAATTGTCCGCGCGCTTTGCGCTCGGCCTCACATGGGAGCATGAGCCAGTCAAGCCGAAGCCCGCATCGGTACGCGAGCGAGCAAAGCGGCTCGGCCGTTTCGGTGTTGTGCGCCACACGGCAACCGGCGTGTACCAGGTCGGCTATGGCGAACTGCCGCCCGGCACGAAACGCGCGAGCCGCATTCGGGCGCTCGCGAGTCTCGCGGCCGAGCAGTATCCGTCGCCGTGGATGGGCGTGTTCAAATTGACCGACGACGCGTATTGGCTGATCGCTGTTCGCGACGGTGAAATCGTCCCTGGTGGCGATCACTTCGGCGATCGGGACGATGTAATCGCCGCCCGCAATGCTCTTCGGGCGCAAGAAAGCTGGCACGAGCGCGATGGTACCGTCCTGCAGCTGGCAGAGATCGTCGGGCTTGCGACCCCTGAGCGCGGATTGCGCGATCTTCAGGCGGCGGTGCCGCAGGTCGTCTGGGCTGTATCAGCGGCGGTGGCCGCCACGGTCGTCGGTGTGGCGGTCGCTCTGTGGTTCGCGCACCAACAGGAGCAGCAGCGACTCGCGGAGTTGCAGCGGAAGGCCGACGCCCGGCGTGCGCAGCGCGAGGCCGAAGCGGCGATTCTGCCGTGGACGAAGCTGCCTGCACCGTCGGCGCTGCTGAGTGCCTGTGCAAGCGCTTGGCACGATCAAAAGCTCGCGCGTCGCGGTTGGACGATCGCCGCCTGGCGCTGCGAGCAACAAGGTGAGACGCTGGCGCTCACCGTAAATTGGACCCGCGCGGGCGGGACTGCGCTCGACGCGCCCGGTGTGCTGGTGGATGCTGACCATTCGCAGGAGTCAGAGACGCGACTTGCGGCCTGGTCGTCGTCATCGGCACCAGCCGTCCTTGCCGATCTCGCCCGCCGCACGATCTTGACGTTCTCGCAAACGCGCGACGTGGTGCTCACGCTGGAACCTCCGCCGAAGCCTGATACGAATGGGAAAGCGGGCGACGTGGAAGTGTTGCCCTGGCAAGCGCGTGACGCGGCTTTTACCTCTGATGCACCGCTTTGGGTCCGACGCAGCGCGGACCTTGATGCGGTGCCCGGCCTGCGGCTTGCGTCGGTCGGATACGACGTTGCCAAGTCCGCGTGGACCGCCAAGGGCACTTTGTACGCGTGGACGAAGCTCCCTGCGGTATCTGCCGCGCCGCAGCCGTTGCCGGTTCCTGCAGGAGCAAAGACATGAAGTCGCCACGGACGCTGATGGCAGCGGATACGATGGCGCTGATCGCGCCGGACGTCTCCGCGTCATCGCCAGTGAACCTCGCGCAGGAGCACGGCACCCGGCCCGATCGGGTCGACGTGCCTGAGCATCTGCAGGCGAGTGTTGTCGTTGCGATCCCGAGCGACGCGGATCGGGCTGAATCCGTAGTGATGTTGCAGATCGACCATCGTGTCAAGAGTTCCGCCGCTGTTCGAACCTGGCTGAAACGCCTCGACGAGCTGGCTATCAGCTATAGGACTGAGTTCGTTACGGTCGACGCGCTCGAGCGGGCGCGTCGTGAACACGTGAGCGTGCGGCGCAGCGACCCGACGCAAACCACGCAGGCCAGAGCGCTTTCGCTGTTGTCGCTGGCCGCGGCCGCCGGCGCCAGTGACGTCCACATCTTCGTCCGTCGCTGGCATACGGATGTGCAGGTGCGAATCAATGGCGACCTGTACACATCCGATGAATTCTCGATGCACGCGGAGGAAGGCCGACGACTGCGTGGTGCGATTTTTCAGGGCCTTGCGACGAACAAACCGCCAGAACTGAAACCGCTCGATTTTCAGGATGCGCAGATCGACGGCGAGAAACTCGCGGGCACCGGGCTATCCACGGTTCGAATCATCCGCGGGCCGTGCGTGCCAATTGAGCACGGCGGCGAATTCCTTGTGGCTCGCCTGCAACGCCGCCCGGGCTTGGGCACGACCATGTCGCGCCGGGACGCACTTCGAGCATTGCGGCTCCGAACCCCGACACGCCCCGAGCAACCAGAGAATGACCCCGCTTGGAAGGGGTTCGCGCCGGCACAAATTGACCGGTTGCGGCGGATCGCGCACCGGCCGAACGGGCTGGTCGCGCTGACAGGCCCAACCGGCAGCGGCAAGACGCAGGCGATCTTTCATATGGAGCGCTACTTGGCCCAGCGCTTCCCGGAACGTCGGCAGATCGCGATCGAAGACCCGCCCGAGTTCGAGAAGGAATGGGGCGGGCAACTAGTGGTTGGCGTGCATTCGTATATGGATTTGCTGCGCGAGACGCTGCGTATGGATCCGAACACGCTGATGATCGGCGAGCTGCGCGCGCCGGATGAGGCGCACACGGCGCTTGAAGCGGCGCTAACGGGCCGTCTCGTGCTGACCACGCTGCACGTCATCGACCCGTATTACTTCTTCGAGCGCCTCGAGGACATGGATCCGGAACGTCTATCGCGCCGCAATGCGTGCAACCCGGAAAAGGTAATCGCCGTGATCGGCATGAGGTTGCTACCGCGGTTGTGCGAGCACTGTCGCGTTCCGCTCGTCGACGCCGCAGATGATGCGGTGCCGGACGAAGTGCTCCGTGCACTCAACACGTGGGGCGACACGTTGAACGTCCATGTGCGCGGGCCCGGGTGCGAGCACTGCGATGGCCTGGGGACGGTCGGACGCGTGGTCGCTGCCGAGATAATCGAGATGGACGTCGCCTCGATGGCGAACCTCCGTACGCTGCCGGTCGACGAGGTGAAGCGTCGGCACCGGGCTCGGCCGGACGCTGACTATTCGATGCTGGCCTATGCGGTCGCGAACGTGCTGGCCGGGCGTGTCGATCCGAACGCAGCGCAATCTCAATTGAGCGTTGAGGCGCGCAACGGCGAACGACTGCCTACGTTCGAGGAGCTTGCATCGTGAATTGGTTCTCTTTTCCGCCGTTCGGATTCCTGTCACATCACCGCCCACGTCGAGAAAAGCCATTGTCGTGGGCGCTGCGGCTCCGAATTTACGAAGATGCGATTCAGTTGTTGCCGCAGGGACAGTCGCCTTCGCAGGTGCTGGCGCTGGTGCGTCTAAGCCTCCTGCATCGAAAGAAACGGGCAGCTGCCCAGCAGGTCCACCGCGTGTTCCTTGCCCTCGCCGACGGGGCGTCATTCGCGCAGGCGCTAGGCGTCGGATTGCCTGACATGGAGCGCAACGTGCTGGAGATCGGTGAGCGATCGAGCGAAGGCGGCCTACCGAAAGCGATGCAACAAATCATCGATACGCGCGCACGAATCCTCCGGATTCAGACCGTCGCCTGGTCGAGCATCGTCGATCCGATCGTGTACGTCATCTGCATGTACGGATTCTTCTATGTGGTCGGCGATCAGGTGACGCCGTCGATCGAACTGATGTTGCCTCGAGAGAAATGGACAGGTTGGACAGCACTGCTGGGCTGGTTCGGTGACCTCGGGCAAGGATTCGCGCCGGCCATCGCGGCGCTGCTGGCTGCAATGTTCGTGGCCGTGACAGTGAAGGCGTTACCGCGTTGGATTGCACGCGCACGGGTTTGGGTCGAGGAAGTGTACTTCGTGTTCACGGTGTACCGGGAGTTCGAAGGCACGCGCTGGATGCTGAATTTTGTCACCCAGGTCAAGGGTGGCGTGCCGCAGGCAGATGCGATTGCACAGCAGGTTCGCCGCGCGTCGCCCTGGCTCGCGTCGCGGTTGCGGCCGGTTTATCGCTCGCTCGTTGAGGGCCACCAGTTGGGCGATTCACTGCGGAGCTCGGGACTCGGCTTTCCATCGCCAGATCTGATCGAGCGAATCGCGACGTTGGATGGCGCCGAGGGTGGCGCTGATGCACTGGAGGCGCTTGCGCACTCTCATGCTGACATGCTCGAGAAGCGCATGCGCCGAATTTCGAAGACTGTCGGCGCTCTCTGTCTGATTGTGATTTTTATCATCATCGGCCTCGTGCAGGCCGCCAGTAACGGGATGATCGGGAACATGGCCGGCTCGATCGGGATGTAGGCACGGCGGTCGTCAATTTTGGGTAACGCGAGCGAAGCGTAGGAGAAAGGACATGGGTGACTTACTGGCGACCTGGTATGGGAAGTTGCTGGTGCTGTTGGGTATCGCAGCTGCTGCGGGCGTGATGTATGCCGCATCGGGGGGCAACAAGGTGTCGGCGCAGATCAGCGACATCACGATGCTGCAAGGTAGCGCGAGACAGCAGTTGGGCGAGACGCCCAACGGCTATATGAATTTCACGACGGGGAACGCGGCATACCTAATTCAGAACGGCATTGTGCCGCCTGGGATGGTGCGCAGCGGGAACCTGGTTGACAAGTGGGGCGGCGCAATCACGCTTGCACCGGCAAATAACAACGGGCACGCCGTGATCACGCTAGCCGGCATCAACAACCAGAAGGATTGCGGGCAGCTGCTGACGACCCTGCGCGACTACGACACGCTCGTGGTCGGGGGGACGACGTTTACGCGAAATGCATTGCCGGACGGCGTTTCCGCCGCGCAGGTGTGCAGTAACAACACCACGGTCGTGATCACGTTCAGCTGACGGAAGGCAGATTGGTCTTGCACGACGCAGTCGGTGCAAGACCAATCTGGGACTGCGGAATTGGAGAAATAGCGATGCTGTCGAATGACGCAGAGTTTGGGAAAACTGACCGGCGCGAGTGGACCGAAGGGGCCGGAGACGGCACGCTCACGGCGCTGAGTTTTTCGGACCTGTACCTTGAGGCCGGGGATTCAGCTTGGTTCAAGACCTACGCGAACGATCCGGTTCGCCACGAGATCGGGTACGACCAACGCGACGCAGTTGCAGAACTGAAGCGCCACCTTGAAACGACGGTCAAAAAGAACGACTTCAGACTGCATTGGGACGGCATGTCGATGCGCGGCGCGCGCTTTGAGACGGTCGCGGGCCCGCTGTACGTACTGCGCCGTCATGCGCCTGCGGCATTCCCGTTCGACACGCTCGGCTACGGCAAGCGTGTGGAAGATGCGTTGTTGGCGCCGGCGATGCGAGGTCGCGTCATCTTGATCTCGGGCGGGACGTCGAGCGGCAAGACGGTGGGGGCCACGTCACTGACGGTCGAGTGGATGAAGCGGTATGGCGGTGTGGGCTACACGATCGAGAACCCGATCGAAATGGACATCGAGGGTGTGTATCGAGGGGACCACGCGACCGGCACGCTGTATCAGAACGAGGTCGATGACGACACCGAGTTTGGCCCGGAAATTCGCCGCCGCCAGCGCGGAGCGCCCAACGTAATCATGGTTGGAGAGCTTCGTACTGCCGATGCGGTTGTACAGGCGTTCCTTGCAGCGGCATCAGGCGTCCTGGTGATCGCGACGTATCACGCGGCTGATCAGGTCACCGGTCTGCAGCGCCTCGCGAACATGGTACGAGACGCCGGCGCAGATTCTGGTCTGTTCGCACACGCGATCGGCGCCGTGATTCATCAGCAGCTGCAGCTGTCTGAGCGCGACGGCGAAACACATCGCGAATTGCACGTCACGCCGCTGATCGTCGCCGGTTCGCGCAACGAGAAAGGTATCCGGTCGCAGCTGCAAGGCACGGATTACAGGCAGCTGCCGACAGAGGCAGATCGTCAGAGGCGCGTGATGAACAGCGCGTCATCGGACGTGGAGTTCTAAATGGGCAAGCTGATGCCGTTCGTCGTGGTGATGGTCGCGATGGGGCTGATTGCCGAGGCGCAGCGCGAGGTCAGTCGCGTCGCTGGATCTGACGCGCGCGCAGAAAGCGTCGCCCAGACGCGTGCCGTGCAGGCGGAGGTGTTTGCCACCGCCTGCGTGGCGAGTGCCCAAGGCCAACCTGGCGTGGTGAGCGACGCAATGGCTGTGACCTGGCCGACAGGAATGACGGCGGTCAACGGCTCGATCTGCGCGACGAGCCGGGACGGCACGGGCCGGATGGTGTATGCGGGACTACCGACGAAGCCGGGGGCGGCCGGTGTCCTTATGGAGCGCCTGGACAACCCGGCGTTTTGGTATGCCGTGCCGGTCAGTGGTACTGCGAAGGCGCTGTCGAGTGGGCAGACGATCAATGTGCCGACGTTGTTCCCGGCCGGAACGCTGCTTTTTCAAGGAAGGGTGACGCCGTGACCAGGAAACTGGAGAAGGAGTCGGCAGCTATCGTACCGACGCACTTGGAACGGATCCTTTTGGGGAGCGTGCTGCTGGCGCTCAGATTCGCCACGATGGCCTTTCTCTACCAATGGGCGTTTGCGCCGGCGATCGCGGAGGTTTCGGAGGCGCCGTCTGGTGCGATCGCGGTTCGAATCATGCCGGCGCTTGTCGTTGCGATGGTCGCCGTGTTTGGCGTGGTTCAGCTTTGCGACTGCGTTGGCTGGCTTGTCCGCGGCTTAGCCGAATACGTAGTCGCGCGGCGTACACGCGTCGGACGGCAGGGGTAAGCAATGGGCGAAATCCTTGGTAGTTTGGCCGGTACGCTGATGTGGCTCACGATGGCCTCGGCGCTGTTCGTGTGGCTGCAGCATGCCGCCGACGCGATTCAGGTTGCTGGTGCGGCGACTCAGTCTCAGGTCATGGCAGCGGCCCTTGGCCGCTACGTCAAGGATCACGGCGCTGAGCTCGCCGCGCTTGCGACACCAGCACAACCGGCAAACGTGACAGTTTCCGACTTGACGGCTGGCGGCTACCTTCCGTCTGGCATGAGTACGGCGAACGTGTTCCGCCAGCAATGGTTGGCGCAGGTTCTTCAGCCGCAGCCCGGCAAGCTGCAAACGATGTTGTTTACGACGGGCGGGACCGCCATTCCGCCGAGCAAACTGGTACCGCTCGCGTCGCAGTCGAGTGGACGCGGCAACCTTGGCGGGTTCGTTCCGTATGCGAACCAGGCGGGTGACGCGACGATGCAGCCGACCGTGGCGATCGGCACTGGCGGGTCATTCCGCCAGGCGCTCGCTGGTTACTCAAATCCCGGGAGCGGTCATCTCGCGATGATGGTCGGCGTCGGCGACGCGCCGAGCGACAACGGATACCTATATCGGGTCGACATGAAGCCGGGGCGGCCCGACCTGAATGCGATGCAGACGGATTTGAGCATGACGGACATGGGCGGAGCGCAGCACAGCATCAACGGCGCGGACGTGGTCAACGCAAACGCATTTCGCCTCGCGAACGGCGCGGGAATGAATGGCGACCAGGGTGGGTCGCTCGAGCTGGGCGACATGAGTGGCACACATCCGGGCCAAGCGCCCTACGTCGATTTCCATTACGGCGGTAAGGGTGCGCAGGATTTCAACATGCGCGTGATGAATGACGGCGACAACCATCTGATGGTCAGCGGTGCCAACGGGAAGGGGTCGCTCGGCGTCCAGGGTACGTTGCAGGCGGGAAATATTGCGGACGCTGGTGCGGCGTGTCCGTCGAACGGGGCGATTGCAGCGAATAGCGACGGGTCAGGGCAGATTCTGTCCTGCCAGTTCCACGTCTGGATGCCGATCGGCGGCCGCTGGTTACGTTACGGCTATTACACCGTCTACGACGCGTGGTGGGTGCCGGCACCGACCTGTCCGAACGGCGGATCAATGCAGATTCAAGTGACGCCGCAGAACTTAAGGGTGAACGAAACCAGCGTCGTAAATGCAGGGCCGGCGACGTGGACAGGCAATGGGTGGCAGGTCCACTTGACTGATGGTGTCGGAAACGGGATTCCCGGAGCGCAGGGAATCGCCGCGACGTACTGCGCGTACTGACGAACGAGGACTGAATCATGTTATTGATCAGAAATATTTGATCTTGAATCAAGCTGCATAGCGGATGGGTTTATGCATGAAATAACGAGTAACCCGTTGCGGCGACTTCTGAAGCCGTCGCAAATGGCTGATAGCGGCTTTCTTCAGATGCCCCTTGGTCCGAGCGGGAGCCTGGCGTGTGATGCTGGCCTTCAAATCGGCGTTGAGCATCTCGTCGGGATTGAGCTCCGGGCTGTACGAGGGCAGGTAGAACACTTCGATCTTGTCGGCATGTTCAGCCAGCCACGCCTTGACCAGCTTGGCGTGATGAACCTTCAGGTTGTCGAGGATCAGAAACACCTTTTTGCTCCGCATGTCTTTGATCAGTCGCTTCAAGAAGTCGATCAGGATGTCGGCGTTCATCGCGCCTTCGAACACTTTCCAGCGCACCTGGCCGCGGTTCGTCACGGTCGACATGATCGACAGCCCTTCGCGTTTGCTCATGACACGCCGCTCGGGTGTCTTGCCGATCGGCGCGTAGGAGCGCCCGCGCACATCGTCGGAACGCAAGCCCGTCTCGTCGCCCCACTGGATTTCCGCACCTTCGGTCTGCGCACGGCGCGCAATCTCCGGATACGTCTCGTTCAACCACGTCTGAACCGCCTGCGGCTTTTGTTCGTACGCCCGCTTCAGCGGCTTTTGCGGCGTAAAGCCCCAGCGTGCCAAGTACAGACCGACGCCCTGCAGCGTGAGCGTGCGACCCGTACGTTGTCGAATCAACTCCCGCACGGCGTGGCGGGTCCACAGCGCAAACGGCATCTTCAACTGATCCGGCATTTGATCGCGCATCAACACACGCACCTCGATCTCCTGTTGCTCCGTCAGGGCGCGCTTCTGGGTGACGGCACGCCCGCTCGGCTTGTCACGCAAGGCTGCCGTGCCTTCCTGCACGTAACGCTTGCATATATCGAACACACCCGTTCGCGACAGATCGGTAAGTTGGGCGATCTCGTCGTAGGTCATCCCGCCTTCCCGGAGGGCGATCACCTGTCGACGCCGTTCTTCGCGCGCTTCGCGTGGAAGCGATCTCATGTCTCGTTTTTCCATGCTCAAAACGTGAGGGCTTATTTTCCAATTTCAAGATCAAATGTTTCGAATCAATACGCAACGATAGCAACGAAGCCCGCCGAGATGCGAGTCCCGGACTCGGGCGTCTCGCGCGGCCGCTGCTCGCGCTGATCACGATCTCGGTCGCGGCTGGTCTGTGGACGCTGCACGCGCGCGCCACGCCAGTCGTGTGCTCATCGGGTTACCAGGACAACACGTGCCTCACACCGATCCGGCACGATCCGATCCCCGCCCCGCAGTGTGCACAGGGTCCCGGATGGGTCACAACAGGTAGCGCCGTTTGGCAGGGTTCGCACTGGAGTCAGCCGCAGTGCAGCTATCAGGCACCGCCGAGCTGTCCTGCCGGCATGTTGCAGACGGCAGCGCCGGCGCGGACCGGTTCGCAATGGACGCAGCCCGGTTGCCAGTCTGTTCCGCCGCCGGTGGTCGATCCGATCGCCCAATGCGCACAGGCCATCGCGCAACGCCAAAGCGCGTACGGAATCTCGGATGCGAATGCCGCGACGGATCCCCCTGTCCTCGAGGCCAACAACACGATGCGTTGGCATTACTGGACCGCGAACAACTACAGCGATTGGAAGATCACCTGGAACGGCGTGTACGCGCCCGCGAAGCAAAGCGGGAATCTGTTTTCGTTCACGACGAATGGGCACTTCGTGGTTGTTAAGGGAGCGCGTCTCGATTACGGCGTCGACCCGAGCTCGGGCATGGAACAGCAGAATTTTGTGGCGGCTGTTTGTGAAGCCGATCCGAATACAGGGGCGGTTATTGGGATCCATCAAGCGTTCGGCTTTGCACGATGCGGTGGCAAGCAACCGGAAAGCTGGACCGGTCCGTGTGGAGGGTGACCAGTTGGTCATCGCAGTGAGGTTGTAGTGGGTTGAATGCAGCAAACGATCTTTAACGTTAAGTAAAAAACTCAATCGAGGGGCTTTTATGAATACCGAAACGAACGTCATCAAGTTGGCCGTGATCGCTGTTGCTGCAGCTTTTGCATTGTCCGCATGCGGTGGTGGTGGCGGCGACGGTGGTAGTAGCGGCTCGACCGGCGGTGGCTCGCAACCGACAACTCCGGCCGGGCCGTCGGCACCAGGTGGCCCGACATCGGTACCGCCGCAGACCAGCGTGCCTGCTCCGACGTATGGCAGCGATTCGGCCAGCGCGACGATCTTCGGCCAGCTGAATTCCTATCGTCAGGCGATGGGCGTCGGCCTGATGAAACAGGACGCGGTGCTGGATAAGGCAGCCATCGCGCATGCAAACTATGGGCTGCAAAACGTTCCGAATCGCGCGATTTCGGTTCTGGGCCACGACGAAAACACGTCCCTTCCGGGCTATACCGGAGCGTCGCCGGTTCAACGGGCGCAAGCGGCCGGCGCACCGTCGACGGAATGGGTCGGTGAAGTCGCTTTCAGCGGCTACGGGCCGGTCGTTCAAACGACAGGCGCAGATTGCGCCAATACTTGGCTCAACAGCGTCTATCACCTGCAGGGCGTGACCGCGAACTCGGAAAGTATGGGTGTGGGTGTTGCAACGAAGGTGACGACGCCGTCGGCCGGGCAGCAGCCGGCAATGTGGGCGTTCTGCGTCCTCGACATGGGGACGACGACGGGTGTTCCTGGCGCGCCGAATCTCAGTGTGCCGACGCAAACGAACTCGATTCCTTCGAGCGGTGGACAGCAGTTCGCGACGAACCTGATTGCTCACGCGCCGTACAGCGACGAGACGGGTGTGGCGACAGCGCTGACGCTTGGCGAAGTCCCGAACCCGGCACCAGATCTGGGTGCGCCTGGTCGGCCCATCATGGTCCGCGTGAACGCGGCCGCCGGAAACACGCTTACGGTTTCGAACTTCCAGCTTGTCGACAACACTGGCGCGGCCGTGTCCGCTCGCATTCTCGTTCCGCAAGGTGCGGTGGCGGGGTCGACCGCGTCTGTTACGGCTGACCCGAACAACGGACTTTCGCCTGGGGTTGCCTTTCTGCTGCCGCTCGCGCAGCTGAAGGCCAATACGAAGTACACGGTGACGTTTTCTGGTGCCCGCGACGGCACGCCGATGTCAACGTCCTGGTCCTTCACTACCGGCGCGCAATAAGGAGCGGTGTGATGCCACGGCCCATTCGATCCGATCAGGCACGAACTCCTGCTCGTGCCAAAGAAGCATCGGCCGATACTCCGATCACGCTGCTTCAGGTAGAGGCGGCGATCAATCGGCTGCGCCGGCGTCCTCCGGAGGTTCGTACTGCCGGTTATGCCTACGACCTGCATGAACATCAGCGCAAGCAGCTCGAAGAACTGTACCGGCGCATGGTCTCGTCTCGCACCCATGTGGTTCCGCTTATGCAGGTGCCGGCGTCGGCCAGAGGTTGTTTCCATGCATGGCCTGATGCATCGGCCGCGGGAGCGCGGACATGAAGAAATCTTGCTTGAAACACGCGGCCGTGCTCACTGCAGCCGCGCTCGTCACGCTCTTTCCGGCACGAATGGCCCTGGCTGACGGATGGGGGTGTCAGGTATTGCTTTGCCTTTCTGACCCGCGCGGACCCGAGTCGGAGAAGGAGTGCGTCCCGCCGATAGAGAAACTGTGGGACGCGCTGCGGCACGGCAACCCGTTTCCGACCTGCGACCTCGTTGCGTCACTCGCGAGCCTCCCTGCGGACCTTATCGATGCATTTGAGCCGGGAACGCTGGAGAGTTACGGAAAGGGATCCGTGGCGGCGAACACTTGGGCCAGCGGTGGATATTGCCGCAAGGATCTGGTGGGCTGGGGCGGACACGAGCAGAGTGAACTTGTCTGCCATGCGTCCGGTGCGATAAACGTAATGATCAACGGACAGTTGCATACGCGTGTGTGGTGGGGTGTGAACGGTGGCGGACTGATCGGAAACGTTCCGGGTACCGCGCACACCATCACCGAGACCTACACGGGCCCGACGCCGTATCCAGCGTATGACCCAACAAAGGCTGGCGCGGAGTTCCTGAAGGAATACCAGCAACGTTCGGATCAGGGGTTCTTTGGCGCAGGCGGGAGGCACTGACCATGATGCCGATCGATCTTCCCGTACTCGCGTCGACGTGCGCGCCGGCTGTCCACCCGGTGACGATCGCAGCCGTCGTGCGCAACGAATCAGCTGCCAACCCGTTTGCGATCGGGGTCGTCGGCGGCCACCTCGCGCGCCAACCGCGCACGAGGGCAGAAGCGGAAGCGACCGCTGCGGCGCTCGAGCGAGCTGGCTGGAACTACAGCGTCGGTCTCGCGCAGGTGAACCGGGCGAACTTTGCCCGATACGGCCTGGCTGGCGGCGCTGCATTCGATCCGTGCGCGAATCTGCGCGCGGGAAGCGAGATCCTCGCCGACTGTTACCGACGTGCGTCGATCGAAGCGGGCCCTGGGCAGCGGGCGTTGCGCCATGCCCTGTCCTGTTACTACAGCGGCAACACGCGGCGCGGATTCAAGATCGAGGCTGATGGCACGAGTTACGTGCAGCGTGTCGTCGCGCAGGCGCAACCGCCGGCGCAACAAGGTGCGGCGGAGAAACCGCCGGCTGCACCAGTCACGACGAGCGGCTCAGCGACGGCGGATGGACCTGCGGCCACCGTGCCCGCCATCGCGGTGGTGCCGGATGGGTCGCCAATACGACGAGTGAAACGCGTGTCGAAGGGCGACGCATCGGCGAACACACCGGCGAAGCGGTCGGGGTGGGATGTATTCGGGGATTTTGGAACAACCAAGGAGAACCAGGAATGAACTATTTGAAGAAACTCTTTGCGCCGGTCGACCGGCGATGGGTGCGGGACACGCTGCTGGCGCTTGCCTTGACAGGCGTCGCCGTCGTCGCCCAGGCGGGCGGCATGGATGCAGGCACGCAAGGTCTCTCGACCTTGCAGGTCTGGTTGTATTCGTGTGCAGCGATTGTCGCGGCGTGCTACCTGATTTACTCGGGCGTCCAGTGTTTTGAAGGCGGCGGAAACTGGGTGAAAGATTTCGGGACCTCGTGCATCAAAGTGTTTGTTTGCGGCGCGGCCGTGGTGCTGGCCGGCTATCTGTTCTCGGCCGGCGGGAGCTGATTGGCGATGAGCACCGAGAAGACCCTGTACCCGTCCTATGCAGGTTTGAACCGAACCGCGATGCAGTGGGGCATTCCGCTGCTGCCCGGCCTCGCCGTGTTCGTCGTAAGCCTGTTCGCCTCTCTGATCGGTGCCGCCTTCATGGGCCCCGGGGGATTCGTCCTTGGTCTGCCGGGTGTGCCGATCATCTTGTATTTCAAGCATGTATGCACCACCGACGATCAGGCGTTGCGAATTACGTGGTTCGAGCTTCTCTGCGTGCTCCGTCGTAAGCATGTATCGCTGTTCGGCAAGACGTACACGCTCGTACCAATGCGTTACGGCCGTACGTATCGTCAGATTCGCCAACAGTTGGCTCGACCGCTCGCGCTCGAGCTTCAAGAGCGATTCGTCGAGCGGTTCAAAGCGGAGCTCGAAGCCGAGCGGCGGGCATTGGAAGCGGAGGAAGTGCAGTGATGAAGCGCGAGATCTATTTGAACCGTCAGGTCCGGGGCTCGGGAGGTGTGACGTGCTGATGAGTGAAGTGATGAAGAATCAGCCGGCTATCGAGGAGTTGATGCCCAAGATCGGGCGACCGATCTCGGAGATCGTCACCAGCTACGAGGATGATCGCGCTGCGATCGTCGTCCGCCTGGCGGGGATCCCATTCGAGTCGGTGCCGACCGTGGAAATCGAATCCCATTTCGAAGCGCTGAACCGCTTTCTGGCAGCGCTCGTCATGGACAAGGGTAACCGTCTTGGGATGTGGTGCACATTCACGCGCCGGCGGGTGACCTTCGACGACGAATACGCGTTTTCGTCGCGTTTCATGCAACGTCTGGCGGACAAGTATCTGAAGCGGTTTCAAAACGGCAACTACTTCGAGAACGCGTTCTACATTACGTTCATCCTCAAGGGTGACGATCTGCGGGAGCTGATCCCGGAACTGCACGAGATGGCCGAGACGATCGACAAGGCGTTGGCGATCTACGATCCGGCCTTCCTGCGCGTGGTCGAGCGGCACGGGGTCATGTTCAGCGAGCCTCTCGCGTTCTTTGCAGAACTGCTGAACGGTGTCGATGAGCCGATTCCTGTCACCGCGTCGACCGGTCGCGAGATTATCCCCTCGGCCATGCACCATTTTCACTACGACGTGCTGGAGGTTCGAGCCGCGCACAAGACACGGTATGCCATGTGCTATGACTTGAAGGATCTCCCGCGGATGGGCTGGGGCCATCTGAACCCGATGTTGACCCTGCCGGTCGAGTTTACGCTCACGATATCGTTCATCGGCATGGGGAACTACGAGGCGCTGTCGAAAATCGCCGACCAGGCCAACAAGCTCAGTTCGGTGGAAGACAAAGCGGTGCATCAACGCGACGAGCTTGAAGAAGCGCAAGCCTTGATCGCTGGCCGGGATTTGGCGTTCGGCGAATACCACGCTGCGCTCGTGGTGTATGGAGATACCGCCAAGAAAGCGATCGACAACGGCGCGTTCGCTTCGAGCAAATCCCTGAACGAATGCGGCCTGCGGTGGATCAAGGCCACCCTTTCCGCGCCGATCACGTTCATGAGCCAAATTCCGGGAGCGAAAGACAAGCCGCGCCCGATGCCGAAATCGACACGCAACCTCGCGTCTACGTTCAGCCTCCACAATTACTCGACCGGCAAGGCACGTGGCAATCCCATCGGCGACGGCACGGCCGTGATACCCCTGCAGACCGAAGCGAAGGGGCTGTACAGCTTCAACTTCCACGTTACGAAGAACGACGAGAACAACACGGGCGAGAAGATCGCCGGCCATACAGTTGCGATCGGCGATACCGGCGAGGGCAAGACAACGCTTCAGGAAATGCTCGTCGGCTTCCTGGACCGCTTCAATACGAAGATGTTCGCGCTCGACATGGATCGCAGCATGCAGATCTTCATGGAGGAGCTCGGAGGCGTCTACTTCCCGCTGCGTGCGGGCGAACGCACCGGCTTGGCGCCCTTCGCGCTGCCAAAGACTGCGCGCAACCTCGAATTTCTTTACGACCTGGTCGGATCCTGCGGCCGGGATGAATACGGCCGTTTGAGCGTTGAAGATACGCGTGCGATCAAACTGGCCGTCGACGCCGTGTATTCGCTCACGAACGTGCGCGATCGGCGCTTCTCGCGGCTTCTTGAGAGCATTCCCGATACTGGCGAGGGGTGCCTGGCTCGGCGTCTCGGGGTTTGGTGCGAATCGCAAGGTGGGCGCTTCGCCTGGGCGCTCGACAATGCGTCGGACACCGAGATCGACATGGCGCAGTTCCATCGTATCGGGTTCGATGTCACGGACTTCCTGAAGAAAGATTACGCGCCAACCGAACCTGTATTGGCGTTCCTGCTGTATCTGAAGAGCCTGATGCAGGTGCGCGGTGGGTTGCTCGCCACGATTATCGAAGAGTTCTGGTTGCCGCTGTCGTATCCGACGACGCAGAAGATGATCGAACGCAGCCTGCGGGTGGGCCGACGCGCGGACGAGTTCGTGATCCTCGTGTCGCAGACGCCTGACGAAGTGCTGAAGAGCCCGATTTGCGGCGCCATCATGCAACTCACGGCGACGAAGATCTTCCTGCCGAACCCGAGCGCGACGCGCGCAAGCTACGGCGAGCTCATGACCGACCGCGAATTCACCGAATTCAAACGCATCTGTACGAAGGGCTCGCATACGTTCCTGATCAAGCAAGGCAACCAGTCGGCGTTCGCGACGCTCGACCTGCGCGGTTTTTCTGACGAGCTCTCCGTCCTCTCGGCGAACCTCGAGAACGTCGCGATCTGGGAGGAGGCAGGCCTCGAAGCCGACGGCGATCCGGAACTGCGAATGGAGTTGTTCCAGGCACGCCGGAAGGGCAAGCGCGACCGGAAACCGATGTCAGCGGACAACGGGCAGACAGCAGTCACGGAAGGTGCGGGATGAACGGCAACTGCAGGAATTCGATCTGACGTTGATGTAGCGGATGGAATGAAACGGATCATGCCGATGGGGTGTCGGCGAGGAGAACCAGCATGAGCACGATGAATATCAAGAAAGGGGTTGTTGCTGCCGTGATCACTGCAGCAATGATCGGCGCTATGCCGTCGATCGCGTCGGCACAGACCGGGCCGGGGATTCCGACGTTTGACCTTGCGAGCGTCGCCCAGGCGATCGCTACGGTCAAGCAGCTGAAGATGCAGTACGACCAGGTCGTGAATCAAATCAACATGATCAAGGGCAATCGCGGACTTGGGATGATTTTCAACAACCCGGCGCTGCGCAACTACCTGCCCGACAACTGGAAGTCGATTTACGACCTCGCGAATGCGGGCCGGCTGAACGGAATCTCGGGCGTGGCCGACGAGATCATGCGGCAGGAAGGCATGACGGTGAACGCGTCGATGGCGCCTGGCGTGTCGCGCTACATCACTACGCTCGCGACCAACAAGGCGATCACGCAGAAGGCGTACGACGCGGTGATCGAGCGCCTGCAGAACATCCAGTCGCTTATGCAGCAGTCGGATACGACGCAGGACCCGGCGGCAAAGGCAGATCTCGCGAACCGGTTCGCCGCCGAAAACGCACAGATCCAGTCCGAACAGACGCGCCTGAATCTCGTACAGCAGTTGCAGGCCGTCGAAGAGAAGCTTGCTGCGCGCCAGGCGAATCAGGCCGTCATGAACAAGATGACCGCCGACGAGTGAGCAACGGCTAACCTGAACAGGTGACGATCATGGCAATCGACGTTTTCACTACGATGGAGCAGGGGTTCGACGAATCGATCCTGCAAACCATTAACAGCGGCTCGTCGCAGATTATCTCGATGATCTCCCCGCTCGTGTCGGCGGGCTTTGGGATCTATGTCCTTCTGGTGATGGTTTCGTACATGCGCGGTCACGAGGAGCTCCCGATCGTCGATTTCCTGTTGAAGGCGTGCGGCTGGCTGGTCGTCCTCGTGTGCGGGATGAACATCCAGTACTACAGCCAGTACATCGTGCCGTTCTTCAATGGCTTTGGCGACGATATCGCGAAGGCGATCACGCACGGGAATTCCGGCATGTCGGCGCTAGACAACCTGCTGAATCTCTACGTGACGGCGATACAGAACGGGTTCAAGCAGATGAATCCCGGCATCTTCGAGGTCGGGGTCTGGATCGAGCTGATCTCGCTTTCGTTTGCGCTGCTATTCGTCGGAACGATTTTTCTGGGAATCGCTTGTGCGTTCATCATTCTCGCGAAGTTTGCATTGGGTCTGCTTCTCGCGTTGGGGCCGATGTTCGTTGCCTGTGCACTATTCCCGCCGACGCGCCGGTTCTTCGATGCTTGGGTCGGACAGTGTGTGAACTACGGAATCCTGGTCGCCCTATTCGCAGCAGCCGGTGCAGTCGAAGTGAACTATGCAACGAGCCATCTGCCGACGAGCTTCTCGGCGAGCGACTACATGCTGACGTGGGTGACGATCGCGAAGATCTGGGCGAGCGGAATCGTGTTCATCGTCGTGTCGCTCAACCTACCGTCGCTCGCCTCGCAATTGGCCGGTGGCGTTGGCATTTCGTCGATGGTTGGGAACATGAGCGGTGTAGCACGAGGCTTGGCGTCCGCGGCTAAGAAGTTGGGCGGAGCGGGCGGCGGAGGGCGCTCCGGTGGATCTATCGGCGCTCGGGCATGAAACAACGGGAGATTCAGATGAGAGTCCGCACTTTTACCCTCGCCGCGACGATAGCCGCCGTTGCCTTCGTCGCCGGTTGTCAGCCACGCAAGGGAGAGGAGTTCCAGGGTCGCTGGAAGCAGTTGCATCCGGATCAACGGTTCGGTGCCGATCTCGTGATCGAACGCGGCGATGATGGGTTCATCGTCACCAGCTGCCGGTTCGACGCAAAGAATCAGTGCGACCCGGCTGCGGCGTCGAGCCGCGTCCCGGCGATGCTCGTCAGCGGCATGCTGCAGATCAACATGGGTATTGGCGCCATCACCATCAGCTACTACCCGAAGACACAGCATTTGCAATACCGGGGCGACGAAAATGCGCGCGTCGCCGACAAGTGAAGCGGAGCCGATCATGCGCCATTGGATAGTCCGCCTGCTTACAGTCGTGCTGGTCAGCACGCTCGGAGCTTGCGCGTCGTCCTCGCACGAGCTTCCGTCGCCGAAGGGTGCGTGGGAGCCGGTGAACTGCGTGCCGGCAGTACAAGGAGAAAGTTGATGTTTGGATCGAAACGTTCGTCGGCCAGCGCCGGTGCCGCTCCGCGAGGCCTCGCGCGAGTCGTGGGAGGCGGGGGGCGCACGCCGTCGTCGGCGAAGCCGGTAAATCCGGGCGCCGCTTCACCCGTGCGCACAGCAGAAGACGAGGCCAAGGAGGCAAAGTCTCGCCTGTCGGCCGAAGCGCGCTGGTATCTCGAACGCGCGCTCGACTTCGAGCAGTCGAAGCAGGCCGAACGCGAGAAGTTCACCCGTTTCGCAATTCGTGTAGCGATCGGGGGCGGTCTGCTCGGATTGGTCGGCTTTTTAGGCGGTGCTGCCTTAGTACAACTAAAAAGACCTAACCCGCCCGCATTGATCCGGACCAACGACACGAGTGGAACGACGAGCGTGATCGGTGTCATTCGCGACGGCGAAATGCCATTCGGACAGGTTCAGGATCGTGCAGATCTGCGCCGGTACGTGACGATGCGCGAAGGGTATGACTGGGAAACCATTCAAGACATGTACGACACGGTCAAGCTGATGACGGCGGACAAGGAAAAGGAAATCTACGTCGCGTTCTACGACCGCCCAGACGCGCCGCAGAAGGTTCTGAAAAACCAGTTCCGAATCGTCGCGAAGGTGGGCGCAATCACGTTTGTCGGGTCAACCGCGCAAGTGTTCTTCTCGAGAACGTTGATTCCGTTGGCCTCAGTGCAGAACCCGCAGAACGCGCTGAACGATCCGAAGACCGAATATTGGGTGGCGACGATTTCGTACCGGCACGACAACCTGCCGGAATCAGGCGAGGAGCTCGAGCGCGATCCCACCGGCTTCCGCGTCACGAGCTACACCGTCGACCGAGACTGGACACGCACGGACTCGACGCCGTCTATCCCATCGCTGCCCGGCAAAAGAGGGGGGGCATGATGAACCGACATATCAAACGCGGTGGCCATACCGTGCCTCGCCCCGGCCGCCGATCACTGGCTGTCGCATTTGCACTGGCCACCGTGTTCTCAAGCACGCCGGTGTGGTCCGAAACGACCCCGGGCGCGTGCGGCTCCGACGAACACATGCGATGTGCGGAGTACGACGCGACCACGTCCTACCGAATCCCGTACCGGCTCGGCGAAGCAATTGTGATCCAGTTCGAGGCCGGTGAGGTGGTCGATGGCCCGAAGAGCGGCCTGGGCACTGGTGAAGCCAAGGGCTGGTCGATCGGCGGTGCGGCGAATTGGTTCATGTTCAAGCCGATCGTGAAGAAGCCGAATACGAATGTGGTGGTCGTGACCGACAGACGGCGCTACGTCTTTCAGTTCGTCGAAGCCGCACGCAACGAGCCGGCGACCTGGGCGTTGTCGTTCGACTATCCGGATACGCGTGCGAAAGCGGAGTCGGCTGCGAAGGCCAAGGCCGCGAAAGCGCAGGCCATCGAGCAAGCGAGCGCGGAGACTTCCGAGCGGCGCAACGACGACTACGACATGAAAGGCGACGTCGCGATCGCGCCGACGTCGGTGTGGGACGACGGTCGCTTTACGTATTTCCAGTACGACACGTCGCGCAAGGTGCCGGAGATTTACGAAATTCAGGTAGACGGAACCGAAGCCGCGCCCAAACGGCACGTCGATGGCGACACGATCGTCGTCGAGAGTATGGCAACCGGCTTCGTGCTGCGTCTGGGTAAGGCGGTGATGGCCATTCGAAACAATGCGTACTCGCCTGACGGCGCGTTCAACCGGACCGGTACGACGGTGCCCGGCTGGGTCCGTATCACGAAGGACGCCAATCATGGTTGATAGGCATGAGGATTCAGGCGTGGACCCGGACGTGAATTCGATGGCCGATATGAGCGGCGCGACGCCGTCCGCCACCACCGGCCGCGGCAAGCCGGACCCGGACGTGGTTCCGCCGACAGGAATGGATCCGCGCGGCATTCCTGGCCTGCAGCGAGGTAAGCGAAACACGAGCGTTCGCGGTGTCGGGATCGTGCTCGTGATCGTAATTATCGTGATCGTGATCGCGGGCAGCGTTGCGGTTTTCGCGAAGCGCTTTGGCGACGCCTATCTGGAGCATAAGCGGGCAAAGCGCGACGCCCCAGTCCAGGCGGTCGTCACCGATCCGGACTTCCAGGGCAACAAGCATCACGTCGAAGCGGCGGAAGCGGCCAGCGCGGCGGAGGCGGCGTCGGCCGCCGCCGCTAGCCTACCCGAGCCGTCGGGCGCACGCGGAGCGGGGAATGTCAGCAATGGCGGCACGGCGACGAGCCACGTCACCACGACGGCCAGTACGGTGTCCGGCGGGCCAGTCGCCGTACCTGCACCAGGCGATCCGCGCCTGGAGGGAGACGTGCTCGTGAAGTTCGGCAAATCGGACGACGGGCTCGCGGCGCTGTCGCAGGCAACGGCGGGATCGAGCCCGCCGGCGCGTCAATATGCGCGTGACGGGCTGGACGACAGCCTCGCACCGTCACGCCTCACGCCGGTCAAGGCCAGCTTCCTGCCGAACCTCAGTTTGCTGCTCAAACGTGGCGCAATGATCCCGTGCGGACAGTTCACCGACATTGTGTCGACGCATCCGGGAATCGCAACCTGCCACGTCTCGGAGGACGTGTATTCCGCTGACGGCAAGACGCTGCTCCTCGAGCGCGGCAGCGAGGCGACCGGCGAGCAACGAAAAGCGGTCCTGGAGGGACAGGCGAGCATCTTTGTGGTGTGGACGCGCATCGATACGCCGTCGGGCGTAACGGTCGATCTCGATTCGCCGGCGACGAATGCTCTCGGCGCGACCGGTATCGATGCTGATGTCGATACGCACTTCTGGTTGAGGTTCAGGGGGGCGTTGATGCTGTCGGTGATCGGGGACGCCGGCCAGGCGCTGGCCAATCTTGCCCAGAGTGGCAACGGCAACCGCATCCAATTCTCGAATACGTCGTCGCAAAGCCAGCAACTCGCGGCGGACACGCTGAAGAACACCATCAACATTCCGCCGACCGCTACTTCGCGGCACGGATCGACCATCAATATTTTTGTCGCGCGCGACGTCGATTTTGGGAGCGTCTATGAACTTGTCAAACGTTGAACCGTACGACAGCAGCGTTACGGTCCGCAATCTGATGGAGTCGACCGGGATCGCGGAGCTGCGTGCACTTTCCGGAAACACCGAGATTGCGATTAACCGGCCGGGTGAAGGTTGGACCGAGACGCGCGATGGTTGGGTGCGGTACGAGCTGCCGGGCGCGTCTCTTACCGCGTTGACCCAGCTTGCCAACGCACTCGCAATCTACAACAAGTCGACCCCGCCGCTGTCGGTCGACGATCCGGAAAAGCCGGTGAGGTTACCGAATGGCGAGCGCGGGCAGATCGTGATTCCGCCCGCCTGCGAACCGAATACGGTGTCGATGACGATTCGCATCCCGAGTGCGACACGCTTGTCGGTCGGCGAGCTCACGCGCGGCAATTTTCTGAACGACTTTCGAATCGTTGGCGCCCAAGACCCCGCGGCTCTGTCGGCAAGCCCGCGTGGACCGTCGTTCGGCGATTTGAGCGTGAGCAGTTCCGTCGACGTAATCGACTCCCGACGGCAACTCGCTTCGCCGGCGGCGGTCACGCTGCAGCAGTTCGAACTTGACATGCTCGATGCGCTCGCGCAGCGCGATGTTGGGCAGTTTTTGACGCTCGCCATGCTTCACCGGATGAACGTCGTGCTAGTTGGCGGCGTTGGTTCGGGAAAGACGACCTTGATGAAAGCACTGGCCGATGTGGTGCCGGCCACGACGCGGGTCGCGACGATCGAGGACACGCACGAAGTGCCGTTGCCGAATCAGCCGAATCACGTGCACCTGTTCTTCAGCGAATCGTTGCCGGCGCGCCGGATCGTCAAGGCGACGCTGCGAATGAAGTTCGACCGCGTGTATCTGGCCGAGCTGCGTGGCGATGAGACTTGGGACTACCTCGTCCTGCTCAACACCGGCCACCAGGGCGGCATTACGACGGTGCATGCGAACGACGCGATATCAGCGCTGGCCCGGATCGCGACCCTCGTGAAGCAAAGTCCAGTCGGCCAGACGTTGACGTGGGAATTCATCCTCCGCGAGGTCAAGAGCACGATCGACGTGGTGTTGTTCATGGAGAACAAGTGTCTGAAGGAGGTCTACTTCGACCCGGTTGGCAAGTGGAAGTTACAGCGAGGTCTGGCATGAGCGAACAAAAAATCAAGCGGCGAAACTTGCATCCGGTGCTGTGTGCGCCTCCGACGCAGGCCGAGCTCGATGCGGACCGCCGTCGGGCGTTGATGTGGTGGTTCGGTGGCTGGGGCGTGTTCGTTGCGGTGGAACTCGGCATTTTCTTCTGGCTGACGTGGCCCAGTTTCCTTGGGGCGACTGTCATGTGCGTGCTGGCTGTTCTGGCGGTACTGGTTTGGGGCGGGAGCAGCCCGTTTTCTGCCGACACCAACTGGTCACCGGTAACGGCTGACGATCTGCCGGCACTGAAAGAGGTCTTTGCGCGCGGCGCCCTCGATGCCGAGTCGGTCGAGCGATACCGGCGGGAGGTGGCGACGCTTGGGCGACCGCTCGTGCGGCGCGACCTGCAGGTAATTGCAGCGCATCGCGAGGCGGTGCGCACGTGGATCGCGCAAGAGGGGGACGCGAGGGAACTCGCGGCGTTCAGCGAGCCAGGTGAGATGTCCCGTTAAACAGGAGGTGCGCAATGAGAAAGGCCATTTTGAAATGGTGGGCCGGTCAGCAGCAGCGCCGTGTGCGAAAGGCCGCCCGCGAAGCGTGGCGAGCCGCCTTCAACGTGACAGACGGAACGGAGTGGGCCGTCTACATGAACGGTGTGCGTGCCGGCTACGTCAGCGAACAGAGCATCCGCCGTATCGAGCGTCTGTTGCAAGACGACAAACGGTTGCGCGACTGGCATATCGGACGCGTCGGTGGAGCGCTCGCGGCGTCATTGGCGATTTTGGTTGAGCTGATTCAGTTCCTCGTCGTCGGGTTCGGCATCGTGTCCGGGCTGGTCGTGTTTGCCGTGCTGTGTTCGTCAACGGAGTTCGCGCGATGGCTGCAGCTGGCCGCCACGCAGCCAGCAGACACCGCCAGGACGTTGAGCACTGCTGCCACGGGCATCACTCTCGTGATGATGGCCTTGACGATCGCTTACTTGTTGCGGCGCATCGACGCGCCATCGGCGGACTCGGACCCGTATCGCGACGCCTGGATCGACCGGGTGAGGATCGCCGCGCAAGTCGTGCCGCTCGGCTACATCTCCTGCGAACTGCCGGTGGAGAACGGACATTTGGTCCGCCTGCCGAACGGCCGAGTCTTTCTGCGTCGTGGCGATCAGACGTCGCTTGTAACTGGAGATGCGTGATGGAGAACGAAATTTCTCGCCTGAGGCAGATGGAAGAAGAAGCGTTGGCCGAGGTGATTTCAGTTCAACGGCGGCTTGCGCGTCGGTCGCCGGGCATCACGTTCAACGCGCTCCGACAATGCAAGGCGCGCCTCGACGCGATCCAGGAGGAGCTGTTGTTCAAGGGCGAGCTGCCCGGGTTGTTTTTGCGTCGCTACTTCTACCTGATAGATCGCGCGACCGTGGAGAGATCACCTGCTGGGGTCTGTGTCGCGTTCCCGGTGATTCCCGCAGTTGCGGATTTCCGCGATGGGCCGCTCGACGAGCGGTTCCTGTTCGACATCGAACGATCGCTCGACGCAGTGTGCGCGTCCAGCGGTGCGGCCCGACTGCGGACGATGCAGGTGACGGAACGCGCCGAGGATCACTCATGAAAAGCGCGATTTGGATCGGCGCGGCTGCCGCGCTGTTGTCCAGCGGTATGCCGGAGTCGGCGCTGGGCTTCAGTCTCGAGCTTCCGAGCAACGTTTCTCGCTTGTTCGAGTCAGCCGCCTCGAGCACTACTGCGCCCGGCGGGTCGTGCGTGCCGGAGGTCGGATTCTCTCCCGAGGGTAGTGGTGCCGCGCTGGTGTTGAAGACGATCGCGAGCGCCAAGAGAACGATTCGCGTGTCGGCATACGCATTTACCTCGCGTGACGTCGCGCGCGCACTGGTACAGGCAAAGGCACGTGGCGTGGACGTTGCGGTTGCCGTGGACGCTCGCCAAAACCTAACCGGGACGTCCCGCGGAGCCAGTGCGGCCGCACTGAGCATGCTGCTGCACGCTGGCATTCCGGTGCGGACGATCGGCTCGTTCGCAATCCACCATGACAAGACCGTCACGGTCGACGCGGAAACGGTGCAGACGGGGAGTTTCAATTTCAGCGCTGCGGCCGCTCGCAAGAACAGCGAGGACGTGCTGGTGTTGTGGAATTGCCCAGCGATTGCGCAAGCCTATAACGCGCACTGGCAGAGCCGGTGGGTTCAGGGCACGCCGTATCGCCAGCGGGGAGAAAGCTGATGAGCGGAATGGACGTGAAGTGCAGGTATTACGTCGACGTGCGTCGCCAAGGCCTGACCGGGGGCATCGTATGAAAACTCTCGGCAGCTGGTTGCTCGGCGTGTTCGCGGGGTTGGTCATGTTGACCGCCCTCGTCGTCGCCGGTCAGTACGTCGGTGCGAAGCTGTTTGTGCAGCTGCAGGATCTGCCTGACTCGGTGGTGGGCGTGTGGACGCTGTTCGATTACTGGCAGGCATACGGGCATGTCGGGAAGGTCCGGCTCGCGCTCGTGCCCGCATCATTTGTGGCGGCGGTCGTGCCTATGTTGCCGCTCGTCGTGGTCGTGCTGTCGCTCGCGGTGAAAAGACCGAAGCGGGAACTGCACGGCAGCGCGCGCTTCGCCAAACGCCACGAGATCCGTAAGGCAGGTTTGCTCGATGAGGCCGAGGGGCGAGTACGAAACGGGCGCCGTTCTTACCCGTCGATCATCGTCGGGCGGTTGCGTAGTGGCAAGCCGGGCAGCCCAAACTACAGCCCCCGCTATCTGACGTTCATTGGGCAACAGTTTGTGATGCTGGCCGCCCCGACCCGTAGCGGCAAGGGGGTCGCCGTCGTGATCCCGAATTTACTCACCTATCCGGACTCGGTCGTAGTGCTCGACATCAAGGGCGAGAACTTCGACATCACGTCGCAGTATCGGAAGAACTGTGGGCAGGCAGTGTATCGCTGGGCGCCGTTCGACGAAAGCGGGTTCACGCACGCGTGGAACCCGCTTATCAAGATCGGGAAGCTTCCGCCCCACATCCGTATCGGCCGCCTACAGATGATCGCTGCGCGCCTGTTTCACTCCCCTGACGCACGCAACAAATTCTTCTACGACAGTGCCGCCGATCTGTTTCTCGGCGTCGCACTCTACTTGATCGAAACGCGCAAGGAAGACGCCTGGACGTTCGGCGAGATTCTGCGTGCGGGCGTGTCGATTCGCCCGGACGTGACGCTGCGTGCCCACGTGATCGACATGATGGAACGCGATCGCGACGGCGAGCCGCTGTCGGGTGATTGCCTGGGCGCGCTCGCGCGCCTGTTGTCGGCGCCTGACGACACGATGGGCAACATCTCAAAGACCTTCATCGCCGGCTTGACGCTGTTCGCGAATCCGATCGTCGATGCGGCGACCAGCCGATGCGATTTTGATGTCGCCGACGTGCGCCGCAAGCCGATGTCGATCTATCTGGTGCTGCCGGCCGGGAAGCTGGCGATCGCAGGGCTGCTCGCCAATCTCTTTTTCACGCAGTGGATCGAGGACAACCTTGACGAACTGCCGGAAGCAAACCCGGATCTCCAGTATCAGTGCCTCGGCTTTCTCGATGAAGCGACCGCGGTTGGCAAGATCGAGATCCTCGACAAAGCAAGCGCCTTCATCGCCGGCTTCAACATCCGGTTGTTGACGATCCTCCAGTCGAAGTCTCAGGGCGAAGACCCGAATGTGTACGGGACCCATGGGATGCGCACGCTCGTGACCAATCATGCACTGAAGGTTGTCTACCCTCCGCGCGACACGACCGATGCCAAGGAGATGTCCGAAACCCTCGGATACCTCACCGAAAAGGCCAAGTCGACGAGCCGCACGCGCGGGCGTAGTTCGTCGTCCGGTGAGAACACCTCTGACCAGAAGCGCAACCTGATGTATGCGCAGGAGCTTGAAATCATGCCGCAGTCCGAGGAAATCATTCTCGGCATGGGGCTGCCGATCCACTGCGAGAAGGCGTTCTATTACGAGGATCGCATGTTCATCGATCGGCTGCGCTCGGTCTGTTCGTTGCTGGGTGAAGTGGGTGACAAGCGGCTGCCGACCGAGGTCGAGTTGACCGAGGCTCGGGTGTCCGGACAACTGCGCTACCAAGGCATCGAAATCATCAAGATCGCCGAGATCCACGCAGAGCGATCGGCGCGGATCGCAGCTGCCGTTCGTGCGTCGCGCCAGGCGGGCGCAAAGCCCGTTTCCGCGAAAGAGCGGCTCGCTCTCGAGCAGGCGATTCCATCGGGGTTTTCATTGCAGAAGGTACGCGAACAAATGCTGGAAAGCTTGTTCGCGATCGGCGAGCCGATCGACGACGATCTGCGGCGGATGTTTGCAAGTGCAATCGCAGGGAACGCCGGCATCGAGCTCGGCGAGGGGTTGGTCGATCCACCTTCTTCAGGTGACGACGCGCGGGCCGGACAGGCAGGAAACCAAGGGACGCAGGGCAACGTAACGGAACACGCGCCGGCTGGCGCACCGATGACGACGGAGGCATATCACCATGAGTGACGAACGGCAGGGTAACAAGCGCGATGCCATCTTGCGCGAATTCGAGGCAGCGGCGCGCGAGCGCGGTCTGATACTGAACGGACCGCCCGAAGCGGACGGCGAGTTCCATCGCGTCTCGGTCAAGGGTGACAAACCCGGCAAGGAGAGCGGATCGTATCGCCTTTCTCTTGACGGGGCGCCGCGTGGGTTTATCCAGAACTACCGTGAAGGTGGGGGGGTGAATTGGCGGCCGAGCGACGTGGACAGTTTCACGTTGACGGCCGAAGAGCGTTCTGCGGACGCGCAACGTCAGCGCGATCGTATGGCCGAGCGAGCGGCTAAGCAGGAGGAGCGCGCGGCGTGGGTGTCGGAAGAATGGCGCAGACTGCCCGTCGCGTCGGACGATCATGCCTATCTGGCCCGCAAGGGCGTCGTCAGTCATGGGTTGAAGGTCGATCGGCACGGCAATCTCGTGATGCCGCTGATCGATATCGAAGGCAAGCTCTGGAGCGTGCAGCGCATCAGCGCGGACGGCAACAAGCTCTTTACCAAGGACGGTCGCACGCTCGCGTGTTTCAGTCCCGTGGGAGCAGACGATCCAAAAAAACCGATCGTAGTCGCGGAAGGATATGCGACGTCGGCAAGCATTTACGAGATCACCGGCCTGCCGGTGGTATGCGCGCTGAACGCCGGCAACCTGCGGCCGGTGGCCGAAGCATTCCGTCAAAAATTTCCTGATCGCCCGATCCTGATCGCTGGCGATAACGATCACATGAAGGAGGCGGCCGGCAAGCCGAACGTCGGCAAGGAAGCGTCACTTGCCACTGCTGAAGCTGTCGGTGGCCACGTGCTGCTGCCCACGTTCGCGTCGGACGATGCTGGCACCGACTGGAACGACTTGGCGGCATCCCGCGGGCGCGACACGGTGCGCGAGCAAGTCGACGCGCTGTTGTCGACGCTTTCCATCGCGATGCCCGCCGCGCCGGATCTGTCCTCACGCCCGGCACCGTTCGAACCCTCCGGGGCAACAGTGTCCGGCGTGCAGGACGGCCGCACGTACCTGGTCGTCCCGTACAGGGACCGCGAAGATGCGAACGCCTTGGGCGCGAAGTGGGACCGTGCGCGCAAGCAGTGGTACGTGCCGCGCGGCGTCGATCTTGCCGCGTTCGAGCGGTGGCCACGGGCGGATGTTGCTGTAACGGTTGCCCAGAATAGCGCGGCGCCGGCGACTACACCGAGCGTGGCCACCGGCCCGATATCGTCCGCCCCTGCGCAACGGGTCCAGCCGAATCCTCCGCTGCCGCCGCGCGACGAGCAACTCGGCCGCGCGTTTCGAGCTGCGCTGCAGTCCATCGCTGCATCCACGAACGTCCGCGGAGATGAGGTCACGCGTACGATCGCCCTGGACACGAAGGTCGAGGCCGTCTATCACGATGCGTGGCGTCGCACGGGCTCGGCCGGCGCGGGCGATCGCGCGGTCGGCGAGATGATTCGCACGGGACAGGGTTTTGCGGGCGAGGCGATGCCGGCGCAGGCCGCTGCGGCGCTCGAGAAGATTCGCGCCGAGTTCGGCTTGCCGCTGCCGGCACCGGAGCCTGCTGCTGAACCGGCCGCACCAGTCGGTGCGGAGTCCACGCCGGCAGCCGGCGACGCGACGATCGGCGACGAGCCCGGAACGCCGGCGCCGGACTCGGCGTACGTCATGCCGGAGTGGGCGGCCGATCAGATGCAGTTCTGGCGCGACCTTGCCGATCGCCGTGGTTTGACCGAGCGTATCGAGCGGGAATTCGCTGACGGCAAGACGCTTGCCGAAGTACAGCGGTCGCTCGGCGACGCGATCAGCTTCGTGTCGGCGGAGGAGCGTGGCGTCATGTTGGCCAATGTTCGCTTGTCGCTTGGTATCCCGTCGCGAATGTCCGAGGAAGGCGCGCAGGAATTCATCGCGTGGAAGCAGGCATACGACGCGCGGCAAGCTGAGCCCCGCGATTCGGCGGCCGACGGCGAGCAGCCGATCGTCCCTACGGCGAACGACGACACGCGGGTCGAAGCAACCATGTGGGATGTGGCCGCCGATTTTGCCGCCGACGGCGAAATGATCGGCGAGCCGCGCCCGGCAACCGAAGAACAGATCAGTGACGATGTGGTCGCCGCCACCACGATCGGCCGGGCGGTCGGGCAGACCCGGCTCGATCATGCGCGTCGGGAACAAGCGGCTGCAGAGAATGATCTCCCGCTGTCGGCCGACGATTTCGACCTGGCGTCCGACGGCGACGCACGGCTAGGCACCTCCGAGCTGTTCGAGCGCCTCGGCGTTCGACACGATCCGCGTATGCCGCTCACGATGGCCCTTGTGGACGCCGAGTGGCGAATCCGTAGTGCGCTGACAGGGCAGGATGCGCCGCTCGACGCCGAAACGCACGCGCAGGCGGTCAACTGGGTCAAGTGGCTGGCCGAGAATCGTGATTCGCGTGTGCGCGATAGTGCGTTGGGTGTAGCGCTCGCGCTGGGCCGGCATGACGACGTTTTCGGCGAAACGGGGCTGCCCAATCCGTTTGAAGGCACAGCGCTCGCGAGCGCGTATCACCTCGGGCGTGAGCGGGAAGTGCTCGGGGCTGACCAAGCGGCACCGGATCGCCCCGTGAATCGCCAGCGTTTCGAGCCGATGTTCGAAACGCTGAGCGTGAACGGTGAGCCGGGCCGCCCGATGATCGACGTGCTCGCGCAACTGCAACGACGGGTGGAAGTCGGCGCAGAACGTTGGCCGCTCGACGAGGCAGCTCGGGAGCAACTTGCCGCCTGGCTCACGTGGGTGAACCGCTCGGCCGAGGATCCGGCGGTCCGCGAGGCAACGCTTTCCGTCGCCCGTATGATGGGGCAGTACGACAACGCGAAGGTCGTGAACGACGTGCCGTTTCGGGACCCGGCGCTGCTGGACGCGTATCGGGAAGGCTGGAACAGCGTGAAATGGTCAGCGTCCGGATGGACGACGAATCCGGAGCGAGGCGGCGATCAGCGGCCGATGCCAGGCCTGCGCGAGCGTCCGGAGCTGCGCGAAAGCCGGTCGATCGGAACCGTCGAGCCGGCGGCCGCGGAAGGGAATCGCGCACCGGTTCAGGTTGTTGGCGACACGCCGGTCGCCGGCGACACCGTCTCGCCAAAGCCCTCGGCGAATGAACCGAGCGCGAAGAATCCCGCCAACGAGCCCATCAGGCCGGTCGGCGAACGCGTCGCACCCGCCGATCTCGATCGCGTGCGCCAGGTGCGTAGCGCCGATGCGGACGCGGCCCGCGCAACGCTGGATGAGGCGCGCGCACAGCAACAATCCGCAGCCGACGAAGCAGCTCGCAAGAAGGAAGAACTGACGAGCCGTCTGCGAGCCAAGCCATTTGGGACGCCCGCAGGTGGCACAGCAACGCCGCAGCCCACGCCGGCGCGCGATCGCGAATCCAACGAAATCGAGATTGGCGATGGCGTCGAGAAGAAGCCAATTCTGACGGCGAGTGGCTACGACCTTCCGGCGTCGGTTGCGGAGCGGTACGTAGTGAAGGAGGGCAAATTCTGGAAGCCCAACCTCCGCGACCCGAACGCAGACGGGAGCGACGTCCCCCATATCGAGGATAAGGGCCCTCGGCTGGCATCGCACGCGAACGATCGCGGGACGATCGCCGACATGCTGGCGATCGCACAAGCGAAAAGCTGGACGTCGGTAACGGTGAAGGGTAGCCCCGAGTTCCGCCGCAACGCGTGGCTCGAAGCCAAGCTCGCCGGCATCGATGTGCACGGCTACAAGCCTTCCGATAGCGATCACGCGTTGCTTGAAGCCGCCCGACGCGAGCAGGCGCGCCAACGCGATGCGCTAACGATCCGCAAGGGCGAGCCCCCCGCGCCTGCAGCAACAAAGCCCGCGCCGAGCGATGCCGCGTCCGCGCCCGCAACCACCACCACGATCAGTCGCAATCCCGAGCCGGCGACCACCGCGCCGCGTGGGGTAACGACGCCCGAAGAGAAGGCGATCGACACGCTGACGGGCGTGCTGCTCGAGCACGGAGCCGCCCGATATCAGCACAAGCCGGACACGTCTTATTCGTACTACGTTCGGTATCGCGACGACGTCGGTGAGGAGCGAACCGTCTGGGGCGTCGACCTGAAACGCGCAATGTCCGAATCGGGCGCGCAAATCGGCGACACCGTTTCGTTGAAGAACAAGGGCGAAACGCCTGTCTCGGTCGAGCAAGAGGTGCGCGACGACACTGGCAAGGTCATCGGTACGGAATGGAAGGGTGCGATCCGCAACGAATGGAACGTGTCGGTAGCAGCACCCGCTGAACCGGAGCGCGGCCCGGCGCCCGCGCCGCAGACAGTCGGCCAGCTGCGGGAACAGTTCGAGAAGTCGCTGGCCGGCTACCCCGCACGCACCCGCGAGGAGATGCTCAATCGCTTCGATGCGAGCGTGAAAGTCGCCCTAGAGGTTGAACGCAAGGTCGCGGCCGGCGAGCTGAAGGCGACCGACGCGGGTGGCGCCATTGACGCGAACTTTGCTGATCTGAAAAAGCAATGGACCGCGCCAGCACCGAGACAAGCCCCGGCACCGGCCCCCGGTATGCAGCAAACGCCGAAGGTGGGGATTTGAGCACGATGCGCCGACGTCACTTTCCCCATCTGCCGCACAACGCGGCGTTCTTCGCACGAGCGCGCGTGACAGCGCCGGGCTGGTTGCGCCAGCACTCGTCGCGCCGCGCGCGCTGGGTCGACGTGTGCCAGCTTGCCGACGCAATGACGGATCCGTTCGTCGCGGCGCTCGCGTCGCGTCTGCCGCATCTGTCGTCGGACATCGAAGCGCGCGTATCGATTTCGCTCGGCGCGACATTCGCAATGTTTCGTGGTGAGGCGGACGCGCTCGATACGAGTCTACGAGTGCTTGACCAGCCGGTATGGCGCCTGTCCACCACAGGCGCGTTCGTGTGCGAGGCCGCGAAAGGCGAGCCCGTGCTTCTCGTATATACGCCGCCTGTACGTCGCGGCGACCTGGACGAAAGAGGATAACAATGATTCCGAGTATTGCGGTAGTGAACTGTTCCGGCAACGTTGGCAAGACGATGGTCACGCGCGAGTTGCTTGCGCCCCGGCTGTCTGGCCTGCGCGTGATGCAGGTGGAATCGATCAACGCGGATGAAGCGGCGATCGCCGTTAGCGGACGCGCGACGCTGGGCCCGGAGACCCTGATCGCCGCCCAGTTCGACACCCTCCATGAAGCACTGATGCTTGGCGAGGCGCTGATAGTCGACATCGGCGCGTCGAACGTCGAGGAATACCTGAAGCGCCTCGACGAGTCCGCTGGCGCGCACGAAGACTATGGCTTCTTCGTGGTACCTGTTGTGCCGGCACGCAAGCAGCTGCACGACACGTTCAAGACGATCGAGCTGCTGGCCGACCTCGGCGTCGAGCCCGACCGAATCCGCGTCGTGTTCAACCAGGTCGAAGCGCTGCGCAACGAATCCGACGAGGCAGCAATTGCGCGTGCGTTCGGGCCGCTGATCGATATCTATCGCGTGAATCGCAGTTTCCGGCTCGACATGGCCGCCGCGATCCCGAAGAGTGACGCATTTCCGATCGCGGCCGAACTTGGTACGACTGTGCACGCGATCAACCAGGACGACACCGATTACAAGACGGGCCTCGCGGAATTGACGGATCGGGCGGAAGCAGTGCGGCGCACCCGCCTGATTGGCCTGAAGCGGAAGTCGATGTCCCTCGCACCGAAGCTCGACGCGGCATTTGCGGCCATCGTGCACGGGGGCGTGGCATGAATGCCCCCCTTCCAGGCGGCTTGGACGCCATCAAAATCGCGACCGATCAGGCCTCTCGTCAATCGGCAGGACAGGCCGGCGCAAAGGACGGCGCGTTATCGCTCGAGGGCGTGAAGCAAACGCTGCTGGCGCTGTCGTCGAGTCCCGAGCTACGCGAGGCGGCAGTAGCCGAAATGGTGGTCGATCTCGCGAAGGTGGTGGAAGGACTGAATCACGTCGAGAAGCTGATGCGCGCGACCGACGAGCAGCTGACCGGTCGGCTGGAAGAAATACGCCAAGCCACTGAACAATTCGTCGCCGCCGCGGTTCGGCACGAAACCGCGTTCAAAGGCGAGCTTGCAGTGAAGGCAGCGCAGCTGGCACGCAGGGAGGCGACCGAGGCACTGTCGTCGGAGCTGATCAAACTGCAGCAGCTGATCGTCCTGCAACAGCAACCGCGCACGTCATGGCGAACGATCGGCATGACCGTCGTGCTGACGGCCGCGGTCACGATCATTCTGGTCGGTACCGCCATCACCAGCTTTCGTCACGTGATTGGAGGGGCATGATGCACGCCTACTATTTCGGTACCACCCTCGTTGCGGCCGACGCCGACAATCTGCAGCGGCACCTTGCAGCCGCGTACAAGGGCAAGCAACGACCACTTTGCGCGTGTCGGCCGGACGGCGTGCCGATGTACATCGCGAAGATTGAAGATCACTACGTCATCAAGCGGATGCCCGACAGCGGTGCGCAGCACGCCCCGGATTGTTCGTCTTACGAGCCGCCGGCGGAGCTGTCGGGGCGGGGCGCCGTACTCGGGCAAGCGGTCCAGGACGACGGCGAAGCGACGAATCTCCGACTCGATTTCAGTCTGACGAAGTCGAGCGGCAAGAGCGCGCCCGAATCGACCGGGCGCGAGAGCGACTCCGTCCGCACGGACGGTGCGAAGCTGACGCTTCGCGGCCTGCTGCATTACCTATGGGACGAGGCAGGGCTGAACCGTTGGTCGCCGGCGATGGAAGGCAAACGCAGTTGGGCACTGGTACGGCGCGAACTCCTTTCGGCGATGCTCGGCAAGACCGCGAAGAAGGCGCCGCTCCAGCAGCAGATGTTCATCCCGGAGACCTGGTCGCTTGACCGCGACGGAGAGCTGACCGCGCGACGGATCACGGCGATGGCTGCGCTCACCAAGGTCGGCAAGACTAAGCCGATGATGATCACGATCGGCGAAGTGAAGGAGATCACGCCGACCCGCGCCGGCGCGAAACTAATTGCGAAACACCTCCCGAACTTTCCGTTCATGCTCGACGCGGATCTGCACCGGCGCTTCATGAAGCGGTTCGCGAATGCGATCGCGCTGTGGGACGGCGTGGAAGGCGCACATCTGATCTTCATCGCAACGATCGGGCTCGAATCGACCGGCTTGGCGACGATCTCGACGATGTCGGCGATGGTCGTCACGGAACGCTGGATTCCGTTCGAGGACATGTACGACAAAGTATTGCTCGACGCCATGACGACCGACCGTCGACGCTTCGTGAAGAGCCTGCGCTACAACCTCGACGAGAGCCAGACGCTTGCTTGCGCGGTGCTGACCGATTGTGACGTCCCGACAGCGCTGTATGTGCTCACGCCAGGTGCGCCGCCGGAGGCCGGCGCAACGCTCGAGGCGGTGATTTCCGAGAGTGCCGTGCCGGCATGGGTCTGGGATGCGGACGAACCGATGCAGCCACTGCCGTCGCCGAAGGGCGCGATCAAGACGTTGCCGGCGCCACCCACCGATGAATTCGCGCGCGACCTCCGGGCGGAATCATGAAACCAACCTTCGATCCGATCTTGGCGTCGGGGTCGCCGCCGTGGTTCGAAGCGTCGCCAGTGTGGACGGTGAATCTGCCCTTGATTGTGAATTGCGCGATCGCGGAGATCGTCCTGTTGCTGCTTGTCGCCGGCGCGGCAGCGGTGACCAATCTGTGGTGGGTGCTTGCCGTTGTATTGCTCTGGCCGCTCGGCATCGCCCTGCAGGCGATCGCGCAAACGCGTGCGACGCGCTTTGTGATCGATGAAGCTCGGGTGACGGTCACCACTGGGCTGGTGCTGAAGGAGACCATCAGCGTCGAGCTCAGTCGGATACAGAACGTTCAGGCGCAAGCGCTCTGGTGGCAGGAACGCATGGGGTTCGGCAGCCTAGTTTTCGAGACGAGCGACCTGTATCACCCGGTTTGGGTCCTGCACGGCATCCCGGACGCGATCGTTTGGCGCGACTACCTGACGCGCTACACGGTGGCGTTACGCGAAGCGCGCGGAATTCGTGACGTGAACATCGGGCGGCTTTGAACACACGGACAGCCACGCACGCTGAGAGACGTGGCGGAATCTAACAACAACCGCCCGGAACCGGGCACGCTTCTCCGAGGACCAACCATGACCACCGAAAATATCCGCCCTGACGGGCTGAAGGACCTTGACCCGACCAAGAAGGGTGCTGAACAGGGCCTGTATCGGAAGTTCGACGTGCGCCGCGTCGACGGTAGCGATCAGCCTGGCGGCAAACACCACGACAGCGAGTATTTCGTACTCGACCTGAAGCATGACCTGCACGCGCGGGCAGCGATCCAAGCCTACGCAGTCGCCTGCGCAACGACGCACCCGCACCTGTCCGTCGACCTGATCGCCCGATACGGGTTCGGATCGGCCGCTTCCCACGAAGCAGTGCCAGCCGACAATTTTAATGGCGATACGAGCAGCCTGATCCGCTCGATCCTGTGGCTGCTTGAAATGGATGCTGCGGGTTTTCTTGCGCCGGACGTATTCAACGCGCACGGGCGCAAATTGCTGGATGGGGCGGCCGGGAGGCTTGCGGCGCTGCCTACGTACAACCCTGGTCCGAAGCAGCCGTCGCGCCTCGCCACGCAGTCGGTCGCGCGAACAGATGACCGCCGCAACCCGCTGACGGCGCAGGACGCACTCGCGGCGATCGACACCTTCGAGATCGTCGGCGAAAACAATCAGTCGCGCGAGCCGAACAGCGAAGATCGGTTCATCCTGGAAGAGTTCATAGCGCACCTGTTCGGCGGCTATACCGTCCGACGGCCAGCGGACAACGACACGCACGGCATGCCGTCCGGCGGCTCCGACGAGACCGGTTCAATCTGATTGCTGCGGGCAGCGATGAGCAACGACGATCTGAAGGAACTCTCGGATGCACGTCCGAAACGAGGCCGGCGCCCCGCAAAGAATGCGTTGGGTGCGCCAATCAGTACGCGCCTCACGGCCGCGGAGCGGGAAGTGTTCCTCGCGAAGGTACTCGCGTCCGGGCTTAGCCAGTCCGAATTCCTGCGCGAATGTGTGCTGACAAACCGCACACAGATCGTCGCGCGTCCGCCGGCTAGTGTTGATCGCAAGCGGATCGTGTTCGTAGTCAACAAGACGGGTAACAACCTGAACCAACTCGCGCATGTCGCAAATCACGCGAGGCTCGCCGGTAACCTCCGCGAGGATCTGTTTGTTGCTCTGATGGACGAGCTGCAGCTGATCACGCAGTTGCTCAAAGCCCATCTGCATCAGGTGGACTGACAATGCTCATCCGCGTGTCCGGCCATCACGATGGCGTCAAGCAATACCTCGAGGACGGCCGAAAGGTTGGGCGCGAATTCACTCGCGACGAGATGGACGAGCGCATCGTGCTCGACGGCGATCTCGACCTCACGGAATCGATCTATCGGATGATCGACGCGGCACCGAATGTCGATCGCTACCTGACGATTACGCTCAGCTTCAAGGAAGACCATATCGATCGCGAGACGCTGGACGCGGTCGTGCGCGACTTCAAGGAGTTCGTCTTTGCCGCGTATCGACCGGACGAACTGAACTTCTATGCGGAAGCGCATTTGCCGCGCGTGAAAAGCTACGTGGACGAGAAGACCGGGACATTGGTCGAACGCAAGCCGCACGTCCACGTCGTGATCCCGAAGTTGAACCTGATCTCGGGGCAGAGCGCGCGCCCGTTCGGGTTCGAAAAGCTGAACCTCGACTACATCGACGCGATCCAGGAGCACTTGAACGCAAAGTACGGCCTGGCCAGCCCGAAAGACAACCGCCGTACGGAATTCAGCGACGCCTCCGAGATGCTCAGTCGGTACCGCGGCGACTTGTTTCGGGCGGATAGCCGGCAGCTGAAGGAGCGCATTCTCGACGCAATGCTCGATCGGCACGTCGAGCACGTCGACGATTTCATGGCGTTGCTCGCTGAACACGGCGCAGTGCGCGTGCGCAACGCTGGCCGTGAAGACGCGTATCCAAACGTGAATCCGGCCGGCGCCGAGAAGGGCGTGAACCTGAAGGACTACGTGTTCTCTCGCGAGTTCATCGAGCTGCCGACCGACGAGAAGCTCCTGCAGCTGGCGGCCGACGCGGCCGAGCACTACATCGAACGGCAACCGGCACGGGCGACGCCCGAAGACATCCAGGCGCGCCTGGACGAATGGCTGGGCGAACGCGCACGGGAAGTGAAATATCTCAACAGCGGCAACACGCTTCAATGGCAGCGCTACCAGCAGTCGTCGTCGGGCGATCGTCGCTTGATGCTCGACGCGCTGGAGCGCGGTTTCTATGCACAGCACCTGAAGGAGTTTCATGATGACACCAGCGGATTCGGACGGCTCGCGCCCGACGACATCGACCGGACTTTCGACACCCCATTCAACGACGACGACGGATGGAGCGATCCCTCCGCAGGGCCGAACCTCGACGGACCAGGCGGGCCCGGATTCGATCCCGGACCGCCCGGCGTCAGTCCAGCCCCCGCCATTGACGCCGACGAGTTTGGCGCTTGGCCAGGTGAACCGGAACTTGTGGCCGAACCCGTCGACCCTGTGCGAGCGCTGTCCGGCAGCGATCTGGTCAGCGTCGCCGAAGGACGTCCAGTGCTTCTGCCAGATCCTGCGCACGAACACGTGGACGACGCTGGCGCCGTATCCCCGTATCGCCTGCGACGGGTTCACGATCGCGATCGAGAAATTGCGCCAGAAAGAGGCAGCACAGGCCGGGTAGCCGACAGCGCGATCTCGCAGGCCGCGCGCGACGCGCGCGAAGCACGCCGGCAGCGGGCGGGTAACGGCGAATTCGCGAAGATACGACAGCAGCTGAGCGGCGAGCGTCTGCTCGCCGAACTGTCGCATTCGCACGGCGTGTTGCCACAGAAATACGTGGTCACGGTCGCCCGCGACGGCGCTGAACGCATACGTGCCGGTCGACGCAACCTGAACGTGTCCGATTTCCTTACGAAAGAGTTGAACCTGTCGTGGAACGAAGCGGCTTCGCTGCTGCGCGAAAGCTATGCGCGTCAGCGTGCGGGCGAGCCGGTGCCGCGCGCGCGTGAGCTGCCGCGCGCGGTCCTCTGGCGCGAGTTCGCGACGGAGCGCGACGCTCACGCAAGGGCTCGCCGCGCGGCGTGGGAAGCGCAGAAGGATCACGAGCACGCGCGGCGTGCGGCAATCGCCGCGGACCTCGCCGAGCGCCGCACGCAGATTCGACAGGCTCCGCAGATGCGCCAGCCCGAGCGTCGGCAAGCGCTCGCGGCCGCACGCCTGAACCGCGCTGCGGCCGATACGGCGCTTTCCGCGCAGATCCGCCGTGAACGCGACGCCTTGAAGGCGCGGTACGGGGCTGCGACGGGGCCGACGTTCACTGCCTGGCTGCAGCAACGCGCGCAGCGCGGCGACGAGCGCGCGCTCGCCGAGCTGCGGCGCACCCGCAAGCCCAGCGATTCCGACCGGACCTCAACCCATACGCCGGTCAATACGATCCGACCTGGCACGCCGGGACCGTATGACGACAACGCGATCCTCTTTCACGGGCCGGAGCTATCGCTGTCGGTCGACGAAGGCGGCAGCGTCAGCTACCGGCGCGATGGACAGACGCTTGTTGTCGATCGTGGTGACGCGGTCGACGTGCTGCAGATCGATCGCGCCGCGATCGAGACAGGACTGCGCCTCGCGCAGATGAAGTTCGGCCGCACGCTCGAGCTCGACGGCAATGAGGAATTTCGCCAGGCGGCGATCGAGGTGGCGGCAGCGGCCGGGTTGCCGGTCCAGTTCAGCGAGCCGGAGCTGAATCGTGCTTTTGCGAATGCGCGCTCGGCGCGTGTCGATAAGCAGCTGACCGATGTCCGCGAGTCGATCGGCGGACGCGATGACGTGTCACGCCCGGTGTCGCCGGCTGCTCCGCAGCCTGCTACGCAGCCGACGGATGCGACCGTCGACCCCAAGCCGCGAGGGCCGCGGCTATGACACGACAACGACTGCACGACACGGCGGGAGGGGTGGGGCAGGTGGGGTTGCACGCGATGGTGATGGCGTGCCTCCCCGAACGGCTCAGCCCCGGTCGTTCGTGCGCGCCGCATAAATCGCGCATTTCTGATGGGTTTCTGCAGCAAACCGCTCAAGGTGCGGAGCGCATAGCGCAAAACCAGACGCACAAAAGAAAACCCCCTGCTGGAAACAGGGGGCTTGTCTTGATGACGCTCAATCAGCCAACCGGCGGTAAAAGAGGCCATCCCGTGGAACGGATGTCCAAATTCTACGCAGAGTCGGTCGACTGTCAAGACGTCATCCGTGTCAACTCGTTGTTTTTATTGAGGACCAGATGATTCAATCGACCAAGCGCGGGGCATGGCCCCGCTGTGCGCGACGCGCTGCGATGCAACTTCCCCGTGGGATGGCTACGCTCGACTGCAGTTCGCGGGTCGTGGCCATCGCCTCGACAGTCAGAAGATTCCCCGGCACCGCCTGGACGTCCCGGCCATCGGCCGGATCGGAGCGTGGACCCGTTTAGGCCCGCGTCGTGGACCTCCATAACGCCGCATCGCTTCCCTCTGACCACCCCAGTCAGGTAGACGCGAACGCGCACGGCAACGAAACCGCATCCGGCCAGGATCTGTTCGGCGGTATCGCCGCGGCCGCACGCAGTGCGCACGCGAGCCTGCGGGCGCAGGGCGGCGGTCTGAAGGGCGCGCCGAGGCCGGCGGCCGCATTGCCGGAGCGGATCTGGCCAGAGGACATCCCACACCCGGCGCCGGCGAGCGCGCCCAAACTGCTTCGCGAGTTGAAGCAGCGCCTTGGCCGCTACCTCGACACGCCGCAGGCATGGTTACCGAGGCTGAACATCGCGAACGGTAGTCCCCGGCAGCAGCGTAGTGAGCGGCGCATCGCGTGCGTGCAGCTCATGCGCGCGCTAATCAAATTTTGCGATCTCGTCACGCTCCGTGTCGCGGTGCCGGGCAAGGAGGGGTGGATCGACTTCACGCTTCCATACCTCGCCGAGCAAGCGGGACTGCCATTGCGCCGCGCTGAGCGCGCGCTGCGAGATCTGATCCGCGCACGGCTGATCAAAAGCCGCCCGCAGTGCGAAGTGCAGGAAGACGAGCACGGCGTGCGCTATCGTGGCCTGGCAGCGATCAAGTACCTGACGCCGGCGCTATTTGAACAGTTCGGCCTCGGCAAGTGGCTTACCCACGAACGCACGCGCGCGCACCTGCGAGCGCAGCGCCGGCGCGACGCCCAGCGCAAGCGCGACCGCAAGGTCGGCGTCGCCGCCGCGCAGTTTGCCGACCAGCTCGGCGAGCAACTCAGGAGCATTCAGTCGCGTTTGAAGCGCTCACCACAGGGACGCGACGCCGATCGTCACGCCGAGCTCGAGCGGGCAATTCAGCTGCGCATGGGCGAACTGAAGATGCGGAACCCGGACTGGGATCGCGAGCGTTGCTACCGAATCGCGCGCCCGCAGCTGGCGCCGCCTGGCGACTAGACAAACTCCACCCCATAGACAGTCACCTATCGTGCAAGCGAGGGGGGCGCTCGTCTGCGCGCCGATTCCTGGCCGATTTCCCGGCCACGCGTGCTCAATTTTTCCAGCGTCACGCACAAGTTTGCCAAGCCGGCATCGTTGCGCTCGGCATCGTGTGTGGATAACTTCGATTAATTGTCGGGTCGGAACGCCTTTAAGTGTCGGGCCTTAACCAGAAGCTTTCTCTGACCACACCATATCGACCGGCGGCTCTGCCGCCGCTTCACGCGGGCTTCGCCCGCTTGAATGGATTAACACCAACGAGACGACCAGGTCGACCTCCGGCAGGCACTAGGCGCTACGGCGGCCTTACGGCCGCCGCACCGCCAAGTGCGCGGCAAAAGATTTCGGGCCGCGTCCAAGGCCGCGCCCCGAAATCAGCGCGCTCGCGTGCTCGCCCGACTGCCCGCAAACACTATCGCGACGCCACCGCCGAAGATGTCTGCAGAAGGGGGGCCGCCCGGCCGGGTTGTCTCACGTCCAACTGTCGCGCCGTTACCACGGCGCGTCCGCTGTCCCGCGGGCGAAGCCCGCCGGGTTTCCAAAGGGGCTTTGCCCCTTTGGGCACGGATATGTGGGCGGAAACGTTAGTTTCCGTCTACATATCTATCGTGCCTGCGGACGCAGCCCTTCGATTAGGGCGGTTTCAAGACCTAACAATCCCTGTCCTGAAACGACGATTGCCGTCCGATCCCGGCTAAACCCTCCGGAATGCGAAGCTTTTCGAACATTGACTAACGATTTGCTGTGGCTCTACGATCTGTGGACCATCTCTCACGGTTGATTCATATGACCACCCTCACGCTTTCGCAAGACCTGCTGAACCTTGCTACCGGAACAGAGCACCGCTCCAAGATGGCGCGGTTCCGCGAGATGTTCGATCTCGTCCGCGTCGCGCTCGATGCGGGTGTGCGTCATCTCGCGATCCGCGATGCTCTCGCAAGGCATGGCCTCGAACTGACGGTGACAACGCTCGATGTGATGATTTCGCGGGTGCGCCGTGAGCGTGCGATTCCCCTTCCGCGCGATGCACGGCAGGGCGCAGGGCGGCCGGCCTCGCCTCGGACAACGCCGGCACCCGATCCCGTTGCCGCGACGCCGGTAACCGTAGAGGCAGATGCGAACGCGTCGGTGCAAACGGCCGGGGGCGAACCTGCGCGGCCACGGCACACGCTTGAGGAAATGGCCGCGCCAAGCAAGCCGAACGTGGCGTTACCCGACGACTGGCGCACCGGCGCGCTGACGTACGAACAGCGCAAAACGTTGACGCCGGCGCAGCGTCAGGAACGCGAACGCGCCATACAGGCGAGGTTCTTGGCAAATCCGTTAGCGGGATATAAACCGGGGCAACCTCTTCCGCCGCTGACGCCGGACGAGGCCGCTCCGCGTGACGACGCAGGCGCACGCGCGACGCCTGACGGCTCGGACACGGGTAAGCTGTAGTCGGCAGGACGCTGCGGGCGCAAAAAAGTCGCACCGGCCAATGCTGGCCCAGGCGGCTCGGTCGTGTCAGGCCGCGCCCGGATCGTACCCGGGCAGCAGCGCTATTTACATATCAGACACGTACGGTGCCGCTCGCAGGAGTGGCGGAAGCGCTCGAGCGGATAGTCATTCTGGTCGGCCGAAAGCGGGTCAACCGACCACCGACGCGCTTCACTCCGGAATCCGACACAGCGGCGTGTTTTAATGCGCGCCGGTCACGGCGGCGATCGCGATCTTCGCGACGTGCGCGATCCCACCGAGCACGCCAGCGGCAACCAGCAGACCAAGCTGGATCAGGATGGCCCACTTGAGGATCTTGCCGGGCACCGCTGCAAGCCGGTCGTACCAGGTTATTTGGCGCACCATCACCACATACTTGGTCATGTCGTTCACCATGAAAGGATTGAGATCGGGCGCGCCTAGGCAGGGCTCTCCGCATCAAAAATGCATTTCGAGCAGCCACTACGCCCCACTACATAGTGTATTACATAAAGTCTCGACAACGACCTGTTTTTGTGTAACGAAAAGTGCTATCGTCCTGCCCATGAAATCCTCGAAACCCAGGATTGGCCGGCCACCGATTTCAGAAGAGGATCGCTTGGTCGGGCGATCGATTCGCTTAACCGCTGCCCAATGGGCAAAGATTGACGCGCACGGCTTGGCCTGGCTCAGAAGGCTTATTGATCGCGCCCGGCCACCGAAGCCTGAGCGGCCAGATGATGGTCACCAATGACGCTCACGTCCATTGGCGAGCCGAGATGGTTCTCTCTTCGATCATCGGCGTCGGGATCCCCATGTACGTGACCCGCGTCTTTTGACGTGCCGTACACTGATATGTATGGAGCAAAGTTGCGACGCTTGAGGGTGAGATGCTGATTCGCGAGCAAGGCCGATCGATCAAACTGATCCGTACTATGCGTGGTGTAGGTGCGCGCCGGCTCCGGCAAGTCGTGATAGGCGCGTTTCGCGCAGACGAAGATGTGCCTCCGGAGCTGCTCGAACAGCTGGATCGCAACGAGCGGCGTGAGCTATCGGTATGGCTTGGCGCCTGGCGCGACAGTCAGGCAATGGCACAGGTTCGGTTGGTTCTTGCCAATGCGCCCGGGCGATTGGACGAGATTGTCACTGCGCTAGACGCAGCTGCAGGCTCGCTGTCGACGGCCGACACCGATATGTTGTGGGACAAGCGACATGTGATCGCACGCAGTCTTCGACGCGCCGGGCACCCTCGCCTGAAGCGTCGACCACCCGCCCTGCAACCCATACCTGGTCAGCTAGACCTGATCGACATACTTGCCGACGAGCAATATCAGTTCGAGTGAATCGATGACCAGGAAAAGGAAGCTGCAGGATCTGACCCAGCAGGAGCTTCTGCGCCTCGCGATGGCCGAACTGGGCATGACCCGCGCGCAGTTCGCGGCGCGCATCTGCGTGCCCGGTAGGACGCTGGACAAATGGCTGCTTCCGTCAGATTCGCATGACGCCAACCCCATGCCGGCGATGGGTATCTCGTATGTACGCGACCTTCTCGAGTGGCATAGGAAAAGCACTTGAATATCCCTTGGAGGGATATACAATGAAATCTCCATTTACGTCGTGATCCGTGAGCGATGCGGTTTGACCGAATTCACGGCTCCGTGCGACCTTCTGGAGTCAACTGAGATGCGAAAGGGTTGTATAGCAATACTGACAATGGTCCTGCTGTCCGGGTTCGTACAACCCGCCCTTGCCCATGGGTATGGATATGATCGTCACGCTGGGTCAGTTGCGGGCGGCGTCATCGCGGGCCTGGTTGGCGGCTTGCTTTTGGGTTCAGCCCTCGCTGCGCCCCCTGTTTATGCGGGGCCGCCCGCGATGTATGGAGCACCGGCGCCTGTCTATGTGCCCCCGTACGACTACGCTGGCCCTGGCTGCTATTGGCGCAACGTACAGGAGTGGATCGGATACGGCTGGTCGTTGGTTCCCCGCCAAGTCTGTTACTGATATCTTTGACTGGCGAGTTATTCGGCATCGCCCGACGTGAATCTGGTCGTGACGCCCCGCGTCGCTGCACCTTCTTTCTACGAGAAGGCACGCCATAGGTCGGCCGACTGAACGAGCATTGGGCCACGAGCCGTTCGTTGCGAACCAAGACACGTTTTTCGGAAAGAGGACAGCGATGGCGATTTCACTCAATGAGGCCAAGGCGATCTACCGCCAAGCAATCGACTCGCGGGCCACCGACCGCGAGGGAGCGGCTTGGTGGGATGAGGTTGCTGATGAAGTTCGTGACGTCGTCGCGGCACGAACGATCGGCATCGCCGCGGACCTGATTGCGTGGTGGCATCGGGACTGGGCATGCATTGACGATACCCGGCGTCAGGCGGCCACACGTATTCGCGACGCGGCCCGATCAATGCGCCTTCCAGCATAGGAAAACGCGATGCCGATGCTGACTCGCCAACACTACAAACGCTTGCGGTTTTACTGGCAGGGCCGGGCGAATGGTGGTGCCGGGAGGACTGACGGCATTGACCTGGATCTCGCTGCACTCGGGATGGTGGAACGCGTCGAGCGCTTCGGCCACGGCGTCTACTTTCGCATCACACGAGCGGGTGAGTAAGAGCTTGCTGCCGAGAAGGCGCGCGAGGTTGAGCGACGCCAGCGGCATCACACTCTGGCCGGCGCGCTTGGCGCAGTGGCGTCAGAGTCAGGGTCGTGTGACGTGGCAAAACATCGAATTGCTTGTTGACCTCAATCACGGTGGCCGGCAAGCGATTCGTCCCGACGTGTTCTCCGTTGCTGCCACCTACGACGAAAAGCGGATCAATCCGTGTGTCGATGAAGTGAAGGTCAGTCGTGCGGACTTTCTCGCGGACGTGGCTCGCCCGGAGAAACGGGCCGGGTACGGGAAGATCGCGGAGGTGTTGTATTACGCGGCACCGGCCGGGATGATCGAGCCGTCCGAGGTGCCGGAGGGATGTGAACCGCTCCGGGAATGTAGGAGACTTCGGATCTTGGCTGTAACGTAAGCCCCCGGCGAAGTCATCTTGAAGGCGGGCATCGAAAGCAAGGAGCATCGTGTCCATTAAAATTTCTGATGGATAGGTGTACATGATGACGAAGGCAACGCCACTTGACGACCAGCTTCGCCCGACCGGGGGACGTCGGCGACATAGCAAGGAATTCAAGGAGAAGGGGATCCGCGCGGCGTTGCAGCCGCACGTGTCGATTGCGGCGGTGGCGCTGCACTACCGATTGAATGCCAATCTGCTGCGTCGATGGCACCTGCGGAGTCTGTCGAAACGAAGGACGTTCCTGCCGCATTCGTTCCGTTGCAACTCGATGCACCGGCTAACGCATCGGGTTCCACCGACATCCAGATCGAAATCCATCGGGGCACCGCGACGGTCACGGTGCGCTGGCCAGTGTCAGCGGCCGGCGAATGTGCGACGTGGTTACAGGACTGGCTGCGATGATTCGCATCGATACCATCTGGCTGGCGACGGAGCGGCAATGTCAAGTTGAAGGCGTGGCTGGGTAGAATGGCGGAATGAAGAAAAAACGCTCGCCATATCACGGCTTCCGTTTTCCGGCTGAGGTCATCAGCTGCGCGGTGCGCTGGTACCATCGGTTCAACCTGAGCCTGCGTGACATCGAGGAGTTACTGCTCGAGCGCGGCGTGGTGGTCACGTACGAATCGGTGCGTAACTGGTGCGACCGGTTTGGCACGATGGTCGCGTGCCGGGCCAGAGCAGTGCGACCGCGGTCGGGCACGACATGGCATCTCGACGAAGTGTTCGTGAAACTGCGCGGGGAGCCTTTCGTCTTGTGGCGCGCGGTGGACGAGCACGGCATCGAACTGGACGTGCTGCTGCAAAAGCGTCGCGACACGGCTGCCGCGAAACGCTTATTCGAGCGGATGCTGCGCTCGCACCCGGTACCCCGGAAGATCGTCACGGGTCTGTCAGTAATTTCGTGTTCAAGGCATAACATGCTCGTAAGGAGACGTTATGCCACGCAAACCGAAGACCAAGCCGGCCGACCTGCCGGCGATCCCTGCCGAACTGCTTGAGCAGTTCGGCAGCGGCCCGATGACGGCCGAAGCCATCAACGCGGCGACCCTGGCCCTCAAGAAGGCCCTGATCGAACGGGCGCTGGGCGGCGAGATGAATCACCATCTGGGCTACCCGCCAGGTGCGTCCAAGCCGGCCACGGTGAGCAATCAGCGCAACGGCACGGGCGCCAAGACGGTGCTGACCGAGGGCGGCCCGATCCGCATCGAGGTACCGCGCGACCGTGACGGCAGCTTCGCGCCGCTGCTCATCCCTAAACACGAACGACGCTTCAAGGGCTTCGACGACAAGATCGTCGCCATGTACGCCCGGGGCATGACCGTGCGCGAGATCCAGGGCTTCCTGCTGGAGCAATATGCGACGGACGTCTCGCCCGAGTTCATCAGCTCGGTCACCGACGAGGTGATGGCCGAAGTCACCGCCTGGCAGGCCCGGCCGCTCGATCCCATGTACCCGGTGGTGTTCTTCGACGCGCTGCGGGTCAAGATCCGGGAGGATGCCGTGGTGCGCAACAAGGCCGTCTATCTGGCGCTGGGGGTTCTGCCCGACGGCACGCGTGACATCCTGGGCCTGTGGATCGAGAACACCGAGGGTGCCAAGTTCTGGATGAAGGTGTTCAACGATCTCAAGACGCGCGGCGTGAACGACATCCTGATCGCCGTGACTGATGGCCTCAAGGGCATGCCCGAAGCGCTGGCGGCCGTGTTCCCCGCGACCACGCTGCAGACCTGCATCGTCCACCTGATCCGCAACAGCCTGGATTACGCGAGCTGGAAGGACCGCCGTGCGCTGGCGGCCGCGATCAGGCCGATCTACACAGCCCCGAGTGCAGAGGCCGCGCAGGCCGAGCTCGATGCGTTTGCCGACGGCCCGTGGGGGCAGCGATACCCCACCGTCAGTGCCGCCTGGCGCAACGCCTGGGATCGCGTGATTCCGTTCTTTGCGTTTCCGCCTGCGGTACGCAAGGTGATTTACACGACGAACGCCATCGAGAACATCAACGCCCAACTACGCAAGATCATCAAGACCCGTGGCCACTTCCCGAGCGACGAAGCAGCAACAAAACTCATCTGGCTGGCGCTGCGCAACATCACGGCCGGTTGGAGCCGTGCCGCTCACGACTGGAAGCAGGCGATGAACCAGTTCGCTATCCTCTACGCGGATCGATTCGTTCGACCGTCCGTGTGAATCTCAACCTCGCCTTGAACACGGAAATCCTGACACTCCCATCGTCACCGACCAGCTGCGCAGCTACCCGGCGGCAAAGGCAGAGATTGCAGCACTCGCGGGCGTAAAACATGTGTTCGTCAAGGCAGCCGCCCGGGTCAACAACCGGGCGGAGAACAGCCACCAGCCCACGCGCCGGCGTGAACGGGCGATGCAGGGTTTCCGTGATCCACGCCGCATGCAGCGCTTCCTGTCGAACTTCGGACCGATCCGGCAACACTTCGCGTTGCCCCGTCATCGCATGGACGCTGCTGCTCACCGCGCCCAGTTGAAGGAACGCCTGGACTGCTGGTATGGCTGGAACGCAATCGACCTCGTCTGCCGTGCACGATAATCGGCAGGAATCCTACGCACTGCCGATTCTCGTGGACATCCACCGCCAATTTGACAAAGCCGCGTCACGCGTTACGGCATCGACCTCACCGACTGACGCGCTGTTCTCATCCTGATTGACGCGCGGCATGCCTCACGTGCCGGCGTCAATCAACAAACTGAGCCAGAGGCACGACATTACGACACAACATTTTTGAGAGTTTCCTGAAGGCGGCGTAGCCCGGTACAAGAGCAACCCACGGCGCCGAAAGGAAGGTGTCAAGCATTGTTCGACGCTGGACAACAGATAATTAATTTTTTATAAATGTGCTGGAAAAACGGTTGGCTTCCACTATGCTTTTTTTGCAGGCCCTCAGGTGGATTAACCTGTTTTGTCACTACCGGTGGGCGGCGACGTAGGGCAGCTCGATCATGTGCAGGTAATGGGTGCTTGTCAGCTTGCCCCTGCCAATCCATGTATGCCTCGATATGGAACTCGCCATGAAACGTCTTCTTGCGGTCATTTTCACGATGATTTTTTCGGCGTTTATGCAGCCGGTATTAGCACAGACGTGCAATAACGCCAGTCTGAACGGTAAATATGTACTGTCCGGACAGGGAGACGCGTATAACGTTTGCCTGCTGGGCATTCTCTGCCTGGCGCATTCGACTATGTCGACGACTGGCTACGTTGTCGCTGATGGCAATGGCAATATTACTTCGGCACGGTTGTTTCAGGCGACTAACTCGGGTGTGCAAGATTCAGGCATCGTTCAGAGCGCGGGCACTTATGCGATTACTGACTGCGGTAACGGAACGTTGAACCTGACACTGAACGGTCAAGCGTCCACCTATAACCTGGATGTGAACGATGTAGATACGGGTGGGCTGGCACACAGTGGCGCAGTTCTCGATGCGGACGCTGGTTATGACGAAGCCTTGCAGATGGTGCGTACGGTCGATCCGTTGGGGGCCAACGCGTGTGGCAGCGGGTTTTCGCTCAATGGCATCGCGACCAATGGAATCGAACAGGGGCACGATACTCTGGGTAATCCCGTATCGACCATCGAGTCGCTGACCTATAACAATGGTGCGATCTCCGGCACCGAAAAGACGTCCACGCCGACCGGTTTCACGACCGCAGCCATTTCCGGAACGTATTCGATTAATTCGGACTGTACGGTCCGTCTTACGCGAACGATTAAAGGAGTCACGACGGCTGGCGTCCATGTCGTGACCGGTGGGGATCCCAATGTTGCGGAACTTCCGCACGTTACTGTATGGCAAGGCGATTGGATCGCGCCTCATCAGTCGACACTTCCTCCTCTTCACCCGACATGGTGAGGCTGTCAGCGGGGAGCGGCGTTAATGGAATGGACGCCCTCACCCGGTCACCCGGCGCTCAGGCTCGTCGATCCGTGGCGAGCACCCATCTAGACGGGGTGTCAACGGGCGGCGTAAAGGAGCCAGGAGCAATCGTCAAGACTGGTGTACGCGGGTCGGGCGGCATGATCGAGCTAATGTCGGAAGTGGTGTACGGCGGTGTGGAGCGGAATCGGCGGGAGGCGGTGGCGATTGCAGGAGAATGTTGCTTTCCAAGGTAACGAACCCAGCAACCAATCCACCACCATGGCGAAACGTAATCGGGAAGCGAACGACAGTCAAGCAACGGAAACAGAATTCAAGGGGCCCGTCGGCCTGGACGAGTTGATCCAGCAAGGCGCGCGGCAGATTATCCAGCAAGCGATCGAGGCGGAATTGAAGGCATTGCTCGAGCAATATTCGAACGTGAAGACGCTGGACGGCCGGCGGGCGATCGTGCGCAACGGCTATCTGCCTGAGCGAGACGTTGTCACGGCAATCGGACCGGTAACGGTCCAGGTGCCGAAGGTCCGCGATCGCTCGGGCTCGGGGGTAAAGTTCAACTCGGAGATCGTGCCGCCCTACGTGCGCAAGTCGCCGCGTGTGTCGTCGGCGCTGCCGTGGCTGTATCTGCGCGGCGTCTCGACCGGCGACATGAGCGAAGCGCTCAGCGTATTGCTCGGCGACCAGGCGAAAGGCCTGTCGGCAAATACCGTCATTCGTCTCAAAGCGATCTGGGCGGACGAATTCGCGCAATGGAACAATCGGGACTTGTCGGCGGCCCGCTGGGTCTACTGGTGGGCCGACGGCATTCATACTGGGGCGCGCAGCGAGGATTCCGACGGGCAATGTCTGCTGGTGATCATCGGCGTGAAGCCAGACGGCAGCAAGGAACGCGTCGCGCTCGCCGACGGCTACCGCGAGTCGAAGGATTCGTGGGTCGAGCTACTGCTCGATCTGAAGGCTCGCGGTCTACAAGCCGGCCCACTGCTAGCCGTCGGCGACGGCGCGATGGGCTTGTGGGCGGCACTCGAGGAAGTGTTCCCGCAGACGCGGCACCAGCGCTGCTGGTTTCACAAGATCGGCAACGTGCTCAACGCGTTGCCGAAGTCGCAGCAGGGCAAGGCCAAGGCCGCGCTCGCGGAGATCTGGAACGCCGCGACGCGCGCCGATGCGATCGTCGCCTACGATCAGTTCGTCGCGACCTATACGGCCAAATATCCGAAAGCTGTCGAGAAGGTCACGAAGGATCGCGACGAGCTGCTCGCGTTTTACGACTTCCCGGCCGAGCACTGGCAGCATGTGCGCACGACGAATCCGATCGAGTCGACCTTCGCGACGGTCCGCCACCGCACGACCCGCACGCGAAACTGTCTGTCGCGCGCGACCTTCCTCGGCATGGCCTTCAAGCTCATCGAAGCAGCAGAGGAATCATGGCGCCGCATTCGCGGTGTCGACAAAATCGAACAGATCTTGAACGGCGTGCCCTTCAAGGACGGAACACCGGTGACCGAGAGCACACCGGCTCCTGCTCAACCGCTTGCCGCTTGATCATGCTGCTCGACTGTCGTACACCACATTTGACATTAGCTCGGCATGATCAGGCGGCTAGCGCTTGAGGAGCCGGTGTGCTTTCCATCACCGGGGTGCCGTCCTTGAAGGGAATGCCCTTCAGAAGCGGTTCGATCCTGTCGACGCCGCGGATCTTCCTCCAGGTCTGCTCGGCCGCTTCGATCAGCTTGAACGCCATCGCGAGGAAGGTCGAGCGCGACAGACAGTTGCGCGTGCGGCTCGTGCGGTGGCGCACCGTCGCGAACGTCGATTCAATCGGATTCGTGGTCCGCACGTGCTGCCAGTGTTCGGCCGGGAAGTCGTAGAACGCGAGCAGTGCGTCGCGGTCTTTCGTGAGCTTCTCGACGGCCTTTGGGTACTTGGCCGCGTACGTGTCGACGAACTGGTTGAACGCGGCGATTGCGTCGGCTCTTGTCGCGGCATTCCAGATCTCGGCGAGCGCAACCTTGGCCTTGCCGTGCTGCGATTTGGGCATGACGTTGAGTATGTTGCCGATCTTGTGAAACCAGCAGCGCTGGTGCCGTGTCTGCGGGAACACCTCTTCAAGCGCCGCCCACAGCCCCATCGCGCCATCGCCGACGGCAAGCAGCGGCGGCGCCTGCAGACCTCGTTTCTTCAGATCGAGCAGCAGCTCTTTCCAGGATTCCTTCGATTCGCGATAGCCGTCGTTGAGCGCCACGCGCTCCTTGCTGCCGTCCGGTTTCACGCCGATGATCACCAGCAGGCACTGCCCGTCCGAATCCTCTGCGCGGGCTTGCGTATGGATGCCGTCGGCCCACCAGTAGACCCAGCGCGAGGTGGACAGGTCGCGCTTGTTCCACTTCTCGTACTCTTCTGACCAGGCGGCCTTCAGGCGGCTCACGACGCTCGCTGACAGCCCTTTAGCCTGTTCGCCGAGCAGCTCGGACAGTGCGTCGCCCATGTCGCCGGTTGAGACTCCTCGCAGGTACAGCCACGGCAGCGACGATGACACGCGCGGCGACTTGCGCACATAGGGCGGCACGATCGTCGAATTGAACTTGATGCCGGAGCCCGAACGATCGCGGACCTTCGGCACCTGAACGGGCACCGGACCGACTGCCGTGACGATCTCGCGCTCTGGCAGGTACCCGTTGCGCACGACAGCGCGCCGGCCATCGATCGTCTTCACATTCGAATACTGTTCGAGCATTGCCGCCAGTTCCGCCTCGATTGCCTGCTGGATGATCCGCCGCGCCCCTTGCTGGATCAGATCGTCCAGGCCGGGCGTACCCTTGATGTCTGCTTCTGTTGTTTGACTGCCGCTCGTATCCTGCGTAAGTTTCGCCATGGTGGTGGAGTTCGATTGAGGAAGTGTTACCGTGAGAAGCAACATTCTCCTTCAATCGCCACCGCCTTCTCCTGCCTCAACCCTACGCCGCATACACCACTTTCAACGATAGCTCGTGTTCTACCTGCCGTCGTATAGCCCCGAGCTGAACCCCGACGAGATGATTAACGCCGATCTGAAGGCGAGCGTCACCCGGCAGACTCCGGCCGGCACCAAGGGACATCTCAAGAAGGCTGCCATCAGCCATTTGCGTCGCCTCCAGAAATCGCCGCAGCGTGTCGCTCGTTACTTCATGCACAAGCCGGTTCGCTATGCGGCTTGGCTCAAGTTCACGCATTTCTGATCAATATTATTCCGAGAGAACATGAACCCGACAACAATCCGGAAAAATGTATCAAAAAATAGCTTATATTGATTCGAAACATTTGATCTTGAAATTGGAAAATAAGCCCTCACGTTTTGAGCATGGAAAAACGAGACATGAGATCGCTTCCACGCGAAGCGCGCGAAGAACGGCGTCGACAGGTGATCGCCCTCCGGGAAGGCGGGATGACCTACGACGAGATCGCCCAACTTACCGATCTGTCGCGAACGGGTGTGTTCGATATATGCAAGCGTTACGTGCAGGAAGGCACGGCAGCCTTGCGTGACAAGCCGAGCGGGCGTGCCGTCACCCAGAAGCGCGCCCTGACGGAGCAACAGGAGATCGAGGTGCGTGTGTTGATGCGCGATCAAATGCCGGATCAGTTGAAGATGCCGTTTGCGCTGTGGACCCGCCACGCCGTGCGGGAGTTGATTCGACAACGTACGGGTCGCACGCTCACGCTGCAGGGCGTCGGTCTGTACTTGGCACGCTGGGGCTTTACGCCGCAAAAGCCGCTGAAGCGGGCGTACGAACAAAAGCCGCAGGCGGTTCAGACGTGGTTGAACGAGACGTATCCGGAGATTGCGCGCCGTGCGCAGACCGAAGGTGCGGAAATCCAGTGGGGCGACGAGACGGGCTTGCGTTCCGACGATGTGCGCGGGCGCTCCTACGCGCCGATCGGCAAGACACCCGAGCGGCGTGTCATGAGCAAACGCGAAGGGCTGTCGATCATGTCGACCGTGACGAACCGCGGCCAGGTGCGCTGGAAAGTGTTCGAAGGCGCGATGAACGCCGACATCCTGATCGACTTCTTGAAGCGACTGATCAAAGACATGCGGAGCAAAAAGGTGTTTCTGATCCTCGACAACCTGAAGGTTCATCACGCCAAGCTGGTCAAGGCGTGGCTGGCTGAACATGCCGACAAGATCGAAGTGTTCTACCTGCCCTCGTACAGCCCGGAGCTCAATCCCGACGAGATGCTCAACGCCGATTTGAAGGCCAGCATCACACGCCAGGCTCCCGCTCGGACCAAGGGGCATCTGAAGAAAGCCGCTATGCAGCTTGATTCAAGATCAAATCTTTCTGATCAATAGTTGGATACAAGAGCCGGCCGGCTCACGAAATCACGGGGTTTTCATTGGGGTACGATGTCTCGACTTTGCTTCGTGGGACGATAAGTGGGACGACCGGGGTATTCATGGGCCATCTGCATGTTCGTGAAGGGAATTTAGGGGAGACGGAGTTGACTCCTGCATTTCTGCACGCGGAGCGGGGCACGATTTGCGTGTGACTGAAACGAAAACAAGCGCGGCGAGATAAGGGGTGGAGAGAACGATCAATGTTCCGATCCATGTACCTATCTCGACCGGCAGCGGCATTCGAATCAGGATTAGCGCAGCGGCGCTAAACCATAGCAGTCCGGCCAGAATAATTTCCGGCATCAGAGTGCGATAGTGGCGAGCGGGTAATCGTGGGCGACCCTTTTGCGTGACGACAAAGCTGTGACGGGTGCGCGCGCAAGCAGCCCAAATTCCGGCACCCGCGCCATAGGAAACTGCGATACCGGCCATCACCGCACCTAATGTATCGGGCCAGGAATTCGTCACATGCCTTCGTACGATCCAGATGCTGATCGCGAACCTGATAATGGGGGCCGCGACAGCGAGTGCGAATGTTGATGGTATCGGGAAGTCGACAGTTGTTGGCATCAAGCAGGCGGCAATAGTCCAGCCGACAGCAAGCAGCGTGCAGAGCAAATGAAATGCGTCTGCGAACCATGGGAGCCATCCGGTGAGATAGATAAAGCGCTGGCTCAAGGTTAGTCGACCTGGCAAGAACAGTGTCAGAACGTGTCGTCTTAAAATCTGGGCCGCGCCGAGTGCCCAACGGCGGCGCTGGGAACGAAATGCCGCGAAATCCGTTGGTGGCAAGCCTCGCCCATAGATTTTGTCAATATACCGACTTTCGTAACCTTTCTGTGCAATGCGCAGCCCCAACTCAGCATCCTCAGCAATAGTCCATTCGCTCCAGCCACCAAGCTGGCGCATGACGCTGGCCCGAATCAGTGTCATCGTTCCATGCTGAATAATGGCGTTATGTTGATTGCGCAGATGCATGCCGATGCGAAAAAAAATATCGGACTCACATGATATCCAATTTGCCAGCCTTGAATTGGCACATTCTCGATGGGCTTGTGGTACTTGCACGAGACCGACTCTTGGGCAGCCGAAGTGGGCAACAACGTTGTTTAACCAGTTTGGCACGACAACGTAGTCCGCGTCGACTACACCAATCAGTTCGGCATCGGAACGGGTGTGGGACAGCGCTAGATTGAGCGCCTGGGCCTTGAATCCCGGGCAGATTGGCACATGCCAGAAGCGGAATGGCGCACCTTGGTCAAGCACCCATTTTTTGATCGGTCGCCAAAGTGTGTCGTCGCTAGTATTGTTGCTGATCACCAGTACTTCGTAATTGGGGTACTGCAATGCCTTGAGGCTGCAAAGTGTGGCAATGACGACGTCAGGTGGCTCGTTGGCACATGCGAGATGAAGGCTGACGACTGGGGTTGGTTGCCCAAGGTGAAGCGGAAGGGGGGTGAAAACACGTTGGAAGGGGTGGGGGGACGAGATTTGTAGCGCCTCCCAGAGGAGTAGCAGAATGACTGCGATGTTTAGGCACAGGATAGGTACAAGTGTCCAGTGAGCGGCCGTGGAGAATGGTTCATAGCGCCCATCGTCGATATGAGCGTAGCCGATAACGAGGCTTGCAGCGCCAAATAAGATGATGGCGAAACCGAGTCTCTCTCGGAACGGGCGTGTCCGATGGTGCAAACAGAATAGCCAGACTAGCAGGCTAAAGCCCGCCAACGTGTGCTTACCCCATCGCTGAAATACGTATGTGCCACTGCGCTCATGACGAGTGACGAGCTTGAATTGTCCCGCATCATCGTAGATACCCCAGTACTTGCCGGCGCGTCCTTCCATTTGCCCTTTCCAGCGTTGATCATAGGCCTCCATGACATAATATTCGGTCGACTCGCGCCGTGCCCGATCAGCAAATTGACGCAGAAAGAATGATTGATTATGAGGAGATGCTACAGCCCCGCCCTGTGGAAGCCCCGCTGATGGCCAGCCTACTTCCGTCACAACTATTCGTTTGCCGGGGAAGGCACGTTGCAGATCGTGGAGCCGCGCAAAGGCAAAGTCGCAGGCCGCATGAACGTTGACCTTGTCCCAGTACGGGAGAAGATGAACAGCAATGAAATCGACGTGACGTGCGAGTTCTGGATGGTCGAGCCATGTTCCCCATGCTTGGGCAGTTGATACAGGCACCGATGTAGCACGGCGGACTTGGTCCAGTCGGTGGATCAGCTCGGTTTCGTCGACCGACTGAGTCAGAAATGTTTCATTGCCAATTAGTAGTCCTCGTACATTGCTGAACCGACTAACTACCTTGAGGAGGGTCATAATCTCGCGAGTGTCATGAGCATCTTGACCACTCAACCACGCGCCGGCGAGAACTGTCATATGTTGATGTGACGCTGCCGCGATGACAGCGGGCAGGCGTGCTGTCGAGTAGGTTCGTAACCGGCGTGTGACATGCGATATCTGCACAACGTCTTCGGCGATTTGCACATCGGTCGGATACCGCGATATCAAGGGGCTCTGGCCGCTGCGGTAACGTTCGTAATCCAGGCCGGAAATGGATTGAGGCCAGTCAGGTGCATCGATTCGATCTCCGAGTTGACACCAGGCATATGCGACGAGCATATAGGCTGTTACCGTAAGGATGGTGGCGATACCGCATGCGGCGAGGCGATTCGCGATCGTCATGGGAGGCGGAGGTGCGAAGAGATAGGGGGGGCAGCCCGAACTCTTGGACTGCGTTCCCCGATGTGTTCTACCAAAACTACTTGGTCTGAGTGATGAAGGCGTGCCAGGTCAGGTTTCCATTACCTTGGGTTGTTTCGCTTGCGCCAGCAATGTATCCGGCGTCAGTAATGCATGAACTGCCGGAGTTTGCGCCGCCGCTCTCGACACCGAGGTCAATCGGCATGCTGTTGCCTGGTGTCCAACTGTAAGCGTGCATTTGCCCTGTACTTGAGGTCTCACTCTTGCCGACGACGACGGCAGGACTCCCCCCGCTTCCGTTGATACACGAAACCTGTGTGACAGCGCCGCCGAGCGTTCCAATTGCTTGTCCGGTGGTATTACCTTGCGCAGGATTCCAATAGAAGCCACGTGCCTCACCATTGACTTTGTATTGCCCGGCGACTTGGCCATTTGAATTCAAGGAAACCGCCCAACTTCCGGCGGTTGAATGTCCGTCAATCGCGCCAAGTGCAACTATAGCGGCAGTGTTTGACAGCGTGGGCCAAAATACTGCATGGTCTATTCCATTCGAGTCGGTGCAAGTACCCGTCGCTTGAGCTGCCGCGTTGACAGCCGCGATGTTGCACGGCCCCGCTCCCAAGCCCGGTAACGGGGTGGCGATGTAACCCAAAAGTGGGTCGGACGACCACGCCACGGCGACCTTGATCTGGTCACCGTTTGATACGCGCTGAAGGCAGGTGCCGACAAGGTTTGCGGGGTGGTTGAGTGTGGCATTGCTAAGCGTTGTTCCGGAGCAGCCCTCCCAACCCAATCCGAGGAGGCCAGGCAGCGGGAGCTCATGTGGTGCCATGGATCGCCCGCTGGGTGTCCAAAGGACGGCACGCGGGCTACCGCCATTGGATTCGGTGCCTATTGCCCAAGCGTCCGCATTGATTGCTTGAACCGATGCGCCCGTTGCCAAGCCGGCGGGACTCAACTTGATCGGTGTTCCGCCGGCAGCTGACCATAGAGTGGGAGATTCGGCTCCCGTCCCGTCGTCACACATTCCAACTACCGTATTGGCATCATTGAGTGCGACAACATCGCAGCGACGACCTGCGCTCAGAGCAGGCAGGACTCGGACGGTTCCATCAAGGGTGCGAATAAACTCTTCGTCGTTACCGGTTACGGTATCTACACAGTTTCCAACGACGGAGCCAGCATTGTTCACACCGACGGCCCAACACAGTTGGGTGGCCGGTAGGGGAGCAATATCGGTCAGGGGCGCGGCATGCGTTGGACTGAACATCGCCATCGAAATAACTAGGAATGCTAATAAATTAAATTTATAAATTTCGAATGGATGAAAGCTTTTCATGGAATCCCCCTGTTGACGGACAAGATTGAGTAGCGGACACGACAATGACGGATATAGAAAGTACCGCTTTCCGAGAGCCTACCTACCTCGCCGGCACGGTAGCTTCTAGGAAGTCGTCCGCGGCGCTGGGTCAATTGATATGGCTAGTAAGTCGTTACGTCCATTTCCGGATCTGTAGCTCCCCTTATAGCTGGTTCAAATCATTCGCGTTTCCGAAATTCAAGGGTGAGCGAGCCACCTCTCGCGAGGCCTCTCCATTGTAGGAAAGTAATGACTAGATTCAAGGGGAATTGTTGTGATTGATGCAACACTGTAAGGTAGGGACCAAAAAGCAGAAACTATTGATCAGAAATATTTGATCTTGAATCAAGCTGCATAGCGGATGGGTTTATGCATGAAATAACGAGTAACCCGTTGCGGCGACTTCTGAAGCCGTCGCAAATGGCTGATAGCGGCTTTCTTCAGATGCCCCTTGGTCCGAGCGGGAGCCTGGCGTGTGATGCTGGCCTTCAAATCGGCGTTGAGCATCTCGTCGGGATTGAGCTCCGGGCTGTACGAGGGCAGGTAGAACACTTCGATCTTGTCGGCATGTTCAGCCAGCCACGCCTTGACCAGCTTGGCGTGATGAACCTTCAGGTTGTCGAGGATCAGAAACACCTTTTTGCTCCGCATGTCTTTGATCAGTCGCTTCAAGAAGTCGATCAGGATGTCGGCGTTCATCGCGCCTTCGAACACTTTCCAGCGCACCTGGCCGCGGTTCGTCACGGTCGACATGATCGACAGCCCTTCGCGTTTGCTCATGACACGCCGCTCGGGTGTCTTGCCGATCGGCGCGTAGGAGCGCCCGCGCACATCGTCGGAACGCAAGCCCGTCTCGTCGCCCCACTGGATTTCCGCACCTTCGGTCTGCGCACGGCGCGCAATCTCCGGATACGTCTCGTTCAACCACGTCTGAACCGCCTGCGGCTTTTGTTCGTACGCCCGCTTCAGCGGCTTTTGCGGCGTAAAGCCCCAGCGTGCCAAGTACAGACCGACGCCCTGCAGCGTGAGCGTGCGACCCGTACGTTGTCGAATCAACTCCCGCACGGCGTGGCGGGTCCACAGCGCAAACGGCATCTTCAACTGATCCGGCATTTGATCGCGCATCAACACACGCACCTCGATCTCCTGTTGCTCCGTCAGGGCGCGCTTCTGGGTGACGGCACGCCCGCTCGGCTTGTCACGCAAGGCTGCCGTGCCTTCCTGCACGTAACGCTTGCATATATCGAACACACCCGTTCGCGACAGATCGGTAAGTTGGGCGATCTCGTCGTAGGTCATCCCGCCTTCCCGGAGGGCGATCACCTGTCGACGCCGTTCTTCGCGCGCTTCGCGTGGAAGCGATCTCATGTCTCGTTTTTCCATGCTCAAAACGTGAGGGCTTATTTTCCAATTTCAAGATCAAATGTTTCGAATCAATAATCGCAAGCGAATCGCTTTCGTTTACAAGCCCAACTCCTGCGTCACGCCGGCCGCTGAACCAGCCTCCACAAGGCGTCGCGGACTTGTGTATAACGCGTGTCCTTGACCGCTCAGGCCTGTTGGGTGGCAGCTTTTGCTTCCTCGTCGGCCTTCATTGCCGATAGGACCTGCGCCCCATACTGCTTGCGCCAATTCGACAACTGGTTCGCATTGACGTTGTACCGAGCCGCCACCCTCGATATCAATTCGTTCGACGTGAAACTCTCGCGCACGATCATCAACTTCTCTGTCAGCGTCCAACGTCTGCGGAGCTCCGTCGGGTCCTTCAGCGATTCCATTGGCAGTCGCTTAGCATGAGTCGATAACACGGTCTTTCCCCCCAGTCGTTAGTTTCAGTTCAGTACCGTGATCCACTAGTTTCGGAGAGGCCTTCAATCACCGCATGGAACTTATATAATCGATAACCACCACTTACTCAATGAATCAATAATCGTCATCATTTCTCATTTCAAGCGCGAAGCTGCACGCCAACGCGATGCCGAGCTCACACTAATTTCATGAATTCCGCCGTTAGATTGACATCAAGTGTCGAATTATGTCGTGAACTTGCAAACACTAGGTCCTGTTCACATTCTCACAAGCGGTCCGATTTTTCGAGCGCCGGCCGAATGCTGGTGCGCACGTACGATGGTCAAGTCGATCAACACTTGTTTGATCTTCGTCTCGTCGGACAAGGCGTGCGCCACGTGTTCCCAGAGACCTTTGCGACGCCACCGAGAAAAGCGCATGTACACGGTATGCCATCGGCCGAACTCTTTCGGAAAATCGCGCCACGGGCAGCCTGTTCGGCCGATCCAGAGCATCGCTTCGACAAACCAACGATTGTCGGCCGCCGTTCGCCCTGGATTGCCTTCCTTGCCAGGCAAGACGGATTCGATTCGTACCCATACATCGGTGCTCAATAACGTTCGAATCATCTTGACCCGCTCGCGCAAAAGACAGGATGTAAACAGAAGCACATCAAGCTAAAATGTACGAGGATTGTGGAATTGTGGCAACTATGTATTCCAGAATTTACCAATGGCGAACAATCGATTATAATATTTGCTAATTCCTCGACACATTCTTTCATTTTATATCCGATTAAATTTCAATCGGCTTTATCAAATTGGAGTGGAAGCCGGTTGAAATGATGCGGCGGCTCCGGTTTTTCTAGACACAGATTTGGGGTAAAACGCATCATCCAAACTGGAGTCTGAGATGTTGAAGAAGGTAGACCTGCAGGGAGTTGCGCTGGCGGCGACGGAGGGAGCGCGTAGCGCGACCGTAGACGCCGCCAGCACCGCCGAATTCAAGCGGACTCGGGGCGCTGATTGGGGCCGCGTCTTCCTTCGTGTCGATGCGCGGCATCAACTATTGCCCTAAAACGGCTCTGAGCACCTGAATCCCTGCGTTCATCGCGGGATTATCCGATCGGGCCGAGATGACGTGTCCTGCCAGGCGTTGCATGACGAGATTGCAGCCTTCCAGCAACATAAAGACCTGTGCACCGAGCGTGGCCAGCGGCGAGGGTACGACAGTCCCGGCATCGTCAAACAGGGTGGCACCGGCGGGTGCCTGGTTCGACGCACACGTCAACGTATCCAGGGAAGCGGGAATGGCGGCGCCCCCGAGCGCAAGCTTCATTTGCCCGGCCTGATCGTAAGTCACCAGGCCGTCGTATCGCGCATGAACGATCGCGACTTGCTGCAGACCGGCGGCTTTCATTTTTCCGGCATTCATCGCCGGCGAGCGGCGTGTATAGGAGGAATCGCCCGTTGCCTGGAAGTCGCGCCTGATCTCGGTCACCGCGCCGGGCATGAACAGTGAAGCCTGTAGCGCTGTCTCACTGAGCAGGCTCACGCCGGATACGTCGATCCAATTATTGAACACCTTTCCATTCAGCAAGGTCGCATTTTCAGGTCTGGCGAGCTCGGAGATGGCGGTCCCCGATGTCGCGCCTCCCATGGATGCACCGAACAGCGTAATTTTCTGGATGGAGGGCCATTTCAGGAGCGCCCATCTTGCCGCATAAATGAGATCGTAGGCGCCTTGCAGAATGGGGAATCCCTGATCGTCCCGGTAATCGATGGTCATTGTCGCAGTGCCGACTTGCGTAATGCTTTGCGGATTGCCCGTTTGCATGTACCCATAAAATACATTGCGCCCCTCGTGGTGCCCGTGAGCAAAGATAACCAACGCGCCGGGCGCATCACCGGGTTCAACGGCGTAATCGCCCGCGAGGTATGTGCCGTCCTGCGTCACGAACGTCAACCCGGTGGGTCCAGCGGCAAAGACAAGCCGGCTCAGTAAAAAACAGCCCATCATGCCTGCTCGCAAAATCCGGAGCCAGGCCCGGGGAATTGCTTGTCCGTGCTGTTTCATTTTTTATCCCGATAAGCAAATAAAGGTAACAAAATTTCAATCGATCACGTCGCGTGCGGCAACTTCCTTCAAGACAAATGTATTGGATGCGATTGATTGGTGTGTTATCGAGTCGGATAACGATGATCTCGTAAAGGTGGGTTAATCCATGTTTTATGGGGTATCAAGGGAAATCATTCGTCCCTGTCAGGCGCGCAACGAATATTCCGAATGAGCGCTCGCTGAGCTTTTTCAAAAAAAATATAACCGGCTGGCGATTAAAGCAAGGCAAAAAATGGACTCCGAACACGCGTCCGAGCTCAACATTGCCCCTTGCCATGCTCGGTGCGTGGGCATGCCCGCGCCGGTCGGGCGCCGAATGGAGCGGGAACGCGGCCTGGCCTAGGCACGTGCACCGTGCAAGCGGCTCCGAGTTGGTGCGAGTGACCGGTGCTCGCTGCGGTTGAGGGGTGAGGTCTGCGCCCATCGCGCGACCGAAATGTGTCGCCCAAACGTTTTGTGAGCGGTCACACGTGCGCACCGCAACGAACGGCTGCGGATCCACGGCGACCAGCCAGGCGGGTGACGTCTGTTGGAGCTTGATATCGAATAAAAAAACACACGAAACAATCGGAAAAACAATTTATTTTCGGAATATGGGGCCATAACAACCAAAACCGGATGTGGCTGACCAGGCGCATGCCTGGATGAGAGCGTGTGAATCCAGCCGGGTGGTCGTGTCGATAACCTATTGATTTATTGTGGTTTTGTGTCTGTCGCCAAAGGCGCTGGAGCGCCGTCGGTGCGCGATGCAAGCGAGCGCAATGGGTGCGGATCGGCCGGTCTGAGGGGGCGGAAATGGCCGGAAATTCCGGAAATGAATTGCACTATCGTCTGGGGTCAGATTTGCCTAGCATGGTGTGACGATATGGCGGTGCTGATGACCGGTGATCGGAACGCGAGCGTTGAAACGGTCGAACGGCGAGGCATGTCTGCGCGAGCAGCCAGGCTGTCAGGTCGAGGGGAGGGACCTCTTGCTGGAGGTGAGGGGGGGTACAGGTAGTACGGAGTCCGAAAGAGTAATTGGCGTGGAAAGTGAGCCTTGTGCTGCCGCTGGCGGCCGGTGGCGAAACGATGGTGATCCGCTGCGCGAGCAAGCGCGGCATTTGAAGAGGAGCAACAAAAATGGCACTCGATGCGAAGACGATGGGCAACACGTATCCGATTCCGACGTACCGGTTTGTGGTGTCGGTAGGCAAGGACCAGATGTGCTTTAGCAGCGTGTCGGGTCTGGACCAGTCGGTGCAACTGGTGAAGTACCAGGACGGGTGCGGCAACCTGTACCAGATGCCGGGTCAGGTGGAGCCGCTGACGATCACGCTCAAGCGCGGGGTGATGCCCAAGCAGAGCCAGCTGTACACGTGGGTGAATTCGATCACGTTCAACCAGGTGGAGAAGAAGGATCTGTCGATCAGCCTGACGAACGAGACGGGCTCGGTGCTGCTGGTGACGTGGAGCGTGATGAATGCGTTCCCGACGAAGTGGACGGGTCCGAGCTTCGATGCGACGAGCAACGAGGTGGCGTTCGAGGAGGTGAGTCTGGCGGCGGACCGGCTGTCAGTGCAGTTCCATTGAGCGGCACCGGGTTGAGTTGAACGGGATACGGATTGAGAGAGGGAATCATGGCGGATTACAAGGTACCTGGGGTGTATGTGGAGGAGCCGTTCGGACTGTCGCTGTCGATTCAGACAGGGCAGACGGCGGTGCCGGTGTTTGCGTTTGCGGCGGCCACCAATTGGGGCGGTGCAATTGGCGACCCCGCCAAAGACAAAAATTGCGTGATCAACGCCACCGGGGTGACGGAGCTCGAGTCGTGGCTGGACGTGACGACGGTGCGGCAGCAGTTCTGGGACAAGGCGTACGCGGCGTCGACAGGGGCAACGCCAGACGCGAAGAAGACTGATGCCGATAAAGCCGGCCAGGCTTTCGACAACGCAGTGGCGAAGGACGCGCTGTACCAGTCGCTGCAGCTGTATTTCCGCAATGGCGGTGGTCACTGCTATATCGCGCCGGTGGGGTCACTCGAGGCACTGGTGCCGGCGCTGGACGACGTGACGCTGCTGGTGCAGGCGGGGACGGGTCTGCCGGAATTCAGCGGAGAGGTTGCCAAGCTGTGCGGTGTCGGCAAAACGTATTTCGCGATCTATGACGGCCCGAACAAGGAGCTGAAGACTCCGGCCGACGTAACCGGTGTGCAAGGTTACACGGAGAATCCGTTTGCCGCGGTGTACTACCCGTGGCTGACGGTGTCGGGCAAGGACGGCCCGGTGGATGTGCCGCCCAGCGGGGCCGTGGCGGGGGTGTATGCGCGTGTAGACCGCGAACGTGGTGTGTGGAAGGCGCCGGCAAACGTCGAAATTAACGGCGCGACCCCGAAGTACAAGGTCTCGGACGCGGTGGATGCGGAATGCAATGCGCCGGCCACGGGTGGCCGATCGTTCAACGTGATCCGTGCGTTCCGTGGTACGGGCCCGTTGATCTGGGGCGCGCGCACGCTGCAGTCAAACCAGGGGACGTGGCGGTATGTGCCGGTGCGACGCCTGTTCAATGCGGCGGAGAAGGACATCAAGACGGCGATGAGCACGGCGCTGTTCGAGCCGAACAGCGCACCGACGTGGGAGCGCGTGCGGGGGGCGGTGGAGAGCTACGTGCACGGGCTGTGGCAGCAAGGTGCGCTGCAGGGGGATACGCCGACGCAGGCGTATTTCGTGCAGATCGGGCTGGGGACCACGATGACGCAGGACGACATCAACAACGGCAAGATGAAGCTGAAGGTCGGGCTGGCAGCGGTGCGGCCGGCGGAATTCATCGTGCTGCAGTTGACGCAGGACGTGGTGCCGGCCTGAGACGGCACGGCTGGCCGGACGGCGCCGCACGGCGCCGCCGCTCACACCTATTTGAGGAAGGATCATGAGCGAAACGTATGCGGTGCCAGGGGTATATGTGACGGAGAGCAACGCGCTGGCGTTGAGTATTCAGAGCGGTGAGACGGCGGTGCCGGTGTTCGTGGGATTTTTCAATGCGATTCACCCGGCCAAGGCGGGTGCCCCGCTGGCGTGCGTGCGCATTGAGAGCTGGCTGGATTTCACCCAGCAGTTTGGGCCCTCGGACCGGATCACGGTCGATCTGAAACAAGGTCACCTCCATTCGACGTCGTATATGGGCTCGTACAGCGTGCGCCTGTACTTCGAGAACGGTGGCGGGCCGTGCTACGTGCTGAGCCTGGATCGCGACCGTACGGAGAAAGGGGATTCCCGACAGGCAGTGATGTCGCAGATCGGGCCGGCGATCGAACAGTGCCCAGACATTACGCTGCTGTGCTGGTGTGAGCATATCGATAAGGTCAATACAGACGTAAAGCAAGACAAAAAGATTGATACGGCGGTCTATCAGGAGTTGGGAAAATTGCTTGGCGCGAGCGCAACCTCGGGCGGCAACCGCGGGATGTTTCTGCTGGCCGATGCGGGGGTGACGGGCGATCCCGAGAAGCCAGGTGACTGGACGATCAGCGCGTCGTTGTCGGTGGCAGATACCACGCAAGTCGCGATGTACTTTCCGTCGCTGGTGACGCGCTATGTCGCGGACTTGGCGAGGTATGTCGATCATGCGGTGGTAGTGACGGGCTTCACGTCTGACCAACTGGATCAATTGACCAAGGTCGGGGTTGCCCTGCGTGACGACCAGCAATCGACGACGCTCGACGCACTCAAGGAGAAAGCTAAGGTCACGGAAGTAGGAACAATTATCACCGCGGCAAACAAGCTGCTGGACGCGGATCATCTTCTCAAACTGTCGCAGGACGCCGAACCGGTGGTGCTGCGCGCGAGCGTGGCGATGGCGGGGGTGTATGCACGCGTGGATCGCGAGCGCGGCGTGTGGAAGGCGCCGGCGAACGTAGGACTGGTGGGCGTAAAGGATCTGGCTGTCATGGGGCTGCATGAAATCAAAAAGGACCATACCGAACAATTTGTGCGACCGATTCGCGTGGACGAGTCGCTGAACGCGAAGCTGGTCGACGCCAAGATCAATGCGATTCGCACGTTCCGCGGCCAGGGGGCGATGGTGTGGGGCGCGCGCACGATGGTCGATCCGCACCAGACGAACTGGCTGTATGTGCCGGTGCGTCGACTGTTCAATACGGTGGAGCGGGATGCGCGCGCGGCGCTGCGCACGGTGGTGTTCGAGCCGAACAGTGCGGTGACCTGGGAGGCGGTGCGCGGTGCGCTGGACCACTACCTGAATGCGCTGTGGCGCCAGGGTGCGCTGCAGGGCGACACGCCGACGCAGGCGTACTTCGTGCGAGTCGGGCTGGGCACGACGATGACGCAGGAAGACATCACGGCCGGCAAGATGATCGTCCGGATGGGGCTGGCGGCGGTGCGCCCGGCGGAATTCATCGTGCTGGAGTTGACGCAGGACGTGGCGACGGCCTGAGGGACGAGGTGGCCGGACGGCGCCGGATGGCGCCGCTGCTCACACCCATTTGAGGAAGGATCATGAGCGAAACGTATGCGGTGCCGGGCGTGTATGTCACGGAGAGCAACGCGCTGGCGTTGAGTATTCAGAGCGGTGAGACAGCGGTGCCGGTGTTCGTGGGGTTTTTTAATGCCGTTCATCCACCCAAGCCGGACGCACCGCTGGCGTGTGTTCGTATCGAGAGCTGGCTGGATTTTACGCAGCACTTTGGTGCGTCGGATCAGGTGTATGTCATTGCGGACCAGTCGCCGCCGAAGGTGGATGACAGCAAATGCCACGCGCACGTGGGCTCGTACAGCGTGCGCCTGTACTTCGAGAACGGTGGCGGGCCGTGCTACGTGCTGAGCGTGGACCGGGACCGGCTGGTGCAAGGGACGAACGACGTGAAAGCGCAGATCGGGGCGGCAATCGAGCTGTGCGCGGACATCACGCTGCTGTGCTGGTGCGAATACACCGATCAGGATGCCAGTGTGTACGACGCACTGGGAACCTTGCTGGGGGCGAGCGCGACGTCGGGGGGTAATCGCGGGATGTTCCTGTTGGCGGATGCCTGGCACGAGGCCACGGGAATCAAGGCGCCGACGCTTGCCGAGCCGACCCAGGTGGCTACGTATTTCCCGGCGCTGCAAACGGATTATGCGCGCATGTCCAGCGACGAGGGCGTTACCGTCCGGATTTCGGACGAGCACCGCAAGGCGTTCGCGACGTACGTGACGCCTCCCGTTGGCGACGTGACGTTGGCCTACATTCGCCAGGTCTTTGAAGACGTCAAGGCGGGCAAGCTGCGTCCTCGTAATTTGACCGCAAACGAGGCAGATGTGGTCGAGGGCGAGTCGGTGGTGGACGACGTCTCACCCGGGAGAGTGCTGGAGATGCTCTATTACGGGGTACTGCATGAGGTGCTGACACCTTACTTTGCGCAGGCCGCGCGCGTGGTGGTGCGCGCGAGCGTGGCGATGGCGGGGGTAGTTGCACGCGTCGATCGTGACCGGGGCGTATGGAAGGCGCCGGCGAACGAGGGGCTGATCGGGGTGGCGGATCTGGTTTCCGTCGAGCCGGGCGGTAAAAACCCGACGTCGATTCGCGTGGACGACGGGCTGAACGCGAAGCTGGTCGACGCGAAAATCAATGCGATTCGCGCGTTCCGCGGCAAGGGCGCGATGGTGTGGGGGGCGCGCACGATGGCCGATGCCCACCAGACGAACTGGCGGTATGTGTCGGTGCGTCGACTGTTCAATACGGTGGAGCGGGATGCGCGTGCGGCGCTGCGTACGGCGGTGTTCGAGCCGAACAGTGCGGTGACCTGGGAGGCGGTGCGCGGTGCGCTGGACCACTACCTGAATGCGTTGTGGCGCCAGGGCGCGCTGCAGGGCGACACGCCGGCACAGGCGTACTTCGTGCGGGTCGGTCTGGGGACGACGATGAAGCAGGAAGACGTCTCGGCAGGCCGGATGATCGTCCGGATGGGGTTGGCGGCGGTGCGCCCGGCGGAATTCATTGTGCTGGAGCTGACGCAAAACGTGGCGTCGGCATAACGGTAAGCAGAACGAACGGGAGTCAATGATGAGCGACGTATTTAGCGTGCCAGGGGTGTCGGTGGTGGAGATTGGCGGGCGATCGCTGTCGGTGGTGGAGGGCGAGACGGCGGTGCCGGTGCTGGTGGGGCGGTTCTACGACACGAATGGCCAGCTGTGCGCACTGGATGGCTGCGAGCGGGTCGAGAGCTGGATGGCGTTTGGTCGGCGGTATATGACGGGGCCGTTTCTGATGATGGTGGCGGGGGACTCGAAAGGCGCACGTGCGTCGTCCCTGATTTACCGCAGCGCCGATAGCGTGCGGCTGTATTTCGAGAACGGCGGGGGACCGTGCTACGTGATGTCGTTGCCAGAGCCCACCGATACGAAGCACAACCGGGGAGCAGCGTTGGCGGCGTTGCCGGAGCGGATTCGCGCCTGCCCGGAGATCTCGCTGCTGGTGTGGTGCGAGCGGGAAGCCAAGCTGACTGATGATCAGGCGGTCTACACGGCGCTGGGCACCTTGCTGTCGGAGGGCGCGAACAACGCGGGGTACTTCCTGTTGACCGACGGTGAACAGGACACGACAGGAAAAGTGAGCGCGCCGCAGACGCCGGTGGCGATTCAGACGGCGGCCTATTACCCGGGACTGGATGCGGGCGCGACGTCGGCGCCGGTGGTCTACTTCACGGGCCTGGACGCCGATTTCTGGGGGACAACGACCCTGACGGCCGACGCGTTCGAAGACGTGATTGCGCGCGAAGAAATCGCGCATCCCGAGGCGCTGGCAATTGCGCTTGACAAGGTTTTTACACAGACCAATCCCAATTCTCGCCGGGCCGCCAAGGAGGCTGCTCATCCGCCCCGCGCACGGCTGGCCACCCACATCGAGGCGCTGACCGAGGATTGGCCGATGAAGGACCTGCCGCTGCGGGCGAGCGTGGCGATGGCTGGCGTGATGGCGCGGGTGGACCGTGAGCGCGGGGTGTGGAAAGCCCCGGCCAATGTGGTGGTGCAAGGCAGCACCGCGTTGGCGAATCTGCAGACGGGCGACGCGGTGCGCGTGGACGATGCGATGAACACGAAGCTGGTCGATGCCGGGATCAATGCGCTGCGCGCGTTCAACGGTCTGGGAGTGATGGTCTGGGGGGCACGTACGCAGGCGCCGGCGGCGCAAACGGCGTGGCGCTATGTGTCGGTGCGCCGGCTGTGCAATGCGGTGGAGCGTGATTTGCGCGAGATGCTGCGCACGGTGGTGTTCGAGCCCAATAGCGCGGTGACGTGGGAGACGGTGCGGGGCGCGGCGGACCACTACCTGAGCGGGTTGTGGCGTCAAGGGGCGTTGCAGGGCGAGACGGCGGCACAGGCGTATTTCGTGTCGATCGGCCTGGGCGCGACGATGCGCGCGGAAGATATTGCCGCGGGACGCATGGTGCTGAAGGTCGGCGTGTCGGTGGTACGCCCGGCGGAGTTCATCGTGCTGGAGCTGACGCAAGACGGGATGCCGGGCTAGCGCGCGGCGTAACACAAGGTGAGGCGGCTGAAGGTCGATCCGACAGCCGATACGGATGGCCGTTGCGGCGGTGAACGCGAGCGGGCCATGAACACAATGAGGAGAGCGGCGCCATGGGCGAAGCTGGGGTGATCGAACAAGCGTGGCTGGAGCCGGGTGTGCGTCTGACACAGGCGACGATGGCGGCCGATGGCTGGAGCGACGAGTTGCCGAGTGCGGTGCCGGTGTTTATCGGGTGGTCGTCGGTGCCGCATAACGATTCGGATGCCGCGTGCTGGTCGAGTGTGGCGTCGTGGGAGCAGTTGCCCGCCGAGGCAAAGGTATGGCCGCCGGTGTTGTGCGACACGGTGCAGCACTATTTCGACAACGGGGGCGGACCGTGCTTTGTGTTGACCGCACAGCCCCCCGGGGACCTGAGCACGGCGACGGAGTTTGCGAATTGGTGGCAGACGCTGGTGCAGGAAGTCAGTGGCCGGGTACTGAGCGAGCCGACGATCACGCTGGCGGCGGTGCCGCAGTTGGTGACGCAAGTCGAATGGATGGGGATCTCTGCCGAGGCTCAGCTGCAGGGCGCAGTCTCGGTCGAGTCGATCCTGATTGCGGCCTGGCGGGTGTTGTTGAGTGCGTGCGCCAGCCGCCCGGACCTGTTTTTCGTACTGGATGCGCCCAGCCAGCCGGCGACTGCGCGCGCCTGTGTGGAGCTGCTGCGCGGGGATCAGGCGTTGGGGGCGCTCGGGCAGCACGCTGCGTTGTACGGGCCGCATCTGGTGACGGATTACCGGCAATCGGCGCAGGCCGACGTCAGTGTGGTCGAGGTGGACGGGTTTCGGGTGGTGCCGCCGTGTGGCGCGGTGCTGGGTGTGTATGTGCGCACGGATGCGGCGTCCGGAGTATGGAAGGCGCCGGCCAATGAGGCGCTTGCACATGTGGTGAAGCCCCAGGTCCGCGAGACCTTGACCAGTGGCTGGTTTGATGTGTCCAAGGTGACGATCAACCTGATCCGCAGCTTTGCGGGGCGCGGCACACGCGTGTGGGGCTGCCGCACGCTGGACGGGCGGGCCGGTTCACCGTTCCGTTACGTGCAGGTGCGTCGCGCGGTGACGTGGATCGAGACCAACCTGAGGCAGATTTGCCGGTTTGCGGTATTCGAGCCGAACCATGAAATCACCTGGTTCCAGTTGCGCGGCCTGTGCAGCGCGTGGCTGCGGCGTCTGTGGCTCGATGGTGGGCTGGCCGGCGCGGACGAGGCGCATGCGTACTCAGTGCAGGTGGGGCGTAACGAGAGCATGACGGCGGTGGATATCGAGGCGGGGCGGTTGATCGTCACGATCGGGGTCGCGCTGCTGCATGCGGCGGAGTTTATCGAGGTGAAGCTGGTGTTGCAGGCGGGTGAGACCCAGGCCGGTGCAGCCGATCAAGCAGGGAGTGAACAGGCATGAATCTGGATCTGAATCCGTTGACCATGAAACTGCCGGACCTGGTCAGTCCGTTGTTGGTGGAGCCGGCGCTGTCGCACCGGTTTCTAGCGACGTTTTTTATCAAGGGGATCCCGAGTCCGCTGGACATCCGGTTTGCACGGGTGTCGGGGCTGGGGCGCGAGTTGCAGGTGACGGGGCTGCGCGAAGGCGGAGAGAATCTGGGGCTGGTCAATCTGGCCGAGCGGGTGTCGCACGGCACGCTGGTGCTCGAGCGTGGCGTGATGACGGTTACGCCGGTCACGCTGCTGTTCAATCATGTGTTGGGCCAGTTCCAGAGCACGTATATCAACGTGGTGATCCTGTTGCTGACCAGTCAGATGGTCCCGATCTGTAGCTGGACGGTGACCGAGGCGTTGCCGGTCAAATGGCAGACGGGCAACCTGGATGCATCGGGCAGCACGGTGTTGGTCGATACGCTGGAGCTGGCGTATCGGGAAATGCACTGGTTGGGGGTGGCGGGATGACGCTGGAGATCCGGGAGCTGGTGATCGAAGCGCGCGTGGTTGACGACACGTCACCGAGCCGAGCGGTCGCGATGGACAAGACGTTCAGCGAGGCGGAGCGGGCGAAGCTGGTCGAGCAGGTCGCGCGTCGGGTACTGGAGTGGTTGAGCGAACAACGGGAGCGACTGTAATGGGACTGCTCGAACGCGGGTTGGCAAAACTGAAGCTGGAGTCGTACAAGTCGGGCGATAAGAGTTCGAAGCTCGGCTCACTCGACGCGATGTACAACCCGGAGTCGGTGTACCTCTATTACGCGGCGAAGTATAACGAGGTCGCGGGCGTGAACCAGCATGAAGAGGACAGCTGGTACCAGCAAGTCAATGTGCCGACGCTGACGCTGGATTTGATTCTGGATGCACGCGGGCCGCGCGGCGGGCAGCCGGTTGATGAGCAACTGAGCAGTTTGCGCGCGCTGTGCTTTACGGTCGGCAGTAAAGGGGAATCGCCCTATTTGCGGGTGACGTGGGGCAAGATGAGCTGGCACGGGCACGGGTATTTTGACGGGCGCCTGGTCTCGATGTCAGTGGCCTATACCTTGTTCGATCGCAATGCTACGCCGCTGCGCGCGACGGCAAAGCTGGTGCTGCGGGCCCAGACGAGCGACGAGATGGCCAAGTTCAAGGCCGGCGGGGCGCTGGCCAAGGAAACGGAGAAAGTCAAGGACAAGACGCCGTTGCCGCAGACGTTTCCGGAAGGGGAGAAGAAATACCTGGAGCACGCGAAGGACAACGATTTGAATAACCTGACCGAGTTGCCGTCCGGCAAGTCACTGGTTGCGAAACGATAACGGGATCCGTGGGAGAAGATGAACATGACATCGTTCAAGAGCCGGATCAAGCAGGCGGCGAAGACGGTCGAGGACGCGGCGTCGGATGCGACCCAGGCGGTCTCGGATCAGGCATCGCAGGCGCTCGGTTCGGGGCAAGACGCGCTGGGCGGGACGTTGAACGGGTGGGCGAGCAAGGTGGGAGACGCGGCGCAACTGGCCGGTGCGGCGACCGGCCTGATGGATGCGGCAAGCGGCCTGATGTCGAAAGGTGGCAAAGGGGGCAAAGGCGCCGCGGCGAGCGCGGTGGAGCCCGCCGAGGTGGTGGTGCAGCTCGGCGGTCAGACGCTGGCGTCCACGAAGGTGACGGTGCAGCGGGTCGAGACACGGCATGCGGTCAACGAAATTCCGTCGGCGACGGTGGTCCTGATAACGCCGCACGTGGCCCATGACGACGATGCGGCCTTCGACAGCTTGCTCAAGCAGTGCGCGGTGGGGCAGACGGCGACGGTGAAGGTGAGCAAGCAAACCGTGTTCACCGGGAAGGTGGGAGCGATGGAGGTGCGCGTGAGCCGGGAGAGCCGACGCATCAAGTTGCGGCTCAAGCCGGGCCTGCAGGGGTTGAAGGCGACGGTGCGCAGCCGGATCTGGAAGCCGGGGCCGGATACGAAGGTGATCAAGGAGGTGCTGAACGACCATCAGGTCACGGCGAGCGTGACCTTGGCGGCGGACGAGCCGGTGCAGCGGGCGCAGTGGAGCTGCTCGGATTGGCAATTCGTGCGGGCGGTGCTCGGGCAGCATGGCGCGTGGCTGTGGCCGCAGGCGGACGGCAAAGTGAAAGTGCAGGTGCCCAAGCTGGGCGGCAAGACGCACCGGATCGCGGCCAAGCCGGGCGCGGGGAGTGCGACGGTACTGGATATCGAATGGAAGTACTCCGGGCTGATGCAGCCCAAAGGGCTGAAGGTCACGAGTTGGGACCTGGCCAAGCAAACGGCGGAATCGAAGACGGCAAAACCGGTGACGTTGGGGGACGGGGGCCTGAAGCCGGCGAGCGTGGATGCTTTGGGCGGGGTAGGACAGGCATTGCTGATCGGGGAGTGGGAACCCGCGCTTGAACAGGCGGCCGTCAACGGCTGGCTCGCCGCGCAGCATGCACAGGCGGTGTGGGCGACGCTGACGCTGGCCGGGTATCAGTCGTATGCGGTGGGGGACACGCTGGAACTGAGCGGATTCGGTACGCATTTGAATGGCAAGGCGCTGGTCACGCGCGTCGAGGTGGTCTGCGACGCGGAGAGCCGGGTCGGCAAGACGATTGTGGGCATCGGGCTGGACGAGCAGGCGGCGATGGCGCCGCCGCTGCCGACGCCGTCGGGGCTGGTGATGGGCAAGGTGGCGAAGTTTCAGGCGGACCCGAAGAAGGGGTGGAACCGACTGCCGGTGACCGTGCCGATGCTGGGTTCGGAGATCCTGTGGGCGCGCATGGGCCATGTGTATGCGAGCAAGGACAGCGGGGTGACGTTCTATCCGGAGACGGGCGACGAGGTGGCGCTGGGCTTTGTGGGGGGCGACGCGGTGATTGTGGCGTCGCTGCACAACCCGAAGCTGAGCGCGGCGATCGAGCCGAGCGCGAAGAACGCGAAGAAGGGGATCGTATTGCGGCACGAGGGCAAGCGTGCGGAGCTGAGCTTTGATCGGGACAAGCACGAGGCGACGTGGGTGGTGGGCGATGACAAGAAGCCGGAGCAGCAGGTGGTGGTGGATCTGGCCAAAGGGGTGGCGGTGACGAACCTGAAGGGGGACGTCAAGATCGATGTGAAGGAAGGGGGCGCATCGTGGAAGACCAAGAAGACGGTGGAGTTCAAGGCCGACGAGCAGGTGACGGTGTCGGGCAAGACCGGCGTGAAGGTGGACAGTGACAAGGACGTGGTGCTGGACGCGAAGGATCACCTCACGGGTCGGGGCAAGGCCAGCGTGGCGCTTTCGAGCGAGAAGGGACAGCTGTCGCTGACGCCGGAGAAGGCGACGCTCTCGGCCAATGAAACGAAGGTGACGGGCACGATGACGGTGACGATCAACGGCAACGAAGCGGTGAAGGCGCAGGGGGCGAAGGTATCGCTCAAGGGCGAGGCGGAGGTGAGCGTCGGGGCGCCGAAGGTGGCGATCGACGGCACGGCCGAGGCCAGCGTCAAGGCACCGATAGTAAAGGTGGATGGAGAGATGACGGATGTGGGAGGCAGCGGGATCACGAACGTGAAGGGCAGCCTCATCAACCTGGGCTGACCGAGAGTCGGTCGCGGATGCAAGGGAGCGGACGATGGACAATCAGGATAACGAACTGGTAAGACTGTACGGCACGGGATGGAAGTTTCCGCTGACGTTCGACTTGCCGGCGCCGGTCGTTGGGCAGGATATCGAGACGCGCAGCGCGGTGGTGATGTCCGCGGGCACGGATAACGTTGCGCAGAGTCTGGCGATGCTGTTCCAGACGCAACCGGGCGAGCGGATCATGCGCGCGGCCTATGGCTGCGACATGCAATCGATGGTGTTCGAGAACGTGTCGGAGGCGACGCTCGCGTCGTTGCACAGCCGGATTTCGGAGAGTGTGGCGCGCTACGAGCCGCGCGCCGAAGGGGTGACGATCGCGATGCAGGAGGACGCGCGGCAGGCGGGGACCTTGCGCATCGAGCTCACCTATCGACTGGCGGGGCAAACGCGGCAGGTGTCGGGCAGCCTGAACCTGTCGGACGGCGTGGACGGAGGCTGGAATTCATGGGCGACCTCGTAGTGGCCACGGGTGACCTGGTGATCTTTGAGCCGACGTTCGGGAACCGGACCTTGCTGGCGCCGGCGCAGGCGGTGCTGGCGGGCACGGGACGGTTCATGGTGATGGGCAAGCCCGGCTGCGTGATCAGCGACCTGACGAAGGTGGTGGTGCCGGGGGTGCCGTACACGGCCGGGAATTTTACGGTGCCGGGAGTGGGCATGGTGCAGTTGGTGATGGCGGGCCCCGACCAGGTGGCCAAAAAGGTGCTCAGTGGGCCGCCGGTGCTGATCAAGGGGGGGGAATGTCAGGCGATGTTCATCCCGACGGGGCCGGCGACGGACCCGAGCTCCGGGATGCCGGATCCGACCGTCGGCGTGCCGACGCCGGGCAAGGGCCGGTTCGTGGTGACGCAGGTGAAGGTGAAGGCCGCCTGACGAGCCGGGAAGCAGGACGACGATAACACGCGAAGCGAAGAGGACAGCAGCCATGACTGTGGCAAACAAGGAAACGGCGGCGTTCGTGCTGGACGACCGGACGATCGGGACGCGGCTGGATACGTTTCGGGCCTATAGCCGAAGCTTGCCGTATGGCACGTTCGGTGGAGGTGCCACGTGGCCGGCGATGGTCACCAATTGGGCACAGGTGGTGCTGGGGTTTGAGGCGGGCGCGTGGGATCCGAGCGCCAAGGAATCCGTGACGATTCAGGGCATGGGTGATCTGGCGTGGTCGTACGTGCGCGAGCGGCTGGCTGCGTGGTATGACGCGCCGGAGCACGCGGATGGGCGCATGCCGCCGGAGCGGGCATTTCTGCTGGCGCTGCTGGGGCTGCTGGAAACGCCGCAGGCGCTGCTCAACCAGATGCCGGCCCAGTATCGGGATCTGTATTACCGGCAGATGCTGGCGGTCGCGCCGCGTGGCGCGCAGGCCGACCAGGTGACGGTGCGCATTGCGCTGACCGACGGGGTGCGCGAGCAGATGCTGCCGGCCGGCTTGCTGCTGGATGCGGGGCAGGACAGCGCGGGCACGCCGTTGCGTTATGCACTTGACCAGCCGTTGGCGGCGAATGCGGCCCGGGTGACGGACCTGCGGTGGGTGGTGCGCGATCCGTGCGTGCCGGGCGGGCGTCGGGCGCGTGTGGTGCTGGATGAGACGGCCGGGCAACCGTGGCCGTCCGCCGGCGTGCGCTTGTTCGAGGCGTCGCCGGCGAAGGCGGGCGAGGCGCCGCGCCCGGACGCGGACCGGGCGGTGGCGAGCGGGCGCATCGTGGGCTCGCCGGTGCTGGCCGCCGCGGGCGGTGATCGGCAGTGGAAGGTGACGTTCAAGACGGCGCCGGTGGGGCCGCTGCGCATGGCGCTGAGCGTGGCCGATGCGTGGGTGGCACTCGACTGCGAGCAGGCGTCCGACGCGACGGTGTGGACGGTCAAGCTGGCGGCCAATGGCGCAGTGCCCAGCGCGGTGACGGCGCTCGATGGCTTGCACGCGGCCACGCCCTTGCTGCGGGTGACGGACGAATCGGGCGAGCCGGTGCCACCGATCGCCCAGATCGAATTGACGGTCACGGGGGCGGTGGGGGTGCATTGCGCGACGGACGACGGCACGGCGCTGAACGGGGGTGGTTTGCCGTTTGGCGAGACGGCGCAGGCCGGCAGCGGGCTGAGCCTGATCTCGGCGGAATGGTGGCGGCTGGGGCCGAAGCTGCAGCAGGTGACGGTGACGCCGACCTGGGCGGGCTTGCCGCCGCAGTCGTTCCCGGACTGGTATGGGCCGGATGCGCAACAAAAGACCACCGATTGGCTGAAGCTGGATCAGGATCTGAATGTCGATCTCAAAAATGGCAAGACGCTGGATCACCTGACGGACTATGGGTCAACCACGCTTGCCGGGCGCGTCACGAATCAAGCGGAGGTCAAGCAGCTTATTGTTGCCGATGGCGGGTATCCGGATAAGCCGACGACGAACGCGGCTTTCAAGGTACAGGCCACGCTGGTCCAACAGACCGGTGCGCCCGTGGGCCTGGGCGAGGCGCAATCGTTGTTCGACAACGAAAAGGACAAGCCGCCGGTCGGGCAACAACTGAGCGTGCTGCTCAAGTCGGTGCCGACGGCCGCGGCCGATGCGCCGACGCCGGACGACGACGATCCGGCCAAGTGGCCGTGGCGGGTGCGGGTGGCGTTGGGCCAGTCGTTCCTGCAAGCGACATACGCCGCGCATCAGCAGGCGCCGCAGCAGGTGGTGACGTTCGTGACCGAACAGACGACCAAGCAGCTGGTGCCGGAGGTGATCAAAGCGAAAGACCAGCAGAGCGAAGTCTACAAAATGGTCGATTCCGGCCAAACGACGCCAGACGGCAAGCCGATTTTTCTGCCGGCGATGAAGGAGGAAGCGGTCACCACCGTGACGCCGGTACCGGTGGCCGTGCCCAAGGCGCAGTGGCAGGCACCGTACGTGCCGCAATGGTCGGGGCTGCGGGTCGATTACACGGCGCAGGACACCGAGGTCAGCCAACAGGTGATCACGCCGTTCGGCTACGCCGCGCAAGACGACGCGGCGACGCAGGCGCCGGCCGAAGCGGAACTGTACCTGGGGCTGGACGGTATCGAAGCGGAGCAATTGCTGAGCATGCACTGGCAGCTCAACAGCCCCGAGGCCCTGCCGCTGGAGTGGCAATACCTGACGCCGGGTGAACGGTGGGCGCGCTTGCCGGTGATCGACGATACGCAGGCGTGGCATACGAGCGGGAATTGGTCGGTCAATTGGCCGGGCGATGCCAGCCGCATGGCCACGAGCCTGCCGGCGGGCCGGATGTGGCTGCGTGGCCGGGTGCGTCAATTGCCGCTGCGCGATGCGCAACAGATCGCCCTGGCGAGGACGCCGTGGTTGACGGGTCTGGCGACCAACGCGGTTACGGCCACGCTGGTGGCGCCCGAGATGGTGCAGGCGGACCATTTCGAGGGCGGGTTGCCGGCCCAGCACGTGACGCAGGCGCTGGGTGCGCCCGAGACGGTGCAGCAAGTCGAGCAGCCGTGGCCGTCGTCGGGCGGGCGGGCGGCGGACTCGCGTGCGGTGTTCGAGGCACGTGTGGCGCGACGCCTGCGTCACCGCGAGCGCGGCCTGAACAATATCGACCTGACCACCTTGCTCCACGAGCAGTATCCGGGCATCCGCGAGCTGACGGTGCTGCCGCCGGCGCGCGACGAGAAAGGGGCGCTGAAGCAGACGATCGTGGTGATGCCGGGGCCGACCCTGAGCGACAGCGTGGACGTGCGCCGCCCGGGGCTGAGCGCGCCGCACCTGGCCGACCTGGTGACGTGGCTGAAGGCCCGTACCTCGCCGTGGCTGACGCTTGCGTGCGTGAATCCGGCCTATGTGCCGATGAGCGTGAGCTGGGACGCCGACTATGCGGTGGGGGTGAGTCGCGCGATCGGTTATGCGAAGGCGAAGGCGGCGCTGGATGCGGCGTTGTCGCCGTGGGCGCAGGCCTCGGATGACGGTACGGTGCAGGCGATCGGCCAGGCAGTAACGCACGAGCGGGTCCGCGGGGTGTTGCGCACGGTGGCCGAGGTCACGAAAGTGAACGCGGTGTATCTGGATGGCGTATCCGACGCGAATGCGTCCAGCGGGGCGCCGCGTGGCGCGATCGCGCCGAATCAGGTGGCCGTTGTGACATGCGTGCCGCTCGAATACACCGGGTTGACGGTGACGTGGCTGTGTCCAACAACTGGCACGAGCGCCATGCAGTTTGGAGAACTGACGATGGTGGGGGATGGGCGCGAGCATGCCACGGTGCAGGTGACGCTGCCCAAGCTGGTGACAGGCCTGGGGGTGGCACCGATCGCGACGTCGGATGCGGATGTCTATCTGGTCGATCTCGAGACCGGCCAGCGGCTGGCGGATGAAGCGCCGAGTGGCGCGGGCCTGTGGGCCAAGCCGAGCACGACGCCGGTTCAGTGGGATCCGGCGTGCTATGCGGATCCGCGTGGCCCGGCGCCAGGCGAACGGGCGGACATGACGATCCGGTACTTCGATGTGGGGGCGAGCGCGGGCACGCGTGGCGTGCATCAGTTGGGGGTGGCGGTGGGGTTGAAGGTCGACCAGGTGCCGGACGTGACATTGCAGTCGGCGGTGGTGGACGCGTGCGTGACGGTGAATGTGCGAGGGGCGTCGACGGCGGCGTTGTGGCGCGATGCGGCGCGATGGAGCTTGACGCAGGTGAATCAGCAATCGTTGGCCGCGCCGGCTCAGTGGAGCGCGACACTCGAGAAGTATGTGTATGGCATGAAGGACGCGCAGTGGCTCGAGAGCGTGCTGAAGTTCGCGGTGCCGGGCGCGATGAGTGATGAGGCTTTGAAGGGGCAAACAGCATGTGGCGTGAAGGACGCGCCTGGACTGCATCCGATTACCACCACGGTGACGCCCCATGGCGTGACGCGTGGGGCTGACAATTGCGACGACGAAGTGGTGTTGTGGTATGTCGATCCGAACCCGGGCGAGGTCTACGGGGTGGACGTGGGGTCGTCGATCGGGCTCGCGAAGCTGGGCGGCGCCATCAGTTTTACGCCGGACGCGCGTGCGCCGCGGCAACTGGCTGTCTATGCGCTGCGCCTGAAAACGGATCTGAAAGCAACCGAGGACTTAGGGATCGCTGCAGCGGTCAATCAAGTCTGCGTGACGTGCGCGGTGACGGTTTTTGATGCGAGCGTACCGGCGCGGCAATGGCAACAGGCGCTGACCATGGACACGACGCCCAAGCTCCAGTCTGTCGAATGGAAATGGGTGAAAAAGCCCAACCTGACGGTAACGGCGAAAGCCTTGCCGGCCGACGTGACATGCACGGTGACGCCCTACGTTTTGCAGGTGGAACCTGCCGTCGCGTCCATCCTGACATTTACGCGCTCCACGCAAGACACGGATCACGTCACGAAAGAAAACGTGAGCAGAGATACGGAGATTGGCAGCGCCGGAAAGGGGTTGCTCTTGTCCGGGACAGAAACCCTGACATCGTTGGCAGGAGCGAACGACACGATTCACCTGTGGTGGGTGGATCCAGAACCCAAGAAGGCGATTGGCCTGGCGGCGAATTCAACCGTTGGCGTGATTTCATTGGGGAATCAGCCCATCACATTCACCGTGCCGGACCGGGATCCTCACACGTGGGTCGTGTATGAGATGCAGTTGAGCACAAAGAAATTACCTGATCCAGAGCACTCACAGAGCGAGATTGGACGTGCATGTGGTGACACGCCGTATGAAGCGGCCGTCGAAGTCAAGGGATGGCCAGGTGGTGCATTCACGGTCGTGCTCGAAGCATTTAGGCTCGCCCCACCCGACGTCCTTGAGGTGCAATCGTGAACCGGCATTCGGACACCCGCACCTGCCGGTGGGCCGGCACAGGCGTTTGCCCGATTGTTGCGATGCGTCGGCTCAAGGCGATGCGCGATGGGAGCGGCCGGCCGATGTCGCGCACGCGCCGGGCATTCCGTCCGTATGGGGCGGGCGTCACGATGCGTCGCACACTCGCGCCGTGCGCCCATCATCGCATCGACGCGGCGCAAGAGATGGATGACGCACGAGCGTGCTTGCTGGTCGTCGAGCGCGGCGCCGCCTCGCGCGACACCGCTCGCGAGCGATCTCCGATACGCATGGCAATGGGGCGGCGCCTGATGCGGCTGCCGCTAGCACACAACAATCGACGGGCGGTCCGTGTGACGCGCCCAGGGCGGCTTCGCGTGCCGCCGAGGATTCGGGAGAACGAAAACCATGGCTGATACCACGATGCCGGCACCGACAAGCGCCACCGCAATGAGCGAGGCGATTCAGGAGCAGATTCACTTCGACACGTTGTGGTCGACCGCGCAAGACGCGCTGGAAGTCTATGCAGGGCAACGCTGGAGCGCGCGCGGTGACGCCGATCCCGGCGTGACGCTGCTGCAGGCGTTCAGCTACGGCGTGTCGGACGTCAGCTATCGGCACACGCTGCCGTTGACGGATTTGCTGACGGAGCAGACGACGCCAAAGCCCACCCCGACTGAATCCCCGCAGATCCATCTGAAACACGACGACGGGATTTTTGCGCATGAGTTCGGCCCGGAACAGTCGCTGACCAGCAGTCCGGTGACGCTCGACGATTACCGGCGGGCGATTCTGGACTTGACCGTGGGGGTGGATCACGACAAATCGACGGTCAACACGTTTTGTTTTAGGGACGTGCAGATCGCGCCGGTCGCGCCGGGCGACAGCTATGGATACACCTACGACCCGAATCAGTACGCGTTCCAGTTTTTATCGCAGACCACGCCCGAGGCAGCCCGCTATCACGTGGCGGGGCGCTATCGGCTGTGGGTGACGCTCACCCCAGGTGTGCCGCAGCAGGCCGCACTGGATACGCTGCAGACATATCTGAAGGATCATCGCAATCTGTGCGAGTGGGAGATTGTGCCCGAGCCGGTGGTGCCGGTGGAGTTTCAGAACCCGAAAGTCCAGTTTGTGCTCGAAGACGATCTGCCCGTGAATCAACAGATGAACGAGGTGATCGCCCGTGCGATCTGGGCAATCAACCAGGCGTTGCTGCCGGCGCCGACGCGGCAATTTGCAGCCGATCGTCTGGCTCAGGGGGAGCCCGCCGAACAGGTGTATGCGGGGCCGCGGCTCGAGCACGGGTGGATCACGCAACTGCCCCCGCAGCGGCCGGTGGTCGACGGCAAACTCGGTGCATACCGTATCTCGTTGCAAACGCTGTCGGCAGCGGTGGTCGGGGTGGTGCCGGGCATCAAATCGGTTCAATGGATGGACGCGCATCAAGCGCCGATTGAAATTCCACCGGGCAAGCAGGTGCAGCTGTGGGTCAAGGCGGATGGCCTGTTGGATCATCCCGAACAATCTATTTCGATCTACAAGCGGGGCCAGACGGTGGCGCCCGATTGGTTCGGCGTGCAACTCACGTATGACGGAACACTGCGCAGCGATGCTCAAACGGCGAAGAACGATCGCTTGCGGCAGGTTCCGTACGGTCGGTACCGGAATCCGGGATTCTATCGAACCGTGGGCGCGAGTTTGCCGCCCGTCTACGGGCTGCAACAGTCCGCAGAGGCCTTTACACCCGGTAAAGACGAGGCTGCACGTCGTTTGCTGCAGTTCCTGCGACCGTTTGAGCAACTGCTGGCCAATAGTGCGGATCAGTTGAAGAAACTGCCGAGGTTGCTGGCGTTCGATGGACGCGATCCCACCGCACAGGTATGGGGGGCGGCGCAATGGCCGAAAAAGGACGAAGATCCGCTCGCGGTCGAGCAGATCCAGCAATGCATCAAGGCCGACGTGCTCGACCAGATGCAGTGGGTGCGTCTTGGCCAGTCGGTAGACAATGAAAAAGAGCTGGAGATTCTCGATTACCTGCTCGGGTATTTCGGTGAACGACGGGCGCTGCGGACCCTGGAAGACAAGCGCACTGGGACGGCATCGGCGTCGGACCCGCTGGAGTTCCGCAGCGTTCAGCAAGGTTTCTTGCGCCAGGTAACGCGGCTGGCGTATGACCGTGCAGCGATCAGCATCAGCAAGGTGTCGGCGCTGCAACGCAAGATTGCGGCCCGACTCGGTGTGGGAAGCATGTTGTTCGATGAAGCGCTGCAACAGTCAACGGCAAAGTTTCCCGACGAGGCATTGCCGTTCTATGTGATCGAGCATCAGGAATTGTTGCCCAGCGCGCCGGCGCCGGAGCAGATCCACCCCGGGGCCGATTGGCCAAACGTGCAAACCGTCAGCAAGGTCGATGTTTCGAAAGATGAGACGGAGCTGACACTGGTTCTTGACAAGGCGGATTCCCAGAAGCTCCAGCCGGGGCAGTTGATCGAACTGCGGGCAACAGAGAAAAGTGGTGGCAAATTACTCGAGCCGATTACGGCGATCGTGATTCACGAGGTAACGAGTGATCAAGGCAAGGTATCGGTTCACATCAATCTGAGCGATCACCTCCGACTGAAGTACAGCACCAAGCTCCTGCAGGACAAGGACCACCTCTATATCTGGCAGTGGCGGCTGGCGCAGGTCTGGCTGAAGCGGGTGGTGTACGGACTGCAATATCTGAGTTCGGACAATACCAAGGGAACGGCAACGTTGCTTGTGACGCCGTCGTTTCCGGTCGGGTTGAAGGTCGGGCAACGCTTTGCATTGCGGCCCAAGGTGCGCTGGCAAAGCGTGTGGACCAAGGATGATCTGACGAAGACACAAGCGCTTCGGGATGTCGTAGTCGAGGTCGCTGCGGCCGATCCGATTCAGGGAACCGTGACGGTGAACTGGATCGTAGATTTGCCTGTCAAGCAGCACCCGGAGGCTAGTCCGCCATCGGTTGAGCCGGTCGATTTGAATACGAAAGAGCAGACGGCGGCGCATTGGGATATGACGACGGGAGATCTTGATCACGCTTACGCCTGGTCCGTTCCCTACTCGGTCGAGAGTTTCTCGTTCACGATGAGCATCGTGTTGAATCGAGTCTGGCTCAAAGGCAGTGAGAATAAGGCCGAGCTGAGTCAATGGATCGAGCAGATCGTGCGCGAGGAAATGCCCAGCCATCTGAATTTGCAGATTCACTGGCTGGACGATTTCGATAACTTCGCGTGCAAGTACCGGACCTGGCAAAACGACGGGCGCCCGGTGGGCGATCAATCGTACGAACTGTTGCGTCTGTTGGGTATTGGCGAGCGACCGGTCGATCAGCGCACGGGGATTGGCTTTGTGCGCGTCGCGAATACGGATGAAAGTAAAGCCTATACGGAGCACGCATTGGGCTTGGATGAGGCAAAGCGCAGTGGCTACCTCCAGGAACAAGCCGTGGTCTACGTTGAGAAGAGTAAGCCGAAATCGGAAGACGTGCTGCGGTCACTCAATTAGTCGTTGAACAGCCCAAATAAAAATATGTCGTCCAGCAACATGAATAGGATTCCATATCATGGAAATTGAGGAAAAAGTCTCGCTGAGCGAGCTGAAGAAAAACTTTGATGCGTGGCATGTGCCCAGCGAGCAGGATTTCGCGCATTTGATCGATGTGGCCACCGTGTCGTTTCAGCCGGGCGACGGCCTGGCTGGCGGAGATCCCTCAAAGAAAGACGGTGAGGTCGCCGCCCCCATTACGCCCCTGGCGGTCAAGGCAGCTGAGCTGGGGGGGCTTTCCGCAACGGCGACTGGCGTGGCAGTCAACATCAATGGCGGAGGGTTGAAGCTCAACGGTAACGATCAGGTTTATGTCGACGTCAGCGACAAGAGCATGACCACCGTTAAAGGCGTCGCGGTGCAAGCCGTCAAGCCATTGCGGGTCGGGACAGAGGTGTCACTGGACATTGACGAAAACCACGGACTCAAGTGGAGCGATTACAACGTGGGTCTGAACGTGGACGGCAAGACGGTGGCATTCGATCCAAAACAGGGATTTGTTTTTGTGCAGTGTGCAAAAAACAAGGGCTTGAAAATCGATGCCAACGGAAATCTGACGGTGGATCTGGACCATATTCTGAATCCAACGTGAATCCCGTCGATTGAGCGTATCCAGGAAGCTTGGCCGGACGGTCAAGCCCAAAAATTTCGAATGAGGAGAGCCGAGATGGCTAACAAGACGATCAATGTGGCGAGTGTGAAAGACAAGTACCGGGCTGGCGCCACGCCGAACGAAGATGACTACCAGAATCTGATCGACCTGGCGGCGGTCGGGAGTCAGGCGCTTGGGGCCAAGCCAGAAGACGCGACGGCACTGAATCCGGGAAACGGTTTGGCGCTCGACGCAAACAACAAGCTGACCGTCAAGAAGGGGGCTGGAGTCGAAGTAACCGAGAACGGAGTCGCCGTGAAGGTGGACACGACCACGGTGAAGGTCGATCAAACCTCGAACGCCTTGACGGTCGCGCTCAAAGCGGGTGATAGCGGACTGGATACCACGGGCGGCTTGCATGTGAACTACGGCAAGGGGCTTGTTACGACGCCAGAAGGCCTGACGCTTGCGCTGGCAAATCCGAGTGGATTGTCGACAGCCGGTGACAAATTGGGCGTTGCGATTGTCACCACGGCATCCGGGCTGGAATTTGACAAAACGACTGGTGCGCTGGAGGTGAAGATCGGCCCGGCGGACGGTAATTTCATTCAGAAAACTGATGCGGGTCTTGCGATTACCAAAGAGGGAATTCAAGAGATCAAGAAGACCCTGGTGGAGGTCTCCCTCGCGGCACTCAAAGATGCAGATCAAAAGACGTCTCATGGTTTCGAAAAAGACACCACCCCAAAGGAACCAGATGGCGTAGAGGCCAAGATTGCTGCGGCACTCAATGTTGCCTATGGCGAAGGCTGGAATCTGCAGCAGGCTGTCCTGGCATTGACGGAATTGCTGGGAAAATTTAGAAGCGATATCAATGGAAAATTCGTCAAGGATAGCGCGATATCGTTTTCTGATCTTAAGGGATATTTGAATTTTTATGCGCGTGGCGGTATTGAGTATACAGCAGGCAAACTCAAGGTTGCGCGTGTCGGTGACGACGGCAAGGCCGTCTGGCTTCAAGCGATTAAAGATGAAAACATTCAAAATATCGAGCCGGGTATCTATGCATTCGTGGGTATAGTAGATGGAAATGGATTTCCTGATGAAAATGGGAAGTATTATACGCAGCACGCCGTGATGATCGTTGCTGGTAAGGAGCTTGATAAGCAAATTAACAAAGTGAGAGCGGTTGGAGGGAAATGGGATTTCCTTGGGGACTGGAGTTCTAAATTGGGTTCCTGGTCGTTTTTTCCAACGATTGATCCTATGCCGGAATTAAACGTCACGGTAGGGGTGAATAATGTATCGGGCGCAGGATTCGATGCTTTTAAATTCGATCGTCTCCGCAATTCGGATTCAATTTCAGCTGGGCTGAATGATGCACTGATAAAGGCTATCGAAGACGCTGGGACGATTGCCAAACAACATATCGACAAAGATGCCTATGATCCAAAGGTTTATAAAAATCAATATTGGAAGGAACAATTGGGTAAGTTTGCCTATGATTGGTACGATGAAAATGCAAAGAGGGTGGCGTATGCTATCAAAGACCAGACGGATTACGGTGATTTTAAGTGTGGAAGCGCCGTAAACGATGGTGATGTAGCGAATAGCATCCGAAATGCGGTTAAGTTTGCACTGGATAACCTTGAGAAGGACGGCGCATATCGTGAGAAACACGATGATTGGAGTCAAACAAAGCGCGCGCTGCAAGATTCGCTGAAAAAGGCGTATAGCGAAGGGTTTGGTGATCGTGAAAAAAAAGAAGCACGCCCGACGGTATCTCAGGATCCGATAACGATAACTGTTGGTGACAAAAAAGTATTGACGGATTGGGTCAAGCCGGCGAGTGCAGGAGGTCGGTTGTTGTTCACGCCCGGGAGGACATCGAAAGATATGTGGGACAAGGTCGTGAGCGAATTTAAGGAAGACGGCACAATTGCAATGAAAAAGGAGGTGATTGGTCAAGTTGAGGTTGTGGCGTTTGAGGTTCCGCAGACCGGGGAATTGGAGCCTGGGGGAAAAGTTGTTAATGTAGTTGGCGGACGAGTACAGGCGCATTACTCCGGAACGAAAGTGGAAGTAAGACCCCCTACGAATTGGATAGACATTGTGCCGGCCTTAGTGTCAGGGTATGACGGCGATCGATCTGGTGTTACGGCTCGGGTAGTAAGAGGGCCAACGAATCTGATTAAACGAGTGGAGGGCGGGCGTCTGTTCTTTGGTGACGATGTATTCGGCAATGCGGAGATAGAGATAGCACTCCCTGCGCATGGTATATATGAGCACGGTACCGTTATATCCGAAATCAATCGGTTTCGTGATGTTCACGTCGATTTCGTAGCACAGGACACGTTGAAAGTCATCGGGGATTATAAGGATGGCGAAGGTAACCTGAAGGAAGAATGGGAAATTACATTCGAATCACACGCGGATCCTAGAACTCAGCAGCCTTTCACCTCTGGTGAATTTTGGTGGGACGACGGCGAGTACACGATAAGTGGAGAACCTCGTTACCCAGTCGCTGTATTGGCGGCACTAATTGGTCGAGTGCGAATTTACACGAAGGAAAAGGTAATCGTAGAGACTGAGAGTAACGGTGTATGGGGGCGAGCGGTGGATAAATATGGGGTAATACAAAGGGACGAGATTGGGATGACGACGCAAGACCAATCAGGAACTTTTTGGCAAGGAATGCAGGGAAGGGTGTGCATTCGCACGAAATCAGTAAATGAAGGGGAGGTGGATGTCATTGTTGAGTATATTTCACATAGAGATGATAGGGGGAATCGGTGGAAGGATGCGATTACGGATGGCAGCACCCACCGAAAAAATGCCAAACCTTGGACTGCAGGAGGTGGTGACCAAATATATCTCGGTACCGACATTAATGGAGCTAAGGGTGTATTAATTGTTAAAATTCCATCGTTATCGGCAGCGTACAGAATAAATGTATCGTGTCGACAGGCTGTTATTTCACAGTGAAGTCACGGGCGATATGAAAGGTAGTGCGGCTGGCGGAGCACAATGGCTTCGCCAGCGAGATGTGGGAGTGAGATTCGTGCTCAGTCGTTTTGATTGCGTGAGCGGTTCCACGTTTTTGTGGCGGAGTCGGTTTGAATTGTTCTTTAATTTGTATCGCTCAAGTTATGATCGAGAATTTTTATCTGGAGTCGTGCATTCAATCTCGCTTGATATGTTGCTATGCGATGCCTTGCGCTTGCGGAGCGTTGATGCGCTGTGCTTTCTCAATAAGCAGACACAACGGTAGGTGAAAAAATCTATTCGTTCGAAGTCGTTCTGGACTTTTCCGATAAAGGTTTTATCGGGATGCTGTTCGAATCCAGAGGAGGCGAGCTATTGGTTGAGTTGAAGGACTGTGTGGCACAAGTGCCGGTGGGGACGGGTAAAGATGAGGAAGCCATCCATGTTTTGCACGTAAGCGATGCGTGGATTGGCGGAGAGATCCTGATCGGGCACGTACTGGTGGAAAGCTCTGCCCCAGGCGGGCCCTTTCGCGGGGATAGCAAATTTTCCACCGTTACGAAGGGCACCAGCCGCTAGACCGGGTGGCACAACGACCGTGCCTCGAGGCGTCGCAAATGCAAGGATACGGTAATGGAAAGGAGCGTTCGTGAAACAAGCCCGCGTAGGACAAATCCGTTTTCGCCTGCACACATCGGAACAACAGGCCGAGCCGGTGCAGCATCGCTGCAGCGCGTGGTTCCATGACGAGGGACGCGCGCCGCTTGCGACGCTGCTGACGGGGTGCGCGCAGGAACACGAGTCCGGATTGTCGATTGATCGCCTGACGCTTGAGGTGGGCGAGATTGCGCTATCGCGCTTTGAAACGGAGATGAGTGAACGCGTGATGAAAGCATTGGCAGAACAACTCCAGCGGTATCGACAGGCCGTCGGCACGGACGGGGCTCACCGCGCAGACGGGACGTCGTCGCGTGCCGGCTGGTACGCGAGGACGAATGATGCGGAGTCGGGTGCGACGCGGGACGGCGAGGGGGAGGCGATGACAGGCGCGCCATCCAGCGCGCGCGCGGCGGCCACCTTCGCGCAACTGCTGCGCTATCTGGATACCGGATACATGACGGACACCCGACCGTGGTCGACGCGCGAGACACGTGAGCGCTGGTTGGTGACGGTGCTTGAAGCAACCGCACAGGCGCCGGTTGCCGAAACGACAGCGCCGCCGCAGGTGGAACTGGCGTTGCGCATGCTGCAGCCGCGCGCCCGACAACGGCTGGTGTCGACGTGGTCGGCCCGAGGTGTGTCGAGCCTGATCGGCTGGCTGATTGCGCCGATGCGACTGCCGATCCCGACCCAGCCGGACGGTGAGCGGCTACTGCCGCTGGCGGCCCTGATCGCCCTGCAGCAACACCCCGAGGCTGCAGCGCATTACGAACCCGTGCTGTGGACGGTTTCGCTTCCGAGTGTGCCGCGCGCGAGCGCAGCGTCGAGAGCTTCCACGGACGGAGCGATTGGGATGGATACCGCCTCGCTTGCCGAGCGGCCCAACCGGGCGGGGACATCACACGTATCCGGCCGGCCACAGCCGGTCACGGGTGCAACGCCCGGCGACGCGCATCCTGCACCGAGTGACGTGCCGGCATCGTCGCCCACCGACCCTACGCTCGACACCTGGCTCGACACGCTGCTGCGCACGCCCTTGTCGGCACCGCTGCGCGCGCAATTGCACGCCTGGCTGCTCGAGCCGGTGCGTGCCGGTCAGAAGACGCCGCGGGTGGCCAACCTGTCGGCGCCGGTGCGTCAGCGACTGCGCGCGGTGCTCGGCCTGCCGGCGCCCCGCACGACGTTGCACGTCAGCCGTGCCGGTGCGCCGCCGGCCGATCGATCCGATACGGGGACCGCCACCGGTGGCGCACCTCACGCCACGCGCTCGGGGTCGTCGCCTGCGGAGCAACACGCAACGAGGCTGGCGCCGGACGCCCGCGCGCCCGAATCGACTCCGCGCACCCGTCCTGTCCCGACACCCGACGCGCGCGAACCGTGGGCGGTATCGAACGCGGGCCTGGTGCTGCTGTGGCCGCTGCTGCCAAGCCTGTTCGCCCAGTTCGGCTGGGTCGAGGACGGCCAGTTTGTGGACGACGCGGCCCGCTGGCAGGCGCTCAGCGCGCTGGACTGGCTGGCGTGGGGCGACCCGGAACTGGCCGAATGGCGTACGCCGTTCTCGCGCCTGCTGTGCGGGATCGCATGGGACGCACCGTTCGACGCAGACGGGCTCGAGGCCGAGCAGCAGGCCGCGCTCGACACGTGGCTGGCTCAGATGTTCGGCGGGGTTCCGACGCTGAACCGGTGCAGCGTAGGCGACCTGCGCGGATTTTTCTTGCAAAGACCCGGGATGCTCGTGGATGACGAACGGGTGAGCGTGGCGGTGGAGGCGGACGCCACCGATGTGTTGTTGCGTGGATTGCCATGGCCGCTGACGCAGGTGATGCTGCCGTGGCTGCCGGCTCCGATTGAAGTGGACTGGATCTCATGAAAACCCCTCTGATCGAATCGACCGGCGGCGCTGCCGCTGGCGAACACCCGTCGCCCACGAAGGCGCGACGCACGCGCCGCGCGCGCGAGACGGCACTGCCGCCGCCCGCGCCGACGGCGAACGCCCCCGTTGAGGGGGACGCGCTTGCCGCACTCGGCCCGTGGCTCGAGTACGTGGACCACGTCATGCAAGGGATGCTGCTGTGGCAGCAACAGCACGCCGAGGATCGTTTCAATATGCAAGGGCTGCTGCAACCGCCCGAAACGTTCGAGGCGACCCGCACGCAGCTGCAAGGGGCGCCCTACTGGATCCGCCAGCCCGCGAGGGTGCTGTGGCTCGAGGGGCTCCAGCGCCCGCCGGCGCGGGGGCGGCTCGCCGAGATGGTCGAGCGTTTTGCGCTCACGCCATTCGAGACGCTGGTGCTGGTGCTCTGTGCGCTGCCGCTGTTCGAGCCGCGCTACGGGCCGCTGGTGGCCTACCTGCAGGGTGACGACAGCGCGAGCTGGCCGGGGATCGAACTGGCGTTGGCGCTCTTTAGCGCGACGCCGGCCGAGCGCATCGCGCATCGGCAGCTGCTGTGCGCGCAAGCGGGGACGCTGCTGCGCGAAGGGCTGCTGCATACGGTGGAGCGTAACGGACGATTTTCGACGCGAGGCGATGCATATTACCTGCGCATGGACGACGCGGTCTTTCATTTCCTGAGTGGCGGGGCGGCCAGCACGCTGCGCACGGGGCTTGGGGAGGCGGCGCAGTGGTGGCAGACCACGACGTTCTCGCCGCTGCGCGCAGGGGCGTGGGCGCCGTATGCGGACGAGATCGCGCGGGCGTGCTTCGTGCCCAACCCACACGGGGCGCGCACGCCGTTGCTGATGCTGCAAGGGGGCCACGGCCGCGAGGCGCTGCTGGGGCAATTGGCGGACGAGGCGGGGGTGCCGATGCTGGTGCTGGATCTGGGCCAGCTGCCGCAGGAAGAGCAGGACGCGTGGGGACTGCTGCGCGCGACGCTGCTCGCCGCGCGCCTGTACGCCGGCGTGCTGGTGCTGCGCCGCTGGTCGGCCGGTCTGACGCGCCATCGGGCGCTGCTGGAGGCGCTGGAGCCGTACCTGGCCGACCACGGGCAGCCGGTGGTGTGCCTGGTGTCGGCCGAGGAAGCGGGTGACGTGCTGGCGGGGCTGCCGCGCTTGTGCGTAACACTGCCGCCGCGCACGACTCAGGACGACGCCCAGCTGTTGCAGGACAGCCTGGGTGCCGATGCGCTCGAGGGCGACTGGGACTGGGTCCGCCTGCTCAGGCGCACGCGGGTGAATCCGGACGTGCTGGCGCAGACGTGGCGCGAAGCGCAGGGCTACCGGGCGCTGCGCGACCCGCAGGCAGCGCTCACGCAGCGCGACTTGCAGCAAGCGTTGCGGGTGCGGGGGCAGCAGCATTTCGGGACGCTGGCGCAACGGGTACAGCCGCGACGCACGTTCGACGATCTGATCATCGGCGACGGTCTAGGTGAGAATTTACGGGAGATCCTCGCGGCGATCCGGCAGCGCGAGGCGGTGCTCGATCGCGGCTTCGCGCGCAAGGTCGGGTACGGAACGGGGATCAGCGCGCTGTTTTATGGCGAATCGGGTACCGGTAAATCGATGGCCGCAGAGGTGCTGGCCGGCGAGCTGGGGCTGGACCTGATCCGGGTGGACTTGTCGACGGTGGTGAACAAGTACATCGGGGAGACAGAAAAAAATCTGTCGAAGATCTTTGATCTGGCGGTGGCCGACACGGGGGTCCTGCTGTTCGACGAGGCGGACGCGTTGTTCGGCAAGCGCAGCGAGGTCAAGGACGCGCACGACCGGCACGCGAACATCGAGGTGTCGTACTTGCTGCAGCGACTGGAACAGTATCCGGGGCTGGTGGTGCTGACGACAAACAACCGCTCGCATCTGGATGACGCGTTCACGCGCCGGCTGACGTTTATCACGCGCTTCGATTCACCGGACCAGACGTTGCGCGAGCGGATGTGGCGCGAGATCTGGCCCAAGCAGGTCAGCGTCGATGACTCGGTCGATTGGGCGCAATGGGCGTCGGCGACGACACTGACCGGTGCGGGGATTCGCAACGTGGCGCTGCTCGCGAGCTGGCTGGCGGCGGAAGAGGCGCGGGAGGTGACCCATGCGGATATCGAACGGGCGGTGCGTCGCGAGTTGGGCAAGACGGGGCGGATCATGCCGACGCTGGAGCAGTGATGACAATTGTGCGAACGGTTGAGTCGGCAAGGCTCGATAGACGGGTAAAGCAAGCGATGAGGACGAGATCATGGGACAGGGAAAAATGAATGCCACAAGTGACGGGACACTGATCTTCTTGAACAAGGGGATTGAGGATGCACTCACAAAATATATCGATGGCACCATTAAAATTCGATTTGATATGGTCGATAAGGAGAACTTGCCAAATGACCCGACCATCTGTGTGTTTCTTTACGATATTCAGGAGGATCTGGAGTTGCGGCACGGTCAGCCGCGTGCTTATCAGGCGAGCGTGCATCAACTGGCGCCGCGACGGGTTCACATGCGCTGCTGCTATCTGCTGACCTACTGGGAGCAATCAAAACCCACCCCGGTCCCGTATGACGGCCAACCGGTCCAGGTGATGAACATGGCGCTCAATGGGTTGCTGAACATGCGACTGGAGACGCTGCCGTCGACCTACGTACAGGTGGTGGCGCCGTCGGAGCACCTGTCGAGTCTGGGGAATTTCTGGCAATCGCTGGGTGACAAGCCGCGTCTGTGCCTGAATTTTACGGTGACGATTCCGATTGAACTCGGGCTCGATCACGAAGATACCGTTCCGCCGGTGATGAGTACGGAGCTGGACGAAACGGACCCGCCGCCAGAGGGCTGGGAGGATCTCGACAAGGCACTGCATTTCAAGCGGGAATGGGTGACGGCGATGTTGAAGGCGTGCCCTGCCACCCAAACCGACTGGAATTCGGTGCGCGCCCAGCTGGCGCGTTTGCAGGTGACGTGCGCGTACGTGGATGAAACAGGTGCGCCGCTAACGAAGCCTGTCATCAATCTGTCGGGCGGGCTCGATAGCAAGTTGTTTTCGTTGGTTGGCAGCACCGTCAAGTCGGTCACCGACCACATGTCCGTGACAGTTGTATCGACAAACTTGTACGAGGTCAAAGTCATCAAGTAGCGCAATGCCGAGATCCAGCCGGCCACGCCGGATTCGTGCACTCGGTTCGGCAGGGCCGCACAGGTATCGGATTCAGGTCGAGCATTCGGCCGCGAGAAATGTTCACAGGAGAATGAGCATGATGCAGTACGAGGCGTTTTGGCAATCCGTCTCGGGGTTTGGGTTACGGAATTGGCCACATTGGGACCTGACGTTGGTCAGTGGCGTGTTGTGTGGAGCGCTGGTGTTTCTGTTGCGCAGCCACGAACCGTCCTGGCCACGCAAGGTGGTGTATTTCGGGGTGTCGGTGGTGGGCGGCTTTGCGGTGACGCCGTCGGTCCAGGGCCATGCGGGCCTGCCGGAGTGGTTGGCGGCGTTCTTGACGGCGGCGGCGATCGTGACCCTGGCGACCGTGGTGCTGGACTGGTCGGAGAAGTCGGTGCCGAACCTGTTGACGCAGGCCGTGCAGCGCTTTATCGGCAGTAGCCGGGGGCACGACACAACAGATGATGGGAGCAAACAATGATGGATGAGCTGATGATGTACTTCCACGCGCACGGTGTGTGGGACTTGCTGCTTTTGTGGATCAATGGGGCGCTGGCGAGCGGGATTTTTGCGATTCTGCTGTTCGCTTATCGCGGTGCAGCGTCTCCCCATATTGCCTTGACCTGGTATGAACGGGGCGCGCGGTTTCTGCTGGTGGCGGCGTACGGTGTGCTGGCGGTCCGAGTGTGGTTGGGTTGGTACTACACCCCTGTGGAGCCCACGCATGTCGCGGTGAACGCCTTGGTGCTGGCGCTGGTGGTGATGGCCCATGGAGATGTGGCGGTGATTATCCGGGCGCTGCGCCAGATGCGGGCGACGCGCGAGTCAGTCCTGACGGAGCACAAGGCAACGTAAAGGCGTGGGAGTCGACGGCTACGCCGACCTGGGTAACGAAAGGACGGGAAGAACAAATCCCGTCAGCATGCAAGCGCGCAAGGCGCCGTCGCTGGACGGGTTCCTGCATGATTTCCGGGGATACGCCGGATGCCGTCGACCACGCTGGCGCTCGAGATTCCGATGCAGCGTGCGTTGATCTATCAGACGCACGCACGGGGCCGCCTGCGCATCAGGCGAGGTTTGTGGCGCGCTTGTCCCGGCATGACCGAGGCAGTTGCCGATCGGAGGGGAGGTGGCAAGCGCGCCTGTTATCGGCGCGTTGATGCGGTGAGGGACAGGATCCCTGGGGGGATCGTGACAAACACGGTACGTGTGGCAGGAAAGATCGAGGAAGCGGCATGATGTAGTGAGTAGGTGTACTAATAGAGTGGAAAATATAATTGAAAATACATAAGCATGAATTTCATGTAAGACGGGGCGTGGCGGGGGACAACAAATGGATGAAGGGGGCAAGAGTACAGGTCGCATACCTGACAAGTGATTTGACCACGTGTTGGTCCGGGCCGGTCGGTACGGTCATGCAGGCGTTTGTGAATTTGGCGCTGCGGGTCACGGCAGCAAGGGTGGGACGATGAAGTCCATCCTGAGACAAACGCACGAGCAGGCATCGCAGACGCCGCGTGAGCGGCGACGGGTGACATGGGGGCCGATTTCGTATGCTGGGCCAGAGGCGCACGCCGAGTCGAACGAACGTTCCGTGCCGCGTGCGGCGCTGAATGCGATTCATCGCCGGGCGAGCCAGGAGGAGGCGCCGGCAGGGGACGAGTCGACGCAGAGTGAGTCGACGCAGGACGAGTCGACACAAGACGGGGCGCGGCCCAATGAGAGCGGTCGCAGACGAGCCCGGGCGCGCCGGGACCGCAGGCATCGTCGGCAAGTGTTGAACGCGCTGGTGGCCGCGGCCGAGCAAGCGTTGTTGAGTGCGGATCCGGGTGCGGCCGATCAGTGGAAGGAGGCTCGACGTGTGAGCCCCGCGCGGGTGAAGGGGGGGCGGTCCTTGATGCGCGAGTTTGCGCGGGCGTGGCTGCAAGAGGCGCTCGATGATTTGGGCGGCCTGTTCATGGTGTACAGGCAGGAGGTGGAAGAGAGGATTGTGTCGGAGCTGGTGGAGGTGTTCTTACGCCATCCGGTGAGGACGATGTGGCTGGCGCAGATTGATCGAGCGGTGGGCGAGCGCGATCCGCAGGCGGTGGAGAAGTGGGGGCAGTTTTTGCAGAAGGCGCGCGGCGACGCGTATCAGGCGGTTTCGCTGATCCCGTCGTGGCGGGATGTGGTGGGGGCGTTCCAGGATATCTGGACGACGCTGCGGGGGAGCGCGTCGCAGGACCGGCCCACGTCGGACGAGGCGCAAGCGGATACGGACGAGGAGAAAGTACCGGACGCCGGTGCGCCGTGGGGGGCAGAAGCAGAGGATGTGGCGCCGGTGGGGCTCACGCCGTTTCAGATGCGCCCGAGCGTGGTCAAAGTGCTGTTCGAGCTGGCGAATCAGTGGGGGGTGGTGGGCGAGCGGCCCGGTCGCGAGCGTTATGCGCAGGCCGATCCGCCGAGCTGGGGGCGCGCCGAGCCGAGTCTGCCGCAGTCCGATCGCCCGCCGATCCGGATGAGCACCCTGGATGCGCAGGAGCTGAGTCGCAAGCAGAAGCAATTTAGGGGTGTGCGTGAGCAACCGGCGTGGGTGGCGCAATGGACTGGGACGTTACAGCGATGGGGGGCGGATGTGTTGACGGGTCAAGGCAGGGCGGCGGAGGGTACACAGGATCAATCGGTGCCGGTCAACGCGGCGACCCCGGTCTTTGGCCAACTGAAACCCGTGGTGCCGCTGGCGCGCGGATATATGAATCAGCTGCACCATCGCCAGCTGACGGGACAGTCACGCGCGGTTGCGCAATCCGGGAACGGTGCCTGGGGCATGCCGGGGGCGAGTGGGACCTATTTGGTTCCGGTGGTGCCTGCATTACCGACACCCGAGGCAGCGGCTCCAGTCACGGACGAAGAGACGAAATGGCGGTACTTGAACAAGGGCTTGACGCTAACGGAATACGTGGCGAAGCACGGGACGTCTGACGGATATATCCGGACTTGGCCTGCCTTGCTGGACCAGGGCGACGAGATGGGTGCGCCGTTGCGTCAGGTCTTGCTTGAGGCACGGCTGAAGACAATTTTCGGGAGCGCCTCGGCGACGTTGGGGGCGCAGGATTCGGTGACGTACCGGTATGGCGACGTCGTGAAGGACATGACGCTGCTCGAGGCGATGGCGTATCCCAATGGGACGCTCACGTATCCATCCGGTACCACGGAGGCGGTGACGACTCGACTGGAGCAGCTGCGTCTGGCGGAGGCGGACACGCAATGGGCGATGTTGATTGAACGTTTCACCCAAGATGCGTATCTGCAGCTCGCACGCGCGAATGCGCCGATCCTGAATCCGTTGTCGTGGATTGACCAATGGGTGCGCCGCACCACGGCGGCCGAACAGGCACGCCTGGGCATGTCCGAGCCGATTGCCCCGGATCAATGGATCGAGGTGGGCTATCGCCTGCGTATCGCCGCGAATGTGCAGGCCCTGCATCACCGGGTGGAGCCCACGCTGACCAAGCGGTTCCAGTGGCGCGAATTGGCTACCGGATGGCACCAGCCGCTGCTGGTGCAACACGAGATTGTGTCATATGGCGGTGATGCGCGCATGTCGGCGCTGGTGGAGGCGGTGGTCGGCCAGGTGAGCGGACTGGAGGCCGAGATGCAACAAGCCCTGAAGCAGTATCGGCAGAACGAGCCGGCGAAGCAGGCCGCGCAGGGCGCACTGACCAATCAGATTTATGCTCTGGCGCTGACGTTGCTTGATCAACCCGGAGTGAACGAGGCCATTCGGACCACCGTGCGTGATTTTATGGGGCAACGCGTGTCGGCCAGGCACGGGCTGACGTATCGCGGCCAGCGTTTATTGGGGGTGTATTACCTGCCGGTGGGCTCGGATGGGGTGGCGGGGATCCTGTTCAGTTCCCACCAGGATAAGCCGGTCATCGTCCGTCAAGGTGCGCGTACGCTTCGTGACGACGTGGAGGGTACGTCATTGCAGATGTCCGATGCGATATTGCGGTTCAAGGACGAATCGAAGGTCAAGCAGTGGCTGGCCTCGCACATTGCGCTGAGCGCGGCGAAGCCGGACGTGATGGAAAAGTTCCTCGACTACGATGTGAAAACCACTCGACGGTATAAGCGCACGCTTGCATTGCTGAACACGTCCGGGGACCGGAAAGTCGAGGCGACCTATCCGATTAAGTTTGGCGAGTCCATGACGATGGAGCAGTTGCCACAGAGCCTGTTGCAGGATCTGTTCACCCGCCTGGAATCCGATATTGACACGTTACTTTATACCAAGGGAGAACTCCACCTGGCGCAGGTGGGACATTTGCTGAGCCACCTCTCGACGTTGTATCGCGTCGCCGGCGCCCTCTATGGGCCAAGCTCGTCGTGGATGGCCAATCTGTTGTTTTGGGGGGGAGACCTGGGCGTGGAAGTGGGGGCGGCGTACCTTCAGCGTGAGGGGGCGGCTACCCTGGCGGAGCAAAAGACCCACAATGAACAGATTCGCCAGGCAATCGCGTCCAGCGTCGTGGGCCTGATCCTGTTTTTGGCGCCACCGGTGATCAAGGCAGGCGCGCTGACGGCCAATGCTGCGATCAAGCGGATTTATACCGCGGATAATCTGCGCCACGCGATGGAGATATACAACCTGTTCAAGCGAAAGCATACGTCGTTTGCGACCACGTTCAAGAACATGCGGTGGTCCGCCGCGAGTCCGGTGGTCAGAATGAAGGTGCTGCGCAACGAACTGGTGCCGTTTGCGCAACCGGTGTTGGGCGCGCGTGCGCGCGGTGAGGCGTCGGTCAACTGGATCGATATCCTGATTGACGAACACGGGTATGACGATCTGGCCGGCGCCCTGGCGGGCAACCGGCAAAAAATCGAGGCGCACGCACGCGCCTACGGCGAAGTCGTCGATCTGATTGAGGATCGTATCGCGACGCCGTTGCCGAAAGAATATTACGTGTCGAAGTCGGGTGACGCCTTTCAGGAGGCGGCTCGATGGCTGACGCAGCAGATCGATTCCACGTCCTATACCAGTATGTGGATCGACTCCTACACGCACACGGAAGCGCAGCAGCTCGAACATCTGCTGACCAAGTATCTGCAAGCCGATTTGAGCGAGGCGACATCGCTGGACGGTTTCCTGCACGATTTCTGGGGATACTTCGGGATGCCGTCGACCGCGCTGCCGCTCGAGATTCCGATGCAGCGAGCGTTGATGCATCAGACGCAGGCGCAGATGCGTTCACTGGGTGCGGATCATCGGGCAGAAGTTCTGTATGAGCTGATTCATGGGATATCGGACGATGAGCGGGCCGCGTTGGTGGCCCTCACGCTGACACGCTTGCAGGCGAATCCCGGAAAGTTTGATGCCCTCAGTCATGAGGGCATGCGACACCTGACACGCGTGGGAACGAAAAAGCGGTGCAAGGGTACGGCGCCGCCATCTTGCGTGCCGTCAACGAGCGTCGAATCCAATTCGGGTGTGGAAGCCGAGCGGCAACGCATGAAGCAACGTGTGCTGGCGCAGGATCAGCAGCCGGCCGACGACGCGATGCTCTGGCACGATGACTGGCAGCATCGCATCGTGGAGCGCGATCCGGGAGAGATTATCCGGCAGGCCAGCGCGGCCCAATCGGAGGTGCGGGACAGAATCAAGGGCTTTGGATTGTCGCCCGCCGAGCAGAGCGGGATGATGCAGGCCTATGGGGTGGCGGTGGCTGGCACATCGGTGACCGGGCCGGTAAGCGGTATCCGTGCCCGGGATTTGTTCAAGCTGATGGTCGAGGAAAAAGGGGCGGTGGATCCCACGGATCTGCCGGCGGTAAGCGGCGACGACAAAGTGGGCGCGCTCCTGGATAACCTGGATACCCAAAAGCACTATGCCTTGCTGGTCGACGATGCCCGGTTGGGGTTCCAATATCTGGTGATGACGGGGCCGTCGGTCGATGGGTATATGGCGTCGATCATGCGGCTCGAGCTTGGGGAGACACTGCCCGCACTGAAATATTCGGACTGGATGCAACCGCGCGCACGCGACACGCTCCCGCTTCAAACGCTGAAGCGCCTGTTGTCGTCGACCATGAAGGATTGGCCGATTGCCGCTCAGGATGAACTGTTTGCACGTGTGCTGGAGCTGAAGCAGAACCCCCGAGCGCTGGTGCGGGAGTCGAACGGCAAAACGATTGTGGACATGACCAAGCCGGTGAGTGTGCAGGGCATGGAATTTGATCCTGCCCAGCAGGCGGTCAACGTGGGGATTCTGGCGCGCAAGATGCTGGTGTATCTGCTTGCGCAGGAACTGGAGCAGCATGGCGCGATCAAGCAGTACCTGGTGCAGCCCGCGCTGCCGAGCGAGGATGCCGCCCAGCGCATTGCAGCGGCGCTGCCTGCTCAGTACAAGACCAGTATCGTCATGCTCGATGTCTGGGAGAGGCCGCTGGACACCCAACCCGGCAATCATGTGGCGACGCAAATTGAATTGGGTAGCAAGCGGTATGTCATCGATGCGTCGCTCGGGCAGGTCTCGGGACTGAGTCATTATCGGCAGCAGGTTTATATCGGGCCGCGCTCGGACTGGATCGCGATGATGTTGCAGGCCCAGCCGAGGGGTCTGGCGACGCTGCAAACCGTGCCGGCCGACCAGTACCATGCGCCGGTGGTGACGCTCGACTTGTATCCGGCGCATATCGGTGCCGATCGGGAGGTGCTGCGCGAAACGTCCTGGTATGCGAGCAGCCAAAGCGCCTATGGGATCGCGCATACTGAGCGCGCGATGTTTCAGGACAAGTTTGCTGCTGCGGCGGCCGGACGTTGGCGCCAGCATGGCGAGGCGCTGCGTGCCATCGATGACGCGGCGTTAAAGGATCTGGTCAATCCGCTCAAGTTCAATCGAAATGCGATGGGACTGCGCTCGCACCAGGAGGTCAAGAGCGATATCGGCGCGTTGTGGAGCGAGCACGACGATTTGGTCGAAGACTTCGACGGGTTTTGCAATGGTCTCGTCATGAAGGTGCCTGCGGATCAGGTCACGGAACTCGATGGGCTGATCAGGAAGAACCAAAACCTGATCGAAGCGGCCAAGGGGGATAACGAGGATCGGAAAAAGCGGCTGTCGGGCTTGCTGAAGCGGGCGATCGAGCTGCAGGTGAAGCGCCAGCAACTGACGAAATGGAGTGAGTCGGCGCGGCTGAGTCGAGGCGACGTGTCGGTGCTGGCGGGTAGAGGTCTGGTGAGCACGATATCGCCGACGATGACACCCACGTCCCTGCAGTTCACTCTGTTGCGTCACGACAAGGTGGCCAACGAACTCCAGGCGAAGCCATTTGATCCTGCCACGCTGGAGTCGGGCGGGGCATACGAGGGGGTGCTGTCGACGTTTGACGGTTCGCAAGTGAGCTCGATGGAAGCCAATGTCCCGTTGGGATACTACTGGGGCGGCGATCATCAGCTGGAAAGTCGCGTCAAATTCCTGGAGGTCAATAACGGACACTCGGGGACTGTTGCGCTCAAGATCCCGTTGGCCCAAATGCGTCAGGGTGAGCCGCTCGTCATAACATCGGGGGCATTGAGCGGCTGCACCATGGTTTATGCGCAACAGGGCTCGGATCTGTACGTGTTTCACACGGGGCAAGATACGGGGGACAAGGCGTGGCACACCGGGGTCGAAGGGGTGCGCAACATGGCCGAGGCGGTCAGACGCATGGCTGATCCGTCCATCCCGGTCACGACCGAGGATATCCGAACAAACGATGACCTGGGGAAGCTGTTCAAGTCGTTTGATCGGACGATGATTACCTTTTTCGGTAAAGAAGGCACACGCGTGAACCCGGCGGCGCTGCCGGACAATGTCCAGGTATTTGACTACAACCAATCTCCCACGCCGATCGTCGGCCGACTGGGTTACAGCCATGCACTGGTCTATCGCGATGCAGGCGGAGTGCATGTGCGTGGCGTGTCCGAGGATATGGAGATTATGCCGAACCGGCGTAAGCAAAAAGTGCTGGAATCGCTGACATGGAAACTGGATGGGGGACGTGAGTCGTGAGTAAGGGGCGTGTTGTTGGGTAGCAGTCAGCGATAAAAGTGTTTGTGTATCGATATTTTGGGTGAGTTGGATGAAGAGTTAACGAATAGTAGTACTAAAAAGTTGGGTAGCGCCTGATGAGCCAGGTCGGGAATAACGCTGCGTCAACCGGCGACGGTGGGCGCTAGCGCGGCTGAGGACTGAAGCCGATCACGTTTGCGGACAACGGCCGCGCGTGCGGTCAGGTATTGGGGGTGGACTTGCTGCTGCACCCTGAGTGGCGGGAACAGGCTGTGTCTGCTGCGCGCTCGGCGCAATGGTTCTGGCTGGCGCATGGCTGGACGCGTATGCGGACCGGGGAGATGGGGTGGGGAACCATGCGCGTGATCAATGGGGCGGCGATGGAGTCTGGGCTGCCGCGTGAGGCACGCTGGATTCAGGTCGGACAGGTGCTGAAGGTGTGAGTGCGGTGAGTGGGTTCGGCTGTCGGTGACGGCCGGACATGAAATGGATTAGCGAGACGACATCATGATGATGGTCATTCAGACAGGGTTGAGTGGTGCGATGGAGTGTGCGGTGCACCAGCGGAAGGCGGTTGCGGTACTGATGGGGTTGAACATCGTGACATTGGCGATGGGTACGCGCGCGGCATGGCCGGTTCGCGTGGCGTGCTTGCCGCAGGCCCGCTCACTCGGGTCGTGACAGGAAGACGGGACCATGAACCCCATCAGCATACAAGGACACGAGGAGGCATCGGGGACGTCGCGCGAGGGGCGCCATGTGAGATGGGCGCCGCTGCCGGGGGAGGTGGATGAGTCGGGCTCGCACCCGGATGAGCGTTCATTGCCGCGGGCGGCGCTGAATGCGATTCATCGCCGGGCGAGCCAGGAGGAGGCGCCGGCAGGGGACGAGTCGACGCAGAGTGAGTCGACGCAGGACGAGTCGACCGAAGGCGGGGCGCGGCCCAATGAGGGCGGTCGCAGACGAGCCCGGGCGCGCCGGGACCGCAGGCATCGTCGTCAAGTGTTGAACGCGCTCGTGGCCGCGGCCGAGCAAGCGTTGTTGAGCGCTGATCCGGGTGCGGCCGATCAGTGGAAGGAGGCTCGACGTGTGAGCCCCGCGCGGGTGAAGGCGGGGCGGTCCTTGATGCGCGAGTTTGCGCGGGCGTGGCTGCAAGAGGCGCTCGAGGATTTGGGCGGCCTGTTCATGGTGTACAGGCAGGAGGTGGAAGAAGGGATTGTGTTGGAGCTGGTGGAGGTGTTCTTACGCCATCCGGTGAGGACGATGTGGCTGGCGCAGATTGATCGAGCGGTGGGCGAGCGCGATCCGCAGGCGGTGGAGAAGTGGGGTCAGTTTTTGAGGACGGCGCGCGGCGACGCGTATCAGGCGGTTTCACTGATCCCGTCGTGGCGGGATGTGGTGGGGGCGTTCCAGGATATCTGGACGACGCTGCGGGGGAGCGCGTCGCAGGACCGGCCCACGTCGGACGAGGCGCAAGCGGATACGGACGAGGAGAAAGTATCGGACGCCGGCGCGCCGTGGGGGGCAGAAGCAGAGGATGAGGCGCCGGTGGGGCTCACGTCGTTTCAGATGCGCCCGAGCGTGGTCAAAGTGTTGTTCGAGCTGGCGAATCAGTGGGGGGTGGTGGGCGAGCGGCCCGGTCGCGAGAGTTTGCATCCGGGACGCTATGCGCGGGTCGATCCGCCGAGCTGGGGGTGCGGTGAGGCGAGTCTGCCGCAGTCCGATCGCCGCCCGCTCTGGATGAGCGTACCGGAGGCGCACGCGGATCGGGAGCTGCGCAGCAAGTGGGGGCAACTTCGGGGCGTGCGTGAGCAATCGGCGTGGGTGGCGCAATGGACCGAGACGTTACAGCGATGGGGAGTGGATATGTTGACGGGTCAAGGCAGGGCGGCTGAAGGTACACCGGGTCAATCGGTGCCGGTCAACATGATGCCCCTGGTCTTTGGCCAACTGAAACCCGTGGTGCCGCTGGCGCGCGGATATATGAATCAGCTACTCCATCGCCAGCTGACGGGACAGTCACGCGCGGTTGCGCCCCCCGAGAGCGCAGTCTGGGGGATACCGGGGGCGAGCGGCGCATCGGTGGCGGATCATCGCGCAGCCCGTTTATCCCGGGCGTTACCCGCGGCCGGCGCCACTGCGCCGGTGGGGGATGACGAGACGATGTTGCGTTATTTGAACAAGGGGCTGACGCTGGCGGAATATCTGGTGAAGCACGGGAGCGCCAAGGGATTCGTCTGGAGGTGGCCTGCCTTGCTGGACCAGGGGGACGAGATGGGGGCGCCGTTGCGGCAGACCTTGCTTGAGGCGCAGCTGAAGACAATTTTCGGGGCCGCCCCGGCGACGATAGGGGTTCAGGATTCGGTGACGTACCGGAATGGTGACATCGTGAAGGACATGTCGCTGCTCGAGGCGATGGCGTATCCCAATGGGACGCTCACGTATCCATCCGGTACCACGGAGGCGGTGACGACTCGACTGGAGCAGCTGCGTCTGGCGGATGCGGACACGCAATGGGCGATGTTGATTGAACATGCCGCGCGCGATGCGCGCGCGCAGTCTTCGCGCGCGAATGCGCCGATCCTGAACCCGTTGTCGTGGATTGACCAATGGGTGCGTCGCACCACGGCGGCCGAACAGGCACGCCTGGGCATGTCCGAGCCGATTGCCCCGGATCAATGGATCGAGGTGGGCTATCGCCTGCGTATCGCCGCGAATGTGCAGCCCCTGCATCACCGGGTGGAGCCCACGCTGACCAAGCGGTTCCAGTGGCGCGAATTGGCTACCGGATGGCACCAGCCGCTGCTGGTGCAGCACGAGATTGTGTCGTACGGCGGCGATGCGCGTATGCCGGCGCTGGTGGAGGCGGTGGTCGGCCAGGTGGGCGGGCTGGAGGCCGAGATGCAACAGGCCCTGAAGCAGTATCGGCAGAACGAACCGGCGAAGCAGGCCGCGCAGGGTGAGCTGACCAAGCGGATTCAGACTCAGGCGTTGACCCTGCTCGACCAGCCCGGGGTGAACGAGGCGGTGCGCACGGCGGTAAGCGATTTCCTGAAGCAGCGGGTGCAGGCCCAGCACGGGCTGACATATCGCGGCCAGCGCTTATTGGGGGTGTATTACCTGCCGGTGGGCTCGGAAGGGGTAGCGGGAATCCTGTTCAGTGCCCACCAGGACGACCCGATCATCATCCGTCAAGGTACGCGCACGCTTTATGACAACGTGTGGGGCACGTCATCGGCGATGTCCGACGCGATATTGCCGTTCGAGGACGAATCGAAGGTCAGGAAATGGCTGGCCGCGCACATCGCATTGAGTGCGGCGAAGCCGGAGATGATGGAAAAGCCCGTCGACTACGATGTGACAACCGTTGTGCCGCTCAGTGTGTTGAGTGTACAGATCGGCCCGCGCGCCAGCGGGAAGCTCAAGGCGGACTATCCGATCGCGTTTGGTGAGTCCAAGACGCTGGAGCAGTTGCCAGCGAAGCTGCGTGAGGATCTGCTCACCCGCCTGGAATCCGACATTGACACGTTACTTTATACCAAGGACGAACTCCATCTGGCGCAGGTCGGGCATCTGCTGAGCCACCTCTCGACGTTGTATCGCGTCGCCGGGATCATCTATGGGCCGGGTGCCTCGTGGCTGGCCAATCTGTTGTTCTGGGGGGTGGATTCCGGCGTGGAAGTGGGGGCGGCGTACCTTCAGCGTGCTGGCGCGGCCACCGTGGCGGAGCAAAAGACCCACGATGAACAGATTCGCCAGGCAATCAGATCGAGCGTCGCAAGCCTGGTCATGATTCTGGTGCCGCCGGTAGTCGCGGTGGGAAAGCAGGCGGCCAATGAGGCAATCAGGCGGATTTATACCGCGGATAATCTGCACCAGGCGATTGAGATATACAACCTGTTCAAGCAAAAGCATACGTCGTTTGCGACCGCGTTCAGGAACATGCGGTGGTCTGCATCGAGTCCGGTGGTCAGAACGAAGGTGCTGCGCAACGAACTGGTGCCGTTTGCCCAACCGGTGTTGGGCGCGCATGCGCGCGGTGAGGCGTCGACCCACTGGATCGACGCGCTGATTGACGAACACGGGTATGACGATCTGGCCGACGCGGTGGTGGGTAACAAACGCGGCGTCGAGGCGCAGGCACGTGCCTATGGTGGCGTCGTCGATCTGATCCAGGATCGCATCGCAACGCCTTTACCGAAGCAATACTATGTGGCGAAGGTTGGTGAGCCTTTTCATCAGGCAGCCCAATGGTTGACGCAGCAGATTGAGGCGACGTCATTTATCAGTATGTGGGTCGACTCCTACACGCTCACCGAGGCGCAGCAGCTCGAACGCTTGTTGATCAAGCATCTGCATGCCGATTTGAGCGAGGCGACATCGCTGGACGGTTTCCTGCACGATTTCTGGGGATATTTTGGGGCGCCGACAACGCAGATGCCGCTGAAGCTTCCGATGCAGCGCGCGTTGATGCATCAGACGCAGGCGCAGATACGCTCACTGGGTGCGGATCATCGGGCGGAGATTCTGTACGAATTGATTCTCGGCATCTCGGGCGATGAGCGGGCCGCGTTAGTGGCCCTTACGCTGGCACGATTGCAGGCGAATCCTGGGAAATTTTACGCGCTCAGTCATGAAGGCATGCAACACTTGACGCGCGTGGGAAAGCACGCGCGGTGCAAGCGCGCCGTGCCGCAAGCGTGCGTGTCGTCGACCTCGGTCGATTCCAGCCGACCCGCTGTTGAGCAACGCGTGCTGGCGCGGGATCAGACCGACACGGCGATGCCGTGGCGCGCTGACTGGCAGCATCGCATCGTGGATCACGATCCGGGAGAGATCATTCAGCAGGCCAGGACGGCACAGGCAGACGTGCGGGAGCGGATCCAGGGATGGGGGTTATCGCCCGAGCAGCAGAGCGAGATGATGCAGGCCTATGGGGTGGAGGCGCCCGGTGGCGCATCCGCGACCGAGCCGGTCAGCGGTATCCGTGCCCGGGATTTGTTCAAGCTGACGGTCGAGGAACATGGGGCGGTGGATCCCACGCATCTGCCGGCGGTGAGCGGCGACGATAAAGTGGGCGCGCTTCTGGATAACCTGGATATTAAAAAGCACTATGCCTTGCTGGTCGACGATGCCCGGTTGGGGCTCCAGTATCTGGTGGTGGTAGGGCGCACAGTCGATGGGTACGTCGCCTCGGTGATGCAGTCCAATCTGGGGGAAACGCTGCCCGCCCTGCAGCATTCGGACTGGATGCGACCGCGTGCACGCAGCATCATGGCCCTTCAAACGCTGAAGCGCCTGTTGTCGTCCGGGATGAAGGATCTGCCGATTGACGTTCAGGATGCACTGCTTGCGCATGTGCTGGATCTGAACCAGAACACCCGCACCCTGGTGCGGGAGTCGAACGGCAAAACGATTGTGGACATGACCAAGCCGGTGAGCGTGCAGGGTATGGAATTTGATCCTGCCCAGCAGGCCATCAACGTGGGCATCCTGGAGCGCAAGATGGCGGCGCATTTGCTTGCGCGCGAACTGGAGCGCCATGGGGAGATCAGGCAGTACCTGGCGCAGCCCGCGCTGCAGCACCGGGATACCGCCCAACGCGTGGCTGCGGCGCTGCCTGCTCAGTACAAGGTCAGTATCGTTACGCTCGATGACTGGAGAAAACCGCAGGAGGTCAAACCGGGCAATCACGTGGCGACCCAGGTCGAAGTGGGTGGAGAGCGATATATCATCGATGCGACGCTCGGGCAGATCCCGGGGCTGAGTCACTATCGGCAGCAGGTTTATATCGGACCGCGCTCGGACTGGGTCGCGATGATGTTGCAGGCCAAGCCGGTGGGTCTGGTGACGCTGAAAACCGTGCCGGTCGACCAGTACCGTGCGCCAGTGGCGACGCCCGAGTTGTATCCCGCGCATATCGGTACCGATCGGGAGGTATTGCGCGAAACATCCTGGTATGCGAGCAGCCAAAGCCCGTACGGGCTCGCCCATCTCGAGCGTGCGATGTTTCGGGATCAGTTTGCCGCGACCCCGATGGGGCGCTGGCCCCAGCATGGCGAGGCGCTGCGTGCCATTGACGACGAGGCGTTGAAGGACCTGGTCAATCCGCTCAAGTTCGATCGGAATGCGATGGGACTGCGCTCACACAAGGACGTCAAGAAAGATATCGGCGCATTGTGGAGCGAGCAGGACGATCTGGTTGAAGACTTCGACGGGTTTTGCAATGACCTCGTCATGAAGACGCCCGTGGATCAGGTTACGGAACTCGATGGGCTCATCATGAAGAATAAAAACCTGATCGAAGCGGCCAAGGGGGATAACGAGAATCGCAAGAAGCGGCTGTCGGGCTTGCTCAAGCGTGCGATCGAGCTGCAGGTGAAGCGCCAGCAGCTGGCGCAGTGGAGTGAGTCGGAGCGGCTGAGTCGAGGCGACGTGTCGGTGCTGGCGGGTAGAGGGCTGGTGAACGCGATGTCGCCGACGATGACGCCTACATCCCTGCAGTTCACTCTTCTGCGTCACGACAAGGTGGCCAACGAACTCCAGGCCAAGCCGTTTGAATCCTTGATGCTCACGTCGGGCGGGGCATACGAAGGTTTGCTCACGAGTTTTGACGGATCGCAAGTGAGTTCGATGGAAGCCAATGTCCTGTTGGGGCACTACTGGGGGGGCGATCATAAACTGGAAAGTCGCGTCAAATTCCTGGAAGTCAGTAACGGTCGTTCGGGGACCGTCGCGCTCAAGATCCCGCTGGCACAAATGCGTCAGGGCGAGCCGTTGGTCATCACGTCGGGTGCGCTAAGCGGCTGCACCATGGTTTATGCGCAACAGGGCTCGGATCTGTACGTGTTTCACACGGGACAGGATGCGGGCGACAAGGCGTGGCATACCGGGGTCGAGGGCGTACGCAACCTGGCGGATACGGTCAGGCGCATTGCCGATCCGTCCATCCCGGTACCGGGTTCGGATATCCGGATAAATGATGATCTCGGGAAATTGTTCAAGTCCTTCGATCAGACCGTGATCACCTATCTGGGGAAGGCTGGAACGAAAATTAATGCGAATAATCTGCCGACGAACGTTCGGGCATTCGATTACAACAGAGTATCCAGGCCTAGAGTCGGGCGACTGGGCTACAGCTATGCGCTGGTGTATCGAGACGCGACAGGCGTGCATGTGCGCGGCCTGTCCGAGGATACCGTGATGGTGCCGAATAAGCGGGAGCAGAAGGTATTGGGATCGATGACCTGGGCGCTAAAAAATCAGTCGTGAGGTGTCGGAGGGCTTTGGTGTGAGTCGGCATCGGCATCGGTGTAGGGGTAATCGCAACCGTTGATCCGGTGATGGACAGGATCCATCGCCGGATCGAAACCAACGCAATAGATGTAGTAGGGAAGATAGAGGAAGCGGCATGATGTAGTGAGTAGGTGTACTAATGGAGTGGAAAATATAATTGAAAATACATCGACGTGAAGTCCAGGTGTGTGAGGCCATAACGGGGGAAAAGAAATGGATTGGGGAGACATTTGAACGGAAATGGATTGAGAAGACATTCGCACCGGCTGTGCGCCTGATAAACGATTGGGCCACGTGCGGGTATGGGCCAGTCAGTGCGGTGATGCAGGCGTTCGTGATTTCGGCGCTGCGGGTCACGGCAGGCAGGGTGGGACGATGAAGTCCATCCTGAGACAAACGCGCGAGGAGGCATCGCAGACGCCGCGTGAGCGGCGACGGGTGACATGGGGGCCGATTTCGTATGCTGGGCCAGAGGCGCACGCCGAGTCGGACGAACGTTCGGTGCCGTGGGCGGCGCTGAATGCGATTTATCGCTGGGCGAGCCAGGAGGAGGTGCCGGCAGGAGACGAGTCGAAGCAGGATGAGCCGAAGCAGGACGAGTCGACGCAAGACGGGGCGCGGCCCAATGAGGGCGGTCGCAGACGAGCCCGGGCACGCAAGGACCGCAGGTATCGTCGTCGACTGTTGAACGCGATCGTGACTGCGGCCGAGCAAGCGTTGTTGAGCGCGGATCCGGGGGCGGCCGATCAGTGGAAGGAGGCTCGACGTGTGAGCCCCGCGCGGGTGAAGGGGGCGCGGTCCTTGATGCGCGAGTTTGCGCGGGCGTGGCTGCAAGAGGCTTTCGCGGATTTGGGCGTCATGCTCATCGTGCACTGGAAGGGGGTGGAGGCGTGGATTGTGTCGGAGCTGATAGAGGTGTTCTTACGCCATCCGGTGAGGACGATGTGGCTGGCGCAGATTGATCGAGCGGTGGGCGAGCGCGATCCGCAGGCGGTGGAGAAGTGGAGTCAGTTTTTGAAGACGGCGCGCGTCGACGCGTATCAGAAGGTCTCGCTGATCCCGTCGTGGCGGGATGTGGTGGGGGCGTTCCAGGATATCTGGGTGACGTTGCGCGGTAGCGCGTCGCAAGACAGGCGGCCAGCGGCAAAGGCGCCGTGGGAGGCAGAAGTAGAGGATGAGGAGCCGGTGGGGCTCACGCCGTTTCAGCTGCGTCCGAGCGTGGTCAAACTGCTGTTCGAGCTGGCGAATCAGTTGGGGGTGGTGGGCGAGCGGCCCGGTCGCGAGAGTTTGCATCCGGGACGCTATGCGCGGGTCGATCCGCCGAGCTGGGGGTGCGGTGAGGCGAGTCTGCCGCAGTCCGATCGCCGCCCGCTCTGGATGAGCGTACCGGAGGCGCACGCGGATCGGGAGCTGCGCAGCAAGTGGGGGCAACTTCGGGGCGTGCGTGAGCAACCGGCGTGGGTGGTGCAATGGACTCAGACGTTACAGCGATGGGGGGCAGATGTGTTGACGGGTCAAGGCAGGGCAGCGGAGCGTACACAGGATCAATCGGTGCCGGTCAACGCGGGGACCTCGGTCTTTGGTCAACTGAAACCCGTGGTGCCGCTGGCGCGCGGATATATGAATCAGCTACTGCATAGCCAGATGACGGGACAGTCACGCGCGGTTGCGCACCCTGAGAGCGCAGTCTGGGGCATGCCGGGGGCGAGTGGCGCACCGACGTTGGGCAATCTCCGGAATCGGTTGTTGCCGGTAATTCCGGCATTACCTGCGGCAGAGCCAACTGCGCCGGCGGGAGACGAAGAGACGAAATGGCGGTACTTGAACAAGGGGCTGACGCTGGCGGAATATCTGGTGAAGCATGGGACTGCCGCGGGGTATATCCGGACCTGGCCCGCCTTGCTGGACAAGGGGGGCGAGATGGGGGCGCCGTTGCGTCAGGCTTTGCTTGAGGCGCGACTCAGGACAATTTTTGGGAACGCCCCGGCAACGTTAGGGGCACAGGATTCGGTGACGTACCGGTATGGTGACATCGTGAAGGATATGTCGCTGCTCGAGGCGATGGCGTATCGCAATGGGACGCTCACGTATCCATCCGGTACCACGGAGGCGGTGACGACTCAACTGGAGCAATTGCGTCTGGCGGACGCGGATACGCAATGGGCGATGTTGATTGAACATGCCGCGCGCGATGCGCGCGCGCAGTCTTCGCGCGCGAATGCGCCGATCCTGAACCCGTTGTCGTGGATTGACCAATGGGTGCGTCGCACCACGGCGGCCGAACAGGCACGCCTGGGCATGTCCGAGCCGATTGCCCCGGATCAATGGATCGAGGTGGGCTATCGCCTGCGTATCGCCGCGAATGTGCAGCCCCTGCATCACCGGGTGGAGCCCACGCTGACCAAGCGGTTCCAGTGGCGCGAATTGGCTACCGGATGGCACCAGCCGCTGCTGGTGCAGCACGAGATTGTGTCGTACGGCGGCGATGCGCGTATGCCGGCGCTGGTGGAGGCGGTGGTCGGCCAGGTGGGCGGGCTGGAGGCCGAGATGCAACAGGCCCTGAAGCAGTATCGGCAGAACGAACCGGCGAAGCAGGCCGCGCAGGGTGAGCTGACCAAGCGGATTCAGACTCAGGCGTTGACCCTGCTCGACCAGCCCGGGGTGAACGAGGCGGTGCGCACGGCGGTAAGCGATTTCCTGAAGCAGCGGGTGCAGGCCCAGCACGGGCTGACATATCGCGGCCAGCGCTTATTGGGGGTGTATTACCTGCCGGTGGGCTCGGAAGGGGTAGCGGGAATCCTGTTCAGTGCCCACCAGGACGACCCGATCATCATCCGTCAAGGTACGCGCACGCTTTATGACAACGTGTGGGGCACGTCATCGGCGATGTCCGACGCGATATTGCCGTTCGAGGACGAATCGAAGGTCAGGAAATGGCTGGCCGCGCACATCGCATTGAGTGCGGCGAAGCCGGAGATGATGGAAAAGCCCGTCGACTACGATGTGACAACCGTTGTGCCGCTCAGTGTGTTGAGTGTACAGATCGGCCCGCGCGCCAGCGGGAAGCTCAAGGCGGACTATCCGATCGCGTTTGGTGAGTCCAAGACGCTGGAGCAGTTGCCAGCGAAGCTGCGTGAGGATCTGCTCACCCGCCTGGAATCCGACATTGACACGTTACTTTATACCAAGGACGAACTCCATCTGGCGCAGGTCGGGCATCTGCTGAGCCACCTCTCGACGTTGTATCGCGTCGCCGGGATCATCTATGGGCCGGGTGCCTCGTGGCTGGCCAATCTGTTGTTCTGGGGGGGTGGATTCCGGCGTGGAAGTGGGGGCGGCGTACCTTCAGCGTGCTGGCGCGGCCACCGTGGCGGAGCAAAAGACCCACGATGAACAGATTCGCCAGGCAATCAGATCGAGCGTCGCAAGCCTGGTCATGATTCTGGTGCCGCCGGTAGTCGCGGTGGGAAAGCAGGCGGCCAATGAGGCAATCAGGCGGATTTATACCGCGGATAATCTGCACCAGGCGATTGAGATATACAACCTGTTCAAGCAAAAGCATACGTCGTTTGCGACCGCGTTCAGGAACATGCGGTGGTCTGCATCGAGTCCGGTGGTCAGAACGAAGGTGCTGCGCAACGAACTGGTGCCGTTTGCCCAACCGGTGTTGGGCGCGCATGCGCGCGGTGAGGCGTCGACCCACTGGATCGACGCGCTGATTGACGAACACGGGTATGACGATCTGACCGGCGCGGTGGTGGGTAACAAACGCGGCGTCGAGGCGCAGGCACGTGCCTATGGTGGCGTCGTCGATCTGATCCAGGATCGCATCGCAACGCCGTTGCCGCGCACTATTACGTCTCGAAACCGGGTGAACCGTTTTCCGAGGCATCGGACTGGCTGACGCAGCAAATCGATCCCACGTCCTATACCGGTATGTGGATCGACTCCTACACGCACACGGAAGCCCAGCAGCTCGAACATCTGCTGACCAAGTATCTGCAAGCCGATTTGAGCGAGGCGACATCGCTGGACGGTTTCCTGCACGATTTCTGGGGATTCTTCGGGATGCCGTCGACTGCGCTGCCGCTCGAGATTCCGATGCAGCGAGCGTTGATGCATCAAACGCAGGCGCGGATGCGTTTCACTGGGTGCGGATCATCGGGCGGAGATTCTGTATGAATTGATTCTCGGCATCTCGGACGATGAGCGGGCCGCGTTAGTGGCCCTTACGTTGGCACGCTTGCAGGCGAATCCCGGAAAATTTTACGCGCTCAGCGATGAGGGGATACAACACCTGGCTCGTAAGGGGGCACCGGCGCCCTGCCGACTCACGGTGCCGCAATCATGTGCGTCTGCGACGAACGTTGAATCCGACCGGCAGCTCATGAAGCAACGCATGCTGGCGCGGGATCAGCAGCCGGCCGACAATGCCATGCTTTGGTACGCTGACTGGCAGTATCGCATCGTGGATCGCGATCCGGGAGAGATCATCCGGCAAGCCCGCGCGACCCAATCGGAGGTGCGCGAGCGGATCAAGGGCTTTGGATTGGCGCCCGCGGAGCAGAGCGAGATGATGCGGGCCTATGGAGTGGAGGCGCCCAGTGGCGCGTCCGCGACCGAGCCGGTCAGCGGTATCAGTACCCGGTATTTGTTCAAGCTGACGGTCGAGGAACAATGGGCGGTGGATCCCAGGCATCTGCCGGCGGTAAGCGGCGACGACAAAGTGGGCGCGCTCCTGGATAACCTGGACACTCAAAAGCACTATGCCTTGATGGTCGACGATGCCCGGTTGGGGCACCAGTATCTGGTGGTGACGGGACCGTCAACCGAAGGGTACGTCGCCTCGGTGATGCAGTCCCGTCTGGGGGAGACGCTGTCCGCACTGAAGT